>NZ_KQ434751.1:0-102165 GCF_001270745.1 Jiangella muralis
AGGCCGGCATCTCCGCGCTCGGGCAGACCTACTACCCGCCATCGCTGGCCGCCGCGCTCGACCGCACCTGGCGCAAGGACGCCGAACTGTATCCGGAGCGCCGGCTGCAGCGCCTGATCGGCGAGTTCAGCGCCCGCAACCTCGAGGGCCGCCTCTACGCGCGGGCACAGAACGTCCGCGGCACCTTCGTCGCGGCATACGACCGCGCGCTCACCGACGTCGACGTCCTCCTCATGCCGACCTGCCTGACCACGGCACCGGCCTATCGCGAACGGCCGGACTTCCCGGCACTCCTGACGTGGGCCGAAGGCAACGACGACCGCGCCATGGGCCTGCCCGGCCTGCGCAACACCCTCCCGTTCAACTACACCGGCCACCCAGCCATCACCATCCCCTGCGGACGCTCCGACGGCCTCCCGGTCGGCATGCAACTGGTCGGCCGCCACCTGAACGAGGCCACCATCCTGCGCGCCGGCTACACGTACCAGCACTCCGTGCCGTTCGACGAGCTGATCAGGGTCGGCTCCGGCCGCTGAGCCGCTCCGTTCACGCACTCGTAACGCGCGAGTGGCGCATGTCACGTGGCCGTAATGGTCGCCGCACGCCCGAGTAACGACGGATCGCCACGATCACAGGGACGTGGCCGGCCTGTGAACGGGTCCGGCGTTCCGACTCGGCTAGGAGCCAACGATGCCCGAACTCAGCGCGGGCGACACCGCGTGGGTGCTCACGAGCGCGGCCCTCGTTCTGCTCATGACCCCTGGACTGGCCTTCTTCTACGGCGGCATGGTGCGCGCCAAGGCGGTCCTCAACATGCTCATGATGAGCTTCCTCTGCCTGGCGATCGTGCCGGTGATCTGGGTGCTGTGGGGCTACTCGCTGGCGTTCGACGGCAGCAACGGCGGCCTGATCGGCGGGCTGGGGAAGGTCGGCCTGGACGGCGTGGGCGTCGACAGCATGGCCGCGGCTCCGATCCCGGAGTTCGCCTTCGTCGCGTTCCAGGCGGTGTTCGCGATCATCACCGTCGCGCTGATCAGCGGCGCCGTCGCGGAGCGTGCGACGTTCCGGGGGTGGGCGCTGTTCGTGCCGCTGTGGGTGACCATCGTGTACTTCCCGGTGGCGAACTGGGTGTGGGGCGGCGGCTGGATCTTCGAGCTGGGCGCGCTCGACTTCGCCGGCGGCACGGTCGTGCACATCAACGCGGGCGCGGCGGGCTTCGCGCTGGCGCTGGTCCTGGGCAAGCGGGTGGGCTGGCCGAAGCAGCCGATGCGGCCGCACAACCTGCCGTTCGTGCTGCTGGGCGCCGGGCTGCTGTGGTTCGGCTGGTTCGGGTTCAACGCGGGCTCGGCGCTGGGCGCCAACGGGCTGGCGTCGGCGGCGTTCGTGAACACGCTGGTGGCGACGGCGGCCGCGGTGCTGGGCTGGCTGCTGGTCGACGTCGTGAAGCAGAAGCATTCGACGACGCTCGGTGCGGCGTCCGGCGCCATCGCCGGTCTCGTCGCCATCACGCCGGCCTGCGCGTTCGTCAGCCCGATCGGCGCGATCGTCATCGGCGTCGTCGCGGGCGCGGTGTGCGCGCTGTGCGTCGGGCTGAAGTACCGGTTCGGGTACGACGACTCGCTCGACGTGGTCGCGGTGCACCTGGTGGGCGGTGTCGTCGGCACGCTGATGATCGGCCTGCTCGCGTCGGCCGACTTCACCGGCGGCCCCGAGGGCCTGTTCTACGGTGGCGGCGTCGACCTGCTGTGGCGGCAGGCGGTGGCGGCCGCGGCCGTGATCGTGTTCTCCTTCGTCGTCGCCTACGCGCTGGGGAAGGTCATCGACCGGACGCTCGGGTTCCGGGTCAGCGAGGAGGAGGAGGTCGACGGCATCGACCTGAACAGCCACCTCGAGACCGGCTACGAGCTCACCTCGACGTCGGCCGGCCCCACCCGCGGCGTGCCCGCGCCCGCACCCGCCCGCGTCGACTCCACCCAGGGAGCATGACCTCATGAAACTCGTCACCGCCGTCATCAAGCCGTTCAAGCTGGACGAGGTCCGCAAGGCGCTGGAGGCGTTCGGCGTCAACGGCATGACCGTCACCGAGGCCAGCGGCTACGGCCGGCAGAAGGGCCACACCGAGGTCTACCGGGGTGCGGAGTACACCGTCGACCTCGTCCCGAAGGTGCGGCTGGAGGTGCTGGTCGACGACTTCGACGTCGACCAGGTACTGGGGGTCGTCGCCGAGGCGGCCCGGACCGGCAAGATCGGCGACGGCAAGATCTGGGTCACGCCGGCCGAGGCGGTCATCCGCGTCCGCACCGGGGAGACCGGGCCGGACGCGCTCTGAGCGCCACCACCGACCGGTTCGTCGCGCTGCGCCGGGCGATCGTCGACGACGACCGCCTCGGCGCGGCGCAGCGGGCCGCGACGCTGTCCGAGCTGGCCGACGGCTGGCTGGCCCGGCTGTTCGCCGACGTCCCGGCCGCCGCGCGGCAGGGCTTCGCGCTCGTGGCCGTCGGCGGGTACGGACGGCGCGAGCTGCTGCCCGGCAGCGACCTCGACGTGCTGCTGCTGGTCACCGGCCGCGGCGACCCGGCCGCCGTCGCCGACGCCGTGTTCTACCCGGTGTGGGACGCCGGGCTGGCGCTGGACCACTCGGTCCGCACGCCCGGCGAGGCGCTCTCCGTCGCGGCCGGCGACCTCAAGGTGGCGCTGGGGCTCATCGACGCCCGGCACGTGGCCGGCGACGAGGGGCTGACGGACGAACTGCGGGCCGGCGTCCGCGACGGCTGGCGCAAGCAGGCCGCCGTCCGGCTGCCGGAACTGGCTGCGATGTGCCGCTCGCGGGCGGCGAGCGTGGGCGAGCTGGCGCACCTGCTGGAGCCGGACCTCGTCCAGGCCTACGGCGGGTTGCGCGACACGCTGGCGCTGCGGGCCGTCACGGCGTCCTGGATCGCCGACCGCCCCCGCACCGCCGGCGTCGATCTCGCCCGGCAGTGGCTGCTGACCGTCCGCGACGCGCTGCACCGCACGACCGGGCGGCGGCAGGACCGGTTGCTGTTCGAGAACCAGGACGACGTCGCCGTCGCGCTCGGCCTCCCGGACGCCGACGCGTTGCTGCGCCGCGTCGCCGAGGCCGGCCGCAGCATCGCCTATGCCTCCGACGTCACCTGGCGCGACGTCGAGCGGACGCTGGCCGGGCTGCGCCGCCGCGGACGGCGCCGGCCCCTGGTCCGCCGCCCCCTCGCCGACGGCGTCGACGAGTACGACGGCGAGGCCGTGCTGGCCCGGTCCGCCGACCCCGTCCGTGATCCCGTCCTGCCGTTGCGCGCGGCCGCCGCGGCGGCGCAGGCCGGGCTGGTGCTGGGGCCGCAGACGCTGGCCCGGCTGGCCGCCGAGTGCCCGCCGTTGCCCTCGCCGTGGCCGCCCGCGGCGCTGGACGCACTGGTCAGCCTGCTGGGCGCTGGGCCGGGGATCGTGGCGGTGTGGGACGCGCTGGAGGCGGCCGGGCTGGTCGTGCGGTGGTTCCCCGAGTGGGAGCGGATCCGGTACCGCGCCACGCGCACCCCCGTCCACCGGCACACCGTCGACCGCCACCTCGTCGAGACCGCGGTCGTCGCGTCTCGGCTGACCCGCCGGGTGACGCGGCCGGACCTGCTGCTGCTCGCGGCGCTCGTGCACGACCTCGGCAAGGGGGTGCACGGCGACCATTCGGTGGCGGGTGAGCCGATCGCCGTAGAGCTCGGCCGCCGGGTCGGGCTGCCGTCCGGCGACGGTGCGCTGCTGGGCCGGCTGGTCCGGCACCACCTGCTGCTGCCGGAGATGGCCACCCGCCGCGACCCGGACGACCCGGCGACCCTCGCGACGGTGGTCGATGCCGTCGAGACGCCGGAGTTCCTGGACCTGCTCGCCGGCCTGACCGAGGCGGACGCGACGGCGGCGGGGCCGGTCGCATGGACGTCGCTGCGCTCCCGCCTGGTCGGCGACCTCGTCGAGCGGACCCGGCGTGCCCTGGCCGGCGGAGCAGCGGCGTCGGCGGTGGAGTCGCTGGTGGCGGCGTCGGCGTCGGCGGGAGTCTGTCGGTGCCCGCCCGTAGGGTGGGCACCCTCCCTAGAGGGGCGGGTCATACTTACCACGGCGCACGCGGACGAGCTCGCGCCGGCGGACGGCGATCGGGCCGGGCTGGCAGTCGAGATGACGCCGCCGGACGGCGACGGGGCCGGGCTGGCGGCCCAGGTGAGGCCGGCGGACGGCGACGGGGCCGGGCTGGCAGTCGAGATGACGCCGCCGGATGGCGACGGGGCCGGGCTGGCGGCCCAGGTGAGGCCGGCGGACGGGAACGGCGATCGGGCCGGCCTGACGGTCGAGGTGACACCGCCGGATGGCGACGGGGCCGGGCTGGCCACGGTCACGGTCGTCGCGGCGCGAGAGCCGCGGGTGCTGGGCGTCGTCGCGGGGGTGCTGGCGCTGCACCGGCTCGACGTCCGGTCGGCCCGTGCCCACACCGCCGGCGACGCCGTCGTGCAGGTGTGGCGGGTGGTGGCACGTCGCGGCGAGGGGCCGGACGGGGTGCGGTTGCGCGAAGACGTCGCCCGGGCGCTGGCCGGTCACCTGGACCTGACCGCCCGGCTGGCGGCCCGCGCGGCCGAGTGGCGGGGGGGGCGGGTCATCCAGCATGCCCGGCCACGGGTGGAGCTGCTGCGCGACGTGTCGGCGGACGCGACGGTGCTGGAGGTGCGCGCGCACGACGAGCCCGGCCTGCTGCACCGCCTCGCGACGGCGCTGAGCGCGCAGGGCGCGCAGGGCAGGCCAGGCGCGCCGGGCGTGGAGGTGCGGTCGGCCGTCGTCGGGACGCTCGGGTCCGAGGCGATCGACGTCTTCTATCTGGTCGACGGGGAGACCGGCGGGCCGCTGGGGGAGCGGGCCGAGGAGGACGCCGTGGCGGCCGCTCATGACGCGTTGGGAGCCGGCCGCGCCGACGAGTGAGCGGTGTCAGTATCGACGGGTATCGTCGGCGCTGTCGCCTGCGAAGACACCGGAAGGAACCGCCCATGCCTCGTGTTGCCCTGGTCACCTGCGCCGAGTTGCCCGAGCTCGACACCGACGACCAGCTGGCGGTCGAGCCGCTGCGCGCGCTCGGCGTCGAGGTCGAGACGCCGGTGTGGGACGACCCCGCCGTCGACTGGACGGCGTTCGACCTCGTCGTGCTGCGCAACCCGTGGGACTACGCGCGCCGCCGCGAGCAGTTCCTGGCCTGGACGCACACCGTGCCGCGGCTGCTGAACCCGGCGAAGGTGGTCGAGTGGAACACCGACAAGGTGTACCTGCGCGAGCTGGCCGCCGCCGGCCTGCCGGTCGTCCCCACCACCTGGCTGGCGCCCGGCGACGCCGCCGAGCTGCCCGAGAGCGGCGAGTACGTCGTCAAGCCGTCGGTCAGCGCGGGCTCGGCCGACACCGGCCGCTACGACCTCGCCGACGACGCCCAGCGCGCGCTCGCCGTCGCGCAGGTCGAGAAGCTGCTGGCGCGCGGGTCCACCGTCATGCTGCAGCCGTACCTCAGCGCCGTCGACACCGCCGGCGAGACCGCCATGCTGCACATCGGCGGCGCGTTCAGCCACGCCATCCGCAAGGGCGCCCTGCTCGACGGGCCCGACCTCCGCGACGGCGAGCCGCTGTGGAGCGAGCAGATCGAGCCGCGCGAGCCGACGGACGCCGAGCGCGAGCTGGCCCGCCGCACCCTCGACGCCATCCCGGGCAGCGACACCCTGCTGTACGCCCGCGTCGACACCATTCCGGGTCCCGACGGCACGCCCGTCATCCTCGAGGTCGAACTCACCGAGCCGAGCCTGTTCCTGGCCACGTCGCCGGGCGCGCCCGAACGTCTGGCGCACGCGATCACGGCCCGCCTCTAACCGCTACCATCGACCCCGGCCAGAACCCCCACACCAAGGAGCACGTCGTGTCCGAACAGATCCGTGTCGTCGTCGCCGGAAGCGAGCGACAGGTCGATGCGGGCACGACGGCGGCCGAGCTGTTCGCCGACGACGCCGCGGTGGTCGCCGCTCGCGTCGGCGGCGCGCTGGTCGACCTCGCCCAGGTGCTGGCCGACGGCGACGAGGTCGAGCCGGTGGCCATCGACAGCCGCGACGGCCGCGACATCCTGCGGCACTCGGCGGCGCACGTCATGGCGCAGGCGGTGCAGCAGCTGTACCCCGCGGCCAAGCTCGGCATCGGCCCGCCGGTCGAGAACGGCTTCTACTACGACTTCGACGTCCCCGAGCCGTTCACCCCCGACGACCTCAAGAGCATCGAGAAGCGGATGCAGCAGATCGTCAAGGAGCGGCAGTCGTTCGTCCGCCGCCCGGTCAGCGACGACGACGCCCGCGAAGAGCTGGCCGCCGAGCCGTACAAGCTGGAGCTGATCGGCCTCAAGGGCGGCGCCGCCGAGCAGGCCGCCGAGGGCGCGTCCGCCGAGGTCGGCGGCGCCGAGCTGACCATCTACGACAACGTCAAGCCCGACGGCGAGCTGGCCTGGAAGGACCTCTGCCGCGGCCCGCACCTGCCGACGACGCGGAACATCCCGGCGTTCAAGCTCATGCGGGTCGCCGCCGCCTACTGGCGGGGCAGCGAGAAGAACCCGCAGCTGCAGCGCATCTACGGCACCGCCTGGGAGAGCCGCGACGCGCTCAAGGACTACCTCGAACGCCTCGCCGAGGCCGAGCGGCGCGACCACCGCAAGCTGGGCCGCGAGCTCGACCTCTTCAGCTTCCCCGACGAGTTGGGCTCCGGCCTGCCGGTGTTCCACCCCAAGGGCGGCGTCATCAAGCGCGAGATGGAGGACTACGTCCGCCGCCGGCACCTGGAGGAGGGCTTCCAGTACGTCGGCACGCCGCACATCTCCAAGCAGGGCCTGTTCGAGACCTCCGGGCACCTGCCCTACTACGCCGACGGCATGTTCCCGCCCATGGAGCTGGAGGGCAGCTCGTACTACCTCAAGGCGATGAACTGCCCCATGCACAACCTGATCTTCCGCTCCCGCGGCCGGTCCTACCGTGAGCTGCCGCTGCGCCTGTTCGAGTTCGGCTCGGTGTACCGGTTCGAGAAGTCCGGGGTGGTGCACGGCCTCACCCGGGTGCGCGGCATGACGCAGGACGACTCGCACTCGTACGTCACCCAGGAGCAGGCCGCCGGCGAGATCACGCACCTGCTGAACTTCGTCCTCGGCCTGCTGAAGGACTTCGGTCTCGACGACTACTACCTCGAGCTGTCCACACGCGACCCCGAGTCCGACAAGTTCATCGGCACCGACGAGCAGTGGGAGCAGGCCACCCGCACGCTCGAGGAGGTCGGCGTGGCGTCCGGCCTCGAGCTGGTCCCCGACCCGGGCGGCGCCGCCTACTACGGCCCCAAGATCTCCGTGCAGACGCGCGACGCCATCGGCCGCACCTGGCAGATGTCGACCATCCAGCTCGACTTCAACCAGCCGGCCCGGTTCGAGCTGGAGTACCAGGCCGCCGACGGCACCCGGCAGCAGCCGGTCATGATCCACTCGGCGAAGTTCGGCTCCATCGAGCGGTTCATCGGCGTGCTGGTCGAGCACTACGCCGGCGCGTTCCCGCCTTGGCTGGCGCCGGTGCAGGCGGTCGGCATCCCGATCTCCGACGAGCACGTCCCGTACCTCGCGACGGTGGCGGCGAAGCTCGCCGAGCAGGGCATCCGGGTCGAGGTCGACGACTCCGACGACCGCATGCAGAAGAAGATCCGCAACGCGCAGAAGCAGAAGATCCCGTTCATGCTGATCGCGGGCGACGACGACGTCGCGAAGGACGCGGTCTCGTTCCGCTACCGCGACGGCAGCCAGAAGAACGGCGTGCCGGTCGACGACGCGGTCGCCGAGATCGTCGACGCCGTCCGCCGCCGCGTGCAGGTCTGACCGGTGCCGGAGGCCGACCGCCTGGAACGGCTGTGGACGCCGTACCGCATGGCGTACATCACCGGCGAGCCGGGCAACGGACGCGACGGCGACGGCTGCCCGTTCTGCGAGATCCCGCGCAAGTCCGACGAGGACGGGCTGATCCTGCGGCGCGGTGACACGGCCTACGCGGTGCTGAACCTGCATCCGTACAACCCGGGCCACCTCATGGTCGTCCCGTACCGGCACACCGGCGAGTTCGAGACGCTCACCGACGACGAGTCGCGGGAGCTGACGTCGATGACGCAGGACGCCGTCCGCGCGGTGAAAACGGCGTCACGCCCGCAGGGCTTCAACGTCGGCCTCAACCTCGGCGGCGTGGCTGGCGGGTCGCTCTCGTCGCACCTGCACCAGCACGTCGTGCCGCGGTGGAGCGGCGACGCCAACTTCATGACGGTGCTCGACAACACCA
Organism: Jiangella muralis; assembly: GCF_001270745.1. Taxonomy (GTDB): domain Bacteria; phylum Actinomycetota; class Actinomycetes; order Jiangellales; family Jiangellaceae; genus Jiangella; species Jiangella muralis. The sequence goes on from NZ_KQ434751.1 coordinate 8,367, forward strand.
AGATCATGCCGCAGCTGCTGGCCGACACCCGGGCGCTGCTCGCCGCCGCCTGGCCCGAGTAGTCCGCCCTAGTCGTCCGCGAGACCGAGCGCCTTCATGGTCTCCGTGGCCCGCTCGGTCCGTTCGTAGAGCACCCGCCGGCCCTGCCGGCGACGCCGTACCAGGCCGGTGCGGTGCAGCCGGGCGAGGTGGTACGAGACCGTCGACGGCGCCAGCCGCTGGCGGGCGGCGAGCTCGCTGGTGGTACGGGCGACGCCGAGGTCGGACAGCAGCCGGGCCCAGCCGTCGCCGAACAGCCGCGCCGCACGCGCCGGCGCGTCCGAGCCCGCCCAGACCTGCCCCTGGCGCAGCGCCGGGTACCCGAGCATCGCGGTGCCGCTCCAGCCGTGCCAGACCGCCGGGTGGGGCAGGAACGCCGACGGCACCAGCACCACGCCGCCGGACGGCTCGAACGTCAGGTCGAACGGCCGGGGGAGGACGACCCGCGCGCCGTCCCAGCTCAGCCGCGGGTCCAGCAGCTCCACGACGGAACCGATGCCGCGGCCGGCCGCCTCGAACGCGTGCTCACGCACGTCCGCGTCGTTCACGGCACGCACCGACGGCCACAGCGGCGCGAGCGCGGCGTGCCAGAACCACTCGAGCTGCCGGGCCAGACACCGGCAGAGCCCGTCCACGCCCTGCCGCTCGAGGACGGAGGCGACGGGCGCGGGGAGCGCTCGGCGAGGCTCGCCCAAGACGCCGCTGAGCTGCGCGAACGGGTCCGGCTGCGGCGGCGGGTCCAGCCGGTAGGCGAGCGCGAGCTCCCGCTGGACGCGACCGGCCGGGGCCGTCGCCACCGCATGCAGCTCGTCGTCGAGGCTGGACTCGTACGCGGCCGGCACGGGAGCGAGGAAGTCCGGGACGTACCAGGTGGCCTCCTCGGCCAGCGCGAGCAGGACGCCGATGCGGTCGCGGTCGACCAGGCGCGCCGTGTCGGCCACCCAGTGCCGGGCGTACGGCGCCCGGCCCGGGTGGACGAGGACCTCGACGGCGTTCAGCAGCTCGGCCAGCTTGGGCAGCGCGAACCTGGTCAGGGCCAGGCGGGGCGCGTCGAGCGAGATCCCGAGCACGCGCAGGCACCTCGGCTTTCGATGATCGTCGAATCATTGGCCAGGCCATCGGCCCGCCTGGTCGACTTTGCCACGGCAACGCCACCACCCACGGACCAGGGAGGCACCATGTCCGACCCCACCGCGCCGGGCTCGCCGGCCGCACGGCACGGCATCGGCCGGCGCCCGTTCGTCGTCGCCGCGCTCGGCGCCGGGCTGACGGCGGCGGCCGCACACGTGACGGCGAGCGCGGGCCCGGCCGGCCGGCGGGTCTCGTCCGCGGCCCGCCACCAGGTCGGCGGGCTGGAGGTGATCGCCCTGCTGGACGCGTCCGGGCCGTTCCCCGCCGCCTGGACGGAGATGTTCCCCGACGCCACCGACACCGACTGGGCGGCGGCCCGGGCGATCGACCCGGCCGCGTTCGGCGACGACGGCCGCTGGCACCTCGACTTCCACTGCTACGCCGTCCGCCGCCCGTCGGGCCGGGTGATGCTGGTGGACAGCGGCGTCGGACCGGCCGGCAGCCCGGCGTCGGGCTGGGCGCCGGTGCCGGGCCGGCTGCCCCGGGCACTCACCGAGGCGGGCATCGCCGCCGGCGACGTCGACCTCGTGGTGATGACGCACCTGCACGAGGACCACGTCGGCTGGGCCGTCGGGCCGGACGGGACGCCGATGTTCCCCGACGCCCGCTACCTGGTGCAGCGCGACGAGGTCGACCATCTCGCCGGCGACCCCGGCAGCGTCGTGTGGGGCTACGTGGTCGAGCCGCTGCTGCGGACCGGTCAGCTGCACCAGGTGCGCGGTGCGGCCCGGCTGCCGGCCGGCCGCCGGGGCGAGCGGGTGCTGGCCGTGCCGACGCCCGGGCACACTGTCGGGCACCAGTCAGTGGTGGTCGGCGGGCCCCGCGACGAGGTGATCATCACCGGAGACGTGCTGGTCCACGCCGTCCAACTGGCCGACCCCGGTGTCGCCTACGCGCTGGAGAACGACCAGGCGACGGCGCGCGCGACCCGGCGGGCGCTGCTGCGGCGCGCGGAGCGGGCGGACGCGGTGCTGGCCACCGCGCACCTGCACACCCCCTTCGTCCGCAGCCGCCAAGGCCGGTGAGGCGGCGAATCGACCCGCGCCGATAGGGTCGGCGGCTGTGAGCGACCCCGAACCGAAGCCCAAACCCAAGGACGACGACGTCCCGCATCTCGAGGACGAGCTGGTCGTCACTCACCACGTCCTCGACATCCCGGACGGCCCGCTGCACTACACGGCCAAGGCCGGCCGGGTCGTGCTGTGGGAGGACAAGGTCGAGGACGACGTGTGGAAGGGCCGCCGGCCGCGCGCCCAGGTCGGCCTGACGGCGTACACGCTCGACGACGCCGCCCCCGGCACCCGCCCGGTGACCTTCGCCTTCAACGGCGGCCCGGGCTCGGCCAGCGTGTGGCTGCACCTCGGCGTGCTGGGGCCGCGCCGCGTCGTCATGGGCGACGCCGGCGAGCTGGCCCCGCCGCCGTACGGGCTCGCCGACAACCCGGAGTCGCTGCTCACCGTCAGCGACCTCGTCTTCATCGACCCCGTCTCCACCGGGCGCTCCCGCGTGGTCGACGGCGAGAAGGCCGGCGACTTCCACGGGTTCACCGCGGACATCGAGTCGGTCGGCGAGATCATCCGCCAGTGGGTCACCGCCGAGGGCCGCTGGCTCTCGCCGAAGCTGCTGGCGGGGGAGTCCTACGGCACCACCCGCGCGGCGGCGCTGGCCCAGCACCTGCAGGGCTCCGGCATGTACCTCAACGGGCTCATGCTGATCTCCTGCGTCCTCAACTTCGGCGCCCACGACTTCACGGAGGGCAACGACACCGCCTACGCGCGGTTCCTGCCGTTCTACGCCGCGACCGCCCACTACCACGGCAGGCACGCGGGCCGGGAGCTGCGCGACGTCGTCGCCGAGGCCGAGGAGTACGCCGGCCGCGACTACCTCTACGTGCTGGCCCGCGGGTCCCGCCTGAGCGACCAGGAGCGCGCCGACGCCGTCGCGACGCTGGCCCGCATCACCGGCGTCGGCGAGGACTACGTCGACCGCGCCGGCCTGCGGCTGGAGCACTGGCGCTACTTCACCGAACTGCGCCGCACCGACGGCCTGAGCGTCGGCCGCCTCGACTCCCGCTTCACCGGCCCGGCCGGCGACGGTATCGCCGACGGCATGGACGCCGACCCGTCCATGGACGCGATCCTCGGCCCGTACGCGACGGCGTACCAGCACTACGCCCGCGCCGAGCTCGGCATCGAGGACACCTCGCCGTTCCATGTGTTCGGCCGCGACGTCATCGGCAAGTGGAGCTACAAGGAGTTCGAGAACGCGTCGGTGTCGGTGCTCGACCGCCTCTCCCGGGCCATGCGGCAGAACCCGCACCTGCGCCTCCACGTCGCCTTCGGCTACTACGACGGCGCCACCCCCTTCTCCTGCGCCGAGGACGACCTCGCGCACCTGAACATCCCGGCTGAGCTGCAGGGGAACATCGAGCGCCGGTACTACGAGGCCGGCCACATGATGTACGTGCACGAGCCCAGTCGCCTGCGCCAGAGCGCCGACCTCGCCGACTTCGTCCGCCGGGCGACCACGACCTGAGGGGTGCGTCTCCGGGCACCTCTCAGGGGACGGGGGCAGTTGGGGCACACCTCGGGCATCGGGGACGACCAACGGCGCACCCGCGACGGCCGACGTCGCCGACGAGACGCCGACACGATCAAGCAGATCACGGAACTAGGGTCGGTCCGCCGTCACCTTGGCGGCGAGGTTGTGCGGCATCGGCTCGTAGCGGGAGTAGCGGCGGGTGAAGGTGCCGGTGCCGTGGCTCATGGCGCGCAGGTCGATCGCGTACCGGACGATCTCCGTCTGCGGCACGTGGGCCCGCACGACCGTGCGCCCGGAACCCACCGTGTCGGTGCCCAGCACCCGGCCGCGCCGACCGGCGAGGTCGCCCATGACGGCGCCCACGTAGTCGTCCGGGACCATGACGGAGATCTCGTCGACCGGCTCCAGCAGGTTCACCCCGGCCGCGGACGCCGCCTCGCGCAGCGCCAGGCCGCCGGCCGTCTGGAATGCCATGTCGGACGAATCGACGCTGTGCGCCTTGCCGTCGTGCAGCGTCACCCTGATGTCGACCATCGGGTAGCCGGCGACGGTGCCGCGCTCCATCTGCGCACGCACGCCCTTCTCCACCGACGGGATGAACTGGCGCGGCACCGAACCGCCGACGACCTTGTCGACGAACTCGAAGCCGCCGCCCTCGGGGAGCGGCTCGACCACGATCTCGCAGACGGCGTACTGGCCGTGGCCGCCGGACTGCTTGACGTGCCGGCCGCGGCCGTTCGCCTTGCCGGCCAGCGTCTCGCGCAACGGCACCCGCAGCGCGACGGTGTCGATGTTGACGCCGTGGCGGGTGCGCAGCCGGTCGAGGACGAGGTCGGCGTGCGCCTCGCCCATGGTCCAGAGCACCAGCTGGTGCGTCTCGCCGTTGTTCTCCACCCGCAGCGTCGGGTCCTCGGCCACCAGCCGGGCCAGCCCCTGGACCAGCTTGTCCTCGTCGGCCTTCGCGGACGGGACGATCGCGAACGGCAGCAGCGGCTCGGGCATCGTCCACGGCCGCATGAGCAGCGGATCGTCCTTCGCCGACAGCGTGTCGCCGGTCTCGGCGCGGGACAGCTTGGCGATGGCGACGATGTCGCCGGCATGCGCCTCGGCCACCGGCCGCTGCGTCTTCCCGAGCGGGCAGGACAGCGCGCCGACGCGCTCGTCCTCGTCGTGCTCGTCGTGCCCGCGGTCGGCCAGGAAGTGGCCGGAGACGTGCACCGTCGCGTCGGGGCGCAGCGTGCCGGAGAACACCCGGACCAGGCTGACCCGGCCGACGTACGGGTCTGACGTGGTCTTGACGACCTCGGCCAGCAGCGGGCCGGCCGGGTCGGCGGTGATGCCGTCGCGGGGCGTGCCGTCCAGCGTCGTGACCTCGGGCAGCGGGTGCTCGGCGGGGGAGGGGAAGCCGCCCGCGATGACCTCCAGCAGTTCCTGCGTGCCCAGGCCGGACGCGGCGCACACCGGGATCACCGGATGGAACGACGCCCGCGCGACCGCCCGTTCGAGGTCGTCGACCAGCACCTTCAGCTCGATGTGCTCGCCGGCGAGGTAGCGCTCCATCAGTGTCTCGTCCTCGGACTCCTCGATGATGCCCTCGATCAGCTCGCCGCGGGCCTCCTCCAGCAGCGCGGCCTCGTCGTCCGACGGGTCTCGCTCGGCGCGCCGGCCGCCGTCGTACGTGAAGACCCGCTCGCTGAGCAGGCCGACCAGCGCATCGGTCCCGCTGGGCAGGTAGAGGGGGAGCACCTGGTCGCCGAAGCCGTCGCGGATCGCGGCCAGCGTGCCGGCGTAGTCGGACCTGGGGTGGTCCAGTTTGGTGAGGACGACGACGCGCGGCATGCGGACCGCCTCGCACTCGGCCCAGAGCAGCCGCGTCGTGCCGTCGATCGGTTCCGCGGTCGAGACGACGAACAGCGCGCAGTCGGCGCCGCGCAGCCCGGCCCGGAGGTCACCGACGAAATCGGCGTAGCCGGGGGTGTCGAGCAGGTTGATCTTCGTCTGCTCGTACAGCAGCGGGGCGAGCGCGAGACCGACCGACCGCTGCTGGCGGATCTCGCTCTCGTCGTGGTCGCTCACGGTGGTGCCGTCCTCGACCCGGCCGGCCCGGTGGATCGTCCCGGACGCGACGAGGAGGGCCTCGACCAGCGTGGTCTTGCCGGAGGACGTCGGGCCGACGACGGCGACGTTGCGGACGTCCACCCCGTCGGCCGGAGGTACGCCTCCGGCGTCGGACTGTTCTCCTGCCTGGTGCCGTGCCGCCATGGGCCAGCCTCCTGACTCGCAGGCGACGCGCGGCCCGGCGGTCCCAGCGCCTCGTTGCGCCGCCGCGGTTCGTAGATGTGGTGATGGCCACTTTGCTGCCGGACGCGTGGATGCGCAAGGGTGATCGGCATATCGCCAGTAGCATGGCGGCGCCGGGTGCCGCTCAACCAGCGGGCCGGTTTCGAACACTGGAGTCGAACGGACGGGCGATGCTCGACAAGTACACCCGGGTCTACTCGACCCGCATCCTGACCCCGGCGGCGCGCGGGATGCTGCGACTCGGGCTGGGCCCGGATGCGGTGACGGTCATCGGCACCCTCGGCGTCGTGGCCGGTGCGCTGATCTTCTACCCGCAGGGCGAGTTCCTCTGGGGCACGCTGTTCATCACCGCGTTCGTGTTCTTCGACAACATTGACGGCATCATGGCGCGGTTGCAGGGCCGTACCAGCAAGTGGGGGGCGTTCCTCGACTCCACGCTGGACCGCTTCGGCGACGCCGCGATCTTCGGCGGGCTGGCGCTGTGGTTCGCCGGCGACGGCGACAACCTGCGCATGGTGGCGCTGCTGATCGCTTGCCTCACGCTGGGCGCCGTCGTCTCGTACGCGAGGGCGCGGGCCGAGAGCCTCGGCTACACCGCCGGCGGCGGCATCGCCGAGCGGGCCGACCGGCTGGTCGCCATCCTCCTCATCACCGGGCTGGTCGGCCTGCTCGACCTCCCCGTCGCGGTGCTCGAAGTGTTGTTGTGGCTGCTGACGGCGGCCAGCGCGTGGACGGTGTGGCACCGCATCAACACGGTGCGGCGGCAGGCGGCGCTGGAGTGAGTGCGTTCGGCGACCGTCGCCAGCTGTGGCTCTACAGCACCGGCTGGAAGGCGGTCCAGCACATGCCGGAGCGGGCGGCGTACCGCTCGTTCCGGACCATCGCCGACTTCTTCTGGCGTCGCCGCAGCCCTTCGGTGCGGCGGCTGGAGCTGAACCTGGCCCGTGTCGGCAAGTACGACCCCGACGAGCTGCGCGAGCTGACCCGCCTGGGCGCCCGCTCGTACATGCGGTACTGGTGCGACGCCTTCCGGATGTCGGAATGGAGCCACGAGCGCATCATCGAGGGCGTCCGCGTCGAGGGCGAGCACCACTTCCGCGACGCCCTGGCGGCCGGCCGCGGCGTCGTCGTCCCGCTGCCGCACATGGGCAACTGGGACTGGGCCGGCGCGTGGGCCTGCCTCACCGGCGCCCCGCTGGCGACGGTGGCCGAGCGGCTGCGTCCGGAGGCGCTGTACGAGCGGTTCGTCACCTACCGCGAGGCGCTGGGCATGACGGTGCACCCGCTGGGCGGCGACGGCGTCATGAGCGCGCTGTCGGACCACCTGAACCGCGGCGGGCTGGTCTGCCTGCCGGCCGAGCGGGACCTGTCGCGCCGCGGCATCCCCGTCACCCTGTTCGGCGAGCCGACCCGGATGCCGGCCGGCAGTGCGATGCTGGCCCTGCGCACCGGGGCCGCGCTGATCCCCGTCACGCTGTCGTACGAGGGCCGCGAACCGGAGCACCGCCTGGTCATCCGGTTCCACGAGCCGATCGACCCGCCGGAGGAGCGCGGCGAGCGGCTGGTCACCATGACGCAGCGGATCGCCGACGTCTTCGAGATCGGCATCCGGGCCAACCCGGAGGACTGGCACATGACCCAGCGGCTGTTCCTGGCCGACCTCGACATCAACGACCCGCGACGGCGGCCGCAGCAGGTGGCGCCGTGAAGGTCGGCATCGCCTGCCCGTACGCGTGGGACGTCCCGGGCGGCGTTCAGGTGCACATCCGCGACTTCACCGAGGAGCTGACCCAGCGCGGCCACAAGGTCTCCGTCCTGGCGCCCGGCGATGACGACGACGACCTGCCGCCGTACGTCACCACCGTCGGGCGGCCGCTGGCGATCCCGTACAACGGGTCGGTCGCGCGGGTCGCGTTCGGGCCCCGCATCGCCGCGCGGGTGCGCCGCTGGCTGGTCGACGGCGACTTCGACGTCGTGCACGTGCACGAGCCGGCGTCGCTGTCGCTGGGGCTGATCACGACGCTGTGGGCCGAGATCCCGATCGTCGCGACGTCGCATTCCGCGATGCGGCGGTCGCGGGCGATGAGCGCGGCGCAGGGGATCCTGAAGTCGGCGTTCGAGAAGTTCACCGCCCACATCGCCGTCTCCGAGGAGGCCCGGCGCACCGTCGTCGAGCACCTGGGCGTCGACGCCGTCCTGATCCCGAACGGCCTGTTCGTCGACCGGTTCGCCGTCCCGCCGCGCGAGTCGTGGCGCTCGCCGGAGGGGACGCTGTCGTTCCTCGGACGGCTGGACGAGTCGCGCAAGGGCCTGCAGGTGCTGCTCGAGGCGTGGCCGGCCATCCACGACGCGTTCCCCAAGGCGCGGCTGCTGGTCGCCGGCCGGGGCGAGATCGACGACATCCGCCGCGGCATCGAGCCTCGGTATCGCGACGCGGTCGAGTTCCTGGGCGGCGTCAGCGACCACGACAAGGCGACCATGCTGGCCAGCAGCGACATCTACGTCGCGCCCCATATCGGCGGCGAGTCGTTCGGCATCGTCCTGGCCGAGGCGATGGCGGCCGGCGCGCCGGTGCTGTCCAGCGACCTGGAGGCGTTCCAGGCCGTGCTGGACAACGGCCGGCTGGGCGCCATGGTGCCGGCGGGCGACTCGTCCGCGCTGGCCGCCGAGGCGATCGCCCTGCTCGGCGACCCCGCGCGGCGGGCCCGCTACCGCGCGGCCGCGTCGCTGGGGGTGCGCCGCTACGACTGGTCCCGGGTCGCCGACGAGGTGCTGGCCGTCTACGAGATGGCCGTCGCCGTCGGGTCCGGCGGCCACATGTTCAAACTGCCGGGGCTGCCGTGAACTGGGAATGGCTGTTCGTCACCATCGCCGTGCTCGCCGCCCTGGGCGTCTATCTCTCCTGGACGGCCGGCCGGCTGGACCGGCGGCACGCGCGGTTGGAGGCGTCGCGGGCGGTGCTCGACGCCGAACTGCTGCGGCGGTCCGGGTCGGTGCTCGACCTCGCGACGGCCGGGCTCCTGGACCCCGCGACGTCGGTCGCCCTGGCCGACGCGGCGTCACGGGCCCGGACCGCTTCGGAAGGGGTCGAGCGGTACCAGGCCGAGAGCGACCTCACCGCGGTGCTGACGGCGGTCCTGGACGACCCCGCCGACCTCGACGGGCTGCGCACGGACCCGGCCGCCGCCGCCGCGCTGGACGAACTCGCGATGGCCTGCCGGCGGGCGGCGCATGCGCGGCGATTCCACAACGAACTGGTGCGGGGCGCCGTCAGGTTGCGGCGGAAAGCCCTCGTGCGGTGGCTCCGGCTGGCCGGCTATGCGCCGATGCCGGAGACCGTCGAGCTGGACGACACCGTGCCGCGGGGGTTGGCTTCCGAGTAGCTCGCTGGCGTCTCTCCCATGATCATCAAAGAAAAGCGGCGCCAGGACGCCCCGAAACTTTGATGATCATGGGGAAGCGCGCAGGAATGGGGCGCGAGGGCGTCACCCGCGAGGACGTACCATGGTGCTGTCCACCACTCCGTCGACTCATGGGGTACGAGCAGCAGTGTCCGAAGAGACGCAGTCCACCGTCGGTACCGCCCGGGTGAAGCGCGGCATGGCCGAGATGCTCAAGGGTGGCGTGATCATGGACGTGGTCACGCCCGAGCAGGCCCGCATCGCCGAAGACGCCGGCGCCGTCGCCGTCATGGCGCTCGAGCGGGTGCCGGCCGACATCCGCGCCCAGGGCGGCGTGGCGCGCATGAGCGATCCCGACCTCATCGACGGCATCATCGACGCGGTGTCGATCCCGGTCATGGCGAAGGCCCGCATCGGGCACTTCGTCGAGGCGCAGCTGCTGCAGAGCCTCGGTGTCGACTACATCGACGAGTCCGAGGTGCTCACGCCGGCCGACTACGAGCACCACATCGACAAGTGGAAGTTCACCGTGCCGTTCGTGTGCGGCGCGACGAACCTGGGCGAGGCGCTGCGCCGCATCGCCGAGGGCGCGGCCATGATCCGCTCCAAGGGTGAGGCCGGCACCGGCGACGTCTCCAACGCGACGACGCACATGCGGCAGCTGCGCGACCAGATCACCCGGCTGGCGTCGCTGCCCGAGGACGAGCTGTACGTGGCGGCGAAGGAGCTGCAGGCGCCGTACGAGCTGGTCAAGGAGGTCGCGCAGGCCGGGAAGCTCCCGGTGGTGCTGTTCACCGCCGGCGGCATCGCCACCCCGGCCGACGCCGCCATGATGATGCAGCTGGGCGCCGAGGGCGTGTTCGTGGGGTCGGGCATCTTCAAGTCCGGCGACCCCGCCCGCCGCGCCGAGGCCATCGTCAAGGCCACCACGTTCTACAACGACCCCGACACGCTGGCCAAGGTGTCGCGCGGCCTCGGCGAGGCCATGGTCGGCATCAACGTCGCCGACGTGCCCGAGCCGCATCGGCTGGCCGAACGCGGCTGGTGACGGCGCAGCCTGAGCATCGCCACGCTGCCCGGGTGATCGTCCTCGACGAGGCCGGGCGGGTGCTGCTGATGCGCGGCTTCGACCCGGCCGACCCGTCGAACGTCTGGTGGATCACGCCCGGCGGCGGGCTGGAGCCGGGTGAGGACGAGCGGGCCGGCGCCGTCCGCGAGCTGTTCGAGGAGAGCGGGCTGCGGGTCGGGCCGGACGAACTGTCCGGCCCGGTCGCGGCCCGCACCGCGTTCTTCAGCTTCATGGGGCGTCCGTACCGCCAGGACGAGGTGCTGTTCTACACCCGGCTGACCGGCGCGCCCGACATCGACGGGTCCGGGTGGACGGACATCGAGCGGGCGTCGGTGACGGAACTGCGCTGGTGCACGGCCGACGAGGTCGACGCGGTCGGCGAGCCGGTGTACCCGCCGGCGCTGCCGTCGATCGTGCGCGGACTGCTCGACGGCGGCTGGGACGGCGCGCGGCATGAGGTCGACTGACCGGCCGGGCGGTAAAATCGAAGGCCGGAACCCGAATGAGAGGCATGCCGTGTCCCAGCCCACCGTGGGCGTCCTCGCCCTGCAGGGCGACGTCCGCGAACACCAGCGCATGCTGGCCGACGCCGGCGCCGCGAGCACGCCGGTGCGCACGCCGGCCGAGCTGGCCGCCGTCGACGCGCTCGTGCTGCCCGGCGGCGAATCCACCACCATGTGGCGCCTGGCCAGGACGTTCGGGCTGCTCGAACCGCTGCGCAAGCGCATCGCCGCCGGCCTGCCGGCGTACGGGTCGTGCGCGGGCATGATCCTGCTCGCCGACCGCATCGAGGGCGGCGTCGCCGGCCAGGAGACCGTCGGCGGCATGGACATCACGGTGCGCCGCAACGCGTTCGGCCGCCAGGTCGACTCCTTCGAGGCCGACCTCGACTTCCCGGCGCTCGGCGCCGGCCCGCTGCACGCGGTGTTCATCCGGGCGCCCTGGGTCGAGAAGGTCGGCGACGGCGTCGAGGTGCTCGCCCGCGTGGCGAACGGCCGCGCCGCCGGTAATATCGTCGCGGTCCGGCAGGGACGGCTCCTGGCCACGTCCTTCCACCCGGAACTGACCGCGGACGCGCGTGTGCACGCGCTCTTCCTCGACATCGTGAAGGAGGCTTGACCCTCTATGTCCGGCCACTCCAAGTGGGCGACCACCAAACACAAGAAGGCCCTGGTCGACGCGAAGCGGGGCAAGCTCTTCGCCAAGCTGATCAAGAACGTCGAGGTGGCGGCCCGCACCGGCGGCGGCGACCCCGCCGGCAACCCGACGCTCTACGACGCCATCCAGAAGGCGAAGAAGTCGTCGGTCCCGAACGACAACATCGACCGCGCCGTCAAGCGTGGCTCCGGCGCCGAGGGCGGCGGGGCCGAATACCAGACCATCATGTACGAGGGTTACGGCCCCAACGGCGTCGCGGTGCTGATCGAGTGCCTCACCGACAACCGCAACCGCGCGGCCTCCGAGGTCCGCGTCGCCATGACCCGCAACGGCGGCTCCATGGCCGACCCCGGCTCGGTGTCGTACATGTTCGACCGCAAGGGCGTCGTCGTCGTGCCGGCGGCCCAGGAGGGCGGCCGCACGATCACCGAGGACGACCTGCTCGAGGCCGTGCTCGACGCCGGCGCGGAAGACGTCGAGGACCTCGGCGAGGCGTTCGAGATCCGCAGCGAGGCCACCGACCTCGTCGCCGTCCGCACCGCCGTCCAGCAGGCCGGACTCGACTACGACTCCGCCGAGTCGTCGTTCGTCCCGTCGGTCAACGTCCCGCTCGACGAGGACGGCGCCCGGAAGATCTTCCGGCTCATCGACGCCCTCGAAGACAGCGACGACGTGCAGAACGTGTGGGCCAACTTCGACGTCTCCGACGACGTCATGGCCGCGGTCGGCTGACGGCGCGCCTGCGTCGCCCGTGCAACGCCCGCCGGTAGGGTCGGCACCGAACTGGTGTTCGGTGAAGGGTGCTGCATGCGGGTGTTGGGGGTCGATCCAGGGCTGACGCGCTGCGGCCTCGGCGTCGTCGAGGGGTCGCCCGGGCGGCCGCTGAGCCTCGTCGCCGTCGACGTCGTCCGCACGCCCGCCGACGCCGAGCTGGGGCACCGGCTGCTGGCCATCGAGGCGGCGATCGAGGAGTGGGTGGCCGCGCACCGGCCCGACACCGTCGCCGTCGAGCGGGTGTTCAGCCAGCACAACGTCCGCACCGTCATGGGGACGGCGCAGGCCAGCGGCGTCGCCACTCTGGTCGCGGCGCGCCACGGCATCCCCGTCGTCACGCACACGCCCAGCGAGGTGAAGGCCGCCGTCAGCGGCAGCGGCCAGGCCGACAAGGCGCAGGTCGCGTTCATGGTGACGCGGCTGCTGCGGCTCGACGCCCGGCCCAAGCCGGCCGACGCCAGCGACGCGCTGGCGCTGGCGATCTGCCAGGTGTGGCGCGGGTCCGCGCAGAACCGGCTGCAGGCCGCGGTCGCCGCGGCGGGGAGGGGACGACGGTGATCGCTTACGTCCGTGGCCAGGTCACGGTGGTCCGCCCGACGGAGGCCGTCGTCGACGTCGGCGGCATCGGGCTGGCGCTGCACTGCACGCCGGCCACCACGTCGGCGCTGCGGCTCGGCGAGGTCGCCCAGCTGGCCGCCAGCCTCGTCGTCCGCGAGGAGTCGCTGACGCTGTACGGCTTCGCCGACGAGGACGAGAAGACGGTGTTCGAGCTGCTGCAGACCGCCAGCGGCGTCGGGCCGCGGCTCGCGCAGGCCATGCTGTCGGTGCACTCGCCCGACGACCTGCGCCGCGCGGTCGCCACCGATGACCTCGTCGCGCTGACGAAGGTGCCCGGCATCGGCAAGAAGGGCGCCCAGCGCATCGTCATCGAGCTCAAGGACAAGCTCGGCCTGCCCGGCGCCGGCCCGTCGCTGGCCGCCGTCCCGTCCGCCCCGGCGGCCGGCGGCGACAGCTGGCAGGTCCAGGTGCACGAGGCGCTGCTCGGCCTCGGCTGGTCCACCCGCGAGGCCGACCGTGCCGTCGACACCGTCGCCACCGAGCTCAACGGCGACGCCGGTGACCACGACGTCTCCGCGCTGCTGCGCAAGGCGCTGCGTACCCTGGCCAGGACATGAGCTTTCCCGACGACCACGTGCACCGGCTGGTGGGCGGCGACGCCGACCAGGAGGAGCGGACCGTCGAGGCGGCGCTGCGGCCGCGCACGCTGGCCGAGTTCGTCGGGCAGGAGCGGCTGCGCGAGCAGTTGTCGCTGGTCCTCGACGCCGCCCGGGCGCGTGGACGCAGCGCCGACCACATCCTGCTGTCCGGCCCACCCGGCCTCGGCAAGACCACGCTGGCGATGATCGTGGCCGCTGAGATGGAGGTGCCGCTGCGCATCACCAGCGGCCCGGCCATCCAGCACAGCGGCGACCTCGCCGCCATCCTGTCCTCGGTGAACGAGGGCGACGTGCTGTTCTTCGACGAGATCCATCGCATGGCCCGGCCGGCGGAGGAGATGCTCTACACCGCGATGGAGGACTTCCGCGTCGACGTCGTGGTCGGCAAGGGCCCCGGCGCTACGGCCATCCCGCTGGAGCTGCCGCACTTCACCATGGTCGGCGCCACCACGCGCACCGGGCTGCTGCCCGGGCCGCTGCGCGACCGGTTCGGGTTCACCGGGCACCTGGAACTGTACGAGCCGGCCGAACTGGAGCTGGTGCTGCGCCGCTCCGCCGGGCTGCTCGGCGTCGAGCTGAAGGGCGACGGGACGGGCGAGATCGCCGGCCGGTCCCGCGGCACGCCGCGCATCGCCAACCGGCTGCTGCGCCGGGTCCGCGACTTCGCCGAGGTCCGCGGCAACGGCGTCATCACCGGCGACGTCGCGCGCGCGGCGCTGAAGGTGTTCGCCGTCGACGAACTGGGGCTGGACCGCCTCGACCGCGCCGTGCTGACGGCGCTGTGCAAGAGCTTCGGCGGGGGACCGGTCGGGCTCGGCACGCTCGCCGTCGCCGTCGCCGAGGAGCGCGAGACGGTCGAGGAGGTGGCCGAGCCGTTCCTCGTCCGGGCCGGGCTGCTGGCGCGCACCCCACGCGGGCGGGTCGCCACGCCGGCCGCGTGGACGCATCTCGGGCTGTCCGTGCCGGCGCAGACGGCGTTCGGACGCGGGTTCGACGAGCCCGACCTGTTCTCGGCCGCCGACGGGGCGTAACCTTCGCCCGCGACGCGGGTAGACTCGTACTTTCGGCGGTCACCGGGACCGCCGGCCGCCGCACGGCCTCCGCACCTGGTTGTCGTGGAAAGGATGCTTGTCCACATCATGGAAGCATTGCTGCTCCCGATCCTGCTGATCGCTGTCTTCTACTTCCTGCTCATCCGGCCGCAGCAGAAGCAGCGGCGCCAGATGGCGGACCTGCAGCAGTCGGTCGCGCCCGGGACGAAGGTCATGACGACGGCCGGCCTGCTGGCCACGGTCGTCGAGGTCGACGACGACGAGGTCGTGCTCGAGGTCGCGCCCGGCGTGCACAGCCGCTACGTGCGCCGCGCCATCGCCAACGTCGTCCTGCCGAAGGAGCCGGTCGCGCCCGCGCCCGACGACCTCGTGGCCGACACCTCGGCCGACACAGTGGCCGACGCCGACGACGCGCCGAAGCACGAGGTCGTCCAGGCGAAGGCCGAGGACCGCACCAACGGCGACGACATCCGCTGATCCGGCCGGTGTGCGCCGGGCGTCCACGCGATACCCTCTGACCTCGTGACAAGCTCTCGAGCGTCCTCCGCCGGACCGGCTGCGAGCCCGCCGGCGATCGCCGATTCCGACCGCGACCTGCTGCTCTCCCGCATCCGGGACGTCCCGGACTGGCCGGAACCGGGCGTGGTGTTCAAGGACATCACGCCGCTGCTGCGCGACCCGGCCGCGTTCGACACGATGACGGAGCTGCTCGGCGCGGTCGGCGGCGAGGGCGTCGACGTCGTCGTGGGGATCGAGGCGCGCGGGTTCATCCTCGGCGCGCCGGTCGCGCACCGGCTCGGCGCCGGGTTCGTGCCGGTGCGCAAGGCGGGCAAGCTGCCGTGGCAGACGGCGTCGGCCAGCTACTCGCTGGAGTACGGCGAGGCGACCATCGAGGTCCACGTCGACGCGTTCCAGCCCGGTGAGCGGGTCCTCATCATCGACGACGTGCTGGCCACCGGCGGCACGGTCCGCGCGACGGTCGACCTGGTGCGCGGCGCCGGGGCCGACGTCGTGGGCGTCGGGATCCTGATGGAGCTGGGCTTCCTGCACGGCCGCGACAAGCTCGACGACGTCAACGTGCGGTCGCTGCTGCTCGTCTGAGACGCCACGCCACGCCCAGCGGGATCGCGCTGCGTTACCCGTCGGGAACACCGACCCCCTAAGCTGTGTTGTGTCCTTCACACGGGGCGAAAGGGGGCCTGTGGCCGAGCAGACAGTTCCCAGCGGCGCGCTGACCCCGGTCAGGGTGCGGGCGAGGCTCGCCCGCCTGACCGCGCAACGTCAGCAGTCCGATCCCGCTCTGGAACCGCTGTTCCGGATCATCCGGGCCAACCACCCGAAGGCCGACCTCGAGGTCATCGAGCGTGCCTATCGCACCGCCGCGCGCGCCCACAGCGGGCAGAAGCGCAAGAGCGGCGACCCGTACATCACGCACCCGCTGGCGGTCACCACCATCCTCGCCGAGCTGGGCATGACGCCGCCCACGCTGGCCGCGGCGCTGCTGCACGACACCGTCGAAGACACCGAGTACGGCCTCGACCAGCTGCGCGGCGAGTTCGGCGACGAGATCGCCATGCTGGTCGACGGCGTCACGAAGCTCGACAAGGTCAAGTACGGGCAGGCCGCGCAGGCCGAGACCGTCCGCAAGATGGTCATCGCCATGGCCAAGGACATCCGCGTCCTGGTCATCAAGCTGGCCGACCGCCTGCACAACGCCCGCACCTGGCGCTACGTGCCGAAGGAGTCGGCGCGGCGCAAGGCGCACGAGACGCTGGAGATCTACGCCCCGCTGGCGCACCGGCTGGGCATGAACACCATCAAGTGGGAGCTCGAGGACCTCTCCTTCGCCACCCTGCACCCCAAGGTGTACGACGAGATCGTGCGGCTGGTGGCCGAGCGGGCGCCGTCGCGCGACGACTACCTCGCCTCGGTCATCGACCAGGTGCAGGGCGACCTGCGGGTGTCGAAGCTCAAGGCCAACGTCTACGGGCGGCCGAAGCACTACTACTCGATCTACCAGAAGATGATCGTCCGCGGCCGCGACTTCGCCGACATCTACGACCTCGTCGGCATCCGCGTGCTGGTCGAGTCGGTGCGCGACTGTTACGCCGTCCTGGGCATCGTGCACGCCCGCTGGAACCCGGTGCCCGGCCGGTTCAAGGACTTCATCGCGATGCCGAAGTTCAACATGTACCAGTCGCTGCACACCACGGTCATCGGGCCGGGCGGCAAGCCGGTCGAGCTGCAGATCCGCACCCACGCCATGCACCGCCGGGCCGAGTACGGCATCGCCGCGCACTGGAAGTACAAGGAAGACTCCAACGCCGGCCGCGAGGCCGACAAGCACGTCAGCCACGGCGACGCCGCCGGCAACGACATGGCCTGGCTGCGCCAGCTGCTCGACTGGCAGAAGGAGACCGAGGACCCGGGGGAGTTCCTCGAGTCGCTGCGGTTCGAGATGGAGTCCAACGAGGTCTTCGTCTTCACCCCGAAGGGCGACGTCGTCGCGCTGCCGGCCGCGGCCACGCCGGTCGACTTCGCGTACGCCGTCCACACCGACATCGGCCACCGCACCATCGGCGCGCGCGTCAACGGCCGGCTGGTGCCGCTGGAGTCCAACCTCGACAACGGCGACGTCGTCGAGGTGTTCACCTCGAAGGCGCAGGGTGCCGGCCCGAGCCGCGACTGGCTGACGTTCGTCACCAGCGCCCGGGCCCGCAACAAGATCAAGCAGTGGTTCTCCAAGGAGCGCCGCGAAGAGGCCATCGAGCACGGCAAGGACGCCATCGCGCGGGCCATGCGCAAGCAGGACCTCCCGCTGCAGCGCATGATGAGCCAGGAGTCGCTCAAGGCCGTCGCCGACGACATGCGCTACCCCGACATCTCCGCGCTGTACGCGGCGGTCGGCGAGGGCAACGTCTCCGCGCAGAGCATCGTGCAGAAGCTGGTGCAGATCCTCGGCGGCGAAGAGGGCACCACCGAGGACGTCGCCGAGGCGGCCACGCCCGACCGTCCCCGCCGGCGCAGCGGCGGCGACCCCGGCGTCGTCGTCAAGGGCGTCTCCGACGTGTGGGTCAAGCTGGCCCGCTGCTGCACCCCGGTGCCCGGCGACACCATCGTCGGCTTCGTCACCCGCGGTTCCGGCGTGTCGGTGCACCGCGAAGACTGCGTGAACGTCGACGGCCTGCGCCGCCAGCACGGCCGCATGGTCGAGGTCGAGTGGGCACCGACGGCCAACAGCATGTTCCTGGTCGCCATCCAGGTCGAGGCGCTCGACCGCGCCCGGCTGCTGTCCGACGTCACCAGGGTGCTGTCCGACCAGCACGTGAACATCCTGTCGGCCACGGTCTCCACCAACACCGACCGCATCGCCACCAGCCGGTTCACCTTCGAGATGGCCGACCCGAAGCACCTCGGCCACGTGCTCAAGGCGGTCCGCGGCGTCGAGGGCGTCTTCGACGCCTACCGGCTCACCAGCGGCATCCCGGCGCCGACCCACTGAGTCGGCGCCGGCGGCGTCAGCTGGTGAACTCCTCCAGCGCCTGCTGAGCCTGCTCGAGCCACGACTTGCGGGCGGTGATGGCCTCCTCGGCCTCGCGCAGCTTGCGCTCGTTGCCGGCCTCGCGGGCCTTGGCGGCCTTCGACTCCAGGTCGGCGATCGACGCCTCGAGCTGCGTGACCGTGGCCTGAGCACGCGCCCGGGCCTCGGGGTTGGACCGCTGCCACTCGTTCTGCTCGGCCTCGCGGATGGCGTCCTCGACCTTGCGCATGCGGCCCTCGATCGAGCGCATGGAGTCGCGCGGCACGTGGCCGGCGTCCTCCCAGCGCTCCTGCAGCCCACGCAGCTGCTGGCGGGCGGCCTTCCAGTCGGTGATCGGCAGCAGCGCCTCGGCCTGCGTGAGGATGCCCTCCTTGACCTCGAGGTTGGCCACCTGCTCGTCGTCGCGCTGGGACTGGTGCGTGGTCCGGGCGCCGAAGAAGATGTCCTGAGCGGCCCGGAACCTCTTCCACAGGCTGTCCTCGACGCCGCGCGGCGCCGGCCCGGCGGCCTTCCACTGCGACATCAGCTCGCGGTAGCGCCGCGACGTCGGACCCCAGTCGGTCGAGCCGCTGATCTCCTCGGCCTCGGCGAGGATGCGCTCCTTGATGACGCGGGCCTCGTCGCGGCGCTCGGCCAGCTCGGAGAAGTGCGCCTTGCGCCGGCGGGTGTAGTGCGTGCGGGCGGACGAGAACCGGCGCCACAGCTCGTCGTCGGTGCCGCGGTCGAGCCGGGGCAGGCCCTTCCACTCCTCGAGCAGGCCGCGCAGGGTGTCGGCGCCGTTGCGCCAGTCGTTGCCCTCGGCGATGGCCTCGGCCTGCGACGCGATCTGCTCCTTGCGCCCGCGCGCCTCGTCCAGCGCCTTCGCCCGGGCGGCGCGGCGCTCGGCCCGCCGCTCGGCGATGCGGGCGTCGAGGGCGTCGAGCCGGGTCGTCAGCGCGCCGAGGTCGCCGATGGCGTGCGCCTCGGCGATCTGCGCGCGCACCTTCGAGACGCCCTGGGCGGTGTCGTCGGGCGCGGCGGCGCCGGACTCGAGCCGGGTCTCCAGCAGGTCGACCTGCACGGCGAGGTCCTCGTACTTGCGCACGAAGAAGGCCAGCGCCTCCTCGGGCTTGCCGACCTGCCACGAGCCGATGCTGCGCTCGCCCTCGGCGGTGCGGACGTACACCTCGCCGGTCTCGTCGACGCGGCCCCACTCGTTGGAGGCGACGGTGGGCGCGGCCGGCCCGGCAGGTGCGGGCGCCGGCTCAGCGGCCGCGGGCTCAGCGGGCGCGGGCTCAGCGGGCGCGGGCTCAGCGGGCGGGGCCTCGGCGGCCTCGGGCTCGGCCGCAGCGGGCGCCGGCGCCACGTCGGCCGGGGTCGGCACGGGCGCCGGTTCGGGAGCGGCGTCCTCGGCCGGCGCTCCGGCCGGCTCCGATGCTTCCTCCGACGGCACGTCCGGCGCTGCCTCCGACGGCGCCTCGGCCGCGAGGGCTGCGGGCGTGGCGGCTTCGGGCGCCGGCTCGGCGGCGCTCGGGGACTCGGGGGCCGTGGGCTCGACTTCCGCGGCAGGCGTCGCCGGGTCGTCGTGCTCGGGGCTACCAGTCGTGTTCGTCACGGTGTCCTCATCCGGGTCAGGCGGTGGTGACGGAATCGAGGGTGACCGGGGTGATGGGCGCGCCATCGTCCGATCCGTTGTCAGTTCCAGCGTCGGCGATACCGGTGATCACGTCCAGACCGGAGGTGATCTGGCCGAAGACGGTGTAGTCGGGCGGCAGCTGGGAGTCGCCGTACACCAGGAAGAACTGGCTGCCGTTGGTGTTCGGCCCGCCGTTGGCCATCGCCACGGTACCGGCCGGGTAGGTGGCGCCGTCGGTGTTCTCGTTGTCGTACTCGTAGCCGGGGCCGCCCGAGCCGGTGCCGGTGGGGTCGCCGCACTGCAGCACCTTCAGGGAGTCCGACGTGGTCAGGCGGTGGCAGGTGGTGGCGTTGTAGTAGCCGGCGGCGGCCAGGAAGGTCAGCGAGTTGACGGTGCACGGCGCGCCGGCGTCGAGGGTGACGGTGACCGGCGCCCCGTTGATCGTCAGCGTCGCGGTGGTCGGCAGCGGCGTCGTGAGCGCGGCAGGGTCGACGGCCGGAGGCGTGCCGAGGTTCGGGACGGCCGACTCGCCGGCGGCGCGGTAGGCGCAGGGGCCCGCTGGGGCCTCGGCGGACGGCGAGGTCTCGGAGCCGGCCGCGACCGGGTCGTCGTCGCCGCCGAGCGCGCCGGACACCAGCAACGTGCCCATGACCAGCGCCACCACGACGATGGCGGCGCCCACGACGAGGCCGATCCTCCGCCGGCGCGCCGCCTCGGCGGTCCGCCGCGCCTGCTGGCGCTCGTGGTGCTGGCGCGCGAGCTCACGTCGCCGTTGCTTGGAGCTCTGGGCCACCGGCCATCCTCCCGCTTCGTCGCAAAACGTCCGGGAAGGCCGCGGCGACCCCCCTCCACGTCTGTGGTACGCGGAGACAGTCTAGGCAGTACACGGCGGGAATCAGGTAACGAGTTCGCGGCGATGAGTGGCCCGCCGGTAACCTGCGTGGGTGCTCCTACTCACCGTCGTCGCGCCCGTCCTGGGCACCAACTGCTACGTCGTGGCGGCCGGGACCGGCCGCGAGTGCGTCGTCGTCGACCCCGGCATCGGGGTCGGTGAGCCGCTGGCGAAGCTGGTCGCGGAGCACGGGCTGACGCCGGTCGCCGTCCTCGTCACCCACGGTCACCTCGACCACACCCATGGGCTGAGCGAGTTGCCCGGCCTCCCCGTCCACCTGCACGAGCGCGACGCGTACCGGCTGGCAGACCCGCTCGGCTCGCTCGGGCCGCAGCTGGCGGCGCAGTTCGCCCAGTTCGGCGCCGCGTGGACGCCGCCGTCCGACGTCCGCACGTTCGACGGCGCCGAGACCGAGTTGGACCTCGCCGGCGTCGGGCTGCGCGCGATCCACGCCCCGGGCCATACCGAGGGGTCGACGCTCTACTACGCCCCCGCCGACGGCGTCGTCCTCACCGGCGATGTGCTGTTCGCGGGCACGGTGGGCCGCACTGACCTCCCCGGCGGCGACGACGCGCTCATGCGCGCGACGCTGACCCGGCTCGCGTCGGACGACGAGTTGCCCGGACTCACCACCGTCCGGCCCGGCCACGGCCCGTCGTCGACCCTCGACCGCGAACGCGCATCCAACCCGTACCTGCGAGGACTGTAAGACGTGACTGAACCTGCCTTCCGTGCCCCGAAGGGCACCTTCGACCTCGTGCCGCCGCGCGGCGAGGCCATGCTCGCCGTCCGCGACGCCATGGCCGCCCCGCTCCGCACGGCCGGCTACGGCTACGTCGAGACGCCCAGCTTCGAGGAGACGACGCTGTTCGCCCGCGGCGTCGGCGAGTCGACGGACATCGTCAGCAAGGAGATGTACTCCTTCACCACCCGCGGCGGCGACGACGTCACGCTGCGGCCGGAGGGGACGGCGCCGGTGCTGCGCGCCGTGCTCGAGAACAACCTGCACCGTGGCGCGCTGCCGGTGAAGCTGTGGTACTCCGGGTCGTACTACCGCTACGAGCGGCCACAGAAGGGCCGGTACCGGCACTTCTCGCAGGTCGGGGCCGAGATCCTGGGCACCGAGGACGCCGCCAGCGATGCCGAGCTGATCGTCCTCGCCGTCGACGCCTACCGGGCGCTCGGGCTGACCGGCGTGCGGGTGCTGCTGAACACGCTCGGCTCGCACGAGTCCCGTCCGGCCTACCGCGAGGCCCTGCAGGAATACCTGCGCGCCCTCGACCTCGACGACGAGACCGCGCGGCGGGTGGAGCTCAACCCGCTACGGGTGCTCGACGACAAGCGGCCGGAGATCCAGAAGGCGCTGGCGTCGGCCCCGCTGATCACCGACTTCCTGTCGCCGTCCGACCGCGCCCACCACGACACCGTCCGCGCCCTGCTGACGTCGGCCGGCGTCGAGTTCGAGGACGACCCGCGGCTGGTGCGGGGCCTCGACTACTACACCCGCACCCTGTTCGAGTTCGTCCACGACGGGCTCGGCTCGCAGTCCGCGGTCGGCGGCGGCGGCCGCTACGACGGCCTGTCCGAGCTGATCGGCGGGCCGTCGCTGCCCGGCGTCGGCTGGGCGCTCGGAGCGGACCGCACACTGCTGGCGATGGAGGCCGAAGGGCTGCCGCTGCCGGGAGCCACCGGCGTCGACGTCTTCGCCGTCCCTCTCGGAGACGAGGCGGCGGCGTGGGCGTTCGGCCTGGTGACGTCGCTGCGGCGTGAGGGCGTCGCGGCCGACCTCGCCACCGGCGGCCGCGGCCTCAAGGGCGCCATGAAGGCGGCCGACCGCAGCGGCGCCAAGTACGCCGTCGTCGTGGGGGAGCGCGACCTCGCCGAGGGCGTGGCCCAGGTGAAGGACCTCACGACCGGCGACCAGCAGGCGGTCTCGGTGAACGGTCTGGTCACCCACCTCAAACGGCTGGTGTAGCCGCCAGCGCTGGTGATGATCATCGGCGATCGACCACATGATGACGTGGTCGATCGCCGACGGTTCGCCGGTCATCGTGCGCCGGCCGCCCCGCCCGCGGCGCGAGGTTGTCGGTGCCCGCCCATAGGGTGGGCACCCTCCCTAGAGGGGCGGGTCATGCCTACCCGAACGCGACGCCCGCGCTGCCCCAGTCCTCGCCGTTGATCATCAACCTTCTGTGCTGCTATCACAACGCAAAAGGTTGATGTTCAACCCGAGAGCGGCTAGCGGAGCCGGCCGAACGCCCGCCAAGGTGAGCGGCCGGGCAAAAATTGCGTGGCGCCGGCCGGGTTCGCCGACCACACTGTGGGCGATGCTGATCGATCACTTCCCCGTCTTCGGGCTCCGGGTGCGGACCCCGAGGCTGGAGTTGCGGCTGCCCGCGCCCGAGGAGTTGGCCGAGCTGGCCGAACTGGCCATGGACGGCATCCACGAGCCGGACCTCATGCCGTTCGGGAACCCGTGGTCCGAGCTGCCGCCCGCCGACCGCGCCCGCCGGGTCATCCAGCGCCACTGGAGCACCCTGGCGGAGCTCAAGCCCGACTCGTGGGCGCTGAACCTGGTCGTCTTCCTGGACGGGCGGCCGGTCGGCGTCCAAGAGGTCGAGGCCGACGACTTCGCCATCCAGCGGCAGGTCCAGTCCGAGTCCTGGCTCGGCCTGCGCCACCACGGGCAGGGCATCGGCACCGAGATGCGCGCGGCCATGCTGCACCTGGCGTTCGCCGGGCTGGGCGCCGACGAGGCGGTGTCGGTCGGCTACCTGGACAACCACGCGTCGCTGCGGGTGTCGCGCAAGCTCGGCTACGCCGAGAACGGCACCAGTCGCGGCATCGCCAGGGGGAAGCTGGCCCTCGAGCAGCGGTTCCGGCTGACCCGGCAGGCGTGGGACGAGCACCGCAGTGTCGACGCGACGATCGACGGGCTCGCGCCGTGCCTGCCGCTGCTGGGGGCCGTGACCTGACTTGCCACCCGTCCGAACGTGTGTTCGAATAGGTGGGTGCGCTGGGATGGTCAGGAGCTTGCGGTGGCCGACGGCGGCGCGCTGCCGGGGCTGCAGCGCATCGCCGGGCTGGTCCGCAGCGTGCGCACGCCCGAGTTCGACGGCATCACGTTCCACGAGGTCACGTCCAAGTCGGCGCTGAACAAGGTGCCGGCGGCGGCGCACGTGCCGTTCCGGTGGACGGTGAACCCGTACCGCGGCTGCAGCCACGCCTGCACGTACTGCCTGTCCGGCTACGCGCCCGTCAGCATGGCCGACGGCTCCACGGTGCCGCTGGCGCGGGTCCGGCCGGGCGACCACGTGCTCGGCACCCGCCGCGAGGGGCAGAGCCGCCGGCTGGTGCGCACCCAGGTGCTCGACCACTGGCGCACGTCGAAGCCGGCGTTCCGGGTCGAGCTCGACGGCGGCACGTCCATCGTCGCGAGTGGCGACCACCGGTTCCTGACCGCCGACGGATGGAAGCACGTCGCTCCGGGCGGCGACGGCGAGCCGGAGCGGCCGCACCTGACCACCCGCGACCGCCTGATGGGCCTGCGCCGCAGCGTCGTCGGTGCGGCGGTGCGGCCCGGCGACGCGCTGGCGGTCAGCTACGTGCGGGCGATGGACGTCGAGCTGCCGATGTTCGACCTCACCACCGGCACCGGCGACTTCATCGCGCACGGCGTCGTCAGCCACAACTGCTTCGCCCGCAACACCCACACCTACCTCGACCTCGACGCGGGCGCTGACTTCGACCGGCAGGTCATCGTCAAGGTCAACGTCGCCGACGTGCTGCGGTGCGAGGTCGCCCGGCGCACCTGGGCGCGCGAGCACGTCGCCATGGGCACCAACACCGACCCGTACCAGCGCGCCGAGGGCCGCTACCGGCTGATGCCCGGCGTCATCGAGGCGCTGGCCGGGTCCGGCACGCCGTTCAGCATCCTGACGAAGGGCACGCTGCTGCGCCGCGACCTCCCGCTGCTGCGGCGCGCCGCCGAGGACGTCCCGGTCGGCATCGGGGTGTCGCTGGCGCTGCTCGACGAGACCCTGCACCGCTCCGTCGAGCCGGGCACGCCGACGCCGAAGGCGCGGCTCGACCTCATCCGGGCCGTGCGCGCGGCCGGGCTGCCGTGCACCGTCCTGCTGGCGCCGATCCTGCCCGGGCTGACCGACTCCGAGGAACAGCTGTCCGCGCTGGTCGCGGCCGTCGCCGAGGCGGGCGCCACGGGCATCAGCCACATCCCGCTGCACCTGCGGCCGGGCGCGCGGGAGTGGTATCTGGGCTGGCTGGAGGCCACCCGGCCCGACCTGCTGCCGCTCTACCGGCGGCTCTACCACGGCGGTTCGTACTCCGATCAGCGCTACCGCGACTGGCTGCGTGCCCGGGTCGAGCCGCACCTGCGCAAGCACCGGCTCCGTGACGACGACGAACCGTCCGACCGGCCGCTCGACGACCGCCGGCACCCGCTGCACGGCAAGCGCTGGGGCCCGCGGCTCACGCCCGAGCCGGCGCCGGCAGAGCCCGGCCAGGACGCACTGTTCTGACCGGGGTAATCGCCTCGCCGTCCGCGCGGCGTGTTACGTAGGATCGCGGGGTCAGCACAACGACCCCGAGAGGACCATCCGTGCTCCGCACCCACGAGGCCGGCACCTTGCGTGCCGGCCACGCCGGCCAGACCGTCACCCTCACCGGCTGGGTGGCCCGCCGCCGCGATCACGGGGGAGTGGCGTTCCTGGATCTGCGCGACGCGTCCGGGGTGGCGCAGGTGGTGGTGCGCGACGAGGCGGTGGCCCATGGGCTGCGCAACGAGTTCTGCGTGCGGGTGACGGGTCAGGTCGGCCGCCGTCCGGACGGCAACGAGAACCCGAACCTGCCCACCGGCGAGATCGAGGTCGTCGCCGACGACGTCCAGGTGCTGAGCGAGGCCGAGCCGCTGCCGTTCCAGATCGACGACCACGTCGACGTCGGCGAGGAGGTGCGGCTGAAGTACCGCTACCTCGACCTGCGCCGATCCGGCCCGGCCGCGGCCATCCGGCTGCGCAGCGCCGTCAACAAGGCCGCCCGCGACGTCCTGCTGGCCGAGGACTTCGTCGAGGTCGAGACGCCGACGCTGACCCGTTCGACGCCGGAGGGGGCGCGCGACTTCCTGGTGCCGGCCCGGCTGCGGCCGGGGTCGTGGTACGCGCTGCCGCAGTCGCCGCAGCTGTTCAAGCAGCTGCTCATGGTGGCCGGGCTGGAGCGGTACTTCCAGATCGCCCGCTGCTACCGCGACGAGGACTTCCGCGCCGACCGCCAGCCCGAGTTCACCCAGCTCGACATCGAGATGAGCTTCGTCGAGCAGGACGACGTCATCGCGCTGGCCGAGCGGGTGCTGACGGCGCTGTGGGCGCTGGTCGGCCACGAGGTCACGACGCCGATCCCGCGCATCACCTACCGCGACGCCATGGACCGCTTCGGCTCCGACAAGCCGGACCTGCGCTTCGGCCAGGAGCTGACCGAGGTCACCGAGCACTTCGCGAACACCGCGTTCCGGGTCTTCCAGGCGCCCTACGTCGGCGCCGTCGTGCACCCGGGCGGCGCGTCGCAGACCCGCAAGGAGCTCGACGGCTGGCAGGACTGGGCCAAGGCGCGCGGCGCCCGCGGCTTGGCGTACGTGCTGGTCGGCGCCGACGGTGAGCTGTCCGGGCCGGTCGCGAAGAACCTGTCCGAGGACGAGAAGGCCGGGCTGCCGAAGCTGGTCGGCGCGGTCCCGGGCGACGCGGTGTTCTTCGCCGCCGGCGCCCGGCGCGGGTCGCAGGCGCTG
The DNA here is from genome assembly GCF_001270745.1 of Jiangella muralis. GTDB lineage: Bacteria > Actinomycetota > Actinomycetes > Jiangellales > Jiangellaceae > Jiangella > Jiangella muralis. The sequence goes on from NZ_KQ434751.1 coordinate 34,895, forward strand.
CTCGGCGCGGCCCGGCTGGAGATCGGCCGTCGCGCGGGCCTGATCGACGAGAGCGCCTGGGCGTTCACCTGGGTGGTCGACGCGCCGCTGTTCGAGCCGGTCGACGAGACCGACGACGTCGCCGTCGGGTCCGGCGCCTGGACCGCCGTGCACCACGCGTTCACGTCGCCGAAGCCCGAGTCGCTGGATACCTTCGACACCGACCCCGGCAACGCGCTGGCCTACGCCTACGACATCGTCTGCAACGGCAACGAGATCGGCGGCGGGTCGATCCGTATCCACCGGCGCGACGTGCAGGAGCGGGTCTTCCGGGTCATGGGCCTGAGCCAGGAGGAGGCGCAGGAGAAGTTCGGCTTCCTGCTCGACGCGTTCAAGTTCGGCGCCCCGCCGCACGGCGGCATCGCGTTCGGCTGGGACCGCATCACCGCGCTGCTGGCCGGCTCCGACTCCATCCGTGAGGTCATCGCGTTCCCGAAGACCGGCGGCGGCTACGACCCGCTGACCGCCGCGCCGGCGCCGATCACCGCCCAGCAACGCAAGGAGGCCGGCATCGACGCCGTCGCGGAGAAGCCCGAGAACTGAGTGCCGCCCGCGCCTCAGCCGAGGATCGGGCGGATCGCGATGCTGATCAGGTTGCGCCCCTTCAACGCGTAGAGGGCGCGGCCGTTGGGTGCGATGTTGAGCCGGGAACCGCCGCCGAACCAGTCGCTCGCGAGCCCGTCGACGATCTTCTTCGCCCTGAAGGGGACGAGGTCGATCCGGTAGACGGCGTTCACGTCGCTGGTGTAGGCGGTGAACCCGGCGATCAGCAGGTCGCCGCCTCGCTCGCTGACCTTCAGCGTCCGGGTGATCTTGCGCTCCACCAGGCTGTACTCGAACAGCACACCGGTGTTGGTGATGCCGTACACGGCCAGCGGGGTGTGCCCCAGGTCCATGATGGCGCCGATGCCCGGGAGCACCTCCAGTTCCCACTTCACCGTCCTGGTGCGCAGGTCGAAGGCGGCCAGCTTGGCGGTGGGGGTGACGGGCGGCGAGCCGAGGCCCTCCTGCGTACTGGTGCCCAGAAAGAGCGTTCCGGCGACGGCGGTCAGCGAGAACACCGTCTGCCGCTCGATGACCGGGCGGTAGGTGTCCAGCTTGCCGGTCCTGGGGTCGTACAGGTCCAGGGCGCCGTTGGGGTGGCCGGGCTCGGGCTGGGTGGACATGGCGATCAGGCCGGTGGCGCGGTCGTAGGCCAGGTCCTTGGGCCGGTCCTGGTTGTGGCCGGTGCGGAACAGCAACTCGGCCTCCGCGTCGCCCCTCCGGTGGGAGTAGAGCGCGGCCTGGGTGTAGATGCCGAGGTAGGTGGTGCCGTCGACGGTGACGGCCGTCTTGGGCTCGCCCGGGATGTCCAGCCGGGTGACCTCGCCCGAGGCCAGGTCGTGCAGGTCGGCTCCGCTCTTGCCGCCGACGTAGACGACCTTGCCGTCGGAGTGCACCGACATCGGCGCCTCGGCGGCGGCGCGGAAGCCGCGCTGGACATGGCTGACGTAGTCCATCGAGCCCGTGGCCGGGTCGTAGACGAAGATGCCGGGGTCCTGCAGGCCGTAGATCCGCCCGCCGTGCTCGAGGAGGCGCACCGTCTGCGCCTCCGGGAACGGCACGCCCAGAACCTCCACCTCACCGCCGTTCACCGGGACGCGGTAGACCGTCCCGGTGGGGCGGCCGGCGAAGTAGACCCAGTCGTCGTGGATGAGGACGGCGACGGTGTACTTCTCGCCCGCGGCGCTGGCCTTCACGATCCGGTACTTGCCGGGGTCGGCCTTGTCGAGGACGACGAGCTCGGCGGTGGAGTTGAGCCCGCCGGCGATGTGAGTGGCGCTGATGCTCATGCTGGAGACCCAGTCGCGGTCCAGCAGCTCCGCGGGCAGCAACTCGCGCTTCTCACCGGTCTGCCGGTGGATGGCGATGAGGTGGGCATTGGCACCGATGCCGGCGTAGACGTAGGTGTCGTCGGCCTGGATGCTGCGCACGTAGGACTCGCCGGGTGCGGGCTGACCCAGGTCGCGGCTGGCGCCGGTGGCCGGGTCGTACTCGACGACGCGCCCCGGCTCCGACATCCCCATGTAGATCTTGCCGTCGGGGGAGGCGGCCATGGTCCAGATGAAGTGGTCGGGGTACTCGGCGAGCTTGCTCACCTCGCCGCTGATCGAATCGATCCGGTAGAGGTCGGAGCGCGAGTGCGTGCCGACGTAGACGTCGGTGCCGACCTTGCACATCGCCCAGATGCCGATGCCCGTCTGGATCTCGAAGTGCTCGGCGATGGTGTCGGTGCCCAGGTCCCAGGCGCCGACGACGTTGGGGGCCAGACCGCGCGAGCCCATGTAGAGGACGTCGCCGACGAACTCGCCGTTGCCCAGAGGGCTGGCCACGCTGGCCGGTCCGAGGTCGGTGACGGTGCCCTCGGCCGGCCGGGTGGCGGCCGAGGCGGGGAGGGAGGTGACGGCGGGAAGGGTGACGGCCGCGCCGGTGGCGGCGGCTGCCTGGAGGAAGCGGCGGCGGGGAATCATGCGCGGGATGCTATTACGGTCCGGACCGTAATGTCTAGGTTTGAGGCGCCCCACTGCGTTTCGCGAGGTGTGCTCCGCACCCACGAGGCCGGCGCGCTGCGTGCCGGAGCAGCCCCGGAGCTGACGCACCGGAAATCATTTGCCCGGGCGCGGGCGAGAGTGGCATCATCGATATCGATGTGATCTGACACGTGACTCTCGCCCGCGCCCGAGGTGTGTCCACCCGGCGGGCCCCCAGCAACCTCGTCGAGGTCGTCACGTGTCTCTCCTCTCCGTACGCGCTGTTTCCATCTCCTACGCCGGCCGCCGGGTCCTCGACGGGGTCGGCTACGACGCCGCCGCGGGCGAGCGGCTGGGGATCGTCGGCGAGAACGGTGTCGGCAAGACGACGCTGCTGCGGTTGTCGGCCGGGGTGGAGCGGCCCGACTCCGGCGCCGTCGAGCGGCACGGCACCCTCGGCTACCTCACCCAGGAGCCCGACCTGCCGGCCGGCGGCACCGTCGACGATGCCGTCGACGCCGCGCTGGCGGAGTTCCGCGTCCTCGAGCAGCGCATGCGCGCCGCCGAGGCGCGGCTCGCCGACGGCGACCAGTCGGTGCTGGACGAGTACGGCGACCTGCTGGCCGAGTTCGAGCACCGCGACGGCTGGTCGGCCGACGCCCGGGCGGCCCGCGCGCTGGCCGGGCTCGGCCTGGCCGACGTCGCGGGGGAGCGGCCGGTCGACACGCTGTCCGGCGGCCAGCGGTCCCGGCTGGCGCTGGCGCTCGCGCTGGTGCGGGCGCCCGACGTGTTGCTGCTGGACGAGCCGACGAACCACCTCGACGACGACGCGATCGCGTTCCTCGAGGAGGCGCTGCGGGCGCACCGCGGCGCCGTCGTCGTCGTCTCGCACGACCGCGCGTTCCTCGACGGCGTCGCGACGTCCATCCTCGACCTCGACCCGGCGCTGACGGTCGACCGCGACGGCGCCCCGCACATCGGCCCGGCCCGCTACACCGGCACATACACCGATTACCTGGCCGGCAAGGCCGCCGCCCGGGCCCGGTGGGAGCAGGCGTACGCCACCTGGACCGACGACGTCGACGCCGCGCGCGCCGTCGTCAAGCAGGACGCTCGCCGGGTCGGCCACGAGGGCCGCGGCCGTCGCGACAACGACAAGTTCGTGGCGTACTTCCTCAGCCAGAAGGTCGACGCGGCGGTGTCGCGGCGGGTCCGCGACGCCGAGAGCCGGCTACGCCGGCTGGAGGAACTGCGCATCCCGAAGCCGCCGCGGCTGCTGACGTTCGATGCCGCGCTCGGCGCCGACGTGCCCGACGGCGTGCTGATCGCCGTCCGCGACGTCAAGGTGCGCGGCCGCATCGCCGCCCGCGCGCTGGACGTCACCCGCGACACGCGGCTGATGATCACCGGCCGCAACGGCTCCGGCAAGTCGTCGCTGCTGGCGGTGCTGGCCGGGGCGCTGGAGCCGGAGACCGGTGACGTGCTGCGGTCGCGCCGGCTGCGGATCGGCTGGCTGCCGCAGACCGGCAGTTTCGCCGACCTGGAGCTGACGGCGGTGCAGGCGTTCGCGGCCGGCCGCCCCGGCCCGGCGGACGAGTACCAGGCCGAACTGGCCGGCCTCGGCCTGCTGCCCGGCCCGGCGCTCGCGTCCCCGGTCGGCGCGCTGTCGGTCGGCCAGCAGCGGCGGCTCGCGCTGGCCCGGCTGCTGGTGACGCGGCCGCAGGTGCTGCTCCTCGACGAGCCGACGAACCACCTGTCGCTGGGGCTGGTCGAGGAACTCGAGGCGGCGGTCGACGGCGCCGGCCTGGCGGTCGTCGTGGTGACGCACGACCGGTGGGCGCGGCGCCGCTGGCAGGGCGAACGCGCCGAGGTTGTCCACAACGAGCTGCTGCTCGGCTAGTTGTCCACAATTCGCGGATCGGCGAGTGCGGCGCGTGCTGATCCGAGGGAGCGTCAGTGGCGACCGAGCCCGGAAAGGGGCACCATGACAACCATGACGGTGATGCCACATGCAGTCGAACGATGGACTGTCGCCGACCTCGAGAAGACGCCGGCCGACGGGCTTCGCTACGAACTCATCGACGGGATCCTGCACGTGAGCCCGGCTCCGCGACCCGTGCACCAGGATGCGTTGCTCGAACTCGCCGTCATGCTACGCGCGGCTGTCCCCAAGCCGATGAAGGTGTACGTCGCTCCGTTGGACTGGCAGCCCGACAACGTGACGTCGCTGCAGCCCGACCTGCTCGTCGTCCGGCGGGCCGACGTCCTCGAGCGCAACGTCGTCGCGCCGCTGGTACTGGCGGTCGAGGTGTTGTCGCGCAGCACGCGGCGCTACGACGAGGTCCTCAAGGCGTCCGTCTATGCCGAGCACGAGGTGGCGTCGTACTGGCTCGTCGACCCCGACGTGCCGTCGATCGTGGCGTACGACCTGAAGGACGACCGCTACGTCGAGGTGGGGCGGGCCAGCGGCGACGAGAGCGTCACGCTCACCACGCCGTTCGAGGTCACCGTCACGCCGAATTCGTTGGTGTCCGGCTGAGGCCGGCCGGTTGGCTGCAACCAGCGGGGTGCAGGCGTTCGCGGTCGGCCGCTCCGGCCCGGCGGAGGAGTACCAGGCCGAACTGGCCGGCCGCAGGGCGAACGCGCCGAGGTCGTCGACGGCGGACTGCTGCGGTGAGCGGCGACGCGCCTAGCGTCAGCCCGGTGCGAAGGGGTCGCGCAGGTCGTACCGCGCGATGAGGTCGGCCATCCACTCCGGCTGGTGCAGCTCGAGCCCGTGTGCCGCGGCGAGCTCCATCATCCGCGGCACCGGCGGCGGCCCCTCCGCCACCAGCTCGGCCATGCTGTGGAAGAAGTGTTCGAAGCCGGCCGGCGTGATGATCTCGATCATGCGAGCCGGTTCGCGGCCGGCGTTCCACATCGTGTGGATCTCGCCGCGCGGCTTGGTGATGTAGCCGCCGGGCCCGAGGACGACCTCGCGGTCGCCGGAGCGGAAACCGATCTCGCCCGCGGTGACGATGGAGAACTCGTCCTCGCGCGTATGCCGGTGAGCGGGCACCAGGGCGCCGACGGGGAACGGGTGCTCGACGACCGAGAGTTGTTCCCCGGTGTCGCGGCCCCAGAGTTTGAACTGCACGCCGATCGAGCCGAGGTCGCCGACCTCACCCTCGCCTGGCGCGACGACGGTCAGCGCAGGTGCTTCGGCACTGGTCATGGGTATACACGTCCCCCCGATTTCGTGATACACCTATGTTCAATCAAGTGTTTAGCCACGAAGCCGGAGTGTCAAGGGTTGAGTGAACAGGTCCGTTCCGCGAACGTGCGTGGCTACCGCATGACGAGGCGCGCCGAGCAGGTGGAGGAGACGCGCCAGCGCATCGTCGACGCCGCCGTGGAGGTGCACGGCACGCTGGGCCCGTCCGCCGGCAGCATCTCGGCGATCGCCGAGCGGGCCGGAGTCACCCGGCTCACCGTCTACCGTCACTTCCCGGACGACGAGGCGCTCTTCGCCGCCTGCAGCGCGCACTGGCTGGCCGGGCAGCACCCGCCGGATCCCGCCGCCTGGGCCGCCATCGACGATCCCGCGCGCCGGCTGGAGACAGGTCTGACCGACCTCTACCGCTTCTACCGCGACGGCCAGCCGATGCTCACGAACATCTACCGTGACAAGGCCGCCTTGCCGGCCGGCAGCCGGTCCGGGCTGGAGGCGAACGACGCCGCCATCGCCGACCTGCTCGCGGCGCCGTTCGATGGCGCGGCCGAGCGCCGTCGTCTGGTCCGCGCGCTGGTGGGGCACGCGACGTCGTTCTGGACCTGGCGCTCGCTCTGCGTCGACCACGACCTCACGCAGGCCCAGGCGGTGGCTGCGATGACAGACCTGGTGCTGCGGTCCGGCCGCTGACGGCTCCGCAGCCGGACGGCCGGCGACCTCGAGCGGCTTCCCGACGAGGGCCTTCGGGACGAGTTGTCACGCTCACGACGCTGTTCGAGGCCACCGTCACGCCGAATTCGCTGGTGTCCGGCTGAGGCCGGCCGGTAGCCTGGACACCATGGGAGCGACAAACTTCAGCGCTGTGGCGTACTGGCGCATACGCCGGCACGTCACGGCGTAGCTTCACGTACCACCGGCTGACCCCGGCTGAACGGGGTCCGGGCCGGGAATCACGGGAGCACGCCGCGGCCGCGTCCGTCCCCTCGGTGACCACACCCGAGGCGCACGGCGCGGCTCTTCGACGTCCGCGTCCTTCCGTGCTCCCGATTGGTCGTGATGGCCCATGCCACGGCACTCCCGCACCCACCAGCGCCCGAACCGCCAGAACCGTCCCGGCCGCCGCACCGGCACCCGCGACGAGCCGAACCACGCCGGCATCCACCTGCTCCGGGACCCGTCGGTCAGCGCTCGCATGGTGCGCTCGTCCGGCGCCGGGCCGGGCGACCTGGTCATCGAACTGGGCGCCGGGCTCGGCGCGCTGACCGCGCCGCTGGCGGCCACCGGCGCCCGCGTCATCGCCGTCGAACGCGACCCGCGGTTCGTGGCGAAGCTGGAGCGGCGCTTCGCCGACGCCGGCGAGGTGCGCGTGGTCGAGGCCGACGCGCGCAGCGTCATGCTGCCGCGCCGCCCCTACTCCGTGGTCGCGAACATCCCGTACGCCATCTCGACGGCGCTGCTGCGCCGGCTGCTGGACCCGGAGGCGACGTCGGTCGAGAGCGCGGACCTGCTGGTCGAGTGGGGGTTCGCCAAGCGCATGACGGAGGCCCGGCCACGTGACCTGGAGGTGGCGTGGTGGCAGGCCCGGTTCGAGCTGAGCATAGCCGGACGGGTCCGGCCGGGCAGCTTCCGGCCGGCGCCGTCGGTCGACTCCGCGCACCTGGTGATCCGCCGCCGCCCGGACGTGTCGCGGCCGCAGGCCCGGCTGGCCCGCAAGCTGCTGCAGGACGCCTACCGTGCGCCGCGGCGGCCGGCCCGCGAGGTCCTCGGGGCGCACGTGCCGAAGAAGCGCGCCCACCGGTTGCTCACGTCGACCGGGATCGACCCGCCGGTCGTCGCCGGGACCATCCCGACGACGACCTGGCTGGCGCTGGCCGGTGAGCTCAGCGCCGATGCCGCGGATGCAGGTCGAACCGGGCCAGCTGACGGCCGGCGACGCCCCACGCCTTCCAGCCCCGCTCGAACTCCAGCTGAGGAACGGTGAACCAGCTGGCGACGAGCGGCCCGGCCAGTTGCTCCGCGTCGTGGTCGGGCCGCAGCCGGTAGAGGTAGTCGCCGAAGTTGGTCGCCGCGAAGACCTGGTCGTTGTGCACGACGATCTCGCCGTAGCCGCTGAGCTTGCCCTGACGGACGACGGTGCCGGTGGCGAGGTCCAGCGCGAACCAGGTGCCGCTCACCCGCTTGTACACGCCGTACAGGAACCCGTCGTGCACCTCGACGTGCTGGAGGCTGGCCTGCCCGGCGATCGGCTCGGCCCGCCACAGCACCGTCCGGGTCTCCAGGTCGAACGCGGCCACCTGCGCGGCCGGCTGCGTCGGTGTGGCGCCGCCGCCTCCCCAGGTGTCGCCGGCCAGGTACGCGATGCCGTCGTGCAAGGTCACCGACATGACGCCCTGATCCGGCAGCACGCCGACGTAGGCGTCCATCGCGCCGGTCTCGAGGTCCAGTACGGTCAGCGCGCCGTTCAGCCGGCCGGTCCCCGGCGCCGACGCGACGAGGAGCAGGCCGCGCTCGGCGTCGAGGGCCAGCTCCCACGGACGCTGCTGGTCGTTCCCGAGCAGGCCCAGCGACGTGACGGTGTCGGTGGCCGGGTCGACGCTGATCAGCTCGCCGCTCGGGTAGAGGGCGGCCAGCACCCGGCCCTGGTGCGGCTGCATCGCCTTGACCTCGCCGGCCACCCGGATCCGGCGCGGCTCGGCGCCGGCCCACGGCCGGTGCACGGTGAGGTAGAAGTGCCCGCCCACGTACGCGGCGCTGCCGTCGTACGCGATCGACTGGACGAGATCGGGACCGGCCACGCCGGCCTGCTCGGTGAGGTCGAACGTCTCGGTGTCGCCAGTGGCCAGGTCGTGGAACCACAGCGTCCCGCTGCCGCCGCCGCCCAGCAGCACCGACCCGTCGCGCAGCGAGATGCCACGGGTCTCGTCGCCCACGTTGACGGTGCCCACCTGCTCGAGCGCGTCGCCGACCCGCCGGTACAGCGCGCCGGTGCGGCGCGCGGCGCCCAGCAACTCGCCCGACGGTGTCAGCGTCAACGCGTCGATCATGGTCGACGGCTCGGGCGGGGCGATCACCTTGTAGTCGGATCCGTCGGGCGCGAGATCGAGCACCTGGCCGCCGGCCGAGACGAGCACCCGGCCGCCGGTCGCGATGATCGGGTCGACCGACCCGGCCCGTTCCAGCTCCGCCGGGTAGATGTCGCGCTTCGCCCCGGTGGCGCGGTCGACGGCGATGACGTGGCGCAGCGGCGTCGTGCCCACGTACACCGTCGTGTCGTCGGCGGCGACGACCCGGGCGAACTGGGTGTCCGTGGCCACCCGGCCGAGGTTGCGCAGCACCCCGGTGTCGGGCCGGTACTCCCAGAGCTCGCAGCGCGGCGATGTGCCCGCGTACACCGTGCCGTCGGGCGCCGTCGTCAGACACCAGACGAAGCCGCCGGACGGCCCAATGGTGCCGAGGAGCTCGACCTCGCCGGTGGCGGGGTCGTAGCGGTAGAGGTCGGGGGTCGGGTAGGTGCCGACGTAGACCTGCCCGCCGGAGATCGTGCAGGCCCAGCCGCCGTCGCCGCGGTCGAGCCGGTCGATCCGGGTCACGGTCCGGCTGGCCAGGTCGACGGTGACGATCTTGGGCGGGGTCTGGCCCCGGGTCACGATGTAGCCGGTGTCGCCCTCGACCGCCATGCCGACGACGGCCGCCGTCACGGCCGCGGGCCCGAACAGCTCCGGCGCCGGCGCGCCCGCGGCGGCAGCGGTGCCCGCGACCCCCGGCAGGATCGGCAGGGCGCCGGCCGCGGCGGCGGCGGACAGGAACGTGCGGCGGCTGAGTTCGGTCATCGGGAGGTCCTCTCCGGAGCGGTGACGGTGACGGTCTCGGACACCTCGACGGCGCCTCGCGGCAGCGACGGGTGGGTGACGCCGGTGATGTCGACGGTGACGGCGTCCGCGTCGGGCACGGTGCGGCGCAGCACGCAGCTGCCGTCGTCGCCGGTCACGCAGGTGGTGGCCCGGTCGGGCCGCCACGCGGCCGACACGCTGGCGCCGGCCAGCGGGGCACCGTCGCGGTCCAGCACGGTGACGGTGACGAACGCCTGCCACAGCCGGGACCGGTCCGGGTGGCCCACCCACGACGACGTCGCCGACGCGGACACCGGGGCGAACAGCTCGCCGGGCACGTCGAGACGCACGAGCGTGCGGCCCTGCACGGCGAACAGCGCCGTGCCGTCCGGCGTCGCGGCGACCGAGGGCGGGCCGTACCACTCGCCGGCGAGGCCGGTGTAGACGGTCGAGACGACCGGCGCGCCCGGTTCGGGCCAGGTCAGCCGGAAGATCGACTTGCCGTCGGTCGTGTAGACGCCGGTGGCCGACGGCGTCAGGATCGACGCGTTGACGCCCAGGGCGTGCTCCCACCGCACCGCGCCGGTCGCGGGGTCGAGCCCGAACAGCCGGCCGGTCGAGGTCAGGCCGACCAGCTCGGCGCCGATCAGCTGGAGATCGCCGACGACGGTGGCGCCGGCGGGTGCGGGCACCGACCAGCGCACCGCGCCGGTGTCCGCGTCGACGGCGGCGACCTCGGCACGGGTCGCGATCGGGGTGGTGCCGTTGCCGGTCTTGATGTCGCTGCCGATATAGACGGTGCCGCCCTCGGCGGTGACGGCGGAGATCGTCTGGTCCTCGACGATGTCGCGGTAGACGTCGAGACCGCCGTTCGCGGTGTCGTACACGGCCAGCGCGCCGCCGTAGCGGCCGTAGTCCGGCTCGGTGCCGACGTAGAGCCGGCCAGTGCCGTCGTCGAGGAACGAGTCGCGCGGCCGGGTCTGCTCGTGGCCGATCTCCGCGAGTGGACGCACGGGCCCGGCGACCGAGGGCAGCTCGTAGATCAGCGCCCTGGTGTAGACGGACAGATAGACGGTGTCGCCGGCAGGCCACAGCGACTTCGCCTCGCCGGGGACGAAGACCCTGCTGCTGGTGCCGGTGGCGAGGTCGTGGATCTGGACGCCGCCGGAGCCGGACACGTACACGTGCTCGCCGTCGGTGGCCAGCGCCATCGGCCCTTCCGGGCTCGGGGTGACGCCGGCGGCGTCCAGCGGCAGCCCGGTGACGGCGCCGTCGCCCGGGTCGTAGGCATAGGCGAGGCCGTCGACCAGGCCCCAGACCCGGCCGTCGTGGAAGGTGAGGCCGCTGGCCGCCTTCTCCGGCGCCGGTACGGCCAGCGCCTCGGCGGTGCCCGACCACAGGTCGTAGCCGTACAGCGTTCCCGACGGGCGGGCGGCGAAGTAGGCGCGGCCCGGCTCGCCACCGGTGACCGCGACGACGAACGTCTCCGCCGGCGCCTGGACCAGCTCGTACCGGGACGGGTCCGCGGTGTCCAGCGCGAGCAGCTGGCCGCGCGGCGAGATGCCACCGAGCAGCACGCCGTCGTGCAGGGCCAGCGACGACACGAAGGTGGCGCCGGCGAGGTCCGGGGGAGTGAGGTCGGTGACCTCGAGGGTGGCCCGGTCGATGCGCACCAGCGACGCGGCCGAGCCGATGCCGGCGTAGAGGTAGCGCTCGTCGGACACCAGCGCACGCACGTAGTCCTGGCCCGGCACGGTCACGCCCAGGTCGGTGACGGCCCCGGTGGCCGGGTCGTAGGCGAAGATCCGCCCGCCGGACGACTCGAAGGTCCCGGCGTACACCATGCCGTCGGGTGCGACGGTCAGCGCGTAGACGACCGCGCCGGAGCCGCCGGCCGTCAGGATCTCCTCGGCCGTGCCGGTCACGGTGTCGACGCGGAAGAGCTTGGCCGGCGTGTACGTGCCGACGTAGACATCGGTGCCGGACACCGCGCTGACCCAGGCGCCGGATCCGGCCGGCAGTGGGATCTGGTCGACCGCGAGACCGGTGGCCGGGTCCAGCCCGATCAGGGCCGGCGGTTTGGCCTGCCGGGTCGAGAACCACAGCACGTCGCCGATGAAGTCACCCGAGCCCGTCGGCGTCGCCACGCTGGCCGGCCCGAGCGGCTCGGCGGTCCACGCCGCGTCCTCGGCTGGTGTGGACGCGGCCGCAGGCCATGGCACCAGCAACGAGAGCACGAGCACGAGTAGGGCGAGCAGACGTGGACGCATACGGCCTCCTTGGCTGAAGTGGCCGCAGCGTAGCCGCGCCGATATATACGGTCAAGGCCGTTATTATGGGTTGCTGGATATCGATCGGCGAACAACCCGCGACGCGCGGCCCGCGGCACCTTGACGGCTGACATCGGCAGCTGTAGTTTCGGCCCAGGCCGGTATTCGCCGGCTCCTGGGCAAGGAGGATTCCGGTGCGAGTTCGAAGTGTGGCAGTCGCGGCGGCAGCCGCGCTGACCGTGGCCGCGTGCGGCGGGTCTGATGACGACACGGCCGGTGGTGATGGTGGCGGCTCGGCCGAGGTCACGGTGTGGATGTACCCGGTCATTCCGGACCAGGACGCCAGCATCGCGTTCTGGGACCAGGTCGAGGCCGACTTCGAGGCCGAGCACGACGACATCGACCTGACCATCGAGCAGCAGCCGTGGGAGGGCAGGGACGAGAAGATCGCCACCGCGATCGCCTCCGGCCAGGGCCCGGACCTCGTGCTGCTCACGCCCGACCAGACCCTGCAGTACCAGGTCAGCGGCGGCCTGAAGCCGCTCGACGGCGCCGTCGAGGACGACCGCGACGCCTACCTGCCGAGCGCGCTGGACGTCGTCACCTTCGAGGACGAGCTGTACGGTGTGCCGATCTACCACACCAGCACCACGACGGCCTACAACATGGCCGCGTTCCAGGCGGCCGGCTTCACCGAGCCGCCGGCCACGTGGGACGACGTCATGGCGGCGGCGCCCGCGCTGGCGGCGAACGGCGTCTCGGTCCTCGACTACTCCGGCTCCCCGGAGACGACGCTGAACCTCACCTTCTACCCGCTGTTGTGGCAGGCCGGCGGCACCGTCTTCACCGAGGACGGCTCCGACGTGGCCTTCGACGGGCCGGAGGGCCTGGAGGCGCTGCAGTTCCTGCTCGACCTCCAGGAGGCCGGCGGGCTGCCGGCCGAGGCGGCGACGAAGACGAACCTCGTCGACGGCGGGCCGCTGACCACGGGCGCGACGGCCATGACGTACTCCATCACGCTGCCGGACATCCAGATCATGCGCACCAGCCTCGGCGCCGAGAACGTGGTGGTCGGCGCGCCGCTGGCCGGCGAAGAGCAGGTGAGCTTCGGCATCCCCGGCGTCCTGGCGCTGACCAGTATCAACGACGACGAGGATGCGGCGTACGAGGTGGCGTCGTTCATCGCGAGCCCGGACGTCAACGCGGCGCTGAACGCGGAGGCCGGCACGTTCCCGGCCCGCACCGACGTCGAGGACCCCACCGGCGACGACGCGCTGGCGACGCTCAGCGACGCGCTGCAGTACGCTCGCCCGGGCGAGGTCGAGCCGACCTCCCGTCAGGTCATGACGGTGCTATCGGCGCAGCTGCAGGCCGCTCTGCAGGGCTCGAAGTCGCCCGAGGACGCGCTGGCCGACGCCGCCTCGGAGGCGCGCGACCTGATCGCCCGTGGCGGCTGACGCCCCGGCCGACACCGCCGTGACCAGGGCGGCCGCCGACGCGGCGGCCGCCCTGTGGCGGGCGAGGAGAACCGAATGACGTTGCAACGCACGGCACCGCCTCGCCCGACGTGGCGGCAGCGGGTCCGCGACCCGGGCTGGGGCGTGATCTTCGTCCTGCCCATGCTCGTGCTGTTCGTGATCTTCCGGTTCGTGCCGAGCCTCGGCGCCGTCGGGATGAGCTTCACCGACTACCGGCTGAGCGGGGACTTCGAGTTCATCGGCGCGGAGAACTACCGCCGGCTGATCGAGGACGACCTGTTCTTCGACAGCCTGCGCGTCACGCTGATGTACGCGCTGATGTACGTGCCGCTGACGCTGGTGGTGTCGTTGGGCACGGCGACGATGCTGCACCACGTGATCCGCGGCCGGGGGCTGTTCCGCGGGCTGTTGTTCCTGCCGTACGTCACCTCGTTCGTCATGGCCGGCATCATCTGGATCTGGATCTACGACACCGACGGCCTGATCAACGGCGCGCTGGAGCGCGTCGGCCTCGGGCCGGTGCCGTTCATCACCGGCAACCAGGCGATGGTGCTGGGGTCGCTGGCCGTGGTGTCGGTGTGGAAGAGCTTCGGGTACTCGATGCTCATCCTGCTGGCCGGGTTGAAGAACATCCCCGAGGACGTCATGGAGGCGGCGACGCTCGACGGCGCCGGCGCGGGGGCGAAGTTCCGCCGCATCACGCTGCCGCTGCTGAAACCGGTGCTCTTCTTCGTGGTGGTCATCGAGACGATCGTGGCGTTCCAGGTGTTCGACACGATCTACGTCATGACCGGCGGCGGTCCGGCCCGCGCGTCGTACGGATTGGTGTACATGCTGTACGACCAGGGCTTCAAGTTCTTCGACTTCGGCTACGCCGCCACCATCGGCGTCATGCTGTTCCTCGTGGTCCTCGCGATCTCGCTGGTGCAGCGCTACGTCCTGGACCGGGAGAACACGTGACCACGCTCACCGCACCGCCCGCGACGGCGACGACGCGGCCGCCCACGCGGAAGCGCCGACGCCGTTCCGGGGCCAACGCCTGGCTGACCGTCCTGCTGATCCTGGCGTCGGTCTTCACCGTGCTGCCGTTCATCGCGGTGTTCGTGCTGGCGATCACGCCCGAGGGCGCGCAGACCATCCCGCAGAAGATGCCGGACGAGGTGACGCTGGACAACCTGTCCGCGGTGCTGTCGGCGTCGTCGTTCCTGCGCTGGACGCTGAACTCGTTCGTCTTCTCGATCGTCTCCGTGGTGATCATCCTGCTGGCGGCCGCGATGGCCGGGTACGCCTTCGCCCGCAAGCGGTTCCCGGGCAGCAACGCGCTGATGTGGTCGTTCCTCGCGACGCTGATGGTGCCGGCGCAGGCCACGCTGATCCCGATGTTCGTGCTGGTGTCGCGGATGGAGGGCGTCAACACGTTCTGGGGGCTGATCGTCCCGACGCTGGCGAACTCGCAGTCGGTCTTCCTGATGCGGCAGTTCATCAAGGACCTGCCCGACGACCTGTTCGACGCGGCGAAGATCGACGGCGCGGGGGAGTGGACGGTGTTCTGGCGGCTGGTGCTGCCGCTCACCAAGCCGGTCCTGGCGACGTTGGGCATCTTCGTGTTCCTGTGGCACTGGAACGACTTCCTGTGGCCGCTGGTGATCGCGCAGACCGACGACATGCGCACGCTGACGGTCGGCCTGTCGACGCTGAACGCCGAGACGGTGACGCGGGCGCGCATCATGGCGTCGGCGGCCATCAGCGTGGTCCCGTGCCTGATCATCTTCGGCGTGTTGCAGCGATACCTGGTGAACAGCATCGCGACGACCGGTTTGAAGGGCTGACACCCCCTAGTGCGGATCTTCGACGCCCACCGGCTGCTCGGCCCGATCCCCGGCGACCACGTGCCGTCCGCGGACGTCGCGGGGCTGCTCGCGGAGTTGGACCACCTCGGCATCGACGGCGCCGCCGTCACGCCGAGCGGCGGGCTGTACGGCGACCCCGCCACCGAGCAGCCCGCCGAGGCCCGGCACGAGCGGCTGGTCACCGTCCCGGTCGTCCTGCCCGCGGTGCCCGGGGCCGGCTGGCCGGGCGACCCGGGCATCGTCGTCGCGTCCGCACCGGCGATGGTGCGGGCCTGCCCGGTGCGGCACCGGTTCGCGCTGACCGGGCCGGTGGCGCTGGGCTGGTGGCAGGAGCTGGCCGCGGCCGGCATCCCGCTGGCGCTGGACGCCGGCGAGACCGGCCTGGACCGCATCCGCGCCCTGCTGACGGCGGTGCCGGAGCTGCGGGTGCTGGTGCTCTCGCCCGGCTACCGGTCGCTGCGCGAACTGGCCGAGTTGCTGGCCGCCCACCCGGGCGCGTCCGTCGAGACCGGCACGCTGGTCGCGGCCGGCGCGATCGAGTGGCTGGCCCGCCGGGCCGGCGCGCACCGGCTGGTGTTCGGCACCGGGGCGCCGGTGTGGGACGACGCCGGCCCGCGGTTCCAGCTGGAGCACCTGCGGCTGCCGGACGCGGACGTCGAGCTGATCGCCTCCGGCTCGTTCGACGCGCTGCGGGCGGGGGAGCGGCCATGAGCCCGGTCATCGATGCGCACGGCCACGTCGGCGCGTGGGCGGACTTCTTCGTGCCCGAGCCGGACGCGGCCTGGCTGCTGGACACCAACGCGGCGATCGGCATCGACGCGGTCGGCGTGTCGCACCTGCTCGCCGTCGGCCGCGACACCGTCGCCGGCAACGAGCTGGCGCTCGCGGAGGCCGACCGGTACCCGGACCGGCTCGGCGTCTGGCTGGTCGCCGACCCGCACCATCCGGACGCGGCCGCGCTGCTGCGCGACCAGCTGGACCGGCCCGGCGTCTGGGGCCTGAAGCTGCATCCGGACACCCACCTGTGCCCGGCGACCGACCCGCGGTACGAGCCGCTGCTCGAGCTGGCCGCCGCGGCGGGCGTCCCGGTGCTGTCGCACGGGCAGACCCGCTCGCCGTACTCCGACCCCGGTGACCTCGCCGAGCTGGCCCGCCGCCACCCGGACGTCGCGCTGCTCGTCGGGCACGCCGGGCTGTGGCCGGACGGCTACGACAGCGCCGCGCGACTGGCCGCCGCCCAGCCGAACCTGTACCTGGAGATCTGCGGCTCCCGGCTCACCACCCGCTGGCTGGAGCGCATGGTCGCGATCGCCGGCGCGGACCGGGTGCTGTTCGGCACCGACGCGTGCTTCCTCGACCCGCGGCCGGGCCTGGGGAAGGTACGCCTGGCCCGTTTGTCAGACGCCGACCGCGCGCTGGTGCTGGGCGGCAACGCCGCCCGGCTGCTCGGCCGGCGCCTTCCCACCGCCCTGCAGGAGATGCCATGACGACCCTCGCGATCGACGGCGGCACGCCCGTCCGCACCGCACCCTGGCCGGCCTGGCCGCCGCCCGCGTCGGACGCGCAGCGCAAGTTGCTCGCCGAGGTGGTCGACAGCGGGCACTGGGGCGCGACGTCCGGACCGCTGTGCGAGCGGCTGGCCGCGGAGTTCGCCGGGCGGCACGGCGCGAAGCACGGCGTCGTGCTGACGAACGGCACGCTGGCGCTGTTCGTGGCGCTGCGCGCGGCCGGCGTCCGGCCCGGCGACGAGGTGGTCGTGCCGGCCTACACGTTCGTCGCCTGCGCGACGGCGGTGCTGCTGCTCGGCGCGGTGCCGGTGGTCGCCGACGTCGACCCCGGCCACCTGCACCTGACGGCCGGCACCGTCCGGCCGGCACTGACCGACCGGACCCGCGCCGTCATGCCCGTCCACCTGGCCGGCAGCCCGGCGCCGCTGGACGAGCTGCTGGCGCTGGCCGCCGAGCACGGGCTGGCCGTCATCGAGGACAGCGCGCAGGCGCACGGTGCGTCCTACCGCGGCCGGCCGGTCGGGTCGCACGGGACGGCGGGGACGTTCAGCTTCCAGTCCAGCAAGGCGATGACGGCCGGCGAGGGCGGGCTGATCGTCACGAACGATGACGACCTGGCCGCCCGCGTGTGGTCGGCCTGCAACGTCGGCCGGGTCCGCGACGGCGCCTGGTACCACCACGCCGAGGTCGGCTGGAACCTGCGCATGACGGAGCTGCAGGCGGCGCTGCTGCTGCCGTGGCTGGACCGCCTGGACGACGAGGTCGCCGCGCGCGACGCGTTCGCCCGGCGGGTGGCGGCCGGCCTGGCCGCCGCGGACCGCCCGGTCGCGGTGGTGCCGCAGCCCGCCGGGACGACGGCCGACTCGCGGCACCTGCTGATGCTGCGGGCCGCGCCGGGCGTCGATCGCGACTGGGTGAGCCGCGCCCTGGAGGCCGAGGGCGTGCCCGTCGACGCCGGTTACCCGCCGCTGGGCGGGCTGGAGCCGCTGCGGGGCCTGGCCCGGGCGCTGCCGGCGCCCGGCGCGGAGGGCGCCGCCGCGACGGTGTTCTGGTTGCGCCAGCCGCAGCTGATGGCCGGACCGGACGGCGCCGACGACGTCATCGCCGCGGCGGAGCGGGTGTTCGGCGACGACCGGGCCTTCCCGGCGTCCCGGTGACCTCGGGCCGGCGCCGGATCACCACTGGGTGACGAGCGGCGGGCCCGGCTCGTGCCGCCGCCAGGCCTCGGCGAGGCGGAGGAGGCGGGCAGGTGCGGCGACGCCGTGGACGGCGGCGATCCTGCCGCCGGTGAGGTCGAACGTCACCGCGCCGACGACGTGGTCGCCGAGCACGAAGAGGATGGCGGGGGAGCCGTTGACGAGCGCGTAGTGGACGGCGGGCGTGCCACCGGCGAATCGCCGTTTCGCGGAGGTGGGCGTGAAACCGGCCCGGGCGATGGCCGCGATCCGTTGCGGTGTGTCGTACCGCAGCAGCGTCTCGGTCAGGCCGGCGCCGTCGGAGATCGCGGTCGCGTCGTCGGTGAGCAGCGCCACCAGCGGTTCGGTGCGGCCCGAGGCGGCGGCGGTGAAGAACTCCTCGACGATCCTGCGGGCGGCCGCCGGGTCGACGTCGCCGCCGCGGGGACGCGACGCGGTGACGCGGCGGCGGGCCCGGTGCAGGTGCTGCTGGCTGGCGGACTCGGTGATGTCGAGGATCTCGGCGATCTCGGCGTGCGGGTAGGAGAAGGCTTCGCGCAGGAGGTAGACGGCCCGCTCCAGCGGCGACAGGCGCTCCATGAGCGTCAGAACGGCCAGTGAGACCGATTCACGCTGCTCGTAGGTGTCGGCCGGGCCGAGCATCGGGTCGCCGGCCAGGAGCGGTTCGGGCAGCCAGGCGCCGGCGCTGCGTTCGCGGCGGACCCGCGCCGAGCGGAGCCGGTCGAGGCACAGGTGGGTGACGACCTTGGTCAGCCAGGCTTCCGGTACCTCGATCCGCTGCCGGTCGGCGGCCTGCCAGTGCAGGAACGCATCCTGCACGGCGTCCTCGGCCTCGATGGCCGACCCCAGCAGCCGGTAGGCCAGCGAGGCCAGCCGGTTCCGGCTGGCCTCGAACCGGCCGGTGTCGAAGCGATCGGTGGCGGTGCCGTCCACGCGGACCACGCTAGACGGTCACCGGACCGTCGTCCGGGCGTCGTCCGACACGGTGGCCAGGCGGCGCCGGCGCCTGGGCCGGCCGAACGCCGCCGGGTGCTTGGTTCCCTGCAGCGCCCCCCATTGGATGCCCGCCTTGATCCGCACGGCCTTCCGGCCGCGCACGAACGTCGGCCTGGCCTGCGCGGCGCCGTCGATCAGCTGCAGGATCCCGTCGCGCCGTCCGAGGCTGATGGCGTTGTACCAGTAGACGAGCTTGACGTTCGCGATCTCGCGGCCGGTCAGGCGTCCCACGATCGCCTCGATGGCCTGCCGGCCGGTGAAGCCGGCCGAACCGCAGTTCATCGGCAGCTGCCGGCCGTTCTCGCCGATGATGTGGACGCTGTCGCCGACGGCGTAGACGTCCGGGTGCGAGACCGACCGCATGGTGCGATCGACGACGATCTGACCGTTCTCGGTGACCTCCAGGCCGCTCGCGGCGGCGATGGGGCTGACGGCGAACCCGGCCGTCCACACCGTCGCGTCGGACGCCAGGACGGTGCCGTCGGCGCACCGCACCCGCGTGGCCTCGACGGCTTCGACGCCGGTGTGCTCCAGCACGGTGATGCCCAGCCGGTCGCAGGCCCGGCGCAGGTGGTCGCGGGCGCCGTCGGAGAGCCGGGCGGCCAGCTCGCCGCGGGCGAGCAGCGACACCGACAACCCGGGCCGGGCCTCGGCGATCTCGGTGGCGGTCTCGATGCCGGTCAGCCCGTCGCCGACGACCAGCACCGTGCCGCCGTCGCCCCGGGCGTCCAGGCCGTCCAGGTGCTCGCGCAGCCGCAGCGCGGACGGCCGGCCGGCGACGTCGAAGGCGTGCTCGGCCACCCCGGGCACGATGTGGCCGGCGACGTGGCTGCCCAGCGCGTACACCAGCGTGTCGTAGCCGACCTCGCCACCGCCGTCGGCGTCGGCCACCGCGACGACCCGGCGCTCGGGGTCGACGGCGGTGACCCGGGCCAGCCGCAGCTGGATCTGCGTGCCCGCGAAGACCTCGGTGAGCGGCGGGGCCGGGACCTCCCGGCCGGCTGCGAGCTGGTTCAGCCGCTGCCGCTGGACGAAGTCCGGCGCGGCGTTGACCACGGTGATCTCGGTGTCCGCCGGGGACAGCCGGCGGGCCAGGTTCCCGGCCACGTAGGCCCCGGCGTAGCCGGCGCCGAGAACGACGATGCGGTGCTTCATGTGTGCTGCTCCTGTCGGTCCGTTCTGCTCGTCGTGAGTTGAACGGGACAGCCCTCCGATTCCTGACAGGAACCGCATGACACAGGTCACAGTCGATCTCGTGCTCGTGCCCCGGCCCGGGCTCGGCGGGTGGGGAGTTGTCGGCGCGGGGGGTGACCAGGGCGCCAACAGTTGGCGCTGGCGTCAACACGCCGGATCGTGATCGGGCGGGCGGGGGATGACGTACCGCGACACAACCGGACGAACCCCCGGGCGCCGTCCCTCAATGTGAGACTTCCGCTTGCGCGTTCCCGGGCGGTCGGGACGATCATGGAGCCAGCGTTGTCCCCACCACTGCAGGGAGTGGCGATGGGTCAGAAGCTGGCTAAGAGGTTCATGGTCGCGTTCGGACTAGGGCTGTTGCTGGCCCTGATCTTCGACCATTCCGCGGCGGGCTTCGCCGTGGGGTTCGCCATCGTCTACGGGGCCGGCCTGGCCGCCGAATAACCGCCCGTTTCAGCGCAAGTTCCCGTCTTGACATCATCCTGCTCCGACAAATACGGTCTAGACCGTAAGTACGGATGATGGAGGGTGCGGGTGCGGAGCATCGACGAGCTCGACGAGCGGTTGTCGCGGCCACGGGCGGGCCTGGTGGCGGATCTGCGCCGGCTCGACGGCGATGTGGTGGTGTTGGGGGCGAGCGGCAAGCTGGGTGTGAGCTTGGTGCGGCTGGCGGTGCGGGGCATCGAGGAGGCCGGTACCGGTGCCCGGGTGTTCGCGGTGTCGCGTTACGGCGGTGCGGGCGCGCGTGAGGCGATGGAGGCGACCGGCGCTGAGGTGGTCGCGGCCGACATCGCCGACGACGACCAACTGGCGGGGTTGCCGGATGCGGCGAACGTCGTCTACCTGGTGGGCGCGAAGTTCGGCACCGAGGGCAATCAGGCCGGCACCTGGGAGACCAACGTGTACCTGCCGGGGCGGGTGGCGCGGCGGTATGCGGGCAGCCGCGTCAGCGCGTTGTCTACCGGCAACGTGTACCCGCTGACCGGTGTCGGCAGTGGCGGCGCGACGGAGGAGACGCTGCCGGGCCCGATCGGCGAGTACGCGATGTCCTGCCTGGGCCGCGAGCGGGTCCTGCAGGCCGCGTCGCAGCGTGACGGCACCCCGATGGCGATCATCCGGCTCAACTACGCCGTCGAGATGCGCTACGGGGTGCTGATCGATCTGGCGCAGACGATCGACGCGGGCGAGCCGGTCGACGTGACGATGGGCAGCCTGAACCTGGTCTGGCAGGGCTACGCGAACGAGGTGACGCTGCGGGCGCTGCTGCACGCGTCGACGCCGCCGCTGCTGCTGAACCTGACCGGCCCGGAGACGCTGGGGGTGCGGCGCCTGGCCACCGACCTGGCGGCCGCGCTGGACCGGCCGGTGGAGTTCACCGGTGAGGAGGCGTCGACGGCGCTGCTGAGCAACGCGCAGCGTTGTCACGCGCTGTTCGGCTACCCGGATGTGACGGTGCCGGAGTTGGTCGAGGCGAGCGCGCACTGGGTGCGTGCGGGGTTGCCGACCTTGGGGAAGCCGACCAAGTTCCAGCGACGGGACGGGAAGTTCTGATGGCGGCGCTGGACCGGTTCCTGGCCGGTGGTGTGATCCCGGCGCACCCGCTTGCCCTGGACGAGGACCGCAAGCTGGACGAACGGCGGCAGCGGGCGTTGTCGCGGTACTACGTCGAGGCCGGCGCGACCGGTCTGGCGGTGGCGGTGCACACCACGCAGTTCGCGGTGCACGAGCCGGGCCGCGGGCTGCTGGCGCCGGTGCTGGAGCTGGCCGCCGAGACCGCCGCGGAGTACCCCGAGCAGGCGCCGGTGCTGGTCACCGGGATCGTCGGGCCGGCGGAGCAGGCGGTCGCCGAGGCCGAGTTGGCCCGTGACCTGGGCTACGACCTCGCGCTGCTGACCCCGTACGGCACCGGCGACGCGTCGGAGGACGAGCTGCTGGACCGGGCCCGCGCGGTCGGCGAGGTGATCCCGGTGATCGGGTTCTACCTGCAGCCGGCGGTCGGCGGGCGGGTGCTGGGGCGGGAGTTCTGGCGGCGGCTGGCCGAACAGCCCACCGTCGCCGGGGTGAAGGTCGCGCCGTTCGACCGGTACGCCACCCTCGAGGTGGTGCACGGGCTGGCCGCGTCCGGGCGGGCCGGTGACATCGCGCTCTACACGGGCAACGACGACCACATCGTGATGGACCTGCTGACCGGCTACGACGTCGGCGGGCAGCGGATCGAGGTGGTCGGCGGGCTGCTCGGGCAGTGGGCGGTGTGGGTGCGCGGCGCGGTCGACATCCTCGCCACGGCCCGGAAGGCGCGGGCCGGTGACGACGCGGCGCTGCGTGAGCTGCTGGCGGTGAACCCGGCCCTCACCGACGCCAACGCCGCGATCTTCGACGCCGCGCACGCCTTCCACGGCTGCGTGCCCGGCATCCACGAGGTGCTGCGCCGCCAGGGCCTGCTGGCCGGGCTCTGGTGCCTGGACGAGACCGAGGTGCTCTCACCCGGCCAGCTCGACGAGATCGACCGCATCTGGGCGGCCTACCCCGGCCTGCGCGACGACACCTTCATCGCCGAACGGCTGGACCACTGGCTCCGAGCGTGAGCTCCCGGCGAGATGTCACAGCGTGATCCGGTACAGCGTCAGCGGCCGCCCGATGGTCCCCGAGTCCAGGCTGCCCGACCGCTCCGCACACCCCGCGAGTTCCAGTCGCTGCAGGATCCGGCGTGCCGTCCGCAGTTGCACACCGAGTCCGTCGGCGACGTCGCGCGTGGTGAGCGGGCGGTCGGCGGTGGCCGTGGTGATCTCGCGGAGGCGGTCCAGCGTGCCGACCGAGAGCCCGACGCGGCTGGCGACGACGGCCCGGCTCTGGTCGGGCTTCGGCGCCTGGGCCGGCGCGACGGTCTCGAGCAGGATGTCGACGTCGTTGCGCGAGGACACGACGGCGGCGACGTCGCCGTGGCTGCGGGCCCGGGCCAGCGCCCGGCGGGCCAGCCGCTCGGCCTCGGCGCCGCTGTGCCCGATGCCGAAGCCGATGCGCACGACGTCGTGCCGCTGGCCGAGGCGGTGCAGCAGCGGCAGCGCGGTGAACCCGTGCGAGGCGTCGTGCAGCGGCCCGCGGGTGGTGACGATCAGCGACAGCGTTTCGGAGTACTGCGACAGCGAGCCGCCCAGCAGCCCCACCTCGCGGGCGAGGTCGTCGAGTTCGGACGCGGGGGAGACCTCGACCAGGCCGAGCGCGACCTGGGCGTCCTCCTGGATCTGGCTGGTGGCCGAGAGCAGCAGCTGGCGCAGCGCGCCGCGGACCGACTGCCGCGACGGCGCCAGCCGGAACACCGGCAGCTCGCTGGCGAGCTGGTCGTGCACCGACGCCAGGCACGTGACGGCGACGGCGCCCTGGTGACGGGCGGCGTGGCGGCGGTGGAAGGCGGCGAAGTCGGCCGCCGTGGCGCCGGGCCGGTACGGCAGCGCGCGCACCTCGGCGACGGGTACGCCGGCGTCGCGCAGCGTGCCGTGCACCTGCGCGGGATCGAGGGTGTCGACGGAGAGCCGGGTGACGTCGTGCCCCTCGCGCAGCAGCCGCACCAGCGCCTCCAGCAGCGTCGACCCGCTGTAGTCGACGAACGCGGCCGGGCGGGTCAGCGCGTCGTGCGCGAGGGTGTACGGCACGATGCCGGTGAACAGCCAGGCGTCGACGCCGGACGCGTGCGTCGTCACCATGGCCGACGCGTGCGTCTCGTGGTCGTAGTCGAACCGGTGCACCCGCACCCCGGCCTGTTCTTCGCAGACCGTCGCGACGCTGTCGACCAGGTCGTGTGGGCCGACCACGCCGATCGAGGTGTCCATGCGACAACTGTAGCCACCTGGGCCAGATTTCGGGCCAGGCCGATACGATGAACGTCATTCGACAGGAAGCAGGCGAGGCTGTGGGAACGCTGGCCATCGACGGCGGCACGCCGGTGCGCACCGGGCGGCCGTTGCCGTCGGCCCTGGAGGCGAGCGGGCGCACCATCGGCCCGGAGGAGGAGGCCGCCGTCCTGCGGGTGCTGCGCAGCGGCATGCTGGCCAGCGTCTGGGGCACCGAGGTGAACGCGCTGACCGAGGAGTTCGCCGCGCTGATCGGCACCCGGTACGCGGTGGCCTGCAGCAGCGGCACCGCGGCGGTGCACCTGGCCGTCGCGGCCGTCGACCCGGAGCCCGGCGACGAGATCATCGTCCCGCCGATCTCCGACATGGGCTCGGTCGCCCCGATCATCGCGCAGAACGCGGTGCCGGTGTTCGCCGACGTCGACCCGCTCACCGGCAACCTCGACCCCGACGCCGTCGAGGCGCTGATCGGGCCGCGCACCCGCGCCGTCATCGCCGTCCACCTGTTCGGCAAGCCGGCCCCGGTGGCGCGGCTGCGCGAGCTGACCGACCGCGCCGGCATCATGCTGATCGAGGACTGCGCGCAGGCCTACCTCGCGCCCGTGCGCCCCGGCGGGCCGCTGACCGGCACCGTCGGCCAGCTGGGCTGCTTCAGCCTGCAGCAGTACAAGCACATCACCGCGGGCGACGGCGGCCTGGTCACCACCGACGACCCGGACCTCGCGCTGCGGCTGCGCCGGTTCGCCGACAAGGGCTGGCCGCGCGAGACGGGGGAGCGGGCCTACCTGTCGTACGCGCTGAACTACCGGATGACGGAGCTGGTCGGCGCGGTCGCCCGCGAGCAGCTGCGCAAGCTGCCCGCCGTCGTCGAGCGGCGCCGGGCGACGGCGGCGGCGTTCGCGGGCCGGGTGGCCGGGCTGCCCGGACTGGGGCTGGCGCCGGACGACGGCGACCACGTGTACTGGTACTACCCGTTGCTGGTCGACGGCCTGGACGAGGCCGGGCTGCAGCGCTACGCGGCGGCGCTGACGGCCGAGGGCGTGCCGTCGCTGGCCGGCTACCTGGCCCGGCCGCTCTACGCCGAGCCGGTGCTGCGCAAGCCGCTCACCTACGGCTCGTCCGGCTTCCCGCTGACCGGCCGCGACTACCCGGACGGCCTGTGCCCGGTGGCCGAGGACCTCGTCTACCGGCGCCTGGTCGTGGTGCCGTGGAACGAGAACTTCACCGCGGCCGACGTCGACGACATCGTCGACGCCGTCGCCAAGGTGCACACGGCGGTGGCGGCGTCGTGATCCTGGACGGCGACCTGCTGGTCGGGCGCGACCTCGCGACCGGCGACCGGCTCACCGGCCCGGCGCTGGCGGCGTCGCTGGGCCCGCTGGGCATCGGCGGCGGGCTGGTGACGTCGCTGCGCGCGCTGCTGTTCGACGCGCCGAGCGGCAACGACGAGGCCCGCGCGGCCGCCGCGGCGCACGGCTGGCACACGGCGTTCGGGGTCGACCTGCGCGACCCGCTGACGGCGCTGGCGGAGGTGGAGCGGGCGGCGCGGCTGGGCGTGCGCGCGGTGCGGCTGGCGCCGGACCGGCAGGGCGTCCCGGCGACGGCGCCCGGCCTGCGCGCGGTGGCCCGGGCCGTGGCCGCGGCCGGCCTCGTACTGCTGGTCGAGGGCGACGTCCGGGTCGTCGGGCCGGCGCTGGCCGGGCTCGGCGTCCGCGCGGTCTTCGTCGACGCGCACTTCTACCACCTGGGCGACTTCGTGCTGCTGGCCCGCGACGAGCCCGGCTTCCACGCGTCGACCCGGCTGCTCGGCGACGTCGACGGCTGGGAGCTGCTGGCCGCGGACGCCGGCGCCGAGCGGCTGGTGTTCGGCAGCCGGCCCGGCTGGTTCGAGGCGGCCGCCGTCGTCGACCGGCTGGCGGCCAGCGGCCTGACGCCGCCGGAGCGCGAGCTGGTGACCGGCGGGAACCTGCGGCGGCTGCTGGAGGCGGCGTGATCATCGACGTGCACGGCCACTGGGGCCCGTGGTTCTTCAGCACCGACGTCGGCGACGCGGCGGTCAACCTGCGGGTGATGGACGACTGCGGCATCGACCTGCAGCTGGTGTCGGCGGTCGAGGCGGTGGTGTACGACCCGCTGACCGGCAACCCGGCACTGCTGCCCGTCCTGCGCGAGCACCCGCGGCTGCGCGGCCTGCTGGTCGTCGACCCGCGCGAGCTGGACGTCGCCGCGGCGCAGCTCGCGCAGCTGCTGCCGACCGGGCTGTTCTCGGGCGCGAAGATCCACACCCAGTACGCCCGGTCGCCCGGCGGCTCGGCCGCCATGGCCGACGCGCTGCGGCTGCTGGCCGAGCACGACCTACCGGCGCTCGTGCACACGTGGGGCGACGAGATCGTCGGTCTCGCCGACGTCGTCGCCCGGGTCGACGGCGCCCGCGTCGTGGCCGCCCACCTCGGCGGGCCGGACTGGCGGCTGACGCCGTCGGCGGCCGCGCGGACCGACCGCATCTGGTTCGAGCCGTGCTGGTCGACGCCCGCGCCCGGCCGCATCCGGTGGGTGCTGGACCGCGTCGGGCCGGAGCGGCTGATGTTCGGCAGCGACGCCACGCTCATCCACCCGGCCGTCACGCTGGGCGCCATCCGGGCGGCGGAGCTCAGCGCCGCCGAGGAGGAGCTGGTGATGTGGCGCAACGCGGCCGAGGTGTTCGGCCTGGACACCGGCGGGTCAGCGGCCGATGCCGTCGAGCAGCGTGGTCAGTAGCAGGCCGGGCGCGTCGAGCGGGGCGAGCCGGCCGAGGTCGATCATCTCCCAGGCGCCGTAGACGGCGCCGTTGAGCGACGAGACCAGCCACCACGCGGGGAGGTCGGCGCGCAGCACCCCGGCCTGCTGGCCGCGCCGGACCAGGCCGGACACGAGGTCGTCCAGCGCGTCGAAGCGGGCGTGCAGGCCGTGCTCGTCGTCGAGCGAGCGCTCACGGTGGACGAACTCCAGCTGCGGGCCGAGCGGGATCAGCGCCGTGAGCAGCCGGCGCAGAGCTGCCTCCGCGTCCTCGCCCGCGGCGTCCAGGCCGGCGTCGGCGTAGGCCCGCTCGACGCGGTCGACGGAGTGCTCGGCGACCGCGAGCAGCAGCGCCTGCCGGGTGGGGTAGTGCCGGTGCAGGGTGGTGCGGCTGACGCCCGCGGCGGCGGCCACCTCGGTGAGCGAGGCGCCGGGGCTGGCGAGCAGCGCCTCGGTGGCGACGTCGAGGAGCGACCGCGGTGTCCGGCTCATGCCGCGAGGGTAGCAGTCACGTGCCAGATGGAACAGAGTTGTTTCAAACAGAGCGCCGATGTACGTTCGCCGCATGGCTCACCTCACGACCGGCCTGACCCGACGCGGGCTGCTGACGGCGTCGGCCGCCGCCCTGCTCGCCGCCGGCTGCGACGGCTCCGGGCGCCGGCCGGCCGACCGCGTGATCACCGGCGGCCGGGTATACACGCTGGATCGCCGCCGGCCGTGGGCCGAGGCCGTCGCGATCTCCGGCGACCGGATTCAGGCGGTCGGCGACCGCGCCGCGCTCGACCCGCTGATCGGTCCGCGCACCGAGGTCGTCGACGCCGCGGGCGGGCTGGTCCTGCCGGGCTTCCACGACGTGCACTGCCACCCGATCGAGGGCCGGTCCGGCGGCGGCTGCCTGCTCGGCTACGACGCCGACGCCGCGCAGTTGGTCCGCCAGCTGCGCGACTGCGCTGGCGGCGGCCCGCCCGGCTGGGTGATCGGCGCCGGCTTCGACGTCACCCGGCTGACCGAGGCGCGCCGCCCGCCGTGCGAGCTGCTGGACGACGCCGTGCCGGACCGGCCGGCGCTGATGTTCGACTCCAACGGCCACGCCGCCTGGCTCAACACCCGGGCGCTGGCCGCGCTCGGCATCGGGCCCGGCACCCCCGAGGTGACCGGCGGCATCACCCTGCGCGACGCCGCCGGACGGCCCACCGGGCTGCTGCTCGACAACGCGATGCTGGTGCACTCCGCGCGGCTGGCCGAGCTGCTGCCACACGACGAGTACCCGCTGCTGCTGGAGAGCCAGGACGCGCTGGCCGCGGCCGGCATCACCTCCGTCGCCGACGCCCGCGTCTTCTGGCGCGAGCCGAACGACCAGCTGCGGCTGTGGCAGCGCGCCGAGCGTGAGGGCCGGCTCAAGGCCCGGACCACCCTCGGCCTCTGGGCCTACCCCGAACTCGCCGATGACCAGCAACTGGCCGAGCTGCGCCGCCTGCACCGGCGCGAGCCGGCCGGGCCGCTCAGCGTCGCCGAGGTGAAGATCTGCGTCGACGGCATCACCAGCAACCTGACGGCGGCGCTGCTCGATCCCTATCTCGTCGGCACCCCGGTCCCGGGCGACCGCGGCCTGAACTACTTCGACGCGGCCAGGACGGCCCGCTACGTCACCGAGCTGGAGCGCGACGGCTTCAGCGTGCACCTGCACGCGATCGGGGACCGCGGCGTGCGCGAGGCCCTCGACGCGATCGAACACGCCCGCCGCCGCAACGGCGACCTCGGCGCGCGTCACCGCATCACCCACATCGAGTACCCGGACCCGGCCGACCTCGAGCGGTTCGCCCGCCTCGGCGTGGTCGCCGACTTCCAGACCTCCGCGCCCGGCATCGACGACCCGGAGTACCGGCGCGGCGACGAGCCGGTGCTCGGCGCCGAACGCACGGGCCGGCTGCAGCCGATCCGCACCCTGATGGACACCGGCGCCACCGTAACCCTCAGCAGCGACTTCGACGTCGGCGACCTGTCACCGCTGGCCAACATCGCGACGTCGCTGCGCATCGGCCCGCACGCCGTCCCCGGCCTCGAACGCGCGATCCGCGCCTACACCCTCGACGCCGCCTACGCGTTGCGCCAGGAGCGGCTGACCGGATCCATCGAGGCGGGCAAGCTGGCCGACCTCGTCGTGCTGGACCGCGACATCCTCAGCCGCCCGGTCGAGGAGCTGGCCGAGGCCACCGTGCGGCGGACGATCCTCGGCGGCCGCGACGTCCACACGGTGCCCTGACGCCGTCAGGGCACCCGGACCGGGCGCCAGCCCAGCGCCTCCTGCGTGTCGTCGGGGACGATGGACGCCCCGGCGACGTCGGCGGTGACGCTGAACGGACGGTACGGCCCGGTCCACCGCAGGGCGCGGTCGATCGCGGCCGCGAGGTCGGCCGCGGCCAGCGCCGGGATGGGGGTGCCGTCGCGCATGCGCATCTCCCGCGGCGGGAAGCCCTCCGGCGAGCGCCACTGCGGCCAGTCGGCATCGGGCGTCGGGAAGATCATCCGCAGCGAGCAGGCCGGCAGTTTCAGCGCCGGCGACAGCGCCGCCACCACCTGCTCGCCGAGCCGCTTCGTCAGCCCGTAGACCTCGCCGGAGTCGGGCGCGGCCGTCGGGTCGATGCGCCGCGCGGCGTAGTCGCCGAACACCGACATCGTGCTGACGTGCACGAACGAGCGTGCCCCGGCGGTCGCGGCCAGCGACATCGCCAGGTGCAGCGACCCGACGTTGACCTCGAAGGCCAGCCCGTTCGCGACCGGGTCGTACCCGCCCACCCGGGGGACCGCCGCGGCCATGTGCACGACGCCGTCGATCCCCTCCAGCGCGGCCGCGACGTCGGCGGGGGAGCGGGCGTCACCGGTGACCGACTCGACGCCCTCGGCGGTCACCGTCCGGGGGTCCAGCACCCGGACGGTGTGCTGCTGCGCGAGGTGCGGCACCACGTTGCTGCCGACCATGCCGGCGCCGCCGATGACCAGGACGCGCATGCCGCCGCTCCTCCCGTCTGAACCAGGGGTCACAGCGTCGCACACTGCCCGGAGCGCGCACCACGGATCCGGTTCGCGACGCCGTTGTCCGTCGGCGCCTCGGCGTTGCCCGAGCAGGCCAGCGACCCGACGATCGTCGACCCGGAGATGACGGCGGCCGGTGCCGGGCCGTTCACCAGCGTGACCGCGCCGCGCACCGTCGCGCCGTCGATGACCACCGGCGAGGCGCCGTCGGCGCTGACGGACCCGAACACGGCGCCGCCGTCGATGCGCAGGCCGGCGCCGCCGGTGACGCTGACCGAGCCGCGCACGGTCGCGTCGTCGAGGCAGAGCGTGCCGGTCGACGCGGTCAGGTCGCCGCTGTGGCTGCCGGTGACCGTCGTCGTGCAGCGCGGCGTGAACCGCAGCAGCTCGTCGCCGGAGGAGAGGTACACGTCGCCGTCGCTGTGCGCGGCGAGGTGGGTCGTCGTCCCGGTCCGCAGCGTCTCGACGGCCAGCGTCGACGGGTCCACCCGGACCAGCCGGTTGCCGGCCGGCGAGGCGTAGAGCATGCCGTCGGCCGGGTTGAGCGCGAGGTCGCCGGAGCTGCTGCCGCTCGTCCCGAAGCTCAGCCGCTGCACCACGGAGGCGGCGTCGACGTCGATGGCGAACAGGCCGGTCCCGGCCAGGCCCCACAGCCGCCCGGCCTCGTCGAACGTCAGCCCGCCGATGGTCGGCTTGCCCTGCGCCGGGTTCAGCTCCCACAGCAGTCGCTTCTCGGCCACCGACCACGCGAACACGGTGGCCTCGGGCTGCGTCGGCGGCGTGGCGCTCTGCCCGCTGTAGATGCTGGTGGCGCCGTAGACGACGCCGTCGCGGTAGGCCAGCGCGACGATGCTCTCGTCGTCGATCAGGTCCCGCTCGGCGTGCACCAGCTCGCCGCCGGCCGCGTCGTACAGCGCGAACACGCCGCCCAGCTCGCCGAGGTCGGGCATGGTGCCGACGGCGAGGTGGTCGCCGGCCGAGGTCAGCGCGCGCGGGCGGATCTGCCGGTCGGCCTTGAAGTCGAACAGCCGGGCCGGGTTGTCGGCGACGCCGGGGTCCGGCGACGGCGAGTACTCGGGGCTGTGCCACGGCAGCGCCGGGTCGTAGGCGTAGACGCGGGCGTCCGGGTAGGCGCCGACGTAGAGCTTGCCGGCATGCGTCGTCATCGCCTCGCTCTGCGAGAAGGTGTGGAACTCCTCGCGGACGCCGGTGTCCGGGTCGACGGCCGCGAAGCCGCCGTTGAGGAAGCCGCCCGCGTAGACCCGCCCGTCCGGGCCCTCGCTGAGCGCGGTGATGTCGATCGGCTCGCCCTCGATGGTGGTCTGGACGAACGAGCTCGCGCCGGTGGTGGGGTTGTAGCGGAACATCATGCCGCGCCAGAGCAGTCCGACGATGCTGCGGCCGGGGTAGTCGGGCAGCCCCAGCTCGGCCCAGCCGATGCCGCGGGTGTTCGCGACCCGGCCGGTGAACGGCACGCTGGTGCTCACCGTGCTGCCGTCGCGGGGGTCGTAGCGGACCAGCTCGCCGGCCACGATCAGGTGGACGCGGCCCTGCTCGTCCGGCGGCGACGGCTCCAGCCCGTGCGCCGACGCGATGCTGTCGACCCACTGACCGGCGGCGATGTCCCAGACGTGGAGCGGGCTCGGCGACGCGGTGCCGTAGCGGACGTAGAGGTAGTCGCCGACCACGTCGACGTCGTACGCCCAGGCGGCCGAGACGTCCAGGCCGTCGGGCACCGGCAGCGCGGTGCTGCCGCCGGTCGCGCGGTCGACGGCGAACACGGCGGCGGGGTTCTCGGTGCCGGCGAAGATCGTGTCGCCGTGCACAGCGACGCTGCGCACGTAGGCATGCGCGGGGGAGAGCCGGCCGTAGTCGCGGAACGCGCCGGTGCCCGGGTCGTAGCCGAACAGCTTCCCGCTCGGCGACGTGCCGCCGTACACCTGGCCGTCGTCGGCGACGGAGACGTCCCAGACGAACGTCTCGCCGGGGATCGGGTTGCCGAGCGCCTGGACGCCGCCCGCCGCCGTCCAGCGGTAGAGGCCGGCCGCGCCGTAGGTGCCGACGTACACCGAGCCGTCCGCACCGGCGTCGACCGCCCACGAGCCGCCGGCCCCGGTGAGGTCGAACCGGCCGACCGCCTCGCCGGTGGTGGGGTCGACGGCGTTCAGGTGCGCGGGCGCGCCGGACGACGCGCTCCACAGCACCGGCGCGCCGTCCGGGCCGGCGCCGAGCGTGCCGCCGATCAGCAGCACGTCCTGCAGCGGTGTGCCGAGCGAGGTGACCTCGCCTGGCGGTGGCGCGTCCATGGGCTCGTCCTCAGCGGCGGCGGGCGGTGCCACCACCGCGGCGCCGAGGGCGAGCACGAGGACGGCCGATCCGGGCAGCAACGCTCTCATCGCGGGACCTCCGAGACGGCGGGACGGGGGATCTGACCCCGGAGGCTATCGGCACGGCGGATATCGGGCAAGGCCGAAATTGCTCGACCTCTTGCCGCCGCCCGCGCGCGGCTGCCAGGATGACCGCCTAACGGGCCAGGCCGAAATGTGACGTTCGCGAGGAGGACCCTTGACCAGGCTGTACCGATCGTCGCTGGCGGCCGTCGCCGCCGCACTGGTGCTGTCGCTGACTGCACCGGTGGCCGATGCTGAAACCACCCCGGCCGCGCCGCGGGCCGCCGTCGCCGGAGCCGAGGAGTCGCTCGGCTACCCGATCGAGGGCCGCGTGCTGTCGCAGGAGCAGTCGCAGGGCGTCGACGCGCAGGGCCGGCCGCAGGCGTACTGGGTCACCGCGGGCAACGAGGAGACGCCCGGGATGTTCCAGGTCACCGACCTGCGCAGCGGCGAGGTGGTGTTCGCCGAGCGGCTGCCGGCCGGCGTCAACAGCTGGGCCAGCACGTTCAGCGCCGCCGACGGCACCGTCTACTTCGGCATGACCGAGGGCCAGCTGTACTCCTGGACGCCGGGCGACGACGCGGTGACGGAGCTGGGCGTGCCGTTCCCCGGCGAGGGGATCTGGCGCCTCGACGCGGCGCCGGACGGCGTCGTCTTCGGTGGCACCTACCCGGGCGGCGAGCTGTTCTCGTTCGACCCGGCCACCGGCGAGTTCGTCAACCACGGCCAGGCGGTGCCGGGCGAGACCTATGCCCGCACGCTGGAGGCGGACGAGCACGGCGTGTGGGTCGGCACCCAGCCGCGCGCCCGGCTGACCCGCTTCGACCGCGCGTCGGGTGCGTTCACGCAGGTCGCGCTGCCGCCGCAGTACGACACCCACGAGGTCGTGTACGACATGACGCTGGCCCGCGAGTACCTGCTGCTGCGGGTGCAGCCGTCGAACGACCTGCTGGTCTACGACACCGGCAGCGGCGAGTTCGTGAACATCGTCCCGGGCATCTCCGGCCGCGCCATCTCGGCGCCGGACCCGTCGGGGCGCTACGTCTACTTCCGCATCGCGGCGCAGGGCATCGTCGCCTACGACCTCGACACTCACACCTACGCGCCGGTCGGCTGGGGACCCAACGCGTTCCCCGGCAGCTGGGCGTGGATCGACCTCGCCGACCCCGACTTCCCGGGCCTGTCGCTGGCGATGACCTACTACTACGGGCGCATCTATGTCTGGAACCCGCAGACGAGGAAGACGAAGTACCTCAGCGAGGCGGACCTGCAGGGCGCGCCGAACACCATCACCACGCTCGGCTCCGGACCGGACGGCGGCGTGTACGTCGGCGCGTTCCTGTCCCCGCCGGGGATGGCCCGGTTCGACCCGGCCACCGGCGCCACGACACTGCTGCCCGGCGCCGGGCAGATCGAGGGGTTCGGCACCTACGGCGACCACCTGGTGTTCGGCCGCTACCCGAACGCCGGGCTGCTGGACTTCGACACGTCGCAGCCGTGGAGCGTCGGCACCAACCCGGGGCCGCCCGCGGCCATCGCGGACGAGCAGGACCGGCCGCAGGCGTTCGTCCAGGTCGGTGACGTGCTGGCGGTCGGCAGCGTGCCGAAGTCGGGCCGGCTCGGCGGCGCGCTGAGCCTGTGGGATCCGGCCACCGGCGAGGTCGTGACGCACCGCGACGTGGTGCCGGACCAGAGCGTGGTGTCGCTGGCCGAACGCGACGGGCTGCTCTACGGCGGCACCTCGATCTACGGCGGCTACGGCATCGACCCGGTGGCCACCGAGGCGGAGCTGTTCGTCGCCGACCCCGCCACCGGCGAGGTACTCTCCACGATCATCCCGGTTCCGGGCGGCGGCGCGGTCAGCGGGCTGACCTTCGACGACGACGGCACCCTGTGGGGCGTCTCGGACGGCACGCTCTTCACCTACGACCCCGGCACCCGCGCCGTCACCCGGGCGGAGTTGCTGTTCCCGCGCAGCACCAGCAGGTACGGCCACGACCGGCAGCTGTACTTCCGCGCCGACGGCTACCTCTACGCCACCAGCTCCGGCAGCCTGTGGCGGGTCGACCCGGCCACGTGGGCGACGACCGAGCTGGCGTCGTCCGGGGTCAGCTCACTGGCCACGGACGAGGCAGGCAACCTCTACTACGCCCGCGGCGCGGCGCTGTACCGGTGGAACTTCGCGCTGCGGCCGCAGCCGGCCTGCGACGTCACGGTGACCGGCCCGCACGCCGGCCCCGTCACCGTCACCGCCGGGACCACCTGCCTGTCCGGCGCCGACGTCAGCGGCCCGGTGCAGGTCAGTCCGGGCGCGGTGCTGGTCGCGGAGGACTCCTCGGTGCTCGGCCCGGTGCGCGCCGTCGGCGCCGGCGGCGTGATCCTCGACCGCGTGACGGTGACCGGCCCGGTGTCGGTGACCGGCAGCGTCGGCGCCGTCTGGCTGGTGGACACCACCGTCACCGGACCGGTCAGCTGCTTCGGCAACGACCCGGCGCCGGTCATCCAGAACCTCGACGTCACCGGCCCCGTGGCCGGGCAGTGCAAGGAGGACTGATGCGACGCCTGCTCACCTGGCTGAGCGCGGTGCTGGTCGCGGCGGCCACGCTGACCGTGACGGCGGACGCCGCCGAGTACCCGTCGTTCAAGGACATCGGCGGGCTGCCACTGGACACCATCACCGCGCCCGGGTCCGCCGTCGGGCAGGGACCGGACGGCGAGCCCTGGCTGTACCTGGTGTCGTCCGGCACCCCCGCGGTGTTCAGCGTCGTCGACGCCCGCGACGGCAGCCGGGTGCACGAGTTCCCGCTGCCCGGCTCGTCCGGCTCCTGGGCCGTGGACGTCACCCCGAACGGCGACGTCTACGTCGGCACCTACGGCGAGGGACGCGTGTACCGGTGGCGGCCGGGCGCGGCGTCGGTCGAGGACCTCGGGGTCGCCGTGCCGGGCGAGACGTTCGTCTGGTCGATCACGCACGACGAGAACGGCGTCGTCTACGGCGGCACCGGCCAGTCCCGCGCCAACGTGTTCCGGTACGACCCGGCCACCGGCACGACGACGAACCTCGCCTCGCTCGCGCCGACGGCCGACCCGCTGATCGTGCGCGGCATCGCCACCTCCCAGGGCAAGGTGTACGCCGGCACGCACGCCACCGCGTCCGTCGTCGAGATCGACGCGGCCACGGGGGAGCGGCGCGACCTCGGGCTGCCGCCCGGCGCCGACCCCGCGGCGGGCCTCTACGACCTCGAGGTCCGCGGCCGGCTGCTGTTCGCCCGGTTCAGCCAGTCCGGCTCGCCCACGCCGCTGCACGTCTACGACCTCGACGCCGGCGCCTGGGTGCAGGAGATCCCGGACGCATACGGGCTGAACCTGTCGCCGGTGGCGGCCGACGGGCGCACCGTCTACTTCGTCCGCGACCGCACCCTGCACACGTACGACCTCGTGGACCGCTCCTACGCGGCCACCGCGCTGACCGGCATCGGCGACGTCCGCGGCATCGACTTCGTGGACCTCGGCGACCCGGCGTGGCCCGGCGACACCCTCGTCGGCCTGGACCACCAGGGCGGCTACTTCGTCTATTCGCCGCGGACCGGGGTGTCGGAGCCGCGCCGCGCGGACGCCGTCGCCGCGCCGGCCTCCGTCCGCTCATTCACCGAGGGCCCCGACGGCCTGCTCTACGCCGGCAGCTTCCTGGCCGGCGGGCTGGCGAGCTACGACCCGGCCACCGGCGCCAAAGTGGGCTTCGCCGACGAGGTCGGCCAGGCCGAGGGGATGGTCACCCACGACGGCGCGCTCTACGTCGGCACCTACCCGTGGGGCGAGATCTTCCGCTACGACCCGGCGCAGCCGGCCGAGCCCGGCGTCAACCCGGCGTCCGTCCTGCGGCTGTACGAGGAGCACGGCCAGTCCCGGCCGTTCGCGCTGGCCTCGGCCGGCGACCACCTCGCCATCGGCACGGTGGCCAAGAACGGCGCGCCCGGCGGCGGCCTGACGCTGCTGAACACCCGCACCGGCGAGTCCTGGTTCACCGACGTCGTGCCCGGTCACAGCGTCGTCGGACTGACCTACCGGGACGGCGTCCTTTACGGCGCGACGTCGGTCTACGGGGGCGTCGGCGGACCCCGTCCGACCGAGAAGGACGCCGTGATCTTCGCCTACGACGTCGAGCAGCGGCGAAAGCTCTGGGAGGTCGTGCCGATGCCCGGCGAGGGCGCCATCGGCGAGATCGCGTTCGACGAGAACGGCAGGCTGTGGAGCCACACCCCCGTGTCGGTGTTCCGGCTGGACGTCGAGACGCGGGAGGTCGAGGCACGTCGCACCTACGAGCCGTATCCATGGGACACCATCGCCTACGCGCACGTCGGATCGCGGCTCTGGTGGGACCCCTACGTCGACAAGCTGTACGTGGTGTCGCAGGCGAAGATGTTCACCATCGACCCGGTGACGCTGGACCGCACACGGGTGTTCCAGCCGGTGTCGCACGGCTTCCTGCACACCAACGGCAACGTGTTCCTGGGCCGCGACGCGCGGGTGTGGGAGTACACGCCGAGCGCGCGGCCGGCGGCCGCCGCGGCTGCCGCGGCCGAGTCGGTGCCCGCGGGCCGGCCGCAGACCGTCACGTTCACCGGGCTCGGGCCGGGCGAGGAGGCGGAGCTGTGGCTGCGCCCGGACGCCCGGCAACTGGGCACCGTCCGGGCCGATGCCACCGGAACGGCGTCGCTGACCTTCACCGTCCCGCTGGACCGGTCCGGCGAGCTGACGATCGAGGGCCGGCGGCTCTCCACCCGGGGCGCGCTGTGGACGTCGTTCCAGGCCGCGGCGCCGCTGTGCGACGTCATCGTGACCGGTCCGCACGCGGAGCCGCTGCGGGTGCGGACCGGCACGACCTGCCTGACCGGGGCGACGGTGTCGGGTCCGGTGACCGTGAGCCCGGGCGCCATGCTGACCGTCACCGACTCGGCGGTGTCCGGCCCGCTGCGCGCCGACCGAGCCGGGGGCGTCGTGCTGTCCGGCGCGACGGTGTCCGGCTCGGTCACGGTGACCGGCAGCGCCGGCGTGGTGTCGATCCGGGACTCGGTGGTGAGCGGCTCGGTCACGCTGGCCGGCAACACCGGCGGCGTCCGGTTCGCCGGCAACCGCGTCACCGGCGGGCTGTCCTGCTCGGGCAACGACCCGGCGCCGGTCCTGGACGAGCCGAACGACGTCACCGGGCCGGTACGGGGGCAGTGCTAGCTGGCTTGGTCTCCGAAGCTCCGACACTGTGTGTTTGCCGGGTGGCGTCGCTGTCGCCAGAGCAACTGACACCGTGAGGTGGGGATCCCGCAACAAGGACGCGCCGGCCACGGTTCCGCCGTCTGCGCACCTCATCCGGCCCGGTCCGATGAGAACCATGATCATGGCGCTGTTGATGCTGCTCTGGCGACACAAAGAGCGCCATGATCCTGGTTCTGACCGGTAGGTGGTGCCGACTCGCGCCAGTTCTTCGCGCTCGTGGGGGAACCTCACGTGCGCCACGACCGGATCGAGACCGAACCGGCGCCCCTGATGCGTCACGCGACGGGTGAGGTGTGTCCGCCGCCGGGCGTGGAAACCATTTCGGTCGCACCCAGCGCCGGGCCGCCGCCAATCAGACGCCCTCTTGGGGCGGACGGCCGTGACCGGCGGCCGCCGGGCACTGGGTAGTCTGCATCGGTGGCCAACACGCGAGGTGCGGCGGAGCTGACCGGACGGCTGCGGTGGTCCCTGGTGGCCGCGGCGGCGACGCCGATGCGGGCCGACGGCAGCACCGACCCGGAGGTCTGCGAGGCGTACTTCGGGCAGCTGGTGCGCGGCGGCGCCGGCGGGCTGGCCGTCGCCGCGCACACCGGACGCGGCGACCACCTGTCCGTCGCCACCAAGGCCGAACTGGTCCGCCGCGCCGCCACGCTGGGCGTCCCGGTGCTGGCCGGCGTCGGCGCCAGCGTCGAGGGGCGCGCGCACGACCTCGAGTGGGCTGCGGCGGCCGGTCCGGCCGGCGCCGACGCGCTGCTGGTGTTCCCGCCCGCCGAGACCGAGCCGGACGCCGTCGTCGCCCACCACCGGGCGGTGGCCGACGCGTCCGGGCTGCCGTTGGTCGCGTTCGACCTCTACACCCGGCCGCACCCGCTCGAGACGCTGACTATGGTGCTGGACCTCCCGGAGGTGTGCGCGTTCAAGCCGGCCCGGCTGCACGACGCCATCGCCTGCCAGGAGACCATCGCCGCCGCCCGCTCCCGCGGCCTGCTGGTGCTCAGCGGCGAGGACCGCATGTTCGGCGCGTCGCTGATGTGGGGCGCCGAGGGCGCACTGGTCGGCCTGGCGGCGGCCGCGGTGCAGATCACCGTCGCCGCGGTCCAGACGTTCGCGGCGGCCGTGCACACGTCCTCGCGCGACGCCGCGGCCCGGTTCCTGGAGGTGTCCGCGATCGTCGACGAGGTGGCCCGGGTGACGTTCCGGCCGCCGTACGAGGGCTACGTCCAGCGCATGCTCTGGCTGGCCGCCGACGAGGGCATCGTGCCGGCCGAGCTCGCCGTCGACCCGTACCGCCCGGCCGAGCTCGACGACGCCGAGCGCGACGAAGTGGTCCGGGTCGTGCGGCAGTGCCGCGACCAGGTCCGTGGCTAGGGTCGTTCCCATGGAGCAGGAAGGTCTGTTCGGCGGCGGCACGCCGTCGGTGCCCGCCGGGTCGCTGTCCGGCGCCGACGACGACATCGCCGGCCGGCCGCTGGCGGTGCGCATGCGCCCGCGCACGCTCGACGAGATCGTCGGGCAGCAGCACCTGCTCGGGCCGGGCACGCCGCTGCGCCGGCTGGTCGAGGACGACCAGCCGATGGCGCTGGTGCTGTGGGGGCCGCCCGGCACCGGCAAGACCACGCTCGCCTACGTCGTCAGCCGGGCCACCCAGCGGCGGTTCGTCGAGCTGTCGGCCGTCACGGCCGGGGTGAAGGACGTCCGCGCCATCATCGACACCGCCCGGAAGGAGCTGGCCCGCGGCGGCGCCGGCACCGTCCTGTTCGTCGACGAGGTGCACCGCTTCTCCAAGACGCAGCAGGACGCCCTGCTGCCGGGGGTGGAGAACCGGTGGGTGTCGCTGGTCGCGGCCACCACCGAGAACCCGTACTTCGCGCTGATCAGCCCGCTGCTGTCGCGGTCGCTGCTGCTCACGCTCGAGCCGCTCGACGACGACGCGATCCGCGAGGTCATGCGCCGGGCGCTGGCCTCGTCCCGCGGGCTCGACGGCGCCGTCAGCATCGACGACGACGCGCACGACCACCTGCTCCGCCTCGCCGGCGGCGACGCCCGCCGCGCGCTGACCTACCTCGAGGCGGCCGCCGGGGGAGCCGTCGACGGCGTCATCAGCCTCGACGTCGCCGAGAAGGCCGTCGACCGCGCCGCCGTCCGCTACGACCGCGACGGCGACCAGCACTACGACGTCACCAGCGCCATGATCAAAGCGATTCGCGGCAGCGACGCCGACGCCGGCCTGCACTACCTCGCCCGCATGGCCGAGGCCGGCGAGGACCCGAAGTTCCTGGCCCGCCGGCTGGTCATCCTCGCCAGCGAGGACATCGGCATGGCCGACCCCACCGCGCTGCAGACCGCCGTCGCGGGCGCCCAGGCGGTGCAGCTGATCGGCTGGCCGGAAGCGCAGATCACGCTGGCCCAGGTGGTCATCGCGCTGGCGCTGGCGCCGAAGTCGAACAGCGTGGTCACCGCCATCGGCGCCGCCGTCGCCGACGTCCGCGCCGGGCTGGCCGGCCCGGTCCCGCCACACCTGCGCGACGCCCACTACTCCGGGTCGAAGAAACTCGGCCACGGCACGTCCTACGCCTACGCCCACGACGACCCCCGCGGCGTCGTCGAGCAGCAGTACGCGCCCGACGCCGTCGCCGACAAGCAGTACTACCAGCCGGGCACCCGCGGCGCGGAGCGCGACTACGCCGACCGCTACGCCAAGCTGCGCCGCATCATCCGCGGCTCGGCGACCGAAGGTGCGCCGTGATCGCGTCGAGCAGCGCCACCGGAGCCACCATGGCCGCCGCCTCGTCGTCCGACGGCGGCGCGCCCTTCTCGGCGATGGTCATGAACCGGTCCAGCACCGGGGCCAGGTAGTCCGGCGGCAGTGCCAGCTCGCGGGCTTCGATGCCGTCCGCCCGCACCACCGTCGCGTGGAACGGCGCCTGCGCGGCGACGAACGTCAGCGTGACGTGGGTCCGGCCGATGGTGGTGAGCGCCGTGACGGCGCCGTCGCCGGTGCGCACGTCCACCTTGCCGGCTGCTTCGGTGGCCCCGATCAGCTGGGCCGCGGCCTCGGCCAGATGGACGCCGTAGTAGTAGAGGCCGCCGTAGGGTCCGGCCGGGTCGGCGGGGCCGGTGACGTGGACGGCGAGCGGCCGATTGCCGTCCAGCTCGGTGATCGCCGGGACGAACCGCAGCGCCGACCCCTCGTAGAGCGGCACGCCGTGCGCCCGGGCCGCGTCGACGATCGCCGTCGCGTCGGCCGCCGACGCCGCCAGCGGCTTGTCGACGAACACCGGCAGCCCGGCCTCGATCAGCGGGACCGCCTCTGCCCGGTGTGCCCGGCCGTCGCGCGAGCAGATCAGCACCGCGTCGACGGCGCCGACGAGGTCGCGCGGCGCGTCGACCAGGTGGGGTGCGCCCGCGGCGGCCGCGGCGAGCGCGCGGTTGCGCTCGGTGTCGCCGCCGGCCAGCGCGACGACCCGGGCGTCGCCGTAGCGCCGCTCGACGTTGAGCAGGCGGAGGAAATGGTCGACGTGGCTGCTCTCGGTCCCGACCACTCCGATGCGCATCACGGTCAGCCAGCCTACGGCAGCCGGCGGCCAGCCGGATGACAGTGGCGCGACAGGCGGGCCGGGGACCGTGGTCGCATGATGCTGCGAAGAGAGCAGGGCCGGGTGGAACGCGATGGTGTGGGGATCGCGTACGAGCAGGTGGGGCACGGCGAGCCCACCCTGCTCCTGCTGCCGGCGTGGATGATCACCAACAGCGGGCTGTGGGCGGCCCAGCGTGACGGGCTGGGCGATCGGTTCCGCTGCCTGTCCTACGACGCCAGGGGGAGCGGCCGGTCGGACCGGCCGGCCGAGCCGGAGCGCTACCGGGTCACCGAGCTGGTGGCCGACACGCTCGCGGTGCTGGACGCGGCCGGCGCCGACCGGGCCGTGCTCGTCGGCAACTCCCTCGGTGGGCTGGTCGCCTACCTGACCGCCGCGCTGCATCCGGACCGGGTGGCCGGGCTGGTGCTGATCTCCGCGGCAGCCGATCTCACCGGCGACGAGCATGCGCCGCTGGTGCGCGCCATCGCGACCTTCGACGAGGAGCGACCGGGCGACGACGGGTGGGCGTGCTACAACCGGCGGGCCTGGCAGCGTGACTACCCCGGCTTCGCCCGGTGGTTCGTCGACACGGCTCTGGGCGACGAGGCCACGGCCGAGGCTCGCGAGGACGGTGTCCGGATGGCGCTGGACGTCACACCGGAGGTGCTCGCCGCCGGTGTCACCGCACGCTCGGGCCCGCCGGCCGGCGTTCAGGCCGCCAAGCTGCGTCGATTGGCGGCGCAGCTCACCTGTCCGGTCCTGCTGATCCACGGCGACCGGGACGCCGTCGTGCCGCCCGCCTGGTCGGCCGCGCTCGCCGCGACCCTGGACGCCGTCGTCACCCCGCTGCCGGGCGCGGGCCACTGCCCGCAGGTCACCCGGGCCGCCGAGGTGAACGGCCTGATCAGCGAGTTCGCCACCGGAATCGGGACCTCGAGGTCGGCGGCATGAGCGAGGCGGGGGCGAGGGTGAGACACCGCATCAGCAACCCGGTCCGGGGCCGTCTGAACGCCGCCACGCTGCGCGCCGCCGACCGCTACGCCCAGCTGCTCGTCGGCGGGCGGAAGCGGGCGCTGTTCGCGGACCTGCCCGAGCAGGTGGTGGAGATCGGTCCCGGCACCGGCGCCAACCTGCGCTACTACCGGCCCGGCACCCGGCTGGTGGCGATCGAGCCGAACGTCCACATGCACGGCCCGCTCCGGGCCGCCGCCCGGCGCCACGGCATCGAGCTGGAGCTTCGCACCGCGACCGCCGAACGGATGGCGTTGCCCGACGCCAGCGTGGACGCCGTGGTGAGCACGCTGGTGCTGTGCACGGTGCCCGATCCGGTCGCGGCCGTGGAGGAGGTGTGGCGGGTGCTGCGGCCCGGCGGGCGGCTGCTGTTCCTCGAGCACGTACGGGCCGACGGCGGCTATGGGCGCCTGCAACGGCTGACCGCCCGGCCTTGGCACTGGCTCTTCGAGGGCTGCGACGTCCGCCGCGACACCGAACGCACCATCCGCGACGCGGGCTTCACCTCGGTGGACCTCCAGCACTACAGCATGCGATCGGCGTTCCTCCCCATCAACCCCCAGATCGCTGGCACGGCGATCCGCTAGCACCCTTGCGTGCGACGATGAGCGCCTCACTGCCATCGGCGAGGGACGCGGCGGATGAAGTTCTGGGTGCTCGGGTCGGTCGAGGCCGTCGATGCGGACCAGCCGCTTCCGCTCAGCAACCGTCAGCGTGCCCTGCTGGCCGCGCTGCTGGCCCGTTCCGGCGAGGTCGTCTCGGCCGATCGGCTGGCGGAACTGCTGTGGGGCGACGCGCAACCCGCAGATCCGGTGAGCGCGCTGCACAGCCTGGTCTCCAGGCTCCGCCGCATACTCGGCCCGGAGGTGCTCACCACCCGTCCCCCCGGCTACGCCCTGCGTCCGGACCAGGTGGAGATCGACGCCGTCCGGTTCGAGGACCTGCTGGAACAGGCACGGCAGGCGCCGCCGGCCGTGACCGTCAGCCTGCTCGATGACGCGCTCGGGCTGTGGCGCGGCACCGCCTTCGCCGAGTTCGCCGACACCGACG
This sequence comes from Jiangella muralis, assembly GCF_001270745.1. Taxonomy (GTDB): domain Bacteria; phylum Actinomycetota; class Actinomycetes; order Jiangellales; family Jiangellaceae; genus Jiangella; species Jiangella muralis. Next base: position 77,936 of record NZ_KQ434751.1, read on the forward strand.
TGGCGAGGCTGGCGGCGATCCGCCTGACCGAGGCGCGGCTGACGGCGGTCGAGGCCAGAGCGGCCGCGCTGCTGGAGTGCGACCGGCCGGCCGAGGCACTGCCGTCCCTCGAGCCGTTCGTGGCCGAGCACCCGCTCCGGGAACGCGGCCGCGCCCTGCTGATGCGCGCGCTCTACGAACTCGGGCGCCAGGCCGACGCCCTGCAGAGCTACCGGGCATACAAGGACCACCTGGCCGACGAGCTCGGCCTGGAGCCGTCCGAGCCGATCCGGCGGCTGGAGCTGGAGATTCTCCGGCACGAGGTCCCCGGCACACCCGCGGACCCGCCACCGCTCGCCGGCCTGCGGGCCCGCTACGCCTCCGCCGGTGACCGTACGATCGCCTACGCCGAGATCGGCACCGGCCCGCCACTGATCGCGCTGCCCGCCTGGGTCTCCTCCATCGAGGTGACCGCCTCCGGCCGCGACCCGCGCTCGTCCCTCCTCCAGCGCCTGGCCGGGCACACCCGCCTGACCCTGTACGACCGGTACGGCACGGGCCTGTCTCGCGGCGGCGTCCCCGGCGACTACGGCCTGGAGCCCAGCGTCACCGAACTGGCCGCCGTGATCCGCCGGACCGGCGGCCGGGCGAGCCTGCTGGCCATGTCACAGGCCGGCCCGGTGGCGATCGCCTGCGCCGCCCGCCACCCGGAGCTCGTCGACCGCCTCATCTTCTTCGGCACGTACGCCAGCGGCCCGTCCGCGTTCATCCACACCGACCTCAACCGCACCCTGGTCGACCTGGTCCGCGCCCACTGGGGCCTGGGGTCCCGCCTGATGGCCGACCTCTACCGCCCGGGCGCCTCCGACGCCGCCGCCTTCCACCTCGCCCAGGTCCTGCGCGACTCGGCACCTCGCGAGGTGGCCGCCGGCTACCTGGAGGCCGTCTACGACATCGACGTCTCCGAGCTGCTGCCCCAGATCACCGCGCCCTCCCTGGTCCTGCACTACAACCACGACCGCGTCGTCCCCTTCGCCGGCGCCCGCCAGCTGGCCACCGCCCTCCCACACGCCCATCTCGTCCCCCTCGACGGCCCCTACCACCTCCCGGACGCCGCCGACCTGCCCGCTGTGGTCACAGCCATCCGGGACTTCCTCACCTCCTGACCGGGCGTCGACCAGCGCCGCGTTTGGTTCACATCGTGTTCGCGGCCGGGTTCCTACGGTCGTCGCATGACCAGATTCCTGCCGGCCCTGCTCGCCGCCGCCGCGGTGCTGCTCGCCGCCTGCACGTCCGACGCCGAGAGTCCCGCGAGCCCGGCGGGCTCCGCGAGGTCTGCGGGCTCCGCGAGCGATGGCTGCGACGCCGCGCTCGACGCGTGGGCCGACGCGGGCTTCAGCGGCTCGGTCGCCATCACCACGGCTGGCGAGCCGGTGTGCGAGGCGGGCTACGGCGCCGCCGACCGCGCCGCCGATCGCCCCAACACCGCCGACACCGTCTTCGCCATCGGCTCGGTCACCAAGGCGTTCACCGCGGCCGCCGTCCTCGGCCTCGCTGACGACGGCCGGCTGACCCTCGACGACCGGGTCGGCGACCTGCTGCCGGAGCTGCGCGGCCCGGTCGCCGACGCCACGGTGCGGCAGCTGCTGGTGCACACCAGCGGGCTGAACGGCTCGGCGGGCGCCGACCACCAGCCGCTGAGCCGCGACGACGCGCTGGCGGCCATCGGCGCCATGGAGCAGGCATTCCCACCCGGCACCGACTATCTGTACACCAACGCCGGGTACACGCTGCTGGCGCTGGTGGTCGAGGAGGTGGCCGGGAGCTACCGCGAGCATGCGGCCACGCGTGTCCTGCGCGACCTGCCGTCGGCCGGCTTCTGGGACGGCTCCCCGGCGGCGCGCGGCGACCGCGCCGTCGGCTACCTCGACGACGGCAGCACCGGCGCCGCGGGCGACTTCACCGGACCGCACTGGGCGCTCGACGGCAACGGCGCGCTGGCCATGAGCATGCCCGACCTCGCCGCCTGGACGCGGTCGCTGTTCACCGGCGGTGTCGTGTCGCAGGAGGCGGCGGAGGTCCTCGCCACCCCTGAGGTCGACCTCGGCGACGGCGTGGGCGAGACACCGGGGTGGGTGGCCTACGACGCGTCCGCGTTCGGCGTGCCGTTCCTGGCCTCGGCGGGCGGGGGCGGCGACGTCGGCCACGAGGCCATGGTCGTCTGGATCCCCGACGGCGAGCGGGTGCTGGCGGTCGCGTCCAACGGCCCCGAGGTCACCGCCGAGGAACTGGTCGAGGCCATCGGCCCGGCGCTCGCGGCGGGCGAGCCCATCCCGGGGCCCGACGTCCCGGGCGGCACCGTCGATCCCGGCGTCGCCGCGGCTATCGTCGGCGACTACCGGCTCGACACGGGAGGTGCGTACCAGGTGAGCGACGACGACGGCCTGCGCATCGCCGCGCACGGCGCCGACGCCGTCCGCGCGCTGTTCCCGCCGGGCGACCCCGACGCCGTCCGCGAGCACGAGCGGGCGGTCGCGGCGCTGCTGGCGGGCGAGACCGAGGCCGGCCGCGAAGAGCTCGTCGCGCTCGACGACGACTTCGGCCCGATCGGCGGCGCCGAGCCGGCCGGCACCGTCCTCGCCGACGGCGAGCTGCGCACGTACGTCACGCTCGACACCGGGGGAGGGCCGCTGCTGGCCTGGTACGCGCTGAACGACGAGGGCGGCGTCGACGGCGTGGATGTCGGCACCGACCCGCCGGCGGTCCCGTTGGCGCCCAACGGCGACGGGTTCCGGCCGGCCGACCCGGCGGGCGCGGGCCCGGACGTCACGGTGTCATTCGGCGACGACACCGTCACGGTGGGCGACGTCACGGCGCGGCGGGGCTGACCATGCGGATCCTGCTGGTCGAGGACGACCCCGACCTCGCCGACGTGGTGGCGCTGGGGCTGCGCAACGAGTCGTACGCCGTCGACCACGCCGGCACCGCCGCCGCGGCGGAGGAGCTGCTGACCACCACCGGCTACGACGTCGCCTGCCTCGACCTCGGGCTCCCCGACGGCGACGGACTGGAGTTGCTGCGCCGCCTCGGCGCCGACCCGGTCCTGCGGCGGCCGCGGCGCACCCTGGTGCTGACCGCCCGCGACGCCGTCGCCGACCGCGTCGCCGGGCTCGACGGCGGCGCCGACGACTACCTCGTCAAGCCGTTCCACTTCGCCGAGCTGGTGGCCCGGGTCCGGGCGCTGGGCCGGCGGGCCGACGAGACCGGCGCGACGCTGCGGGTCGGCGACCTCGGCATCGACCTCGCGGCGCACCGGGCCTGGCGCGGCGGCACCGACCTGCGGCTGACGGCGCGTGAATTCTCGCTGCTGCGCTACTTCATGCACCATCCCGGCGAGGTGCTGTCCGCCGAGCAGCTGCTTGAGCACGTGTGGGACGTCAACGCCGACCCGTTCACCACCTCGGTGCGGGTCATCCTCAGCCGGCTGCGCCGCAAGCTCGGCGACCCGCCGCTCATCGACACCGTCACCGGCGTCGGCTACGTCCTGCGAACGGCGCCGTGAGCCGGCCGTGGTCGGTGCGGGCGGCGCCGTGGTCGTCGCTGCGGGCAGCGCCGTGAGCCGGCCGTGGTGGTCGCTGCGGGTGCGGCTGGCGGTGGCCGGGTTCCTGGCCAGCTATTTGCCGGTGCTGCTGCTGTTCGGCGTCACCATCGCCACCGAGTACGACACCTCCACCGAGGTGGTCAACGGCGTCGAGGTCACCACCGACTCGTCGATCACGTGGCCACCATCGATCACCGCCACGGTGCTGGCGCTCGGCCCGGCCGCCGCGGGGCTGGCGTGGTGGTGGGCCGGGCGGGCGGTGCGGCGGTACGAGCAGATGTACGACCGGCTCCAGCACGCGGCCGACGCCCAGCGGCGGCTGATCGAGGAGACCAGCCACGAGCTGCGCATCCCGCTGTCGGTGCTGGCGACCAACGCCGAGGTGCTGCTCGCCCATCCGCAGCCGACGCTCGAGGTGTACCGGGAGGGTCTGGAGCGCTCCGGCCGGGCCGCTGACCGGCTGCGCGCGGTCATCGACGAGCTGCTGGTCGACGCCCGCGGCCGGGCCCGCACGGTCGACCGCCACCCGGCCGACGTCGCCGCGCTGGCCCGCGCCGTGGCCGACGACGCCCGCGTGCTGGCGGCCCGGCGCGAGGTGTCGGTGGTGGTCACGGCGCCGCCGCGGCTGATCGGCGCGGTGGACGAGGCGACGGTGCGCCGGGCGGTCGCCAACCTCGTCGACAACGCCGTCCGTCACGCCCCCTCCGGCTCGGTGGTCTCGATCACGGCCGAGCGGCGCGGCCCCGAGCTGGCCGTCGTCGTCACCGACCACGGTCCCGGCGTCCCTGCCGACGACCTGCCGCACGTCTTCGAGCCGTTCTGGCACGGCCACGACGGGCTCGGCACCGGCCTCGGCCTGCCGATCGCCCGCCAGATCGCCCTCGCCCACGGCGGCGACGTCACCCTCGCCGGCCCCGGCCCCGGCTGCGTCGTCACCCTCACCGTCCGCCCCTAGTCCGAGAATGGCGGTGATGCCGGCTGCCGAGGGCGCCTTGGGTGCGGCAGTGGGCCGGATGCCGACGGTTCGCCGGCTTGGCCACGTGGGCCGTCCCCCTGCTGCCCATTTTCTCAGCCGCGGCACCGCGCCTCAAGCGGAGCCCAACGGCGCGCTTCGCGCGAGCGAAGCACCGCTTGACCCGCGGCACCGCGGCCAAGAACGGGCAGCTATCAGGGGGACGGGGGAAGTGCGGGCAGAGCCCGCGCCGCGCACCGTTCGCCGTTCGCCGTTCGCCTGGCTGGCTGGCGTTCGCTGTTCCTGTCGGTGCACCGTTGGGTCGTCCTCGATTCCCGGAGCCGTCTTCGATGGCGGGAGTCGTGTTCCGGGTGCCGTTTGGACGATTCTCGCCATCGAAGACGGCCCAGAGAGTCGACGTCACTCGCGTGGTGGGCACGTCACCCGCCGTAGCACCGGATGGGCGTCGTCGGCGGCGGTCATACGGTCCTTGCGCGAGTGAGGTGCACCCGCCCCGCGTGAAGTGGCCGCCCCACCCCCGGCGGCTCGGTGGTGGGGTGCCACACCGAACCGGGCCACGGCAGCGGACGATGAGGTGTGCCCAGATCGCCCCCGTCCCCCTGATAGGTGCCCGTTCTTGGCCGGGAGCGCGCGGGTCAAGCGGACACCCAACGCGCGAAGCGCCATCCGGGTCCGCTTGAGGCGCGGTCACGCGGCTGAGAAAATGGGCGCCAGGGGGACGGCCAACGCGCGGACCACGGCCAACTGCCGCAAAGCGGCGAACGCGGCAGACCCGGGCGCGTCGGCCGGCCAGCCAACGAGAAGCCCGGCCGACCGAGTCGACCGGCCACCGAGTCGACCGGCCACCGAATTGACCGGGCCACCGCCGCGTGGACCGAGCCGACCAGCCTGATGCACCGGTCGGCAGCGGCTGAGGTCCCGGGAGACCCCCATCCTCGGACCCTGGCCGGCGCCGGTCCCCTCCCGGCAGCACCGGCCGCATTTGGGTGCACCCTTGATGGGTGAGATCGCTTGCCGCCCGGCGACAGTCGCCTCACCCGGTCACCGGCCACCACCTTGGCTAGGCTGACCGCCGCGTGGACGTCCGGTTCGTCCCGATATCCAGCATGGCCAGCAGTGCCAAGGCACCCGCGGCGAGCAGCCCACCCACGCTGCGTAGATCACGAGGACTCGTTCATCAAGGCTGTGTCCCATAGGCCCCGCCGTCCCACGCTCCCCGCCGCAGTCGCGGTCGCCGCCGTCCCGCCGCGTCCCGGCGACACCCCCCGGGCACCGCCTCCGCAGGTTGATCTTGGAGTAAGCGGGGAGATGCCGCCCGAAATGCCTGGCTGATTCCCCGGTTGCTCCAAGATCAACGTGGCCGGGCGGCGGCGGGGAGTGGGCGGGGCGGCGGCGGGAGCGGGATGGGGCGGGATGGCGGCGGGAGACACGCGGTCAGCCGGCGGCGGAGAGGTACCGCTCGGCCAGCGAACGCAGGTGGTCGCGCAGTTCCGGCGGGTCCAGCACCTCGAACGGTACCCCGAGGCTGCCGAGGTAGCCGGCGAGGTCGTGCCAGGAGTCGCCGCCGGTCTGGAGCAGGCAGCTGCCGTCCTCCAGCTCCGTCACCAGGCCGCCCATCGCGGTGATCTTGTCGCGGACCACCTCGATCGGCGCGTCCAGTCGCACCCGGGCCTGCTCCCGGTACGCCCGCGACCCGACGCCGCTCAGCACGTGCGCCACCGCGTCGCCGCCCGGCGGCGGGCGGGGCGTGAACCGGGGCCCGGTCGGGATCTTCGGCCGCACGCGGTCGGCGCGGAAGGTGCGCCAGTCGTCCCGGTCGAGGTCCCAGGCGAGCAGGTACCAGCGGCGGCCGGTGTAGACGAGGCGGTGCGGCTCGGTCCGCCGCACCGATGACGTGCCGTCGTGGCCGGCGTAGTCGAACCGTAGCTGCTCGTGCCCGTGCACGGCCGCCGCGACCGCCGTCAGCACGTCCGCGTCGACCCGGCCGTCGACGCCCGGTGCGGACGCCGTCGCGGAGCGAAGGGCGTCGACGCGGTGCCGCAGCCGCGACGGCAGCGTCCGCTCCAGTTTGGCCAGCGCCCGCAGCGACGTCTCCTCGATGCCGGTGACGGAGCCCGCGGCGGCCGCGCGCAGCCCCAGTACCACCGCTACCGCCTCGTCGTCGTCCAGCACCAAGGGCGGCAGCGACGACCCGGCGCCGAGGCGGTAGCCGCCGGCCGGGCCGGTGAACGACTCGACCTCGTAGCCCATGATCCGCAGCCGCTCGATGTCGTTGCGGACGGTCCGCGTGGTCACGTCCAGCCGCGTCGCCAGCTCCGAGCCCGACCACTCCCGCCTGACCTGCAGCAACGACAACAGCCGCAGCAGCCGCACCGACGTCTCCAGCATGAATCGAAGTGTCGCACGAATTGAGGAACCGAACGTTCCACAACCGCCCGTACCGTCGTTCTCACCAGCAAACGAACAGCACAAGGAGAGATCGATGAGCATCGAACTGCGCGGCTTCTGCACCCTGAACTTCTACGCCGACGACATGGCCGCGGCCCGCGAGTGGTACACCGGCGTGCTCGGCCTGGAGCCGTACTTCGAGGCGGTCGACCCGGCGTCGGGGCTGGTCGGCTACTACGAGTGGCGCATCGGCGACCACCAGGACGAGTTCGGCGTCATCAACCGCGCGTGGCGGTCGCCGGCCGACCCGACCACGCCGGACGCGCCCGGCGGCGCCGTCATGAACTGGCACGTCGACGATCTCGACGGCACGCTGGCCCGGCTGGTCGAGCTGGGCGCCACGGTGCACCAGCCGCGGGTCGACCGCGCCGAGGGGTTCGCCAACGCCACCGTCGCCGACCCGTTCGGCAACCTGCTCGGCCTCATGTACAACCCGCACTGGAAGGCCATGGCGGACGGGGCAGGCGCGTGAGCGACCCGCTCACGTTCGTGGACGCGGCCGGCTGGGACGCCTGGCTCGCCGCGCACCACGGCACCAGCGACGGCGTCGTCCTGCGCATCGCGCGGAAGGGCGCGCCGGGCCTGACGATCCGGGCGGCGCTGGAGGTGGCGCTGTGCCACGGCTGGATCGACAGCGTCCGCCGCCGCGGCGACGACCACCACTTCCTGCAGCGCTACTCGCCGCGACGCAAGGGCAGCCCGTGGTCGGCGGTCAACGTCGCGCTCGTCGAGGAACTGACGGCGGCCGGCCGGATGCGCCCCGGCGGACTGGCCGAGGTCGAGGCGGCGAAGGCGGACGGACGGTGGGCCGCGGCGTACGCGTCGCAGGCCACCGCCGCCGTCCCGGACGACCTCGCCGCGGCCCTGGCGGCGGACCCGGCCAAGGCGGCGGCGTTCGACGCGCTGACGAAGGCCGGCCGGTACGCGATCCTGCTCGCGCTGATGAAGACCCGCACGCCGCAGGCGCGGGTGAAGGCGCTGGACAAAGCGTTGGCCGGGCTGGGTTGAGGTCGCCTACGCTGGGGGAATGGACATGCTGCCGATGCCCGGGCGAGCACCCGCGGCCCGCCCCGCGGCCGTCTCCCGGTCGTGACCGCGCCGGGTGGTCCGGCGCGGTAGGGTCAGACGCTTGAGACGACCATCCGAAGAGAGGCAGCTCCACCCATGTCCGTAGGCGAAGTCGCCGGGTTGCTGGCCGCCGCTGCCCTGGTGGCGCTGGTCGGTTTCCTCGCCGTGCCGATACTCAAGCTGGGCCGCACCGTCGACGAGTTCACCCTCGTCGTGCGCGACCTGCGCCAGGAGCATGTCGCGAAGACCGCGGTGACGGTCGACGAGACCAACGAGCTGCTCGCCTCCACGAACGCGCAGCTGCAGCGCATCGACGCCATCACGTCGAACGCGCAGACGGTCACCACCAACGTCGCCGCCATGTCGTCGCTGTTCGCGGCCACGCTGGGCGGCCCGCTGGTGCGCACGGCCGCGTTCACCTACGGCGTCCGCCGGGCCATCTCCGCCCGCCGCGACGGCGCGGCCGCCGGCAACGGCCGCCGCCGGCGGTTCGGGAGCCGATGATGGGCAAGTTGTTCTGGATCGCGCTCGGCGCCACCGCCGGGGTGCTGGTGGTCCGCCGGCTCACGAAGGCGGCTGAGAGCCTGACGCCCGAGGGCGCGGCCGACCGCGTCGCCGGCGGGCTGCGCAGCGTCGGCGACGCCGTCCGCGAGTTCACCGACGAGGTTCGCGCCGGCATGGCCGAGCGCGACGCCGAGCTGCGCCACGCGCTGGGCATCGCGCCCGACGGCACCGGCACGCAGGGCGTCGCCGACCCCGACGCCGTCGACGACCTGTTCCACCCGCACTCGAGAGGCACGTTCTGACCATGGAGACCGCCGAGATCCGGCGCCGGTTCCTCGACCATTTCGAGCAGAACGGGCACGCCGTCGTCCCCAGCGCCTCGCTGATCTCGCCCGACCCGTCGCTGCTGTTCACGGTGGCGGGCATGGTGCCGTTCATCCCGTACCTCACCGGGCAGCAGACGCCGCCGTGGCAGCGCGCCACCAGCGTGCAGAAGTGCATCCGCACCGGCGACATCGACGAGGTCGGCAAGACCACGCGGCACGGCACGTTCTTCCAGATGAACGGCAACTTCTCGTTCGGCGACTACTTCAAGGAAGGCGCCATCGGGTACGCCTGGGACCTCATCACGAAGTCCCGGGACGACGGCGGCTACGGCTTCGCCGAGGACCGCGTCTGGGTCACCGTCTTCCACGACGACGACGAGGCGGCCGAGTTGTGGAAGAAGGTCGCCGGCCTGCCCGACGAGCGCATCCAGCGCCGCGGCCTGCTCGACAACTACTGGCACACCGGCCAGCCCGGCCCGGGCGGCCCGTGCAGCGAGATCTACATCGACCGGGGTGCCGAGCACGGCCCCGACGGCGGGCCGGTGGTCGACGAGGACCGCTTCCTGGAGATCTGGAACCTGGTCTTCATGCAGGAGCAGATCACCGACGTCAAGGCGAAGGACGACTTCACCGTCGTCGGCGACCTCCCGTCGAAGAACATCGACACCGGCATGGGCCTCGAGCGCGTCGCGTACCTGCTGCAGGGCGTCGACAACATGTACGAGATCGACCAGGTGCGCCCGACGCTGCAGCGCGCGGCCGACCTCTCCGGCAAGCGCTACGGCGCCGACCACGTCGACGACGTCCGCATGCGGGTTGTCGCCGACCACGTGCGCAGCTCGCTCATGCTGATCGGCGACGGCGTCACGCCGTCGAACGAGGGCCGCGGCTACGTGCTGCGCCGGCTGCTGCGCCGCTCCGTGCGGGCCATGCGGCTGCTCGGCGTCGACGGCACCAGCATTCCCGGGCTGCTGCCGGTCGCGAAGGACTGCATGAAGGCGGCCTACCCGGAGCTGGAGACCGACTTCGACCGCATCTCGTCGGTCGCGTACGCCGAGGAGGAGGCGTTCCGGCGCACGCTGCAGACCGGCACGCAGATCTTCGATCTCGCCGCCGACGAGGCGAAGCGGGCCGGCGAGTTCGCGCTGCCCGGCGACACCGCGTTCAAGCTGCACGACACCTACGGCTTCCCGATCGACCTCACCCTCGAGATGGCGTCCGAGCAGGGGCTGAAGGTCGACGAAGGACACTTCCGCCGGCTGATGACCGAGCAGCGCGAGCGGGCCAGGGCCGACGCCAAGGCGAAGAAGACCGGCGGGGCCGACACCAGCGCGTACCGCGAGCTGCGCGACGCCGGCCCGACGCCGTTCACCGGCTACCAGGAGCTCGAGACCGACAGCAAGGTCCGCGGGCTGCTGCTGGACGGCGTCGCCGTCCCCGGCGCCAGCGAGGGCGAGACGCTCGAAGTCGTGCTGGAGCGCACGCCGTTCTACGCCGAGTCCGGCGGCCAGGACAGCGACGCCGGTGTCATCACCGGCGACGGCTTCGAGCTGGAGGTGCTCGACGTCCAGCGGCCGGTCAAGGGCCTCGTCGTGCACCGGGTGAAGGTGCTCAAGGGCGAGGTCATCAGCGGCCAGGACGTCCACGCCAAGGTCGACCAGGAGTGGCGGGTCGGCGCCTGCCAGGCGCACTCCGGCACGCACATCGTCCACGCGGCGCTGCGCCAGGTGCTCGGCCCGCAGGCGCTGCAGAGCGGGTCGTACAACAAGCCCGGCTACCTGCGGCTCGACTTCGCGTGGGGGCAGGCGCTGGGCGCGCAGACCCGTAGCGAGGTCGAGGAGGTCGCCAACCTCGCGGTCCGCCGCGACCACTCCGTCTCGGCCACGTACATGCCGCTGGAGCGGGCCCGCGAGCTCGGCGCGCTGGCGCTGTTCGGCGAGACGTACGACGAGGAGGTGCGCGTCGTCGAGATGGGCGGTGCGTGGTCGCGTGAGCTGTGCGGTGGCACGCACGTGGCGCACTCGTCGCAGGTCGGGCTGATCACGCTGACGGGGGAGAGCTCGGTCGGCGCGGGCTCACGCCGGGTCGAGGCGTTCGTCGGCATCGAGGGTTTCCGGTACCTGGCGAAGGAGCGCACGCTGGTCAGCCAGCTGGCCGACCTCCTCAAGGTGCAGCCCGACCAGCTGCCCGACCGGGTCGAGCGGCTCGTCGCGCAGGTCCGCGACGCGGAGAAGGAACTGGCGAAGGCCCGGTCGTCGCAGCTGGGCGAGCGCGCGGGCGAGCTGGCCGCGTCCGCCCGCGACGTCTACGGCGTGTCGCTCGTGGCGCACGCGGCGCCCGACGGCACGGCCGCCGACGAGTTGCGCTCGCTGGCGCTGGACGTCCGCGGCCGGCTCGGCGCCGAGCGGCCCGTGGTGGTCGCGGTGGCCGGTGTCGGCGACAGTGGGCGGCCCAGCGTCGTCGTCGCCGTCAACGAGCCCGGCCGCGAGTGGGGCGTCAAGGCCGGCGCGTTGGTGCGCGTGGCGGCGCAGGCGCTCGGCGGGGGCGGTGGCGGCAAGGACGACGTCGCACAGGGCGGCGGTACCGATGCCGGCAAGGTCGGTGAGGCGTTGATGCAGGTGGAGCACGCCATCGGCCAAGCCGTGACGAACTAGTGCGGCGCGGCGTCAGACTGGGGGTTGATGTCGGGACGGTCCGTATCGGGGTCGCCTCGTGTGATCGCGACGGGCTGATCGCCACGCCGGTCGAGACGGTCCGCCGCGGGAAGGGTGACCTGCGGCGGCTCCGCGATCTGGCGCACGAGTACGACGCGATCGAGATCGTGCTCGGATTACCGCGTAGTCTCGATGGGAAGGAGCACGCGGCGGCCGAGCACGCTAGGGCCTTTGGTGCCGATTTGGCCCGATATGTGGCACCATGCCCGGTGCGGCTGGTCGACGAACGGCTGAGCACGACCGTCGCCGCGCGCGGGATGCGAGCCAGCGGTGTCTCGTCGCGTGCTGGACGTGCGGCGGTCGACCAGGCCGCGGCGATGGTGATCCTGCAAGATGCGCTGGACGCCGAACGTGCGACCGGCGGGCCGCCTGGAGAGGTGCTGACGGTATCGGATGAGTGACCTGTTCACGTCGGAGGAGGAGATCGTCCGCCCCCGGCGGCAGCGGCGCCGCAGGCGCAAACGCAGCCGGTTCGGTTCGTTCGTGGCGGTGCTGGCCTCACTGACCGTCATCGGCGCGGTCCTGGGCGGCATCTACTACGGCGGCAGCGCGGTGCTCAACAGCGTCGACGGCCTGTTCGGTGATCCCGAGGACTTCCCGGGCCCGGGCACCGGCGAGGTCCCGGTCACCATCCAGGACGGCGCGACGCTGCGGGCCATGGGCGCCACGCTGGTCGACGCCGGTGTCGTCGCCAGCCAAGACGCGTTCATCGCCGCCGCCGACGACAACCCCGAATCCCGTGGCATCCAGCCCGGCAACTACGTGCTGCGCAGCGAGATGACCGCCGCCGACGCCGTCGCCGCACTGGTCGCGGGGGAGGGCGGCGAACGGGTCTCGCTGCCCGAGGGCCTGCGCGTCCGCCAGACCGTGGACCGGCTGGCCGAGACGTCCGGGTTCACCGCCGAGGAGCTGCAGGCCGCCGTCGACGCCGCGACGCTGCCCGACTACGCCGAGGGTGAGGCCGAGGGCTTCCTCTACCCGGCCTCCTACGACCTCGGCGGCGAGGTGACGCCCGAGTCGCTGGTCGCCGGCATGGTGGCCCGGTTCGAGCAGACCGCCACCGACGTCGACCTCGTCAACCGCGCCGAAGCGCTCGGCTACACGCCGCGCGAGATCGTCACCGTCGCCAGCATCGTGCAGCGCGAGGTGCGCCGCGAGGAGGACATGCCCCGGGTCGCCGAGGTCGTCTACAACCGGCTCACCGGCGCGTGCGCCGCCAACGGAGTGCCGGCGGAGCGGCTGCAGATGGACTCCACCGTCCACTACGCCTTCGACGACTACTCGACCGTGTACACGTCGCCGGAGCAGCGGCAGAGCGAATCGCCGTACAACACGTACCTGGTGTCCGGCCTGCCGCCCGGCCCGATCGCCTCGCCCGGCGACGCGGCGCTGGCGGCCGCGCTCAACCCGTCCAGCGACGGCAGCTGCTACTTCGTCGCCGTCAACCTGGAGACCGGCGAGACCGCGTTCGCCGTCACCGCGGCGGACCACGACGCGAACATCGCCCGGCTGGACGAGTACTGCGCGGAGAGCGACCTGTGCTGAACCGTTGCGCGGTGCTCGGCTCGCCGATCGCGCACTCGTTGTCGCCGGTGATCCATCGCGCCGCGTACCGGCAGCTCGGGCTGGACTGGGAGTACACCGCGCATGAGGTCGGCGAGGACGAACTCGCCGGGTTCCTCGCCGGCCTCGGCCCGGAATGGCGCGGCCTTTCCTTGACGATGCCGCTCAAGCGGGTGGCCCTCAAGCTGGCCGCGACCGCGTCCGACGTCGCGGCGACGGTGGGCGCGGCGAACACGCTGATCCGCCGCGCCGACGGCGGCTGGGACGCCGACAACACCGACGTGCCGGGCGTGGTGGCGACGCTGCGCGAGGCCGGCGCCGGGCTGGCGGTGGCCGCGCCGGTGTGCCTGTGGGGCGGCGGCGCGACGGCGGCGAGCGTGCTGGCGGCGCTGGCGTTCCTGGAAAGCGGTCCGGTGCACGTGCACGTCCGGTCGGCGGCCCGTGCGGAGGCGGCGCTGGCCGTGGCGGCCGCGCTGGGCCACCCGGCCGAGCCCGCCCCCTGGGCCGTCCTGCCCGCCTGCGCCGACGCCGGTGTCACGGTGTCCACGGCGCCGTCCGGTGCGCTCGACCAGCTCGCGCCAGCCCTCGTCGCGAGCGGAGCCGGGGGCAGGGTGCTGTTCGACGTCGTGTACGACCCGTGGCCGACGCCGGTGGCGACGGCGTGGCAGTCGGCCGGCGGCGTGGTCGCCAGCGGCCTGGACCTGCTCGTCCACCAGGCGACCGGCCAAGTGCGCCTGATGACCGGCGCCGACGTCCCGGTGGACGCGCTGCGGTCGGCGGCGATCGGCGCCCGGGCGTGACCCTCGCGCTGGTCCTGGCAGCCGCCGGCCTGTTCGCCGGCGCCCTGTTGCCGCGTCTGATCGCCCGTATCCCGGACCGCCCGCAGGTGACCGTCCCGGCCACCGAACCGGCGCCCGCGGAGACCGTCGCCCCGGAGCTGATCGAGGGCGGCCACCCGCCGACCCCGGTCCCCTACCGGGAGCTGGCCGCCGCGCCCCGGCTGGCGGCCTGGCTGGCCGTGGCGACGGCGGCGGTGTGGGGACTGCTGACGATCGCCCGCGACGGCGCGGCGAACGCGCCCGAGGACCTGCCGGCCTACCTCGCGGTGGGGCTGATCGGCGTCGCCCTGGCGTACGTGGACCTGCGCACGCAGCTGCTGCCCGACTGGCTGACCCTGACGGCGTTCGGCGCGGCCGGCGCGTGGCTGACGGTCGCCGCCGCCCTCACCGGCGACTGGAGCGCCTACGGACGCGCCTGGGCGGCGGCCGCCGCGTGCCTGGCCTTCTACCTGCTGCTGGCGCTGCTCCGCCCGGCCGACCTCGGGCTCGGCGACGTGAAGCTGTCGGCGTCGCTGGGGCTGCTGCTGGGGTGGGTGGGCTGGCCGGCGGTCGCGTCGGGGGTGTTCCTGGCGTTCGTGGCCGGCGGGCTGATCGGGATCGCGCTGCTGGCGGCGGGGCGGGCGGGCCGGCGGACGAGCCTGCCGTTCGGCCCGCCGATGCTGCTCGGCGCGCTGGCGGCGCTGCTCCTCGCCTGACTGGACCCAACGGGACAGTCCACCTGATCGGGTGGACGGTTCGCCGTCGTGCGGCGGTTTGCCGGCATGGCCACGTGGGCCGTCCCCCTGCTGCCCATGGTCTCAGCCGCGCCCGTGCGCCTCAAGCGGACTTGTGGGGCGCTTCGCGCGGGCGAAGGTCCGCTTGACCCGCACGCGCGCGGCCAAGTACGGGCAGTTATCAGGGGGACGGGGGAAGTGCGGGCAGAGCCCGCCCGGTGCGCCGTGATCATCAACCGGTGGCGACGTCATGATGTCGCTGACCGTTGATGATCAGGTCGATTCGCCCGAGTGCACCGTTCGCCGGGCTGGCTGCTCCTGGCCGCTGCGCACACAGTGCGCCGTTGGGTCGGACGACGTTCGCTGTTGAGGACGACGGGGTGGGTCGTGGTCTGGTGTGACGTCCTGGTCTGTGGTCGCGTTTTCTGGCGGTTTCGGGGCTGGTGGCGTGACGGGGGACCAGGACGTGACACCAGACCAGGACGCCAACGACGCAAGGTCCCGCGAACGGCACACACGGCCCGGGCTGTGCCCGGTTCTCCCCCGTCCCCCTGATAGGTGCCCGTTCTTGGCCGCGGGACCGCGGGTCAAGCGGACACCCGCCGCGCGAAGCGCCCATCCGGGTCCGCTTGAGGCGCGGTCACGTGGCTGAGAAAATGGGCGCCAGGGGGACGACCAACGTGGCGGCCTCCGGCGAACCGTCGCAGGGCGGCGAACGCGGCAGACCCGGGCGCACGGTCGGCCAGCCAACGCGACGCCCGCTCACAGCTCGGTTCGAGTGTCGGAGTTTCGGAGACCAAGCGAGGTTACGTGCGGCCGTCGGTCTCCTGGGCGCCGAACAGCGTCGGGTCCGAGCGGCCCCACTCGGCCTCGTAGACGGTGAACCCGGCGGCCCGGGCAGCCGAGCAGACGGCGGCATCGTCGTCGACCAGCATGGCGACCTCGCGGTGTGCCGCCAGCCGCCGCAGCACGCCGACCTTGAACTGGCGGGCCGGGCGGCGGTCGTCGTCGGGCCGGAGCATGATGGTGCCGGCCGGTGCGCCGTGCGCGGCCAGCCACGCCCGGGTGACGCCGCGGGTGCGCTCGGGCCGGCCGCTGAGGTAGACGACCTCGTGCTCGTTCGCCAGCAGCGTCACCAGCTCGATGCCCTCGGCGTACGGCGTGTCGTCGCCCATCGCGCCGAAGAAGCCGGCCCAGTCCTTCGGCCGCCGCTTCAGATGGTGCAGCCGGTGCTGGACGTCGGCGAGGACGCCGTCGATGTCGACGACGGCGACGGGGCGGGTCATGGGTCTCCAGGCAGGACGTAGCGGTAGCCGGCGGCGTCGAGGCCGGTCAGGATCTGGTCGAGGGCCGCGACCGTCTGTGACCGGTCGCCGCCGCCGTCGTGCAGCAGTATGACCGACCCGGGCTCGACCTGGCCGAGGACGTCCTGCACGATCGACGCCGAGCCGGGGCGCGACCAGTCGCGCGGGTCGACGGTCCAGTCCAGCGGCTCCAGCTCGTCGTCGTCGAGGACGGCCCTGACCTGCGGCTGCACGTACGTGCCCGGCTGGCGGAACCAGCGCACCTCGGTGTCGCCGCCGACGGCGGCGTCGAGGGCCTCGTCGGTCTCGCCGATCTGCCGCTCGATCTGCTCGCGGGTTCGCCCGGACAACTGCTCGTCGTGGCTGTCGGTGTGGTTGCACAGCGCGTGGCCGGCGTCGACGACCTGGCGGACGACCTCGGGGTGCTCGCGGGCGCGCTGGCCGACCATGCAGAAGACGGCGATGGCGTCGTGCTCCTCGAGCAGCTTCAGCACCTGCTGCGTGTACACCGGGTGCGGGCCGTCGTCGAAGGTGAGCGTGACGGTGTTGGCCTCGGTGCTGCCGCCCGTGTCGGGATTCGTCTCACCGCCACCGGACCCGCCACCGGACCCGGAGTCGGGGGTGGCGGACGGCGACTCCGACGCGCTCGCCGACGGCTCGTTCTGCCCGACGCCGGCGTTCTCGGCCGCGCCCGCGATGAGCCCCAGGACGATGCCGAGGATGATGGTGGCGGGCCACGACAGGTTGTTCATCGCTGCCACCTCCCTCGGGCGCTCGTCGACCCAAGATCATAGGGTTCGCCGCCGCCGAAACCGGACAGGCGCGCCACGCGGTCAGCAGTTGGGGCGGCACTGCCGTTCGATCATGGCCTGGATGAACACGCTCTGGATGTCGCTGGGATCCTCGGCGTGATAGGCCGTCGTGCCGGTGGCGGCGGAGATCTGCTGCAACGCGTCCATGTCGGCCTCGGGGCCCATGCCGATGGTGATGATCGGCACCGGCTCGGCCGGGTCGAACTGGGCGGTGAGCTGGGTGAGCAGCGTCTCGAGGTCGATGCCGTCGGGGTCGTCCTCGTTGCGGCCGTCGGTGAGCAGCACGACCGAGTTCACCATGCCGGCCTCGTAGCTGCTCCGCACCGACTGGAACGCGGCCAGGGCGGTGTCGTAGAGCCCGGTGCCGCCGTCGGCCCGTGACGGCAGCGACTGCGCCGCGACGACCAGCGCCTCCTGCCGGGTGCTGCCGTTGAGCAGCCGCTCGTTCATCGGCCCGACGTCGACCAGCTCGACGTAGTCGTTCGGCGGGTCCTGCTCGATCGAGAACGCCCACAGCCCGACGGAGGCGTCCGGCGGGAACAGCTGCAACGCCGCCAGGGCGGCGTCGCGGGTCAGCTCGATGCGGGTGGCGCCGCCGTTGACCTGCTCGTTCATCGACCCGGACACGTCGATGACGGCGAGCATCCGCATGTCCAGCGCGAGCGCCGCCCACTGCCGGGACAGCTCGGTGATCACCTCCGGGTCGGGCGCGGGCAGCAGCTCGGGCAGCGCCGCGCGGATGCCGTCGACGATGCCCGCGTCGGCGGCCGCGGTGCCGTCGGGGCTGCGGAAGCCGGCCCGGCGGAGCGTCTCCTGCGCCTCGGCCGTCTCGAGGTGGGTGACGAACGCGGCGGCGGCCGAGCGCGCGGCGGAGTCGTCGTCGGCGCCGGTGACCGCGAACGCCGGGTAGTCGAACCCGAACGTGCCCTCGGCGGGGTAGAGGGCGGTGAGCCGCGGGCCGGAGGCGTCGCGGTTGTACGCGACGACGGACTGCTCGGTCGCGGTGATCGCGGTCGGCCCCCCTGCCGTGGCGGCGAACGCGGCCTCGACGGTGGGCACGGCGGCCTGCGAGACGCTCGTCATGATCTCGACCAGCTGGTCGCGCTCGAGTTGGTCGCCCAGCGCGGTGCGGACGGCGACCAGGCTGGCCAGGCCCTCGTCCGTGGCGCCGGGGTCGGCGATGACGGCGGACGCGTCGCCCTGCACGAGCGCGGCCCACGAGATCTGCCCGTCGTCGTCGGCGACCGCCGCGGCCGCCTCCTGCGGCATCGCCACGACCAGCGGCGACAGCGCGATGTTGGCCAGCGGCTCGATCAGTCCTTCGTCGACGGGCGGGCCGAACGCGCGTGTCTTCGGGATCCACAGGTCCGGCGCCTCGGCGCCGCCGAACGTGGGCACGGCCGCCGCGGCGGTGGTGGCCTCGATGCCGATCTCGACGCACCGGTCGCCCTGACGCGGCTCGGTGCCGGCGTAGCCGCGGGCGAGTTCGGTGAGCACCGGCACGAGGGTCGGGTCGGCGGCCACGGTGACCGGCAGCGTCGCGTCGCACTCGCCGTCAGCGCGGTCCAGGATGGACACCACGCCGAGCCCGGCCGCGCCGATCAGCGCGACCGCCATGACGGACAGGCCGAGCCGGCGCGGCCAGGGCGACGGCGCGGCGGTTCGGTGCGAGGCGTGGCGTCCTGGCATGAATGGCGGCTCCGGGCGGGGTCGTGGGACAGCAGACTAACCGGGAGCAATAGGACTCTGGTAATGACGAGTCGCTTGTGCCGCTCATGACCCACGTGGTCACGGGCGGATGCCGCCGAATGGGCCGGGTCGTGGTCAGTCGGCCGCCGGCTCCGTCGGCACGACGTGTGCGTCAGTGCCCGGATAGACCAGGCACTGCGCGCCGTCTGACCAGCGGACCAGGAACGGCGGGCCACCGTCGGGTCCGTGGGTTTCCAGCACCTCGCCCTCGCGGCGCCCGGACCCGACCTTCGTTCCCTCGACCACCAGATGATCGCCGTCGTGTGCGCGCACGGTTCTCGGCCTCCCTCCAGCGGAGCCGGACGGTCTTCCTCCAGCGTCCTCCGACCGGCCGCCGACGGCAACCGGTCAGCGGCTCAGGTTCTGGTAGCGCCGGATGGACAGTGGCACGAAGATCGCGAGGATCAGCAGCGGCCAGGCGACGGCCAGCAGCAGGCTGTGCTGCGCGGCCCACGAGTCGCCGCCGAAGCCGGGGTTGCCGAACAGCTCGCGCGACGCGGCCACCGTCGAGGAGAGCGGGTTCCACTCCGACACCGCGCCCATCCAGCCGGGCATCAGCTCCGGCGCGACGAATACGTTGGACAGCGCGGTCAGCGGGAACGCGGCCGGGAAGACGATGACGCCGACGGTGTCCGGGTTGGGCACGACGAGGCCGAGGTAGATGCCGATCCAGGTGATCGCGAACCGCAGCAGCAGGATCAGCCCGACGGCGATCAGCGCGTCGCCGATGCCGTTGCGCCACTGCCAGCCGACCAGCAGCCCGCACACCACCAGGGTCGTCATCTCCAGGAGGGCACGGACGATGTCGGCGCCGCTGCGCCCGACGACCAGCGCCGAGCGGGCCATCGGCATGGACCGGAACCGGTCGACGACGCCGCGGTCGACGTCGAAGGCGATGCCCGTGGCGGTGGCGCCCAGCCCGTACAGCATGGTCATCGCGAACACGCCGGGCAGCAGGAACTCGCGGTAGTCGCCGCCGCCGGGCAGTGCCATGCCGCTGCCGAACACGTAGCCGAAGACCAGCACGAACATGATCGGCAGGGTGAAGTAGATGACGACCTCTTCGGGCGCCCGGACGACGTGCGCGAGGTTGCGCTTCGTCATCACCCAGCCGTCGGCCAGGGCCCAGCGCAGCCGGGCCAGCGGGGTGCGGGCCGGCGGGGGAGCGACGAGGGTCGGCGGTTGCTGCAGCGCGATGCTCATGCGGCGGTCTCCTCGGTTGCGGTGGCCTGGTGGCCGGTGAGGTGCAGGAAGGCTTCGTCGAGGGTGGGACGGCGCAGGCCGATGTCCTCGGCGGCGACGCCGGCGGCCTGGAGCTCGCGGACGGCGTCGGTGAGCGCGGCCATACGATCGGCCACCGGGGCGCTGACCCGCCGGGTGTCGGCGTCCAGCTCCGGCTCGGCGGTCCCGATGCGGGCGACGACGGCGGCGGCGGCGCCCAGCTGCTCGGCGTCGCGGACGACGACCTCGATGCGGTCGCCCCCGATGCGCGCCTTCAGCTCGTCGGCGGTGCCCTCGGCGACGACGCGGCCGGTGTCGATGACGGAGATGCGGCCGGCCAACTGGTCGGCCTCCTCCAGGTACTGCGTGGTCAGCAGCACGGTCGTGCCGCCGGCGACCAGCGAGCGGACCGCGTCCCAGACGTCGTTGCGGCTGCGCGGGTCGAGGCCGGTCGTGGGCTCGTCGAGGAACAGCACCTCGGGGGCCAGGATGAGACTGGCCGCGAGATCGAGCCGGCGCCGCATGCCGCCGGAGTACGTCCGGCCAGAGCGGTCGGCGGCGTCGGTGAGCGCGAACTGCTCGAGCAACTCGTCCGCCCGCCGCTTCGCCTGCCGCGGGCTCAGGTGGTAGAGCCGGCCGAACATCACCAGGTTCTGCCGCCCGGACAGCGTCTCGTCGACCGCGGCGTACTGGCCGGTCAGGCCGATGCGGCGGCGCACCTCGTCGGCCTCGGCGACGACGTCGTGCCCCGCGACCCGGGCGCTGCCCTCGTCGAAGCTGAGCAGCGTCGACAGAATGCGGACGGCGGTGGTCTTGCCGGCGCCGTTGGGGCCGAGCAGCCCGTGCACGACCCCGCGCTCGACCGTCAGGTCCAGCCCGTCCAGTGCGTAGCTCTGGCCGTATCGCTTGCGCAGCCCCTGTGCGGCGATCGCCGCGTCGTTCGTGGTCACTTCCACCCTCCCGGCAAACTGTTTACGTCGTATAGCAAGTAGTTTATGATGTACACAGTGTTTATGTTGTACACAGTTCTAGGATGGGCGTCAAGCGAGTTCGCACCTTCGAAGGGGGAGCATGGCCATCGACCAGCGTCAGGCCGATCCGAATCGCACGCTCGAGCTGCTGTGGGACGTCCAGGCGGCGCCGACGCGGGGACCCAAGCCCGCGCTGTCGCTGCGGCAGATCGTCGACACCGGCATCGCGATCGCCGACGCCGAAGGGGTGGCGGCGGTCTCCATGCGGCGGGTGGCCGACGAGCTCGGTTACACGACGATGTCGCTGTACCGGTACGTGCCCAGCAAGACCGACCTGCTCGAGCTCATGGTCGAGCACGCCTCGCGGACCGCCGATCCGCCGGCGGGGCTCACCGGCTGGCGCGAGCAGCTGCGCTGGTGGGCCAACGAGATCGTCGAGGTCTACCGGCGCCGGCGCTGGGCCCTGGACGTCCCGCTGAACGCGCCGCCGATGGGGCCGAACCAGATCCGCCGCATGGAACAGGCGCTGCGTGCGATGGACGGGACCGGCCTCAGCGGGGGGGAGATGCTCGGCATCCTGGTCGTGCTCAGCGGCTACGTGCGCGGGCACGCGCAGCTCGCGAGCACCCTGGCCGACGTCGAGGCCCGCACCGGCACGCCGCAGGCGGCCTGGGACCAGGCGTACGGCCGCATGCTGACGACGTTCGTGAACCCGGCCGAGCACCCGACGCTGGCGCGCATCGTCGCCGAGGAGGGCTTCGAGGGTTACGCCGAGCCGGACGACGAGTGGCTGGGCGACGACTTCGCGTTCGGCCTCGACCTGGTCCTCGATGGCATCGCCCGCTACATCGAGCGCCGCGTGTCACCCGAGTGACGTCGCCACTGTCACCCGAGTGCCAGTCACCCGGTCGCCGCACCTGCAGCGAGCCCTGATGGCGTCCGCGACTACGTGGCCGCCGCGGAGCGTGCGGTGATGCCGGCACGGGTGTTGACGCTGCTGCCAACCATTGGCGCTGGTGTCACCACCCCGTGCAGGGAGCGCCGACACTCGGGAGGCGGCCGCGGCCACGTCGGACCGGACGCCGAAGGGTGAGCGGCGCGTGGCTCCTCACCCGGGTGGCGTTCTGACCGGTCGAGGCAGGCTCGGCATACTGGTGCCGGCGGCGGCCGCCGTCAGACCCCCCGGCAGGCGCGACAGGAGCAGGCACTGATGGCTGGAACGGCACAGATCGGCGTCACCGGGCTCGCGGTCATGGGCCGCAACCTCGCGCGCAACTTCGCCCGGCACGGGTACACCGTCGCGCTGCACAACCGCACGGCGAGCCGCACCCGCGACCTCGTCGAGCGGTTCGGCGACGAGGGCACGTTCGTCCCGGCCGAGACCGCCGCGGAGTTCGTCGCCGCGCTGGAGCGGCCGCGCCGGCTGGTCGTCATGGTGAAGGCGGGCGCCCCGACCGACGCCGTCATCGACGAGTTCGCGCCGCTGCTCGAGCCCGGCGACATGATCATCGACGGCGGCAACGCGCACTTCGCCGACACCCGGCGACGCGAGGCGGCGCTGCGCGAGCGCGGGCTGCACTTCGTCGGCACCGGCATCTCCGGCGGCGAGGAGGGCGCGCTGAACGGGCCGAGCATCATGCCCGGCGGATCGGCCGAGTCGTACGCGTCACTCGGCCCCATGCTGGAGAACATCTCCGCGAAGGCCGCCGACGGATCGCCGTGCTGCACGCACATCGGGGCCGACGGCGCCGGGCACTTCGTCAAGATGGTGCACAACGGCATCGAGTACGCCGACATGCAGCTCATCGCCGAGGCGTACGACCTGCTCCGGCACGCCGCCGGGTACGAGCCGGCCCGCATCGCCGAGGTGTTCCGCGGCTGGAACGCCGGCCGCCTCGACTCCTACCTGATCGAGATCACCGCCGAGGTGCTCGCCCACGTCGACGCCGCCACCGGGAAGCCGTTCGTCGACGTCGTCCTCGACCAGGCCGAGCAGAAGGGCACCGGACGCTGGACGGTGCAGATCGCGCTCGACCTCGGCGTCCCGGTCAGTGGCATCGCCGAAGCGGTGTTCGCCCGGTCGCTGTCCGGGCACGCCGATCTCCGCGCCGTCGGCCGCGGGCTGGCCGGGCCGGCCCCGTCGCCGCTGCCCGCCGACCAGGCCGCGGCGTTCGCCGCGCAGGTCGAGGAGGCGCTGTACGCGTCGAAGCTGGTGTCGTACACGCAGGGCTTCCACCAGCTGCAGGCGGCAGGTGCGGAGTACTCGTGGACGCTGGACCTCGGCGCCATCGCCGGTATCTGGCGCGGCGGCTGCATCATCCGGGCGGCGTTCCTCGACCGCATCACCGCGGCGTACGCGAAGGATCCGGCGCTGCCCAGCCTGCTCGCCGACGAGGGGTTCGCGGCCGAGCTGGGCGCGGCGCAGGACGCGTGGCGGACGGTGGTCGCCACGGCGACGCGCCTCGGCATCCCGGCGCCCGGTTTCGCGACCGCGCTGGCCTACTACGACGCGCTGCGGGCGCCGCGGCTGCCGGCGGCGCTGACCCAGGGCCAGCGCGACTTCTTCGGCGCCCACACCTACCACCGCGTCGACCGCGACGGCGTCTTCCACACGCCGTGGTCGGACGACCGCGTGGAGGAGCAGCAGAGCTGACCATGAGTGAGGTGTTCGCGGGTCGCTACGAACTGGTCGACGTGCTCGGCCGCGGCGGCATGGGTGACGTGTGGCGGGTCTGGGACCTGCGCGAACACGTCTTCCGGGCGGCGAAGCTGCAGCGCCAGTCCGACGGCGCGGCGCTGCTGCGCTTCGTCCGCGAGTCCTCCACCCGGGTCGACCACCCGCACGTCCTCACCCCGTCCAGCTGGTGGGCCGACGACGGCCGTGTGCTGTTCGTGATGCCGATCGTCGCCGGCGGGTCGGTCGCGGTGCTGCTGGCCGACCACGGCGCGCTGGGGGACTGGTGGACGGCGACGCTCGGCGGCCAGCTGCTGGCCGGGCTGGCCGCGGTGCACGAGGCGGGCCTGGTGCACCGCGACGTCAAACCGTCCAACCTGCTGCTCGAGCCGACCGGCGTCGGCGCGCCCGTACTGCGGCTGTCCGACTTCGGCATCGCCGCCCGGCTGGACGAGCCGCGGCTGACCAGCGCGGCGGAGGTCGTGCACACGCCCGGCTACTCGGCGCCCGAGGTCCGGCGCGGCGCCGATCCGGATCCGCGGCAGGACCTCTACGCCGCCGGGGTCGTGCTGATCGAACTGCGCACCGGCCGGCGCCCGGGGGAGTCGGGCGCGCCGGTGCCGGACGGGCCGCTGGCGGGGGTGATCGGCCGGCTGGTCGCCGCCGATCCGGACGACCGGTTCGCCTCGGCCGCTGAGGCGCTCGCCGCGCTGCGGGCCGTCCCGATCCCGCCGCCCCCGCCGTCGGCCGAGCCGGTGGAGGGGTTCGAGC
>NZ_KQ434751.1:102175-319506 GCF_001270745.1 Jiangella muralis
TCGAGCAGCTGCCGCCGTGGCCGGCCGGCTGGGGTCCCGGTGGACCCGTGCCCGAAGCCGGGGGAGCGGCGGCCGCACCGGCCGATGCCCCGGCGGTACGGGCGTCCCGGCGGTGGCCGTGGCCGGCAGCGGTGCTCGCCGTCGCCGGCGTGGGGTTGCTGGTGGCGGCCGTCGTCACTGCGCTGACGTAGCGCGGTTCCGGCGCACCAGCCAGGCCGCCCCGGCCAGCGCCAGCACTCCGGCGACGGCCAGGCCGATCGACGTCCAGGGGAGGTCCGCTCCGCTGCCGCCGTCGCCGGTGAGCGCCTGCTCCTCGGTCGGCTCGTCGCCCGGCGCCGGGTCGGTACCGGGCGTGGCGCCGTCCTCCTCGTCGCCGCCGCCCGACCCGCCGACCAGGGCCGAGTCGGCCGCCGGGGGAGTGAGGCCGTCGACGTCCGCGTAGTCCGGCGCCGTCTCGCCGGCGGTGCCGTTGGTCTTCAGCGTCAGCGTGTACGGCATCGGGTCGCCCGACGTGTCGAAGGAGACCTGGACGTAGCGCAGGCCCGGGACGCTCGCGCCGCCGCCACCGTCGCGGTTGAGGTAGCCGACGGTCTGGGACTGGGCGCCGATGGCGTAGGACGTGGTGCCTTCGGGGAACGCGCCCCACACCCCGTCGGTCCAGTTCTCGGGCTCTCTGGCGAGGAAGTCCACCATGGCGAGGTCCCGGACCGGGCCGGAGATCTGAACGGTCGGACCGTGGGTGGCCAAGCCCTCGCCCGTCGGCAGCGCGCTGTCGAACTGCGCCTGCAGGTTCTGGCCCCAGTCGAGCGGAATCGCGACCACCTGCGTCTCGCCCAGGTTGATGTCGAAGGCGTAGGTGCCATCCGACACGACGGGGGCGTTGGACATCGACGTGCCGGGCACCACGTCGGTCACCGGACTGCCCGGTTCCAGGGTGGTCCACTCCGGTTCCGCCGGCGCGGGGAAGAGGTCACGGCCGGCCGGGTCGGCCAGCGGCGGCTCCTCGTACACCACGATCTCGACCGGCTCGCCGCTCAGGTCGCCCTTGTCCGCTGCGACCTCGACGTAGACGACGTCGGCGGTGTTGCACTCGTCGTCGGTGACGTCGCTCCAGGTGTTCGCCGACGTGTAGCCGAGGGTGCCCATCGGGAACGACGAGCTCTCGGAGCAGAGGTACGTCTCCTCGGCGTTCGCGTAGATCGTGACCCCCATCCAGTCACCCATCGCCCCGAAGGCGCTGCTGCGGTGGGTGACGCCGACGTGGATGGTGCTGTTCGGCGCCGTGCGTTCGCCGCGGTACCAGAGCCCGCCCTCCACCGGGACGGTGTCGAGGTATTGGCCGGTCTCGATGATCGGGGCGTCGACGGGGGCGGCGGTGCCTTGGATGGGGGTGCCGGTGAAGTCGAACGGGCGTGACGCGCGGGTGGTGGAGGTGTCGAGGGATCTGACGAGGTCGTCGGCGTCTTGCGCGTCGTAGTAGGTGCCGTGGCCGTTGTCGGCGATGCAGCGCAGTTTGTCGCGGGCTGCCTGGTCGACGTCGAGGCCGACGACGTCGATGCGCACGTCGACACCGTCGCCGGCGAGCTGGGTGGCGACCTCGCACGGGTCCGGCGCACACGTCGGTTCGCCGTCGGAGACCAGGACGATGGTGCGTGGCCCCTCGGTGCCGAGATCCTTCCCGGCCTCCTGCAACGCGTACCCGATGGGGGTTTCGCCGTAGGGCTCGTAGCCGTCCAGCGCTGCGGTGAGGGCGTCGCGGTTGCCGGTGTCGGGTTTCGCGATCAGTTGCGAGTCGGTGCACGCGCCGGGGTCGTTCTGGGAGAAGACCTCGGCGCCGTAGACACGCAGGCCGACCTCCTGGTCGTCCGGCAGCCCGCCGATGACCTGGCGCAACGCGTCCTTCGCGGCGTCGATGCGGGTGCCGCCGGACGGGGTGGCCTCGGCCATCGACCCGGACGAATCCAGCACCAGCATCATCCGGCTACCCGGATCGACCGGTTCCTCCGCCGCCGACGGCAGTGTGGTGGCGACGACGACGGTGGCGGCCACGAGGGCGGCGGCGAGACGGATCATCAGTTGCTCCCAGCCTGCTTCGCGGTCGCTCGGTTCCGGCGGACCAGCCAGCCCGCTCCGGCCAGCGCCAGTACCCCGGCGGCGCCGAGGCCGATCGACGTCCAGGGGAGGTCCGCCCCGCCGCCGCCGTCGCTGGTGAGCGCCTGCTCCTCGGTCGGGTCGCCACCGGGCGTGGCGTCGTCCGTCGCGCCGTCGTCTTCCGCATCGCCGTCGCCCGACCCGCCGACCAGGGCCGAGTCGGCCGCTGGGGGAGTGAGGCCGTCGACGTCCGCGTACTCGGGGGCGCCGTCGCCGGCCGTGCCGTTGGTCTTCAGCGTCAGCGTGTACCGCATCGGATCGCTGCCGTTGGGGTAGGACACCTGGACGTACCGCAAACCGGGGATGCTCGCGTCATTGCTGATCTCGGTCCGGTTCAGGTAGCCGATGGTGAGCGACTGGGCGCCGACGCGGAAGGGCGATCCGCCGGCGATCGTTCCCCACAACAGGTCGGTCCAGTCATCGGGTGCGCTGCCGTAGAAGTCCACCGAGCCCTGCTCCCGCACCGGCCCGGAGATCTGGACGGTAGGCCCGACACCCAGGGACGTCTCCTCGGGCACGATGCCGTCGAGCTGCGCCTGGACGTTCTGGCCCCAGTCGAGGGGGACGGCGACGACCTGTGTCTCACCGGCGTGGATGTCGAAGGCGTACGTGCCGTCGGACACGACCGGCGCATTGGAGATGGACGTGCCGGGCACGACGTCGGTCACCGGGTCGCTCACCTCCAGCGGCGTCCAGGCGGGCACCTCGGGTGCGGCCACCAGATCGCGGCCGGACGGGTCGGCCAGTGGCGGCTCCTCGTACACCGCGATCTCGACCGGCTCCCCGGTGAACGGCTGGGGGCCCGAATCGTCGACATGGACGTAGATGACGTCGGCGGTGTTGCACTCGCCCTCCGGGTCCGGACTCCAGGTGTTCGCCGCGGTGTAGCCGAGGTTGCCGAGCGGGAACGAGCTGGCGCTCGCGCACTCGAGTTCATCGGGATCGGCGTAGAGCCTGACCCAAGCCCAGGAGCCGGAGTTCCCGATGTCGTCGGAGTGGTGGGCGACGCCGACGTGGATGGTGCTGTTCGGCGCGGTGCGTTCGATGCGGTACCAGAGGCCGTCGTTGAGGGGGACGGTGTCGAGGTACTGCCCGGTCTCGATGATCGGGGCGTCGGCGGGGGTGGCGGTGCCTTGGATGGGGGTGCCGGTGAGGTCGAAGGGGCGGGAGGCGCGGGTGGTGGAGGTGTCGAGGGATCTGACGAGGTCGTCGGCGTCTTGCGCGTCGTAGTAGGTGCCGTGGCCGTTGTCGGCGATGCAGCGCAGCTTGTCCCGCGCCTCGGTGTCGACGTCGAGGCCGACGACGTCGATGCGCACGTCGACGCCGTCGCCGGCGAGTTGGGTGGCGACCTCGCACGGGTCCGGTGCACACGTCGGTTCGCCGTCGGAGACGAGCACGATGGTGCGTGGCCCTTCGGTGCCCAGGTCCTTCCCGGCCTCCTGCAGCGCGTAGCCGATCGGGGTTTCGCCGTAGGGTTCGTAGCCGTCCAGCGCGGCCGTCAACGCGTCGCGGTTGCCGGTGTCGGGTTTCGCGATCAGTTGCGAGTCGGTGCACGCGCCGGGGTCGTTCTGGGAGAAGACTTCGGCGCCGTAGACGCGCAGGCCGACCTCTTGGTCGTCCGGCAGCCCGCCGATGACCTGACGCAAGGCGTCCTTCGCGGCGTCGATGCGGGTGCCGCCGGACGGGGTGGCCTCGGCCATCGACCCGGACGAGTCCAGCACCAGCATCATCCGGCTACCCGGATCGACCGGCTCCTCCGCCGCGGCCACAGCCGACACCGACATCGTGGCGACGACCGCGGCCGCAGCCGTGAGAGCGGCGGCGAGACGGATCATGGCGACTCCCGGAAGCTGATTTGCACTTGCAAACGTTGTCCGAGTCTGGACCGTGAACGCTGCGCGTGTCAACATGGTTGCAGCTTTACGAGTGCAAATAGTGGGAGGGCACGTGGCCGACGTCGACGCCAGTCGCACGGCGCAGCGCGAGATTTACGGCGAGCCGCTGGGCACCATCGTGGACCGGTGCCGCGGCACGCTGGGGCTGACGCAGGGGAGGGTCGCGGCACTGCTCGGCATCTCGGCGCCGATGCTGTCGCAACTGGTCAGTGGGCAGCGGATCAAGATCGGCAACCCGTCGGCGGTCGAGCGGCTGCGGGCCATGGTCGAGGCCACCGACGCCGTCGCTGCCGGCCGGCTGCCGGTCGCCGACGCGATCACCCGCATCGAGGCGGCCGGCGGCCCGGGGGAGTTGCTCACCGGCGCCACCACCCGGCGCGCGTCGGCACGGGAGACCGCCGAGCAGATCCAGAGCCTGTTCCGCCGGGTCGCATCGGCGCCCGACTATCTCGCCGCCGCGGACCGCGTCGCGCCCGACCATCCGGAGATCGCCGAGTTGCTGCGCGTGTACGGCGCCGGCCGCACCGACGACGCCGTCGCGCACCTGCTCGGCTGAGTCACGGCGTCCCGAGCACCTCGGTCAGCGCGGCGATGCTGTCGTCGCCGTGACCGGCGGCCGCCGCCTTGCGCACCAGGTCGTGCAGCGGCCGCAGCCACGCGTCGTCGACCTTCCCGTCGCGCGCGAACTCGACGTCCCACTCCAGGCCGGCGAGGAACAGGTTCACCGACGACGCCCCGGCGCTGTAGTCGTGCGCGTCGATCTCGGCCGCGAACCCGGGCAGGATCGCGGCGATCATCTCCATCCAGCGGACGGCGTAGGGGACCAGGTCGGCGGCGGCGATGCCACGTGTGCGGCCGGCCGCCGCGCCGGCGAAGAAGCCGACCAGCGCTGGCAGCAGGGTGGCGCCGACGGCGGGCTCGTAGAACTTCGCGAGGTCGGGCTCGCCGCCCAGCCGGACGGTGTCGCCGCCGAGCGCCCGCAGCGTGGCCGCGTGCTGCGCGAAGACCTCCGCGTCGCCGTCACCGGCTCGAGGATGCACCGGGTGTCGTCGTAGCCGGTCAAGCACGCGACGACGAGCGGGCTCGCGGCCACCGCTTCGTCGACGGTGCCGGCGTGCCGGGCGCCGGCGGCCACGAGCGGGGCGGCTTTGGCGGGACTGCGGTTCCAGACCGTGACGTGATGCCCGGCGGCGAGGAACGCGCTGGCCAGAGCGCTGCCCATCGAGCCGAGGCCGAGGACGGTGACCGCGGAGAGTTCGTGCTGTGTCATGCCTCGATGCTGCGGGTTGCACCAACCGATACGCAAGTACCTACAATGTTGTTCGGTACCTACAGTTCTGTATGCGAGGAGGTCAGATGGGTGAGCGAACCTTCACCTGCGGTCTCGACGCCGCGATCGCCGTCATGGGTGGCAAGTGGAAGGGCCTCATCCTGTTCGCCCTCCAGGACGGCCCGCTGCGCTTCGGTGAGCTGCGCCGGGCGGTCGGCACCATCAGCGAACGCATGCTCATCCTGCAACTGCGCGAGATGCAGACCGCCGGGCTGCTGCATCGCGAGGTCTACCAGCAGGTCCCGCCGAAGGTCGAGTACTCGCTCACCGAGTTCGGCCGGTCACTCAACGACGCCATGGCGCCGCTGGGCGCATGGGGCGAAGACCACCTGGAGCGCATCGAGGCGATCCCGTTCGAGTAGGTCCGGCCGCCGGCCGAGGGGAGCGGTCCGCCGCGGCCCCTCTCGGGCGCTCCTCACTACTACTTGACATAATGTGCATTATCGGCGTTACGTCAGAACCCGCATACCAGCGACCTTCGCCGCCCGCCGAACGATGGCGGGATTCTCGACGACGAACTCGTCAGCGCTCACCACGTCGGACAAGACCTGCGTTGGCGTCGAGTCCGATCATCCGAGCGACTCGACGGCGCCTTGGGCGATTCCGGCGTCCATCTCGTCCAGAGTCTTGGGCGCGCCGCCGTAGCGCAGCCGCCCCTCGAGCTCCTGGACGCTCCGAGCGTTCCGGCTCAGCACGTAGTCACCATCCTTATGGTCGAAGACGTCATGCGCCAACACCTCCTTACTACAGGGCAAGGAGGTGTTGGCGCCTCGGCACGTGCACTCAGGAGTTCGTCGCGACCTTCCAGAGGAAGCCGTCCGGGTCGCTGAACGTGCCGGAGTAGCCGCCCCATTCGGCGGCCGTCGCCGGCTTGAGGATCGTCGCGCCGGCGGCCTCGGCGGCCTGCAGGACGGTGTCGACCTCGTCGCGAGTGTCGGCGGTGTAGTGCAGCGAGAAGCCGCGGAATCCGGAGCCGTCGGCGGATACGCCGACGTCCTTGGCGACGGCGGCCCATTGGTACAGCGCCAGGCCGGCGCCGTCGCCGAGGACCATCCGGACGAATCCGGGATGGTCCTGGTCGGTCTTCGCGCCCATGCCCTCGACGTAGAACCTCTTCGCGCGGTCGAGGTCCTGAACCCCGAGCATGACCACGCTCACCTGCAGCGACATGATGTTCTCCTTGCCTCTTGTGGGTACATCATCACGCTATGGCGGGCGCCGGCCGGCTGCTTCTCGATTCCTGACGTGATCAGCCGGCGACGTAGTCGGCGAGGTGCTGGCCGGTCAGCGTGGACCGGTCCGCGACGAGATCGGCGGGCGTTCCCTCGAAGACGACCTGCCCGCCGTCGTGGCCGGCGCCGGGCCCGAGGTCGATGATCCAGTCGCCGTGCGCCATGACCGCCTGGTGGTGCTCGATGACGATGACCGACTTGCCGGAGTCGACCAGCCGGTCCAGCAGCCCGAGCAGCTGCTCGACGTCGGCGAGGTGCAGGCCGCTGGTGGGCTCGTCGAGGACGTAGACGTCGCCCTTCTTCTCGGCCATCTGGGTGGCCAGCTTGAGCCGCTGCCGCTCCCCTCCGGACAACGTGGTCAGCGGCTGGCCCAGCTTGACATAACCAAGGCCGACGTCGTCGAGACGGCCCAGGATGGCGGCGGCCGCCGGCGTCTTGGCGGCGCCGTCGGAGAAGAACGCCCGCGCCTCGGCGACCGGGAGGTCCAGCACCTCGGCGATGTTCAGCTCGCCCAGCCGGTAGTCGAGCACCGCGGCCTGGAACCGCTTGCCGCCGCAGTCGTCGCACGGCGTGGCGACGGTCTCCATGAAGCCCAGCTCGGTGTAGATGACGCCGGCGCCGTTGCAGGCCGGGCAGGCGCCTTCGGAGTTGGCGCTGAACAGCGCCGGTTTCACGCCGTTGGCCTTGGCGAACGCCTTGCGGATGGGGTCGAGCAGCCCGGTGTACGTGGCCGGGTTGCTGCGCCGTGACCCCTTGATGGCGCCCTGGTCGACGGCTACGACGTCGTCGCGGGTGGACACCGAGCCGTGGATCAGCGAGCTCTTGCCCGATCCCGCGACGCCGGTGACGACGACCAGCACCCCGAGCGGGATGTCGACGTCGACGTCCTGCAGGTTGTGCGCCGACGCGCCACGGATCTCCAGCGTGCCGGACGGCGTGCGGACGGACGGCTTCAGCGTGGCGCGGTCGTCGAGGTGCCGGCCGGTGACGGTGTCGCTGCCGCGCAGCGCCTCGACCGTGCCCTCGAAGACCACGTGGCCGCCGCCGGAGCCGGCGCCCGGACCGAGGTCGACGACGTGGTCGGCGATGGCGATGGTCTCGGGCTTGTGCTCGACGACGAGCACCGTGTTGCCCTTGTCGCGCAGCCGCAGCAGGAGGTTGTTCATCCGCTGGATGTCGTGCGGGTGCAGGCCGACGGTGGGCTCGTCGAACACGTACGTGACGTCGGTCAGCGACGACCCGAGGTGCCGCAGCATCTTGATGCGCTGCGCCTCGCCGCCGGACAGCGTGCCGGACGGCCGTTCGAGGCTCAGGTAGCCGAGCCCCAGCTCGACGAACGAGTCGAGGTTCTGGCCCAGCGCCGTCAGCAGCGGCGCGACGGACGGCTCGTCGAGCCCGCGGATCCACTCGGCGAGGTCGGTGATCTGCATCGAGCAGGCCTCGGCGATGTTGATGCCCTTCACCCGCGACGACAGCGCCGGCTGGTTGAGGCGGGTGCCGCCGCAGTCGGGGCACGCGGTGAACGTGGCGACCCGCTCGACGAACGCGCGGATGTGCGGCTGCAGGCTGTCGACGTCCTTGGACAGGAACGACTTCTGGATGCGCGGGATCAGCCCTTCGTAGGTCAGGTTCATGTTCTCGAACTTGATCTTCGTGGGCTTGCGGTAGAGGAGGTCGTCGAGCTCCTCCGCGGTGTACTTCGCGATCGGCTTGTCCGGGTCGAAGAAGCCGGACGCGGCGAAGATGCGGACGTTCCAGCCGTCGGCGTTGTAGCCGGGGATGGTGAACGGGCCGTCGCTGAGCGACTTGCTGTCGTCGTAGAGCTGCGTGAGGTCGATGTCGGAGATGCTCCCCCGGCCCTCGCAGCGCGCGCACATGCCGCCGTGGTAGACGGCGTCGCGGACGATGGTCTTCTCCCCCGTGGCCTTCGTCATGACGCCGCTGGCCTTGCGGGCGGGCACGTTGAACGAGAACGCCGGCGGCGGCCCGATCTGCGGCTCGCCCAGCCGGCTGAACAGGATGCGCAGCATGGCGTTGGCGTCGGTGACCGTGCCGACGGTCGAGCGCGGGTTCGCGCCCAGCCGCTCCTGGTCGACGATGATCGCCGTCGTCAGGCCCTCCAGGAGGTCGACGTCGGGTCGCGACAGCGACGGCATGAAGCCCTGCAGGAACGCGCTGTACGTCTCGTTGATCATCCGCTGCGACTCGGCCGCGATGGTCTCGAACACCAGCGAGCTCTTGCCCGAGCCGGACACGCCGGTGAACACCGAGAGGCGGCGCTTCGGGATCTCGATGCTGACGTCGCGCAGGTTGTTCTCCCGCGCGCCCTGCACGCGGATGAGGTCGTGGCTGTCGGCCTGGTGCGGCGCGGAGGCCTCGGTCATCGTGTCTCCATCTGTCGATCCGTCCGTGGTGCGTGAGCTCAGCGCAGCTCGCTGATGCGGATGAGGTTTCCGGCAGGGTCCCGGACGGCGCAGTCGCGGACGCCGTACTGCTGCTGCATGGGCTCCTGGACGACCTCCGCGCCACTGGCCTGCAGGCGGTCGAAGACGCCGTCGAGGTCGTGGGTGGACATCAGGATGCCGGCATAGCTGCCCTTCGCCATCATCTCCGTGATGGTACGGCGCTCCTCAGACGTCACGCCCGGATCGGCGGCCGGCGGTTCGAGAACGATCGACGTGGCGGGCTGGCCGACCGGGCCGACGGTGATCCAGCGCATCCCCTCGTAGCCGACGTCGTTGCGAACCTCGAAGCCGAGGAGGTCGCGGTAGAACGCCAGCGCCGCCTCCGGGTCGTCGTGCGGCAGGAAGCTCGCCTGAATGGTCAGTTCCATCCGTTCACGCTAGGCCGGGCCTGGTCAGGGGTGCTTCTCGATTCCTGACCGGAACGCCCGGAAAGCCGGGCCACGGTGACCGGATGGCATCGATGACATCGGCCGTTTGTCATCGATGCCACGGGGTAGGCTCGTTCGGGTCTGAAAGCATATGTGGGGAGTTCTCCGGAAGCGTCGGGGAGCTCCCCACATCGACGAGACGGGTGCAGATGCGGGCGGACGGACGGCGCAACCGCGAGGCGCTGGTGACGGCGGCGGCGAAGGTGTTCGCCGAGGCCGGCGCCGACGCCCCGCTCGACGACGTCGCGCGGCGGGCCGGGGTCGGCAACGCGACGTTGTACCGCCACTTCCCCACCCGCGTGGCGCTGCTGGCCGCCGTCTTCGCCGACGAGCTGGCGGCGCTGCGCGACTACGCCGAACTGCTGCGCGAACAGGAGGCGCCGGCCGACGCGCTGCACGCCTGGCTGCGGGCGGTGGCGACGCAGCTGGCGCACACCCGCGACCTCGCGCTCGCCGCCGACGGCGACTGGTACGTGTCCGTGCGCGCGACGGTGTCCGGACTGCTCACAGCGGCGCAGCGGGCCCGCGCCGTCCGTCCGGACCTGACCGCCGACGACCTGCTGGCGCTGGTCCGCGGGGTCGCGCTCACGTCCGAGTCGCCGGACCAGCAGGGCCGGCTGCTCGACCTCGTCCGGCACGCGGCAGCCCGCTGACGCCCGGTGCCGGCGGCTGATGCCCGCTGACCTCCGCCCGGCCCGGCCGCGCCCGCCGATCCCGATCCGGCGGGTTGACACCAGCGCCAACTGTTGGCGTCCTGGTCACCACCCGCGCCGACAACTCCCCGCCCGCCGGCCCGGCCCTGCCTGCCGACCACCCGTCCAGGCGGGTTGACACCAGCGCCAACCGTTGGCGCCCTCGTCACCACCCGCACCGACAACCCCGCGCCCACCTGGCCGGAGGCGCGGCGCCGGGCCTAGGCTGGACCCGATGACCATCGAGGACCCCGACGAGGCCGCGCGGCGGCTGGCGGCGGTGTCGCTCGCGGCCGACGACCCGACCGGCTGGTTCGAGCGCCTCTACGCCGCCGCGGCCGACGGCGCCGCCGTCGTGCCGTGGGACCGTGGCGCGCCGCACCCGCTGCTGGTCGACTGGGCCGCCGGCCGCGACCTGGCCGGCAGCGCGCTCGTCGTCGGGTTCGGGCCGGGGTTCGATGCCGAGTTCCTGGCCGCCCGCGGCGCCGCGACCACCGCGTTCGACGTCTCCCCCAGCGCCCTGACGGCCGTACGTGGACGGTTCCCCGGTTCGCCGGTCGACTACCGGACGGCCGACCTGCTGGCGCCGCCGCCGGAGTTCCGGCGCGCGTTCGGCCTGGTCGTCGAGGTGATGACGGTGCAGTCGATGCCGCCGCCGTTCCATCCGCCGGCCACGGCGTCGGTGGCCGGATTCGTCGCGCCCGGCGGCACGCTGCTGGTGATCACGATGGTGGCCGACACCCCGCCCGAGGACGGCCCGCCGTGGCCACTCACCCGGGCCGAGATCGACGCGTTCGGGCAGGACGGACTCACGCCCGTCGCGGTCGAGCGGCTGGAGCACCGCTGGCGCGCGGAGTTCCGCCGTGACTGACGACCTCGGCCTGTTCGGGCCGGACAGCGTGAGCTGGCGGGTGCACCGCGAGCCGGTGCTGTGGCTGGCCGGAGTCCGCGCGCTGTACCTGCAAGCGTTGCATCCGCGCGCCGTCGCCGGGGTCGTGCAGAACTCCGACATCCGGCGCAACTGCTGGCCGCGGCTCATGCGCACCGCCGAGTACGTCGGCACCGTCGTGTACGGCAGCACCGAACAGGCCGAGCGGGCCGGGCACCGGGTGCGGCGCATCCACGATCGCCGGCGCGCACGCGACCCCCGCACCGGCGACGAGTTCCGGGTCGACGACCCGCAGCTGCTGCGCTGGGTGCACGTCACCGAGGTCGAGTCGTTCGTGTCGACGGCGCGGCGGGCCCGCATCGGCCTGTCCGACGCCGACGTCGACGGCTACTACGCCGAGCAGACCCGGGCCGCCGCGCTGGTCGGCCTCGACCCCGGCACCGTCCCGGCCAGTGCCGCCGAGGTCGACGAGTTCTACCGGTCGATCCGGCCGGAGCTGGCGCTGACCGCCGAGGCGCGCGACATCGCCCGGTTCCTGACGCTTCCGCCGATGCCCACCCGCTACGCCGTCGCGGGGCGGCCGGCCTGGCTCGGGCTGGCGGCCACGGCGGTCGCGCTGCTCCCCCGCTGGGCGCGGCGGCTGTACCGGCTGCCCGGCCTGCCGACGACGGACGTCGCGGCCTCGCTGACCGTGCTGGGACTGCGCGGGGTGATCAACGCGCTGCCCGTGCGGGAGGGCCCGATCTACCGCGACGCGATGCGGCGAGCCGAGCGAGTGGAACGCGCCCGAGCCGCTGCATGATCGTGCAGCGCAACGGCCGCACCGCGACGGCCGACGACCTCGCGCCGCTGGCCTTCGCCGGCTACGCGCACTTCACCGCCGCCCAGGTCCGTGATGGGCGCATCCGCGGCCTCGACCTGCACCTCGAGCGGCTCCGCGCGGCGTCCGCCGAGCTGTTCGGCGACGCGCTGCCGGACGACGTCGTCCGTGGGTTCGTCCGGACGGCGCTCGCGGCCGGCCCGGCGGACGTGTCACTGACGGCGACGGTGCACTCCTCGGCGGGCGGCCACCTGGACCTGCTGGTGCGCACCGGTCCGCCGTCGACCGGTCCGGACGGCCCGCTCGCCCTCGCCGTCGTCCCGCACGAGCGCTACCTGCCCGACGTCAAGCACGTCGGCGAGGTCGCCAAGACCCACCTCCTGCGGGTCGCCGCCCGCGACGGCTTCGACGACGCCGCCTTCGTCGACCGCGCCGGCCGGCTCAGCGAGGCGTCCATCTGGAACCTCGCCTTCTGGGACGGCTCAGCCGTGGTGTGGCCGGTGGCGGACGTGCTCGGCGGTTCCACGATGGGCATCCTGCGCCGCCGGCGTCGCGGTGTCCCGCCTCGGCGCGGCGTCCCTGCCCGACGCACCCGCCTTCGTCGCCCTCCTGCACGACGCCTACGCCGCCGAGCCGCTCACCGCACCCTGACGGGTCGACCCGCCGGCCGGGCCAGAGCCGCCCCGGGTCGCGACCGCCGCTGCCCGTACTAGAAGGACGGCATCTCGCCGGCCTCGGCGCGCCGCAGCCAGTCGCGGGCGCCGTCGGCCCAGGGCCGACGCAGCCCGGCGGCGGCCCCGGCGTCGACGGCGTCGCGCAGGGCCGCCAGCCCGGCCTCGCGGCGGCCGGCGATCAGCAGGGCCTGACCGAGCGCCAGCGACGCGCTGGCCAGCAGCCGCGGGTCGCCCAGTTCCTCGCGCAACTCCAGCGACCGGGCGAGGTGGTCGACAGCCTCGGACGGCCGGCCGGAGACGACCAGGTGGAAGAAGCCGACGTGACGGTACGCCTCGGACCGCGTGTAGAGGTCGCCGTGCGCGTCGGCCTCGATCAGCGCCTCGCGGAAGTACGGCATGGCGGTGTCCCAGTCGCCGCGTAGCACCTGGTGCACGAGCCCGACGCCGAACAGCGACTCGGCGATGCCGGCGCGGTCACCGATCGCCCGGCGCAGCTCCAGCGCCTGCGTGAACAGCGCTTCCTCGGCGTCGATCGCCGACGGCGGCAGTTCGGCCAGCGCCGCGGCGCCGCCGCTCATCGGCCCAGCACCGCCATCGCCGCGGCCCGGCCGGGGATGCCGCTCACTCCCCCGCCGCGCCGGGCACCGGCCCCGCACAGCAGCACCCGCGGATGCGCCGTCTCGACGCCCCACCGGCCGACGTCGGCCGGGGACTCGGCGAACGGCCAGGCGAGGTCCCGGTGGAAGATGTGCCCGCCGGGCAGGCCGACCGACGCCTCGAGGTCGAGCGGGGTGCGTGCGTCGAGGCAGGCCCGGCCGTCGGCGTCGACGGCGAGGCAGTCCTCGATCGGCTCGGCCAGGACGGAGTTCAGCGAGGCCAGCGTCGCCTTGACGGCCGCCTCGCGGGCACCGTCGGGGTCGGACCGGAACAGCCGCGCCGGCAGGTGCAGCCCGAACAGCGTGATCGTGTGCGCGCCCGCCTCGCGCAGCGACGGCCCGAGGATGGACGGGTCGGTCAGCGAGTGGCAGTAGATCTCGCACGGCGGCAGCTCCGGCACCGCTCCCCCGGCGGCCTGCGCGTACGCCGTCTCGAGCTGCGTCAGCGACTCGTTGACGTGGAACGTCCCGCTGAACGCGGCCGCCGGGTCGACGTCCGAGCGCAGCCGCGGCAGCCGGGTCAGCACCAGGTTGATCTTCAGCTGGGCCCCCTCGGGCGCCTCCCCCGGCGCCTCCTCCCCCAGCAGCCGAGCCAACGTCGACGGCGCGCAGCCGGCCAGCACGTGTCCTGCCCCGACCGAGCGGGCCACCCCGTCGCGGGAGGTGAACGACACCTCGCCCGCGCCGGGGTCGATCGCCGTCACCGTCGCCCCGGTCACGATGACGGCGCCCGCCGCCACCGCCGCGTCGCGCAGCGCCCCGCTGACCGCGCCCATGCCGCCGACCGGGACGTCCCAGTCGCCGGTCCCGTTGCCGATGACGTGGTACAGGAAGCACCGGTTCTGCCGCAGCGACGGCTCGTCGACGGCGGCGAAGGTGCCGATCAGCGCGTCGGTGGCGACGACGCCGCGCACCGTGTCGTCGGCGAACGTGTCGCGGACGACCGCGCCGACCGGCCGCTCGAACAGCGCCGTCCACGCCTCGTCCGACGCGACGACGTCGCGAAACTCCGCGGCCGGGAGCAGCGGCGACGTGAGCGTCGGGGCCACCCGCCGGGCCACCTCGCCGGTCATGGCGTAGAACCGCTCCCAGGCATCGTGATCGGCGGCCGACGGGAACGACGCCCGGGTCGCGTCGCGCGACCCGGTGTCGACCAGCAGCCCGCCGGCGCCGACCGGGGTGTAGGACGAGTACCGGCGCCGCCGCAGCGTGATCGGCAGCGCCAGCTCGTCGACGATCTGCCGCGGCAGCAGCGACACCAGGTACGAGTACCGCGACAGCCGGGCGTCGACGCCGGGGAACGGCCGCTCCGAGACGGCCGCTCCCCCGACGTGGTCGAGGCGCTCCAGCACCACCACGCTGCGGCCGGCGCGGGCGAGGTAGGCGGCGGCGGTGAGCCCGTTGTGCCCGCCGCCCACCACGACGGCGTCGTACCGGGCCCGCAGCGTCGAGAGATCGTCAGCCATGCCGGCCATCCTCACGCGAACCCCGCCGCCGCGGCTACCCGGGACCGCCGTCAGCCACAACATCAGCCGACGGGGGTGAGCTCGCGCTCGGCCTCGGCGCCGACGGCCGGACGGGACCGGCGCAGCCACCGCGGCGCCCACCAGTTGGCGTTCCCGAGCAGCGCCATCAGCGACGGCAGGACGACGGCGCGGATCACGACCGCGTCGATCAGCACCGCGACCGCCAGCCCGACGCCCATCTGCTTCATCTCCAGCACCCGCATCGCGGCGAACAGCCCGAACACGGCCACCATGACGAGCGCCGCACTGGTGACCGTGCCGGCCGAGGTGGTGATGCCGGAGCGGACGGCGTCGCGGATCGGCAGCCCGCGATCGGCCGCCTCACGGATGCGGCTGACGACGAACACGTGGTAGTCCATCGACAGCCCGAACAGGATCACGAACAGGAACAGCGGGATCCACACCACGACGGTGCCGGTCGAGCTGAAGTTCAGCAGCCCTTCGGCCCACGAGTACTGGAACACCAGCGCCAGCACGCCGAACGCGGCCACCGTCGACAGCAGGTTCACGAACACCGTGGTGAGGCCGACGACGACGGAGCGGAACGTCACCGTCATCATCACGAACGCCAGGACCAGCACGAACGCGATGATCCACGGCAGTTTCGCGGCCAGGTTGTCGTTGTAGTCGACACTGTCGGCGACCTCGCCCGTCACCGCCGCCTCGGCGCTCGGCAGCGCGCCCACCGTCGCCGGAATGAGCTCGTCGCGCAGCACGTCCAGCGAGTGCGCCGCCTCGTCCGAATCCGGCCCGAACGGCACACCCACCCGCAGCGAGCTGATCCGCCCGTCCTCCGACTGCGCGACCACCGGCTCCTGGTCGTGCGCGAAGTTCTCGTCGGCGCCGGTGCGGCCGGCCAGCTCCTCCAGCGCGGCGCGGACGTCGCCGGCCTCGCCGGCCGGGGCCTCGACCACGACGACGTGCGCGGCGCCGGTGCTCGGGAACGCCTCGACCAGCCGGTCGTAGCTCTGCATGACCGGCAGGCTGCGCGGGAACGCGGCCTCGTCCGGGTTGGCCAGCTTCAGGTTCAGGGCGGGCGCGGCCAGCGCGAGCAGCGCCAGTACCGAGACGACCAGCGTGACAACGGGACGGCGCAGCGCCGGGCGCAGCACGGCCGGCCAGAACCGCGGCGGCCGCTGCTGGTTCGTCAGCCGCCACAGCACCGGGACGCGCGGGCGGTCGATGCGGTGGCCGAGCTTGGTCAGCAGGGCCGGCAGGACCGTCAGCGACCCGATGACGGCGATCGCGACGACGAGGATGGCGCCGGTGGCCATCGAGGCGAAGTTGACGTCGGCGGCCAGGTAGAGCCCGGCCATCGAGACCGCGACGGCCAGCCCGGACACCACGACGGAGTGGCCGGACGTGGCGGCCGCGATCTCCACGGCCTCGAGCGTGCTCCGTCCCTTGGCCCGCTCCTCCCGCTCGCGGCGCAGGTAGAACAGCGAGTAGTCGACGCCGACGGCCATGCCGATGAGCAGCACCAGGTGCGTGACGGTGCCGCCGTCGGGCACGGCGTACGACGCCAGCGCGTACAACCCGATCGCCGACCCGACCGACGAGATCGCCAGCAGCACCGGCACCCCGGCGGCCAGGATCGCGCCGAACGCGACCAGCAGCACGAGCAGCGTGATCGGCAGGCTGAGCATGGCGATGGTGCCGAGGTCCTCCTCCAGCAGGCCGAAGAAGTCCTTCATCACCGACGCCTCGCCGGCCTGCTCGACCCGCAGGTCCGGGTACTGCTCCTGCACCTCGGCGGTGACGTCGCGCAGCGCCTGGACGTCGTCCTCGGCGTGCTCCTCGTCGGCGGTCATCGCGATGGGGACGGTGACGGCGTCGCCGTCCGGCGCGGTGACCGGGTCGCCGACGGACTCGACCTCGGGCAGCGCGGCCATCCGCTCCGCGACGTCTGCGGCGGCCGCCTCGGCGTCCGGGCCGGCCGGCGTGATCAGGACGTTCTCGGTGATCGGCGCCTCCAGCCCGCCCTCGTCGAGCATGCGCTCGGCCCGGCCGGACTCGCCGATGCCGAGGTCGAGCTGGCTGGCCTGCTGGATGCCGGCGACGCTCATCGCGGCGAGGCACAGCACGACGAACGCGAACCAGCCGCCGATGGCGCGGCCGGGGTGGGTCGCGCTCCAGCGCGCGATCCGGACGGTCACGGGTGGACGGGAGTAGCGGGAGCTGGTGGTGTGAGACACCGGGCGGCCCTCCGAGCAGGTGATCAACAGGTCGTTCACCATGCTGGCCGCGGCGGGCGGGCATCACACTGGTGCCAGGCACCGGCCCGGGGTGGGGCTAGCCCCCGGACATTTCTTCGGGGTCCGCGACAACCCGGTGTCCGTGCGCTCCGTCTAGTGGGTGAGACAGGATGAGCGCACGAGGAGTTGGTGGAGTGAGCAGACGGCACGCGCGAGCTGACGAGTTCGTGGCCTACGTCGATGCGCGGCGTGGGTATCTGCGCCGCGTCGCCTACCTCGTGTGCGGAGACTGGCACGCCGCCGAGGATCTGGTGCAGACCGCGTTGATCAAGCTGTACGCGGCCTGGCCCCGCATCCACACCGACGGCGCCGAGGACGCGTACGTCCGCCGCATCATCGTGCGGGCGCACCTGGACGAGAAGCGGCGGCCGTGGCGCCGCGAGCGCATCGGGCTCGACGGCATCGACGCCGCCGCGCCGGAGACGCTCTCGCTGGAGGACAGCGACGCGCTCATCGGTGCGCTCAAGGCCCTGCCGCAGCGGCAACGCGCCACCGTGGTGCTGCGCTACTGGTGCGGGCTGAGCGTGGAGGAGACCGCCGACGACCTCGGCTGCACCACGGGCACGGTGAAGAGCCAGACCGCACGGGCGATGGCCGGCCTGCGCGCCTCCCTGTCGACCGACGACGTGACGACGACCGAGAGGCGATCGAGATGAACGAGGACGACCAGCTGGGCGAGCGGTTCCGGCGCATG
Source organism: Jiangella muralis (assembly GCF_001270745.1). GTDB lineage: Bacteria > Actinomycetota > Actinomycetes > Jiangellales > Jiangellaceae > Jiangella > Jiangella muralis. Next base: position 119,883 of record NZ_KQ434751.1, read on the forward strand.
GGGTTCACCGGCGAGCCGCCGATGGCCTCCCTGGCGGCCGACGATCTCGCCCGGGGACGGCGGCACCTGCGCCGGCGCCGCGCGGTCACCCTGACCGGCGGGGTCGCGGGGGTGGTCGCGGTGGCGGCAGGGGTGGCGTTCGCGCTGCCCGGTGGCGGGCCGTCCGGCGCCGAGGAGGTTCCGGTGGCCGGCCGCGGCGCCGGCGACGCGCCGTCGCAGGCGCCCGCCGACCCGTCGAGCGACACCACCGCGATGCCGACGGAGGCGCCCACCAGCACGCCGACCTCCGCCGACGACGGTTACGGCGACGACCTCCCCGCGCCGGCGACCCGGCAGCTGCTGCTCGACACGGCCGTCGAGCACCTCGACCCGGCGCACGAGCACCTACCGGCCGCGTCGACCGGCATCACCGGGGGCGGGACGAACATCGGCACCAAGCTCGAGTGGCTCGTCGACGGCGACGACGGCATGGGGCTGGTGCAGGTGGCGGTCACCGGGCCGGGCTACGCCGACGAGTACGAGTTCGCGCGCCAGGACTTCGCCGTCAACATCGGCTGCGAGATCGACACCGGCCGTTGCACGGAGCAGCCGATCCCCGGCACCGACGAGACCGCGCTGGTCGGCGGCCCGAACCCGGAAATGCACCTGCTGTTCAGCATCGTCTACGAGCGGGCCGACGGCTCCCTCGTCGGCATCGCGGTGAGCGACCTCTTCGGCAACAACAGCGAGATTCCGCTGGCCGAGATGGACGTGACGGTGGACCAGGGCTTCGCGTTCGTCACCGACCCCGACCTCCAGGTTGCCGCCGACGAGCTGGACGACGACTCCGGCGTCGGCCAGGTCACGCCGCCGGAGGGCTCGGGCTCGACGGAGCTGTCGGACGGTCAGTAGCCAGTCCACCCGGGCCGCACATGACGCGGTGCCGGCTGCCCCACGCTCATGGCGGAGGGCAGCCGGCACCGCGTGCGTACTACCGGGGTCGTTGTTGGACGACGGAGTGCGCCGGACGACGGATGGCCGCGGGCGTCGCGGTACTAGTCGTCCCAGCCGGACATGGCCCAGGCGGGATCACCCATCTGGGTGCCGCCGCCGATCTGCATGATCTGGTTCCCGTCGCGTTCGATCGGCCGCACCAGCCAGCTGTGGTTCTGTGCGTTCCAGGTCAACACGTACTCCGTGTCCCGGCGCAACATCGTGATCCTCCTGCTCCTCGCCGCCCGTCCCTGACAGCGATCCGTCGGTCTCTGAGCTCGCCCAACACTCCCCGGCCGGTGCCGGCCGATGAGGAAAACCCTGCTTCGTCGATGATCTACCGACTATCCCGTGGCCGCAACGCGAACGAGCCGCGCCACGCCGCGTTTCCCCAGGTCGCACCCGTTGTGGCGGCGTTGGAACGCAAATTTCGTCCGTTGGTACGGCGTGGGTTGACCGAACGGACGATGCCGTGGCGGCTGCCTGAATATGCCCTTGCGGTTATATAGCTGGTTGGCTAACGTCGATGGCATGTCGACTGAACCGTTCGGCGTCCTCGCCGACCCCGCCCGGCGGCGCATCCTGGACCTGCTCCGGGAGCGTCCCCGGCTGGCCGGCGAGCTGACCGCCGCCGTCGGCCTGTCCCAGCCGGGCACGTCCAAGCACCTGCGGGTGCTGCGCGAGGCCGGACTGGTCACCGTCCGTCCCGAGGCGCAGCGGCGCTGGTACGAGTTGCGGCCCGAACCGCTCGCCGAGATCGACGCCTGGCTGACGCCGTACCGGTGGATGTGGGCCGGCCGCTTCGACGCCCTCGAACGGCACCTCGACGCCATGGAGGACGAGTGACCGCCCCGGGCACGGTGCGCCGCGTCGGCGGCGGGCGGGTGGAGGTCCGGTTCGAACGCCGGTTCGCCCATCCGCCGGCCAAGGTGTGGCGGGCGCTCACCGACCCCGCCGAACTGCGCGGCTGGCGCTTCCCCGCCGTCGTCGAGCTCGAGCTCACCCCCGGCGCGACCTTCTGGTTCCACCCGACCGACGAGCAGCGCACCCGCTTCGGCGTCCCCGCCGACCCCGTCGCCGGCCGCGTCCTCACCGTCGACCGGCGACGGTTCCGGCGCGGCCATCGCGACCTGCTGGCGGCCGCCCTCGACGTCCGCCCCATCGACTGGGACGTCTGGCAGCGCGCCGCCGGCCTCGCACATCTCTACGAGGAGTGATCATGACCGAGTCCCTGCACACCGACGGCGACCGCAGCGTGCTGCGCATGGAGCGCCGGTTCCGGCACCCGCGCGCCCAGGTCTGGCGGGCGCTGACCGAGCCCGACCGGCTCGTTCAGTGGTTCCCCGCCCGGGCCGAGTTCGGTCTCGTGGCCGGCGGTGACGTCCGCTTCGACTGGGGCGACGGCGGCGGCCCGGCGGTCGGCGGCCAGGTGGTCGAGGTGTCGCCGGGTCACGTGCTCGCCTTCACCTGGGGCGACGACCTGCTGCAGTTCTCCCTGCGCGACGACGGCGACGGCTGCCTGCTGGAGTTCACCCACGTCTTCGACGACCGCTACGGCGCCGCCAGCTTCGCGTCCGGATGGAGCCAGTGCTTCGTCGGCCTGGGCCAGCTGCTGTCCGGCGAGCCGGTCTCGGCCGCTTCCCCGTCCGCCGCCCAGCACGACGCATTCGTCGACCGGTTCCAGCTGGGCGCCGGCGTCGCCTCGACCGTCGACGGTGCGCCGCGGGTCCGGTTCGAGCGGCAGCTCACCGCCCCGGCCGACGTCGCCTGGCCGGTCATCGAGCGCCTCGCCGACGCCCCGTCCGACGGCGTCCTGGAGCGCGACGAGCCGAAGGTGCTCGCCTACACCACTCCCGGCGGCGCCCACGTGCGCTGGGAACTGGGCGAGGGCACCGGCCACGGCGCCCGCCTCGCCCTCACCGTCACCGGTGACCCGGCCGCCGACGACCTCGCCTGGTCCGGCCGGGTGGCCGAGCTGGCCCGCGAACTCCGCGGCTGACGGCACTCCCCCATGATCATCGGCGATCGACCACGTCCTGGCGTGGTCGATCGCCGATGATCATGGGGCCGGCGGAACCTCACGGCCGGGTGGTGACGTCCGTCATGGGTGCGCCACCGCCCCATCGGCCACCGAGCCGTCGGCCGAGCCGCCACGGTCCGCCGCCCCGCCGGCGCTCGGCTGGTCGAACTGGGTGTGGTGGAGCTGCGCGTACCGGCCGCCGGCCGAGAGCAGCTCCGAATGCGTCCCCCGTTCGACGACCTGGCCGGACTCGATGACGAGGATCTGGTCGGCCGACCGGACCGTCGACAGGCGGTGCGCGATGACGACTGCCGTCCGCCCTTCCAGCGCCTCGCCGAGTGCCTCCTGCACCGCCGCCTCGGAGGTGGAGTCGAGGTGCGCCGTCGCCTCGTCGAGGATCACCACCCGCGGCCGGGCCAGCAGCAGCCGCGCGATCGTCAGCCGCTGCCGCTCACCGCCGGACAGCCGATAGCCGCGCTCCCCCACGACCGTCTCGAGCCCGTCGGGCAGCGACGCCACCAGGGCGTCGAGCCTGGACCGCCGCAGCGCGTCCCAGAGGTCGTCGTCCGATGCGGAGGGCCGCGCGATGAGCAGGTTGTCGCGGATCGACTCGTGGAAGAGGTGACCGTCCTGCGTGACCATGCCCAGCGTCTCGCGGACGGATGCCGTGGTGAGGTCGCGGACGTCGACGCCGCTGAGCCGGATGGCGCCGGAGTCGACGTCGTAGAGCCGCGGCAGCAGTTGCGCGATGGTCGACTTGCCGGCGCCGGACGACCCGACCAGCGCGACCATCTGACCAGGCTCGGCGGTGAACGAGACGCCGTGCAGCACCTCGTCGCCGCCGCGGGTGTCGAGCATGGCGACCTCTTCGAGCGACGCCAGCGACACCTTGTCGGCGGCCGGGTAGCTGAAGTGGACGTCGTCGAACTCGACCGAGACCGGGCCGTCGGGCACCGCACGCGCGTCGGGCTTCTCGACGATGAGCGGCTTGAGGTCGAGCACCTCGAACACCCGGGCGAAGCTGACCAGCGCGCTCATGACCTCGACCCGCGCGCTGGCCAGCGCCGTGAGCGGCGCGTACAGGCGGGTCAGCAGCAGCGCCATGGACACGACCGCGCCGGCGTCGAGCTGGTCGCGCAGCGCGTAGAACCCGCCCAGCCCGTAGACCAGGGCCAGCGCCAGCGCACCCACCAGCGTGAGCGCCGTGACGAAGATCCACTGCACCATGGCGGTGCGCAGCCCGATGTCGCGCACCCGGCGGGCCCGGACGGAGAACTCGGCCGACTCGCGCTCGGGGCGGCTGAACAGCTTCACCAGCGTGGCGCCGGGTGCGGAGAACCGTTCCGTCATCTGGGTGCCCATGACGGCGTTGTGGTTGGCCGCCTCGCGTTCGAGCCGGGCAAGTTTGCCGCCCATGCGCCGCGCCGGCAGCACGAACACCGGCAGCAGCGCCAGTGAGAGCAGCGTGATCTGCCACGAGATGTCCAGCATGACGACGAGCGCCAGCACCAGCATGACGACGTTGCTGACGACGCCGGAGAGCAGGTCGCTGAACGCCCGCTGCGCACCGATGACGTCGTTGTTCAGCCGGCTGACGAGCGCGCCGGTGCGGGTGCGGGTGAAGAACGCGACCGGCATCTTCTGCACGTGGTCGAAGACGGCCTGGCGCAGGTCGAGGATGAGCCCCTCACCGATGCTGGCCGACAGCCAGCGCTGCACCAGGCCGACGCCCGCCTCGGCGACCGCGATGACCGCGATGACGACGGCCAGCCCGATGACGTAGCGCTGCGACGACCCGTCCATGATGGCGTTGACGACCCGGCCGGCGAGCACCGGCGTGGCCACCGCGAGGACCGCCGTCACGATGCTGAGCGCCGTGAACGCCACCAGGTAGCGCCGGTGCGGCTGGGCGAACGCGAAGATGCGGCGCAGCGTGGCGCGCGAGAACGGGCGGGTGTCCTGCTGCGCGTGCATCGCGTTGTAGAGCGCGTTCCACGCGGTGACCTCCATGCTCATGGGACCGGCGCCTCCTCGGTGTCGGCGGCGACGACGGAATCGACGGCGGATGGCGCGGCGTCCCCGCCGGAGTCGGCGTCGACGCCGACCCGGCGCAGCAGCACCGCCGCCAGCACCGAGCCGGCGAGGACGGCCAGCGCGCTGACCACCGCGGTCGTCTGCAACCCGTCGGTGAACGCGGCCTGCGCGGCTTCGAGCAGCGGGCCGCCGACGGCGTCGGGCAGGGTGGCGGCGACGGCGGTGGCGCCGGCCAGGGTGTCGCCCGCCGCCGCGGCGGCGTCGCCGGGCAGCTCGGAGGGCAGCGAATCGCTCATACCCGAACGGTAGACGGCGGTACCGACACTGCCGAGGATCGCGAGCCCGAGGGCGCCGCCGAGCTCGTTGCTCGTCTCCGACGCGGCCGACGCGGCGCCCGCCTTCTCCGGCGGCGCGGCCCGGATCACCAGGTCGGTGCCGAGCGCCGCCTGCGGCGTGAACCCGGCCGCCATCACGCACGTCCCCGCGATCAGCACGCCGAACCCGGACGAGCCGTCGATCTGCGTCATCAGCGCGATGCCGGCGGAACTGACCAGCAGGCCGCCACTGATCACGTACCCCGGCCGGACGTACCGCACGAGCAGCGGCGCGGCCATCATCCCGACCATCATCGCGCCGGTCATCGGCAGCACCCACAGCCCCGCACGCAGCGGCGACAGCCCGTGCACGAGCTGGAGGTACTGCATGACGAACAGGTTCAGCCCCATCATTGCGAACGTCGCGGTCGTCATGACGCCGAGGGTCACGCCGAACGACCGGTTCCGGAACAGCTCGATGTCGATCAGCGGGTCGTCCAGCGACCGCTGCCGCCGCACGAACAGGACGGCGAACAGCACCCCGGCGGCGATCGCGCCGACCAGCAGCCAGCCGAACCCGTCCGACGCGAGCTTCTTGATGCCGTAGATCACCGGCAGGACGGCGGCCAGCAGCAGCACGGCGCTGACCAGGTCGAGCCGCCCGGCGCGGGGGTCGCGGTACTCGGGCAGCAGGAACGGGCCGGCGATCAGCAGCAACGCCATCACCGGCACGCCGACGAGGAAGACCGAGCCCCACCAGAACGTCTCCAGCAGCGCCCCGCCGACCAGCGGGCCGATGGAGCCGCCGACCATGAAGCTCATCATCCAGAACGAGATCGCGGTGGTCCGTTGCCGGTCGTCGAGGAACATGTTGCGGATCAGCGACAGCGTCGACGGCATCAGCGTCGCGCCGGCGATGCCCATCAGCGCCCGGGCGCCGATCAGCATCTCCGGGCTGGTCGCGTAGGCGGACAGGATCGACGACAGGCCGAACGCGGCCGCGCCGATGAGCAGCAGCTTCCGCCGTCCGATCCGGTCGCCCAGCGATCCCATCGTGATGAGGAAGCCGGCGATCAGGAAGCCGTAGATGTCGGTGATCCAGAGGAGTTGCGACGCCGACGGCGCCAGGTCGGCGCTCAGGTGCGGCACGGCGAGGTGCAGCACTGTCAGGTCCATGATCACGAGCATCGCCGGTAGGCTCAGGACGGCCAGCGCGATCCATTCCTTCGCGCCGGCCAGCGGCGGGCCGTGATCGTTCTCGGTGCGGGGTTCGAGCGTCATGCGGACCAGTGAACTACCTCAACTATGGTTGAGGTCAACTCATTTGAGCACGCCCGCCGTCAGGCCGGCCTGCACCTGCTTCTGGAAGATGATGTAGACGATCAGCACCGGCAGCAGCGCGATCACCAGGCCGGCGAACAACGCCGACCAGTCGGCCCGGAAGCCGGTGCTCGCGGCCAGCGTGCCCAGCCCCTGCGCCAGCACCTTCTTGTCCGAGTCCTGCATGATGACCAGCGGCAACACGTACTGGTTCCAATGGCCGAGGAAGTTGAACAGCGCCAGGCTGATCAGGCCGGGCCGGGCCATCGGCAGCATGACCTTCCAGAACAGGCTGAAGTGCGAGCAGCCGTCCACGATCCCGGCCTCGGCGATCGAGTTCGGCAGCGTCCGGAAGAACGCCGTGAGGAAGAACACCGTGAACGGCATCGAGAACGCGACGTACACCAGCGCCAGGCTCAGGTAGCTGTTCAGGCCGAGGAACTGCCCGATGACCGGCAGCGAGCCGAGGTTGCGGACGACGAAGAACATGGGGACGAGGGCGAGGAACACCGGCAGGATGAGCCCGCCGAGGAACAGGTAGTAGATGAACCGGTTGCCGGGGAAGTCGTAGCGGGCCAGGACGTAGGCGCCCATCGCGCCGAACAGCATGGTCAGCGTCACCGAGATGGACACGACGATGACGCTGTTGAGGAAGTACTGGCCGATGTTGGCCGCTGACCAGGCGCGGGAGAAGTTGTCCCACTGGACGCCGGACGGCAGGCCGAGCGGGTCGACGCGGAACTCGCCGTTGGTCTTGAACGCGGACAGGATCGCCCACAGCAGCGGCAGCGCCGTGATGAGCCCCCACAACAGCAGGAAACCGCCGTTGAGCAGGCCGATCGCCTTCTCTCCCGCGCCGACGCCGGGCAGCCGGTCGCGCCGGCCGCGGGGCGAGCGCGGCTCGAGCCGTGGCGGGCTCTGGGTCGTCGTCATGCCAGCTCCACCCTCTCGCGCCGCAGGCCGCGCATGAACACGATCGCGACCAGCATGGTCAGCACCAGCATCAGGACGCCGATGGCGGCCGCATAGCCGAAGTCGGCCTCGGCGAACGCCTCGCGGTACATCGCCGTGCCGAGCACGTCGCCGGCGCCCTGCACGCCGCCGTTGATGCCGATCATGATGTGCACCGTCGCGAATGCGTCCATCGCCTGGATCGCCATGTACACCCAGCCCACCTGCACGGTGTCCCACACCAGCGGGACGGTGATCTTGCGGAACGTGGTGAGCCGGCTGGAGCCGTCGAGCAGCGCCGCCTCGTAGATGTCGCGCGGGATCGACTGCATCGCGGCCGAGAACAGCACCACGTAGAAGCCGACGAACGACCACGTCATGACGAGGACGACGATCCAGATCAGGTAGTTGGGCTCGGCCAGCCACAGTTGTTGCAGCCCGCCCAGCCCGACGGCGCCGAGCACCCGGTTGAGGATGCCACCGGCGTTCTCCGGCGCGAACACGTACTTGAAGACGATGCCGATGATCGCGACGGAGAGCACCTGCGGGAAGAAGTACACGATCTTGTAGACCGGCGCCCCGCGCACGCCCGTCACCGCTCCCCCGCGCTTGCGGCCGCCGACGTTGAGCATCGACGCGAAGAACAGGCCGAGCAGCAGGGTGAGGACGGGCACGACGAGCACCAGGATCACGTTGTTGCGCAACGCCGTCCGCAGCTGGTCGTCGTGCCACATCTCCACGTAGTTGTCGAACCCGATGAACGTCTGGCTGGACGTGAAGCCGCTCCAGTCGGTCATCGAGATGTAGATGGCCTGGACGTACGGCGACAGCATGTAGATCGCGTAGATCCCGACCGGGGGCAGCAGGAAGGCCAGGATGAAGGGATACTTGCCGTGCCGCATGCCGGTCCCCTACGACTCGCGCGTCTGCTTGACGATGGAGTCGTCGTCGCGGGTGGTCGCGGCGACCGTCTCGTTCTGCTCCGACCACTGGTCGACGGTGATCTCGGCGCGCAGCAGCGCGGCCGTGTTCTGGTCGATGCCGGGGTTCTCCATCGTCGGGTACCAGCTCGGGTAGAACCAGTTGACGACGTTGTCGCCGGCGGCCTGCAGGGCCGCCTGCGCCGACGCCAGGCCCGGCGCGTCGATCTGCACGCCGTCCGAGGCGCCCGCCACCGACGTAAGGCTGGTGACGCGCTCGCTGAAGCCGCGGGCGCCGTCCATCGACAGCATGACCCGCATGTACTCCATCGCGGCCAGCGGGTTCTTCGCGTCGGCCGGGATGACGTAGGGCTCGCCCGCGGTGGCCCGGACGGTCTCCAGCGGCATGACGGAGTCGGGCGAGAGCAGCGGGTCGGGCATCATCGCCAGCTCGAACGTCGGGTTCTCGGCGATCGCGTCGGCCTCCTCGTTCTCCAGCCAGGAGCCGGACGGGCAGAAGACCGCCTGGCCGCGCGCCCACAGGCCCTGCGCGTCGCGGAACTCCATGCCCTCGACGCCGGGGAGGAAGTAGCTGTTCTCGGCCAGCTGGCGGATCGCGGCGGCCGACTCCTTCACCGCCTCGTGGCTCCAGGCGCCCTCTTCGAGGTTGTCGATCGCGATGAGGACCTCCGGGCCGGCCAGCTTGGCGGCCATCGACAGGATCGGCCAGTTCATGTACCGCGGCGCCGTGAGGCCCTGGTACACCCACGGCGCGATGCCGGTGGCGGCGATGTCGGCGCAGACGTCCATCATCTCCTGCCACGTCGTCGGCACCGGCCAGCCGTTCTCGTCCATGAGCGTCTTGTTGTACCAAGTGCCGAACACCGTGAACGCGTAGTTGAACACGTACGGGGTGCCGTTGAACGTGCCGGACTCGATCGTGCCCGGGAGCAGGCTGTCGCGCACCGTCACGTCCGGGTCGTCCCAGCTCGGCGCGTCGAACAGCGGCGACAGGTCGTACAGCAGGCCGTCGGCCACGAGCGTCGCGGTGTCCATCTGGCCGTCGCCGGAGTTGTTGACGAAGTCCGGCGGGTCGCCGGCGACGAACCGCGGCTGCAGTTCGGCGCCGATGTCGACGGCGGCGCGGTGCTCGATCGTGATGTCGGGCCAGCGCTCGCTGAACATCGGTTCGTGCAGCTCGGTGGCGTACTCGTCGCCGAAGCCGCCGTCGAAGATGACGATCTCCAGCGGCTGGTCGGTGGGGATGCCGAGCGGGTTGTCGTCGGACACGTCGCCCGTCGGGGCCTGCGAGGCGTTGTCGTCACCGTCGTCGTCGCCGCCCGTCGCGCAGGAGGCGAGGAAGGCGACGCCGGGCCCGAGGGCCACGCCGGTGAGTGCGACGCGTTGCAGGAAGGTCCGGCGGTCGGTTCCGGCCGCCGCAGGGGTGCGTTCGATGCTGCTGGACATCGTGAAACCTCTCCTGGGACTTGATGGTGTGTGGGTCCGGCGAAATCGCTCAGCCACCACGACGAATCCGGCCCGCATAGCGCTGCAGCAGGCCGTCGTTGTGGACGTCTCCCCCTGGGACGTTGGCCGAGAGATAGACGGGCGGGGTGTCGCCGGCCTCGAGCAGCCGGCGGACGACCTCCGCAGTGAGCAATTGCGCGAGCAGAGCCGCGGTGATGGACGAGACGGCGCAGACGGCGCCGCCTCCGGGAAGCGGCAGAACTGCGTCGCCGAACGGCCCGCCGTTGTCGAGGACGACGTCGGCGAGGTCGGGGAGCTTCTGCCCCGATGGGTGCCGCGACTCCACGTGCGTGCCGTGTTCCAGGGATGCAATGGCGATGACGGGGTGCCCGTTTTCCCGGGCGACCTGCGCCATCCCGACGATGCTACCGTTGATGCCGGAGTTCGACGCAATGATGAAGACATCCTGCGCCTCGATCGGGGCGAGGTCGTAGAGCCGCTGGGCCAGCGACGGGTCGCGTTCGGTGCGCGGGTCGAGGATCTTCTCGGGTGCCTCGCCGCCGTACATGACCAGGTCGGACAGCGCGATCCGGTTGGTGGGGATGAGCCCGCCGGCGCGCCCGGCGATCTCCATCGCCGTCGCCTGCGAGTGCCCGGTGCCGAACGCCTGCACCACCCCGCCGGCGCGCACCGCCCCGGCGACGATGTCCGCCGCGCGGTGCACCCCGTCGAGCTGTGTCGTCGTGACGTTGTCGACGATCTCGTTGAGCCGGGCCAGGTAGGCGGGCGCGCTGACGTCGTTCACCGCTGCTCCTTCTTCAGTGCTCGGGCCGTCTCGGGGCTGACCGCGCGGTGCGCGCTGACCGCCTGTGCGGTCAGGTTCAACGCGACTCCGGTCGTCTCGTACCGCCGCTGCGCGACCGCCACGTAGATCAGGTCGAGCACGATCAGTTGCGGATGCCGGGCCGCCAGGGCGTCGGGCCGGAACGTCGTCTCGTGGATGGCCGTCGTCAGGACGATGTCGGCGACCTCGGCGAGCGCGGAGTTGCGGTAACTCGTCAGGGCGACGGTCGTGGCGCCACGGCTGCCCGCCGCCGACAGCATCTCGACCGTCTCGTAGGTGGCGCCCGAGTGCGACACCGCGATGGCGACGTCGCTCGGGCCCAGCAGTGCGGCACTGGTGAGGCCGCTGTGCACGTCGCTCCACGACCAGGTCGGGATGCCGATGCGGTGCAGGCACAGCTGCATCTCGCCCGCGACCAGCGCGCTGCCGCCGATGCCGTACACCTCGACCCGGCCCGCGTGCGCGATGGCGTCGGCGGACTTCTCGACCTCGGTGAGGTCCAGCTGGGCGGCGGTCTCCTGGATCGCCCGCAGGTCGGCCGTCGTGATGAGATCGAGCATCTCCTGCAGCGAGTCCGTCGGCAGGATCTCCCGCCCGATGTCGATCTCCCAGCCGGCGACCGCGGACGAGCGGCCGGTCTCCTCGGCCATCGCCAGCCGCAGGTCGGCGTAGCCGGGCAGGCCCAGCGCGCGGCAGAACCGCGTCACCGTCGCCGCCGACGTCCCGCTCCGCTCGGCCGTCTCCAGGATCGTCGCCCGTGCGACGACGGCCGGCGCGGACAGCACCTGCTCCCCCACCCGCTGCAACGCGGCGGGCAGGTCCGGCAGCGCGGCCCGGATCCGCATCAGCACGGAATCGGCGGGCGACCCGGCCTCGGGCACTTCCGCGGTGGGTAGTGTCCCTTCCGCCACACGACCTCCCGGCGTGGTAGTCAGTTTCGCCTGCGGCCCTCAGAGCCGTAGTGGTGAGAATTCTTTCTACCCATGGCCGGATGTCAAGAGTTTGACGAGAGTTTTCGGAAGCGTGACCCAGCCGCAGCCTGGGCGAGACCGGCGGAAATGGCCAAGAATGGAGACGGGTCGTGGCGAAGACGGAGGGGTGGCCGGGCGGTCGCGTGGGGTCGGGCGGTCCGGCCGGGCCGGATGGTCCGGTCGCGTCGAGTGGTCGCGCGGCGTCGAGCGGTCCGGCCGCGTCGAGCGGCCGCGCCGGGTCGGCTGGTCCGGCCGGGGCGTCGCTGGCGCTCGGCCTGGACATCGGCGGCACGTCGACCAGGGCGATCGTCATCGACGGGGCGGGGCGCCGGCTCGGGTCCGGCCGCGCCGACGGTGCCAACGTCACCTCCCACGCACTGGAGAAGGCCCTGGACGCGGTGTCGGCGGCGCTGACCGCGGCGTTGGCCTCCGTTGATCCGGCGCAGGTCGGTGCGGCCGTCATCGCCACCGCCGGCGACCACAACCTCACCCGTCCCGAGGTCGCCGAACGGTTCGCCGCGCTGTGGACGTCGGCCGGGCTGAACTGCGGTTACCGGGTCGTCCCCGACGCGGTCGGGGCGTTCGTCGCGGGCACGGCGGCGCCGGACGGGACCCTCGTGCTGTCCGGGACCGGCGCGATCACCGTCCGGTTCGCCGACCGCGCCCCTGCCCAGCTCGTCGACGGGCACGGGTGGCTGCTGGGCGACCTCGGGTCCGGGTTCTGGCTCGGGCGCGAGGCCGTCCGCCGCACTATCGACACCATCGACCGGTGCGAACGTCCGGGTCCGCTCGGCCGCGCCGTCGTCCAGACGCTGACCGGCGCCACGGACTTCACCTTGTCGCGTGCCACGACGAACGAGGTCGTGCTGGCGGTGCATCGCCGGCCGCCGGTCGCGCTGTCGTCACTCGCGCCGCTGGTGACCGCCAACGCCGGGGTCGATCCCGAGGCCGACCGGATTCTCGCCGCCGCCGCGGATCACCTGCTCACCGGTGCGGGTTCCGTCCGCTCCCCCGACGATGCGACGCCGATCGTGCTGGCCGGCTCGCTGCTGACCGGTGACACGCCGCTGGCGGCGCTGGTCCGCGGTGGGCTCACCGAACGCTGGCCGCACGCCGACGTCCGCGTGGCCCTCGACGGTGCCGCCGGCGCCGCCTGGCTGGCCGCGCGCTCGCTGGATCCCGACGGCGCCGACCGCTTGCACGCTGCCCTGTTCGGCTGAGCTCTGCTGCCGGCCGGTCCTCACGGGCCGACGATGGCGCGCAGGGCCGCCTGGTGCGCCCGAAAGGCCTCGCGTCCCTGCCGGGTCAGCGCCAGCCACACCCGCTGACGGGTGTCGCGGACCGCCTTGCGCTGCTCGACGTAGCCGGCCTCCATGAGCACCGTGACGTGCTTGCTGAGCACCGACGCCGACACGCCCAACTGCTCCTGCACCACGCCGAACTCGGCCTCGCCGGCGGTGTCCAGCAGGGCGCAGATGCGCAGCCGGTTGGGCGCGTGGATGGTGGTGTCGAACCCGCTCATCGGGTCGGCGGCGTTCGTGCTCACGACGCCTTCCCGTGCAGCCGCACGAACCAGAGATGGAAGCCGACGGACAGGGCGACCCCCACGGCGACGGCGCCGAACAACCAGAGTGGCTGCCTGGTGTCGCGGAATGCGTACGCGGCGCCGACGACGATCAGCGGCAGGACGACCGCCGCCGCGACGGTGGCCCACGTCGGCAGGACGTCCAGTCGCAGCGCCACCCCGGTCCTGGCACGCCAGTTCCTGGCCGCGACAGCGAAGAGCGCGAAGAACAGCACCTCGGTGGCGAGCATGGTGACCAGCCAGGCCCACCGCGGCATCAGCCAGTCGGGCTCGGCCAGCATGCCCCCGAGGGCGATCGGCAGCACCACGAACATCGCCGTGATCGCCACGACGAACCACACCGGCCACGGCGTGGCGGACAAGGCGGCGACCGACGCCCTGACCTCGTCGGCATCGGCCAGAGCGGCGCGGGCCTGCTCCGGCGTCGGCTGGGACGCGGCTTCGTTGGTTTCCATAGTGGAAACTCTAAGCCGTGAGTTTCCAGTTTGGCAACTGTAGAGTTTCTTGTCCGGAAAGAGTCGCGCCCACCCATGATCGTCAACCTTCCGGGTCGTCGGAGCATCCCGGAAGGTTGACGATCATGGGCCGGGTCGGCGGGCCTGACGGCCCGGCCCCTACGACCCGCAGGTGAGGCCGACGTCGAGCACCGCCGGTCCCGAAGCGGGCGGCCGGACCCGGCGGGTATCGGTCTCGTAGCCGTCGGCCGACGTGGTGAGGGTGAGGGGCATCTCCGCGCGGTCGATCCAGCGCAGGAACCGGCCGTCGCGGTCGGTGCGGACCGTGACGTCGGCAGTGCGCCCGTCCACGAGCACGGCGGCTCCCGGCACCGGGACCGGATCCGGCGCCTGGTCCCCGTCCGCCGCCGCACCGTCGGCACAGGCAGGGGCGGTGACGGTGCCGACAACGGCTCCCCAGCGGCGGGGCACGTCGACCGTCAACGAGACGTCGACCGGGGCGACGGCGTACGGCGTGTCCTCACGGATCCAGACCCCGCCCGAGTACGTCCCCGGCTGCGCGACCTCGGCGGCGACGCGGAGCGTGACCTGCACCGACTCGCCTGGCGCCAGCGTCGCCGCGCCGCCGTCGACGGTCAGCCAGGGCACGTCGGCCGGACGGCAGTCGCCGTACGTGGGGAGCTGGTCGACCGTCGTGACCGGGAAGAAGCCGGTGCGGTCGCTGCCGCCGACCCGGTTGAGGCCACACGTGCTGCCACTGCGGTACAGCACGTGCGCCGGCGCGGGCAGGTCCAGCCAGGCGTCGGTCTCGGGGTCGTACGCCCAGCTCTCGTTCGTGATGGCGCTGCCGTCGTAGCCGCCGGCGACGATCAGCTCGTCGGACGCGCCGGTGTAGGCCATCCCCCAGCGCGCCGCCGGCAGGTCGGCGACCCGGGTCCAGGTGTCGGTGGCGGGATCGTAGGCGTAGGTGTGGTCGCTGATGATCCGGTCGCGCTGGATGCCACCGGTGCAGTAGACCCGGCCGTCGATGCCGGCGCAGGCCTGCCGCGACGTCGTGATCGGGTACGGCGCCAGCGTCGCCCACGTGTTCGTCGACGGGTCGTAGCGGTAGACGGAGTCGCGGCCGCAGTTGTTGTCGCAGCCGCCGACGACGTACAGCTGGTCGTCGAGCACGGCCCGCCCGGCGCCGTAGACCGGGCTCGGCGCGCCGGCACGGGTGGTCCACTGGTCGGTGTGCGGGTCGTAGGCCCAGGTGTCGTTCTTGGGCCGCTGGTCGCTCCATCGTCCGCCGGTGACGTAGAACAGGTCGCCGATGACCGCGCCCATCGGCGCCTCGCGCGCCTGCGGCAGGTCGGCGATCGGTTCCCAGCGCAGCGCCACCGGGTTGTACGACCAGCCGGCGCTCACCCAGTCGAGGACGCCGCTGCCGCCGATGCCGCCGACCGAGAACAGCCGGCCGTTCAGCTCGCCGACCGCGTTGTCGAGGACGGGGATCGGGTACGCCGCGAGGTCGGTCCACGGCCCGTCGCCGGAGGTCGGGACAGCAGCCGCCGAGCCGTCCGGCCGGCCGGCGGTGGCCGGGTCGTAGCCGAGCGGTGACGCGTCGCCTTCTACCCGCAGGATCGGCGCGCCCGGCGCGGCGGCGATCTCGGCCCGGCCGGTGGTGCTGCCATCGGGCCGCAGGACGGTGGTGTCGCCCTGCCGTTCGGTGAGCTGGACGGCGACCGGCGCGGTGCCGGTGTTGGTCAGCGTGACGGCGTGGTCGTCCGCCTCGCCCAGCTCGAGCGAGGTCTCGACCCCACCGGACACCTCCAGCCGGCCGGCCGCCAGCGCGATGTCGTGCCGGGTCACTCCCCCGGCGGTGAGGT
Organism: Jiangella muralis; assembly: GCF_001270745.1. GTDB lineage: Bacteria > Actinomycetota > Actinomycetes > Jiangellales > Jiangellaceae > Jiangella > Jiangella muralis. The sequence continues at coordinate 135,604 of NZ_KQ434751.1, forward strand.
CGACGACCGCCTCACCCCGGGCGTACCGGCCCAGACCGGCCGTGAGGCGTGGCGACGTGCCGGTGGCGAACAGCGCGTAGAAGCCGTCGGGCAGGGCTGGGTCGGCGGTGGTCGCGACCGACCGCACCGGGTCGAGCGGCGCTGCGGCGTCGGCGACCTGGGCTCCGGTCAGCGGTGCGCCGGTGTTGGCGTCGGTGACCGAGCCGACGACCAGGCCGCCGTCGACCGGCGCGCACTCGCGGCTGCCCACGTACACGTCGTCGAGCTGCCAGGAGTACGAGCTGTAGCGGGCGTTGTGGTAGCGGAACCGCACCTGGACGGCGGACTGCCCGGCGGCCTGTGGGACCGGGACGGTCTTCTCGGCGCCGTCGCGCTCGTCGACGTCGGTCTGCCGTAGCACCGTCTGCCAGGTGGCGCCGCCGTCGATGCTGACGTCGACGTCGGCGATATCGCTGAGCTGGATCAGCGCCTGCCGGAACCCGACGACCGGCGCTGGGTCGTCGCTGAGGTCGTACACCGGCGTGGTCAGCGTGGTGTCGATGTAGACGCCCAGGCCAGGGCTCTGCACGCTGGCCGACGCCTCACTGCCGCCGGTGAGGTTGCCCTTGTCGTAGGGGTCGTCGAAGGCCCACACCTCGCCGCTGCCGTTGCCGTCGGTGACGGTCCAGCCGTCGGGCAGGCCGTGGTCGAAGTCGGCGCCGCCGCCGGTGTGGGCGTACGCGTAGCCGGGGGTCGTGCACCGGTCGGCCACCCGGGGCAGGGCGACGTCGGCGGTGACGTCGTCGGCGGCGGTGACGGTGCTGGTGGCCGGCTGATAGCCGGAGTACTCGGACGCGACGGACAGCGTGTACGACGCGCCCACCGGGACCTCGACGGCATACCGGCCGTCGTCGGGCGACGTGTAGACGGTGCCGCCGGGCATGCCGTCGACGGTGACCCGCGCGTACAGCGGCCAGCCCTGTCCGGAGCCGTCGGTGACACGGCCGCTGACGGTGACGGTGTCCTGCCGCTCCAGCGCGAGGTCGAGGGCGGTGGTCTCGTTCTCGGCGACCTGCACCGACGCCGTGCGGGGCACGTAGCCGAACGCCGTCGCCGTGACCTCGTAGTCGCCGACCCGCAGCGGGACCGTGTAGGTGCCGTCGTCGCCGGTGGTCCGTTCGCGCTCGACCGGCCCGGTGACGGTGATCAGCGCGCCCGGCAGGGCGTTGCCGGTGCCGGCGTCGGTGACCGTGGTGACCAGCGTTCCGGTCTCGCCGACGGGCGCGGAGTCGAGCAGCGCGAGTGCGTCGAGGCGGCCTTCACCGAACACGTTGTTGTCGGCGTCGGCGCCGCCGCACTCGTTGGCCGGGGTGTCGCGGGCGGTGCCGTCGAGGAGGTCGATGGTGGTCGCGACGTCACCGACGAGCGCGGGCGCCGCCGACCACGCCAGCGCGATGGCCCCGGCGACATGCGGCGCCGCCATGGACGTGCCGTCGGCGTCGACGTAGCCACCGCCCGGCCAGGCGGACCGGACGTCGACGCCCGGCGCGGACAGGTTCGGCTTGATCTCGCCGTCCTGACCGGTGCCGCGGCCGGAGAACCCGGCGATGGCGTCGGTCACGTCGTAGGCGCCGACCGAGTAGTTGACGGTGCGACTGCCCGGCGAGCTGGACGTCAGGCAGCGCGGGCCGAGGTTGCCGTTGGCCCACACGGCGAAGATGCCCGACGCCGCCCAGGCGCGGCTGATGTCTTCCATGAACGGGTCGGTGGACGGGAGCTGGCTGCCCCACGAGTTGTTGACGACGTGCGGCCGGCGGCCGGCGTCGGGGTGCTCGCCGTGCGGATCGGTCGGTTCCAGCAGCCACTGGCCGGACGCGATGAGCGCTTCGTCGGTGCAGCAGCCGTTGGTGGCGATCCAGCGTGCTCCCGGGGCCACCCCGATGGTGCTGCCGCCGGCGTCGTCGCCGGCCATGGTGCCCATGGTGTGGGTGCCGTGGCCGTGGTCGTCGCACGGCACGCCGTCGCACACCCCGCGGGCGTCGAACCAGTTGTAGGCGTGGTCGAAGCTGCCGTCGGGACGGGCGCCGCGGTACTGCCCGACGAGCGATGGGTGGTCGTACTGCACGCCGGAGTCGATGCTGGCGACGGTGATGCTCTGGCCGGTGGTGCCGTACTGGTCCCAGACGTCGTCGGCGTTGATGTTCGCGATGCCCCATTCGACGGCGGCCGCGGCGGCGCGTGCCTCGGCGGCCGGTGTGGTGGCGGGGTCGGGCAACTCATAGGCCCGGGCCGGGTGCAGGGAGTCGACCTCGGGCTGCGCGGCCAGCTCGGCGGCCAGGCTCGCGGTGCCGGCGGGGATGCGGATGGCGTTGGTGGCCCAGAACGCCTCGTACTCCACCCCCTCCGCATCGAGCTGGGCGCGGACGTCGGCCTGACTGCTCTCGGCCGTCTGCCGCAGCGCCTGTGCCACGATTGCGCCGCGCTCGGCCCAGCCGGTGACGGCAGCCGCCTCGGCGAGGTCGGCCTGGTCGTCGAAACGGACCCACAGCTCGGCGGTGTCGTCGGCGGCCAGCTGGCGGCGTAGCCGCGGCTCGATGGTCGCGGGCGCGTCGTCGCCTGGGTCGCCGTCGTTCGCCGCCGGCTCGGGCGCCGTCGCGAGCGCGTGTGGCGCCGAGCCGGCAGCTGCCGCCGTCGCCGCCTGGGCAGGGAGGAACGCGGCCGCGAGCGCCAGCGCACCCACGACGCCCACTCCGAGCCGCACCTGCTTGCTCATCGCTCTGACCTCCTACGACGCCCGATGTTGGAGTCGACTTTAGGAACGAAAGGAGGCGATTTCGGGGTCACGATCGGGGCAGTTCGCGGGCAATCGGAGAATGTCGTCCACAACTTGTACAACGTGTTTGACGCGATGGGTCACACGGGGTGACCATGGGCGCATTCCGGCACGCCCGACACCCCCGGAGGTGCGTGTGAACACCGAATCGCTCCTCGAGGAGCTGGGCCTCACCAAGACCGAGGCCCGCATCTACCTGTGCCTGCTCGAACAGTCACCGCTGGCCGCAGGCACCATCGCCGACCTCACCGGCACGTCGCGCAGCAGCGTGTACCTCATCCTGCGCTCGCTGGTCGACAAGGGGCTGGTCGACGCCGGCGCCGGGTACAGCAGCCGGTTCCAGCCGGCCGCGCCCGACGTCGCGTTCGGCGGCCTGATCGAACGCGGGCGCGAGGAACAACGCGAACGAGAACGGCACGTCGAGTCGGCGTTGCCCGACCTCATGCGCAGGTTCGAGACCAGCGCCGGCGGCGACGGCGAGCTGGTCGAGATCCTGCGCACGCCGAAGCTGGTCGGCGACCGGTTCGACCGGCTCCATGCGGCGTCGCAGCAGTCCATCGACATCGTGGTGCGCCGGCCGGTCCAGCTCGGCGGCAGCAACCAGCCCGAGCTCGACGCGCTCTCCCGCGGCGTCCGGGCGCGCGCCGTCTACGACCACGGGCTCATGCGACATCCGTCCGTCGCCGACCACATCGGTGCGTGGATCGACGCCGGCGAGGAGGCCCGCGTCTTCAACGGCGACCTGCCGATGAAGTTCGCCGTGTTCGACGGCCACACGGTACTGATGCCGCTGTTCGCTCCCGGGGTCGGCGGGGTCGTCGCGCTGATCGTGCGCAGCCCGGAACTGTGCGGCGCGCTCAGCCTGCTGTTCGACACACTGTGGACGGCGTCGATGCCCATCGATCCGGACATGTTCCGGCACGACCATGACCACGAGCCCGTGACAGTGGACGGCAGCCATGCGCGCTGAACCAGCACCGGTCGTCGTGTGCATCACCAACTCCCCCGACGAGCGGGCCCGCATCGCCGGCCAGTTCGAGGGCACCGGCATCCTCGTGCTCGCGCCCGACGCCGGCGCGGCGGGCACCTTCCTGCGCCGTCTCGCCGGGGCCGGACCCGGGGTCGCCGTGCCGGCTCACCTCGCGGCGTCACCTCCGACCGTCGACGACGTGGTCCGGGTCGGCGCGCTGACCCTCGACGTCCCCCGGCACGAGGCGACCTGGCGCGGAGCCGGGCTGCCGCTGACGCCGTACGAGTTCAAGGTGCTCAGTTGCCTCGCCGGGCGGCCCGGGCAGGTGTGGACGTACGAGCAGCTGCACGAGCGCGCCTGGGGCGGCACCTACTTCGCGGGACCGGCGGCGGTGCAGTCGGTGATCAAGCGATTACGGGGCAAGCTCCGGGCGGCGGGTGCGTCGGTGACGATCCGGGCGACGCGCGGGATCGGGTTCCGGCTGGACGGTGGTCCGGAGTTGGCGTTGGTGCGGTCGGCGGCTCAGCGCTGAGTCGGCGGGCGGAGGCCGGCGCGACCGGGTGACGGTGCCATGGCTGGCCGACGAGCCCCGCGGCCGTGTGCGGGCGGGTGTCCCGGCGACCGGACGGGACGGGGAACGGACGGGTGCCCGGCGACCGGGCGACTATGTGCGGGCGGGTGTCCCAGCGACCGGACGGGACGGGAACGGACGGCCCGTCCCGCCAGGGAACGGCAGCGGGCGGAACGGGCGGCCACCCCACCAGGGAGCGACCGCCCGTGCGTCCAAAGACCCAGCTCAGAACCCAGCTCAGGGGTGTCAGCCGTCCAGGCCGGGGGTCGGGAACCGGCCGGTCAGCTCGGTGACCTCGCCGCGGACCCGCGCCACCACGCCGTCCAGGGCGTCGGCGTCGGAGCCGGCCGCCGCAGTGACGACCTCGTCGAGCCAGCGGCCGACCTCGCGCATCTCGGCGTCCCCCATGCCGCGGCTGGTCAGGGCGGGGGTGCCGATGCGCAGGCCGGACGGGTCGAACGGCTTGCGGGGGTCGTACGGGACGGTGTTGTAGTTGGTCTCCAGGCCGGCGAGGTCGAGCGCCTTGGCGGCGGGCTTGCCGGCGACGCCCTTGGAGGTGAGGTCGATGAGGATCAGGTGGTTGTCCGTGCCGCCGGAGACGAGGTCGAAGCCGCGGGCCAGCAGCTCGTCGGCCAGCGTCACCGCGTTGGCGACGATCTGGTGGGCGTAGTCCTTGAACTCCGGCTGCGCCGCCTCGCCGAGCGCCACCGCGATGCCGGCCGTCGTGTGGTTGTGCGGGCCGCCCTGCAGCCCCGGGAAGACCGCCTTGTCGATCGGCTTGGCGTACTCCTCGGTGGTGAGGATCATCGCGCCGCGCGGGCCGCGCAGCGTCTTGTGCGTGGTCGTGGTGACGATGTCGGCGTGCCCGACGGGGGTCGGGTGGGCGCCGCCGACGACGAGGCCGGCGATGTGCGCGATGTCGGCGGCCAGGACGGCGCCGACCTCCTGCGCGATGGCCGCGAACCCGGCGAAGTCGATGGTGCGCGGGATGGCGGTGCCGCCGCAGAAGATCAGCTTCGGCCGCTCGGCCAGCGCCAGTTCGCGGACCTGGTCGAGGTCGATGCGGCCGGTGTCGCGGCGCACGTCGTACTGGACCGGGCGGAACCAGGTGCCCGTGGCGGAGACCTTCCAGCCGTGCGTCAGGTGCCCGCCCATCGGCAGCGACATGCCCATGATGGTGTCGCCGGCCTGCGCCGTCGCGAGGTAGACGGCCAGGTTGGCGGGCGAGCCGGAGTACGGCTGGACGTTGGCGTGGTCGGCCCCGAAGAGGGCCTTCGCGCGGTCGACGGCGAGGGTCTCGAGCTGGTCGATGACCTGCTGGCCCTCGTAGTAGCGGCGGCCGGCGTACCCCTCGGAGTACTTGTTGGTGAGCACCGTGCCGGTGGCCTCGAGGACCGCGGTGGACACGTAGTTCTCGGACGGGATCAGCTTCAGCGTCTGCCGCTGCCGCTCCTCCTCGGCCGTGATCAGCGCGGCCACCTCGGGGTCGGCGGACTGCAGCGCGGGGCGGGCGTTCGTGGTCATGGCGAGGGCCACATCCTCTCGATGGGTCGGTGTCTCCCGAGGCACCCAGGCGCGCGGTGCCACGGCCGTCCGCTCCCCGGTGGTCGGTTCCACCAATGCCCGGTCACCCGGGCCGCTGCGCCAGTCGCGACGGCATCACTCTAGCCCCTCCGCCATGCGGGGCTTGCTGCCCCTGGGGACCTCGGGGTCAGCCTTCGCTCACCACGTCACCGGGCGGCGCGGGCGAGGCGTGGCCGGACCAGTGCGCGACCGCCATCTCCGCCTCGACCGTCCAGCCGAGCCGCTCGTAGAGCTTGCGTCCTTCGGCCGACGCCACCAGCAGGCCGGTCCGCGCGCCGCTCTCGCGCGCCGCCGCCGTCAGCGCCCCCATGACGACGGCGCCGAGCCCGCGCCGCCGGTAGGCGGGGACGGTGAAGATGCGGTCGGCGACGGCGTCGGCGTTGCCCTCGCCGCTCAGGGCGAGGTGGCCCTTCGCCGCCAGCGCGCGGGGATCGCCGCTGGCCGTCACGACCTCGGCGACCAGGACCGGACGGCGCCCGCTGAGCCACAGCTCGTACCCGTCCGGGGCGTCGTCGGCGGGGTGGTCGTCGAGCGGGCGCGACATCAGCCACTCGGGCGCGTGGACGGTGAAGCCGGCGGCGGCAGCGGCCGACTCCGTCCGGGTGCGGTCGGTGGTCGGGGCGACGAGCCAGCGGCTCGGCCCGCCGATCCCCGCGGCCGCCTCGGCGTACCGTCCGGGGTCGGCCGTCAGCAGGATCGTGTCGGTGATGCGCTCGGGCAGACCGATGCGGACGGTGACGACGTCGCCGTCGACGCCGCTGCGGTAGTCGCGCGCCGTCACCCAGCCCGCCTGCCAGCGCAGCACCACGTCGCGCAGGTCGCTGTCGTCGCTCACGTCGTCTCCCCCGGCGGCTAGCCTGGCCTCGTGGCCGGCATGCATCCGTATCTCGACCGTCCCGGCCCGCTGGCGCTGGCCCATCGTGGATTCTCGCGCACCGGTCTCGAGAACAGCATGGCGGCCTTCGCGGCGGCGGTGGAATTGGCCTACGACTATGTGGAGACCGACGTCCACGCGACGGCCGACGGGGTGGTCGTCGCGCTGCACGACGCGACGCTGGACCGGGTCACCGACCGCACCGGCGCCGTCGCCGAGCTGCCGTGGTCGGAGGTGCGCCGCGCGTTGATCGGCGGCGTCGAACCGGTGCCCGCACTGGAGGACGTGCTGGGCAGCTGGCCGTCGCTGCGGGTCAACATCGACGTGAAGTCGCCCGGTGCGGTGGCGCCGCTGGCCCGGGTGCTCGACCGCACGCGCGCCCACGACCGCGTCTGCGTCGCCTCCTTCTCCGACGCGCGCCGCCGGGCCGTGCTGCGCCGCGTCGCCGCGCCGGTCGCGTCGTCGGCCGGGCAGACGCTGATCGCGGCGTTCGTCGCCGCCGCGTCGACGCCCGGCCTGCGGCGCTTCGCCGGTTCCGTCCTCCGCGGCGTCGACTGCCTGCAGGTCCCGGCGACGTTCCGCGGGATCGACGTGGTCACGCCGGCGACGGTGGCGGCCGCGCACGCGGCGGGGCGGCCCGTGCACGTGTGGACGGTGAACGAGCCGGCCGAGATGCGGCGGCTGCTCGACCTCGGCGTCGACGGGCTGATCACGGACCGCGCGGACCTGCTCCGGGACGTGCTGGAGTCGCGCGGCCAGTGGCGCCCTACGCGCTGAACCAGGCGCTGCGGCGGATCTCGCGCATCGCGCCGCGCCGGGTGGACGGCTCGAGGCGGTGGATGTAGACGATCCCGTCGAGGTGGTCGGTCTCGTGCTGCAGGCAGCGGGCCAGCTCGCCCTCGCCCTCGACCCGTACCGGCTCGCCGTCGGCGTCGACGCCCTCGACGGCGGCCCAGGCGGCCCGCGTCGTCGGGAACCAGAGGCCGGGGACGGACAGGCAGCCCTCCTCGCCGGTCTGCTCCCCCTCCGTCCCGACGAGCACGGGGTTGAACACGACGCCGCGCTGACCCTCGAGGTCGTACGAGAACGCCCGCAGCGGCACCCCGATCTGCGGCGCCGCCACGCCCGCCCGTCCGGGCAGGTCGAGGGTGTCCAGCAGGTCCTGGGCCAGCGCGTGGCTCGCCTCGCCGAAGTCCTTCACCGGGTCGGTCACCGTCCGCAACACCGGGTCGCCGTAGAGGCGGATCTCCCGCACCGTCACCGTGTCGTCTCCTCATCACTCGTTCACTGCCGGGACATCGTGTCGTCTGGCCACGACTGCCCCGCACCCGATACCGTCCGCGCGTGACCCGTGTCCTCGCCCCGTCCGGCCCGCTGGCCGACCCCGTCGAGCGGGCCAGGGAGCACCGAGCATGGTACTTCTACGACTGGGCGAACTCGGCCTTCGTCACCACGACGGCGACCGTCCTGTTCGGCCCGTACCTGACGGCGGTGGCCGAGACGGCCGCGTGCGGCGAGGCCGGCAGCACCGACGACCCCTGCCACGGCGACCTCTCCGTGCTCGGTGTGCCGATCGCCGCCGGGTCGGTGGCCGCGTACACCGTCACGTTCGCGACGATCCTGTCCGCGCTGCTGCTGCCGGTCGTCGGCGCGATCGCCGACCGGACCGCGAAGAAGCGGCACCTGATGGCCGGGTTCGCGTGGACGGGGTCCGCGGCGGCCGGCGCGATGGTCTTCGTCGCCGGGGCGAACTGGCAGCTGGGCGCGTTTCTGCTGGTCATCGCGTCGATCTGCCTGGGCTCGTCGATGGTGGTGTACGACGCGATCCTGGTCCAGATCGCGGACGAGGACGACCGCGACCGCGTCTCGTCGCGCGGCTGGGCGTTCGGGTACCTCGGCGGCGGCCTGCTGCTGGCGCTGAACCTCGCGCTGGTGACGTTGGAGCCGTTCGGCCTGAGCCGGTCCGACACCGTCCGGATCAGCCTGCTGTCGGCGGGCCTGTGGTGGGCGTTGTGGACGATCGTCCCGTACCGCGGCATCCGCGACCGGCCGCCCACCGGCGTCGTCCGGGTCGGCGGCAGCGCGACGCGGCAGGCGTTCGGCCAGCTGCGCGAGACGCTGCGGCACGCCCGCGGGTACCCGCAGACGCTGCTGTTCCTCGTGGCGTACATGCTCTACAACGACGGCGTCCAGACCGTCATCTCCGCGTCGTCGATCTACGGGAACCGGGAACTGGGGCTCGGCGAGGACGTCCTGATCGTCGCGATCCTCATCGTCCAGTTCGTCGCGTTCGGCGGCGCCCTCGCGCTGGGCCGGCTGGCCGGCCGGTACGGCGCGAAGAACGTCGTCATGTCCAGCCTGGTGCTGTGGACCGCCGTCGTCGGGGGCGCGTTCTTCCTGCCGGTCGAGCAGGTCGTGCCGTTCCTGATCCTGGCCGTGGCCATCGGTTTCGTGCTCGGCGGCAGCCAGGCGCTGTCGCGGTCGCTGTTCAGCCTGCTCGTCCCGAAGGGCAAGGAGGCGGAGTACTTCAGCCTCTACCAGGCCGCCGAACGCGGGACGAGCTGGTTCGGGACGCTGGCGTTCGGGCTGGCGTTCCAGCTGACCGACTCGTACCGGTGGTCGGTGCTGGTGCTGGTCACGTTCTTCATCGCCGGCCTGGCGGTGCTGTCGCGGGTGGACCTGCGGGCCGGCATCGTCGCGGCGGGCAACCGGGTACCCCGTTCGGTCGAAGGTTACCGGTGAGGAACATCACGTTGCTCAGATTGCATTATCACAGGGAACGCGGAACATTACTCTCCGGCCGTCCGTTGTCATCATGTCGTTGTGATCGTTCCGACGTGGTCACGACGGCGAGGTAGAAGGACCGACGTCTCGTCCCAGGGGCCACCGCCCCGGAAGGGTTTCACACATGTCCGAGCGTTCCACCCTGCGCGGCTCCCGCCTCGGCGCGACGAGCTACGAGGACGAGCGCGGCGTCGAGTTCGCCGAGCGTCAGACGGTCGCCTACAGCTGCACCGCCGGCCACCGCTTCGAGATGACGTTCTCGACCGAGGCCGAAGTGCCAGCCCTGTGGGACTGCCCGCGCTGCGGTGCCGAGTCGCTGCGGGTAGCCGCCGATCGTCCCGAGGAGGCGCCGGGCAAGCCGGCCCGCACCCACTGGGACATGCTCCTGGAGCGCAGGTCCATCGAGGACCTCGAGGCGCTGCTCGACGAGCGGCTCGAACTGCTGCGCTCCGGCCTCATCCCCGGTGCGGCGCACCTCGCCGACCGCGGTTCGCGCCGCAAGAAGACCGCCTGAGGTCTCCCGCCCCGTCACACTGAGCCCGCACCCGTCCCCCGTTGGTTCCGGGGGCCGGGTGCGGTTCTGTGTGCGAAGGTCAGCGCTGGTCGTTCGGCAGGTCGGAGTCGACGACCTCGCCCTCGATGACGACGCCGTGCTGGACGCCCGAACCGCCCGGCCCGCCCGGTCCCCCGGGCCGGCCCAACCCGCCCATCCCCGGTCCGCGTCGGCCGGGGAACGTCCGGAACGCCGATGCCGCCAGCCGCCGCCCGACGCTGCGCCGGATCGGCGGTATCAGCAGCACGAGGCCGATGATGTCGGTGACGAAGCCCGGGAAGGTCAGCAGGACGCCGGAGAGGATGCGGGCGCCGGTGTCGGCCATGCGCGCCGACGTCGCCTCGACGGATTCGGGCTCGTCCTGCGGGAAGCGGCCGTCGGCGGCGGCAGCGCGCAGTTCCTGCCAGGCCCGCAGGCCCTCGACGCGCAGCAACGCGACGCCGAGGATGCTGGTGCCGAGCAGCAGGAGCAGCGCCCAGCCGAATCCGACCCAGTTGGCCACCAGGACCAGCGCGACCAGTTCGATCACGCCGAGGGCGAACGGGCCGAATCGTCTCACCGCCGGCTCCCTCCGACCAGGTCACGCAGCTGCCGGGCGCGGTGTGCCGCGCCCCACTGGGTGACCCGTAACAGGGCCTCGCGCACGATCTTGCCGTCCATTTTCGACTCTCCCTGCTCCCGCTCGACGAACGTGATCGGGACCTCGATGACCCGGAACCCGGCCCGGACGGCCCGCCACGCCATGTCGACCTGGAAGCAATAACCTTGCGACGCCACGCTGTCAATGTCCAGTTCGCGCAGGGCGGACGCCCGGTACGCGCGGTAGCCGCCGGTCGCGTCGCGTAGCCCCGTCCCGAGCGCCAGGCGGGTGTAGGTGTTCCCGATGCGCGAGATCGCCTGCCGTTTGTACGGCCAGTTAACGGTGCGCCCGCCGGGCACGTAGCGCGACCCGAGCACGAGGTCGGCGGTCTCGGCGGCGTGCAGCAGCAGCGGCAGTTCCTCGGGCTGGTGCGAGCCGTCGGCGTCCATCTCGACGAGGATGTCGTAGCCGCGCCCCAGCCCCCACCCGAAGCCGGCGACGTACGCGGCGCCGAGGCCCTGCTTGCCGGCGCGGTGCAGGACGTGGACGTGGTCGTCGAGCTCGGCCAGTTCGTCGGCGAGGGCGCCGGTGCCGTCGGGTGAGGCGTCGTCGACGACGAGCACGTGCGCGGCCGGGACGGCGGCGCGGGTGCGCTCGACGGTCTTGCCGATGGTCAGGGCCTCGTTGTAGGTCGGGATGACCACCAGGACGGTCGTCACGGCACTCCTGCCTCGACGGACGGCCGCGGCTCGTCGGCGACGGAGGCGCCGGCGCGCCGCGCGCGGCGGGCGTTGACGATGACGAACCCGGCGGCGCCCACGCCGAGCGCGGTGATGATCCACTCCGGCCAGGCGCCGATGCGCGTGGCCAGTGTGAGGCCGTCGGCCAGCGGGACGTCGGTGACGATGACGTCCTGGGTGAACAGCTCCGCGCGGTCCTGGACCGACCCGTCCGGCGCGACGACGGCGCTGACGCCGGCCAGCGCCGACACCAGCACCATGCGGCCGTGCTCGAACGCGCGCACCCGCGACTGCGCCAGCTGCTGCTCCGTCATCTCGGTGCGCCCGAACGTCGCGTTGTTGGTCTGCACGGAGAGGAACTGGCCGCCGTCGATGACGGCGTCGCGGACGATGCCGTCGAAGGCGACCTCGAAGCAGATGACGTTGCCGATGGTGGTGCCGCCGACGTCGAAGATGCCGACGGTGTCGCCGGGCAGGTGGTCGCGCGGCTGCTGGTTGACGGCGTCGGTGATGCGCTCGGCGATGGAGCGCATGGGGATGTACTCGCCGAACGGCATCGGGTGCCGTTTGACGTAGGTGTCGCCGGGCCCGGTCTCGGGGTCCCACAGGATCGACGTGTTGCGGACGTTGCGGCCGTCGTCGGTCGGGACGATCGCGCTGATCAGCGTCGGGACGCCGATGGCCCGCACCGCGCCGTCGATGGCCCGGTACGTGTCGGCGTCGTGGAACGGGCTGATGTCGGAGGAGTTCTCCGGCCACAGCACGACGTCGGGGCGCTCGACCCGGCCGGCGTCGATGTCGGCGGCCAGCTGCTCGGTCGCCTCGACGTGGTTGCGGGTGATGGCGCGCTTCTCGTCGTTGTAGGCCAGCCCCTCGGCCGGCACGTTGCCCTGCACGATCGCGACGGTGACGGTGTCGCCGTCGGGCGTCAACGGCTGGATGAGCAGCGGCGCGACGACGATCGCGGCGGCGCCCGCGGCGGCCGTGGCGCGCAGCCAGAGCCGTCGCTCGACGACCACCCAGGCGAGCAGGCCGCCGGCCAGCGCGACCGCGAACGACAGCCCGGGCGTGCCGCCCCACGAGGCCAGCCCCAGCATCGGGCCGTCGGCCTGCGAGAACGCCAGCTTGCCCCAGGTGAAGCCGCCGTACGGGAAGCGCCCGCGGATCGCCTCGTCGGCGATCCAGACCGCCGCGGTCCACAGCGGCCAGGCGGGCAGCCGCTGCACCAGCGTCAGGCCGAGCGCCAGCGGGATGAAGAACGCCGCCTCGAACAGGGCCAGGATCAGCCACGGGATCGGCCCGACCTCCATGCCGGTCCAGTCGAGCAGCGGCAGGAAGAACCCGGCGCCGAACAGGTAGCCCATCCCCGCGACGCGCTTCAGCGGCTGGTCGCGGACGAGCAGCGCGAACGCACCCGCGACGAGGATCGCGACGAACCAGAGGTCGTATGGCGGGAACGCGGCGATCAGGGACACGCCGAGGAGCGCGGCTCCTGCGTGTCGCCACAGGTGAGTCACGTTGTCCTGCTCCGTCCGACGTCCAGCGGCTGGCATGCGGCCGCGCCCGGCGCGGACCGACCCCGTCAAGTGTGCTGCCGATCGCGCGACGGTACAACGTGCACCCCGGGCCCGAAGTGCCCGGGGTGTGCCGGCCCAGCGTCCCAAGACAAGGACGCAGCCCGGCTCCGCCCTTCGGACCGGGCCGCGGACGCCGCTGGATGCGGCTCGCGGACCGTTGTCTACTGGGCGGGCCGGGCCCGACCTCGTCTCACCCCGTGCCGTTGCGGGCGACGTACAGACGGGTCGTGCGAGCAAGGGCCTGGCTCACGAAGGATGCCCGGCCCCTGCGTGGCAGGAACCGCCCCTCGACCCTTCTCGCGACGCCCGCCCGGACCGCCGGCCCGAACGGTTTCGTCCGCTGGTGGACTCTCGTGACTTTGCTGGATGGGTCGCCCGGGTGTCAAGCTACCGGTCGACCTGCGGAAACGCCCCTGCGCCGCTGGTCACGAACGACTGGATACACGGAAGTCGATCGAGAAACCTTGCGTTCTCACGGCGTGTCGTCAAGATCGAGACGGACATACCACACTGCGGACGATCAACCGGCCGGTGGAGCGCCACGAACGATAGCCTGGAACGGTGACGCCGACGCAGCTGCGGGCCTATCTCGCGGTCGTCCGGCTGGGCTCGGTCAAGCAGGCAGCGAGCGAGCTGTCCATCAGCGAGGCGGCCGTGTCGCTGCACGTCGGAAAGCTCCGCCGCGAGCTGGGCGACCAGCTGTTCCACCGCACGGCGGCCGGCCTCGCGTTCTCCCCCGGCGGGCTGCGGCTGGCCAGCCGGGCGGCCGAGCTGGTCGGCCTCCAGAACCGCACGATCCTCGAGGTCAGCCAGGCCGGCAACGGCCGGCGCCTGCTGCGTATCGCCGCGTCGAGCCTGTTCGCCGAGTACGCCGCACCCGGCCTGATCGACTTGTTCGCCGGCCGGGCCGACGACCTCAACGTCGAGCTCAGCGTGCACAACCCGCGGACGTTCGGCTCGCTGCTGCACACCCGCTCCGTCGACGTCGCCATCGGACCCCGGCCCAGCACCCTCGACGACTCGCTGCGCTGCACCCGCTTCCTGCAGTACCAGCTGGTCGCGGTGGTCGGGCCGAAGCATCCCCTGGCGTCGGTGGCGTCGCCGGGTGCGACTCAGCTGCGCGACCAGGTCTGGCTGCTCGGCCCGTCGGCGACGGCCGACACCGGCACCGTCCCGGCGCTGCTGCGGCGCCTGGGCGTGGCCGAGGAGCGGCAGCAGATCTTCCAGAGCCACGCCGCGGCCCTGGAGGAGGCCCAGCGCGGCCACGGCGTGGCGCTGGCGGTCTCGTACGCGGTGGCGCGCGACGTCGGCAGCGGGCGGCTGGTCCGCCTCGCCGGGCCGGCGGTGAGCGGCGACGGTGTGTGGGCCATTCTCACGCTTGCCGACAGCGGACGGGCGACCCCTGCGGCCGAGCTGGTCCGGTTCGTGACGACGCCGCGGGCCACACAGGCGATGCTCAAGGGCTCCGGCGTCCACGTCGGCCGGTTCCGCCCGTCCATCCACGTGACGCTCTGGAGCTGACTGCTCTGCCCGCCAGTGCGGCGGTGGGTCATGCTCGCCGCCAGAACCCCTCGTCGCCCGTGCCGACAGACGCGTCGCATCACCGATGCCGTCCGATGACGGCGATCGCGTCGGCCAGCGACCGGAACGTCCCGGCCGGCAGGAAGTCGTCGCAGTACGGGAGGGCGGCGGCCATGCTCGCGGCCGACGGGACGTAGCCGGAGGCGCCGGCCCTCGGGTTCAGCCACACCAGGCGGTGCGCCCGCCGGCGCAGCCGGGCCAGCACGGCCACCAGCTCGGCGGGCGGGGCGCTGTCCCAGCCGTCCGACGCGATGACGACGACGGCGCCGCGGGTGCTGTCCGCGTGGTGCGACGCCAGCAGCGCCCGCAGGCTGGCGGCGATGCGGGTGCCGCCGAACCGGTCGGCGACCTGGTCCGTGGCCCGGGCCACCGCCTCCTCCGGCGACCGCTGCGCCAGCACCGGCGTCAGCCGCGTGACCGTCGTCGCGAACGCGAACGCCTCCGCGCCGGCTCCGGGCGCGCCGGTCGCCAGGACCCGCATGAGGTGCAGGTACGCCGTCGCCTGCGCCCGCATCGACCCGCTGACGTCGCAGAGCAGCACGATCCGCCGCGGCCGCCGGGCCGGGCGCACCCGAACCAGCGTGACGGCCTCCCACCCGGTCCGCCGGGCCCGCGCGATCGTCGGCCGGACGGCGACCCGGTGCCCCGTGTGGTCGGCGACCAGCCGCCGCCCGCGCCGGGTCGGCCAGTCCGCCAGGGCGGTGCGCAGCCACTGACCCAGCAGCGCCAGTTCGCGGGCGTCCAGGTCCTCGAACGGGGCCTCCGGCAGCCCGGCCAGACCGCTGGGCAGCCGCTGCGGAACGGTGACCGGGCCGGGCTCGTCCGCAGGCGCCGACACCCGCGGCGGCGTCGCCCAGGGCAGGCCGCCGCCGTCGGCCCGTCCGGATACGCCGACGTCCGCCCCGAAGCCCTGGGCCGGCGGGAGTCGCGGGCCGTCCTGGCCGCGCTCCCCCATGTCCAGCTCGGTGTCCTCGAACACCGCCCGGAACACCGCGTCGAAGGCCGCCAGCTCGCCCTGGCGGCGCACCAGAGTGGTGCGGGCCGTCCAGTAGAGCCGTGACCGCGTGCGGGGCGGGCAGGCGGCCAGCGCCCGGACGAAGTCCTCGACGGCGGTCTGCCCGGCGGCGACGCCGTGCTCGCGCAGCCTGACGCCGAACGCCGTCGCGAACGCCGCCCGGTCCGTGCCGCGCAGCAACGTCATGACGGGGTCAGCGGCTGGCCAGGTACAGCACCAGGCCGACCAGCGCGATGAGGACGAGCACCAGCGGCACCGCCCGGCGGGCGATCGAGCCGCCGGCGACGCCCATGATGTCCAGCGGCTCGGGCTCCGCCGCCTCCGGTCGGGACGAGGCCGGCGTCGGCTCGGGCTGCGCGACCGGCTTCGGCTCCTGCGGCGTCGGCGGCGCGACCGGCCCGGCGACCGGCTCAGCAGCGGCCGCCGGAGCCGCCGGCGCGGCGCCCAGCTTCCCCTCCAGGCACTCGACGAACTGGCCGAGCAGCTTCGTCGACACCTCCTTGATCATGCCGCGGCCCAGCTGGGCGATCTTTCCGCTGATCCGCAGGTCGGTGTCGACCGTGACGACCGTCGAGTCGCCGTCGGGCCGGAGCTGGGCGACGATCTGGGCGGAGGCGTTGCCGGCGCCGCGGGAGTCGCGGCCGGACGCGCTGATGACGGCGCGGTGGACGGCGTCGTCCTTCTCGACGAACGTCGCGGTGCCGGCGTACTCGGACACGACGGGCCCGACCTTGACCCGCACCTTGCCCTGGTAGACGTCGCCGTCACGGCCGGTGAGCTGGGCGCCCGGCATGCATGGCGCGATGCCCTCGAGGTCGGTGAGCACCTCCCAGGCCCGCTCGACCGGCACGCCGACGGTGAACTCGTTGTCGATCTGCATGGATCCCTCCTGTCACCGGTTCACGCCAGCTCCTCGAACGCCGCCGCGATGGTCTGGCGGTCGTCCGGGGTCTTCGCGATGGCCGACAGCGTACGCACGGCGTCGGCCCGGACGAGGTCGGTCGCGCCGATCGACGACAACGCGGCCACCCAGTCGATGGTCTCGGCCATTCCGGGCGCCTTGTCCAGGTCGAGTGTGCGGACGCGGCCGATGAACTGGCTGGTGGACCCGATCAGCGGCTCGTTGGCCGACGGCACCGTCCGGCGCAGGATCTCGGCGGCCCGTTCCGGCGCCGGGAAGTCGATCCAGTGGTAGAGGCAGCGCCGGCGCAGGGCGTCGTGCAACTCGCGGCTGCGGTTCGACGTCAGGACCACGACGGGCGGGTGCACCGCGGTGTAGGTACCCAGCTCCGGGACGGTCACCGAGGCCTCGCCGAGGAACTCCAGCAGCAGCGCCTCGAACTCGTCGTCGGCGCGGTCGATCTCGTCGATGAGCAGTACCGGCGGGTCCGGCCCGGTGGCGCGGACGGCGGCCAGGATCGGCCGCTCGAGCAGGAACTCCTCGGTGAACAGGTCGGCGTCGGTGAGACGCTCGTGCCGCGACTCGGACAGCCTGATGGCCAGCAGTTGCCGCTGGTAGTTCCACTCGTAGAGCGCCTCGCCGGCGGTCAGGCCCTCGTAGCACTGCAGCCGCAGCAGCGGCGCGTCCAGCACCCGTGCGAGCGCCTTCGCGGCGGTGGTCTTGCCGACCCCCGGCTCGCCCTCCAGCAGTAGCGGCTGCCCGAGTTCGACGGCGAAGTAGATCGCGGTGGCCGTGCCGTCATCCACCAGGTAGTCGACGCGGTCGAGCCGGCGCCGCACCTCGTCGGGGTCGGCGAACAAGCGCTACCTCCCCGCCGTCCGGGCGTACCGGTCGCGACAGCCCGGCCCGCAGAACCAGACGTCCTCGCCGTCGACGACCAGGTGCGGGGTGTCCGGCCCGACGACGACGGTCATGCCGCAGACCGGGTCGACGGCTTCCCGCGGCGCTGTGGCCGCCGTCTCCTCCCGCGCCGGCACGGCCAGCCGCCCGGCCCGCACCTCCTGCACGATCTCGGCGAGGATCGACAGCGCGATCTCCGCCGCCGTCCGTGCGCCGATGTCCAGCCCGGCCGGCGTGCTGATACGGGCCCGTTCCTCGTCGGTGAGGGTGAGCTCGGCGAGCACGCCGGAGCCCCGCCGCGGGCTCGCGACCAGCCCGATCCACCCGACGCCGGCGTCCAGCGCGGCCCGGATGGCGGCCGGCTCGTCGCCGCCGTGGCCGGCGAGCACCAGCGCCGTCGGCGGCACCGGAGACTCGGCCCGCACCATCTCGAACCCGAGCGCCGCGCCCAGCTCGACCAGCGCGGCGGCGATCGGCGAGCCGCCGACGACCCGCACCAGCGGTCGCGGCAGCCGTGGCTGCAGGAAGATCTCCATCGCGCCTCCGGACAGGCACGGGTTGACGACAACGCGTGCACCGGGTGTCTCCGGAAACGCCCCCGCGTTCTCCGGCAGCACCCGCAGCAGCACGCTCTCGCCGTCGCGGATGGCGCCGAGCGCGGCGGCCCGCACCGAGTTCTCGGTGCACTGCCCGCCGACGAACCCCTCGATCGTGCCGTCGGCCAGGATGATGGCGTCGTCGCCGGCCCGCGCCGAGGCCGGGACCTGGGCGCGGACCACGGTCGCGTGGACGAACGGGATCCGGCCGGCGAGCAGCTCGACGGCCCGGTCCTCGATCGCGGTGGTCACGGCCGGCTCCGTCAGATCGGCGGGCGGGCCTGGCCGCGCATGGCGTCCCAGACCCGCGACGGGGTCAGCGGCATGTCGGCGTGCCGGACGCCGAACGGCGCGAGCGCGTCGACGACGGCGTTGACGATGGCCGGTGGCGAACCCACCGTCGCCGACTCCCCCACGCCCTTGGCGCCGATCGGATGGTGCGGCGACGGCGTCACGGTGAAGCCGGTCTCCCAGTCGGGCACCTCCATCGCGGTGGGCAGCAGGTAGTCCATCAGGGACCCGCCGAGGCAGTTGCCGTCCTCGTCGAACGCGATGATCTCCATCAGCGCCATGCCGACACCGTCGGTGAGGCCGCCGTGGACCTGGCCCTCGATGATCATCGGGTTGATCCGGGTGCCGCAGTCGTCGACGGCGACGAACCGGCGCACCTTCACCTGCGCGGTCCCCGGATCGACGTCCACGACGCAGATGTAGGCGCCGTGCGGGTAGGTGAGGTTCGGTGGGTTGTAGGTGATCTGCGCCTCCAACGCGCCTTCGTACCCCTCGGGCAGGTCGCCGGCGCCGTGCGCCCGCATGGCGATGTCCTGGATGGTCACCGCGGCACTCGGGTCGCCGGCGACGTGGAAGGACCCCTTGTCCCAGATGAGGTCGTCGGCGGACACCTCGAGCATGCCGGACGCGACGATGCGGGCCTTGTCCCGCACCTTCCGGGCCACCAGCGCCGCCGCGGCGCCCGACACGGGCGTGGAGCGGCTGCCGTAGGTGCCCAGGCCGAACGGCGTGTTGTCGGTGTCGCCATGGACGACGTCGACGTCGGCGGGCGGGATACCCAGCTCCTCGCCGACGATCTGCGCGAACGTCGTCTCGTGCCCCTGACCCTGGCTCTGCACCGACAGCCGGACCACGGCCTTCCCGGTCGGGTGCACCCGCAGCTCGCAGCTGTCGGCCATGCCGAGGCCGAGGATGTCCATGTGCTTGCGCGGCCCGGCGCCGACGGCCTCGGTGAAGAACGAGACGCCGATGCCCATCAGCTCGCCGCGGGCCCGCTTCTCCGCCTGCTCGCGGCGCAGCTGCTCGTAGCCGGCCAGCCGCATCGCCTCGCGCATGGTCGGCTCGTAGTTGCCGGAGTCGTACACCCAGCCGGTCTTCGTCGTGTAAGGGAACTGCTCGGGCTTGATGAAGTTCTTCAGCCGCAGCTCCACCGGGTCCATCGCCAGCTCGGCGGCGAGGCAGTCGACGATCCGCTCGACGAGGTAGACGGCCTCGGTGATGCGGAACGAGCACGCGTACGCGACGCCGCCGGGCGCCTTGTTCGTGTAGACGGCTGTCATGTGGCAGTAGGCGGCCTCGAGGTCGTAGCTGCCGGTGAAGACGCCGAAGAAGCCGGCCGGGTACTTCACCGGCGCCGCCGTGCCGTTGAACGCGCCGTGGTCGGCCAGGACGTGGGTGCGGATGCCGAGGATGCGGCCGTCGCGGGTGGCGGCGATCTCACCACGCATGACGTAGTCGCGGGCGAACCCGGTGCTCACCAGGTTCTCCGACCGGTCCTCCATCCACTTCACCGGCTTGCCCGTGACGATCGAGCCGACGACCGCGCACACGTACCCCGGGTAGATGGGCACCTTGTTGCCGAATCCGCCGCCGAGGTCCGGCGAGATGACCCGGATCTTGTGCTCCGGCAGCCCGGCGACGATCGCGTACAGCGTCCGGTGCGCGTGCGGCGCCTGGGTGGTCGACCACAGCGTCAACCGGCCCTCGACCGGGTCGAAGTCGGCCACCGCGCCGCAGGTCTCCATCGGCGCCGGGTGCACGCGCGGGTACACGAGGTCCTGCTCGACGACGACGTCCGCCGTCGCGAACACCGCCTCGGTGGCGGCGGCGTCGCCGGTCTCCCAGTCGAAGCAGTGGTTGTCGGTCTTGCCCTCGATGTCGTCGCGGATGACCGGCGCGCCTTCTTCCAGCGCGCGGCGGACGTCGACGACGGGGTCGAGGATGTCGTACTCGACCTCGATCAGCTCCAGCGCGTCGCGGGCGGAGTAGCGGTCCTCGGCCACGACGAACGCGACCTCCTGGCCCTGGAACCGCACCTTGTCCGTCACCAGGACGGCCTGGACGTCGTTGGACAGCGTGGGCATCCAGGCCAGCTTCAGGCCCTCCAGCGTGGCGCCGGTGACGACGGCCTTCACCTTCGGGTGCGCCTCGGCGGCGGTGGTGTCGATGCTGACCAGCCGCGCGTGCGCGACCGGCGCCCGCAGGATGGCCAGGTGCAGCATGCCCGGCAGCTGGACGTCGTCGACGTAGTTGCCGCGGCCGCGGACGAACCGCGGGTCCTCCTTGCGCAGCATGCGGCCGTGCCCGACCGGGTGCTGGTCGTTGTCCTCGAAGCCGGCCGGCTTGTGATCGTCGACGGTGGTCACGGCGCACCTCCGGTGGTGGTGGCCGCGGGCGCCTCGGCGCGGTCCGCCTCGTACGCCGCCGCCCAGCGGACCGATCGGACGATGGTGGCGTAGCCGGTGCACCGGCAGATCTGGCCGCTGATCGCCTCGCGGATCTCGTCCGGCGACGGGTCCGGGTTCTCGTTCAGCAGGGCGCGCGCCGTCATCATCATGCCGGGGGTGCAGAAGCCGCACTGCAGGCCGTGGCACTCCATGAAGCCGCGCTGGACGGGGTCCAGCTCGCCGTTCTGCGCGAGCCCCTCGACGGTGCGGACCTCGTGGCCGCCGGCCATCGCTGCGAGCATGGTGCACGACTTCACCGGCTTCTCGTCGACCCAGACGACGCAGGTGCCGCAGTTGCTGGTGTCGCAGCCCCAGTGCGTGCCCGTCAGGCCGAGCACGTCGCGCAGGAAGTGCACCAGCAGCAGCCGGCCCTCGATCTCGCGCGTGACCTCCTCGCCGTTCACCGTCATCGAGACCTGCATGTCAGCCCCTTTCCCGCGCGCGCTCGACCGACCGGCGCAGCGCCCGTTTCGTCAGCTCACCGGCGAGGTGCCGCTTGTACTCCTCGCTGCCGCGCATGTCGGTGTCCGGGCGGCAGCCCTGGGCGGCGAGCCGGCCGGCCTCGTCGTACAGCTCCTCCGAAGGGTCGCGGCCGGTGAGGGCCGCGGAGATCTCCGGCAGGCCCGTCGTGTTCGGGCCGACGGCGGCCAGCCCGACCCGGGCGTCGGCGATGCGCCCGTCCGCGTCGAGCCAGACCGCGGCGCCGGCGGAGACGACCGCCCAGTCGCCGGCCCGCCGCTCGACCTTCTCGAACGCGCTGCCGCCGCCCCCGCGCACCGGGAACCTGATCTCGGTGAGGATCTCGTCGTCGCCGACGGCGGTCTCGTACGGGCCGCGGTGGAACTCCGTCATCGAGACGACCCGCTCACCGTCGCGGCCGCGGATGACGCAGCGTGCGCCGACCGTCGTGCACACCGCGGACAGGTCCTCGGACGGGTCCGCCTGGCACAGCGACCCGCCGAGCGTCCCCCAGTTCCGCACCACCGGGTCGGCGATCACCTTCTCGGCGTCGCGGAAGATCGGGAAGGCCTCCGCGAGCTCGTCGGACTCGAGCAGTTCACGGTGCCGGGTCAGCGCCCCGATGCGGATCTCGTCGTGCCTCACCTCGACGTAGCCGAGCTCATCGTGCAGGTCGTTGATGTCGATGAGGTACTCGAAGTTCGCCAGGCGCAGCTTCATCATCGGCAGCAGGCTGTGGCCGCCGGCCACCAGGCGGGCGCTGCTGCCCAGTCGTTCCAGCAGGCCGATGGCGTGATCGACGCTGGTGGCTCGCTCGTACTCGAACGGCGCGGGTACCTGCATGCCGGACCCCCTCGTCCCGTGCTGATGGAATCAGCACACGCCCGGATCGCGGGGATGTCAACGGCGACCTAATCGATCGCTTAAGTCCCCGGGTCCGCGTACGCGGTGCGGCCGCGGACGACCGTGCGCAGGCAGCGCGGCAGCGGCACGTCCGGCGAGAGGTCCGGCAGCCCCGGCACGCCGGCCCGCGGATCCGTCGACCAGGCCGCGACCCGCTCGTCCGGCGCCTGGACGACCAGCTCGTACGGGACCTCCCAGACGGCGAAGGACGCCCGCATACCGGGCGCCAGCACGCCCGCGTCCTCGACCCGCGCGGCCCGCCAGCCGCCCCTCGTCGCGGCCGAGAACGCCGCGCGGGCGCTGATGCGCTGCGACGGTGTCCGGTGCTGCGACGCCGCGCGCACCGTCTCCCAGCCGGCCAGCGGCGTCACCGGCGAGTCGGAGCCGAACGCGAGCAGGACCCCGGCCCGCGCCATCGCGGCGAACGGGTTCAGCGCCACGCCGCGCGCCGGGCCGAGCCGCTCGACGTACATGCCGTCCGGGCCGCCCCACAGTGCGTCGAACGCCGGCTGCACGCTGGCGGCGACGCCGAGGCGGGCCAGCTCGGCGATCAGCAGGTCGTCGATCATCTCGACGTGCTCCAGCCGATGCCGCGACCCCACGACCGCGGCCAGCCCGCACACCTCGGCGGCGGCCGCGATGGCCTGGACGGCCGTCCGGACCGCTTCGTCGCCGATGCAGTGGAAGCCGGCCTGGATGCCGGCCCGGGTGGACGCGACGACGTGCTCCGTGGCGGTCTCCAGATCGAGGTAGGCCCGGCCACGTTCTCCCGGTGCGTCCGCGTAGGGGGCGGAGAGCCGGGCGCTGCGCGAGCCGATCGAGCCGTCCAGGTTGAGGTCGCCGGCCGCGCCCGCCGCGCCGAGCGCCTGCGCCTCGCCGACCGCCGTCGCGCCCCAGTAGCCGATGACGTCCGGCAGACCGGGCGTGGCGCCGAGTGCGAGGACGGCGGTGAAGTCGGCGGGGTCGCTGATGAGCGGCGAACCGATCTCGTGCACGGCGCCGATGCCCAGCGACGCGGCGTGCCGCAGCGCCTGCTCGCGCAGCTCGGCCATCCGCCCCGCGGGGACGGCGGAGCGGGCCGCCTGGCGGGCCCGGTGGTGGGCGTCGCGGCGGACCAGGCCCGCGTCGTAGCCGTCGGCGCGGGCGATGGAGCGGTCGGCGGCGAGCAGCGTGCCGGAGACGGCGGCCGTGTGGACGTCGCGGCGGGCGAGGTAGACGGGCGTGCCGTTGCTCGCCTGGTCGAGCTCGCCGGGGGTGGGCGCGCCGCCGTCCGGCCAGCCGTCCTCCTCCCAGCCGAAGCCGAGGACGACCTCGCCCGGTCGTTCCTTCGACCGTCGCGCGACCAGGTCGAGCAGCGCCGTCCGTCCGGTCGCTGCGGTGAGGTCGAGCCCGTCGCGGGCCAGGCCGGTCTCCGTCAGGTGCACGTGCGCGTCGACGAACGCGGGCGCGACCAGCGCGTCCCCCAGATCGACGACCTCGTCGGCCGCGTCCAGGTGGGTCCGCGCGGCGCCGTCCGCGCCCACCCAGGCGACAGTCTCGTCCACCACCAGCATCGCGGTGGCGAACGGGTCGGCGGGGCTGTGGATGCGGCCGTTGCGGTAGAGCGTCGTCGTCACCCCGCCGATTCTCCCTGCCTCGCGGGGCGACCTTGTCGGTGGGTCGCGAGAGGGTAGGTCCATGTCCGACGTCCTGACCCGCCGCCAGCTGGGCCGCGCCACCCTGGCCCGGCAGCTGCTGCTCGCGCGCGCCGATCGTTCCGTGCTCTCGGTCGTCGAGCATCTCGGCGGCCTGCAGGCGCAGCAGCCGTTCTCGCCGTACTACCAGCTGTGGTCCCGGCTGCGCGGGTTCGAGCCGTCCGCGCTCGCCGGCCCGCTGCTCGACCGGTCGGTGGTGCGCATCGCGGCGCAGCGCGGCACCATTCATCTGCTGTCCGTGCCCGACGCGCTGTCGCTGCGGCCGTGGGTGCAGCCGCTCTACGTCGCCGACCTTCGCACCAACGCCGAGCACGCCAAGTCACTCGCCGGCGTCGACGTCGAGGCGGTCGCCGCCGCCGCGCGCGAGCTGGTCGACGCCGAGCCGCGCACCATGGCCGAGCTGGGCGCGCTGCTGACGCCGTCGTGGCCGTCCGCGGGCGCCGCCCACCTGGCGCACGCGGCGCGGGCCCTGCTGGTGCTGGTCCAGGTGCCGCCGCGGGCCGTGTGGGGGCAGAGCGGGCAGACCCGGCTGACCACGGTCGAGCGCTGGCTCGGCCGGCCGCTTGATGGGTCGGTGCCGCCGTCCGAGTGGGTGCGGCGCTATCTGGGCGCCTTCGGGCCGGCGTCGGTGGCCGACCTGCAGACGTGGTGCGGCCTGACCCGGTTGCGCGCCGTCGTCGACGAGCTGCGCCCGTCGCTGCGGGCGTTCCGCGACGAGTCCGGCCGCGAGCTCTTCGACCTCCCCGACGCGCCCCGCCCCGGCGCCGACGTTCCGGCGCCGGTCCGCTTCCTGCCCGACTTCGACAACGTGTTGCGCTCCCACGCCGACCGCACCCGCGTCATCGACGACGTCACCCGCAAGCGCATGAACCGCCGCAACGGCGTCGTGCCGCACGCGTTGCTGGTCGACGGCGAGGTGGCCGGCTGGTGGCGGCTCGAGGACGGCGTGCTGACGGTCACGCCGTACCGCCCGCTGTCCGCGTCCGAGGTCGCCGACGTCGAGGCCGAGGGGCGCGAGTTGCTGGCGTTCGCCCTGCCGCCCGAGGCCGTCGAGGGGGCCGACGTGCGGGTGCTGCCGCCGGAGTGAGCAGGCCGGTCGGCGGCGTGGGGCGGGAATCAACCCCTCACCTCCGGACGAACCGGGACGGGATGTCTTCTTGCTCTAACGAACAATCAACGCAAGAATTACGTCAAGGCGAGCCTCACGAGGGACGTCTTCTGTCACCGTACCCGGGTTCGAGGAGGTTCACCGATCGTGGCCGAACAGCTCACCATCGCCGCCGGCGAGGTCCACGCGGTTCTGGGCAGGCACCTGCTCACGGACGGCTTCAAGCTCGTCCTCGACACCGATGCCAGTCAGGGCAGTTGGCTGGTCGACGCGCGGGACGGGAGGCGGTACCTCGACCTGTACACGTTCTTCGCGTCCGCGCCGCTGGGGTGCAATCCGCCCGGGCTGGTCGACGATCCGGCGTTCATGGAGCTGCTGGCGCGGGTGGCGGCGAACAAGCCGGCCAACTCCGACGTCTACTCGGTGCACCTCGCCGAGTTCACCGAGACGTTCGCGCGCGTGCTCGGCGACCCGCGGCTGCCGCACCTGTTCTTCGTCGAGGGCGGCGCGCTCGCCGTCGAGAACGCGCTCAAGGTCGCGTTCGACTGGAAGAGCCGGCACAACGAGGCCAACGGCCGCGACGCCGCGCTGGGCACGAAGATCATGCACCTGACGAAGGCGTTCCACGGCCGCAGCGGCTACACCATGTCGCTGACGAACACCGAGCCGAACAAGACCGCCCGGTTCCCGCAGTTCGACTGGCCGCGCATCGACGTCCCGGCCATCACGTTCCCGCTCGAGGACCACCTCGACGAGGTCCAGCGCGCCGAGGACCACGCCCTGGCCCAGGCCCGGCGGGCCTTCGCGGACCACCCGCACGACATCGCCGCGTTCATCTGCGAGCCGATCCAGGGCGAGGGCGGCGACAACCACATGCGCCCCGAGTTCCTGCAGGCCATGCAGGCGCTGGTGCACGAGCACGACGCGCTGTTCATCGTCGACGAGGTGCAGACGGGCACCGGCACGACGGGCACGGCGTGGGCGTACCAGCAGCTCGGCCTGCAGCCCGACATCGTCGCGTTCTCGAAGAAGGTCCAGGTCGGCGGCATCATGGCCGGCGGTCGCGTGGACGACGTCGCCGACAACGTGTTCGTGGTGTCCGGCCGCATCAACTCGACGTGGGGCGGCGGGCTGGTCGACATGGTCCGGTCGCGCCGGCTGCTGGAGCTGATCGAGCAGGACGGGTTGATCGAGGCCGCCGGTCCGAAGGGCGAACGGTTCCTCGCCGGCCTCCGCACGGTCGCCGCCGAGACGGACGGCGCCGTCAGCAATGTCCGCGGCCGCGGCCTCATGGTCGCCGCCGACCTGCCCGACGCGGCCACCCGGAACGCGGTCGTCGCGGACCTGCGCGAGAACGAGCAGGTCCTGGCGCTGCCGTGCGGCGAGCGGGCGATCCGCTTCCGTCCGGCCCTGTCGGTGACCGATGATGAGATCGACCTCGCTGTCGCGGCGTTCGGCCGCGTCGTCGCCCGTCAGTCCGCCCGCTGAGCACCCGAGGAGCAGAACCACTGTGACCCGTACCGTCACCTCGGTCGTCGACGGCCAGGCCGTTCCCGGCGACCGCACCGTCTCCAGCCTCAACCCGGCGGACCTCGACGACGTCGTCGGTGAGGTGAGCCTCGCACCGGGGCGCATCTTCACCGCCGCCGCCGTCGTCGCCCGCAACGCCCAGCGGGCCTGGGCCGACGTCCCGGCTCCGGTCCGCGGCCGGGCCATCGCGCACATCGGCCGCGTCGTCGAGGAGAACGCCGAGAGCCTGGCCCGGCTGGTCACCCGCGAGATCGGCAAGCCGTACGCCGAGGCGCTCGGCGAGGTCCGCGAGATCGTCGACACCTGCGACTTCTTCCTGGGCGAGGGCCGCCGGCTGTACGGCCAGACGGTCCCCAGCGAGATGCCCGACAAGCAGCTGTTCACGTTCCGCAACCCGGTCGGCACGGTCGCCGTCATCACCGCCGGCAACTTCCCGGTCGCGGTGCCGTCCTGGTACATCGTCCCGGCGCTGCTCACCGGCAACACCATCGTGTGGAAGCCGGCCGAGTACTCCGCCGTCGTCTCCAACGCCTTCTACGACCTGTTCGTGAAGGGCGGCGGGCTGCCCGACGGCGTGTTCAACCTGGTGCACGCCGACGGCGCCGAGACCTACGCGGGCCTGCAGGAGTCGCTGGAGCTGGGCTACATCGACAAGGTCGGCTTCACCGGCTCGTCCGAGGTGGGCCGCGAGATCGGCGCGCTCACCGGCCGGCACCTGCAGACGGCCTGCCTCGAGCTGGGCGGCAAGAACCCGCTGGTCGTCACGCCGAGCGCCGACCTCGACCTCGCCGTCGAGGGCGCGCTGTTCAGCGGCTTCGGCACGGCCGGCCAGCGCTGCACGTCGCTGGGGACGGTCATCGTGCACGAGTCGCTGCACGACGAGTTCCTGCGCCGGTTCACCGCGGCGGTCGACGCGGCCGCCGTCGGCGACCCGAGCCAGGACGTCCTGATGGGCCCGCTGCTCGACGCGAAGTTCGCCGAGCGGTACGAGAAGTTCCTCGGCTGGGTCCAGCCGCAGCACACCGTGCACGGGCCGACCGGCCGCATCACCAGCGGCAACCCGCGCCCCGGCTTCGTCGGCGACCCGGCGAAGGGCATCTTCTACCACCCGGTGGTGGTCGACGGCGTGCGGCCCGGCGACGAGCTGTTCGACCAGGAGACGTTCGGCCCGATCGTCGGCGTCACGTCCTACCGGACGCTGGACGAGGCCATCGACCTCGCCAACGCGCCCGGCTTCGGCCTGTCCAGCTCCATCTACACGACGAACCCGGCCGACGCGTTCGCGTTCCGGCGCGGCATCTCGGCCGGCATGGTGAGCATCAACAACTCGACGTCCGGCGCCGAGGCGCACCTGCCGTTCGGCGGCAACGGCAAGTCCGGCAACGGGTCGCGGCAGTCCGGCATCTGGGTGCTCGACCAGTTCACCCGCTGGCAGTCCGTCAACTGGGACTACTCCGGCCGGCTGCAGAAGGCGCAGATGGACGTCGCCGACCTCGACGCCGACCTCGGCTTCCGGCTCGACGAGTCGTGAGCACCCCGGCCGCGCTCGAGCAGGCGCTGTTCACGGCGATCGAGACGCTGCCCGCGGCGGCACCGGCGAGCGACGACAGCGACGGCGTCCTGCGCGGCATCTTCGACGCCCAGGTGACCAGCCGGCACCTGGACGTCGTCGCGCGGGAGCTGCGGGCGGCGGGGCGCGGCTTCTACACCATCGGGTCGGCCGGGCACGAGTCGAACGCCGTGGTCGCGACGGCGCTGCGGCCGAGCGACCCGGCGCTGCTGCACTACCGCTCGGGCGGCTTCTACGCCGCCCGGGCGGCCCAGGTGCCCGGCTCGACGCCGGTGCGCGACGTGCTGCAGAGCCTCATGGGCGCCGCCGACGAGCCGATCGCCGGCGGCCGGCACAAGGTGTTCGGCCACGCCGCGCTGTCGATCGTCCCGCAGACCTCGACCATCGCCTCGCACCTGCCGCGCGCCGTCGGGCTGGCGGTCGCGCTGCACCGGGCGCACCGGCTCGGCGTGCCCACGTCCTGGGCGGACGACGCGGTCGTGGTCTGCTCGTTCGGCGACGCGTCGGCGAACCACTCGACCGCCGTCGGCGCCATCAACACCGCGCTGAACACGGCGTTCAGCGGGCTGCCGGTGCCAGTGCTGTTCGTCTGCGAGGACAACGGCATCGGCATCTCCGTCCCGACCCCGCCCGGCTGGATCGAGACGTCCTACGGGTCGCGGCCCGGCCTCACCTACGTCCAGGCCGACGGCGCGGATACCCGGACGGCGCTCACCGCCGCGCGGCGGGCGGCCGGCTACGTCCGCGAGCAGCGCCAGCCCGCCTTCCTGCACCTGCGCACCGTCCGCTACCTCGGGCACGCCGGCAGCGACGCCGAGATCGGCTACCGCACGCCGGCCGAGATCGCCGCCGACCACGCCCGCGACCCGATCCTCGGCACCGCCCGCGCGCTGGTCGGGTCGGGAGCGGCGACGCCGGCGGAGCTGATCGCCCGCTACCGCGAGCTGCGTGCCGAGGTCGACGCCGTCGCGAACGACCTGGAGGGCGCCCGCACGCTCGGCTCGGCGACGGAGATCGTCGCACCGCTCGCCCCCCGCACCCCCGACGCCGTCGCCCGGGCCGCCGCCGGCCTGTACGACGAGGCCCGCGCGGAGCAGCCGGCGACGCTGGCGGAGTCGATCAACGCGACGCTGTCGGCCGCCCTCGAGCGCGACCGCCGGGTGGTCGTGTTCGGCGAGGACGTCGGGCGCAAGGGCGGCGTGTACGGCGTCACCCGTGGCCTGGCCCGCAAGCACGGTCGCGCCCGGGTGTTCGACACCCTGCTGGACGAGCAGTCGATCCTCGGCCTCGGGCTGGGCGCCGGGCTCGCCGGGCTGGTCCCCGTCCCGGAGATCCAGTACCTCGCCTACCTGCACAACGCCGAGGACCAGCTGCGCGGCGAGGCGGCGTCGCTGGCGTTCTTCTCCACCGGGCAGTACCGCAACCCGCTGGTCGTCCGCATCGCCGGGCTCGCCTACCAGCGCGGCTTCGGCGGGCACTTCCACAACGACAACGGCGTCGCGGTGCTGCGCGACATCCCCGGCCTGGTGGTCGCCTGCCCGTCCCGCGGCGACGACGCGGCGGCCATGCTGCGCAGTTGCCTGGCCGCGGCCGCCGTCGACGGGACGGTGTCGGCGTTCCTCGAACCGATCGCGCTCTACCACACCCGTGACCTGCATCAGGACGGCGACGGCGGCTGGCTCGCGGCCGACACCGGCGAGCATGCGCCGATCGGCCGGGCTCGTCTGCACGGCGCGGGCTCTGATCTCACCATCGTCACGTTCGGCAACGGCGTGCCGATGAGCCTGCGGGTCGCGCAGCGGCTGGCCGAGCGGCGCATCAGCGCCCAGGTGCTGGACCTGCGCTGGCTGGCGCCACTGCCGGTCGAGGACATCGTCCGCGAAGCGAACCTCACTGGGAAGGTGCTGGTGGCCGACGAGACCCGGCACTCCGGCGGGGTCGGCGAAGGGGTCGTCACGGCGCTGGTGGAGTCTGGGTACGACGGCCGCATCGCCCGCGTCGCCAGCCACGACAGCTTCGTGCCACTAGGTGACGCCGCGACCCACGTGCTGCTCGGCGAGCACCACATCGAGACGGCCGCCGTCGAGCTGGCCGAGAAGGAGTGACATGACCTCGCCCCTGGAGCTGCTGAGCGTCGATCACCTGCTCAGCGAGGAGGAGCGCGACCTGCGCGACGCCGTCGCCCACTTCGTCGACGACCGGGTGCGCCCGTCGATCGCGGACTGGTACGAGGACGGGCTGTCCGAGAGCGCGGTGCGTGAGCTCGCCCTCGAGGCCGGGAAGCTCGGGCTGCTCGGCATGCACCTCACCGGGTACGGCTGCGCCGGCACGAACGCCGTCTCGTATGGCCTCGCCTGCATGGAGCTGGAGGCCGGCGACTCCGGCGTCCGGTCGCTGGTGTCGGTGCAGGGGTCGCTGGCGATGTTCGCGATCTGGAAGTTCGGGTCCGAGGAGCAGAAGCAGCACTGGCTGCCGGGGATGGCGGCCGGCGAGCTGATCGGCTGCTTCGGGCTGACCGAGCCCGACTTCGGCTCGAACCCGGCCGGCATGCGCACCCGCGCCCGCCGCGACGGCGACGACTGGGTGCTCGACGGCACCAAGATGTGGATCACCAACGGCTCCGTCGCCGACGTCGCCGTCGTCTGGGCCCGCTGCGACGACGACAAGGTGCGCGGCTTCCTCGTCCCGGCGGGGACGCCCGGGTTCACCGCACCGAAGATCGGCAAGAAGCTGTCGCTGCGCGCCTCGGTGACCAGCGAGCTGGTGCTGGAGGGCGTCCGGCTGCCGGCGTCGGCCGTCCTGCCTGAGGTGTCCAGCCTGCGCGGCCCGCTGTCGTGCCTGAACGAGGCCCGGTTCGGCATCGTGTTCGGCGCGCTCGGCGCGGCCCGCGACTGCCTGGCCGCGGCGATCTCCTACGCGCAGACGCGCGAGGTGTTCGACCGGCCGCTGGCGTCGTTCCAGCTCACCCAGGCCAAACTGGCCGACATGGCGCTGGAGCTGCAGAAGGGCTACCTGCTCGCGCTGCACCTCGGCCGGCTCAAGGACGCGGGGACGCTGCGGCCCGAGCAGGTGAGTCTCGGCAAGCTGAACAACGTCCGGGAGGCGCTGGCCATCGCCCGCGAGTGCCGCACCATCCTCGGCGCCAACGGCATCACGCTGGAGTACCCGGTGCTGCGCCACGCCAACAACCTCGAGTCGGTGCTGACGTACGAGGGCACCAGCGAGGTGCACCAGTTGGTCATCGGCCAGGCCCTGACCGGCCAGAGCGCCTTCAGTTGAGGCCGTCGTCGCGGCTCGGGGATTGGTGGCCGGCGGCCGCCGTCAGAGCGGTCAGGATGGCGTCGTAGAGTGCGCGGCTCAGTCGCTCATGGGAGGTTCGTGCCACCTGGTCCTCGAGCCACACGTCGTTCCACGACCCCATGCCTCCGAACACCCACGCCTGAACGGCCGCGGCGGCCAGCTGCCGGAGCTGGAGTGGGCTCTGCTCCGGAAGGATGTCACCGTGGTATGGGGCCACGGGTTCCTCGTCGTCGAGCAGCGCCTGTGCTCGGGTGAACCACTCTGACCATTCGCCCAGGCCGGCGTCCTCGGCGAATCGTCCGATCTCGTCGAGAGCGGCCAGCAGCGTCGACCGGGCGGCGTCGGCGGCCGGAACAGCCGGCTGCCACCCGTGCGCGGGCCCGCTCGTCGCGGCGAGGTCCCAGACCCGTGAGTCCGGTGCGTTGCGATCGCCGACGGTCCACGCGATGGTCCAGAGTGCCGCCGCGTCGCCGGTGGCGAGCAGACCCCAACTCCCGCCGTTGGCGAAGGCCGACGTGACCTGGAGCGGAGGGGCGCCGGGCATCGGTGGCCGGCTGACCAGGACGAGCCTGTCGGCACCGCCTCGGCGCAGTGCCACCAGCCAGTCCGCGGTGCCGTGCGCCGTCCTGCCAGGACCCAGGATCCCTGGCCGCCCGACATCGACGTTCAGAAGGCGGACGTACCGGAAGCACGAGTTGGCTTCGAGCAGCTCGGGCGGCGGCTGTGTGCCGGGCGTAGCCAGCCACCGTGAGCCGTGCGCGGCCATGGCCGTGATCGCCGCGAGCTCCCCGTTCACGTCAGGCCGTCATCGGGCGGTTCTCGTACGGCGTCGACAGCACGATGGTGGTGCGGGTGGTCACGTTCGCCGACGAGCGGATGCGGGCCAGCAGGTCCTCGAGGTCGGCGGGGCGGCCGACCCGCACCTTGAGGATGTAGCTCTCGTCGCCGGCGACGGAGTAGCAGGCCTCGATCTCCGGCACGCCGGCCAGCCGGTCCGGCGAGTCGTCGGCCTGGCTGGGGTCGATCGGCTTGATGGAGATGAACGCCGTCAGCGGCAGCCCGACCGCCTCGTGGTCGACGACGACGG
Source organism: Jiangella muralis (assembly GCF_001270745.1). Taxonomy (GTDB): domain Bacteria; phylum Actinomycetota; class Actinomycetes; order Jiangellales; family Jiangellaceae; genus Jiangella; species Jiangella muralis. Next base: position 168,031 of record NZ_KQ434751.1, read on the forward strand.
AATAGCCGCGGATGACACCGCGCTCCTCGAGCCGGCGGACCCGCTGGTGCACGGCCGACGTGGACAGGCCGGTGGACTTGCCGAGATCGGTGTAGCTCATCCGGCCGTCCCGCATCAGCAACGCCACGATCTTCCTGTCGATGTCCTCCACGTGTGCACTCTAGCGGCGACCTCGTTCGTACCGCGTCCGCGCCACGCTGGCACGATGTCGGTATGGACCTGGCCGCAGCACGCTCCCTCTTCTCCCCCGAACCGGGCTGGCTGAACACCGCGAGCTACGGACTGCCCCCGTCGACGGCGTGGACGGCGCTGCAGAAGGCGCTGGACGAGTGGCGGCACGGGCGGGTGTCGTGGGAGGGGTGGGGCGAGTCGACGGCGCGGGCGCGGGCGGCGTTCGCGCGGCTGGTGCGGGCCGACGAGCACGACGTCACGACGGGCGCGCAGGTGTCGCAGCTGGTCGGCCTGCTGGCGGCGTCGGTGCCCGACGGGACGGTCGTGCTGGCGCCCGAGGAGGACTTCACGTCCCTGCTGTTCCCGTGGCTGGCGCAGGCGCATCGCGGCGTCGAGGTGCGGACGATGCCGGCGGCGGGCCTGGCCGCGGCGGTGACGCCCGACGTCGACGTGGTCGCGTTCAGCGTCGTGCAGTCCGCCAGCGGGATCGTCGCGGATGTCGACGGCGTGCTGGCCGCGGCGCGGGCGGCCGGCGCCGTCACCGTCGCCGACGCGACCCAGGCGGTGGGGTGGCTGCCGATCGACGCACGTCGATTCGACGCCCTCGTGGCCGGGGGCTACAAGTGGCAGCTGTCGCCGCGGGGTACGGCGTTCCTGGTGACGACGGCGGAGCTGCGGTCCCGGGTGGTGCCGTCGCAGGCGGGATGGTGGGCGGGCGACGATCCGCACGGGTCGTACTACGGGCCGCCGCTGCGGCTGGCGTCCGACGCCCGGCGGCTGGACCTGTCGCCGGCGTGGTTCTCGTGGGTCGGCGCGGCGCCGGCGCTGGAACTGCTGGACGCGGTGACCGTCGAGGCCGTCCACGACTGGAACGTCGGGCTGGCGAACCGGTTCCGGACCGGTCTGGGGCTGCCGCCGGGCGACTCCGCGATCGTGTCGGTGGACGTCCCCGGAGCCGAGCGGCGGCTGGAAGCGGCCGGGGTGCGGGCGGCGGTGCGCGGCGGCCGGCTGCGGGTGTCGTTCCACCTGTACTCGTCCGAGGCCGATGCCGACCTCGCCGTCACGGCGCTGACCAGCTAACTGTCACATCGTCGCGGCTGCATCCGTCCCGTTGTCGGACCCGGCGGGCAGACTGTAACCCCGGGCACCGATATCACTGCTTCGGATGGAGAGTCCCATGATCGACCTCGACGGTTTCCGCTCGACCCTCGGTGGCCGCGCCTACGCGCCCGGCGACGACGGCTTCGACGACGTGCGGCAGCCGTGGAACCTGTCCATCGACCAGCGTCCCGCGGTCGTCGTGGTGGCCGAGACCGCCGCCGACGTGCAGGCCGCGGTCCGGCTGGCGCGTGAGAACGGCGTGCCGTTCTCGGTCCAGTCCTCCGGCCACGGCGCGGTGCGACCCAACGACGACGGCGTGCTGCTCAACGTCACGCGGCTCACCGGGGTCGACGTCGATCCCGGGCGCAAGGTGGCCCGCATCGACGCCGGCGCCCGCTGGCGTGGCGTCCTCGAGGTGGCCGCGCCGCATCAGCTGGCCGGGCTGTCCGGCACCGCGCCCACCGTCGGCGCCGTCGGCTACACCTTGGGCGGCGGCATCGGCCTGCTGATGCGCCGCTTCGGCTTCGCCGCCGACAGCGTGGTCGCCGCCGACGTCGTCACGGCCGACGGCTCGCTGGTGCGGGCCAGCCACGACGAGAACCCCGACCTGCTGTGGGCGCTCAAGGGCGGCGGCGGCAACTTCGGCGTCGTCACGTCGCTGGAGGTACGGCTCTACGACGTCCCGGCGGTGCACAACGGCTCGCTGATGTACCCGGGCGCGCGGGCCGCCGAGGTGCTGCGCGCGTGGGCCGACTGGACCGGCCAGGTCTCCGACGACGTCACGTCCGCCGTCATGGTCATGACGTTCCCGCCCATCCCGGCGGTGCCCGAGCCGCTGCGTGGCCAGCAGGTCGCCGCTCTCCGGGCCACCATCGCCGGCGACGACGGGTCGGTGCTCGAGCCGCTGCTGGCGGCGCTCGGCGAGCCTCTCATGGGCGGTTTCCGCCCGCAGACGTACCTCGAGGCGGCGCTGTCCGGCAGCGAGCCCACCGACCCCATGCCGACGTCCGGGCGCAGCACCGGCGTGGCCGGGCTGACCGACGCCGCCATCGACGGGCTGCTCGAGCTGGTGGCGCCGGGTTCACCGGTCCCGGGCGTCGACATCCGGCACCTCGGCGGCGCGGCGGCGAAGGAGCAGGACAGCCCGCTCTCCCACCGCGACACCCCGTACATCGCGGCGGCCAACGCGCTGGCCGCGACGCCCGAGCAGCGCGCCACCGTCCAGCAACGCCTCGACGACGGGTTCGCCGGGCTGGCGGCACACACGCGTCCGTTCGGCGCGCTGAACTTCGTCGGCGCCGGCTCCACCCCTGAGGTGGTGCGGTCCGCCTTCTCCGACGGCGCCTGGCAGCGGCTGCGCGAGGTCAAGCGCACCTGGGACCCGGACAACGTGTTCCGGTTCACCCACAACATCCCGCCAGCCGACTGAGCGGGCCGCCCCACCGGCCACCCGAGCAGGCCGCCTGCCGACGCCGGCCGGGTGCGGCATTGCCGTTGCGGCGGGTGACACCAACGCCAACAGTTGGCGCTGGTGTCACCCGAGCTGAACGGAAGCCAGCCAGCCAAGCGCCGCGGCGCGCCCGGCGGCGGTTCCTCATTGCGACTGCTCGGCCGCCTCGACCCGGACAACGTGTTCCGGTTCACCCACAACATCCCGCCAGCCGACTGAGCGGGCCGCCCCACCGGCCACCCGAGCAGGCCGCCTGCCGACGCCGCCCGGGTGCGGCATTGCCGTTGCGGCGGGTGACACCAACGCCAACAGTTGGCGCTGGTGTCACCTGCGCTGAACGGAAGCCAGCCAGCCAAGCGCCGCGGCGCGCCCGGCAGCGGTTCCTCACTGCGACTGCTCGGCCGCCTCGGCAGCGGTCAGCCGCGGACGGGCGGCAGCCGCCGGGCCGCGGGCGGCGGCCGCGCCCACCGGGTCGGCCGGGCGCCGCCAGTGCCAGTCCGTCAGCGCCTGGTACGCCGCCGCCACGGCGAGCAGGCGGTCCTCGGCGTACGGGCGGCCGCCCAGGATGGTCCCGATCGGCAGGCCGGCGGAGAAGCCGATCGGCAGCGCCAGCTCCGGCAGCCCGATGATGTCGAACGGCACCGGCGACGTCTGCACCACGACGTCGCATTGGGCGAACAGCGTATCGAGCACCCGCGTGAGCAGCACCAGCTTGGCCCGCTGGCCGGTCACATACTCGTCCGCACCCACCAGCGCGCCCTGCAGCCAGCTGGTCAGCGACACCCCGAACAGCCGCAGGTCCTGACGCAGGTACGGCGCGAACGGCTCGGCCCGCTCCGGCAGCCTGACGTCGTTGAAGCGGCCGGTCAGCAGGCCCCACTCGTCCGGCAGCGTCACGTCCACCACGGAGACGCCCGAGACGCCGGCCAGGGTGTCCAGGAACGCCCGCCGCGCCGCCGCCGTCGCGTTCGAACCGGACGTGTACCCGGGGATGACGCCGATCCGGGTCGGCCAGCGCACCGTCAGCCGCTTCCCGCGGTACACCGGCGTGGCGGCCGCGACGAGGTCGGGCACCGGCGGCAGCCCCTGCGTGCGCGGGTCGGCGGGGTCGGGGCCGGCCATCGCGGCCAGCATGATCGCCGCGTCCTTCGCGTCGCGGGCCAGCGGGCCGGGATGGTCGCGCGAGTAGGTCAGCGGCACGATCCCGTACAGCGACGCCCGGCCCATCGTCGGCTTGAGGCCGGTGAGGTTCTGGGCATTCGACGGCGCCGTGATCGAGCCGCCGGTCTGCGTCCCGATCCCCGACGTCGCCAGCCGTGCCGCCACGGCGGTCGCCGTCCCGGTCGACGAGCCGCCCGGGTTGGTCGACGGGTCGTCCGGCGTCCAGGCGTTCACCGTCGTCACGACGCCGGACGGCGTGGTCGCACGGGTGGTCGCCAGCGGGCCCATCTGGGTCTTGCCGAGCACGATCCCGCCGGCCGACCGCAGCCGGGCCACCGCGGTCGCGTCGAACGGCGGCACGAAGCCGGCGAAGACGAACGAGTTCGCCGTCGTCGCCACGCCCTCGGTGTAGTAGTTGTCCTTGATCGCCAGCGGGATCCCGTGCAGCGGCCCGTGGTAGTGCCCGCGCCGCAGCGCCCGCACCGCGGCCGCCGCCTGCTCCCCCAGCACCAGGTTGAACGCCTGGTAGGTGCCGTCGAACGCGCCGATGCGGTCCAGGTACGCCTCCAGCAGCGTCTCCGCCCGCAGCGTCCCGGCCCGCAGCAGGTAGGCCGCCTCCGCGACGGTCAGCTCGGCCGGGTCCGTGAGGGCCTCGGGGCGCGGCGGCGTGTACGCGTCCGGGTGCGGCCCGGTGCGGCTCCGGACCGCGGCGGGCCCGCCGTACGCCACCCGCGGCAGCCCGACGGTGCCGGCGACGGCCGCGCCCGCGGACAGCACGGCCATCCGGGCGACGAACGAGCGGCGATCGACCTGGACGTCCTGCGGACCGGCGCTCATGCGTCCCGCCAGGCGGTGCTGATGGACGGGTACAGCATCGGCGCCGCCTGCTGCGACAGCTCGACGGCCTGGTCGGCGGGGGTTCCGGACGGGGCCGGCGGCACCCAGGCGCTGAGCTCGGCCAGCGACGACCGCGCGAACGCGCGCAGCGACGCCAGGACGGCGGCCTGGCCGGGCGCGCCGGTCTCCGGGTCGGGCGCGGTGCCGGGCGGCAGCTGGTCCAGGTCGATGCCGACGGCGGCGAGCCGGGCCCGGATCATGACATCGAGCTCGGCGTCGGTCGGTGGGGTGGGCGCCATGTCGCTCCTCGAGGTGGTCGGGACGGGGGTCCGCGGACCACGCTCGCGCGCAGCGATGTCGGCGTTATGTCCGCAAGGTCACGTATCCATGATCATGAGGTCTCGCGGCCGCCGGTTCAATGCCTCGACGCCGTCCTCGGTCGTGACGACGATGTCCTCGATCCGCGCGCCGTACCGTCCGGCCAGGTAGAACCCGGGCTCGACGGAGAACGCCATGCCCGGCTCCAGCGGCGTGGTGTTGCCGGCGATGATGTACGGGTCCTCGTGCGTCTCCAGCCCGATGCCGTGTCCGGTGCGGTGGATGAAGTACTCCCCCAGCCCGGCCGCCACCAGCACGTCCCGCGCCGCCGCGTCGACCGACTCGGCCGTGACGCCGGGCCGGACCTGCGCCACGGCGGCCTCCTGGGCCGCCCGCAGCGCCTCGTACGCCGTGCGGAACTCAGCCGAGGGCGAGCCGACGGCGTACGTCCGGGTGGAGTCGGAGCAGTAGCCGGCCGCCGTCGTGCCGCCGATGTCGACGACGACGGGGTCGCCGGCGGCGATGACGCGGTCGCTGGTCTCATGGTGCGGGCTGGCGCCGTTGGGCCCGGCGGCGACGATGACGAAGTCGACGGACTCGTGCCCCTCGGCGATGATCGCCGCGGCGATGTCGCGGCCGACCTCGGCCTCGGTGCGCCCGGCCCGCAGCCACTCGCCCATCCGGGCGTGGACGCGGTCGATGGCGGCGGCGGCCTCGCGCAGCAGGCCGACCTCGTCCGCTGACTTGCGGGCCCGCAGCGACGACATGACGGCGCGGGCGGCGACCTGCTCGGCCGCGGGCATGGCGGCGCGGAACCGCAGCGCCTTCTCCGCCCACATCTGGTCGTCCAGCCCGACCCGGCGCGCGTCCGGCAGCAGCCCGGCGGCCAGTGCGACGGCGTCGTCGGTCTCCTGCCAGGGCAGGATGTCCAGCCGCAGCGAGCCGGCGCCGGACGCCAGCGCGGCCGGCCGCTCCAGGGCGGGCACCAGCAGCGTCGCCGTCCCCTCGACCGGCAGCACCAGGCAGGTGAGCCGTTCGAGCGGTTTGGCGTCGTAGCCGGTGAGGTACCGGAGCCCGGCGCCGGGCGTGATCAGCAGGGCGTCGAGCCCGGCGGCGGCAGCGGCGGCCCGGGCGCGGACGAGGCGGTCGTCGAGGTCGGCGGTCACCCGACGCACTCTAGCCAGCCGGTGTCAGCTGCTGCCGGCCGCACCGGCGGAGCTCGCGGCCAGGATGGCGCCGGTGACCGCGGCCTGCACCTCCTGGACCGCCTTCTTGACGGCGTCGGCGGCCCAGTCGCCCTCGGCGATCTCCTGCGCCCGCCGCTTCACCGCGCGACGGTCCTCCGACGGCACCACCTTGCGCAGGCCGTCGACGGCGAGCAGCAGCGACACCAGCGCGGCCGTACGAGGGTCGGGCGCCAGGCCGGTGATCAGCACGTCGTGCAGCCGCTGCCGGACGGCGGCCTCATGCGACGCGTCGGCGGCCGGCCAGCGCGTCGTCGGGAAGATGCCCAGCACCGTGCCGGACTCCTGGCGCAGCAGCCCGCGCCCGGCGAGCCGGTTCAGCAGGCGGTCGCGCAGGCCCTTGCGCAGCGAGCCGAGCACGTTCTTCGGTTTCTTGCCCTCATCGTCGGCCAGTTCGGCCAGCGCGTGGTCGAGGACGTCGTCGCCGGCCGGAGTGGTGTCGCGGACGACCAGCCGGTCGCGCTTCACCGCCTCGCCCGGCCCGGCGACGGACACCTTGCCCAGGACGGACAGCTCCAGCAGCAGCGCACCGGCCAGCCCGTACGCCAGCCGGGTGCCGTCGATGACCGGCTTGCCGGTTTCGTCGTCGTAGGCCAGCAGCAGGAGGTCTTCGGCGATCAACACACCTTCGACTCTAGCCGTCGCGCTATTAGGGTCGTGGGTATGCCACGACACGCGCAGCAGCGCGTCAGCACCCGCCCGCGCCGCAGCGCCTGGGCCGTCGTCGTCGGGGGCATCGGCGAGCTCCTGCTCACCGCGGGTGTGCTGGTCCTACTCTTCGTCGTCTACGTCATCTGGGGCACCGGCATCCAGACCGCGCAGGCGCAGGACAAGCTCGAGGACGAGCTGAGCGTGCAGTGGGGCGAGCCCGACCAGGGCACCCCGGCGCCCGACCCGGACGAGCTCGCCGACGGCGACGCCTACGGCATCCTGCGCATCCCCCGCTTCGGCGACGACTGGATGTTCACCGTCGTGCAGGGCGTGCAGCCCGACGACCTCGCCCGCGGCCCCGGCCACTACCCCGACACCGCCAACCCCGGCGAGGTGGGCAACGTCGGCATCGCCGCGCACCGCTCCGGCCACCTCTCGCCGTTCGCCGGCTTCCCCGACCTGCGGGTCGGCGACACCATCGAGATCGAGATGGCCGACGGCACGTACGTCTACCAGCTCGACGACGCGCCCGACGGCGACAGCAACGGCAACAAGATCAACATCAGCGACGTGTGGGTGGTCGACCCCGTGCCGGGCGAGCCGCGCGACACCGAGCCGACGGAGCGGCGCATCACCCTCACCACCTGCTGGCCGCGGTTCGGCTCGTCGCACCGCATGTACGCCACCGGCACGCTGGTCAGCGGCCCGAGCGGCTGAGGTCCGGCTCCGGTTCCGGCTCCAGGTGCGGCAGGGCACGGTCCAGCCAGCGCGGCAGCCACCAGCACCGGTCTCCCAGCAGGAACATCGCGGCCGGGACGACCAGCAGCCGGATCACCGTCGCGTCGATCAGCACGCTGAACCCCAGCCCGACCGCCAGCATCTTGATGACGACGTCGTCGGAGACCACGAACGCGAAGAACACGCACATCATGATCAGCGCCGCCGACGAGATGACCCGCGCCGTCACCGCGAGGCCGGTCGCGACGCTGCCGTGGTTCTCCCCCGTCGCCAGCCAGGCCTCGCGGACCCGCGACAGCAGGAACACCTCGTAGTCCATCGACAGCCCGAACACGATCGCGAACATGATCATCGGGACGTACGACTCGATCGGCACCGGCTGGTCGACGCCCAGCAGCGAGGAACCCCAGCCCCACTGGAAGACCGCGACGACGACGCCGTAGGCGGCGGCGATCGACAGCAGGTTGAGCAACGCCGCCTTGACCGCGAGCACCGGGCTGCGGAACGACAGCAGCAGCACGATGAACGCGGCGCCGACGACGATCGCGATGATCTCCGGCAACCGTTCGGCCACCAGGTCGCGGAAGTCCAGCTGCGCCGCCGTCATCCCCGTCACGTACGCCGTCGTGTTGGACCCCGCCAGCAGCGGCTCGATGGTGTCGACGCGCAGCGAGTGCAGCAGGTCGTCGGTCGCGGCGTCCTGCGGCCGGGTCGACGGCGTCACCGTCGCCACCTGCAGGGCGCCGTCCTGGCTGGGCGTGAAGTCGGTGACGGCGGCCACGCCGTCGGCGCCGGCGACCGCGTTCTGCACGTCCGCGCCGATGGTCGCGCCGTCGTCGCCGTCACCGACCTCGAGGACGACGGTGAACTGGCCGTTCACGCCCTGGCCGAAGCCGGTGGTGATCGCGTCGTACGCCTCCCGGGTCGTGCTGCCGGACGCGGATGCGCCGTCGTCGACGTGCCCGAGCCGCAGCGACAGCGTCGGCACGGCCAGGATCCCGGCCACCGCCACGCCGGCGAGCAGGTACCGCCACGGGTGCCGGTCCAGCGCCAGCGCGTAGCGCCGCCAGCCCGAGGCGGACCCGTCGCCGGACTCCTCCGCGACCGGCGTCCGGACCCGGAACCGGTCGATCCGCCGCCCGGCCGCGCCGAGCAGGGCCGGCACCAGCGTCACCGCGGCGATCCCGGCGACGACGACGCCGACCGCGGCGGCCAGCCCGAGCTTGCCGATGAACCCGATGCGCGTCGCCCACAGCCCGGACAGCGCGATGACCACCGTCGACGCGGCGATCAGTACCGACCGGCCGCTGGTGGCCACCGTCCGGCCGGCCGCGTCGACCGGATCGGCGCCGTTCAGCAGCTGCTGCCGGTGCCGGGTCGTCAGGAACAGCGCGTAGTCGATGCCGACGCCCAGGCCCAGCATGGCGGTGAGCGTCGGCGACGCCGTGGCGAAGTCGACGCCCGCGGCCAGCAGCCCGAGCAGGCTCAGCGCCACCAGCACCCCGATGACCGACGACACGATCGGCAGGAACGCCGCCAGCACGCTGCCGAACGCCGCCAGCAGCACGACGATCGCCACCGCGATCCCGATGCTCTCCGAGCGCCGGTCGTCCGGGGCCGGCTCGGCGGCCTGGCCCAGCGCGCCGGTGTAGTCGACGTCGACGCCGGCCGCTCGCGCCGGGTCGGTGGCCGCGTCGACGTCATCGATGAACGTCGATCCGAACGCGCCCGGGTTGCCGTCGAACTGGACGGTGACGTAGCCGACGGTGCCGTCCGGCGCCGGCACCAGGTCGGACACGGTGAGCACGTGGTCGACCGACGCGACGTCGGTGATCACCTCGTCGACGGCGCCGGACTGCGCCGACAGGCCGTCGTCGTCCTGGAAGACCAGCCGGGCCGAGTACGAGCTGGCCGTGACCTCGTGATCGACCAGGAGGTCGCTGCCCTGGCCGGACTCGGTGCCCGGCAGGGTGAAGTCGTCGCTGTAGGTCCCGCCCCACACCCGGTCGGCCAGCACCGTGCCGACCAGGATGACCAGCCAGACCGCGATGACCGGCCACGAATGCCGCGCGCAGGCGCGCCCGAGCCGTTCCAACCCCGCTGCTTGCGCCATCGTGCCCCCCGGCGTCTTCCTGCAACGTAGGACCGCCGTCCGGGCCTGTCAACGATGGTGCGGGGCGCCCGCCTCAGTAGGCTGACCGCCATGTCCGAGAACCGCCTGATGCTCCTCGACACCGCCTCGCTGTACTTCCGCGCCTTCTTCGGCGTGCCCGAGTCGATCAAGGCGCCCGACGGCACGCCGGTCAACGCCGTGCGCGGGCTGCTCGACTTCATCGCTCGGCTCACCACCGACCGCCGCCCGGCGCGGCTGGTGGCCTGCCTCGACGCCGACTGGCGCCCGCCGTTCCGGGTGGCGCTGCTGCCGTCGTACAAGGCGCACCGGCTGGCCAACGCCGCCCGCAACATCGAGGAGGTCCCGGCGGCGCTGCAGGCGCAGCTGCCCATCATCGGCGAGGTGCTGACGGCGCTGGGCATCGCGCACTTCGGGGTGCCGGGCTTCGAGGCCGACGACGTCATCGGCACGCTCGCGTCCGCCGACAAGGGCCCGGTCGACGTCGTCACCGGCGACCGCGACCTGTTCCAGCTGGTCGACGACGAGCGGGGCGTGCGCATCCTGTACACCGCCCGCGGCGTCGGCCGGCACGAGGTGGTCGACGAGTCGGTGGTGGCGGCCAAGTACGGCATCCCGGGCCGCTCGTACGCCGACTTCGCGACGCTGCGCGGCGACCCCAGCGACGGCCTGCCGGGCGTGGCCGGCGTCGGCGACAAGACCGCCGGCACGCTGATCACCCGGTTCGGCAGCATCGACGGGCTGCTCGCGGCGGTCGACGACCCGGAGGCGGAGCTGTCGCCCACGATCCGCCGCAAGATCACCGACGCGCACGACTACCTGGCCGTCGCGCCCGACGTCGTCAAGGTCCGCCAGGACGTCCCGCTGCCCGCGTACGACGACACCTTGCCCTCGGCTCCGGCCGACCCGGAGGGGCTGGTCGAACTGGCGAACCGGTGGGGCCTGGACTCCTCGCTGAACCGGGTGCTGAACGCGTTCGGCCCGCCCGCCGCCTGACGCCCGGACCTCGACCGGACCTCGACCGGCGCTCGCCCGGCGCCCGCCCGGCCACGGTAGCCTCCCGAGATGCGCACGACGCTCCTGGCGGCCGCCGCCCTGGTCGCGCTCGCGGCCGGCTGCTCCGGCGCCGACGACGAGGCGGCGAGCTGCGACTTCGACCCCGCCGAGTGGTCCGGCCTCGACCCCGCCGACGACGACCAGGGCGCCCGCAGGGGTGAGCTGGCCGATCGCGTCGTCGACTGCGGCCTGCTCGAGGACGCGACGCGGGCGGAGACCGCGGACCTGCTCGGCGCGGGCGGTGCGGCCGACGCCACCAGTTGGGAGTACTCGACCCAGCCGACCATGATCGACTTCGAGCTGCTGGTCGTCGACTTCGGCCCGGACGACACCGTCGCCCGGATCTACTTCAGCCAGAGCTGACCAGTAGGGTCGAGACGACCCCCTGGAGGCTCTGATCACCGATGTCAACCAGCAGGTCGTCGACGAGTTCCGCGCGAATCGCGGGCGGGTCGGCGGACCGTTCGAGGGAGCCCGGCTGCTCCTGCTCACCACCACCGGCGCCCGCTCTGGCGCCCCGCACACCGTCCCCGTCGGGTACCTGCCCGACGACGGCGGACGGGTGATCGTCATCGGCTCGGCGGGTGGCTCGCCCCGTCACCCCGCCTGGTTCCACAACCTCGTCGCCCACCCGCGGGTGCACGTCGAGGACGGCCTGTTCGCCTTCGACGCCGACGCGGCGGTGCTCGACGGCGCCGACCGTGACGCGGTGTTCGCCCGGGCGGTCGAGACCGATTCCGGCTGGGCCGACTACGAGCGGCGGGCCGGCCGCACGCTGCCGGTCGTCGCGCTGACGCCGGTGCCCGGCCCGCCCGGCGGCCCCGGCGTCGACTCCCCCGGCGCGTTCCTGACCACGGTCCACGAGACGTTCCGGCGCGAGCTGGCGCTCGTTCGGGCCGAGGTCGCGGCGGCCGGGCCGCGACTGAGCGCGCAACTGCGGATCAACTGCCTGAGCGCCTGCCACGGCCTGCACTTCCACCACACCGCCGAGGACACCCACCTGTTCCCCGGCCTCGCCGCCACGCACCCGGATCTGGCTCCCGTACTGGAGCGGCTGCGCGCGGAGCACGTCGTGGTCGCCGACCTGATCGCCCGCATCGAGCAGGCGGTCCGGGCCGACGGCAGCGGCGACGGCGCCGCGGTGCTCGCCGACGTCGACGCGCTGATCGAGCAACTCGAGGCGCACCTGGACTGGGAGGAGCAGCAGCTCGTCCCGGTGCTGGACGCGGCCTCCTGACCGGCCGGCCCAGTCCCGGACCCGCAGGGCGCGGCGCCAAACGATCAGGTGACGAATCGGCCGCCGTCGCGCCGTCCACGTCACCTGATCGTTTCCGAGAAGATGATCAGGTGACCAACGGGAGCGGGGCCGGTCGAGACGGCGCGGGCGGGTCGAGATCTGCGACGCACTAGGCGATCTGATGACGGCGGGCGCCGGTCGCGCATCGGCCGCCTCGGTGCGGTTCAGCGTCGAGACGACGAATCGGCCGTCGCCGCCTAGCGGAGGTTCGAGCGGGCACCGGCTAACCTGCCGCGGCGAGGATCGCGGCCTCGACGTCCGGGTCGAGGCCGACCGGCGGCCGGTCGGCCCGTTGCGGCGCCGTGCCGCCGATGGAGCGCAGCCACGCCCAGGTGTCCGCGACGGTCTCGTCGACCGGCCGCGGCGCCAGCCCCGCCGCCAGCGCTCGGGAGACGTCGGCGGAGTGCAGGCCGAGCGTCTCGTACTCGTGCCCCGGCGGGATCCACACCGGCAGGTCGTTCCACGGCACCACGCCGGCCGCGAGGATCGGCGCCGGGTCGACCCAGCGCAGCGTCGCCGCCCCGCCCGTCACGGCCACGGCGGCGTCCAGCAGCGACCCCATCGTCGCGTGGCCGGGCCGGCTGACGACGTTGAACACGCCGCCCGTCCCGGCGGCGGCCGACGACAGCAGCCAGGCGGCGAGGTCGCGGCCGTCGATGTACTGGATCGGCAGGTCCCGCGGCCCGGGCGCCAGCATGGGTCCGCCGCGCGCGGCCCGGGCCAGCCACCACGGCAGCCGGCCGACGTCCTCGTACGGGCCGAGGATCAGCCCGGCGCGGGCGATCAGGGCGCGCTCGCCGAAGGCGGCCTGCGCGGCCAGCTCGCCGCCGGCCTTCTGCTCGCCGTAGTCGCCGTCCTCGGCGGACGGGGATGACGCGAGCACCGGCGCGGACTCGTCGGCGCCCGGCGGCACCGGCGGCGCGTACACCGACCGGCTGGACACGTACGCATACGTCCCGGCCTGCGCGGCCAGCAGCGCGGCGCTGTCCCGCACGGCCCGCGGCGCCCCCGACCAGGTGTCGATCACCGCGTCGAACGACCGCCCACGCAGCACGTCCAGGGAGGACGGCGTCAGGCGGTCGCCGCGCAGCGCCTCGGCCCCCTCGACGGACGAGCCGCGCAGGCCGCGGTTGAACGTCGTCACGTCCCAGCCGCGCTCCACCGCGTCGACGACGACGGCCCGCCCGACGAACCCGGACCCGCCCAGCACCAGCAGCCGCATGCGGCACGCCCTCCAGAGAGACGATCAGGCCGACAGCGTCGCATACGCCACGACGCCGCGCCGCAGCGCTCCCGCCGCCAGCCGCGCGGTCTCACGCAGCGGCGTGCCGGACGCGGCGTCGGCGACCTGGTCGAGCAGGTCCAGCAGCTGCCGGACGGCCCGGACGAAGTCGCCGGCGGCGAGTTCGGCGTCGCGCAGGACGGAGTCGAGCTGGTGGCCGGTGGCCCAGCGCCAAGCGGCGTGGGTGAAGCCGAGGTCGGGCTCGCGCAGGAAGTCCAGCCGGTGGGTGGACTCGACGTGGTCGAGGTCGCCCCACAGCCGCACCATCTCGGCCAGCACGTCGCGGACCCGGCCCGGCGGCAGCCGCGGCGGGACGGCGTCGTCGGGCTGGCGCGACTCGTAGGTCAGTGCGGCGACGGCGGCGGCCAGCTCGGCCGGGTCCAGGCCGGCCCACACGTCGCGCCTGATGCACTCGGCGGCCAGCAGGTCCAGCTCGCCGTAGAGCCGGGCCAGCCGCCGCCCCGACGGCGTCACCTCGTCGCCGGACAGGTAGTCGAGGTCCTCCAGGACCCGGCAGACGCGGTCGAACTGGCGGGCGACGGTGTTGGTGCGCGACTCGACCCGGCGCTGCAGCTGATCGGCCTCGCGGCGCAGGCGCAACCAGCGCTCGGCCCAGCGGGCGTGCTCCTCGCGGTCCGGGCAGCGGTGGCACGGGTGGTCGCGCAGCTGCCGACGCAGCCGGGCCAGTTCCTCGTCGTCGGCCGCGGCGGACCGGCCGCGCCGCTTTCCGGTGTACTGCCGGCCGACGTCGTCGGGCGCCTTGGCCCGCAGCGACGCGGCGAGGTCACGCCGCGACGCCGGCACCCGCGGGTTGAACGAGCGCGGGATGCGCAGCCTGGTCATCGGCTCGACCGCGCTCGGGAAGTCGATCAGCGACAGCCGGCGCACCTGCCGGCCCTCGGTCAGGACGGTCGGGCGCGGGCCCTCGCCGCCGTGCGGGCCGCTCGCCGGCATGCCGGGGTCGAGGACGACGGCGAGGCCGGCGAACTTGCCGGTCGGGACCCGGATGACGTCGCCCGGGCGCAGCTTCTCCAGCGCCGCAGCGGACGCCGCCCGGCGCTGCGCGGTGCCCTCGCGGGCCAACTGGGTCTCCCGGTCCTTGATCGCCTGCCGCAGCTGGGCGTACTCCTGGAAGTCGCCCTTGTCGCAGGTCATCGCCTCGTGGTAGCCCTCGAGCGCCTCCTCGGCGCGGTGCAGCTGGCGGGCCAGCCCGACGACGGCGCGGTCGGCCTGGAACTGCGCGAACGACGACTCCAGGATCTCCCGCGCGGGCGTGCGCCCGACCGATCCGACCAGGTTGACGGCCATGTTGTACGACGGCCGGAAGGACGAGCGCAGCGGGAAGGTCCGCGTCGAGGCCAGCCCGGCGACCGCCGTCGGGTCGAAACCGGGCTGCCACAGCACGACGGCGTGCCCTTCGATGTCGATGCCACGCCGCCCGGCCCGGCCGGTGAGCTGGGTGAACTCCCCCGGCGTGACGTCGGCGTGGGTCTCGCCGTTCCACTTGACCAGCCGCTCCAGCACGACGGTGCGGGCCGGCATGTTGATGCCCAGCGCCAGCGTCTCGGTGGCGAAGACGGCCCGGATCAGCCCGCGGACGAACAGTTCCTCGACGACCTCCTTGAACGTCGGCAGCATGCCCGCGTGGTGCGCCGCGATGCCGCGTTCCAGGCCCTCGGCCCACTCGTGGTAGCCGAGCACGTGGAGGTCGCCCTCGGGGATGCCGGAGGTGCGCTCCTCGATCAGCTCCCTGATCTCGACCCGTTCGTCCGGTGAGGTCAGCCGCACGCCGGCGGTCAGGCACTGCTGCACGGCCGCCTCGCAGCCGGCCCGGCTGAACACGAACACGATGGCCGGCAGCAACCCGGCGGCGTCGAGCTTCTCCAGCACCTCGACCCGGCCCGGCGTGTACGTGCCGCGCGGACGGCGTGGCGGTCGCCCGCCGCGGCCCGAACGCCCGCCGGGCCGGGAGCTGCGGAGGTCGTCGCGGCCGGCCCGCACCAGCTCCGGGCTGACCACCCGGCGGCCCTCGCCGTCGGCCTCACCCTGCCCGAACAGGTCGTACAGCCGGGACCCGACCATGACGTGCTGCCACAGCGGCACCGGCCGCTTCTCCTCGACGACGACGTCGGTGTCGCCGCGGACGGTGGTCAGCCAGTCGCCGAACTCCTCGGCGTTGGAGACGGTCGCCGACAGCGAGATGACGCTCACCGACTCGGGCAGGTTGATGATCACCTCTTCCCAGACGGCGCCGCGGAAGCGGTCGGCGAGGTAGTGCACCTCGTCCATGACGACGTAGCTCAGGCCGTGCAGCGTCGCCGAGCCGGCGTAGAGCATGTTGCGTAGCACCTCGGTGGTCATGACGACCACGGGCGCCTCGCCGTTGACGGTGTTGTCGCCGGTCAGCAGGCCGACCTTGTCGTCGCCGTAGCGCTCGACGAGGTCGTGGTACTTCTGGTTCGACAGCGCCTTGATCGGCGTCGTGTAGAAGCACTTGCGGCCCTCCTCGAGGGCCAGGTGCACGGCGAACTCGCCGACCAGCGTCTTGCCGGCCCCGGTGGGCGCCGCCACCAGCACCCCGCGGCCGGCCTCGACGCTGCGGCAGGCCCGCAGCTGGAAGTCGTCGAGCTGGAACCCGTACCCGGCCTGGAAGGCGCGTAGCTGCGGGGACGGATCGCGTTGCCGCTCATATGCTGCCGCGTAGCGTTCCGCCGGCGAACTCATGGGGCTACGGTAACCCGGCGGCCGGTGCGTACACCTGCTGGGCGCGCGGTACGACGTCGAACGTGCGGGGCAGCGGGCCGAGCCGTTCGCCATCGACGTAGGCGGTGATGCCGGGCGCGTCGAGCTTGACCCGCCGGGCCCGGTGCACGCTGACGAACGGATACACCGTGTGGGTGCCGTGCTTGACCCGGCGGAACGCCCTGATCAGCGTCGCCCGGCCCACCGGCGCCACCACGACGATGTCGAACAGGCCGTCGTCCAGCTCCGCGCCGGGGGTGATGCGCAGCCCGCCGCCGTAGGACGCGATGTTGCCGACGGCGATCAGCATGGCGTCGAGGTCGAGCACCTCGCCGTCCAGCTCCAGGTGGTACGGGATGGGCTGGAAGACGCCCAGCTCGGCGAAGGTGGCGAGGTCGTAGCGGCGCGGCCCCTTCGGCCAGCGCATGCGGTTGACGCGGTCGTTCACCTTGGCGTCGAAACCGGCCGCGACGACACCGGCGAACCACTGGCCGTCGGTGCGGCCGAGGTCAACCTCGCGCAGCGCGCCGGCGACGACGATGTCCGCGGCGGCGTCGGGGTCGCGCAGCGGCAGCCCGAGCGCCCGGGCGAAGTCGTTGCCGGTGCCGGCCGGGATGACGCCGAACGGGGTGCCGGAGCCGGCGACGGCCTGCAGGCCCAGGTGCACCATGCCGTCGCCGCCGACCACGACCAGCGCGCGGACGCCGTCCTCGACGCTCTCGCGGGCGAGGTCGGCCGCCTCCCGGACGTCGCGCCCGGCCAGCGTGCGCACCGTCAGCCCGGCCGCGGCGAGCCGGTGCGCGGCACGCCGGCCGGCCCGGGCGCCACGCCCACGGCCGGCCGACGGGTTGATCAGGAGCGCGAGCTCATCGCCGGCGGCGGTCGTCATCGTCGTCGACGCGGCCCAGGTCGTCCAGCATGTCGTCCGGGGTGGCCTCGTCGTCGGCCAGCCCGCTCCCGGCGGTGCGGTCGCGGCGCTTGTCCATGACCCGGCAGACCACCACGGCCAGCTCGAACAGCAGCCACATCGGGACGGCCAGCACCATCAGCGACAGCGGGTCGCCGGTGGGGGTGGCGACGGCGCCGAAGGCGAAGATGCCGACGATGACCCAGCGCCGGGCCGTGCCGAGCGTCTCGTGCCGTAGCACGCCGACGGCGTTCAGCAGCACCACGAAGATGGGCAGCAGGAACCCGATGCCGAAGACCAGCACCAGCCGGATGGCGAAGCTCAGATAGCTGTTGAAGTCGACCAGCATCGAGGTGTCGCCCGGCGCGAAGTTCTGCATGAAGATCATCGCGCGCGGCATCAGCCACATCGCCAGCACGACGCCGAGGCCGAACATCGGCACCGCCGCGCCCACCACGGCCAGCGCCCACTTCTTCTCGTTGCGGTACAGCGCCGGGGTGACGAACGCCCACAGCTGGTAGATCCAGACCGGCGCGCCGAACACGATGCCGGTGAGCATGGCGATGCGCAGCGGCACCGTCAGCGGGTCGAGCATCTCGCGGAAGTTGAGGTCGGCCTTCCGGCCGGTCTCGCGCGCCGCGTCGATGAACGGGTCGACCAGGAAGTCGAAGATGCGCTCGCGGAAGATGAACCCGAGAATGCCGAACGCCACCACCGCGAGCGCAGACCACATCAGGCGGTTGCGCAGCTCGCGCAGGTGTTCGGTGAGGGTCATGCGGCCCTCGGGGTCGCGCTCCGGCTTGGAGCCCTTACCCCGACGGCCGATCACTGTCGCCACGTCGGATCAGCGACGCGGATCAGGAGGCGTCGCGGCGCGGCTCGTCGGCCTGCTGCTGGGCCGGCTGCTGCTGCGGGGCGGCCTGCTGCTCGACGGCGCGCGGCGCCGGCTGCTGCGCCTGCGGGGCGTCCTCGCCGGTGACGTCCTTGTCGTCCTTGTTGATCAGGCCCTCGGTCTCGGACTTGAAGATCTTCAGGGATCGACCCAGCCCGCGCGCGGCCTCCGGCAGCCGCTTGGCCCCGAACAGCAGGAACACGATGGCCAAGACGATGACCAGTTGCCAGGTGCCGATGCTACCCATGGTCGACCTCTTCCTGAACGGGACGTCCCGTTGATGGTACCCGCAATACCGGGCGGGCCTGGCATGCCGGACGCGTGCCGGGGACTACTTCAACCTCGATCCTACGGTTTCGTCAAGGTCGTCTCGCAGAGCGTTCATCTCCCGGCTCAGCCCGCCGAGCTTGCGCAACAGCACCCACGCGGCCCGCACGACGAGCACCACGGCCAGCACCAGCGCGACGGCCAGCGCGACGAACAGCCAAGCGGCGAGTGCGGACATGCGCCGACCCTACTCGTACGCGGCGAGCGCGCCCCGGGCGGCCCCGGTGACCTCGGCGGACAGGTCGGCCGGGGCGACGACCCGGCCGGTGCTGCCCAGCCGCAGCGCCAGCCGTCGCACCCAGGCGCGGTCGCGGGAGCGCAGCCGCAGCCGCAGCGCGTCGCCGGGCAGTTCCTCGGCGGACTCGTACGGGTAGTAGTCGGCCACCCACCGGCCGGCCGGCGTCAGCTCGAACGTCACCAACTCGTCATCGGGCGACGGCTGGAACAGGCCGCCGTCGAGGTCGCGGGGACGCGCCTCGCTGGGCACCTCGGCGGGGACGTCGAGCTCCTTGACGTCGAGGACGCGATCGAGCCGGAACAGTCGCACCGACTCGGCCCGGTGGCACCAGCCCTCCAGGTAGAGCCGGCCGTCGACCACGACCAGCCGCATGGGGTCGACGTCGCGCTCGGTGGCCTCGTCGCGGGCGGGCACCCAGTAGGACAGGTGCAGGCGGTTCTTGGCGTCGAGCGCGCCGCGCACGGTGGCGGCGACGTCGGCGACGGCGTCGCCGTCGACCTGCACCTGCACGGCCGCGGCCTGCTGGGCGGCCTCGCCGGCGGCGTTCTCGAGCTTGGTGATGGCCCGCTCGACGGCGCCGCGCTCGAACGAGCCGGGCACGGACGCCAGCGTGCGCAGCGCGACGATCAGCGCGACCGCCTCGTCGGTGCGCAGCCGCAGCGGCCGGGCGAGGTAGTCGGCGTTCGAGACGCTGATGATGCCCTCGCCCTCGACCGCCTCCATGTCGACCTCGATGTAGTCGCCCATCTGCAGGCCGGGCAGGCCGGAGAACCAGAGCACCTGGAGGTCGCGGATGACCTGCCGCTCGCTCACCCCGAACAGCGCGGCCACCTCGGAGACCTTCGCGCTGGGGTGCGAGCGCAGGTACGGCAGCATCGACAGCAGCCGGGTGACCTGCGCCTGCGCGCTGTCGGCGCGGCGCGACGGCGCGGCGGTCTTCGTGGCCGTCCGCTTCCGGGTGGTCCGCTTCGCCGGGCCCTTCGCCGGTGTCACGCCGGCACCGCCAGGATGGCGCGCAGCCGCTCGACGACGGCGTCGCGCAGCTCCACCGGCGTCAGCGCGACGACGTCGGCGCCGTGGCTGACCAGCTCTTCGGCCAGCGCCTGGTTGCTCGTGTAGGGCACCGTCACCTCGTCCCATCCGGTGGTCGCGTCGGTCGCTACGAACGTAGCGCGCCGGCGCAGGCCGTGCCCGCTGCCGTGCCGGACGCGGACCGTGGCGTGCAGGACGGGCGCGCGTTCGGGCGGGGCGAGGCTGGCGGCCGCCTCGCGGACGGTCTCGGGGGCCGGGACCTCGTAGCCGCCGGCCGGGCCGTCGGTGCGGACGTCGCCGACGATGCGCGACATGCGGAACATCCGGGCCGCCTCGCGGCCGGTGTCGAAGCCGACGACGTACCAGCGGCCGTGCCAGGACAGCACGCTCCACGGCTGCAGGTGCCGCAGCAGCGGCTCGGACGTCGAGCTCTTGCGGTGGTGGAAGGCGACCGGACGGCGGTCGCGCACGGCCTCCCAGAGCGGCCAGAAGGCCGGCTCCTCTCCCCCGACCCGCGGCTCGACGGCGCCCAGCGACCCGGTGTCGGCCTCGACGCCGACCGCCTGCAGCTTCAGCACGGCCGTGCTGGACGCCTCGGAGAGGTACGTGTGCTGCCAGACGCGGGCGGCCAGGCCGACCACCGCGGCTTCGTCGGGCTCCAACCGGATCTCCGGCAGTTCGAACTCGTGCCGCAGGATGCGGTAGCCGGGCTCTTCGTCGCCCATGGGGTCGAACGAGCCGGTCTCGATCGGGATGCCGACCTCGCGCAACTCCTCCTTGTCGCGCTCGAACATCCGCTCGAAGGCATCGTCGTTCTGGTCGCCGTACCCCCCGACGACCTCGCGGATCCGGCTCTTCGGCACGTACCCGCGCGCGACGAGCAAACAGATGACGAGGTTCATCAACCGCTCGCTCTTGGCCGCCTGCGACACGCCTACCCCCAATCCCTTGCCAGCGCGAGACTAGCCAATAGCTAGTCTCAACGCGTGATTCGCTGGCGAAACGGTGTTGTCAAAACAGTAGACGCCTCCTGGCCCGGTGCGACGCAACTGCGTGTCGAGGTCGACGGTGAGCAGGTGCGGGCCCTGGCCTACGACGATCTGGTCGGCCGGCCACGGCCGGGCGAGATCGTCGTGCTCAACACCACGGCGCTGGCCATGGGCCTGGGCACCGGCGGGTACGCGATGGTCGTCGCCGTGCCGAACCAGCTGCCTCCCGACCCCGAGCCGGGGCCCGGGCACCTGGTCAAGGCCCGGTACACACCACTGCAGACCACCGTGCTGGGCGTCGACGAGCAGGACTCCGAGTGGCACGAGGTGCTGCGCGAGGCCGACGACCTGGAGGGGCTGCCGGTCGTGACGGCGGACCTGCACTCGGCGCTGCCGGCGATCCTGGCCGGGCTGACGACGTCCGCGGAGTTCCCCGCCGACGTGAAGGTGGCCTACGTGATGACCGACGGCGGCGCGCTGCCGCTGTGGTTCAGCAAGACCGCCGCCGCGCTGCGCGAGGCCGGCTGGCTGGCCGGCACGGTCACGGCCGGGCAGGCCTTCGGCGGCGACCTGGAGGCCGTGACGCTGCACACCGCGCTGCTGGCCGCCAAGCACGTCCTGGAGGCCGACGTCGCCGTCGTGACGCAGGGACCGGGCAACCTCGGCACCGGCACCCGCTGGGGGTTCTCCGGCGTCGCCTGCGGCGAGGCGGTCAACGCGGCGGTGGTGCTGGGCGGGCGGCCGGTGGGGTCGCTGCGGGTCAGCTCGGCCGACCCGCGGGCCCGGCACCACGGCGTGTCGCACCACAGCCTGACGGCGTACGGCAAGGTCGCGCTGGCGCCCGCCGACATCGTCGTCCCGGAGCTGCCCGGCGAGTTCGGTGAGAAGGTGCGCACCCAGGCGGCGCGGCTGGCGCACCGGCACACCGTCGTCTCCGTGCCCGTCGACGGGCTGGAGGAGGCGCTCGCGGCCGTGCCCGTCGGGCTGTCGACCATGGGCCGCGGCCTCGACGAGGACACCGCCTACTTCGTCGCGGCGGCCGCCGCCGGGCGGCACGCCGGAGCGCTGCTGAAGCACGACGGCTGAATGGAGCGGTGCGGGTTCCGGGCTGTCCCGGAACCCGCACTCCTCCAGATCAGCCTGCCGGGGTGGGCGTGCTGGTCGCGTCGGTCGTCGGCGCCGACGGGGTCTCCCCCGGCTCCGGGGGGCCGGCGTCGGCCAGCCGCGCGTCGTCGGCCGGCACCGGGCCGACGGTGGCCGCGACCTCGAGCGGATCCAGCCCTTCGGCGACGGTCAGCGAGGCGATCACTCCGGGCTCCGGCGACCACACCAGGTGGTCCGGGCCGCGCAGCACGGCGGGCCGTCCGCCGAGGTCGACGATCCGGTCGCCGACCAGTCCCGAGCCGTAGATGTCGCCCGACATCGTCTGGACGCTCAGCGACCCCTGCGGGCCCGAGACGTCCCAGCCGTACTGCGTCGACCGCGCGGGCTCGGACTCGCCGCCGTACTCCAGCGCCATCGCGGCCGGCCAGCCGCCGAGGTCGACGACGCCGTCCTTCAGGGTGGCCGCGGCCGCCAGGTCCTCCAGCTCCGCGAGGTCGAAGCCGTCCGCGTCGACCCGCAGTTGCTGCCCGTCCGGCAGCAGCCACGCGAAGTCACGCCGGCCCGCCTCCAGGTCCCCCGGCGCCGGCACCAGAGTGCCGGGCGCGGTCCCCGCCGGCACCACGTCGGCCGGCTCCGGGCCGAACACGACGGCCAGCCGCTCGATGACGCCGTCGGCGTCCACGCCGGCCAGCCCCAGTTCGCCGCCGCCGCTGCACGGTCCGGTCTCCATCCGCGGCCAGACGTCCTCGACCTCCAGCCGGCCGTCCTCCGGCCACAGCAGCCGGACCTCGTCCGGCAGCTCCGCCGGGGTGATGTTCGAGCCGTAGGCGGGCAGATCCTCGCAGTCCTCGCCGGCCCCGGCCGACAGCGCCGGCCCGGCGGGCTGGGGGTTGATCGTCTCCGGGCCCGAGCCGCCGCCGAGCAGCGGCACCACGCCGGAGACCGCGGCCGCCGCCGTCAGCACCGAGGCCGCGCCCACCTGGACACGGTGTCTGCGCAGCCGCCGGCGGCCGCCGTCGCGGGCGCGCCTGAGGACGTCGCCGTCCGGGTCCAGGCCGGTGGTCGCGGCCGCCAGGGCGGCCCGCAGGGTGTTCTCGTCGCTGGTCATGACCGTGCCTCCGGAGTGAGGTGAGTGTCGTCGATGGCCGGGAGGATCGTCCGCAGCCGGGCCAGTGCGCGCGAGGTCTGGCTCTTCACGGTGCCGACGGAGCAGCCCATCGCCGCCGCGGTGTCGGCCTCCGAGAGATCGGCGAAGAACCGCAGCACCACCACCGCCCGCTGCCGCGCCGTCAGCGTCCGCAGCGCGCTCACGACGACGGCGCGCTCGTGGTAGACGTCGACGGCGTCGGGCCGCTGGTCCGGCCGGTCGTGGTCGAAGTCGTACGCCGCCTCCACCGGCCGCCGGGACCGTGACCGCCATCTGTTGATCGCGTGCCGGGTCAGCGCCCGGTGCGCGTAGGCCGCCGGGTCGGTGACCCGCGGCCAGGCGACGTACAGCCGCTCGTAGACGTCCTGGACCAGGTCCTCGGCGAGGCCCCGGTCGCCGGTCAGCAGGTAGGCGGAGCGGAGCAGCCGGGCCGACCACCCGGCCACGAACTCGTCGAATCCTTCGTTGCGCACACCCCTCCAGACACCGCCGCAGCGGGAAAGGTTGCCGGGAACGCGGAAACTCCCGCCACCCCTGGCCGGGGTGACGGGAGTCCGTGACGAGCGAGCGCTACTTCACGTCCAGCAGGTCGATGACGAAGACCAGCGTCTTGCCGGACAGCCGGTGACCGCCGCCGGCCGGGCCGTAGGCCTGGTCGGGCGGGACAACCAGCTGCCGCCGGCCGCCGACGCGCATGCCCGGGATGCCGTCCTGCCAGCCCTTGATCAGGCCACGCAGCGGGAACTCGATCGGCGCGCCGCGGTTCCACGACGCGTCGAACTCCTCGCCGGACTCGAACTCCACGCCCAGGTAGTGGACGAGGACGGTCGCGCCCGGCGCGGCCTCGACGCCGTCGCCGACGGTGAGGTCGCTGATCTGGAGGTCCGCCGGGGCGTCGCCGCCGACGAAGTCGATCTCGGGTCGTTCCAGGCCCATCAGTAGCTCCCGATGACGTCGATGACCAGGACCAGCGGCGCACCCTCGGCGCCGTCGGGGCTGGCGTTGTCGGCCGCGGAGATGCGGCTGACCACCCGGCTGCCGATGTTCGCGCCGGTCAGCGCCTCCGCGAGGCCGGGGATGCCGGCCAGCTGCTCGGCCGCCAGCGTCAGCGGCGCCTGGCCCTCGTCCCACGTCGTGATGACGTCGGCGCCGTCGGGGTAGGACGCCTGCACCATGTTGACCACCAGGTTCGCGCCCACCGGCTCACCGTCGCCGGTGACGACCAGGGTGGAGTCGGACGCCTCCGGCGGCGTGGCGGCCGCGAAGTCGACGGTCGGAGCCGCGCCCTCGGCGCCGTCGGTGACGACGGGCAGGCCCGCGGGCAGTTCGGCGACCGGCTCACCGGACGCCTGTCCCGCCGGGTCGATGGAGTCGACGATGTCGACCACGAACACCAGCGTGTCGTTCTGCAGGTCGTGGCCCTCCTGGGTGCCGTAGCCCTGGTCGGGCGGGATCGACAGCAGGACGCGGGAGCCGACGGCCTGGCCGGCCAGCCCTTCCTTCCAGCCCGGGATGACCTGGTCCAGCGAGAAGCTGGCGGCGCTGCCGCGGTCGTAGGAGTTGTCGAAGACGTACGGCTCGGCGTCGCCGGAGGCCGCGTCCTCGGAGGGGTCGGCGCTGGCGCCGTCCTCGGGCGTGGCGGCGCCGCCGACGTCGCCCTCGGCGGGCGGCTCGGTGGCCGCCGGGTCCTCGGCCGGAGGCTCCTCCGCGGGCGGCTGCTCGACGGGCGGCTGCTCGGCGGCCGGCGGGCGCGGCGCCCACGTCTGGCCGAGGTAGTTGGCCACGACGACGTCGTTCTCACCGACCTCGTCGCCGTCGCCCTCGTCGAGGACCTCGATCTTCAGGTCCTCCGGCGGGTCCTCGTCGGGGATGGTGAGCGTCGGCTTCTCGCCCTGCGCGCCGGAGACCTCGACGCCCAGGTCAGTCGTGGCGGTGGAGTCGCCGTCTCCGTCGTCGCCTCCGCAGGCGGAGAGCGCGAGAGCGGATGACACGATCAGAGCGGCCAGAGCCTGTCGTCTGCGCACGGTGAACTAGTCCTTCATCTCTATCGCGGGCTGTGTTGTGTTCCGACGAAACGGCAACCCTAAGCGCTGCACCTGAGAACTACCTGAACGGGCTGCGGCAGGCAGCTTACGCTCACATTCCCTCGATGAGGCGAGCGACCCTCTCGTCGACGGACCGGAACGGGTCCTTGCACAACACCGTACGTTGTGCCTGGTCGTTGAGCTTCAGATGCACCCAGTCGACGGTGAAGTCGCGGCGGCGCTCCTGCGCCCGCTTGATGAACTCGCCGCGCAGCTTCGCCCGGGTGGTCTGCGGCGGCACCGACTTGGCCTCGAAGATCTCGACGTCGCGGGCCACCCGCTGCACCTGGCCGCGCTTCTCCAGCAGGTAGTACAGGCCGCGGCCGCGGTGGATGTCGTGGTAGGCGAGGTCGAGCTGGGCCACCCGCGGGTGCGTCAGCGTCATGTTGTGCTTGGCCCGGTAGCGCTCGATCAGCCGGTACTTCGTCACCCAGTCGATCTCGCCCTCGACCAGCGAGAGATCGGCGGAGTCGATGGCCTTGATGGTGCGCTCCCACAGCTCCAGCACGCGTTGGATGGCCGGGGTGGCCAGCTCGCGGCGCTCGACGAAGTCGCGGGCCTTGGTGAAATATTCTTCCTGGATCTCCAGCGCGGACGCCTCGCGGCCACCGGCCAGCCGGACCTTGCGGCGGCCGGTGAGGTCGTGGCTGATCTCGCGGATGGCCCGGATGGGGTTCTCCAGCGTCATGTCGCGCAGACCGACGCCGGCCTCGATCATCCGCAGCACGAGGTCGGTGGCGCCGACCTTCAGCAGCGTGGTGCACTCGTTCATGTTGGAGTCGCCGACGATGACGTGCAGGCGGCGGTACCGCTCGGCGTCGGCGTGCGGCTCGTCGCGGGTGTTGATGATCGGCCGGCTGCGGGTGGTGGCGCTGGAGACGCCCTCCCAGATGTGCTCGGCCCGCTGGCTGACGGCGAACACCGCGCCCCGCGGCGTCTGCAGCACCTTGCCGGCGCCGCAGATCATCTGCCGGGTGACCAGGAACGGGATGAGGATGTCGGCCAGCCGGGAGAACTCGCCGTGCCGTCCGACCAGGTAGTTCTCGTGGCAGCCGTAGGAGTTGCCGGCGGAGTCGGTGTTGTTCTTGAACAGGTAGACGTCGCCGGCGATGCCCTCTTCGGCCAGCCGCTTCTCCGCGTCGACCAGTAGCCCTTCGAGAACCCGCTCGCCGGCCTTGTCGTGCGTGACGAGGTCGGTGATGCTGTCGCACTCGGGCGTGGCGTACTCGGGATGGCTGCCGACGTCGAGGTACAGGCGGGCCCCGTTGGACAGGAACACGTTGCTGCTGCGACCCCACGTGACGACCCGGCGGAACAGGTAGCGGGCGACCTCGTCGGGTGACAGTCGCCGCTGCCCGCGGAACGTGCACGTGACGCCGTACTCGTTCTCGAGACCGAAGATGCGGCGATCCATGGTCCGAGCCTAGTCGCCCGAGGTGTCGGAATCGGCCTGCGGAGAGGTCTCGGAACCGCCACGGTCGAGCAAGGCGTCCAGAACCGGCCCGGTGAGCCGCCGGAACGTGCGCCGCGGCCGCTCGCGGTCGAGCACCGCGACCTCCAGCGACGACGGCGCCAGCTGCCGCGGCTCGTCGGTGTCGCGGCCCAGCGCGTCGACCGCCAGCCGCAGCGAGCCCTCCAGCGACGCGCCCTCGGTGAAGTGCTCGCTCACGTACCGGCCGACCTGCTCGGCCGCCCCGCCCATGACGGAGTAGCCGCTGTCGGCGGCCACCGAGCCGTCGTAGGTGATGCGGTAGATCTGGTCGGTCTCGATGGTCAGGCCCACCTCGGCCACCACCAGCTCGACCTCGTACGGCTTCGGGTCCTGGGTGAAGATGGTCCCCAGCGTTTGCGCGTACACGTTCGCCAGCGCCCGCCCCGACACGTCCACGCGGTCGTAGGAGAAGCCGCGGAGGTCGGCCATGCGCACCCCGGCCTGGCGCAGGTTCTCGAACTCGTTGTATTTGCCGACCGCGGCGAACGCGATGCGGTCGTAGATCTCACTGATCTTGTGCAGCGACGGCGACGGGCTCTCGGCGGCGAACAGGATGCCGCCCGCGTACTGGACGACGATGACCGACCGGCCCCGGGCGATGCCCTTGCGGGCGTAGTCGGCCCGGTCCTTCATGATCTGCTCGGGCGAGACGTATCCGAACTGCATCGACACCGACGGTTCCTCTCCTGCGGGCTGTTGTGCTGGTGAGCTGGGGTGTGGTCAGCGCAGCGGCGCGACCGGGCCGTCGGGGCGGAGGTCGCGGCCGGCCACGACCTCCTCGACGATCTGCGCGACGGCCTGCTCGTCGCGCTGCCGGTAGCCGGTCTCGTCGACCACCGCCACGATCGGGTAGATCTTCCGCTGGAGGTCGGGCCCGCCGGTGGCGGAGTCGTCGTCGGCGGCGTCGTACAGCGCCTGGACGGTGACCGCGATGGCGTCATCGGCCGTGAGATCGTTGCGGTATAGCTTCTTCAGCGAGCCGCGGGCGAACACCGAGCCCGAGCCGACCGAGAAGAACTGGTGCTCCTCGTACCGGCCGCCGGTGACGTCGTAGGAGAAGATGCGGCCGCCGCCGATGGCGGTGTCGTACCCCGCGAACAGCGGCACCACCGCGAGGCCCTGCATGGCCATGCCGAGGTTGCCGCGGATCATGTGCGACAGCCGGTTGGCCTTACCCTCGAGGGACAGCACGGTGCCCTCGATCTTCTCGTAATGTTCCAACTCGAGCTGGAACAGTCGGATGAGTTCCAGGCCCAGCCCGGCCGAGCCGGCCATGCCGACCGCCGAGTACTCGTCGGCCTGGAAGACCTTCTGGATGTCGCGCTGGGCGATCATGTTGCCCATGGTGGCCCGCCGGTCGCCGGCCATGACCACCCCGCCCACGAACGTGGTGGCCACCAGCGTGGTGGCGTGCGGAACCAGCCCACTGAGGTCGCCCACCGGCACCCGGTTCCCCGGCAGCAACTCGGGCGAGTACTGCCGCAGGAACTCGGTGAACGACGACGTCCCCGGCGTCAGGAACTCCGCAGGCAGGCTGCCGAGACGCGAGACATCAACCACTTACTCTCCACCCTTCTGCACGAACGACCGGACGAAGTCCTCGGCGTTCTCCTCCAGCACCTCGTCGATCTCGTCGAGGATGGAGTCGACATCGTCGTCGATCTTGTCCTGCCGCTCCTTGAGCTCCTCGCTCGTCTCGGTCGCCTCGGTGTTCTCGACGTCCTCGTTCTTCCGGGTCTGCTTGTGACCGCCGGTCGTCTCACGCGCCATCGCCAACCTCCACCTGGTCGCCTTGAGAACGACCCTATCCAGGAGTGGTGACATCATGCCGCCCCGGGACACCGGATCGGGCCAGAGATTTCTGCTTACGCCGACAGCGCAACCGCCTCCGGGCGGCCCGGCTTCGATAACGTGAGCCGCGCTCAGCGCCCGAAACGGCGCCCAGAACGCCACGTGCTGGCTGCTCGTGCGCCGGTCCGTACCGTTGGCCGGGGCGCACGTTGGTCGTCCCCCTGGCGCCCATTCTCTTAACCGCGAAACCGCGCCTCAAGCGGACCCAACGGCGCTTCGCGCGACGGGTGACCGCTTGACCCGCGGCTCCGCGGCCAAGAACTGGCAGCTATCAGGGGGACGGGGGCAGTATGGGCACGCCTCGGGGTTCGCTGCCGTGGTCCGGGCCCGCCGTGGCCCCCTCCACCGAGTTGATCAGCCACCAAGGGGCCACTTCACGCGGGGCGGGTGCACCTCACCCGCGCCAGGACCACATGGCCGCCGCCGACGACCGTCATCCGGTGCTACGGCGGGTGAGGTGCCCACCACGCGAGTGACGTCGACGACGACCAAACGGCGCACCGACAGGAACGACGATAGGTCCGAGTACTGGCCGCTCGTGGTTGGCAGTTTGGTGGGCCCAGGGCGCCAGTAATCCGCCAACCATCGGTGGCCGCGCACGGCCAGGGGGCGGTGGGGACGGCAGCCAGGCAAACGGCGCACGGCGCACCGGGCGGTCTCTGCCCGCACTTCCCCCGTCCCCCTGATAGCTGCCCGTTCTTGGCCGCGGTGCCGCGGGTCAAGCGGTGCTTCGCCGCGCGAAGCGCCAATGGGTCCGCTTGAGGCGCGGTGCCGCGGCTGAGAAAATGGGCAAGGGGGACGGCCCACTGCCGCAAGGCGGCGAACTAGCGCCCAGCGGCCAACGGACTCAGCGCTGGGTCAGTGCGCTGACCAGGTCACCCGCCGTGTCGCACTGGTCCAGGAGGTCGCCGACGTGGGCCTTGGTGCCGCGGCTGGGGTCGAGCGTGGGCACGCGCTGCAGCGCTTCGCGACCGGGGAGGTCGAAGATCACCGAGTCCCAGGAGGCCGCCGCGATGGAGTCGGCGTACTTGTCGAGGCAGCGGCCGCGGAAGTAGGCGCGGGTGTCCTCGGGCGGCAGGTGGACGGCGTCGTCGATCTCCTGGTCGGTGACGATGCGCTGCATGCGGCCCTTCGCGACCAGCCGCCGGTAGAGCCCTCGCTCGGGCCGGATGTCGGCGTACTGGAGGTCGATGAGGTGCAGCTTCGGGTGCTTCCAG
Organism: Jiangella muralis; assembly: GCF_001270745.1. Classification (GTDB taxonomy): domain Bacteria; phylum Actinomycetota; class Actinomycetes; order Jiangellales; family Jiangellaceae; genus Jiangella; species Jiangella muralis. The sequence goes on from NZ_KQ434751.1 coordinate 197,490, forward strand.
TCCATGCCGTCGCGGTCGCGGTAGGACCGCAGCAGCGCCAGCTTGGCCACCCAGTCGAGCTGGTCGGACAGCGACATCGGGTCGGTGGCCAGCGCCTGCAGGGTGGTCTCCCAGCGGTTCAGCACGTCGGCGGTGACGGGGTCGACGTCGGCGCCGTAGCGGTCCTCGACGAATTTGCGGGCCTGCTCGGCGTACTCGGTCTGGAGCTGGACGGCGGTCAGCTTGCGGCCGTCGGCCAGCTCGATCAGGTGCTTGAGGGTGGGGTCGTGCGAGACCTCGTGCAGGGCGCCGACCGGCCGCGACACCGCGAGGTCGCCGCCGAGGAAGCCGTCCTCGATCATGGCGAGGACGATCGCGGTAGTGCCGAGCTTGAGGTAGGTCGAGATCTCGGAGAGGTTCGCGTCGCCGAGGATGACGTGCAGGCGGCGGTAGCGCTCGGGGTCGGCGTGTGGCTCGTCGCGGGTGTTGATGATCGGCCGCTTGAGGGTGGTCTCGAGCCCGACCTCGACCTCGAAGTAGTCGGCGCGCTGGGAGATCTGGAAGCCGTGCCCGCTGCCGTCCTGGCCGATGCCGACCCGCCCGGCGCCGCACACGACCTGGCGCGACACGAAGAACGGGATGAGGTGGCGGACGATGTCGGCGAACGGCGTCGACCGGTTCATCAGGTAGTTCTCGTGGCAGCCGTACGAGGCGCCCTTGTTGTCGACGTTGTTCTTGTACAGCTGGATGGGCTGCGCGCCGGGCAGCCGGCCGGCCCACTGGGCCGCGACACCCATGATGGTCTCACCGGCCTTGTCCCAGACGACGGCGTCGCGCGGGGACGTGACCTCGGGCGACGAGTACTCGGGGTGGGCGTGGTCGACGTAGAGGCGGGCGCCGTTGGTGAGGATGAGGTTGGCCAGCCCGATCTCCTCGTCGGTGAGCTGGCTGGGGTCGGCGCCGCCGCGGGACAGCTCGAACCCGCGGGCGTCGCGCAGCGGGTTCTCCTCCTCGAAGTCCCACCTCGCCCGCCGCGCGTGCGCGCGCTGCGCCGCGTAGCCGTTGACCACCTGCGACGAGGCCAGCATGGAGTTGGCCGCAGGGTTGCTGGGCACCGAGATGCCGTACTCGGTCTCGATTCCCATGATGCGACGGGCACTCATGTCACGAGCCTACGGCAGCAGCCGCAGGATCGGCCGCTCCGGTGATCGCCGGGCCACCTCGGTGAACCCCGCCCGGAGGAAGGTGGACACATACCCCGTGCTGGTGGAGCTAGGGGGTGTCTGACGGAGCTTCGGCGGCGCGGATCGACGCCCAGACGCCGACCAGCTGCGTTGTCGTCGTCGCCCGATGGCACCGCATCGACCTCCTCCTCCGCCTTGCTGGACCGGCCCCTGGACGCCGCCCGCATCCACCAATATCCGTCAGACACCCCCTAGGCGAGACCGCGCCGTCCAGCGGATACGCCTCGACGGCGGGCGCGCCGGCCGCCCGGGCCAGGGCCACCGCGGCCGACACGAGTGCCGACGTGATGCCCTGCCGGCGCTGCCCCTTGCGGACGTAGAAGCAGGTGATGGCCCACACGGGGACGTCGTCGACGGCGCGCAGCCGCCAGGGCCGATCCAGCGCCGGGATGGCGGAGCGCGGCGTCACCTGGCACCAGCCGACCGCGCGGCCGTCGTCGTCGAGTGCCAGCAGCCCGGGCGGCGGGCCGGCCGCGACGACGGCGCGGAAGTCGTCGCGGTTCGCCGCCGGTGCCCGTTTCCGGTACTCGGGGCCGAGTCGCCACGCCATGCACCAGCAGCGGGCCGCCGCTCCCCCGCTGTCGGCCAGGAGGTCCTCGAACGCCGGCCACAGCGCCTCGGTCAGCGGCTCGACCCGCACGGCTCAGCGCAGCGACTCGACCGGCGCCGGCTCCGGATAGCGGACGCCCAGCCCATCCAGGGCCCGCTCCAGGATGCCGGCGATCTCGACGGTGTGCGCCAGCGGCATCTCCGGGCACTCGGTGCGGCCCTCGCGGACCGCCTGGGCGACGGCGCGCAGCATGGGCAGGTAGCCGCGGCCCTCCTTCTCCCACTCGAACGTCTGGGTCTCCTCGACGCCGCGGGCGGGCGCGTGCACCAGCCGCATGACGGTGGCCGCGTGGAACCGCGGCGGCACCTCGATGCGGCCCGTCGTGCCCATGACCAGCGCGGATCCGGGGATCGGCGAGATCAGCGACACGTCCAGGTGGGCCCGGACGCCGGCGGGCCAGGTGAGCAGCAGCCCGGCCTCGTTGTCGACGCCCTGCTCGTTCAGCGTGCCGGTGACGGTGAGCGCGGACGGCGCGCCGAGCAGCATCTGCGCGAACGCGACCGGGTAGATGCCGACGTCGAGCAGCACCCCGCCGCCGAGCGTGGGGTCCCACAGCCGGTCGGTGCGGTCGGCCGGCGCGACGAACCCGAGGTCGGCCGACACCGCGCGGACATCGCCGATGGCGCCGTCGGCGACCAGCTGCCGCAGCCGGGTGATCAGCGGGTTGAACCGCGTCCACATGGCCTCCATGCAGAACACGCCGCGCTTGCGGGCCAGCTCGGCCAGCCGGGTGGTGTCGGCCAGCGACGTCGTGAACGCCTTCTCGCACAGCACCGCTTTGCCGGCCTCGAGCGCCAGCTCGACGACCGGCGCGTGCTGGGCGTGCGGGGTGGCGACGTAGACGACGTCGACGGCGGGGTCGTCGACCAGTGCGCGGACGTCGTCGTAGGCGCGGTCGACGCCGAGGTCGCGGGCGAACGCCTCGGCGCGGTCGAGACGGCGGGAGCTGACCGCCGCCAACCGGCTGTCCTCGAGCAGCCGCAGGTCGCCGGCGACGTTGTGGGCGATGGCGCCGGTGGCGACGACGCCCCAGCCGATCGAGCGCTGCGAGGAGGTCATGCCCCGAACCCTACGCGGCGCTCATCTCGTATGATCCCCGCGATGTCCCTGTCCGCCCGCGCCATCGCGGCGGCCCTCGCCGGCACCTGGCCGCGTCGCGCCGCCTGGCTGGCCCTGGTGGCCGCCGTGCTGGTCACGGCGCTCACCGGTGGGCTGCGGGCGGCGCCCACGCCCGAGCCCGAGCGGGTCGAGGCGGGCGCCGACGTCGACCTCGGGCCGGTGCGGCTGGCGGCGCGGTCGTGGACGATCCGCGACGACATCGCGACCAACGGGCTCGAGTACGCCGAAGCGGCCGCCTGGCTGGTCGTCGAGGCCGACGTCACCGCCCTCACCGACGCCACCATCACCTTCCCGCAGCGCTCGCTGGGGCTGCCGCCGGAACTGCGGGTGGACGGCGAGCCGGACCGCGTCCTGCTGCTCGCCGACGCGACCCTGTCGCCGGGGCTGCAGCCCGGCCTGCCGGCCCGGGTCGCGCTGCTCTGGCCGGTCGGCGACGTGCCCGACCTCGGTGACGACCTGGCGGTGTCGTACCTGCGGTCGCGGCTGTCCGACAGCACCATCGACGCCGGGCGGGTGTGGCGGGCCGACGGGGTGGCGGCGCACACCACGCTCCCCCGCGACGACGCCACGGGCGACGCGCTCGTCGAGGAGGAGTCGTGATGGCGCGGCACCGGCGGGTCCGGCGGCCGTCGCCGGCCGGGCTGGTCGCGATGATCGCGGTCGTGATCGCGGCCGGCGCCGTCGGCGCCCGGGCGGACACCTGGTGGCCGCGGACCGGGCCGTTCGTCGACGAAGCGACGGCCGGCGACCGGGCCGTCGTCGAACCGGTCGAGGTGACGGTGCACGGCGCCCGTGCCGCGACGGTGCTGACCGACGGGCTGGACGACCAGGCCAGCGACGGCGTGTGGATCGCCGTCGACGTCACCGCGGCGGCGCTGGACGAGCCGGCCGCCATCTCCGGCATGGCCCTGCGCGACCGGCGCGGCCGCGAGTACGCGTCGTCCAACCGGGCCGCCAACCCGATGATCGGCAACCCGTTCGACCCGCGGGTCCCCGAGCGGGGCGAGGTCGTCTTCGAGCTGCCGTCCGACGCGCTGGGCCGGCTCACGCTGGTGATCAGCCCGGACGCGCCCGGCCGGGCGGTGCCGCGGGCCGAGGCCGAGGTGGCGTTGCGGGTGGACGAGGCGGACGACGAGCCGCTGGAGCCGCGTTCGCGCGACCTCGCGGAGGCCGGCGGATGAGTCGGGAGTGGTGGCGGCGGAACCGGGTCGCGCTGCCGGTCATGGTGGTGGCGCTGGCCGGGCTGGCGTGGCCCGTTTCGGAGCAGGCCCGCGACGTGTGGTGGCCGCGCGGCGAGCGCATCGCCGTCTCCCCCGGCGGCGACGGCCGCGCGGTCGTGGGCGACGTGTCGCTGCAACTGGCCGAGTTCGGCCGGGCCGGCGACGTGCCGGACGAGCCGCCGCCCGACGGCTACACCGTCTGGCGCGCGGAACTGGCCTCCGGCGGCGGCGACGACGAGTCGCTGAACTGCACGGCCCAGCTGCAGGACGGCGACGGGAACCGGTACACGGCCGGGTCGCGCTACCTCCCGTCGTACGACGACGAGTCGATCGGCGTGTACTGCGGCGGGCCCGACGCCGGTGGCGTCGTGTACTTCCTGCTGCCGGACGACGCCGAGCCGGACCTCCTGCGGGTCAGCGCGCTGGAACTGCTACCGGAGTACTGGACGCTTCCGGTGCCGTGACGGCGGTGGCCGGCAGCCGGCCGACCAGCGCGTCGGCGGCGGCCGCCAGCAGCGCCGCCGACAGCACCTGCACGAGGATCATCGACACCGCCTCGAGCGGCCCGGCCAGTGCCGTCCAGTCGGCCACCGGCGCCGGACCCACGACCAGCCGGGCGACACCCCAGACGAGGTGGCCGGTCAGGCCGACCGCGACGTAGGCCACGCAGAACAGCAGCGCCGACGCCCACCCGGACCGCCAGATCATCGTCAGCCCGGCCGCCAGCGGCCCGAACCGGCGCTCGCCGTCCAGGCCCAGACGCCACGCCCGGGCGACGTTCTGCTCGCCGACGTGGGCGCTCAGCCGGGTGGCCATCCGCCCGGCCGCCGGCGCCACGGCATCGGCCGGCTGCGTGCCGTACACGATGGTCCCGAACGCCAGCCACGAGATGGGCACCACCAGGCCGGTGAACACGCCCGCCACCAGCAGGTCCGTCGTCGGGACCAGGCCGGCCGCCAGCCGGTCGAGCAGCTCGAACCGGTCGGTCAGCTCCGCCCACCACGTCTCGACGCGGTCCGTCGCGACCCGGCCGGACCACCAGTCGCGCACCCGCCGGTTCGCCAGCGCGACGACGAAGACGCCGAGCACGATCCACACGACGTCGCAGTAGCCGGCCAGCACCTGCAGCGCCGTCCGCCGGCCCGACGTCTGCGGCCGTCCCCGCGAGAGCCGCCCGGCCAGCGACCGCAGCGCCAGCGCGCCGAGCGCCGTCCCCAGCACCGCCGCCGACGCACCGGCCGGGATGCGGTCGCTGACCTCGCCGGTGGTGGCGGCCAGCTCCGCGGCGTCGTGGGCGGCCTGGTTGTAGTACTCCCGCTGGTCCTCGGCGAACGTGCCGTAGTGCTCGTAGACGACGAGGAACGGGACGATGAGGCTGCCCAGCACCGCGAACACCGTACGCACGCGGCGTCCCGGCGGCACCGTCGACGGGCGCATGACCAGCAGCATCGCGACGGTGACCAGCATCGAACCGAGCGGCACCAGCGCCAGCACGAGCAGCCCGAGCACCGCCGAGTGCCGGCCCGCCCACACCGCCGCGTCGAGCGAGTACTCGCGCGCTACCAGGCCGGCCGCCGCCAGCGCGACCAGCGCCGGCCACGAACGGCGAAGGCGCCGCCCCGCATCGAGCAGGACGGCGCCTCCGCCGGGCACGCTGTTCAATGTCGCAGTGTCAGAGGTACTGGCCGGTGTTGGCCACGGTGTCGATGGACCGGCCGGCCTCGGTGCCCTGCTTGCCCGAGATGAGCGTGCGGATGTAGACGATGCGCTCGCCCTTCTTGCCGGAGATGCGGGCCCAGTCGTCGGGGTTGGTGGTGTTCGGGAGGTCCTCGTTCTCCTTGAACTCGTCGAAGCAGGCGGTCAGCAGGTGCTGCACTCGCAGGCCCCGCGCGCCGGTGTCGAGGAGGTCCTTGATCGCCATCTTCTTCGCGCGGTCGACGATGTTCTGGATCATCGCGCCGGAGTTGAAGTCGCGGAAGTACAGGACCTCTTTGTCGCCGTTGGCGTAGGTGACCTCGAGGAAGCGGTTGTCGTCGGTCTCGGAGTACATCTTCTCGACCGACCGCTGGATCATGGCCGCCGTCGTGGCCACCCGGTCGCCGCCGTGCTCGCCGAGGTCGTCGGGGTGCAGCGGCAGGGTGGTCGTGAGGTACTTGCTGAAGATGTCGCGGGCCGCCTCGGCGTCGGGCCGCTCGATCTTGATCTTCACGTCCAGCCGGCCCGGCCGCAGGATGGCGGGGTCGATCATGTCCTCGCGGTTCGAGGCGCCGATGACGATGACGTTCTCGAGCCCCTCGACACCGTCGATCTCACTGAGCAGCTGCGGGACGATGGTGTTCTCGACGTCGGAGGAGACGCCCGAGCCGCGGGTGCGGAACAGGGAGTCCATCTCGTCGAAGAACACGATGACCGGGGTGCCCTCGCTGGCCTTCTCGCGGGCCCGCTGGAAGACCAGGCGGATGTGCCGCTCGGTCTCGCCGACGTACTTGTTCAGCAGCTCCGGGCCCTTGATGTTGAGGAAGTACGACTTGTGCTCGGACATCCCCTTCAGCTTCGCGATCTGCTTGGACAGCGAGTTGGCGACGGCCTTGGCGATGAGGGTCTTGCCGCACCCGGGCGGGCCGTACAGCAGCACGCCCTTGGGCGGGCGCAGCTCGTGCTCGCGGAACAGCTCGGCGTGCAGGAACGGCAGCTCGACGGCGTCGCGGATCTGGTCGATCTGCCGCGCCAGACCACCGATGTCGGAGTAGTCGATGTCCGGGACCTCTTCGAGGATGAGCTCCTCGACCTCGGACTTCGGGATGCGTTCGTAGACGAACCCGGCACGCGGCTCGAGCAGCAGGGAGTCGCCGACCCGGAGGCCGGAGTCCTGCAGCGGCGAGGCGATGCGGACCACCTTCTCCTCGTCGGTGTGCCCGATGACCAGCGCGCGCTCGCCGTCGGCGAGCAGCTCCTTGAGCATGACGACCTCGCCGACCCGCTCGTACTCGAGCGCCCGGACGACGTTGAGCGCCTCGTTGAGCATGACCTCCTGGCCGGGCCGGAGCTCGCCCAGTTCGACGTCGGGGCTGACGGCGACCCGGAGCTTGCGGCCACCGGTGAAGACGTCGACCGTGCCGTCGTCGTACGTGGACAGGAACGTGCCGAACCCGGACGGAGGCTGGGCCAGCCGGTCGATCTCCTCCTTGAGCGCCACGATCTGGTCGCGGGCCTCGCGCAGTGTGGCCGCGAGCCGCTCGTTCTGGGCGTTCACGGACGCCAGTCGTGCTTCGAGGAAAGCCACCTCGCCGGCCATGTCGGACGGCTCGCGCCCGGACCCGCGACGGCCTTGATCGAAGCCATCGTCGTACGACGCCATCTCGCACCTCCTCGGAAGGGGGTCGTCTATAGCCAGACCTTACAGTCGCCCGGCCCGAACGCCATGCAGGAGATCAGCTAGTGACCAGATGTTGACTTTCGGTCCGATGGGCGTGGTAATTCTCTCTACCCCAACTCGCTCGCCGGCGTGGCGGTTCCGCCGTCATTGCCGGCGTCCTTGCCGGCGGTGTTGCCGGGCGCGGGCCGTCTGCGACGCGGTGGCGGGGTGACCCCGGGGGCCATGCGGCGGGCCGTGACCAGGAAGCCGGTGTGGCCGATCATCCGGTGGTCGGGGCGTACCGCCAGGCCCTCGACGTGCCACGTGCGCACCATGGACTCCCAGGACACCGGCTCGGTGAACCGCTGGCTCTCGCGGATGGTCTCGACCGTGCGCGACAGCTGGGTGGTGGTGGCGACGTAGCAGCACAGCACGCCGCCCGGCACCAGCACGCCCGCCGCGGCGTCGACGCACTCCCAGGGCGCCAGCATGTCGAGCACCACGCGGTCGGCCTCGGCGTCGTCGAGGGACTCGACGAGGTCGCCGACGGTCAGCTGCCAGGCCGGATGCTCGGCGCCGAAGAACCGCTCGACGTTCTCGGCGGCGATCTTCGCGAAGTCGGCCCGCCGCTCGTACGAGTGCACCGTGCCGTGCTCGCCGACCGCCCGCAGCAGCGACATCGTCAGCGCGCCGGAGCCCACCCCGGCCTCGACCACGCGTGCGCCCGGGAAGACGTCGGCCATGGCCACGATCTGGCCCGCGTCCTTCGGGTACACGACCGCCGCGCCGCGCGGCATGGACAGCACGTAGTCGGACAGCAGCGGCCGCAGGGCGAGATAGGCCGTCCCGCCGGTCGAGATGACGACGAAGCCCTCGGGCTGGCCGATCAGCTGGTCGTGCTGGAACGATCCCTTGTGGGTGTGGAACTCCTTGCCGTCCTGGAGGGTGATGGTGTGGTGCCGGCCCTTGGGATCGGTGAGCTGCACGTGGTCGCCGACCCGGAAGGGCCCGGTGCGGCGAGACGATTCGGTCGCGGACATGCGGTCGAGGCTAGCGGCCGGGTCCGACAGGCCGGCGCGTGGATCAGCGTGCCGCGAGCGCGTGGTCGACGTCGGACGTCACCAGCACGCCGTACACCCGGCCCTCGCCGTCGACCACCAGGTACTCCGTGGCCGGCAGCTCGCGCATGGCCTTCAACAGGTCGTCGCCGCGGACGTCGAGCGGCAGGATCAGGCCCTGCTGCAGCGAGCGCGACTGCTGCCCGATGGTCACCCACGGGCGGCGCTGCTCCGGGATGGCCGCCACCGAGCTCTCGCTGACGATGCCCGTCGGCCGCCCGGCGCTGTCGACGATGACCAGCGACGTCACGTTCGCCTCGCGGGCCTGCCGCATGGCCTCGGACACCGGCAGGTCGGGCGCGACGGGCGCCGCGCGGCGGGCCAGCGTCCGGGTGTCGAGACGCGGCAGCCGGGCCCGCATGCGGCCGACCGTCAGCGCCTGCGTCGCGCCGCTCCACAGCAGCGCCGCGACCAGCCCCGCCCAGATGATGACGGAGATCTGCGGCCGGCCGCCGTTCAGCGCGAACGGGAGGACCAGCACGAGACCGGCCAGCACCTGACCGCAGCGCGCCGCCACGACCGTGCCGCGGTGCTCGTCGCCGGTGACCCGCCAGACGGCCGCCCGCAGCATGTGCCCGCCGTCGAGCGGCAGGCCGGGCAGCACGTTGAACACGCCGACCAGCAGGTTGGCGACCGCCAGCTCCCACACCAGGAACGACAGCACGCGATCGTCGATGGCCTGGACGGCGAGCAGGCCGAGCCCGCCGAGCGCCAGCGACAGCAGCGGCCCGGCCGCCGACACCACGAGGTCGCGTCCCGGCGTCGGCGCGTCGCGCTCGATCTCGGTGTAGCCGCCGAGGAAGTGCAGCGTGATGCCGCGCACCGGCAGCCCCAGCCGGCGCGCCGTCAGCGCGTGCCCCAGCTCGTGCACGAACACCGACAGGTACAGCAGCACGGCGAACAGGAACGCGACCAGGTAGGCACTGCCGTCGGACAGCTCGGGCAGGTAGTGCTGGGCGACGCCGCGGCCCCAGTAGGTGATGATGGCGGCCACCAGGAACCACGTCGGGCTGACGAAGACGGGGATGCCCGCGATGCGTCCGATGCTCAGCTGCCGACCACGACCGGTTGCCATCTTCCAAGGCTACGTGGCGGACGCGGCGGCGTGTGCGGCCCGGCTCTGTCGGAGGGGTGATCTACAGTCACGAACATGGCGATCCGCACGCACACCGCTCCCGGGGACGACCCCGGGGCCGAGCGCGTGCCCAGCCTGTCGCCGTCGCGCGCCGCCGATTTCATGACCTGCCCGCTGCTCTACCGGTTCCGCACCATCGACCGGCTGCCCGAGCCGCCCAGCTCCGATGCCACCCGCGGCACCGTCGTGCACAGCGTGCTGGAGCGGCTGTACGAGCTCCCGTCCGGCGAGCGGACGCCCGGGCGCGCCACCGAACTGGTCCGGCCGGCGTGGGACGCGCTGCTCGAGGCCGAGCCCGCGGTGGCCGACCTGTTCGCCGACGACGAGGACGGGTCGGCCCTGGTGGCGTGGCTGGCCAGCGCCGAGGCCCTGGTCGAGCGGTACTTCACCTTGGAGGACCCCACCCGCCTCGAGCCCGTGGAGCGGGAGCTGTACGTCGAGACGACGCTCGACTCCGGCCTGCGGCTGCGCGGCTACGTCGACCGTCTCGACCGCGCCGAGTCCACCGGCGACCTCCGCGTCGTCGACTACAAGACCGGCAAGGCGCCGCGGGCCGGGTTCGAGCAGCGGGCCATGTTCCAGATGCGGTTCTACGCGCTGGTGCTGTGGCGGCTGCACGGCCGGGTCCCGCGGCTACTCCAGCTCATCTACCTCGGCAGCGGCGAGCTGCTGCGGTACGAGCCCGACGAAGCCGACCTGCGGGCCACCGAGCGCAAGCTGGCGGCGCTGTGGGCGGCCATCGAACGGGCCACCGAGGCCGGCGACTGGCGGGCCAGCCCCAGCCGGCTGTGCGACTGGTGCTCCTATCAGGCGCTGTGCCCGGCGTACGGCGGCACGCCGCCGCCGCTCCCCGACCGCGTCGCCGCCTCCCCCGACGACGACGAGGCCCCCTCGCCCCGCACCTCCCCGGTCGACGCCTGACGGTCCTCTCCGCCTGGCCTCAGCCGGCCGGGGTGGCCTGCGTCGTCAGCCGGTCGACTCGATATCCGGAGGCTCGCGAAACCGCCCGATCCGACGCCGAACCGGAACTGGCGCTGTCGATGGTGCCGGCCGGACGCTCCCCGCGTGGCGTCGACCATGATCGTCCACCTTTTTGGCTGTCGTGGCAGCCCAAAAGGTTGATGATCTCTCTGTCAAGCTCGTGTGTGCCGGTGCTGCTCGGCGGGGCTCTCGTGGTTCGCCCATCACACGCTTGCGAGTAGGACGGACGCTTCTCATGGTGACCGTGGGCGGACGGTCGTGGCCTGGCCCGGCGCCTGGCGAACGTGTTGGTGGCTGCCGGGGCCTCGGTGGTGTGGGTGCCGGTCCGGTTGATGGTGGCCGAACGCCACCACAGCGGCCCGCGCGGAAAGGCCGACCCGCTCGACGCGCTGGCCGTGGCGAAGGCTGCCGAGCAGGAACCGTGAATCGGGGCAGCAGGCGGGCCGTGCGCCGCGGACCGGGTCAGCTGGCCGGGGTGGCCCAGGGATCCACCGGCACGTGGCCGACGGCCCGCCCGGACGCGTCGAGCAGGTGGCCCATCCGCTTGGCCGTCCGCAGCGCGATCGACCGGTCCAGCACCCGCAGCTCCGGCACCCGCTCCGCCAGCGCCGCCTCCAGCCGCTGCAGGTCGGCGAGGGAGCGCAGCCACACGCCGAGCAGCAGGTTGGCCGCGCCGCCGGTCACCGATTCCGCGGCCCGCGCCTCCGGCAGGCCGGCCAGCCGCCGGGCGACGTCGTCGACGTGGCCGGGCGGGACCTGCGCCCAGAGCATGGCGGTGACCGGCCAGCCGGTCAGCGGCTGGGCCACGTCGCAGCGGACGACGAGGTCGCCGGAGAAGGCGGCGGCCAGGCGGCGCCGGGCGGTCACCCGGCTCACGCCCAGCCGCGAGGCCACCTCGGTCGCGCCCAGCCGGGCGTCCGCCGACAGCAGCCGGAGCAGCGCGCGGTACTCCGCGCTCCCCCGCGCCGGCCCGCCGCCCCCGCCGCCCGCACCGTCGCCCACGGCCCCGGAGCCGCCGAGCGCCGCCAGCCGCACCTGCTGCGACGGCGACAGCGCCCGCAGCCGCCACCGGCTGCCGGAGAGGAACGACCGGATCCCGACCGTCGTCCGCACCGCCCGCACGCCGGGCACCGCGGGCAGCCCGGTCAGCAGGAACTCGGCGAGGTCGGGCAGCTCCGGCACCAGCACGGTCAGCAGCAGGTCGCGGTCACCCGTGACGTGCTCCAGCGTCACCACCCGCGGGTCGCGCACCAGCGCCGCGACGACGTCCGCCTGACTCCCGCCGCAGGAGACCTCGACGAACGCGAAGGTGAGGCCGTCCAGCGCAGGGTGCAGGGCGAACCACGCGGCGCCGGATCCGGACAGCCGCGCCCACCGCCGCGCCACCGTCACCGGGTCGGCGCCCAGGACAGGGCCGAGCCGCTGCCACGGCGCCCGCGGAGCCAGCTGGACGGCGTGCAGCAGGGCGAGATCGTCGTCGTCGAGAGTGTCCATTTCCGTCCCTCAGCAGAACATCAGCATCCATATCCTGCACGATCGGCGCCACAAGCGGTCGAGCGCCGAGGATCACGCGCATGACGACCACGACCGCGGACCCGTACCGCTGGCTGGAGGCCGACGACGCCGACGTCCTCGCCTGGCAGCGCGCCCAGGCGGCCGCCGCCGGCGAGACCGTCGGCGCCTGGCCGCACCTCGACGCGCTGGCCGGGCTGCTCGGCCGGCTGAACGGCGGCCCGCCGCCGGCGCTGCCGGTCCCCGCCGCCGGCCGCTGGTTCCGGGCCGACGGCGCCGCCCTGATCGCGAGCGCCGAACCGCTCGGCCCGGGCGAGACAGTGGCCCGGCTGCCGGCCGGCGAGCGGGCCGCGTGGCTGGCGCCGTCGCCGGACGGGACGGTGCTGGCGGTCGGCATCGGGCAGGGCGGCGGCGAGGAGAACGCGATCCGGCTGCTCGACACCGGGTCCGGCGAGCCGCTCGGCCACGGCCCGGACCGGCTGCTGTTCGACGGGCTGCTGGGCGGCGTGAGCTGGCTGCCGGACTCGTCCGGGTTCCACTACCTCGGCATGACCGCGCCGGTGGACCGGTTCGAGCAGGCCATCTTCCGCTACGACCTGCGGTCGCGGACCGAGCACGCGGAGCCGATCCCGCTGCCGGCCCCGTCGCCGGACTACACGCTGATCCAGGCCGGCGACGGCCGCTGGACGGTGGCGGCGCACGGGCTGCTGACGCCGCTGCCGGTCGCCGTCCAGGACCGCACCGACCCGGACGGCGGCTGGCGGCCGTTCCTGACCGCCGTGCCCGGGGTCGACGGGCCACTGGTCGCGGGCTACCCGATCGGCGACGAGTACGTGGCGTGGACCGACGTCGGCGCGCCGCGCGGGGGGGTGGTCGCGATCCGGTTCGACGCGGACGATCCCGGCGACCCGGCCGGCTGGCGCGAGCTGCTGCCCGAGGGCGACGGCGTCATCGTGGCGCTGCTCCGCACGCGGGCGGCGCTGTACACCGTCGAGCTGGTCGACGGGCGCTGGTCGCGGGTGCGCGAGCTGGACGCCGCGGGCGGCCGGGTGCTGCCGCTGCCGCCGCGGGTGTCGGTGCGTACGGGCGTGGCGGCGCTGCACGCGCTGGCCCGGCCGGCCGGCGCGCCGGAGCTGCTGCTGCCCGCGTCGTCGCCGAGCCGGTCGTGGACGGTGTCCGGCTGGCGGCCGGGCGACGAGGTCCCGCGGCTGCTGGCGGACGCGGCCACCGGGCTGCCCGGCGCGGTCGTCGAGGAGCGGCAGGCGGTCGGCGCCGACGGCACGCTGATCCCGTACACCTGCCTGTACCGGCCGGACGAGTGCGGGCAGCGGCCGCGGCCGACGCTGATCACGGCGTACGGCGGGTTCTACCGCGCGCTGACGCCGGAGTGGTCGGACGACGCGGCGGCGGTCGCGGCGTCCGGCGGGCTGCACGTCTGGGCGCACACGCGCGGCGGCGGCGAACTGGGGCGGGAGTGGTGGGAGGGCGGCCGGCGGGGGCACAAGCAGACGGTGCTCGACGACCTGCACGCGGTCGCGGCGGACCTCGTCGCGACCGGCCGCGCCGACCCGGAACGCCTCGCCGTCGTCGGACGCTCGCACGGCGGCTGGCTGGCCGGCGCCGCCGTGGTGACCCGTCCGGACGTCTGGCGCGCGGCGGTGCCGCTGGTGCCGGCGCTGGACCTGATCACCGACCTGGAGACGCCGTACGGGAAGTACGTCACCGAGCTGGACTGGCCGGGCGGCGACGCCGCGGAGCACGTCGCCGCGCTGTCGCCGTACCACCTGATCCGTCCCGGCACGTATCCCGCCGTCTACCTCGCCGCCGGCGACCGCGACCCGCGCTGCCCCGCCTGGCACGCGCGCAAGTTCGCGGCCCGGCTGCAGGAGGCACAGCAGGGGCCGGGCGCCGTCCTGCTGCGGGTGCGCGAGAACGCCGGCCACGGCCTCACCTCCAGCGCCGCCGAGCGGCAGCGCGACGCGGCGGAATGGCTGGGGTTCGTCTTCGCCGAGCTCGGACTGGTCCCGCCGGTGTCGCCCTGACGGCGGCGGCGGTGGGTCATCCTGCCGGTGGAGGCCAGAGCTCGCCGTCGAGGACGAGCCGGAGACGGGGGCGGGCGGCCTACCGTTGATCGTGTGACGACGGCGCGCGCCAAGTTCTTCCCACGTATCGAGCCGTGGCTGCTCGACGCGTCGATCACGTTCGTCCTGGCCGTCACCGGCGTCGTCGCGCTGTTCGTGTACACCGATCCCAACGGCATCGAGTACGCCGACGCCGACGCGCTGGGGGTCGCGCTGGTGCTGGTCATCACGCTGCCGCTGATCGTCCGGCGACAGCACCCGGTGATCGTCGGGCTCTGGACGGCCGTCGCGACGCTGCCGTTCCTCGCGGTCGACTACGCCATGCCGACGGCGGCGGTCGTGCTGCTGATCGCCGTCTACAGCGCCGCCAGCTACGCCGGGCTGGGCGCGTCGGTGCTGGTCCTCGTCGTGCAGAGCGCGGTCTCCGTCGGCTACACGCTGGTCAACGTCGACCGTCACGCCGATCAGCAGGCGATGGGCGCCGGAGCAGGCCTGACCATCAGCGCGCTGGTGATCCTCGGCGTGTGGGGCATCGGCCGGGCCATGCGCAGCCGCCGCCTCTACACCGCCGAACTGGAGGACCGCGCCCGCCGCCTGGAACGGGCCAACGACGTCGAGGTGCGGGCCGCCATCACCGAGGAGCGTTCGCGCATCGCCCGCGAGCTGCACGACGTCGTCGCGCACCATGTGTCGGTCATGACGGTGCAGGCGGCCGGCGCCCGCCGCGCGCTGCACCGCGACGTCGAGCGCACGGCGGTCGCGCTGGAGGCGATCGAGGAGATCGGCCGGTCCGCGCTGGCCGAGATGCGCCGCGTCGTCGGCGTCCTGCGCACCCCCGACGGCGACGATCGCGGCGCCCATCCGGCCACGCTGGCGCCGCAGCCGGGCCTCGGCGACCTCGACTTCCTGGTCGAGCAGGTGCGCGACGCCGGACTGCCGGTCGACGTGACGGTCGACGGCGAGCCGCGCGCCGTGCCGGTGGGCGTCGACCTCGCCGCGTTCCGCGTCATCCAGGAGGCGCTGACGAACACCATCAAGCACGCCGGCCCGTCGGCCGCCACCGTCCACGTGCGCTACCTGCCGTCGGAGGTGCACGTCGAGGTCAGCGACGACGGCCACGGGGTGGCGACCGCGCTGGAGGGCCGGCGTCCAGGGCACGGCCTGCTGGGCATGCGCGAACGCGTGGCCCTCTATGGTGGAACCCTCGCGGCCGGACCCCGCCGCGGCGGCGGCTACGAAGTGCGGGCGAAGATCCCGTACGACAGTAACGGAGCGATGTCACGATGACGGCCCAGCCCATCCGCGTGCTGCTGGTGGACGACCAGCCGCTGCTGCGCACCGGTTTCCGCATGATCCTCGAGGCCGAGTCCGACATCGCCGTGGTCGGCGAGTCTGGCGACGGCGAGCAGGCGGTGGCCGACGCGCGGGCGCTGCAGCCCGACGTCGTCCTGATGGACATCCGCATGCCACGCGTCGACGGCGTGCAGGCGACCCGGCAGATCACCGGCGCCGCCCGCGAGACCACGCCGCGCGTCCTGGTGCTCACCACCTTCGACCTCGACGAGTACGTCGTCGAGGCGCTGCGGGCCGGCGCCAGCGGCTTCCTGCTCAAGGACGTCCCGGCCGAGGACCTGGTGACGGCCATCCGGACGGTGTCGCGCGGCGACGCCGTCGTGGCGCCGAGCATCACGCGCCGGCTGCTCGACATGTTCGCCAGCCGCTTCCCGGCCACCGACTCCCCCACCCCGGCGAACCTGGCGCACCTCACCGACCGCGAGCGCGAGGTGCTGACGCTGGTGGCGCGCGGCTACTCCAACGCCGAGATCGCGGCCGAGCTGGTCGTCAGCGAGACGACGGTGAAGACGCACGTCGGCAACGTCCTGACGAAGCTGAGCCTGCGCGACCGCGTCCAGGCCGCCGTCTACGCCTACGAGAGCGGCCTGGTCCAGCCCGGCGCGCTCTGACGCCGGGGTCGGTCGTACGCCCGCAGGACGGTTCCGGCCGGTGCCCTACTCCTCACGGTGGACCCCGCAGACAGTGCGGTTCGCCGATCATCCCGCCCCTTCCGGCCAATAGCGTGGAACCCGATCCACGAACCAGCTGACGAGGAGCGCACCGGTGACGACGGAACCCAGCTCGCCGCGCACGGCGGCCCACGCCGTTGACCTGACGAAGATCTATGGCAAGGACGACACCCGGGTGGTGGCGCTGGGCGGCGTGACGGTGGAGTTCGCCGCCGGCCGGTTCACCGCCATCATGGGCCCGTCCGGCTCCGGCAAGTCCACGCTCATGCACTGCATGGCCGCGCTGGACTCGTCGACGTCGGGTGAGGTGTACATCGGCGACACCGAACTGAGCGGGCTGAACGACAAGGCGCTGACCAAGCTCCGCCGCGACAAGATCGGCTTCGTGTTCCAGGCGTTCAACCTGATCCCCACGCTGACGGCGAAGGAGAACATCACGCTGCCGCTCGACATCGCCGGCCAGTCCATCGACAAGGAGTGGTTCGACAACGTCATCGCGACCGTCGGCCTGGCCGACCGGCTCGGGCACAAGCCGAACCAGCTCTCCGGCGGCCAGCAGCAGCGCGTGGCCTGCGCGCGGGCGCTGGTCAGCAAGCCCGAGATCATCTTCGCCGACGAGCCCACCGGCAACCTCGACTCCCGGTCGGGCACCGAGGTGCTGTCGTTCCTGCGCCGTTCGGTCCGCGAGTTCGGCCAGACCATCGTCATGGTCACCCACGACCCCAACGCCGCCGCCTACTCCGACCGGGTGCTGTTCCTCGCCGACGGCCAGATCGTCGACGAGCTGGCCGACCCGACGGCCGAGAAGGTGCTGGAGCGGATGAAGGGCTTCGACGCCGTGGGACAGCAGGCATGATCCGCGCGACTCTCAAGAGCCTGGCCGCGCGCAAGCTGCGGCTGGCGATGAGCGCGTTCGCCATCGTGCTGGGCGTGGCGTTCGTCGCCGGGTCGTACGTGTTCACCGACACCATCGACCGCACCTTCGACGACATCTTCGGCGGCCTGTCCTCCGACGTCGTCGTGCGGCCCGACCTCCCCGGCGAGGCCGACCTGTTCGCCGGCTTCGCCACCGGCACCACCACGACCATCCCGTCGGGCCTGGTCGACGAGGTCGCCGATCTCCCCGGCGTCGAGCGGGCCGACGGCGACGTCGAGAACCAGAGCTTCTTCGTCCTCGACTCCGACGGCGACGTCATGACCACGCAGGGCGCCCCCGGCATCGCCGTCAACTACCACGACGGCCCCGTGGCCGACGGCGCGCCGGTGCTCGAGCTGGTCGACGGCGAGCTGCCGTCCGGCCCCGGCGAGGTCGCGCTCGACGACCGCACGTTCGAGGACTCCGGCTACCAGCTCGGCGACGACGTCCAGTTCGTCGGCACCGGCGACGACCCGCGCGTGACGGCCGAACTGGTCGGCGTGGTCCGCTTCGGCGAGTCCGGCAGCCTGGCCGGCGCCAGCCTGTCGGTGTTCGAGACCGGCTATGCCCAGCAGCTGTTCCTCGACGGCGACGACGCGTTCAACCGCATCTCCGTCACGGCCGCCGAGGGCACCAGCGCCGAGCAGGTCCGCGACGAGATCAGCGCCATCCTGCCGGGCGACTTCGAGGCGCTGACCGGCGCCGACGTCGACGAGGAGACCGCGTCGGCGATCGAGGAAGGGCTCGGCTTCTTCAACACGTTCCTGCTGGTGTTCGCCGCCATCGCGCTGTTCGTCGGCGTGTTCCTGATCCTGAACACGTTCTCGATCCTGGTGGCGCAGCGCTCGCAGGAGATGGCGCTGTACCGCGCGCTCGGCGCCGGCCGGCACCAGGTCACGCGGTCGGTGCTGCTCGAGGCGTTCGTCGTCGGCGTCGTCGGCTCGACCCTCGGCCTGCTGCTCGGCCTCGGTGTCGCGCAGCTGCTCAAGACGGTGTTCGGGGCGTTCGGGCTGGAGCTGGCCGGCGGGCTGGTGCTGCAGCCGCGCACCGTCGTCATCTCCTACGTCGTCGGCATCGTGGTCACCATGGTGGCCGCGTACGTCCCGGCCCGGCGGGCGTCGAAGGTCCCGCCCATCGCGGCCATGCGCGACGACGTCGTCTCCACCGAGTCGTCGCGCCGGGTGCACCTGTGGGTCGGCGGCGGCCTGACGCTGCTCGGCGCGGCGGCCATGGCCACCGGCCTGTTCGCCGACGTGAACGACGCGGCGCTGATGGTGGGCGCCGGCATCTTCGCGGTGTTCATCGGCGTGGCGCTGCTGGCGCCGGTGCTGGCGACGCCGGTGCTGCGGGTCGTGGCCGGCTGGTACCCGAAGGCATTCGGCACCGTCGGCCGGCTGGCGCGTGAGAACGCCCTGCGCAACCCGCGCCGCACGGCGGCCACGGCGTCGGCGCTGATGATCGGCATGGCGCTGGTCACGGCCATCTCCATCGTCGGCGCGTCGGCCAACGCGACGGTCGACAAGGCCCTCGACGACGGCGTCCGCGCCCAGTTCGTCGTCTCCAACGCGGTCGGGCAGCCGTTCTCCCCCGGCATCGCCGAGCAGGTCGGCCAGGTCGACGGCGTCGACGAGGTGGTGTCGGTGCGGATGTCCGGCGGCCTCGTCGACGGCGACCAGACGTTCCTGCAGTCGTTCGACCCGGTCGCGTACAGCCGGGCGGCCGACCTCGAGCTGGTCGCGGGCACCGACGAGCTCGGCCCCGGCCAGTTCCTCATCGGCGAGGACCAGGCCGAGTCGAAGGGGCTGTCCGTCGGCGACACCGTCCGGCTGCAGCTGCCCGGCTCCGACGAGGACATCGAGCTGGCCGGCATCTACGCGCAGTCGCCGCTGCTGGCCGGCGGCGTGGTGGTCAGCCAGCAGACGCTGGCCGACGGCGCGGTGCCGTCGCTCGACTCCATGCTCTACGTCATCGCCGACGACGGCGCCGACCTCGCCACCGTCCAGGACGGCCTGAAGGCGGCCACCGCGGACGTCCCGACGGTCACCGTCCAGGACCAGGACGAGTACAAGCAGCAGTCCCGCGACCAGGTCAACCAGCTGCTGTTCCTGGTATACGCGCTGCTCGGGCTGGCGGTGCTGATCGCCGTGCTCGGCATCGTCAACACGCTGGCGCTGTCGGTCATGGAGCGCACCCGCGAGGTCGGGCTGCTGCGGGCGGTCGGCCTGAGCCGGCGCCAGCTGCGGCGCACCATCCGGCTCGAGTCCATCGCCATCGCCGTTCTCGGCGCCGTCCTCGGCGTCGCGCTCGGCCTGCTGTTCGGGGTATCGCTGCAACGCGCCATCGCCGACGACGGGCTCGAGGTGCTCTCGGTCCCGGGCGGTCAGCTGATCGTGTTCGTCGTGCTCGCCGCGGTGGTCGGCGTGCTGGCCGCCGTCTGGCCGGCCCGCCGCGCCGCCAAGCTCGACGTGCTGCGCGCCATCACGACGGAGTGACGCACCGGTGACGGGGGTTGCCACGGCCTCGGGTCGTGGCAACCCCCGCCAACCATGATCATCATCAACCGATGGCGACACCATGACGTCGCTGACCGTTGATGATCACGTCGCTGCCTGGCAACGCCACCGCCTGAAGTGACGCAGGTCGGGCGGTCCGTGGTGCCGAGTCTGCCGTGGCACCCCTCCGCCGAGTCGCCGGGGTAGGGCGGGCACTTCACGCGGGGCGGGTACACCTCACTCGCGTCAGCACCGCATGGCCGGCGATGACGAGGCCCATCCGGCGCCGTGGCGGGTGAAGTGCCCACCACGCGAGTGACGTCAACGATCTGGGCCGTCGAACGGCCACCGGACACCGGCCAAGGCCGGCCCGCCGCGCCGCCAAGCTCGACGTGCTGCGCGCCATCACGACGGAGTAGCGGGCCGGCCGTCGGCAAACGATCAGGTGACGTACCGCCCCGTTCCCGCGCGGCGACGTCACCTGATCGTTTGTAGCGGGTCGGCGGGCCTCGGCGTCAGGCCGCGGGGTCCGACGCGTGCTGCGGGTTCGGCGCGACGACGGCGGCGGCGTCGGGGCGGATGCGCCCGGCCTCGATCTCCTCGGCCCAGTGACAGGCCACCGTGTGCGCCTCCGGATGCCCGGGAACCGTCCGCAGCGCCGGCCGCTCGTCGGCGCAGCGGGTCGGCTGCCGGAACGGGCAGCGGGTGTGGAAGCGGCAGCCGGCCGGCGGGTCGGCCGGCGACGGCAGGTCGCCCTGCAGCAGGATCCGCTGCCGGGTGTCCTCGACCTCGGGGTCCGGGATCGGCACCGCCGACATCAGCGCCTTCGTGTACGGGTGCAGCGGCGTCGCGTACAGGTCGTCCGACGGCGCCTGCTCGACCAGCCCGCCCAGGTACATGACGGCGACGACGTCGGCGATGTGCCGGACGACGGCGAGGTCGTGCGCGATGACGAGGTAGGTCAGCCCGAGGCGGTCCTGCAGCTCCTCCAGCAGGTTCACCACCTGCGCCTGGATCGACACGTCCAGTGCGGACACCGGCTCGTCGGCGACGATCAGCTGCGGCTCCAGCGCGATGGCCCGGGCGATGCCGATGCGCTGGCGCTGGCCGCCGGAGAACTCGTGCGGGTACCGGTTCGCCGCCGACGCCGGGAGGCCGACGACGTCGAGCAGTTCGCGCACCCGGGCGGCGTGGTCGCCGCCGATGCCGTGGGCGCGCAGCGGCTCGCTCAGCACCGACTGGACGTTCTGCCGCGGGTTGAGGCTGGCCATGGGGTCCTGGAAGACCATCTGGAGCTGCCGGCGCATCCGGCGCAGGTCCTCGCCGGCCAGGTTGTGCAGGTCGGTGCCGTCGAAGGTGACGGTGCCGGCGGTCGGCTCGACCAGCCGCAGGATGGCCCGGCCGAGGGTGGACTTGCCGCAGCCGGACTCGCCCACCAGGCCGACGGTCGCGCCGCGCGGGATGTCGAGGTCGACGCCGTCGACGGCCTTCACCGAGCCGATCTGCCGTTCGATGAGGATGCCGGACCTGATCGGGAAGTGGACCTCGAGCCCGCGGACGGAGAGGAGGACGTCGTCGTCACTCATGCGGACACCTCCTCGGACTCGGTGAGCGGGTTCAGGCAGCGCAGCGACCGGCCGGCGTACGACTCCAGCGGCGGCGGCCCTTCGGTGCAGGCGTCGACCCGGTTCTGGCAGCGCGGCGCGAACGCGCAGCCGCGGTCCCAGCGCAGCACGTCCGTCGGCGAGCCCGGGATCGGGTGCAGCGGGGCGCCGCGCGGCGCGTCGAGCCGGGGCACCGACCCCAGCAGCCCGCCGGTGTACGGGTGCCGCGGCCGCGCGAACAGCTCGCGCCGGCCGGCCGACTCGACCACCCGGCCGGAGTACATGACGTGGACGGTGTCGCACAGCCCGGCGACGATGCCGAGATCGTGCGTGATCAGCACCAGCGCGGCGCCGGTGTCCTGCACCAGTTCCTTGAGCAGCTCGATGATCTGTGCCTGGATGGTGACGTCGAGCGCCGTCGTCGGCTCGTCGGCGATCAGCAGCCGCGGCTGGCAGGCCAGCGCCATCGCGATCAGCGCGCGCTGGCGCATGCCGCCGGAGAGCTGGTGCGGGTACTCCTTCAGCCGCCGGGTGGGGTCCGGGATGCCGACGCGGGCCAGCAGGTCCGCGGCCGCCGCCCGCGCCTTCTCGCCGTGCAGGTCCTGGTGCCGTTCCAGCACCTCGGTGACCTGCACGCCGATCGGCACCACCGGGTTGAGCGACGACATCGGGTCCTGGAACACCATGGCGATGTCGCGGCCGCGGATGTCGCGCAGGCGGTCGCGCGGCAGCGTCAGCAGGTCGTCGCCGTCGAACAGCACCTGGCCGCCGACCTGCACGCCGCGGCGCGGCAGCAGCCCCATGACCGCCAGCGACGTCACCGACTTGCCGCTGCCCGACTCGCCCACCAGGCTGACGGTCTCGCCCGGCCGGACGGTGAACGAGACGCCGTCGACGGCGCGCACCGTCGGCCCGCCCTTCCGGGTGAACGTGACGGACAGGTCGCGGACGTCGAGCAGGGGTTCGGTACTGGTCACGCTCACCGCCGGTACTTGGGGTCGATGGCCTCGCGAAGCCGCTCGCCGAGCATGGTGAAGCCCAGCGCGGCGATGACGATGGCGATGCCGGGGAAGAACGCCAGGTGTGGCGCGGAGGCCAGGTAGCGCTGGGTGTCGGCCAGCATGCGGCCCCACTCCGGGACGCGCGGGTCGGCGCTGCCCAGGCCCAGGAACGACAGCCCGGCCGCCTCGATGATCGCCGTCGCCAGTGTCAGCGTCGCCTGGACGATGACCGGCGAGATCGAGTTCGGCAGGATGTGCCCGAACACGATCGGCCGGCGCCGGACCCCGACCGACACCGCCGCCAGCACGTAGTCGGACCCGCGCTGGGACAGCATCTGCCCGCGCAGCAGCCGCGCGAAGACCGGGATGTTGATGATGGCGATGGCGATCATCACCGACCACAGGCTGGCGCCGAGCAGCGCGGCGATCGCGATCGCCATCAGCAGCCCGGGGATCGACAGCATGACGTCGACGATGCGCATGACGACGGCGTCGACCTTGCCGCCGAACGCGCCGGCGAGGACGCCGAGCAGCAGGCCGCCGGCCATGCCGACCAGCGTCGCCACGACGCCGACCAGCAGCGACTGCCGGGCGCCGTACACGACCCGGCTGAACTCGTCGCGACCGGACGCGTCCAACCCGAACCAGTGCTCCGCGGACGGGCCGGGGATGTTCGTCGGCGTGATGATGCCGCGGCCGGGCTGGGCGTCCGGCGCGTACGGCGCGATCAGCGGCGCGAAGACCGCGACCAGCACGAAGAACGCGATCAGGCCGAACCCGACCAGCGCGACCGGGTCGCGGCGCAGCCGCTTCCAGGCCTCCTTGCGCAGGTTGCCGGCCGGCTGTTCGACCTGCTCGGACTCGGTCGCCTCGATCTCGGACAGGCTCATGTGTCACCTCACCCGCACTCGTGGGTCGATCAACCCGTAGGAGACGTCGACCAGCAGGTTCACGATGACGTATATCGCGGCGATCACCAGGATGAACCCCTGCAGGACGGCGTAGTCGCGGTTGCTGATCGCCTCCGCGATGAACCGCCCGACGCCGTCGAAGGCGAACACCGTCTCGGTGAGGATGGCGCCGGAGAACAGCAGCCCGGCCTGCAGCCCGATGACGGTGACCACCGGCAGCAGCGCGTTGCGCAGCACGTGCCGGCGGGTGATGGTGCGCTCCCACAGCCCCTTGGCCTCGGCCGTGCGCACGTAGTCCTCGTGGACGACGTCGAGCACGCTGGCCCGGGTGATGCGGACGATGACGGCCAGCGGGATGGCGCCCAGCGCTATGGCCGGCAGCACCAGGTGCATGATCGCGTCCCAGCTGGCCTCCGGATTGCCCGTGATCAACCCGTCCAGCACGTACAACCCGGTCGGATGGTCCGCGTCCATGCGCGGGTCCTGCCGCCCCTGGGTCGGGAACCAGCCCAGCTGGACGCTGAACACGTACTTGAGGATGTAGGCCAGGAAGAAGACCGGCACCGCGACGCCCAGCAGCGAGCCGGACACCGAGAGGTTGTCCAGCCAGCTGCCGTACTTCCGCGCCGCGAAGTAGCCGAGCGGGATGCCGATGCCGATCGCGAAGATCAGCGCCGCGACCGCCAGCTCGAACGTGGCCGGGAAGGTCCGGGCCATCTCCTCGGCGACCGGCCGGTTGGTCCGGGCACTGTTGCCGAAGTCGAGCTGCACCGCGGCGCTGACGAACTTCCAGTACTGGACGTACCAGGCATCGTTGAGCCCGTAGAGCGACTCGATGCGGGCGACGGACTCGGCGGTCGCGCGCTCCCCCAGGAGGGCCTGGGCCGGCCCTCCCGGGAGCGCACGCAACCACACGAACAGCAGCACCGACAGCCCGAACAGGATCGGGACGAGCAGCAGCAACCGCCGTACGACGAACTTGAGCATCTGGTCAGTCGACCGTGATGGTCGCGAAGCTCTCGTTCGACAACGGGTCGGGCACGAAGCCGGTGACGCCCTCGCGGAAGGCGATGGCCGGCTCACTGTGGACGTACGGGATGCCCGGCAGGAAGTCCATGATCATCCGGTTGGCCTCCTGGTACAGCGCGGTGCGGGCGTCCTGGTCGGTCTCCGCCTCGGCCTCGTCGAGCTTGGCGAAGATCTCCGGGTTGTCGAAGCTGCCGAACTGCGGGTTGACGTCCTGGAAGAACGTGCCGACGAAGTTGTCCGGGTCACCGAAGTCGCCGTTCCAGCCGAGCAGGAACATCGGCGTCCCGCCGGTCTGGGTGGCGTCCAGGTAGTCCGGGTTCCACGGCGCGGTGTGCGGCTCGATGGTGAAGCCGACCGCCTCCAGGTCCGCCGCCATCAGCTCCCAGTTGGCCTGGGCGTTGGGCATGTACGGCCGCGAGACGTCGGTCGGGTACCAGAACGGCAGCGTCAGGTTGGTGACGCCGGACTGCGCGATCAGCTCGCGCGCCTTGTCCGGGTCGTACTCGTAGGTCGTGACGTCGTCGGCCCAGCCGAACAGCTCCGGCGGCACGAACTGGGTGGCGCGGACCGCACCCTCGGGGTAGTTGGTCTGGATGACGTTGTCGAAGTCGATCGCGTGCGCGATGGCCTGCCGGATCTGCAGGTTGTCGAACGGCGGGACGTTCTGCTGGAAGCCGAGGTAGGCGACGTTGAACGCCGGGCGGCGCAGGATCTGGAAGCCGCTGGACTCCAGCAGGTCGACGTCGGCCGGGTCGACCAGGTCGTAGCCGTCGACCTCGCCGCTCTCCAGCGCCTGCCGCCGGGCCGGGCCGTCCGGGATGACGGTGAAGATCAGCTCGTCGACCTTCGCCGGCTCCTCCCAGTAGTCGTCGTACTTGGTCAGCCGCACCTCGGAGCCGCGCTCCCAGGACTCGAACTGGAACGGGCCGGTGCCGACCGGGTGCTCGTAGCCGAACGTGCCGTCGAAGGACGGGGCCTCGCCGGTGCCGCTGACGGCGTCGGCCTCGAACTCCTGCAGCGCGGCCGGGCTGGCGATGGTGAACGCCGGCATGGCCAGGGCGGACAGGAACGCCGACGACGGCCGCGACAGCGTGATGACCGCGGTCTGTTCGTCCTGGGCAGTGCAGCCGGTGTAGAGGCTCTGGCCCATGGCCGGGTCCTCGTTGGCGGCGAACCCGCCCATCACGGTGCCCCAGTAGTAGGAGACCGCGGGGCTCTGCAGGACGCCGGCGAAGTTGTACCAGCGCTCGAAGTTGAAGCAGACGGCTTCGGCGTCCAGCGCCTCGCCGTCGTGGAAGGTCACGCCCTCACGCAGAGTGAAGGTCCAGGTCAGGCCGTCTTCGCTGGCTTCCCACGACTCGGCCAGGGCGGGCTCGATCTCGGTGCCGCCCTCCTCGCTGCGGACCAGGCCCTCGAAGATCTGGTTGATCACACGGGCGGACTCGCCGTCGCTGATCAGTGAGCCGTCCAGGATCACCGGATCGGCCGAACCGGCGAACACGAGTGTGCCGCCACTGTCACCCGAGGCGGAGCCCTCGTCGTCGTCTCCGCCACACGCCGTGAGCGCCAGGGCCAGTGCACCGGCCGCCGCTCCCGCGGCCAGCCTGTGGTTCAGGCTCATGCCACGCATGTCACACCTCACACAGTCGACTGCCGGGCGGTGTTTCCGACCGGTTGGCCTGTGACAGTACTTCGTGTGGGTGTGATGGACAGTCACCGAGTTGTCAGGAAGACATCGCGATTTCGCAACATTCCTTCGAAATAAACCATGCGAAATGACAGTGTGACATTACACCGGATCGAGCCTCGACTCCTCGAACAAGGCGAGCAGGTCAGCGGCCCGGACACCGTCGAGCGAGTCGATGACGACGAGGCCCGGCTCGGGCACCGCCGCGACGGCGTTCGGCACCGACAGCACCAGCGCCCCGGCGGCCAGTCCGGCGGCCGCGCCACGCGGCGAGTCCTCGACGACGACGCACCCGGCCGGGTCGACGCCGAGCTCGCGCGCCGCCGTCAGGTACGGCTCGGGGTGCGGCTTGCCGTTGGTGACCTCGTCGCCGGTGACGACGGAGCCGAACAGCCCGCCGGGCAACTGGGCGACGACGGCCTCGGTCAGGCTCCGGTACGACATGGTCACCAGCGCCTGCGGCACGCCGAGCGCCCGCAACTCGGTGAGCAGTTCGAACCCGCCCGGCCGCCAGGTGACGCCGTCGGCGATGCCGGCCAGCACCTCGCCCACCATGTGCTCGACGATCTGCGCCGGCGTCATCGGGATGTTGCCGGCCGCGCGGATGTAGGCGGCCGCCTCCAGCAGGTCGCTGCCGACCAGGGCCAGGCTGTCGGCGTGGGTCCAGGTGCCGCCGTGGCGCCGCACGAGCGCCTCCTCGGCGCCCATCCACAGCGGTTCGGTATCGACGATGGTGCCGTCCATGTCCCACAGGACGGCGGCAGGCAGAGGCGAAGTCACGTACTCCATGGTCCCATGCCGCCGCCGCGGCGCCCGAACGCCTTGGCCGGCAGCCGCTCTCGAGCAGCTCCACGCCGGCAGCCGCGGTCGTCCTCGATGGCCGGGGCCGTCTTCGACACCTGCAGACCACGGCTCCCGACATCGACGACCGCCACCATCGACGACGACCCGCACGCTCGACGCCACCCGGCTCCGGCGGCGATCCCACCCTCGAATTCCACGCGGCGCTTGACGGATGCTCGGTCAGCGGGAACCGTGGGTGGTGCGAGCGGCTCGTCAACCGGCGTGTGTCGGCCGGGAGAGGATCGATAACCCCGCCGTACGATCGCGGTCCGGCCAGCGGCCCGCCGTCTCCAGGCATCGGCGTCGATGCCGATCCCCATTTCACCGAAGAGCGGGTGCGCTGGTGCGCGCCCTGCGGAGGTGCGTTTCACCATGCTCACACTCACCCAGAACGCCGCTGCGGTCATCCGCAACATCGAGGCGCGTGACGACATGCCCACCGGCACCGGCATGCGCATCGCGGCCAATCCCGACGGCGGCCTCGACCTCGAGCTGCGGCCCGCGCCGGAGCTGGGCGACCAGGTCCTCGACGACGCCGGCGCGCGGCTGTTCCTCGACCAGGACGCGGCCGCCATCCTCGACGACAAGGCGCTCGACGCCTCGGTCGACCCGGAGGGCTCGGTGCGGTTCGCCGTCACCGAGCAGGCCGGCCGGCCCGAGGGCAACGGCATGCCGCACTGACGGCGTCCGCCGTCAGGTCGCGTTGAAGTACTTCGCCTCGGGGTGATGCACGACCAGCGCGTCGGTCGACTGCTCGGGGTGCAGCTGCAGTTCCTCGGAGAGGTTCACCCCGATCCGCTCGGGCCGCAGCAGCCGGACCAGCTTGACGCGGTCGGCGAGGTCCGGGCAGGCCGGGTAGCCGAAGGAGTAGCGCGAGCCGCGGTACTCCTGCTTGAGGATGCCGCCCAGCTCGTGGTCGTCCTCGGCGCCGAAGCCCAGCTCGCCCCGCACCCGCGCGTGCCAGTACTCCGCCAGCCCCTCGGTGAGCTGCACAGACAGCCCGTGCAGTTCCAGGTAGTCGCGGTAGGAGTTGGCGGCGAACAGCTTCGCCGTCGCCTCGGCCACGCCTGAGCCCATGGTCACCAGCTGGAACGCGACGACGTCGATGTCGCCGGACTCGCGCGGCCGGAAGAAGTCGGCCAGGCAGAGGCGGCGGTCGCGGCGCTGGCGCGGGAACGAGAACCGCTCCAGCTCCTTGCGGTGGTCCTCGGGGTCCAGGACGACGAGGTCGCGGCCCTCGGAGACGGCCGGGAAGTAGCCGTAGACGACGGCCGCCTCCAGGATGCTCTCGGTGTGCAGGCGGTCCAGCCACATGCGCAGCCGCGGCCGTCCCTCGGTCTCGACCAGCTCCTCGTAGGAGGCGCCGTCGCGGCTGCCCTTGAGCCCCCACTGGCCCATGAACGTCGCCCGCTCGTCCAGGTAGGCGGCGTAGTCGGCGAGGTGCAGGCCGCGCACCACCCGGGTGCCCCAGAACGGCGGCGCCGGCACGGCGTTGTCGGTGGCGACGTCGGAGCGGACGTCGTCGCCGTCGTCCTCCTCGCGGACGACGGTGGTGCGGGCGACGCGGCGCTTGCGCAGCGCGGGCAGCACGTCGGCCAGTTGCTTGTCCGGGTCGGTGCGGACGCTGGCGACCGCGTCCATCAGCCGCAGCCCTTCGAACGCGTCGCGGGCGTAACGGACCTCCCCCGCGTACAGCTCGGCGAGGTCGTCCTCGACGAAGGCCCGGGTCAGCGCCGCGCCGCCGAGGATGACCGGCCAGCGCGCCGACAGCCCGCGCTGGTTGATCTCCTCCAGGTTCTCCTTCATCACGACCGTGCTCTTCACCAGCAGGCCGGACATGCCGATGACGTCGGCGTCGTGCTCCTCGGCGGCGTCGATGATCGCGTTGATCGGCTGCTTGATGCCGAGGTTCACGACGCTGTAGCCGTTGTTGGACAGGATGATGTCGACGAGGTTCTTGCCGATGTCGTGGACGTCGCCCTTGACGGTGGCCAGCACGATGGTGCCCTTGCTGCCGTCGTCGCCCTCGACCCGCTCCATGTGCGGCTCGAGGTGTGCCACGGCGGCCTTCATGACCTCCGCGCTCTGCAGCACGAACGGCAGCTGCATCTGGCCGCTGCCGAACAGCTCGCCGACGGTGCGCATGCCGTTGAGTAGCGTGTCGTTGACGATCGCCAGCGCCGGCTTCTCGGTCAGCGCCTCGTCGAGGTCGCCCTCCAGGCCCTTGCGCTCGCCGTCGATGATGCGCTGCTCCAGCCGCTCGAACAGCGGCAGGCTCAGCAGCGCGGCCGCCCGGTCCTCCGTCGTGGACGTGACGCCCTCGAACAGCTCCAGGTAGCGGGTGAGCGGGTCGTACTCGGGGGTGCGCCGGTCGTACACGAGGTCGAGCGCGACCTGGTACTGCTCCTCCGGGATGCGCGACACCGGCAGGATGCGGGCGGAGTGGACGATCGCGGAATCCAGGCCGGCGGCGACGCACTCGGCGAGGAAGACGGAGTTCAGGACGGTGCGCGCGGCCGGGTTGAGGCCGAACGAGACGTTCGAGACGCCGAGCGTCGTCTGCACCGCCGGGTGCCGCCGCTTCAGCTCGCGGATCGCCTCGATGGTCTCGACGCCGTCGCGGCGGGTCTCCTCCTGGCCGGTGGCGATCGGGAAGGTCAGCGTGTCGACGATGATGTCCTCGACGCGCATGCCCCACTCGCCGGTGAGCTGGCCGATCAGCCGCTCGGCGACGCGGACCTTCCACTCCGCCGTCCGGGCCTGGCCCTCCTCGTCGATGGTCAGCGCGACGACGGCGGCGCCGTGCTCCTGGACGATCGGCATCAGCTTGCGCAGCCGCGACGTGGGGCCGTCGCCGTCCTCGTAGTTGACCGAGTTGACGACGCTGCGCCCGCCCAGGCACTCCAGGCCGGCCTCGATGACGGCCGGCTCGGTGGAGTCGAGCACCAGCGGCAGCGTGCTCGCCGTCGCCAGCCGGGCGGCCAGTGTGCGCATGTCGGCGGCGCCGTCGCGGCCCACGTAGTCGATGCAGAGGTCGAGCAGGTGCGAGCCGTCGCGGGTCTGCGCGCGGGCGATCTCGACGCAGTCGTCCAGGCGGCCCTCCAGCATCGCCTCACGGAACGCCTTGGAGCCGTTGGCGTTGGTGCGCTCGCCGATGGCGAGGTACGAGGTGTCCTGGCGGAACGGGACGTGCTGGTAGAGGCTGGCGGCGCCGGCCTCGTCGCTGGGCGTGCGCGGGGTGAGCTCGCGGCCGCCGACCCGCTCGACCACCTGGCGCAGGTGTTCCGGCGTCGTGCCGCAACAGCCGCCGACCAGCGACAGCCCGTACTCGGCGGTGAACAGGTCATGCGCGTCGGCCAGCTGCTGCGGCGTCAGCGGGTAGTGCGCGCCGTTCGCCGTCAGCTCCGGCAGGCCGGCGTTGGGCATGCAGGCCAGGCCGGTGTGCGAGTAGCGGGCGAGGTGGCGCAGGTGCTCGCTCATCTCGGCCGGGCCGGTGGCGCAGTTGAGGCCGATGTGGTCGACGCCGAGCGGGGCGAGCGCCGTCAGGGCGGCCCCGATCTCCGAGCCGAGCAGCATGGTGCCGGTGGTCTCGACGGTGACGTTCACCATCAGCGCGACGTGACCGGCGCCGGCCGCCGTCATGGCCCGGCGGGCGCCGATGATCGCGGCCTTCGCCTGCAGCAGGTCCTGCGCGGTCTCGACGAGAACCGCGTCGACGCCGCCGGCCAGCATGCCCTCGACCTGCGTGCGGTACGCGTCGCGGAGCGTGGCGAAGTCGACGTGCCCGAGCGACGGCAGCTTCGTGCCCGGGCCGACGCTGCCCAGCACCCAGCGCGGCCGGTCGGCGGTCGACCAGTCGTCGGCGACCTCGCGGGCGAGGCGGGCGCCGGCCTCGGCCAGCTCGTGGATCCGGTGGGAGATGTCGTACTCCCCCAGGTTCGCCCAGTTGGCGCCGAACGTGTTCGTCTCGACCGCGTCGACGCCGACCGCGAAGTAGGCGTCGTGGACGCTGCGGACGACGTCGGGCCGGGTGACGTTGAGGATCTCGTTGCAGCCCTCATGACCCTCGAAGTCGTCCAGCGTCAGCTCGGCCGCCTGCAACATGGTCCCCATGGCGCCGTCGGCCACCACGACGCGCCGGGACAAGGCTTCCCTCAGACTCCCCCGCATCTCGACAGAGTAGAGCCGTCCGGCCTGCTCACAAGGAATCGTCCGGCATGCGGACGATTCGTCTCTGATGCTGGGACGGGACTCCGCGCGCCTTTCCCGTCGGGGAGCCGTAGTGTTGGTCGGGAGGACGACGGGGGTTGTGACCCTTCCAGGCAGGGAGACGAGCGCGATGGAGAATGACGGAGCGCGGCAGTTGCGCAATCCTGTCCTGATCGCCGCATTCGAGGGGTGGAACGACGCCGGGGAGGCCGCGACGGCCGGGATCGAGCACCTGGAGAGTGTCTGGAACGCCGGCTCGGTGGCCTCGCTCGACCCCGACGAGTACTACGACTTCCAGGTCAACCGCCCGCTGGTCAGCGTCGACGACGACGGCAGGCGCAGCATCGAGTGGCCGACCACCCGGCTGTCGGTGGTGAGCATCGAGGAGCACGGCCGCGACATTGTGCTGCTGCGCGGCATCGAGCCGAACATGCGGTGGCGGGCGTTCTGCGCCGAACTGCTGTCCGTCGCCACCGACCTCGGCTGCGAGCAGGTCGTCACGCTCGGGGCGCTGCTGGCCGACGTCCCGCACACCCGGCCGGTGCCCGTCACCGTCTCGGCCAGCGACTCCGACCAGACCGAGTCGCTCGGGCTGGAGCAGTCCCGCTACGAGGGGCCCACCGGCATCGTCGGCGTGTTCCAGGACGCCGCCGCCCGGGCCGGGCTGAACGCCGTGTCGCTGTGGGCGGCGGTCCCCCACTACGTCGCCCAGTCGCCGTGCCCGAAGGCCACCATGGTGCTGCTGCAGCGCGTCGAGGACCTCCTCGGCCTGCCGGTCCCGATGGGCGACCTCGCCGAGCAGGCCGAAGCCTGGCAGCACGGCGTCGACGAACTGGCCGAGGAAGACTCCGACGTCGCCGAGTACGTCCGCCGGCTGGAAGAAGCCCGCGACACCGTCGACCTCCCCGAGGCGTCCGGCGAGCACATCGCCCGCGAGTTCGAGCGCTACCTCCGCCGCCGCGACAGCTGACGGTCTAGCCGGGGCCACCATGATCATCAACGTTTTGAGGTGCTATGACAGCGCAAAAGGTTGATGATCATGTACTCCTTAGGGCAGGTCACGGAGGAAGCGTGACGACGCGCCGGCCTGGTCGGCGTAGCCGCGGCCGCGGTAGAACGTGTGCGCCTCCGTGCGGCGGTCGGAGCTGGTGACCTCCATGCGGACGCAGCCGTGGTCCGCGGCGAACGACTCGGCCTCGGCCACCAGCCGCGCGCCCACGCCGCGGCCGCGGGCGTCGCCGTCCACGACCAGGGCCGTGATGCGGGCCCACGCGCCGTCGCGCTCGAAGAACGGGCAGACCTGCACCGCGACGACGCCGAGCACGTCGCCGCCGTCGTCGGCCACGTAGGCGGCGCTGGACGGGTCGCGCGACCACGACCGCAGCCGCTGCGCCGTCCCCGCGGTGCCGTCCTGCGGGTAGCCGAGCTGCTCCAGCAACTCCGCGACGGCCGCCGCGTCGGTGCCGCGGGCGGGACGGATCAGCACCGGCTCAGAGGGAGACGCCGAGGAGGGCGTCGATGGTGGCGGCGACGACGGCGGGAGCGGCCGGGTCGGTGCCGGGCGTCGTCGTCCAGTGGTCGATGGCGGCCAGCGCACCGGGCGCGTCGAGGTCGTCGGCGAGGCGGTCGCGGACGGCGGCCAGCACCGGTTCGGCGGGTGCGCCGCTGCCCGCGGCCACCGCCGTGCGCCAGCGGGCCAGCCGCTGCTGAGCGGCCGTCAGCACGGATGCCGACCACTCGCGGTCGGCGCGGTAGTGGCCGGACAGCAGCGCCAGCCGGACGGCGGCCGGCTCGACGCCGTCGGCGCGCAGGCCGGAGACGAAGACCAGGTTGCCCAGCGACTTCGACATCTTCTCGCCGTCGAGCCCGACCATGCCGGCGTGGGCGTACAGCGACGCGAACGCGCCGGCGACGACGTGGGAGTGCGACGCGGACATCTCGTGGTGCGGGAAGATCAGATCGCTGCCGCCGCCCTGGACGTCGAACGGCACGCCGAGGTATTCCATGGCGATGGCCGCGCACTCGACGTGCCAGCCGGGCCGGCCGGGGCCGAACGGGCTGTCCCACGACGGTTCCCCCGGCCGCGCCTTCAGCCACACCAGCGGGTCGAGCGGGTCCTTCTTGCCGGGACGGTCCGGGTCGCCGCCGCGCTCGGCGAACAGCGCGCGCATCTCCGCCTCCGGCAGCCGCGACACCGCGCCGAACGCGGGGTCGGCGCGCACGGAGAAGTAGAGGTCGCCGTCGAGCTCGTACACCGACGGCTCCATGCGCTTGATCAGCCGGATGATCAGCGGGATCGCTTCGACGGCGCCGACGTACGACGACGGCGGCAGCACCCGCAGCCAGGCCATGTCCTCGGTGAACAGCCGGGTCTCGGTGTCGGCCAGCTCGCGCCAGTCCTGCCCGGTCTCGGTCGCCCGGTCGAGCAGCGGGTCGTCGATGTCGGTGATGTTCTGGACGTAGCGGACGTCGTGCCCGCCATCGCGCCAGACCCGGTTGAGCAGGTCGAACGCCAGATACGTGGCGGCGTGCCCCAGGTGCGTGGCGTCGTACGGCGTGATGCCGCAGACGTACATGGTGGCCACCTGCTCCGGTTCGACCGGGCGGACGGACCCGGTCGCGGTGTCGTGCAGACGGACCGGCAGGCCGCGCCCGGGCAGGGCGGGCACGTGGGGGGCAGACCAGGCTCGCATGATCTGCTCAGCCTAGATGTTCAGAACACCGGCCACGGAACCGGCATCCGCCCCTCGGGACTGGGCATCGTCCCGCGGGCGAGCAGCGCGTCGATGCGGGCCGTCGTCGCCGCGACCTCCTCGTCGGTCAGCAGCTCGCTCAGCGTCGTGCCGAGCGCGCCGCCGGCCAGCGCCCGCAGCCGCTCCAGCTCGGACCGCTCGGCGCCGGTGAGCGCGGACCCGGCCCAGCCCCACAGGACGGTGCGCAGCTTCGGGTCGACGTTGAAGCAGACGCCATGGTCGACGCCGACGACTCCGGCGACGGACGGCGCGACGGACCGGTCGCCGGCCAGGACGTGCCCGCCCTTGCGGTCGGCGTTGTTGACGACGGCGTCGAAGACGGCCAGCCGGCGCAGCCCGGGATCGTCGGCGTGCACCAGCAGGACGGGCGAGCCGTCGCCGTCGACCGCCTCGAGGATGGGCAGCCAGCCGCCGGCCGGCGGCGCCGACGCGGGCACGACGTCGACGCGGCCGGCGCCGAGTTCCGCCTCGCCCTGGTCCATCCACGCCTGGCACATGCCGGCGCCGAACGGCCCGTCCGGGCGCAGCACCGTCGGCGGCACCACGTGCCAGCCGGCCGCCGCGGACACCTCGTACGCCGCCGCCTCACGCGCGGCCAGCGTGCCGTCGGGGAAGTCCCACAGCGGCTGCTCGCCGCTGACCGGCTTGTACACGCACCGCACAGACGCGTCGCCGTGCGTGATGCGCCCGAGCAGAGTGAGGTTGGACGCGACGACGAGCCTGCCCTCGACGGTCAGCTCGCCCTCGCGGAGCAGGCTCAGCAGGTCCACGGGGTCAGTCCCGCCGCCGGTAGCCGTTCTGCCGGGGGCAGACGTGCCCGGCCGGGTCGAGCGGCAGGCTGCACAGCGGGCACGGCGGGCGCCCGGCGGCGACGACGGCCTGGGCCCGCTTGACGAACGCCCGGGCGGCCGGGCCGGTCAGCCGCACGACCATGACGTCGCGGTCGGACTCGTCGGGGTCGTCCGGCGGCTCGGTGTCGTCGTCGACGGCGGCGTACGCGGCCATGACGATCTGCTCGTCGTCGGTGTCCCAGCGCAGCGTCATGGCGCCGACGCGGAACTCCTCGACGATCGGCTGCTCGAGCGGCTCGAGGTCGTCGAGGTCGGCCGGCGCGACGGCGGGGACGGTGGTCATCCCGCCGGCCCGGCGCAGGATCTCGTCGAGCATGTCGTCGACCCGCTCCGCGAGCACCGACACCTGCTCCTTCTCGAGCAGGACGCTGATCAGTTTCGTGGCGTCGCGGGCCTGGAGGAAGAACGAGCGCTCACCGGGTCGCCCGACGGTTCCGGCGATGAAACGTTGGGGCTGGTCGAATCTGTACACCTGCACGGCCACCGGGAAAGCCTATCTCGCGTCGCCCGCTCCCCCGCCGACGACGGCGTCGCCGCGGGTGGCGCGCCGGCGCCGCCGGGCCGGCGGCCGGAGGAAGCCGAGGTCGCCGCCGGTGTCGTTGACGCGCAGCACGAACGGCCGCTGCTCGGTGAACGTGACGACCGACACCGAGCACGGGTCGACGACCAGCCGCTGGAAGTGGTCGAGGTGCATGCCCAGCGCGTCGGCGAGCACCGCCTTGATGACGTCGGCGTGCGAGACGGCGAACCACACCGCCTCGAGCCCGTGCTCGGCGGCCAGCTCGGCGTCGCGGCCGCGGACGGCGTCGACGGCGCGGGACTGGACGGCGCGCAGCGACTCGCCGCCGGGGAACACCACGCCGGACGGGTGCTCCTGGACCACCTTCCACAGTTTCTCGCGACGCAACTCAGCCAGCGAGCGGCCGGTCCAGTCGCCGTAGTGGCATTCGGTCAGGCCGTCGTCGGTGACGACGTCGCGGCCGCCCGCGATGGCCGTCGCCGTCTGCACGCACCGCTCCAGCGGGCTGCTGACGACCGCCGCCGGGCGCACCGCCTCCAGCCGCCGCGCGAGCGCCACCGCGCCCTCGCCGCCGATGTCGTCGAGGCCCACGCCAGGCGTGCGCCCGGCCAGCACGCCCGCGACGTTGGCGGTGGTCCGGCCGTGGCGGATCAGGACGACTGTGGGCATGTGGGAAGCCTACGAGGAGTACCGATCGCATGAACATCTGCCCAGGGGGTCGCGCGCGTCACCGAAATGGGTTATCAAGTCTTCAGACAAACGTCTTCGTCGCGGGGACCGTTCGGCCCATCCGGGCCTCACGTGCCGTGGCACGGGGAGGGGACACGACGCGGATGCGGTTCCTCAGACGTCGCCACGTGGCGGCCATCGCGGCCACCGCGGGCCTCGCGCTCGCCGCCACCGCAGGGCCCGCCGTCGCGGCACCCGTCACCACGCCGCCGCCGACTCCCCCGGCCACCCAGCCGCCGGTCCATCCGCCCACCGACGACGCACCTGCCGACGTCCCGCCCGGCGAACTCCCGCCGGGCACCGTCGCGCCCCCGCCGGTCGAGGCGCCGCCCGCGCCGGGCGACCCCGAGTCCGCGTACTCGCAGGGGCTGGAGGGCGCCCAGACCGTCGCCGTCGCCGAGGCGCAGCGGCTGCTCGCGCAGGTGATGGCCGACCTCGGCTCGGCGCAGGAGGTGTTCACCACCGCCTCCGCGGCCGCCGACGACGCCCGCGCCAACGACGTCCACGCCCAGCAGCAGCTGAAGATCTCGACCGAGTCGGTGGCGCGCACGCAGCGCGAGATCGACGACCTCGACACCCGCGCCGCGGCCACCCGCAACACCATCGGCACCATCGCCCGCGAGGCGTACCAGGGCAACAACCTCGCCGCCATGGGCGTCGTCCTCGGCGCCGAGACGCCCGACGACCTCGCGTCGCGCTACATGGGCATGCGGACGCTGCTGCGCACCGCCGACGGCGCGCTCGGCGAGATGGCGAACACGCAGGCCGAGCTGGCCGACGCGCACGCCCAGCTGGAGGGCCAGCGGCTGCGGCTGGAGTCGGTGGCCGGGCAGGCCAGCCAGTCGCTCGCCGCGCTGGAGACGGCCGAGGCGGCGGCGCTCGCGGCCCGCCAGGTCGTCGACAACACACAGACGCTGGTCGAGGGCGCCGTGCAGGCGGCGGCCGACGCCCGGCTGGAGGACTACCAGCGCTACATGGAGCTGCTGCAGCAGTCCACCGAGGTCGGCGAGCTGCTGGCCACGGCGAACTACGGTCCGGGCTACGGCACCGGCACGTTCACCCGGCCGGCCACCGGCCCGACGACGTCGGAGTACGGCCAGCGGCTGCACCCGATCCTCGGCTACGTGAAGATGCACACCGGCCTCGACTTCGGCCGCGGCGACGGCCGCATCTACGCCGCCGACGCCGGCACCGTCATCGAGGCGCAGTGGAACAACGCCTACGGCAACATGGTGATCGTCGACCACGGCATCGTGAACGGCCAGCGGCTCACCACCATGTACGCCCACCAGTCCGACCTCATGGTGGCGCCCGGCCAGCGGGTCGAGAAGGGCCAGTACATCGGCAACATCGGCTCCACCGGCTACTCCACCGGGGCGCACCTGCACTTCGAGGTCCGCCTCGACGGCCAGCACACCGACCCGTGGCCGTGGGTGGCCAGCGCCCCGCTGCCCGGCGGCACGTCCTAGCGGCACGTCCTAACGGCGCGTCCCGGCGGGGCGGCGGCCGGAGGCTGACGGGAGCCGTTCAGGCGAGGTGACACCAGCGCCAACAGTTGGCGCTGTCGTCACCACGCCCCGCGACAACCCCGGCACCGCGGCGGGGCGCGGTCGGGCACGGGACGCGCACGACCAGGGTCGGCCTACGCGCTCCAGGTCCCGGTCGCCAGCATCGCGAAGGTGAACAGGCCGAGCCCGACGCGGTAGATGATGAACGGCGCGAACGACCGCTTCTCCAGCCAGGACATCAGCCACGCGATGACGGCGAAGCCGACGCCGAACGCGACGACGGTGGCGAGGATCGTCGGGCCGGCGCCGTAGGCCGACCCCTCGTCCATCGCGCCCGGCCACTCGAAGATGCCCGAGCCGAGCACCGCGGGGATGGCCAGCAGGAACGCGAACCGGGCCGCCGCCGCGCGGTCCAGGCCGAGGAACAGCCCCATGCTGATCGACGCGCCGGACCGGGACACGCCGGGGATCAGCGCCATCGCCTGGGCGAACCCGATGAGGATCGCGTCCTTGTAGGTGAGGTCGGCGACGGTGCGGTCCTTGCGGCCGACGCGGTCGGCGATGCCGAGGATCACGCCGAGCACGACCAGCGTCGTCGCGATGATCCAGAGCGAGCGGAAGTCGTCGCGGATGACGTCCTGCAGCACGTAGCCGAGCGCGCCGATCGGGACGGTCCCGATGATGACGAACCACCCCATGCGGGCGTCCTGCGGGTCGTACGACGCGCGCCGGCGGCGGCCGCGCGACGCCTCCCGGCCACCGGCGAGCGACCGGAACCAGGCGCTGACGATGCGGCCGATGTCGCGGGCGAAGTAGAGGATGACGGCGGTCTCGGTGCCGATCTGGGTGACGGCGGTGAACGCGGCGCCGGGGTCCTCCCAGCCGAACAGCTCCGGATAGATGCGCAGGTGCGCACTGGACGAGATGGGCAGGAACTCGGTCAGCCCCTGCAGCACGCCCAGCACGACGGCCTGGAACCACTCCATGTGATGCGTCGACTCCCTCTGGTGGTCAGGATGCCAGGCCGGCGGCGTCCAGCGCCTCGGCGACGGTGCGCAGCGCGGCCAGGCGCGCCTCCAGCGGACCGGCGTGCGCCGCGACGGACAGCGTGGTGACGCCCGACTCGGCGTAGGCGTGCAGGCGGTCGCGGATGCGCTCGGGCGGGCCGATCAGCGCCGTCCGGTCGACGAACTCCAGCGGGACGGCGGCCGCGGCCTCGCGGTGCTTGCGGTCCAGGAACAGGTCCTGGACGGTGCGCGCGGCGTCGCCGAAGCCCATGCGCACGGCCAGGGCGTTGTAGAAGTTCTGCGTGCGGCTGCCCATGCCGCCGAGGTACAGCGCGGAGTAGGCGCGCACCGGCTCGGCGCACGCCTCCAGGTCGGCGCCGACGGACACCGGGACGGTCGGCACGACGTCGAAGCCGTCCATGGTCTGCCCCGCCGCCGACCGCCCGGCCCGGATGAGGTCCAGCGACTCGGCGGCGTGCTCGGGCGCGTAGAAGACGCCCAGCCAGCCGTCGGCGATCTCGCCGGTCAGCTCCAGGTTCCGCGGCCCGATCGAGGCGAGGTACACCGGGATCTCCGGCCGGACCGGATGCACCGTCAGCTGCAGCGCCTTGCCCGGCCCGTCCGGGAGCGGCAGCCGCCAGTGCTCGCCGTCGTAGGCCAGCCGCTGCCGCGACAGCGCCAGCCGCACGATGTCGACGTACTCGCGGGTGCGGGCCAGCGGGTGGTCGAAGCGGACGCCGTGCCAGCCCTCGGAGACCTGCGGCCCGGACACGCCGAGGCCGAGCCGGAACCGGCCGCCGGACAGGCTGTCGAGCGTGGCCGCCGTCATCGCCGTCGTGGCCGGGGTACGGGCCGGGATCTGCATGACGGCGCTGCCGACGTCGATGCGCTCGGTCTGCGCGGCCACCCAGGCGAGCACCGTCGGCGCGTCGGACCCGTACGCCTCGGCCGCCCAGACCACGGCGTAGCCGAGCTCGTCGGCAGCCCTGGCCAGCGCCAGGTTCTGCGCGTTGTCGCCGCCGCCCCAGTAGCCCAGGTTCAGCCCGAGCCGCATCCGTCACCTCCCGCAAGACACTCCGGGCGACTCTACCCGTCGGTGCGGCGCGGCCCGAGCCCGCGCCGCACCCGGTAGCCTCACGGCGTGGAACAGCGACGACTCGGGGGAAGCGGGCTGTCCGTCTCGCGGCTGGGGCTCGGAACCATGACGTGGGGACGCGACACCGACCAGCACGACGCACGGGAGCAGCTGAAGGCGTTCGCCGACGCCGGCGGCACGCTGGTCGACACCGCGGCGGCGTACGGCAACGGCGAGAGCGAGAGGTTGATCGGCGCACTGCTCGACAGCGCGGTGTCGCGGGCGAACCTGCTGGTCGCGACGAAGGCCGGCGGCGGGCGGCCGGGTGGCCCGGGGCGCGTCGACGTGTCCCGGCGGGCGCTGCTGGACCAGCTGGACGACTCCCTCGACCGCCTCGACCTCGACTACGTCGACCTCTGGCAGGTGGCCGCGTGGAGCGACGCCGCGCCGATGGAGGAGACGCTGGGCGCACTGGAGCACGCCGTCGCGTCCGGACGGGCCCGCTACGCCGGCGTGTCCAACTACGCCGGCTGGCAGACCGCGGCCGCCGCCGTCCACCAGCGCGCCGTCGCCGGCACCCAGGCGCCGCTGGTGTCGACGCAGGTCGAGTACTCGCTGCTGGAGCGCGGCGTCGAGCGCGAGGTGCTGCCGGCGGCGGCGCGGCTCGGGCTCGGTGTGCTGGCATGGTCGCCGCTGGGACGCGGCGTGCTGACCGGCAAGTACCGCAGCGGCACCCCGGCCGACTCCCGCGCCGCCACCACGCACTTCGCGCCGTTCGTCGACAAGTACCTCGACGCCCGCTCGGCCAAGATCGTCGACGCCGTCTGCACCGCCGCCGACGGCCTGGACGCGCTGCCGCTGGAGGTCGCGCTGACATGGGTGCGCGACCGGCCCGGCGTCGCCGCCGCCGTCGTCGGGGCGCGCACGGCCGGCCAGCTGCGCGACGTCCTCGCCTCCGACGACCTCGAACTGCCGGCCGAGATCCGGGCCGCGCTGGACGAGGTGTCGGCGGTGGAGCTGGGCTACCCCGAGGCGCGCTAGGCGCGGTCGGCCTCGAGTTGCGGGCACGTCACCGAGGCGTGCCGGCGCGCGAGCGGGGTGACCGGCCGGGCCGCCTGACGGGGTAGCCCGAGCCAGCCGGTCACCCCGCCGGCCAGGAACAGGCCGGCGCAGATCAGCATGCCGGCGCCGTAGCCCTGGTCGAGCCCGTCCGGGTTCTCCGTGGCGTCCGCCGGCAGCCCGGCCAGCAGCGGCAGCGCCGCGACCACGAGCAGGCCGGCCACCCGGGCCACGCCGTTGTTGACGGCGCTGGCGACGCCGGCGCTGCGGTCCGGGACGGCGCTGAGCACGGCGGCGGTGACCGGCGGGGTGATCAGCGGCACCCCGATCCCGATGAGGACGACGACCGGCAGCACGTCGCCCAGGTAGTCCGCGCCGGCGCCGATCCGGGTCGACAGCACGAGCGCGGCGGCGCACACCAGCGAGCCGGCCAGCAGCGGCGTCCGAGCGCCCAGGCGGGTCGTCAGCTCGCCGCCGTACGGCGACAGCAGCAGCGTCAGCACCGGCAGCGGCAGCAGCGCCAGGCCCGCCGTCCACGCCGAGAACCCGGCCGTCACCTGCAGCTGGATCGGCAGCAGGAAGAACGCGCCCGCGAGCGCGCCGTACACCAGGAAGCTGGCCAGGTTCGCGGCGCTGAACTGGCGCGACGCGAACAGGCTCAGCGGCAGCATCGGCGCCGGGCTGCGCCGCTCGACCAGCAGGAACGCGGCGAAGACGGCCGACGAGGCCAGCCCGATCGCGAGCGCCGGCCAGCCCGCCGCCGTCTGCGTCAGCGCGAACGTCAGCCCGGCCAGCGCCGTCACCGCGAGCAGCCCGCCCACGACGTCGAAGCGCGGCGGCCGGCCCGGGACGCGGCTCTCCGGCACCCGGGTCACCAGCAGCACCGCGAGCACCGCCGCCAGCGGCACGTTGACGAAGAACACCCACCGCCAGCCGGCAGCGTCGACGAGGCCGCCGCCGACCAGCGGGCCGGCCGCGCCCGCCACGCCGCTCGTCCCGGCCCACCAGCCGATCGCCCGGTTGCGGTCGTCCGGATGGAAGGCGTTCTGGACCAGCGCCAGCGACCCGGGGACGATCAGCGCGCCGCCGATGCCCTGCAGCCCGCGCGCCACGATCAGCACGTCCGCCGTCGGCGCCAGCCCGCACAGCAGCGACGCGGCGCCGAACCAGGCCACGCCCACCAGGTAGAGGCGGCGCCGTCCGAACCGGTCGCCCAGGCTGCCGCCCACCAGGATGAGCGCCGACAGCGTCAGCGTGAACGCGTTGACCGTCCACTGCAGTTGCGCCATCGACGCGCCCAGGTCCGCGCCGATCGACGGCAGCGCGATCGTCACCACCGTCGCCTCGAGCAGCACCAGCCCGGAGCCGGCCGCGGTGACCAGCAGCACCCAGCGCCCGGCCGGCTCGGACAGCCGCACCGGGGCGTCGGACGGGTTCGTCATGGACAGCCCTCGCACCCGACGATCGACCGGGGCGCCGCGTCGAGCCGGGGGTGCTCGACGCGGCGCTCCGGACGACCGGCTATCAGTACTCCCGGTCCGCGATCGTGTACTCCCGGTCAGCGACGACCGAGAAGTCACGGTCGTCCGGGCCCGGTCCGTACTCCCGATCCGCCACGACGGCCGGTGCCGCCGAGCCCGCGGCCGCCAGGCCGGCCAGCATCGCCGTCGCGCCGGCCAGCCGCACTGTCCCGCTGAACCGCATGGTCGTCTCCTTCGCTCGGCAGCGGTGCACCTACCCCGCCATTGAGCGCCCCGGGCGACTTCAGATCGGCGTCACCCCTGCTTCATCGCAGGTAGGGGGTGTCTCCCTAGTCGTCGGTGTGGATGATCTCGTCGACCCGGTAGACGAGGAGGTCCTCGTCGGCGACGCCGAACGGGTCGCTGGTGAGGGTCTGCTCGTCCGCCTCGCCCAGCGCCTGCACCCACACCGTCCCGCCGCGCGGCAGCAGCCCGGCCTCCTCGGCCCGCTCGTCCAGGCCGTCGACGCCGTAGGCGTGCAGCATCTGGTACAGGGCGCGGCCCGGGTGCGACACGTCGGCGACCGCGGACTCGCGCGGGTCCTGCGGGTACAGCTCGCCGTACGCCTCACGCCCGGCGACGATCAGCCGGTCGCCGTCGTCGATCTCGTAGTCGCGGCGGACCAGCAGGCCGACCACGCCCGGCTCGGACTCGAGGTCCTCGAACTCGACGCTCGGCGGCTCTTCCGGGAACTCCCACGGCGTGACCTCCTCGGTGGCGTCGTAGAGGAGGTCGTCGTAGCGGTCGGCGGCGATCCGCAACTTGTTGTACGCGGCCTGGACCACCGGGTCCGCTTCACCGGTGCGGGCCAGGCAAGCGTTGAGGTGGGCTTCCAGGGCGTCGGTGAGGTCGTCGAGCGCGGCCTGCAGGCGCTCGGCGTCGTGCGGCGGCATGGTCACAGTCGACGACCGTACCCGGTCCGGCCGTGGCAAGATACGTAAATGGAACGGTCGGCGGCGAGAAGCCTCAATTCCCGAGTCCCGGCCGCCGAGTACGAGTTCCGGCACATCTCGCTCCCCCGCACCACCTCCCGCAACGCGGCCCGCCGGCTGCTCACCGAGCAGGCGGAACACGGCCACTGGGAACTCGCTCGGCTGCACCTCCACCCCGACGGAACGCGCAAGATCGTGCTACGCCGCAAGATCATGCGGGTCCGCGCGACGCT
Organism: Jiangella muralis; assembly: GCF_001270745.1. Classification (GTDB taxonomy): domain Bacteria; phylum Actinomycetota; class Actinomycetes; order Jiangellales; family Jiangellaceae; genus Jiangella; species Jiangella muralis. The sequence goes on from NZ_KQ434751.1 coordinate 240,747, forward strand.
CTGACCGTCACGGCCCGAGCGTCGCGCGTCCACCGTCAGGCTCGCCGTGCCCGCAGCGTCACCGCGGCGCCCGCCACGAGCAGGCCCAGCGCGGCCAACGCGACGGTCGTGCTGCTCGTGCCGGTGTCCGGCAGAGCTGACTTGATGTCACGCGAGGTCGAGGAAACGGTCGATGACGCGGGCGCCGAAGCGCAGGCCGTCGACCGGGACGCGTTCGTCGACGCCGTGGAACATGCCGGCGAAGTCGAGGTCGGGCGGGAGCATGAGCGGTGAGAAGCCGAAGTTGCGGATGCCGAGCAGGCTGAACGACTTGGCGTCGGTGCCGCCGGACATGCAGTACGGCACCGTGCGGGCGCCGGGGTCCTCGGCCAGTAGCGCCGCGCTCATGGCGTCGACCAGGGGGCCGTCGAAGGTGGTCTCGACCGCGATGTCGCTGACCAGCGACTCGCGCTGGACATTCGGGCCGAGCAGCTCGTCGAGGGTGGCGGCGAACTCGGCCTCCTGGCCGGGGAGGAAGCGGCCGTCGATGTAGGCCTCGGCGCGGCCGGGGATGACGTTGTGTTTGTAGCCGGCCTTCAGCATGGTCGGGTTGGTGCTGTTGCGCAGCGTCGCGCCGATGATGCGGCCGAGGTTGCCCAGCTGGCCGAGCAGCCGCTCGGGGTCGTCGGGGTCGAACTCGAGGCCGAACGCGTCGCTGGCCTCCTCGAGGAACGAGCGCACGGTGGGCGTGAGGCGCACCGGCCACTGGTACCGGCCGACCCGCGCGACGGCCTCGGCCAGCTCGGTGACGGCGTTGTTCGTGCTGACCATGGAGCCGTGGCCGGCCCGCCCGGCGACGGTCAGCTTCATCCAGTCGATGCCCTTCTCGGCGGTCTCGACCAGGTAGAGGCGGACATCGTCGTTGACGTGGAGGCTGAACCCGCCGACCTCGCTGATGGCCTCGGTGGCGCCCTCGAACAGCTCGGGCTTGTGGTCGACGGCCCAGTGGGCGCCGAGCCCGCCGCCGGCCTCTTCGTCGGCGAGGAAGGCGAGGATGAGCGGCCGGGCCGGGCGGCGGCCGGTGCGCAGGCGGTCGCGCACGACCGCCAGGATCATGGCGTCCATGTCCTTCATGTCGACGGCGCCGCGGCCCCACAGGCAGCCGTCGGCGATCTCGCCGGAGAACGGGTCGTACGTCCAGTCGGCGGCGTCGGCCGGGACGACGTCGAGGTGGCCGTGCAGGAGCAGCGCGTCGGACCGGGCCGGGTCGGCGCCCTCGACCCGGGCGACGACGGTGGTGCGGCCGGGCTCGGACTCGAACACGATGGGGTCGAGCCCGGCCTCGGCGAGCTTCTCGGCCACGTACTCGGCGGCCTTCCGCTCGCCGGGGCCGCTGCCGTCGCCGAAGTTCGTGGTGTCGATGCGCAGCAGGTCGCGGCAGAGGTCGACGACCTCGGCGTCGGCGGTGCTCTGCGGCTCGGCGAGGTTCGGCGTCATCCGCCTATCCTGGCACGCCGCCAGTACTGCCGCTTGTCCTGGTCGCGCACCACGATGCCGAGCTTGCCGAGCTCGTCGCGCAGTTCGGCGAGGTCGTCCTGCTCGCCCTTTTCCAGCGCGGTGGCCCGGGCCCGGAGGACGGCATTCGCACCGGCCGGCAGCTCCGGCTCGTCGGGCACCCAGCGGCGGTACTGGTCGCGGTGCGGGTCGCCCTCGGGCCGCCACGGATAGCCCTGCCCGGTGAACGCGGCGGCCAGCCGGTCGGCCCCGAGGTCGGACTTCTCCCGGGCCAGTTCCAGCCCGCTGCGCGAGACCAGCACCAGCTCCTTGCGGTCGGTGAAGACGGCGCTGACGTCGGCCCGGGCGATGGTGCGGGTCTTGCCGTCGCGGGTCAGCGTGACGCCGGACGGCCCGACGCCGACGCGCAGCACCTCACCCTCGGCCGTCAGCGCCAGCAGGACGCCGAGCACCGTGCCGGCGGCGACCGTCGCGATGGTGCCGCCGGGCTGCGGCAGCTCGGCGATGAACCTGATGGGCCCGAAGTCGGGGATCCACGACGTGTCGACGGCCCAGTCGGCCAGCGGCCCGACGCCGAGCCCCACCAGCGCGCCCAGCACCGGGAACCCGACCCAGACCAGCACCGCTTCCCAGCCCGGGCGGCCGACCACCGTCTCGCCGCCCGGGCCGTTCGTCGTCGCGTTCATGAGGCGCTCCTCCGGCTGCCTACTTGATCTCCGACCGCAGCACCCGCCACAGGCCGAAGCCCAGCGGGACCACCAGCCACAGTGCCAGGGACGTGCCCAGCTGGCCCCACGCCTCGCCACTGAGGCCGCCGTCGATCAGCGGCAGGGTGGTGTTGCTGAGGTCGAGCCACTCGGCCGGGGTCTCGAGCGCGGAGATGGTGCTGCCGAGGATGGTCCACGCGGTGGGCAGGACGAAGTACAGGACGATGGCCAGCGGCGTGCTCAGCAGCGCCAGGCCGAACGCGGTGCCGACCAGGACGTTGATGACCTGGAACAGGACGACGCGGCCGAAGCCCTCGGCGCCGAAGCTCCAGCTGCCGTCGGCGTCGGTGACCAGCGGGGCGATGACGTTCGCCAGCGCGGCCCAGGCCAGGCTCGCGACGACGGCGCCGATGGCCATGAGGACGGCGGCGGCCAGCTTGGACGCGATGACCCGCTCGCGCCGTGGCTCCAGCGCGAACGTGCTGAGCGTGGTGCGCTGCGACCACTCGCCGGTGACGGCCAGGATGCCGACGACCGGGAGCAGGATGCCCAGCGGCAGCTGGGCGCCGCCGAAGAAGTCGGCGAACGTGCGGTCCTCGGCGCTGCCGGTGAACATCTGGATGAGCACCATGCCCAGCGCGACCAGCGCGATGATCGCGAGCAGCCAGAAGCCGGCCCGGGTGTCGGTGGCCTTGCGCAGTTCGACGGCCGTGAGCCGGGCGAGCGACGGACGCGAGGTGCGGGCCGGCCGGTGCGTGCCGGCGGCGGGGGTGGTGGTCAGCGCGGACATCAGGCGGCATCCTTCGTCGAGTCGGCGTCGTGGTGCGAGGTGAGGCGGAGGAACATCTCCTCCAGGCCGCCGGAGTCGGCGGGGCGCAGCTCCAGCAGGACGACGCCGGCGTCGAGCGCGGCCCGCCCGACGGCCTCGGCGTCGGCGGCGACGCTGAACCCGCCGTCGCGGGTCGGCTGCACGGACAGGCCGGCCGTGGTGAGCGCCTTCTCCAGCGGCTCGGGGTCGAGCCCGCGGACGTAGAGGCCGCCGGCGTGCAGCAGGTCGTCCTTGGCGCCGTCGGCGACGATCTTGCCGTTGCCGATGACCACCAGGTGGTCGGCGACCGCCTCGACCTCGCGCAGCAGGTGGGACGAGAGCAGGACGGTGCCGCCGCGGTCGGCGAAGTCGCGCAGCACGCCGCGCATCCAGAAGATGCCCTCGGGGTCGAGGCCGTTGGCCGGCTCGTCGAGCATGAGCACCGTCGGGTCGCCGAGCAGGGCGTGCGCGAGGCCGAGCCGCTGCCGCATGCCGAGCGAGTAGTTGCCGACGCGGCGCTTCTCGGCCGTGCCGGCGAGCCCGACCAGCTCGAGCATGGCATCGACCCGCTTCTGCCCGACGCCGAGCAACTGGGCGGACAGCGACAGGATCTCGCGGCCGGTGCGGCCGGCGTGCTGGGCGGAAGCGTCGAGCAGGACGCCGATGTGGCGGCCCGGGTTGGGGAGGTCGCGGAACGCGACGCCGTTGACGGTGGCGGTGCCGGACGACGGCGGGGTGAGGCCGGCGATCATCCGCATGGTGGTGGACTTCCCGGCGCCGTTCGGGCCCAGGAAGCCGGTGACGGTGCCGGGCGCGCAGGTGAACGACACGTCGTTCACGGCGGTGAAGGCGCCGTACCGCTTCGTCAGATGCTCGACAGTGATCATGGCATCCACTCTGGCCGCGCCACCCGGCCACGCGCGTCGGCCCGAAGGCTGCCGCCGTCCTACCAAGGTCTAGGCCACGATCGACCTTCGTCGCTACCCGGTGGGGCCACTCGGCTCGTAGCGTGGTGTCTCATGACGACCCATGCGCCCGGTTCGGCCGCCAGCAGCCCCGAGCTGCCGGCGCTGCTGCCGGGCGTGCTGCGGGTCGACCCCGACACCGCCGACCCGGCCCGGCGCGGCCGGGTGCGCCGGTCGGTGCGCGACTGGATCATCGACACCCTGTGCTTCGTCATCGCGGCCCTCGTGGGGCTGTCCGCCTACGACACCGCGATGCAGACCGACCCACCCGAGCTGGTCCAGCTGCTCGACCTCGTCCTCGGCACGGCCGCCTGCCTGTCGCTGTGGTGGCGGCGGCGCTGGCCCGTGCAGCTGGCCGTCGCCACGGCGCTGCTGACCGTCGGCGTCGCGTCAGCCGCGGGCGCAGGCATCATCATGGTGTTCACGGTGGCCGTGCACCGCCGCTGGGCGGTCGCCGCGGCCCTGGCGGGGCTGCACGTCTGCTCCGGGTTCCTCTTCAACCGGATCTATCCCGACCCCGAGCTCGACTACCAGTGGGTGGCGCTGCTCACCATCTTCGGCGTCATCGCCATCACACTGTGGGGCATGCTGGTGCGCGCGCGCCGGCAGCTGGTGCTGTCGCTGCGCGAGCGCGCGCACCAGGCCGAGGCCGAGTCGGCGCTGCGGGTCGAGCGGGCCCAGCACCTCGAGCGCGAGCGCATCGCCCGCGAGATGCACGACGTGCTCGCGCACCGCATCTCGCTGCTCAGCGTGCATGCCGGCGCGCTGGAGTACCGCCCCGACGCGCCGCGCGAGGACATCGCGAGGGCGGCGGGCGTCATCCGGGCCAGTGCGCACCAGGCGCTACAGGACCTCCGCGAGATCATCGGCGTGCTCCGTGCGCCGTCGTCCGACGACGACCCCGACCGGCCGCAGCCCACGCTCGCCCAGTTGCCGGCGCTGATCGACGAGTCGCGGCAGGCCGGCATGCGGGTCACCGTCGTCGACCAGGTCGCGGGCGACGGCGCCGAGCCGCCGGCGGTCGTGGCCCGCTGCGCCTACCGCGTCGTGCAGGAGGCGCTGACGAACGTGCGCAAGCACGCCCGCGGCACCGGCGTCTACGTCACGCTGACCGGCGGCCCGGGCGGCGGGCTGGCGGTCGAGGTGCGCAACCGCATGCCGGTCGGGTCCGGCGGGCCGGGACCGGCGGCCGAGATCCCCGGCACCGGCACCGGGCTGATCGGGCTGACCGAACGGGTAGAGCTGGCCGGCGGCTCGCTGGAGCACGGAATCACGCGTGGCGGCGACTTCCGGGTGCACGCCTGGCTACCGTGGCCCGCATGACGTCCGAGGCCGCCACCGCCGTCACCCGCATCCTCATCGTCGACGACGACGCCCTCGTGCGGGCGGGGCTGTCGATGATGCTGGCCGGGGTGCCCGACCTCGAGATCGTCGGCGAGGCGTCCGACGGCGCCGACGTGCCGGCCATGGTCGAGGCGGCCCGCCCCGACGTCGTGCTGATGGACATCCGCATGCCGCGGGTCGACGGGCTGGCCGCCACCGAGACGCTGCGCCGGCGCGCCGACCCGCCGGAGATCGTCATCCTCACCACCTTCGACACCGACGACCACGTGCTGCGCGCGCTGCGGGCCGGCGCCACCGGGTTCCTGCTGAAGGACACGCCGCCGGGCGACATCGTCGCGGCGGTCCGGCGGGCCGCGGCCGGCGAGCCGATCCTGTCGCCGTCGGTCACCCGGCAGCTCATCGCGCACGTGTCCGACGGCGACGGCGGCGGCCGGACGCAGCGCGCCGAGACCCAGCTGGCCGAGCTGTCCGAGCGGGAGCTGGAGGTCGCGGTCGCCATCGCGCACGGCCGGTCCAACGCCGAGATCAGCGCGGAGCTGTTCATGAGCGTCGCGACGGTGAAGGCGCACGTGTCGCGGGTGCTGACGAAGCTCGGCCTCAACAACCGCGTGCAGATCGCGCTACTCGTGCACGACGCCGGGCTGGTCTAGAGGTGTCCCGGGGCTACGGCCGTAACGTTGGCCGTTGTCCGCACGTGGGCCGTCCCCCTGCTGCCCATTTCTCAGCCGCGGCACCGCGCCTCAAGCGGACTTGTGGGGCGCTTCGCGCGGGCGAAGGTCCGCTTGACCCGCACGCACGCGGTCTAAGTGCGGGCAGAGCCCGCCCGGGTGCACCGTTCGCCGTTGTCTGGTGGCCGTTTGGTCGTCCTCGATTCCCGGAGCCAGAGCGTCGACGTCACTCGCGTGGTGGGCGCCGCCGCGGGTGAAGTGGGGCGTGCCCAGACTGCCCCCGTCCCCTGGAACGATGAGTTCCGCGGCCCGGCGCGGTCTGATCTGCAACGGGCACGTGGACACGGCCAGGAGGCTCCGATGGGTGTCGTCTTCTCCAGCTTCACCATGTCGCTCGACGGCTTCGTCGCGTATCCCGACGACTCCGTCGGCGCGCTGTTCGACTGGTACACCAGCGGCGACGTCGAGGTGCGGCCGGCCGGCTACCCGATCACGTTCAAGATGTCCGCCGCCAGCGCCGCCTACTGGCACCAGAACGAGACCGAGGGCGTCTTCATCGCCGGGCGGCGGATCTTCGACCACGCCAACGGCTGGGGCGGCAAACCACCGAACGACTCGCCCACGTTCGTGGTGACCCACCGGCCGCCACCGGAGAACTGGCCGCCCATCCCGGACGCCCCGTTCACCTTCGTCGGCAGCGTCGAGGAAGCCCTGGAGCGGGCCCGGACCATCGCCGGCGACAAGGACATCGGCGTCGCCGGCCCGAACATCGTCCAGCAATGCATCAACCTCGGCGCGCTCGACGAACTCCGCGTCGACCTCGTCCCCATCCTCATGCACGACGGCGTGCGCTACCTCGACCACCTGCACGACCAGCAGACGACACTCGAGCTACTACAAGTGGTCGAAGGCCAGCAGGTCACCCACCTGCGCTACGCCGTCACCTACGGCTGACCGCGGCGAGATGAGCTCCCCAGACACACCTAGGGTGTGTCTCCCAAGTCCATGGCCTACTGCGCGACGCCCAGGCGGCGCCTCGCTGCGTTCTCGTCAGTCGCCATAGAACCCCGCTATGACTCCCTCCTCGGCCTTGCGAGGCATCCACCTGAACGCCGCTGGCTACGGCCGAGACTTGGGAGACACACCCTAGACCGGCCGCTCCGCCCACTCGCGGGCCAGGATGGCGTAGTCGTACTCGCTCCGCCACGCGCCCTTGACCTGCTCGTTCTCGATGAGGTGGGCCTCGCGGCGCATGCCGAGCCGCTCCATCAGGCCGGCGGACGCGGCGTTGTCGGCGTCGCAGCGGCCGATGACGCGGCGGAAGCCGAGGGTGTCGAAGGCCAGGCCCAGCATCGCCGTGGCGGCCTCCCGGGCGTAGCCGTTGCCGTGGTGCTCGGGGTGGAACGCGAAGCCGACCTCGGCGCACCCGCGCTGCCGGCTGACGACGTGCAGGTGCACCTCGCCCACGTAGGTGTCGTCGGCGGTGCGCAGGACCGCGAGGTCGAGCGCGTCGTCGTCGTTCGCGGGCGCGGACTGCTGCAGGCGCCGGCCCAGCCGCTCGATGGCGTAGCCGCGCGGCCACGGCTCCCAGAGCATGTACCGGGCGACGTCGGGGTGGGCGTGCAGGCGATGCAACTCGTCGAGGTCGGTCTCGACGTGGCGGCGCAGGGTCAGGCGTTCGGTGGTCAGCGGGAGCGAGAGTTCAGCCACCGCGCCATCGTAGACACGGCCCACGCCGCGTCCGATTCCCGCCAGCACGTCCGGCCCGCGGCGGCGACGCTGGGGTCATGGACACGTACGAGTACCGCGCGATCCCGGCCGAGGTCACCGCCCAGTTGCGCGAACGCGACGACGCCTGGGTGACCCGCGAGCCGTTCATCGACGACGAGGGTGGCGCGCCGCTGCGCTGCTGCCTGACCCGCAGCGTCCCCGGCGACAACCTGGTGCTGGTGACGTACGCGCCGCTGCGCCGGTGGGCCGAGGAGCACGGCGCCGAGCCGGGCGCCTACGACGAGACCGGCCCGGTGTTCCTGCACGCGCGGGAGTGCGCCGGCCCGCGGCACGACGGCTTCCCGGCCGGCGTCGCGTCGTCGCGGCGGGTGTTCCGCGGCTACGACAAGCGCGGCCACATCGTCGGCGGCCGGCTGGTCTCCCCCGCGAACGGGCACGCGGAGGAGGTCGCGGCGGCCGCGCTGGACGACCTGTTCGCCGACCCGGCGGTCGAGGTCGTGCACGTCCGCGCCGTCGAGTTCGGCTGCTTCCACGCCGAGGTCCGGCGTCCGGCCTGACCACGCCGCGTGTCCGCGCCGCGATCGGGTACGGGCCGGGCATGACGGATGAGAACGGCGCCGCCGACCGGCTCGGCGAGGTGCGCGAAGGGATGACGGTGGTGGACGCTCTCGGCGAGGAGCTGGGCACCGTCGCGGAGGTCCGGCTGGGCGACCCCGGAGCGGTCACCGACGCCGGTCAGCGACCGGATGCGGGCGGCGGCGACCTGCCGGACGAGGAGGCCGCCCGGCTGCGCCGCACCGGCTACCTGCGGGTCGACCGGATCCTCGCCAAGGACCTCTACGCCGCGGCCGGCGACGTCCACCGGGTCGACGGCGAGATGGTGCGGCTGCGCGTCCCCGCCGATCAGCTCTCGCCCGGCTGACCCGGTGCCACCGCGGCGACGCGGTGGCGGAACACCCGCCAGGTGACGACCTGGCCGGCCAGCAGCAGCGGCAGCACGGCGTAGAGCGCCGGGACCAGCAGCCGCAGCGTCGCGTCGTCGGCGGCCGACCCGGACAGCCCGATCCGGGCGCCGGCCGCCACGACCAGCACGGCCAGCATGGCCGCCGTCACCGCGAAGGTCGCCCGGTCCCCCGCCCCGCCCGTGACGGCGCGGGCCCGCTCCAGCGGCCGGCCGGTCAGCCGCAGCCGCGCGAACGCGAGCCCGTGCACGGCGAACAGCCCGACGACGACGGCGGCGATCAGCGCGACCCCGGCGCCGCCCGCGACCGAGTCCGTCACGCCGGTCAGCAGCCCGGCCAGGATCCAGCCCCAGGCGCCGGCCACCGTCCACGACCCGGCCGTCACCGCGACGTCGCAGGCGACGTGCGCCACCTGGGTCCGCGCCCACAGCCCGACGTCGCGGACGATCCAGCCGGCGACGAGCGCGACGATCAGCGGGAACAGCCCCGGGAACAGCCGCGCCTCCAGCCCGGGGAACGCGCCGATCAGCAGCCCGGCCGTCGCGACCAGCCACACCTCGTGGGCCAGGAAGAACGGCACGATCGCGGCGACGACCCGCCGCCGCTCCCGCTCGTCCCGGCCGAGGAACGGCAGCAGCATGCCGGCGCCGATGTCGGCCCCGCCGAGCACGAGGTAGCCGGTGGCGAAGAACCCGAGCAGCACCGCGGCCAGCGTCTCCGTCATACGAGCACCTCCAGCGGCGCCGCCACCGGGTCCGGGCCGCGCCGCGCCTGCCGCGCCAGCAGCCACCCGTTGACGGCGATGAGCACCGCGAACACCCCGACGAAGGTGACGAACGAGAACCGGATCGCCGCCGGCGACACGTCGGACAGCGCGTCGCGCGTGGTCAGCAGCCCGTCGACGACCCACGGCTGGCGGCCCACCTCGCGGAACACCCAGCCGGAGATCATCGCGATGTACGGCAACGGGATCGCCGCGATCAGCGCGACGTGCCACAGCCGGGCCGTGACGATCACCCGCCGAGACAGCGCCAGCGCCACGTTGAGGAACGAGAAGAAGAACATCGCCGCGAACGCCGTCAGCATGAGCAGGGCGCCCACCCGGGCCAGCCCGGCGCCGCCGGAGAACGCCTCCCACTTGTGCGGCTGGATCTCCTCGATCAGCTGCAACTGCCGGCCACCGGTCGCCGCGGACAGGAACAGCGCCGGCGCCGCGACGAACACCCCGATGCGCAGCGACCGGCCGAAGAACTCCTGCTCCGGGGTGCGCCGCAGCAGGTGCCACGCGCTCACTCCGGCGAGGAGGAACCCGGCCGTGACGAGCGCGCCGGCCAGCACGTGCCAGAACGCCTGCAGCGTGCTCGGGTTCGTCAACACGGCCGCGGCGTCGGTGAGCCGCAGCCCGTCCGGGCCCGGCGCCGCCCCGACCGGGTGCTGCATGAATCCGTTCGCGACCAGCACCCAGTAGGCCGACGCGTACGCCGTCAGCGTCACGATCCAGATCGCGGCGAGGTGCGCCCAGCGGTTCAGCTTGTCCCGGCCGAAGATCCACAGCCCGAGGAAGGTCGACTCGACGAAGAACGCGACCAGCGTCTCCATCGCCAGCGACGCGCCCACGACGTTGCCGGCGAAGTGCGTCAGCCCGCTCCAGTTCAGGCCGAGTTGGAACTCCATGACCAGCCCGGTGAGGATGCCCATCGCGTAGTTCGTCACGTAGAGCCGGCCCCAGAACCGGGTCATCCGGCCATGGATCTCGCTGCGCCCGACGGTGGCCCGGGTCTGCAGGACGGCGACGACGGTGGCGAGGCCGAGCGTCAGCGCGACGAAGAGGAAGTGGGCGCCCGCGGTCAGCGCGAACTGCAGGCGCGCCAGTTCCAGCACGTCCATCCGGCTACCCGGCTCGCCCGGCGGTGACGGCGTCGGCGTCACCCCGCGCCGGCGGCTCGGGCCGCTCCAGCGCGATGTGCGGGAGGATCCGGTCCAGCCAGCGCGGCAACCACCAGGCCCGCTCCCCCAGCAGGCTCATGACGGCCGGGACGATCAGGCAGCGGATGACGACGGCGTCGAGGAACACCGCGACCGCGAGGCCGAGGCCGAACTGCTGCAGCATGCGGTCCGGGCTGAGCAGGAACGCCCCGAACACGACGACCATGATCGCCGCCGCGGCCGTGATCACCCCGCCGGTCGCGGCCAGCCCTTCGCGGACGGCGCGGACGGCGTTGCCGGAGCGGCGCCACTCCTCGTGCATGCGCGACACCAGGAAGACCTCGTAGTCCATCGATAGGCCGAACACGATCGCGAAGATCATCACTGGGACGAACGCCTCGACCGGGCCGGCCGGCACACCGAACAGCCCTTCGCCGAAGACCAGCGTCACGACGCCCAGCGACGCGCCGATGCTCAGCAGGTTCAGGATCGCCGCCTTCACCGGCACCCAGATCGACCGGAACACCGCCATCAGCAGCAGCGCGGACAGCCCGACGACGACGGCGACGAACAGCGGCAGCCGGTCGCTGACGGCGGCGGCGAAGTCCTCCGCGGCCGCGGTCGAGCCGCCGACCAGGTACGTCGCGCCGGTGTCGGACTCCAGCGGCGGCAGCACGTCGTCGCGCAGCCGGTGCACGAGGTCCGCGGTCCCGGCGTCCTGCGGCGCGGTCTCGGGGAACGCGACGACCAGCGCGAGGTCGGTGTCCGGCAGCGGCTGCGGCGGCACGACGCCCGCGACGCCGTCGGCCTCCTCCAGGGCGGACGCCAGCGCGGCGCCGCCGTCGGACGCACCCTCGGCCAGCACGATCAGCGGCCCGTTGAAGCCCGGGCCGAAGCCCTCGGCGAGCAGGTCGTAGGCCTGCCGGCTGGTCGCCGACGCGTCCTCGTTGCCGGCGTCGGCGAACCCGAGCCGCATCCCCAGCGCGGGCGCGGACAGCGCCAGCAGGACGGCGACCGCGGCGACCAGCGGGGGCAGCGGCCGCCGCCGGACCGCGTCGGCCAGCCGCCGCCACCGGGCGCCGGGCTGGTGCTTGGACCGCTGGGCGTGCGCGAGGATGCGCTTCTCGATCCGCCGGCCGAACACGGTCAGCAGCGACGGCAGCAGCGTCAGCGAGGCGAGCATGGTGACGAGGACGGTGAGCGCGACGGCCAGCGCCACGCCCTGCAGCGACCCGAGGCCGAGCGCGAACAGGCCGAGCAGCGCGATGATCACGGTGCAGCCGGCGAAGATGACCGAGCGGCCGGCGGTGTCCAGCGCGGTGCGGGCGGCCCGTTGGCGGTCGGCCCCGGCCAGCAGCTCGGAGCGGTACCGGGCGAACACCAGCAGCGCGTAGTCGATGCCGACGCCGATCCCGACCAGCATCATCAGCGGCGCGGTGTACGTCGCGATCGTGACGACGTTGGACAGCAGCACGATGACGCCCAGCGTCGAACCCACCGCGAACACCGCGGTGATCAGCGGCAGCGTCGCGGCCAGGAACGAGCCGAACATGAACACGAGGATCACCAGCGCGGCCAGCATCCCGGCGCCCTCGGCGGCCCCGCCGGCGGACTCCTCGGCGCCGCGGACGGCGTCGCCGCCCAGCTCCACCCGCAGGCCGTCGCCGTCCGCCGCCTGCGCGGTCTCGATGATGTCCCGGACGGCGTCGGCGGGCACGTCCGTGGCGGAGCCGTCCAGCGTCACCGTCGCGTACGCGATGGTCCCGTCCGCCGAGATCGCCCCCGGCGCGTCGAACGGCCCGGCGACATCGACGACGTGCGGCAGCGCGCTGAGATCGCCGAGCATCGCGTCGACCCGGTCGCGCTGCGCCTCGACGCCGTCGCCGTCCTGCAGCACGACCTGGACGGAGTCGCCGGCCTGCGCGGGCGCGGCGTCCTCCAGCGCGTCGGACAGCTGCTGCGACTCGGTGCCCGGCAGGCCGTGGTCGTCGTGGTAGTCGTCGCCGACGGCCTGTGACAGCACCGTGACGCCGGCCAGCACGACCAGCCACAGCCCGATGGCCAGCCAGTGGTGCCGCTGTGACCAGGCGGCGAGCCGTTCCAGCCTCATGTTCGTTCCTTCCACGTCCGTGCGGGGTGCTCCGACATTGACGAGGATCGGGTGACGGCACGGCCCGGCGCGTCCGGCTGGAGCGGACACCCGACCTACATCCCGGGTTGTGGTCTAGGGGTGATCACGTACGCCGGAAGTTGTCTAGGATGACTGCCCCGTGGGTACCCCCGACATTCCCCCACCCCCTCGTCCCGGGCCGCTCGCCCGGGTGCGGCACTGGCACCGCACCCTGGGCACCGGCAACCGGCTGGCGTTGTACGCGCTCGTCCTGACGGCCGGCGGCCTGGTGGTCCCGCTGGTGGCGGCCGGGTGGACGGCGCTGACCGGACCCGGCGTCGGGGTGCTCGTCGACCAGTCCGACAGCGCGTGCGAGTCGGTGTGGACGGTGCCGCCGGGCAACGAGGAGCTGGCCGCCGAGGTCGGCGCGAACACCGACGCCCGCCAGCTCACCCGCTGGGCCCGCGACGGGCGGCTCGTGCACCGCGACGACCTGCGCGCGGCGGTGAGCCTGCGCAGCCGCGACTCCCCGATCGAGATCCGCGACCTCTCCATCACGGTGCTGAGCCGGACCGACCCGGCCGCCGGCGGCGCGGTGGGGCCTGGCGGCTGCGGTGGCGGCGAACCCGACGACGAACCCGACTTCGTCGTCGTCGACCTCGACACCCTCCCGGTCGGCGCCGAGGTGCCGGTCAGCTACCTGCAGACCAGCGACCAGCAGGCGGAGGCGCGCGCCCTGGCCGACGAGCTGGGCGAGCAGATCACGCTGCCGCGCACCCTGCCCGCGCAGGACTTCTACTCGTTCACGCTGGTCGGCCGCACCGCCGCGTACGACACCGAGTGGCAGGCCACCATCACCTGGTGGGACGGCGAGGAGGTCCACACCGACGTCCTCGACGACGACGGCCGGCCGTTCCGCGTGACGGCGCCGAACTGATGCGCCGCCACCCGATCGGCGCCGCGCTGGCCGCGATGCTGCCGCTGCTGGTCGTCGCGGCGCTGCCGGCGCAGGTCGGCTGGGCCGAACGGCTCGGCGCGCCGGAGCGGTTCGGCGACCGGCTGCGCTTCCTCACCGTCTCGCCGACGCTGCTGTTCGGTGAGCGGTCCGGCCCGCCCGCGTACCTGCTCGAGCTGCTGTGGGCGGCGCTGTTCCTGACGCTGCTGCTGGCGGCGGCGTGGCGACTGGCCACGGCGGTGGCCGACGACTGGACCCGGCCGTTCGTGCTGCTCCCGGCGCTGACGGTGCTCGCGCCGGTGGCCAACCTGGCCGCGCTGCTGGTCGTGCACGCGGGCGGGCTGACGACGGACGCGACGGGCCGCGGCGCGGCGCTGGCCCGGCTGCTGACCGACGCGCAGAACGCGTCGGCGCACGTCATGCTGGTGGGCCTGGCCGGCGGGCTGGCCGTGCTGCTGACGCACGCGGAGCGGCTGTGGCCGCGCGGCGACGACGGCACGCCGCTGGTGAACCGCGAGACGGCCCTGACCGTGCTGCGCGGGCCGCTGCCGACGCTGTGGCGGCGCATCGGCGTGGCGCTGCTGGCCGCCGCGCTCGCCGTCCCGGCGATGAGTGTCGCCGGTGACGTGGTCGCCGCGGTGGCCGAGCCGGTCGCGCGGCTGTGGTGCGCGGGCAGCCCGCCCGGCAATGCCTGCGTGCCGGCGCTCACGGGGCTGGCCGGCGCCGAGCCGGTGCAGCTGTCGCACCTGCTGCTGGACCCGGGCCGCGAGCGGCTGCTGCGGATCTACACCGTCCAGGTGTTCCTGCTGGTCTTCGCGGTGGCGTACTTCCAGCTGCACGCCCAGCCGCTGCGGCACCGGCCGGCGACGACGCTGCTGGTGGTCTGGTTCGCGTACACCGCCGCGGTGGTGGCGCGCGAGGGCGTCGTCGACGCGAGCCTGGACATCGCGGACGAGCCGGGGCTGCCGGGCCTGCTCGGGCTGCTACTGCCGCCGGGCGGGCTGGCGTCGACGCTGCTCGCCGCGCCCGCCGTCGCCGTGACGTTCGCCGCCGGGCACGCGCTGGTGACGCGGCTGCGGCGAGGCCGTCAGCCCAGCCAGCCGGGCGTGACCAGCCCGGCCTCGTAGGCGAGCACGACCAGCTGGGCGCGGTCGCGGCTGTCGAGTTTGGTGAGGATGCGGCTGACGTGCGTCTTCGCGGTGGCCGGGCTGAGCACCAGGCGGTCGGCGATCTCGTCGTTGGAGAGCCCGGCCGCGACCAGTTCGAGCACCTCGCGCTCCCGCTCGGTCAGCGCGTTCAGCCGGCTGTTCGGCATCGGTTTGGCGGCCCGGCCGGCGATCTCGGAGATCAGCCGCCGGGTGACGGATGGCGCGATCAGGGCGTCGCCGCGGGCCACCACGCGGACGGCATGGATCAGCTCCATCGGCTCGGTGTCCTTGACGAGGAAGCCGCTGGCCCCGGCCCGCAGTGCGCCGTACACGTAGTCGTCGAGGTCGAACGTGGTGAGGATGACGACGCGCACGCCGGCCAGCGCCGGGTCGGCGACGATCTGGCGGGTCGCCTCCAGGCCGTCCAGTTCGGGCATCCGCACGTCCATCAGCACGACGTCCGGGCGCAGCTCGCGCACCAGCGTCAGCGCTTCGGCGCCGTCGGCGGCCTCGCCGAGGACGTCGAGGTCGGGCTCGCCGTCGAGGATGGACCGGAACCCGGCCCGGACCAGCCGCTGGTCGTCGGCCAGCAGCACGGTCGTCATGCCGGCCCACCGTACGGCAGCCGCGCGGTGACCCGGAAGCCGCCCTCGGGCCGGTCGGCCGCGTCGAGGGTGCCGCCCAGCGCCTCGGCCCGCGACCGCATGCCGTCGATGCCGCTGCCGTCGCCGGCCCGGGCACCGGCGCCGCGCCCGTCGTCGCTCACGTCCACCGTCACATCCTGGCGCCCGTAGCCGATGCGGACCGCCACCCGCCCCGCACCGGCGTGCCGGGTCGCGTTGGTGAGCGCCTCCTGGACGATCCGGTACGCCGCGAGGTCGACGGCCGGCGTCAGCCCGACCGGTTCGCCGTCGGTGCTGACGTCGACGGCCAGCCCGGCGGATCGGCTGCGCTCGGCCAGCTCCGGCAGCCGGCGCAGGCCGGGCGTGGGCGCCGTCGGTGCCTGCTCGTCGACCTGGCGCAGCACGCCGAGGGTGCCGCGCAGCTCGCGCAGCGCCTCGCGACTGGTCTCCTTGATCGCGGCCAGCGCCGCGGCGGCCGGGCCGTCGTCGCCGTCGCGGGACAGGGCGTGCAGCGCGGCGCCGGCCTGGACGTTGATCAGCGAGATGTTGTGCCCGAGGACGTCGTGCAGCTCGCGGGCGATGCGCAGCCGCTCCTCCGTCGCCCGGCGGCGCAGCGCCTCCTCCCGCTCGCGCCGGGTGCTGTGCAGGAGCGCCCCGATGGCGACAGCCGCGACCAACCAGCTGACCAGCAGGAACATCCCGGCGTCGCCGAGCGGGGACTCGTCGGTGCCGTACTCGCCGAACGCCGAGCCGGCGATGGCCAGCCCGCCGATAGCCGCCGCCGCGACCGTCCGGCCCGCCGACGCCAGCGAGTAGAGGGCGATGATCAGCGTGATCAGCAGCGCGCCGTCGGGGTTGACGGCCGGGTAGTAGATCATCGACGCGACCAGCGTGACGACCGCGACCCCGACCGGGAACCGGCTCCGGAACACCAGCGCGCCACAGCCGGCCACCATCAGCAGCCAGCCCAGCGCCGGCACCGGCCGCAACCCGTCGGCGCCGGTCACGGTCGTGAGCACCACGAACACGCCGACGGCGGCCGCCAGCAGGACGTCGGCGCGGGCGCCGTGCCGCCACGATTCCCGGGAGCCGTTCATGCCCGCAGCTTAGATAGGGTCGGGGCTGTTCCGGCCACGTCACCCGAGGAGTCGCCACCCATGAGCACCGGCACCGGCCGTCGCTTCCCCGACGGCTTCCTCTGGGGGTCGGCGACGGCCTCGTACCAGATCGAGGGCGCGGTCAAGGAGGGCGGCCGCGGGCCGTCCAGCTGGGACACGTTCTCGCACACGCCCGGCAAGACGCTGAACGGCGACACCGGCGACATCGCCGTCGACCACTATCACCGCTGGCAGGAGGACCTCGGGCACATCGCCGACCTGGGCCTGCGCGCGTACCGGTTCTCGACGGCGTGGCCGCGGGTGCAGCCCGGCGGGCGCGGCCCGGCCAACCGCGAAGGCCTCGACTTCTACTCCCGCCTCGTCGACGGACTGCTGGAGCGCGGCGTCAAGCCGGTGCTGACGCTGTACCACTGGGACCTCCCGCAGGACCTCGAGGACGCCGGCGGCTGGACCGCCCGCGACACCGCCTACCGGTTCGCCGACTACGCCGAGCTCATGGCCCGCGAGCTGGGCGACCGCGTCGACCTGTGGACGACGTTGAACGAGCCGTGGTGCAGCGCCTACCTCGGCTACGGGTCCGGCGTGCACGCCCCCGGCCGGGCCGACGGCGCCGCCGCGCTGGCCGCCGTCCACCACCTCAACCTCGCGCACGGCCTGGGTCTCCAGGCGGTCCGCTCGGTGCTGCCGTCGGCGCGTGCCTCGGTGACGCTGAACCTGCACGTCATCCGCCCGGCCGACCCGTCGTCCGACGACGACCGCGACGCCGCCCGCCGGGTCGACGCGCTGGCCAACCGCGCGTTCACCGGCCCCATGCTGTCCGGCACCTACCCCGATGACCTGCTGGCCGACACCGCGCACGTCACCGACTGGGCGTTCGTGCGGGCCGGCGACGCCGAGATCGCGCACCAGCCGCTCGACGTCCTCGGCGTCAACTACTACTCGACCGGCCTGGTCCGCCGCTGGGACGGCGTCGGCCCGCGCTCCGAGGACGACGGCCACGGCGACGCCGCCGGCACGCCCTGGGTGGGCGCCGACGACGTCGAGTTCGTCCGCCCCGACGGCCCGTACACCGCCATGGGCTGGAACATCGACCCCGGCGGCCTCACCGACCTGCTGCTGCGGATGCACCGCGAGCACCCCGGCCTGCCGATGATGATCACCGAGAACGGCGCCGCGTTCGCCGACACCGTCTCCCCCGGCGGCGCCGTCCACGACCCCCTGCGCGTCGACTACCTCGCCCGCCACCTCGAGGCCACCGGCCAGGCCATCGACCAGGGCGCCGACGTGCGCGGCTACTTCGCGTGGTCGCTGCTGGACAACTTCGAGTGGTCCTTCGGCTACGACCGCCGGTTCGGCCTCATCCGCGTCGACTACGAGACGCTGGAGCGCACCTGGAAGGACTCCGCGCACTGGTACCGCGACGTCGTCGCCCGCAACGGCCTGGACTAGTAGCCGAGGCCGACGATCAGCTCCTCGGCGAGCGGGCGCAGCTGGTCGAGCGTGGCCCGCCCGGTGGTGTTCACGCTCAACAGCAGCCGCTCGTCGCCGGCGCGGAGCACCACGTCGAGGTTCCCGGTGGCGACGTCGGCCGTGGCGAGCATCGGGTTGGCGCCGAACCCGGCGATGACGCCGAGGCCGGGGACCTCCTCGTAGTCGCCGACGGTCTCGGCCACGATGTCGGTGAAGGCCCGGTCCAGGACGTCGGCGTCGGTGTCGTCCTCGTCCCACTCGGTGGCCAGGCGGGTGTTGAGCGCGGGCAGGCCGGAGCTGTAGTCGCACTCGCGCGACAGGAAGTACGGCGTGCGCATGACCGGCGCCCGCCCCCGCTCGGTGCCCTCGCTGCCCTCGACGACGACGCCGAGCGCCTGCTCGATCGAGTCGGCGGACAGCAGGGCGCAGAAGTCGTCGGCGGTGAGGTCTTCGAGGACGGACGCGGCTTCCTCGTCGCCGGCGGTGCTGGCGTCGGAGCTGGGATCGGGGTCGGACGAACAGGCGGCAGACGCCAGCGTGACGACGGCGAGCAGGGTGGCCGAGACGGCAGACCTCATCGGTGCAACGTTCCCTCGTGATCGGTGTGCGCCCGGAGGTAGCACCCTATCTGCCGGGCCCGGCCGGATCAGCTCGGCAGCAGCACGATCACGACGAACCAGGCGGCGAACGCGAGCCAGAGCAGCCCGGCGGCCGCCAGCAGCACCCGGCCGCGGGCCGAGGCCCGGCGCAGGCCGAACGCGACGCCCGCCGGGCCGGCGAGCAGCAGCAGGCCCAGCCACGGGAGCGCGGGCGGCACCCCCACCATCAACTGGGTGGGCAGCGTGCTCGCGGCCGACCAGAGCAGCCCGCCCGTGGCCAGCAGGAACACCGTCCCGGCCAGCGGCGCGACGCCGACCAGCAGCGCACCACGCCCGCGGCCGCGGCCGGCGACGACCGGGGCCAGCCAGGCGGCCAGCCAGGTCAGGCAGAGCAGCGCGAACGCCGCCGGGAGCGCCAGGGCGAACCAGTCGCCGTCGCCGGCGGCCAGCCCGGCCTGCGCGACGCGCGTCGTCGGGTGCAGGTCACCGGCGCCGACGACGGCGTACGCGGGCGTCGAGCGGTCGCACAGCTCCGTGACGTCGCTGCCGGGGTCGGCCAGCCAGACGACGATGGTCTCGCGGCCGCACGCGCTGTTCAGCAGTACGGCGTGCCCGACGCCGGGGAACTCGAGGAACTGCCGGTCCGCCAGCCCGGCCGACCCCTCGTCGGCGGCGGGCGCGGGCGTCACCGGGTCCTCGCCGCCGGTCAGCACCAGCGCCGGCTGGGTGAACGCCACCGGCGCGGGCGGCAGCGGCGGCGACGCCAGCCCCAGCTCGGCGCAGACCACCTCGTCGGCGACCAGCCACTCGATCAGCGGCGACGCCCGTCCCGCGCCCGCGCGGCGGTACGCGACCTCGTCCTGGCACTGCATCGTCCAGTACTGCCCGAGCGTGTGGCCGGTCAGCTCCTCGATGCCGACGTCGACCAGCGTGCTCAGCGCGCCGGTGTGGCCGTCGGCGAGGCGGTCCAGCAGGTACGGGACCACCGGCAGCAGCTCGACGTCGTACAGGGCGGCGTGTACGAACGTGACGAGGTCGTCGCCGGTCAGCCGGAACGTCCGCGGCTGCCCGGTGACCGGGTTGTGCCCCTCCACCTCGACCGGGTCGGCGTCCAGCCGGTCGGCCGCGGCGAGCAGGTCGGCGTACGGGTCCGGGAAGTCGCCGCCGGAGCGCTCGCCGAGCCGGTCCAGGGACAACTCCAGGCCCTCGTACGCGGTGGCGGCGAAGTCGCGGTCGGGCGCGCTGAACGAGTCGAGCACAACCGCGTCGACGCCGCCCGGGTCGACGCGGGCCAGCTCGGCCATCACCTGCGTCGACCACGACAATCCGTAGGCGACCCAGCTGTCGTAGCCGAGCGCCAGCCGCAGGTCGTGCAGGTCCTGGGCGGTCTCGGCGACGGTGTAGCCGCGCGGGTCGCCGCCATCGGCCTCGAAGTCGTCCAGGCAGTCGCGCATCGCGATCGCGGCCGGCTCGAACTCGACATAGGGGTCGTCGGTGCTGGTGAACGCGTCGGCCATGGCGGCGGCCGCGCCCGGGCAGTGCAGCGACGGCGTGGCGCGGGCGCCGCCGCGCTGCTCCAGCACGACGACGTCGCGGGTCTCGCGCAGCCCCAGCCCGTGGGAGAAGTACCCGGCCAGCTGCACCGACCCGGATCCGGGCCCGCCGTTCATGAACACCAGCGGCGGCTCGGTGGGATGCTCGGAGCGGACCCGCACGTACGGCAGCTCGATGGTCCGGCCACCCGGTTCGGCCCGGTACTCCGGGACGGTCAGCACGCCGCACTCGCCGCCGTCGGGCACCGCGACGACGCAGTCCGCCGGGCCCACCTGCGCCGCGGCGGCCGGCGCGCCGACGGCGAGCAGCGCGGCCGCCGCCAGCACCGTCACCGTCCGCCGCAGCACGCGCGCCAAACTACCCCAGCAACGCCGCCGCGAGCTCGGTGCGCGCGTAGACGACGCGCCGCCCGGTGCGACGGCGCGCGACCAGGCCGGTGCGGTGCAGGATGCCCAGGTGGTATGACACCGTCGGGGCCGACAGTGCCTCGCGGCGGCCCAGCTCGGCGGTGGTCCGCGGGACGTCCAGCGCGGCCAGCAGCGTCGCCCGGGTGTGCCCGATCAGCTCGCCGAGGTCGCCCGGCGACGTGGCCGGCGCCGGCCACAGCGCGTGCAGGCCGCGGGCCGGGTACAGGATCGACGGCGCCGTCGGGCGCTCGGCGTTGAGCAGCACGCCGTCGCTGAGCCCGGTGCTCGGGACCAGCAGCAGGCCGTCGTGCGGCCAGTCGACCACCAGCTCGAACGGCTTGCGCACGACGATCGCGCCGTCGTCCCAGCGCACCGACGGGTGGAAGTCGTCGAGCAGGGTCAGCGCGCCGTGCTGGGCCATCCGGTCGCCGCGGTACGCGACGTCGGCGGTGAGCACGTCCAGCACCCGCGGCCAGTCCGGCGCCAGCACCCGCTCGAAGTACGTGCGCATGGCGCCGGCCAGCCGGGCCGTGAACGCCGCCGCTCCCCCGGCCAGCGCCTCGGCGACGACGGCCGGCATCGGCTGGCGCAGCTCCTCCAGCCGGGCCGGCCCGCCGACGCTGGCGGCCACCTCCGCCGGGACGGCGCGGCCGCGGAAGGCGATGTCCAGCTGGTACTCGGTCAGCTCCGGCGGCGTCGCCGCGATGGCCGCCGCCTCGTCGTCGATGCTCGCCACCGCGGCGTCCGGCGGCGGCGTGAGCAGGTCGAGGACGTAGACGGTGCTGCCGGTCAGCGCGGCGAGCAGGCTCAGCGGCGCGGCCGGGACGGCGTCGAGGGCGCGGGCCCGCCAGCGCAGGAGGTGTGGCGAGCCGGGCGACGGACGGTGCAGCGCGCGCAGGCTGCCGACCACCTCGGCGCACGGCGAGATGCCGAACCGGGACCGGCCCAGCGCCTCGGCCGTCATCGGGATCCGGACCGCCACGATTCGAACCTACTCGAATTCATGGCGGCGCCACAGGCCGCCCGGGTCGGCTGGGCCCATGACGCGACCCCAGTTGTCCCGCCGCCGCGCTCTCCAGGCCGGCGCCGCCACCGCCGCCGGGCTGGCCGCCGGCCTCGCCCTCCCCTCGATCGCCGATGCCGCCGACGACCCCGGCACCGACCCAGCCCGCCGCAAGGTCGTCCTCGTCGGCGCCAACCCCGGCATCCAGCTGTTCGACGGCGACACCGTCACCGCCTACGCCTCGGTGTGGACGGTGGACTGGTCCACGCACGGCGCCGGCGCGGCGATCGTGCTCTGGCACGACGGCCGGGTGCGGGTGCTCACCGACCATCCGGCGCTCGGCTCCTGGCTGGAGCGCACGTTCACCCGGTTCTTCCCCGAGGCCGACGGGCTGCCGTGGCCGGAGCCGCGGATCGAGCGGCGCGCCGTGCACGTCGCCAACGACCTCGCCCGCGGCACCCACGCGCGGGCCGGCGACGTCACCGTCCGCATCTCCGAGGTCCTGGACCGGCGGGCGTTCGCGACCGACGATTTCGACCTCGGCGGCCGGGTGCACAGCCTCAGCCTGGTGACCGGTCCGAGCGCCGCGGGGGCCATCGAGGTGCGCGGCCGGAGCCTTCCCGGCGAGGTGGTCCGGTCCGGCCCCCCGGAGCGCCCATCGTCCAGTGCGTTCGTCGCCGTCGCGGAGGTCTGGAGGCTCTGAGCACAATCACTTGCCCGGCAGGGTCCGACACCCCAAGATCACCCGGTACGCTTTCACCGCTACCGGGTCATCTCGGAGGTAAACAAGGCGTGTCGGCCAGCAACGAGATCGACGACTTCGCGAGTCTGCTCCGGCGGCATCGGCTGGCGGCCGGGCTGTCGCAGGAGGAGCTTGCGGAGAAGGCCGGTCTCAGTTCCGACGCCGTCGCCGCGCTGGAGCGCGGCCGCCGACGCGCGCCCCGGCCGCTGACGGTGCGGCTGCTGGCCACCGCGCTGAACCTGTCCGAGGCCGACTTCGCCGAGTTCACCGAGTCGCTGCGCCGGTCGCCGGTGGTCCACGCGCCGCAGGTCCAGGGCCCGCCGCTGCCGCCCGACGTCCTCATCGGCCGGGCCACCGAGCTGGCCGAGCTGACGTCGCTGCTGGGCCACGGCGGCGTCCGGCTGGTCACGCTGACCGGGCTCGGCGGCGTCGGCAAGACCCGGCTCGCGGTCGCCGTCGCCAACGAGGTGCGCCACCGGTTCGAGGGCGGCGTGTGCTGGGTGCCGCTGGCGGCGCGTCCGGACGGGCCGGAGGTCATCGACGCCGTCGCGGCCGCCGTCGGGCTGCGGCCGGCCTCCGACGCCGCCGAGGTCGACGCGCTGGCCGAGCACATCGGCTCGCGGCAGCTGCTGGTCGTCCTGGACAACTGCGAGCACGTCGTCGAGACCTGCGCCTGGCTGTGCACCGTCCTGCTGCAGCGCTGCCCGCGGCTGGCGTTCCTCGCGACCAGCCGCGAGTTGCTGCGCGCGCCCGGCGAGGTGGTGCGGCAGGTGCAGCCGCTGGCGGTGCCGCCGTCGCGGGCCGAGATCGAGGAGATCCGCGAGGCCGACGCCGTCCGGATGTTCCTCGCCCGCGCCGCCGCGCACGGCGTCCACCCGCGCGACGACCGGCTGCGCCAGGTCAGCCGGGTGTGCCGGAGCCTCCAGGGCATCCCGCTGGCGATCGAGCTGGCGGCCGCACGGGTGAACGTCCTGACCATCGAGCAGATCGCGGACGAGCTCGACTCCTCCTCGCGCATCCTGTCCGGTGGCAGCCGTACGGCCCCGCTGCGCCAGCAGACCATCGACGCCGCGCTGGACTGGAGCTACCAGCTGCTCAGCGCCGAGGAACGGGAGTTCTTCGAGGCGGTGTCGACGTTCTCCGGCGGCTGGACGATGCCGGCCGCGGTCGCGGTGTTCTGCGCCGAGCGGACCGACGCCTGTCACGAACGGGTGCTCGACCTCACCGGGCGGCTGATCGACAAGTCGCTGCTCCTCGTCGACCGCGACGCGGCCGAAGCGCGCTACTCGATGTTCTCCGTCATCCGCCAGTACGCCGACCGGCGGCTCGACGACGGCGGCCGGCGTACCGTCATCGAGCAGCGGCACCTGCGTCACTTCGTCGAGCTGGCCGAGCGGGCCGAACGGACCCTCGGCACCGACCAGCAGGCCGCCACGCTGGACCACCTCGACGTCGAGCTGGACAACCTGCGGGTGGCGCTCGGCCGGGCGATCAGCCGGGAGCTGGGCGGCGAGTCGATGCGGCTGGCGGCCGCGCTGTGGCGGTACTACTACCTGCGCGGCCACTACTCCGAGGGCCGCGACTGGCTGGAGTCGGCGCTGCGCATCGCCCGCGTCGCCGCCCCCGCCGACGGCGTCGCGCCGGCCGCGCTGGCCGGGGCCGCCCGCGGCGCCGGGTACCTGGCGTTCCTGCAGTGCGAGTACGACGTCGCCGCCGAACGGCTGCAGGAGGCGCTGGACCGCTACCGCCGTCTCGACGACTCCGCCGGCGCGGCGCTCACGCTGCGGCACCTGGGCAGCATCGCCCGCGAGCGCGCCGACTACGACGTCGCGCTCGAACTGCACCTGGAGAGCCTGCACCTCTACCAGCAGCTGGGCGACAAGGCCGGCATCGCGTGGGCCCGGCACTACCTCGGGTTCGTGTCGTGGCTGCGCATGGACCTCGACGGCGCCCGCGACTACTCGGCGGCGGCACTCGGTTACTTCCAGCAGGCCGGCGACGGCGAGGGCATCACGTGGTCGCAGCTCAACCTCGGCGTCGTCGCGCTCTACGACGGCGACCTCGACGGCGCCGAGCGGCTGCTGCACCAGAGCCTCGGCCGGGCGCAACGGCTGGGCTACCGCGAAGGCGTGGGCTGGTCGCTCAACCAGCTGGGGGTGGTGGCCCGCCGTCAGGGGCGGCTCGAACGGGCCATCCATCTGCTCGACGAGAGCCTGGCCGAACACCAGGAGCTCGGCGACAAGTGGCGCGCGGCGAGCGTCCTGGAGGCGCTCGCGTCGGTGGCGCAGGAGCACCGGAACACCGGGTACGCCGCGTTCCTGCTCGGCGCCGCGTCGGCGGTCCGCGACACCATCGGGGCGCCGGTGCCGTTGTGCGAGCGTTCCGACACCGAGGTCACCACGGCGGCGGTCCGCGACGCGCTCGGCGAGCGCGCGTTCGCCCACGCCTGGGGCGCGGGTCAGGCCACGCCCCTGCACGCCGTGGCCGACGGCTACCCGCCGGAGGCGCTCAGCACGCTCGACACGCCCTGGTGAGTCCTGCGGTCGCCGGGGAAGGTGCCCGGCCGGCAGCGGTCTTGCCCCCCGCTAGACGCGCTGCCGGCCAAGCTGTGCGGCGCCGGCGCCTGGCTATGTCCACCCACATCTGCTACGGGATCCGGCACTCCTCCCCCCGCAGGAACAACAATGTCGTGCCAGTGAGATCCGCAACAGCTACAGCACCCTGACAACTCCCTGACAATGTGGATCCGGCCGTACTCCTTGTGGTAAAACGCCGGCTCAGCGGCCGCCGCCCGGCACCCGGACGTCGGCCCAGACGAGGCGGTGGTCGCTGGTCGGGAACGGAAACTCCCCGGTCAGCCGGGACAGCGGGTCGGCGCGGACCGGCCAGAACACGCCGGCGCCCACCGGGCGCAGCTGCCGCGACGGCAGGACGTAGTCGGCGCGCAGGTTGCCCGGCGCGCTGTCGGCGAAGTCGGCGGTGTCGTAGCGCGGGTCGCCCCCGTGCGACGCGTTCGCGCCGCCCTGCAGGACGGCCGCCTCGGAGGCGCCGGCGGACGTGGGCAGCGGGTCGACGACGCGGGGGTGCTCCAGCAGCTGCTGGATCGCGCCGGGCACGGAGTCACCGTCGACGGGGTCGCTGTTCTGGTCGCCGAGGATGACGAACGCCGAGCCCGGCTTCAGCCCACCTCGCCCGCCCTCGTCGTCGTAGATCCAGCTCGCCCGGCCCGGGCCGACGTACTCGGCCCAGAAACGGATCTCGTCGTGGTTGCGCCGGCCGTTGCGGTCCTCGGGGCCGTCGAACGTCGGCGGCGTCGGGTGCGAGACCAGCACATGCACCGTCCGGTGGCCCACCTGCACGGGGACGTCCCAGTGCGACTTGCTGGACAGCCGGAGGATGTCCTGCTCCTCGGGCGAGTAGAACGCCGTCGGCAGCAGCGCGCCCGGCAGGTCCTTCCAGCGGAAGTTCTGGAACGTGCGGACGTCGTCCTCGACGATCGGGTACGTCGAGAGCACCGCCATGCCGTACTGGCCGGGGAACAGCCCGAACCCGAACGCGTCGTCGCCGCCGCCGACCGTGCCGTCGTTGTTGAGGTCGAAGCCGCTCGGGATGCCGGTGTTGGACGGCGCGACGTACGCGTACGGGTACTCGATCGGGTCGGCGCCGCCCTGGCCGACCTCCAGGTAGTTGGCGCGGAACAGGTCGGCCGCGACGCCGTCCTCGACGTAGTCGAACTCGTTCAGCAGGATGATGTCGGGCCGGGTCCGCTGGATGACCTCGGCGACGGCCCGCGCCTGGGGGTCGGCGCCGGTGGACAGGTCATCCACCAGCTCGCCCTCGGCGGCGCGGTTCAGGCTCAGGTTGTAGGTGGCGACGCGGAGCTCGGCGGCGCCGGGCCGGTCGGCGTTCGCCGGAGCCGCGGCCAGCACCGCCGCGGCTGTGGTCAGGGCCGCCGTCACCGCGACGGCGCGGAGCGAGGTATGCATGGCGCCACACCCTAGACCTCCGGGGCGAACACCAGGCGTCACGACGATGACAGGGCGGCGAGCTCGAGCAGCCGCCGGGCCAGCGCGGCGTCGGTGACGAGCGCGGTGGCGATGACGGCCGGGGTGTCGCGCAGCGCCTGCAGCGGCACGCCGACGATCCGCTCGTCGAAGCCGCCGGTGACGTCGCGCCCGGCGGCGTCGAACAGCCGCGCACCGGACTCGCCGACGCCCGGCCTGGCGGCGACGGCGCTGATCTGCGTGATCTTCTCCTGGAACGAGTTCTTCTTCTCCGTCAACCTCACCGCGTCGCAGGCCGCGACGGTGCCGCTGTTCCTCGTCGGCTTCATGACCAGCGAGGGCCTGTACTGGGCCCAACTGGCCGCCGCGGCGACGCTGGCCTCGCTGCCGGTGGTGCTGGCCGGCTGGGTGGCGCAGAAGCAACTCGTCCGCGGCCTGTCGATGGGCGCGATCAAGTAGGTCTCGCGTCGCCACATCGGCAGGTCCGGGTCCCGTTCTGGCGTGTTGACACCAGCGCCAACAGTTGGCGTCTGCGTCAACACGCCGGAACGACCGCCCTTCTCCCGCCCGTCCAGCATGTGGATGGTCCTTGATTCCTAGCGAGTCACTGGGAATTATCGTCCGCATGCGCTGCTGTTGCTGACCTCCGGCCCCTCACCCTCTTCCGCACGTCCACCGGAGCTCAGATGACCATCGCACCCACCCCCGTCGCGCTGCGCGACCTCGTCGACCTGACCCGTACCGTCGCCGCCGAGGTGCGGGCCGGCCGGCACCCCGTCCGCTTCGACGCCGACGACCGGTGGTCGGTCCGACTGTCCAGCGACCCGTACACCGACGTCTGGCTGATCAGCTGGACACAGGAGCAGTCCACCGAGCTGCACGACCACGCCGGGTCGCTCGGCGCACTGACGGTCGTGTCCGGCGTCGTCACCGAGCGGTTCTGGACCGGGTCGGCGTCCCGGCTGCGGGAGCGGCGGCTGCGCGGCGGCCGCGGCATCGGGTTCCCGGTCGGCCACGTGCACGACGTCGTCAACACCGAGCCGTCGCCGGCGGTCACCGTGCACGCGTACTCGCCGCCGCTCACGGCGATGGGCTACTACGAGGTCGACGGCGCCGGCGCGCTGCGGCGGGTGCGGACCGTCCTCACCGACGAGCCGGAGCCGGCCCGGTGAGCCCGCGGGTGGAGGCGCTGCTGGACGCGGCCCGCGCTCGCATCGTCCGGCTCACCCCGGAGCAGGCCGCCCACGCCGTCACCTACGAGCGGGCGCTGCTGGTCGACACCCGGCCGGCCGCGGACCGGGAGCGGTTCGGCGCCATCCCGGGCGCGCTGCTGGTCGAGCGGAACGTGCTGGAGTGGCGGCTCGACCCCACCAGCCCGCACCGGCTCGCGCAGGCCGACGACCCGCAGCGCACCGTCATCGTGTTCTGCAACGAGGGGTACGCGTCCAGCCTCGCCGCCGCGTCGCTGCGCGACCTCGGCCTGGTCAACGCGACGGACCTGGCCGGCGGCTTCCACGCGTGGGCCGCGGCCGGCCTTCCGGTCACGGGACGGCCCGCTGCCCCCTAGGCTCGGGGGATGACGCCTCCGGACGGGCTGGAACGCGGTGTCTACGCCAACCGCACGCTGAACCTGCGCTCGGTGCAGGCCATCGGCTACGACATGGACTACACGCTCATCCACTACCGCACCGACGCGTGGGAGCGGACGGCGTTCGAGCACGCCACCCGGGTGCTCGCGGCCGGCGACTATCCCGTCGCCGGCCTCGTGTTCGAGCCGGACCGGTACCTGCAGGGGCTGGTCATCGACCTCGACCTCGGCAATCTCGTCAAGGCGACCCGGTTCGGCTACGTCATCCAGGCCCAGCACGGCACCCGGCTGCTGTCCTTCGACGAGCTGCGCACCACCTACAACGGCGTCACCGTCGACCTCAACAACCCGCGCTTCCGGTTCATGAACACGCTGTTCACGATCTCCGAGTCGGCGCTCTACGCCCAGTTCGTCGACCGCCTCGACGACGGCACCATCCCCGGCCCGCTCGGTTACGACGAGCTGTACCGCATCGTGTCGGCGGCGCTCGACGAGTCGCACATGACCGGCGCGCTGAAGGCGGAGATCGTCGCCGACCCGGACCGGTTCTGCGACGTCGACCCGTCCACCGCGCAGACGCTGATCGACCAGCGGCTGGCCGGGAAGCGGCTGCTGCTCATCACGAACAGCGAGTGGGCCTACACGAAGGCGATGATGAGCTACGCCTTCGACCGGCACGTGCCGTCCGGGTCGTGGCGCGACCTGTTCGACATCGTCGTCGTGGCCGCCGCGAAGCCCCGCTTCTTCTCCGAGGTCGAGCCGGTGTTCCGGGTCGTCGACGCCGAGCGCGGCCTGCTGCAGCCGCACTGGGGGCCGCTGAAGACCGGCGACGTCTACCACGGCGGCTGCGCCCGGCAGGTCGAGCAGAGCCTCGGCCTCACCGGCGCCGAGATCCTCTACGTCGGCGACCACCTCTTCGGCGACGTCCACGTCACCAAGTCCGCGCTGCGCTGGCGGACCGCGCTGATCATGCGTGAGCTGGAGGCCGAGATCGCGGCCGCGATGGCGTTCGCCTCCGACGAGGCCGAGCTGCGGCGGCTGATGACCGAGAAGTCGGCGCTGGAGGACGGGCTCGCGCAGGCCCGCATGGCGCTGCTGCGCCCCGGCGACGACGGCACCCGTGATGCCGTCGAGGCGCTCCGGGCCGCTCTGCGCACGCTGGACGAGCGCATCGCGCCGCTCGCCCGCGCCGCCGGCGAGCTCGGCAACCCCACCTGGGGCCCGATGATGCGGGCCGGCAATGACAAGAGCCTGTTCGCCCGCCAGGTCGAGAAGTACGCCGACATCTACACGTCGCGGGTGACCAACCTCGGCCTGCGCACACCGTTCGCGTTCCTCCGCGCGGCGCGGACGTCACTGCCGCACGACCTCATGCCGCGCGAGATCGCGCCGGAGTAGGCCGGTCTAATTCGGACATCCTGCCCGGGGACAATTCACCCACAAAAAGACCGTCCGCGTATGCTCTGGAGAATTCCAGAAGCATACGCGGACGGTTGGTGGGGAGCCGCCAAGCGCCCACCAGATGGAGAAGGGCTTACGTGCCGATTCTCAGCCGAGCAGGCCGGTCACGGTCCCCAGAAGCTGGTTGACCAGCGCGACGATGCTGTCGACGAGGCCGGAGAGTGCGTCCATGATCGTGCTCCTTTGGATGAGACCTTCGGTGGCGAACCGCGGAGCCAAGCTCTTGTCCGGACGACCCCGTGTTCTTGACTGTGAGTCTAGGCAGCGATTGTGGTTTCGCAAGGAGAAACAACAAATCTTTGCTTGCGTGTCGCACCAATAGGCAATTCAACACGCACAGAATGCCGCTCAAAGACGGACATACCTGTCTTGACACGCACCATCACCTTTCTGTCAACGCTAGTCGTGAGGCTCGGCCGCAGGTCACGCGTACCATTGGCGGCATGAACCAGTGCACGCTGCCGACCATGCGCCCCTCCGCGGGGCTCATCGGCGTGCGCTGACACCACACCACGAAGCCCCTGCTCAGCGGGGGCTTCGGCACGTCAGCACTCCCCCGCCGCGCAGGGCGGAGGAGATCGCCATGACCACCAGCCGCTACTACGTCACCACGTCCATCCCGTACGTCAACGGCGCGCCGCACCTCGGCCACGCGCTCGAACTGGTCCAGGCCGACGTGCTCGCCCGGCACCGGCGACGACGCGGGCAGCAGGTCCGGTTCCTCACCGGCACCGACGACAATGCGCTGAAGAACGTCACCGCCGCGCGCGCGGCGCGCGTGCCGACCAGGAGTTTCGTCGACGCCAACGCGGCCGGCTTCGTCGCGCTGCACGAGCCGCTGGCGCTGTCGGTCGACGACGTGATCCGGACCAGCACCGACCCGCGGCATGCGCCGGGCGTGCGCCGCTTCTGGGAGCGCTGCGCCGCCCGCGGCGACTTCTACCGGCGCGCCTACACCGGCCTCTACTGCGCGGGCTGCGAGCAGTTCTACGCCGCCGCCGAGCTGGCCGGCGGCCGCTGCCCCGAGCACGGCGTCGCGCCCGAGGAGGTCAGCGAGGAGAACTGGTTCTTCCGGCTGTCCCGCTACCAGGACGAACTGCTGCGCGTCCTGGAGTCCGGCGCCGTCCGCGTCGAGCCGGCCGCCAAGCGCGCCGAGGTGCTCGCGTTCGTCCGGGCCGGCCTGCGCGACGTCAGCGTGTCCCGCCCGGCCGAGCGCGCGGACGGCTGGGGCATCCCGGTTCCCGGCGACCCGGGCCAGGTCGTCTACGTCTGGTGGGACGCGCTGGCCAACTACGTGACGTCGCTCGGCTACGGCGGTGCGGGCGACGACGCCGCGTACCGCGACTGGTGGGCGGGGTCGGCCGATCGCGTGCACGTCATCGGTAAGGGCATCGTCCGTTTCCACGCGGTCTACTGGCTGGCCCAGCTGCTCTCGGCGGGGCTGCCGCTGCCGACCGCGATCCTCGTGCACGACTACCTGACGGCGGACGGCGCGAAGCTGGCCAAGAGCGGCGGCCCCACCGCCGACCCGTCCGCCCTGGTGCGGCGGTACGGCACGGACGCGCTGCGCTGGTGGTTCGTCCGCGAGGTGCCGCGCACCGGCGACACCGACTTCACCGAGCAGCGGCTGGTGGCCCGGCACGACCTCGAGCTGGCCAACGGGCTGGGCAACCTGGTGCAGCGGACGCTCACGCTGGTTCACCGGCGCGACGACGGCGTGGTCGGCCCGCCCGGCCGCGGCGCCCTCACCGACGCCGCCGACGCGCTGCCGGCCGCCGTCGACCGGGCGCTCGACGGCTTCGACCTGCGGGCCGCGACGGCCGCGCTGGTCGCCGTCGTCGACCTCGCCAACCGGACGATCGAGGCCGAGCGGCCCTGGGAGCCGGGCCGGGCCGGCACGGACGCCGTCCTCGCCACGCTGGTGCACGCCTGCCGGGTCATCGCCGCGGAACTGGAGCCGTTCCTGCCCGGCGGCGCGACCCGGCTGCGGGCGCAACTCGCCGAGGGCGAACGGGTCGGGCGCCCGCAGCCCTCCTTCCTCCGGCTCCGCCCGCCCTAAACTCAGGATCTGTTCGCCGCTGAGAAGGGACGCATCATGGGCCAGGGCGTGCACATGCAGGAGCTGCCGGGCATCGGCAAGCGCTACGACATCGACCTCGGCAGCCCGACGCAGCGGGTGTCCGTCGTGGTGCGGCAGGGCAACATCCGC
Source organism: Jiangella muralis (assembly GCF_001270745.1). Taxonomy (GTDB): domain Bacteria; phylum Actinomycetota; class Actinomycetes; order Jiangellales; family Jiangellaceae; genus Jiangella; species Jiangella muralis. The sequence goes on from NZ_KQ434751.1 coordinate 272,343, forward strand.
GACCTCTACGTCTTCACCGACAAGGGCGACGAGCCGACCGCCGTCCTCGAGCTGACCCGGGAGCAGGCGCTGAAGCTCGGCGCCGTGCTCACGGGCACGTTCTTCGAGGGCTAGGGCCGGTGCACGCGGACCTCATCGGGCTCGGCGGCATCGTCCTGCTCGCCGGGCTGCTGGCGCGGCTCGGCCGGCGCTACGGGTTCCCGACGGTGCCCTGCTACATGCTGGTCGGCATCCTGTTCGGCCCGGGCACGCCGGGTCCGGTGCTGGTCGAGCACCCCGAGGACCTCGCGCTGCTGGCGTCCCTCGGTCTGGTGCTGCTGCTGTTCCACCTGGGCGTCGAGTTCCCGGCCGAGCAGGTGCTGGGCAGCGGGCGGCGGCTGTTCATCGCCGCCGGCGTCTACATCGGCCTCAACGTCAGCGCCGGCCTGGCGCTCGGCTTCGCGCTGGGCTGGGGGACGTCCGAGGCGCTGGTGATCGCCGGCGCGCTGGGCATTTCGTCGTCGGCCATCGCGACGAAGCTGCTGATCGAGCTGCGCCGGCTGACGAACGCCGAGACGCCGATCATCCTCGGCATCATCGTCATCGAGGACATGTTCCTCGCGTTCTACCTGGCGCTGCTGTCGCCGGTGCTGAACGACTCCGGCTCGACCGCCGACTTCGTCGTCGACCTGCTGGTCAGCTTCGGCTTCCTGGTGCTGCTGTTCGCGCTGGCCAGGTGGGGCGCGCGGGCGATCTCGCTGCTCCTGGACAGCCGTGAGGACGAGCTGCTGGCGATCCTCATGGTCGGGCTGGTCGTGCTGGTGGCCGGCATCGCGCTGGAGGTGGGCGTGTCCGAGGCGATCGGCGCGCTGATGATCGGCCTGGTGGTGTCGCGGACGACCTTGAAGGAGCGGGTCGAGCAGCTGGTGCTGCCGCTGCGCGACGTGTTCGCGGCGATCTTCTTCGTGTCGTTCGGGCTGACCATCGACGTCAACGACCTCGGCGCCGTCGCGGCGCCGGTCGCGATCGCCGTCGGCGTCACGCTGGTCACCAACATGACGGCCGGCGTCGTCACGGCCCGGCTGTTCGGGTTCAACCAGCGGGCGGCGACGAACATCGGGCTGACGGTGCTGGGCCGCGGCGAGTTCTCGCTGATCCTGGCGACGCTGGCCATCGCGGCCGGGCTGGACGGGCGCATGGGCCCGTTCGTCGCGCTGTACGTGCTGGTGCTGGCCATCGCCGCGCCGCTGCTGGCCGCGCAGTCCCAGCGCTTCACCCGGTTCGTGCCGGACCGGCTGCTGCGCTCGCGCTGGCAGTACGTCCGCGCCGAGACCATGAGCACGTCCTGCATGCACCAGGACCAGATGGAGGTCACCGAGACCGACGTCGACGTGTGCCGGCAGTGCGTCGACGACGGCGGCACCTGGGTGCAGCTGCGGCTGTGCATGAAGTGCGGCCTGGTGGCCTGCTGCGACGACTCCCCCGCCCGGCACTCGCGGGCGCACTACCTGGACGAGCACCACCCCGTCATCCAGTCGCTCGAGCCGGGCGCGGACTGGCAGTACTGCTACGTCGACGAGATCCTGGTGCGCGAGCCGCTGGGGCGGTCGCGCACTACGTCGTGACGTAGATCCACTCGAGGCCGTCGAAGCCGAGCCCGTCGAGGTGCTCGGCCCGGTTCAGCCCGGCCCGGACGGCGACCCGCTGCGACGCGTGGTTGTCCGGCCGGATCCGGGCGACGACGGCCACGCCGGGCAGGTGCTGCGCGGCCCACCCGACGGCGGCGCGGGCGGCCTCGGCGGCCAGCCCGCGCCCCCACCACGCCGGGTCCAGGCCGTAGAACAGGTTCGTCACCTGGTCGTCGTGGAACCACATGTACTTGAGCCCGCAGAACCCGACCGGCCGGTCGGACCCGTGCCGCAGCACCGTCCAGTAGCCGAACCCCTGGCTGCTCCAGTGCTCGTCCCAGTTCTGGTAGAGGTTCTCCGCGCCGCCGCGGTCGCGCAGCAGGTTGGACGGGTTGTGCTCGCTGGCCCGCGGGTCGCGGTAGATGTCGAAGATGACGTCGACGTCGCCGGGCTGCGGCCGCCGCAGCAACAGCCGGTCCGTCACGAGCGTCGCGTGCCCGGCGTCCCTCACCGACGCGAGGTTACCCGCCGCCCGTGACGACCATGCGGACGGCCAGCGCCAGGATCACGGCGCTGGACACGAACGCCGTCACCAGCCGGCCGCGCGGGCCCGTCACGTACCGGCCGAGCAGCGCTCCCCCGCCGGCCAGCAGCAGTTGCCAGCTGGCCGACGCGGCGAAGGCGGCGACGACGAACGCGACCGCCTCGGCGCCGCCGGCCAGCTGTGCGCCGCTGCCGATGACCAGCGCGGCGAAGTAGACGACGGTCATCGGGTTGATCACGGTGATGCCGGCGAACCGCAGGAACGCCGCGATCGGGGTGACGCGGTCGGCGCGGCCGTCGTCGGGGTCCGCGGCGTCGGCCGCGGCCCGGTGCCGCCGGACGGCGGTGATCGCCCCGGCGGCGGCCATGACCAGCAGGACGGCGGCGGACGCCCAGCGCAGCGGGACGGCGTACGGCTCGATCGCCCCGGCCAGCGCGGCCCCGCCGAGCACCGCGGCGACCGCGTAGCCGCCGTCGACCGCCGCGACGCCCAGCGCCGCGCCCGCGCCCACCGTCAGCGAGGTGCGCGCCGTCAGGGCCACCAGGTAGGCGCCCACGGCCCCGACCGGGATCGCGATGCCGTAACCGGCCAGCAACCCCGCGACGACAGCCGCCGTCATGGCGCGAGGGTGCTGCGCCTCCGGCCCGGCCGCGGCTGCTGCTTCGTCACCGCGAGGCGGGCGACGAGGGGCAGCGAGCGGACACCGGCGGTCGAGGTCATGGGCCGATGATGGCAAACGTCGGGACCGCGTTCAACGCGATTTCCGGCCCGGCGGGACCGATACGCTGGTAGCCATCCCGTCCGATCGATGGAGGCCGAGCCTTGCCCGAACCGCCCGAGCACTACTACGCGAGCGACCCCGGCGTGGCCAGCTCGAGGCGGACCATCGACGTCGTGCTGCCGGACCTGCGGTTGCGGCTGCTCACGGACACCGGCGTGTTCTCGTTCCGGCAGCTCGACCCCGGCACCCGGGTGCTGCTGGAGAACGCGCCGCTGCCGCCGGTCCGCGGCGACCTCCTCGACCTCGGCGCCGGCTACGGCCCCATCGCGCTGACCATGGCGCACCGGCTCAAGCGCCGCCGCGTCTGGGCGGTCGACGTCAACGAGCGGGCGCTGGAGCTGGTGCGTGAGAACGCCGCCGCGGCCGGGCTGGGCGGGGTGCGGGCGGCGCTGCCCGACGACGTCCCGGCGGACGTCCGGTTCGCGGCGATCTACTCGAACCCGCCGATCCGGGTCGGCAAGGCGGCCCTGCACGACCTCCTGCTGCGCTGGCTGCCGCGGCTGCTGCCGGACGGCGCCGCGTATCTCGTCGTGCAGCGCAACCTCGGCGCCGACTCGCTGGCGAAGTGGCTGGCCGAGGCCGGTTTCCCCACCCGGCGGCTGGTCTCGCGCGTCGGCTACCGGGTGCTCGAGATCCACCCCTCGCGATCGGAGTAGCGTGCGACAGCTCGGCGGAACGGAACTGAAGCGACTGCACCGGTCGTGGCGGCGGAAGGACTCCTTCCGGCTGTCGCTGCTGCTCGAGGACGTGCAGTCACCGTTCAACGTGGGGTCGATCATGCGGACGGCGGCCGCGCTCAGCGTCAGCGAGCTGTACGTCGTCGGCCGCACCGCCGCCCCGGGCTCGCCCAAGGTGCAGAAGACGGCGCTCGGCACCGGCCGGTACCTGTCGTGGACGACGTACGAGGAGGTCACGACGGCCGTCCGCAAGGCCCGTGACGACGGCTACCTGGTAGTCGGTCTGGAGCTGGCCGACGAGGCGGAGCCGATGGCCGCGCTGGACCTGCGCCGCGACGTGTGCGTCGTGCTCGGCAACGAGGACCGCGGGCTGTCGGCGACCTGCCTGAGCCTGTGCGACGCGGTCGGCTACGTGCCGCAGACCGGCCGGGTCGGCTCGCTCAACGTCGCCGCCGCGGCCGCCGTCGCCTGCTACGAGGTGCGCCGCCAGGCCTGGGCCGACGCCCCCGCGTCCGGCTCAGGGGACGCCGAGCAGCCGTAGCGCGGCGGCCGTCCCGGCGGCGGCCACGACGACCACGACGAACGGCGCCCGCCGCCACGCCAGCCCCGCCCCGACCAGCACGCCGGCCGGCCGGGCGGCGCTGTCGAACTCGCGGCCGTCCAGCATCGCGGCCGTCGCGACCAGCGCCGCCAGCAGCACGATCGCCGACGTCGCCAGCAGTTGCTCGGCGCGCGGCGGCAGCGTCACCCGGTCGCGCAGGGCGGGGCCGGCGTAGCGGAACGCGAACGTGCCCACACCCAGCACGGCCACGGCCGCGACCAGCGCCGTCGTCGACATCGTCATGCGGGCACCCCCGTCCGCGGCCGGACCAGCGCGACGACGACCCCGGCCAGCGCCAGCAGCACCGGCAGTCCGGCCTGCAGGAACGGCGCCGTCGCCAGCGCGACCGCCACCCCGGTGCCCGCCGCAAGCGCCGTCGTCCGGTCCCGCAGCGCCGGCAGCACCAGCGCCAGCAGCACCGCCGGGAACGCGGCGTCCAGCCCGAGCGCGGCCGGGTCGCTGACCACCGTCCCGATCGACGCGCCGGCCAGCACGCCGATGTTCCAGCAGGCGAACAGCGCGACGCCGCAGCCCCAGTAGGCCGCCCGCCGCCGCTCGCCGGCGGGCTGGGCCAGCGCGAACGCGACCGACTCGTCGACCATGACGTGGCTGCCCGCCAGCCGCTGCCAGCCGCGCCCGACGACGTCGCCGATGGTGAAGCCGAACACGACGTGCCGGACGTTCACCAGCAGCCCGGCCAGCACCGCGGCGACCGGATTGCCGCCCGACGCGACCAGCCCGACGAACATGAACTGCGCCGCCCCAGCGAACACCACCAGGGACATCAGCATCGGCAGCCACACCGGCAGCCCTTCGCCGACGGTGATGGCGCCGAACGAGAGCCCCACCACGGCGTCGGCGACACACACGAGCGCGATGTCCCGCGCCAGCGCCCGATCGGCGCGTAGTGTTCGGTAGATCGAACGCATGGCCACTACAATGAACGATGCCACTGCGTTCGTCAACACGAACGATCGACCGATGGAGCGAACGATCCGATGAGTCAGCCCGGCGCCCCGCTCTCCTTCATCGCCGCGTCCCTGCAACGGGAGCGGCGCCGCACCGGCCTGTCGCTGGCCGAACTGGCCCGGCGCGCGGGCATCGCCAAGTCGACGCTGTCGCAGCTGGAGTCCGGCGCCGGCAACCCCAGCGTCGAGACGCTGTGGGCGCTCGGCGTAGCGCTGGACGTCCCGTTCGCCCAGCTCGTGGAGCCGCCGCGGCCGCGGGTCCAGGTCATCCGCAAGGGCGAGGGGCCGGCCCTCGCGTCCGAGCGGGCCGACTACGTCGCCACCGTCCTGTCGGCCAGCCCGCCGAACGCCCGCCGCGACATCTACCTCGTCACCGCGCAGCCGGGCGAGCCGCGCGAGTCCGACCCGCACATGCCCGGCGTCGTCGAGCACGTCGTGCTGAGCACCGGCCGGGCGCTGGTCGGGCTCACCGACGACCCGGTCGAGCTGGCCCCCGGCGACTACGTCAGCTACCCCGGCGACCGCCCGCACGTCTTCCGTGCGCTCGAGCCCGACACCGCCGCCGTGCTCGTCTCCGAACACGTCTGAGATATTTCTCCACCGGGGCTGTCGATTCACCCGCCGGCCGCGTGTCGGGGGTATGTAAGCCGACAACCGAAACCACGGAGGAGTCCTCATGACTCAGTACGCGATTCTCATCTTCGAGCGCGAGGCCGAGGGCGGCCAGGCGCCGGACCTGCCGCCGGAGATCCTGGAGGCGCACGGCGCGCTGCCCGGCCGCATCGTCGAGAAGGGCGGCAAGGAACTGGGCGGCATCGCGCTGGAGCCCAGCGCCACCGCCACGACCATCCGCGGCGACCTCGTCACCGACGGCCCGTTCATCGAGACCAAGGAGGCGCTGGCCGGCGTCTTCGTCATCGAGGCGCGCGACCTCGACCACGCCATCGAGCTGGCCAAGATGACGCCGATCGTCAGCGGCGGCGTCGAGGTCCGGCCGCTGGTCGCGCTCGACTTCTCCGGGCTGACGTCCTGACCGTCGAGTCCGCGGTCGCCGACGCGCACCGCCGCGAGTGGGCCTTCGTGCTCGCCGCGACGGTGCGCGTCACACGCGACCTCGACGCCGCCGAGGAGGCCGTCCAGGACGCATATGTCCAGGCGCTGACCCGGTGGGGCCGCGACGGCGTCCCAGCCAGGCCCGGCGCCTGGCTGACGACGGTCGCGCGGCGGACCGCGCTCAACAATCTGCGGCGGCAGCGGACGCTGCGGGCGAAGCTGCCGCTGCTGCTGATGGACGTCGACGCCGTCCCGGGCGTCGAGGCCGCGGCGCTGGACGACGCGGCGCCGATCCCGGACGACCGGCTGCGGCTGATCTTCACCTGCTGCCACCCGGCGCTGTCACAGGAGGCGCAGGTCGCGCTGACGCTACGGCTGGTCTGCGGCGTGAGCACCCCGGACATCGCGCACGCCTTCCTCGTCGCCGAACCGACGATGGCCGCCCGCATCACCCGCGCGAAGAAGAAGATCGCGGCGGCCCGCATCCCGTACGCCGTCCCGGCCGCGCGCGACCTGCCGGTGCGCGTCGACGCCGTCCTGACGGTGATCCACCTGCTCTACGCGACCGGGCACACCGCGCACTCCGGCACCAACCTCGTCCGCGACGAGCTGACCGGCCGGGCCCTCGACCTCGCCCGCATGCTCCGCCCGCTACTGCCGTCCGAACCGGAGACCGCCGGGCTGCTGGCGCTGCTGCTGGTGCACCAGGCGCGTCGAGCCACCCGCACCGACGCCCACGGGCGGCTGCTGCGCCTGGAGGAACAGGACCGGACGGCGTGGGATCGGGAGCTGATCGCCGAGGCGGACCTGCTGGTGGTGGGCGCGCTTCGGGCCGGGCCGCCGGGACGGTTCACGCTGCAGGCGGCCATCGCGTCGCTGCACGCGCAGGCGCCCAGCTACGCCGACACCGACTGGCCGCAGATCCGCACCCTGTACGACGAGCTCCTCCGCCGCTGGCCGTCCCCGGTGGTCGCGTTGAACCGCGCCGTCGCGGTGTCGATGGTGGACGGGCCGGCGGCGGCGCTGCTCGAGGTCGAGGGGTTGGAGGCGGACGGCCGGTTGACCGGGTACCGCTACCTGCCCGCCACCAAGGCCGACCTGCTGACCCGCCTGGGCCGGCACGCCGAGGCGGCCGCCGCCTACCGGGCGGCGCTGGCATTGAGTGACAACGCCGCCGAGCAGGAGTTCCTGCAGGACCGGCTGAGCCGGACGCCACTCCCATGATCATCGGCGATCGACCACATCGTGGCGTGGTCGATCGCCGATGATCATGGGCGTCACGGCGACCAGTGCGGCGGGCGGTCCAGGCCGGCCGGCAGCCGGGTCGCGGCGTCGCCCACGGCGGCGGAGGTCTGCGGCTGGGTGAGGAACAGCGCGCCCGACAGGTCCGCGCCACGCACGTCGGCCGCGCGGAAGTCGGCGCCGATGACGTCGGCGCGGTCGAGCGTCGCGCCGCGCAGGTCGGCGCCGATGAGGTAGGCGCCGCGCAGGTCCGCGCCGGTGAGGTCCGCGCCGCGCAGCTTCCGTCCCATCAGGTCGGCGCCGCGCAGGTCGCGCGCCGGCGTCCCCGCACGTGCCAGTCGCGACGCCTCGCGCAGCAGCACGTCCGCCTCGGCCCGCAGGCCGGCGATGTCGACGGCGGCGAGGTCGGCGGCGGGCGCCCCGGCGAGCCGTTCGGCCCGGGGCGCCTGCTCGTCCAGCGCCGGGCGCAGCGGTGCCGCTGCCGCGATGCCGCGGGCCGCGTCGAGGTGCCAGAGCAGCTCGTGCAGCGGCCGCAGGACGGCGAACGCGGCCAGCAGGTCGACCCGCGCCGACGGCGACGCCGCGCCGCCGAAGGTCACCTGCACGACCTGCTGACCAGCGCCGAAGCAGTCGTACACCGTGCACCCGGGGAACCCGCGCGGCCGCAGCTCGGCGTGGATGCCGCAGCGGAAGTCGTCGCGCAGGTTGGGGCACGGCTCCCCCGCCGGCTTGTCGATGGCGAAGTCGGCCGAGCGGGTCAGCGCCGGCCCGACGCAGCACAACCCGGCACAGCGGGCGCAGTCGGCGCGTAGTTCGAGCACGTCCGAAGCATACGAGCGTGCCCCGGCCCGCCGACGCCGGTCAGGCGGGACCGCGCTCGAACCGCGCGTGCACGGCGTTCTCGCCGGCGGTGAAGCCCGTGCAGGTGTAGCCCGGCACGCCCACGCCGTCGTCGAACAGCCGCTCGCCGCCGCCCAGCAGCACCGGTGCGATGGCGATCTCCACCTCGTCGATCAGCCCGGCCCGCAGGTACTGCCGGATCGTCGACGCGCCACCCGCGACGATGACGTCCCGCCCGCCCGCCGCGTCGAGTGCCCGCTCCCGGGCCGCCTCGATGCCGTCTGTGACGAAGTGGAACGTGGTGCCGCCCTCCATCTCGACGGACGGGCGAGGGTGGTGGGTGAGCACGAACGTCGCGTGGTGGTATGGCGGGTTCGGGCCCCACCACCCGGTCCAGGCGTCGTCCGGCCACGGCCCTCGCACCGGGCCGAACATGTTGCGGCCCATGATCGTGGCGCCGACGTTGCGCCACAGGTGCTGGGCGTACTCGTCGTCGACGCCGGTACTGCCGCCGTCCTCACCAGTCATCGCGTGGAACGTCTTGGTCTGCACGACCCAGTCGTGCAGCCGTTCGCCGCCGACGCCGAGCGGGTCGCGGGGACTCTGCCCCGGGCCGGCGCCGTAGCCGTCGACGGACACGGAGTACGTGTGGACGCGGAGCTTCTGTGTGGTGGTCATGCTCGTAGGTCGGAGCCGGGGACGGGTCTTCGACATCGGCCGTCCTTGCGGCAGTCGGCGCGCTCAGCCGCGGAACGGGCGGAAGAACTCGCGCAGCTCCTGGGCGTACAGTTCCGGCTCCTCGAACGCCGCGAAGTGGCCGCCGCGGGGCGGCTCGGTGGCTCGGACGACGTCGGCGGTGCGGTCGAGCCAGGCCCGCGGCGGCCGGACGACGTCGCCCTGGAAGATGGAGAAGCCGGACGGGACCTCGACCCGGCGGGTCAGTTGCGCCGGCGGGATGGCGGCGTTGGCGTGGTACATGCGCATGGACGAGCCGATGGTGCCGGTGAGCCAGTAGATCGTGAGGTTGGTGAGGATCTCGTCCTTGGTGAACCGCCGCTCCACGTCGCCGTCGCAGTCGCTCCAGGCACACAGTTTCTCGACGATCCAGGCGGCGAGCCCGGCCGGCGAGTCCATCAGCCCGGCCGCCGCGGTCTGCGGCTTCGTGCGCTGCATGACCGCGTATGCGCCCTCGGTGGCGCCCCAGGCGGCGGCGCCGCGCATCCAGTCGCGCTCGGACGGCGTGAGGTCGGCCGGGTCGCCGGTGAACACCGGCAGGCCGGCGTCGGTGCGGTGCACCGCGACGACGCGATCGGGGTGGTCGAGCGCGAGGTAGCGGGTGATGTGACTGCCGAGGTCGCCGCCGGCGGCGCCGAAGCGCTGGTACCCCGCAGCGCTCATCAGCCGCGCCCACAGCCCGGCGACGGCGACGGAGTCGAGCGGGACGGGAGGGCGGTCGGAGTAGCCGAACCCCGGCACGTCGGGCACCACCACGTCGAACGCGTCGGCGGGATCGGCGCCGTGGGCGGCGGGATCGGTGAGCAGCGGGACCACCTTCGTGTACCGCCAGAAGGAGTCGGGCCAGCCGTGGGTGAGCACCAGCGGCAGCACCGGCCCGGACGGCGCGACGGCGCGGGCGTGCACGTAGTGGATGCCCAGCCCGTCGACGGACACCCGGAACCGCGGCAGCTGGGCCAGCGCCGCCTCCTGCGCCGGCCAGTCGAACTCCTCGGCCCAGTACGCGACCAGCTCGCGCAGGTAGCCGACGTCGGTGCCGAGCGACCAGCCGGCGTCCTCGGGGACATCGGGCCAGCGCGTGGCCCGCAGCCGGGCGCGCAGATCGTCGAGCTCCGCAGCGGTGGCCCGCGGAGCGAAGGGTCGAGGCTGGTCGATGGTCATAGGCCCACATTAGGGGCCGGCAGCGACAACGACCGGCGAGTTGCCGACCGTGCGGCTGAGCGTCCATTCGGTGCCCGCCCTCTAGGGTGGCCACCCTCGCTGGAGGGGCGGCATGACTGGCGATCAGCGGGACGGGGAAGTGCGGGCACCGCCCGCCCGGGCGAACGGTTGGCCGATGTCCGTTGGCCGTTCCTGCCGGTGCACCGTTCGGTCGTCCTCGACTCCCGCCGACGTCCTCGATGGCGAGAGTCGTGTTCCGGGCGCCGTTGGACGATTCTGGCCATCGAAGACGGCCCAGATCGTCGACGTCACTCGCGTGGCGGGCCCCTCCCCCGCCATAGCACCGAATGACGCTCGTCGGCGGCGGTTGTGTGGTGCCGGCGCGAGTGAGGTGCACCCGCCCCGCGTGAAGTGGCCACCCCGGCGAAATCGGGACCACGGCAGTGCACGGCGAGGTGTGCCCAGACTGCCCCCGTCCCCCTGATAGCTGCCCGTTCTTGGCCGCGGGACCGCGGGTCAAGCGGTCACCCGTCGCGCGAAGCGCCCCATGGGTCCGCTTGAGGCGCGGTCACGCGGCTAAGAAAATGGGCAGCAGGGGGACGGCCAACGTGCGGACCACGGCGGACGCGGCAGACCCGGGCGCACGATCGACCGGCCAACGCGAGGACCGGCCGACGGAGACGCACCCTCTCCTCGGGGCAACGGCGCACGCCTACTGGCTGACGCCGTCGGCGGCGGGAAGGACCGAGTCCTCCAGCCGGCCGTCCGGGTCGTACACCGCGCACATGACGGCGCGGTCGCCGTCGGCCCAGGTCTCGGGCGTCGGGAGGATCGGGTAGTAGTCGAGGCCGGACTCGTCCTGGCTGGTCCACTGCTGCTCGAACCCACGGCCGCACTCGTCCCAGCCCAGCTCGGCGACGGCGGCGCGGTCCCAGGGGCCGTCGGGGGCCTGGACGAACATGAACGACTGGTTGTCGGCGCCCTCGTCGCACGGAAGGTAGACGACGACGTCCTCGCCGGCGAACTGGGAGTACTCGGGGTCGGAGAAGCACTCGGTCAGCTCGATGTCCAGCAGGCCCGTCACGCCGGCGTCGACGAACGCGTCGTCCTTGTGGGCCGGCCCGCCGCAGGCCGCCACGGCGAGGACGACGACGAGAGCGAGCGGACGGCAGGCGGACGGCGCGGGCACGGCCGAAGCGTAGGCAGCTCCGGATGAACGCCACATGACGGACGGGTGCCCGCCGGGCCGCCCGGCCGTGGCCATCAGCCGTCGACCGGTGCGACCCCGTCGCAGCAAGAGAATCGTTTTCAGTTGTTCATCGCCGGGACAGCCTGCCGTGACCTGCCCGTTCTCACCGTTTCCGACTGGTCTGGGATGAATCGAGGAGACCGCCGCGCGACCCCGCCGGCGGTCCCCGAGAGTGTCCTGGGAGGAGACTCAACGTGAGTGACGTGAGGAAGCGCGGGCCGTTCGGCTCCCGCCGTGCGGCCGGTGCCGCCATCGGCGCCGCGCTGCTGGGTGGCGGCCTGATCGCCGTACCGGCCGCAGTCGGTGCGGACAGCGAGCCCCCGGTCAAGGTGCCCGACGCCGAGGTGTACGAGCCGTCGGCGCTGCCGGACCGGGTCATCCTGGTCCCGACGGCGACCCCGGCCACTTCGCAGAAGGTGACCTGGCGTTCCGAAGCCGGCGGCGAGTACGCGCAGGCGCAGATCCTGAAGGCCCCGATCGCCCTCGGCGACGTGCGGCCCGCGGACGGCGCCGTGCGCACCGTCATGGCCGGCTCGACCAACCCGGTCAACACCAGCCTGGGCTACGCCTCGATCTATCACGAGGTGGAGTTCACCGCCCTGGAGCCGGACACCCGCTACACCTACCGCGTCGGCGACGGCGTCAACTGGAGCGAGTGGATCGACTTCACCACGGCCGCCGCCGGGTTCGAGCCGTTCTCGTTCATCTACTACGGGGACATGCAGAACTACATCGACTCCGCGGGCCCGCGGGTGTTCCGGCAGGCCTTCGCCGACCGCCCGGAGGCGAAGGTCATCGTCAACGCCGGCGACCTCGTCAACACGGCCAACAGCGAGCTCGAGTGGGGTCAGTGGCACGCCGCCGACGGCTTCATCAACAGCCAGGTGAACAACATCTCGGTCACCGGCAACCACGAGTACAGCGGTGGCCAGCTGTCGACGTTCTGGCAGCCGACGTTCCCGAACCCGGAGAACGGCCCGGACTTCGGCGACGACGCCACCAACGCCGCCCTGCGCAACACCGTCTACTCGGTCGACTACCAGGGCGTCCGCTTCATCGGCCTGAACACCAACGTCCAGAGCCAGACGCCGATCATGGCCGCGCAGACCGCGTGGCTGGAGCAGCAACTGGCGGACAACCCGAACAAGTGGACCGTCGTGACGTTCCACCACCCGGTCTACTCGGTCGCGTCCGGCCGCAACAACCCGGTCGTCCGCAACCAGTGGGGCCCGCTGTTCGAGCGGTACGGCGTGGACCTCGTCCTGCAGGGCCACGACCACACCTACGGCCGCGGCAGCACCACCGCCTCGCGCCGGTCGGTGACCGTCCACGACAGCACCGTCTACGCGACCTCGGTGTCGGGCGGCAAGATGTACGACGCCGTCGACAGCAACTGGGTCGACAACGGCGCCGACCAGATGTCCATCGGCCAGGACATGCAGCTCTACCAGATGATCGACGTCACCGCGGACAGCATCACCTACGAGGCGCGCTACGCCAACGGTGAGCACCACGACGGCGTCACCATCCGCAAGAACGACGCGGGCGAGCGCGCCGTCCAGGAGATCCGCACGCCGGAGAACACCGTCGGCGAGCAGGTCGCGGCCGACGCGACGGCCGTGGACTTCAAGGGGACGGTCAACGTCTCGGCCTGGGGCTACGAGCCGGGCGAGACGGTGAATGTCTACGTCCGCAACGTCGAGCGCGGCCAGGACGTGCTGGTCGGCGAGGCGACGGCGGACGAGCTGGGCCGCGTCCTCGAGCTGCCGGTGCGGTTTCCGTCGTCGGCGAAGAAGCTGAGCACGCAGGTCGTGTACCTGGAGAGCGTGAACCAGCAGATCACCAGCCCGGAGATCACCGTCAACCGGTGACGCACAGAGGCGGGCCGCCCCGGGAAGGGGCGCCCCGCCGCGGTGCTACTCGACGCCCGACTGCGCGGCCGTACGAACGAGCAGACCCCGCTCGCGACCACTGATCAGGCCGGCCGCGACCAGCTGGTCGGCCAGCTCGGTCGTGTGCCGGACGAACGCGCCGTGGTTGGCCCAGTCCTGGTCGTCGAGGACGTGGTCGTTGACGGTACAGGTGCCGGCCAGGCCGTGGTTCGGCACGCCGGTGTCGACGCCGTCGATGACGACGGTCGCGCGGGTGTCCTCGGCACCGCAGATCGGCAGCGCCAGCGGGCCGCCGACGACCGGCAGCTCGACCGTCGTGCCGCCGAGGTCGACGGACAGTTCGGTGCCCGGCTGCGGGCGCAGCGTGAACTCCGAGTCGGTCGACCAGATCATCAGCCCGATCTGCGAACCGGCCGGGATCACCTGGTCGTCCGGCTGCAGCGGCACCGTCACGTCGACGAACTGCCCAGGCGTGAGCGGCTTCTCCTCGGTGAGCGAGTCACGGTTCAGCGGGTCGGCCCAGCCGCGGGTGATGACGCTGGTGGTGGAGCGCTGGGTGCTCGACGCGCAACCGGAGTCGCCGGTCCACGGCAGCTTCACCAGCGCGACGGTCAGGTTGGCCCGCGCCTTCGAGGCGGCCAGGCGCACCGTCACCTCCGTCGTGCCGGACAGGTGGACGTTCTCCGTCAGCGTCGGCGTGGTGTACAGCAGCCGGTTCGCCGAGTTCGTCGTCGCCAGCAGGCCCGCGTTGCAGGCGTTCGTCCCGGCGTCGACCAGCGTCTCCGTGGCGTCGTCGGCCAGCGCCAGCGACGTCAGTTCGCCCGCCGTCGCGCCGCCGGCCCGCAGGTTCAGCGTCGCGGTGGAGGCCGCCGGGTTCGGGTAGTCGGCGTACGGGGTCACCGTGCTGCCGCCGAGCTCGTTGCGGACGATGAACGCGGTGTCCGTGTCGTCCTCGATGGCGTTGGGCTGCCCGTACAGGTACTGCGAGAACCAGCGGTTCATCATGTCCAGCGGCGGGTTGCCGCCGTGTCCGCCCTGGTGGAAGTACTCGTGGACGGTGACGCCCTTGGCCTCCAGCGCCTCGGAGATGCGGACGCTGTGCTCCGGCACGACGTTCCAGTCGTTGAACGCGTGCGCCATCAGCACCGCCGCGCGCACGTCGTCGAGCTGGTTCAGGTAGTCGCGGCCGGCCCAGAAGTCGTTGTAGTCGCCGCTGCCGCGGTCGTGCTCGGCCTGCATGACGTCGCGGACGGTGTCGCGGCAGTACTGCCGCTTCTCCAGGTCGCCGCTGTTGATGTAGTCGAAGAGGTAGTCGACGTCCTCGCCGAGCCAGCCGCCCGGGCTGCGCACCAGGCCGTTGGACCGGTAGTAGTGGTAGTACGACGTGTTCGGCGCAACCGGGATGATCACCTCGAGGCCGTCGACGCCGGTGGTCGCGGCGGCCAGCGGCAGCGTCCCGTTGTACGACGTGCCGGTCATGCCGACCCGGCCGGTCGACCAGTACGCCGACACCTCCTCATCGCCGTCGGCGCTGGTGAAGCCGCGGGCCCGGCCATTCAGCCAGTCGACGACCGCCTTCGGCGCCAGCGACTCGTTCGGCCCGCCGACCGTCGGGCAGCCGTCCGACAGGCCGCTGCCCGGCGACTCGGAGTGGACGACGGCGAAGCCGCGCGGCACCCACGTGTTGATCAGGCTGGACGAGATGCGCGGGCTGGTGCCGCCCGGCGCGCGGGCCGCGTCCGGGAGGTCGTCCGGTGACATGCGCAGCGGCGGCTGCGCGCCCAGTTCGACGTTGACGTTCCAGAAGAACTTGCTGTTCGTGCTCGCTGTGCCCGAGTAGTACGGGCTGGACTCGTACACGACCGGCACCTCGAGGCCGGCGCCGTCCGTCTCGGCCGGGCGGGTGACGTCGACGTGCATGCGGTCCAGCTCGCCGTCGCCGTCGGTGTCGAACTCCGTCTCGACCCAGAGCTCGTGCTGGATGAACGGTCCGGTGAAGACCGGCTGCGCCAGCCCGTCGACGAACGTCGGCTCGGCGGGAGCGGGCGCCGGGGCCGGTGCGGGCGCGGCGCTGGCGGCGCCGTTGGCGGCGGTGAGCAGTGCGGCGGTACAGACGCCGGCGGCGGCGAGTGCCGCGCCGGCTCTGGTCCGGTGTCGGCGCTGGGCCATGAGCGGTCCTCCTCGAGGGCGGGGATGCTCGGACGCTAGTGGCGGCCCAGTGCAATGTCATCCGACACCTGTCTGATGACAACCGTTGTGAACTCGACAGGGGTTCTACGCGAGTTCGAAGCGGATGGTGCGGGTCTGCGGATCGGCGGCGGTCAGGCGGGCGCGGACGTCGGTGCCGAGCGGGAGGCCGCCCTGGTCGCGGATCGGCGCCTCGACCGCGGGCTCGCGGATCGTGACGTCGCCCTTGCGCTGGTCGCGGTCGTCGACCTCGACGACGACGCCGTCGAAGCTCTCGCCGACGTACTCCTGCAGGACGGCCGCCTCGACCAGGTCGAGGACGGCGCGCTCGTACTGGTTGGCCCGGCGGGTGGAGCCCTGCATGGTCTTCGGCAGCTCGCCGAGACGGTCGATCACCCAGCCCGGCACCGCGTCGCCCGCGCTCAGCGCGACGCAGATCTCCCCCGCGTACCGGTCGACCAGCCGCCGCAGCGGCGCCGTCACGTGCGCGTAGTCGGCGGCGATGGCGGAGTGGCCGGTGTGCTCGGGCAGTTCGCCGGCGAACCCGACGTAGCCGGAGCCGCGCAGCAGCCGGGTGCACGCGACCAGCATCGCCGCGTGGCTGGAGGTGGCGGGGTCGAGCGAGCGGACGAACTCGGGGTAGCTCTCGGTCTCCGGCCAGTCGATGCGCAACGCCCGCGCCGTCCGCCGCAGCCGCTCGACGTCGCGCGGGTCGGCCGGGGCCAGCGTGCGCAGCAGCCCGGTCTTCGCCGTGACCATGAACGCGGCCGCCGTCATGCCCGTCAGCAGCGAGATCTGCGCGTTCCACTGCTCGACCGGATGCTGCTGCCGGAACGCCAGCGACCAGTGCTCGCCGTCGATGCGGACCTCCTGCTCGGGCAGCGGCAGCGAGACGCCGCCGCGCTCGGCCTCCTGGGCCAGGCGCCGCTCGCCGACCTCTTTCAGCAGGCTGAAGACCGGGTCGGCGGTGCCGTTGTCGAGCTGCTCCTGCACCTCGGCGTACGACAGCTTCGCGCGGCTGCGCACCCTGGCCCGCTCGACCCGGCCCGCGACCGTGCCGCCGTCGCCGTCCAGCTCGATGGTCCACAGCAGCGCCGGGCGCACCTGGTCGGCCAGCAGCGACGCGGCGTCCTCGGACAGCGCCTTCGGGTACAGCGGCACCTTCGAGTCGGCGCCGTACAGCGTCTCGCCGCGCCGGTGCGCTTCCTCGTCCAGCGGGTCGCCGGGGCTGACGAACGCGCCGACGTCGGCGATGGCGTAGTGGACGGTGTACCCGTCGCCGTCGCGCTCGATGTGCAGCGCCTGGTCGAGGTCCATCGCCGTCGCCGGGTCGATGGTGACGAACGGCAGGTCGGTGCGGTCGAGGTCCGGGAGGCGGGGGCTCTTCGCGGCCCGCTGCGCCGCCTGTTCGACCTCCGGCGGGAACTCCGGCGCGACGTCCAGCTCGGCCTGAATGGCCGCGACCCCCGCCCGCAGCGTCTCGCCGTCGGCGGACAGTACCTCGTCACGCAGCCGCACCACACGTCTTGGCACTGCCGTCCTCCCCCTGTGGGTCGCTCGATCGGCCGTCCACAGCTTCTCACGGGGTGTCACGAACCGCCCGCGGAACGCACCCACAGAAGGTGTGAGCTGGCTGGCGTACGTCGACGAATCCATCCGCACCGACGACGGCGTGTACGTGCTCGCGGCCGTCGCCCTGGATCGGGCGGACGCCGCGGCCGTACGCGCCGCCGTCCGGGCGCTCGAGCCACGCCCCGGCCGGCGGTTCCACTGGCGCGACCGGCTTCCGGTCGCACGACAGGCAGCGGCGGAATCCCTCGCCGCCCTGCCCGTGTTGCCCATCGTGGTCGTCGGCACGCCGGTCAACCCCCGCAGGCAGGAGCGGGCGCGCCGTCAGTGCGCCGAGACGCTGCTGTTCGAGCTGGCAGCGGCCGGCGTCGACGATGTGTGGCTGGAGTCCCGGAACCCGCTGCTCGACCGGCGCGACCTCGACGTCGTCGCCGGATTCCACGCTCGCCGCGTCATCCCACGTGGCCTGCGCATCGGTCACCTGCGAGCCGGGGACGAGCCGTTGCTATGGGCCGCCGACATCGTCGCCGGCGCGATCTGTGCCGCCGAGGGGAAGGAGCCCGCCTACCGAGACACGCTGGCCAGGATCCTCACCGAACATCGCCTCGGACTCAGCTAGGAAGCGCGAAGCCGAGGTCCGGGTATACCCCCGGGGTCCTCGGCTCACTTCCGAATCCCACCGCAATGGGACCGGCATCACGGACAGGATAGCAAGATCAGCCCGTCGGCGTCAGGTCGCCGCGACGGCGCGGCGGTAGCGCTCCCCCAGCACCCGCAGGTGCTCGACCAGCTCGGGCGGCGATGTGACGTGGAAGTCCAGGCCGAGCATGCCGATGTAGACGGCGATCATCTCCGGCGAGTCGGCGCCGGTGACGAGCACGCAGGTGGAGTCGTCGACCGATTCGACCACGCCGACCGTCGGGTTGATGCGGGCCAGCACGTCCGCCGCCGGCGCGAGGACGGTGATGCGGGCGTGCACGGACCAGCCGGCCGACGCGACCTCGCGCAGGACGAAGGCGGTGTAGTCGCCGCCCGGCAGCACCGCCGGCGCGAACCGCCGCCCGGTCCGCATGCGCAGCGACATCCAGTCGACGCGGTACGGATGCCACCCCGACGCCGGGTCGCGGCCGACCAGATACCAGTGCCGCTGCCAGTTGACCAGGCGGTACGGCTCGACGGCGAGGGGCGGTGCGGTGTCGGAGCGGCCGCGGTAGCCGAACCGGACCTGCTCGTGGTCGCGGATGGCCGCCGCCAGCGTCGTCAGCACGGACGCGTCGACGACCGGGTCGGCGACGTTGCTGCCGGTGTTCTCCGGGCCCTGCGACAGCGCGTCGTTGACGGCGGCGACCTGACGGCGCAGGCGGTGCGGCAGCACCTGCTCGAGTTTGGTCAGCGCCCGTGCGCTGCTCTCCTCGATGCCGGCGACGCCGCTGCCGGCCCGCAGCCCAATCGCGACCGCGACCGCCTCCTCGTCGTCCAGCAGGAGCGGCGGCAGCCGGGCGCCGGCGCCGAGCCGGTAGTGCCCGGCCGGGCCTCGCGCGGCGTCGACCGGGTAGCCCAGTTCGCGCAGCCGGTCGACGTCGTAGCGGATGGTCCGCGCGCTGACGCCGAGACGTTCGGCCAGCTCGCTGCCGGTCCAGGCGGGCCGCGACTGCATCAGCGACAGCAGCGCCAACATTCGTGCGGAGGTCCCGGTCATACTAGGAAGATACCTTGCCTAATAGCCCCGTAGCGTGACTGTCATGACGAACACCACCGCACCGATCCGCCCGTTCCGCGTCGACATCGGCCAGGCCGACCTCGACGACCTCCACGACCGCCTGGTCCGCACCCGCCTGCCCCGCCCCGTCCCCGGCGACGACTGGGACTACGGCACGCCGAACCACTACCTGAGCGAGATGGTCGAGCACTGGCGCGACGGGTTCGACTGGCGGGCCGAGGAGGCGCGGATGAACGCCTTCCCGCACTACCTCACCGAGATCGACGGCCAGACGATCCACTTCATCCACGTGCCGTCGGCCGAGGCGGACGCGACGCCGCTGCTGCTCGCGCACTCCTACCCCGGTTCGTTCCTCGACTTCCTCGACATGATCGGCCCGCTGACCGACCCGGTCGCGCACGGCGGCAAGGCCGAGGACGCGTTCTCCGTCGTCGTCCCGTCCATGCCGGGCTTCGGCTTCAGCACGCCGGTCGAGGACCGCGGCTGGACGATGGCCCGGGTCGCCCGCAGCTACGACACGCTGATGCGCCGCCTCGGCTACGAGAGCTACGGCTCGCACGGCAGCGACGGCGGCGCCATGGTGTCGCGTGAGCTGGGCCTGCTGAACCCGCCCGGGTTCCTCGGCCTGCATGTGCTGCAGCTGTTCTCGTTCCCGTCCGGCGACCCGGCCGAGTTCGCCAACCTCTCCCCCGCCGACCACGCCGGGCTGAAGCACCTGGAGTGGTTCCAGTCCGTCGGCGGCTACAACGCGATCAACGCGTCGCGCCCGCAGACGGTGGCGGTCGGGGTGTCGGACTCCCCCGTCGGCCAGCTGGCCTGGAACGAGCTGTTCAACTCCTTCGGCAACGGGACCAGCCTGGTCACCCGCGACCAGATCCTCGCCGAGGTGTCGCTGTACTGGTTCACCAACACGTCGGCGACGGCCGGGCGGTACCACTTCGAGGAGGCCCGCTCCGGCGCCGAGCCGGCGGTCAACCACGCGCCGACGGGGGTCGCGGTCTTCGCCGACGACTTCCGCACGATCCGGGCGTTCGCCGACCGCGACAACGACACCATCGTCCGCTACACCGAGTTCCCCGACGGCGGGCACTACGCGTCGCTGGAGCGGCCGGACGTGCTGGTCGAGGACCTGCGGGCGTTCATCGCCGGGCTGCCCGATCGGTGACGACGCGCAGCGGCGCCGTCGACCGCCTCGCTGAGGAGGTCGACGGCGCGTTGCGCCGCCGGGTGCTGGGCGGCGGACTTGCGGACGGCGACGTGGATGCGCCGGACGGGGGTCGGGGCGACGATGCGCACCGTCGTGACGCCGGCCGGGAGGTCGCGGATGCCCAGCCCGGGGACGACGGTGACGCCGATGCCGGTCGCGACGAACGGGATGGCCGTGTGGTAATCGTGCGTCTCGACGGCGAACTCCGGCGAGAACCCGGCCTCGGCGCAGGCCCGCAGCAGCACCCGGCGGCAGGCGCCGTCGTTGAGGTCGTTGTCGATCCAGCGCCGCGCCCCCAGCTCCGCGAGCGGCACCTCGCCACGTCCGGCCAGCGGGTCGTCGGCGCGCACGACCGCGACGAACGGGTCGTCGACGAGGTGCCGGACGTCGGTGCCCAGCGGCGGCTCCCAGTCGGGCCGCTCGACGAAGATGTCGACGTCGGGCTCATGACTGTCCGGCAGCTTGATCTCCGTCATCCGCAGTTCCAGCCGCAGCTCCGGGAACTCCTCGTGCAGCGCGGCGACGACGGGCGGCAGCCAGGCCGCGCCGGCGGAGGCGAAGTAGCCGATCGACAGGCTGCCGACCCGGCCCGCCCGCAGGTCGCCGACCAGCCCGTCGAGCCGGCTCAGCGCCTCGAACAGCGGCTCCGCCTCGGCCGCCAGGGTGCGCCCGGCGGCGGTCGGCTCGATGCCGCGGCCGGCGCGGTCGAACAGCCGCAGCCCGGTCTCGCGCTGCAACGCGGCCAGCTGCTGGCTGACGGCGGACGGGGTGTAGCCGAGCGCGTCGGCGGCGGCCCGGACGGAGCCGGTGGCGACGACGGCGCGCAGCAGGCGGAGGCGGGGCACGTCCAGCATCCCGCCATCGTACAGCGTCCCTTAACAGTCGGACAGCAATACGTGCTTGTGCTGTCGAATCATCGGGCCGCACCATGTCAGGGTGACGCAGACCCTCCGGGCGCCCGCCGCCCGCCCGCCTCGCCTCTCCGAGAGCCGCAAGGCCGCGATCGCCGTCGCCGTCACCGTCGTGCTCTGGTCGTCGGCGTTCGTCGCCATCCGCGACGTCGGCCACACCCTGTCCGCCGCGCCGCTCGCGCTGATCCGGCTGGCCGTGGCGTCCGTCGCGCTGACGGCGATCGTGGTCGCGACCCGCGGGCGGCGGGTCATCCCGCAGCCGCTGTCGCGGCGGACGTTCGGGCTGATCGCGGCCTGCGGCGTGCTCTGGCTGGCCGTCTACACCGTGGCGCTCAACGCCGGCGAGCAGCACGTCGACGCCGGCACCGCGGCGCTGCTGGTGAACGTCGCGCCGCTGCTGATCGCGTTCGGCGCCGGGCTGTTCCTCGGCGAGGGGTTCCCGCGGGCGCTGATCGCCGGCTCGCTGGTGGCGCTCAGCGGCGTCGCGGTCATCTCGCTCGGCTCCACCGGCGACCGCGACTGGCTCGGCATCGCGCTGTGCCTGCTGGCGGCGGTGCTCTTCTCGGCCGGCGCGCTGATCCAGAAGGTCGCGCTGCGGGCCACCGACGGCCTGACCACCACCTGGCTGGCCTGCCTCGTCGGTACCGCGGTGCTGCTGCCGTGGACGCCACAGCTGGTGTCGGAGCTGGCCGACGCTTCGGCCGGAGCGATCCTGGGCGCCGTCTACCTGGGCCTCGCCCCGACCGCGATCGGGTTCAGCACCTGGGCGTACGCGCTCAAGCGGATGGACGCCGGCCGGCTGAGCGCCACGACGTACGCCGTCCCCGCGGTGTCGGTGCTGATGTCGTGGGCGCTGCTGAGCGAGGTCCCGACGGTGTTCGGCTTCGTCGGCGGCGCCATCAGCCTGGTCGGCGTCGCGATCTCGCGGCGACGGCGCCGGCCGGCGCCGGCAGCCTAGACCGAGGCGACCCGTGCGCCGGGGCCGCTGTAGACGACGCGGTGCCCGGTCCGCCGCTGCCAGGCCGTGACGATGGCGGCGACGTACCGGTCGCGCAGGTCGCCGGCGACGGCGTCGGCGGAGCCGGTCTCGTGGAAGCCGAGCAGCGCGAGCGCGTGCAGGACGGCGTCGTCCGCGTCGACGATCGGACGGCCGCGGCGGGCGACCCGGCGCCGGGCGACGTCACTGACCAGCTCGTGCAGCTCGCGGGCGGCGGCGACCAGCGGGCGGCGCTCGTCCTCGGTGAGGTGGTGCCGGTACCAGGCCGCGTGCTCCTGCGGCGTGCCGCGCAGCGCCAGCGTCAGCAGCAGCTCATGTGCCCGCGGCAGCAGGTCCGGCGCGGCGGCGGCGACGAACTGGTGCAGCTCGATGTGCTGCAGGATGCGCGGCTCGAGCACGTCGGCGCCGACGAACCGGACCTGGTCCCAGCCGGGGCGGCCGCGGTTGAACTCGCGCATCCACCGGACGAGGTCCAGCATCGCCTGGCCGCGCAGCCCGGGTCGCGCCTGCCCGACGGCGTCGCGGGCGCTGCTGCCGTCGCCGCGGACGTACCGGTCGAGGACGACGCCGCTACCCCAGCTCTCCTCCCAGGCGATCGTCCGGAAGCCCAACTCCTCGACGAGGCGGCGGACCACCCGGGTGCCGGCGCCGTGCGCCGACCCGCCGAGCCCGACGACTGCCGCGTCGCCGACCGTGCGGTGCAGCGGCCCGAGGTCGTCCAGCGGGCGGCTCGGGGTGCTCAGGTACGGGACGTCGATGCTCATGCCGACGATGCTGGCGGTGCGGCGTGGTCGCGCTCGTCCGCTCAGCCGCTGATCCGCGCCGTACGCCCGCCGACGTACGCCCGCGATTCGTCGCGCCCGCCCCCACCGTCATTCCTGGATTGCGGCCGGACAGGACTGCCCGGACAACCGGGCCAGCGCGGTGAACCCGGAGTCGGGCAGCACGATGATCTGCTCGGTCTCGGCCTCGCCGTGCAGGGTCCGGACCGCGATCGACCCGCCGGACGCGCCCAGCGCCGGGCCGCAGTCGGTCACCGTCCACGTGGTCGTGAGGAAGGCGCTCTGGCCGGCCGGTACCACCAGCCCGGCGGCGTCCTCCGTGGTCAGGCCGAAGCCGGGCGCCCGGGCCGTGACGGCGCCGAGGCGGAGGTCGTCCAGGCCGCCGTTGGCCAGCTCCAGCCGCAGCACGACGGCGCCGTCGCCGCTGCTGAGCACCGTGCTGTCACGGAGATCCAGTCCGTACTGGTACGGACCCTGGCACTCGACGTACCAGAAGCCGCGCAGGCCCTCGTAGTCGTCCGGCGGCGCCAGGTCGACCAGCCGCTCCTCGCCCGACGCCGTGCGGGCGCGCACCTGCAGGCTGGTCGGGAGCGGTCCGGCGCAGTCGACCTGGAGGCCGGGCTGCACGAACGACACCCAGGCGCCCGGGTCGGCCGGCACCGGTTCCGCGGTCTCGGTGGCCGGCGTACCGTCGATCTCGACGCCGAGGATCTCGACCGCGTGGTCGCCGGCGTTGAGCAGGTGGACGCTCAGCTCGCCGCGCGGGCGCTGCCCGGTGTAGACCGGCTGCGCCGGCCCGCCGTACAGCTCCACCCCCGCGTACCCGCCCGCGTCGTCGCGGGCCTGCGCGACCACCAGCCCGACCACCCCGCCGACCACGAACGCCGCGGCGACGGCAGCCCAGCGCCACCAGCCCGGACGGCGCGCGGGCGGATCGGGTCGCTCGCGCTGCTCCGGCGGCTCCCGGTCCTCCCCGCCGCCCACCACGCCGAGGTCGAGCGGTTCCTCCGGCGACGTCACGAGGTGCTCCCGCAGACCCGGTCGACCATGAGCACCAGCTCGGCTTGGGCGGCACCGGTCAGCGGATACCAGCCGGGCGCGCTCGTGGCTCCGCTGCCGGTCGAGGGGACGACCAGCTCGGGACCGCGGCAGACGTACCCCCACACCTCCAGCGCGCCGCCGAAGTCGGGGAGCGCGCCCATCTCGGCCAGCCGCTCGGTACCGCCGGCGTCGCGGACCCGGACGCGCACCGGCGCACCGCCGGGATCGGTACCGGCGCAGTCGGCGATCAGCCCGCCCTGACTCACGCTCACCCACTCGCCCGGCGGTGCGGCGACCGGCCCGGCGGGTTCCTCGTCCGGCCGGACGGTCATGCCGGGCAGCTCGAGCCCGAGGATCTCCACCGCGTGCTCGCCGAGGTTGAGCAGGCTCAGCTCGATCCGGCCGGGCGACGCCTCATCCGCCCGGTCCGGTATCGCCTGTAGCGCGCCGCTGACCAGCCGCACCTCGGTATAGGCGGCGGCTTCCTCGCGTGCGTCGGCGACGAACAGCCCCAGCCCGCCACCGATGACGAACGCCGCCGCGACGGCGGCCCAGACCTGCCGGCCGCTGTGTCCACGCCGAGGCTCGTCATCCGGCTCGTCCGGCGTCGCGCCCACCACGCCGAGGTCGAGCGGCCCGTCGTCCCCCTGCCTCATCGATGGATTGTCTCTGAGCGACGGCGTCGCTCACAAGGGCTCTCATCTGGACCTGGCACCATCGGGAGGTGCCGAATCTGCTGGTCATCACGAACACCCGCGCCGGCGGCGCGCGCGACGGGGCGGTGGAGACGGCGCTGGGCGTGCTGCGGGCGGGCGGCGACGTCGAGGTGGCCGAGCTGGACCCGGACGCGCTGCCGGCAGTGCTGGCGCGCCACCCCGGGCACCGGCCGGTGGTGCTGGGCGGCGACGGGTCCGTGCACCTGCTGGCCGCGACCGCCCTGCGGGCCGGCCTGCTGGACCGGCCGCCGTTCGCGTTCGGGCTGGTCCCGCTGGGTACCGGCAACGACCTCGCGCGCGCCCTCGGGCTGCCGCTGGATCCGGTCCGCGCCGCCGAAGTGGTGCTGGGCGGGCGGGAGCGCGACCTCGACATGCTGACGGACGACGCGGGCGGGGTGGTGGTGAACGCGGTGCACCTGGGCGTCGGTGCGGAGGCCGGGCGGCGCGCCGTCCCGCTGAAGCCACGGCTGGGCCGGCTGGCCTACCCGGTGGGCAGTGCGGTCGCCGGGGCGGCAGCACGTGGCTGGCGGCTGCGCGTGACGGTCGACGGCGAGGTGGTGGCGGGCGGCGACCGGCGCGCGCTGATGGTCGCGCTCGGCAACGGCCACACCATCGGCGGCGGCGCGCCGGTGACTCCGTCGGCGGAGCCGGACGACGGCCGGGTGGACGTGGTCGTGTCGTTCTCGACCGGGTGGCGGGCCCGGCTGGCGTTCGCGGCCGCGCTGGTCCGTGGCCGGCACCCGGAACGGCACGACGTCGTCGAGGCGCGCGGGCAGGTGGTGACGGTCGCGGGCGGGCCGGTGCCGCTCAACGCCGACGGCGAGCTGGCCGAGCTGGCCGGCGCGCGGACGTGGACGGTGCGGCCGCACGCGCTGCGCGTCACCGTCCCGGCCTGATGTCCCCGGCCTGATGTCCCCGGAGCGATGTCACAGCGTCACCGACAGCACCTCGGACATCGTCGCGGTGTCGCCGTCGACCCGGCCGGTCTCCCAGCGCACCCGGGCGGACCCGTCGGTCAGCTCCAGCGTGGCCAGCGCGTTGTCGAACCGCGGCCCGGCCTCGATCGACCAGCGCACGGACGGCTTCGGTACTCGCGCCAGCCGGGCCAGCGCGGTCCCGGCGACCCGGGCGACGGCGAACGCGGCGGCGCCGTTGAGGTAGCGCAGCGTCCGGCTCAGCGGATTGCGCACCGGCGAGCAGACCAGCTGGTACACCCGGCTGGTGCGGGGCGTGCGCCCCGGGTACGCCAGCCGCGCCGCGTACGAGTAGTGCACGTCGCCGGAGAGGAACGAGACGGTATGCGGCCGCCGCCCGTCCGGTCCGGTCGCCACCTCCGTGACCAGCGAGGCCATCGCGTCGAACGAGCGGTCGAAGGCCGCCCAGTGCTCGAGGTCGATCGCCTGCCGCAGCGACTCCGCCGCCCGCGCGAACCGGCCGCCCCACGCCCCACCCGCCGTCGCCTCGTTCCAGGCCTCGAGGTCGTGCAGGCCGCGTGGCAGCAGGTAGGGCAGTGACGTGCCGAGGAACAGGTGCTCGACGTGCTCGGTGTCGCGGACCTGTTCGGCGATCCAGTCCCACTCGGCGTCGTCGACGATCCTCCGCCGCCGCGGATCGAGGACGCGGCCACAGCGCGAGTCGATCATCACCAGCCGGGCCGGGCCGAGGTCGCGGCTGAAGCTCCACCGGTACGACGCCGGATCCTGGTCGGCCCGCCGGGCGAACTCGTCCAGCACCTCCCCGGCATCACCGCCGGCGGCCAGGACGCGAGCCAGGACGGGGTCCGCGGCCCGCTCCGACGGCGACAGGTTGCCCACGTGCTGGTACAGCCAGTACGCGGCGAGGCCGCCGGTGATGCGGCGCCGCCACCACGACTGCCCGGCCATCGTCGCCCGCCACGCCTGTGAGGTGTTCCAGTCGTCGCGGATGTCGTGGTCGTCGAAGATCATCGCGGCCGGGACGGTCGACAGCAGCCAGCGCACCGCCGGGTCGGTCCAGGCCAGCTGGTACAGGTGCGCGTACTCCTCGAAGTCGGCGACCTCGGCGCCGGGCGGCTCGGCGACGTCGCGGCGCCCGGCGATGAACTCGCGCATCGCGTCGGACGTCTCGTCGGCGTACACCTGGTCGCCGAGCAGCACGAGCGCGTCCGGCCGGGCCGACTCGTCCGCCGCGGCCAGCGCCAGCGCGAGGGCCCGCAGCGCGTCGGTCCCGTAGACGCGGTCGTGCTTCGCGTCGTGCGGGACGCTCATCCGGCAGGAGCCGAAGGTGAGCCGCACGCCCCCGTCGCCGCGGGTGCGGATCACCGGTGGCGGGAACGGCGACCCGGGCTCGGGCCAGGCGCTCTCGCCGTCCACCTCGACGGCGTAGGGCGTGGACGTGCCGGGTTCCAGCCCGTCGACGGCGACCAGCGCGTAGTGGTGGCCGTGGACGGTGAAGGTGTAACTGTCGCCGGCCGCATGGTCTGACGCCAGTCCCCCGGAGGCTTGTGCGGTCGCGTCGAGGACACGGACGGTGGCCGGGCGGGCGGTCTCGACCCAGATCAGGGCGGAGGTCCGGTCGACGTGACGCAGCAGTGGCCCGAGGACGAGCGAGCCCGTCACCGGCGCCTCCTTCGTGGACATTAGGGTCGGTCCGTGCCGTTCCGTACCCTACTGGCCGTCGTCGCCGCCCTCGCCCTGGCCGCGTGCGGGCAGGACGCAGCCTCGACCGGCGGCGAGGACCCGATCGTCGCCGCCGCCCGCGCGCTCCCCGGCGTCGACGACGTCACCGCCGATCCCGACGGCTCGACGCTGCGCGTGCACCTCGTCCACGACGCGGCCCTGGGCGCCGGTTGGGCGGCCGAGACCGTCGACGCCCTGGTCGCGGACCGGCCCGAGACGGCGCCGCGGCTGGAGGTCTGGCTGCACCCGGCGACGCCGGCGGACGCGGAGATCGCGGTGCGGGCGTACCCGGCCCCCGAGCAGGGCGACCCGGTCGGCGACGCGTACGTGCTGGCCGGCACTCCCGGCGTGGTGCGGGCCCGGTTCGACGGCGAGACCGCCGCCGACGTGCGGGTGCGCGACGCGTCCGACCTCGCCAAGGTGGCCGACGTCGCCGTCGTCCAGGGCGTCGGGGTGGACGTCGTCCGGACGGAGGACGGGACGGCCGAGCTGGCGGTCGCGGACGTGCCGCGGCGCCCGGCGCCCGACGCACGCGGCGGCGGGCAGACCACCGCTCCGGGAACCGCCGCGCCGGCCTGCGACCCCGCCGTGCTGCGGCTGGAGCTGACCGGAGCCGACGCCGCGCTCGGCTCGCGGTTCCTCTTCCTCGCCGCGACGAACACCGGCCCGGCGCCGTGCACGCTGGCGAGCCACCCGTCGCTCGGCTTCCGCACCCTCACCGAGCAGCCGCTCGCCGTCACCGTCGTCCCGTCCGCCGCGGCGCCGCCCGTGGTCGTCGCGCCGGGCGGCCGGGCGGTCGCGATGCTGGACTGGAACGCGATGCCGACGGCCGGCAACCCGGACCTCACCTACGAGGTGCTGCTCGCCGCCGGCCCGGGCGCGCCGGTCACCGAGCTGCCGCTCACGTCGCTGTACCTCCCGGCCATCCCACCCCAGACCACCCTCGACATCGTCGACGGCGGCGAGGTCGCGGTCACCGAGTGGCGGCCGGACGGGTCGCCGTTCTGACCGAGTTCGGTCCGAGGAAATCTCAGCGATACGCGAACATCACGCAGGCGGCGATCCGGCTCCATAGGCTCACTGCCATGACCGCCGGCACGCTCGCGCACCCCGATCTGCTCCCCACCGATGACGTCGCCCGTTTCGCCGAATCCTTCGCCTGCCTGGCCGATCCGACCCGGGTCCGGCTGCTGCACGCCGTCGCGACGTCGCCCGCCGGGCAGACGGTCGGCGAGCTGACGCAGCGGCTGGGCATCAGCCAGTCCACCTGCTCGCACCACGTCCGCCGGCTGGCCGAGCTCGGCTTCGTCCACGTCGACCGCCAGGGGCCGTTCACCCGCGTCACCGTCAACGAGGCGTGCATCATCGGGCTGCCGCACATGGCCGACGTCGTCATGGGGGCGCTGGCCACGCGACCGCGGCACCCCGAGGACGTGCCCGCGGGCGTCGTCGTGCGGGAGCTGCGACTGGAGGACTGGCCGGACGTGCGCCGCATCTACCAGGACGGCCTCGACACCGGCATCGCGTCGTTCGACACCACCGTGCCGCCGAGCACCCGGCTGTCCGCCCGCTGGCTGCCCGGCCACCGCTGGGTCGCCGAGGCCGACGGCGTGGTCGTGGGCTGGACGACCATCGCGCACGCGTCGCCGCGCGAGCCGCTGCGCGGGGTGGGCGAGACGGCCGTGTACGTCGACCGGGCCCACCGCGGCCGCGGCGTCGGCAAGGCGCTGCTGTTCCAGCAGGTCACGGCCGCCGACCGGGCCGGCATCTGGACGCTGCAGACCTCGGTGTTCAGCGCGAACCGGGCCGGGCTGTCGCTGCACCACCAGGCCGGCTACCGCACCGTCGGCGTCCGGGAGCGGTTCGGGCAGCGCGGCGGCGTCTGGCACGACTGCGTCCTGCTGGAGCGCCGCGCGGGCAGCGCCTTGACATGATCGGCACGGCGTCCCTTCAATGGCCGTGAGGACGCCGGGTGGAGGGGCGAGGCGATGCGCACCAGCGAGTTGCACGTGCTTCCCTGCGGAGACCACGCGATCCTGGTCGAGCTGGACGACCTCGAGGACGTCCTCGCGCTGAACGCGGCGCTGCGCGACCACGAGCCGCCCGGGCTGGTCGACGTCGTGCCGGCGGCCGAGACGCTGCTGATCACGTTCGATCCGGGGGTGACGTCGGCGCGGCGGCTCACCGACGACCTCGCCCGGCTGCCCGGCGAGCGGCCGGCCACCGACGAACCGCCGCTGGTCGAGATCCCGGCCAGGTACGACGGACCGGACGTCGACGCCGTCGCCGACGCGGCCGGGCTGTCCGCCGCCGAGGTGGTGCGCCGGCACGCGGGCGGCACGTACACCGTCGCGTTCACCGGGTTCGCGCCCGGCTTCGCCTACCTCACCGGGCTGGACCCGCGGCTGGTGCTCCCCCGCCGCGAGACCCCGCGCACGCGGGTCCCGGCCGGCTCGGTCGCCATCGCCGACCGCTACACCGGCGTCTACCCGCGGTCCGGGCCGGGCGGCTGGCACCTGCTCGGGCACACCGACGCGGTGCTGTGGGACCTCGACCGCACGCCCCCGGCGGCGCTGCTGCCGGGCACCCGGGTGCGGTTCACGGAGGCTCCCGCGTGACGACCTCGATCGACCTCAACTGCGACCTCGGCGAAGGCTTCGGCGCCTGGCCGATGGGTGACGACGCCGGCCTGCTGGCGGTGGTGAGCAGCGCGAACGTGGCCTGCGGGTTCCACGGCGGCGACCCGACGATCATGCGAGGCGTCTGCGAGATGGCGGCCGCCCGCGGCATCACCGTGGGCGCGCACGTCGGGTACCGCGACCTCGCCGGGTTCGGCCGCCGCGAGATCGCCATGCCGGCCACACAGCTCGCCGACGACGTCCTGTACCAGCTGGCCGCGCTGGACGGCATCGCCCGCGTCACCGGGACCCGGGTCCGCTACGTCAAACCGCACGGCGCCCTCTACAACGTGATCGTCCACGACGCCGAACAGGCCGCCGCCGTCGTCGACGCCGCCCGCTCCTACGACCCGGCGCTGACGATGCTCGGCCTGCCCGGCTCGGAGGTGCTGCGCATCGCCGCCGTGCACGGGCTGCCGACCGCGGCCGAGGCGTTCGGCGACCGCGCCTACCACGCCGACGGCCGGCTGGTGTCGCGGCGCCGGCCGGGCGCGCTGGTCACCGACCCGGACGAGGTCGCGGCCCGGTGCCTGCAGATCGTCACCACCGGACAGGTCACCAGCATCGAGGGCGAGCCGGTCGCCGTCGCCGCCCGGTCGCTGTGCGTGCACGGCGACACGCCCGGCGCCGTCGGCATGCTGCGCCGGGTCCGCGAGGTGCTGACCGCGCACGGCATCCCGATCGCCGCGTTCGCATGAGCGGCGCCGGCCCCGCGCTCGAGATCGTCGAGCCGGGCCTGCTGGCGCTCGTCGAGGACCTCGGCCGGCCGGGCCTCGGCGCGCTCGGCGTCGGGCGGTCCGGCGCGGCGGACGAGGACAGCTTCCGGCTGGCGAACCGGCTGGTCGCGAACGCCGAGCGGGCCGCGGCGATCGAGTTCGTGCTGGGCGGGCTGGCCGTGCGGTTCCGGCGGACGGCGACGGTCGCGCTCACCGGGGCGACGGCGGACGTGCGGGCCGGCGACCGGGCGGCGGCGTTCAACGCGCCGTTCGCCGTCCGGGCCGGCGAGCTGCTGCGGGTCGGGCGGCCGGCCAGCGGGCTGCGCTCGTACCTGGCGGTGCGCGGCGGGCTGGGGGTCGCGCCGGTGCTCGGGTCGCGGTCGTGGGACTCGCTGGCCCGGATCGGCCCGCCACCGCTGCGCTCCGGCGACCTGCTGCCGCTGGCCGGAGACGACGACGGCGAGCCGTCCGTCGACGTCGCCCCGGTGCCACCGCGGGGTGGCCCGGCGACGCTGCGGGTGCTGCCCGGCCCGCGGGCGGACCGCTTCACACCGTGGGCGCTGGAGACCCTGTTCGGCACCGCCTACGAGGTGACGGCGGACAGCGACCGGGTCGGCCTGCGGCTGGCCGGCGCGCCGCTGCGCACCCGCGACGGCGGCCAGTTGCCGCCGGAGGGCATGGTGACCGGCGCGCTGCAGGTGCCGCCCAACGGCCGGCCGGTGCTGTTCCTGGCCGACCACCCGGTGACCGGCGGCTACCCGGTGATCGGCGTCGTCGCGTCGGCCGACCTGTCCCGGGCCGCCCAGTTGCGGCCCGGCGACACCGTGCGGTTCAGGCGGACTTCTCCCGCCGCTGCCGGCGCCCCGCCGCCCGGCCCCGTGGCAGCAGGGTCGGCAGCACGTTCGCGTCGACCGCCTCGCGGGTGATGACCACGCGGGCGACATCGTCGCGCGACGGCACCTCGTACATGACGTGCAGCAGCACCTCTTCCAGGATCGCCCGCAGACCGCGGGCCCCGGTGCCACGCAGCAGCGCGA
Source organism: Jiangella muralis (assembly GCF_001270745.1). GTDB lineage: Bacteria > Actinomycetota > Actinomycetes > Jiangellales > Jiangellaceae > Jiangella > Jiangella muralis. The sequence goes on from NZ_KQ434751.1 coordinate 303,911, forward strand.
GATCGGCGACCGCCTCGATCGCGTCGTCGGTGAACTCCAGCTCCACCTGATCCAGCTCGAACAGCCGCATGTACTGCTTCACCAGCGCGTTGCGCGGCTCGGACAGGATGCGGATCAGCGCCGCCCGGTCCAGCGGGCTGACGGTGGTGATGACCGGGAGGCGGCCGACGAACTCCGGGATCAGGCCGAACTTCAGCAGGTCCTCCGGCATCACCTCGGCGAACGGGTCGCCGCCGGGTGCCGGGCGGGCCAGGTCGGCGCCGAAGCCCAGACCGCGCCGCCCGGTGCGCGACCGGATCGTCTCATCCAGGCCGGCGAACGCCCCGGCGACGATGAACAGCACGTTCGTGGTGTCGATCTGGATGAACTCCTGGCCGGGATGCTTCCGCCCGCCCTGCGGCGGCACGCTGGCCGTGGTGCCCTCCAGGATCTTCAGCAACGCCTGCTGCACGCCCTCGCCGGACACGTCGCGGGTGATCGACGCGTTCTCGCTCTTGCGGGCGATCTTGTCGACCTCGTCGATGTAGATGATGCCGGTCTCGGCCCGGGCCACGTCGTAGTCGGCCGCCTGGATCAGCTTCAGCAGGATGTTCTCGACGTCCTCGCCGACGTAGCCGGCCTCGGTCAGCGCGGTGGCGTCGGCGATGGCGAACGGTACGTTCAGCAGCTTCGCCAGCGTCTGCGCGAGGTACGTCTTGCCACACCCCGTCGGGCCGATGAGCAGGATGTTCGACTTCGCCACCGTGACGTCCGACGCCGGCGCCCGGACCCGCTTGTAGTGGTTGTAGACGGCGACCGCGAGCGCCTTCTTGGCCGCGTCCTGGCCGATGACGTACTGCTCGAGGAACTCGTGGATCTCGCGCGGCTTCGGCGGGTCGACCGGCTCGCCCGCGGCGTCGAAGGCGGGGTCCTCCTCGATCAGCTCGTTGCAGACCTCCACGCACTCGTCGCAGATGCAGACGCGGGCCGGCCCCGCGATCAGTGTCTTCACCTGCTTCTGGCTCTTGCCGCAGAAGGTGCACGTCATCGAATTCAGACCCACATTTCAGATGTTCGGACCATCTGGATGGTGACGGTATCCTGGATCGCGAGCGAAGACAACGGGAGGCGCTGATGGTACGGCTCACCCGCGCGCAGACCCAGGAGCGCACCCGGTCCGGCGTGTTGGCCGCGGCCCGCGCCGAGTTCGCCGACCGCGGCTACCGCGACGCGACGATCGACGGCATCGCCGCCCGCGCCGGGCTCACCCGCGGCGCCATCTACGCGAACTTCGCCGGCAAGCGGGCGCTGTACCTGTCGGTGCTGGCCGCCGACGCCGAACGGGCCGCACGGACGGGCCACGGCGACGCGGCCGGGACGGTCACGCCACGGGAGGCGCTCGGCGCCATCGCCCGGGCCCGCCTCGGCTCCGGCCTGCCCGCCGACGTCCTCGACGACGAGCCCGCGCGCGCCGCGTACGCGCAGCTGCTGGAGCTGGAGGCGTTGGTGCTCGGGCTGGCGCTGGAGCGGCTCGGGCTGCGCGGGCGGGCCGTGCGCGTCGCGGCGTCGGCGCTGACCCTGCTGGCCGGCGCCGACCACCTCGCCACCGCCGCACCGGGCTTCGTCGACCAGTTCGACGTCGTGGCCGCGTGCGAGCTGCTGACCGCGCTGCCGGCCGACCGCGGCTGGCCGCGGGCCTACCTCCAGCACGTCTCCCCCGCCCGGCCGGTCGACGAGCCATGGCCGGACGGTCCCGCGCCCCGCGACGGCGTCGTGCACGTGCTGGGCCTCTGCCGGCTGGAGGCGGCCGAGGAGTCCGTCCGGTCCGCGCCCGCCGGCGCCGCCGTCACCGTGGCACTGGTGACGGGCGAGCCGGACGAGCTGGCGCCGCTCGCCCGGCTGGTGCTCGCCCGGCTCGACGCCACGCTGCGCCGGGCGATCCCCGAGCGGGCCCGGCCGCCGGTGCGGCTGCTGCTCGGCCCCGCGGCCGACGCCCTGGCCGCGGCCGCCGGCGTCACCGAGCCCTCCGACGGCACCGAGGTCGCCGTCCGCGTCGCGGCGGGCCGCATCGTCGCCCACGCGGACGGGCGCGGCGCCGGCGCGGCGCCGGCCACGCGGCCGCGGTGGTGCCCGTCACGACAGCCGTGGCGCGCCCTGCCTGAGCGCCCGCCTGGCGTGCGCGCCTAGCCCGCGCGACGCCGCCACCCCGAACGCGTCGCCGCCCTTGGCCTTGCGGTCGTCGGTGCCCCATTCCCGGTTCCGCGGCACCGGCAGCAGCCGCGGCACGTGCTTGGAGCAGTGGATGTAGGCCTCCTCGACGTGCACCGTCACCCACCGCTCGGGCCGCCGGCCGGGCACGTCGGCGTCGACCGGCTCGTCCGGGTGCCACTCGGCGAACTCCGACGGCGACAGCAGCGCCGCCGCACCGTTGACGTGCAGGCCGACGAGGTCGCGCACGAAGTCCATGAAGAGCAGGCCGACGTGGCCGTTCTCGACGATGTTGCCGGCGCTGGCCATGACGCCGTTGCCTCGGTACTCCGGCCAGGCCAGCGTCCGCGGGTCCAGCACCCGGACGAAGCCCGGCGGGCCGGCCCGGAACGTCACGTCGCACTCGCCGCCGCCGTCGGCCGAGCCGACGAACACCATCTCCATGCGGCCGACGAACTCGCGCATGTGGCCGTTGAGGTGGTCGGCGACCTGCTCGCGGTAGAAGCGGTCGGCCCGTTCCCGGCTGCCGGATGCCTCCTGCAGTGCGTGCTCGCCGGCCGAACCGGGCCGATCGTGCGCAGCATCGTCCATGTGTCTACCTCCGCTCCCCCGCCCCCGGGTGGCGTACGACGCACCATGATCGCCTACAGGAGGTGATCTTCGATAGTCAAACGCCAGAATTCGGTCACTCTGTGTGGTTCTTCACGTTTAGCTCGGCAGGATCAGCGCCAGCAACGGCGGCCAGCCGGGCCGCCGCCAGACCGGGCTGGCCTCGCCCACCACCTCCCAGCCGCGCGCCTCGTACCAGCCCACGACGGACGCCGCCGGCCCGATCGGCAGCACGTCGAGGCAGGGCGCGAGGTCGTGGTCGCGCATCCACCCGACGGCGGTGCCGAGCAGTGCCGCGCCGGCGCCGTCACCCTGCCGGTCCGCCGCGACGAACAGCCGCCCCACGACGGCGCAGGCGGCGACCGGCCGGCCGTGCGCCTTGCTCCAGGCGTCCTGCAGGACGGTGCCGGCGCCGTGGTCGGTGGTCGCGGCGGCGCCGACGCTGACGTGCCCGGCCGGGCGGTCCGAGTCGTCGGCGGCGACGAACGCGGCCAGCCGGTCCGGCTCCTCGATCCACCCGGCCGGGTCGTCCGGCAGGTGGTACGGGTAGCCGGTGACCTCGTGGTCGCGCGTCAGAACGGCCGCCAGCTCGGGCACGTCGCCGGGCCTGCGGGGTCGGATCCTCATCCGCACCACCGTATGCGGCGCATCCGCGCCCGGATCGGCCGGGCAAGCCGATCCAGTGGATTCGAACGGCCCGACCAGCGAACATGGAGGCCTGACTCGCGGCGCAGCGAGCACCACACCGAACCGCGACGAAAGGCCACCGATGACCTCTGCCGAGCCGATGCCGCAGTGGCCGGGCGCGGCGTACCCGCTCGGTGCCACGTACGACGGCTCCGGCACCAACTTCACGCTGTTCAGCGAGGTCGCCGACGGCGTGGAGCTGTGCCTGTTCGACGGCGACGGCGCGGAGACGCGGCTGCCGCTGACCGAGGTCGACGGCTTCGTGTGGCACACCTTCCTGCCCGGCGTCGAGCCCGGCCAGCGCTACGGGTACCGCGTCCACGGCCCGCACGACCCCAAGGCCGGTCACCGCTGCAACCCGGCGAAGCTGCTGCTCGACCCGTACGCGAAGGCCGTCGACGGCACGTTCGAATGGCACCAGGCGCTGTTCGGGTACGACTTCGGCGACCCGGACAGCCGCAACGACGACGACTCCGCGCCGCACATGCCCAAGGCGGTGGTGATCAACCCGTTCTTCGACTGGGGCACCGACCGCCCGCCGCGCCGCGAGTACGCCGAGACCGTCATCTACGAGGCGCACGTCAAGGGCCTGACGAAGACCCATCCGGACATCCCCGAGGAGATCCGCGGCACCTACGCGGCCATCGCGCATCCGGTCGTCCTCGACCACCTCACGTCGCTCGGCGTCACCGCGCTCGAGCTGATGCCGGTGCACCACTTCGCCAACGACTCCACGCTGCTGGAGAAGGGGCTGTCGAACTACTGGGGCTACAACTCCATCGGGTTCTTCGCGCCCGACCCGAAGTACAGCTCGGCCACCACGCCGGGCGCGCAGATCGGCGAGTTCAAGGCCATGGTGCGGGCGCTGCACGAGGCCGGCATCGAGGTCATCCTCGACGTCGTCTACAACCACACGGCCGAGGGCAACCACCTCGGCCCGACGCTGTCGTTCCGCGGCATCGACAACGCCGCCTACTACCGGCTGGTCGACGACGACAAGCGCTACTACCTCGACTACACCGGCACCGGGAACTCGCTGAACGTCGGCAACCCGCACTCGCTGCAGCTGATCATGGACTCCCTGCGGTACTGGGTCACCGAGATGCACGTCGACGGCTTCCGCTTCGACCTCGCCGCCACCCTCGCCCGCGAGTTCTACGACGTCGACCGGCTGTCGGCGTTCTTCGACCTCGTGCAGCAGGACCCGACGGTGAGCCAGGTGAAGCTGATCGCCGAGCCGTGGGACCTCGGCCCGGGCGGCTACCAGGTGGGCAACTTCCCGCCGCAGTGGACGGAGTGGAACGGCAAGTACCGCGACACCGTCCGCGACCTCTGGCGCGGCGAGCCGGCCACGCTGGGCGAGTTCGCGTCGCGCCTCACCGGGTCGGCCGACCTCTACGAGCAGTCCACCCGCCGCCCGGTCGCGTCGATCAACTTTGTCACCGCCCACGACGGCTTCACGCTGCGCGACCTCGTCTCGTACAACGAGAAGCACAACGAGGCCAACCTCGAGGGCAACGCCGACGGCGAGAGCCACAACCGGTCGTGGAACTGCGGCGTCGAGGGCCGCACGGACGACCCCGAGGTCAACGCGGTGCGGGCCCGCCAGCAGCGCAACTTCCTCGCGACGCTGCTGCTGTCGCAGGGCGTGCCGATGATCTCGCACGGCGACGAGCTGGGCCGCACGCAGGACGGCAACAACAACGCGTTCTGCCAGGACAACGAGCTGGCGTGGGTCGACTGGGACGACGCCGACCGCGCGCTGCAGGAGTTCACCCGGCGCGTCACGGCGCTGCGGGCGGCGCACCCGGCGTTCCGGCGGCGCCGGTTCTTCAACGGCCTGCCGGTGCGCCGCCCGGGCGCCGAAGGGCTGCCCGACATCGACTGGCTGCGCCCCGACGCCAGCCCGATGACGGAGGCCGACTGGGACGCCGGGTTCGGCCGGGCCATCGCGGTGTTCCTCAACGGCAACGGCATCGCCGAGGTCGACGCGCGCGGGCAGCGGGTCGTCGACGACTCCTTCCTGCTCTGCTTCAACGCCCACCACGAGCCGCTGGAGTTCACCCTGCCCGGCCCCGAGTTCGGCACCGCCTGGGACACCGTCCTCGACACCGCCGACGACGACGCCGGCGACCGTGGCGGGCCGCGCGCGGCCGGGTCCGTCGTCACCGTCCAGGCGCGGTCACTGCTGGTGCTGCTGACGCCACGGGACGCCGCGACGTGAGCGCCGGGCCCGCGAGCACGTACCGGCTGCAGCTGAGCGCGGCGTTCCCGCTCGACGCCGCCGCCGGGCTGGCCGGCTACCTGCGCGACCTCGGCGCCGGTGCGCTCTACCTGTCGCCGCTGCTGTGCGCCTCGGCCGGGTCGACGCACGGCTACGACGTCGTCGACGTCACCCGCATGGACGACGAGCGTGGCGGCGAGGCGGGCTGGCGCGCACTGGTGGCGGCGGCCCGGCCGCATGGGCTACACATAGTCGTGGACCTCGTGCCGAACCACCAGGGCGTCGCCGACCCCGGGCAGAACCCGGCCTGGCACGACCTCCTGCGGCACGGCCCGGCCTCGGCGTACGCGCCCTGGTTCGACGTCGACTGGCCGGCCGGGCGGCTGCTGCTGCCGGTGCTGGACCGTCCGGACGCCATCGAGCTGGACGGCGACGCGCTGCTGGCCGCCGGCGTGCGCTACCCGCTGGCGCCGGGCAGCGGGCCGCGGCCCGGCGACACCGCGGCCGACGTGCACGCCCGCCAGCACTACGAGCTGGCCGAGGCGCGCCGGGCCGAGGACGACCTGACCTACCGGCGGTTCTTCGCGGTCACGTCGCTGGCCGGGGTGCGGGTCGAGGACCCCGAGGTCGCGGCGGCCACGCACGAGCGCGTCCTCCGCTGGGTCGCCGAAGACGCCGTCGCCGGGCTGCGGGTCGACCACCCGGACGGGCTGGCCGACCCCGGCGGCTACCTGCGCCGGCTGCGGGCGCAGGCGCCGGACGCGTGGATCCTGGCGGAGAAGATCCTGGAGCCGGGCGAGACGCTGCCGGCCGGCTGGCCGGTCGACGGCACCACCGGCTACGACGCGCTCGCCGAGGTGGGACCGCTGTTCGTCGACCCGGCGGCCGAGCCGGCGCTGGACCGGCTGTACCGGTCGGTGACCGGCGACGAATACGACTGGCCCACGCACGTGCTGATCGGGAAACGCGCGGTCGCCACCACCATCCTGCGCTCGGAGTTCCACCGGCTGGCCCGGCTGGCGCCGGACGTGCCGCAGGCGTTCGCGGCGCTCACCGAGCTGGCGCTGTCGTTTCCGGTCTACCGTTCCTACCTGCCGTCGTCCGGCGCCGACGACCTCGCCGCGGCGTTCGCGGCGGCCCGGCGGCGGCGACCGGCACTGGCCACGGCCTTCGACGCGCTGGAGCCGCGGTTGCGGGACGGCGCCGACGAGCTCTGCGTGCGGTTCCAGCAGACCACCGGCGCCGTCATGGCCAAGGGCGTCGAGGACACCGCCGCCTACCGGTACACCCGGTTCGTCGCACTCAACGAGGTCGGCGGCGACCCCGCCCGGTTCGGCCTGGGCCTCGACGACTTCCACGCCGCCCAGGAGCGCCGGTTGCGCGCCGCGCCGCACTCGATGACGACCCTGTCCACCCACGACACCAAGCGCGGCGAGGACGTGCGGGCCCGGCTCGCGGTGCTGGCCGAGGTCCCGGACGAGTGGGCGGAGCTGGTCCGGCTGCTGGCGAGCGAGGCGCCGCTGTACGACGCCACCGCCGGTTACCTGCTGTGGCAGACGGTCGTGGGCATCGGCCTGGACCACCGCGACCGCCTGCATGCCTACGCCACGAAGGCGCTGCGCGAGGCCGGCACCGTCACCACCTGGGCCGATCCGGACGAAGACGTCGAGGCCGCGGCGCTGGCCGCGCTCGACCAGCTGGCCGACCGGCCGGAGCTGCGCACGGCGGTCGACCGGTTCATCGAGCGCGTCACGCCGTACGGCTGGAGCAACGCGCTGGGCCAGAAACTCGTGCAGCTCACCATGCCCGGCGTGCCCGACGTCTACCAGGGCACCGAGGGGTGGGACGACTCCCTCGTCGATCCCGACAACCGCCGCCCGGTCGACTGGCCGCGGCTGCGGGCGCTGCTGGCGGAGCCGACCGCTCCTCCCCTGGTCGACGACACCGGCGCCGCCAAGGTGTGGATGGTCTCGCGGACGCTGCGGCTGCGCCGCGACCGGCCTGAGCTGTTCACGGCGTACCGGCCGGTCCGGGTGCACGGTCCGGCCGCGGAGCACGCGGTGGCGTTCGACCGCGGCGGCGCGGTGACGGTGGCGACGCGGCTGCCGGTGCGACTGGAGCGGCGGGGTGGGTGGGCGGACACCGTCGCTGAGCTGCCGAGCGCTCTGTTCGACGTGCTGACCGGGCGGCCGTACGGTGGGACGGTGCCGCTCGCGACGTTGTTCGCCACCTATCCCGTCGCGCTACTCGTCCCGCCCGCATGACGACGTTCCTGGTCTGGGCACCGGCTGCCCGTCGCGTGGTGCTGCGGGCCGGCCGCCGCACGGCGCGGGCGGTGCGGGCGCCGGGCGGCTGGTGGACGGCGCACGCGCCGGCGCCGGCGGGCACCGACTACGGCTGGCAGCTGGACGACTCCCCCGACCTGCTGCCCGACCCACGGGCCGCCTGGCTGCCGCACGGCGTCGAGGGCCGGGCCCGGGTCTACGACCACGCCGCGTTCGAGTGGACCGACGCCGGCTGGACCGGCCGCCCACTGGCCGGCGCCGTCCTGTACGAGCTGCACATCGGCACCTTCAGCCCGGAGGGCACCTTCGACGGCGCGATCGGCCGGCTCGACCACCTGACCGGCCTGGGCGTCACCCATGTCGAGGTGCTGCCGGTCAACGCGCTGGCCGGCCAGTGGAACTGGGGCTACGACGGCGTCGGCTGGTTCGCCGTGCACGAGCCGCTGGGCGGGCCGGACGGCTTCAAGCGGTTCGTCGACGCCTGCCATGTCCGCGGGCTGGCCGTTCTGCTGGACGTCGTCTACAACCACGTCGGCCCCAGCGGCAATCACCTGCCCCGGTTCGGGCCCTACCTCACCGACGGCGCCGGCACCGCCTGGGGCGACGTCGTCAATCTCGGCGAGCCGACGGTGCGCCGCTACGTCGTCGACAACGCCCTGATGTGGCTGCGCGACTACCACCTCGATGGCCTGCGGCTGGACGCCGTCCATGCGCTGGTCGACCCGCTGGCCGGGCGCGGGCACCCGCACCTGCTGGCCGAGCTGTCCGCGGCGGTCGAGCGGCTGGCCGGCGAGCTGGGCCGGCCGTTGCCGCTGATCGCGGAGTCCGACCTCAACGACCCGGTCCTGATCGAGCCGCGCATCGAGGGCGGACACGGCCTCGACGGCCAGTGGGACGACGACGTCCACCACGCGCTGCACGCGCTGCTCACCGGCGAGCGGCAGGGCTACTACGCCGACTTCGGCTCGCTGACGGTGCTGGCCAAGGTCGTGCGCGACGCGTTCCTGCACGACGGTCGGTTCTCCTCGTTCCGCGGCCGGCCGCACGGCCGCCCGATCGACCGCGCCCGCACGCCCGGCCACCGCTTCGTCGTCTGCCTGCAGAACCACGACCAGGTCGGCAACCGCGCCGCGGGCGAGCGGCTGACCGAGCTGGCCACGCCCGCCCGCCAGCGCATCGGCGCGGTGCTGCTGCTGACGCTGCCGTTCACGCCGATGCTCTGGATGGGCGAGGAGTGGGCGGCCACCACGCGCTGGCCGTACTTCACCTCGCACCCCGACCCGGTGCTGGCGGCCGCCATCGGGCCGGGACGGCTGGAGGAGTTCCGGCGGCACGGCTGGGACACCACGGCGATGCTCGACCCGCAGGACCCGGCCGCGTTCCGCACCGCCCGGCTGGACTGGACCGAGCCGGAGCGGCCGAAGCACGCGCGGATGCTGGACCTCTACCGGCGGCTGATCGCGCTGCGGGCGGCCGAGCCGGAGCTGCGCGACGGCGACCTCACCGCCGTCGCGGCCGGGTTCGACGAGGCGGCCGGCTGGTTCGTGCTGCATCGGGGGACGCTGCGGGTGGCGGTCAACCTCGCCGGCGAGCCGCGGCGGGTGCCGCTGTCCGGCGCCGGCGGCGAGCTGCTGCTGGCCACCGGCCCGGTGGCACTCGACGGCGCCGTGGCCGAGCTGGGCGCCGAGACCGCCGCCGTCGTCAGGACGAGACCAGCCACTCCCGCAGCGTGACGGCGTCGCGGACCAGCGCTTCGGGATCGTCGCCGGGGACGAACTCCAGCAGCGCGTAGCGTTCGGCGTCGTCGCGGCTCGCCAGCGTGCCGAGCACCGGCGTCCACAGCGCCGCGCCGTCGGCCAGCGGCAGCCGGGCGCCGTCGGCCGTCCAGGTGAACACGTGCACCGTCACCAGGTCCGGCAGCAGCGCCGTCGCCTCGCGCAGCGCGTCGTCCGGGTGCTGGCCGAGCCGTGGCTGCCAGTACGGCCGCAGCCCCGGGTGGCCGACGGCGGCGTAGAGCGCGAGCGCCGACTCCAGCGTGTCGGTGAGCGTGTTCGGGTGGTGCTCGACGGCGATCTCGACGCCGTCGCGGGCGGCCAGTTCGGTGACGCGCCGCAGGTCGGCGGCCACGCGGCCGCGCTGTTCCGCCGTCGCGGCGGCCGAGCCGAGCGTCCCGGCCCAGACCCGGATGCGCGGCGCCCCCAGCGCCACCGCCGAGCGCAGCACGTCGTCGAAGTCGGCCGGATCGTGGTCGCCGGCCCGGTAGTACGAGCCGTACGCGACCACCCGGACGCCGTGATCGGCGCTCGCCGCCGCGGTGCGCTCGGCCGCCGCGACGTCGCCGACCGGGACGTGCACGTCGCCGCCCCACTCGACCGCCGTCAGCCCGGCCCGGCCGATGACCCCGAGCACGTCGTCGACGCCGAGCTGGCGGAACGTGATGGACACCAGGCCGGTCCGCACCCTCACGCCTGCACCACCAGGTCGGCGCGGCGCACCTCGTGCTCCAGCGGCCGGCCGGCGGCGAACCGCTCCAGCTCGTCCAGCGCCAGCGCGGTCAGCCGGCGGCACTCGGTGCCCATGGCACCGGCGACGTGCGGCGTCAGCACGACGTTGGGCAGCCGGTACAGCGGCGAGTCCGGCGGCAACGGCTCCGGATCGGTGACATCGAGGACGGCGTCGAGCCGGCCGCGCTCGCACTCGGCGGTCAGCGCGGCGTGGTCGACCAGCGCGCCGCGGGCGGTGTTGATCAGCGTGGCGCCGTCCCTCATCAGCGCACATCGACGCGCGTCGATGAGGTGGCGGGTCTCCGGCAGCGACGGCGCGTGCAGCGTGACGACGTCGGCGCGGGCCAGCAGGTCGTCCAGCTCGACCACCTGAGCGCCCGCGGCGGCCACCGCGGCCGGGTCGGCGTACGGGTCGGCCACCAGCACCGTCAGCTCGAACTGCCGGAGCAGCTCGGCCACCCGGCGGCCGATGCGGGAGAACCCGACGACGCCGACGACCCGCCGGTAGTTCGACGCACCGGTGATGTCGTCGCGCCAGGCCACCTCGCCGGGGTGGGCCCGGAACCCGGCCGCGAACCGCGGCACCCGCTTCCCCGCGGCCAGGATCGCGGCCAGCGTGTACTCGGCCACCGGGACGGCGTTCGCGGCGGCCGCCGTCGTGACGACCAGCCCGCGCTCCCAGCAGGCGTCGGTGACGTGGTGCTTGACCGAGCCCGCGGCGTGGAACGCGGCCCGCAGCCGCGGCGCGTCCGCCAGCACGTCCTCGTCGAGCGGCGGGCAGCCCCACGACGTGACCAGCACGTCCACCTGCCCGAGCGCCGACCGTACGGCCGGGTCGGCGAACGTCGCCACCGGTCCCGGCAGCACCAGATCCGCCAGCTTCTCCAGCCGCGCCCGCAACTCGTCGTCGAACAGGTCGCGGTAGGCGGTGTCGGACATGACCAGCATGGCGCTGACCGGCTCAGTCGTCATGCCCCCAGGGTAAGCGCTTGCTCAACCCGGCCCGACAGCGGTTTGTGCGCGATCTGCCAGCGGCCCGCGGCACGCTGCCGGCATGACAGACGCGATCCGGACAGAAGGACTGGTCAAACGGTTCGGCGACACCACGGCGCTGGCCGGGGTCGACCTCGGCGCCGCTCCGGGCACCGTGCTGGGCGTGCTCGGCCCGAACGGCGCCGGCAAGACGACGGCGGTGCGCATCCTCGCCACGCTGGTGCGCCCGGACGCCGGGCGGGCCCTCGTCGACGGGCTGGACGTGACCCGCGACGGCGACGCCGTCCGCCGCCGCATCGGGCTGACCGGCCAGTACGCCTCGGTCGACGAGGACCTCACCGGCCGGGAGAACCTGGTGCTGTTCGGCCGGCTGCTGGACCTGCGGCGGGCCGACGCCCGGCAGCGGGCCGACGACCTGCTGGCGCGGTTCGAGCTGACCGAGGCCGGCGGGCGGCGGGTGTCGACGTACTCCGGCGGGATGCGCCGGCGCCTCGACCTCGCCGCCAGCATGGTCGCGCGGCCGCGCGTGGTGTTCCTCGACGAGCCCACCACCGGCCTGGACCCGGGCAAGCGCGAGGACGTGTGGCGGATGATCCGGTCGATGACGGCCGACGGCGGCACCGTGCTGCTGACCACGCAGTACCTGGAGGAGGCCGACGCGCTGGCCGACGAGATCTCCGTCCTCGACCACGGGCGGGTGATCGCGCACGGCACGCCGACCGAGCTGAAGCGGATCGTCGGCGGCCAGACGCTGGCCGTCCGCCCGGCCGATCCCGCCCGGGTGCCCGACGCCGCCGCGCTGCTGGAGCGGGTGGCCGGGCGCTCCCCCGATCTCGCGGGCGGGCTGCTCACCGTCGCGGTGGACGGCGACGGCGTGCTGGCCGAGGTGGTGCCCGCGCTGGCCGCCGCCGGGATCGCCGTCACCGAGCTGGCGCTGCGGCTGCCGAGCCTCGACGAGGTGTTCTTCACGCTCACCGGCCGGACCGAGGTGGCCGCATGAGCGCGCTGGCCCGCCACACCGTCGTCCTGGCCGGACGGGGCCTGACGAAGGCCCGCCGCAACCCCGGCGTGTTCCTCGACGCCATCTTCCTCCCGGTGGTCTTCCTGCTGATGTTCGTCTACCTGTTCGGCGGCGCCGTCGCCGGGTCCACCCGGGACTACCTGCAGTACGTGTTCCCCGGCGTGCTGGTGATGACGGCGATCCTGGCCGGCCTCACGTCCACCGGGCTGAGCATCAACCTGGACATCAAGAAGGGCGTGTTCGACCGGTTCCGCAGCCTGCCGATCCCGCGGTCGGCGCCGCTGCTGGGCACGGTGCTCGGCGACGTCGTGCGGTACGTCGTGGCGGTGGCGACGCTGTTCGCGCTCGGCCTCGCCCTGGGTTTCCGGCCGTCGGGAGGGTTGGCGTCGACGCTCGCCGCGGCCGGGCTGGCGATCGTCTTCGGCTTCGCGCTGAGCTGGGTGAACGTGCTGATCGGCGTGGTGGTGAAGGAGGAGACGCTGGTGACGTCGGTGGCGTTCCTCGGCATCTTCCCGCTGGCGTTCGGCACCGACATGGTGGCACCGGCGGACACGCTGCCGGGCTGGCTGCAGGCGTGGGCCGACGTCAACCCCGTCAGCCAGGCGATGGACGCGGCCAGCGGGCTGATGCTGGGCGGGCCGGTGCGCGACGCGGTGCTGGCGACGCTTGGATGGTCGGCCGGGCTGCTCGCGGTGTTCGTCCCGCTGGCGGTGCGGGCCTACCGGCGCCGCGCGTAGTCCTGGACCAGCGCGGCCGCGTCCGGGCCGGCCAGCGACCGGCCGTGCTCGTACGCCGTCACGAACCGGTCGTCGCCCAGCTCGGCCCGCAGCCGCGCGGTCAGCCGGGCGACGTCGGGGTTGAGGCCGTCGGCGGCGCCGCGCAGGGCGTGCGCCGCGCCGAGCGCCTCGGCCGCCGGCTTCGGCTCCCCGGCCCTGTGCCGCAGCGCCGCCGCGCCGACGCCGACCGCCGCGACCAGCGGCAGGTCCTTGATGTGGGCGGCCGCCTCGCCGGCCGCGGCCAGCTCGCGGACGGCGCCGGCGGCGTCCCCTTCGGCGACGGCGAGGTGCCCGGCCGACGTGCCGAGGATCGCGGTGAACATCGGCTCGGACGTCTGCGCGACCTGCTCCCCCGCGGCCGCGTACCAGCGCCGCGCACCTGCGAGGTCGCCGGCCAGCCGGTCGAGGTCGCCGAGCAGCACCCGGACCAGCACGACGCAGTGCACCGACGCCCCGGCCGCGGCGTCGAGCAGCCCGGTCAGCTCGGCCCGGGCGCGGTCCGGCGCCCCGGTCCAGGCGTGCAGCTGGGCCAGCCAGGCACGCTGCTCGATCGCCTCGTCGGCCGGGTCGAACACCTGACGCAGCCGGATCGCGCGGTCCAGCGCGTCCGCCGCCCGCGGATCGGCGTACATGGTCTGCATCAGGGCGAGGAACGTGAGCGCCGTCGACTCGCCCCAGAGTTCGCCCGCCGCCCGGTAGGCCGCCGCCGCCTCGGCCAGCGCCGCGCTGGCGCCCTTCATGTCGCCGCTGGTCCCGCCCAGCATCGAGCGGACCAGCAGCAGCCCGCCACGGGTCCAGTCGTCGGCGCCGGCGGCCGGTCGCTCCGTCGCGGCGAGGCCGGTCTCGATCTCGTCGGTCAGCAGCGCCAGCAGCGGCTCGGCCAGCGTCAGGACGGGGTGCGCGGCGGGCGGCGCCGCGGCCGTCCACTCGCGTAGCCGGCCCGCGATCGCCAGCGCCTCCGGGTTGTGGCCGCCGAGCAGGGCGTTGAACACGTAGTACGTGGCCACGACCGCGCGGTGCCCCGGGTCGGCCGGGCCGTCGAGGTCGAGCAGCCGGCGCAGCCGGTGGATGGTGGTCGTGTGGTCCGACGACACGGTCCAGAACTGCGCCAGGGCCGCGCCCAGCCGCGTCGCCGCCGCCGGGTCCGTCGCGGTGGCCAGCTGGACCGCGGTGCGCAGGTTCTCGCGCTCGGCCCGCAGCACCGGCAGCAGCCGCAGCTGGTCCGCCGTCCGCAGCCCCGGCTCGGCCCGCTCGGTCAGCTCCAGCACCGACGCGACCAGCGCGGCCTCCGCGGCGGGCCGGCCGCCGGACGCCGTCAGCCGGGCCAGCGCGAACTCGCGGATCGTCTCCAGCATGCGGTACCGCGGCTCCGGGCCGTCGTCGGCGAGCTGCAGCAGCGACTTGTCGACCAGCACGGCGATCAGCTCCGACGCGTCCGGCCCGGCCTGCGCGGCCGCCGTGGCCGGTGTGACCACCGGGACGACGCCGAGCCGCTCCAGCAGCGTCCGCTCCGGCTCGGTCAGCAGCTCCCAGCTCCACGCGACGAGGTCGCGCAGCGTGCGGTGCCGCTGCTCGGCGGTCCGCGCCCCGCGGGTGAGCACGCCGAAGCGGTCGCCGAGCCGGCGGGTCAGCTCCGGCAGCGGCAGCGAGCGCAGCCGGGCGGCGGACAGCTCGACCGCCAGCGGGAGGCCGTCCAGGCGGCGGCAGACTTCCGCGACGAGCGCCGGGTCGAGGTCCGCGTCCGGCCGGACGTCGCGGGCCCGCTCGGTGAACAGCCGGACGGCGTCGGCCTCGGCCAGCGGACGGACCTCGTACAGCGCCTCGCCGGGCAGCCGCAGCGGCTCGCGGCTGGTCGTCAGCACCCGCAGCCGCGGACAGCGCGCCAGCAACTCGCCGGCCAGCGCGGCCGCCGCGCCGACGACGTGCTCGCAGTTGTCCAGCAGCAGCAGCGTCTCGCCGCCGCCGAGCGTCTCGACCAGGCGTTCGGTGGCGGTACGCGCGGGCGCCTCGACGGTGACCGGTGCGGCGTGCGCCAGCAGCGCGTCGGCGGCGGCCGTCGCCACGTCGTCCTGGTCGGCGACGGCGGCCAGCTCGACCAGCCGGACCGGCGTCGGCAGCGTCGCCGCGGCCGCGACCGCCAGCCGGGTCTTGCCGGCCCCGCCCGGGCCGGTCAGCGTCACCAGCCGGGCCCGGCCGAGCGCCTTCGTCACCCCGGCGAGGTCGTCGTCACGGCCGATCAGCGAGGTCAGCGGGGCCGGCAGCGGCGGGAGCGCCTTGGGTGCCGGGGGCGCGGGCCGCGGGGCCGGCTCG
>NZ_KQ434751.1:319704-455528 GCF_001270745.1 Jiangella muralis
AGCTGGCCGGCCAGCAGCGCGCGGGCGTCCTCGAACGCGGCCAGCGCCTCGGCCCGGCGCCCGGCCGCGACCAGCGCGCGCACCTGCAGCGCCCGGAGCCGTTCGCGCAACGGCTGCTCGGCCACCAGCGCCCGCAGCCGCACGGCGACGTCGGCGGGGGCGCTCCCTCCGGCGAGCTCGGCCTCGGCGAGGTCTTCCGCCGCCGCGAGCCGCAGCTCGTCCAGCCGCGCGATCACCGGGCCGGCCACCGCCGCGCCGTCGAGGTCGGCCAGCGGGCGACCGCGCCACAGCCCGAGCGCCTCGCGCAGCACCGTCGTCGCGTCGGCCGCGGCGCCGGCCCGCAGTCGGTCCCGTCCGGCCCGCGCCAGCCGCTCGAACCGGGCCGCGTCGACGTCGTCGGCGGCCAGTTCCAGCCGGTAGCCGCCGGCCAGCTGCCGCACCCGCGTCCCGTCCGGCAGCAGCCGGCGCAGCCGCGACACCAGCGTCTGCACCGCGTTGACGGGATCGCCCGGCGGCTCGTCCGGCCACACCGCCTCGACCAGTGCCCGCACCCCCACGACGGCGCCCGGTTCGAGCACCAGCCGGGTCAGCAGCGCCCGCAGCCGCGCCCCGCCCACGGCGACCACCGTGTCGCCGTCGCTCAGCCGGACCGGCCCGAGAATGCCCACCTGCACGGACCCAGCCTGTCACGACCATCAGCGGACCACCCGGAAGGTCAGGTGGGCGACGCCGGGCGCCTCGACCACCGTCTGTGCCGCCGAAGCCGCCGGAGTGGTCGCCGCGACGACGCTCATCCGAGCACCACCACGCGCACGTGCTCCGGCTCGATCGCGTAGACGACGCGGTCGGTGCGCGGGGCGTACGGCATGCCGATGTAGGCGTCCGACATCCGGTCGATGATCTCCCAGGCGCCTTGCGCGAGTGCTCGCAGGTCAGGATCGTGACGCGGTCGCCGTCCAGGCCGACCCACACCGGGACCGAGTGCGGGGAGCCGTCCGGCAGCAGCGTCGCGAGGTGCGCGGGGTGGCCGCCGCTCAACAGGCGGCGGGCCTCGTCGGTCAGGTCGCTCATGCCGTCAGGCTACGAGCGCCGCTGGCGGCCTTCTTGAACGAACCGGCCAGCAAGTGCGCGTCCGACGCCGAGTGGCGGCGTCGGCGGCGAGCCGAGACAGCGTGGCGTCGTCGCGCCCGGAGTGCCGCCGGGACCCGCTGCACCCAGGTCGTCGCGACCAGCCCGGTCACACCCTCCGGACGACGTGCAGCAGGTACTCGTCGCGGTGCAGCGGGTCGTGGTCGGTGCGGGGACGGTCCGGCGGCGGGCCCGGCACCGGCTGGTAGCGGTCGAACCGGGTCTCCAGGACGCCCTCGCCGCGGGTCAGCGCGGGGAGCTGCTGCTGCAGCTCGTGCGCGTGCGCCGCCGGGAGGTCGCCCGCCAGCAGGTAGCCGGACGCCGTCGGGGACGGGGCGCCGGGGACGGCGCGCAGCCGGGCCAGCGCCGGCAGCACCTGACCGAGGCAGTCGGCCGGCAGCTCCAGCTCGAACCGGTGCACCGGCTCCTGGACCCGCGTCCCGGCCCGCGCCAGCGCCGTCATCAGCACCAGCGGCGTCAGCAGCCGGAAGTCGCCCGCCGTGCTCGACATGCTCTTGTCGAACGTGGCGTGCGAGTGGCTCTGCCGCGGCCAGTACTGAGACCGGACCAGCGTCACCCGGCAGTCGGGCACGTCCCAGCCGTGCAGGCCCTGCCGCAGCGTCTCGTGGACGGTCTCGTCGATCGCCCGCAGGAACGCCGGCGGCAGCGACCCCAGCTCGATGTCGAGGCCGAACGTCACCCCGTCCCGGTCCGGCGCCGGCTCGACCCGCAGCCCGACGCCGGCGAGGAACGGGTTGCCGTCCTGCTGGATCAGCTCGACCGCCTCACCGCTGCCGGTGACCTGCTCGACGTGGATGGTGGTGGACTCGCGGAAGTCGACACCGATGCCGTAGTCGGTCTCGAGGGTCGCCTGGACGACCTCCTTCTGCACCTCGCCGTAGAGCGACACCGACACCTCCTGCCGCAGGTCGTCCTGGCGCAGGTCGATCAGCGGGTCCTGCTCGGCCAGCTGGGCCAGCGCCGCGTGCAGGGCGCCGCGGTCGCGGGCCCGCCGCGGCACGACGACGGTCTCGAGCGTCGGCGGCGCGAAGTGCGGCTGCGCCGCGTCGCCACCGCACGCGTCGCCGAGGTGATCGCCGACGCGCACCCCGCCGAGGCCCCAGACCTTGGCGATGCGCCCGGCGGACACCTCCGTGCCCGGTCGCGCGCCGCCGTCGTCGAAGACTCTGATGGCGGTGACCTTGCCGGCGGCCAGCCGGTCGCGGGTGCGCAGCGTGCCGGCGGCCATGCGGACGTAGGCGATCTTCTCACCGGCCGGGCCGCGCTCGACCTTGAACACGCTGCCCTCCGGCGGGCCTCCGGCGCCGTCGTCGGACACCGGCGTGGACGGCAGCAACCGCACGATGCCCGCCGTCAGCTCGGCCAGGCCCGCGCCGGTGATGGCCGAGCCGGCGAACACCGGGTGCACGTCCGCCGACCGCGACTGCCGGGCGAGCGAGCGCAGCAGCCGCCGGTGCGTCACCCCCGCCGGATGCTCCACATAGTCCGCGAGCAGCGCGTCGTCGCCGTCGGCGAGCGTCTCGGCCAGCCGGGCGCCGAACCCGTCGTCGGCCTCGGTGAACGGACGGAACGCCGCGTCCTTGGTGCCCTGCCGCTCGGCGCCGCCCAGCGGGACGACCCGCGGCGTCAGCTTGGCCGCGAGCTGCCCGATCACGGCGTCCAGGTCGGCACCGGCGCGGTCGAGCTTGTTGACGAAGATCAGCGTCGGGAGGCGGAGGCGGCGCAGCGTGCGCATGAGCACCCGCGTCTGCGCCTGCACCCCCTCGACCGCAGACACGACCAGCACGGCGCCGTCGAGCACGCTGAGCACCCGCTCGACCTCGGCGATGAAGTCGGGGTGGCCGGGCGTGTCGATGAGGTTGACCGCGGTGTCGCCGACGGTGAACGCGACGACCGCGGACCTGATGGTGATGCCGCGCTGACGTTCCAGCGCGAGCGAATCGGTCTGTGTGCTCCCGGCGTCGACGCTGCCGACCTCGTCGATGACCCCGGCCGCGTACAGCAGCCGCTCGGTCAGGCTGGTCTTACCCGCGTCGATATGGGCGAGGATGCCCAGGTTGAGCGTACGCAATGCGCTTCGAGTCCCTTACTCGGACGAATGGAGTCGTTGGGGTGGACCCGAAAGCTCGGCGCATGCCGCTCTCCCTTCTCGCGCGTTGGTGGGCCACAGTCGACCACACGCCGGCCCGGCGGGCAACTGATTTTCGCCGAGTTGATCTTGATCGCGAGGCTGGGTAAGATCATCTACATGTTCGAAGAAGCGCTGCTGCCAGAGCCGCCGCCGGGTGTCGACCCGGTAGCGCGTACGGCAGCGGGCGCGTCGCAGGACGCCGCGGCGGGTTCGATGCCGGCGGGTGCCGCGGCGGGTTCGATGCCCGCGGGTGCTCCGGCGGGGCCGATGCCCGCGGGCGCCGCGGCGGGTTCGGCCGTGGCGGACGCGATGTCGGATCTTGCCGCGGGCGGGACGGTGGGACCGGCGCTGGCGGCCGCGCTGGCTGTGTTCGACCCCGGCACCGCCGACACCTACGACCTCGTCGAGGCCGCCGCCGCAGGGGCCCAGCTGTCCGCCTGGGTCGCCGCCTGCCAGGCGACCGTCCTGGCCGAACTCGCGACCCGGGCCGAGTTGCGCCCGCACCCGACCGGTTACCGCTCGGTCAACCCGGTCACCAACACCGCCGTCGAGATCGCCGGACGTTGCCACCTCACCACGCGGCAGGCCGAGAACGAGGTCGGGCACTCGCTCCAGCTGGTCGAGGACTTCCCCGATACCCACCAGACGCTTGCGGCGGGGCTGATCGACCAACGCCGCGCCCGCGTGATCACCGACGAACTCGGCGGCCAGGACCCGGCCATCCGCGCCCGAGTCGAGGCCGCCGTGCTGCCCTACGCACCCACCCTCGACGCCGTCGCGCTGCGCAAACTGGTCAAGCGCGTCCTGCACGAGCTCGCCCCCGTCGAGATGGCCGAGCGGCACCGCCTCGCCCGCGACACCCGCTACGTCGCCGTCACGCCCGCCACCGACGGCATGGCCTTCCTCGAAGCGCTCCTGCCCGCCGAGGACGCCACCGCCCTCCACACCGCGCTCAAGGCCACCGCAGCCGACGCCCGCCGCGCCGACACCGCCACCGGCGCACCCGCCCGCACCGCCGACCAGCGCCGCGCCGACGCCCTCGCCGACCTCGGCTGGGCCGCACTCGCCGCCTGCGCCAACGCCAGCGGAGGGCCCACGACCACCGGCCACCCCACAGCCGCGCCCGGTGCAGCAGCTCATCCCCCAGCCGCGCCCGGCGCAACGGCCCATCCCACGGCCCCGGACCGTCCCACCGCCGCCGGCCACCCCACAGCCGCGCCCGGCGCAACGGCCCACCCCACGGCCCCGGACCGTCCCACGACCGGCGGCGGCCACCCCACAGCGACGCTCGGCGCAACAGCGCACCCCACGGCCCCGGACGGTCCCACCGCCGCCGCCGACCACCCCACAGCCGCGCCCGGCCCCACGGCCGCCGGCCATGGCGCGCCTGCGTCCACCAGCTCGTCCACCGGCCGCGCCAGGCCGCGACAGCGACCGATCGCCGTGCGCGTGACCATCCCGTTCACCACTCTCATCGGCCTCGACGACCAACCCGGCGACCTCGACGGCTACGGGCCCATCCCCGCCGCGACCGCCCGCGAACTCGCCGCCGCCGGAGTCTGGACCTGGCTGCGCACCGAACCCGGCACCGGGCAACTCCTCGAACACGGCCGCACCAGATCCCGGCCCCCCGTGCCGCTCGCCGACCTCATCGTCGCCCGCGACCGCACCTGCCGCGCACCCGGCTGCCACCAGCCGGCGCACACCGGCGACCTCGACCACGTCGTCCCCTTCGCACAGGGCGGCACCACCTCACCGGGCAACCTCCACGCCCTCTGCACCACGCACCATCTGCTCAAACACCACGGCGGCTGGTCCGTCACGCGACATCGCGACGGCACCACCCGATGGCGCAGCCCCACCGGCCACCGCTATACCCGCCGGCCGGAGCGATGTCACGGTTCGAGCTGGGACAATGTGACGGACACCGGATGACCTCATTCGGGCCTACGGTGCTGACATGCACCAGCGACTCGACGGGCGCCGGCTGAACCGGGCGACGCTCGCGCGGCAGCACCTGCTTGCCCGCACCGGCCGCGGGGCGCTGGACGTCGTCCGCGATCTGGTGGGGCTGCAGGGGCAGGATCCGGATCCTCCGTACGTCATGCTGTGGGACCGCGTCGACGGCTTCAGCGTCGGGCAGTTGACCGCGCTGCAGCTGGACCGCGGCGTCGTCCGGGCGACCCTGTTCCGCGGCACGCTGCATCTCGTCGCCACCGACGACTACCTGTGGCTGCGGCCGATGTTGCAGCCGATGCTGGAACGCTGGCAGCGCGGCGCCTGGGGCAAGGCCCTCGACGGCGTCGACGCGGCCGAGCTGGCGAAGGTGGCCGAGCAGCTGCTCGACGACGGCCGGCTCACCCGGCCGCGGCTGAGCCGGGCGCTGGCCGCCCGCTGGCCCGAACACAACCCGACGGCGCTGGCGCGGTCCGTGCAGGGGCTGCTGCCGGTCGTGCACCCGCCGCCGGACGGCCTGTGGCACCGGCACGGTCCGGCGCACGTCGCGCTGGCCGCCAGCTGGCTCGGCCGGCCGCTGTCCCCCGGCGTGCCGCTGACCACCTTGATCCGCCGCTACCTCGCCGCGTTCGGTCCGGCCACCGTCAAGGACGTCCAGGTGTGGAGCGGGCTGACCCGGCTGCGCGAGGTCGTCGAGGCGATGCGCCCGGAGCTGGTGACGTTCACCGGCCCGCAGGGCGAGGAGCTGTTCGACCTCCCCGACGCACCGCGACCCGACCCGGACACACCGGCGCCGGTCCGGCTGCTCGCCCTCGTCGACAACGTCGTGCTCGCCTACGCCGACCGGAGCCGCCTGGTCGGGCCGGACGCGGCGGCGCGGGTCGGGTGGGAGGCGGCCATCCTGGTCGACGGCGTGGTGGGCGGCTTCTGGACCCTCGCCGCCGACGACGGCGCGGTCCTCACCGCCGACCTGCTGCAGCCGCTCACGGGCCCGCAGGAGGCCGAGCTGGAGGCCGAGGCGACCCGCCTGCTGGCATTCGTCGCGCCCGAGGCCGACCAGCGCGACGTCAGACTGCGGGTCCCCGCCGCGCGAGCTTAGTCGAGCGCACGCCCGAGAAGCGTGGTCAGCCGGCGACTTCCCGGACGACGTCGCGCGGGGGCTTGTCGTGGCGCAGGCCCTTGTAGGCCGGATGGCGCAGCGTGCCAACGGCGGTCCACTCGGCGAACGCCACCTCGCAGACCAGCTCCGGCCGGACGAACACGCAGCCGGGCTTGTCGGGCTGGGCGCCCACGAACGGAGAGGCGTCCGCGGCCAGGGGCGCGAGCACTGCCGCCAGCCGATGCCTCTCCGCCAGCGTCAGCCCGGTGCCGACCCGGCCCGCGTACCGGAACTCGCCGCCGTCGTCGTACACGCCGATCGCCAACGCGCCGACCGTGCCGGTCAGCCCGCCCTCGCCGGGCAGCCAGCCGCCGATGACGACCTCCTGACGCGAGACGTTCTTCACCTTGAGCCAGTCGCGGCCACGTTTGCCGGGCAGGTAGCGGCTGGCCAGCCGCTTCGCGATGACGCCCTCCAGCCGCTGCGCCTTCGTGGCGGCCAGCATGGCGGCGCCGTCGCCGGGGACGTAGGCGGGGACCGTCCAGCCCGGGCCGCCGGCCGGCAGCAGCTCGTCCAGCAACCCCCGCCGCTCCGAGTAGGGCGCGTCCAGCAGCGACCGGTCGTCCAGCCACAGCAGGTCGAACAGGACGTAGACCGCCGGCGCTCCGGTGACGAGCGGGTCGGACAGGCCGGAGACCTCGACGTTCATCCGCGACTGGAGCTTCTCGAACGACGGCCGGCCGGTGTCGTCGAACGCGACGACCTCGCCGTCCAGCACCGCCCGGCGGCCGCTCAACGCCGAAGCGACGCCGTGCACGTCCGGGTACACCCGAGTGACGTCGCGGAGGGTGCGGCTGGACAACCGCACCCCGTCGTCGGTGACGTAGGCGATGGTCCGGACACCGTCCCACTTGACCTCGAAGCCCCAGCCGCCGTCGTCGGGCGGGAGGCCGGGCGCCAGGGTCGCCATCATGGGGGTGATGGTGTCCGGCCGCGGCATCATGACCGGGAGCGCTTCTCTCGGATCTTCATCGCGATGTCGAGCGGCGTGCCCTCGAACCCGAACTCCTCGCGCAGCCGCCGCTCCACGAACCGGCGGTACGACGGCTCCAGGAACCCGGTGGTGAACAGCACGAACCGGGGCGGCCGGGTGTCGGCCTGGGTGGCGAACATGATGCGCGGCTGCTTGCCGCCGCGCACCGGGTGCGGGTGCGCCGCCACCAGCTGGCCGAGGAACGCGTTGAGCTTGCCGGTCGGGATGCGCTGCTCCCAGCCCGCGAGCGAGGTGTCGAGCGCGCGCACCAGGCGGTCGACGTGCCAGCCGGTGCGGGCGGAGACGTTGATGCGCGGCGCCCAGGCGACGCGGTCGAGCTGACGGTCGATCTCACGCTCCAGCACGTCGCGGCGCTCGTCGTCGAGGAGGTCCCACTTGTTGAACGCCAGGACGAGGGCCCGGCCGGCCTCGACGACCATCGAGATGATGCGCAGGTCCTGCTCGGCCATGGGCTCGCTGGCGTCGACGAGCACGACGGCGACCTCGGCCCGCTCCAGCGCCGACGCCGTGCGCAGCGACGCGAAGTACTCCGCGCCGGTGGCCTCGTGCACCCGGCGGCGGATGCCGGCGGTGTCGATGAACCGCCACTCGCGCTCGCCCAGCTCGATCAGCTCGTCGATCGGGTCGACGGTGGTGCCGGCGACGGAGTCGACGACGACGCGATCCTCGCCGGCCAGCTTGTTCAGCAGGCTCGACTTGCCGACATTGGGCTTGCCGACCAGCGCGACCCGGCGCGGGCCGCCGTCGAGGACGTCGAACGACTCCGGCGGCGCCTCGGGCAGCGCGGCCACGACGGCGTCGAGCAGGTCGCCGCTCCCTCGGCCGTGCAGCGCCGACACCGGGTACGGCTCGCCGAGGGCGAGGTTCCACAGCGCCGTCGCGTCGGCCTCGCCGCTGGACCCGTCGACCTTGTTGGCCACCAGGATGATCGGCTTGCCGGAGCGGCGCAGCAGCTTCGCGACCGCCTCGTCTGTGTCGGTGGCGCCCACGGTGGAGTCGACGACGAACATGACGACGTCGGCGGCGGTCATGCCGACCTCGGCCTGCGCCGTGATGCGCGCCGCCATGCCCTTCGCCTCGGGATCCCAGCCGCCGGTGTCGAGCAGCGTGAACGACCGCCCGGCCCAGGCGGCGTCGTAGGCGACGCGGTCGCGGGTGACGCCGGGGACGTCCTCGACCACCGCTTCGCGGCGGCCGAGAATGCGGTTGACCAGCGTCGACTTGCCGACGTTCGGCCGGCCGACGACGGCGACGACCGGCGTGTAGACATCGCCGGGCGCGTCGGCGTCGGCGTCGAGCGCCTCGGCCGGGTACTGCTCGCTCACGTGTGCTCCTCGGTTCGGGCCGCCACGGCCTCGCGATGGGCCACCAGGGCCTCGCGCAGCTGTTCGGTCGCCGCGTCGAGGGCCGAGCGCGTGCGTCCACCGCCCGCCGGCAGCGTGACGGGACGGCCGAAGACGACCTCGACCCGGGACCGCAGGCCGGGCATCGACCCAAGAGTACGTCCCCGGGACCCGGTTCCGGCGAACACGACCGGGACGACGGGGGCGCCGGAGCGCAGCGCGAACCAGGCCAGCCCGGTGCGCAGCTCGGAGAAGTTACCGGCGCCGCGGGTGCCCTCGGGGAACACGACGAGGATGCGACCGGCGTCGAGCACCCCGATACCGGACTTGATCATGGCGCGGCTGGGGTCGTCGCGGTCCAGCGGGATCTGCCCGACGGCGTGCAGCAGCCAGCCGAGCGGGCCCTTGAACAGCTCCTTCTTGGCCAGCGTGTGAACCGGGCGCGGGCAGGTGCCCATGAGCAGCGGCGCGTCGAGGAACCCGGTGTGGTTGGGCGCCAGGATGACCGGGCCGGTGCGCGGGATGTACTCGGCGCCGGTGATGGTGACGCGGTACAGCAGCCGGGCCAACGTCCAGGCGGCGTACCTGCCGAAGACCGAACCCCGGTAGGTCGGCAGGCCGGAGTCGCTCACGCCCGGACCCCCGTGCGGGCCTCCACCAACTTCAGGACGGCGGCGACGGTCTCGTCCAGCGACAGCAACGACGAGTCGACGACGTCGACGCCCTCGGCGGCCTGCTGGAAGCTGGCGACCGTGGCGTCGTCGGCGTCGCGGCGGACCACCTGGTCTCGGGTGGCGTCGACGGCGGAGGCGTCGGCACTGCCGTGCACCTCGAGCGCCCGCCGGGACAGCCGGACCTGCTCGTCGGCGGTCAGCAGCACCCGCACGGGCGCGTCAGGCGCGACGACGGTGGTGATGTCGCGGCCCTCGACGACGACGCCGCCGGCCCGCGCGACGGCCTGCTGCCGGGCCACCAGCTCCGCGCGGACGCCGAGGTTGGTGGCGACGGCGCTGACGGCGGCGGAGATGCGGCTGGCGCGGATGGCCGCAGCGATGTCGGCGCCGCCGACCACGACCGTCGGCGCGGCGGGGTCCATGCCCTGCTGCAGCGGCAGCTCGCGGGCCAGCTGCGCCACCCGCTCGACGTCGGCGAGGTCGACGCCCTGCTCCAGCGCCCACCAGGTGACCGCCCGGTACATGGCGCCGGTGTCGAGATAGCGCAGGCCGAGCGCGGCCGCGACCCGGCGGGCCACCGTCGACTTCCCGGAACCGGACGGGCCGTCGATGGCGACGACGAGATCGTGGGGGGCAACCGTATCGGGCACGCCCAGAAGATTACCGGCCGTCGTCATCACCCGCGGATCGTCCACCCGCGTTCGCGCAACGACGCCGCCAGCTCGTCCTCGGCGCCGGGGCGGACGTCCAGCTCGACCAGGCCGAGCGGCTGCCCGGCGGCGTGCTCGATGCGGACGTCCTCGACGTTGACGCCGGCCGCGCCCGCGTCGGCGAACAGCCGGGCCAGCTGGCCGGGCCGGTCGTCGACGGCGACGATGACGGTGCTGAACTCGGTGTGCTCGGCGCCGTGCTTCCCGGGCAGCCGGGACCGGCCGTCGACGCCGTCGCGCAACAGCTCACGCAGCACGGGCTGGCCGGCCACCGGCGCCGCCAGCGCCGTCATGAGGCGGTCGAGGTCGGTGCGCAGCCCTTCCAGCACGGGCCGGACGGCCGCCGCGTTCGCCGTCAGGATCTCCGTCCACAGCTCCGGGTCGCCGCTCGCGATGCGGGTGACGTCGGTGACGCCGGGCCCGGCGAGGCGCACCTCGTGGCCGGGCGCGCCGGCCAGCCGGCCGGCCATCAGCGCGGCGACGACGTGCGGCGTGTGCGACACCAGTGCGACGGCGGCGTCGTGCTCGGCCGCCGTCATCGTCATCGGGACGGCGCCGGCCAGCCGGGCCACCGACAGGGCACGGGTCACGGCCTGCTGGTGGGTGCCGTCGTCGGGGCAGATCACCCACGGGCGGCCCTCGAACAGGTCGGCCAGCGCGGCGCTCGGGCCGCTGATCTCACGGCCGGCCATCGGGTGGCTGCCGACGTAGCGGCCCGGGTCGGCCACTCGCGCGCGCACCTGCGTCGTCGGCAGCACCTTCACGCTGGCGACGTCGGTGGCGTACTCGGCGCGGCCGCTCTCCAGCACCTCGCCGACGACGGCGGCCACGGCCTCCGGCGGGACGGCGACGACGGCGAGCGCGGCGGGCTGGTCGGTGGCGGATTCAGGGCGTCCCGCGCCCAGACCCACCGCCTCGGCCAGGATCTCCGGCTTCGCGTCGGCCAGCCGTACGTCCACCCCGGCCCGCGTCAGCGCCAGCCCGAGCGAGGTCCCGACCAGCCCGGTGCCGACGACGAGGATGCTCCGGCCGCCGAACTGGTCCATCACCGGTCCGCGAGGTCGTCGCGCAGCACCGTCGTGCCGTGCAGGTAGACGTGCCGCATCGCCGACCGCGGTTTCGTGGTCTCGACGTGCGCCATCAGCCGCACCACCCGCGGCAGCGCGCCGGCGACGCCGATCTCCTGCGCGCACATCATCGGCACGTCGGTGATGCCCAGCTGCCGCACGGCCACGGCCGGGAACGCCGAACGCAGGTCCGGCGTGGCGGTGAGGAAGATGCTGATGACGTCGTCGGGCGTCAGCTCGTTGCGGTCGAGCACCGTGGTCACCAGCTCGGCGGTCCGCTCCAGCAGGTGCTCGGCGTCGTCGGCGTCGAGCTGGGTGGCCCCCCGGATCGCGCGGACGGTCACAGGCCGACCTCGTGGTACAGCGCGGCGATCTCGACCGTGGTCAGCACCCGGGTGTTGCCGGGGCGCAGGTCGCCCATCGCGACCGGCCCGACGTGCGTACGGACCAGCCGCTTCACCGGGTGCCCGACGGCCTCGAGCAGGCGGCGGACGATGTGCTTGCGGCCCTCGTGCAGCACGACCTCGACCATGACGCGGGTGCCGACCCGGCCGACGACGCGGAAGGCGTCGACCCGCACCGGGCCGTCCTCCAGCTCGATGCCGGCCCGCAGCTCGCGGCCGAGGGCGGGCGCGACCGGTCCGGGCACCTCGGCGACGTAGGTCTTCAGCACCTCGTACGACGGGTGCGCCAGCCGGTGCGCCAGCTCGCCGTCGTTGGTGAGCAGGATCAGGCCCTCGGTGTCGGCGTCGAGCCGCCCGACGTGGAACAGCCGCTCGCGCCGGCCGCGGACGTAGCCGCCGAGGTCGGGCCGGCCCTCGGGGTCGCTCATCGAGCTGACGACGCCGGTCGGCTTGTTCAGCGCGAGGTACACCTGCCCCGCCTCGGCGGTGGTGATGCGCGAGCCGTCGACCTTGATGACGGCGGTCGCGGGGTCGACCCGGGTGCCGAGCGTCTTCACGACCTTGCCGTCGACCTCGACCCGGCCGGCCGCGATCAGCGCCTCGCTGGCCCGGCGGCTGCCCACCCCGGCCGCCGCGAGCACCTTCTGCAGCCGCACCCCCTGCGCGTCTTTGTCAGCGGCGTCAGGCATTCTCAGTGTCACGTTCCTCAATGCTATCGGCGTCGGGCAGGTAGGGCGCCAGCGGCGGCAGCTCGTCGAGCGAGGCCATGCCGAGGCGCTCCAGGAAGTAGGGCGTGGTGCTGTACAGGTAGGCGCCGGACTCCGAGTCGACCCCCGCGTCGGCGACCAGGCCGCGGGCGATGAGGGTGCGCATGACGCCGTCGCAGTTGACGCCGCGGACGGCGGACACCCGGGCCCGGCTGACCGGCTGCCGGTACGCGACGACGGCCAGCGTCTCGAGCGCCGCCTGGGTCAGCTTGGCCTGCTGGCCGTCGAGGACGAATCGCTCGACGACGGGCGCGCAGGAGGCGTGCGTGTAGAACCGCCAGCCGCCGCCGATCTCGCGCAGCTCGAAGCCGCGACCCGGCCGGGCGTACTCGTCGCGCAGGATCTCCAGCACGTCGGTGATCTCGCCCCGGGACCGCTCCAGCACCTGCGCCAGCGTCACGACGTCGATCGGCTCGTCGACGACCAGCAGGATCGCCTCGACCGACGCGCGCAGGCCCGGCTCGCCGATGTCACTCACCTGCCGCCTCCTCGTCGAACTCCGCACCCACCGCGACATCCTCGTCGTCGTCGCCGGTCCATCGCACCGTCAGCTCGCCGAGCGCGACGACCTGCTCGAACGCGACCGCCTTCTCGCGGTACAGCTCCAGCAGCGACAGGAAGCGGGCGACGACGTGCAGGGTCGTCGGGCAGTCGGCGGCCAGCGTGCGGAAGGTCAGGACGCGCGAGCGGCGCAGCCGGTCGACGACGACCAGCGCCTCCTCACGGACGCTGACCCGCGGCTGGTGCAGGTGCGCCAGCCCGACCAGCGGCGGCGGCTTCGGCGTGAGCACCTTGGCCGCCAGCATGGCCAACTCCTCCGGCCCCAGCCCCACGACCACCTCGGGCAGCAGCGCCGCGTACCGCTCCTCCAGCCCGACGGCGCGCGGGAAGCGCAGCGCCTCGGCGGCGAAGCGGGCCGCCAGCACGCTCGCGACCTCCTTGTACGCCTTGTACTGCAGCAGCCGGGCGAACAGCAGGTCGCGCGCCTCGAGCAGCGCGAGGTCGTCCTCGTCCTCGACCACGCCGCTGGGCAGCAGCCGGGCCGCCTTGAGGTCGAGCAGCGTCGCCGCGACGACGAGGAACTCGCTGGTCTCGTCGAGGTCCCAGTCGGACCCCTTGATGTGGGCGATGAACTCGTCGGTGACCTGCGACAACGCCACCTCGGTGACGTCGAGCTTGTGCTTGGCGATGAGCGTGAGCAGGAGGTCGAAGGGGCCCTCGAAGTTCACGAGGTGCACCTCGAACGTCGTGCTGTCGTCCTGCTCCGGCTCGATCAGCAGGGTGGTGGCGTCGGTCACGGGCGGGCCGGCTCCCAGCGGGCCAGGACCTCGCGGGCCAGCTGACGGTAGGCCGAGGCGCCGCGCGAGGACGGGGCGAAGCTGGTGATCGGCAGCCCGGCGACGGTGGTCTCGGGGAAGCGGACGGTGCGGCCGATGACGGTGTGGAAGACCTTGTCGCCGAACGCCTCGACCAGCCGCGACAGCACCTCGCGGCCGTGCACCGTGCGGGAGTCGTACATGGTGGCCAGCAGGCCCTCGATCTCGAGGTCGGGGTTGAGCCGGTCGCGCACCTTCTCGATGGTCTCCTGCAGCAGCGCCACCCCGCGCAGCGCGAAGTACTCGCACTCCAGCGGCACGACGACGCCGTCGGCGGCGGTCAGCGCGTTGACCGTGAGCAGGCCGAGCGACGGCTGGCAGTCGATCAGCATGAGGTCGTAGTCGGCGGCCAGCGGCTTGAGGATGCGGCCCAGCGCCTGTTCGCGGCCGACCTCGGTGACCAGCTGGATCTCGGCCGCGGAGAGGTCGATGTTGGCCGGCAGCAGGTCCATGCCGTCGATCGGCGTCTTCTGCACGATGTCGGCGGCCCGCAGCGACGGGTCCATGAGGACGTTGTAGATCGACAGCTCGAGGTCGTGCGCGTCGAGGCCGAGACCGACCGACAGCGCGCCCTGGGGATCGAAGTCGACCAGCAGCACGCGGCGGCCGTAGTCGGCCAGTGCCGCGCCCAGGTTGATGGTGGTGGTGGTCTTGCCGACGCCGCCCTTCTGGTTGCACATGGCGACGATGCGCGCCGGGCCGTGGTGGTCCAGCCGCTTGGGCTTCGGGAAGTCGACCGGGGGACGGCGCGTGGGTCCGAGATCGAGCTCAGGCTCGGTGTCGAACGGCAGCACGCCCGCGGCGTCCGGCTTCGAGGGTGCCACGTCGTTCAGAGCTCCTCGATGGTCGTTTGAGTGGCCTTCTACGCTTCGTCCTGGGACGGGAGCCTACCTCGCGCGGGCGCCACGGAGCTGCGGGCGCGCGGGTGTGCGGCCACATAGACCTCACGCAGCTGGTCGACGGTCACCAGCGTGTACACCTGGGTGGTCGTGACCGAGGCGTGCCCGAGCAGCTCCTGCACCACCCGCACGTCCGCGCCGCCCTCCAGCAGGTGCGTCGCGAACGAGTGCCGCAGCGTGTGCGGGGTGACCGTGGTGGACAGCCCGGCCCGCGCGGCCGCCGTCCGCAGCACCGTCCACGCGCTCTGCCGCGACAGCCGCCCGCCGCGGGCGTTGAGAAAGAGAGCCGGGGTCCCCCGTCCGGTCCCGACCAGCGCCGGACGGGCCCGGATCAGGTAGGCGTCGACGGCCTCCCAGGCGTAGCTGCCCAGCGGGACGACGCGGTCCTTGCCGCCCTTGCCGCGCAGCAGCACCGTCCCGGACTCCGCGTCGAGGTCGTCGCGGTCCAGGCCGACCGCCTCGGAGATGCGCGCGCCGCAGCCGTAGAGCACCTCCAGCAGGGCGCGGTCGCGCAGCACCCGCGGCCCCTCGCCGGCCGACGCCGCCTCCAGCAGCCGTTCGACCTGGGCCAGCGGGATCGCCTTGGGCAGCCGCCGCGGCGGCGTCGGCGGGCGGACCCCGCCGGCCGGGTCGCCGTCGGTCAGCCCTTCGCGGTGCAGGAACCGGTGCAACCCGCGGACGGCGACGACGGTGCGCGCCGCCGAGGTCGCGCTCAGCGCGACACGCGACTCGGAGCCCTCGCGCAGGCTGCGCAGGAACGCCGTGACGTCCTCCTCCTCCACCTTCTCCGGCGCGTCGCGGCCTCGGTCGCGCAGGAACTCGGTGTAACGCCGCAGGTCGCGGCGGTAGGAGGCGAGCGTGTTGGCGGCCAGCCCGCGCTCGACGGCGAGGTGGTCGAGGTAGCCGCGGACGGCACGTTCCAGCGCGGACTCGGTGGTGTCCATCGGTGGCGGCTCCTCGGATGCTGGAGGGCGGCCTAGTGCAGGACCTTCTCCAGCGGGACGGACGGCAGGCCGTGCGCCTCGGCGACCGGCTCGTAGACGATAGCGCCGTCGTGCACGTTCACGCCCTTCGCCAGCACCGCGTCGGCTCGCGCCGCGTCGCGCCAGCCCCGGTTGGCCAGCTCGACGGCGTACGGCAGCGTGACGTTCGTCAGCGCATACGTCGACGTGTGCGGCACCGCGCCGGGCATGTTGGCGACACAGTAGAAGATCGACTCGTGCACCCGGAAGGTCGGGTCGTCGTGCGTGGTGGGCCGCGAGCTCTCGAAGCAGCCGCCCTGGTCGATGGCGATGTCGACGAGCACGCTGCCGGGCCGCATGCGCGCCACCAGGTCGTCGGAGACCAGCGTCGGCGCCTTCGCCCCCGGCACCAGCACCGCGCCGATGACGAGGTCGGCGTCGACGACCGCGGTCTCGATCTCGAACAGGTTCGACGCGATGGTCTGCGCCTTGCCGCCGTACAGCTCCTCGACGTCGCGCAACCGGGCGACGTTCTTGTCCAGCACCCAGACGTCGGCCTGCATGCCCATGGCGATGACGGCGGCGTTCATGCCGGCCATCCCGGCGCCGATGACGACCACCTTCGCCGACTTCACCCCCGGCACGCCGCCGATCAGCACGCCGCGGCCGCCCTGCGCCCGCTCCAGCACGTGCGCGCCGACCTGCGTCGCCATGCGGCCGGCCACCTCGCTCATCGGCGCCAGCAGCGGCAGGTGCCCGTCCGCCGTCTCGACCGTCTCGTAGGCGACCGCCGTGATGCCGGAGTCGAGCAGCGCCTGCGTGCACTCCAGCGACGCGGCGAGGTGCAGGTAGGTGAACAGCACCTGGTCACGGCTCATGCGGTGGTACTCCTCCGCCACCGGCTCCTTGACCTTCAGCACCAGGTCGGCCGCCGCCCAGACGTCGTCCGCGCCGGGCGCGATGCGGGCGCCCGCCGCGACGTACTCCTCGTCGCGGACCGACGAGCCGAGCCCGGCGCCGGCCTGCACCAGCACGTCGTGGCCGGTGCGGACGAACTCGTGGACGCCGGCCGGCGTGATGGCGACGCGGTACTCGTTGTTCTTGACCTCGGTTGGGATGCCGACCAGCACTGGGATCCACCCTCTCGTACTCCCGACGACGCTGTCGGGGCGCCGCCCCGTGTGGACCGCGGGGCGAGTCTAGATCGACTCGTGTCATGCCGTCTCGGTCCTGTCATGACAAGTCAACACCCCCGCTGGGGTAGACCTCTGCCATGCGCTTCTACGCCGACCGCCCGCAGCGGCGGAGACGACAACTCCTCGCCGACGTGCTCGGCCCGTTGTGGTGCGCCGGGATGATCGCCGCCGGGCTGGCCGTCCGGCACTCGATCCGGTCCCGGACCCGCCCGGCCATGTTGATCGAGTCCACCGCCGGCACGCTGGCCGACGCGCTGGCCGACACCGCCGAGTCGATCGCCCGGGTGCCACTGGTGGGCGACGCGCTGGCGGAGTCGCTGCAGCGGGCCGCCGACGCCGCCGGCCGGCTGAGCGCGTCCGGCGCGAGCACGACGGCCTCGATCGAGCGGGCCGGCGACGTGATCGGGCTGGTGGTGATCGTGCTGGCGCTGGCCGCGGCGGCGTACGTGTGGGTGCGGCCGCGGGTGCTCTGGTACCGCGCCGCGTCCGACGCCCGGGCCGTCCTGGGCTTCCCCGACCGCGACGACCTGCTGTCGGCGCGGGCCCTGGCGACGGTGCGGCTGCCACGGATCGGCGGCGGGCTGGTGTCCGGGTGGCGCGCGGGTGACACCGCCGCCGTCCAGGCGCTGGCGCGGGCCGAGCTGGACCGGCTGGGGCTGGACTACCCGGCGGAGCTGTCCCCGTCCCTGTCACCCGAGGGCCACGCTCCTGACGGCCATGGCGCGCCGACCTCGCGCAGCGCGTCGTAGCCGGCGCCGTCGCGGGCGGCCTTCGCGGCCAGCACGCCCGCGACCAGCGCCGCGTTCTGCACGTCCCCGGCCAGGGCGGCCGCCACCAGGTCGTCCAGTGGCACCCATGCGACACCGAGGTCGGCCTCCTCGGCGACGCCGGCGAACCGGTCGCCGTCGGGCAGCACCTCGACGCCGCGGGCGAGGAACACCCGGATCGCCTCGTCCGTCATGCCGGGCGAGGTGAGCAGGTCGATCAGCACCCGCCAGTCGGCGGCGCGGACGTGCCCCTCCTCGTACAGCTCGCGGGCGGCGGCCTCGTGCGGCGGCTCACCGTCGACGTCGCGCAGCCCGGCCGGCAGCTCCACCGGCCGCAGCCCGACGGGGTGCCGGTACTGCCGCACGACCAGCACCCGGTCCTCCTCGTCGACGGCGACGACGGCGACCGCGCCCGGATGCACGACGACGTCGCGGACGAACTCGCTGCCGTCGACCGGCGACCGGACGGTGTCACTGCGCAGGGCGATGACCCAGCCGTCGAAGCGTTCGGCGGAGTCGACGACCGGCCAGCTCAGCGGCTCGTCGCGGGGCCCGCTCGGGTTCGTCATCTCACTCCGTCCGGCGCAGCAGCGCCAGGTACATCGCGTCGGTGCCGTGCCGGTGCGGCCACAGCTGGACGTCCGGGCCGTCGCCGAGGTCGGGGACGCCGGGGAGGTAGGGCCGGGCGTCGACCCGCTCGACGTCGGAGCGGCCGGCCAGGACGTCGTCGACCACCGTGACCGTCTCGGCCAGGTGCGGCGAGCAGGTGACGTACGCGACCAGCCCGCCCGGGCGCACCGACCACAGCGCCGAGCGCAGCAGGCCGGCCTGCAGCCGCCGCAGCCCCGCGACGTCGCCGGGGCTGCGCCGCCAGCGCGCCTCGGGCCGCCGCCGCAGCGCGCCCAGCCCGGTGCACGGCGCGTCGAGCAGGACGCGGTCGAAGTCGGCCTCGGGCCAGTTCGGCTGGGTGGCGTCGGCGACCAGCACCTCGTGCTCGCCGAGATCGCCGGCCAGCGACTGGGCGACCAGCCGGGCGCGGTGCTCGTGCTGCTCGACGGCGAGCAGCCGGCCGCCGGTCTGGGTGAGCAGGCCGGCCAGCAGCGCGGCCTTGCCGCCGGGCCCCGCGCACAGGTCCAGCCAGCGCTCGTCCGGCGGGTCGACGGGCGCGGTGGCCAGTGCGAGCGCGACCAGCTGGCTGCCCTCGTCCTGCACCCCGGCGCGGCCCTCGCGGACGGCGGCCAGCCGGGCCGGCGACCCCGACTCGACGACGGCGCCGTACGGCGACCAGCGGGTGGGCCGCGCTCCGGCCTCGACCAGCTCCTCGACGGTGCCGCGCCCCGGCCGCACCGCCAGCGTCACACCGGCCGGCTCGTTGTCGGCCCGCAGCGCCGCCTCCAGTTCCACGTCGTCGCCGCCCAAGGCGTCGCGCAGGGCCCGGACGATCCACATCGGGTGAGCGTGCCGGAACGCGAAGTAGCCGGTGAGGTCGTCGTCACGCGACGGGGCCAGCTCGGCCGCCCAGCCGTCGAGGTCGCGCTCGCCGATCCGCCGCAGCACCGCGTTGGCCAGGCGCGCCGCGCCCTCGTTGACGTGCCGCCGGACCAGGTTGACCGTGGTCGACACCGCCGCGTGCGGCGGGATCCGGGTCGCCAGCAGCTGGTGGGCGCCGAGCCGCAGCGCGTCCAGCAGCGGCGGGTCCAGGTCCTCGATCGGCCGGGTCACGCAGGCCGCGATGATCGCGTCGTAGCTGCCCTGGCCGCGCAGCGTGCCGTACCCCAGCTCGGTCGCCAGCCCGGCGTCGCGGCCGCGCAGCTCGTGCCGGCGCAGCGCCGCGGGCATGGCGAGGTTGGCGTAGGCGTCGTCGGCGGACACGGCGCGCAGGACCTCGAACGCGGCCTCGCGGGAGGAGTCGCCCTTCACGCGCCGAGCCGCTCCCCCGGCACTGGGCGGACGCCTCGGGCCCAGTCGGCCGCCGGCATCGCCTTCTTGCCCTGCGGCTGCACCTCACCCAGCACGACGGCGTGGCTGCCGGTGCCGACGCGGACGCCGGACTTCTCGACCACGATCTCGCCGGGCGCCAGGCCGTCGCGGCCGCGCTCGAGCTGGACGGGGCGCAGCTTCAGCCGCTCGCCCCGGAACGTCGTCCACGCGCCGGGCGCCGGGGTGCAGCCCCGCACCACTCGGTCGACCCGCATGGCCGGCGTCGTCCAGTCGACCCGCGCGTCGTCGACGGTCAGCTTCGGCGCCAGCGACACGCCGTCGGCCGGTTGCGGCTGCGGGCGCAGCGAGCCGTCCTCGATGCCGTCGAGCGTGCGGACCAGCAGGTCGGCGCCGGACAGCGACAGCCGGTGCAGCAGGTCGCCGCTGGTGTCCGTGGCCCGGATCTCCTCGGTGACCAGGCCGTACACCGGGCCGGTGTCGAGGCCCTCCTCGAGCTGGAACGTGCACGCGCCGGTGACGTCGTCGCCGGCCAGCACCGCGTGCTGCACCGGCGCCGCGCCACGCCACGCGGGCAGCAGCGAGAAGTGCAGGTTCACCCAGCCGTGCTTGGGCACCTCCAGCGCCGCGGGCGGGATCAGCCCGCCGTACGCGACGATCGGCGCGCAGTCGGGAGCCAGGTCGCCCAGCCGGTCGAGGAACTCCGGGTCGCGCGGCTTGACCGGCTTCAGCACCTCGACGCCGGCCTCCGCGGCCAGCTCCGCCACCGGCGACGGGGTCAGCCTGCGGCCCCGCCCGGCCGGCGCGTCGGGCCGGGTCAGGACGGCGACGACCTCGTGCCGCGACCCGAGGACGGCCCGCAGCGACGGGACGGCGACATCGGGGGTTCCGGCGAACAGCACACGCATGAGCGCCGAGCCTACCGGCCAGGGTGTGGCTCCCGGGTCTCGGCCGCGCAGTAGGCCATGGACCCGGGAGACACACCCTGGCTACCCGAGGTCGACGATCGCCGCGACCGGGCCGCCGCCGTCCGGTCCCTGATGGGCGGCGGACACCGAGACGAAGGCCGCCGGGTCGCCCGTCACCGACGCCGTGACGCCGCCGACCGCGGCCTTGATCTGGCGGTGCCAGTGCACGTCGGAGTCGTCCAGCATGGCGTTGCGGCGGCCGCGCACCACGCCGTCCTGGCTGACCTCGCACTTGAGGAACACGTTGACCAGGCGCCCGTCGAGGTCGTCCGGGTGCGGCCGGTCCGGCAGCTTCAGCCCGGCGTCGCGGATGGCCGCCCAGATGCCGTCGGCGTCGATCGCGTCGCGCATGACGGAATGCCCGATGCGGTACCGCCCGCCCACCCCGCGCACGTTGCCCACCACCACGACCTGCGCCTGGTCCAGCTCGACGCCGGACGAGCAGGAGGCGACGGACGAGTACAGCGAGCGGTCGTGCAGGACGGCGTCGTCGCCGGGCATGGCGATCTCGCCGAGCGCGACCGCCACCCCCAGGCCGGTGCAGCCGTTGGAGAGGTCCATCGACTCGTGCGTGTTCTCCGTCCACACCGCCTTGCCGCGGGCCTTGGCGTCGCGGATGGTGTGGATGGTCAGCAGCGGCGTCTTCGTCTGCACGTAGTGGACGTCGGCGGGGTCGGTGATGCCGGCCCGCTCCATGCCGACGCGGACGGCGGCGGCGACCTTCTCGATCATGCCGCGGCGGCCGATCTCCTCGGGCAGGATCGGCTCGCTCATCGCGAACCCGACGGAGAGCCGCGGCTCGTCGGTGGCCTCGGCGGCCTCCGCCGGGAGCGTCGCGAACACCGTCGCGTGCGGGCTGAGCACGCCGTCGGTGCCGCCGGACCACACGATCGGGACCTGCTTGACCTCCTCCGGCGTGCGGGTGCCGCGACCGACCAGCACCTCGCGGAAGGCGCGGTCGGCGATGATCCGCGTGTAGTCGTTGACCCCGCCGTTGCCCTCGGTCTTCCCGACGACGGCGATGACGCGGTCGGCCTCCATGACCCCGGAGTCGATCAGCTCGGCGAGCCCGGAGGCGTCGCTGACGTGTGTGATCGGCACCTTGCGGACCTCGATCGGCTCAGGCATGCCCGGCCACCTCTCGTGTGATGTCTGCTGGCAGTACGGTCGTCCCGGCACCGCCCGTATCCGCGCGGACGGCGTCGGCGATTCGGGTGAGCGTGGTGATGACGGCGCGGCGGCCGCCCTGCTCGACGAACCGGCAGGCCGCCTCGACCTTCGGGCCCATGCTCCCGGACGCGAAGTGCCCCTGTGCGGCGTACCCACGCAGGGTGGCGACGTCGACAGTGCCGACCGGACGCTCGTCCGGGGTGCCGAAGCCGAGCACGGCGCCGTCGACGTCGGTCGCGATGACCAGCGCCTCCGCGCCGAGCGCCCGGCCGAGCAACGCCGCGCCCAGGTCCTTGTCGATGACCGCCTCGACGCCGCGCACCGTCCCGTCCGGCTCGCGGACGACGGGGATGCCGCCGCCCCCGTTGGCGACGACGACGAACCCGGCGGCCAGCAGCGCGGCCGCGGCCGGCGCGTCCAGCACGTCCAGCGGCTCCGGGCTGGCGACCACCCGCCGCCAGCCGCGTACGCCGCGGTCCTCCCAGGTCTCGCCGTGCTCCACCAGCAACGCCGCCTCGTCACGCGGCAGATACCGCCCGATCGGCTTCGTCGGCCGGGCGAATCCCGGGTCGGCGGCGTCGACCAGCGTCCGGGTGACGACCGCGGCCACCCGGCGGCGCACGCCACGCGCGGCCAGCGCCCGCTCCAGCGCGTCGATGACGACGAAGCCGATGGTTCCCTGGGTCTGCGCTCCGCACCAGTCCAGCGGCACCGGCGGCACCACCGCGGCCGCGAGCTCGTTCTTGACCAGCAGGTTGCCCACCTGCGGCCCGTTGCCGTGGGTCAGCACGACGTCGTAGCCGGCGGCCACGAGGTCGGCGACCGGCTCCATGGCGGCGGTGACCGCGGCGATCTGGTCGCCCGGCCGCGCCCGCCCGTCCGGCGCCGTCATGGCGTTGCCGCCCAGCGCGATCAGCACCCGCACGCGCCGAGCCTACGGACCCCGCCCGCCCCGCCACGACGGTGACGTTCGCCCATTCGGCCCATCCGGTTCGGCATGATGTGCCGTCACGGTCCCGTTCGACCCCGGAGGTACCCCCATGGCCGGCACCGGCTTCCCGCCGGACACCCGACTGACGTACCGCATCGCCGAGACCTGGCTCCTGGTCCTGCTGCTCGCGTTCGGGTACGCGACGCTGCTCGGGCTGCTGGTCCAGTGGCTGGCCGGCTGGCCGTGGTGGCTCGCGCTGTTCGCCCCGCTGGTCGGCGGCGCCCTCGTCTACGCCATCGAGGGCGGGACGGTGCTGCCGCGCAGGCTGCCGACCGCCGACCCCGACCCCGTCGCCGACCAGCGCCTGTTCGCCGCCGTCGACCGGCTGTGCGCGCTGGCCGCGATGGATCGGCCGAAGCTCAAGGTCATCGACGTGGCCTGGCCGAACGCGATCGCGCTGCGGCTGCCCGGCCGCAAGCCGACCATCGCCGTCACCCGCGGGCTGCTCGACCGCTCCGACGACGAGCGGCTGGACGCCGTCCTGGCGCATGAGCTGGCCCACATCGCCCACCGCGACGCCGCCGCCATGACCGTCGCGCTCGCGCTGTCGACGTCGCTGGCGCTGGCACCGATGGCGGTCCTGGCGCCGGTCATGGCGCTGGAGGTCCCGCTCTGCCGGGCGGCGCGCTGGTGCGGGCGGCTGTGGAAGCCGGCCACCGAGGACGACGACTTCCCGATGCAGCCCGCGCGCCCGGGCGTGCCCGTGGTGCTGGCGGCGGTCGTCGTGCCGCTGCTGGTGCTGGCGCGGACGGTCGCGTTCCTGCTGCTCCTCGGCCTCGGGCTGGTGCTGCTGCCGCCGATGCTGATCCTGGCGCTGCCGGCGGCGGGGATCATCGCCCGGCTGGGCCGCTACCGCGAACTGGCCGCCGACCGCGGCGCGGCCGAGCTCACCGGCCAGCCGGCTGCCCTGGCCGCCGCGCTCACCGCCCTGGAAGCCGGCGGCCCGGCCATCCCGGCCAAGGACCTGCGCGAGCTGCGGACGATGGCCTCGATGACCATCGTCGCGCTGCCGAAGGACGCCAAGGACGCCGGCACCGACGCGTTCTCCCGGCTGCTCGACCGGATGATGGCCAGCCACCCGCCGCTGGCCGCCCGGCTGGAGCCGCTGGCCGAGCTGTCGCGCGAGCTGGGCCGCTGAGCGTGAGCCGGCGGCCTGATCCAGCACTGAGGTCCCGGCAACTCTGCGCTGCGAGCGTGCCGACACTCGTACGCTTGACGTCTTCGATTAAAGCAAAATATCTTGTACTTATCGCAGGTATTCGGAGTGGAGGTGTCGTGCGACCAGCCGCGCCGCCGGTCTTCCCGGTGTTCCGCTCGCAGTTGCAAGCCGACCTGCTCGTTCGACTGTTCGTCGGCGACGTCGAGGAGTCCATCTCCGATCTTGCCACTGAGATCGATGCCAACCCGGGCAACACTCTCCGCGAAGTGGAGCGCCTCGAGCGCGGCGGCATCGTCAACACTCGACGCGTCGGCAGGACCCGCCTCGTCAAGGCCAACGTCGATGCCCCCTTCTATCGACCCCTTCATGGTCTGGTCCTGGTGACCATGGGCCCAGCTCATGTCCTCGCGAAAGCACTGGCCGACATCGACGGCATCGAATCGGCCAGCATATTCGGCTCCTGGGCGGCACGGATCACAGGCGAGGACGGCCCGGCTCCGCACGACATCGACCTGCTCGTGATCGGCGCACCCGATCGGGACGACCTCTACGACCGCACCACCGAAGCTGCCCACACCCTCGGCCGTGAAGTAAACACCGTGGTGATCTCGCCCCAAAGATGGGCTCGGGCCAGCGAAGGGTTCATCAAGGAACTGTCCACGAGGCCGCGGGTGGCCGTCCTACCCGCCCGCAACCGGGCGCAGGAGGGCACATGAGCTGGGCGCGTGGGCGCACCGCCATCGTGGACATGTTGAACCGGCGCGAGTTGACAAGGGTCGTGGCGGATCTGGAGCTCGCCATCAGGATGCTCGACCAGGCCGAGCACCACCTCCGGTCCGCGAACCTACTGGCAGGCACCGACCCCTACGCCGCGTACGCGCTGGTCCACGACGCGATCCGCAAGGCATTGAGCGCCATGTTGCAGGCCCAGGGCTTGCGTGCCACGACGTCAGGCGGGCACCTCGCTGTCCAGCAAGCCGTCGCGGCACAGTTCGAGCCGACCATGGGCGCGCTACTGAGGCCGGTGAACCGCATCCGCACGACCAGACATGCGGCGGAGTATCCGACGGAATCGACCTACATCGACGAAGACATGGTCCGCGACGATCTTCCCCACGCCGAGCGGATCGTCAAGGCAGCCGACGCCGCCGTTCCGCACCTCCCCGTCTTCGCGGATTGAAACCGCGCCGACGCCTGACTGGCGGGACGGTTCAGTCCTCCTCGTCGAGCCAGGCGCGGACGGACTCGTCGTGTTCGCCGAGCAGGGGCGGCGCGGCGTGCCGCTTCGGGGGCGCGTCGTCGAAGCGGAGGGCGGGGCCGGGGAGCTGGACGGTGCCGAGGAGCGGGTGCTCGACGTCGATGAGGAGGCCCTGCGAGCGGGTCTGCTCCCAGTCGTACACCTCGTCGACGGTGCGGACCTTGCCGCTGGCGACACCCGCGTCGGACAACCGGGCGAGCCAGTGGTCGCGGGGGTGCGCGGCGAACGCCTTCTCGATCTCGGCGACCAGCTCGTCGCGGTGCCGCACCCGCAGCGGGTTGGTGGCGAACCGCGGCTCGTCGGCGTCGAGGCCGACGACGGCGGCGAAGGCGCGCCACGACGCGTCGTTGCCGACGGCGACCTGCAGGGCGCCGTCGGAGGCGTTGAACAGCCCGTACGGCGCGATGGACGGATGGTGGTTGCCGATGGCGTGCGGCACCTCGCCGGCCACCGTCCACCGGGTGCCCTGGAACGCGTGCACCCCGACCAGCGCCGCCAGCAGCGACGTCCGCACGACCCGCCCGCGGCCGGTCCGCTCCCGTTCGAGCAGCGCCGCGAGCAGGCCGGACACGCCGTACATGCCGGCCAGCAGGTCACCGATCGGCACGCCGACCTTGGTGGGGTGGCCCGGCTCGCCGGTGAGGCTCATGATGCCGGCCTCGCCCTGCGCGATCTGGTCGTAGCCGGCCCGGCCGGCCTCGGGACCGTCCGGCCCGAACCCGCTGATGGACAGGACGACGAGGCGCGGGTTGAGCTCGTGCAGCCGCTCGACGGAGAACCCGAGGCGGTCGAGGACGCCGGTGCGGAAGTTCTCGATCAGCACGTCGGCCCGCTCGACCAGCCGGGTGAGCAGGTCCCTGCCCTCCGGCGACTTCAGGTCGGCGGTGACGGACTCCTTGTTGCGGTTGGCGGACAGGAAGTACGACGACACCGGCTGGTCGTCCGGGCCGAGGAACGGCGGGCCCCAGGTGCGCGACTCGTCACCGTGGCCGGGCGCCTCGACCTTGATGACGCGCGCGCCGAGGTCGCCGAGCATCATGCCCGCGTGCGGCCCCGCCAGCGCCCGGGTGAGGTCGACGACGACGTAGCCGGCCAGCGGTCCGGCATCGGCGAACTCCTGCGTGTCGGGCATCGTCTCAGATTACGCTGAGCGACCGTGATCGACGACGGCCGGCTGTCCCGGCGTCACGCCCTCGGCCTGCTCGGCGCTCTCGGCCTGACGGCGACCGGGCTCGCTGCGTGTTCGCCCGATTCGTCCACGACGTCACCATCGCCGGCCGGCGCGGACGACGCCTGGGCGCTGCTCGCAGCCGGCAACGAGCGGTTCGCGACCGGCGAGCCGGAGCATCCGCACGCGGACGAGCCGTACCGCGAGTCGCTGGTCGCCGGGCAGCACCCGATCGCCTGCGTGCTCAGCTGCGCCGACTCGCGGGTCGCGCCGGAGCTGGTGTTCGACCAGGGCCTGGGCGACCTGTTCACCGTCCGCTCGGCCGGTGAGGTCCTCGACGACGCGGTCGTCGGCAGCATCGAGTACGCCGTCGAGCACGTCGCCGTTCCGCTGGTCGTGGTGCTCGGGCACGCCGGGTGCGGCGCCGTGCAGGCCACCGTGGACGTCGTGCGCGGCGGCCCGGCGCCCAACGGCTCGATCGCGGCGCTGGTGCAGGCGATCGAGCCGGCCGTCCGCGGTGTCACCACGCCCGGCGACGACGCCGCCTACCTCGCCGACTGCGTCGAGGCGCAGGCCCGCAGCGCCGCGGCGGCGCTGTCGGACACGTCGCCGATCGTGCGGGCGGCGGTCGCCGCCGGCCGCACCGCCGTCGTCGCCGGCGTCTACGACCTCGAGTCGGGGCGGGGCAGCCAGCTCTGAACGACCGGCGGGTCGGCCTTCGCCGCCTCGCCGTCCGGGCGGTGGCGCTGCGGCAGCGGCCCGGCCGGATCCGTCCGCCGCACGGGCGTGGGGCGCCGGGCCGGCTCCGGCGTCGCCGGACGACGCGGCGGCGTGAACAGGTCGTCCGGCTCGTCCTCGTCCGGCTCGTCGTCGTCGCGTGCCCCCAGTTCGACCGGCGACACCGCGATCACCGTGAACCCGGCCAGCAGCAGCGCGCCCAGGCCGATCGTCAGCGGCACCACGAACTCCCCCGCCGTCGCGCCCGTGACCGCGCCCGGGTCCGCGGCCAGCTCGGCCGACACGGAAGCCATGCCCGTGTAGTGCATGCTGCTCACCGCGATGCCCATGACCAGCGCGGCGGCCAGGGCGCCCCAGAGCGAGCGGACGGTGAACGCCAGCCACAGCGCGGCGGTCGCGGCCGCGACGGCGATGGCCAGCGAGGCCACCACCAGCTCCGGCCGGTACTCGATGGCTCCGTCGATCCGCACCGACGCCATTCCGGTGTAATGCATCGCCGCGACACCGATTCCGGTGCCCAGTCCGCCATAGATCAGGGCGCGATTTCGATCTTTCCCGTAACCCACCATCAGCACGCCCCCGCCGACGACGAGGAACGCGACGATCAAACTGATCAAGGTGAGCGATACGTTGTAGCGGATCGGACTACCGGAAACCCGGAATCCCAGCATTGCGATGAAGTGCAGCGTCCAGATCCCGGCGGCCAGCGACCCGGCCCCAGTGATCAGCCAGTTCCGCTTCGCCATCCCGGTCGCGTCGCGGGCGCGGACGGTGCACATCAGGCCGATCACGGCCGCGATCACCATGACGGCGTAGCCGATCGCAGGTGTGGTCAGACCATGCGTGAAATGATCGACGTGGCTCGTCGACGACAAGATTCAGCCCCCCGGATGAATACCCATGTAGTAGCGTCTCGCGGACACCACAAAAGGGAGCATGTGCGATCGACGGCACTGCCGTCAATACCGGGGTTTGTCCGGATTGTCCGGTCAGCGGTGGTCGACGGCGGCGGACGTGGCCCCGCCGGCCAGCCGGGCGTAGCCGGGACCGCGGTCGAAGAACGGCTCATCGCCCGTCCGCGCCGCCCGCAGCGACGCCCGCAACGACGCCGTCGCCGCCTCGTCGGCCGCCGGATCGTCCACGGAACCGGGCCGCAGCACG
This sequence comes from Jiangella muralis, assembly GCF_001270745.1. Lineage (GTDB taxonomy): Bacteria > Actinomycetota > Actinomycetes > Jiangellales > Jiangellaceae > Jiangella > Jiangella muralis. The sequence continues at coordinate 347,810 of NZ_KQ434751.1, forward strand.
ACCCCGTAGTCGGCCCGGGCGCCCTCGGCCGACACCTTCCGCCAGCGCACGTCCCGCAGCACCTCGTCGACCGGACGGTCCAGCGGGTCGCCCCAGCCACCGCCGCCGGTGGTGCGGATCCGGATCACCTCGCCGGCCCGCACCGGCTCCGCGTCGGCCAGCGCGTCCACGTCGCGCTCCCCCGGACCGCCCGGGTCGATCGTCACCGAGAACGGAAGCCCGGCCCGCCCACCCGCAACCCCCCAGCAGGCCAGGATGGACCGGTCCGCGATCGACATGAAGTGCGCGTCGCGCAGCATCCGCACGTGCTTCTCGTAGCCGAGTCCGCCGCGGTACCGGCCCGGCCCGCCGGAGTCCAGCGCCAGCCCGAGCCGTTCGACGACGAACGGGAACCGCGACTCGCTGAACTCGGTCGGCAGATTCCGCGAGTCGGGCACGACGTGGATGGTGTCCTCGCCGTCGGCGTAGTACCGCCCGCCCGACCCGCCGCCCAGCACCTCGCGCATGAGGTACGGCCGCCCGTCCAGGTCGTCGCCGTACACGCCGGTGTACCGGATCGTCTCCTGGTCGGCCGGCATCCGCCCGTCCACCGCCTTCGCCAGCACGCCGGCCAGGACGCCGAGCAGCCGCAGGATGACGAACGTCCGCGCGTTCGTCGGCGCCGGGAAGACGGGGGTCAGCAGGGTGCCGGGCGGCGGGAAACGCAGCTCGATCAGCGGGACGACGCCCTCGTTGACCTCCAGTTCGGCCATCCGCTCCGGCGAGTCGGCGAGGTTGCGCAGGATCGGCGCCAGCCATTTCTTCAGGAACGCGCCGTCGGCGTAGTCGCCCGCGTGGTTGATCGGCCCCTTGGCCTGTGGTCCGGTGCCGTTGAAGTCGATGACCAGCCGGTCGTCCAGCTTGGTGAGGGTGATCCGCTGCGTGTGCAGCTTCGGCTCGTCGACGCCGTCGTGCTCGGCGTAGTCCTCCCAGACGTACGTCCCGGCCGGGATCTTCGCCAGGATCTCGCGGCGGAACGTCTCCGTCGTCTTGTCCAGGATCGCGTCGAAGCACGCCTCGACGTCGGCCCGGCCGTAGCGCTGGAACAGTTCGGCCAGCCGGCGGGCGCCCATGAGGCAGGCGGCGCACTCGGCGTCGAGGTCGGCGGCCAGCGACTCGGGCATCCGCGAGTTGCGGGTCATGATCTTCAGCGCCGCCTCGTTCGGGACGCCCTGGTCCCACAGCTTGATCGGCGGGACCATCAGGCCCTCCTCGAACACGCTGGTGGCGCGCGACGGCATCGAGCCGGGGACGGTGCCGCCGATGTCGTCGTGGTGCCCGAACGCCTGGACGAACGCGACGACCTCGCCGTCGTGGAACACCGGAGCCGTGACGCACAGGTCCGGCAGGTGGCCGATGCCGCCCTCGGAGAGGTACACGTCGTTGTGGAAGAACACGTCGCCCGGCCGCATGGTCTCGATCGGGTAGTCGCGAACCACCGGATTCACCAGCGCCGAGTACGAGCGGCCGGTCAGCTTGCGCAGCCTCCGGTCGTGGATGCCGGCGCGGTAGTCATGCGCGTCGCGGATCATCGGCGAGCGGGACGTTCGCCCGATGGCGGTCTCGACCTCCTTCTCGACCGACGTCAGGTACCCCTCGACGATCTCGACCAGGATCGGGTCGGCGCTCACGCCACCACCTCGCGAGTGATCAGCAGGTTCGCGTGGTCGTCGACGACGGCGCGGAAGCCCGGGTGGACCGGGACGGTGGAGCCGAACTCCTCGACGACGGCCGGCCCGGTGACGGTGTCGCCGGCGCCCAGCGCGGCGCGGTCGTAGATCGGGGCGTCGGCCCAGCCGGCGCCGAAGTCGACGCGTCTCGTCGTGCGCGGGGTGGCGCCGGTGCCGGGCGGCGCCGTCCGCAGCGCCGGCCGCGCGATCGGCCCCACCCCGGTGACCCGCAGGTTCACCCACTCGACCTCCTGGCGGGCGTCGCCGGCGAAGTCGTAGCCGTAGAGCCGCCGGTGGGCGGCGTGGAAAGCCGCGGCGACGGTGTCCGCGAGCGCCGCCGTCACCGGCCCGTCCGGCACGTCGACCCGCACCTCGTACGCCTGGCCGAAGTAGCGCAGGTCGGCCGTGCGGACGAACCGCCGGGCCGGCTCCGGGAAGCCCTCGCGCTCCAGGGCCGCGGACGCCTCCGCGGTGAGGTCGTCGAACGTCTTCGCGACGGCGCCGGGGTCGAGCACGGCGTGCCGGGCGACCGCCGTGCGCACGTAGTCGTTGCGCACGTCGACGGTGAGCAGCCCGTACGCGGACAGGTTGCCGGGGTCGGGCGGCACCAGCACGCCGGCCAGCCCGAGCACGTCCACCAGCCGGCAGGCCAGCAGCGACCCGGACCCGCCGAAGCTGACCAGGTGGAAGTCGCGGACGTCCAGCCCGCGGGTGACGGTGACCTGGCGCAGCGCGTTGGCCTGGTTCCACGCGGAGATCTCCAGGATCCCCTCGGCGCAGCGTTCGGCGCTCAGCCCGAGGGACGCCGCCAGCGCCGCGATGCCGTCCCGCGCGGCCGTCACGTCCAGCGGGATCTCGCCGCCGAGCAGGTGCGGCGGGATGCGGCCGAGCAGCAGGTGCGCGTCGGTGACGGTCGGCTCGGCGCCGCCGCTGCCGTAGCAGAGCGGGCCCGGGTCGGCGCCGGCCGAGCGCGGCCCGACCTTCAGCGTCCCCTCCGGGCTAAGCCAGGCGACCGACCCGCCGCCGGCGCCGACGGTGACGACGTCGATCATCGGGATCTTGCTCGGGTAGGCGCCGACGCTGCCCTCGGTCGTCAGCGCCGGGTGCCCGTCGACGACCACCGCGACGTCGGTGGAGGTGCCGCCGCCGTCCAGGGTGAGGACGCTGCCGAACCCGGCCGCCTCGGCGACGACCGCGGCGCCCAGCGCGCCGGCCGCCGGGCCGGACAAGACCGTCGAGATCGGCTGCCGGGCCACCTCGTCGGCCGACAGCACGCCGCCGTTGGACTTCATCACGTAGAACGGGACGTCCGCGGCGATCTCGGCGAGCCGGGCCGCGATGGCGCCGACGTAGCGGGCGATGCTCGGCTTCACCGCGGCGTCGACCAGGGTCGTCACGCTGCGCTCGTACTCGCGGTACTCCCGCAGCACCTCGGCGGAGATGGACACGACGGCGTCAGGGTGCTCCCGCGCGAGCACGTCGCGCATGCGCAGCTCGTGCTCCGGGTTGGCGTAGGAGTGCAGGAAGCAGACGCCGATGGTGGTGATGCCGCGGTCGCGGAAGAACCGGGCGGCGGCGACCGCCTCGTCCGCGTCGAACGGCCGGAGCTCGCTGCCGTCGTAGGCCAGCCGCCCGCCGACGGTGCGGACGAGATCGGCCGGGACGATGCGCGGCGGCTTCACCCAGAAATAGCTGTTGCCGTAACCGTCCGGCACCGACTGCCGGGCGATCTCCAGCACGTGCGCGTACCCCTCGGTCGTGACGAACCCGAGGTCGCCGACCTTCCCCTCCAGCAGCCGGTTGGTCGCGACGGTGGTGCCGTGCACGACGGCGGCGACGTCCTGGCCGCGGGCGTCGAGCAGCGCCAGGATCTTGCGCACGCCGGTCATGAACCCCTCGGCGGGGTCGGTCGGCGTCGACGGCGTCTTCGTGCTCGCCTGCCGGCCGGTCTCCTCGTCGACGGCGACGACGTCGGTGAAGGTGCCGCCGGTGTCGATGCCGATACGGATCAGGGGCATGCGGTCGATTCAACCGGCGGCTCGCCTGGCCCGGCGTCGGCAACTGGTGCCAACGGATCGGCGCCGGCCTCGTGGAGGGCCGCCCCCAGCGCCGTCAGCCGGTACAGCACCGACCGGCCGTGCCGCTCGCCGGCGACCAGACCGTTCTCGCGCAGCACCCGCAGGTGCTGGCCCACGGCGCTGGGCGTGACGCCGAGGCCGCGGGCGAGGTCGGTGGTCGACGCGGGCGAGCGCAGCGCGTCGAGGAGGTCGGCGCGGGCCCGGCCGAGCAGCCGGACGGCGGCGCCGGACGGCCGCGCGCCGAGCCGCACGCTCCACAGCGCACCGACGCCGCGGGCCGGGTAGCGCACCGTCGTCTGGGTCGACGTCCGCCGCTTGATCAGCACGTACGCCGACCCCAGCGCGACCGGCATCAGCACCAGGCCGCCCGGCCCGCGGTCGACCGCGTAGTCCTCGCGCCAGCGGTCGCCGCCGAGGCGCAGCCGGCCGTCGCGCCAGCTCAGGTCGGGGTGCAGGCCGGCGAAGAGTGCGGCCGCTCCCCCGCGGGCCAGCTTCCGGGCGCGGTACGCGACGTCGGCCTCGAGGACGGCGTGCAGGCGCGGCCAGTGCGGCGCGATCAGGCGGTCGTGGGCGGCGCGCAACTCGGCGGCCAGCTCGGCCAGCCCCTGCTCCGGCCGCGCGGCGAGGCCCGCGAGAGCCGCCGGCGGCGTCTCCCCGAACCGCCGCCGCAGGTTGGCTCGCACGTTCTCCGGCGGCGTGCGGCACAGCGCCGCGAAGTCGTCGTCGATGCCGCCGCCGGGTCCGGCCGGCGCCGGAACCAGGAACTCCGGCCAGCCCGGCCCGGCGCCGAACAGCAGCGGCCAGGTCAGCGGCAGCGCCAGCGGCCGGCCGGCCAGCTCGGCGCGGGCCCAGCGCAGCCAGCGCTCGTGCACGGCCTGGCGGTCGTGCCCGGCCAGCTGCTGCAGCGCGGCCACCGTCTCGGACAGCGCCGACACCGCGAACCGGGTGTCGGCCAACTCGTCCACGCCCAGCTCGACGGTCAGCGCCATGCGTCCCAGTATGTAGCGGAGCACTACATGGTGCGCGGTGACCGCCGGCCACCGCGACGATCACCGTCGTGTCCCGCTACCGCCGCTTCGCCGCCGCCACCAGCCTCACCACGGCCGGCGACGGCGTGTTCGCGGCGGCCGTGCCGCTGCTGGCCGCGACGCTGACCCGCGACCCGCGGCTGGTCTCCGTCGTCGCCGCGGCCAGCTACCTGCCGTGGCTGCTGTTCTCGCTGCCCGCCGGCGCCCTGGTCGACCGGCACGACCGGGCCGCGCTGCTGTCGTGCGGGGTCGCGGCGCAGGCGGCGCTCGCGGCGGTGGCGGGCGGGCTGGCGGCGACCGGCCGGCTGGGCGTGGCCGGGCTGACGGCGCTGGCGTTCGGGCTGGGCGCCTGCCAGGTCGTGGCCGGGACGGCGGCGCAGGCGCTGCTGCCGTCGCTGGTGCCGCCGGAACGGCTGCCGGCGGCCAACGGCTACCAGCAGACCATCGCCGTCGTCGGGCAGCAGTTCGCCGGGCCGCCGCTGGGCAGCCTGCTGTTCGCCGTCGCCGCCGGGCTGCCATTCGGTGCCGACGCGGTGCTGCTGACGGTGGCGGCCGCGCTGCTGGCGACGCTGCGGCAGGCGCCCGCGAACGGCCGGGCAGAGCCGCGGCGCGCGCCGTCGTCGCTGCGCACGGAGATCGCCGCCGGGCTGCGCTGGCTGGCGGCGCACCGGCTGCTGCGGACGCTGACGCTGCTGGCCGCCGTCAACACCTTCTGCTTCCAGCTCGCCAGCGCCACGCTGGTGCTGCTGGCGACGTCCGAGCTGGGGATGTCGGCGCGCGGGTTCGGCCTGCTGCTGGCGACGGCGGCGGCCGGGTCGCTGGCCGGCGGGGTGGCCGGGCCGTGGCTGCTGCGCCGGCTCGGCGACCGGGCCGTCCTGCTCGCCGCGCTCGCCGTCAACGCCGTCACCGTGGCCGCGATCGGGCTCGCGCCCAACGTCGTCGTGCTCGGGTCGCTGCTGGCGGCCGTCGGGCTGGGCGTCACCCTCTGGAACCTGGTCAGCATCGGGCTGCGGCAGCGGCTGGCGCCGCCGAACCTGCTCGGCCGCGTCATGAGCGTGCACCGCCTGGTCGGCTGGGGGCTGATCCCCGCGGGCGCCCTGCTCGGCGGCGTCGTCGCGCACGAGTTCGGGCTGCGGGCGCCGTACCCGCTGGCCGGCGCGATCCGGGCGGCCGCGCTGCTGGTGGCGCTGCCCGTGCTGATCAGTGCCTTCCGGGACGAGGACGGCCCTTGACGACGTCTTCGGGGCGGAGGATGCTCGACAGCAGTGGAGTCGATCAACGGGGGTGTCGGCTCGCACGTCCGCGGTGTGGGTTCTCTGCCCTTTGGGGGGAGTTGACCATGCCTGTGAGCGCCTTCGATCTCGTCGCCGGTGTCGCGCTGGCGGGAGTCGGTATCCAGACGCGCATCAACCGGCACCGGGCCGCATTGGGGCATCTGCCGGTCTTCGTGGACGCCAGGCTGTCCGAGGCGGCCAATCGCCATACGTCCGACATGGCGGCGAATCCCTGGGTCTACAAGACACCCAACCGGGACGCGCACCTCAGCTCGGACAACCAGACCACCTCGCAGCGACGCATCACCGACGCGGCCGCGGCCGGCGGCTGGGCGCCCGAGAACGGGCGTACCGGCGAGATCCTCTACTGGGGCGGCGCCAACCTCAACGGTGACGCGCCGGTCAACTGGTGGATCAACGTCAGCGCACCACACCGCGAGCGCATCGAGGATCCCGACTACACCCACATGGGGTTCTCCGCCAGCCACAACGGCGGTGCCGACGAGTGGGTGTACGCCGTGACGTTCGCGCGGGCACCGGCTCGGGCGCTGGTGGCCAAGCACAGCGACAAGGTCATCGACATCACCGGCATCTCCACGGCCAGCGGCGCACCCGCGCAGCAGTGGACGTCGTGGGGCGGCTGGAACCAGCTCTGGTCCATGGATCCCGTCGGCGGCGGGTACGTGCGCCTCCGGGCGAAGCACAGCGGCAAAGTGCTCGACGTCGCGGGCGTGTCGACGGCCAACGGAGCCCGGGTCATCCAGTGGGACTGGTGGGGCGGCGACAACCAGCGATTCCTGCCCGAGGTGTACGGCATCGGCGAACTGAAGCTGACCGCCAAACACAGCGGGAAGGTCATCGAGGTGGCGGGCTCCTCCGAGGCCGACGGCGCCGCCATCCAGCAATGGGACTGGTGGGGCGGCGCGAATCAGCGGTGGAAGTACTGAACGGCGCCCGCACGTCAAGAGGAGGCGGCTCGATGGAGATGCCGGGGATCAACCGACCCGAATACCTGCTGGACGGATTCGCCACGCCGCTCGTGGACACCGGCGACCGGCAGAACTGGCCCGAAGGGCTCGACGCCGAGGAGCGTGACCTGGCCGACCGGATGGTCCGCCTGGCTGAGCTCATGGTCGCGGACACGCGTGCCGACGACCCCGCCGTATTGGACGAGGTGGAGTGGTATCACGAGGCTGCGGCAAGGTATGGGCTCACGACGGCCGAGTTGTTCATCTGCCTCGGACAGCTCTGCGCCGACGACGAGCCGGTCCGGCGACTGTTCGACCAGGTCAGTCCCGGCCTGGCGGCCTACCAGCGCAATGCCGTGGCGGCCTACGCCCGGACGAGAATGGCCTGACCGCCCGGCCGTCAGGGGTGGGTCGCCTCGATGCGGGCCATGTTCTGGTGCCCCCACTCCCCCAGCGGCCGCAGCGCCAGTTCGAGCGTGCGGCCGTAGTCGGTCAGCGAGTACTCCACCTTCGGCGGCACCTGGTGGTAGGCCTCGCGGTGCACCAGGCCGTCGGCCTCCAGCTCGCGCAGCTGCTGGATGAGCATCTTCTCCGTGACCGACGGCACGCGCCGGCGCAGTTCGCCGAAGCGCAGCGGCCCCTGGTCCTCCAGCATCCAGAGCACGGTCGCCTTCCACTTGCCGCCGACGACGTCGATGGCGGCGTCGAGTCCGCAGGTGTAGGGCCGGTTGCGGGCCATGGCGGAACCTCCGTACTGACCTTCTGGTGGGTACCTGACATTATAGTCAGTACTTGATCATCGGTCAGCATGGCTCGACGATCGAGGGATGACGACGCACCCTCGCCGCTTCGGCGTCCTGGTCCTCCCCGGCGCCGACGCGCCCACGCTGCTCGACCGGTTCCGCCGGGTCGAGCAACTCGGCTTCGACCAGCTCTTCCTGCCCGACCACATCGGCAACATCTTCGGCACCGAACCGCCCTGGCTGGACGGCTGGACCATGACCACGGCGGCCGCCCTGACGACGTCCACGGTGCGGGTCGGCACGCTGGTGAGCAACCCGATCCTGCGGGCGCCCGCGGTCCTGGCGAAGGAATCGCTCACCGTCGACCAGCTCTCCGGCGGGCGGCTGGAGCTGGGCATCGGCGCCGGCATCATGGACGTCGACCACCACGCCACCGGCACCGCGCCGTGGACGGTCAAGGAGCGGGTGGCGCGCTACCCCGAGTACGTCCGGATCCTCGACGAGGTGCTGCGCGGCGACGGTGAGCCGTACACGTTCGAGGGCGACTGGTACACCGTCCGCGACCTCCCCACCGGACCGCCCTCGGCGCAGCGGCCGCGTCCGCCGCTGATCGTCGGCGGGCAGGCGCCGACCGTGCTGCGGGTCGCCGCCGAGCGGGCCGACGTCTGGAACACCAACGGCCGCCCCGACGCGAGCCTCGACGAGAACGTCGCCCTGGCCGCGCAGTGGAGCCGCCGGGTCGACGAGTTCGCCGCGGCGGCCGGGCGCGACCCGTCCGCCATCCGCCGGTCGGTGCTGCTCTGGGCCGGCACCGACGCGCTGTCCGGCCCGGCCGAGCTGGAGGAGCTGGTCGACCGGTACGCACCGGCCGGCTTCACCGAGTTCGTCCTCGGCTGGCCGCGGCCCGCCGATCTGGACCGGTTCGAGCGACTCGCGCTGGACGTGATTCCCAAGCTGCGCTGAGGTGCTTGACTCGTCCCCAGGGGAAGACTCCAGGCTCCGTGACGTGAGAGGAGGTGGCGATGGACGAGCTGCTGCCGATCGGCCGGTTCTCCCGGCTGACGTGGCTGAGCATCAAGGCGCTGCGGGTGTACGACGACACCGGCCTGCTGCGCCCCGCATACGTCGACGCCGACACCGGCTACCGGTACTACGCGCCGGAACAGGCGGCGACGGCTCGGGTCATCGGCACCCTGCGCTCGCTCGACATGCCGCTGTCGTCGATCCGGGAGGTGCTGGCCGAGTCCGACCCGGACCGCGTCCGCGACCTCCTCGACGACTACCGGCAGGTGCTCGAGCGGCGCATCGACCGTCATCGGCACATGCTCGACCGTGTCGAGACCTTCATCCGGAAGGGAGCCGTCATGGCCTACCAGATCAGCACCCGCGACACCGCACCCGCCGACGTCCTCGGCACCACGTACCCAGCGACGATCGACTCGCTGGCCGAGACCACCACCGTCGCCTACCACCGGCTGTACGCCGCCATCCAGGAGGCGGGCGGGCGGCCCGACGGACCGCCGCGCCTGGTCTACCTCGAGCTGGCGGACGACACCTGGACGATCGAGGCGTGCGTGCCGGTGGCCGGACTGGCCGCGGCGCCCGACGGGTTCAGCCTGCACCGCGCGCCCGGCGGCCTCGCCGCCGTCACCCGGCACACCGGCCCGTACGAGGAGCTGGGCCTGGCCTACCGCGAGGTCGAGGCGTGGATCGGGGCGCAGGGCCTGTCCTTCGGCGGCGCCCCTTACGACGTCTACCTCAACGACCCGACGCAGGTCAGCGACCCGGCGAAGCTGGAGACGGAGATCGTCTGGCCGGTCAAGCACGCCTGAACGAGCTGGCGGCCGGGCGGGTCAGCTCGTCGGTGTGCCGCCTGATCAGCTCGAGGTTGCGGTCGGCCAGATGGTCGAAGCCCTGCCCGACGCTGGAGCCCGGCGTGAGCGAGCGCAACGCCGCGTCGGGGTCGAGCCGGGCCGACACCCAGCACTCGTGGCTGGCGGCCCGGGCGACCACCTCGGCGATCGGGGTGACGATCATCGAGTTGCCGAAGTAGAGCACGCCGGCCGGGTCGACGCCCGTCGCGTTGGCGCCGACCACGTACACGTGGTTGTCGTAGGCGCGGGCCCGGTTGGTCAGCTCCCACAGGTCGGCCGAGCGCAGCAGCGCCGACGGCCGCAGGATCACCTCGGCGCCCCGGACGGCGGTGATGCGCGACAGCTCCGGATAGTCGCCGTCGAAGCAGATGATCATGCCGATCTTCCCCAACGCCGTGTCGGCCACGCACACGTCGTCGCCCGGCGTCACCCAGCCGCCGCGCGACGCCAGCTCCGTGCAGAACGGGTGCGTCTTGCGGTACACCCCGGCGATCTCGCCGTCCGGGCCGGCCAGCACCGCCGAGTTGTGGACGACGCCGCGCTCGGCGCCGCGCTCGTACGTCCCCCACGCCAGGTGGACGCCGAGCCGCCGGGCCGCCTCCTGGAACGGCTCGGCCAACGCGCCCGGCACATCGGTGACCAGGTCCCACAGCTCCTCGGCCGGCATCGCCGGGGTGAACCCGGTGGTCACCGACTCGGGCAGCACGATCAGCTCCGCGCCTGTGTCCTGGGCGCAGCGCTCCACGTAGTCGAGCGCGTGCTCGATGTTCGCCTTGACACTCTGCGCGGTCAGCGGCTCGGCCAGCGGCCGCACCTGGACCGCGGCCGCGGTGAACGCCCGCATACTCCTCGCCTCCCTCGTTCCGGTCCCTCCATCATGCGCCAGACGGGCCGGGGCGCGACCGGCCGGACAGCCAGCCGCCGAGGGCGACGCCGGCAAGGGCGACGGCGGCGCCGACCAGGATGCCGCGGGTGAAGTCGGCCGAGGCGGCGACGGCGACGCGGGGCGGGGCCTCGTACACGCCCGGAGCCCCCGCGGCCGGCGAGATCGGCGCCCCCGCGGCCACCTCCGGCGCGGCCCCGGTGAGCACGTCGTCGACGGCGGCGAAGAACTCGCCGGCCGTCTTCTTCGCGACCCCGGCCAGCATCCGCTGCCCGACGCCGCCGATCATGCCGCCGACGATGGCGTCGGCGTCGTAGTCCAGCCGGGTCGTGCCGTCGCCGGACTCGGCCAGTGTGACCTGGACGTCCGCGCTCACCGTCCCCGGCGCGCCCGCACCGGACGCCGTCATGACGAACGAGGCCGGCTCCTGCTGCGAGTGCAGCCGCACGTCACCGGCGTAGCTGCCCTTGATCGTCCCGACGCCGGCCGAGACCGTCATGCGGTACTGGTCCGGCCCGGCCGGCTCCAGCCGCTGGCAGCCGGGGATGGTCCGCACCAGGACGGCCGGATCGTTGAGCGCCTTCCACACGTCGGCCCGCGGGGCGTGCAGGACGGCGGTTCCGGTCACCTTCATCGCGACTCCCGAGCCAGACGGAGTGAGAACAGGTCCGACGGCGAGATCGGCATCCGCGTGATCGCGAACCCCTCCGCGTCGGAGATCGCCGACGCGAGGACGGCGGAGCCGGGGATCACGCCGGCCTCGCCCGCGCCCTTGATGCCGAGCGGGTTCAGCGGCGACGGCGTCTCCAGGTGGTCGGTCTCGATGACCGGCACCTCGGTGGAGTACGGCATCAGGAAGTCCATGAACGACGCGTTCAGCAGCTGGCCGGCGCCGTCGTAGACCATCCGCTCGTACAGCGCTCCCCCGACGCCCTGGGCGACGCCGCCGTGGATCTGGCCCTCGACGATGCGCGGGTTGATCAGCGTGCCGCAGTCGTGTACGACGCAGTAGCGCAGGATGGTGATCTCGGCGGTCTCCGGGTCGGTCTCGACGATCGCCGCGTGCATGCCGTTGGCGAAGGTCGAGCGCGGCGGCGAGTAGAACCCGGTGTCCTCCAGGCCGGGCGATTCGCCCTCGGCGACCGGCGGCTTGGAGAAGTCGACGGGTCCGCCGAACTGGGTGGCCCGCTCGGCCTCGCGGTCGAACGCGTAGCGCAGCGGGTTGGCCAGGACGGCGACGGTCGCGAGCGGGATCGACGCGCCCGGAGCGCCGCCGGGCGAGCCGATGACGCGGACGACGCCGTCGACGATCTCGAGGTCGCGCGGGTCGGCCTCCAGCGCCTCGCCGGCGATGCGCAGCGCCTTGTCACGCACCTTCCGCGCGGCCGCGGCCAGCGCGTTGCCGCTCATGACGGCGGCCCGCGAGGCGAACGTCCCGACGGCGTACCCGAACCGCCGGGTGTCGCCGGTCGTGACGGCGACGCGGTCGACGGGGACACCCAGCTCCGACGCCACGACCTGCGCGAACGCCGTCTTGTGGCCCTGGCCCTGGGTGGTCAGCCCGGTCGCCGCGACCACCGAGCCGTCGGTCTCGACCTTCACCCAGCCGCCCTCGTACGGGCCGACGCCGGTGCCCTCGACGTAGCAGGCGATGCCGATGCCGACCCGCCGCCCGGCCGCCCGCGCCTCGTCCCGGAACGCCGCGAACTCCTCCCAGCCGACCAGCTTCTTCAGCTTCTCCAGCGTCGCCGGGTAGTCGCCGGAGTCGTACACCAGCGGCCGGCCGTCCTGGAAGATCAGGCCTTGGTCGTAGGGCATCTCGTCGGGCCGGATGAAGTTGCGCTCGCGCACCACCGTGCGGTCCAGCCCGAGGTGGGCAGCGATGGCGTCCATCGTGCGCTCCATCGCGAAGCAGCCCTGGGGACGCCCGGCGCCGCGATACGGCGTCACCGGCACGGTGTTGGTGTAGAGGCTGAAGAACTCCGCCCGATAGGCGTCCGGCTTGTACGGCCCGAGCAGCTGCGTCGTCGTGATGATCGGGACGATGATGCCGTACGGCGTGTAGGCGCCGTTGTCGTGCCAGACGGTGACGTCGAGGCCGAGCAGCCGTCCCTCGTCGTCGAAGCCCACGCGGACGTGCTGCAGCTGGCCGCGCTCGTGGGCGGCGCCGACGAAGTGCTCGCGGCGGTCCTCGGTCCACTTGACCTCGCGGCCGAGCCGGATCGCCGCCCACGGCACCAGCACCTCCTCCGGCCACGGGTGCACGATCTTCACGCCGAACCCGCCGCCGACGTCGGGCGCGATGACCTCGACGCGGTCCAGCGGCAGCTCCAGCCGCGCGGCCAGCGCCGCCCGCACCGACGTCGACGCCTGGGTCGACGTGTAGACGCGCAGGCTGGCGTCGTCGGCGTCCCAGCGCGCGTGCACGCCCTTGCCCTCCAGCGGGGTGGACGCGCTGCGCTCGATGTCGAGGTCCAGGTCGAGGACGTTCGGGGCGGCAGCCAGCGCGGCCTCGACGTCGCCGCGGGACTGCACCATGTGCGCCGAGACGTTGCCGGGGACGTCGTCGTGGACGAGCAGGCCGGCGTCGCGGGCCGCCTCGATGCCCACCACCGGCGGCAGGAAGTCGTACTCGACCCGGATGCGGGCGCAGGCGTCCTCGGCGAGGTACCGGTCGGTGGCGACGACCATGACGATCGGCTCGCCGACGTGGTTGACCTCGTCCTTCGCCAGCGCGAAGCCGGTGCGGCCGTGCGTCAGCGTCTCGTGCGGGATCAGCACCGGCAGCGCCTCGCCGGCCCGGCCGTCGAGGTCGTCGTGCGTGTAGACGGCGACCAGGCCGTCGACGCCGACCGCATCGGTGACGTCGATGTCGACGATGCGAGCGTGCGCGTGCGGGCTGCGGACGAACGCCGCGGCCAGCGCGCGGTGCCCGATGTCGTCGAGGAACCGGCCCTCCCCCTTCAGCAGCCGCGGGTCCTCGAGCCGGGCGATCGGCTCGCCGAACGACCTCGTCGTCATCGGTTCACCTCCTCCGCCCGCAGCTCGGCGGCGCGCAGGACCGACGCGACGATGTTCTGGTAGCCGGTGCAGCGGCACAGGTTGCCGACGATCGCCTCGCGCGCCTCGTCCTCCGTCGGCGCCGGGTTCTCCTCCAGGTAGGCGGTGATCGTCGTGACGAAGCCGGGTGTGCAGAAGCCGCACTGCAGGCCGTGGCAGTCGCGGAACGCCTGCTGGACGTGGCCCAGCTCGCCGTCGGCGCGCGTGCAGCCCTCGACCGTGGTGACCTCGGCGCCGTCGACGGTGACGGCGAACTGCAGGCACGACCGGATCGGCCGGCCGTCGACCAGCACCGTGCAGGCGCCGCAGACGCCGTGCTCGCAGCCGACGTGGGTGCCGGTCAGCTCGAGATCGTGGCGCAGGAAGTCCGACAGCAGCCGCCGGGCCGGCACCGTCGCCGACCGCGGCACGCCGTTGACCACGAGGCTGACCTCGTACATCGCTTCGCTCATGCGACCACGCTCGGCCGGCCGGCCGCCGCCCGCAGCGCCCGCGCCGTCAGCACCTCGGCCAGCCGGGTCCGGTAGGCGGCGGTCGCGTGGATGTCGTCGTCCGGCTCCAGCCGGCCGGCGGCCAGGCGTCCGGCCGCCGGCCAGTCGGCGTCGTCGAACGGGGCGCCCGCGACGGCGTCGGTGAGGTCGAGCAGCACCGGCTCGGGGCCCATCGAGACGTAGGCCGCTCTGGCACCGGCGACCCGCAGGTCGTCGTCAAGTGTCACCACCACTCCGGTCCCGCAGACGGCGTAGTCGCCGTGCCGCCGGGCCACCTCCGTCCAGACGGCCCCGGTGCGGCCCTCCGGCACCGGGAACGTCGCGGAGGTGACCAGTTCGCCGGCGTCGGCGCAGGTCGACATCGGTCCGGTGAAGAAGTCGGCGGCCGCGACCGTGCGCTCCCCGCCCGCCCGCCGCAGCGTCACCGTCCCGCCGAGCAGCGCCAGCACCGCCGTCAGCTCGCCGGCCGGGTCGGCGTGCGCGATGCTGCCCACCGTCGTGCCGCGGTTGCGGATGGTCGGGTGCGCGACGTACCCCAGCGTCTCGCGCAGCAGCGGCAGGACGGCGTACGCGGCGGCGTCGCGCTCGACGTCGGCGTGCCGGGCCAGCGCGCCGACCCGGACGGCGTCGCCGTCGGCCCGCACGTACGCCAGCTCGGACAGCCGGTTGATGTCGACGACGTGTTCGGGCTCGGCCAGCCGCATGTTCAGCAGCGGGACCAGGCTCTGGCCGCCGGCCAGCACCTTGCCGGCAGGGCTCACCTCGGCCAGCACCGCGACGGCGTCGTCGACGGTGGCCGGTCGGTGGTAGGTGAACCCCGCTGGCTTCACAGCATCATCCTCTCTCGATGGGCGGCGTTTCGCTCGGAGGCTCCTCGTCCATCTCGTGGACGCCCGGCGGCCCGACGGTGAGCACGGCGCCGCCATCACGCAGGTGCGGCGGCGCGACGGCGCGGGCCAGGTGGTAGGCGACGACCGTCACGATGGTCCCCAGCGCGATGCCGGACAGCACGAAGTCGTCGGTGATCTCCAGCGACGTGTCGCCGATCGCGATGATGATGCCGGCCGACACCGGCACCAGGTTGATCGGGTTCGAGAAGTCGACCCGGTTCTCGATCCAGATGCGGGCGCCGAGCAGGCCGATCATGCCGTACAGCACGACGGTGATGCCGCCGAGCACGCCGCCCGGCGTCGCCGCGATCAGCGCGCCGAACTTCGGCGAGAACCCGAACAGGATCGCGACCAGCGCCGCCACGTAATACGCCGCCGTCGAGTACACCCGGGTCGCGGCCATGACGCCGATGTTCTCGGCGTACGTCGTGGTCGGCGAGCCGCCGACGGAGGTCGCGATGACCGTGCCGACGCCGTCGGCGGCGATCGCCTTGCCCATGACCGGGTCGAGGTCCTTGCCGGTCATCTCCGCGACCGCCTTGACGTGGCCGGTGTTCTCCGCGATCAGCGCGATGACGGCGGGCAGCACCAGCAGGATGAACGTCACGCTGAAGCTGGGCAGGTGCCAGCCGGCGACCTCGGCGCCCTGCGCGTTCACGAACGTCTCCTTGGGGAAGCCCAGCCAGTCGGCCTCGCGGACGCCGTCGAAGTTCACCCGGTCGTGGGTGGTCACCGCGCCGGTGCCGTCGGGCGAGGTGATCTGGCCGAAGATCCGGTCGAACAGCCACGACAGCGCGTACCCGAACACCAGGCCGACGAAGATCGCGATGCGGCCGAGGAACCCGCGCAGCCCGACCGCCATCAGGATGACGGCGAACATCACGATGAGCGCGATCCACTGGTCCTGCGGCCAGTAGACGTTCGCCACCACCGGCGCCAGGTTGAAGCCGATGAGCATGACGACGGCGCCGGTCACCACCGGCGGCAGCACCTTGTACAGGACGCCGGAGCCCAGGTAGTGGATCAGCACGCCGCACAGCGCCAGCACGACGCCGGCCACCAGGATCGCCCCGGTGACGTCGGCGGAGTCGCCGCCCTGCTCGCGGATCGCGACCACGCCGCCGACGAAGGACGCGCTGGTGCCCAGATAGCTCGGCACCACGCCCTTGACGATGAGCAGGAAGCAGATCGTCGCGAGGCCGCTCATCATGATGGCCAGCTGCGGATTCAGCCCCATGATCAGCGGGAACACGAACGTCGCGCCGAACATCGCGACCACGTGCTGCGCGCCGAGGCCGACCGTCCGCCCCCACGACAACCGCTCGTCCGGCCGCACCACCGCCCCCGGTGGCGGTGTCTTGCCGTCGTAGACCACCTTCCAGCCGAGCGCCACGAGGGCCTCCTCACGCGGGCGGGTGATCCAGGTCACCCATGCGGACACGTTGGAGGCAACTTAGGCAGCCCACGTTTCCGGGGCATGGGCACGAAGTGCCGAGGAGATCACCTGATCATCGGCAACGTCTGCGCTCGGCCCGGAAGACACCTGGACAGGCGGAGGCCGCCGCGGTCGGGGACCGCGGCGGCCTCGGGTGGGGACGACCCGCCGTTACAGCGCGGCGGCGGGGTCCTGAGCGGCCTCTTCGAGCACGTCCAGCGACACGGCGCCGGCCAGCATGCGGCCGTCGTCGAGGAGGAGGACGGAGAACAGGTCGCTGGTCAGCGCCCGGCCGGTGCCGTACGGGCCGCTGACGTCCTGGAGCTGGGCGACGAAGTCGGCGGCCAGGGTGGCGGCCTCGCCCTCGAGGTGCGACGTCACCTCGTCGAGGTCGACGCCGCGCATGACGACGACGCTGCTCCAGCCCGAGCCCACGACGGACAGGTCGGAGTGGTCCATGTCGCCGTGCTCCGGGTGGTGCTGCGCGGCGGCGTCGTCGAGCTCGTCGGGCTGGATCTCCTCGACGGTGGTGCCGGGCGGCGGGGCGAACTCGTACGTCGACGCCTCGGGCTCGTCGAAGGAGATGGAGGTGAAGCCGACCTCGAACGACGGCTCGCTGGCGTCCTTGGCGACGATCTGCACCCGCAGCGGCATGGACGTCTCGCCGTCGATGGCCAGCCGGATGGAGCCGATCAGCGACTGGTCGTCCTTCGGCCGCAGCACCAGCTCGTACGCCGAGCGGCCGGCCACGGTGGCGGTGCCGTCGACGTCGATCTGGGTGGACGGCTCGATCATGGCCAGCGCCATCGACGCGGCCGCCGTCGGGACGTTCGCCGGCATGTCCTCCGGCATGCCCTCACCGCCGAACGGGCCCTCACCGCCGAACGGGTTGCCGCCGTCGTCGCCCTCGGCGCCTTCGGGAACGGTCAGGTGCGACGCGCGGGCGCCTTCGCTGCTCCAGAACCAGAGATCCTGGCCGTCGCGGATGAGGTCGGACTCGTTCTGGTCGTCCTGCAGCGCGAACCGGTAGGTGTCGCCGTCGGAGTACCAGATGCGGGCCGTGGACGACCCGTCGAGCAGCGACAGCGCGGCCGTCGGCAGCGACGTGGTGTCGGAGGCCGGCAGTTCCGGCAGGCCGACGTCGGCGGACTGCACGACGGTGCCGGCGAACGGCCCGACGTCGAGGGACGCGAGGTCGACCAGCAGTTCGGCGGCCGTGCGGTCGGGAAGGTCGGAATCGGCGCCGGCGATCAGCGGGCCGGCCACGGCCGCGCCCACGATCACGGTGGCGACCGTGGCCCCGGTCGCCCACCGCCTCGCCGGGGTGCTGAGAAGGGAGTTCGGCATGTCTGCTCCTGGAGAATTCGGTGCGTTTCAGGGTGTGCCCGGGCCGGGGGTTCGCCCCGATGACCTCCACTGTGCCTCGCGGTCGCTGTGAGATCCCTGAGAGACCCCGGCGGCAGCCGCGGCGAGCAGGGCATGCTTGACGGCATGCGGGTGCTGGTGGTCGAGGACGAGCGCGGGCTGGCCCGCGCCCTGCATCGCGGGCTGTCGGCCGAGGGGTTCTCGGTCGAGCTGGCCCACGACGGCCTCGACGGCCTGCACCTGGCCCGCGAGCACACCTACGACGTCATCGTCCTCGACATCATGCTGCCGTCGCTGTCGGGCTACCGCATCTGCCAGGCGCTGCGGGCCGAGGGCAACTGGGTGCCCATCCTCATGCTGTCGGCCAAGGACGGCGAGTACGACCAGGCCGACGGCCTCGACGTCGGCGCCGACGACTACCTCACCAAGCCGTTCTCCTACGTCGTGCTGGTCGCCCGGCTGCGGGCGCTGCTGCGCCGGGGCGCGCCGGCCCGGCCCGTGGTCCTGGCCGCCGGCGACCTCGAGCTCGACCCGGGCGCGAAGACGGTGCGCCGCGGCGACACCGGCGTCACGCTGACGCCGCGCGAGTTCGGCGTGCTCGAATACCTCATGCGCCGCGCCGACGAGGTCGTCTCCAAGCGCGACATCCTCGAACACGTCTGGGACGCCCACTACGACGGCGACCCGAACGTCGTCGAGGTCTACGTCGGCTACCTGCGGCGCAAGATCGACACCCCGTTCGGCCGGGCCGCGCTGCAGACGGTGCGCGGCGCCGGCTACCGGCTGAGCGGCGACGGCGGCTGACATGGCCGTCTTCGGCCGGTTGAGCCTGCGGGCCCGGCTCACCGTGGCAGCCACCGCGATGTCGGCGGTCGGCCTGGCCATCGGCGGCGTGCTGCTGCTCATCGCGATGGACCGCGCGCTGCTCGGCGCGCTCGACGAGACCGCGCGGCGGCAGGGCGACGACATCGCGGCCCTGGTCGAGTCCGGCCGGCTGCCCGACCCGCTGCCCGGCTTCGGCGTCGCCGTCGCGCAGGTGCTCGACGCCGACGACCGCGTCGTCGCCTCCACCCCCGGCGGCGACCGCCTCACCCCGGTGGTCGCGGGCGACGACCTCGCCGCCGTCCGGTCCGGCGAGGCCATCGACATCGACGGCACCAGGCTCGGCCAGCCCGAGCCGCTGCGCATCGTCGGCATCGTCACCGACACCGCGGGCGACCCGCGCACCGTCATCGTCGCCGTGTCGCTGGAAGAGCAGCAGCGCAGCGTCCGGTTCGCGAAGATCGGCGTGTTCGGCGGCGGCCTCGCCATCACGGCGGCGCTGGGGGTGCTGAGCTGGCTGGTCATCGTCCGCGCGCTGCGCCCGGTCGACCGGCTGCGCGGCGGCGCCGAGGAGATCAGCGGCGCCGGCGGCGGGCACCGGCTGCCGGTCCCGGCCGGCGGCGACGAGCTGAGCCGGCTCGCGACGACGCTCAACGACATGCTCCGCCGCCTCGACGCCGCCGCGGGCCGGCAGCGCGCGTTCGTCGCCGACGCCGCCCACGAACTGCGCAGCCCCATCGCGGCGCTGCGCACCGAACTGGAGGTCACGCTCGCGCACCCCGACGCCGTCGACCCGCACGAGACCGCCCGCGAGGCGCTGGTCGAGGTGCAGCGCATGGCCCGGCTGGTCGACGACCTGCTGGTGCTCGCGCACCTCGACAACCCGCGCCCGGTCCGGCGCGACGACCTGGTCGACCTCGGCGAACTCGCCCTCGAAGTGACCGAGGGCGTGCGCGACGACCGGGTGGGGGTGCGCGTCGACTCCGCCGGCGACGCCTTCACCCGCGGCCACCGCGACTCCCTGTCCCGGGTGCTGCGCAACCTGGTCGACAACGCCGTCCGGCACGCGTCGTCGCAGGTCACGGTGTCGGTGTCGGCCGACGGCGGCACGGCGCGGGTGGCCGTGGCCGACGACGGCGCCGGCGTCCGCCCGGCCGACCGCGACCGCATCTTCGAACGCTTCGCCCGCCTCGACGACGCCCGCGACCGCGACGCCGGCGGCACCGGCCTGGGGCTGGCGATCGCCCGCGAGATCGTCGTCGCGCACGGCGGCACGGTGGTCGTCGAGGACGCCGGGCCGGGCGCCCGGTTCGTCGTCACGCTGCCGTCCGCCAGAGCCACCATCGGCGCGCCGGAGGCCGTGTCCTAGGGTTCTGGGGATGACGGAACTCGTCCTGCGGCCGTCGAAGCGTCGTCGGCGCACCGTCATGGTGACCGCCGTCATCGTCTACTCGGTCTTCGCCCTGGTGACGGTTGCCCTCGGCGGCGTCGTCGGGCTGCTGATCGTGCTGTCCCTCTGCGCCGTCGGTCTCGCCCTCGGATACGTGTACCTGCGGCGGTCGCGGATCGTCCTCACGCCTGCGGAGATCGCCGTCACCGGCCTGCTCGGCACCCGGCGGCAGCCGCTGGCCGACGTGACGAGCATCGTGCGGGCGACGCTGGTGCCGCCGCGCGGCCCGGTGGTGCCGACGCTGTTCCTGCTCGGCGGTCCCGCGCAGGACGTGCTGTTCCGGTTCAACGTCACCCACTACGAGGACTACGACCTCGACGAGCTGATCGAGCGGCTCGGCCGGCCCACCATCGTCCACGACCGGCCGATGACCGGTGCGCAGCTCGACCGCGAGACGCCCGGCCTCGTGCGGCTGTCGGAGCGGCGGCCGTACTCGTTCTCGTTCGCGGTGGGGTGCGGGTTCGTCGCCGCCGTCATCGTCATCGCGGTCGTCATCAGCGCGCTCCTGTCGGTCTGAGCCACCGCCGTGACCTAGGGTCGGGAGCCGTGTCCACCCCACTCGTCCTCCGGCCGGCGCCCGGGCCGCGGCGGCAGCTCCTCTCGACCGGCGCCGTCATCGCGGTCGTCCTCGTCATCGCCGGCGCGCTCGCCGGCGGCCGGCCCGCGCTGATCACCGGCATCGCGCTCGCCGCGCTGGTGATCGTCACCGTCGCCGCCCACCTGTGGCTCTCCCGCATCGTCGCCGCTCCGGGCGAGATCACCGTGCGCGGACTGTTCGGCCAACGCCGCCACGACCGCGCGGACGCCGCCTCGGTGGTGCTGGCCACGCTGCTGCGGCCCGGGGCGGCCGCCCGCACCGTCTTCCTCCTCGACGCCCAGGGCCGGGTGCTGATGCGCATCAACGGCGCCCTCTACGCGCAGGACGACCTCGACCGCCTGGTCGAGCACCTCGAACTGCCCATCGGCGGCCCGGACGACCCGGTCACCGGCGCCCGGCTGGCCCGGGCACAGCCCGGCGCCGCCGGGTGGATCGAGCGGCACCCGGTCGGTGTCATCCTGATCTGCATCGCGGGCTTCGCCGTCATCGCGGTGGTCGGGGGTGCCCTCCTCGCCGGGCTCTGACCGTACGATCGTGGCCATGCCCGGACCCCTGCCCGGAGCCGCGCTCGTGCTGCGGCCGTCGCTGCGTCGCTACCTGAGCACCGTCAAGTGGTCGTTGCTGCCGGTCGTCGTCCTGCTGGCGGCGCTGCTCGTGCGCGGCGGCGGGTTCGGCGCCGCCGTGTCCCTGGGCGTCATCGCGGTGGCGTCGAGCATCGGGCCGGCGTGGTTCCGGCGCGCCGCCATCACCGTCACGCCGTCCGAGCTGGCCGTGACCGGCCTGCTGCGCACCCGCCGGGTCCCCCGCGACGCCGTCGGGTCGATCGTCACCGCGGCGCTGCCCCGCAGCCACCAGAACAGCCGCAGCATGGCCCACCTCTACGTGCTCGACCGCGGCGGCAAGCGGGTCGCCCGGATGACCGGCGCCCGCTGGGTCGAGGACGACATGCGCCGGCTCATGGCCACCCTCGGCGTCGAGACGCACAAGCTGGGCCGGCTGGCCTCGGCGCGGGCCCTCGCCCGCCGCTACCCGCACGCCGTCGGCCTGCTCGAACGCTACCCCGTCCTCGCCGCCACCCTCGTCGTCGTGCCCTCCGTGGCGGCCATCTTCGCCCTCTCGATCGAGATGTCGTCCTGACCTGCGCGCGGGTCGCTGCACGGAGCACGGCCCTCGGGGGGCGAGAATGGACGGCATGGCACGCCGGACCACGACACCCCCGCCCGAGGACTTCGAGGAAGTCATCCTCGACGTCGACGTCTCGGAGGAGATGCGGGGCAGCTTCCTCGAGTACGCCTATTCGGTCATCTACTCCCGCGCCATCCCGGACGCCCGCGACGGGCTGAAGCCGGTGCAGCGCCGGATCCTGTTCCAGATGAACGAGATGGGCCTGCGCCCCGACCGCCCGCACGTGAAGTGCGGCCGCGTCGTCGGCGACGTGATGGGCAAGCTGCACCCGCACGGTGACGGCGCCATCTACGACACCCTCGTGCGCATGGCGCAGCCGTGGGCCATGCGGGTGCCGCTGGTCGACGGGCACGGCAACTTCGGCTCGCTCGACGCCGGCCCGGCCGCCTACCGGTACACCGAGTGCCGCATGAGCGAGCCCGCCATGCTGCTGGTCCGCTCGCTCGACGAGAACGTCGTCGACATGGTGCCGAACTACGACGGCCAGTTCGAGCAGCCCGAGGTGCTTCCGGCGGCGTTCCCGAACCTGCTGGTCAACGGCGCCACCGGCATCGCCGTCGGCATGGCGACGAACATGGCGCCGCACAACCTCGGCGAGGTCATCGACGCCACCCGGCACCTGCTGACGCATCCCGAGGCAAGCCTCGACGACCTCATGCGCTTCGTCCCCGGGCCCGACCTCCCCAGCGGCGGGCGCATCATCGGGCTCGACGGCGTCCGCGAGGCGTACGAGAGCGGCCGGGGCGCGTTCAAGACCCGCGCGACCGCCCGCATCGAGAACATCACCGCCCGCCGCAAAGGCATCGTCATCACCGAGCTGCCCTACATGGTCGGCCCGGAGCGGGTCCGCGAGCGCATCGTCGAGCTGGTCCGCAACAAGAAGCTGCAGGGCGTCGCCGACGTCGTCGACTACACCGACCGCAACACGGCGCTGCGCCTCGTCATCGAACTGAAGAGCGGCTTCGTGCCCGAGGCGGTGCTGGCGGAGCTGTACCGCCTCACCCCGCTGGAGGACTCCTTCTCCATCAACAACGTCGCGCTGGTCGACGGCCAGCCGCGCACGCTGGGCCTCAAGGAGCTGCTCGAGGTCTTCATCGCGCACCGGCTGTCCGTCGTGCGGCGGCGCAGCGAGTTCCGCCGTACCAAGGCGGCCGACCGGCTGCACCTCGTCGACGGCCTGATGATCGCGCTGCTCGACATCGACGAGGTCATCGCGGTCATCCGGTCCTCCGACGACGCGTCCGCGGCCCGCGAGCGGCTGATGGCCGTCTTCGACCTGTCCGACATCCAGGCCCGCTACATCCTCGACACCCCACTGCGTCGGCTCACCCGCTACGACCGGCTGGAGCTGGAGAAGGAGGGCGAGGAGCTGCGGCGCACCATCGCCGAGCTGACGGCGCTGCTGGAGAACGAGAGCATGCTGCGCCAGGCGGTGTCCGACGAACTGGCCGAGATCGCCGCCGCGCACGCGACGCCGCGGCGCACCGTCCTGCTGGAAGAGTCCGGCGCCGTCACCACCCGGGCCGGCGCCGCGTCGCTGGAGATCGCCGACGACCCCTGCCAGGTGCTGCTGTCGTCGTCCGGGCTGCTGGCGCGGACGGCCGGCGAGGAACCGCTGCTCTACGGCGACAAGCGGTCCAAGCACGACGTCATCGTGTCGGTGGCGGCGGCCACGGCGCGCGGCGACGTCGGCATCGTCACGTCGGCCGGGCGGGTGCTGCGGCTGTCCGTGCTCGACCTGCCGTCGCTGCCACCGACCGCGGCACTGACGCTGGCCGGCGGCGCGGCGCTGAAGGAGTTCATCGAGCTCGACGCCGGAGAGCGGGCGCTGGCCCTGACGACGTTCGCGGCCGACTCCCCCGGCCTGGCGCTGGGGACCGAGCGCGGCGTCGTCAAACGCCTCGTCCCGGACCACCCCGGCAAGGACGCCTACGACGTCATCCGCCTCGACGACGGCGACCGCGTCATCGGCGCCGTCGAGCTGCGCACCGGCGACGAAGACCTCGTGTTCGTCAGCTCCGACGCGCAACTGCTGCGCTTCCCCGCGTCGGCGGTGCGGCCGCAGGGCCGGGCGGGCGGGGGCATCGCCGGCATCAAGCTGTCGTCCGGCGCGAAGGCGACGTTCTTCGGCGCGGTCGACGCCGCCCGCGCCGGCGCCGTCGTCACCGTCTCCGGTTCGTCGACGGCGCTGCCGGGCACCCAGCCGGGCGCGGTCAAGGTCACCCCCTACTCGGAGTACCCCGCGAAGGGCCGCGCGACCGGCGGCGTGCGCTGCCACCGGTTCCTCAAGGGCGAGGACACGCTGCTGCTCTCGTGGGCCGGCACGGCGCCGCCCCGGGCCGCGGCCGCGAGCGGGGTGCCGATCGAGCTGCCTCCCGCGACCGGTCGCCGCGACGGCTCCGGGGTCGCCGTGGCGCAGCCGATCGCCGCGGTCGCCGGACCCCTCACCGGCGGCGACGACCCACAGCCGCCGCCGGCCGACGAGCCCGTCGTCGACGGCGAGCAGGGGACGCTGGAACTGGGGTAGGCCTACTGCCGCCCGACCCCGTGCAGCGCGCCGTCGACGAACTGCTCCAGCAGCTCACGGGTGGGGATGCGGTCGGGGTTGTGCAGCATCCAGTGCAGCGTCGGCGCGGTGACGATCTCGGCCAGGAGGTCGAGGTCGAGGTCGTCCCGCAGTTCGCCGCGTTCGATGGCGCGCTGCAGGGCGGCCTGGGTGAGCGCCCGCCGCGGGCCGATGACCGACTCGCGGTACTGGGCGTCGAGCGCCGGGTAGCGGGCCATCTCGCCGATGAAGCACGCGTACACCTTGCGGTCGCGGGCCGACTCGCGGCCGCGCGCCGCCGCCTCGGCCAGCGCCAGCAGATCGTCGCGGAGGGAGGTGCCGGGCAGCGTCGGCGGCGGGCCCTTGAGTTCGGCGACGGCGTCGCAGATGACGCTCTCGAGGCCCTTCCACCGCCGGTAGATGGTGGTCTTGCCGACGCCGGCCCGGGCGGCGATGCCCTCGATGGTGGTGCCGGCGATGCCGGACTCCGCGAGCAGGTCGAGGGTCGCGTCGATGATCGCCCGGTCGGCGCCCTCGCTGCGCGGCCGCCCGCTGCGCCGCTCCACACGGGCGATCTCCGTCATGTCAGGTCACGTCCTCACTGTCTGTGGCTCCGGCGCATCCGGAGCCCCCGGCGGTGACGGCGCGGGGCGCCCCGACCGGCCCGGCAGGAACACCGTGACGACGAGGACGCTCAGCGCCGCGACCGCGGCTCCCAAGAAGGCTACCCAGTGCACGCCGCTGAGGAAGGCGTCGAACGCCGGACCGCGGACCTGCGCGACGACGCCGGCCCGCTCGGCCGCCTGCATGGTGGTGCCGAGCGATTCCGCGGCCGCGTGCCGGATGTTCGCGGGCAGCACGCCGGCCGCGTCCTCCACGCCGGACCGGTACCGCGCCGACAGCACCGCGCCGAGGATGGCGACGCCCAGGGCGCCGCCGACCTGGCGCATCGTGTTGTTGACGGCGGAGCCGACGCCGGCCTTCTCACGCGGGACGGCGGCCATGACGGCGGTCGTGGCGGGCGGCATGACGTTGGCGATGCCGGCGCCCTGGACGAAGAACGCGGCGAGCAGGTACCACAGCGGCGTGGTCTCGTCGATGAACCCCATCGCGACCAGGCTCACCGCGACCAGCGTCAGACCGGTCGCCGTCACGGCCCGGATGCCCCACCGTTGCACCGCCGTCGACGAGAGCGTCGCGAACACCGTCTGCGCGACGGCGAACGGCAGGAACATCAGGCCGGCCTCCAGCGGCGTGAACCCGCGGACGATCTGCAGGTAGAACGTCATGAAGAAGAACGTCCCGAGCATGGCGAAGAAGACCAGCCCGATCGTCGTTACCGACGCGGAGAACACCGGGTTGCGGAACAGCCCGACGTCCAGCGCCGGGTGGTCCGACCGGCGCTCGTACCAGACGAACAGCCCCAGCACGGCCAGCCCGCCCAGCGTCGACCCCCAGACCAGCGGGTCGGTGACGGTGGCCCGTTCGCCGCCCTCGATGATGCCGTAGACGAGCAGGGTCAGGCCGACGATCGACAGCAGCACGCCGCCTGGATCCAGCCGGCCGGGCACGGGGTTGCGCGACTCCGGGACGAGCCAGGCGATCAGCACCAGCCCGACCACCACGACCGGCACGTTGATGAGGAACACCGACCCCCACCAGAACCGCTCCAGCAGCGCGCCGCCGAGCACCGGCCCGAGCACGATGGAGATGCCGACGGACGCGACCCAGATGCCGATGGCCCGGCCGCGTTCCTCCGGTTCGAAGACCTGGGTGATGATCGCGAGCGTGGACGGCATGACGGCGGCCGCGCCGACGCCCATGAAGGCGCGGGCCGCGATCAGCTGCTCCGGCGACGACGCGTAGGCGGAGACCGCCGACGCGATGCCGAACAGCAGCAGACCGAGCATGAGCATGCGCCGGCGGCCGAACCGGTCGCCGAGCAGGCCGAACGTGAACAGCAGTCCGGCGAAGACGAGGGTGTAGGAGTTGATCGCCCACTCCAGCTCGCTCTGGGTGGCCGAGAGATCGTCCTGAATGGTGCGGAGCGCGACGTTGAGCACCGTGTTGTCGAGCACGACGACGAGCAGACTCACGACGAGGACGCCGAGGATGCTCCATCGCCGGTTGTGGATCGTCGCTGGGTCCACGATGGCGGGTCCTTCCCTGCTTCCGATCTTTCGATACGGTGACGTTCCGTATCGGTGGTCGGCTCGACCGTAGACCCATCTCCCGCGATACGCAACAGTCCCGTATCGTAAGTATGGCGACTCTCAGCGAATTCACAGCCGCGACCACGCATCGTGGCCGCGCACCGAACGGGAGGAGAGCAGTCGATGTCCAGGCCGGGTGTCGTGGGTCACAGGGCGCGAAAAGGCTGGCAGACTGCCGCCATGCGCCACACCGCCCGCCGCATGCTGCCCGCCGCGCTCGTCGCCGCCGCGCTGGCCCTGACCGCGTGCAGCGACGACGGCGACGGCGGCGGCGGGAGCACGCCGGACGACGACCCGCAGGCGCAGCTCGAGACCGCCGCCGACCTCCTCAACGAGGCGTCCAGCGTCACGTTCGTGCTCGAGGGCGACGACCTCCCCGACGACGGCACGGTCGTCGTCGGCGGCGAGGGCGTCGCGGTGCCGCCGTCGTCGTTCGAGGGCGAGATCCGCATCCGGGCCGGCGCGCTGCCGGCCACCATCGAGGTCGTCTCCGTCGACGGCAAGCTGTGGGCGCAACTGCCGCTGACCAGCGGGTTCGAAGAAGTGAACGCCGAGGAGCTCGGGTTCGGCGACCCCGGCCTGCTGATCGACCCCGACCACGGCGTCAGCCAGCTGCTGACGTCCGGCACCGAGATCACCGCCGGCGAGCAGGTCCGCGTCGACGGCGACGTCTACGACCAGGTCGAGTCCGTGCTGCCGGGCGAGCTGGTCGGCGAGGTGCTCACCATCGCCGACCCGTCCGCCGACGTCAAAGCCGTGTGGGCGCTCGACACCGAGACCGGCCAGCTGCGCCAGGCCACGCTGACCGGCCCGTTCTACGACGGCGGCGACGAGCAGACGTACACCGTCCGCCTCGAGAAGTACGACGAGCCCGCCGAGATCAGTGCTCCAGACAGCTGACCGGACCGGCCGCGCCGCCCTCGCTCTCGGAGTCGTCGGCGTCCTGCTGGCCGCCGCCGACACCTACGTCATCGTCCTGGCACTGCCGGACATGATGGTGGGCGTCGGGCTGGACGCCGACGAGCTCCAGCGCGCCGCTCCCCTGGTCTCGATGTTCCTGCTCGGCTACGTGGTCGTGCTGCCGCTGGTCGGGCGGGTGTCGGACGTCACCGGGCGGCTGCCGGTGCTGACCGGCGCGCTGCTGGTGTTCACCGCCGGGTCGCTGCTGACGGCGTCGGCCGACGGCGTGGCGGGCGCGATCGTCGGCCGGTTCCTGCAGGGCGCGGGCGGCGGGGCGCTGGTCCCGGTGACGCTGGCGCTGGTCGCCGACCTGTGGCCGCCGGAGCGGCGCGGCGTGCCGCTCGGGCTGGTCGGGGCCGTGCAGGAGCTGGGGTCGGTGCTCGGGCCGCTGTTCGGCGCGGCGATCCTCGCGGTGGCGGACTGGCGGGCGATCTTCTGGGTGAACTTCGCCATCGGCGCGGCGCTGTTCGTGGGGACGGCGGCCGGGCGCGGCCGGGGTCCCGACACCGGCGCCGACGCCGAGTCCGTCCGCCGCGCCGGGCGGTTCGACGTCATCGGCCTGGTGCTCGGGCTGGGCGCGCTGGCCTGCGCCGGCGTCGCCGTCACCCGCCCGTCGTCGCTGGAGCAGAGCGTCCGGTGGGGCGAGCTGCTGGTGCCGCGCTCCGACGGCCGGGACTGGACGACGCCGCTGGCGCTGGCCGCGTTCGTGCTGCTCGTGGGGTTCGTCGCGCGGGAGCTGACGGCGCGCCGGCCGCTGCTGCCGCTGCGCCGCGCCCCCGCCGTCCTGCGGGCGGCCGACCTCCCCGGCGCGCTGCTGCTCGGCGTCGCGCTCGGCGGGATCGTACTGACGTTCGCCGTCGCCGACCCCGCGGTCGAGCTGATGGCGCCGTCCGGGCCGTGGCTGCTGGCCGGGTCGGCGGTCGCGCTGGCGGCGTTCGCCTGGCGGCAGCGCCGGGCCGCCGCGCCGCTCGTCCCGCCGTCCGCCGTCCGGGCCCGGCCCGCGTGGGGCGCGCTGGTCGTGAGCCTGTTCGTCGGCGCGGCGCTGGTCTCCGTCGTCGTCGACGTCCCGATCCTGGCCCGCACCGTCCTCGACGGCGCCGACCAGCTGGACGCGGCGCTGGTGCTGCTGCGGTTCCTGGTGGCGCTGCCGATCGGCGCGCTGGCCGGCGGCTGGCTGCTGCGCCGGTACGGCCCGGCGCTGCTGGCCGGGTCCGGGATGGCGCTGGGCACGGCCGGGCTGGCCGTGATGGCGACGTGGGGCGTCGGTTCGCTGGACGGCGTGCTGGACGACGCGGTGCTGGTGGTGGCCGGGCTCGGGTTCGGGCTGGCCATCGCGCCGGTGAACGCGGCGCTGCTGGCGGCGACCCCGCGCGAGACGCACGGCGTGGCGAGCGCGCTGCTCGTCGTCGCGCGGATGATCGGCATGCTGGCCGGGCTGTCCGCGCTGACCGCGATCGGGCTGCGGCGGCTGTACTCCGTCCAGGCGGGCATCGAGTCACCGGCCGTCCTGTGCCCCGACTCCCCCACCGACTGCGACCCGTACGACGACGCCGTCCGGCACGCGATCGTCGAGCAGTTGCAGGCGACGTTCACCGGCGCGGCCGTGTGCGCGGCGGCGGCCGCGCTGGGTGCCATGCTGCTGCTACGCCACCGGGCCCGTACCGTGGAGTCGTGACCCTCTGCTCGGACCTCGGCCGTGAGCTGGCCGAGCCGCTGGCCGGAACGGCGCCCGTCGCGTCCTGGTGGCTGGTCGTCGAGCAGCCCGGGCCGTGGGGCGCGAAGGCGCTGACGCAGTCGCACCTCGACCCCGCGGTGGGTGCGGCGCTGGACGCGGCGGCCGGCGCCCACGGCGGGCGGGTCGCGCTGGTCCGGCGGCCGCGGCGGCACCCCGACACCCGCTATCCCGCCGCGCACCGCGTCTGGCTGGCCGGGACGACGCCGGGCGCGACGTTCCTGCTCGGCGGCTGGCTGCCCGACCCGTCCGTCCTGCTCTCCCTGGACTTCGCGGCGCTGGGGTCGGGTGCGCCCGCCGGCCTGCCCGGCTTCCGGCCGGAAGCGGAACCGCTGCTGCTGGTCTGCACGAACGGCCGCCGCGACCTGTGCTGCGCGGTCAAGGGCCGGGCGCTGGTCGCCGGCCTGCGCGACGACGTGCTCGGCCGGGTCTGGGAGACGACGCACCTCGGCGGGCACCGCTTCGCGCCGACGGCGGTGCTGCTGCCGCACGGCGTCGCGTACGGGCGGCTGGACGACAAGCAGGCGCTGCTGCTCGTCGAGTCCGCGCGCGACGGCCGGTTCCTCCCTGACGGCTACCGCGGGCGGAGCACGTTCTCCCGGCCCGGCCAGGCCGCCGAGGCCGCCGTCCGCCGTCAGCTCGGCGACACCGGCCTGGACGACCTGCTCGTCCCGGCGGTGACGCCGGTCGGCGACGGCGCCTGGCACACCGTCGTCGCGCACGGGGACGGGCGGAGCTGGACGGTCGCCGTCCGGGCCGAGGAGCAGCAGCCGCCCCGCCCGGAGTCGTGCGGCAAGCCGCCCGGCACCCCCATCGCGTACCGTGCCGATGTCCCCGTCCCGCAGTGAGAGGAGCCCGATGCAGTCCGAGGAGTTCGCCGACGTCCTGGCCGGCAACGACGACTACGCGGCCCGGTTCGCCCTGGCCGGCCTCGAGCCGGTCGCCGCGCGCGGGCTGGCCGTCGTCACGTGCATGGACTCCCGCATCGAGCCGCTGGACATGCTCGGGCTGAAGCCCGGCGACGCCAAGATCATGCGCAACGCCGGCGCCCGCGTCACGACGGACGTGCTGCGCACCCTCGCGCTGGCGACGCACCTGCTGGGCGTCACGCGGATCATGGTGGTGGCGCACACGAGGTGCAAGATGGCCAGCGCGACGGCCGGCGAGGTGGTCGCGGCCATCGAGCAGTCGTCCGGCATCGACGTCCGCAGCCTCGACTTCCACCTGATCGCCGACCAGAAGGCGACCCTCGGCGAGGACGTGCAGCGCATCCGGTCCTGGCCCTTCCTCCCGCCGCACGTCCCCGTCGGCGGCTTCCTCTACGACGTCGACACCGGGCGCCTCACGCAGCACGCCTAGTCGCCGGTCGGCGCGGCGTCGTCCTCTACCCTCGAACCGTGCCGCACACCTTCCGCGCCCCAGCCGCCACCGACGAGGCCGCCCTGCTGCGGCTGAACAACGACCACGCGCTCGAGCTGTC
This sequence comes from Jiangella muralis, assembly GCF_001270745.1. Classification (GTDB taxonomy): domain Bacteria; phylum Actinomycetota; class Actinomycetes; order Jiangellales; family Jiangellaceae; genus Jiangella; species Jiangella muralis. The sequence goes on from NZ_KQ434751.1 coordinate 378,593, forward strand.
CGAGCTGACCGCCGACGAGTTCCGCGAGCTGCTGAAGGTGGCCTGGCGGGTCCGCGTCACCGGCGACCTCGACGCCATGGTCGTCGCGTTCGACCAGGACACCGTCCGGTCCAGCCAGAACTTCGACTGGTTCAAGGCCCGCCATCCGCGCTTCGCCTACATCGACCGGGTCGTGGTGGCACCGGCCGCCCGCGGCCAGGGGCTGGCCAGGGCGCTCTACGAGGACGTCATCGCGGCGGCCCGCGCCGAGGGCCAGTCGCTGCTGTGCGCCGAGGTCAACCTCGACCCGCCGAACCCGGCCTCCGACGCGCTGCACACGTCCATGGGGTTCACGCCGGTCGGCTCCGCCGCGCTGGTCGACCGGGACAAGTCGGTGCGCTACTACTCCCGTCCGCTCTGATCCCCCGAGCCCGACTCCGCCTCCAGCGCCGGCGTCAGCTCGTCGACGAGCAGGGTGTCGCGACGGACGGCGCCGCGCCGGTAGGCGGCCCGGCCGACCATGTGCGCCGCCACCGGGGCGGTCATCAGCTGGAACATCGCGACGGCCAGCAGCATGCCGACCTCGCTCCAGTCGCGCAGCCGCAGCCCGACGCCGACGAGGATCAGCAGCAGGCCGAGCACCTGCGGCTTCGTGCCGGCGTGCATGCGGCTGAGCAGGTCCGGGAACCGGATCAGGCCGATCGCGGCGACCAGCGAGAGCACGCACCCCGCCAGCAGACAGACCGCGGACACGACGTCGAACCAGGTCACGAGCCCTCCCCCTTGTCGTCGTGGGCGGCGAAGCGGGCGACGCTGACCGAGCCGACGAAGCCGACCAGCGACAGCACGACCAGGATCGGCAGCGTGGTGGCGTGCCGGTTCAGCGCCGCCTCCAGGCCGAGGCCGGCCACGACGATCGCGATCAGCACGTCCATCGCGACCACCCGGTTGAGCATGGTCGGGCCGACGGCCATCCGCGTCAGCACCAGGACGGCGGCGACGCTCAGCATGGCGGCACACACCCAGATCACGACGGTCATCGGCTCGCCTCCACGTCGGCCCGGTACGCGGCCAGTTCCTCGTCGGACGCCAGCGCCAGCATGACCCGCTCCTCCTGCCGCAGCGCCCGCCGCCGCGCCACCTCGACGTCGTCCGCGTCACGCACGCCGAGGACGTGCAGGAACAGCGTCGACGTCGACCGGCGGGCCTCGACCACCAGGCTGCCGGGGACGAGCGACAGCAGCTCGGCGGTGAGCGTCAGGTAGAGGTCGGAGTGGCTGCGCAGGTCGACCTCGATGACGGCGTTCAGCGGCTGCTTCCCGGGCCGCAGCGCCTGCGCCACGACCTGCGCGCTGGCCACGAACAGCTCGACCACGAACCAGCCGATCAGCACGACCAGCCCGCGCACCCGCAGCTTCCCGCCGAACACGATCGGCGGCAGCGGGAACACCAGGGTGACGATGACGGCGACGACCAGCCCGGACAGCACGTTCGTCACCGTCAGGCCGCCCCACAGCAGCACCCAGACGGCGGTCAGCCCGATCAGCATCGGCCACTGCACGCCGGTGCGCCGCGACGGCACGTCGCCGGGCAGGTCGTCGGACGCTTCGCTGGTCACGGTGCACCTCCCGGCAGTACGGCCTCGATGTACGGGGTGCGTTCACGCAGGTCGGCGGCGGCGCGGTCGGTGAGGCCGAACAGCGGCCCGGCGAACACCGTCAGCGCGACGCCGACGACGAGCAGGACGGCGGCCGGCCCGGCCATCCCGGCCCGCATGGCGACCTTGGCCACCTTGCCGGAGACCCGCCGCGTGTCGGTCCGCACCGGCTTGCCGTGCAGGTCCGTCGTCGCCCCGCTGGCGACGGCCTCCGCCTCCTCGTCCGTCTCCGGCAACGGCGGCTGCCAGAACGCCCGGTTCCACGCCTTCGCCATGGCGTACAGCGTCAGCAGGCTGGTGACGACGCTGCCGGCAACCAGCGCGTACGCCAGCCAGCTGCCGTTGTCGACGCCGGCCTGCATGAGCCCCAGCTTGCCGAGGAACCCGGAGAACGGCGGGATGCCGGCCAGGTTCATCGCCGGGACGAAGAACAGCAGCGCCAGCACCGGCGACAGCCGCGCCAGCCCGCCGAGCCGTTCCAGCGACGTGCTGCCGCCGCGCCGCTCGATCAGCCCGGCGACGAGGAACAGGTTGGTCTGGATGACGATGTGGTGCACGACGTAGTAGATGGCGCCGGACAGGCCGTCGTCGCTGGCCAGGGCCACTCCGAAGACCATGTAGCCGATATGGCTGACCAGCGTGAACGACAGCATCCGTTTGAGGTCGTCCTGCGCGACGGCGCCGAGGATGCCGATCACCATGGTCAGCAGCGCCGCCCACAGCAGCAGGTCCGACAGCGGGCTATCGGGGAACAGCAACGTCTGCGTCCGGATGATCGCGTAGACGCCGACCTTCGTCAGCAGCCCGGCGAACACCGCGGTGACGGGCGCCGGCGCGGTCGGGTAGCTGTCCGGCAGCCACGCCGACAGCGGGAACACCGCCGCCTTGATGGCGAACGCCGTCAGCAGCATCAGCTGCAGCATCAACGCCACCCCGGACGGCAACTCGTCCAGCCGCACGGCCAGCTGGGCCAGGCTGACGGTGCCGGTGGCGGCGTACACGAGCGCCAGCGCCGTCAGGAACACGATCGACGAGGCGAGGCTGACGACGACGTAGGTGCTGCCGGCCCGGATCCGGTCGGCCGTGCCGCCCAGCGTGAGCAGCACGTACGACGCGGCCAGCAGGATCTCGAAGCCGACGTACAGGTTGAACAGGTCGCCGGACAGGAACGCGTTGGACACGCCCGCGACCAGGATCAGGAAGGTCGGATGGTAGATCGACAGGGGCGTGTCGGGCCCGTACTCCACCAGGCCCTGGCTCAGCGAGTACAGCATGACGCACAGCGCCACGACCACCGACACCAGCAGCATCAGCGCGGACAGCCGGTCGGCGACCAGCGAGATCCCGATCGGGGCGGGCCAGCCGCCCACGTGCATGACCTGCGGGCCGTCGGCGTCGGCGCGGGCCAGCAGGACGGCCGCGATGCCCACTACGAGGGTGAGGACGACGACGCTGACCACGCGCTGCGCCCGGGCCGAACGGCCCAGCGCGAGCGCCAGCCCGGCGCCGAACAGCGGCAGCACGACGGGCAGCGGAACCAGTGCGGAGGCGTCCATCAGCGCTCCCCCTCCGGTCCGACGCCGGCCGGCTCGCCCTCGGCGGACGGGTCATCGGCGCCTTCCTCGTCCATCGTGCCGCCGGCGCTGTCGTCGTAACTGGACGACACCTCGTCACGATCGGCGCGGCGGCGGATCGAGGCGTCCTCGACGTCGTCCTGGACCTCGTCGTTGCCGTTGAGCTGCCAGGCCCGGTAGGCCATGGCCAGCAGGAACGCCGTCACCCCGAGGGTGATGACGATGGCGGTGAGCACCAGCGCCTGAGGCAACGGGTCGCTCATGTCGTCGACGTCGTTGAGGCCGACGATCGGGGCTCGCCCGGCCGGCCCGGACGCCACCAGGAACAGCGTGTTGACGCCGTTGCCGATGAGGATGACGCCGACCAGCACGCGGGTCAGGCTGCGCTCGAGCAGCAGGTACACGCCGGCGGCGAACAGCACGCCGACCACGACGATCAGGACCAGGTTCGGGCTCATCGCACCCCCTCCGCGGACTCGATGGACTCGCCGGCGTCGGCGTCGTCGCCGGCCTGCTTGTCGATGCCGCCGCCGAGGCTGCGCAGTACGTCGAGCATCAGCCCGACGACGACGAGGTAGACGCCGATGTCGAAGAACAGCGACGTCACGAAGTGCACCTCACCCACCAGCGGCAGCGAGAAGTCGACGATGGCGCTCTGCAGCACGTCGCCGCCGAAGGCCAGCGGCACCAGCCCGCTGCCGGTGGCGATGAACAGCCCGATGCCCAGCACCAGGCCGGCGTCGACCGGCGCGGCCTCGTTCAGCTCGTGCCGGCCGCCGGCGAGGTAGCGCACCATCAGCGCCAGCCCGGCCACCAGGCCGCCGGCGAACCCGCCGCCGGGCGAGTTGTGCCCGACGAACAGCAGGTAGATGGAGAACACGATGACGACGTGGAAGGCCAGCCGGGTGACCACCTCGAACAGGATCGAGCGGCCCTCGGGCGCCACGGTGCGCCCGGCCCGCAGCCACAGGTTGCGGTGCGGACGGCGATCGGTCGGGGGCGTCGGCGCGCTGGCGATCGCGTCGTCGGGGCGCCACCGCCCGGTGCGGCCGGTGATGAGGAAGATCAGGCTGGCCACACCGGTCGCGGCGACGACAAGGACGGAGATCTCGCCCATCGTGTCCCACGCCCGGATGTCGACCAGCGTGACGTTGACGATGTTGTAGCCGCCGCCGTACGACACGGCCGGCTCGGCGAACCCCTCGGACACCGGCTCGGCCGTCCGCGCGCCGGACGCGGCCAGCGCCAGCCCGGCCATCACCACGCCGACGGCGACGCCGAGCCCGACCCGCCACCAGCGCGACTTCGTCAGCGGCCGGTCGGAGAAGTACGGCGGCAGCCGGCGCAGCACCAGCACGAAGATCACCAGCGTGACGGTCTCGACCAGCACCTGGGTGAGCGCGAGGTCGGGCGCGCCGTGCAGGATGAACAGCATCGCCATGCCATAGCCGGTGCCGCCGGCCAGCAGCACCGCCTTCAGCCGGCGCCGCGACCGCGCGGCGATGATCGCCGACGTGATCATGATCGCGCCCACGACGGCCTGCCCGACGCTGTCCCACGCCCGCACGCCGGGGACGTCCGCCCACAGCTGCTGCGCCATCAGCACGCCGCCCGGCACCACGACCACCACCAGGAAGATGACGGCGAGGTAGCTGGGCAGCGAACCGCGCTGGGTGGCGCCGGTGACCTCGACGGCGAGCCGGTCGACGCCGCGCATGATCGTCCGGTACGACGCCTCGGCGTCGGTGCGCGGCGCCAGCGCCGCCTCGACCCGGTCGACCCGGTCGCGCCAGCGGAACAACAGGATGCCCACCAGCACCGACGCGATCGACAGCAGCAGCGCGGCGTTGACGCCGTGCCACAGCGCCAGTTCCGGCTCGTGCGCGCCCTCCGGGAACAGCGCGGCGTACGGCTCCAGCAGCTCGGTCTCGGCCGGGCCGAAGAAGCCCAGCGCCAGCCCGCCGAACGCGAGGACGACCGGCGCGGCGGAGAACGCCGCGGTCGGGAACCGGCAGGCGGACGACTCGATCGGCGCGACGCCCGGCTTCACGGCGAACGCACCCCAGACGAACCTGATGCTGTAGGCCGCGGTCAGTGCCGAGCCGACGGCCAGCCCGGCGACCAGCGCCCAGCCGGCGAACGTCCCGATGCCGGTGCCGTCGCCGGTCTCGGCGATGTCGAGGGCGGCGGCGTACGCGGTCTCCTTCGCGACGAACCCGGCCAGCGGCGGGATGGCCGCCATCGACGCGGCCGCCAGGATCGACGTCACCAGGAGCAGCGGCAGCCGGCGGCCCAGCCCGGACAGCTCGCGCAGGTCACGGGTGCCGGTGGCGCGGTCGACCAGGCCGACGACCAGGAACAGGGTCGCCTTGAACAGCGCGTGCGCCACCAGCATCGCGACGCCGCCCATCGCCGCCGACCGGGTTCCGGCGCCGACCAGCACGATCAGGAAGCCGAGCTGGCTCACCGTCCCGTACGCCAGCAGCAGCTTGAGGTCGGTCTGCCGCAGCGCCCGCAACCCGCCCAGCAGCATCGTCAGCACGCCCAGGGTCAGCAGCAGCGGCCGCCACGGCATCAGCCCGGCGAACGCCGGCGCGAACAGCGCGACCAGGTACACGCCGGCCTTCACCATCGCGGCCGCGTGCAGGTAGGCGCTGACGGGGGTGGGTGCGGCCATGGCGCCGGGCAGCCAGAAGTGGAACGGGATCAGCGCCGACTTCGACACCGCCCCGATCAGCACCAGCACGACGGCGACGGTGACGGCGTCGCCGCCGGGCGGGTTCGCCAGCACCTCCGAGATCTGGTAACTCCCGGCCGCCTGCCCGATGACGATGACGCCGACCAGCATCGCCAGCCCGCCGAACGTCGTCACCATGAGCGCCTGCATGGCCGCGCGCCGGTTCGCCTTACGCTCCGGGTTGTGCCCGATGAGCAGGTACGACAGGACCGTCGTCAGCTCCCAGAACACGTACAGCACCAGCAGGTCATCGGCCAGCACCAGGCCGAGCATGGCCGCCGCGAACGCCGTCAGCAGCCCCGCGAACCGCGGCAGGCCGGCGTCGTCACGGCGGAAGTAGGACGCGCAGTACGCCAGCACCAGCGCACCCACGCCGGTGACCAGCAGCGTCATCACCCAGGTGAGGGTGGTGAGCCGGAACGACAGCTCCAGCCCCAGCGACTCGACCCAGCGCACCCGCTGCTCGACGGCGCCGCCGTGCCGGACCTCGCCGGTCATCGCGACGGCCCAGACGAACCCGGCGGCGGGTACGGCGGCCAGCACCAGCAGCGCCTTGCGGCGCAGCCAGGCCACCAGGGCAGGCGCCAGCGCCGCGGCGACGAAATGCGCGGCGATCAGGGCCAGCATCATGAGCGGCTCTCACGGTCGGACACGGGAAACCCTTCGATGGTGCCGCCTGCGGAGCGTCGCAGGGGCACATTCGCACGGACGGGACGGTCAGGCGGCGACGGGTTCGGGAGGGGCGCGGCCGTCTGCCGTGCCGGCGGGGGCCGGCGCGGCGGGCCGCGCGGTGGTGTCGCGGACCGTGTCCGCCGTGGTGGGCGCCTGGCCGGCGGGTGCGTCGTCGAGGACGACGACGGCGGAGTCGGGGCCGGCGTGGTCGCCGGTGGGTGCGTGGCCGTCGTCGACGGTCTGCCGGGTGGCGTCGTCGAGCAACTGCTGATCGCCGTCGATGCGCGGCAGCGAGTTGGGGGTGATCTCGGCGGCCGGGTGGATGGCCGGGCCGATGCCGCGGACGGTGTCGGTGCCCGCGCTGACCATGGCCGCCGCCAGCACGACGAGACCGGCGGCGAGGAGGGCGGCGACGACATCCCGGAGCACGGTTCGGGAGGCGGTGACCATGTGTCCCACCTCCCCCTGGCTGCTCGTTCGTGCCCACCTTACCGGTGCGGAGGCCCGCCTCCGGACCGCGCGAAGCACTGGATGCGCCCGTCACCAGGGCGGCTGGACACTATTCCGATCAGAAGGGTGAGGAATCTCCCAGCGGTCAGGCGTCGATGCGGGCGCGGTCGAGCTCGGCGGCGCCGGCGATGATGAACTCCTTGCGCGGCGCGACGTCGTTGCCCATCAGCAACTCGAACACCCGCTCGGACTGCTCGGCGTCCTTGGCGTTGATGCGCCGCAGCCGGCGGTGCCGGGGGTCCATCGTCGTCTCGGCCAGCTGCTCGGGGTCCATCTCGCCGAGACCCTTGTAGCGCTGCGGGGTCTCCTTGACCCGGACGCCCTTGCGGGCGAGCTCGCGCAGGGTGCGGTCGAGGTCGGCGTCGGTGTACGTGTAGACGTACTTCTCCTGGCCCTTCTTCGGGTTGGACAGCTCGATGCGGTGCAGCGGCGGCATGGCGGCGAACAGCCGGCCGGCCTCGACGAACGGGCGCATGTACCGGTAGAAGAGCGTGATGAGCAGGGTGCGGATGTGCGCGCCGTCGACGTCGGCGTCGGTCATCAGGATGACCCGGCCGTAGCGGGACTGGTCGAGGTCGAACGAGCGGCCACTGCCGGCGCCGAGCACCTGGATGATGGCGGCGCACTCGGCGTTCTTCAGCATGTCGGCGACGGACGCCTTCTGCACGTTGAGGATCTTGCCGCGGATGGGCAGCAGCGCCTGGTACTCGGCGTCGCGGGCCGACCGGCCGGTGCCCAGCGCGGAGTCGCCCTCGACGATGAACAGCTCGGACCGCTCCAGGCTGTTGGACCGGCAGTCGACCAGCTTCGTCGGCAGCGAGCTGGTCTCGAGTGCGTTCTTGCGACGGACCGTCTCCTTGTGCAGCCGGGCCGCCACCCGGGCCTTCGCCGCCGCGACGACCTTCTCCAGCAGCGCCGCGGCCTGCGCCTTGTCGCCACGCTTGGTGGACGTCAGCAGGGCCTTCAGCTCGCGCTCGACGACGGTGGAGACGATGGAGCGCACCGCCGCGGTGCCGAGCACCTCCTTGGTCTGGCCCTCGAACTGCGGTTCGTCGAGGCGGACGGTGACCACCGAGGTGAGCCCCTCGAGGACGTCGTCCTTGTCGATCTTGTCGTTGCCGGCCTTGAGCCGGCGCGCGTTGACCTTGATCTGGTCGCGCAGCGCCTTCAGCAGGCCCTGCTCGAAACCGGTGACGTGGGAGCCGCCCTTCGGCGTGGCCACGACGTTGACGAACGAACGGCCGACGGTGTCGTAGCCGGTGTCCCAGCGCAGCGCGACGTCGACCTCGCAGACCCGCTCGGTGTCCTTGCTGACCAGCTGGCCGTCGTCGTCGAGGACGGGGACGGTCTCGCGGAAGGTCTGCTCGCCGGTGAGCCGGAGCACGTCGGTGACCGCCGCGCCCGGGCTGAGGAACTCGACGAACTCGCTGATGCCGCCGTCGTGCCGGAACGTCTCCTCGACGACGTCGTCGGCCCGCTCGTCGCGGACCACCAGCTGCAGCCCCGGCACCAGGTACGACGTCTGGCGGGCGCGGGAGATGAGGTCGTCCCACGAGTAGGTGGCGTCGGCCAGGAAGATCTGGCGGTCGGCGTAGAAGCGGACCCGGGTGCCGGTGACCCGCTTGGCGACCCGGCCGGTGATGCGCAGCTCGGAGTGGTCGGTGAACGGCGCGAACGACCCCTTGGGGCCGTCGCCGTCCCACACCCCGGGCTCGCCGCGCCGGAACGACATGGCGTGCGTGCGGCCGCTGCGGTCGACCTCGACGTCGACCCGCACCGACAGGGCGTTCACGACGCTGGCGCCGACGCCGTGCAGGCCGCCGGTGGCCGCGTAGGAGCCGCCGCCGAACTTCCCGCCGGCGTGCAGCTTGGTGTAGACGACCTCGACGCCGGACAGGCCCGACTTCGCATGGGTGTCGACCGGGATGCCGCGGCCGTTGTCGCTGACCGAGGCCGAGCCGTCGGCGTGCAGGACGACCTCGACGCGGTCGCAGAACCCGCCGAGCGCTTCGTCGACGGCGTTGTCGATGATCTCCCAGAGGCAGTGCATGAGGCCGCGGGAGTCGGTCGAGCCGATGTACATGCCGGGCCGCTTGCGCACGGCCTCCAGCCCTTCGAGCACCGAGAGGTGGCGGGCGGTGTAGTCGCCACCTGCGGTCGGGGCCTCGGCGCGCTGGACGGTCACGTGTCGGTTCCTCCTTGCGGTGAGCACATGCGCTGCCAGCGTATGCCCTGCCACCGACGGAACCCGCGCAGGCGCGCTGGCGGGACCTCGTCCGAACGTGTTGACGACTCGATCAGGTGACCAGTGTCACAGCCGCGTCGATTACGCGCAGAGCGAACCATCGACCGCTCGAGATGCGGGAACGTCTGGGGGTGGTTACATGTTGGTACGGATGCACGACACCACCGGTTCCATTCGGTGGACCAACGATCAGGAAGGCAGGCGACGTGACTACTACGGCTCTCGCTACCAGCCCTCTCAAGGCCACTGACCGCTGCGACAGCTGCGGCGCCCAGGCGTACATCCGCGTCGTCCTCAAGGAGGGTGACCTCCTCTTCTGCGGTCACCACGGCCGCCGGCACGAGGCGAAGCTCCGCCCCGTCGCGCTCGAATGGCACGACGAGACCGACCGCCTCACGCCGCAGCCCACCCCCGTCACCGACTGACTTTCTCACTTTGCAGGCCCGGCGGCCGCCTCGTTCGCGAGGCGGCCGAGCATTATCCGCCAGCCGTCGGTGGTCTCGCCGCGCAGCGTCGCCGGCAGACCATCGTGGCGGAGGTCCACGATGGTGCCGGTCCCGTCCGGCCGGAGCCTGATCTCCACCCGCGAGCCGCCGGGCGCGACGTCGGGCACGCCGGGCGCCGGCTCCCAGCCGAACGTGAACACCAGCCGCTCGTACGGCGCCAGCTCCACGAACTCGCCGCGCATCACCGGGTCCGGCCCGCCGTCCATCGCGACGCGCAGCAGGCCGCCGGGGCGTGGATCCGCCTCGGCGCTGCCCCACCAGCGCTGGAGAAGTTCCGAGTCGGTGAAGAAGGCCCAGACCCGCTCCGGCGGCGCGTCGATGCGGATGCTCTGCTCGATCACTCGTTCTCCACTCATCGTCGGGGACTGGCGTCAGCCTCGCGGTCGGCTTCGACCACACCCTTGAGCCGGCGCAGCTGCGCCGACCACATGCGTTCGATGAACCCCGCCGCGTCGTCCAGGCCCTCGGGACGCAGCGCGTAGAGCCGGCGGTTGCCGTCGCGGCGCACGTCCACCAGACCGGCGTCGGCGAGCACCCGCAGATGCTGCGACACCGCCGGCCGGCTCATCGCCGGGAACCGCGTCGCGATGTCGCCGGCGCTGCGCTCGCCGTCGCGGACCAACTCCATGATCGCCCGCCGGGTGGGGTCGGCGACCGCCCGCAGTGCGTCGTCCACGTCCCCTCCCCGTTAGGCTGTGTAAGAAGTTGCTTACACAGCCTAGCTTGGGAGAGACCATGAAGGAACTGGACGCGCTGGTCGGCGCCTGGCGGTCGAGCGGCGAGACCGTCGGCGACCCCGTGCTGCGGATCGAGGGCAGCGACGTGTACGAGTGGCTGCCCGGCGGGCACTTCCTGCTGCACCACGTCGACGTCACCCTCGACGGGCGGCGGTACCAGGCGCTGGAGGTGTTCGAGGGCGACGTCGCGCGCTCCTACGACAGCGACGGCGCCACCGGCACGATGACCGTCGGGCTGGAGTCGCCCGGGGTGGTGCTGCTGGCCGGGCCCGACACGCGGGCGCGGCTCGTCGTCGGCGCGGACCGGATGGACGCGCGCTGGGAGCGCCTGGACGACGGTCAGTGGCGGCACTGGATGGACATGCGGTTCACGCGGGACTCTTCGCCGCGCTCCCCCGCAGCAGCCACGCCATGAGGACGCCGGCCAGGGCGCCGAACAGGTGGCCCTGCCACGAGATGCCGGGCTGGCCGGGCAGCACGCCGACCACGATGCCGCCGTACATCAGCACCACGATGACCGCGACGACCACGGCAAGCGCCCGGCGACTAAACACGCCCCACGCCACCAGGAACGCGGCGTAGCCGTAGACCAGCCCGCTGGCGCCGATGTGCACGCTGTTCGGCGACGCCGCCAGCCAGGTGGCGAACCCGCCGACCAGTGCGACGCCGATCGTCACCGGCCAGAACCGGCCCGTCGTCATGGCGATGAGGCAGCCCAGCACCAGGAACGCGCCGGTGTTGGCGATCAGGTGGCCGAACCCGCCGTGCAGGAACGGCGCCGTGACGATGCCGACCAGACCCTCGGCGTCGTGCGGGCGGATGCCGTACTGGTCGAGGTCGACGCCCGGCAGCGAGTCGACGATCTCCTCGGCCCACATGAGCAGCACGAGGACGAAGACCGGCAGGGTGGCCGCGAGGGCCGGCGGCACGGATCGACGCGGCGTCAGCTGGCCCGAGGACGACATGCCGCCAAGTGTATGCGGGGGTCTAGAACGGCAGGGCGGCTCGCACCCGCGCGGCCGCGCCGTGCCCGTCGTGCCAGGTGCAACCGAGGCCGACTGCGGCGACCCGCAGCTCGACACCGCCCTGGCAGAGCACGACGGCGAGCTCTACACCGAGGTCGACGAGACCAACGACGGGTCGAACGCGTTGTTCGCGGGGTTCGGCGCCCGCCGGATCAGCGGCAACATCGAGATCGTCCACCGCCGGTCGGCCTAGCTTGGCACGCCTGGCCACGCTCTTGGCAAGGCTGACCGTCACTCCAGTGCCCGATTCGTCCCGATCTCCCGCATGGCCAGGCGTGCCAAGGTGCCCGCACCCACGCCCTCGTGCTCAGAACGGCAGTGCGGCGCGGACCCGCGCGGCCGCGCCGTGCCCGTCGTGCCAGGTGCAACCGAGGCCGATGGCGGCCACCCGTCCGGTGCCGAGGACGCGGCGCACCGCCTGGCCCACGTCGCTGGCCGACGGCCCGCCGGGGGCGGGGAACAGCAGGCCCGGCAGCAGGTCACCGTCGACGACGTCGAGGTCGAGGTGCAGGTAGACGGGGCCGGGCGGCACAGCGTCCGCGTCGAGCTCGGCGGTGAAGACCTGCCGGACCTCCGACGCGGTCAGGTAGTCGCGCTCCGGCGGGTCGAGGTCGCGCCCGTCGACCAGGACGATGCGGTCCTCGGGCACCGGCGTCATCCCGAGCCCGTCGGCGAGCAGCTCCGGCCGGTAGCCGGCCAGCATGCGCAGCGGCATCCCGCCCAGATATCCCGACGCCGTCGTCTCCAGCGTCTGCACGTCGCCGTGCGCGTCGAACCACACGACCGACGGCGGCGCACCGGTCGCCCGCTGCACGCCCGCGACGATCGCCTGCGAGACCATGCAGTCGCCGGACATCACCAGCGGCGCCTCGTCGTCGCGCACCGCTCCCGCCACGAGCTCGGCGACCTCCCCGTACAGCCCGGCCAGCCGCGCCCAGACGTCGTCACCGGCCAGTTCCCGCGTCACCGTCACGTCCGGCTCATACGGCACGTCGAGGCCCGGCCGGTGCTCGTCGAGGTGGTACGGCACGAGAATGCGCGTCATCGGCCGATTGTGTCACCAGCACACGAGAACGGCCCCGGCCCGGGGGTCCGGGCGGGGCCGTCGATGCGTGGAGGATCAGTCCAGGTAGTCGCGCAGTACCTGGGACCGGGACGGGTGGCGCAGCTTGGACATGGTCTTCGACTCGATCTGGCGGATCCGCTCACGGGTGACCCCGTAGACCTTGCCGATCTCGTCGAGGGTCTTCGGCTGGCCGTCCGTCAGGCCGAAGCGCATGGACACGACGCCGGCCTCGCGCTCGGACAGGGTGTCGAGGACCGCGTGCAGCTGCTCCTGCAGCAGCGTGAACGAGACCGCCTCGGCCGGGACGATGGCCTCGGAGTCCTCGATGAGGTCGCCGAACTCGCTGTCGCCGTCCTCGCCGAGCGGGGTGTGCAGCGAGATGGGCTCGCGGCCGTACTTCTGGACCTCGACGACCTTCTCGGGCGTCATGTCCAGCTCGGTGGCCAGCTCCTCCGGGGTGGGCTCGCGGCCGAGGTCCTGCAGCATCTGCCGCTGCACCCGGGCCAGCTTGTTGATGACCTCGACCATGTGCACCGGGATGCGGATGGTGCGGGCCTGGTCGGCCATGGCGCGGGTGATGGCCTGCCGGATCCACCAGGTGGCGTAGGTGGAGAACTTGAAGCCCTTGGTGTAGTCGAACTTCTCGACGGCGCGGATGAGGCCGAGGTTGCCCTCCTGGATGAGGTCCAGGAACAGCATGCCGCGGCCGGTGTAGCGCTTCGCCAGCGAGACGACGAGGCGGAGGTTGGCCTCGAGCAGGTGGTTCTTGGCGCGACGGCCGTCTTCGGCGATCCACTCCAGCTCGTTGCGGAGCTTCGCCGGCATGGTGTCGCCCTGCTCGGCGAGCTTCTCCTCGGCGAACAGGCCGGCCTCGATGCGCTTGGCGAGCTCGACCTCCTCGCCCGCGTTCAGCAGCGGGACCTTGCCGATCTGCTTGAGGTAGTCCTTGACCGGGTCGGCGGTGGCGCCGGCGACGGCGACCTGCTGCTCCGGCTCGTCGGTGTCGTCGTCCTCGGAGAGGATGAAGCCCTCGTCCTCGATCTTGGCTTCCTCGGCGGCCAGCTCACCGGCGTCGGGCTCACCCTCCGTACCGGTGCCGCCCTCCTTCGCCGGCGTGTCGGCCGTCTTCGCGGCCTTCTTGCGGCCACGGCCCTTCGGCGCCGCCGCGGCGGGCTCCTCAGCAAGGCCGGCCTCAGCCGTGTCGTGGACGTCGGCTTTCGCCTTCTTCACCGCCGTTTTCACAGATCCCTCGCCTTTCCTGGCCGCCGGCTCGGACGTCTTGGCTGCCGCGGTCGCCACCGCTGTGGGACGGGTGGACGTTGCCGCGGCAACACGCTTGCGCGGACTCCGCGAGTCCGCCGCCGCTACCTCGACGGTAATACCGGTCGACTTCAAATGCTCGACAACGAACCGGCTCTCTTTCATCGCCAGGTTGGCCGTACCGCACGCGACCCGGACGTCCTCGGCGGTGACCGAGCCCGACTTCCGTCCCTGGGTGACGAGCGCCTGGACCGACGGCAGCTCCAGGATCCGGGCGTTCTTGGTGCTGGGCGAGCTCGACGACACGTACGACCTCTCGATGTCTTGGTTTAGGGGCAGCGCAGTACGCGAGGTGGCGATGGCAACACATCATTGTGGCACAGGGCACGGGTCCCCTTCATCCCGAAAGGCCGCCGTCCACGCCGATGTCTCACCGCCCGGCCCACCGTAGCGCGAGAATCGTCTGATCGTCGGCGGCGCCGTCGATCTGCATGCACCGGACGACCGCGTCGAGCAGTTCCTCGAGCGGCACCCCGCGCTGTTCTTCGAGGCAGCGCAGCAGCTGGGCGAAACCCTCCTCCAGCGAGCGCAGCCGGCTCTCGATCAGCCCGTCGGTGAACGCGATCAGCACGTCGCCGGGCCACAGCCGCACCGACTGCGTCGACCGCGGCTCGGTGACGCCGATCGGGGTGGTGCCGGCGCCGGCGTCGACCAGTTCGACGGCGCCCACCTCGGGGATGCGGATCAGCGGCAGGTGCCCGGCGTCGCCGACGCGGACGGTCCCGTTGATGGGGTCGACCAGCGCATACACGACGGTGACCATCTCGACGGCGTCGTCGCGCTCCACCAGGCGGTCGAGTCCGCCGAGCACCGCCGCGGGGTCGGGGTCGGTGAGCGCCAGCGCCCGCAGCGCCGCCCGCATCTCGCCCATCGCGCTGGCCGCCGTGACGCCGTGCCCCATGACGTCGCCGACCACCAGGCCCAGCTCGCCGTCGGGCATCACCAGGGCGTCGTACCAGTCGCCGCCGACGGAGTGCTCGCCCACGTCGGTGCGGCTGCGCGCGGCCAGCTCCACCCCGGCCACCGTCGGCAGCCGCCGCGGCAGCAGCCCCTGGCTGAGCGACGCGGCCGCCGTCCGCTCCCGCTCGAACAGCCGGGCCCGGGCGAACGCGAGCGAGCACTGCTGGGCGACGGCGCGCAGGAACCGGCACTGGTCGGAGTCGAACGCCTGCTCGGTGGCGAAGGAGAACCGGACGGCGCCGACGCAGCCGTCCTCGCCGGCCAGCGGCAGCACCGCCCAGGCGCGTTCGTCGGTGTGGTCGAGGAACTCGCCGAAGACGGGGTCGCCGGGCGCGGCGGCGCGGGCGCGGTCACGGCTGCCGAGGAACATCGGCCAGCCGCTGCGCAGCACCTCGTCGGTGGGCGTGACGGCCTGGTGCGGCCAGGCGGGAACGGCGTCACCCTCGGCGAGTCCGGTGGTGACGGGGTACGGGCGGGCGTTGCCGCCGATCAGCGTGACGGCGGTGCGCAGCGCCTGCACGTTGCGCCGGCCGATGGCGGCGGCGCCGTCGGCGACCTCGCGCACCGTCACCGCCCGCGACAGCACGTCGGACACCTCCAGCAGCCGCGCGTTGCGGGCCCGGCTGCGGCGCAGCGACGAGATGGCGCGCTGGTGCGAGGTGTCGTCGACGACGAACATGGCCACCTCGCGGCCGCGGCCCTCGTCGACCAGGTACCAGGACGAGTGCAAGTGGTAGGTGTCGGTGCGCCCGGAGACGGCGGGCTCCTCGGTCTCGACGGACTCGCCGGTGCGCAGGACCCGCTCGATCATCTCGTCGGTGTGCGCGGCCAGCTCCGGCGGCAGCACGTCGACCGGCATCCGCCCGAGGTGGTCGGCGATGCCCTTGCCGGAGCGTTCCGCGAGGGCGGCGTTGATGGCGAGGAAGCGGTGCTCCTCGTCGAAGACCGCGAACCCCACGGGTGCGTCGACGCCGGCCAGCGCCCCGAGCAGGCGCTGGGCGTCAGCCGGTCGCATCGCTGCTAGGGGGTGTCGGACGGATATTGGTGGATGCGGGCGGCGTCCAGGCGTCGTCCAGCAAGGCGGAGGAGGAGGTCGATGCGGAGCCATCGGCCGACGACGACAACGCAGCTGGTCGGCGCCTGGGCGTCGATCCGTGCCGCCGAAGATCCGTCCGACACCCCCTAGGCCTTCGCCGCACGCTTGATCTCCCGCTTCGTGGCCCGGACCTGCAGCAGCGTCTCGGCATCGACGACGTCGGCCACCGACCGGGTGGCGCCCTCGGCGCCGTAGTCGCCGGCCGCCTCGCGCCAGCCGTCGGGCCGGACGCCGATCTGCTTGCCCAGCAGCGCGACCATGATCTTGGCCTTCTGCTCGCCGAACCCGGGCAGCGCCTTGAGCCGCTTCAGCAGCTCTTTGCCGGTGGCGGCGTCGGCCCAGATGTTCGTGGCGTCGTTGCCGTAGTGCTCGGCGACGTACGCGGCGACCTTCTGAACCCGTCCGGCCATCGACCCCGGAAAGCGGTGCACGGCGGGCGTGCGGGAGAAGATCTCGGCGAACGCTTCGGGGTCGTGCGCGGCGATGGCCGCGGGGTCGAGGTGGTCGGCGCCCATGCGCTCGGCGATGACGGCCGGGCCCGAGAACGCCTTCTCCATGGGCACCTGCTGGTCCAGCAGCATGCCGGTGAGGAGCGCGAACGGATCTCGGGCCAACAGCGCGTCGGCGTCGGGGGTGCCGGCCAGGTACAGGGTGGTCACGGTTGTCCTTATCAGTCCTCGTCCTCGGCCTTGACGGCCAGGACCGGGCATGGTGCATCCAAGAGGATACGCTGAGCGTTGCTTCCCAAGATCAACTTGCCGACCGGGCTGCGGCGGCGCAGGCCGATGACGATGAAGTCGGCCGCGTTCTCCTCCGCCACGGCGATGAGGTCCTCGGCCACGTCCATGCCGCGCACCAGCTGGCGCACCTCCGCCTCGATGCCGGCGTCCTTCAGCTGCTGGCTGACGGTGGCCAGCTCGGCGTCGGCGCGGATGGCGTCGTCGTCGTCGAAGTCGCGGCCGCCCCGGGCGGAGTTGACGACGATCAGCCGCGCACCGCGCAGCCGCGCCTCCTCGGCAGCCCGGCGCAGTGCCGCCCGGCCCTCGGACTTGGGGACGTAGCCCACGACGATCGCGGTCATCGGAACCTTCTCTCACTCCGGCGTGAACTCCGGTCGCGGCGCAACCGTACCGCAGCCATCGGCGTCGAACGTCGGTGCCGCGTGCGACGATCGGGGCATGCGCGTCCTCCATCTCGACCTGGACGCATTCTTCGCCTCGGTCGAGCAGCGCGACAAGCCGTCCCTTCGCGGCAAACCGGTCATCGTCGGCGGGCTGGGGCCGCGCGGAGTCGTGTCGACGGCGTCCTACGAGGCGCGCGTGTTCGGCGTCCGGTCGGCGATGTCGATGAGCGAGGCGCGCTCGCGCTGCCCGAACGCCGCCTACCTGTCCGGCCGGTTCGGCGTGTACCGGGCGGTCAGCACGGTCGTCATGGCCCGGCTGCGGGCGTTGTCGCCGGTGGTCGAGCCGCTGTCGCTGGACGAGGCGTTCGTCGACCTCGCCGGGAGCGCCGGCGGGGTGCCGTCGACGGCGGATGAGGCGCGGGCGCTGGCCCGCTCGCTGCGATCGACGATCGTCGATGACACCGGCGTGACGGCCTCCGTCGGCGTGGCGGCGTCCAAGCTGATGGCGAAGATCGCCTCCGAGCAGGCCAAACCCAACGGCCTGGTGGTCATCGAGCCGGGCACCGAGCTGGACGTGCTGCACCCGCTGCCGATCCGCGCCCTCCCCGGCGTCGGCCCGGCGACGGCGGCCCGGCTGGCCCGCTTCGGCGTCAAGACCGTCGGCGAGCTCGCCCGCATCACCGAGCCCGACCTCGTCGACCTCCTCGGCGACGCGCACGGCCGCTCCCTCCACCGCCTGTCGCTGGCCCGCGACGACCGGCCGGTCAGCGCCGACCGCGAGTCGAAGTCCGTCAGCGTCGAGGACACCTTCGACCGCGACCTCACCGACCCCGCCCTGCTCGCCGCCATCGTCGCCCGGCTGGCCGGTCGGGTGGCGGAGCGGCTGGCCAAGGCCGGGCTGTCGGGGCGGACGATCACGCTGAAGACGCGGCTGCACGACTTCACCACGCTGTCCCGGTCGGCCACCCTGCCCGCCCCGACCGACGACGTGCGCATGCTGTCGTGGGTGGCGACCCAGCTGCTGTCCGACCTCGACACCGCCGGCGGCGTCCGCCTCCTCGGCGTCGGCGTGTCGGGCCTGTCCGACTGGGTCCAGGACGACCTCTTCGTCTCCGACGCCGCGCCCGCTGTCGTCGCGGCCGACCCGGCCGACCCGGTGGACCAGGTCGAGGAGGTCCTGCACGAACGCCGCGGCTGGTCCCCCGGCATGGACGTCGTGCACGCGGCGCACGGCGCCGGCTGGGTGTGGGGGTCCGGACGCGGCCGGGTCACGGTCCGTTTCGAGACGGCGGCCACCCCGCCCGGCCCCGTCCGCACCTTCGCGGCGGACGATCCCGACCTGGCGCCCGCTCCCCCGCCGCCGCCGGGCGACGTGCTGGTTCCATGATCATCCAGGATCCGACCACGTATAGGGGGTCGGATCCTGGATCATCACGGAAGCCGGGCGGAGCGACGGTTCGCGGCGCGACGTTGTCGGTGCCCGCCCATAGGGTGGGCCCCACCCGGGCCGGGAGGGTCATGCCTACCACGACTCGCACGGCTCGACGCGGCGACGGCATGGAGCGGGAGGAGTCCGCTCCGACCGTGCGCGGCCGCCGATGGTTGGCGGATGACTGGCGCCCTGGGCCCACCAAACCGCCAACCACGAGCGGCCAGCGTCCCGGCCAACCAACAACAGCCTCAGATCCACCCATGACGCCGGGCGACGTGGACGGCCTCGTGCCGGTTCGCGGCGCCGAGCTTCGACGCGGCGGAGGAGAGGTAGTTCCGCACGGTCCCGGGGGTCAGCGCCGCCCGCCGAGCGATCTCCTCGACCGGCGCGCCCTCGGCCGCCAGTTCCAGCACGTCGGACTCTCGCGCCGTCAGCGGGCTGTCGCCGGCGCTGATGGCCTCGGCGGCCAGTTCCGGGTCGACGTAGCGGCCGCCGTCGTGGACGGTCCGGACGACCTGGGCCAGCACCGACGCCGACACGGTCTTGGGGAGGAAGCCGCCCACTCCCCCGGCGAGCGCCCGCTTGAGGTACCCGGGCCGGCCGTGGCTGGTGACGATCATCGTGCGGCACCCCGGCACGGCCACGTGCAGTTCGGCCGCCAGCGCGATGCCGTCGCGGTCGGGCAGCTGCAGGTCCAGCACGGCGACGTCGGGGGTGAAGGTGCGGGCCATGGCCAGGGCCTCGTCGGCGGTGGCGGCCTCGGCGACGACCTCGATGCCGTCCTCCAGCGACAGCAGCGCCCGCAGCGCGGACCGGATCAGGTTCTCGTCGTCGGCGAGCAGGACACGGATCACGACGCCACCTCCGACGGCACCCGGGCGGAGAGCCGGAACCGGTCGCCGTCGAGCCGGTCGGCCGTCAGCGAGCCGCCCAGCTCGGACAGCCGCTCCACCAGCCCGGACAGCCCGGACCCGGCGCCTCCCGCCGGTGAACGCGCGCCGTCGTTCTCCATGGTCAGCGTGACGCTCCCGGCGGACCGCGCGACGGTGATGAGGCAGGTCGACGCGGAGCTGTGCCGCAGCACGTTGGTGGTGCCCTCGCGGGCCACCCAGCCGAGCACCGCCTGCACGTCGGGCGGCAGCGGCGACACCTCGCCGACGACGCGGGTGGCGACGCCGGCCGAGCGCAGGACGGAGCGGGCGCCGGCCAGTTCGGTGGTGAGGTCGACCTCGCGGTAGCCGCGCACCACCTCGCGGACCTCGCGCAGCGACTCCTGGGCGATGTCGCGCACCGCCATCATCTCGTCGCCCGCGTCGTCGCGGCCGCGGCGCGACAGGGCGGCGGCCAGCTCGCTCTTGACGGCGATGACGGACAGGTTGCGGCCCAGGATGTCGTGCAGGTCGCGGGCGAACCGCAGCCGTTCCTCGGCGACGGCGAGGTCGGCCTGCACCTGCCGGGACCGGTCCAGCTCCCACACGATGCCGAGCATCCACACCGACGCCCGGAACGCCGACCAGCCGCCGAGGTAGGCGAACACGGCGGCCAGCCCGGTGCCGAGGGCGCTGGGCCGCGGCCAGTCGCTGACGTACGCGACGCCGGCGATCACGGCGCCGAACAGCAGCGCGAGCAGGGTCAGCCGCGGGCTGTCCAGTCGCGGCGTCAGCACCCCGACGGTGAAGCCGGACACCATGATGACGGCGAACTGCGTCGCGACGGCGCCGCTGACGACACCGGGCTCCGGCGGCGCCATCCAGCCGAACGCCGCCACCGCCGCGCCCGCCACGCACACCGTCGCCGCGAGCAGCGCCACCGTCCACCGGTACGGCCAGACGCCGCGGCCCAGGTACCAGGCCAGCCCGCCGCGCAGGACGACGACGCCGATGCCGGCGTGCGCGGCGGCGAGGGCGACGAAGACGCCGATCGCGGCGGCCGAGCCGAGGTCCTCGCTGGACGACGCGATCAGCAGCGCCACCAGCGGCTCGGCCGCCAGCATGGAGTACAGGGTGCCGCGGGTGTAGAGGTCGAAGCGCTGCGGCGCGCTCCGCTCCTCCCACCACCGGCTCACCATCGACACGGGCATCAGCTTGTCACGCGCGGCCTCAGCCTCGCGGCTCCCAGCGGAACCAGCGCCGCAGCGCCCACACGCCGATCGCGATCCAGGCCACGAGGATCGCGGCCGGGACGGCGGCCTCGGACCAGCTGGCGCCGAACCCGACGGTGTCGCCGTCGCGGGTCTGCCCGGTCAGGCCGAGCTGGACGAGGTCGACGACAGGGGTCAGCGGGATGAACCGGACGACCTCATTGACGCGCTCGGGCACGGACTCGGCCGGCATGACGACGCCGGAGAAGATCAGGCTGCCCATGCAGAGGAACAGCACCGGCAACGTGCTGACCTGCGCCATCTCGACGTTGCGGGTGATCGCGGTGGACGCGGCGGCGAGCAGCACGAACATCACCACGCCGGCGGCGACGGCCAGCAGCGCGAGCGGCACGTTCGGCGGCGTGTCCAGGCCGAACGCGACGGCCGAGACGGCCGCGGTCAGCACGACCTGCGCCACCGCCACGACGATCGACGGCAGCGCGGTGCCGGCCAGGATCTCGCCGTCGCGCAGTTCGCCGACCCGCAGCCGCTTGAGCACCAGCTCCTCGCGCCGGGCCACGTACGCCGACACCAGGTTGTAGTAGACGACGTACAGCAGCGCGAACCCGGTCAGCATCGTCACGACGACGGCGCCGAGCGGCAGGTCGGTCTCCTCGCCGAAGCCGATCGAGCTGAGCACCGCCACCGTGAGCACCGGCAGCGCCAGCGCCGTGAACATCGCCGTGCGGTTGCGCACCAGCAGCCGCAGCTCCGCCGCCGCCAGCGCGCGCACCCGGCGTGCCGACCCGGCCGTCAGGACGGCGCTCATGCCGCCACCTCCGCTCGCTCGGTCTCCACGCCGTCCGACGACGCCACCGCCAGGAACGCCTGTTCCAGCGACGCCGGCCGGGCGGACAGGTCGCGCAGTTCGACGTCGTGGTCGCGGGCCCACACCAGCAGCCCGGTCAGCGTCGCCTGCATGGTGCCGGTGTGCAGCTCGACCCGCCGCCCGTCATCGACGGCGAACGTGCCGGGCAGCTCGGGCAACCGGTCCCGCGGCACGGACGGCGGCAGCGTGAACGACACCGTCGCCGGCTGCGACGCGACGACCTCGGCGACCGTGCCGGTGCGGACGATGCGGCCCTGGTGCATGATCGCCAGCCGGTCGGCCAGCTCCTCGGCCTCGTCGAGGTAGTGGGTCGTGAGCAGCACCGTGACGCCGTCGTCGAGCAGCGTCCGCACCAGCCGCCAGGTGTTGCGCCGGCTCTCCGGGTCCAGCCCGGTGGTCGGCTCGTCCAGGAACAGCACCTCCGGGCGGGCCAGGACGGCCAGCGCGAGGTCGAGCCGGCGCCGCTCGCCGCCGGAGAGCTGCTTGACGGCGACGCCGGCGCGATGCGCGAGGTCGACCAGCTCCAGCGCCTCGGCGACCGGACGGGGCCGGGTCAGCGTCCCCGCCCACATCGTCGCCGTCTCCGCCGCCGTGAGGTCGGCCGGGAAGCCGCCCTGCTGCAGCATGACGCCGATGCGCGGCCGGACGGCGGCGCGGTCGGCGTAGGGGTCGCGGCCGAGCACGCGGACCCGGCCGCCGGCGGGCCGGGCCAGTCCCTCGACCACCTCGAGGGTGGACGTCTTGCCGGCGCCGTTCGTGCCGAGCAGCGCGAACAGCTCGCCCCGCGCGACGGAGAACGTCACGCCGCGCACCGCCTCGTAGTCGCCGTAGCTGCGGCGCACCCCGGAGACCTCGATGACCTCAGCCATGTCGCCCTCCTCGGGCCGCCTGGAATGGTTCGATGTTCGCCATGACCCCATCGTGGCCGGGGCACGCGGCCAGATCCGGTGGGCGATGTCACCGGCCTCGATGACCGATGCGGGGCCGGCCCATGACGAATGTCACCACTCCCCGGAGGATGCCCGTGGCGCGCCCGCCCCGCCGTACCCGCCTCGTCGCCGCGCTCGCCAGCGTCGTCGCCGTGGCCGCCGCCTCGACCGCCGCCGCCGCACCGGACCGGCCGCCCGCGCCCACGCCGCGCAGCCTCGCCGCCGGCCCCTACGTCGTCGTGCTGACGGGAGCGCCCGCGGCCAGCTACGAGGGCGGGGTGCGCGGCCTCGACGCGACGGCTCCGGGCGACGGCGAACGACTGCGGGCCGGCGACCGCGCGGTCCGCGCGTACCGCGAGCACCTGGACGAGCGGCAGCGCGAGGTCGCGGGCGAGGTCGGCGCCGAGCCGCACTACCAGTACACCGTCGCGGTGAACGGGTTCGCGGCCGAGCTGACCGCGGAGCAGGCCGCCGAGCTGACCGCCGACCCGCGGGTGCTCGCCGTCGTGCCGGACGTCCCGCGCGCCGCCGACACCGTCGCGTCGCCGGAGTTCCTCGGCCTGACCGGCGACGACGGCGTGTGGTCGTCGCTCGGCGGGGCGGCCGAGGCGGGCCGGGGCGTCGTCGTCGGGGTCATCGACACCGGCATCTGGCCCGAGAGCGCGTCGTTCGCCGGCCCGGAGCTGGCGGACGGGCCGACCGGCGAGACCGGCGTCGCCTACCGGACGTCGGACACCGGCACCGCGGTGCTCAAGGCGAACGGCGACACGTTCACCGGCGAGTGCGAGACCGGCGAGGACTGGACCGCCGACCTGTGCAACGGCAAGCTCGTGTCGGCCCGCTACTACGACGACGGCTTCGTCGCGAACGTGCCGCCGGAGCACCGCGACCCGGACGAGCACCTGTCCACCCGTGACGGCGACGGCCACGGCAGCCACACCGCGAGCACGGCGGCCGGGAACCACGGCGTGCCGATGGCGGTGAACGGCCGCGAGTTCGGCGCCGGGTCGGGCATGGCGCCGGGCGCGTCGATCGCGGCGTACAAGGTGTGCTGGCAGGACGATGACGAGAACACCGGCGGCTGCTACCCGTCCGACTCCGTCGCCGCCATCGATCAGGCCATCCTCGACGGCGTCGACGTCATCAACTACTCCATCTCCGGCGCCACCGACACGCTGGTCGACCCGGTCGAGCTGGCGTTCCTGTCCGCGGCGTCGGCGAACGTGTTCGTGTCGGCGTCGGCCGGAAACTCCGGACCGGGCGAGTCGACCGTCGCGCACAACAGCCCGTGGGTCACCACCGTCGCGGCCAGCACGCACCAGAACTACGAAGGCACCGTCGAGCTGGGCGACGGCCGGCGTTTCCGCGGCTCGATGATCAGCGACACCGGCCTGCCGGAGCAGACCCCACTGGTCGACGCCCGCGAGATCCCTGCCGCGGGCGTCGAGCCGGACGAGGCGGCGCTGTGCGGGCCGTCGTCGCTGGACGACGCGGCCGCCGCGGGCGCCGTCGTCATCTGCGACCGCGGCGTCTACGACCGCGTCGCGAAGTCGGCGGAGGTCCAGCGGGCCGGCGGCGTCGCCGTCGTGCTGGGCAACCTGGACCCGGCCGAGACGCTGAACGCCGACTTCCACCTGCTGCCGACGACGCACGTCGGGGCCGACGACGCCGCGGCGATCCGGGAGTACGCGGCCGGCGACGGCGCCACGGCGGCGCTGCTGCCCGGCGACCAGACCGACCTGCCGCCGACGCCGACGCCGGTGCTGGCCGGGTTCTCGTCCCGCGGTCCGGCCCTGGCCAACGGCGGCGACCTGCTCAAGCCGGACCTCTCCGCGCCGGGCGTCGACGTGCTCGCGGCGGTCGCGCCCGGCCCGCACGACGGCAACGACTTCGACTTCCTCTCCGGCACGTCGATGGCGGCGCCGCACGTCGCGGGGCTGGCCGCGCTGATCCGGGCCGAGCAGCCGGACTGGTCGGCCGCCGCGGTGAAGTCGGCGATGATGACGACGGCGTACGACCTCGTCGCCCCCTCCGGCCAGCCGGACCGCGACCGCTTCCACGCCGGCGCCGGGCACGTCGACCCGGCCCGGTTCCTGGCGCCCGGCCTGGTGTACGAGTCGGGCACCGCCGACTGGCTGGCGTTCCTGGAGGGCACCGGCGAGGACACCGGCGTCCCGGGCGTCGAGCCGATCGACCCGTCCGACCTCAACCAGCCGTCCATCGCCGTCGGCGCGCTGGCCGGGCGGCAGACCGTCACCCGCACCGTCACCGCCGTCACGCCGGGGCTGTACCGCGCGAGCGTCGACGTGCCCGGCTTCACCGCGCGAGTCACCCCGTCGGTCCTGTACTTCGGCCGGCCCGGGCAGAGCAAGACGTTCGAGGTCACCCTCACCCGCACCCGGGCGGCGCTGGACGAGTACGCGCACGGCACGCTGACCTGGAGCGGCGCCGGCACGACGGTGCGCAGCCCGATTGTGGCCCGCCCGGTCGCCGTCGCCGCGCCGGCCGAAGTCGCCGCGACCGCCGCCGACGGCTCGGCCACCTACGCGGTGACCACGTCCACCACCGGCGACGTCGACCTCACGCTGCGCGGCCTGGTGCCGGGCACCGTGACGGACGGGTCGCTCACGCCCGGCGAGGCGCCCGACCCGGCCGGCAACGGGTCGTCGCAGGTGGTGGAGTTCGAGGTGCCCGACGGCACGTCGCTGGCCCGCTTCGACCTCGTCGCGGCCCAGGAGTCGGCCGACTACGACCTCTACCTCTACGGTCCCGACGGCGCCGAGCTGCCGGTGAACGGCGCGACCGGCGCGGCCAGCGAGCGCGTCGACCTCACCTCGCCCGGGCCGGGGACGTACACCGCGCTGGTGCACCTGTTCTCCAGCCCGGACGGCGGCCCGGTCGACTTCTCGCTGCGCACCTTCGCCGTCGGGGCGGATGCGACCGGCACCGCGACCGTCGCGCCCGACCCGCTGCCCGCCCGGGCCGGCGACCCCGCCGAGGTGACGGTGACCTGGACCGGCCTCGACCCGGACCTCCCCTACCTCGGCCTGGTCGGCTACGCCGCCACCTCCAGCACGACGGTGATCGCCATCGACTAGAAGCGGATCGCGTCGATCACCTTCACGCGGACGGCGACGGTGGCGGGGACGATCCCGGCCAGGGCCCCGACCACCGTCGCCGCGACCAGGCCCTCGACCGCGGCCCGGACCGGGAACTCCGGCACGTCGGTGACGCTGCCGCCGATCAGCTCGTCGATCGGCACGTTCTTGACGATCGCGACCGCCAGCACCACCCCGGCGAGGCCGGCGACCGCCGTCGCGAACACGCTCTCCATCATCACCGAGAAGAACACCCGGCCGGAGGTCGCGCCGAAGCTGCGCCGGACACCGATCTCGCGGACCCGGTACCGGACCGTCACCAGCGCGATGTTCAGCAGCCCCAGCGCGCCCATGCCCAGCGCGATGACGCTGACGCCGCGGACGACCCACTGCAGCTGGCCGTCGATGACGTCGAAGTCGGTCGGGTCCAGCCGGTAGACCTCGATCTGCAGGTCCTGGCCGAGTAGGCCGGCGAGGTCGGCGCGGACCACCTCGGTGAACTCCTCCGCGTTCTCCGGCGGCACCCACAGCTCCAGCAGCGGCGCGCTGTCGTACATCCCTTGGATGCCCCACTGCTGCTGGTGCGCCTGGAGCAGGTACACCGACGGCATCTCGTCGCTGTACGCGTTCGGCGTCACCCCGATGACGGTGGCCCGGACCGGCCGCTCGCCGGCCAGCACCACCGTCGGGTTGGTGCGCAGGTCCGGCTCGCCCAGCCGCTGGTGGAACGCCTCGTTGACGACGATCGCGGGGGCGAACCGGCGCTCGTCGGCGGCGCTGAACCAGCGGCCGTGCGCCGGCTCGATGCGATGCATCTCGCCGTACGGCCGGTCGACGTAGCTCGCCCACACCGGCTCGGCGCCCTCGGTGAACTGAACCCGCAGCTCCGTGGTGCTCAGCAGCGACGAGTACTCGACCGCATGCCGCTCGACGACCTCGGCGTAGGCGCTGGTCAGCGTGTCCGCCGCCGGTTGCGTCCCGTCCATCGACCAAGCGTTGACCTGCAGCGTCGCGGCCCGGCCGCTGGTCCGCTCGGAATGTTCGGCGTTGGCCTGCCGGGCCATGTCGCCCAGGGCGGTGATCACCGTCATGGCGGCGACGGCGATCAGCACGCCGATCAGCGACACGATGACCCGGACCTTGTGGATGCGGACCTCGTCCCACGCCTCGACGAACGCCGCGACCAGTCCCGTCACGACGCGACCACCTGACGGGCCGGCGCCAGCGTGGCCGGGTCCAGCGGGCCGAGCAGGCCGGCGTCGAGGCGGTAGTGCCGGTGCGCCCGCGCGGCGACCATCGTGTCGTGCGTGATGGTGACCAGGGTGGCGCCGGACTCCCCCGCGATGGCGTCGAGCAGGTCCATGATCTCGGTGCCGGTCTGCACATCCAGCGCGCCGGTCGGCTCGTCGCAGAGGATCACCCGGGGCGAGCGGATCAGGCTGCGCGCGATGGCGACCCGCTGCTGCTCGCCGCCGGACAGCTTCTCCGGCATGGTGTCGGCCCGGTCGCCCAGGCCGACCCGCTCCAGCATGTCCGCGGCCAGCCGGTTCCGGCGCCAGAAGTCGCGGCCGCCGGAGTACAGCAGCGGCGCGGCGACGTTCTGCAGCGCCGTGCGGCCGGGCAGCAGGTTGAACTGCTGGAACACGAAGCCGAAGCCGGCGCCGCGGAGCCGGGCGCGCTGCCGCTGCGACAGCCCGCGGGTCGGCCGGCCCTCCAGCACGTACTCGCCGTCGGACGGGGTGTCGAGCAGGCCCATGAGGTTGAGCAGCGTCGACTTCCCCGACCCGGAGCGGCCGACGATCGACACGTGCTCGCCGGCCTCGATGGTCAGCGTGACGCCGCGCAGGATCTCCAGGCGGTCGCCGTCGGGCAGGAACACCGTCCGGCCGACGCCGTCCAGTTCGATGAGGCTCATCCGGCGTCGCCGACCATGCCGGGCTCGAGCATCTCCTCGTCCTCGGAACTGCCGCCGGGGACGAACTCGAGGACGGACTCGCCCTCGGCCAGGCCCTCGCGGATCTCGACCAGCTCGCCGTCGGTGAGGCCCAGCGTCACCGGCGTCTCCACCGGCTCGCCGTCCGGGCCGGCCTTCCACACGTTGCCCGCCTCGAACGAACCCTCGACCGCGGTGACCGGCACCACCACCACGTTCTCGGCCCGGCCCGCCTCGATCACCATCGTCGCGGCCAGCCCGTCGAACACCGTCACGTCGGGCGGGACCGTGCAGGAGATCGCGGTGCTGGAGCCGCCGCCGCTCTGGTCCGGCGCGATCGGGTCATCCGGCGCCGCGCCGGCCTCGTCGCCGCCGCCGCTCTCGCTGCCGCCGTCACCTCCGCCGCCCGCGGACCGGCCCGTGCGCAGGTCGGTGCAGGCGAACGGGGCGGGGCCGCCGCGGGCCTGCACCTCGGCCGACGTCGGGCCGCTGACCAGCCGGTACTGCTGCTCCGCGGACAGCGAGCCGGACACCGTGAAGCCCCCGGTCGAGATGGTGCCGACGGCGTCGCCGACCGCGACCGTCTCGCCCTTCAGCACGTCGAACTCGCCGACGGTGCCGGCGGCGGGCGCCTCGATGGTGCGGAACCGGCGGACCGGCTCGCCCGGCACCTCGACCTCGTTGCCCTCGTCGTCGGTCTCGGTGGTGGGCTCGCCCTCCTCCTCGAAGACCACTTCGAGCAGCGGGTCGCCCTCCTCGACGATGTCGCCGGGGTCGGCCAGGAACGTCGTCACCTCGCCGGCGTCGGTCGCGCGGACCGGCGTCGGCGCGTCGGCCGTGATGGTGCCCTCGACCTCGACGGTGTTGACCACGGTCCCGATGCTGGCCGGGACCTCGGGCTGGACGATCTGGACCGACGGCGTCGCCGGGTCGTCGTCGGCGGTGGACTCGTCGCCGCCGAAGGCGAGGCGGACCGCGGCCACCGCGATGACGGCCAGCAGCAGGATCTTGATCGTCGGCAGGACGATGCGGCGCGTGACGCCCACGAACGTGCTCCCCCTCGGGCTTCGGGTCTCTGTGGAGGGACAGCATGTATACCGAGTATGTGCATTGTCAATACCCCGGTCTACGATGGGCAGCATGACGACTGAGCCCGACCGTAGCCGCGTCCGCTTCCCCGACCTCAGCTCGCGCGCGTACGAGCACCCGGCCGACCGGGGCGCGCTGGTCGCCATGCGGTCGCTGCGCGGGTTCGACACCGTGCTGCGCAAGATGTCGGGCCTGTTCAACGAGCGCAGCCTGCGGCTGCACTACCTGTCCAGCGCCGTCCGGGTCGGCGAGACCCAGTTCCGCGCCGTCTACCAGGACGTCGTCGACGCCGCCCACATCCTCGACGTCGAGCGGCCCGAACTGTACGTCATCCAGGACCCGAACCCGCGGGCGATGGCCATCGGCACCGACCGGCCGTTCATCGTCGTCACCACCGGGCTGTTCGACCTCCTCGACGCCGAGGAGCGGCGCTTCGCCGTCGGCCACGAGGTCGGGCACATCCTGTCCGGGCACGCCGTCTACCGCACGCTGCTGCTCATGCTGACGCGGCTGGCGCTGCGGGTCGCGTGGATCCCGCTCGGCTACGTCGGGCTGCGCGCCATCGTGTTCGCGCTCGAAGAGTGGCAGCGCAAGTCCGAACTGTCCGCCGACCGCGCCGGCCTGCTGGCGTCGCAGGACCCCGACGCCGCGAAGCGCTCGCTGATGAAGATGGCCGGCGGCTCGCGGCTGGCCGAGATGGACATCGACGCGTTCCTGCAGCAGGCGCGCGAGTACGACGCCGGCGAAGACGCCCGCGACGGCGTCATCAAGCTGATGAGCCTGATGGGCCGCACGCACCCGCAGGCCGTCGTCCGGCTGGCCGAGCTGGACCGCTGGGCGGCCTCCGGCGAGTACAGCCGCATCCTGGCCGGCGACTACCCGCGCCGCTCCGGCGACCGCGACGCCTCCATCAACCAGGAGGTGCGCAACGCGGCGAAGTCGTACCAGGAGTCGTGGAGCCGCACGTCCGACCCGCTGATCAGCTCGCTGCGCGACATCGTCAACGGTGTGGGCGACGCCGGCGGCAAGCTGTTCGACAACATCACCAACCGCATGCGCCGCCCGTCGGACGGCGGCGAGTAGCCGCTACCGGTCGTCGTCCTCGCCGTCGCCGTCATCACCGGAGTCGTCGAGGTCGGCGAGGAACTGCTCGAGCTCGGCGCCGATCTCGTCGGCGCTGGGCACGGCCCGCTGCTCGGCGATGAGGCTGCCACGGGCGTCGCCGCCGGCGAACGCGTCGTACTGGTTCTCCAGCGCGTGGACGACCTTGGCGACCTGGTCGTTGCCCTCGACCTGCTCGCGGACCAACTCGTCGGTGCGGCGGGCGGCCTCGGCCAGTTCGCCGGACGGCAGCAGCAGGCCGGTGCTGGCGCTCAGCGCCCGCAGCAGCGTCAGCGACGACTGCGGGTACTCGGACTCGGCGAGGTAGTGCGGGACGCGGGCGACCAGCCCGATGGCGTCGTGGCCGGTCTGGCCGAGCCGGTACTCCAGCAGCGACGAGATGTTGCCCGGCACCCGCAGTTCGACGTCCACCAACGCGGAGTCGTCGAGCAGTCCCGGCCGGTTGGCGTGGGTGAGGACGCTCAGCGGACGGGTGTGCGGCACCGGGTTCGGGATGCCGTGCACGCCGATGGCCAACTTCACGCCCAGCCGTTCCACGAGGTCGGTGACGGCGGCCACGAACGCCTCCCACCGCACGTCCGGCTCAGGGCCCGACAGCAGCAGGAACGGCGCGCCGACGTCGTCGCGGACCAGCCGCAGCGTCAGCTCCGGCGCGTCGTACTCCTGGAACGCACCGTCGGCGAAGCGCATCTCCGGCCGCCGCGCCCGGTAATCGATCAGCGCGTCGACGTCGAACCGCGCTACGACCTCGGTGTCGAGGGTCGCGAGCAGATGGTCGACGAGCCCGCCGCCGGCCCGGCCCGCGTCCACGAAACCGTCGAACCAGTAGACCAGAACAGGCGACTCCAGCTCGGACGGCTCATCGACGAGCTCATACAGCTCGCTGCGGCTCGACATGGCGGCTCTCCCGACATCGGACAGACAGGACAACTGTCTTAACACTGCGGGCGCCCCAGGACTTCCCGGCTCACGACGGCGGCGCGGGCGGCGCGGGTGTGCCGGCGGCTCAGGCAGCGCCGCGCGGCCAACGCCTCAGGCAGCGCCGGGCGGCCGGCGGCTCAGGCGGCCCCGGGAACCGCGCGCTCAGGCAGCGCCGGACACCAGGGCGACCACCGGGCCGTCGAGCGGTTCCTGGTAGGGCAGCCCGAGCAGCACGCAGACCAGCCCGAGGAAGGAGTCGGCCTCGCGGAGGAGGTCGTCGGCTTCGCGGGGGGTGACCGCGCCGGGCAGGCCGGCCTGGGCGGCGGCCCGCTTGCCGGCGTTGGCGCCGAAGAAGGCGGCCCACTCGGCCAGCTCGGGCGCCACCCCGGGCAGCAGGTCCCACACGTTGCGCGGACCGTGCCCGCGCCGCCCGCGGCCCCGCCCGCTCTCGGCCGGCCGGGCCTTCGCCGCCAGCACGGCCGCCGCCGCCCGCAACGCGGCCAGGTGAGCCGCGGCGAACCGGTCGCCCGCGTGACCGGCCGACGCGGCCTCGGCGAGGCACAGGCGCGCGTGCTCGATGAGATCGAGCGCCGCGTGACCCATGGGCGGCCGGGCGCGCCGGGCCGGCAGGCCGTGGCCGCCCGCCACCCTGCTGTACTCCTGAATCTCCACAGTCATGGCCGCCTCCGCATCATGTTCGAACGACTGTTCGACCTACTGAGAAATGTACACCCCACCACCGACAAGGTCTCGGGCACGAACCGGGAGAGGGTAGGGTCGACCCCTGTGACCAGCAGTGACAAGGTTCTCAACCACCCGAATGTGCAGCGCGTCCGCGAGGCTCTCGCGGCGGCGGGCACGAGTCCCGAGATCGTCGCGCTCGGCGACTCCGCGCCGACGGCGGCCGCGGCGGCGCAGCAGCTCGGCTGCGAGGTCGGCGCCATCGCCAACTCGCTGATCTTCGACTGCGACGGCGCTCCCCTGCTCGTCCTCACCAGCGGCGCCCACCGCGCGGACGTCGCGGCCCTGGCCCGGGCGGCCGGCGCCACGAAGGTCGGTCGCGCCACCCCGGAATTCGTGCGCACCCACACCGGCCAGCCCATCGGCGGCGTCGCCCCGGTCGGGCACCCGGCGCCGGTGCGCACGCTGGTCGACGTCTGGCTGCAGAAGTACGACCGCGTCTGGGCCGCGGCCGGCCACCCGCACTCCGTCTTCCCGACGACGTTCGACGAGCTGGTCCGGGTCACCGGCGGCACCCCCGTCGACGTCACCGGCTGAGGCGTGGCGCGCGTCGTCGTCGTGGGGGCGGGCCTGGCCGGGCTCTGCTCCGCGCTCGCGCTCGCCGACTTCGGCCACGAGGTGACGGTGCTGGAGTCCGGCCCGGCGCCCGGCGGCCAGCTCGCGTTCGGACCGCAGCCGTTCACGCTGCCGGCGGTCCTGCGTGACCTGTTCCGCAAGACCGGCCGTCCGCTGGAGCGCGAGCTGGACGTCGTCCCGGTCGACCCCGCGGCGCGGTGGGTGTTCGCCGACGGCGCCGAGGTCGCGGTCCCGAACGCGAGCCCGTCCGGCACCCGGCGCGCCCTCGACGACGCGTTCGGCGCCGGGGCGGGCGCGCAGTGGGACGCCGTCGTCGCGCACGGGGACCGCGCCTGGCGCGAGCTGCGGCCGCTGGTCCTCGGCCACGCCGGCGCCAAGGTGTCCCGGCAGGCGCAGACGCTGCGCGACGTCGCGACATCGCTGCGCGAGCCACACCTGCGGGCCGCCCTGGTGTCGTACGCGACCCGCTACGGCGCCGACCCCGCGACGGCACCGGCCGCGCTGACCGTGCTGCCCTACCTGGAGCAGACGTTCGGCGTGTGGACGGCCGAGCTGCCGCGGCTGGTCGACGTGCTCGCCGGGCGGGCGGCCGAGCGCGGCGCGCGGTTCCGCTACGGCGCGACGGTGTCCGGCCCGGCGCTCGCGGGCAAGCGGGTCGACGGCATTCAACTGGCGGACGGGACGATCGGCGCCGACGCGGTCGTGTGGACGGCACCGCCGGGCGGCCTCGACGGCGAGCGCCGCGGCCTGTTCGGACGCCGCCGGGACGACGCGGCACCCACCACCGCAGTCCGGGCCGACCCCACCCGGGCGCCGGAGATCCGCTTCCCCGCCACCGGCGGCCCCGCGACCAGCTGGTACGACGCCGCCGGCGGCCACGTCCACGGCGCCGCCACCGGCCGCGTCACCGCGATCTTCCGCCGTCCCGCCAACGTCACCCGGATCCGCGGCCTCTACCTCGCCGGCGCGGGCGCCCACCCGGGCCCGGGCATCGCGCTGGTCGCGCAGTCGGCGGCGATCGTCACCGACCACATCGGACGCGCTTAGGACAGGGCGCCGACGCCGAGGTTCTGGTAGATCTCCCGCGTCGCCGTGGACTTGTTCAGCGTGATGAAGTGCAGGCCGGGGACGCCCTCGGTGAGCAGCCGCTCGCACAGCTCGGTCGCCACCTCGACGCCGATCGCCCGGACCGCCTCGGGGTCGTCCTCGACGGCCAGCAGCCGCTGCGCCAGCGGCTCCGGGAAGTCGGCCGCCGTCAGCTGGGCGAAGCGCTGGATCTGCCGCACGTTCGTCACCGGCATGATGCCCGGGATGATCGGCGCCGTTCCCCCGGACGCCGCCACGCGGTCGCGCAGCCGCAGGTAGTCGTCGGCGTGGAAGAACATCTGGGTGATGGCGTAGTCGGCGCCGGCCTGGAACTTGCGGGCCAGGAACCGGGCGTCGGTCTCGAGGTCGGGCGAACGCGGGTGCTTGTCGGGGAACGCCGCGACGCCGACGCAGAAGTCGCCGTGCGTGCGGATCAGCCGCACCAGATCTTCCGCGTACGCGAAGCCCTCCGGGTGCTGCACCCACTCGCCCTGCGGGTTGCCGGGCGGGTCGCCGCGCAGCGCGAGGAAGTTGCGCACGCCCGCGTCGGCGTACTGGCCGATGACGTTGCGTAGCTCGGCCACCGAGTGGGCGACGGCGGCGAGGTGCCCGACGACGGTGAGGGTGGTGTCGCGGGCGATGCCCTCGGTGAGCCGCACGGTGCCCTCACGGGTGGTGCCGCCCGCCCCGTACGTGACCGAGACGAACGTCGGCTGCAGCCGCTCGAGGTCGCGCATGGTCTGCCAGAAGGCGACCTCCGCGGCCTCCGACTTCGGGGCGAAGAACTCGAACGAGAACGATCTCCCGCCGGCGGCCAGCAGCTCCCGGATGGTGCGCGCACCCCCGGGCATCGTCGACGGAAGTCCCAATGCCATCGCCTCAGACTACCGGTGCGTCCGCCTTTCGGACAGATCGTCTCAGTGGTCGAACGATTGGCGATCTTCCTCGCAAGGTTTTAGGTTAGCTATACCTATGTTTGCCGCGACCGCCACCGAGCCTCTCGACGCCGCCGCGCGCCGGCTCGAGCGGCTGCATCCGTCCTTCGGGTTCGTCACGTCGGCCGGCGGCGACGGCTGGACGACGCTCGCCGACGCCGCGGCCGGCCCCGGAGTCGTCGCCGCCTGGCTGGACCGCCTCGACGACGACGCCGGCGGCCATCGCAACGTGGCCGCGTCGTACCTGGTGCTCCGCCTGACCGGCCGGATCACGACGGCGCTGCTGGCGAGCTACCTGGTCGACGGCCGCAGCCTCCCGCTGGAGCCGTCCACCACGCACGTGCACGTCGACGGCGCGCAGTTCGACCGGCTGGCGCTCACCGGCGGCGACGTCGACGACGACGTCAGCGCCGCCGAGGTGGCCCGGCGGCTGCACACGCTCCTCGCGCCCGTCATCGAGACGGCCGCCGGGCTGGCCCCGTACGGCGTGCGGACGATGTGGAGCTCCGTCGCCGACCGCCTCGGCGGCCCCGCCGTCCTCGCGGCCAACGCCGCCGGCCTCGACCCGGACGAGACCTGGCGGCGCACCCACGCCGTCGTCGACGAACTGGTCGCACTGGGCGCACCGGTGCGCCGCCGGCCCCGGCTGCTGCGGGTGCCGTGGTCCGGCGGCGTCGCGGCCGGCAGCGTCAAGGGCACCTGCTGCCTCAAGTACGTCGTCGACGACCTGCGCCCGCGAGACGCCCGGCAGCAGCCCGCGGCGTTCTGCGGCGGCTGCCCCTACGTCGACGACGAGGTCCGGGTCGCCAGGCGCCGGGCCGCCCTCGAACGCCGTCCGTCCTGAGCCCCCGGAGACCCCATGCGCCGCCGTCCCGCCGCCCTGACCCTGGCCGCCCTGCTCGCGCTCACCGCGTGCGGCGGCGATGACGACACCCCCGCCGCCGACGAGTCCGGCGAGCAGGCCACGCACACCGTCGTCCACGCCCAGGGCGAGACCGAGGTGCCCGACGACCCGCAGCGCATCGCCGTCCTGTGGCGCCCGACGCTGTCCGCGCTGGTCGACCTCGGGTTCGAGCCGATCGCCGCGGCGGCCGAGACGGGTGACGGCGCCGACCTCGCCACCTTCCTCCCGGACGACTTCCCCGTCGAGGACCTGGAGATCGTCGGCGCCACGAACGAGCCGGACATCGAGGCGCTGGCCGTCGCCGACCCCGACCTCATCGTCAGCGTCGACATCGCCGCGCTCGCCGAGGCCTACGACGACCTCTCTCAGATCGCCCCGACCGTGTCGCTGGCCTGGGACGGCACCGGCAGCTGGCGCTCGCACGTCGCCGAGCTGGCCGAGGCGCTCGGCGTGCCGGAGCGGGCCGAGGAGGTCGTCGCCGAGTACGACGCGCACGTCGAGGAGGTCCGCGCCGCGGTGGGCGACCCGGGCGCGGCCGAGGTGTCGCTGGTCCGGGTGCAGGCGGCGGACGTGCTGCGGCTGGAGACGCCGGCGTCGTTCCCCGGCCAGGTGCTCGACGACGTCGGCTTCGCCCGCCCGGCCGGCCAGCTGGAGCCCGACCCGGACCGCGACTTCATCGAGATCAGCCTGGAGCTGATCCCCGAGGTCGACGGCGACGTCGTCTTCGTCATGGCCAACGGCGAGAACACCGGCGCACGGGAGACGATCACGTCGTCGGCGCTGTGGCAGAACCTCCCGGCGGCGCAGGCAGGCAAGGTCGTCGACGCCGACTACGACGTGTGGGGCAGCTCGACCTACCGTGGCGCGCACGCGATCCTCGACGACCTCGAAGCGGCCCTGGGCTCGGCTACCCCCTAGCCTGGCGGGGTGGTGACCCCAGCGCCCCTCGCGGGCCCCGACGAGCCGGTCGGCCTCCTGCGGCCGCGCATCCAGCAGGCCCTCGACGCGTTCCTGGACCAGCAGCGCGACCTGCTCGGCGCCGCCAGCCCGCAGACGTTGCCGCTGGTCGACGCCGCGGCCGCGTTCCTGTCCGGCGGGAAGCGGCTGCGCCCGACGTTCGCCTACTGGGGCTGGCGGGCGGCCGGCGGCGACCCGGCCGACGATGCGCTGGTGACGATCGGGGCGGCGCTTGAGCTGTTCCAGGCGTCGGCGCTGGTCCACGACGACCTCATCGACGCGTCCGACACCCGCCGCGGGCTGCCGTCCGTCCACCGCCGGTTCGCGACGCTGCACCGCGACTCCGGCTGGCAGGGCGACGCCGACGGGTTCGGCGCGGCGGCGGCGATCCTGCTCGGCGACATGCTGCTGGCGTGGAGCGCCGAGGTGTTCGACCGCGCCGGCGTCGACGGCGACCGGCTGCGGGCCGCGCGGGCGGTGTTCGACCGCATGCGCACCGAGGTCGGCGGCGGGCAGTACCTGGACATGCTCGAGCAGGTCAGCGGCGGCGCGCTGCCGGGTGGCCAGGCCGACCGGGCCCGCACCGTAATCCGGTACAAGTCGGCCCGCTACTCCGTCGAGCACCCGCTGGTCATCGGCGGCGCGCTGGCCGAGGCGCCGGAGCCGCTGCTGGCGTCGTACCGGCGGTTCGGCGCGGCCCTGGGCGAGGCATTCCAGCTCCGCGACGACGTCCTCGGCGTCTTCGGCGACTCCGCCCAGACCGGCAAGCCCACCGGCGACGACCTGCGCGAGGGCAAGCGAACGCTGCTCATCGCCTACGCGCTGGAGCGGGCGTCGGCGGAGCAGGCGGCGCTCGTCGACGCCCGGCTCGGCGACCCCGCGCTGGACCTCGACGGCGTGACGGCGCTACGTGACGTGCTGGTCGGCACCGGCGCGCTGGCCCGGGTCGAGGCGCTGGTCGACGACCTGGTGGCGGACGCCCGCGGCGCGCTCGACGCGGCGGACGTCACCGACGACGGCCGGAAGGCGCTGTCGCAGCTGATCGAGCTGACGACCGCCCGGACGCACTGACGTCAGCGGCGGCGGCGCCGGTCCCGCGCGAGCGCCGGACCCCCGTCGGCGCGCTGGAGGTCTGCCGTCGGATACGACCGCAGAGCCCCATCGCGCGATGGAGGTCTGCCGTCAGATGTGAGCGCAGACCTCCAGCGGCCCGAGCCGGTCCCCCCGGTCCCCCCGGGGCGCCGCCGACCAGCGCCGCCGTCCGGCCGTCAGCCGCGGGTCGCCGCCTGGACGGCGTCAAGCCACTCGTCGACCGTCTGCATGTCGTAGCCCTCACGCAGTCGCACAGTGGTGAACTCGGTGCCCCTGACCTCCGCGGCGGTCAGGGTCGTGGCCAGCGTCGCCCGGACATGGTCGACGAACGCGTCCACCTCGCCGAGGTCGTAGCCCTCGCGCAGCCGCACCGTCCGGAACCGATCCCCCGCCGGCCGGTCGGCGACCTTCAGCAGCTCGTACCGATCGGCCAGCGACTCATGCCAGTCCGCCGTGGTCGGCTCCGCAGCCGGCGTTCCCACCGCCGGCGCCGCCCGGCCGGCCTCGGCGGCCACCTCGTCGAGGTACTCGTCGACGGCCCGCATGTCGTACCCGGCCCGCAGCCGCACGGTCGTGAACTGGACCTGCCGGACCTCATCGGCGGTCAGCGTCGCGCCGAGGGTGCCGCGAACCCGGTCGAGGAACGCGTCGACCTCGCCGATGTCGTAGCCCTCGGCCAGCCGCACGACGGTGAACCGCTCGCCCGCCGGCCGGTCCGTCACTTGCAGCACGGCCGGCCGACGCGGCGTTGCGCCCGGTGGCGTCGTACGCTCCCGGATCCAGGCGTCGACCTCCTGCGGGTCGTAGCCGCGCAGCACGACGGTGAACCCCGGATGGGCCGGGACGGCCTCACCGCCGGCCAGCGCCGCCTCGACGAGCGCGCAGTACGCGTCGACCTGGGCGCGGTCGTAGCCGCGCATCGCGACGGTGAACCGCGGCGCCGCCATCAGAGCTCGCCGCGGTTCATCCGGATCAGCCGGTCGACGACGTCCTCGGTCTCGCGCAGGCCGTCGTGCTGGTGGCCGTTGGTCTCCCAGACGCGCAGGCCGCGCACGCGCGCCGCGGTGTCGCGGGAGAAGCCGGCGTCGACGTACATGTCCTCGGTGTAGAGGGCGGCCGCGACCGGCACCTCGTTGGCCGCCAGCCGGTCGACGTCGAACAGCGGGCCCCACGACCGCTCGGCCAGCAGCTGCGCCGTCTCGCGCAACGGCACCAGCGCGGGGTCGTGGTCGAACATCCAGGGGTAGATCATCTCGCCGGTGAGCAGCAACGGGTCGGCGTCGGGCGCGAACCGCGGCAGGCCGCCGAGCACCCGCTGCGCCGACCACCGCGTCGGCTCGCCGTGCGAGTAGCAGGCCTCGTGCAGGACGGCGTACAGCGGCTGGGTCGCGAACGACAGCGTCCGCCACGCCTCGGCGAGGAAGGTGTCGGACAGCACGCCGTCGGCGGCGAACGCCTCCTCCAGCAGGAACGCCAGGCCGGGGATCGCCGTCTTCGCGCCCAGCCCGTGGCCGAGCGCCTGCAGCCGCTCGACGGTGAGCCGCGAGCCGTCGGGCAGCACGACGTCATTCGCGCGGACGAACGCCGCCACGGCCTCCAGCTGGGCGCGGGCCTGCGGGAATGCGGCGTGGAATTGCGCGTTCTTCCGCTCGACGGTGCGGTAGGTGGCGGCGTAGACGTCGTCGGGGCCGGCCGTCAGCGGGGCGAGGCCGCCGGTGACCATGACGGACTCGAGGTGCTCGGGCGCGAACGACAGGTAGGTCAGCGAGCAGAACCCGCCGAAGGACTGGCCCAGCACGTGCCAGCGCCCGTCGTCGCCGACCAGGGCGCGACGGATCAGCTCGGCATCGGCGACGATGGAGTCGGCCCGGAAGTGCGAGAGGTACTCCGCCTGCGCGGCGGCGTCACCGCGAGCAGCCAGCGTCGCCGCCGTCGCGGGCGTCGACCGGCCGGTGCCCCGCTGGTCCAGCAGCAGCACCCGGAAGTCCTGGACCGCCCGGCCCACCCACCCCGACGCGCCGGGCGGACGGGTCGCCTTCCCACCCGGCCCACCCTGCAGGAACAGCAGCCACGGCAGCTCCCGATCGGGCGCCGACGCCGACACGACCTCCCGCGCGTACAGCCGGATCGTCTCGTCGCCGAACCCGCCGGCATGCGACAGCGGGGCGTCGAACCAGTGGTCCCGGAAGACCAGCCCGCCGAGCCGCACCGACCCGTCGCGGCCGGCCGGGATCACGCGCCCACCGCGTGCACACCGCCGTCGACATGGATGACCTCGCCGGTCGTCTTCGGGAACCAGTCGGACAGCAGCGCGACGACGCCACGGGCGCCGGGCTCGGGGTCGGACAGGTCCCAGCCGAGCGGCGCGCGGTCGTTCCAGAC
Source organism: Jiangella muralis (assembly GCF_001270745.1). Lineage (GTDB taxonomy): Bacteria > Actinomycetota > Actinomycetes > Jiangellales > Jiangellaceae > Jiangella > Jiangella muralis. Next base: position 417,966 of record NZ_KQ434751.1, read on the forward strand.
GCCCTCGAAGTCGGAGAAGCCCGGGATGGACCGCGCCGCCATCGTCTTCACCGGCCCGGCCGAGATGAGGTTGACCCGGATGTTCTGCCCGCCCAGGTACTTGGCGAGGTACCGCGCCGTCGCCTCGAGGCCGGCCTTCGCCACGCCCATCCAGTCGTAGCCGGGCCAGGCCACCTGGGCGTCGAAGTCCATGCCGACGACGGAGCCGCCGTCGGGCATCAACGGCAGCGTGGCCATGGTCAGCGACTTCAGCGAGTACGTCGACGCGTGCACGGCGGTGGAGACGTCCTCGAACGGGGTCTCCAGGAAGTTGCCGCCGAGCGCGGTCTGCGGCGCGAACCCCACCGAGTGCACGACGCCGTCGAGGCCGTCGACGTGCTCGCCGACCCGGGCGGCCAGCGAGTCGAGCTGCTCGGTGCTCGTGACGTCCAGCTCGATGACGGGCACGGGCTCGGGCAGCCGCTTGGCGATGCGCTCGACCAGGCTCATCCGGCCGAAGCCGGTCAGGACGACGGTGGCGCCCTCCTGCTGCGCGAGCTTGGCCACGTGGAACGCGAACGACGCCTCCGTCAGGACCCCGGTGACCAGGATCCGCTTGCCGTCCAGAATGCCCATCAGTGCCCCATCCCCAATCCGCCGTCCACCGGGATGACGGCTCCCGTCACGTATGCCGCGTCGTCGCTGGCCACCCAGCGCACCACCCGCGCGATCTCGTCGGCGCTGCCGTAGCGGCCGAGCGGGACGCCGTCGAGGATCTCCTTGCGGCGGGCGTCGGTGAGCTCGGCGGTCATGTCGGACTCGACGAAGCCGGGCGCGACGACGTTGGCGGTGATGTTGCGGCTGCCCAGCTCGCGCGCCATGGACCGGGCCAGCCCGACCAGGCCGGCCTTGCTGGCGGCGTAGTTCATCTGCCCGGGCGAGCCGAGCAGGCCCACGACGCTGGAGATGAACACGACGCGGCCCTTGCGGGCCCGCAGCATGCCCTTGGCGGCGCGCTTGGCCACCCGGAACGCGCCGGTGAGGTTGGTGTCGACGACGTCGGTGAAGTCGGACTCGCTCATCCGCAGCAACAGGGTGTCGCGGGTGATGCCGGCGTTGGCGACCAGCACCTCCACCGGCCCCTGTGCGGCCTCGACCTCGGTGAACGCGGCGTCGACCGACTCGCTGTCGGTGACGTCGCAGCGCACCCCGGTCAGCCCTTCGGGTGGCTCGCCGCTGCGGTAGGTGATGGTGACGTCGTCACCGGCCTGCGCGAACGAGCGCGCGATGGCGAGGCCAATGCCGCGGTTGCCACCGGTCACCAGTACGGACCGACCCACGTCGGGCTCTCCTCACTCTGGGTTACACGTCCGCGCCGACGCTACCGTCAGGCGTCCTCGAGCCGGAAGCCGACCTTCATGCCGACCTGGAAGTGCTGCACCTCGCCGTCGACGATCTGGCCGCGGATCTCGGTGACCTCGAACCAGTCGAGGTGGCGCAGGGTCTGCGCGGCCCGGCCGATGCCGTTGCGCACGGCGGACTCCACGCCGTCCGTCGACGTCCCCACGATCTCGGTCACTCGGTACGTGCGATTCATGACGTTCCCCTCTTTCCGGTCGCCGGGACGATTGGGCGGCCCGGCAGCGCTGATCGCTCGATTCTGGCCTACCGTGGAGGGGTGAGCGGAAACGGCGCGCGACGCAGCGACCCTGTTCCCTCGGTCACGACGGCCGCGGCGCCACGCAGCGACGACCTCGCCAGCCGGCAGCGCCGCTACCTCGTCATGATGGGCATTCGTGTCGCATGTCTGCCGCTGGCAGTGATCAGCCAGGGGTGGCTGCGCATCGTCTTCATCCTGGGTGCCGTGGTGCTGCCGTACATCGCCGTCGTCATCGCCAACGCGACCCGCCAGCCACGCCACAGCGCGCTCTCACCAGTGGTCCCGCCGCCACGCCTGGAACTTCCGGCTGCCACGGTTGCCAAAGATCGAATCGAACATTGACAGGGCCTTCCGAAGTGGTTGTGGAACGTGCAATACTCCCCAGGCGCACGTTCCGTATTCCCCCGTCGGTGCGTTGCGTACCGGCGACGTCGGGCGGCTTCCCCCGTGGCTGCCCGGCGTCGTCCTCACTTTCCGGCTGATTTGCCGGGAAACTCCTGGTAAAGCGGCAAATTTGCGGTTCTCAGCCACCGATCGCGGACATCGGCCGCGACGGCTGCAGGAACCCCGGGTCATCGATGCCGTGACCGGCCGCCTTGCCGGCCATCGCGATCTCCCAGCGGCGGGCCAGTTCGGCGTCGTCGGCGCCGGTGCGCATGGCGCCACGCAGGTCCGACTCGTCCCGCGCGAACAGGCAGTTGCGCACCTGCCCCTCGGCGGTGAGCCGGGTGCGGTCGCAGCTGCCGCAGAACGGCCGGGTGACCGACGCGATGACGCCGACCCGCGCCGGGCCGCCGCCGACCAGCCAGGTCTCGGCCGGGGCGCTGCCGCGCTCGACGTCGCCCAGCGGGGTGAGCGTGAAGACCGACTGCAGTGACGCCAGGATCTCCTCGGCCGTCACCATGGTGGCGCGGTCCCAGCCGTGCTGGGCGTCGAGCGGCATCTGCTCGATGAAGCGCAGCTCGTAGCCGTGTTCGAGCGCCCACGTGAGCAGCTCGGGCGCCTCGTCGTCGTTGAGGCCGCGCATGAGGACGGCGTTGATCTTGACCGGCTCGAGCCCGGCGTCGCGGGCCGCGGTCAGCCCGGCCAGGACGTCGTCGAGCCGGCGCCGGTGCGTCAGCGCCTCGAACCGGTCGGCGCGCAGGGTGTCCAGCGATCCGTTGACGCGGTCGAGCCCGGCGTCGGCGAGCGCGCCGGCCACCTTCGCCAGCCCGACGGCGTTCGTCGTCAGCGACAGCTCCGGGCGCGGCTCCAGCCGGGCGCACGCGGCGACGATGTCGACCAGCCCGCGGCGCAGCAGCGGCTCGCCGCCGGTGAACCGGACCTCGCGCACGCCCAGCCGCTCGACGGCGATGCGGACCAGCCGCACCACCTCGTCGTCGGTGAGGATGTCCTGCTTCGGCAGCCAGGCCAGCCCCTCCTCCGGCATGCAATAGGTGCACCGCAGGTTGCAGCGATCGGTCAGCGACACCCGCAGGTCGGTGGCCACGCGTCCATATCGGTCGACCAGCATCTCTCCAGCCTAAGCCCCCGAAGGACGGGTAGGCAGGGTGTCGGCGTACGGTCATGGGGTGTACAAGTTCCTGGCGTCGCGGCGCTGGCTGGTGCGCACGCTCGCCGGAGTGCTCCTGGTGCTGTTGTGCGTCCGGCTCGGGCTCTGGCAGCTCGACCGCAACGAGCAGCGGCAGGACCGCAACGCCGTCATCGAGGCCAACGTCGACGGCGACGCGGTGCCGGCCGCCGAGCTCGTCCCGCCCGGTCAGGCCCTGGCCGCGGGCGACGAGTGGAGCACCGTCCAGGTCACCGGCCGCTGGGACGTCGACAACGAGCTGCGGCTGCGGCTGCGCCCCGTCGACGGCACCCGCGGCGTGCACGCGCTGACCCCGCTGGTCGGCGACGACGGCACAGCGCTGCTGGTCGACCGCGGGTTCGTGGCCGCCGACGGCCGCGACGACGACGACATCGAGCTGCCGCCCCCGCCGGACGGCGAGGTCACCGTCACCGCGCGGGTCCGGCACAGCGAGACCGGCCACGACGTCGACCCGTCGAGGGGGTCTGTGCGGTTCGTCGACGTCGAGGCGATCGGCGCCGGGCTGTCCTACCCGTTCTACGGCGGTTGGGGCGAGCTGATCACCCAGGACCCGGAGCCGGCGACGTCGCTGCAGCTGATCGACCCGCCCGCCACGGAGTCCGGGCCGCACCTGTCGTACGCGATCCAGTGGTTCCTGTTCGCCGTCGTCGGGGTCGGCGGGTTCGTGCTGCTGATCCGGGCCGAGGCGCGCGGCCGCGACGAGACGTCCGGCGACAGCGACACCCCGGCGCCGACGCAGTCCGTCGGGTAGACATGGGGACATGACGGGGCTGATCGAGGACCACGGCATCATCGGTGACCTCCACACCGCCGCCCTGGTCGACCGCGACGGCACCATCGACTGGCTCTGCCTGCCCCGGTTCGACTCCGCCGCCTGCTTCGCGTCGCTGCTCGGCACCGGGAAGAACGGCTTCTGGCGGCTCGCCCCGATGGGCGCCGGCCAGGCGGACCGCCGCTGGTACCGGGGCGACACGCTGATCCTGGAGCACGTCTGGGACACCCCCGGCGGCAGCGTCAAGGTCATCGACTTCATGCCCGAGAGCACCGGCGAGCACGACGTCGTCCGCATCGTCGAAGGACTGTCCGGCCGGGTGACGATGCACAGCGAGCTGCGGCTGCGCTTCGACTACGGCCGCTCGGTGCCATGGATGCACCGTGCCGACGGCCTCGTCGTCGGCGTGGCCGGGCCCGACTCCGTCGCGCTGCACACCGAGGTCCCCACGTACGGGCGGTCGCTGACGACGCACTCCGACTTCACCGTCGGCGCGGGCGAGCGGGTGAGCTTCGTGCTGGCGTGGGGCCCGTCGCACCACCCGCACAGCCGGCCGGTCGACGCGCTGCGCGCGCTGGATGAGACCGAGCGGTTCTGGACGGAGTGGTCGGGCCGGTGCAAGTACGACGGCCCGTACCGCGACGCCGTCGTACGCTCGCTGATCACGCTCAAGGCGCTGACGTACCAGCCGACCGGCGGCATCGTCGCCGCTCCCACGACGTCGCTGCCCGAGAGCATCGGCGGCGTGCGCAACTGGGACTACCGGTACTGCTGGCTGCGCGACTCCGCGTTCACGCTGGACGCGCTGATCCGCAGCGGGTACGTCGACGAGGCGCGGGCCTGGCGCGACTGGCTGATCCGGGCCATCGGCGGGAACCCGTCGGACCTGCAGATCATGTACGGCCTCAGCGGCGAGCGGCGGCTGCCGGAGTACGAGATCGACTGGCTGGCCGGCTACGAGGGGTCCCGCCCGGTGCGGGTCGGCAACGCCGCCGCGGAGCAGCTGCAGATCGACGTCTACGGCGAGGTCATCGACACGCTGGCCCGGGCCCGTCAGCACGGGCTGCCGCTGGAGCGGCACGTGTGGGCGCTGCAGGAGAAGCTGCTGGAGCACCTGGAGGGCGCCTGGTCAGGGCCCGACGAGGGGATCTGGGAGATCCGCGGCGAGCGCCGGCACTTCGTCCACTCCAAGGTCATGGCGTGGGTGGCCGCCGACCGCGCCGTCGCCACCCTGGAGGACGACGGCGCCCCCGGCCACCCGGACCGGTGGCGGGCGCTGCGGGCGACGATCATGAAGGACGTCGTCGCGCACGGCTACGACCCGGACCGCAACACGTTCACCCAGTCCTACGACCACCCGGCGCTCGACGCCGCGCTGCTGCAGATCCCGATCGTCGGCTTCCTGCCGCCCGACGACCCCCGCGTCGCCGGCACCGTCGACGCCGTCGCGAAGGAGCTGTCCACCGACAGCGGGCTGGTGCTGCGCTACCGCACCGAGCACGAGATCGACGGCCTGCCCGGCGACGAGGGCGCGTTCCTGGCCTGCTCGTTCTGGCTGGTCGAGGCGCTGCACCTGACCGGCCGGACGGAGCGGGCCCGCGACCTGTTCGAGCACCTGCTGAGCCTGCGCAACGACCTCGGGCTGCTGGCCGAGGAGTACGACCCGCGCAGCGGGCGCATGGTCGGCAACTTCCCGCAGGCGCTCAGCCACATCCCGCTCGTGACGGCCGCCTACCTGCTCTCCGACGTCGAGGGTCCGGCCACCGGCCACGCCTGACGATACGTAGGGTGTGTGCCCATGGATCTCGGGCTGAAGGATCGCGTCTACATCGTCACCGGCGGCACCCGCGGGCTCGGCCGGGCCGGGGCCGAGGCCCTGGTCGCCGACGGCGCCCGGCTGGTGGTGACGTCCCGCTCGCAGGAGGCGGTCGACGCCGCGGTGGACGACCTCGGCTCCGGCTCCGTCGTGGGCGTGGCCGCCGACAACGCCGACCCGGGCACGCCGGAGCGGCTGGCCGACCTCGCTCTCGACCGCTTCGGCCGGCTCGACGGCGCGCTGGTCAGCGTCGGCGGGCCTCCGGCGGGCAAGGTCACCGACCTCACCGACGACCAGTGGCGGGCCGCCTTCGACAGCGTCTTCCTCGGCGCCGTCCGGCTGGCTCGGGTGGTCGCGGCCCGGCTGTCCGGCGGCGGCGCGCTGGCGTTCGTGCTGTCCAGCTCGGTGAAGGCGCCGATCGCCGGCCTCGCCGCGTCGAACGGGCTGCGGCCGGGGCTGGCCATGGTGATCAAGCAGCTGGCCGACGAGCTGGGACCGGACGGCGTGCGCACGGTCGGCCTGCTGCCCGGCAGCATCGAGACCGACCGGCTGCGCGAGCTGGCCACGATGTCCGGCCGCGACCCCGAAGAGGTCAAGGCGGCCGCGTCGAAGGTCATCCCGCTGCGCCGCTACGGCCGCCCCGAGGAGTTCGGCCGGGTCGCCGCGTTCGTCCTCTCCCCCGCCGCGTCCTACCTCACCGGCTCCATGATCGCCGTCGACGGAGGATCGATCCGGTCGCTGTGAGCCGCGCACAGCCAGGTTCTCGGCGATGGTTGGCGCTTTACTGGTGCCATAGCACCACCGATCCGCCAACCATCCGCTCCGCCGAGCGGGCTCAGGCGGTGGGCGCCGAGACGCCCTCCTGCAGGGCGAACTGGGTGCGGTAGAGCTCGGCATACGCTCCGCCGGCGGCCAGCAGTTGCTCGTGGGTGCCGCGCTCGATGATGCGGCCGTCGTCGACGACGAGGATGGTGTCGGCGTTGCGGATGGTCGACAGCCGGTGCGCGATGACCAGCGAGGTGCGCCCCGCCAGCGCGGTCTCGAGCGCCCGCTGGACGGCCAGCTCGGACTCGGAGTCGAGGTGCGCGGTGGCTTCGTCGAGCACCACCACGCGGGGCGCCTTGAGCAGCAGCCGGGCGATGGCCAGCCGCTGCTTCTCGCCGCCGGACAGCCGGTAGCCGCGGTCGCCGACGACGGTGTCGAGGCCCTCGGACAGCGACCGGACCAGCCCCGCGATCTGGGCCGCCTCGAGCGCCGCCCACAGGTCGTCGTCGGTGGCGCCGGGCCGCGCGTAGGCGAGGTTGTAGCGGATGGTGTCGTGGAACAGGTGCGCGTCCTGGGTGACGACGCCGACGGCCTCGTGCAGTGACTCGAGCTCGACGCCGCGCAGGTCGCGGCCGCCGACCCGGACCACGCCCGTCGTCGGGTCGTACAACCGCGACACCAGGTGCGTGATGGTCGACTTGCCGGCGCCGGACGGGCCGACCAGCGCGACCAGCTCTCCCGGCGCGACGTCGAACGAGACGCCCTCGAGCACCGGCTCCGGCGTCGCCGTGGTGGGCCGGGCCACCGCCTCCAGCGAGGCCAGCGACACCTCGTCGCCCGGGTAGGTGAAGTGGACGTCCTCGAACCGCACCGACAACTGCTCGTCGCCGCCGGGCAGCGGCCGGGCGCCGGTCGCGTCGCGGACCATCGGCGGGAGGTCCAGCACCTCGAACACCCGCTCGAAGCTGACCAGCGCCGTCATGATGTCGACCTGGACGTTCGAGAGCGCGGTCAGCGGACCGTAGAGGCGGGTCAGCAGCGCCGCCAGCGCCACCAGGGTGCCGACCTCCAGCGTGCCGCTGACCGCCAGCCAGCCGCCGACGCCGTAGACCACCGCGGTGGCCAGCGAGGCGAGGAAGGTCAGGCCGAGGAAGAAGTAGCGCGCGTAGAGCGCCTGGACGACGCCGATGTCGCGGACCCGGCCGGCGGCCTGCCCGAAGTCGGCGTTCTCGTCGTGGTAGCGGCCGAAGATCTTCACCAGCAGCGCGCCGGAGACGTTGAACCGCTCCGTCATGGTCTGGCTCATCGCGGCGTTGAGCTGCATGGACTCGCGGCTGATGTCGGCCAGCTTGCGGCCGATGAAGCGGGCCGGCAGCAGGAACAGCGGCACCAGGACCAGGACGATGAGGGTGATCTGCCACGACAGCAGGATCATGGCGCCGAGCGCCAGCACCAGCGTGACGACGTTGCTGACGATCTGCGAGAGCGTGCCGGTGAACGCCTGCTGGGCGCCGATGACGTCGCTGTTGAGCCGCGACACCAGCGAACCGGTCTGGGTGCGGGTGAAGAACGCGACCGACTGGCGCTGGACGTGGTCGAAGACCTGGCGGCGCAGGTCGAAGATGAGCCCCTCGCCGACCCGGGCGGACATCCACCGGCCGAGCAGCCCCAGGACGACGTCGACGACGGCCAGCCCGGCCACCGCGAGGGCGGCCCACACGACGACCGACCGGTCGCCGGCGCTGACACCGTCGTCGATGAGGACCTGCAGCAGCAACGGCACGGCGACCGCGGACGCCGCGGCGGCGACGGTGGTGGCGAGGAAGACGGCGATCTGACGGCGGTACGGCCGGCCGTACCCCGCGATGCGCTTGACCGTGCCCTTCGCCAGCCGCTTGTGCGTGACCGACTGATCGCCGGAGAACGATCTCGAGGCGCGCCAGGCGTGACCCATCCCCATCGACACCGGCGCCGACCTCCCTCACGTCCGCTACGACCATCATGCGACCTGGCGCCGACAACGCCGACCGGACGGGGGTTCTTCCCCCGTTCGCTCTGAGCGTGCCGAAACCGGCGGATCGTCACGCACGGTGATCGGCTCGGCAGCCGCGGGCAAGGATGCATTCGTCACGCATTGTGACGGAACCGGTCCGTACCGCAGGCTCCGGCGAAGCGCGCGGGAGCGTTTCCGGGCATGCCAAAGCGCCAGGCGGCCCTTCTTCGCAAAGAACGCGAACAGGCACCGATACTGCCTTCACGTCACTCTGCGTGAAAGCAGACCCTTTACTCGGGCAATGGCGCGAACCAAGATCAACAGTGCGGAGTGCGACCGTTTAGGCTGTCCGATATGTCGGACTTCCCGATCGGCTCCAAGAAGGCCCCTCGGTTTCGAGTACGACGACTCGAGAATCCGCCGAACGATTCACCGGTCGGGCTGACTCGGTGATTCGCCGCCGCTCGCCCGTACAGGCGATGCGCGCCGGGGACCGCGCGATGGGTGACGAAGCGTTTGTCGGGGTGATCGAGCTGCTGGAGGCCACCCTCCTCCGGCATCTCGACCAACTGGGGCTGTTCAGGCCTGTTTCTTCGCCTTGCCTCGTGTGGCCCCTCCACGGCCTCGTAGGTTGACACCGGACTCCGACAGAACCCGGTGGACGAACCCGTAGGAACGCCCGGTTTCGGTGGCGAGCTCGCGGATGCTCCGACCACCTTCGTACTTCTTCTTCAGGTCAGAGGCGAGCTTGTCACGCTGCCCCCCACTGATCCGCGCGCCTTTTACCAACTTCTCGGCCACGCGTCCTCCCGTTTCGTTGTCCTGCATGACAGAGGACAATGATCCGCTCCATTCCGCTTTTTCGCCACTCGAAGACGCGATCGTCCTCCAGGGAACGAAAAAACGCAGGCTGGATCGACCTCTCCTATGCGAGTGAGACGAGCTCCGCATAGTCAGGGTTCCACAGATCTTCGACTCCGTCGGGAAGCAGCACGACCCGTTCCGGGCTCAGTGCCTCGACGGCGCCCTCGTCGTGCGTCACCAGGACGATCGCGCCGGCGAACGAGCGCAGCGCGGCCAGCACCTCCTCGCGGGAGGCGGGGTCGAGGTTGTTCGTCGGCTCGTCCAGGAGCAGCACGTTCGCGCTCGACACGACCAGCGACGCCAACGCCAGGCGGGTCTTCTCGCCGCCGGACAGCACGGCGGCCGGCTTGTCGACGGCGTCACCGGAGAACAGGAACGAGCCGAGCACGCGGCGCGCCTCCAGCTCCGGGAGGTCCGGCGCGGCCGTGCGCATGTTCTCGAGCACCGTCCGCGACGTGTCCAGCGTCTCGTGCTCCTGGGCGTAGTAGCCCAGCCGCAGGCCGTGCCCGGGCTCCACGGCGCCGGTGTCGGCCGGCTCGAGCCCGGCCAGCAGCCGCAGCAGCGTCGTCTTGCCCGCGCCGTTGAGGCCCAGGATGACGACCCGGCTGCCGCGATCGATGGCGAGGTCGACGTCGGTGAAGATCTCGAGCGACCCGTACGACTTCGACAGCCCGCTGGCCATCAGCGGCGTCTTGCCGCACGGCGCGGGGTCGGGGAAGCGCAGCTTGGCCACCTTGTCCGAGCGGCGCTGCTCCTCCAGGCCGGACAGCAGCCGCTGCGCCCGGCGGTCCATGTTCTGCGCCGCGGTGGCCTTGGTGGCCTTGTAGCGCATGCGGTCGGCCTGCGCCTTGAGCGCGGCGGCCTTCTTCTCGGCGTTGGCCCGCTCGCGGTGCCGGCGGCGCTCGTCGGTCTCGCGCTGGGCGAGGTAGGCCATCCAGCCGATGTTGTAGACGTCGAGCGCGGCGCGGTTGGCGTCGAGGTGGAAGACCCGGTTGACGGTCTTGTCGAGCAGCGCGACGTCGTGGCTGATGACCACCAGGCCGCCCTTGTAGGCCCGCAGGAAGTCGCGCAGCCAGACGATGGAGTCGGCGTCCAGGTGGTTCGTCGGCTCGTCCAGGAGCAGCGTCTCGGCGTCGGAGAACAGGATGCGGGCCAGCTCGACCCGGCGCCGCTGGCCGCCGGAGAGCGTGCGCAGCGGCTGCGCGAGCACGCGGTCGGGCAGCCCGAGGCTGGCGGCGATGCTGGCCGCCTCGCTCTCGACGGCGTAACCGCCGGCCGCCAGGAACTCGGCCTCGAGCCGGGCGTAGCGGCGCATGCCGCGCTCGTGCTCGGCGGCGTCGCTGGAGGCCATCTGCTTCTCGGCCTTGCGCATGCTGGCGACGACGGCGTCGAGCCCGCGCGCGCTGAGGATGCGGTCGCGGGCGACGACCTCGGGGTCGCCGACGCGGGGGTCCTGCGGCAGGTAGCCGATGGGCCCGGTGCGGGTGACGGAGCCGGCCGCCGGCTGGCCCTCGTCGGCCAGGATGCGGGTGAGCGTGGTCTTGCCGGCGCCGTTGCGGCCGACCAGACCGACCTTGTCGCCGGGACCGATGCGGAAGCTGGCGTCCTCGAGCAGGATCTGCGCGCCTGCACGCACTTCGAGCTGATGAGCGGTGATCATGTCAGGGTGAACTCTCCGTGGCCTCGGAATGGGTGGGCGATCGGTCCAGCACGATCAGTCCGCCACGGGCATCATGGTGTGCAGTCTACGCGGGAGATGAATCGGCCATGAAGTTCAACCGGCGAGCACGCCTGGATCCTTCCCAGGTGTCCGACCAGCGTGGCCGGCGCCCGGCCGGTCGCACGGCGGCGGCAGGTGGGGGCATCGGGGTGGTCATCCTCACGTTGCTCGCGCTGCTGACCGGCACGAACCCGGCCGACCTCCTCGGCGGCTCCGAGTCGCCCGCGGTGGAGGCGGCGCCGGGCTCGGAGGGCGAACTGGAGCGCGAGTGCCAGGTGGTCTCCGACATCGACGAGAACCCCGACTGCCGGTTCGTGCTGTACGTCAACTCGACGCAGGCGTTCTGGGAGGACTACTTCGCCGCGGCCGGCGAGCGGTACACGCCGGCCACCACGACGTTCTTCACCTCCTCGGTCACCACCCGGTGCGGCACCGCGTCGTCGCAGGTGGGGCCGTTCTACTGCCCCGGCGACCAGAAGGTCTACCTCGACCTCGGCTTCTTCGACCAGTTGCGCACCACGTACGGCGGGCCGAGCGGCCAGTTCGCCGAGGCGTACGTGCTGGCCCACGAGTACGGTCACCACGTGCAGAACCTCACCGGCCAGATGCAGCGGGTGCGCACCCAGTCCGGGCCCACGTCCGACGCCGTCCGGCTGGAACTGCAGGCCGACTGCTACGCCGGCATGTGGGCGCGCGCCGCCACCACCGCCGACGACGAGACCGGCCAGCCGCTGATCACCGAGCTGACGAACCAGGACATCGCCGACGCGCTGGCCGCCGCCCAGACCGTCGGCGACGACTACATCCAGGAGCGGTTCCAGGGCACCGTCACGCCGGAGTCGTGGACGCACGGCTCCAGCGACCAGCGGCAGCGCTGGTTCACCACCGGCTTCGAGACCGGCGACATCGCGGCCTGCGACACCTTCGGCGCTTCCTCGCTGTGATGTCCCGGTGATCCAGGTCGACGCCGTCACGCATCGGTACGGCGACCGGGTGGTGCTGCGCGACGTCACCGTCACCCTGACGGAGCAGCGGGTCGGCGTCATCGGGGCGAACGGGTCCGGCAAGTCGACGTTCGCGCGGCTGCTCAACGGCCTGGTGCTGCCGACGTCGGGGTCGGTGACGGTGGACGGGCTGTCGACGCGGGGCCGGTCGGGTGCGCAGGTGCGGCGGTCGGTCGGGTTCGTCTTCACCGACCCCGACGCGCAGATCCTGATGCCGACGGTGGCCGAGGACGTCGCGTTCGGGCTGCGTGACCTCCCGGCGGCCGCGGTGGCGGGGCGGGTGGCGGAGGCGCTGGAATCGTTCGGGCTGGCCGGGCACGCCGACCACCCGGCGCACCTGCTGTCGGGCGGGCAGAAGCAGCTGCTGGCGCTCTGCTCGGTGCTGGTGACGGAGCCGAAGGTGCTCGTGTGCGACGAGCCGACGACGCTGCTCGACCTGCGCAACACCCGCCGCGTGCTGACGCTGCTGAGCGAACTGCCGCAGCGGGTGATCCTCGTCACGCACGATCTCGACGCCGCGCTGGCCATGGACCGTGTCCTGGTGTTCGACGACGGCCGTCTGGTGTTCGACGGGCTGCCAGGTACGGCGGTCGAGTTCTACAAGGAGTTGGTGTCTGCGGGCTGACCGTTCGCCGGGGGTGCACAGTGGGCCGTCCTCCTGCTGCCCATTCTCTTAGCCGCGACCGCGCGCCTCAAGCGGACCATAGGGGCGCTTCGCGCCATCGAGGATCCGCTTGACCCGCCCGACCGCGGCCAAGAACGGGCAACTATCAGGAGGACGGGGAAAGACCGGGCACAACCCGGACGAGCCCAGTCTGCCGTGCGCCCGTGGTGGCCCGGCCGCGCCGTCATGTACGAGTTGCTACCGCTGGAGCAGCAGTAACCCGCACATCACAAGGCCGAGCCAGGGGCACGTCCTGGTCTCACGTCACGTCCTGGTCCCACGTTGCGCGGATCGCCCGATCCGGGCCGGAAAGCGTGACGGCAGACCAGGACGCAACACCAGACCAGGACGCCAGTCACGCGCCCGACCGCCGGATTCCCCCGTCCCAACAACGCGGGCTTAGCCGAAGTCGACGGGGTCGACGCGGACCCGCACCGATCCGCCGGTGCGCCGGGCGGAGCGGATGCCGGCCGCCGACCGCAGCGCCGCCGCCAGCGCCGTCCCCACCGCACGGGGCACCCGGATCATCGCCCGCGCGCCGTCGTCGACCGGGACCGGGCCGATCACCTCGGCGCCGTCGGGGAGGTCGAGGTGCATGAGCAGGTCGTCGACGTCGGCGGGTGCGCCGGTGAGCTCGGCGACGCGGGCGGCCGGCGGCAGGTGCAGCGCGGCCCGTTCGGCCAGCTCGCGCCCGGCGAACCCGGCCGGGTCCCAGCGCACGAGTGCCTGGACGGCCGGCGCGCCGGGGTCGGCGACGACGACGATCTCGCCGCCCATGGTGCCGGGACGGACCAGCGCGGCGGCCCGCAGCCAGCGCCGCAGCGCCTCCTCGGCGGCCCGCAGGCCGGTGCGGGCCAGCAGCGCCGTCCCGTCCAGCAGCAGCGCCGCCGCATATCCCCCGGACGCGACCGGCTCGGCGCCCGGGGTCGCGACCACCAGCGCCGGCTCCGCCTCGACCGAGGAGCGGACGGCGTCGCCGCGCGACAGCAGCACCGGCACGCCCGGGAACGCCCGGCCCAGCTCCTCCGCCGTCCGCCGCACCCCGACGACGGTCGCCCGCAGCGCACCGTTCCCGCACTCCCCGCACTGCCACGACGGGTACGACGTGGCGCACCACGCGCACCGCGGCGGCCGGTCGGCCTGCCCGAGTACCAGCGGCCCGGAGCAGGCCGTGCAGCGCGCGGGCGTACGACAGCGGCCGCAGGCGACGCCGGGCAGGTACCCGGCCCGCGGCACCTGCACCAGGACCGGCCCGCGGCCCAGCCCGGCGCGCGCCGTGCGCCACGCCAGCGACGGCAGCCGGGCCGTACGGGCGGCTTCGTCGCGGGCCTGCTCGTAGTCGTCGCCGCTGGAATGGATCCGCGGCGCCGCGGTCCGCACGGCCGGCCGTGACGGCGTCACCGGGCGCGCCCAGCCGGTCGCCACCAGTTGCTCGGCCTCGGCGGTGCGGGCGAACCCGCCGACGACGGCGGCCGCGCCGGCCTGGAACGCGCGCAGCAGCAGCACCTCGCGCGCGTGCGGGTACGGCGCACGCGGCTCGGCGTGCAGGTCGTCGCCGTCGTCCCAGACGACCACCAGGCCGAGGTCGTGCACCGGCGCGAACATCGCCGACCGGGTGCCGACGACGGCCCGCACGGCCCCACGGCGCACCGCCAGCCAGCGCTTGTACCGCGTCGACGGCCCGGCATCGGCGGCCAGCTCCACATGGCTGCCCGCGCCCAGCAGCGCCGTCAGCGCGGCCGACGCCAGCTCGAGGTCGCGGCCGTCGGGCAGCACCACCAGCGCGCCCCGTCCGGCGGACAGCGTCGTGGCCACCAGCCGGGCCACGAGATCGGGCCAGTCGGCCGCCGGGCCGGGGGTCCAGACGGCGCGCGGCGCTCCCCCAACGGCCAGCGCGTCGAGCAGCGCGACGCCGTCGACGTGCTCGGCCCAGCCGCCGGGCTCGGGGCGTTCCGGCGCGGCCGCCGGCTCCGGCGACGCGGCCTTCTCGGCCGTGGCGTGCCGGGGCGGGACGGCCAGCCGCAGGACGTCGGAGACGGTGCCGGCGTAGCGGTCGGCGACGGCGCGAGCCAGCGCGACGATCTCGGGCGCCAGCACCGGCTCCGCCGACACGACGCGGCGCAGCCGGGCCAGCCTGCCGTCGTGGTCGCTGGAGTCCTTGCGAGCGACCACGAAGCCGTCGTGATCGGTGCCGGCGAACCGCACCGACACCCGCGCGCCCACGACGGCGTCGCCGTCCATCGAGGCGGGCACGAGGTAGTCGAACGGCCGGTCCAGGTGCGGCAGCCCGACGTCGACCAGCACGGCCGCCACCGGCCGCTCGCCGGCGACCGGCTCGGGCTCGCGGGTGCGGAACCGGCGCCGGCCGGGCGCGGCGACCAGCGCCAGCTGATCGGCCTCGGCGGCCGGGTCGGATGCGCTCACAGACCCGTTCTACCCCACCGGCGGACCCGGCTCGCGGTTGTCCACAGGACGATCCGGCCGCGGCCGCTCAGCCCGCGGCCGCCTGCAACGCCTCGACGCGGTCGGTGCGCTCCCAGGTGAAGTCGGGCAGCTCTCGGCCGAAATGCCCGTAGGCCGCCGACTGCGCGTAGATGGGCCGCTTGAGGTCGAGGTCGCGGATGATGGCCGCCGGCCGCAGGTCGAAGACCTCGCTGACGGCCTTCTCGATGCGCTCGACCGGGACCGTCTCGGTGCCGAAGCTCTCCAGGAACAGCCCGACCGGCTCGGCCTTGCCGATGGCGTAGGCGACCTGCACCTCGCAGCGGCGGGCCAGCCCGGCCGCGACGACGTTCTTCGCCACCCACCGCATGGCGTAGGCGCCGGAGCGGTCGACCTTCGACGGGTCCTTGCCGCTGAACGCGCCGCCGCCGTGGCGGGCCATGCCGCCGTAGGTGTCGATGATGATCTTCCGCCCGGTGAGGCCGGCGTCGCCCATCGGGCCACCGATCTCGAACCGGCCGGTCGGGTTCACCAGCAGCCGGAAGTCGTGCTCGTCCAGCTCGAACGCCTCGACCACCGGCTTGACGACCTGGTGGGCGATGTCGGGCGTGAGCAGCTGCTCGAGGTCGATGTTGGACGCGTGCTGCGTCGACACGACGACGGTGTCAAGGCGGACCGGGCGGTCGCCGTCGTATTCGATGGTGACCTGGGTCTTGCCGTCGGGACGCAGGTACGGCACGGCGCCGGACCGGCGCACCTCGGCCAGCCGCTGCGCCAGCCGGTGCGCGACGATGATCGGCAGCGGCATCAGCTCGGGCGTCTCGTCGCTGGCGTAGCCGAACATCAGCCCCTGGTCGCCCGCCCCCTGCAGGTCCAGCGGGTCGAGGTCGCCCTCGACGCGATGCTCGTACGCGGAGTCCACACCCTGCGCGATGTCCGGCGACTGCGAGCCGATGGAGACCGACACGCCGCAGGAGTAGCCGTCGAAGCCCTTGGTCGACGAGTCGTACCCGATGCCCAGGATGGTCTCGCGCACGATGCCCGGGATGTCGGCGTAGCCGCGGGTGGTCACCTCGCCGGCCACATGGACCAGCCCGGTGGTGACCATCGATTCGACCGCGACGCGGCTGTTCGGGTCGTCCTTCAGCAGCGCGTCGAGCACGGCGTCACTGATCTGGTCGCAGATCTTGTCTGGATGACCTTCGGTGACGGATTCGGATGTGAACAGACGTAGAGACAACGCAAGCCCCCTCTTGACACGGACTACCGTCCGAGCAGCCCAACTGTAGGGTAATGTGTCCGCGCCCGGGCGCGGAGGTCCACTCAGTGGACAGTTTTCGGCCGCATCCTGAGACGCGGCGGATTCACCTGGCGGTCAGAGCCGGGCCCGTACGAGGTCCCAGACGACGTGCGCGAGAGCCGACTTGGGGCCGCTCTCGACGGTGACGGAGCTGCCGTCAGCACCCAGCACCACCGCGGCGTTGTCCTCGGACTCGAACCCGCGATCGGCGCCCACCTCGTTCACCACCAGCAGATCGCAGCCCTTGGAGGCGAGTTTCGCCCGGCCGTGGTCGAGCACGCTGCCGGACGCGTCGCCGGTCTCGGCGGCGAACCCGACGACGACCTGCTTCGGGTCGGGCCGGTGCGCGGCGAGGTACGCCAGGATGTCCGTCGTCCGCTCCAGCTCGATGACCGGCGACGACCCGTCGTCGGTCTTCTTGATCTTGCTGTCGGCATAGGTGGCCGGCCGGAAGTCGGCGACGGCGGCGGCCATGACGACGGCGTCGGCGCCGGCCGCGGCCTCGACCATGGCGTCGTACAGCTGCGCCGCCGAACCGACCCGGACGAGGTCGACGCCGGCGGGGTCGGGCAGGGCGACGTTCGCCGCCACCAGCGTGACCCGCGCCCCGCGGGCCGCCGCGGCCCGGGCCAGCGCGTAGCCCTGCCGGCCGGACGAGCGGTTGCCGAGGAACCGGACCGGGTCGAGGTGCTCGCGGGTGCCGCCGGCGGAGACGACGACGTGCCGGCCGGCGAGGTCGGGTCCGGCGTCGGGACCCGTGTCAGGGCCGCCTCCGGGTCCGGCGGCGCCGCGGGTCAGCACGTCGGACACGTACGCGAAGATGTCGGCGGGCTCGGGCAGCCGGCCCTTGCCGGTATCGGCGCCGGTGAGCCGCCCGACGGCGGGCTCGACCACCAGCGCGCCGCGCCGGCGCAGCGTCTCGACGTTGGCGACGGTGGCCGGGTGCTCCCACATCTCGGTGTGCATGGCCGGCACGAACACCACCGGACCGCGCGCCGTGAGCAGGGTGGACGTCAGCAGGTCGTCGGCCAGCCCGGCCGCGGCCTTCGCCATCAGGTCGGCCGTGGCCGGCGCGACCACGACGAGGTCGGCGTGCCGGCCGATGCGCACGTGCGGGACCTCGTGCACGTCCTCGAACACTTCGGTGCGCACCGGGCGGCCCGACAACGCGGCCCAGGTCGGCTCTCCGACGAAGCGGAGGGCCGACCTGGTGGGTACGACGGTGACGCCGTGGCCGGACTCGGTGAGCCGGCGCAGCAGCTCGGCGACCTTGTAGGCGGCGATGCCGCCGCCGACGCCGAGGACGATCTCGGCCATCAGCCGCGACCGGCCGTCAGCTCTGCTCGGCGGTGTCGGCCGCCTGTGCCTTCGGCGTGGCCGGCAGCTCGGCGTCGATGTCGTTGGGGTCGATGTGCTCGGCCGTCAGCAGCCCCGCGTCGATCTCGCGCAGCGCGATGGACAGCGGCTTCTCCTGCACGTGCGTCTCGACCAGCGGCCCGACGTACTCGAGCAGGCCCTCACCCAGCTGCGAGTAGTAGGCGTTGATCTGCCGCGCCCGCTTGGCCGCGTAGATGACCAGCCCGTACTTGGAGTCGGTCTTGGCCAGCAGGTCGTCGATGGGGGGGAAGGTGATGCCCTCGGCTACGCCTTGGGTTCCGGCCACGTTCATGCCTCCGGGCTTGTCAAGTGGGGTGTACGCATCAAGGCTACCAACTCTTCGCAAACCGTCTCGACATCGGTGTTCACCAGCGTGACGTCGAACTCGGCTTCCGCGGCCAGTTCCTCGCGAGCGGTGGCCAGCCGGCGTTCGCGCTCGGCCTCCGTCTCGGTGCCCCGGCCGACGAGCCGGCGGACCAGTTCGTCCCAGCTCGGCGGTGCGAGGAACACGAACAGCGCGTCGGGGATGGTCTCCCTGACCTGGCGGGCGCCCTGCAGGTCGATCTCCAGCAGCACGGAGTCGCCGTTGGCCAGCGCACGTTCCATCGGGCCGCGCGGCGTGCCGTACCTGGCGCGCTTGTGCACGACCGCCCACTCGAGGAACTCGCCCTGCTCGATCATCTTGTCGAACGTGGGGTCGTCGACGAAGTGGTAATGCTCACCGTCGATCTCGCGCGGCCGCGCCGGCCGGGTGGTCGTGGACACGGAGATCCACAACTCCGGATGGGCGGCGCGCAGTTTCTTGACGACGGTCGTCTTTCCGACCGCCGTCGGCCCCGACAGGACGATGACCCGCGGGGCCGACCGCGGATGGGACGTGTGCAGGCTCAACCGCCGAAACGCTCGATCAGCGCCGCCGACTGGTTGGCACCCAGACCGCGCACGCGACGGGTCTCGGCGATACCGATCTCCTCCATGATCTGCTTGGCGCGGACCTTGCCCACGCCGGGCATCGACTCGAGGAGGGCAGAGACCTTCATCTTGCCGATGACCTCATTGTTCGCGCCTTCCTTGAGCACGTCGCCAAGACGGGCTCCGGCGTTCTTCAGGCGGTTCTTGACCTCCGCACGCTCCCGGCGAGCTTCGGCAGCCTTCTCGAGAGCGGCCGCGCGCTGTTCGGGAGTCAGATTAGGGAGCGCCACGAGCGGGTCACCTCTGTTGTGTCGTGTGTGGATGTGGGTCCGGCCACCGCTTCCGGCAACCTTGTTTCAGGAACCTAGCGAGTGAAGCACCAGGTCAGCAACGCAATCCACCGTACCTGTCCGGACGAATCCACGGTACGAGGTCCCCCGCGTGTCGCGCTGGAAGTCCGCGGATTTGCGCCGGTCAGGCCCGGGTGGAGGCACGAAACAGCAGGTCACGGACGTCCTCGATGGTGCGGACCGCGGCCGCGCGGAGTGCGTCAGGTGCCGGTCCGGCGCCCAGGATCTCCCTCGACGCGGACGGAATCACCTGCGGGAGGGCGGCCCCGAACACGGTCGCGAGGTCCGCGACGGTGGCTCCCTGGGCCCCGATGCCGGGCGCCAGCAGCGGGCCGCCGACGGCGAGGTCCTCGCCGGTGCCGCCGGTCGTGGCCCCGACGACGACGCCCACGGAGCCCAGCGGGTCGCCGGCGGCCAGCGCGGCGGCGTTGGCGGCGCGGACGTGCGCCAGCATCGTCCCGGCGACGGTGCGCCCGTCGGCGGTCGTGGCGTGCTGGACCTCCGCGCCCTCCGGGTTCGACGTCAGAGCCAGCACGAACACGCCGTTGCCGTGCGCCGCGGCGGTGTCGAGCACCGGGCGCAGCGACTCGAAGCCCAGGTACGGCGACACGGTGACGGCGTCGGCGCACAGCGGTGACGAGGGGTCGCAGTAGGCGTCGGCGTAGGCCTGCATCGTCGAGCCGATGTCGCCGCGCTTGACGTCCAGCAGCACCAGCGCGCCCGCCGCCCTCGCATCGGCGATGACCCGTTCCAGCACGGCGACGCCGCGGGAGCCGTGCCGCTCGAAGAACGCCGACTGCGGCTTCAGCAGAGCGACCGTCTCGCCCAGCGCCTCGACCGCCGTGCGGGTGAACCGCTCCAGCCCGGCGACGTCGTCGGTCAGGCCCCACGCGGTGAGCAGGCCGGGATGCGGGTCGATGCCCGCGCAGAACGGCCCGCGGGCGGCCATCGCGGCGTGCAGCCGCCGCCCGAACGTCTCCGTCACCGTTGTCTCCTCCTTGATCCAGGCGCCGGTCGACACGGGTTGGTCACCTGATCATCTCCAGTATGTGGACGGCGGTTGATCAGGTGACCAACCGGCCCGGAACCCGGCACCTTTGTCACCTGATCGTTTCGTGTCCACATGCTGGAGATGATCAGGTGACGTAGAACGCGCGCTCGGCGTCGTTTCGTCACCTGATCGTTCCGCGACGATGATCCGGTGGCGAACGGGGCGGGGGTCATTGGTCGGCCTCGGCGATCAGCTGCGCCAGCTCACGCTGGACGCGGGCCGGCCAGAACGGCCCGCCGTAGATGAACGCCGTGTACGCCTGGACCAGCGTGGCGCCGGCGCGCAGCCGCTCGTGCGCGTCGGCGGCGGTGCCGATGCCGCCGGCGGCGACCAGCGTCAGCCGGTCCCCCACGGCGCCGTGCAGCAGCCGCAGCACGGCCAGCGACCGGTCCGCGAGCGGCGCGCCGGACAGCCCGCCGGCGCCGGCCCGGTCGACGGCGATGGGCGTGGAGCGCAGCCCGTCGCGGCCGATGGTGGTGTTCGTCGCGATGATGCCGTCCAGCTCCAGCTCGAGCGCCAGCTTCGCGACCGCCAGGACGTCGTCGTCGCCGAGGTCGGGGGCGATCTTCACCAGCAGCGGCACCCGGCGCGACGTGACGGCGTCGGCCTGCGACCGGACGGCGGCGAGCAGCGGCCGCAGCTTCTCGACCGCCTGGAGGTCGCGCAGGCCGGGCGTGTTCGGCGAGCTGACGTTGACCACCAGGTAGTCGGCGTACGGGGCGAGCAGCCGGGTGCTGGCCTCGTAGTCGCCGATCGCCTCGGCCTCCGGCACGACCTTCGACTTGCCGATGTTGACGCCGACGACGACCGGCAGCGCGCCGCGGCGCCGCCGTCGCCGGGCCAGCCGGGCGGCCACCACGGCGGCGCCGTCGTTGTTGAAGCCCATGCGGTTGACGACGGCGCGGTCGGCGACCAGCCGGTGCAGCCGCGGCTTCGGGTTGCCCGGCTGCGGCCGCCCGGTGACCGTCCCCAC
Source organism: Jiangella muralis (assembly GCF_001270745.1). Classification (GTDB taxonomy): domain Bacteria; phylum Actinomycetota; class Actinomycetes; order Jiangellales; family Jiangellaceae; genus Jiangella; species Jiangella muralis. Next base: position 439,199 of record NZ_KQ434751.1, read on the forward strand.
CTCGACGAACGCGAAGCCGAGCGCGGCCAGGGCGTCGATGCCGACGGCGTTCTTGTCGAACCCGGCGGCCAGGCCGAGCGGTCCCGGGAAGTGCAGCCCGAACGCCTCGACGCCCGCGGGCGACCCGGCGGGCGGGCCGAGCCGACGCCGTCCGTACGCCGCCAGCCCCGGCACCCGGGCGGCCACCCGCATGGCCGCGAACGCCCCGCGGTGCGCGGTCTCGGCGTCCAGCCGGGACAGCACCCGGCGGAACAGCTGGTCGTATGCCGTCACGACCGGTCGGCCCAGGACTGCAGCGACCGGACCCCCACCGACTCCGCGCGCAGCGACTCGATGCCCTGGACGGCGGCGGCGAGGCCCTGCGTCGTCGTGATGCAGGGGATGTTGCCCTGGATGGCGGCGCGGCGGATCTCGTAGCCGTCGGCGCGGGGGCTGCCGCCGGTGGTGGTGCCGCTGGGGGTGTTGATGATGAGGTCGACGTCGCCGGCGAGGATGCGTCCGATGATGGTCGGGGTGCCGTCGGGTTCGTGGCCGACCCAGCGTTTGCGGACGACCTCGGCCTCGACGCCGTTGCGGCGCAGCACCTCGGCGGTCCCGGCGGTGGCCAGGATGGTGAAGCCGAGGTCGGCCAGCCGCTTGACCGGGAAGATCATGTGCCGCTTGTCGCGGTTGGCCAGCGACACGAACACCGTGCCCGACGTGGGCAGCGCGCCGAACGCGGCGGCCTGGGATTTGGCGAACGCGGTGCCGAACTGCTCGTCGATGCCCATGACCTCGCCGGTGGAGCGCATCTCCGGGCCGAGCAGGGTGTCGACGGTGCGGCCGTCGGGGGTGCGGAACCGGTTGAACGGCATCACCGCCTCCTTGACCGCGGCGGGCGCGTCGGGGGGCAGGTCGACGGCGTCGCCCTCGGCCGGCAGCAGGCCCTCGGCGCGCAGGTCGGCGATGGTGGCGCCGAGCATCACCCGGGCGGCGGCCTTCGCGAGCGGGACGCCGGTGGCCTTGGACACGAACGGCACCGTCCGTGACGCGCGCGGGTTGGCCTCGAGGACGTAGAGGACGTCGCCGGCCAGCGCGTACTGCACGTTGAGCAGGCCGCGCACGCCGACGCCGCGGGCGATGGCCTCGGTCGAGGTCTTGATGCGGGCCAGCTCGTCGCGGCCGAGGGTGATCGGCGGGAGCGCGCACGCGGAGTCGCCGGAGTGGATGCCGGCCTCTTCGATGTGCTCCATGACGCCGCCGAGGTAGAGCTCGTCGCCGTCGAACAGGGCGTCGACGTCGATCTCGACCGCGTCGTCGAGGAACCGGTCGACCAGCACGGGGTGCTCGGGCGACGCCTGGGTGGCGCGGCCGATGTAGTCGGCCAGCGTGTCGTCGTCGTAGACGATCTCCATGCCGCGCCCGCCCAGCACGTACGACGGCCGCACCAGCACCGGGTAGCCGATGGTGTGCGCGATGTCGCGGGCCTCGGCGAACGAACTGGCGGTGCCGTGCTTCGGCGCGGGCAGCCCGGCCTCGCCCAGCACCCGGCCGAACGATCCGCGGTCCTCGGCGAGGTCGATCGCGGCCGGGGACGTGCCCACGATCGGGACGCCGGCCTCGGCCAGCGCCGCGGCCAGCCCGAGCGGAGTCTGCCCGCCGAGCTGCACGATGACGCCGGCGACCGGCCCGGCCTGCCGCTCGGCGTGGACGACCTCGAGCACGTCCTCCAGCGTCAGCGGCTCGAAGTAGAGCCGGTCGGAGGTGTCGTAGTCGGTCGACACCGTCTCGGGGTTGCAGTTGACCATGACGGTCTCGTAGCCGGCCTCGTGCAGCGCCATGGCGGCGTGCACGCAGGAGTAGTCGAACTCGATGCCCTGCCCGATGCGGTTCGGGCCGGAGCCCAGGATGATGACGGCCGGCTTGTCGCGCGGCCCGACCTCGGTCTCCTCGTCGTAGGACGAGTAGTGGTACGGCGTCTTCGCGGCGAACTCGGCGGCGCAGGTGTCGACGGTCTTGAACACCGGCCGGATGCCCAGCGCGTGCCGAACCCCGCGGACGACCTCGGCGGAGATGCCGCGCAGCGCCGCCAGCTGCACGTCGGAGAACCCGTGCCGCTTCGCCTCGCGCAGCAGGTCCGGGGTCAGCTCCGCCGCATCGCGGACGTCGTCGGCGACCTCGGTGAGCAGCAGCAACTGGTCGAGGAACCACGGGTCGATACGGGTCGCCTCATACAGCTCGTCGACGGTGGCGCCGGCGCGCAGGGCGTCGACGACGTCGCGCAGCCGCCCGTCGTAGGGGCGCTTCACCTGCTCGGTCAGCTCGGCCTTGTCGCCCGGCGGCGTCGCGAAGTCGAGCGCGCCGTCGGACTTCTCCAGCGACCGCAGCGCCTTCTGCAGCGCCTCGGTGAAGTTGCGGCCGATCGCCATCGCCTCGCCGACGCTCTTCATGTGCGTGGTCAGCGTGGAGTCGGCGGCCGGGAACTTCTCGAACGCGAACCGCGGCGCCTTCACGACGACGTAGTCCAGCGTCGGCTCGAACGACGCCGGCGTCTCCCCAGTGATGTCGTTCGGGATCTCGTCCAGCGTGTAACCGAGCGCGACCTTCGCCGCGATCTTCGCGATCGGGAACCCCGTCGCCTTGGACGCCAGCGCGGACGAACGCGACACCCGCGGGTTCATCTCGATGACGATGAGCCGGCCGTCGGCGGGGTCGACCGCGAACTGGATGTTGCAGCCCCCGGTGTCGACGCCGACCGCCCGGATGATCTCGATCGCCTGGTCGCGCATCACCTGGTACTCACGGTCGGTCAACGTCAGCGCCGGCGCGACCGTGACGGAGTCGCCCGTGTGCACCCCCATCGGGTCGACGTTCTCGATCGAGCAGACGATCACCACGTTGTCCGCGCCGTCGCGCATGACCTCGAGCTCGTACTCCTTCCACCCGAGGATCGACTCCTCCAGCAGCACCTCGGTGGTCGGCGACGCGTCCAGCCCCGCGCCGGCGATGCGGCGCAGGTCGTCCTCGTCGAACGCCATCCCCGAACCGGCGCCGCCCATGGTGAACGACGGCCGCACCACAACCGGGTAACCGAGGTTCCGGACCGCGGCCAGGCAGTCGTCCATCGAGTGGCAGATCTCCGACCGCGCGGTCTCGCCGCCGACCTCCTCGACGATCTTCTTGAACGACTCGCGGTTCTCGCCCCGCTCGATCGCGTCGATGGACGCCCCGATCAGCTCGACCCCGAACCGCTCCAGGACCCCACCGGCGTGCAGCGCCATGGCCGTGTTCAGCGCCGTCTGCCCGCCCAGTGTCGCCAGCAGCGCGTCCGGCCGCTCCAGCGCGATGACCTTCTCGACGAACTCCGGCGTGATGGGCTCGACATAGGTGGCGTCGGCGATGTCCGGATCGGTCATGATCGTCGCCGGGTTACTGTTCACCAGAATGACCCGCAGGCCCTCGGCCCGCAGTACCCGGCACGCCTGCGTCCCCGAATAGTCGAACTCACACGCCTGCCCGATCACGATCGGACCGGACCCGATGACCAGGACGCTGTCGATGTCCGTGCGCCTGGGCATCAGACCTCCTTCTTCGTTGCCATGACCTCGGTGAACCGGTCGAACAGGTAGGCGGCGTCGTGCGGGCCGGCCGCGGCCTCCGGGTGGTACTGGACGGAGAAGCCCTTCAGCCGGCCGGTCTCGTCGCGCAGCGCCAGGCCCTCGACGACGTCGTCGTTGAGGCAGACGTGGCTCACCTCGGCCCTTCCGTAGCGTGTCTCGGTGACGGCGTCGCGGGGTGCGTCGACCGCGAAGCCGTGGTTGTGCGCCGTCACCTCGACCTTGCCGGTGCCGCGGTCCTGGACCGGCTGGTTGATGCCGCGGTGGCCGTAGCCGAGCTTGTAGGTGCCGAAGCCGAGCGCGCGGCCGAACACCTGGTTGCCGAAGCAGATGCCGAAGAACGGCAGGTCGCGCTCCAGGGCCTGCTGGACGACGCGCATCGGGCCGTCGGCCGTCGCCGGGTCGCCCGGGCCGTTGGACAGGAACAGGCCGTCCGGCTCGTGCGCGAGGACGTCGTCGATGGTCGCCGTCGCCGGGAGCACGTGCGTCTCGATGCCCCGCTCGGCCATGCGCCGCGGCGTCATGGTCTTGATGCCGAGGTCGAGGGCGACGACGGTGAACCGGCGCTCGCCGCCGGCCGGGACGACATACGGCTCGGTGGTGCTGACCTCGGCGGCGAGGTCGGCGCCGAGCATCTCCGGGCTGTCCAGGACGCGTTGCCGCAGCGCGTCGGCGTCGGTCTCGACGGTGGAGATGCCGACCCGCATGGCGCCGCGTTCGCGCAGGTGCCGGGTGAGCGCGCGGGTGTCGACGCCGCTGATACCGACGACGCCCTGGGCGGCCAGCTCGTCGTCGAGGCTGCGCACGCTGCGCCAGGACGACGCGCGGCGGGCGGGGTCGCGGACGACGTAGCCGGCCACCCAGATGCGCCCGGACTCGGGGTCGTCGTCGTTGACCCCGGTGTTGCCGATGTGCGGCGCCGTCTGCACGACGACCTGGCGGTGGTACGACGGGTCGGTCAGGGTCTCCTGGTAGCCGGTCATGCCGGTCGAGAAGACGGCCTCGCCGAACGTCTCGCCGGGCGCGCCGTACGAGCGGCCGCGGAACGTCCGGCCGTCCTCGAGGACGAGCAGCGCCGGTGCGTTCGTCGTCATGCGGTTCCCCCTGTGGTGTGCGTGGGCCGGCCGCGCAGGAACGTCGCGACGACGGTACCCGGCAGCTTCATGCCCTCGTAGGGCGTGTTCCGCGACAGCGACGCCGATGCCGACGGGTCGACCGTGGTGATGGTGCTCGGGTCGACGAGGGTGAGGTTGGCCGGCTCGCCCGCGGCGATGGGACGGCCGTGCGGCTGGTCGCCGGTGTCGCAGCGGCCGATGCGGGCCGGCGCGAACGACAGGCGGTCGGCGACCCCGGCCCAGTCGAGCAGCCCGGTGTCGACCATGGTGTGCTGGACCACCGACAGCGCCGTCTCCAGCCCCAGCATGCCGAACGCGGCCGCGTCCCACTCGCAGTCCTTGGCCTCGACCGGGTGCGGCGCGTGATCGGTCGCGACGATGTCGATGGTGCCGTCGGCCAGCGCCTCCCGCAGCGCCGCGACGTCCTCGGCGGAGCGCAGCGGCGGGTTGACCTTGTAGCGCGGGTCGTAGCCGGCCACCAGCTCGTCCGTCAGCAGCAGGTGGTGCGGCGTCACCTCGGTCGTCACCGGCAGGCCGCGCTCCTTCGCCAGTCGGACGATCTCGACCGACCCCTTCGTCGACAGGTGGCAGATGTGCACGCGCGAGCCGACGTGCGCCGCCAGCAGCACGTCCCGCGCGACGATGGCCTCCTCGGCGACGTTCGGCCAGCCGCGCAGGCCCAGCCGGCCGGACAGCTCGCCCTCGTTCATCTGCGCGCCCTCGGTCAGCCGCGGCTCCTGCGCGTGCTGCGCGATGACCCCGTCGAACGCCTTCACGTACTCCAGCGCGCGGCGCATCAGCATGGCGTCGTGCACGCAGATGCCGTCGTCGGAGAAGACCCGGACCCCGGCCGCGGACTCGGCCATCGCGCCCAGTTCGGCCAGCCGCTCGCCCTTCAGGCCGACGGTGACGGCGCCGACCGGCCGCACGTCGGCGTGCCCGGCCTCGCGGCCCAGCCGCCACACCTGCTCGACGACGCCCGCGGTGTCGGCGACCGGGTCGGTGTTCGCCATGGCGTGGACGGCGGTGAACCCGCCCCTGGCCGCCGCCCGCGTCCCCGTCTCGACCGTCTCGGCGTCCTCCCGGCCGGGTTCGCGCAGGTGCGTGTGCAGGTCGACCAGGCCCGGCAGCACGATCAGCCCGGTCGCGTCGACCGTCGTCGCGTTCTCGCCCGCCTCCGGGGCCGCGCCGGCGCCGAGGGCGACGATGACGCCGTCGCGGATCAGCAGGTCCTGCGGGTCGCCGCCGAGGACGCGGGCGTTCTGGATCAGGATCGGGTTCACGCCGCCTCCTCCGTGTTCGGGTTGGTGCCGGCCAGCATCAGGTACAGGACGGCCATGCGCACGTAGACGCCGTTCGTGACCTGCTCGACGATGACCGAGCGGGCGCTGTCGGCGACCTCCGCGGTGATCTCCATGCCGCGATTCATCGGGCCCGGGTGCAGCACCAGCGCGTCGGGCGGCATCAGCGCCTGGCGCCGGGAGTCGAGGCCGTAGCGGCGGCTGTACTCGCGCGCGGACGGGAAGAAGGCGTCGTTCATGCGTTCGCTCTGGACCCGCAGCATCATGACCGCGTCGGCCCCGCCCAGCGCGTCGTCGAGGTGGAGGCTGGTGTCGCACGGCCAGTGCTCGATGCCGTTGGGCAGCAGCGTCGGCGGCGCCACCAGCGTCACCTTCGCCCCGAGCGTCGCCAGCAGCAGGACGTTGCTGCGCGCGACCCGGCTGTGCAGCACGTCGCCGACGATCACGATCCGCCTGCCCGCCAGTTCGCCCAGGTGGCGGCGCATCGTGAACGCGTCCAGCAGCGCCTGTGTCGGGTGCTCGTGCGTGCCGTCGCCGGCGTTGACCACGCACGCGTTGATCCACCCCGACGTCGCCAGCCGGTACGGCGCGCCGCTGGCCGAGTGCCGCACGACGACCCCGTCGGCGCCCATCGCCTCGAGCGTCAGCGCCGTGTCCTTCAGGCTCTCGCCCTTCGACAGGCTCGACCCCTTCGCCGAGAAGTTCACGACGTCGGCGGACAGCCGCTTCGCCGCCAGCTCGAACGACGTGCGGGTGCGGGTGGAGTCCTCGAAGAACAGGTTCACCACGGTCCGGCCCCGCAGCGTCGGCAGCTTCTTCACCGCGCGCCCCTCGGTCAGCCGGGCCATCTCGTCCGCGGTGTCCAGCACCAGTGTCGCGTCCTCCAGCGACAGGTCACCGGCCGACAACAGGTGACGGATCATCGCTGCACCTCCCCCTGTGCGGTGCCGGCCGGTTCGGCGCCGGCCTGTTCGGTGGCGGCCTGTTCGTCGGCCGATCTCCCGAGGACGACGTCGTCGTGGCCGTCGGTCTCGGTGAGCCGGACCTTCACGCTCTCGGCCAGCGACGTCGGGATGTTCTTGCCGACGTGGTCGGCGCGGATCGGCAGCTGCCGGTGCCCACGGTCGACGAGGACGACCAGCCGGACGGCGCGCGGCCGCCCGATGTCCTCCAGTGCCGTCAGTGCGGCCCGGATGGTCCGCCCCGAGAACAGCACGTCGTCGACCAGCACCACGATGCGGTCGTCGACCCCGCCGGGCGGGATGTCGGTGCGTTCGAGCGCCCGAGCCGGCCGCAGCCTCAGGTCGTCGCGGTACATCGTGACGTCGAGCGCCCCGACCGGGACCTCGGTGCCCTCGACCGCGGAGATGCGATCGGCCAGCCGATACGCCAGCGGTACGCCGCGTTTGGGGATGCCGAGCAGAACGAGGTCGGCAGCGCCCTTGTTGCGCTCGACCACCTCGTGAGCGATCCGCGTCAGCGCCCGAGCGACATCGTCGCCGTCGAGCACTTCACGCGCGCCAGATAGGTCGCGAGACATGCGTCGCAGGACCCCCTTCCCCGCCTCACGGGACGGGACTTAAAGGACGTCGGATTCACCTGCGAGCGTATCAGCGGCCCCGGGCGCATCCGCCCACGCCGCGCTGTCGGCCCCGTCACATGCTCGGCGCGGCCACCGGTGACGTCGGCGAACGCTCGGCACACACGAGAGTTCGGCTCCGCCGTTCGGTATTCAATTGTCGGAATCGTTCACTCATCACGCCCTTCCAGTCGTGCCTCGCGCAACTCGTCGACGACGTCCTCGGTCGGTAGGTGGCTGTCGTCGCGCTCGGGGTCGCCGCCCGAGTCGCTGTCCATGTCGTCGGCCTCCCACAGCTCGTGCTCGCGGCGATCGATGGCCATGCCGTCTCCTCCTCCCGCGGCCGGACAGCCGCTCACCTTCTATGGGTCAATCCAGGAGGCCGAATGTGACAGCGACGCGGCAACTTTTCGGCCGATCGGCGCCGCAGAAAATCCGGTGCGGTCCCGGCGGGCGGCCGCCTACGGTGACCGGCATGGAACTGCGCCCCGAGGAAGCCGCCGACCATGACGCCGTGCACGACGTGCACCGGCAGGCGTTCGGCGACGACGGCGAGCACGTCGCGACGCTCACCCGCGACCTGCGCGGCCTGCTCTCCCCCACGAGCGGCCTCTCGCTGGTCGCCGTCGAGAACGACAAGGTCGTCGGGCACGTGCTGTTCACCCGCAGCATCCTCGACGCACCGGAGCGGCTGGTGGACGTGCTGGTGCTCAGCCCGGTCGGGGTGCTGCCGGCGCACCAGCGAAGCGGCGTCGGCACGGCACTGATCACGCGCGGCCTCGAACTGGCCGACGAGCAGGGCGCCCCGCTCGTGTTCCTGGAGGGCTCGCCGGGGTACTACCCGCGGTTCGGGTTCGAGCCCGGCGAGCCGCTCGGCTTCCGTAAGCCGTCGCTGCGCATCCCCGACGCCGCGTTCCAGGTCCGGCGGCTCAGCGGCTACGACCAGGCGATGACCGGCACGCTCGTCTACTCGGAGATCTTCTGGCGCCACGACGCCGTCGGCCTGCGCTGAGGCCGGCCGGACTCAGCGGCGGTGGTGGTCGACGTCGGTGTTCTCGAGGCGGCCCCAGCCGTGCCAGCGGTCGACGTCGATCCAGACGCTGACGCGGCCGCGGTCGCGGCGGCGGTACGGCGAGCCGGTGTAGTGGCGCGCCAGCCGGTCGATGTCGGCCAGGTCCGCGTCGTCGTAGCGGTCGACGACGCGGCCCTGGACGCTGACGTGGGTGTACCAGTCGCCGTCGGCGAGGACGGTGAGGCTGACCCGCGGGTCGGCCCGCAGGTGCTCCAGCCGCTTCCGCGACTCGTCGAGGTTGACCAGCACGCGCCCGCCGTCCCACAGGTACCAGGTGGCGACGCTGACCGGGCCGCCCGGCCCGATGGTCGCCATCACGGCCGGATGGGGCCCGGCGAGGAACGCACTGACGTCGTCAGGAAGCGGTGCCTTCGGCATCCCCCGATCCAACCACGGCCGCGCGGGCGGCCATGAACGGCGCGCGGTCGAAGATGAACCAGCTGTGCACGATGCGGCCGCCGTCGACGCGGACGCATTCGGCGCCGGGCGCCTGGGCGACCAGCTGGGTGACCGAGTCGTACATGACGAGGGCGGTGTCGTCGTCGCCGAACGCGGCGATCAGTGTGGCACTGACCAGCTGCGACACGTACGGCTCCAGGAACGCCCGGTAGGCGTCCACGCCCTCCAGACGGCCGGGCGGGGCCTCGCAGACGACGTCGTCGGCGATGTAGCGCAGCGCGGCGTCCAGGTCGCCGCCGGCCCACGCGTGGTGGTAGGCGAGCGCGACGTCCAAGGCGGCACGAGTCATGATCGATCCTCTCTCGATGGGTCCTTCACGAGGTACAGACACCGGCACGCCCCGGATCGGAACGGTCGTGCGACGATCGGACGGTGACCTCGGCGCTGCTGACCCGCGCGCGAGCCGGCGATCAGGACGCGTTCGCCCGGCTCGTCGACCCGTTCCAGCGCGAGCTGCGGCTGCACTGCTACCGCCTGCTCGGCCGGCTCCCCGACGCCGAGGACGCGGTGCAGGAGACGCTGCTGGCGGCGTGGCGCGGGCTGCCGGAGTTCGAGGGACGGGCGTCGGTGCGCGGCTGGCTGTACCGCATCGCGACGCGCCGCTGCCTCAACGCGATCCGCGACGCCGGACGACGGCCGCCGCTCGCGCCGGTCCCGCCGTTCGACGCGCCGGAGCCGACCCGGCACAACGAGGTCCCGTGGCTGCAGCCGTACCCGGACGCGCTGCTGCCCGAGTCGGCGTACCTGCGCCGCGAGCAGGTCGAGCTGGCCTTCGTCGAGGCGCTGCAGCAGCTGCCGCCGCGGCAGACGGCCGCGCTGGTGCTGTGCGACGTGCTCGGCCTACCGCTCGCGGAGGCGGCGGAGCTGCTGGACACGTCGGCGACGGCGGTGAAGGGGACGCTGCAGCGGGCCCGGTCGACGCTGCGCGCCCGCACGACCCAGCCGCCGCCGGCCGGCTCCCAGGAGGAACGCGACCTCACCGAGCGGTTCGCCGCGGCGTTCGTCGCCGACGACGTCGAGGCGGTGATCGCGCTGCTCACCGACGACGCGTGGCTGGCGATGCCGCCGGCGCCGCACCAGTACGTCGGCGCGGCCGCCGTCGCCGGGTTCCTGCATGCGAGCGCCGGCTGGCGGGCCGGCCGCCGGTACACGCAGCGGCCGACCCGGGCGAACGGCCAACCGGCGTTCGGCCTCTACCTCGACGGTGCGCCCGCCGGCCTCGTCGTCCTCACCCTCGACGGCGACCGGATCGCCGCCGTCACCCGGTTCATGGACGACACCCTGTACCCGTGGTTCGGCCTGCCCAGAGCGTTCGGCTGACGGCGTCAACCGGCGGACCGCGGCCGGCCCTTGTCGAGTCGATGAGGCTGCACGGCGTCGTAGGTGGCCTGCAACTCTGGTTCCGAGCTCCGATAGAGCCGCTGGGCGATCCGCACGAAGAGGAAGTCCACGACGGCGAGCTGAGCGATGCGGCTCGACATGTTCCCCGGCCGGTAGGCCGTCTCGCTCGTACTCGTCGTCAGCATGTGGTCGGCGTTCTCCCGCATCGGTGAGTTCCGGAAGTTCGTGACCAGTGCCGTGGTGGCGCCGGCCCGGCGAGCAGCAGCGAGGAACTCGGCGATCTCCACCGTGAGGCCGGAATGGGAGAAGCCGATCGCGATACAGCCGGGCTCGAGGACGGAGGCGCTCATCAGCGCCAGGTGCACGTCGCTCCAGTAGTAGGACGTCAACCCGATGCGGTGCAGCTTGTGTTGGAGATCGGTCGCGGCCAGCCCACTGGAGGCGACGCCGTAGACGTCGATGCGCGGCGCGGCGACGACTGCCTCGACGATGCGGTCGAGCTCGTCAGCGTCCAGTCCCTCGGCTGTCGCTTCGATCGAGCGGGCCTCGTGGAAGGCGAGCTTCGCGATGACGTCGCGGGCCGAGTCACCGGGATCGATGTCGCTGTCGGACACCCCGAACCGGCTGAGTGACACCTCGTCCCGGCCCACCGACGAGGCCAGCGCGCGCCGGAACTCCCGGTAACCCGCGAATCCGACATGGCGGCAGAACCGCACGACGCTGGCGATGGACGTCGAGCAACTGGCCGCGAGCTCGGTGATGGTCTGGTCGACGACCGCCGCCGGATGCGCGATCACGTGTTCGGCGATGCGGCGCTCCGACGGCGGAAGCCCCGGAAGGGTCCCACGCAGGGCCGCCACCACATCGTGTGCCAATCGCTCCGCCTCCCCGGCCGGTCGCGCGTGCTGCGCGCCGACGACCGAGGTCGTCACTCTCATCCGGCGTGGTGCACATCCTAACCGGCGTGGCAGACGCACGATGCGGCAAGTATTTTCAGTCTGGATATGACGGCGGAAAGCTGTTTACGTAAGCTCGTCCCGGCGACTGGAACGATGACCGCGAGTGACTGGACAGGAACATGAGCACACGCACCTACCCGAGCACGACCTCCCGCGAACTGACGGACCGATGAGCGGCCAGCAGGGTCGCTCGCGGGACCAGCGGTTCGCGGTGATCAGCCGCCGCGTGGTCTTCGTCGTGGGATCCGCCCTGCTCGCCGGTGGCGTTCTGGCGATTCTCGACGACCAGGTGGTGCTCGGCATCGCCCTCATCGTCGTCGCGTCGCTGGCGGTGGCGTGGCGTGGTCTCCTGACGGTGAGGCGCGGCCGCCGCGCGCTCGCCGACCGGGATCGCGCCCAGGTGCCCGACCGCCCGGTCCGCGGCGCCGACGACCCGGCGCCGGTGGAGGACGTGGTCGCGGCGCTGGTGGGGATGAACAGCGACGGCCTGCCGTACGAGATCGATGCCTCGCAGAGCCCCGACGGGCTCCGGGTCGAGGTGCGGTGGAAGCACGAGGAGATGCGCTGGCGGACCCTCTTCGTGCGTGGGTCGCAGGCGTACGCGTGGCGCATGGAGGTCGGCCTTGACCCGTCCAGCGCGCGCTACAGGTTCGTCGAACACTCGGGGACGGCGGCCGTCCGCGCGGCGGCCGGACCTCTGGGGGCGGTGGCCTACGGCAACTGGACGTGGAAGAAGGGCAAGACCTCCGGTGGCACGTCAGCGACCTTCGTCGAGGGCGCCGACGGCCAGGTCACAGTGACCGGTCCGGACGGACCCCGCACCTCGTGGGAAGGGGTCGTCATGATCAAGCCGGCCGACGCGAAGGTACCGGTCTTCACCGTCCTGCGGAACAACGGCTGGCGCCCGCGTCTCGACTGGTTCGGCGCCCGGATGTTCGAGAAGTAGGGAGGGAAGATCACATGCGTGTCCACCCTTCCATCCTGGCCGCGGTCGCGGCCTTGATCCTTGCGCCGGTGCTCGCGGCCTGCTCGTTCGAGGCCGGCGAGCTCGAGCCGGTCGGCGGAGAGTCCGAGACCGCGGCGTCGCCTGATGCGGATAGCACGGGCGCCGAGCTGCAGACGGTCACCGCCGAACACCTGACCGCCCAGGTCCCGGCCGACTGGCAGTCGATGGGCGACGTCGACGGCTGGTCCTACGTCTACCAGCTCTCCGACAGCAGCGGCGGGGTGGCGGGCCGGATCGGGTTCATGCCCGGCGGTGCCGCGATGGCCGCTCACGACGCCATCGACTGGTTCGTCAGCCAGGTCGAGGGTACGGGCGCGACCGACGACGACCATGCGCCGGTCACCACTCTTCGCTCCGGCGAAGATCGGGCCAACACCTCGTACACCTACGAGTCCGGCGGCCAGCAGTACACGGGCGTGGTCTGGGCAGTCAGCGACGACAACGGGATCCCGTCCCTGATCCAGCTGTCCGGCGCCCCGGACGTGGTCACGCCAGAACTCATCGTGCAGGTCGACGAGAGCCTGGACGTCACAGGCAACTGGGAAGGCACCACTCCTTGACAAGCTGTCGTTGTCGTCGCCGCCGTGGAGGAACCGTTGACCGGCCATGAGACCGATCGGTGGTCGGACCAGGGCGATCCCGCCAAGGCGCGGCGCCTGGCCTGGATGTGGGTGAGCTTCGCCCTCATCGCGTGGGGCGGAGCCGGGCTCACCTGGTTCGCCTGGTGGGTCGCCCAGGTGGGGAACTACAGGGACAACTGGCGCGGGTTCAACGAGGACGACGGCTTCCCCTGGATCTTCGTCGCACTGTGCGCCGTCGCCGGCGTGTGGTGCCTGGTCGTCGCACGCCGACAGTGGGCCCGAGCGCGCCACCTGGCGCACGTAGACAACTCGTAGCCGGCCGCGTCGATGACCACGGCCATCAGCCGAGGCCGCGCATCTGCAGCACCTTGAGCGCCAACGCCAAGTCGAGCCGCAGCTCGGGGTCGGTGGTGAACGGGCCGAGCATGCGCTCCAGCTTGGAGATGCGGTACCGCAGCGTGTTGTAGTGGAAATGCAGCTGCCGGGCAGCCTCGGCGACGTTGAGGTTGGTGTCGAGCAGCACCTTGAGGGTGTGCCGCAGGTCTTCCATCTCGGGGTCGTCCTCGGCGGCGAGGCCGTGCAGGGTCTCGCGGACGAACCCGCGCAGCTCGTCGCGGTCCTCGATCTGGCTGAGCAGCCGGAACGAGCCCAGGCTGTCGAAGTGGGCGAGCGAGCCGCGGCCGTTCATCTGCCGCCCGACGTCGACGGCGCGGCGGGCCTGCTCGTACCCGACGGGCAGCTTGGACGGGTCGTCGACGACGCGGCTGACGCCGGTGGAGAAGGAGCGCCGGCCGCCACCGCCGTCGCCCGAGACCTGCCGGACGACGTCGCGGACGACCGGTTCGGGGTCGGGCCGCGGGCCGACCGGCAGCAGCGCGACCACCTCCTGCGCGAACCCGACGACGGCGGCCCGCGGGTCGCGCCGCCCCACGACCGACTGCCAGGCGACGGTGAACCGCTCCTGCACGGGCCGCAGCTGCAGCCCCGACGACGCGGCCGGCCCGGCCTCGGGGTCCAGTTCGGCCACGACGACGACGAGGTCGCGGCCGACCTCCCAGCCGAGCGACTCGCAGTGCGCCACGATGCGCTCCCGGTCGCCGGCCCGGCCGGACAGCACGTCGCGGAGGAAGTCGCCGCGGTACTTGCTCTCGACGGCGGTGACGGCGAGCTGCTTGTTCACCGCGAGCGCGGCCACCGTGGCGGCCCGTTCCAGCACGTTGACGTCGGCGTCGTCGAGGGCACGGTGCCGGGCGAACGCGACGATGCGCCCGTGGTCGACCCGCCCGGCCACGATCGGAACGACGGCGTGCCAGCCGGGCACGTCGACGTGCGAGTGGACGCCGCCGGGCTCGTACTCGGTGCGGAACCGGCCGGACGTGTCGAAGCACGGCGTGTGCCGCCACGGCGCGAGGTCGTCGACGTTGCCGCCCTCGGCGAGGATGCGCCCGTCCGCCGTCGTCACCATGACCGGCACGCCGAGCACCGCCGACGTCTTCGTGACCACCTCGGTCAGCCCGCCGCCCGCCAGCACGACCGACAGCAGCGCGTGGTGCACCTCCCACGACCGCTCCAGCGCCGCGGCCTGCTTGTTCAGCACGCCGGTGAGCACCTGGTTGAGGATGTCGTCGAACCCGATGGCGTCGGGCAGGAGCAGCAGCGGCAGGCCGAGCCGGTCGGCCTCGTGGATCATCTCGTCGGGCAGCGCGTCGAGGTAGCGGTGCAGCTTGACGCCGAGCGCGGCCAGCCCGCGCGCGTCCAGCTCGGTGACGAGGCCGGGCAGCCCCTGCGGGGTGTTGCGCAGCGGATATCCGGTGGTGAGCAGCAGCTCGTGCGGCTTCACCCACGGCAGGATGTCCGGGACCTCCATGATGTTGGCGCGCTGGACGACGCGGTCGAGGCCGCTCTCGCCCGCGAGCAGCCGCGCACCGGCCAGCGCGGGGATCTCCATCGCCTTGCGCACCGTCAGCCCGGCCACGGCGCGGAGCGGCAACCTGCCGCCGCCCGCTGGCAACTCCGGCGAACCCTGGGCCGGATCGTTGGCAAGTTTGCCCATGCGATGACGGTAGCCGTCCCGGCTACGTTCGTGGCAGTCCCAGTTCAGGTGATCTTGGACGGAACGGAGGTCGCGAGTGCCGGCACCGACGGTCCCGACCGGGATCCGGGCCACCCGGCCGTGGCCGGGCGACGCGTCCCGGCAGGTCCTGCCGGGCGCCGCGAGCACCGCCGTCGCCGCTCTCGTGGGAGGTCCACGGCTCGCCGGGGAAGTCGTGGCCGCTACCCGCACCATGACCGCCGTCCTGGTCGACCACGGCGCCGGGCCGGTGCTGCTGTGTCTCACCGGCCCGGCCGCCGTGCGGCTGCCGTGCGCGGTGGTCACGCCGTGGCCGGTGTCCGGGCTGCGGTCCGGCGAACGCGCGCTGGTGGGCGAGGGCGAGCTGCGCATCGGCGACGACGACGGCGCGGTCGTCACCGTGGGCCGCTGGTGGCGAGTGCCGCCGGCCGTCGTCCCCGACGTCGCGCTGGCCCGCCGCCGCACCGCCGGGCAGGACGACCATCCCGGGCTGGACGGCGCCGTCGTCGCGGCCGCAGGGCGGCTCGGCCTGGCGCTGCTGTGCGGCGACGACGACGAGCTGGCCGACGCCGCGGTCGGGCTGCTGGGGCTCGGCCCCGGCCTGACCCCGGCCGGTGACGACGTCCTGGCCGGCGCGCTGGTGGTCGCCGCCGCCGTCGAGTCGCGCGCCGCCGCGCGGCTGGCCGCCGCCGTCGAGGCCGCCGGGCCGCTGCACCGCACGACCGCCGTCTCCGCCGGCCTGCTCCCCTACGCCGCCCGCGGGCTGGCCGTCCCGCAGCTCACCGCTTACCTCGCCGCGCTCGGCTCCGCCCGCGGCGAGGTAAGCACCGCGGAGCGCCGGCTGCTCGCCGTCGGGCACACGTCCGGCGCTGCGCTGCAGCTGGGCGCCCGGGTCGCGCTGACGGCGCTCGCGGGGGCCGCACGGTGATCCACCACGTCGAGGTGCGCACCGGCACCTACCACGATTCAGTCACGTTGATGCAGGTCAGCCAGGCGGTCCAGGGTGAGGACGGGGTCGGCGGCGCGCTCGTCGCGATGGCCACGCAGCTCAACCTCGACCTCCTCGGCGGCATGGGCTTCGACGTCCCGGCCGCGAGCCCGAACGACCTCGTCGTCGGTGTGACGGCGGACGACGACGCCGCGCTGCGCCGGGCGCTGGGCCGGTTGGAGGCGGCGCTGGCCGCGCGCCCGTCCGGCGACCAGGACGGCTTCGGCGCCGCGCCGGCCCCGCGCACCATCGGCTCGGCCGC
>NZ_KQ434751.1:455538-654221 GCF_001270745.1 Jiangella muralis
CGCGACGGCGGCACCATCGCGTTCGTCTCGACGCCCGGCCCGTACGCGTTCGCCGACGCGATGGACGCGCTGCAGCACGGCCTGCACGTCGTCGTGTTCTCCGACAACGTGCCGGTGGAGCAGGAGGTGCTGCTCAAGCGGGCGGCGCGCGAGCTCGGCCTGCTGGTCATGGGCCCGGACTGCGGGACGGCGGTGGTCGGCGGCGTCGGCTTCGGGTTCGCCAACGTGGTGCGGCCGGGGCCGGTCGGCATCGTGGCGGCGTCCGGCACCGGCGCGCAGCAGCTGCTCAGCCTGCTCGACGGCGCCGGCGTCGGCATCAGCCACTGCCTGGGCGTCGGCGGGCGCGACCTGTCCGCCGAGGTCGGCGGCGCGTCGACGCTCGCGGCGCTGGACCTGCTGGCCGGCGACGACGCGACCGAGGTGGTCGTCGTGGTCAGCAAGCCGCCCGCGGCGGAGGTCGCCGACGCCGTCCGCGAGCGGGCCGAGAAGCTCGGCAAACCGGTCGTGCTCGCGCTGCTCGGGCCCGGGCGGCCCGACCTCACCGCCGTCGCCGAGACCGTCGTGACCACGGCCGGGGCGCAGTGGCTGCCGCCGCGCTCGTGGCCGTCCACGGCCACCGCGACCGGGCCGCACATCCGCGGCCTGTACGCCGGCGGCACGCTGTGCGAGGAGGCGCGGCTGCTGGCCGACGCGGCGCTCGCCCCCGGCGGGCACACGTTCGTCGACTTCGGCGACGACACGTTCACGCTCGGCCGGCCGCACCCGATGATCGACAACTCGCTGCGGATCGAGCGGCTGCTGGCCGAGGCGCGCGACCCGTCCTGCGGTGTCGTCCTGCTCGACGTCGTGCTGGGCCACGGCGCGCACCCGGACCCGGCCGCGGAGCTGGCGCCGGCGATCGTCCGGGCCCGCAACCTCGCCGGGGGGCGTGGCCGCGACCTCGCCGTCGTCGTGGCGCTGGTCGGGACCGCCGACGACCCGCAGGGGCTGGAGGAGCAGGCGCGGACGCTGCGCGACGCGGGCGCGTCGGTGCACCTGTCGAATGCGGCAGCGGCCCGGGCGGCGATCACGCTGGTCAGCGGGGGTGCGGAGTGAACGATCTGCTGCGCGACGAGCCGCGCGTCGTCAGCGCCGGCGTCGACCTGTTCGCGGCCGCGCTGGCCGCCCAGGCGGTGCCGGTGACGACGGTCGCCTGGCGGCCGCCGGTCGCCGGGACGGAGCACGACCTCGCCCGCCTGCTGGCCGACCCGCGGCGTCCCGGCGCCAACGCGTCGGCGGTGTCGCGCATGCTGGCCGCGGGCGCCGACCTCGTCGACGTCCGCCCGGCCAGCGAGGTGCTCGGGCTGCGGCCGGGCCAGTTCCTGCACGCCGGGCCGCCGATCACGTGGGAGCGGGCGTCCGGGCCGCTGCGCGGCGCGCTGATCGGCGCGATGCTGGTCGAGGGCCTGGCGGCGACGCCGTCCGCGGCCGAGACCCTGCTGGCCGCGGGCTCCGGCGTCGAGTGGTCGCCGTGTCACGACCACGGCGGCGTCGGCCCGATGGCGGGGGTCGTGTCGCCGTCGATGTGGCTGTTCGAGCTGCGCGACGGCGAGCGGACGGCGTGGTGCTCGCTGAACGAGGGGCTCGGGACGGTGCTGCGCTACGGCGCGTACGGGCCGGAGGTCATCGAGCGGCTGCGGTGGATGTCGTCGGTGCTGGGTCCGTTGCTGCAGGCCGCTGTGCGGCGGGGCGGGCCGGTGGACGTCAAGGCGATCGTCGCGCAGATGGTCCAGATGGGCGACGAGGGGCACAACCGCAACCGCGCCGGCACGCTCATGCTGCTGCGCGACCTGCTGCCCGCGCTGGCCGCCGGCGGGGCGCCGGCGACGGACGTCGCGGACGTGGCGGCGTTCATCGGCGGGAACGACCACTTCTTCCTCAACCTCGTCATGCCGGCCGGGAAGCTGCAGACGGCGGCCGCCGCGGACCTCCCGGGCTGCACCGTCGTCACCACCATGGCCCGCAACGGCACCGACTTCGGCATCCAGGTGTCCGGGACGGGGTCGCGGTGGTTCACCGCGCCGGCCAACACGCCGTCCGGGCTCTACCTCGGCGCGTACGGCCCGGACGACGCGAACCCCGACATCGGCGACTCCGCGATCACCGAGACGATGGGGCTCGGCGGGTTCGCGATGGCCGCCGCGCCGGCGATCGTCCGCTTCGTCGGCGGCTCGGTGCCGGACGCGCTGGCGACCAGCCGGCTGATGTACGAGATCACGCTCGGCGAGAACCCGGCGTACGCGATCCCGATCCTGGAGTTCCGCGGCGCACCCACCGGCATCGACGTCACGCTGGTGACCCGCACGGGGGTGCTGCCGCAGATCAACACCGGCATCGCCGGCCGGGTCGCCGGCACCGGCCAGGTCGGCGCCGGCCTCGTCCAGCCGCCGATGGACTGCTTCACCGCGGCGCTGGCCGCGCTGGCGGCCGCCGCTCCCCCGCTCTGACGCCGCTCGGTAGCATGGTCGGTCGACCGATCGGGAGGCACTGTGGCGGACGCCGCGTCTGGGCAGCTCACCTTCGACCCAGAGGAGGAAGAGTCGCTCGGCGGACTCTTTCTCGGGGTCGGCGCGACCACGACCATGCGCGAGGACCGAACGCGAGACGGCATCCCCATGCCGCCGGCGCCGGCGCCACTGCTGACGACCAGGATCATGCTGCCCGGCCGTCCGGTGAAGCCCTCGCGGTTCGCAGGCGGCGGCACCGTGCTCGGCCAGACGTTCGACCAGATCCTGGAACGCGCCCGCGACAACACCCTGGGGCTCGAGATCGGGTTCGAGCAGCACCGCCGTTTCGCCCGCGGCGTCCAGGTGACGGGGTCGCGACTCTCGGGCCTGCTGGCGGTTCCCGAGGTCTTCGAGCCCCATCGAGCGAAGGTCGACGGCGAACTGCTCGTCTTCGCGCCCACGTCGCGAGACATCGCGCTCGTCGGGTCGGAGGAGCCCGAGCTGTGGGTCGCGTGGAGCTACGCGGTGATCGAGTACGCGGCAGCGCTGCCACCTGGGCTCAGCCCGCTTCTCTACCGGGTCGTGCCGGCCGACGATGCCGGCTCGGCCCGTCTCGAGGCGTGGGTTCCGGCGGCCGACGCGGAGTCGCGCAAGCTCTACGAGCGGGCCAGGCTGACGCAACTGGAGAACACCTACGGTCCGATGATGCAGGACGCGCTCGCCGATCAGTACAGCTATCGCGATGGGCCGGCCACCGTCGCGCGGCCGTTGGCCGCCTACAACGCCGATCTCGATGCCGTGCTCTCGTATGCCGTCTGGAACGTCCAGGATCCGCTGCCGTGCCTCGTCGCGCCCACCGACTCGATCGCGATCGACGTCTCGGGCACCGGCGAGGCGCCGCAGCTCTGGATCTCGCCAGCTGACCTGAGCAGGGTGCCGGGGGTGCGGCTGACCGAGACTCGCGAGTTCGGGCCACCGATCCGGGTGGCCGAGTTCACCGATCGAACCGCGTCCGGCGAGCTCGGCGGCTTGGTCGAAAGGCTCATCGAACACGGTGCCCGCACCGCCGCCGAACTCGGCGGCCTCGGCGAACCGGCGTCGATCCTCGACTGGGTGCCGAGCAAGAACGGCTGGTACGGCAAGCGCGCGAAGACGGCCACCACCTTCCCCACGCTGCAGTGGCCCGCCGCTTGACGTCAGGGGTGGCGGCCGCCCTCCGGGGTCAGGACCGAGCCGGCTGATCGAGGTCGGCGGGGGTGTCGACGTCGGCGGGCGAGCCGGTGCCGGTGCAGTCGACGAGCGTGACGAGGTCGGGGTGCGCCTGCATGAACGGGCGGGCCCCGACGTCGCCGTCGGCGAGCGCCGCGACCTCCGGCCAGACCGGCCGGGCCAGCAGGACGGGGTTGCCGCGGCGGCCGTCGTAGGTCGCCACCGCCACCGGCACGTCACCCGCCGCCCACGCCGTCCGCAGCCGCGTCACCGCCTCGACGCCGACCCACGGCTGGTCGACCAGCGCGACCACCACGGCATCGGTCGGCGCCCAGCTCAGCGCGCGCAGCCCGGCCCGCAGCGACGACCCCATGCCGGTGGCCCAGTCGGGGTTGTGGACGACCACCGCGCCCGGCACCGTCAGCGGCACCGCGCCGGAGACCACGACCACCGGCGCGCACCCGCCGCCCCTGAGCAGCGACACCGCGCGGTCGACCAGCCGCGATCCCTCGTACTCGACCAGCGCCTTCGGCCCGCCGTACCGGGAGCCCGACCCGGCGGCGAGGACCAGCCCGGCGACGTCAGACGGCATCGGCGCCCAGCGGTTCGCGGTGGATCGGCCCGGCGGTGTCACGCAGCCGCCGGCCGGAACCGCCCCAGCGTGCCGCGATGATCTCCGCGGCGATCGACACGGCGGTTTCCTCCGGCGTGCGGGCGCCAATGTCCAGGCCCAGCGGCGACGCCAGCCGGCCCAGCTCGTCCTCGGACAGCCCCTCCGCACGCAGCCGGGCCAGCCGGTCGTCGTGGGTGCGCCGCGACCCCATGACCCCGATGTACGCGGCCGGCGTGCGGACCGCGGCGGCCAGCAGCGGCACGTCGAACTTGGGGTCGTGGGTGAGCACGCAGATGACGGTGCGGGCATCGACGGTCGTCGATGCGAGGTAGTCGTGCGGCCACTTGACCACGACCTCGTCGGCGTCCGGGAAGCGTCGCGGCGTCGCGAACACCGGCCGCGCGTCGCACACCGTGACGTGGTAGCCGAGGAACCGGCCGACCCGGACCAGCGCGGCGGCGAAGTCGATGGCGCCGAACACCAGCATGCGCGGCCGCGGCGCGAACGACTGGACGAACACCTGCAGGTCGTCGAGCCGGCGCTCCCCCGAGGCGCCGTAGCGGCGGATGCCGGTCTGGCCCTGGTCGAGCATGCCGCGGGCGTCGTCGGCGACGGCGTCGTCGAGCCGCTGCCCGCCCAGCGACCCCGCGACGCGGTCCGGCCAGACGACGAGGTGCGCGCCGGTCTCCCCCGGCCCGGCGACGACGGTGGCGACGGCGACCGGCTCGGCGTCGTCGATGCTCGCCGCGACGTCGGCCAGTGCCGGGAACGTCGACCGGTCCACCGCCTCGACGAACACGTCGATGATCCCGCCGCAGGTCAGCCCGACCGCGAACGCGTCGTCGTCGCTGACGCCGTAGCGCTGCAGGACCGGCGGCCGGCCGGCCATGACCTCCTGCGCCAGCTCATACACGGCGCCCTCGATGCAGCCGCCGGAGACACTGCCGACCGCCTCGCCGGCCTGCGTGACGGCCATCGACGCGCCGGGCTGGCGCGGTGCGGACTGGAACGTGCTGACGACGGTCACCAGCCCGGCCCGCTCGCCGTCGCCGGCCGCCGTCACCAGCTCACGCATCACTTCGCGCACGCGCACCACCCCTCCGCGCCGGTTCACGTCCGGCTAGCAGCCCGGCCAACTCCTCCATCGCGCCCAGCGAATGGCCGGCGACGAGCCGGTCGACGTACGGAAGCGCCGCGCGCATCCCGCCGGTACTAGGACTGTATCCTTGATATCCCCGGTGCGGGTTGACCCACACGATGCGCCGGGCCAGCCGCGACAGCCGGGCCATCTGGGCCGCCAGCAGCGCCGGGTCGCCGCGTTCCCAGCCGTCGCTGCCGATGACGACGACGGCGCCGCGAGCGGTGCCACGCTGCCCCCACCGGTCCAGGAACTCCTTCAGCTCGTCGCCCAGCCGGGTGCCGCCGCTCCAGTCGTCGATGGCCACCGACGCCGCCGCCAGCGCCGCGGCCGGGTCGCGTCGCCGCAGCTCACGGGTCACGCGGGTGAGCCGGGTGCCGACGGTGAACACCTCGGTGCCGGGGCGCACGCGGCAGGCGGCGTGGGCGAAGCGCAGCAGCGTCTCGGCGTACGGCGCCATCGACCCGCTGACGTCGACGAGGAAGACCAGCCGCCGCTGCCGCCGTCCGTGCCGGTGCCGCCGCAGGTCGACCGGCTCCCCCCCGTGGCGCAACATGCTCCGCACGGTGCGGCGGGCGTCGACCGGGCCGGACGGCGACGGGCGCAGCCGGCGGGTGGCGCGGTCGGGCGCGGCCGGGAGCAGGGTGCTGACGTAGCGGTCGACCTCGGCGCGGTCGGCCCGGCTCAGCGTGGACACGTCGCGGTGTCGGAGTACCTCGACCCGGCTGGCGGTGGCGATGCGCTGCCGCTCCTGGTCGCGATCGTCGTCGGCACCGTCGCGCGCGCCGTCGCCGGAGTCGTCGGGCAGCGCGATCATCCGAGTGACCGGCGGGACGGTGACCCGCTGCGGCGGGCGGTCCGGGCGGCGGCCGAAGTGCGCCGCGAACACCCGGTCGTACCGTTCGACGTCCTCCGGCGACGCGCACAGGGTCACCCGGCCGGCCCAGTACACCGACCGCAGCGAACCGGCGCCGAGCACGTCCAGCGCCTCGAGCATGGCGTGCACCCGCGTCGGCGCGACGTCGACACCGGCCGCGGCCAGCCGCCGGGCGAACCCGACCACCTCGGCGTCGACGGCGATGCTCATGGCCGGCCGGCCAGTTCCGCGACCTCGCCCATGATGCGCTCGGTGTCCTCCTGGTACTTGAGCACCGCGCCCAGCGTCCGGGCCGCGAGGTCGGCCGACAGCTCGGTGGCGCCGAGCGCCGTCAGCGCCGTCACCCAGTCGATCGACTCGGCCAGCCCGGGCGGTTTCAGCAGGCCGGCGGCGCGCAGCCGCTGCACCGCGCGGGCGACGTCGTCGGCCAGCCGCGCGCTGACGTCCGGGAGGTGCCGGCGGATGACCGCGACCTCGCGCTCGAACGTCGGGTGCGCGAGCCAGTGGTAGAGGCAGCGCCGCTTCAGCGCGTCGTGCACCTCGCGGGTGCGGTTGCTGGTGACGACGACGACCGGCGGCGTCTCGGCGCGGACGGTGCCCAGTTCCGGGATGGAGATGGTGAAGTCGGACAGCACCTCCAGCAGGAACGCCTCGAACTCGTCGTCGGCGCGGTCGATCTCATCGACCAGCAGCACCGACGGCGTCGTCTCCAGCGCCCGCAGCAGCGGCCGGGCCAGCAGGAAGCGGCGGTCGTACAGCTCGTGCTCCAGCCGGTCGACGTCGGTGACGCCGGCCGCCTCGGCGGCGCGCAGGTGCAGCAGCTGGCGCGGGAAGTCCCAGTCGTACAGCGCCTGGGCGGCGTCGACGCCCTCGTAGCACTGCAGCCGGATCAGCGGCGCGTCGAGCACCCCGGCCAGCGCCTGCGCGAGCGACGTCTTGCCGACGCCGGCCTCGCCCTCGAGGAACAACGGCCGGCCCATGCGCAGGGCCAGGAACGCCGCCGTCGCCAGCCCTTCGTCAGCCAGATACCCCGCGGCGTCGAGCCGCCCGGCCAGTTCGCCGGGCGTGGTCGCGGCGCTGTCGATGTCCGCCATGACCCAACGCTACGCCGACGCGGCCACCGCGCGCTGCCGGGCCGGATCGGTCAGGAATCGAGAAGCGGCCGGACCACGCTCGCTTCTAGCGTCTCACCATGGACAACGAGACCTCTGACCAGACCCGCAAGAAGGGCGCCCCCGGCCGGTTGTCGCTGTGGTTCCAGCGACGGATGAACACGAAGACGGTCGGCAAGATCCGCCGGAAGGGCACGGCCCGGATGATGGGCATGGACATGCTCATCCTGCACACCGCCGGGCGCCGGTCCGGGCAGCCGTTCGAGACGCCCATCGCCTGGTACGCCGACGACCACGGCGGGCGGCTGGTCGTCGCGTCCGGCGGCGGCAGCGGCGACCCGAACTGGTACCTCAACCTGACGGCGCACCCGGACCGCGCCGCGGTCGAACTGCCCGGTGCGGAGAAGCTCCCGGTCACCCCGCACACGCTGGACGGGGCCGACCGCGACGAGGCGTGGCAGCAGATCGTCGCCGCCAACCCGCGGACCGCGAAGTACCAGAAGAAGAGCGACCGCCAGTACCCGGTCGTCCGGCTCAGCGAGCGCTGACAGTACGGCCCGGGCGGTGTCAGACTCGGGGCCATGAAATACGTGCTGCTGATCAGCGACGACGAGACGCGGTCGCCGAGCAACGAGGAGATGGACGCCGACCCGGTGCACCAGGCGTGGGAGGCCGACCTGAAGCGCCGTGGCGCCGAACGGCTCGGCGTGCGGCTGCGGCCGGTCGCGTCCGCCACGACGGTGCGGGTCCGCGACGGCGAGACGCTGGTGTCGGACGGACCGTTCGCCGAGACCAAGGACTTCGTCGGCGGCGTCGTGCTCATCGAGTGTGCCGACCTCGACGAGGCCATCGCCATCGCGGCCGGCCACTCGTATGCCCGGTGGGGCGGCGTCGAGATCCGCCCGGTCTGGGAATGACGGCGGACGCCGCCACGGTGCGGGCCGCGGTCGACGCGGCCTACCGGGACGAGTGGGGCCAGGTCGTCGCGGTGCTGATCGGGCTGACCCGCGACTGGGACCTCGCCGAGGACTGCGCGCAGGAGGCGTTCGCGACGGCGCTGACGGCGTGGCGGCGCGACGGCGTCCCGGACCGGCCGGGAGCCTGGCTCACCACGACGGCCCGGCGGCGCGCGACCGACCGGCTGCGCCGCGACGCCGCCGGACGGGCCAAGCTGCGCCAGCTGGCCGTGCTGGCGCGGGAGCCGGACGAGTCGGCCGCCGAGGAGATCCCGGACGAACGGCTGCGGCTGATCTTCACCTGCTGCCACCCGGCGCTGCCGTTCGAGGCCAGGGTCGCGCTGACGCTGCGGACGCTGGCCGGGCTGAGCACCGCCGAGATCGCCCGGGCGTTCCTCACCGCCGAGACCACGATGGCGCAGCGGATCGTCCGGGCCAAGCGCAAGATCGCCGACGCCGGCATCCCGTACCGCGTCCCGCCGGCCGAGCTGCTGCCCGAGCGGCTGGCGTCGGTGCTGGCCGTGCTCTACCTGATCTTCAACGAGGGCTACGGCGAGCACGACGCCAGCCGTGCGCTGACCGCGGAGGCGATCCACCTCGCCCGCGTGCTGGCCCGGCTCTTGCCCGACGAGCCGGAGCCGCGCGGGCTGCTCGCGCTCATGCTGCTGCACGAGGCCCGCCGGGCGACCCGCGTCGACGACGGCGTCCTCGTCCCGCTGGAGCGGCAGGACCGGTCCCGGTGGGACCGCGCGCTGATCGACGAGGGGGTCGCCGTCCTCGACGACGCGCTGGCGCTGCGCCGCGGCGGGCCGTACCAGGTGCAGGCCGCCATCGCCGCCTGCCATGCGACCGCGCCCGGCCCAGAGGGCACCGACTGGCCGCAGATCGCCGCCCTCTACGCCGAGCTGGCCCGGCTGGCGCCGTCGCCGGTGGTGGAGCTGAACCGGGCCGTGGCGGTCGCGATGGCCGACGGCATCCCGGCCGGTCTCGCGCTGGTCGACGAGCTGACGGCGTCCGGCCGGCTGGACGGGTACCACCTGCTGCCCGCGACCCGTGCCGACCTGCTGCGCCGTGACGGCCACACCGCCGAGGCGCGGGCCGCGTACGAGGAGGCGCTGCGGCTGGCGCCGTCGGAGCCCGACCGCCGGTACCTGACCGGCCGGTTGAACGCGCTCTGAAGTTTTTCGGCCCGGATGTCGATCCGCGGCCGGTTCCTTCGTCGGTGGGGCGACCGACTCCCCTGACGAAGGACCGACGATGTCGCACACCACAACGCTCTCCCCGGCCGCCACCCGGCCGCGGCTGGTGCTGACGCTCACCTGCGCCACCACGGCGATGGTGGGCCTGGACACCGCGATCGTGAACGTGGCGCTGCCGTCCATCCAGCGCGACATCGGCGGCGGCTACGCCGCCCTGCAGTGGGTGGTCGTCGCCTATGGCCTGCTACTCGGCGGATTCCTGCTGCTCGGCGGCCGGCTGGCCGACCGGCTGGGACGCCGGCGCGTCCTCGTCGCCGGACTGGCCGTGTTCACCGTCGCGTCGCTGGCCGCCGGCGCCGCCCATGGCCCCGGCCTGCTGATCGCGGCCCGCGGCGCGCAGGGGTTCGGCGCCGCGCTCCTCGTGCCGGCCGCCCTCTCGCTGCTGGCCGTCACGTTCCCCGAGGGCCGCGACCGGCATCGCGCGCTCGCCGTGGTCGGCGCCGTCGACGGTGCGGCCGGGGCGGCCGGCGTGGTGCTGAGCGGCCTGCTGACCGGCGGCCCCGGCTGGCGCTGGGCGTTTCTGATCAACGTCCCGGTCGGTCTGCTGCTCATCGCGCTGGCGACGGTGTTCCTCGTGGCCGATCGGCCCGAGGAGCGCACCGGCCGGTTCGACGTCGCCGGCGCGATCACGGCGACGGCCGCCCTGCTGCTGCTCGCCTACACCCTGCACCACGCCACCGGCCACGGCTGGCTGGCCGGGACGACGCTGGCGCTGTTCGCGGCCGCCGCCGCGCTGCTGGCGGTCTTCGTGCGGATCGAGCGCCGCAGCGCCGACCCGCTGCTGCCGCTCTCGATGCTGCGCAACCGGCCGCTGGTCGCCGCCAACGTCACCGGCTTCCTGGCCTTCGGCGCGCTCATGGCCTTCATCTTCGTCGGCTCGCTGCTGATGCAGCAGGTCCTCGGCTACTCCCCGGTCACGACGGGGCTGGCCTGGCTGGCCACGACGGTGACCATCGTCGTCGTCGCGATGGCCGGCGGACGGCTGGTCACCCGGGCCGGCGTGCGGACGTCGCTGGTCATCGGCCTGACGCTGCTCACCGTCGGGGCGTTGTGGCTGGCCCGGGTCCCCGCGGACGCCGCTTACGCGACGGACCTGCTGCCCGCCTTCCTGCTGGCAGGCGTCGGGTTCGGGTTGTGCGGGCCGGCGGTGCAGATCGGGGCGCTGACCGGGGTGTCGCAGCCGGCCGCAGGGCTGGCGTCCGGGCTGGTCGAGACGGCGCGCGAGCTGGGCGGCGCCGCCGGGGTCGCCGTCGTGGCGGCGGTGCTGGTGTCCGGGTCCGGGCTGGACGGGTTCCGCGCGGCGTTCGGGTTCGTCGCCGTCCTGGCCGTGCTCGGGGTGATCACCGCGGCCGCCGGGTTCGGCCGCAAATCCGGTTGCGCCGCGGCGCCCGATGCCTGACGCTCATCCTCGTGGCCGGCCCGTTACGCCGCGACCCCGCGTTCCGGTCCTTGTTCGCGGCGCGGACCATCTCCTTCCTCGGCGACTCGCTCAGCCTGGTCGCGCTGATGCTGCACGTGGCCGACACCGCCGGCCAGGCGCTCGCGGTCGCGCTGCTGCTGCTCGTCGGCGACCTCGCGCCGGCGCTGTTCAGCCCGCTGGCCGGCGCGGTCGCCGACCGGTGGGACCGGCGCCGGGTGATGATCGGCTGCGAGCTGGCGCAGGCCGGGCTGCTCGTCGCGATCGCGGTGGCGCTGCCGCCGCTGCCGCTGCTGCTGGTCCTGGCCGGAGTCCGGGCGGTGGCCGGGCAGGTGTTCCTGCCGGCGTCGCGGGCCGCGGTGGCCACGCTGGTGCCGCCGCGCGAGCAGGCCGCGGCGAACTCGGCGCTCGGGCTGGCGACCAACGGCGGCGAGGCGGCCGGGCCGCTGGTCGCGGCGGCGCTGTTCCCGCTGGTCGGGGTGCGCGGTGTGCTGCTGGTGGACGCGGCGACGTTCCTGCTGTCGGCGCTGCTGCTGCTCCGGCTGCCCGCGCTGCCGCCGTCGGGGCCGGCCGCGGCGCGGGGCGGACTGCTCGACGACGCCCGCGCGGGACTCGGGTACCTGTGGCGCGAGCCGGCGCTGCGGATCATCGGCCTCGGCTTCTGCGCCGTCGTCGCGTTCAACGGCATCGACGACGTCGCGCTGATCGTGCTGGCCAAGGACACCTTCGACGCCGGCTCCTCCGCCGCCGCCGTGCTGCTGGCCGCCGTCGGGCTCGGGCTGTTCGCCGGGTACGCGCTGCTGGCGCGCTGGTCGTCACGGGCGTCGCTGCCGTGGCTGCTGATCGCCGGGTTCGCCGTCAGCAGCGTCGGGAACCTGTTCACCGGGCTGGCGTGGGCGGTCGGGGCGGCGTTCGCGCTGCAGGCCGTGCGCGGCCTCGGCATCGCCGCCATGGACGTCGCCACGAACACCCTGCTGCCACGGCTGGTGCCGGACGCGCTGCTCGGGCGGGTGTTCGGCAACCTCTACGGGGCGATCGGGCTGGCCGCCGGCCTGTCGTACGTGGCCGGCGGCCTGCTGCTGGACGCGACGTCGGCGCCGGTCACGTTCCTCATCGCGGGCGCGGGCGGCACCCTGGCCACCGTCGCCGTCGCCGTCGCACTCCCCCGCGCGCTGCGCCGTCGCTGAGCTCGTCAGCCCTGGGCCAGCAGCCCGGCCAGGCGCTCGTACTGCTCGACGATGCCCTTGGCCATGCCCGTGAACACGGCGAAGTCGAGTACGTCCGGCGACGGGAACGTGGTCAGCCAGTGCACCCGGGTGCCACCGTCGACCTCCTCGAACGTGATGGTCTCGATGGCGGGCGGGCCGGGTGGCCCCTGCTCCGGCGCGGTCGTGCGGACCAGCCGCTTCGGCGGGTCGACCTCGAGGTACTCCCCGACGAAGGCGACGGCGCCGTTGATCCACTTCCAGCGGCCGCCGGGGCGCAGGTCCAGCTCGGCCACCTCGGTGGTGGTGCCGTGCGGGCCGATCCAGCGGGCCAGGTGCTCCGCCGTCGTCATGGCGGTCCACACCAGCTCGCGTGGCGCGGCGAACACCCGCTCGATGAGCAGGTCCGATCCCTCGGCGACGACGGTGGTGGCCGCGTCGCCCAGCTCGCGTCGGGTCATGGCCGTTCTCCCTTCTGCAGGTCGGTGAGGTACTGGTCCAGCCGGTCGAAGCTGTCGCCCAGGAACTCGCGGTACTGCCCCATCCAGGTGACGATGTCGCGCAGCGGTTCCGCGCGCAGCCGGCAGGACCGCCACTGCGCCCGCCGGGTCTGCTCGATCAGCCCGGCCCTCTGCAGCACCTTCACGTGCTTCGAGATGGCCGGCAGCGAGACGTCGAACGGCTCGGCCAGCTGGCCGACGGTGGCCTCGCCGCGGGTCAGCCGGGCCAGGATGGCGCGCCGCGTCGGGTCGGCCAGAGCGGTGAACGTCGCCGTGAGCGCCTCGGCCTCGACCGTCATTTTCCCCTCCAGTTAATTAACTACACAGGAAAGTATGAAATCGGCCAAGAAAAGTCAAGTGATCGTGTGAACCGGATCGCACCCTCGCACGTCTTACGTGCACGGGCCGGATCGGCGGCGGGTAGTTGATCCATGCGGGGTCCGTGACCGTGACGATGCTCCCGACGTTGGGCGGCTGCGGGCTCAGCGATCGTTGGCAGCACTTTGTGACCGCCTGTGCGGCGCCGGTCACCACGGTCACGCCGCCGCCGATCCGTCCCGTGCCAGGCCCATGGAGGCCGGCACCCCCGGGCGCACGAGAAGGCCGCTCCGCCAGTTGGGGGGCAAGAGGCGGAGCGGCCCCCGTTGAATCCATGGTAGCCCAGCGTGACCGTCTTGTCGCACTAAGTAACGGTCCGTCCGCTGACCTGCGCCGATACTGCGGCCGATTCGGCGAGAAACTCCCCCGACCCATGCAACCCGCGGGCACGCTGAGGAGTGATTGATGGTGAGAGAGCCGATACCCGGTCGCACCGTCCGGGACGGCAGTCAGGAGGTCCATCATGATCATCCGGCAACGGCTCCGGCGCACCGCGATCGCGCTCGCCACGGCCACGATCGTTCCGCTCGGCCTGCTCGCGACCAGCACGGCCGCGGACGCGGCGACGACCACCTACAAGGGCCGCATCACCGAGGGCGTGAACGCGCGCAGCGCCCCGACGTCGGCGTCGACCAAGGTGGGGTCGTACGCGAAGGGCGCGACCATCACCATCCAGTGCAAGGTGTACGGCCCGGCGGTCAGCGGCAACAGCCTCTGGTACAAGGTGGCGAACGGCCGCTGGGTGAGCGCCCGCTACGTCGCCAACATCGGGGCGGCGCCGCGCTTCTGCGGCGACGGCAAGGAGTACACCGGCCGGGTGGCCTCGTCCACGGCCCTGGCGGTGCGCAGCGGGCCCTCGACGGCCAACGCGAAGGTCAGCTCGATCCCGCGCGGCGCGCAGATGTCCATCGTCTGCAAGGTCGACGCGCAGAACGTCGACGGCAACCGGCGCTGGTACCAGCTGACGGGTGACGGCGGCGGCCAGTGGGTGTCGGCCCGCTACGTGACGAACGTCGGCGCGGCCCCGCCGTACTGCTGAGCCCTCCCAAGGAAGTCGACGGCGCCGCCCTCACACAACCGGGGCGGCGCCGTCGACTTTCACCCGCGCGTCGTCCGGTCCCTGGTTGGACAGAGGACCCCGCGAGTTTGGTATGGTTACGCAGCCGCTGGCGCTGCACGAAGGCGCCGCAAAGTCCGGGTGGCGGAATAGGCAGACGCGCTAGCTTGAGGTGCTAGTCCCCGTCAAGGGGGTGGGGGTTCAAGTCCCCCCTCGGACACGCCCACTTAGCCTCACCCCTGGCACCAGCTCCGCTCGGAGCTGATGTGCCAGGGGTTCGTAGGTCAGATCCAGACCCAACTCCTCGTAGAGCTCGCCCTTCTCGTCATCCGTCGCGTCGGCAAGAGCCGACGCCAGGCCGCCCACGTAGTCGATTGCCGCGCGGCGACCTGGTGTTCTCGCTCTTCAGGCGATCCCGTTCGAGCGAGCGGGCGGACAGCTCCGAGATCGGGATCTCTGGCGCGTCACCCGCCCCTCGACTGCCGACACGAGATTGGCGATCTTGCGTTCGAGAGCGGCGTGCTTCCCCCGCAGAGCCTCGATCCGCGCTGCATCTGCCTCGTCTGGCCCGCTCGCTGCCGCGATGGGCAGTGAGCCTCGGCCGAGGACGATCTCGTCCATCGGCCGAGGCCACACGTCTGTACCGGTGAAGCGGGCCGAGTGCTGTCGTCCGCGGAGTTCACGGCGGTCTCGGTGCGCACCGCCCGCGGGGATCGTCAGCGCCTGACGCGGTATTTGAGGTGGGTGACCGCGGGACTCGAGCTCGACTCGACCTGGTCGAAGGTGAGCGCCCCGAGGCCGTCCAGGAGCCGTTCACCGTCGCCGAGGGTGAACGGTGCGAGGTGCAGCACCAGCTCGTCGAGCAGGCCCGCGGCCAGGTACTGCCGCAGGGTGTTCGCGCCGCCGGCGATCTGAACGTCCAGGTCCCCGGCGGCCTCGCGGGCCCGTTCCAGGGCCGACTCGATGCCGGCGGTGACGAAGTGGAAGGTGGTCCCGCCCTTCATCGTCACAGGGTCACGCGGATGGTGGGTGAGCACGTACACCGGCGCGTGGTAGGGCGGCTCGTCGTCCCAACCAGTCCAGGACAGGTCCCACTGGCCGCGAACCGGGCCGAACATGTTGCGGCCCATGACGAACGCGCCGGTCGGTCCCTCCTGGAATCCCGGCGAGTTCGCTTGGTCGTCCTCCCACTCGAAGAGGCGCAAGCCGCCTCGGCCGAACGGGTCCTCCAGGCTCTGGTCGGGTCCGGAGAGGTAGCCGTCGGCAGAGACGGTGATGTCGGCCTTCACGATTCCCACCGTTTACTCCTTTCGTTGGTGCCAGCCGGGTCGTGGCCGGCAGTTGTGGTGGTCACTGCCGATGAGCAGTGAGTCGTGGCGGTGGTTGGGCGGCGACTCGGGGCCGACGTCGTCGAGGTGGATCGTGGGCGGGCGCACTCGGAGGTGGCCCACCGGTGACGCTCGTCGGCACGAGAAGCACGCCGACGGTGACCAGGAGCGTCCCGAGGAGGTGCCATGCCGTGAGGTCTTCCGACAGCAGCAGGAACGCGCTGAGCACGCCGACCACGGGAACGAGGTTCAGGATGGCGCCGGCGAGGCTTGCGGCCACACTCCGGATCGCGTGGTTGTAGAGGACGAAGCTGCCCGCGTAGAAGACGCCGCCGACGATTACCGCGACCGCCCAGTAGCGAAGGGGAACCGCGTCCGGAACCCGTGCGCGACCTGTTGCCCACATGCTCGCCGTGACGGCGAGGGTGAGCATGCCGGCGAAGCTGAACTGGACGGTCGTCATCATCAACGGGTCCTGCACCCTGACCGTCCGCGCCGCCAGGACGACGTACACGGCCGCCGACGCCGACGAGGCGAGGATGAGGACGTCGCCGAGGTTGAAGCCGTCCGCGACGTCGAACCTGCCCAGCGCCAGCACGCCGCAGACCGCGACGGCGACTCCGAGCAGCCCCCTGGCCTGGAGCCGTTCGCCGAGGACGATCCAGGCGAGCGTGAGGACGAAGCACGACTCGGTCACCGAGATGACCGAGGCGTTCGACGCCGACGTGAACAGCAGCCCCACCGTGAGGCCGCCATAGGCCAGCGCCGGCTCGAACAGTCCGAGTGTCGCCGCTCGCCACACGCCGGTGCTCGACAGGCCGCCTCGGACCAGCACCATCGCCCAGAGAACCATGGAGGCCGCGAGCAGCTTGATCGTCAGCATCGTCATCGGGTCGAAGCCGTTGAGTGCATACTTCGTGCCTGTCGTCGCCAGGCCCCAGCCCACCGCGGCGGCGACCAGGATCAAGCGACCGCTCGCGCCGCCGAGACTGCGGCCGGCCGGCTGGTCTCCGGGCACGGCCGCGAGGCGCCTCTGGGCGTCCATGGTGTCTCCTCACACGTTCGCGGGATCGGTCCGACACCTTCAGCCTGCTGGGCCTTCTCGATGGCGTCTACGACGACTCCCCCACGTATCGCGCCATCGCCGGGATTCACCCCGGGCGATGGCGCGATATGTGGGCTGCATGTCGTAGACGACACGCAGGAACCGAGGCATGTTGGATGCCATGACCCCGGCAGGCACGGCTCTCGACGACAGGCCGGTTCCGTCTCGTCAGCGTCTCGTCGCGGTGCTGGCGCATGGCCGGTCAGCCCGGCTCGCCGGTCTCGGGCTCCTGGTGATCGCTAGCTCGCTCGTCCCGCTGGCGGGTCCGCAACTGCTTCGCAGGTTCATCGATCACGCGGTGCTCGGCCGGCCGTTGTCCGTACTGGCGTCCATCGCCGGCGGCTATCTCGCGGTCTCGCTGATCCAACAGGCACTCGCCGTCGCCGTGTCCTACGCCAGCGCTCAGCTGGTCTGGGGTGCCACCAACGACCTTCGCGAACAGGTCGCACGCCACACGCTCGAGCTCGACCTGTCGTTCCACGACGGGCACTCGCCCGGCGAGCTGATCGAGCGGACCGACGGCGACGTCACGGCGTTGTCGTCGTTCGTCTCGTCGTTCGTCATCCAGGTCGTGGGCGGCACGCTGACACTGCTCGGAGTTCTTGTGGTGGTCCTGCTCGAGGACTGGCGGATCGGTCTGGGCATGGTCGGCTTCGCCCTCGTGGGCGCGGTCACGATCTTCCGGTTGCGCAACGTCGCGGTGCCACGCGCGATCGAACGCCGAGCCGCCTCGGCACGCTTGTTCGGCGAGATCGAGGAGCGTCTCAACAGCGCCGACGACCTGCGCGCGAACGGCGGCGGCGCCCACGCGGTGCGGAAGTTCCAGCGGACCCTGGCGTCGTTCATCCATACCTCGGTCCGGGCGTCACGAGCGATGCGCACGACGTGGGCCATCACGGGCGCCGTCTTCGCCGCGGGCGGCGTGCTGAGCCTGTTGGCCGGGGCGGTCCTCTTCGAGACCGGCGTCATCAGCCTGGGCACGGTCTACCTGTTGTTCCGATACACCAGCCTGCTGCGTGAGCCGCTCGACCTGATCGCCGAGCAGCAACAGGTCGCACAGGAGGCGATCGCGGGTTTCGCTCGTGTCCAGGAACTGCTCGACGAACGGCCGACGATTCGCGACACCGGCCGCCGTTCGCTGCCGCCTGGGCCGCTGGGCGTCGAACTCGACGGTGTCAGCTTCGCCTACCCGAACGGCGCGAAGATCCTGCACGGGGTCGACCTCGACCTGCGACCCGGCAGCGTCCTCGGCGTCGTCGGACCCACCGGGAGCGGCAAGACCACGCTGTCCCGGCTGTTGCTGCGGTTGCTCGACCCGACCGACGGCACCGTGCGTATCGGCGGCGCCGACGTACGTGACGTACCGCTGGGCGACCTGCGCCGCCGGGTCGCCATCGTGACACAGAACGTTCAGCTCTTGGAGGCGACCGTGCGGGACAACCTCACCCTGTTCGGGGCCTACGAGCACGACGAGCGCGAGCTGGTCGGCTTGCTGGCGGACCTGGGCCTCGGACCCTGGTACGCGGCGCTGCCGGATGGACTGGACAGCATGCTCGGCCCCGGCGGCGAAGGCCCGTCGGCGGGAGAGGCACAGCTGGTCGCGTTCGCCAGGGTGTTCCTACGCGATCCTGGGCTCGTGGTCCTGGACGAGGCGACGTCGCGGCTGGACCCGCACAGCGAGGAACGGATCGAGCGGGCGGTGGACAGGCTGCTGACCGGTCGGACGGCGATCCTGATCGCGCATCGCCTCGGCACCCTCGACCGGGCGGACGAGATCCTGCTGCTCGACCGCGGCCGCGTCGTGGAGCACGCTGCTCGACAGGCTCTGGTCGACGACACCGAGTCGCGGTTCGCCGGCCTGATCGCGACGGCATCGACGGGTGCGCCGCGATGAGTGACCAGCGGTTGTCGCCGTGGCGTGCGGCCGGGCGGATCTCCCGCTACCGGATCGGCCTGTTCTCGTTGGAGTTCGCGCGGCTGGTCGCCTGGAACGGCTCGATGCTCGTCATCGGCTGGTTGCTGCAGCAGCTGTTCGATGCGCTCGCCGGCTCCGCTCCGGCCGAGTTCGGCGCCTACGAGCTCCTCGCCGTGCTGGCTGCGGCGGAAGCCGCCAGGCTCACCATGATCTGGAGCGGCGTGGTGGGCGACAAGTGCTGGCAGCACATGCGCGGCCTCATGCGGCTCAACCTGCTGCGCGCCCTGCTGCGAAGCGGCGGGCCCGACGCCGGTACGTCGGCGACATCCTCCGGCGAGGCGGTGAGCCGGTTCCGCGACGACGTCGAGGACTTCCTCGCCTTCCTCCAGTCCGTGACCCTTGCGGCCGGGAAGGTCGTCCTGCTGGCCGGGTCGATGGTGATCATGCTGTCCGTGGAGCCGGTCGTCGCGGTGGCGGTCGTCCTGCCACTTGTCGCGGTCGTCGTCGTCACCCGGTTGGCCAGTACGCGGATCCGCACGTACCGGGCCGCCTATCGGCAGTCCTCGGCGGCGGTGACGGGCCTGATCGCGGAGATGTTCGGCTCGGTGCTGGCGGTGAAGTCCGCCAACGCGGGCAACCACCTCGTCCAGCACCTGGCGGGCTTGAACGAGCGCCGCCGCCGCACCGGGCTGAAGGATCACCTGGTCACGCAGCTGCTGTGGAAGTTCAACCGCGCGACCGTGGACCTGAGCGTCGGCGTGGTCCTGCTGCTGGCCGCTCCCGCCTTGCACGGCGGCAGCTTCACCGTCGGCGACCTCGCCCTGTTCGTCAACTACACCAGCATCCTCGTCTGGGTGCCGTACTACATCGGGCAGATGCTGACCCGGCATGGTCAGGCCGGCGTCGCGATCGACCGGATGGCGGCGCTCCTTCCCGCGGGAGAGCCGGAAGCACTCGTCGCCCATCGCCCGCTCGACGCTCCTGAGCAGCCGCCCGGACCGACCGCCTCAGACGGCCACGCCGCGCTGGAGCGGCTCACCGTGTGCGCTCTCACGGCCACGCACGCCGCGTCCGGCCGTGGCGTCTTCACCGTGAGCTTCACCTTGGAGCGCGGCAGGTTCACGGTCGTCACCGGTCCGGCGGGTGCGGGCAAGACGACGCTGCTGCGGGCGGTGCTCGGGCTCCTTCCGGCCGAGGGCGGAGCCGTCTACTGGAACGGCGACGTCGTCCGGGACCGGGCGGCGTTCCTGGTACCGCCGCGATCGGCGTACGTGCCGCAGGTGCCGGGACTGTTCAGTGAGTCGCTTCGGGAGAACCTCCTGCTCGGGCACGAGGATGCGTCAGCCCTGCGATCTGCGGTGCACGCCGCCGTCCTCGATCGGGATGTGGTGACGATGCCGTCCGGGATCGACACGCAGGTCGGCGCGCGGGGCGTCCGGCTGTCCGGCGGGCAGGTGCAGCGCGCCGCGATTGCACGGGCGCTGGTGCGTCGCACCGATCTGCTGGTCCTGGATGACGTGTCGAGCGCGCTCGACGTCGAAACCGAGCGCCGGCTGTGGGACCGGCTGCTCGCCGACGCCGACCGCACGCTGCTGGTCGTCTCGAACCGGCCGGCCACCATCGCGCGGGCCGACCAGGTCATCCGCCTCGACCAGGGCCGGGTCCCCGTCCGGATCGATGCGCCGGACCGTACCGGCCGGTGTCGCCGCACGATGTCGCAATCTGTGGGCAGTATGTCGTAGACGCCATCGGTCGTCAGTGGGCAGACTGATCGTATGAAGCCCGGGACGGTCACCTTCGTCATCTTCGACGGCTACGAGTCACTCGACCTCGCCGGTCCGTTCGAGGTGTTCGGCGAGGCCGGATACGACCTCACGGTCGTCGGGCCGAAGGCCGGTCACGTCCGGTCGAGCAAGGGCCTGTCGGTCAACCCGGACCTCTCGGTGGGAACCGCCGATCCACGCCGAACCGAGACGCTGGTCGCCGTGGGCGGCGACGGCGTGTTCGCGGCGAGGTCCAACCGCCGGATCATCGACTGGATCGCCGCCGCGGCCACCTCGGCCCGGCGGGTGACGTCGGTGTGCAGCGGCACGTTCCTGCTCGCGGAGGCGGGCCTGCTGCGCGATCGCCGGGTGACGACGCACTGGAGAGCCGCGGACCGGTTGGCGCGGGAGTACCCGGAGGTTCACGTCGACGCCGACCCGATCTTCATCCAGGACGGACCGTTCTGGACCTCCGCCGGCATCACGGCTGGCATGGACCTGGCACTCGCGCTCGTCGAGGAAGACCTCGGACCACAGGCCGCCCTCAACGTCGCCCGGGAACTGAACCTCTTCCTCCGTCGCCCCGGTAGCCAGTCGCAGTTCAGCGTCCCGCTGTGGGCCACACCGCCGGAGAGCGACGTGCTGCGCCGGGTCGTCGACGCCATCCACGCCGACCCCGGTGGTCAGCACGGCATCTCCGACCTAGCGGAGGTGGCCGGCCTCAGCCCACGACACCTGCAGCGACGGTTCACCAACGAGATCGGCCAGCCGCCCTCGGCCTACGTCGAGCGGGTCCGCATCGAGGCCGCCCAGCGGGACCTGTCCGAACGCGACGACCCCGTCGAGGCGATCGCCCGCCGCTACGGATTCGGAACCGCGGAGACGCTGCGCCGGACGTTCCACCGGATCGTCGGCATCGCGCCCTCGGACTACCGGGCCCGATTCCGCACCGCGAACGCATGAGCTCTGACGGGAGAACACCATGACCACCTACGGACTACTGATCTTCGACAAGGTAGAAGCACTGGACTTCGTCGGCCCCTGGCAGGTCTTCGCCTCATCCGCGGCGGTGCGGGCCCGCGACGGAGCCGGCGTCGACACGGTGGTGACGATCGCCGAGCGGCCCGATCCCGTCCGCTGCAACAAGGGGCCGCTGCGAGTCGTGCCCGACCACACTCTCGACGACCACCCACCCTTGGACGTCCTCCTCGTCCCCGGCGGCACCGGCACCCGGCACGAGATGACCAACCCAGCCGTGCTCGAATGGATCCAGCGGATGACCGCCCGCGTGGACTGGCTCGCCAGCGTGTGCACAGGCGCCGAGCTCCTCCACGCCGCCGGCCCCGCCCGAGGTCGCCGCGTCGCCACCGACTGGGAACTCGAGGACGAGCTCGAGGCCCGCGGCGACATCACCATCGTCCGCGACGCTCGCTACGTCGTCGACGGCAACCTGGTCACCAGCCAAGGCGTCTCAGCCGGGATCGACATGGCACTCTGGCTCATCGGCCGGCTCCACGGCCGGGCCCACTCCCGATTCGTCCGCCGCAAGATCCAGTACGAACCGGCCCCGCCCTTCATGGCCGACGAACCACTCGTCTCCTGAGAACTCGTTCCAAAGCGCCGGTGGGAGTTGCCGCCGTGATGTCGACCCCAGTGAGTTGGGGTCGTCGTCGTGAGGCGCTTCAGCTACGCGCCGCCGGATGACGACCGCGAGCCGGCCAGGCAATGTGCCTCGTGCACGCTGTGCCCCGGTACCGGAGGTGCGTCGATTTCGTCACGACGCCGCCGTTCCAGGTGGGCATCAGCAGCAACCGGTGTCCCAGCAGTCCTCGCAACAGTCCATGGTGGTCGTCTCCCCTCGCTGTGGACGTCTGCCGATCTCGGAGCGGTTCTCTGACCGTGACCGAAGTCCCCGTACGCGGTCGGACGCTCAGGTGCGAGCGAGGTGAGTGTGCACGAAGCGGATCGCCATCGCGCCGTCGCCGACGGCTGCGGCGATCCTCTTCACCGACCCGCTGCGGACGTCGCCGGCTGCGAACACGCCGGGCAGGCTGGTCTCCAGCGGCAGCGGCGCCCGGTTGACGTAGCGCCATGCGTCGCCGTCGCGGTTCACTGCTCGTTCGCCGACCCTGACGTACCCGTCGTCGTCGCGGTCGACGGCCTCGGCCAGCCAGGTGGTGCAAGGCTCGGCCCCGATGAACACGAACATCGAGGTCGCCTTCACAACTCGCCGCTCTCGCGTTTCGCGGTCGCGGACGACGACCTCCTCGAGAGTCCGGTCGCCGATCAGCTCGATCACCTCACAGCCGAGCAGGACATCGATGTTCGTGTCCGCCAGCACCCGCTCCACCAGGTAACGCGACATGCTCTCGTGCAGTGACGGCTCCCGGACCACCAGGTGCACCTCCGGGACCACCCGGGCGAGGAACGTCGCGGCCTGGCCGGCGGAGTTGCCGCCGCCTACCACGATCACCGGCTCGCCGGCGCACCTGGCCGCCTCGAGCGGCGTGGCCGCATAGTGCACACAGATCGGCTCGAACTCATCGACACGGGGCACGGGCAGCCGTCGGTACTGGACGCCGCTCGCTACGACCACCGCGCGCGCGACGACCGCTGTCCCGTCGTCGAGTCGGACGACGTAGCAGCCGCCGCGCCGCTCCAGCGCGATCGCACTGGCGGACACGCTGATCCGGGCACCGAACCTGTCCGCCTGCAGGCGCGCGCGCTCGGCCAGTTCTGCACCGGAGATGCCCGCCGGGAAGCCCACATAGTTTTCGATGTACGACGACGTCCCCGCTTGGCCACCGGTGGCGGAACTCTCGACGACGTGGGTGTCCAGACCTTCCGACGCCGCATAGACGGCGGCGGCCAGGCCGGCCGGTCCGGCACCGACGATGACCACGTCAGTCGTCATGGTCGACGGGCCGGTCTGACGCAGTCCGATGAGCTCGGCAACCTCCTTGTCGGCTGGCCGGCGCAGCAACGTCTGGCCGCGCCAGATCACGACCGGCGTCTCCTGGGGCGGCACGCCCCGCTCACGCAGCAATGCCTCGGCATCGATGTCTTCCTCGAGGTCGACGAACCGATGTGGCACGCGGTTGCGACAGACGAATTCCAGCAGCCGCATCGTCTCCCTCGAGTATCGCGACCCGATAATCCACAGCACGCTCGCCAGCTCACCGGGTAGTGAACGCCGCAGCAGGTATGCCCGTAGGACGAGGTCGCCGAAGACGGGATCGGCGGCAACCGCATCACGCAGCCGGCCCCGCGACAGCGCCAGCAATTCGCCGTCCTCGACGGCGACCGCCGTGAAGAACGCCACTTGGCCCGCCAGCAGGCTCAGCTCGCCGAGGAACCGGCCGGGGCCGTGCACCCTGACGATGCGCCGCTCGTCGTCGTCGCCATCGAGCACCGCGACCCGGCCACGAACGATGACCAACAAGTCGTTGCCGGGTTGCCCCTCGCGGAACAGCACATCGCCGGTTGTCATCGCCCGCCGCTCGCCGATGCTGGACAGCCGCCGCAACTGCTCCTCTGTGAGCCGCGGGAACGCGCCGTAGAGGTCCGGGGTTTCCGGGTAGGTGCCCACCGCAACGCCCACCGTGATCTCCAGCCCGCTCAGACGAACGCCTCGTGGGCGAAGCACCAGCGCCAGTTCTCCCCGGGCTCCAGCGACCGCACGATCGGATGCCCGCTCTGCTGGGCGTGCTTGCGGGCGTGCTTGTTCGGCGACGTATCGCAGCAGCCGACCTTGCCGCACGTGAGGCAGAGCCGCAGGTGCACCCAGGCCGAACCGGTGCGTAGGCAGTCCTCGCACCCCTTCGTACGCGGCAGTACCGGCCGGATGAACGCCAGATGCGGGTCATACGGGAGCGTGTTCATGTCCGCCCCGCTCGCTGCGCTGATCCGCCGAACTGTCGCCGGTGGCCGGATCTCCGTGTGGCGGCCGGTCGAAGTCGATGACCAAGTCACCGTCGCGCAACTCGACGCGGACGACAGAGTCCGTCGGCACGTCGCCGGCCAGCAGCGCCCGGCCGATGCGGGTCTCGACCTCGTGGGCGAGGTAGCGGCGCAGCGGCCGCGCCCCGTACACCGGGTCGTAGCCCTGCTCGGCGATGAACTCCCGCGCCGCATCAGTGACCTCCAGGTCGAGGCCGCGGTCGGCGAGACGCGCGCGCAGCTCCTGGAATTGCAGCGCGACGATGCGCTGGAGCTGACGTAACGTCAGCGGCTTGAACAGCACGATGTCATCGATGCGGTTGAGGAACTCGGGCCGGAAGTGCCGACGCAGCTCGTCCATGACCAAGTCGCGGGCCTCGGTCTTGAGATCGCCGTCGGGGGTGACGCCGTCGAGCAGGTATTGGCTGCCGATGTTCGACGTCATGATGACGACGGTGTTCCTGAAGTCGACCGTGCGGCCCTGCGCGTCGGTGATGCGGCCGTTGTCGAGTACCTGGAGCAGCGTGTTGAAGACGTCCGGGTGCGCCTTCTCGATCTCGTCGAAAAGCACGACGGAGTACGGCTTGCGGCGTGCAGCCTCAGTGAGCTGGCCGCCCTCCTCGTAGCCCACGTAGCCCGGCGGCGCACCGACCAGCCGGCTCACCGTGTGCCGTTCCTGGTACTCGCTCATGTCCAGACGCGTGATCGCGTCCTCGGTGTCGAACAGCGCCTCTGCCAGTGCCTTGGCCAGTTCGGTCTTGCCGACGCCGGTGGGGCCGAGGAAGATGAACGAGCCGATCGGGCGGCGCGGGTCCTTGATGCCGGACCGCGCCCTGATGATCGCGTCGGAGACCAGCTGGACCGCTTCGTCCTGCCCGATGATCCGCTGGTGCAGGATCTCGTCGAGTTGCAGCAGCTTCGCGCGCTCGCCCTCCTTGAGCCGGGCCACCGGGATGCCGGTCCATGCGGACACGATCTCGGCGATCTCGTCTGGCGTGACGACCTCGTTGAGCAGAGGCCGCGCCCCCTGCTTGGCGGTCAGCCGTTCGTCCTCGTCGGCCAGCTTCCGTTCCAGTTCGGCAAGGCGCCCGTAGCGCAGCTCGGCTGCGCCCTCGAGGTCGTAGCGGCGCTCGGCCTCCTCGGCCTGGCGGCGCACCTGTTCCAGCTCCTGGCGGAGCTCTTGGACCCGGCGGATCGCCTCGCGCTCGGCATTCCACTGCGCGTTCATCGCCATGGCCTCGGCGCGCAGGTCGGACAGCTCGCGGCGCAGCTCCTCGAGCCGGGTCTCGCTGACGGCGTCGGACTCCTTCGCCAGCGCGGCCTCCTCGATCTCCAGCCGCGTGACGCGGCGGGTGAGGTCGTCGAGCTCGGCCGGCATCGAGTCGATCTCCGTCCGCAGACGGGCGCAGGCCTCGTCGACCAGATCGATCGCCTTGTCCGGCAGGAACCGGTCGGTGATGTAGCGGTGGCTCAGCGTCACGGCGGCCACCAGCGCGGCGTCCTGGATGCGCACGCCGTGGAAGACCTCGAACCGCTCCCTCAGCCCGCGCAGGATCGAAATCGCATCCTCGACACTCGGCTCGTCGATGAGGACCGGCTGGAACCGCCGCTCCAGCGCCGCGTCCGGCTCGACATGCTTCCGGTATTCGTCGACGGTGGTGGCGCCGATCATGTGCAGCTCGCCACGGGCCAGCATCGGCTTGAGCATGTTGCCCGCATCCATGGCGCCTTCAGAGGCACCTGCGCCGACGACGGTGTGCATCTCGTCGACGAACAGTAGGATCCGGCCCTCACCGGCCTTGATCTCGGCCAGCACCGCCTGCAGCCGCTCCTCGAACTCGCCGCGGTACTTCGCGCCGGCGATCAGCAGTCCCAGGTCGAGGGCGAAGACGGTCCGGTCGCGTAGCCCGTCGGGCACGTCGCCGTTGACGATCCGCTGCGCCAGACCCTCCACGATCGCGGTCTTGCCGACGCCGGGGTCGCCGATGAGGACAGGGTTGTTCTTCGTCTTGCGAGACAGGATCTGCATGACCCTGCGGATCTCGGCGTCGCGGCCGATGACGGGGTCCATGCGTCCCGCGTGTGCCTCGGCCACCAGGTCGCGGCCGTACTTCTCCAGCGCCTCATAGGTCGCCTCCGGCGTCGCCGACGTCACCCGCTGGCTGCCACGAATACGGGTCAGCGCGTTGAGCACCGCCTCGCGCCTGGCGCCGTGCTCGTTGAGCCGCCGGCCGGCCGCCGTCGAGGAGCCCTCGTCGGCCAGCGCGAGCAGCAGATGCTCGACGGACATGTACTCGTCCTTGAGCCGCTGCGCCTCGCGGCTGGCCGAGTCCAGCAGCCGCGACAGCCTCTGGGTGACGAATACCTGGCCGGGGGGCGCGCCTGGACCGGTCAGCTTCGGTTTGCGGCGCAGGTCCGCCTCGGCCTCGGCGTGCAGGGTCTCGACGTCGACGCCGATCGTGCGCAGTAGCTGCGGAACCAGCCCGTCCTGCTGGTCGAGCAGCGCGAACAGCAGGTGCTCGCCGTCGACCTCGGTATGCCCGTGCGCGGTGGCCACGCTCTGCGCGTGTTGCAGGGTCTCCTGCGACTTCTGAGTCAGCTTGTTCATGTCCACGACCGCACACTCCTTGACCGGACGACGGTGGTGGACGGGGCGAGCCGCGCCGTCGTCTGCGCGGTCGTGAGCGCGGACTCCAGCCGGTCGATGCGGTCGAGCAGGTCCAGCACGAGCCCGATGGCGGCGTAGTTCAGGGACAGTCCGGCCCGCAGCCGTTGGATCCGGCCGACGGTGGTCAGCTGGTCCGGCTGGAACCGCAGGTCGTCGCCCTGCCGGGTGGCGTCGAGCAGGCCCAGGGCCACGAACCGACGCACGAGCTCCGGGTGCAGGCCGGCGTGCCAGGAGAAGTCGGACAGGCCGAGCGTCGTCCCGTGCGCCGGGCCGGCGACAGGGCGCCAGACCGTCATGCGCCGGTGCGGCAGCGGATCGTGAGCGGTCACGGGTCACCTCCGGGGATCGAAGTGGGATTCGCGTGCGAGCGCCTCGAACAGCTCACGCTCGCGCGGGGTCAGGGTGGGCGGGACGACGATCTTCACGTGGGCGTACAGGTCGCCGGCTGGGCCGCCTCCGGATGCGGGCAGGCCCTGACCGCGCAGCCGCAGCCCTCGACCCGATGACGTGCCAGGCGGCACCTTGACCTTGACGTCGCCTCCCGGTGTCTCGAGGACGACGGTCGCGCCCAATGCCGCGTCCCATGGCGCCACCGGCAGGTCCACATGCAGGTCGCGCCCCTCGACCCGGTAGCGCGGATGCGGAGCGATGCGCACCACCAGGTACAGGTCGCCCGAGGGGCCGCCACCGCCACCGCCGCCGCCCTCACCTGCCAGGCGAATGCGGGTGCCGTCGGTGGCACCTGGCGGAACGTCGACGGTGTAGGTGCGGCTGCCGCCGGGCC
The DNA here is from genome assembly GCF_001270745.1 of Jiangella muralis. Taxonomy (GTDB): domain Bacteria; phylum Actinomycetota; class Actinomycetes; order Jiangellales; family Jiangellaceae; genus Jiangella; species Jiangella muralis. The sequence goes on from NZ_KQ434751.1 coordinate 483,248, forward strand.
CGCTCAGCGCGACCTCGTGGCGGCCACCGCGGTAGGCCTCCTCCAGGCTCAGGTCGAGCACGGCCTCCTGGTCCGCGCCCGGGATCGGGCCGGCGGCCCCGCGGGCGCCGAACATGCTGCCGAACAGGTCGTCGAGGTCGATCCCGCCGAAGTCGCCCGGCGCGCCGCTCACGTGCACTCGGGTTCCGCCCCAGCGGCCGCCACCCGGCGGAGGTCGACCGCCGCCGCGTGCCCAGGTTTCCTGCCCGGGTCCCGCGCCCGCGCCGGCCTCGGCGTACTGCCGGAAGTCCGGGCCGAAGCGGTCGTAGCGGCGGCGTTGGTCCGGATCGGAGAGCACCTGGTAGGCCTCGTTGATCTCCTTGAACCTGTCCTCCGCGCCCGGGTCCTTGTTCACGTCCGGGTGGTGCGCGCGCGCCAGCCTCCGGAACGACTGCTGGATCTCCTCGGCGCTCGCGTTCCGCGGCACTCCGAGGGCCGCGTAGTAGTCACGCGCCATCGGGTGACTCCCGCCGCGACACGACGACAGCGGCTGGGCGCAACTGGCGGTCCGCGGTGCCGTAGCCGGGGTGGAGGATTCTCACGACGGTGCCGGGTTCGGCCCGCGCGTCGTCGACGACGCCGACGACCTCGTGGCGGGCCGGGTCGAAAGGCACACCGACCTCGGCGTCGCGGGGGTACCCGAGGCTCGCCAGGACCGCCACGGCCTGATCGTGCACCGCGAACAGCCCTGTGATCAGCGCGTCCTGGCCGCCGTCGGCGTCGGCGTGTGCGAGAGCCCGCTCGAGATTGTCCACGACGGGCACGAAGGCGGCGGCGACTCGAGCGCGTTCCGACTCACGCGCCTGCTCGAGTTCGCGGACGTGCCGCTTGCGCAGGTTGTCCGCGTCGGCCAGTGCGCGGTGCCAGCGGTCCTCCAGCTCTTCGGCCGTGGGGCCGGTCCGGGTATCGGTGGCGGTGTGGCTCTTCGACGGCGGCACCTGCTCGCCGCCCTCCGCGGCCGGCTCGCGGGCGGCGTCCGTCGTGGGCCGCACAGGCTGCTGGGCGGCGCCGCTCGGGTTCTCGGTCACCATGGCCCGCCCTCAGGCCTGGTCGAACTCAGCGTCGACGACGTCGTCGTCGGCTCGAGCACCCGCGCCGCCGGCCGGACCATCGCCCCCGTCGGTGGGACGTGTCTGCATCAGGCTCTGCGTCACCTGCTGGAGGTCGGCCGTCAGCGAGCGGAGTCGCTCCAGGGCGGACTCCTCCTTCACGGCCTGCCGGGCGTCGGTGACGAGCAGGTTCGCCCGCGCCCGCTCGTGCTCAGGCACGGTGTCGCCGAGCTCGGTCAGCCGCCGCTCGACGTTGTACGCCGCCGAGTCCAGCTCGTTGCGGGCGTCGATCAGCTCCCGCAGTTGCTGGTCCGAGGACCGGTTCCGCTCGGCCTCCTCGATCATCCGCTCGACCTCGGAGGGGTCGAGGTTCGAGGTCTCGGTGATCGTGACGCTCTGCTCGGCGCCGGTGTCGCGGTCGCGGGCCGTGACGGACAGAATGCCGTTGGCGTCGACGTCGAACGTGACTTCGATCTGTGGCTCGCCACGCGGTGCCGACCGGATGTTCTCCAGCCGGAAGCGGCCCAGGACGCGGTTGTCGGCCGCCCGCTCGCGCTCACCCTGCAGGACGACGATGTCGACGGCGCTCTGCTGGTCCTCAGCGGTGGAGAACACCTCAGTGCGCCGAGCCGGGATGGTCGTGTTCCGATCGATGATCTTCGTCATGCGGCCGCCCTGCGTCTCCACGCCCAGCGACAACGGCGTCACGTCGAGCAGCAGCACGTCCTGCACATCACCCTTGAGCACGCCGGCCTGGACCGCGGCGCCAAGCGCGACGACCTCGTCCGGGTTGACGCTCATGTTCGGGTCCTTGCCGCCGGTGAGCCGGCGGACCAGGTTCTGCACGGCCGGGATCCGAGTCGAGCCGCCGACCAGGATGACCTCGTCGATGTCGTCGGCGGTCACCTTCGCGTCGGACATCGCCTGCTGCACCGGGCCCAGGCAGCGCTCGACCAGGTCCGCCGTCAGCTGTTCGAACGTCGAGCGCATCAACGTCGTCGTCAGGTGCTTGGGACCGGAGGCGTCCGCCGTCACGAACGGCAAGTTGATCTGCGCCTGGGTGACCGAGCTGAGCTCGGTCTTGGCCTTCTCCGCGGCCTCGAACAGCCGCTGCAGCGCCTGTGCGTCCGTGCGCAGGTCGATCCCGTTGTCCCGCTGGAACTCGTCGGCCAGGTGGTCCACGACGCGGCGGTCGAAGTCGTCGCCGCCCAGGTGCGAGTCTCCTGCTGTCGCCCGCACCTCGACGACGCCGTCACCGACGTCGAGGAGGCTGACGTCGAATGTCCCGCCCCCGAGGTCGAACACAAGGACCGTCTCATGGCCCTTCTTGTCCAGACCATAGGCCAGCGCCGCGGCGGTCGGCTCGTTGATGATCCGCAGGACCTCGAGGCCGGCGATGCGGCCGGCGTCCTTGGTGGCGGTGCGCTGTGCGTCGTTGAAGTACGCCGGGACCGTGATGACGGCTTCGGTGACCCGCTCGCCCAGCGCCTTGCCGGCGTCGTCGGCGAGCTTACGCAGAACGAGTGCGCTGATCTCTTCCGGAGAGTACTGCTTGTCGCGCACCCGGAAGCGGGCGGCGCCGTCGGCTCCCTCGACGACGTCGAAGCCCACCGCCTTCGCCTCCTCGGACACCTCGTCGAACCTGCGGCCGATGAACCGCTTGGCCGAGTAGATGGTGCCCTTGGGATTGAGGATCGCCTGCCGGCGCGCGAGCTGCCCAACGAGCCGCTCGCCGCTGTCGGTGAAGGCCACCACGGACGGGGTGGTGCGGTTGCCCTCTGCATTCGGAATGACAACCGGTTCGCCGCCTTCCCACGCGGAGATGACGGAGTTGGTCGTGCCCAGGTCGATGCCGACTGCCTTGGCCATCGGGCTGTCCTTTCGCTCGTACGTGCGGCGGACTAGTGCGGGCGGCTCTCCGATGGCCGGTTCTGCCGCTCGGCGAGCAACAGCCCCGTGATCAGCGGGTCGATCCAGTCGAACAGCCCGACGACCCAGCCGAACAGGGCTCCGATGACCGCGCCCGACGCCGCTCCGCGTAGTGCCGAACCGGCGTACGTGAGGCGCCCGGTGACCTCCTCGATCATGACCAGGTCGTGGCCGACCACCGCGACTCGCTCGACCGGGAACCGGCGGTCAGACAGGTAGTCGACCGCCCGCTCCGCCTCGGCGTAGGTCTCGAACGCCGCTATGGTGCGGCGTCCCTGCCGAGCGCGCAGCCGCTCCTCGGGTGGGTTGGTCATCGGTCATCCTCAGGCATGGGCCGGCTGAGCGCCGGTCTGTTGCGGCTCAGCAGCGGTCGCCGCGCCACCACCGATCCGGACCCTGCGCGGCTTGGACTCCTCGGCCACGGGAATGGTGAGTGTGAGCACTCCACGGTCGTAGGAGGCAGTCAGTCGCGCAGGGTCGAGGTTCTCGCCCAGGAAGAGCTGGCGGGTGAACTCGCCGTGGGGCCGCTCGTCCACCAGAAGCTCGTCGCCGTCCTGCCGGGGCGATCCCCGGTGCGCTCGGACGCTGACGACGTTGCGCTCGATCGTGAGGTCGACGTCCTCCTCACTCACGCCCGGCAGATCGAGGTGGACGAAGAACTGGTCGCCCCGCCGGTAGGCCTCCATCGGAACCACCCGGGGCATGACGCGGTTACCGGCGAACACCTGCTCGGCGACGCGGTCGAACTCACGGAACGGGTCGAAGCGCATCAGAGTCATGGTCTAGTTCCTCCATCGACAGAGGCACCAGCGATCAGGACGGCACGAGGTTCACGGCCAGCGCCCTGCGACGATCACTCGCCTCCGCGCACGATTCCGACGGAAGGTGCCTCACCTGCCAGGGGTCCAGGGCCCGACCACTGCTCACCCTCGACCACCCTCGGCCGGTGCACATCGCTTGAACACGTGAGATCCCCGATCTGGCGCAGCTGTCGTGATGATCTTGGGTTCGTTAGCCCGCCTGCACAGGCACCGGAATCCATGCCCTCAGATGGCTTGAACCTGCCACGTGCGGTCAGATCAGCGACGATCACGACGGTCCGCGTCAGTTGGCTCCGTCAGGGCCCTTCCGGTCGCTCGTGGAGTGCCGGCCAGCGACGATGACCGCCAGCTCGACCCGCGAGTTGATGGTCAGCTTCCGGAACACCGACCGCAGATGCGAATTGATCGTGTGCGCGCTGAGGAACATCTGCGTGGCGACCTGACGGTCGGTGAGTCCTTGCGAGACCAACTCCACGACGGCCCGTTCGGTGTCGGTCAGGCTGTCCCAGCCCATGACCGGCCGATCGGCTCTCTTCCAATGCCGGCGGTGCACCCCCAGCCGGCGGAGCCGGCGTCGCGTCCGAGCGATGTCTCGCACGGCTCCCGTCTGTTCATAGGCGGCTACCGCGTGTTCGAGACTCTTGATAGCCCCATCGCGGTTGCCCGAGCCGGTGTCCTCCAGGACGCCGAGGTCCTCGGCGGCGGAGGACGCGGCCCACATGTCGGGCTGCTCCGAGACGGCGATCCGTAGCGACCCGAGGTCACGATCGAGCAGCCCTCGTGCGTGTGCGGCCGACGCGACGGCGGTGGGGAAGCCTTCGTTTGCGGTGGCGATCCGCTCAGCCTCGGCGACGACGGCCTCAGCCTTGTCACGGTGCCCCTCGGCCAGTGCCAGCCGCGTCAGCCACGCCGCTGCCGCCGGTTGCTGCACCATGAGCCATACGTAGGCATGCGGCCGCTCATACACGCCGTCCAGCAGCCGCACCGCGCGGGGGCGGTCCCCTCGTGCCGCAGCGAGCTGAGCATCGAGCCAGAGCAACCGACGGGCGTCCGCGACCACCACGCCATGCGCGCGTTCCTGCCTCAACCGGTCCACGAGCTTCTCGACGGCGTTGAGGTTCCCGCGGCGCAGTTCGACGGCCGCCAGTACGCCCAGAGCCTCCGGGATGTACAGGTGCGTGCCGAGTTCGGCAGCGATCGTCTGGCTGTTCTCCGCCTCCAGTAGTGCGTCGTCGAGGTGCCCGGTGGCGAGGTGGATCCGCGCGCCCAAGAGGCTGGGTATGGCGGCATACACCGTGTCGCCCAGCCTCACGATCTCCCCTTGGACCTCGTGTGCGACGGTCTCGGCCTCGTCGAGCCTGGCAAGGGCCTGGAGCATGAGTGCGAGCGTGATCCGCGGGCGCGTCCGGTGGCCGTTCGCAGTCCCCGCGTCCGCGTGCCGCACCGCTTCCCGGATGTGGGTCACGGCATCAGCGAGTCTTGCGTCCTCCCACGCCACCTGAGCGAGCCCTGCCCTAGCCGCGGCCAGGGTGGATCTGTCGCTTCTTCCTTCGGCGACGAGGCGCTCGGACATGAGACGTACCTGGCCGAGATCGCCGATGGTCATCCAAGCAACCAGCCGCTCCGCCTCAGCAGCGCCGAGGATCTCCGGCGGTAGGTCAGTGTCGGTGAGGACCTCGTCCGCCTCCTTGACGGCCTCCTCCGGTCGACCGTCATGGATGAGGATCCAGCACAGAGAGCACCGAAGCTGGGCTCCGGCCGGCGTGCGCGGGTCGCCGGCAAGACTTCCCCGGGCGAGCTCAGCAGCCTGCGGGAGCCGTCGGGCCGCGACCAGAGCATTCACCGCGACCACCGCGCGCTGGAACCGGCCGGGATCGGTCGGTGCGCTCAAATCGAGCGCGCGCAGGGCGAGATCGACAGCGACCTGCGGTGACGCCCGCAGCGTCTCTCGCGCCGCGCGATCCAGTCCGGCCAGGGCGCGATGGTCGCCCGATCGCGCGCCCTTCAAGAGGTGTCCGGCCGCCTCAGTCGCGGAGCCGCCGCGCGCGAGCATCATGTCACCGGCCTGCCGATGGAGTGCGGTGCGCAGGGTGTCCGGAATCGTCTGCCTCACCACTTGCCACACCAGCCCTTGCCGGAATGACAACGTCTCCGGGCCGGAGTCCAGGACACCTGCGGCCAGCGCCTCATCAAGCGCGGACAACAGCCTGCTGGGCGGTTCGCCGAGCAACTCGGCGACGTCATCGACGAGGAACGATTTCCCGAGAACTGCGGCGACACCCAGCAGATCTCGGGTAGGCGGCTTGAGCCGGAGCAGCCGCAGCCGCACCACCGCATGGACCCGTTGCGGCAGTCCACGATGGATCAAAGTCGCTTGCCGGTCTCGGATCTCCAAGGCACCTTCGTCACGCAGGCCGGCGACCAGTTCGGTGATCAACAACGGATTCCCGCCCGCGTCGGCCGCGAGCGATACCAAGGCCGGTTCTGGGGCCGCACCCAGCACATCTGCAATGAGCTCGACCACGGACGCATCAGGCAGTGGACCGAGTGTCATCGTCGTGATCTGGCCTGACACCAGCGGCGGGTGGAAATCCTCCGGCCTCTCGACCTCGTCGCCGGTTCGACGGGCGATGATCCAAGCCAGTGGATGGGAATCCAATTGCGGCGGCAGGGCTCGTAGCGCGAACAGCGTGGTGGGATCCGCCCACTGGACGTCGTCGACGGTCACCAGGACTTGCCCCTTGCCCGCTCGCTGCTCGAGGACGGCACGCACCTCCTCGAGCAGCCACAGCCGCATGTCCAAGGACTGGCCGGGGGCCTTGCGCAGCGTGTCTACGGCGTTCCCGAGCATCGGCAGCAACGCGCCAAGTGGAATCAGCTGGGCCATCTCGTCTCCGCCACCGGACAAGTGCTGAAACCCAGCCGACAGTGCGAACTCAGCCGCCGACGCCAGGATGGCGGTCTTCCCTGACCCTTGCGGACCCTCGACCAGCAGCATGCCACCGCGACCGGACCGTGCCATCTCCAGTAAGGCGACGATCTTCGCCCATTCCCGGTCTCGATCTCTGAGGCCGTTGACAGGCAGGATGAGGTCGGCCGCTCGGCGAGTCCGCCCTCCGCCGCCAGACACCACCCTCGGTCCCATGCACACCCCCGGGCTAGTGCCCAACACCGGGCGTTGACCAGCTCTGGTCACGCTTGACAGGTACCGCCACTCCCGTCACGGTCCCGCCGCTGGCCGATAACGAGACGGTATCAGCTAGCTCACGGCGAAATCTGGGGTTTGATGCGACAAGAGTGAGTTCGCCCGATCAAGGGATGCATCTCGTCAGGCACTCGTAGATGCTGTTGATCAGGTCCCCTTCGCAATTGCGCTCGTGATGAATCCGCATTCCGTCGACGGGACCATCACAAGAGCAGGAGAGTGATCATGCAAGCCGAGATCGGTGACCACATCCTCATTCACGGATGACAGGTCGGCGCCGCCACCCGGTCGGGCACGATCGTCGGCGTTCGAGGTTCCAACGGGACTCCTCCCTATTCCGTTCGCTGGGACGACTCAGACGCCCAGAGCCTCGTCTATCCCGGCGCTGACGCCGAGATCGGGCAACCGGACCTGCCCGGGTCGTACCCGATGTCGTGATGGAGCCGACTCACGGCGAGCCTGACGTCCGACCGGCGCCGACGGCAACGCCGGCCTGCTACCTGCGTCCCACCCGCGCCCAGTCCGGCGAGATCTATCGGTACGTTCCGGTATAGCTAGCTCAAGTACGCAACCGTGGCGCCGTCGACGTGGTGATCGACCTCTCGGAGGCAGATCGATTTGATATTGCCGGCTTCGCAGCGTTCGTGAGGTTGCTCGTTCGCGAGGGCAGGCGGCCGGCGATTCACCACGTTCCGGCGCATATCGCCGTGGGTCTCGAAGAACTGGACCTCTTTGATCGTTCCTTCGCCGTCGAGCCGGCCCGGCCACCGGGCCGACCGATTCGGCCGCCTGAATCGCGGATGGTGTCGCTTCGCGTTCCATGGCTGCTGCACCGGCAATTGCAGATGAAGGCCGCGCGCGAGTCGACGACCGTTGACGACCTGATCCTCGACGCGATTCGCGTTCAACTATCGTCCGCGGCTCCTGAACCCTGCGGGCCTCCGCACGACTGACGCCGGAGGCGCCACCGAAGCAGGGGCTGGGCATGGATGACGGACCACTGTGACGCCAGCTCGGGCTCATCGGGGCCGCTGCCGCGTTCTTCCCCGCAGGTCGACGCGAAGGAGCGTCCCCGATGGCTCGAGACCGTATCTCGGCATTGCCGCTGCTCAGGATGAACGAACGCCATCGCCAATCGTCGGCGGCAACAGTCGGGATCAGCGGTCGTGGTGGTCGGTCGTGGCGGCGATGCGTCGGTTCTGGGCGGCGGTGGTGAGGGTGTCGATGTGGTCGGCGATGTCAGGGTGGCTTTCGCGGACGTGCTCGCTGGCGGTTTCGAGCAGCGGCAGAAGGGTCGCGGGGTCGTCGCCGCCGAGCGCGTCGCCGAGTTCGGCGGCGTGGCTCTGTGCGGCGTCGGTGAGGCCGCTGGTGGTGCTGACCTGGCCGGCGAGGCGGCGTAGTTCGGCGGCGTTGGAGTGCGCCCAGGCGGTCACGGCGCGTTGGCCGGCCCGTCTGCCTCGCACAGCCCGCACGCGACCCTCGGCGGTGGTGCCGCCCGGGGTCGGGTCGAGACGCAGGTAGCGCCGCTCGGCGGCTTGGCGGCTGGTGACGCCGAGCGCGGGCGCCAGTTGCGCCCAGCTGGCACCGGCGTCGCGAGCGGCGGCGATCAAAGGCGCCTCGATGCCGGCGACCCGCTCGCGGATGTCACGGAGGACTTCGAGCGCGCCGACCAGCTGGACGCTGTCGGCACCGGACTCGGCGGCGCGGCTCAGGTCGTCGAGTCGGGCCACGACGCCGGCGATCGCCGCGTCGACGGATGTGTCGTCCACTCCCCACCTTCAGTCGTCATCTCAATGACCATCCTACTTGTCATCGTTGTGACGACATACTATCCTGAGTTCTGCGCGTTGACATCCATAGTCGAGAGCTTCGGGAGGTGTTGACGTATGTTGATGCGCACTGATCCGTTCCGTGAGTTCGACCGGCTGGCCCAGCAGGTGTTCGGCGCCGCCTCACCCGGGACGTGGTCTCGTCCGGCGGTGATGCCGATGGACGCCCACCGCTCGGGCGAGGAGTTCGTGGTCGAGTTCGACCTGCCCGGCGTGTCGCCGGACTCGATCGACCTCGACGTCGAGCGCAACGTCCTCACGGTCAAGGCCGAGCGTCGACCACACAGGGCCGACGAGGTCGAGATGCAGGTCTCCGAACGTCCGCTGGGCGTGTTCTCCCGGCAGCTGTTCCTGGGCGACACCCTCGACTCCGAGCACATCCAGGCCGGCTACGACGCCGGCGTCCTGACGCTGCGCATTCCGATCAGTGAAGCCGCGAAGCCGCGCAAGATCGCGATCGACGCAGCACAGGACCGCAAGGAGATCAACGCCTGACCCCCGGGATCCGGGGTCGGCGGCCAGCCGGGGTGACCAACCATGACGCTGCCGTTGACACGTGACTGGGACAGCGAGTTCGCCGCCATCGTCTACGCCGAGCACGCGTGGCTACGCGCGGAGTTCGACGCGCTTGTCCACGCAAGCCTCGACGACGATGCCGGCGACGGCTCCCCCGGCGGAGTCGGCACCGCCGCGGCGCCCACCCCGCAGGCAGGGATTCGTGCGCCGCGCCCCGGCCGGGCGCCGAACCGTGACGTTCCGCGGCGGCGACATCCCGGCCCGCGGCCACGGCCTCCGCCCGGGAGCCGACCCGTCAGTTCTCGCCCCTGACCAGAGAAGGGAGGGATGAACCAGCCACGCTGCTCACCTAGACAACCCATGACGTCGGGACGGTCGTCGCCGTCGACGAAGCATGCCGATCGGACTGGCGGCCGATCGTCCCCGTGGTCGGCCGCACGCGCCTCGTGGCGTCACGGCCCATCAGGTCGACCGCGACGACCGCACCCGACACCACCTCAAGAACCTCCCGCACGCCAGTCGACCCTGTCGACCATGGCGCAAGAAGTGGCTCGCCACCCAGCCGACCCAACCCACCAAGCGAACTGAACGGACGCTCGATCTGGGGTTCCATCGGATCGCTGCGAATAGCTCGACCTCTGCTTCGGCGCAGACGCCGTGCCCAGTCTGACCGCGCAATCCGTCAGCGCCGCCGCAGCGCCCACCCGAAGGGCGGCGGATATGATCATCTTCCCAGGTCGAGGGTGGTGTAGAGGGTGAGTCCAGGTGGGCAAGTCCCCCTCGGACACATCCCCCCGCTTGGTCAACATCTACTCTGACCAAGCGCGGAGCTGGTTCATAGGTCAGTCTCAGGCCGAGAGCTTCGTAGATCTCGGCACGTTCGTCGGCGGTCGCACGCTTCAGCGCCTTCACGACGCCGCCGAGTTGGTCGATCAGGGCCGTGATGTCGGCCCCCGTGAGTTGGGTCGTCGTGAGGCGTCAGGCGCATGGTCGTACTGCGGAGCAGCACGACCATGTGGCAAAAGCAGTGGACTACTCGGGTGGCTCAGACCGTCCGTCCAAGAACGTGATCGGTCCGGAGTTCTCGGTGCGGATGGTGGCAGTGGCGCCGGACTCGAGCTGGATGGTCGCGGGGAGGTTCGCGGCGACCTCGGGGGCCTCGACGCCGATGGTGACGGAGACGTCCACCGGGTCCGGATAGGCCGAGTAGACGCCACGTGGATCGGTCGCCCAGTCCGCGCGGGTCTGGAACAGCCGCACCGAGACAGCGTCCAGTTCATCAGCGCCCGCCGCAGGTCAACCCCGGCGATCGGCGCGGCGTCGCGCTGCTCCGCCGGGGCCGGCTCGCCGCCGATCAGGACGTCGCGGCGTGCCTTGAAACGCTGGAGACGCCCTCCAAGCGACAGATGACGATTGATGAGGACGCGCCGTGCGTAGCCGTCGCGGTTCTCCATATCGCGGACCCGCCGCCACTTCGCGAACACCCGCACCAGCGCATCCTGCACGAGGTCGTCCGCGTCGTGGATGTTCCCAGTGAGCAGCAACGCGGCCCGCCTCAGTTGCGGGGCGCTCGCACGTGCCCACGCCTCAAAGCTCGGCGGCTCCGCATCGCTCACCAGGCACCTCCTACCCAGGAGAACACTCGGCCCGGCTCCAGCGTGGCATGCGATCTTTGGGATTGGGGCACACCGGATTCGCCTACAAGCCCAGGCATTCGTCGTCGCCGCGCTCCCCTATGCCGGGCCGTCTGACGGCCCGACGTCACGGATCGATGCCCTGCGCCTTCAGCGCACGTGCCTGGTAGTAGTACCAAGCCTGCAGCTCGATGAGGTGCTGGACCTGCGGCTGGGTCAGACGCTCGCGCTGAGTCCTGAGCACGGCGTTGACCACCGCGAGTTTGGTCGCCGGCGACATCTGCGCGGCAGGCTCCGCGACGGGCTCGGATCGCAGCACCCATCGCAGAAACTGCTCCAGGATCTCATCGTCATCCGGAAGGAAGATGTCGCCTTCCGCGCCAGTCGGCCAGCGCCCGACGCCACCCTGGCCGCCTCGACCACCTGCGCCGCCGGTTCCCCCGGTACCGCCCGCGCCGCCGCGGCCACCCTCGATCGGTCGGGCCGGAAGTTGCCGGACCTGCCAAGGGCCTTGCCGCCGCGCTGGGTCGGCGGCGCGCTCGACGATGTCGGCGGCGGCTCGGACTTCGTCGGACGTCAGGGGTGGACGGTTGTCAGCTGTCCACGTTCGGGCCGCGATCACCTCGGCGGCAGTGGGCATAGGAACCGGTGGCGTCAGCGCGATGCTCTCGTTGATCCGCTGGATCCGCTGCTCGTTGAGGTACGCCAATGCGGCGGTGATCTCTGGATCGGCCACCTCGGTCCTCCTTCCACGAGCCCGCCGCAGAGCGAACACCGCGGCTCAGTTCCGTGCCATGGCCTGACTGCGCGTCCACCCGGCTCAGCATCTCAGCAGGGTCGGACAGATGGCGCGCTCATCGCCTGGACCGGCCGCGAGCCCGCAGGACGGTGCGTGACCGGAGCCTCCCGGTCACGCACCGCATGCTCATGCCGTCTCGAGCAGGTTCACAGCTCGGCGCATTGGCCGCTGCGCGCCCCGGCCGCCGAGTTCGGGTGCCCATCGTTGACCGGTGAAGGGGTGTTCCCGGCGCACGCCAGCGGCCCCGTGACCTCATTCGCCGCGACGACCGCCGCGGTGGTCCCGGAGTTGCCGGCGACGTACACCGACCCGTTCACCGTGTTGCCCACGATCCGGATCAGCGCGTTCGAGTCCTGTACGGCAACCGGCCCACGCAGGGTGTTCGGTGCGCACGCGACACCGCCCAGCACCACCGTCTCCGCGACGTCCTGGATGGCCAGCGGCCCGGTGACCTCGGAGGCGCACAGCACGACCTGCCGGGCGCCCGTGACCCGGACCGGGCCGTCGACCCTGGAGTCGGTGACCAGCAGAGCGCCGCCGGTCACCATGACCGGGCCCTTGACGGATGCCCCGTCGAGACAGAGCACGCCGGTGGCAGCGAGTGGCCCATGGTGCGTCCCGGTCACCGTCTCGTCGCACGCGGGCGGTGGTGGCGGCGGGTCGAACCGGGTCAGGCTCACGTAGTCCAGGCCGATGGCGAGGCCGGTGGACTCCGGTCCCTGGCCGGTGACGGAGAGCCGGATGGTGTGGGTGCCGGCGGCGAGCGCGACGTCGTCCAGGCTCGCCTCGGAGTAGATCCGCTTCTCGGTGCTGGCGTCGATCGGGTCGCCGAGGTCATGGCCGTCGACTGAGACCTGGACGCTGGCCCTGTCGGCCTGGTTGAGCAGGCGGAAATTGAGGTCGTAGGTGCCCGCGTCGGGAACCTCGATCTCCAGGTCCAGGTGGTCGCCGATCTCTGCGGCGGCGAACTCCAGCCGCTGCCCGCCACTGGAGTTGCGGTCGTCGACGACGGACGGTGCCGGCGACGCTGCGGCGTCGGCGTTCTCGGCCTCGAACAGGTGCCGGGTCAACCCCGGCCCGGCGACGAGCGAGTCCCGGCTGTCGGTCAGCCATTCCACGTTGAGCCGCGCGACGATGATCTCGGGAACCACCTCGTACAGCACCAGAACGGTGCCGTCGTCGAGGACCGCGATGTCGGAGTACCCCACGCGGCCCGTCTGGACGACCTTCTCCCGCGGGAACGTGTAGCCGTCGTCGTAGGACAGGGCCAGGCTCAGGTCACGGCGCGAGGCCGTGCTGGGCCGGCTGAACACGACCCGGGAGACGTCAGCGCTGCCCGGCCCACCGGACAGGCGGTCCAGCCCGGCGTCGGCACCTGCCGCAGGCGGGAAAGACCCATGCAGGTACGGCTCGGACCAGGTCGCGCCCCGGTCATCGCTGATCGAAACGATCCGGCGGTTCGGCGAGCCGACCGCATACCGGCCGTACAGCGCGAGGGTGCCGTCCGCTCTCTCCAGGAGCCGGGTCTCGCCGTTCGGATAGGCCGGGTCGATCGGGATGGCGCCGCCATTGTGCCAGGTCGCACCCAGGTCGTCGCTGTAGATGACCGACGTGCTGTAGCCGCGCTCCGCTGCCGGCAGCTCGACGCTCTTGCGATGCCAGACCTGGAGTATCAGCCGGCCGTCGGAGAGCTGCAGCCCGTGCCCCGGGCCGGGCGAATGGTTGGTCCAGCCTTGTGGCAGCTCACGGAACATCGACGTGATCTCGGTCCGCTCGGACCAGGTGCGGCCGTCGTCGTCGCTGTAGCGGTAGAAGACGTCGCCCGTGACGCCCTGGTAGTTGAGGTTGTAGAAGAGGAAGATCCGGCCGGTCCGCTGGTCCACGAGGAGCGTCGGATTGACCCAGGACTCGCGGTTCGGGCTGGCCTCGATGGTTCCCGCTGACGGCCAGGTCCGGCCGCCGTCGAGACTGCGCTTGTAGACCAGCTCATGGGTGGCCGTGTCGGTGATTCCGTGTCGCGCCTCGCTGACGGCGAGCACGGTGCCCTCGTTGGTGACGGCGATGCCGGGGATGCGGTGCGCCTCAGTGCCGGATTCTCCGTCTTCCCACACCGTCACCTTCTCGATCAACTCGGAGGTGGCCCAGGTGGGCGTGGCCGGCTCGATGTCGGTTGCCGTGGCCGGTGCCCCTCCCGTGACGGTGCCGGCGACCGCACAAGCCGTCACCGCCACCGCTGCGAGGGCTCGGCGCATCCGGCTTGCTGCCGTGATGCGCGAACGTGGCTCCCCGTCTGGGGAATGGGTGTCCGATCGACGGTTCACTGCCATGACCGTGTCTCCTTGTGATGGGTTCCGCCCGTGCAGGTCACAGCCCGGCGCACTGGCCTTGGCTCGGCCCGGTCACGGAGTTCGGATGACCGTCGTTGCCGGGCGCGGGCGCGTTGCCGGAACAGGCCAGCGGCCCGTGGATCCGGTTGGCGGCGAGCACCGGCGCGGTGCGGGCGGTGCTGCCGGACACCCGTAGCGGCCCCCAGACCTCGTTGTCCACGATGCGGATGAGCGCGGCCGACTCCTGCACCGCGACCGGGCCACGCAGGACGTTCGGCGCGCAGGCGACACCGCCCAGGATCACCGTCTCGGTCGCGCCCGTGATCGACAGCGGCCCGGTGAGGTCGGTGCCGCAGATGCTCACGTGCTCGGTTCCGGTCACGCGGACCGGGCCGTGGACGGCCGAGCCGGTGATGCGGAGGCCGCCGCCGCCCGTCACCGTCACCGGGCCGGTGACCGTGGCCCCGTCGAGGCAGAGCATGCGGCCGGTCGCGGTGAGCGGGCCGGTGTGCGTCCCCGACACCGTCTGCTCGCAGGCCGGACGCGGCGCCGGCGGGTCGAACCTGGTCAGGCTGACGTAGTCGAGGCCCACGCCGAAGCCGGTCGACAGCGGGCCCTGGCCCACGACGGTGAGCCGGACGACGTGCCGGCCGGCGGACAGGCTGACGCCGGGGAGGGTGATCTCCGGGTAGCCGCGGCGATCGGTCGCCGCGTCCACGACGTCGCCGAGGTCGACGCCGTCGAGGGAGACCTGGACGGTGCCACGGTCGGGCTGGGTGGGCATCCGCAGGTTCACGTCGTAGGCGCCGGCGTCGGGGACGTCCAGCGTCAGGTCCAGGTGGTCACCCGCTCCCCCGGCGGCGAGCTCCACGCGCCGGCCGCCATGGGCGTTGGGGTCCTCGACCACGGAGACCGGCGCCGAGCCGGCGACGTCGGCGTCTTCGGCCTCGACCAGGTGACGGGTGAGGCCGGGGCCGGCGTCGAGCGAGTCCTGCCCGCCGGTCAGCCACGCCACGTCGAACCGGGCGACGACGATCTCCGGGACCACTTCATACAGCACCAGGACCGTGCCGTCGCCCAGGACGGTGATGTCGGAGTAGCCGGCGCTGCCGGCCTGGATCACCTTCTCGCGCGGGAAGCTGTAGCCGTCGTCGTACGACAGCGCCACCGTCAGGTCTCGCCGGGCCCGGTTGTCCAGCCGGCTGAACAGGACGCGAGAGATGTCGGCACTGCCGGGACCGCCGGAGAGCCGGGCCATCCCGGCGTCGGCGGCGACGGCGGGACGGAACGAGCCGTGCAGGTAGAACGGCGACCACGTCATGCCCCGGTCATGGCTCACCGACACGATGCGGCTCAACGGCGTCCCGGTGGCGAAGCGGCCGATCACCACGATCGATCCGTCGGAGCGTTCCAGCAGCCGCGACTCGTTGATCGGGTAGGCCGGGTCCGGTGTGATGGCGCCGCCGTTGTGCCAGGTCGCGCCCTGATCGTCGCTGTAGATCGTGGAGATCCCGTAGTCGCGTTCCCCGACCGGCAGTTCGACACTCTTGCGATGCCACACCTGGAGCAGCAGCCGCCCGTCGGCGAGCTGAATCGCGTGGCCGGGTCCGGGCGAGTGGCTGGTCCAGCCGTGCGGCAACTCGTCGAACATCGGCGTGACGTTCACCCGATCCGACCAGCTCACGCCGTCGTCGTCGCTGGAGCGGTAGAACACCTCGGAGGTGACGCCGTCGCTGATGTTGTAGAACAGGAAGATCCGGCCGGTCTCGCGCTCCACCAGGATGGTCGGGTTGAGCCAGGACTCGCCGTTCGGGGCCGGCTCGATCATGCCCGTCGACAGCCAGGTGCGCCCGCCGTCGAGGCTGCGCTTGTAGACCAGCTCGTGGCTGGCACGGTCGCCGATGCCGATGCGGGCCTCGCTGACCGCCAGCACGGTTCCCTGAGTGGTGACGGCGATGCCTGGAATGCGGTGCGCCTCCATGCCGTTCTCGCCGGCCGCCCAGACGGTGACCTTCTCGAAGAGTTCGGGGGCGAGCTCGGCGCCGGCGCGGGCCGGCAACCCGGCCGCGGACACCCCCGCGATGGCCATGAGCAACACGATCGCCGTCGCCAAGGCGCGCCGGCTGTACGCAACGATCACGATGACCTCCTGTAGATGGGTCAGCTGTGCAGATCCAAGGCCGCCCCGAGCAGTTCCCGGGTGTACGGCTGGTCGGGCGCGGCGAAGACGTCGTCCACCGGCCCCTGTTCGACGATCACGCCGTGTTGCATGACGACCACCCGGTCCGCCACCTGGCGCACGACGCCGAGGTCGTGGGTGATGAAGACCATGCACAGGCCGTGTCGTTCACGCAGGTCCACCAGCAGGCGCAGGATCTGGGCCTGCACCGAGACGTCCAGGGCCGAGACCGCCTCGTCGCAGACCAGCATCGACGGCCGGGCCGCGAGCGCCCGCGCGATGCTGACCCGCTGGCATTGGCCGCCGGACAACTGCGCCGGATACCGGCCGGCGACGTCGGGGTCGAGCCCGACGTCGGCCAGCAGGTCCGCCGTCGCCTGCCGCCGGTCCGCCGACCCCGGCACCGGGAACGACGTCCACGCCTCCCCGACGCACTGGGCGACGGTCCGTCGCGGGTTCAGCGACGAGCGCGGATCCTGGAACACCATCTGGATGGCCCGCAGCAGCTGCGGCGGCCGCGCGCTCACCGGCCCGAGCGGCACGTCGTCGAAGCTGATCGTGCCCTCGGCGTACCGCTGCAGCCCGGCCACGCAGCGAGCCACCGTCGTCTTGCCCGAGCCCGACTCGCCGACCACGCCCAGGATCTCCCCGTCGCGGACGTGGAAGCTGACGTCGTCGACGGCGCGCAGCGGGTCCGCCCGGCCCACCAGGCGTCGGCGCGCGCCGAACGCGACGGCGAGGTTCTCCACCCGCAGTCTCGTGCCGGTCACGCGCCGACCTCCTCGGCCCGGTGACAGGCGACCCAGCGCCCCGGCGGCACGGGCCTCCACGCCGGCTGCTCGACGGCGCACCGGTCGATCGCCAGCGGGCAGCGCGGGTGGAAGGCGCACCCGGCCGGCCGGTTCGCCGGGCCGACCGGTGTTCCCGGCAGCGGGCGCGTCAGCGCCGACCTCGAGTGCACGGCCGGGACGCTCTGGATCAGCGCCTGGGTGTACGGATGCCGCGGGTGACGCAGGACGTCGCGGGTCGGCCCGTACTCGGCCAGCCGCCCGGCGTACATCACCGCCACCTCGTCGGTCACGTGCGACACCACGCGCAGGTCGTGACTCACCAGGATCATCGCGAGGCCGGCCTCGGCCCGGATGCTGCCGAGCAGCCCGAGGATGCGCGCTTGCACGGTGACGTCGAGAGCGGTCGTCGGCTCGTCGGCCAGTAGCAGCGACGGTTCGCCCGCCAGCGCCATCGCGATGACGACCCGCTGGCGCAGTCCGCCGGAGAGCTGGTGCGGGTAGGCGCGGCGCCGGCTCGTCGGGTCGGGGATGCCGGCCATGGTCATCAGCTCGACGACGCGCTCGCCGACCTGTGCCCGGCGCATGCCGCCCCGCCGCAGGATCTCGCCGATCTGGCGCCCGACGGGCCGGGTCGGATTGAGCGCCGCGAGGGGGTCCTGAAAGACCATGGCGATCTCCCGGCCGCGGATCCGGCGGCGTCGGGCCGCGGAGGCACGGACGAGGTCCTCGCCGCGCCACCGGATCTCCCCGCCGATGTGGGCGGATTCCGGGAGAAGATCCAGCAGCGCCAGCGCGGTGACGCTCTTGCCGCTGCCGGATTCGCCGATGATGCCGAGGGTGCCGCGCGGCGCGACGGCGAAGGTGATGCCGTCGACGACCCGCCGGAGCCGGCCGTCGACCCGCAGGTCGACGGTCAGCTCACGGACCCGCAGACCGGCGTCCGGGGACGACTCCCCCGGGTCGGCGGACGCGCCGGCGACCCGGGGTGCGGTCGAGTTCGGCGCCATGCTCAGCCGGCGATCTCGATGGTGGAGAAGTTCGGGAAACCGCTCGGATCCGGCGTCACGCCCTCCAGGTCGCTCCGCCACGCGTAGGCGAGCTTGACCTGCATCGGGTACATGCCCACCGCCTCCGACCAGATGATCTCGGTGGCCCGCCGGTAGGCGTCCTGGCGGACCTCGGGGTCGTTGCTGGTGTTGCCCTCGAGCAGCGCGGCGTCCAGGTCCTCGTTGCAGTAGCCGTTGCGGCCGGCCGCGCAGGGGTAGAGACGGCCGAGGTTGGTGGCGGCGTCGTAGGTCGCGGCGCCGACCTGCTGGAAGTTGACGTCCCAGTTCAGCGCCAGCAGATCCTCGGTGAAGACCGCCTGCTCCTTCTCCAGCAGCTCGACCGGCACCCCGATCTCGGTCAGGTCGGAGACCACCGCCTGCAGGAACGGCCGGAACTGGGCGCCGGAGAAGTGCAGCCGCAACGGCGTGCCGGCGAAGTCGAAGCCGGCCGCCTCGAGTTCCGCCCGCGCCGCTTCGGGGTCGTAGGCGACCGGTTCCTGCGGCGCGTAGCCGAACACCACCGGCGCGACCGGCGACTTGGCCGGCTCGCCGGTCTCCGGGTTGAGGGTGGCGATGATCGTCTCGAAGTCCACCGCCTTCCACAGCGCCCGCCGCACGGCGGTATCGGCCAGCGCGGGCGTCGACGAGTTGAACCACATCGTGTAGACGAGCGTGCTCGGCACCGTCTCGACGACGAGGTCGTCCGCCGTCATCAGCGGCTCCAGCTGGTCGTCCGGCACACCCCAGGTGAGATCGACCTCGCCGGTGCGCAGCGCGGTCAGCCGGGCGGCCATCTCGGGGATGTCGCTGATCCGCACCGACGCCACCCGCGCGTGGTCGCCCCAGTAGTTCTCGTTGCGGGCCAGCTCGAGCGCCTCGCCGGGGACGAAGGTCTCGACGGTGAACGGCCCCGAGCCCACCGGGTCGGCGAAGAAGGCCGCCGGGTCGGCGGCGGCGCTCGCCGGCAGCACGAAGAACTGGGTGAGCTTCCCGGCCAGCGCCGGGTCGGGCGCGGCCGCGGTGAGGACGACCGTGGCGTCGCCGTCGGCGGTGGCGACGATGTTCGCGAACGACGGCGCGAGCGGGCTGTCCCCCGCGGCCAGGCGTTCGAACGAGGCGACGACGTCGGCGCTGGTCACGGGCGTACCGTCGGAGAAGACGAGGTCGTCGCGGAGGGTGAACACCCACTCGGTGGCGTCGTCGTTGACGGTCCAGTCGGCGGCCAGGTCGGCCACGATGGTGCCGTCCGGGTCCGGCTGCACCAGCCGGCTGAAGATCGCCTTGCTGGACAATCCGGTGGCCGCCGAGGCGCCCTGGACACCGTGCGGGTCCAGGTCTTCGATCGGGTACTGGCCGGCCACCTCGATGGTGCGCTCGGCCGCCCCGCCGGTGTCGGCGGTGTCGCCCGAGGTGGTGGTCGAGCAGGCGGTCAGGGCAAGCAGCGCGCCGAGCGCCAGCGCCGCCGTTCGGGTTCCTCGTTCGGACATTCTCAACGCTCCTCTTGTGTGGGGACGGGTGGCCGGACCGGGCGTACCGGTCAGCGGCTGAATCCGCGTCCGTATCGCTGGGTGAAGGCGTCGCCGATCAGGCCGACGCTGACGACGAGCCCTGCGAGGGCCACGCCGGCGAACGCGGAGATCCACCACGCCGACGCGAGATACTCCTTGCCGTTCGCGATGGTCTGGCCCCAGGAGACCGTCGAGGCCGGCAGACCCACGCCGAGAAAGCTCAACCCGGCCTCGGCCAGCACCACCAGGGCGAATTCGACGGTGGCCAGTGCCACCACCGGGCCGGCGGCGAACGGGAGGACGTGCCGGACGATCATCCTGGCCGGCCGGACGCCGAGCATCCGCGCCGCATCCGTCCACGGCCGGGACCGCACCGACACCGCCACGCCGCGCGCCACCCGGGCGATGCCGATCCACCCGGACACCGCCAGCGCGGCCACCACGACGACGGCGCCGCCGTCCAGCACGCCGGCGATGACGATGGCCAGCAGAATGCCCGGGAAGGCCAGGGTGATGTCCATGATCCTGGCCAGGACGGTGTCGACCAGGCCGCCGCTGTAGCCGGCGATCACGCCGACGCAGCACCCGACCACGCTCGCCACGACCACCGTCGCCACGCCGATCAGCACCGACGTCCGGGCGCCGTAGACGACCTGCGCGAGTACGTCGCGCCCGAGGTGGTCCGTGCCCAGGACGGCGAGCTCCCCTGCCGACGTCCGGCTGCCCGGCGCCAGGAGCCGATCCACCAGCGGGGTGTCGACCGGGTCGTAGTCGATCAGCAGTGGCCCGACGACGGCGGCGACCAGGTAGCAGCCCAGGATCACGAACGGAACGGCGGCGAACACGCGGGCCAGCAGGTGTCGCGGCCGGCTCGGACGGGCGGGTGGGAGCGTGGCCGCCGCGGTCGCGGCCTCGAGGGTCTCCGGGAGCGGGTTCATGCGCGGTCTCCCGTCCGGATCCGCGGGTCGATGGCGCGGTAGGCGAGGTCGACGAGCAGGTTCAGCGCGACGACGATGGTGGCGATGACGAGGGTGGCCGCCTGCACGACGGCGTAGTCGCGGTTGCCGATCGCGTCGACGATCAGTGACCCGAGACCGGGCCAGGCGAAGACGTTCTCGACCACGACGGCGCCGCCCATGAGCGCCCCCATCTGCAGGGCGACGATCGTGACGACCGGCACCAGCGAGTTGCGCAGCACATGCCCCGTGAGCACCTGACGCTCGGTGAGGCCCTTGGCCCGGGCGGTGAGGATGTACGACTCGGTCAGGGTGTCCGCCATGCTGCTGCGGGTCAGCCGGGCGACGATCGCCGTGAACGGCAGCGCCAGCGTCACCGCGGGCAGCACCAGGTGCGCCGGTGTCCCGGCGCCCGCGCTGGGCAGCACGCCCAGGGTCAGCGCGAAGAGCAGGATGAACATGATGCCCACCCAGAACGTCGGGAAGGACTGCAGGCCGATGGTCGCGGTCGACACCAGGCGGTCCCAGACACTGCCCGCCCGCCGTCCGGCCAGCGCCCCCAGCACCAGCCCGGCGACCACCGCGATCAGCGTCGCGGCGAGGGTCAGCTCGACCGTCGCGGGGAGCCGCTCGGCCACCGCGTCGATCGCCGGCCGGCCCAGCCGGTGCGAACTGCCCAGGTCAAGGGTGACCAGGTCGCCGAGGTAGGCGGCGTACTGGCCCACGAGCGGGCGGTTCAGTCCCATCGACTCACGCAGCGCGGCCACCTGCCCGGCGTCGGCGTCCGGGCCGAGCAGGGCCGTCGCGGGATCGCCGGGGGCGGCGCGGACGATGAAGAAGACGACGGTGGCCACGCCCCACAGCACGACCAGGGCGACGAGGACGCGGCGGACGACGGCGATCACGGCCGGCCTCCGCCGGGCTCGACCGGCTGCGCGTCGCCGCCGAGCCGGTCGCCGTCGATCAGGTGCCGGCGGTGCTCCCACAGGTGGGCGCGGATCGCCGCACGGTCGGCGTCGTCGCAGGGCAGGAACGGGGCGGCGGCATGCGGCGGGATCAGGCCGAGAAGGTCGAGCACCGCCTTGGTGGTCGGCACGCCGGGGCGGATCCGATGGATCCCGGCGAGCTCGGCGGCGAGGCGCTGCAGGCCGGCGGCCTGATCGCTCTGGCTCTGGCGCACCGCCGCCACGGTCGCGACGGCGACGGCCGGCGCGAAGTTGGCGATGCCCGGTGTGACGCCGTGGGCGCCGGCCAGCAGGCCATCGACCATGGCGCGCTCGTTGCCCTGGCTCAGGCCGAAGTCCTCGCGTGCCGCGACCACGCCTACGAACCGCGACAGGGTGGCGAGGTCGCCGGAGGACTCCTTGACGCCGACGACGTGCTCCAGCTCCAACAACCTGGCCAGCATCTCGGGGGTGATGGGATTGCCGGTGTAGCGGGGGTTGTTGTAGGCGATCACCGGGACTCGGAGCACCTTCAGCGCGTCGTAGTGCGCGACGATCTCATCGGGCCGGTGCGCGAAGAACAGGGGCGGGCACGCCACCACCGCGTCCACCCCGGTGCTCGCGAGCACACGTCCGCGGGTGATCGCCTCGTCGGTGCCGACGCCGGAGATCGCGGCCGTGATCCTGCCGTCCGCGCCGGTGAGCTCCCGCCACCGGGCCACCACCGGTGTCGCGAACGCGGCGGCCGCGTCCAGCGGCAGCACCGGGCCCTCGCCGTTGCTGCCGAACAGCATCAGCGCGTCGACCCCGGTGGCGGCGAGCCGCTCGAGCAGCCGGTCCATCAGGCCGGCGTCCGGCCGGCCCGGCGCGGACATTGCCGTCACCAGCGGAACCACGACGCCGTCCAGCAGGTCGCGACCGCTGCGGAACTCTCCCGCGGTGCTCATCAGTACGCACCCACCTGGGGCCAGGCCAGCTCGACACCGTGCCGCTCCAGCTCCGCCTGCAGGTCCGCCGTCAACGCGGCGGACTCGCCGACCGCGTGCGGGCCGACACCACGTGCGACGCACATCGCGGCCAGCGCGCCGGCGGCCTCGCCGATGTTCCACTCCACCGGGTGCAGCCGGTAGCAGCCATTGGTGATGTGGGTCGTCCCGATGTTCTTCGCGGCCGGCAGCAGGTTGGCGACCCGGAGCGGGAGCAGCGCACCCAGCGGGATCTGGAAGGGGCACGAGGCGATGTCGATGAAGTTGTCCCCGCCGGTGCTCGGGTGCAGGTCGATCCGGTAGGCGCCGATGCCGACGGAGTCCTTGTAGGAGACGGCGCCGTGCTCGCCGCGCTCGGCGTGCGACAGGTCCTGTTCGGTGACGGTGCACTGGGCGCGGATCCGGCGCGACTCGCGGATGTAGGCCGCCATCGCGAAGCCGTCGGGCGTGCCGACGACGTCGCCGCGCAGCCGCAGCCCGGGCCAGCCGGTGCCGCCGTCCGGGCGCGGCGCCTCGGTCTGCAGCCAGTACAGCAGGCTCTGGCTCAACTCCCGGGCGGACTGGGCGTGACGGTCGTTCTCCTCGGGCGTGCCGCCGAAGACCGGGCCGTCGATGTAGTCCGTCATCGGCCAGTTGACCAGGACGATGTCACTGGCCGCGGCGCCCGGGCCGAGCTGGTGGCGCCAGAGCGCCCGGCGGTACACCCACAGGTTCGACCCGCTCGTCACCCGGCTCTGGTCGGCGATGATGACGTCGTCCGCGGTGTCGTTGTTCGGGTCCAGGTAGGTCGTCCGTGGCTCCAGGGTCCGCGGCTCGGGGTAGGTGAAGCTCAGGTACCTGTCCGGCCAGAAGTCCGGCCGGAACTCCCGCCACCGCGCGTACCCGGCGGGCCGGTCGATCGTGTGGTCCTCGCCGGCGCGGTGGTCGAGGGCGAAGCACCACGAGACGGCCTGCATGTTCGCGGGGTCGGCGACTGCCGGGGCGTGCGGCTCTCCCGTCTCCGCCTGCGACTCCGCCCCCGTCACGTGCTCGACGCCGGCCAGGGCGAGCAGCTCGCCGGTCTCGGTGGCGTCGAGCACGTACGGCGCGTCGACCGCGAAGGTGCCGCCGTCCACCAGATCGTCGAAGGTCACCGGCCCCACCGCGTCGCCGTCGACCTGGACCGAGCGGACCCGGGCCAGGGTGACCACGGTGATCAGGCCGCGCGCCTGCCAGGGCGACAGCATCGCGCGCAGCACCAGGTGCGACACCGCCGGCTCGTGGCAGATCCGGCTGACGGTCGCGTTGCCGATGTTCAGCGCCGGGTCGCGCAGCGCCCGCTCGGTCAGCGGGTAGAAGGATCGGTAGTGATCCCGGACGGCGGTGCGGAACGCACGGTACGAGGCGGTGCAGCCGAACTGCTCGATCCACGGATGCTCGTCGGGCGGCACCGCCTGGCTGGTGAGCTGCCCACCGACCCACGGGCTCTCCTCGACCAGCGAGACGGTCGCCCCGCGGCGGGCGGCGGCCAGCGCGGCTGCCACGCCGCCGACCCCGCCGCCGACCACCAGGACGTCGCAGCGGTGGTCCGCGATGCGGCTCACCGGCGATCCCGGCCCGGTCGCGGCGCGGGCGCCACCGTGCAGCCGTCGTGCGGGAGGCAGGGCACGACGACGCGTCGCGCCGGTCCGCCGGGGTCCTCCATCAGGCGGACGAGCAGCTTCACTGCCTGCATTCCCATCTCCCATCGGGGCAATCGGTAGCCCGACCAGTCGTCTGGCCGGACGCTGTGTCCGTGAACGTCGCCCAGCAGCGCCACGCTGACGTCAGCGGGCACTCGATAACCGGCGCGTTCGATCACCGCGGTCAGCTCGTCGATGCCCACCGGCGGCTCCACGAGCAGGGCGGTGGCGCCCGCCTCGACCGCTTGCCGGACCGCCGCGTAGTCGCCGTGGCCGGCCGGGACCGGCCGGTCCACCGGCAGACCGGCGTCGCGCAGGGTGTCGACGAACGCGCGGCGGCGATCGATGCTGGCCGACGCGTCGGCACCGGTGCCGACGTAGCAGAGCCGCTCGTGCCCGACGGCGACCAGCCGCTCGACGAGGTCGGCCGTGGCCGCGGCGTAGTCGGCCGACACGTAGGAGATCTCGCCGTTGGGGATCTCGCGGCGGCCGATGTACACGAACGGGAAGCCGTCCTCGTGCAGCCGCGCCAGCTCCATCTTCGGCTCGCCGTTGCCGAGGAGGATCGCGCCGTCGGTGAGCCGGAGCCGGTTCTCGTTGCGCCGGTAGATGTGGTTGTCCGGCTCATCGAGCACCGTGCTGGTGAACAGCAGCAGGTCCTTCCGGGCCGCCTCACCGGCAGCCTCGATGCCGCCGAGGAACTCGGTGTAGAAGCCGCCCGCCTCCGCCGTGAACATCGGTTCGAACGCGAAGACGCCGAACATGCCGGTGCGATGGCCGGCCAATGATTGTGCGATCGGATTGGCCACGTAGCCGGTTTTCTTGATCGCCGAGAGAACTCTCTCCCTGGTGTCTTCGGAGATCCGGGCACTGCCGCCGGTCCGCTCATTCAAGACCATCGATACCGTCGTCTGACTGACCCCGGCCACCCGAGCGACATCGATTTGGCGCACAACGACCATCGCTGAACCCGCCTTTTTGTTTTGGCTTCCGGTCCGCACAGTCTGGGACCGGAAATGCTCGCCCGCAAGGTGCCAATGCGGATTATTAGCGGCTGTACGCCACGCCTGGCCCAGCCCTAGCATCGACGCGACGGCGATGACCCACCGGCGGAAGGAGGCGCGATGCCGACGGCTGGACTGGACCTCGGCGGATCGGGAATCCGCCTTCGCATTTCCAGCCCGGAAGGACGGGTCCTCGACGAGACAACCGGCCCGAGCGTCAATTCGACCGCTGCCGGAGATCCGTTGCGATATGCCACCGCGTTCCTTTTGAATCGATGCCGCGACCTGCGGATCAGCGCATTGTCCACGGTCGCTTTCGGCCTATCCGGCCTGCATGGATCGCTTCCACCGGCCGATTCCGCACTCCGCCTGTTGCACGCCGAGTTGGGCACCCGGCGGCTGGTGCTCGCCGATGACTGCGTGACGTCCTACGTCGGCGCGCTCGGCGAGCGGCCGGGGGTGGTCTGCGCGGCGGGGACCGGCGTCGTCACGCTGGCCAGCGACGGCGTGAACCGGTCCGCGAAGGTCGACGGCTGGGGCGCCATGGCCGGCGACCTCGGCAGCGGTTACTGGATCGGCCGCGCGGGACTGGCGGCGGCGTTGTGCGCCCATGACGGACGGATCGAGCGCGGCTCGGCGGCGCTGCTGGCCGCGATGATCGAACGACACGGCGATCCCGCCCGGTTCGCCCACGAGGTCACGACGTCCGAGGACGCCAAGGCGATCGTGTCGGGCTTCGCCCCGGTCGTGCTCGATGCGGCCACCGCCGGCGACGAGGCCAGCTCGGACATCGTCGGCGCGGCGGCCGCGCACCTCGCGACCGCGATCGCCGCCGCCCTCGACCGAGCCGGCGCTCCCCCGCGGATCGCGGGCACGGGCCGGCTGCTCACCCGGACCGGTGTACTCGCCGGCCGGCTCGTGGACCTGCTGACGCGCCGGATGCCGGACGCGTCATGGGTCGAGCCGGCCGGTTCCAGCCTCGACGGTGCCTGCCGGCTGGCCGCGGCGGCACCGGTGCCGGCGCCGCCGTTCGGAACGCTGGTCACCGTCACGACGATCTCGGAGGTCGAAGAACAGTGAGCGTCATCTCCAGGCTGGCCGGCGGACTGATCGTGTCCTGCCAGGCGCCGGTCGGCAGCCCGCTGCGCCAGCCGGCGGTGATGGCCGCGATGGCGTGCGCCGCCGAGCTGGCCGGCGCCGTCGGCATCCGTGCGGAGGGCGCGGCGGACATCGCGGCCATCAAGAACGCTTGCGCGTTGCCGGTGATCGGCATCCGGAAGCGTCAGGTGCCCGGGACCGACGTCAGGATCACCCCGACGCTCGCGGACGCCCTCCCCCTGCTCGACGCCGGCGCCGACCTCGTCGCGCTCGATGCCTCGGACCGGCCGCGGCCGGGCGACGAACGCGTCGCCGACCTCATCGCCGCCCTCGCCGCGCGCGGTGTGCCGGTGATGGCCGACGTCGGCGACCACCGCTGCGGGGTGGCCGCCGCCGGCGCCGGGGCCGCGCTGGTGGCGACCACTCTCGCGCCGAGCCCCGATCCGTCCGACCCGGACGCGCCGGATGTCGGCCTCGTGCGGCGGCTGGCGGAGGGCGGCATCGACGCCCCGATCGTCGCCGAGGGCCGGTACGCCACGCCCGAGGCGGTGGCGGCGGCCTTCGCCGCAGGCGCCTACGCCATCGTCGTCGGCACCGCGATCACCGACACGCTGGCCCTGGCCCGGCGCCTGTGCGCCGCGACCCCCGCTGTCATCGGTAGCCGAGCGGGTCGGGCGTGATCATCGCCGGAGCGTCCCTCGTCGCGCCGGACGGCGTCGTGAGCGACGGATGGATCGAGGTCGGTGGCGAGCGCATCACCGCGCTCGGCGCCCTCCCGCCGCCGGGCCGCGTCGACCTGGCCGTCGGCGGCGGCTGGATCGTGCCGGGGTTCGTCGATCTGCACGCCCACGGCGGCGGCGGCGCGACCGTGGCCGGTGCCGACCCGGAGCAGGTCGCGGCCTTCGCCGCCACCCACCTCCGGCACGGGACCACGTCGATCCTCGCGAGCCTGTCCAGCGCCGGCGAGGCCGCGCTCGACCACGACCTGCGCGCGCTCGCCGAGCTGGCCGAGGACGGCGTCGTGGCGGGCATCCACCTCGAAGGTCCCTGGCTCTCGCCGCGGCGGAAGGGTGCACACCCGGCCAGTGCCCTGCGCGTCCCCGAACCCGGGATGGTGGCGCGGCTGCTGAGCGCGGGCCGCGGTGCGATCCGCATGGTGACCCTGGCGCCGGAACTCGAGCACGGGCTCGAC
This sequence comes from Jiangella muralis, assembly GCF_001270745.1. Lineage (GTDB taxonomy): Bacteria > Actinomycetota > Actinomycetes > Jiangellales > Jiangellaceae > Jiangella > Jiangella muralis. The sequence continues at coordinate 510,761 of NZ_KQ434751.1, forward strand.
GCCGTCCGCGCCGTCACCTACGCGGGAGCGCTCGCCGCGGTCGGGCACACCGACGCGGACGCCGGCACCACCCGCGCCGCGATCGAGGCCGGTGCCACCGTCGCGACGCACCTGTTCAACGCCATGGCGCCGATCCACCACCGCGAACCCGGGCCGATCGTCGCGCTGCTCGCCGACGACCGTGTGACGGTGGAACTCGTCCTCGACGGTGTCCACCTCGATCCGGCCATCGCACGGCACGCCTGTGTCAGCGCGGGCCCGGACCGGGTCGTGCTGGTCACCGACGCGATGCAGGCGGCCGGCCGCGGCGACGGCCGCTACCCGCGCGGCGACATCAGCGTCACGGTCCACGACGGCGCCACCCGGCTCCCCGACGGCACGCTCGCGGGCAGCGCTCTGACCATGGACGCCGCGTTCCGGTTCGCGATCACCCGCGCCGGCTTCACCATCCAGGACGCCGTCCGCGCCACCTCGACGACGCCCGCACGGCTCCTCGGCATCTCCAGCCGCACCGGCGCGCTGCGGCCCGGGCTCGCCGCCGACCTCGTCGTCCTCGATGCCGACCACCAGGTGGTGGCGGTCATGCGCGAGGGCGCCTGGGTGAGCACGGGGTGAGCCTGTTCGACGTCGTTGCGATCGTGGCGGCCGGGTTCGCGGCGGGTGCGGTCAACGTCGTCGTCGGGTCCGGGACGATGATCACGTTCCCGACGTTGCTGGCGCTGGGCTACCCGCCGGTGGTGGCCAACGTGTCCAACACCGTCGGGCTGGTCCCGGGCTCGGTCATGGGGGCCTGGGGGTATCGCGAGGAACTGCGCGGCCAGCGCGCCCGGGTGTTCCGGTTCGGGCTGGCCGCGGTCGTCGGGGGCGCCGGTGGTGCGGTGTTGCTGCTGGCGTTGCCGCCCGGCGCGTTCGAGGCGATCGTGCCGGTGCTGATCGTGGCGGCCTGTGTGCTGGTCGCGGCGCAGCCGTGGATCTCGCGGCGGCTGAAGGACCGGCCGTCCGGGCGTGAGCACGGCGGGCCGGTGCTGTGGCTGCTGGTGCTGCTGACCGCGGTGTACGGCGGCTACTTCGGGGCCGCGCAGGGTGTGCTGCTGCTCGCCGTGCTGGGGCTGGGGGTGTCGGACACGCTGCAGCGGTTGAACGCGGTCAAGAACGTGCAGGCCGGGCTGGTGAACCTGGTCGACGGGCTGGTGTTCACGGTGGTGGCCGACGTCGACTGGGCGGTGGCCGGGCTGATCGCGGCCGGCTCCGCGGCCGGCGGGCTGCTCGGCGCCCGGATCGGGCGCCGGTTGTCACCGCTGCTGCTGCGCATCGTGATCGTCCTGGTCGGCGCCGCCGCCATCGTCGTTCTCGGTATCGGTTGACCGCCTCATGGTCGGTCCGCGGCACCCACCGCACGCGCGAGTATCTCCTTCAGGGGACGGCCGGTGGCTGCGGCGACCTCGGCCAGGTCGTCGTACTCCGGTTGGGCGTTGACGACGGCTCCGCCGAGCCACGCGTACTTGACCCGCACTCGATGGCCATCCAGCTCGACGGTGCCCTCGGTACGCGCCAGGGCGTGCTTCGTCGCCGCTGTCTCGCGCACGCCGATCGTCGAGGTCTCGCGGAAGAGGACGTCGCGCACGGCCGTCGCCAGCTCGGGTGCGGCCAGCGCTGACACGGTGTGGGCCGGGCGGCCCTTCTTCATGAGCACCGGAGTCAGCCAGGCATCGTCCGCCCCGACGGCGATCAGCCGGTCGATGACGGCCGGCCACAGCCGTGGGTCCAGGTCGTCGACGTTCGCCTCGAGCAGGACGGAGCCGGCGGACGCCGTGTCGTCGTCGCCCGTGAGGCGATCACCGAGGAGGACGCGCAGCACGTTCGGCGCCTCGGCGAAGTCCGCCGTCCCGGCACCCGTGCCCATCCGCTCGACTCGCATGGCCGGCATCGGGCCCCAGTGGTCGACGAGGGTGGTGAGCAGCGCCGCCCCGGTAGGCGTACACAGTTCCCGGGCGGCGGGTCCTGCGGTGATGGTCACTCCGGTCCCGCTCAGCAGCGCCACGACCGCCGGCGGCGGCACGGCCAGCAGACCGTGCTGCGTGCGGACGGTGCCCGACCCCACGCCCACGGTGTCCGCACCGATGTGGCGCAGGCCGAGGTCCTCGACCGCCGCGCACACGCCGACGATGTCGGCGATGGCGTCGAGCGCACCCACCTCGTGGAAGTGGACGTCCTCGGGCGGGACGCCGTGGACGAGGCCCTCGGCCACCGCCAGCCGTTCGAAGACGGCAACGGCGCGGTCGCGGACCTCGTCGGCCAGCGGCGCGTCCACCAGCAGCCGCCGGATCTGTGCCCACCGCCGGTGATGGTGCGTCTCGGCCACGATGACCTGCGCCTTGATCGCCACCATCCCAGCCCGACGTACCGGCTGGCGAGTGATGTCGACCTTCTCGACCCCGATGGCCGCGACGGACGCCCGCACGGCGGCGAGCGACGCACCCGCGTCCAGGAGCGCGCCGAGGAGCATGTCGCCGCTGGCGCCACTCGCGCACTGCAACCACGCGTCGACCACGGCTCAGGCCCGCCGCAGCGGGGCGTCGGCGAGGACGGCGACCGAGTATCCGGCGGCTCGAACGGCGTCGAGCACCCGCTCGACCAGTCCACGCGCCCGCACGTGGGCGAGGTCGTCGGCGCCGAGCTCCACCCGTGCCGACTCGCGCAGGTGCCGCACGCGCAAGTCGCGAAGGCCGAGATCCCGCAGGGCGGCCTCCGCCCGTTCGACGCGCGCGAGGACGTCCACGGTGACCGGCAGGTTGACGGCGACCCGGCTGGCCAGGCACGGTGCGGCCGGTTTGTCCCAGACCGGCAGCCCGAGCGCCCGGGCCAGCGATCGGACCCGGTGCTTGCCGATGCCCGCGGCCGCCAAGGGCGACCGGACGCCCAGTTCCTCCGCCGCCCGCCGTCCTGGCCGGTCGCCGGCGAGTGCGTCGTCGGCGGTGTCGCCGTTGAGCAGCACCTGGCTGCCCGTCGCCTGCACGGCCTCCGCGAACGCGCGGATGTACAGCTCGTGCTTGCAGAAGTAGCAGCGATCGCCGCTGTTGGCGACGTAGCGGGCATCGTCCAGCTCGTGGGTCTCCACCTCGACCAGCGCCACCCCGATCGCGGCGGAGGTCTCACATGCCTGGCGCCGCTCCGACTCCGCCAGGCTCGCACTCACGCCCAGCACGGCGACGACGGCGTCCGGGCCGAGGTGACGGGCGGCCAGCGCCGTGACGACGGACGAGTCGACTCCCCCCGAGAACGCCACCGCGGCGCTGCGGACGGGGCCCAGCTGCGCCGTGAACGCGGCTGTCGCGTCGCGGTCAGGGCCAGAGAGCACGGCGTGCAGCTCGACCACGGTCATGATGCGGTACTCCGGTGACAGCACCGTAGTATGTGACATTCCTCAGAGCGACGGGAGGTCGCCCGGATGCCAGACGCGCCGGACCATCCGGAGGTGGTCGACCTGGGCTGGGCCCGGCTCGACGTCGACCGGGCTTCGCGCACCGGCGATCCCGAGGTGGTGTACGGCCCGGGGAAGACGCCCGGCCAGGTCGTCGGCGCACTTGCCGCGCTGCACACCCGCCATCCGGACCGCGCCGTCCTGGCCACCCGTCTGACCGACGATGCGCGCGCAGCAGTGCGCACGGAGCTTCCCGCCGCCGCGGTCGACGACATCGCGCGCACCGCCGTCCTCGGTGTCGCCCCGCCGGCTCGCGGGCTGGTCCTCGTGGTCGCCGCGGGCACCTCCGACGGGCCGGTCGCCGCCGAGGCCGCGGTGACGGCACACGTGCACGGCGCCGGCGTCGAGCGCATCGACGACGTCGGCGTGGCCGGTGTGCACCGGCTGCTCGCGGTCCGCGATCGGCTCGCGCAGGCCGACTGCCTGATCGTCGTCGCCGGGATGGAGGGCGCCCTTCCGTCCGTTGTCGCCGGGCTGGTCGGCACCCCGCTGGTGGGGGTGCCGACGAGCACCGGGTACGGGGTGGCCGCCGGCGGGGTGACTGCTCTGCACGCCATGCTCAGCTCCTGTGCTCCGGGTGTCGTGGTGACGAACATCGACAACGGGTACGGCGCGGGCGTGCACGCGGCGCGGGTGGCGCGATCGGTCGCGGGCCGCGGGCCGGCCTGATCATCGGGGCCACCCCCCGGGCGACCTCGTGGGCGAGGTCGGCCGGCAGGAAGTGCGCCGTGACCCGATCGCCAGGCGCGTGACGCCGCCAGTCGGCCGCGATCGCCGCGCTAGAACGGGACCTCCTGCCCGACGGAGAACAGCGTCTGCCCCTTCGTCGTCACGGCCGGGTAGTGCAGCATCAGGACCACGCCGTCGCGCGGCGCGTGGATCGGCAGCGGCGACGACACCTGGCTGGAGAAGTCGTGCAGCCGGCCGACGACCTGGCCGGCGCGCACGTCGTCGCCGGGGTCGATGAGCGGCTCCCACACGCCGTCCCGGGGCGCGGGCAGGTAGCCGTCGAGCGTCGCCGCCTCGATGAACCTGGCCGGCGCCGCCCGTTCCGGATCGATCCTGACCACGGGCTCGGCGAGCAGCCGGTAGTGACGCAGGACGTTTCGTACGCCCTCGTAGCCGTGCTGGACCCCGCGGCGGTCGACGGACTCGCCGTAGCCGAACTCCGTCCCGATGGTGATCTTGCCGGCCGCCTCGGCCTCGTCGGTGAGCAGGCCGGACGCCATGTCGCTGGAGTAGATCATCACGAACGCGGTGTCGAACAGCGTCGCCACCTCGGCCATCTCACGGCGCTGCGGGAGGTCGGCGACCGGATGGAACGAGGCCACGTGCGGGAACCGGGTGTCGCGCCCGCCTGAATGGATGTCGACGACGACGCGCACGACCGGGAAGACGCTCGACGTCACGAAGTGAGCGATCCGGTACGAGACGGACCCCGCCGGCTCGCCGGGGAAGGCCCGGTTCATGTTGACGCCGTCCAGCGGCGACCAGCGCGAGTTGGCCGCACAGGCCGACTCGCTGAGCCGCGGGATCAGCACGACCCGGCCGGCGAGCTGGTCGGGGTCGAGATCCCGGCACAGGCCCGCGACCGCGACCTGGCCCTCCCACTCGTTGCCGTGCGTGCCGCCGACGACGAGGACGTTGTCGGCGCTCCTCCCCCGCCGGCCGTTGATCACGGTGAGCGGGACCAGCGAGTAGCCCCAGCTGCCGTCGAGCGGGAAGGCGACCTGGTAGTGGTGCTTCCCCGGCCGGTCCCAGTCGATCTCGGCCGGCTCATGGACGATGGCCGGCTGCTGCTCAGACGACATCGGCGCCGGCCCCCGGTTCCAGCAGGACCTTGCTCGCCGGGTGGCCGGCGAGCAGCCGCTCGTACCAGGCCTGACCGTCCGCGAGCGGGGCCCGCACGACCTCGCCGCGGAACTCGAGGTCGCCCCGTCCGAGCGCGTCGACGGCCGCGGCGAAGTCCGCCGGCGTGTACGCGAAGCTGCCGACGCAGGTCACCTCCCGGCGGATCAGGTCGCGCCACGGCAGCACTGCGTCCGCGTCGTGCAGGCCGACGAAGCACGCGTCGCCGCCGGGCCGCGTTAGCGTGGCGGCGAGCAGCCGCATCGCGCTCGACCCGACGGCGTCGAAGACCGCGTCGACCCCGAGCCCGTCGGTGCGCTCGTGCACGCGGGCGGCCAGTTCCGTAGACGCGTGGCTGAGCCGGACCGCCCCGGTGGCCTCGGCCGCGGCCGCTCGCGCGTCGTTGCGCTCGGTGAACCAGAGCGACCCGACGCCGCGGGCGCGCAGCACCTCGAGGATCAGCAGCCCGATGGGGCCGGCGCCCAGCACCAGGGCCGAGCAGCCCGGCTCGATCCGGGTCAGCCCGACGGCGTGCAGGGCGCACGCGGTGGGCTCGGCGAACACCGTCGCGGCCGGGTCGGCGAGGTGGTCGGCCACGTGCAGCGCGGCGGCTGGGACGACGACGTACTCGGCGTTGCAGCCGTCGACGTGCCCGCCGAGCAGCCGCCGGGACGGGCACAGCTGCGGCGACCCGAGCCGGCAGAGCCGGCACCTCCCGCACGAGAGCAGCGGGTTGGCCGTCACCGTGGCGCCGACGGCGAGGCCACCGCCGGTGGGGACATCCGCGCCGATCGCGGCGACCGAGCCGAGGAACTCGTGACCGAACACCAGACCCGGCCGCCGCAGGCCGTCGGTCCCGGTGAAGCCGGCCAGCTCGGAGCCGCAGATGCCGGCCGCGGTGACGCGGACCAGCACCTCGTCCGGACCCGGGTCGGGCGTCGGCAGCTCCTTGAGGTCGAACCGGTGCACCCGGTCCAGGACCAGCGCTCTCACCTGCACTCCTGTCGTTCGTAGGTTGGCTAGAAGTACACGCGGGCCTGGACGCCGCCGCCGGCGTCAGGCTCCAGCGTCAGGGTCTCGGTGACCGCGTCGTAGTGGCCGGACGACACCGAGCGTGCGCGGCGGCCCGACGGGTGCGGGACGCGCACCTGGACCTCGCGCGGCGCGCGCCGCGGGTCCAGCCGGACCGAGACGTCGACGACGTCGCCGCCCGGGGCGGCGTGGACCGTCACGTCCAGTGGGCCGAAGTAGCTGCGGACGCCGTCGAGCCTGATCCGCTCGCCCGGCGCGAGCCAGGCTCGCGGCACTCCGGGGAGCAGCCGCAGCCGGTCGCCGTCCTCGAGGTAGAGCATCCACCGCGTCTGCATGAGGAACCACGCCTCCTCGTGAGTCTTGTGCGGGCTGGCGTGGAAGTAGTGCTCCCAGAACGAGTAGGTGTCCGGGTCGGCGAGGGTCGCGAAGGTCGTGTAGTAGGACCGCAGGAACGCGTTGACCTCGCCGCGACGCAGGTGGATCAGCGGATGCGGGCTGTAGTACGGCTGGCTCAACGCGGTGTTGTCCTGGTGCAGGATCTCCGCGGCGTACTCCAGCAGCTCGGTGGTGAGCTGCTCCGACGGGTCGAGAACCTCCTGCGCGACCAGCCAGAGCGGGCCGTTCAGCGAGTCCCGGGCGAAGAAGGTGCCGTGGGTGTACCACTTCGAGGCGTCGCGGCGAAGGGCGACCGGGCCGCCGTCGCCGTGCCAGGGCGGTGCGGTGCGCGCCCAGGTCCCGTCGCCGAGCGGAACCAGTGGGGACCGCGCCACCGCGTCGGCGAACGCCGCTCGCACGTCCGTGCGCAACTCGTCGCTCGCGGCCCGCCACGCGCCGCCGCGGCCCGGGTCGACGGCGTCGGCGAGCTCGGCCGCGCGCGACAGTCCGAGAACGGCGTAGCCGTTCAGCATGAACGACGCGAACGGGTCCTCGGGGTCCGAGGTCTTGCCGACCAGCAGACCGAATGGCACGCCGGTCGAGCGCGACCGCTCCCGGTTGCGCAGGATGTAGCCGACGGCCCGGTCGACCTGCGGCAGGACGGTGGCGGCCCAGCCGGCGTCGCGGGTGTAGCGGAAGTGTTCGCCCAGCGACCACAGGGCGGCCTCGGTCTCCAGCATGTAGCCGCCGAAGTTCTGCATGAAGCCGTCGTCGTGCTGCTTGTCCAGGAAGTAGCGCAGCGACCGCTCCGCCAGGTCGGGGCGGCCGGCGGACTCGAAGTACTGGATGATCGGCGCGCTCTCGGAGCCGATCGGGGCGTAGATCCCGATGGTCGGGGCCAGTGTTCTGTCCGGGTCCTCGCCGTAGGTGACGAGGTCGAGGTGCAGCAGGCCCGCGGCGACCATCTCGGTGATCCGGCGCTCGGGCACCTCGATCGTGGCCGCCGCCGAGAGCTTGTCCAGCCAGAACGCCTCGGCGTCGGCCAGCACGGCGTCGAACCCACGGTCACGCAGTGCCGCCGCCCGGTCGGACGAGATCGGCCGGTGCGGCAGCCGGACGTCGAGCATGGTCGAGGCGCCCGGCTGCAGCAGCTCGGCGACCTCTTCGGCCGGAAGCGGCCGGTCGTCCAGCAGTGCCGTGTAGGCGACCCGGCCCGAGCCGAAGACCAGCCCACCCGCGGGATCCAGCGCGCTGTCCAGTGATGCGTCGATCGGCGTCTCGGCGCCGGCCCGATGCGGCTCGGGCGCCTTCAGGAAGGCGTACCGCGGTGCCGCGGTGACGTTGGTGGCGCTCATCCGGACGAACAGCACGAGCTCCTCGTCCGGCGCGTACTCCGCTTCGAGCCGGTCGAACTCACGTTGCTGGGCGTCGGTGAACATGTGCCCCGCGCTGTGACCGTCAGCCAGCAGGAACGGCGTGCCGAGCCCGGTCTCGCCGGCGAGCGGAGTCCGTTCGGGCGCCACGAACGCCGTGAGGTCGTAGCGGATCCCGCCGTCATGCCGGGTGACCTCGAGGACGGGCAGGGTACCGCGGCGCAGCCGGCGCCTCGTCGAGTCGAGCGGGCCGAGCCCGCGCCCCATCATGTAGAGGTAGCGGACCGGCGCCTCGCCGGACTCCGGCAGCGACACCGGCTCGCCGTGCCACTGTGGGGCGATCCAGTCCCAGATCCGTTCCGACGCGTTGCTCGCCCCGATGCCGTTGTACCCCAGGGCGAACAGGCGCTGATCGCGGCCGAGCCCGAGCCACGTCGGCGAGTACAGGCGGCGGCCACGCGCGGCCGCGGCGTCATAGGAGTCCTCGCCCTCGGCCGCGATGGTCTGGAGGGCCGAGCGGCCGGACCGGGCGGCCACGTCCGCGACGATCGCCGCGTAGTCACGATCGTCCCCTGCGGACGTGATCGCGACGGCGAGGACCGGCAGCAGGACCGGATGCTCGCGAGTGACGTGATCGGCCCACACGGCGACGTCGGTGTCGTCGATCCGGAGCCGGACCAGCTCCGTGGGCCGCTCGGCCCAGGACAGCACGGCCCGCGTGCCGTCGAACGACGTCCCGGCAGGTGCGTCCGGTTCCGGGCCGCGGACGTGCCCGGTGACCGGCCGGCCGCTGACAAGGGTGAGCGAGAACAAGGCAGAGACTCCTCGGTGGTCCGGCAGCTACTTGAGGCTGCCGCTGATGGCCAGGCCGTCGCGGATGTGGCGGTTGAAGACGAGGAAGATGATCGTCGTCGGGACGAGCACGACCAGCGAGCCCGCGAGCATGACCGGGAAGTCGGTCGTGTATTGCCCGCGGAAGTAGGTCAGGCCGACCGTGGGTGTCATCTTCTCCGGGGTGTTGAGGTAGATCAGCGGTCCCAGCAGGTCGTTCCAGGACGCGAGGAAGTTCAGGATGGCGAGGATCGCCAGCGGCCCGCGGACCAGCGGCAGGTAGACCCGGAAGATGGTCCCGGGCACGGAGCAGCCGTCGAGGACGGCCGCCTCGTAGAACTCGTGCGGGACGCTCATCAGATGCTGTCGCAGGAAGAACACCGCGAACGCGCTGCCGGTGCAGAGCGGGAGGATGAGCGCCCACGGCGTGTCGACCAGACCGGCTGCGCGGATGATCGTGTACAGCGGGATCAGCGTGACCGTGCTGGGCACCAGCATCGTGAACAGCACGACACCGAACAGCGGTTCCCGCCCGGCGAACCGGAGCTTGGCGAAGCAGAACGCACCGACGAGGCTGGCCACCAGGCCGCCGAGCGTCCCGAGGACGGCGATGAACAACCCGTTGAGGATCATCCTCGCCATCGGGATCTCGTCGAACACCCGGACGTAGTTCGAGAAGGTGAGCTCGGTCGGCAGCACCGAGGTGGAGCTCAGGTAGTCGGCGTTCGTCCGGAGCGAGGTCAGCGCCGCGACGACGAACGGCCCGAGGATCACCACCACGGCCAGGACGAGGACGGCGTACTCCCAGCCGCGGGCGCGGCCGTGGGTCCGGCGGCCACGGCGCGCGGGCGGGACGGACGTGACGGCGGCGGGCCGCCGGTCGAGTTCAACGCTCATAGGTCACCCACTTGCGCTGGAACCACAGCTGAGCGCCGGTGGCCGTGAGGAGGATGAGGATCAGGAACGCCGACAGCGCCGCCGAGTACCCCATCTCGAAGCCGGTGAACGCGCGCTCGTAGATGTAGCTCATGATCGTCAGGGTCGAGTCCATCGGACCGGCCAGGATGAAGACCTCGCCGAAGGTCTGCAGCGCCGCGATGATCCCCGTGACGACGACGAAGAACGTCGTCGGCGTCAGCAGCGGGAAGGTGATGGACCAGAACTGCCGCCACGCCGAGGCGCCGTCGAGCCGGCTGGCCTCGTAGTACTCGGCCGGGATCGACTGCAGCCCGGCGAGGAAGAGCAGCGCGACGTAGCCCACGCCACCCCAGATGATCATGACGTTGACCGACGTCAGCGCGTGGTCGGGCGACATCCACTTCACCGTGCCGAGCCCCAGTGCGCCGAGCCACGAGTTGAGCAGGCCGTTCGGGTCGTACAGGTAGACCCAGAGGAACGCGACCGCCACGACCGAGCAGCTGGTCGGGAAGAACAGGGCGAGACGGAAGAAGCTGCTCAGCCGGGCGACGCGGGACAGCAGGATGGCCAGGCCCAGGCCGATGGCCACCTTCGCCGGCACCGTCACCGCCACGATCTCGACCGTGTTGCGCAGCGCCGTCCAGAACCGCTCGTCGTCCAGGATCTCGGCGAAGTTCGCGGTGCCGACCCAGGCCGGGTCGGAGATGAGGTTCCAGTCCGTGAAGCCGAGCGCCAGCCCGTACACCGCCGAGAAGTAGACCAGGACGAGGCCGACCGTCACCGGCAGCAGCAGGACCGGCAGCCACTTCGCGGCGCCGGGGGTGACCCGCCGCGGCCGGCGCACCGGGCGGGTCTGCGACAGCGTGGCCATCAGTCAGTGCTGTCCAGCGCGGACTGGACCTTGGCGTTGAGGTCGGCCAGGATGCCGGGGATGTCGGAGCCGGGGTCGGACATGATCGCGTAGTTCGCGTCGGCCTCCAGCCGCTCGAGCTCCGCGAACGCCGGCACGAACGTCCAGCCGGTGCCGTTCTCCGTCGCCTCGTCGATGAAGTACTCGTAGTGCGCCGGCTTCAGCGCCGCCTCGGACGCGATCCGCTCGGCGTCCTTGAGGTAGTCGTTGAGGACCGGCGCGCCGGTGGCCGCGATGAGCGTCTGCGCGTCGCGGTGGAAGACGGCGTACTGGACGAAGGCGGTGGCGGCGGCCAGGTTCCTGCTCTTCGCGTAGACCGCGATGTGGTCCGGGCCGGCGTAGTTCTTCGCGGGCCGCTCGCCGCCCGGGTTCGGCAGGATGTCCCAGTCGAACGCCGTGATGCCCTCGCGGTAGGTCGGGTTGCTCCAGCTGCCGGCGAAGGCCATCCGCACCTGACCGCTGGCGAACGCGTCCTGCTGCGTCGACAGCACGTCCGGCCCGGGCGAGACCTTGTGCACGTGGACGAGGTCACGCAGGAACGACTTGTGCGCGATCATCTCCGCGGCGTCGTAGGTGGCGGTCAGGCCGTCCGCCGACACCGGAGACGCGCCGAAGGTGCTGGCGATGGACGTCTCCCCCGACACCCCGGGCACGTGCAGGCCGAAGGCGTCGTCGGTGGTCAGCTTCTTCGCCGCGGCGACGAGGTCGTCCAGGCTCCAGGTGTCCGGCCGCTCGATCCCGGCCTCGGCCAGGGCGGTCAGATTCCCGTACAACGAGTGCCCGACGAACCGCCAGGGCAGGGCGAACTGCTCCTCGGTGCCGTCGACGGCCGCCCGTCCGTAACCGGTGAGCGACGCCGGCACCTGGCCGATGTCGCCGGAGACCGCCTCGGTCAGCGGCGCGAGCAGGCCGGACGGCCCCCAGATCGACGACTGGAACTGCATGCCGAGGACGTCGGGCGCGTTGCCGCTGGCGAACTGCGTGTTGAGCTTGGTGTAGTACTGGTCGTACTCCAGCGGCTCGAACTTGACGCTGACGTCGGGGTGCACCGCTGCGAAGCCGGCGATGACGTCCTCCCACATCTCGATGTCACCGGACCCGAACCAGATGGAGAACCGGATCTCACCGGCGATCTCGCCGTCGGACGTGTTCGACTCGGCCGACGACCGGTTGCAGCCGCCCAGCACCGCGAGGGCCGAAACGCCGAGCCCGGCCCCGAGCAGGGCGCGTCGCGTGATTGCCATGGTGTACTCCTCGATGGGTGATGAGACGCGCCCTAGACCTGGCCGAGTGGCGGCAGGTCGGGACGCGCCGGCGGATAGGCAGGGACCTCGCGGAACGCCTCGGCGAACGCGACGCCGATCTCGGCGCCGCGAGACGCCGACTGCTCCCTCATGAACTCGATGTAGCTCATGCCGAAGATGTGGCTGAGCCAGTCCTTCTGGCTGACGTGAGCGCTGAGCATCTCGGTCTTCAGGTCGATCACGTCGCTGATGTCGATGCGCACGTCGAGGCCCTGCTCCAGGTGCCCGACCGTGTCCATGGTGTAGAGCTTCGGGATCTCGGTCAGCTCCGGAAGCGAGGTCTCGACGAGCCGGACCGCCGCCGGGATGCGCGCGTCCGCGGCGACCTGACCGGACACCCGGTGGTCGGGGTGGTAGTCGCCGGTCGAGTGGGCGATCACGATGTCCGGCCGCGCCTGCCGGTACACGTCGATGAACCTGGTGCGTGTCTCGCGATCGTCGAACAGCCACTCGTCCTCGAAGCCCATCCAGATGAGCTCGGCGCCGATGACGGCGCACGCGGCCAGCGACTCCTGGTGCCGGATCGCCGCGATCTCCGGACGGCTGAGCGTGGTCGAGCCGACGTCGCCGTTCGTGGCGATCGCGACGGTGACCCCATGGCCGGCCCGCGCGTACTTGGCCAGCGTGCCGCCGCAGAGCAGGTCGACGTCGTCGGGGTGGGCGCCGATGGCGAGGATGTTCATGCCGGGATCCCTTCGTCGGCGGCCACGAGGTCGAGTTCCGGTGTGCGGTAGAGGGTCTGTCCCTGGACGCTGATCTCGACCTGCTGGAGATAGGCCGAGATCGTGCGGGGATCCGGGGTCACACCCAGCCCGGGCGCGTCCGGGATCCGTACCAGTCCGTCGGCGTCGACGGAGAGGTGCGTGGTCGTCAGGTCGTACGAGACCGGCTTGGAGTTCACCGGGTACTCGCACAGCGCTTCGGCGCGGTGCCCCGCGAACGGCTGCAGCGACGCGCTCAGCGCCAGGTGCGACGTGAAGGAGTGGTTGAGGAACCGCCGGCCTTGGGCCTGCACGGCATCCGCGACCTCCTTGGCCTCCGTGATGCCGCCGATGCGCCCGGCGTCGATCTGGACGTAGTCGAGGTCGGCATGGGTCATCATCGTGAGCGCCATGGGGACGTTGTGGCACCCCTCACCGCCCGCGACCGCGACACCGGCTCGCTTCGCCACGGCGCCGAACTCGCGGTACGCGTCGTACTCCTCCGCCACGAACGGCTCCTCGATGAAACGGACCCGGAAGTCCTGCAACGCGGCCACCCTGGCCCGTGCGGCGTCCGGCCGGCCGACCCAGGCCATGGCGGCATCGATCAGCAGGTCGGCATCCGGACCGACGCCCTCGCGGGCAGCGGCGAGCTGGTCGATGTCGGCGGCGACGGAGCCCGTCCCGAAGCCCATCCACCCGAACTTGACCGCCCGGAAACCCGATCCGGCCAGCCGCGCGGCCTCCGCCCGGGTCTCCTCCGGCGTCGACCCGAACAGGGTGGACGCGTACGGGGTCTTGGGCGTCGCCGTGCGGACGCCGAGCAGCTCGTGCACGGGCACCTCGTACCGGCGGCCGAGCAGGTCGCACAGGGCGATGTTGATGCCGGAGAGCGTGTGCGCGGCTTGCAGCTGGTCGAACGAGTTGGCCCGGACCAGGGCGGTGATGCGGCGGACGTCGTCGATGCCGTCGATGCGCTGGCCGAGGACGGAGCTGAGCACCGGCTGACACGCGCTGTGCGACCTGGGTGCGATGAGGCTGGCGATCGAGACCAGCGGTGAGGCTTCGCACTCCCCCCAGCCCTCCCAGCCGCCGGCACGCACCCGGACGAGGAGAACGTCCTGGCTCCCGTCGCCGACGTTCTCGACCGTGGGCATCGACAAGTAGTACAAGTCGACGCTGTCTATTGTGGTCACACCGCTCCTCGATCTATGGCCTCACGTGGCAGTTGGGCGTATGGCCAGCGTTACGCTGGGCAGCAAGCTAGGGCCTGACCCGGAGATCTGTCAATCACTTGTATGCGAAGTAGCCGCCAAGTGCCTTGTCGAGCCCGGTAGCTTCCGGCAGGCTTGTCGTACTAGGGTGACGCCATGGGCGACAGAGAGACCACTGACCCGCGGGTGCCGCTGACCAGCGTCGTGTCCGGGCAGCTGCTCCAGCTGCTGCGCGACGAAGGACTGGCCGAAGGCGACTCCATCCCCCCGACCGGCGAGCTGGCGGAACGGTTCGGCGTCTCGCGCACCGTCATCCGCGAGTCGCTGGCCGAGCTGACCGGCCGCGGGCTGATCAGGCGGCAGCAGGGACGCGAGGGCGTCGTCGCGCTTCCCGGGGGCGACCACCTGTCCTCGCTGTTCGAGACACGGGTCAGCTACGACGGCGTCACGTTCGCACAGCTGCAGGACGTGCGCGAGGTGCTCGAGGTGGGTGCCGCGCGCATCGCGGCGCGACACGCGCAGCTTCCCGACATCGCCCGGCTCAGCGACCTCCTGCACGCGATGCGGACCGCCACCGACGACCAGGAGATGCTCGCCGTCGACCTGGAGTTCCACCGTGCCGTCGCCACCACGGCGAACCCGCTGTTCGGGCTGATCCTCGACGGACTCAGCCCGATGCTGATGCAGTCGCGGCTGGCCGTGTGGCAGTCGTACCTGGCACACGGCGGCGACCTCGAAGGCGCGATCGCCCGGCACGCGGCCCTGCGCGACCGCATCGCCGCCCAGGACGAGGAGGGCGCGGCGGCCGCGATGCGCGACGACCTGCAGGACACGCGTGACGGCCTGACGGGGCTCGGGTGAGCGTCGCGGTCGTCACCGGCGCGGCGGGCGGCATCGGCGCCGCGACGGTGCATGCGCTCGCCGCCATCGGCTGGACCGTTGTCGCCGTGGATCGCGACGCGGCCGGTCTCGAGCGGCTGCCGGCCTCCGTGACGAAGGTCGCCGGCGACGTCTCGGCCCCGGCGACGCACGAGGCGGCGGCCGCCCGCGCGGCCACTCTCGGTGCGCTGCGCGGCTGGGTCAACAACGCGGCCGTCCAGGTCAACGGCTCGGCGGCCGAGGTCCGCGAGGAGGACGTCCGCAAGCAGGTCGACGTCAACCTGCTGGGCACCGTCTGGGGCTGCGCCGCGGCGGCCCGGGCCATGACGATGGGCGGCTCACTGGTGTCCGTGGCGTCCATCCACGCGAGCCGCGGCTTCCCGGCGGCCTTCGCCTACGCCGCCACCAAGGGCGCCATCGTGGCCATGACCCGGCAGTTCGCCGTCGACTACGGCCCGCGGGGGTTGCGGGCCAACTCGGTATCGCCCGGCGCCGTCCGCACCCGCATGTGCACACAGGAGTGGGCCGCCGCCGACGACCCTGCCGCCGCACGGGCCGCCGACGAAGGGCTGCACCTGATGCACCGCATGGGCGAGCCCGCGGAGGTGGCCTCGGTCATCGCCTTCCTGCTCTCCGATGACGCTTCGCTGGTCACCGGGCAGGACGTCGTCGTCGACGGCGGCGCCACCGCGCGTCCGCCGCTGCCGGTCGAACGGCGCGCGCAGTGAGCCGCACCCGGCGCGTCCGTCTCGCCTACGGGCGGCATGGACTGGAGGTCGACCTGCCGGCCGACCGCACGGTGGTGGTGGAGCCGCGGTTCGCCGACGGCGCTGCCGACCAGGCGGCCGAGGTCCGCCGCGCCCTGCGCGGTCCGGTTGCCGGACCCGGCCTGCGCGAGCGCCTGATCGCCAAGGGCGCCGGACCCGGCACCACCGTCGCGATCTCGATCTGCGACGGCACCCGGGCCCAGCCCCGGCGCGTCATGGTGCCGGCGATCCTCGACGAGATCTCCGACCTCGTCGACCTCGCGAACGTGGTGGTCCTCGTCGCGACCGGCACGCATCGCGGCAACACCCACGCGGAGCTGCTGGACATGCTGGGCCCCGAGGTGCTGAGCTCCGTCCAGGTCGTCAACCATGACGCCCGCGACGACGCCGGCCTGGCCTGGTGCGGCGTGGCCGGCGCGGGAGTGCCGGTCTGGCTCAACCGCACGTGGGTCGACGCCGACGTCAGGATCACGACCGGTTTCGTCGAGCCGCACTTCTTCGCCGGGTTCTCCGGTGGACCCAAGATGATCGCGCCGGGCCTGGCCGGCCTCGACACCGTCCTCGTGTTGCATGACGCCCGCCGCATCGGCAGCCCGAAGGCCACCTGGGCGATCACCGAAGGGAACCCGGTCCACGACGACGTCCGCGCCATCGCCCGGCTGACCGGCTGCGACTTCGCCGTCGACGTGGTGATGAACCGCGACCACCAGATCATCCAGGCGTTCGGCGGCGACCTGCTCACCAGCCACGCCGTCGCCTGCCGCCGGGCCCGCGAACTGTCGATGGTGCCCGTGCCCGCGCCGTTCGACGTCGTCGTGACGACCGGCTCCGGCTACCCGCTGGACCAGAACCTGTACCAGGCGGTCAAGGGCATGTCGGCCGGGGCCGCGGTCACGAGGCCGGGCGGGCGACTGATCGTCGCCGCCGAGTGCAGCGACGGCTATCCCGACCACGGGTCGTACGTCGACGTCCTCACCGGCGCGGCATCGCCGCAGGCGCTGCTCGACCAGATCGCCGCCCGCGAACGGACCGTTCCCGACCAGTGGCAGGTCCAGGTCCAGGCGCGCACCTGCACCCACGCCAGCGTCGGGGTGCACTGCGCCGGCCTCGGCGCCGACCAGCTCGCGGCCGCCCACCTCGACGCGGTCCCCGACATCGCCGCGGCGGTCGAGCGCGCCCTCCACGACGCCGGACCGGACGCCCGCTGCTGCGTCCTTCCCGAAGGCCCCCAGACGATCGCCTACGTCCGCTCGTAGCGGCCGGCACGACTCATACAGCCGATCGCGCCGGCACACCGAGTGTTCCCAGCTCCAGCCGACAGCTGTCGTACAGGCTGCGACGCCTGCGGCGCCGATCGATCACCCATCCACCCTGGTGGGCGGGTTGCTGCCGAGGTGACGCTGCATCCTCTTCGCGCCGAACGTCGCGAACCTCTCCGATAAGTGGGGATCGTTCGGAGAGATTGTCTCACCTCTGAATCAGACACTTGACGTATAAGTGGCCCTCCTTGAAGGATGTCCGCACAGCCAGATGGATCCCGGCCCAAGGAGGCGGACACCGTCATGGAACTCTCGCGACGCAATCTCTTGCTCAGCACGCTGGCGGTCGGCGGCGCGGCGGCGCTCGACCTCGGCGCCGATCCGCGCCGGGCGGGCGCCGTCGTCCGGACCGCGTCCACTCCCCTGGCGCCGCTGGCGTGGGACATCCAGCTGCGTCCGGTCGCCTCCCGCCGCACCGGCACGACCAACGCCTCCTACGACACGGTCAACGGCCTGTGCACCTTCACCTACACCGCGGCCGGGCAGACCGTCGTCTACACCGTCGACCTGACGTCACCCCAGGTCCAGGACGGACTCATCCAGGTCGGCGTCCGGGTCGACGGACACGCCGCCATCACCGCGGTCGCCGGCGCCGGCACCTACTACCTGCCGCTGACCGGCAGCGAGCTGACACCGGAGGGCCTCGCGGGCGCCGCCGCCACGTCGATGACGACCGCCTTCGCCGGCCAGGTGCTGACCCTGACGTACACCGACAGCCTCGGGGGCATCGACAGCACGAAGACGTTCAGCTTCCAGCTGCTGAACAAGTCGCTGATGATCCGCGCCACCAGCAGCAGCACCCGCGGCCGAGGCGGCTACACCGGCTTCGGGACCGGCCGGGCCGTCACCTCCGCGAGCCTGTCGCAGCACACGTCGGTCTTCGTCGAGGAGGTCGCGGTAGCCCTGGTCGACCAGGCCTACTTCCTCTCCGCCTACGTCGACAAGGCGAAGACCGGTGGGACGCTCCTCGACAACGCCCCGGCCGTCGCGTCCGGTCAGGCCACGCACGGCATGGTCGCCCACTACGAACTCAACTCCGCAGGCGAGACGAACCAGCTCGACGAGACGATGTACGTCACCGCCTCGACCGAGTTGCTCGACTGCGTGTACCTGACCAACGCCACGAAGTCGGCGTACCGCGACTCGCTGGACGGCCTGGTCATCTACGACACCTGGGAGTACCGGCCGTCGTACCAGGAGCGCAAACGGCACTACCGGATGCTCCGCGAGCGGTTCGGGATCGACGACATGCTGCTGATCGATCACCGGTGGCAACGCGACACGCTCGACATCTCCAACCCCGCCCACTATCCCGCGTCGACGACCTGGGGCTCGGCGAAGAGCTTCGCCGACTACCTCGGCACCGTGCACGGCCTGACCTGGACGGTCGCGCTGCACGAGGATTACTGGTTCATGTACCCCTCGCCGACCAATCAGTACTGGAACGTGCCCGGCGTGGAGGACAAGCTCGCGCAGGACGCCAACGGCATTCTGCGCTACGGCTGGCTGACGACGTCCTACGCCAACAAGTCCGACCAGATGCTCGAGTACGCCGAGATCGAGTCGGCGCTGATCAAGGCCAACTACCTGACCGGCAGCGCCTTCCTCGACGTGAACGGCGGCGTGGACCCGTCGGTGATGAACCAGGTGACGCTGAATGCCGGCAGCTCGACGTCGCGCACGCTCGCGCAGGTCGTCGCCGACAACGTCGCCCTCTTCGAGGGCATGAAGACCATCTATCAGGGCCCGATCATGTCGGAGGGCGCACAGGGCTCGAGAGCATTCGGCTCGGCCTACGCGGGCCACGTCGACGCGACCGAACGAGAGATCACCGGTCTGCGAAACGGCCGGGTCATGCCCGACTACGAGCTGCGGCACATCCGGCCGCTCCAGGCCAACCAGGGCATGGGCTACCCGTGGCGGTTCGACCCGGACGCCGCCCGCGTCAGGTACGAGCTGAGCGGCGCCGGCACGGGCACCGGCGTACCGAACCTCGCGAAGCTCTCCACCGGCGCCGTCGGCGATCACGGGGTCTACTACTTCGCCGCCACCGGCTCCGGCGCCGGCACCACTCTCACCCTGATGTCCCGGGCGACCGATCCGGCGATGGGCGGCGAGTACTGGTATCACGACGACGGCGGCGGACGGCGTTCGCTGGTCGCACCGCTGCTGTACCCGGGCATCGGGGTCGCGGACCCGGGCAGCACCACCTACCCGGTCATCGGGTTCAGGGCGCCCGAGTCCGGGTGGCTGGTCGCCCGGTTCAGCGCGACCGCCTACCCACAGCCGGGGTCGGACGGTTTCACCCTGACCATGTGCCACAACGGGTTCGGACCCGATCATGAGGTGCCGAAGGACGCCGGCGACGAGCACTGGGTCAAGGTCCTCGAAGGGGACCTGATCTACCTCGTCTTCCGGACGAACGGCGCGACCGTGACCGGCGACCGGTGCGGCTACTACGCCTGGGTCGCCTACGCCGACGTCGAGCAGCCCGCGGTGTTCGCCCCGGTGACGAACACCAACTACCAACTGTGCGGCTCCGACCCGGCCACGGCGCCGACCAACCTGGCACAGCTCGGTTCCGGCCTGCAGGACGACAACGGGCTGCGGTACTTCGCCGCCGAGGGATCGGGCGGCGCGACCCGCCTCACCAAGCTCCGGCTCGCCTACGATGCGGATCTCGGCGGCGAGTACTGGGCCGACACCGACGGCGACACCGCCGTGAGCATCGCCCCGCTCATGCACACCAGCGTCGGCGTCGCCCACGCCACCGCGGGACGGTACCCGGTCGCGGCCTTCCGGGCACCCGCGTCGGGAACCCTCTTCCTCGGCTTCACCGCCACCGAGTACGTCGGCGCCGGTTCCGACGGGTTCACGGTCGAGGTGTTCCAGAACGGCTTCGCCGCCGCGAACCGGATGACCGCCGGCCAGCCGGGTCAGTACTGGATCTGTGTGGAGGAGGACGACCTCGTCTACTTCTCCTTCCGGCCCGACGGCGCGCTCGTCGCCGGCGACCACGTCGGCTACTACGCCTACCTCTCCTACACGGAGCAGACGGCATCCCGTCGCTGGCAACCACACACGCACGCCACGCCGCCCGGAACCGTCGTCAACTGCCAGACCACGCTGCCCCAGCCGCTGCCCGCCGGCGCCGTACTGGAGGTCGACCCGGGCTTCTCCTTCGACTTCGACCGCTACAACTCGATGGCCATCGCGTACGGGCACACCGCCTTCATCGGCGAGTTGCACCACGGCATGGTCGAGCAGCAGGTCAACGCCTACTTCATGTTCCGCGCGCTGCAACCGCAATACCTCGATACGGGTGTGACGGTCAGTGCGATCACCTACTTCGCCACGAACGGCTCCTCGTTCGACGTCAACACGGCGATCAAGAACGGCTACGACTTCACCAAGGCGCGGCTGTACATCGAATACTCCAACGGCCTGAAGCTCCACCTCAACTTCTCCGACGCCAACTGGTCGGTCAACGTCAACGGCACGAACTACGTCCTCGACCGCAACGGCTACGTCGCCGTCAACCCGGTCGCGGCCTTCAGGCAGTTCAGCTGCCTCGTCAACGGCGACCGGGCCGACTATGTGGACTGTGCGACCTACACCTACGCGAACCCGCGCGGGAAGACGGTCGACTTCGGCGGCGGGCTGGTCGTCTCCGAGCAGACCATCCAGTACAAGTAGCCTCTGACCGGCTCAGTCCAGCCAGCGGCCGACGCCACGCACCGTGACCTCGAGCAGTTCTGCCGGATTCTCCGGGTCGGGATAGTAGATGATCATGGTCGTGCCGGCCGGCAGCAGCAGTTTGACGGCTTGTATGCACCCGGCCACGAACTGACGCTGCGCATCAGGTCCGGTGCCTTCGATCGGCACCGCGTCGCAGGCGCCGCCGGGGTTGTTCATGACGAGCCGGAGCGTGTTGTCACGGAGCGCCACTTCTCGGGTGGCGACGCGATAGGCGAGTTGGGTCTCGAGGTGCCACGCCGGGGGTGCCATGGGCACACCGAACGTTTGACCGAACAGGAGCCCGATACGATCCTCGAGGGCCGCGAGGTCGTCGTGCAACCCGCTCTCGACCGTGTATCTCGCCCATTCCTCGAGATCGTCGACCGGTGGCAGACTTGCGATCGGCAGGCCACTCGCATCGAGCACCCGTCCGGACTCGTCGACGATGTAGCCCTGGTTGTTCTCGGGCTTGATCGACTCGCTCAGTCGCTCGAGCCGTCGCGCGGCATCCGCGTAGGGGCAGTCCCCACCGTCCAGAACGCACCCGATCGGAAGGATGCGCAGGAGCGAAGCGGCGAGATCGGTCTCGTGGATCGCGGAGAGGATGGTCCGGTCGGACAGATGCTCCTTCAGGTACATCGTGCCCCAGATCGAGTTGTACTCGGCGAAGCGGAGCTCCTCCGGGACGGTCGACTCGACGAAGGTTCCCTTCCACTGGCTCGAGTACTTGTCCCAGTCGGGATCGGTCAGGTTGAGCGACCCGTTGATGCAGCTCGAGAACTTCCTCCCTGCACCGACAACGCCTCCCCCAAGGACGGACCTGCACTTGTTCAACATGAGATATTGGGAGGCGCCGTTGAGCACGTCCAGCCCGAACAGAGACATGTACTCTTCGGCGAGACGGTGGGTCTCCGTCTCTCGGTCGGCGATTCCTCGTGCCGCGAAGCTGAAGAGTGGGCTCAGGACAAGTGACATGCAGGCGTCTTGGGCCTTGCCGACGAACTGATCCCGGCAGTGCTGGATTCGTTCCTGGGCGTAGCCGTCCGGGTCGTGGAGTATCCCATTGGGGTCATTGAGAAGGCCTTCGACGTAAACGTCGCAGTTGTGGTATCCGGGCAGGTCGTCATCGGGGCCCCACTCGCAGTGGTCTTCCCACGTGGCCTTGAGCGCGGTCAGACGTTGCTCGGCCTCTTCTCGGTAGTAGTCGAACACCTCGGCGGCGATGCGAGCCGCCTCGGACGCGCTGTCACCGGCCCGGATCGCCGCTGCGTACGCGGCGTCGTACGCGGCGAACGCGCTGGCCGCGTCCTGTGCCGCCGCAACAGCCGAGGCGCGGGCCCAACGCGCCGAGAGCGACGCCTGCCGGGCCGACTGCTGGGCCTGCTGGGTCGCGGCGGCAGCGGTACGGACGGACTGCGCGGCTCGTTCCGCGGACGCGGCTGCGTTCTGCGCGTGGGCGACCGCCTGGGTGGCGAACGTCCGCGCCCGGTCCGCCGCCGCACCGGCGTCGTTCGCATAACCGACGGCCTCCTCCGCCGCACCGCGGGCTTCCGCCGCCGCGGCCTGCGCGGTGCGCGCGAGCTCGACGGCGCGCTGCGCGATCTGCGCCGTCTCGATCATCAAGGAGGTGGCGATGTAGTCGTGTGTCGCGGTCGCGTAGTCGCGTTCGGCCGCACGGTGGCGGCCCACCTCCAGGAACTCGACCTGCATCGCCGTCGTGCCGGCGAGAGCTACCTGCGCGCCGTTGCGCACCTCGGTGCCGTAGGAGTCGTCGCCGGCGATCGAGCCGACCCGCGCCCGGATGTCGATCGTGTGGGCGGTGTTGTACGTCGACGCCATGAACACCTCGAGGGCGTCCGGATCCTCCGACCGCAGGGCGTTGTTCGCCGCCGCCTCGGTCTCGGTGTTCCCGGCCGTACGGGCGTCAGCGAGGATCCGTCCGACCTGCTCGCGTTGTTCGGCGGCTCGCTCGGGGTAGTCCGGGTCGTCGAGGAACGCGATGACGTCGGCCCACTCGCCGTCGAGGGCGGTCTCCGCGGCGGCCCTCATGGCCTCGGTGCCGGTGACCATGAGACCCGTCAGGGTGGTGCGGTCGTCCTGCTCCTGTGCGGCGGCGAGCCCGCCCCTGACGAACTCGAGGACACGTACGTCGTCGTCCTCGCCGAGAGCGGCCACGGCCGCCGAACTCGTCCACGTACCCGGCACGGTCGCGAAGTATCGAGCCACTTCCCGCGCCTTGCCGACCGCCACGCCCGGATCGGCCTGCTCGTCGGCGGCCTCGGCAATCAGCGCGTCGATCTCCGGCGTGTAGTACTCGCGCATCGGCACGTCGAAGCCGCGAGCGTCATCCAAGTTGGCCTGCGCGGTTTCCGCGCTGAGGTGCTGGGCGAAGGACACCTCGAGCTCGAGTTCATTCTGGAGTCGTTCGGCGTCGGCCGCACGCGCCGCGGTGTAGACCACCTGGGCGGTCTCCGCCGCATCCAAGGCGTCCCCCGCCGCGACGTAGGCGTTGTCCGCGTGCTGCGTCGCCAGCTCCGCCGCGTTGACAGCACTGCCCGCATGCGCGGCCGCGCTCGCTGCCGCCGCCGCGGCCGCCTCGGCATAGGCGACCGCCCGCGTAGCGGCATCTCGCGCCTTGCCGGCCGCGTCCTGGGCGATGTTCGCCTGCCGTACCGTCTCCGCGGTGGCGCGCCTCGCCTGCTCCGCGCTCGCTGCCGCACGCGCGGCGGCGGCGAACGCGGCCCGAGCCTCAGCGCTCGACACTCCTGCGTAGTGGCCGGCGGCCTCGGCCGCGCGTCCGGCGGCCGCGGTGTTCGTCCTCGCCGACTCGGCGGCGGCGACCGCGATCAACGCCTGATCGGTCACAGCGATGATCTGGGTGATGGGTGAGATCCAGGCCGCGATCTCCGGACCGATCTGCTGCATGTTCCGGTTGAGGGCCTCCGCCGTAGCAGCGGCATCCGCGTCCAGCTCGGCCGCTGCCGCGGCCGCCCACGCCTCGTCCGACTTCGTGTGCGCTCGCGCCGCGGCGGTCGCCGCGCGTCCGGCTGCCCCCGCTGCGGCGCGCGCTGCGTCCGCCGCTGCCCGCGCGGCTTGGACGGCGACGCTGCAGGCCGCCGCGGCGCGGTCGGCGGCCTCGGCCGCACGTTGGGCCTGACGTTTCGCCTCCGCCGACTCCGCGCCGGCCAGCCCGGCGAGCCGTTCCGCCTCCAGCGCCTCGTTCTTGGCCGCCAGGGACTCGGCCTTCGCCCGCTCGGCCTGCGCCACCGCGGAGATCGTCTCGAACGCCGCCCGGCGCGTCGCCTCCGTGGCGCTCGTCCGCAGATCGGTCAAGGTCTGGCTCTCGTTGTCCCGGGCCTGCGCCACGCCCCAGTCGATCTGGACGAAGCGTTCCTGCATCTCCAGACTGCCGTCCTGGAGCGCCCGGTTCGCCGCGGCCTGCACCTGCGGCCCGCCGTCGGCCATCGCCCGATTGACGACGACCCGCAGGTCCATCCGGTACGGAACGCGCCAGCCCGACTCGATGAACTGCCCCATTGCTTCCCGGGAGCCGTTGCGCAGCACCGCGTTCGCGGCAGCCCGGACCTCCGGCCCAGCGGCTGCCCTCATCTGGTTCACGCTGGCGCGCAGGTCGATTTCCCGGGCAGTCTCCCAGCCACCGCCGAGGAACGCCGTCACGGCGCCGTCGTCCCCGACCAAGGCCGCGTTGGCCGCGGCAGCGACCTCAGGACCGCCATGGGCCTTGATGCGGCCGACCTGTTCACGATCGTCCTGCGCCAGGAGCCGGGGAAGCCGGTCCAGAAGGGCGCAGATCGCCGTCTCGTCCCCGAGCAGAGCCTCCTCCGCGGCCGGACGGACGTTCAGCCCGCCCGTGGCCCACGCTTCCAGGACCACCTGACGTTCGCATGCCGGGGCCTCGGGTGGATCGGCCTCCGTCGCCGCGGCCCGTGTTTCACCCATCGGGCTGCCCGCCAGAAGCAGCGTGAGCATCACGCCGAGCACACCGGTCGTCTGCCATCGGGCCCTGTCGCGCAAGGCGCGAATCGCATTCATCGCAGTCACTCCGCCCTTCAGTCGATGGTTTCCGGATGATGGACCGGACGGCCGGCCGGATCTCACCTGCGGCCGGCCGTCCCGTCCTCAGCCGACGACCCGCAGTTCCAGCAGGGTCTCGTTGCAGATGTCGGGATAGTCCGGGTGATTCTGATCGCAGGTCGTGTCCGTATGCCCGAACTGCTCGCTCTCGTCCCGCTCGACGAGCTTGGTCCGCTCCTCGCCCGTCGTCAGGTTCACCACGGTGGCGTCCAGGTCATGGCCGGCCCCCGGCGCGCGGCTGTCGCCCTGGACCTCGAAGACGTTCGGGATCCGAAGCTTCACGTACCCCGTCGGCCTGAGGACCTTGAAGCACACCGCCGTCACGCCGAGGTGCGGCTCGCCGACCTCCGTGTCGCCGTTCAACAAGCGCGGGAACACCTTGATCACGCCGACCCCGCCCTGCGGGGTGGTCGTGCACGAGACCCAGATGATCCCGCCGTTCCCGGAGAGCAGCTCGAAGTTCAGGGCCTCGGCCTCGTCCGCGCCCCAATCGTCCCAGCCGGACGTCCCTGCGAACTCGTGCTGGAAGTCCACGGGATAGGCGAAGTTCTCCACGATCGAGTCGCTGCCGGTCGGCCGGGTGACCGTGACGGGAGCGTCACCAGGTTCGGCCTGGCGTCCGATCACCCATGCCATTCGCGAACCCGGGCGGTAGGCGACGAGATCGGTGGGCGAGCCCCGGCGGTTGTTGTCATAGGCGATCAGCCTGTCCCGGGCATCCCTCATGTCGTAGCTGCCGATTCCGTAGCCGGCATACACCGCAGGGCCTACTTCCCCGCGACCGTCGGCGTGACGCAGCCAAGGCCGTATATGCACCCAGCGTCCGCCGGGCGAGTAGAACACCAGGTGGTCCATGAGCCCGGATCCGTCGTAGTCGTAGGCGATCAGCTGGACGGTTCGCCGTCCCGTGATGAGATGGTTGGGCCGGTCCCGGAACACCGAACGGTACGTTCCGTCGGCCGCCCGCTCGATCACCCGATAGGTAGCGCTCTCGCTGTCTGCGGGATCCCACCCCGGCCGGGAAGCCACGAGGCAGTCTCGACGCCCTGAATGGTGGCAGTCGAACGCGATCATCCGGTCCCGCGCCTGACGGAAATCAAGGCCGCCGATCCCCCCGTCCGCACTGGCGTAGACGTCGGGCCCGAGCTCCCACGAGTCGGCGGCGACATCGAAGACCCAGGAGACGATCGCGACCGACCCGGCACCGGGCCGGTAGAACACGAGGTGCTCCCCCACGCCTGATCCGTTGTCGCCCACGGCCATCATCTGGTCGTCCGTCGAGTCCAGCCGACCCACCTTGTGGCGAAAGACCAGTTGGTACCCGCCGCGCGGATCACGCTCGAAGACGCTGTACGAACCGCTCTCACTATCCGTGCTGACCAGACCCGGGCGGTAGACCACGATGCAGTCCTGCCGACCGGACCGATGGCAGTCGAACGCGAACACCTTGTCGCGAGCCTGGCCGAGCAGCACGGTTCCCTGCGCCGGCGTCGCCCCGATGCCGACATCGCGGTTCCGGAACACCGACTCGAACGACCCGTCGGCGCGACGCTTGACCACCCAGTACTTCTTCGCACCGGGGCGGTAGATCAGCAGATGATCCTGCCTCCCGGTGCCCTCGTAGTCGACGGCGATCATCTGATCGTTGCTGTCACCGAGGTCGTAGCCGCCGATGCCGTCGAGGCGTCCGTCGCCGTCCCCGTCCGCCGCGACGTACGACGGCGAGAACGTGGTGGCGTACCAGACCACGTTCCGGTCGATCCAGCCCGCCAAGACGTCGGCGCGGGCCGCCCGCGCCGACCGCTCCCCCGCGCTCGGAGGCACGAGGCAACCATTCCTCGCCGAGCCGACCAGGACACCGACGATCTGCACCACGCCGCCCACCGACCGGGTGACCGGCGCGCCGGCGTCGCCTTCGCATGCCCCCGCCGACGACTCGGCGGGAGCACTCACCACGAGCGACACCTCCGAGACCTCGCTCGCGGTCACACTCGCAACCTGCACACCCGGCGCCCACACGGTGTCGGTCCGGCCGAAGCCGCTGATCGTCAGCGCCTCGCCGGCCGACGCAGGACCGCCGGCGATCGGCCACGGCGTGATGTCCACGCCCAGCGTCAACCGCGCCAGCGCCACGTCCTGGTCCGGATGCGGCACGATCCAGTCCACACCGCGCACCCACCCGTCCGCCGTCGACGGCTCCGGCCGTCCCACTGTGGCCGTCGTGCCCGCAGGCGCCGCACCGGTGCGCACCTCGCCGGAACCACCGCTGAAGCAGGACGCCGCGGTGAGCACCCACTGCGGCGCGACCAGCGCCCCGGAGCAGGCCCGCTCCTCGCCCACCTCGATCCGTACCACCTGCCGGACCCCGTCCGGGTTCACCGCTCCGCCGCCGGTCACCGCCGGCGCCGGGAGGACGACAACAGCCCAGACGAGCGCCGACGCGATGATCGCCGCGCACACGCCTCGCAGCCGCGGGCCCTTGAGATCACTGATGTCCGCCATGCCAGCCTCTTCTCAGCACACCAGAACCGTCACTCTGGAGAGTCCCTCCAGCCGGCCCAAACGATCACAGCCGGCCGCTTCACCGCGGCTCCATGCCAGCGTCACCGCACGTCAGCGGACATTTCCGCGCAAATCGGGCACGCGTGGGCCAGGTCCAGGCGGGTAGTTGACGGCTGTCGGAGCAGCCCCAGAATGGTGGCGCGATACGACACGCCCTAGTCTCACGTCGAGGAGAGTTCAATGAACACCACCGTCACCGACGAGCAGATCCGGGATCTGGCGGCAACGGCGAAGCCCTACAGCCTGGCGGTGCTTCGGTGGGGTCCGCAGCGGCACATGGACGGTGCCGAAGCGATCGAACTGGAGCACCAGCGACGCATGGTGTCGCTGCGCGCCGACGGAGTGATCGCGATCCTGTGCCCGATCGCCTCCGACACCATGGCCGGCGTGGCGATCATGAACGTGCCGGCCGACGAAGCCGAGGACATCATGGCCGCGGACCCCTGCGTCCGGGCCGGGATGATCCACAGCGAGATCTACCCGTGCCACGGCTTCCCCGGAGACACCCTCCCCGCGTAGGGCGAGCCCTGACCAGGACGGACCGCGGCGACCACGGGTGGAGCAAGGCGAGGTGGCGGCCCGGTGGCACGGCACCGGGCCGCCACGTCCGAGGCGGTCAGCGCGTGATCCGGTCCAGCGGGAGGTGGAGCACGGGCTCGGCGCCGGCCGGAGCATCGCCGGCGGCGAGCTCGGCGATCTGGGCGGCGCCGAGCGCGCGGTCGAACAACCACACGTCGTCGACGGCACCGTCGAGGGGGTTGTTGATGCCGTCGACACGGGAGCCGATGCGGATGCCGGTCAGCGCGCCGGCCGACACCGAGCCCGCGACGGGCGCGGACGTCCCGCGAGCCTCGCCGTCGATGTAGAGGGTGACAGCGTCGTCGTCGCGGGTGAGGGCGACGTGATGCCAGGCGCCGTCGGCGTAGTCGCCCGCCGCCGTCACGAACGCGTTCTGGGCGCCGGTGTTGACGTGGCCCCGGATGCGGCCGAGGTCCGGCTCCAGCCGGATCCACCACTTCGGGTCGACGTCCCGGTTGGAGTACGCCCACATGATCGCCTGCTGTCCGGCGCCGTCGCTGCGGAACCAGGCCGCGGCCGTGAACGGGCCGTCGCCGAACTCGAGGGCGGGTTCGGCTGGGGTCTCGACGTAGTCGCCGGCCAGCTCCAGGCCGGAGCCCACCACACCGCCGACGCGCCGGGGCGTGCCGCTGATCACAGCGTCCAGACCATGGCCCGACACGTCGGGCGTCGTCCTGGGCGGCGGCGCCGGAGCGTCCAGCGTCGGGACGATCACCCGGGCAAAGCTGATCCGCTGGTGATAGGTCAGCGTCGGGCCCTCGCCCAGCCGGTCGCCGTTCTCGTAGAGCACGCCGAGCCGGTGCGCGTTCCCGTGGTCGTCGATCTGCACCAGGTCGGAGTAGCCGGCCGGGCCTTCGAAGACGAGCGGGCCGCGCTCCCAGCTGCCGGCGTCGTCGTCGCTGGTCCACAGCGTCAGGTTCTCGCGCGCCGTCGGGTGTCCGGGTGCGGCGAACACGAGCCGCTCGCGCCGGTCGGCGTCACGCGACAGGCCGAGGACCGAGCCCTGCACGACCGGCGCGACGATGTCCGGCACCTCCTGATACGGCGCGTCGAACGACGCACCGCCGTCGCTGCTGGTGGTGCTCGCGCGGGCGCCGACGCTGGTGCCGTTCTGGTCGCGGGCGTTGAAGTACAGCGTGCCGTCGCTGAGTTCCACGACGGTGTTCTCGTTCGGGTTCACCACGCCCTCCGGCGTGGTGTCGACGCCACCGAGGTGCCAGGTCGTGCCGCCGTCGTCGCTGTACAGCGAGTGCGCGCCGAACAGCCGGTCGTCGGTGCACGCGATGTCCGAGCCGGGCGGCGGCGCGGCCGAGTGGTTGCCCGGCACGACCAGCCGGCCGGCGTGCTCGCCCTGGCTGATCTGGATCCCGTGCCCCGGCCCGCCGACGAAGTGCCGCCAGTCGGCCGGCTTGACGTCGGCGGTGATCTCCACCGGCTCGGACCAGGTGGCGCCGTGGTCGTCGCTGTAGAGGACGAACGAGCGGCGGGTCTGCTCGGCGTCGGCCAGGCCGCAGCGGATGTCGTTGCCGGAGACGTCGCCGCCGGTGCGGGTGACGTTGAGGACGATGCGCCCGGTCCGCTCGTCGACGATCGGTACCGGGTTGCCGAACTTGTCCGACCCGGCGTCGGCGACCACCTGCAACGGTCCCCAGGTGCGGCCGCCGTCGGTGGAGCGCTTGAGGACCAGGTCGATGTTCCCGTCGTCACCGGGGTCGTCGACCCGGCCCTCGGCGAAGGCCAGCAGGGTGCCGTCCTGCGCCTGGGCGACGGCCGGGATGCGGAACGTGTGGTATCCGTCCTGGCCCCGGTCGAAGACGGTGCTCTGCTCGATCGCCCGTCCGGGTGGGGCGTCGGCCGCCACCGGCGACCAGCCCGCGCCGGCCGGTCCGGGCACGGCTGCCAGGGCGAGACCGGCCAGGCCGGTCACGGCGAGCAGGCGGGTGGTGCGACGTGTCGTCGTCGACATCGTGCTCCTTCCTCTCGATGGGTGGGGTGTGCGCCGGCCGGCAGTCGCCTCGCCGGGCGTCAGGGATCGGTGCGGTACCTCTCGACGGCGCCGGCGAACAGCTCCTGCCGGGCCACCCGGTCGTCGCCGGTGACCACCCCGCGCTGCGGGGCGGCGTGGTCCAGGTAGGTGGGTGGGGTCGCGTCGTGCAGCGCCCACCGTGCGGCGGCACCGCGTAGGCGCCGCAGCACGTCGTCGTACGCGGGGTCGTCGATGACGTTCGCCAACTCGTACGGGTCGCCGTCCAGATCGAAGAGTGCGTCGCCGGCGACGTCGGACCAGAGCAGCTTGTACCGGGCGGTCCGGATCATGCCCGCGACGCCGTGCCGGCGGTCCTCGGCGAGGACGGTGTCGTGCCCGGCCGCCGGATCGGTCAGGTCCGTGCCCGGCAACGGCGCCGGTGGTTCCAGGCCACAGCTGGCCAGGACCGTCGGGGCGACGTCGATCAGCGAGACCAGCGCGTCGGAGACCTCGCCGCGTCGCCACTCCCCCGGGAACTTGACCAGCAGCGGCACCTTCACCACCGGGTCGTACATCGGCCCGTCCTTCAGCAGCAGGTGGTGGAAGCCGAGATACTCGCCGTGGTCGGCCGTGAAGACGATCAGAGTGTCG
Organism: Jiangella muralis; assembly: GCF_001270745.1. Taxonomy (GTDB): domain Bacteria; phylum Actinomycetota; class Actinomycetes; order Jiangellales; family Jiangellaceae; genus Jiangella; species Jiangella muralis. The sequence goes on from NZ_KQ434751.1 coordinate 541,304, forward strand.
TCGTAGAGCCCGCGCCGCCGCAGCAGGTCGAACAGACGCCCGACCTCGTGGTCCAGGTGCGTGATGGTCGCGTAGTAGTGCGCCATCACCTGCCGCAGCCGCGGCAGATCCAGCGGCTCGTAGTCGAAGTACTCCCGCCGGTGCCGCTGATCGGCCGCCGGGATCGTGTCGGTCCAGCCGGGCAGCGGCGTCAGCGCCGCCGGGTCGTAGGCGTCATCCCAGCCGGCGGGCGGGTCGAACGGGTGGTGCGGCTTGACGAACGACACGTGCAGCAGGTGGTCGCCGGACTCGGTCCAGCCGGCCAGCACCCGCCGTGCCCGCTCGCCGATCCAGCTGGTGGAGTGCCACTCCTCCGGCAGGTTGGACCGGCCGGTGCCGTACGTGTCCCAGTAGGACGACGGCGCGGTCGCGCGGAACTCGCGCTCCTGGTCGATCAGGTCGGTCACCGGCGCCAGCCCGGCCGCCGCCAGGTCCCGGTGGTAGTCGTCGTCGTACCGCCCGGGTCCGTCCTGCTCGGCCAGTTCCAGCTGGTCGTAGCCGACGTCGAGGTAGGTCGGCGTGAAGTGCATCTTGCCGACGGCGGCCGTGCGGTACCCGGCGCGCCGCAGTGCCCGCGGGAAGGTGTCGATGCCGGGCGCGAGGGTGCAGCGGTTCGTCCAGCCGCCGTGCTGACGGACGTGCAGCCCGGTCAGCAGCGAGTACCGCGACGGGGTGCAGACCGGGAAGGTGCAGTACGCCTCGCGGTGGCGCACGCCGTCGGCGGCCAGCCGGTCCAGGTGCGGGGTGCGCACGTCGGGGTTCCCGGCCACGCCGAGGCAGTCCGCCCGGAACTGGTCGGCCTGGATGATCAGGACGTTCGGCACCGTCAGCGGTCCTCGCCGAGGAACCCGAGCTCCGTCACCTCGGCGCGCAGCACGGCCAGTTGCTCCGGGCCGGGCGACACCAGCGGCGGGCGGCACCCGCCGCAGTCGACCCCGGTCAGCGCGCCCAGCGCCTTGAAGCCGGCCAGCTCCCCGCCGTACCGCGACGCCGCGTCGATGACCTGCTGCGCCAGCTGCTGGTCCGCGCGCGCCTGCTCCAGCTCGCCGCGGGCGGCGTGATCGAGCAGCCGCCGGAACAGCGGACCGGCGAAGTTGTACACCGACCCGATGGCGGCCCGGGCGCCCCACTGCCACGCGGCGAGCACCAGCTTGGCGACGCCGACGAACACCTCGTGGTCCGCGCCCGCGAGGTGCAGGCACCGTTGCAGGTCGACCATGTCGTTGTGGGCGAACTTGACCCCGGCGAAGGTCGGGATCTTCTCCCGGGCGACCACCAGCACATCGCTGGCCCGCAGGTCGACGCCGGTCATCGAGGGGATGTGGTAGTAGGTGAACGGCAGCGTCGGGGCGGCGTCGGCGATGGCGGCGCAGGCGTCGACCAACGCGGCCACCGTGTCCGGACGGTGGAAGTAGGGCGCGACGGACGAGATCGCCCGGGCGCCCACGGACTCGGCGTGCGCCGCCAGCCGGCGGGCCTCGGCGAGGCTGGCGTGGCCCACGTGGACGATGACGTCGAGCCGTCCGTCCGCGACCTCGCACCACCGCTCGGCCAGCGCCATCCGCTCCGCCGTCGAGAGCGACGCGCCCTCGCCGGCGGTGCCCCCGACGTAGGCCGCCGCCGACCCCCACCCGAGCAGGGCGTCGGCCTGCTTCGGCACGGTGTCGAGGGCGACCTCGCCGGTCTCGGTGAACGGGGTGAACACGGCGGTGAGCAGCGCCATGTCGGGGCCGTCGGTGGAGTAGCGCAACCCGGTCATGTGGTTCCTTTCGGCAGGTCAGCCCTTGGTGTCGGTGAGGTTCACGAAGTCGCGGCGGTCGGTGACCAGCCCGGTGATGCGCTTGTCCAGCGCGAACAGGGACGGCACGGTGGAGATGCCGATCGCCCACGCCTCGTCGGCGAGGGTGCTGTTCAGCGCGGCGTAGGCGGCCTCCTGGTCCTCGGACGTCATGGCCGAGCCGGCCGCGGCCACCGCGGCGACGTAGGCCGGCGGCACGTTGGGGCCGAACGTGGTGTTCGCCTCGGTGGTCAGCATCTGCCGGCCGCGGGCCACCAGCGACGGGCTCTGCAGGTTGTTCGGCTGGAACGCGACGGTGCACTGCAACTCGCTGGCGAACAGCGCCTCGAGGTAGGCCGCCTCCTCCTGCGGGGCGATCTCCAGGTCGAACCCGATCTTCTTGAGGTCCGCCTGGATGATCTCGAGCGACTGGACCGACGGGCTCCCCGACGTCACGCCCGCGACGGCGTTGCGCACGTCGCCGGACTGTTCCAGCAGGGCCGCGGCGGCGTCCAGGTCGAACGCGCCCGAGTCGAGGTAGGACGGGTCGAACGCCGGCGAGGACGGCATGAAGGCCGTGTACACCGGGTCGCCGATGCCGAAGTTGACCTGCTCGAGGATGCGGTCGCGATCGATCGCCCGCGCGATCGCCTGCCGGAGGAGCTTGTTGTCGAACGGCGGGATGAGCGCGTTCATGAAGAACAGCGACATGCGGCCGTTGCCCTCCACCAGCGTGAACCGGTCGCGCAGCCGGTCGGCGTGGCGGAACCCGATGTACGCGGCGCCGTCGACCGAGCCCGACTCCAGCCCGGCGATCAGCGCGTCCTCGTCGGTGAAGAAGCGGTACTCCACCTCGTCCAGGTACGGCTTGCCGGAGTCCCAGAAGTCGGGGTTTTTCTCCAGCACGAGGCGCTGGTCGCGGCGGAAGTCCGCGAGCCGGAACGGGCCGGAGCCGGCCGGCTCGTGCTCCAGTTGCTCCGGGGGGTTGCTGGCCGCAAGCACCAGCGGGAAGGCGAACATCCAGTCGAGCACCAGCGCCTCGGGGGTGGGCTGCTTGAAGTCCAGCCGCACCGTCCGCTCGTCGACCGCGGTCGCCGCCGCGATGAACTCGGTCGGCTGGGCGAGGGTGAACGCGGCGTCCGGGTTCTGGGCCCGCTGGACGCCGGTGACGACGTCGCCGGAGGTCACCGGCTCCCCCGAATGGAACGTCGCCGCACGCAGGGTGATCGTCACCGAGGTGTGGTCGGGCGCGAACTCCCACGTCTCCGCTCCGGCCGGGAGGGGCTCGTAGGTGCCGTCCGGCGGATAGTCCAGCAGGTACGTGTAGAAGGAGTGGATGTGGATGTCGGTGTTGGTGAGGTAGGGATCGAACTGCATGATCTTCGTCGTGCCGAGCGTGATCTTGCCGGTCGCGTCGCCACCCGTGCTCTCGCCGCTCTCGGAACCACAGGCGCTGAGCAGGGGCGCGCCGGCGATCGCGCCGGCCGCGAGGAACCCGGCCCGCAGCAGCGTGCGGCGGGCGATCAGGCGGGACTGATACGGCGAAACGGGCATGGTGATGCCTCCCGGGGTTCAGGACGGGGTGGAGCTCAGGTCAGCCGGATACGGGGATCGAGGACGGCGTAGAACACGTCGACCAGCAGGTTGAGCAGCAGGAAGGTGGCCACGACGAACAGCACGCCGCCCTGCACGAGGGCGTAGTCGCGTTCGCCGATCGCGGTGTAGAGCAGCCGCCCCAGTCCGGGGTAGTTGAAGACGGCTTCGATGACGACGGTGCCTCCGAGGAAGCTGCCGAGCTGGAGCCCGACGATGGTGACGGTGGGCAGCGACGCGTTCCGCAGCGCGTGGCGGCGGATCACGTCGCGTTCGGGCACGCCCTTGGCGCGGGCGGTGCGGATGTAGTCCCTGCCCATCACCTCGCCCAGGGACGTGGCGAGGAAACGCGCGGTGACGCTGGAGGCGTGCACGGCGATGGCGACCGCGGGCAGGATCGTGGCCGTCAGCGCGCCGGCCGGGTCACGCCAGATCGGCACGAAGTCGCTCGACGCGGGCAGCCACTGCAGCTGCACGGCCAGCACGATGATCAGCAGCAGCCCGAGCCAGAAGGTCGGCACCGCGAGGCCCGCGGTGAGGTAACCCTGCAGCACCCGGCCGGCCACCGAGTGCGGCCGCAGCGCCACCACGATGCCCACCGGCACCGCGATGAGCAGGGTCAACGTCATCGCGAACGCGGCCAGCTGGATGGTCGCGGGGATCCGGTCGAGCAGCTCGCGGACCACCGGCTGGCCGGAGTAGTACGACGCGCCCAGGTCGCCGCTCACGGCATGGCCGATCCAGGAGAGGTACTGCTCGACGATGGAGCCGTCCAGGCCGAGCCGGGCCCGGATCGCGGCCAGCTCGGACTCGCTCGCGTCCGGCCCGAGCAGCACCGTCGCGGGATCGCCGGGCAGGGCGAACGTGAAGGCCCACACGGCGATGGAGCCGAGCACCAGCACCACGGCGAACTGCAGCAACCGGCGAATCAGGTGGCCGTACATCTAGACCGCACCTCCGCTCGTGACGCGCGTCCCCAGGTGCGGGCTGCCGCCGCTCACCGCCAGCTGCAGGCCACGCCCGATCCGGTCGAGGCAGAACACGGTGAGGACCAGGCAGAGCCCGGGAAACAGCCCGTAGCTCGGGCTCTGGTACAGGTAGGAGCGCGCGTCCTGGAGCATGCCGCCCCACGACGGCGCCGGCGGCGGGGTGCCCAGGCCGAGGAAGGCCAGGCCCGCCTCGACCACGACCGCCATCGACGCGGTGACGACGACCTGGATGACGATCGGGCCGAGCACGTTCGGCAGCACCGTGCGCAGCATCGTGTCCGGCGTGCTCGCGCCCATGCCGCGTGCCGCCAGGACGAAGTCACGGTCGCGGATGCCGAGCGTGGCCACCCGGGTGAGCCGGGCGAACTCCGGCACCGCGCCGATGCCGATGGCGAGGATCAGGTTGAACCGGCCGGGGCCCAGCACCACGATCATGACCAGGGCGAGCAGGATCCCCGGCACCGCGAGCAACAGGTCGACCAGCCGCATCGCGACCGCGTCGACCCACCTCCCCAGGTAGCCGGCGAGCAGGCCCAGCGGCACCCCGATGCCCGCGCCCACCGCGGCGGCCCCGGCGGCGGCGACGAGCGAGGCGCGGGCGCCGTAGATCAGCCGGGACAGGATGTCGCGGCCGAGCTGGTCGGTGCCGAGCAGGTGCGCGCCGGACGGGCCGAGCAGCGGCTCGCCGTCCTGGGCCGCCGGATCGAACGGAGCGATCACCGGCGCCAGCAGCGCGACGGCGACCAGCAGCAGCAACCCCACCGCCCCGACGACGGCCGACCGGGACCGGGCGAATCGGCGCAGCGCCGCCAGCCGCCGGCGCCGCGGCGGCGCGGAGGAGGGCGGGTTCGGCGCGCTCATCCGGCCACCTCCGGCGTCAGGCCGGCCGTCTCCTCCGCACTGTGTTTCATGTTCGCTCCACAAGTTCCGCGAAGTGACACGCGGTGTGGCCTCCGGCGACGAGCCGCAACGGCGGCTCCTTCTCGGCGCAGACGTCGGCCGCGATGGGGCAGCGGGTCCGGAACCGGCAGCCCGACGGCGGATCGACCGGGCTGGGGACGTCGCCGCCCAGCGGCACCCGGCGCCGGTCGGCCCGGCCGACGGGATCGGGCACCGGCACCGACGCCAGCAGCGCCCGCGTGTAGGGGTGGCGCGGGTCGTCGTACACCCGCCGCACCGACCCGGACTCGACGATCCGGCCCAGGTACATCACCGCGACCTCGTCGGCGACCTGGCGGATCACGGCGAGGTCGTGACTGACGAACAGGTACGCCATCGCGGACTCGCGCTGCAGGTCGGCGAGCAGGTTCAACACCTGCGCCTGCACGGACACGTCCAACGCCGACACCGGCTCGTCGAGGATCAGCAGCCCCGGCCGCGACGCCAGCGCCCGCGCGATGGCGACCCGCTGGCGCTGGCCGCCGGAGAACTCCGACGGCAGCCGGTCAGCGTGCTCGGTGCGCAGTCCCACCCGGGTGAACAGGTCGGCGACCTGGCTCCGGCGCCGGGCGTAGGACACCCCTTGCAGCCGCAGCGGCTCGGCGACGTTGTCGCCGACGCTCAGCCGGGGGTTCAGCGACGCGTACGGGTCCTGGAACACCATCTGCGCGCTGCGCCGGATCTGCCGCAGCTGCGACCGGCCCGCCGCGCCGACGTCGCGGCCATCGACCAGGATCTGGCCGCCGGTCGGCTCGACGAGACGCAGGACCAGCCGCGCGAGCGTGGTCTTGCCGCAGCCGGACTCGCCGACGAGGCCGAGCGTGCGCCCGGCCGGGACCCGCAGCGAGACCCCGTCCACCGCATGCACCCACGCGGACGGGCGGGCGAGCACGCCGGAACGCACCGGGAAGCGCGCCATGGCCTCGTGGACGTCGAGCACGGGCGCCCCCACGTCAGGATCGTCCTGGCGCACGGATGCCACGGTGGCGCCCGCGCCGTCCGTCCGGGTGAGCAGCGCCGCCGCCTCGTCCGGGAAATGGCAGGCGCTCACGCCGGCGCCGTCCGCGCCGGGCAGCGCATCGGGCCGTTGCTCGACGCACACGGAGCGGCCGCGCGAGATCGGGCACCGGGGCGCGAAGGCGCACCCGGGCGGCAGTTCGCTCGGGTCCGGCGGCTGGCCGGGGATCGGGAGCAGGCGGCCGGCCGCGGTGTCGAGCCGCGGCAGCGCGCCGAGCAGGGCGGCCGTGTAGGGGTGCCGCGGCCGGGTGAAGATCTGGGTGACATCGCCGGACTCCACGATCCTGCCGCCATAGGTGACGCTGACGCGGTCGGCGGTCTCGGCGACCACACCGAGGTCGTGGGTGATCAGCACCACCCCGGCGCCGGTCTCCTGCCGCGCCACCCGCAGCAGGTCCAGGATCTGCGCCTGCACGCTGACATCCAGCGCCGTCGTGGGCTCGTCGGCGATCAGGACCTGCGGGCGGTTGGCGATCGCCATCGCGATCATCACCCGCTGGCACATGCCGCCGGAGAACTGGTGGGGGTACTGGTCGTAGCGCGTGTCCGCGTGCGGCACGCCCACCATGTCGAGCAGCTCGACGACCCGGGCCCGCGCCGCCGCCGCGGTCAGCGCCCGGTCGTGCACCCGCAGCGCCTCGGCGATCTGGTGACCGACCCGCTGGACGGGGTTCAGTGCGGAGATCGCGTCCTGGAAGATCATGGCGACGTCGCGGCCGAGGCGCCGCCGCAGCTCCGGCTCGGGCAGCGTGAGCAGGTCGACGTCGCCGAGCATGGCCGTGCCGGACACCCTGAGCAGGTTCGGCGTCCGGAGCAGGCCCAGCGCCGCGAGCACCGACACGCTCTTGCCCGACCCCGTCTCCCCCACGACGCTGAGCGTCTCGCCGCCGAAGACGTCGTAGCTCATCCCGTCGACTGCACGCACCACACCCGCCTGCGTCGCGAACTCCACGACCAGGTCGCGCAGGCTCAGCACCGGCCGGCCGGTGCCGTGACCAGGTACGACGACCCCGCTCCGGGTCGCGCCCTCAAGGGCTCCAGACACCGACGACCTCCCTGTCGCTCATACGTGGACCGTAGATTGCTGCAAGATGTCCTACAGTTTTCGCAACGGTAGAGTCGGCATTTGCTGGTGTCAAGGGTCGCAAGATATCCTACAGATCAGCAACCAGCAGGAGGGTGAGCCAGAGCGTGGCGACTCAGCAGGACGACGTGGAGCCGGACTTCCGGCGACTGGACGACAGAGCCCCGCTGCACCAGATCGTGCAGCACGAGATCAGGAACCACATCCTCAAGGAAGGGCTGCGCCCCGGCGATCCCCTCAAGTCCGAGTCCGAGCTGGCCCGGATGTTCGGGGTCAGCCGCAACTCGGTCCGCGAGGCGGTCAAGGCGCTGGAGTCCACCGGCGTCCTCGAGACGCGCCGCGGCAGCGGCGTCTACATCCGCGACTTCTCCTTCGCGCCGCTGCTCGACCACCTCCCGTACGGCCTCATGCAGGGTCACCGGGCGCTGCGCGAGCTGGCCGCGTTGCGCAAGACGCTCGAGTCCGCCCTCATCACCGACGCCATGCAGGCCATGACGCCGGAAAGCGTCGCGGCCCTGCGCGAGACCCTCGAGACCATGCGCGGGCTCGCCGAACGCGGTGAGCACTTCGCCGAGCAGGACCGCCGGTTCCACCAGCTGCTGTTCCGCGACCTCGACAACACCATGCTGCTGCGGCTGTTCGACCTGTTCTGGCTGGCTTTCCACGCGGCGGCGCCGCCGACGCGCGGCCGCACGCCGATGGATGCCTACCAGGGGCACGCCGCCATCCTCGACGCCATCCTCACCGGCGATCCCGACCAGGCGCGCGAGGCCATCCAGGACCACTACGTCGGCATCGAGTCCAAGCTCACCGAGGACCCGCCGCCGGCCGGGACGACCACGGCGACACGTTGACCCGACGTTCTGGCCCGAACGCTTCGTCGTGACCTGAGAGCCGTCACGGCTCCCATGGCGTCCAGGTCAGCGCGAAGGTCAGCTCCAGAGTCTCGCCCGCCGCCAGGTCGTCGTCCATGCGTCCCGACGGGCTCGTCACCGGCTCGACACAGACGCCTTGCTCGTGCGCCGTGAACACGGTGGCGAACGGGCTGGTCCACGTCAGGCCGAGGGTGCCGTCTCCGGGCCAGACGATGGCGGCCTCGGGCACGGAGCACCTGACGGTCTCGTCCCACGGCTGCGGGCCGAGCCCGATGTAGCGGGTCGTCGGCGTTCCGTCGCCATTGCGCAGCAGCATCCGCGAACCCGCCGGGAGCTCCACCTGCGCCGCGCCCCCGCCCGGGGAGAGGACGCGGGGGAACCACGGATGGAACCCGATGGCGGCCGGCATGTCCTCGTCCGCCCGCAGCCGGAGACCGAGGCGCAGGACGTGCGGCTCGAGCTCGGCCGTGAGCTCGGCGGAGCCGGCGAACGGCCAGTCCTCCCCGAGTGTCGCCACGGCCCGGCCCGGCGCCGGCGACGTCCACCGCGACCGGCGGACGGTGCCGTGCGAGGCGTCGCCGCTCGGGTCGCGCGGCACCCGCCAGCTGCGGTCCCTCCAGTGGAAGGAGCCGTGCCGCAGGTCACCGGTCCACGGCACCATGACGAACGATCCCCACCACAACGGGTCGCGCCCCTCATGCGGCACGAGGAGGTCACGCCCGTCGAACCGCAACGACGTCAGCCGCGCACCGTCGTCGAGGTCGACAGTGGCGGAGCTCCGCTCGGTCTCCCAGCGCAGGACGCGCCCATCGGAGCCGGGCGAGACCGCCGCCGTCATGGACGTCCGTCCGCCGCACACAGCACCGGGCGAGTCTAGGGGACCGCCCCTCTGCCGCTCGATGCACCGGCCGTCGAAAGGACACGCCTCCACGGTCAGCCGAGCTTTGCGACGATGCCCCTCATCTCGTCGGCGCCGAAAGCGCGCAGGGTCGTTGTCCGGATGTTGCCCTGCGCGGCGATGGCCAGCGCGAAGGCGGTTCCGGACTCGTCGTCGGGGAATTCGGCGATCGAGACGATGTCGTACGGGCCGACGGTCCAGTAGACATCCTTGAGATTGCCGCCCATGCGCTCGGCCAGCTCACCGGCGGCCTTGGCTCGGTCGAGCGACTCTTTGGACTGACGGACTCCCTGATCGGTCCAGTTGATCAAGCTGATGAATGTGGGCATCGCTGCTCACCCCCTGAGGTTGACGCACTGACAGAGTCGTCGTTCCGGGGCACGCGACGATTCTCACGCTACGACGGCGGACCGCCCTTGGACATACCCGGCGCTCGATCAACCGTCGGCCGGGATGGGCCGAGGCCGCTCGACCGTTGACTTCAGGCTCACGAATCGGCCGTCGTCGCACGATTCGGCGATCGCCGTCATCAGCTCCAGCACGTGCAACGCCAGATCCCCCGAGGCGCGGTGCGGCCGGCCCGTGCGGATCGAGCGGGCCATGTCCACGACCCCGAGGCCGCGGCCGAGGGCAGTTCCCGTCACCGGGAGGTCGCGCCATCGGTCCGCGCCTGTACTCAGGACCCTGACCGGGCCCTCGAACGTGTTCGGGTCCGGCACGCTCAGCGTTCCCTCGGTGCCGGCGATCTCGATCACGGTGCGCCGGACGCTGGAGTCGAAGCTGAACGTCGACGCCGCGCTCGGACCGTCGGCGAAGTCGATCAGGGCGTTGACGTGGGTGGGCACCTCCACCCGGAAGACCGTGCCGGCGTCAGGTCCGGTGCCGACGACGCGTTCGGCTCGGCCCTGGCGCGCGACGGCGGCCACCCGGCGAGCCGGCCCGAGCAGTGTGACGAGCGTGGTCAGGTAGTAGGGGCCCATGTCGAACAGCGGGCCGGCGCCGGGCCGGTACAGGAACTCCGGCCTGGGGTGGCTGTGCTCAGGACCGGGGGTCTGCATCGCCGTGGTGGCCGCGACCGGCGTCCCGATGACTCCCGCGGCGACGGCTCGCGCCGCCGACTGGATTCCCGCCCCGAGGACGGTGTCCGGAGCGCAGCCGACCCGCAGCCCCCGCCGCCCGGCATCGGCGAGAATGGCCTCGGCATCGGTCATCGTCATGGCGAGCGGCTTCTCGCTGAACACGTGCTTCCCCGCGGCGAGGGCGGCCCGTGACACGTCGCGGTGGGCGGCGGGGATCGTGAGGTTGACGACGATCTCCACGTCGTCGCGCGCCAGGATCGAGTCCAGGTCTCCGGAGAGCGGCACCCGGTGCTCGGCGGCCACCGCCGCGGCCCGTGCGCCGTCGAGGTCGGCGACGGCGACCACCGCCACGTCGGGGCAGCGGGCGAGGTTGGTCAGATACTGCCCGCTGATCACCCCGGCGCCGACGATCGCGACGCCGACCGGCGCCGCGGTCACACCGGCTCCAGGGCGGCGAGGTGACGGTAGCTGTCGTCGATGGCCGCGAGCAGGTCGGTGGCGCAGGTGTCGAACTCGACGATGCGCCACGCGTCCGGAGCGGTCGCCAGGTAGTCCGCTACCGGCAGGGCACCGGCGCCGACCGCGACGTTGGGCTCGCCCAGGACGGCGGGGCCGTCCTTGATGTGCAGCAGACGGACGCGGCCGGCGTGGCGCGAGAGCAACGCCGGGACGTCGGCGCCGCCGACGGCCGCCCAGTAGGTGTCGACCTCGAGGAAGACGTCGGGGTCGAGGAGATCGGCGAGCACGTCGAGCGCGTGCCGGCCGTCGACGCGGTGCCGCAGCTCGTGGTCATGGTTGTGGTAGCCCAGCCTCAGGCCGTGCCCGCGTGCAGCGCCCGCCCACTCGTTGAGCAGGTCGGCCACCCGCGCGATGCCGTCCGCCGTGGCGAAGTTCTCCGTCGGGAGGCCGCCGGGAACGATCACCAGCTCGGTCCCCAGCGTGCGGACGGCGTCGAAGATCTCCGCCGCGTCCCCGCCCCGGACCAGGCCGACGGCATGCGACGCGCACACCTCCAGCCCGAGATCGTCCAGCACCCGCCACAGCCCCTCGGGGTCGTCGCAGGGGTCATAGGGCTCCACCGCGCCGAATCCGATCGCGGCCAGGCGCCGGAGGACGCCGGACCGATCGGCGGACAGGAGGTCGCGCACGGAGTACAGCTGAACAGCCAGCGGTTTCGGCATCGAAAGTCTCTCCTGCGGCTCGGCAACGCGACCCCGGCGGTCGCTGATCGGACGGCACGCGGCTATGCTAATACAACGTTAAATCACCCGACGTCAGGAGTCTCATGTTCCGGCTCGACGGCAAGGTCGCGGTCATCACGGGAGGAGCCCGCGGCATCGGTGCCGGCGTCACCCACGCGCTGGCCGCGGCCGGTGCGCGAACGGCCGTGGTCGATCGCGACCCCGTCCGGGCCGGCTCCCCTCCTGGCCGGACCATGACCGTCCAGGCGGACGTCGCCGACGCCGCTCAGGTCGAGCACGCCTTCGCCGCGGTCCACGACGCCTGGGGCGCGGTGGACATCCTGATCAACAACGCCGGCGTCGCCGCGCGGGAACCGTTCGAGGACATCACGTCCGACAGCTGGGACGCCGTCTTCGCGGTCAACACGCGTGGCGCGTTCCTGTGCGCACAGACGGCGTTGAGGTACATGCGCCACCAGCGCGGCGGCCGCATCGTCCAGATCGCCTCGGTCACGGCCCACCAGGGCGCGCTCCTCGGGCACGCTCACTATGCCGCCAGCAAGAGCGCGCAGCTCGGGCTGACCAAGACGCTCAGCCGCGTGTGCGCACCATTCGGCGTCACCGCCAACGCCATCGCGCCCGGTGTGATCCGTACCGAGCTGTCCAGCGCCACACTGGGCCCCAGCACACTGGCGGAGCTCGGTGCCACCATTCCGCTCGGCCTCGGATCCGTCGACGACGTCGCGCATGCGGCCGTCTACCTGGCCAGCGACGAGGCCCGGTACGTCACCGGCATCACGCTCGACGTCAATGGCGGGCAGTACCTCCGCTGACCTGCCCACTCCCCCGAACCGAGGTGATCTCCGTGCCGATACCCGCGAACGCCCAGTCCGGCCTCGACCTGCTGTTCTCCGAGGCCGAGACGCTCGCCCGCCAGCAGCCGGGCGCCGTCACGGACAAGCCGGCGCCGGCGTCCTCCGGTGACCCGCACGACTTCTCCACGATCGGCCGCTACTGCTGGCCCAACCCGGACACCCCCGACGGCATGCCCTGGATCCGCATCGACTGCGAGGTGAACGACGCCTCCTACGGACCGCGGTACGACCTGACCCGGTACAAGGAGATGGTCGAAGCCGTCGTGCGGTTGTCGCTGGCGTACCGGCACTTCGGCGGCGAGCGGTTCGCCGAGGGTGCCGCCGCCCGGCTGGACCGGTGGTTCCTGGATCCCGGGACCGCGATGAACCCGAACCTGAACCATGCCGCCGCACTGCCGGGCGTCCACGACGGCGTCTACTACGGGGTCATCCAGGGTGCCGTGATGACCCGCGTCCCGTACGCGGCCGGCCTGCTCGCCGGCAGCGCGCACTGGCCCGCCGACGCCGACCGCCGGCTGCGCGACTGGTTCGGCCGCTACACGACGTGGCTGACCACCAGCCCGTTCGGCCGCGAGCAGGCCGAACGGGGCAAGAACAACAACACGATGGTCTGGTACCACGCGCAGCGAGCCGTGTTCGGTCACTACGCCGGGCAACCGTCCGCGGCGGCCGACGGCCTCCGCTCGATCGCGCACTGCCTCGACGGCCAGATCGAGCTGGACGGAAGCCTCCCGCGCGAGCTGTCACGACCGGACAGCCTGATCTACTCCGTCTACTGCCTCACCGGCGTGGCCAACGCCGCCGAGCTGGCGCCGCTGTACGGCATCGACCTGTGGGGCCACCGCACGCCGGACGGCGCGACGTTGCGCGGCTGCTTCGACTATCTCGAGCCGTACCTGGCCGGCCATCGTGAGTGGACCGCGCCGCAGCGCCATCTCGGCACGCCCGACCAGGCCATCTGGCTGTTCCGGATGGCGGCCCGGGCGTACGGGCAGCCGTCGTACCGGCAGGTGGCCGAGCAGCTCGCCGGGAAACCGAGCGAGCCGGGCTCGTACCTGTTCGGGGAGCTCTACGACCCGTTCTTCCGGCCCTTCGACCAAGGATGAACCAGTGAAGATCACCGAGCTGCGCGTGCACGTCGTGGACGTCTACCGCACCAACCTGGTGCTCGTCGAGCTACAGGTGGACGACGGCTCCGTAGGCGTGGGCGAGGCCACGCTGGAGTACAAGGAGCAGGCCGTCGTGGGCGCGTTGAACGACATCCGCGACGCCGTCGTCGGCAGCGACGCCCGCAACGTCACCCGGCTGCTGGAAGAGCTGTACCGGGGGTCCTACTGGCGCACCGGGCCGGTGCTCAACTCCGCGCTCAGCGCCATCGAGATGTGCCTCATGGATCTGAACGCGCGCAGCCTGGACGTTCCGGTGCACCGCCTGCTGGGCGGGACGGTGCGCGACGGCGTTCAGGCCTACGCCAACGGCTGGTTCGCCGGTGCCCGCACGCCCGACGACTTCGCCCGGGCCGCGGTGGCCACCGTCGCGCGCGGCTTCCAGGGACTCAAGCTGGACCCGTTCGGCTCGGCCTACCTCACCATCGACCATGCCGCTCTCGACCGCGCGGTCAGCGTCCTCGGCGCGGTCCGCGACGCCGTCGGCCCGTCGATCGACGTCCTGGTCGAGGCGCACGGCCGCTTCTCGCCGACCACGGCCGTCGCCATCGCGCGCGAGATCGCGCCGCTGCACATCTTCTGGTTCGAGGAACCGTGCCCGCCCGAGAACGTCGACGCGTTGCTCGAGGTGCGCCGGCGGTCCGAGGTCCCCATCGCCGCCGGAGAACGGATCTTCGACCGGCACGCCTTCAGCGAGATCCTGCGCCGTGGCGCCGTCGACTACATCCAGCCCGACGTCAGCCACGTCGGCGGGCTGAGCGAGGTGCGCCGCATCGCGGACCTGGCCGCGATGCACTACGTGGCGATCGCGCCGCACAACCCGAGCGGTCCGGTCGCGACGGCCGCGACGATGCACCTGGCGGCGGCCCTGCCGAACTTCCGCTACCTCGAGATCATGGCCACCGACGTTCCCTGGCGTCGCACGCTCACGGACGAGGAGCTGGTCTTCGATGGTGGGCAGATGCTGATCCCGACGCGGCCCGGGCTGGGTGTGACACTCAGGCCGGACGCCTTCGGCGCCCACCCGTACGTGCCCCACCCGCTGCGTCACTACGACGACACACTGACCGACATCCGTCCGGTGGACGCGGTCCGCTACTTCTGACCGGCCGGTGGCGCGGTGGAGTCGCGGCGGATGAGCGTCGGCGCGATGTCGGCCAGGACGGCGGAGCGCACGTGCTCGCCCTTGACGATCTCGCTCAGCGCCGCGACGCCGCGATGGCCCAGCTCGTACATGGGCATCCGCACCGTGGTCAGCCGTGGCCGGGCCATGCTGGCAGCCGCCGTGTCCAGGTAGCCGACGACGGACAGCTCGCCGGGAACGGAGATTCCGGCGTCGTAGGCCGCGGCCAGAACTCCGGTGGCCGTGGTCACGTTGTTCACCACCAGTGCCGTCGGCGCGTCCTTCCGCCGATCCGCCACCCTGGGCGCCACCAGGGAGCTGAACGCCTCGTAGCCGTCCTCCGGCGCCTGCCCCGACATGATGGGCGGCCGCGGGGCGAGACCCCGCTCCTTCAACGCGGTGACGTAGCCCTCGTAGCGGATCCTGGTGAACTCGGCGGCGGGGATGGGGTCGAGCCCGCCGAGGAAGTCGATCTGCACGTGGCCGAGATCGATCAGGTGGCTGGTGGCCAGCCGGATGCCCGCGGCGTCGTCCAGCGCCAGCCAGGTGAAGTCGTGCAGGGACTCGTCGTCCAGGAACAGCACGGGCAGCCCGCGCTCGGCCATGTCGGCCAGAACCCGGGTGTCGAGCGACGAGGAGCGCCGCACGATGACGCCGTCGACCGTCCCGTGCGCGAGCAGATGCTCGAGCATCTGGCTCCCTGACGTGAGCCGGGCGGCATCGCCGAGCATGACGACGTAGCCGAGCTCCTGTGCCGCGTCGTAGATGCCGCGCAGCATCTCCGCCAACGCGGGGTTGTCGAGCTTGGGCACCACGACCGCGATGACGTTCGTACGCGAGGTCCGCAGGGAGCGCGCCGCGAGGTTGGGGACGTACCCGACCTCGTCGATGGCCGCGGCCACGCGGCGGCGGGTGTCTTCGCTCATCCGGACGGTCTTGCTGCCGCGCAGGTACGCCGACACCACGGGCATGGATACGCCGGCCTTGTCAGCGACCTCTCTCAGCGTGGCCACGAGATCACCTTACCGTGATCACCTTCTCGCAGCTCTGCTGCCATCCGCGACGGCGGCCGACCGTTCGGCCATGGATCGCAGCGACTCCGTGGCCCGCGCGTGGGCGGCGCGGACGCCGTCGAGCCGGCTCGAGGTCCGGCCGGTCCCGGCGAGTTCGTGCATGACCGCGTCGGCCGCGTCCGGGCCGACCTCGACCGTCATGCTCTCCAGGCCGAGGTCGGCGAACATGGTCCCCTTGGCGGTCTCGGTCGGCAGCCGCAGGTACACCGCGGGCGTCCCCTGGCCGATGGCGAGGATCGGTGAGTGACAGTCCATGCTCACGACGGCCCGGGCCCGTGCGTAGACGGCGCTCGCGTGGTGCACCTCCCAGTAGTCGGGCAGCCGCACGACGCGCCGGCGGACATCCGCGGGTAGCCGGGGCATGATCTCGTCGCGGGCCAGGTCGACCGCGTGCCTCATCTCGGGACACACCAGGACCGACATCCCGGTGTCGCGCGCGATGCGCACGATCACGTCCACGACGGCCCGGAGGTCGGCGTCGAGGTGGGCGGCGTTGACGGCGTCCCGCAGGTGGTCCCGGCGCTCCGGCGGGTAGTTCCGCAGCAGGTGGTACGGCGCGTACCTCGTGCGCGGGACCACGCAGACGAACTCGCCGGCGCGCAGGCCGTGCCGCGCGAGGATGGCGTCGGCGGCACGGTCGTCGCGCAGGTCGAACGTGAAGGTGGCGTCGGCGCCCCACTCGAGCACGTCGCTGCCGACACCCTGCCCGCGTGCGTAGGCCAGCGACAGCGAGTCGCGGCAGTACACGAAGGCGGCTCCCGACAGCAGCTCGGCCAGCCGTGGGTCCATGTACCCGGCCGGCAGCGCCCGCACCAGTGTCTCCAGCTCGCTCAGGGTGCCACCGACCCAGGGCCCCACGGCGTCGACCGAGACGCCGAAGTAGCCGTACGGGCGGTCGCTGCGCGCCCACGCGGTGAAGTCGTCGACCACGACGACGTCCGCCGCGGAGCCGTGGACCAGCAGGTCCGCCGCGTCCCACGCCTGCTGCAGTTCCGGCGTCGAGGCGCGACCGTCGCCGTCGATGTCGCCGTCGACGATCGGCAGGCCGGGGAACGCCAGGTCCAGCATGGCCCGCTCGCGTCGCCCGAGCCGGCGCGGCCACAGCGTCACCTCGGCCGACGGGGCGAACCGCTGCCAGGCGCGCACGGCCCCCGGAGAGTGCGCGACGTCGCCGATGTTCGCGGTCTGCCACGACGAGCGCAGCAGAATCCTGGACGCCGGCCCGGGCCGCGCCGGCCGGTCGGGATCGGCGCCCGACGGTGCGGTCACGGTCACGGCTCACTTCCTCTCGTCGGGGTGCCGCGATGCCGGTCGACGACCGCGGTTCCAGCTCCCTCGATGCGCAGGGTCCGGGCGGCGGTTCCGGCCCAGATCCGCCCGTCGTCCGGATCGGCCCCGATGCCGGCCAGGATCTGCCGGGTGCGCCGCATCACCTGCCCGTACGAGGCCTCGGGCGTCGACGCCGGCCAGTCGCTGCCGAACATCAGCCGGTCCGGCCCGAAGCACGTCAGCGCCCACGCGGCCACCGCCTCGGCGTCGCCGGAACCGTCGTCGGCCCGCATCGCCGCACCGGAGAGCTTCGCGGCCGCGCGCGGTGACTGCGCCACGGCGGCGATGCCGCGGCGCCACCCGTCGCGGTCGCCGGCCGGTGGCGGCGACCCGAGGTGGTCGAGGACGACCGAGGCGTGCGGAACGCGGGACATCGCGGTGGCGACGCCGAGCAGCTGGTCGGGCCGCACCAGCAGGTGAGCGCTCAGGCCGTGGTCGGCCAAGGCCGCGAGTCCGGCCTGGACGGCCGGGCGGGTGCAGAAGTCCTCGTCCTGTCCGAGGCCGCTGACGCGGAAGCCGCGCAGGCGATCGCCGTCGTCGGCGGACCGGGCGCCCTCGATGCGCCGCACCAGCTCCGGCCACTCCTCGTCCACGCCGAGCCGGCAGGAGGCGACGACCGCGCCGGCCAGCGGGTCAGCGGCGACCGACCGGAGCAGCCAGGCTGTGCCGTCGGCGCTCGTCCCCGCCTGCACCAGGACCACCCGGTCCGGCAGCGCGTCGCCGGCCTCCGACCGCAGGTCGGCCAGCGTGTACCGCTGGCGCAGCCGGGGGTACCGCCGCAGCCACGCCAACGGGAACAGCCGGGCGTCCCAGACATGGGCGTGGGCGTCGATCACCCGGTGCTCCGGGCCGGCACCAGCTCCGCACGGCTCAGCTCGTCCCACACGGCGTCGGGGACGGCGACGCGGGCAGCCTCGGCCGCCTGCCGGACCTCGGCCGGCTCGCGTGCCCCCACCACCAGCTGGGTCACCCCCGCGTACCGCCACGGGAACCGGACGGCCGCGGCCCGCAGGCCGACGTCGTGACGGCGGCAGATCGCGTCGATCGCCGCGACCCGTTCCAGGACGCTCGCCGTGGCGGGTTCGTAGCGATAGGTACTGGCCGGCCCCGGTGCGGCGAGCACACCGGTCGCGTACACACCGGCGACCCACACGTCGACGCCACGTTCCCTGGCCAAGGGCAGCAACGTGTCCGCCAGCCCTTGATCCAGGAGGTTCAGATGCCCCGCCACCATCACGCAGTCCAGCGGCACCTCGTCGAGGTAGGTGAGGAGCAGATCCCAGCGGTTCATGCCGCACCCGATCGTGCGGGCCAGTCCCTGCTCCCGCATCTCCGTCAGCGCGCGGAACAGCCCACGCAGTGCCCGCGGCGGGTCGATCGGATCGTGCGCGTGCAGCACGTCGACGTGGTCCACGCCGAGCCGGCGCAGGCTGCCCTCCAGCGAACGCCAGGCGCCGTCGTAGCTGTCGTCCAGGACACTGCGCCGGCCATCGGCCGCGGTGAACCGCTCGCCGGGTCCGGGCGGTGGCTCGATCGACCGCCCCACCTTCGTGGAGACCCGGTACCCGTCGCGGGGCACCCCGCGCAGGGCGTCGCCGACCCGCCGCTCCGACACCCCCGCGCCGTAGTGCGGCGCGGTGTCCAGCAGCGTCATCCCCTCGGCCAGGGCGGCGTGGACGGTGCCGACCGCGGTCTGGTCGTCCACCTGCGCGACCCGGGCCAGCGGGGCACAGCCCAGCGCGAGGACGGGGGCATCGCCCGTGGTCATGGCTCGACCAACAGCTGCACGTTCGTCATGACGGCCTCGGTGTAGAGCTCGGGGTGCCGGGCGGACACGGCCAGCCCCACCATCACGTCGTCCGGCAGCTCGATCTCGTTGACGGTGTGCAGCGTCCAGTCACCGCCGTCGCGGCGGTAGTAGCTCGTGACCGACGTGCCTTCCCACACCAACTTGAGCTCGATCGGACGTCCGAGCCCGGCCACCGAGGTGTAGCCGGTGATGTCGCCGGGCGTCGCCCTGATCGTGGTCTGGTTCGATCCGACCGCCACCGTGCGGCTGAAGACGTTCGCCGCCTCCGGCGTGTCCTCGGCCCGGATCATCACCCCCGCGAGCGTGGTGGCGGCGATCTGTTCGAGCGACTCCACCCGGGCCGAGATGGTCACCCGTCCGCCGTCGGGCCGGCTCACCGGCTGGTAGACGAAGCCGAACTCGTCCCGCGTGCCGAAGACGTCCTCGCCGGTCGCCCGGATGGTCCACGTCCCGGCGTCGTGGGCGGCGAGCGCCTCGTGCGGTCCGTACTGCGTCAGCTGCCAGCCCGGCGGCAGCACGCCCCAGCGCGGCGTTTCGACACCGACGTCGTCGAAGTCGACGACGGCTGCGGCTCCGGTGACGCCCACCCCCGTCAGGCCGACCGCGTCGACGCGGTCCAGCTCGAGCGCGGGGCCGCCGTCGGCCAGGCCGATGACCGAGTGGTCGGTGACGACGAGGGTCAGGCGGGCCGCACCGTCCGCGGGGTCGTAGGGGACGGACACCTCGTCCGCGCCGGCTGCCGAGCCGGTGCCCTCCAGCGTGAGGTGCCCGGTGCCGCTCATGCTGAGCAGGTACCCGCCGTCCGGCCCGACGGCGCTCACCCCGGCGTACTGACCTTCCGCCCGCGCGCGGGAGAACGACCCGACCGCGACGTCGGCACTCACGGCGAACGTCTCCGTCGACGGGGCGTCGACCAGCAGTCCCGCGGGTTGTGCCGCGCCGGTCAGCCGCAAGGCCGGATCGTCGCTCCCCACGACCTGCCAATGACCGGTGGCGAGCGTTGGGTCGTCGTACCACGCGGGATCCAGGCCGGCGCTGAAATCGGCCGTGAACGCCGACCGCACGTCGGCCTCGACGGCCACCGCGGCCGAGGGGTCGCTCCGGCCGAGCCGGTTGGCGGCGACCACCGTGTAGGACAGGTCGGCCAGCGGCGTGGCCTCGACGTCGGTGAACGTCGTCGGCACACCCCGGGTCAGCTCCTGGAGCTGCCCGGCGGCGCCCACCCGCCTGAGGACCACGTACTCCGTGGCTTCGGCGACCGGTTCCCAGCTCAGCACCGTCCGATCGGGCGACGTCGCGTCGATGGACACGACCGGCGGCGCTGGCACGGCGGCCACGTCGCGGGTGCGGAAGGCGCGGTTGCCCCCGTCGTTCCAGCGCGCACCGGCACGGGAGTGCGACATCGACTCCGCGCGCACCCGCCAGTGGTAGACGGTGTCGTAGGCAAGGGTCTGCTCGAACGCGAACGTGGGCTCCCTGACCACCTCGTCGACCAGCAGCGAGGAGAAGTCGCTGCTGGTGCTCACCTGCACCCGGTAGGACTCGGCGTTGTCGGACGGCTGCCACGTCAGGTCCGGCGGCGCGAGCGGATCGACGTTCTGGCTGCCGTGTGACGGACTCAGCAGGCCGAACGCGCCGAGTTGCGGATCGGTCGACGCCCGGTACTCGTCGGTGAACAATCCGATCTGGTCGAACGGGATCGGCTCGAAGCCGGGCAGTTCGTCGTACACGACGCTGTCGGGTGACAGCGCGTAGTTCATCGCCTCCGGGTCGGCGAACCCGGGGTCGGCGTCGGTGACGTAGTTGTCGCCGAAGGTCGCCACCGTGCTGCTCGCCAGACTGCCCAGCCGGACGGCCACGTTGTCGGCGATGACGTTGGTGTTCGGTGGCTGGTCCGTGGCACTGCCGTCCGGCCCGATGTAGGTCGCGAGGGTCGGGTACCTGTCGCTGAACGGTGGCTCGCGCACGTCGAGGTCCTCGACCAGCCGCTGCTGGAACAGCGGGCTGTTCAGCTGCTCCTTCCAGTGATCGACCGTCCAGGTCGCCAGGTTCACGCCGGTCGGAGTGTCGACGAAGATGTTGTTCTCGATCTGGTTGTGGCGGCCGCCGTGCAGTTTGACGGCGAAGTTGCTGCCGGCCCGGACGAACACGTTCCCCCGGACGATCTGACCGCTGGTGCCGTCGTCGAGGAAGATGCCCTGGGTGCCGTAGTCGCCGTAATCGCTGCCGTTGTCGTGGATGAAGTTGTGCTCGAAGAGGTTGCCGAACTCGCTGGGATCCCGGTACATCCCGACGGCGCCCACGTCGTCGGCGTCGCGCACGGCGTCGTAGATCTCGTTCAGCCGCACGGTGTGCAGGTTCCCGTTGACGAACAGCGCGCGCTGAGCGGCGTCACGGACCAGGTTGTGCTCGACCAGCAGGCCCGCGCCGTTGATCCAGATGCCCGGCGCGCTCGTGGTGAGCCACCGGTTGAACGACCGCACGTCGTTGTTGGCGATGCGGATGCCGGCCGGCGTCAGCGTCGCCCGGTCACCGGCGCCGGCCAGGATGCCGCCCGAGCCGGTGTCGACGACGTCGTTGCTGAGGATCTGGTGTCCGGTGCCGCCTCGGCGGTTCCACGTGCTGTTCGACGCCAGATGGCCCTGGAGGGCGCCCACGACGTTGCTGGCCGGGGTGCGCGGCGTGGGGTCGCCGAGGAAGGCCGGCGGCGTGGCGCCCTGCCCGATCGACACCGCCACCTCGCCGAGGTTGCGGAAGGTGTTGCCGGCGACGACCACGTCGGAGCCGCCCTCGATGTAGACGGCCATGCCGCGGGAGTTCTCGAACGTCAGGCCCTCGACCCGCAGGTGGGAGGCGTCGACGAACGACAGCATGGGCGTGCCGAGCAGGGAGACCTGGACCGTGGCGCCGGCCAGCGGGCCGGGCGGGTACAGGTAGGCGAGCCGGGTCTCGTGATCGATGAAGTACTCGCCCGGCTGGTCGATCTCCTCCAGCAGGTTGCTCACCCGGAACGAGCTCCACGGCTGGCCGGACCGGACGCTGTACTGGGTGGCCGACGCCAACTGGAGGGTGCGGGCGCCGGTGTCGACGGCGGCCGCGCGGATCGCGTCGTGGGCCCAGCCGTGCCAGAAGAAGCCCGACACGAACATCTGGTCGGCCTGAGCCCACCGGTCCAGCGCCGGGTCGTCGAACTCGAACACCGCGCCGCGGTTGTCCCGCTCCCCCGCGCTCGGGTTCGAGCCCGGGTCGAGGACCGTGCCGATCGGCACGTCGCCGTCGTTGGGCCAGGCCGCCACCGACATCGGCTCGCCGTCGACGAACAGCTCCGCGGGCGCCGGGTTGGTCCCCCGCCCGTACCCGTAGTCGCGGTACTCGCCGAGATCGTCGATCCCCAGCGCGGCCAGGTCCAGCTGCACCACCTCGGGCCGCGCGGCCACGGGCAGCCGGGCCAGCAGCGCCGGGTCGGTGACGGGCACGGCGGCCGAACCGGGCACGGTGGCGCCGCCGTCGATCCGGACCTCCTCGCCCCCGTGGGCCGTGATCGTGACCGGCGCGTCCGCGGTGCCGGAGTCGAGCTCACCGAACGCGACCGTCTCGGCCAGCTCGTACGTGCCCTCCCGCAGCACGATGGTCACCGGACCGGCGGGCAGCTGGCCGGCCTGCCGCAGCTCACGGACCCGGTCGCGGGCGCCACTGAGGCTCGCCAGCGGGTCGGCCTCGTCGCCGGCCCCTTGGTCGTCGCCGCTGGTGGACACCCAGACCTGCAGGCCGGCGTCGTCGCTCTGGTCGGCCGCCGCGGCCGCGATGCCCGTCATCACCAGCGCCATGGCCGTGACCGGGGCCATGGCGCGCGTCAGTCGTCGTCGCATGCACGTTCCTTCCGCAAGTGTCGGTCGGGGGTGTGGCCGGCGGTCAGCCGGCGGCGTCGAGCGCGTCCTCGTACTGCTGCCTGATCTCGTCCCCACCGCGGGAGCGCCATTCGTCGACCACGTCCGCCCACTGCGACACGGGCCGCCGGCCGGCGAGAACGTCGTTGCGGCCGTCTTCGAGGATCTTCTCGAGCTGGGCGCCCTTGGCCGACTGCGCCGGCGCGTAGAGGCCGTCCGTCGGGTCCGGGTCGATCATCGGCAGCACCTGCTCCTGGTAGTCGAAGCGCGCTTGCACGACCGCCTGGTCGCCGGCCTGATAGATCGGGCCCATGCAGTCGGTGAGATACGCGAACGGGACGAGTCGCAGGTTGCTGCCGCGCTCGTTCGACACCGGATCGGAGCCGGCGAGGTCGTAGGTGACGCCCTCGATGCCGAACTTGCGGGTCAGGTAGTCCTGGGTGCCGAAGGGCGACGCGAGCCAGTCGGCGACCCGCAGGATCTGGTCGATCCGCTCCGGGTCGGCCTTGCGCAGGGCGGTGAAGCCGGACGACTCGGCGAGTGCGTGCTTGGCCTCCTCCCCGCCGTCGTGACCGAACGGGATGATCGCTGCGACCTCGTGCCCCGCGACCTCCTTGCCCCAGTTGACGAAGCTGTGCCAGCCACCCCAGCCGGCGATGATCATCGGCGCCGAACCGTTCGTGAACCATTCGTTGCGCTGCGTGTTCTGCGTCGCGATGGAGTCCGGGTGGAAGACACCCTCCTCGACGAGTCCCGTCGTTTCCGCGAGGGCCTGCTCGTACTCATCGGTCTCGACCCAGTAGGTGAACGACCCGCCCTCCTCCGACCAGCCGTTGGACACGTTGAGCGTGTTGGCGAGGAAGCCCACGAGCTCGATGACCGATGCCGACGCATAGGTGTTGCTCCGGGCGTCGGTCAAGGCACGGAACGTGTCGGCCAGTTCGTCGAAGTTCCGCGGCTGCACCGGGAGGCCACGTTGTTCGAGGAGGTCCTTCCGCACGAAGAACGCCGGGCCGATGGGCGGCCGCGGCACGGGCAGTCCCCAGATGCGGCCCTGCACCACGGCCTTGCGCCAAGCCGCCGTGGGTATCGCCGCCAGGCTCGGGTAGTCCAGAATCGCATCGCCGGAGAGATGATCGGTCAGGTCGGCGAAGGCCGCCTCCAGCATCGCCGGCAGTTCCTGGACCGGCGGCCTGATGGCCACGAGGTCCGGGATGTCCCCGCCCGCGATGGTCGTGGCGAAGCGGCTGTCGTAGTCGGCGTCGGGCGTATAGGAGATGTCGATCTTCGCGCCGATGGTCTCGTTGATGTTCTGCCACATCTCGTTCTCGCTCAGGCCCGGCACCACCGGGCTGAACGAGTACGTCAGGGCCGTGATCTCCAGGTCGTCGACGACGGGCCGCTCGTACATGCGGCTCGGGTTCGCCGGATACGCGAAGAAGCCGGGGAGCGAACCCTCGTGTGCTCCCACCAGATCGGCCGCGGCCGCCCCGGCATCCCGGTAGGTGGGCAACACCAGAGTGGTCGAGCCGGAGCCGGAGCCGGTGGGCCCGGCATCGTTGCGCGAACTGCACGCGGTGAATCCGGTGCCCGCGGCGACGGCCAGGGTCGACAGCCCGGCCGCACGCAGGAACGTTCGACGATCCATGACAGATCCCTTCTCGGGGTGGTTGAGAGCGCTGGGCCGTTAACCTCAGCCCTTGACCGCGCCGACCAGCAGGCCCTTCGTGAAATGTCGCTGCAGGAACGGGTAGACCAGCAGGATCGGGATGATCGCCAGGACGAGGATCGCCATCTGGATCGACAGCTGAGGCGGCATCTCGTTGCTGCTCAAGGCCAGGTCGTCCGCGGCCAGCGGAGTCTGGTTGACCACGAAGGTCCGGACGATCAACTGGAGGGGCCACTTCTCGGTGGAGTTGAGGTACAGAAGGGCCGTGAAGAACGCGTTCCAGTACATGACGGCGTAGAACAGCCCGATGACCGCCATCACCGCTTTCGACAGCGGCAGGACGATGGTCATCAGGATCTTCAGCTCGCTCGCGCCGTCGATGCGAGCGCTCTCGAGCAGTTCCTGCGGAATCTCGAGGAAGAACGCCCGCATGACGATGACGTTGAATCCGTTGATCAGCACGGGCAGGATCAGCGCGGCGTAGGTGTCGATCATCCCCAGCTGCCGCACGATCAGGTACATCGGAATGATGCCCGGGTTGAAGAAGAGGGTGAACAAGGTCGCCAGCAGGATCGGCTTGTGCAGCAACGATCCGGGGCGGGACAGCGAGTAGGCGAGGCCGATCGTCGCCGCGAGGCTCCCGAGCGTGCCGACGACGGTGATCCCGATGCTCACGATCATGGCGCGGGTCACCACCCCGCCCGACAGCACGGCCTGGTACGACCCGAGGGACGGATCGTCCGGCCAGAGCACGAAGCCGCCCGCGCTGGTGATCTGGTTCTGCCCGGCCAGGCTGGTCGAGACCACCGCCACGAACGGCAGCAGCACCAGGACGCAGCAGACCGTGAGGACCACGGCGCGCGCGGCCATGCCCATGCGCAGCGGCTCCCCCATCCACGGCGGCCGCTCCTGCCGGCGAGACCCCCGGCGGGTGGATCGCGCGGTACCGATCGGCGACGGCGTCATCGGGAGTACACCCCCCGCTCACCGAACAGATGGGCGACCTTGTTGGCGACGAGGACCAGGGCGACGCTGACGACGCCCTTCACCAGCCCGACCGCGGCCGCGACGCCCCAGTTGCCGCCGACGATGCCGTTGTTGTAGACGTACGTGTCCAGGACTTCCGTGGCGCTGGTGCCGAACGCCTGTTGCTGCAGGATGATCTGCTCGAAGCCGACGGAGAGCGAGTCGCCGAGCTTCAGGATCAGCAGCAGCACGATCACGGGCCGAATGGCCGGCAGCGTGACGTGCCAGGCGCGCCGCGCCCGACCGGCGCCGTCGATCGCCGCCGCCTCGTAGAGATTGACGTCCACGCGCGACAACGCCGCCAGGAACAGGATCATCGACCAGCCGGTGTCCTTCCAGATCACCTGGGCGGTGACCACCAGCTTGAACAGCTCCGGCACCCCGACGATGTCAACGCTCCCGAGGTCGGCCGAGCGCAACCACGTGTTGAGCATGCCGACGCTGCCGAACATCTGCTGGAACAGCGCCACGATGATGACCCAGGACAAGAAGTGCGGCATGTAGAGAATCGACTGGACCAGCCGCTTGAGGCGCTCGGAGATCATCGAGTTGAGCAGCAGCGCCAGGGCGATCGGCAAGGGGAACACGAAGACGACCTGGATCGTCGTGATGATCAACGTGTTCGTCAGGGCGTTGACGAAGTCGGCGTCGCCGTTGACGAGCACGGCGAAGTTGTCGAAGCCGACGAACGGGCTGTCGCGGATGCCGAGGAAGGGCTGGTACTGCTGGAACGCGATGACGTTCCCCAGCAGCGGCACGTAATGGAAGACCAGAATCGCCAGCACGCCCGGCAGGCCGATCAGCAGCAGCAGCCGGTCCCGGCGCCATCGAGTGCGCAGCGGTAGGCTCCGAGCGCCCGCGGCACGTCGGCCACCGGACCCGTTCTGCTGGTCGGCGTCTTCCCGGGTCGCCGCGACGGTGGACGTCACCAGCACACATCCGTTCGTGCCCGGGCCGAACCAGTTCGGCACGACACAGCCGACAGCACAGTGATCACCGGTGATCTCCTCGCCGCTCAGATGAACAGGTCCAGCCGTTCTGATTTAACGCTATATCATCGGCGTCGAACCGTCAATCACGGCGCTGACGTGCAGCGAGAGCAACGCTTGGAAGGATTCCGTCGACTCGAAGGCTCGAAATGATGTGTCCTTGAATCAGCCGCGCACGCCTGGCCGGGCGCCAACCCCTCAGGCTGGTTCGACGAAGCGTGCGTCAGACGCCCTTCAGAACACGATCAAGCGCCGCCCGGCCTGCCGGCCCCCAGTGCGGCTTGCCACCGGACAGACCCCGATCTCCGTTCTGGCCCATGAGCATGAGGAAGAGGCTCTTCATAGCGGCCAGCCCGCGGGCGCGCCGGATCGCCGCTTCGTCCGCATGCGCGTACCCGTCGAAGAACCGTGCGGCCGTGCCCGCGGGTAGCAGCACCCATGCGGCGGCGAGGTCCCACGCTGGATCGCCGGCGAACATGTCACCGAAGTCGACGATGCCCGCGAGCGTGCCGTCCGAGACGACGACGTTCGCGGGATGGAGGTCGCCGTGCACCCACACCGGCGGGCCCTCCCACGCCCCGGCCGCAACGGCGTCGTCCCAGACGGCCCGGACGTCGGCAGCGATGTCGTCGAGGCCGCTGACGGCCTTGAAGAAGTTCTCGAAACCGTCCGTGCAGTCGCGGGGATGGGCACCGCGGTCCGTGGCGATCGGCGCCTCGGCGGGCGCCTGCACGTGCAGCGCCCGGAGGAAACCCGCCAGCGTGTCGGCCGCGTGGGCGCCGCGGCTGATCGAGCCGTGGTCCAGCGGCTCGCCGGGAACCCACGTCATCACGGTCCAGTGCTTGGGGAAGCGCTCGGACGGTTCGCCGAACCGCACCGGGGTCGGCACCGGGAGCGGCAGGAGCGGGGCCAGCACAGGTAGCCACCGCCGCTCCTTGAGCTGGAACTCCGGGGTGGGGTCCATGCGCTGCATGCGCACGACCAACTCGTCCCCGAGACGCCACATCTGGTTGCCCCAGCCGCCCGCGACCTCACAGATGGCCAGCCCCGCAAGGTCTGGATGTTGCTCCTGCAGCAGGTCGCGGACCAGGTCTGCGGTGATCCCGATCTCGGTGCCGGTCATACGACGCCACAGTACCGAAGCGGTCGGTCAGCTCCTCCAGGCGACCTCGTGCCAGTAGGCAGCGTGCGTGCTGGTCTGACGGATGATCCGGTCGGTCGCCGTCGTGCACGCACCCCCACGTCCATGATCATCAACCTTTTGTGTCGCGATAGCAGCACGAAAGGTTGATGATCTCTCCCCCTGGTGGACCAGCCGCATGACCACCTCAGCGGCCGCGTCATCAACGGACTCGCCCATTCCGGACTCAAGTGAGGATTCCATGCCCGAATTCACGGTCGGCCTGGTCGGGGCCGGCGGCATCTCCCGCGTCCACGCCGCCGCCTGGCGCGCACTCGGCGCGAAGCTGCTGGTGACCTCGCTCGCCGGCGCCGAGCGGCTGGCCGCCGAACACGGCGGCACGGTCGCGGCGTCCCTCGACGACCTGCTCGGCCAGGTCGACCTCGTGGACGTCGTCACCCCGACGCCCACCCACCAGGAGATCGTCTGCCGGGCCCTCGACGCCGGTCGCCCGGTGGTCTGCGAGAAGCCGCTGGCCCGCACCGGCGCGGACGCCGCCGGCCTCGTGCGGCAGGCCGCCGCCGCGGGCGTCGCGCTCTTCCCCGGCCATGTCGTGCGCTACTTCCCCGAGTACGCCGCCATGCGGGCCGCCGTCGCCGCCGGGCGCATCGGCCGGCCGGCGGTGCTGCGGTTCAGCCGCGGCGGCATGTTCCCCTCGTGGGCGCCCTGGTTCTCCGACGTGACGGAGTCCGGCGGCCTGCTGATGGACCAGATGATCCACGACCTCGACCTCGCCCGCTGGGTCGCCGGCGAGGTCGTCGAGGTGTTCGCCCGCTCGCACACGGCCGATCGCGACGGCTACCCGATGCAGGCCGCGCACGTCACGCTGACCCACGCCTCCGGCGCGCTCAGCCACGTTCAGGGATTGTGGGGCCCGCCGCACCTCGGGTTCCGCACGTCGTTCCACGTCGCCGGCGACGACGGCGTGCTCAGCTACGACAGCGCCGCCACCCCGGCCGTCCGGCTCGACCTCGCGCCGCTGCCCGCCGGCGGCGAGGACCACCCCGAGACACCGACCGGCGAGAGCCCCTACCTGACGGAGCTGCGCGAGTTCGCCGACGCGGTCGCGGGCGGGCCGGCCCCCCGGGTGAGCGCCGCCGATGGCGCCGTCGCCGTCTGGCTGGCCACCGCCGCGCTCGAGTCGCTGCGGTCCGGCACGCCCGTGCGCCTCGACACCACTGCGCTGCTGGAGGAGATCGCATGAAGGTCGCACTGCTGTCGTTCGCCCACGTGCACGCCACCTCGTACGCGTCGCTGCTGGCGGACTGGCCCGGCGTGGAACTGCTGGCCACCGACCCGGACGGTGCGACGGCGCCACCGGGCGAGCTGCGCGGGCGGGCCCTGGCCGACCGGCTCGGCGTCGCCTACGCCGACAGCTACGACGACGCGCTGGCCTGGCAGCCTGACGCCGTCATCGTCTGTGCGGAGAACAGCCGGCACCGCGACCTGACGGTGCGGGCCGCGGCCGCCGGCGCGCACGTGCTGTGTGAGAAGCCGCTGGCGACGACCGCCGCCGACGCCGAGGGGATGATCGAGGCGTGCGAGCGCGCGGGCCTGTTCCTCATGACCGCGTACCCGGTTCGGTTCAGCACCGAGTTCGCGGCCCTGAAGTCCCTGCACGACGGCGGCCGGCTCGGCACCGTCCTCTCCGCCACCGGAACGAACAACGGCCACATCCCGATCGGCGACCGCGCCTGGTTCACCCAGCCGGAGCTGTCCGGCGGCGGCGCCCTGGTCGATCACGTCGTGCACGTGGCCGACCTGCTCGACGCGCTCCTGGAGCAGCCGGCGGTCGAGGTGCGCGCGGTCACCAACCGCATCCTGCACGCCGAGAAGCCCATCAACGGCGTCGAGACCGGCGGCCTGGTGTCCGTCACCTACGCCGACGGCACCATCGCCACCATCGACTGCTCGTGGAGCCACCCCGACAGCGCGCCGAACTGGGGCGGCCTCACCCTGCAGGTCGTCGGCACCGAGGGCGTCGCCGACATCGACCCGTTCGGCACCCACGTCGGCGGTTACGCCGGCGGCGGACCGGCCTGGCTGTCGCTGGGCACCGACCTCGACCGCGCGATGCTCGGGCACTTCCTCGACGGCGTCCGGTCCGGCCGGGCTCCGCAGCCCGACGGCGCCGTCGGGCTACGGACCCTGCGCATCGTGCTGGCGGCTCAGGAGTCCGCGCGCGCCGGAACGGCGGTGCCGATCCCACAACTCACGTCGTGACGACATGTGGGCGGGCGCGATCTCCACCTCACGGTGGGCTGATCGCGTCCGCGTCGTCGAGGTCCTCCGGGTTGGGCAGACCGGCCAGGAAGCGGAACGATGCGAGCGTGACCAGCGTCGCGGCACCGCCCGCGATCAGGAACGGGGCCCGCAGATCGATCCGGCCCAGGACTCCGCCCAACAACGACCCGAGCGGCATGGTGCCCCACAGCAGCGTGCGCCAGGTGCCGTGCACCCGGCCCAGCAGGCGGCTCGGGATGGCGGCTTGACGCAGCGACATGACCAGGATGTTCCACACCGTCGTGCCGCCGGCGGAGACGAGATAGCCGAACGCGACCACGCCGAGCACCGGGACAGCGCCCATCAGCACCAGCGCCAGCAGCGCCACCGTCTGCGCGACGGCCATCACCGGCCCGGCCCGGTACCGCTCCTTCAGCCGGTTGGTCAGAGCGGCGGCACCGAGTGAGCCCACCGCACCGGCCAGGATGAACGCGCCGTACCACGCCTCCGGCAGCCCGAGCCGGTTCAGCACGTAGAGCACCACCGTCGCCGTGGCGGCCGAGAAGAGCAGGCCGACCACCACGCTGATCAGCCACAGTTTCCGCAGCATCGGGTGGCCCATGAGGTAGCGGAAGCCCACGGTGAACTGCCGATACCAGGCGACGTGCGGCTCCCCCGGGTCGCCGCGGTGGGTGCCGGCCGCCGCCGTGGGGAGGAAGACGGCCAGCACGCCGGCGACCGCGTACGTCAGCGCGTTGATGCCGAGCGGCACCACCACCGACACCGCGAACAGCGCCGAGGTCAGCGGGCCGGACAGGAACCGCTCGACGACGATCTCGCCGCCCTCGATCCGCGAGTTCGCCCGCGGCAGGTCCGGCTTGGCGACGATCGACGGCAGCACCGCCCGCAGTGCGCCGTCGTAGACCGTCTCGAGCGCCCCGTAGACGAACACGACGAGGTAGAGTCACCAGATCGTCAACGCGTCCGTGGCGAACAGCACCAGCAACAGGACGGCGAGGAGCGCCCGCGCCCCGTTGGCGAGGGCCATCGCGCGTCGCCGGTCGACGCGGTCCAGCAGGATCCCGGCCGGGATGGCGAAGATCAGCCACGGCAGCATCGCCACCGCCGCGATACCGGCGACGAGCAGCGGATCGCCGGTCAGCCGCGCGGCCAGCAGGGGTGCCGCGACCTTCGCGATGCCGTCGCCGAGGCTCGAGCTGACGTTCGCCGCCACGACGTTGCTCAACGCCCGCCCCAGCGGCTGCCGCTCACCCACCGCAGGAGCCTACGGCCTGGACCGCGCCCCCACCGGCACCGCTCTGCTGTCAGCAGAGGGACGGTTCCGGCGAGGTGTCCCGCTGCCGTCGTCAGCGCATCGCACTGAGGAACCGGCGGGTGCGTTCGTGTCTGGGCCGGTCCAGAACCTCGTCGGGCGGCCCGCTCTCCACGATGACGCCGTCCGACATGAGCACGATCCGGTCCGCGACACCGCGGGCGAAGCCGACCTCGTGCGTGACCACCACCATCGTCATGCCGGAGGCGGCCAGCTCACGCATCACCGCGAGCACGCCGCCGACGAGCTCGGGATCGAGCGCACTCGTGGGCTCGTCGAACAGCATCACCTTCGGCTCCATCGCCAGCGCCCGGGCAATGGCGACCCGCTGCTTCTGACCGCCCGAGAGCTGAGCCGGATAGGCGTCGGCGCGCTCGTGCATGCCCACCTTGGCGAGCAGGTCCTGAGCCCGCTCGATCGCAGCCGACCTGCGTAGCCCGAGGACACCCACGGGCGCCTCGATCACGTTCTCGAGCACGGTCTTGTGCCCGAAGAGGTTGAAGTGCTGGAACACCATGCCGATCTGCCGGCGTTGATCGGCCACCCTGCTGGGCGACAGCTCGTGCAGGCGACCCTTGTGCAACCGGTAGCCCATGAGATCGCCGCCGACGCGGATCGTGCCGCGGTCGGGCGTCTCCAGATGATTCATCATGCGCAGGAGCGTGGTCTTGCCGGATCCCGACGCTCCCATGAGGCAGACGACCTCGCCCGGCCACACCTCGAGGTCGACGCCGGTCAGGACGGTGACCTGGCCGAACGATTTGTGGATGTCGCGAGCTTCGATGATCGGATCCTGCTGGTTCATCGGGTGTGGCCCTTCCCTGCCCAGCGCTCGAGCACGACCTGCAACGCGCCTGCCAGGCCGACGAGGACCAGGTACCAGAACGTCGCGACCGCGAGCATCTCGATGATCCGGTAACTGGTGGCGGCGATGTTCTGCGTCTGGGTGAGCAGGTCGCCGCCGGCGATCACCGAGACGAGGCTGGTGCCCTTGACCAGGGTGACGAACTGGTTGCCGGTGGGCGGAATCATCACCCGCAGCGCTTGCGGCAGGACGATACGCCGCATGATCCGTCCCGGCCGCATCCCCAGCGCGGCAGCCGCCTCCGACTGGCCGCGATCCACCGACAGGACACCACTGCGAATGATCTCGGCCATGTACGCGGCCTCGTGCAGCGCCAGGCCGATCGTGGCCGCGACGAAGGGGACGATGAGGTCGTTGGCCGGCGACGACCAGAACTCGATCGGGGTGAACGGCACACCGATCTTCACCGTCTGGACGAACAGGCCGATGTTCCCCCAGATCAGCAACTGCACGAGCACCGGCACTCCCCTGATCAGGAGAATGAACGACGCCGCCACCTGCGCCAGCGGCCGGTTGCGCGAGAGCCGGGCGAGCCCGACCAGAATGCCGAGGACGATGCCGAGCAGCATCGAGATCACCGCGAGGCGGACGGTCATCCACACGCCGGTCAGTACCTGGTCATTGAACAGGTACTGCCTGGTGACGCTCCAGTCGATGTACGGGTTGTTCGCGACGGACCTGATGGCGCCGACGATGAGCACCAGCACGACCACGAGGGCCAGCCAGCTCAGGTACGGTCGCCGCCGCGCGATTCTCGGGGCCGCCGAATCGTCGATGCTCATGCCGCCACTTCTCGTCTCCGCGTCGATCGCCGGCACGCAAGCGCTACTCGGCCGGGAAGGCGGAGGTGCCCGCCCCGTTGATCGCGATCTGCGGCTCTGACAGCGTCGCGCTGGCCGGGGCGTCGTACTTCTCCAGGATCTTCTGGTACTCGCCGTTCCTGTGCAGCTCGACCAGGGCACCCTGGATCGCCTCCGCAAGGTCCCCGCGATCCTTCTGCATCGCGATCCCGAACGGGTTGTCGGACTCGCCGGCCTCGGTGATCTCGAAGACGGCACCATCGCCGGCGGTCTGCGCGGTGTGGTTCAGCACCAGCTCGGGCCCACGAAGGGCGTCGATCTGGCCCGAAGCGACCTGTGCCTGAGCGTCACTGTTGGAGGGGTACTCCTTGACGGTGACATCGTCGCCCTCGCAGCTGGCCTTGCTGGCGTCGTTGAGCACCTGGACGTGGTAGGCGCCGGTGAGCGCGCCGACGGTCCGGCCACAGATGGTCGTCAGATCGGAGATTCCGGCCGGGTTGGACTTCTTCAGCAGGAAGACGGCGCGATTGCCGACCATGTCCACGAAGTCGAGGATCTCGTGGCGTTCGGGGGAATCGGCGATGACGCCCATCGACAGGTCGTACTTGCCGGACTGAAGCCCGGGAATGACGCTGGCGAAGGCCAGCTCGTGCCATTCCATCGTGACGCCCAGCTGCGCGCCGATCGCCTGCCCGAGGTCGTAGGCGATGCCGGTGGGGTGACCCTGATCGTCCACGAAGATCGACGGCGGCACGCCGTACGGCGTCGCGACCGTGAGCCTGCCGGCCTCCCTGATGTCCGCGGGCAGCAACGCCCTCAGCTCCTCATCGGCACTCGCGGTGTCGTTCTCCGGCGACCCGTCGGAGACGGTGTCGGAACCGCAGCCGGACAACGTCGCGAACAACGCGACGCAACCCGCCAAGGAACCCAGGGCGCGAACACTCGACTTCACGATGGACCTCCATCCAAACGTCGGTCGGAACACCGTACAAGAGTGTTGTACGGTGTGCAATAGCTCGGGCCGGCGGGTGCCGCCGCCCTCAACGCAAAGGATGGGTTGGCATGCAGACGAACACCGCCGGGTCCGCCGCGATGACGTCCCGCGACCGGCTTCGCCCCCACGACGTCGCGCTCGACGCGTCACCGGACGGTCACCTGCTGATCGACGGCGCCCGCGCGAGTGACCTGGTCGCGCGGTTCGGCGCTCCCCTCTGGGTGCTCTCGGACGCGACGATCCGGACCAACCTGTCGACGATCCACGAGGCGTTCACGCACGCACCGCTGCGGACCCGGGTCGTCTACGCGAGCAAGGCGAACCCGTCTCCGCAGGTGCTTCAGGTGGTGGCCGCCGAGGGCGCCATGGTCGACGTCGCCTCCGAGGGCCACGCACTGCTCGCCGAGCGCGCCGGGGTGCATCCCAGCCGGCTGGTGGTCAACGGCAACTGCAAGACCGACTCCTACCTTCGCTGGGCGGTCGCGTCCGGCGTCGCCGCGATCAACATCGATTCGACCGCCGAGCTGACGAAACTGATCCGCCAGCTCGACGGCAGGACGGTGAACGTCGCTCTCCGGGTGGCCACCGACCTGACCCGCCATCACGACGACGCCGGCATGCTGCGCTCGGAGATGGAGACGAAGTTCGGGATGTCCCAGGACGAGGTGCTGCGGGCCATCGACCGGATCGGCAGCACCGACGGGCTGGAGTTGGCCGGGCTGCACCATCACCTGGGGTTCACCGCGTTCGACCTCGAGTACTCGGCGCGACTCGACCTTCAACGCCGCCGGCGCGTCGTCGAGCAGCTCGTCGACATCGCGGTGCACGCGCGCGAGGTCGCGGGGTCGGAGATCCGCGTGTTCAACCTCGGCGGGGGCTTCCGGATCGCGACCGACACCGGCTACGGCCCGCGGGGCGTGACCGACATGCCCGCGCTGGGCGACTCGGTCGCGGCGACGGCGGGCCATCTGGACGACCTCCTCCGGCGTCACGGACTGGCGACTCCGGAGGTGTGGATCGAGCCCGGCGGGTTCGTGACGTCGAACGCCGGCGTGTTCCTGGCCGAGGTCGGGATCAGGAAGAAGGTCCTCCTCGGCCGCGACGAACGGGACTGGGCCTTCCTCGAACGGACCTCGGGCTATCACTTCGTCCGGCGGCTGATGGTTGACATGCACCATCCCGTCCTGGCCGCGGCGCGGATGAACGAGCCGTGCTCGGTCCTGATCGACGTCGCGGGCTCGACCTGCGCTCCCGACAGCGTCAGCCAGCCGGCCCTGCTGCCCGACCTCCGGCAGGGCGACCTGGTCGCGCTCCTGGACCAGGGCGCCTACTGCGAGTCCGTCTCCACGGAGTACTGCTCGTTCCCCGTGCCGGCATCGGTGATCGTGCGGGACGGGACGGCGCACCAGGTGCGCCGCCGGCGAACGGAGGCGGACCTCGTCGACGACTTCGCGCCGCTCCCCCACTAGCTTCGTTTGGTGTTGAGTCCGATTTGATCGTGTGGACGTCTCATCGGCGATACCGGCTGGTGCGGCAGTTGGCGGGGGCGCTGCGTTGGCCGGGCTGCTCGCCGTGTTGGCCGCTTGGCGGCAGTGGGCCGTCCCCCTGCTGCCCATGTTCTCAGCCGCGGCACCGCGGCCAAGAACGGGCAGCTATCAGGGGGACGGCCAACGTGGCGACCCCCCCAGCGAACGCGGCAGACCCGGGCGCACGGTCGGCCAGCCAACGAGAAGCCCGGCCCGACCGAGTCGACCGGCCCGACCGGCGCGATCCCCAACTCACGGTGTGAGATCGCTGCGCCAGGTGGGGCGGATCACTGCTGCTCTGACAACAGCAACGCCACCCAGCACGCACAGTGATCCCACCCAGTGACGCGCCAGGGGGCACAGTCGTCGCGGCCGAGATCGATGTGAGATCGCTGCGGAAACGACGCGACATCACTGTCGCGGACACGACAGCGTTCTCACATCGATCAAACTCGGTTCGAGTGTCGGAGTTTCGGAGACCGAGCGGAGCTAAGGCCTGTTGATCAGGCGGCGTCCGCGAGCGCCGATCGCCGCGCGTTCTGCGAGGTCCTAGCCCTCGCGCATCGAGGCGAATCCCTTGAGCAGGCTCTCGACCATCAGGTCGAAGCTGTCCGTCATCTCGTTCGTGACTCCGGAGCCCCAGCGCAGCATGAACGCCTTGTTGGCGAGCAGGTCGTAGTTGCCCGAGATCGTGGGCGCCTCGTCCCCGACCGACCGCAGGTGCTCACGGAACTCGTCCTGCCAGGCGTCGTCCGCGTCCAGCGGCTGGGCGGAGAACTCGGTCGAGATCCAGCCGAAGACGGATCCCATGTAGGCGTTGTAGACGGTGAGGAGCTGGTGTCCCGAGAAGCCCGCGGCGCTGAGCGCGCGCAGCGTCAGTTCGGCCAGGCGAAGCGAGGGCGAGCTAACCTGCATCGTGGAGGCGAACACCGGGGCGAGGTGCGGGTGCTCGCCGAGGGCGCGCCGCACCTCGATCGCGGTGGCCTTCAGCCAGCGGTCCCACTCGTGCCCCTCTGGCGACGGGATGTCCGCGCCGTCCAGGACCCGTTGGAACAGCAGGGCGACCAGTTGCGCCTTGTTGCCGAGGTGCCAGTAGAGCGTCTGCGGGTAGACCCCGAGGTCACCGGCGACGCGCCGCATGCCCAGCGCGTCGATCCCCTCGGTGTCGACGATCTCGAGCGCGGCGTCAAGGATCTGGTCGACGGTGATCGGAGGGCGCTCGGCCGCTCCCTTCTTCTTCGCGCGGGTGGGGCGACTCCGGTTGGCCACTGGGTCTCTCAACTCATTTCGTTCGTCGGCCGCCAGCAGGTGAGAGCATCCGCGCGGGATTCGACGTCGTCAGCGCTCGTACCCACGCGGGGTCCTCGAGTTTGCGGTGCATGAGCGGCACCACGTGGTCGAGGATGTGCGCGTAGCCCTCGCCCCCATAGTGTCGCAGGCTCGTCTTGTGGCACACGTCCTGGGCGAGCAGCAGCTGGTCGCCGAATCCGGCGGCACAGGCGGCCGCGATCAGGTCGAGCCGGCCCGCGTCGTTCGGCATGTCGATGTCCGCGAAGGGATAGTAGCTGGCCTCACGTCCGAACATGTCGAACTCCACGTAGCAGCCACGCCGGGCGAGGGCGAGGACGTCGGCGGGGTCGAACAGGGTCCGGTCGACGTGGCACATCACGATCCGGGCCGGGTCGATGCCACGCTCGTCGACGAGGTCCATCAGCTCGAAGGGGGCCATCCGGTCGCGGCCGGGGTGGATGAGGACCGGGCGGCCGGTGACCGCCGCTGCCGTCAGGGCGGCGTCGAGCACCTTGAGTTCCTCGGGGTGCGCCGGCCAGCTCATCCCGATCTCACCGATGATCCCGGGCTTGATCCCGGTGTCGCCGACGCCGTGCGTCAGCTCGGCGACCAGGTCGTCGGCGATCCGCTCCGCGCTCTGCTCGCGCAGCCACGGCGGATGGTAGTAGTGCGTGTAGTAGCCGGACCCCATCACCACCTGCACGCCCGACCGCAGCGAGATCTCGCGGAGGCGAAGCGGATCGCGGCCGATTCCGACGCAGGTCGCGTCGACGATCGTGCCTCCCCCGCTCTCGCGGTAGGCGTTCAGCTCCTGGATCGCGAGGTCGGCGTCGGACTGCACCAGGTCGATGCCCGGGTGGTGCCGCCGGACCCAGTAGCGGTTCTGCAGCGTGATCTCGTCCACGTCGGCGACGGCGGTGAGCTGCGCCCACGGCGTCGTCGGGGTCGCGAGGCTCCACAGGAGGTGCTCGTGCGTCTGCACATGGCTCAGCTCGGCCGGATCGATGGGACCGAGAACGGTGTCGACCGTCATGGTGCTCTCCAACGTCAGAAGGACCAACCCGGTCGCTCGTGGCCGTGCGGCTCGATGTCGCTGAACCGCCCGCTGAAGTACCCGAGCGCCTCGCCGTCTCGTTCCCGGATGCTCAGGGGAGCTCCGAAGACGACGGTGTGATCGCCCGCTTCCACGACGCGGTCGACGGCGCACTCGAGCTGGGCCAGGGCACCCGGCACGACGGGAACGCCCTGTTCGCCGTAGGCGAGGTCGAGGCCCTTGAAGTGGTCCTCACCTCGCCGTGCGAAGCGCATGGCGATCGGCTGCTGGCGCCGGCACAGGATGTTGACGGCGAACCGGCCCGACTCCACGATCGCCTCGCCGGTCCGTGCCCCGCGGTTGAAGCACACCAGGAGCAGCGGCGGTTCCAGCGAGACCGACGTCAGCGAGTTGACGGTCATACCGTGAGCGGCACCGTCCGGCGCCTGGGTGGTGATGACCGCGACGCCCGTGGCGAAACGGCCCATCGCGCTCCTCATCGCCAGCGGCTCGACGTGCGTCGCGGCGTCCATGTCACGCGGTCCGGGTGCGACCGGGACCAGTGCGGTAGCGCACCTCGAAGGTCAGGCAACCGTCGTCGCTGCGCCACGGACCGTGCGGCATACCCGGTGGCCGGCACGCATAGCTCCCGGCGACGAAGGTCTGGTTCAGGCGCAGGTCGGTGAGCGAGCCCTCGACGATGTAGACCTCCTCCCAGAAGTCGTGCACCTGGACACCGTTGGGCGTCGTGTCGGTACCCGGCTCGAAGCGAAGGATTCTGGTGGCGACGCCGTCGGCGGCGTCAGCGGCGAGGATCCGCTCGGTGAGCTGGGGAACGTCTCCGGCGCACCGGGTGAACTCGACCGTCGCGGCCGGGAAGAACTCGTGCTCGGGCTTGCTCACGCCTCGCCGCC
The DNA here is from genome assembly GCF_001270745.1 of Jiangella muralis. Classification (GTDB taxonomy): domain Bacteria; phylum Actinomycetota; class Actinomycetes; order Jiangellales; family Jiangellaceae; genus Jiangella; species Jiangella muralis. The sequence goes on from NZ_KQ434751.1 coordinate 579,880, forward strand.
TCCGATCGTGGTCGGCTGCTGTGCGTCATAGGTCGCGAGGAACGCGTCGACGTCGGCCACCAGCGCGTCGTACCCGTAGTTCCGGAACGCGTGGCCCTTCGCGACGAAGGGGGCGCCGGCGTAGAACATCTCGTACTGCAGGTGCCGGCCGCCGAACTCGGAGCCGACGACGTCCCAGGCGAGCTTGAACAGCTTGATGCGCTCCTCCGCCGGGACCCCCGGAGACTGGATGTACCTGTCGATGTCGGATCGCGTCCGGGCGCTGCGGAGGTCGAGGACGCTGGACGGCAGCTGGAGCACTCCGCCGCCCGCGAGTTCGCGCAGGATCGCGAGGACCCGCGGATAGAGCTCGGCCTGCAGCCCCATGGCGCCGTACACCGACCGCGCGTCGGGGCGCCACATGCCGGCCTCGTCCGGTGCGGCCCTGAACTCGGCCGCGTCGACGGCGGACTCGACCAGGGAGGCGATGCTCGCGAGCTCGCCGAGCTTCTCCTGGACGCCGGGAATCCGGTCGACCCCGTTGACGGCGGCGATCTTGCGCGCCAGCCCGGCGATGAACCTGAGCTTGACGACGAACCGTATCTGCGCCTGCCAGTTGCCGAGCACGTGCGCGCCGGTCTCGTAGAACATGCGACGGAGAGCGGCGACGTCGCGGTCGACGAACACGCGCTCCCACGGGACGAGCACGTCGTCGAAGACGACCAGGGCGTCGGTTTCGTCGTACCTCGACGACAGCGGGTAGTCGAACGCGCTGCTCGCGGCCGTGGCGTAGGGACGCCGGCAGTACAGCTTGAGGCCGGGGGTCGCGACGGGGACGGCGAACGCGACGGCGAAGTCCCGGTCCTCGGGCGTCAGCGGCTTGATGCACGAGACGAACAACTCGTCGGCCACGGCGGCGCCGGTGGCGAGCATCTGGGCTCCACGGATCACGATCCCCTCCGCGCGCTCCTCGACCACACCCGCCTGGACGAATTCGCCCTCCCACTCGTGGGCGGTGGTCGCGCGCGAGACCTGCGGCGGGATGATCGCGTACGACACGTAGAGGTTCTCCTCCAGGACGCGCCGGTGATAGCGGACGACGTTGTCACCGAAGGCGTGCGGTTCGGTCCCGAACGAGCCCGGATGCGCGGCGAAGGCGGCCAGGAACGCCGCGACGTGGTCGGGGCTGCGCCCTACCCAGCCACGCGTGTGGTGGGCCCAGGTCTCGTGGGCGGCACGACGTGCGCGCAGGTCCTGGCTGCTCCGCGGCACCCCGAAGGCGACATTGGCCGGTCGCCCGGTCTCCGCGTCGCGGTGGGTCATGCCCGAGTCCGGAGCGGCCGCGAGGTCGAAGAGTTCGGCGACGGTGCGGGCGATCGGCGCGAACGCCGGATGCCCGGCCACGTCGGACACCCGCTCGCCGTCGACGTAGATCTCCCGGTCGTCGGCGAGCGCGGCGAGGTAGTCGCCACCGGTGCGCATGGGTCGTCCTTCCTGGACGGCGCGTTCGGCGCCGTCCGTGCTGCTGAGGTAGGTGTGCGTGAGCGCGACGCCGTCGGGCAGGGTGAGCGACACCGTCCACCTCGACCCCACGACGAACGTGCCGTCGCGAAGCGGAACGGTGCCGCAGTACAGAACGAAGTCGCCGTCGATGTCTCCGACGGCGCGTCGAAGGCGCTCGAGCAGGTCCTCGGGTCTGCGGATCGAGGCGAGCGCGCCGTCCTGGTAGTGCCGGCCGTCGACCTCGGACCTGACCGCGATGCGGTCCCACTCCCAGGCGGCCGGATCCGGGCCGAGGGCGACGACCTTCGCACCCAGCGGCTTGGGGCAGGCACGCTTCGCCTCGGCGATGCTGCGGGTCTCGACGGCTCGGTCGGTGTGGTCGGACCCCACACCGAGGTAGTAGCGCCCCTGTGCCCGCACCAGGACCGGCTCGACCTCGCCTGACGTGTCGATCCCGGCGACGCGGATCGAGGCCGCGGTGGTCAGCAGCTCGGTGGGCAGCTGGTAGAACGACGGCACCGAGTCCGGGGGCGGGACACCGATCGCCGCCAGTTCTTCGATGTGCCGCTCGACGGCGGACCGGTCCCTCCCCGTGTAGCCGGCCACCACGACGCGTGGCGCGATCAGACGCACGAGCGACCCGTCCCCGGCCAGCCGCAGGTCGACCTCGGCGGTGCGGTGGCTGGTGGCCGGTTCGCGAGTCGGCGAGCTCGAAGAAGTCATGGGGCGACGTCTCTCCTGGTCGTGGTGATGTCGATGGATGAAACCCGGTCGCCGAGGACGGGGAACTCCGCCCGCGTCGCGGGGACGAGGCCGTCGGCGACCTCGCAGGTGAACACGCCTTCGCCGGTGCCGGCCTCGAGGAGGACGCGGCCCCAGGGATCCACGACGCGGCTGTGGCCGCCGAGTTCGACCCCGCCCTGCCGGCCGACGGCGTTGACCGCGCAGACCAGGACCTGTTGTTCGAGCGCACGGCACTGGGTCAGCACCTGCCAGTGCTGGAGGCGCACCGCGGGCCAGGCTGCCGGGACGACGACGGTCTGGGCGCCCGCGTCCACGAGCGCTCTCCACAGTTCCGGGAAGCGGAGGTCGTAGCAGGTCGTCGCCGCGACCGGGCCAAGACCGGTCCGTGCCACACCCACCGAGTCGCCGGGGACCAGCAGCTCCGCCTCCCGGGACTGATACCCGAACACGTGGATCTTCCGGTAGGTGTGCACGATCTCGCCGCCGGGGTCGATCAGCACGGCCGTGTTGTGCAGGCCCGCCGCGTCGCGCTCGAGAAAACTGCCCAGGTGCAGGTGGCAGGCCAGGCCCCGCGCCCAGTCGCGCGCCGCCGCGACGGTCGGCCCGGTCATCGGCTCGGCGCGCTCCTCGTACTCGTCGAACGCGAAGTACCCGGGACCCCACAACTCGGGCAGGATCACGAGGTCGGCGGACGTGGTGGCGACCATCTCCCCGACGCGCTCGATCCGGTCCGGCACAGGCTCGTCGGCCGGGCTCGCCACCTGCACCAGCGAGATCTTCATGCTGAACAGCGTACATCGCTCTTGTACACTGTGCAACGACGACGACGTTCGAGGGAAGGGGCCGGCGATGACCACCGTGAAGGACGCCGCGGAGTGGGCACAGGTCGCCTACGCCGGGCCGGTGCCGAAGCAGGTGTACGAGAGCACCAGGAAGGTCCTGCTCAACGACCTCACGATGGCTCAGCTCGCGGACGGCGAGCTCTGGCGCCAGGTGCGCTCGGCGGTCACGCGGTCCACGGACGGCGTTCACCTGCGGGCCCTGCTCGGGGGCATGCGGATCCACGCGCTTGCCATGGATTCCAACGACGAGCCCTCGCAGGCGCACCTGGGAGCGGCCGTCATCCCGACCCTCGCCGTTGCACCACCCACCGTCACCGGTGCCGACTTCCTCCGGGCGGTGGCGATCGGCTGGCAGGTCGGCTCGTCGATCGGCGCACGGCACCTTCCGCGGATCCTGGCCAGGGGCGCGAGGCCGTCGGTGCTCTTCGGTGCGATCGGAGCGACGGTGTCGGCGGGCCTGCTCCGGTCGATGCCGTCGCACCAGTTGGCAGAGTCCGTCCGCCTCGTCGCGGACATCGCCGCCGGGGCGAGTGCGACCCTCGTCGAGGGTTCCGACGACTGGCTGGTGCAGCTCGGCCGGGCCAGCCATGCCGGCCTTCTCGCCAGCAACCTCGCCGCGGCCGGGCTACGTGGCGCTCAGGCGCCGCTCGAGGACGACGTCGCCTCCTCGCCGGGCCCGGCCCTCCCGGCGGCCGGACCCGGTGCTTCGTCCGAGCGCTGGGCCATCGACCTGGCGTCCTACAAGCGCTACCCGGCGTGCAACATCCTTCAGACCGCCGTCGCGCTGGCCTGCCGAGCGCGGGCCGACCTGGACACCGCGGCTGAGGACATCGACCACGTGGTCGTCTGGCTCAACGACGCCGACATCGCCTACCCGGGGATCACCAACCCGGCGGCGGACCGGCCGGTCGCAGCGATGATGAGCGGAACCTTCTGCGTCGCCGCGGCTCTCATCCACGGCACCCTGACGCACGACCAGGTCCTCGCGCCGGGCAGCGATCCGCGAGTGGTGGACCTCGCCCGCCGCGTCCGGCTCCACGGCGACCCTGGGGTCGAACCGGCGAGCGCGCGCCTCGACGTCCACGTCCGGGGCGCGGCGCCCGCCCGGGTCCTCACGCCCGACGCCGTCCCCTCGACCGTCAGCCTGACGGCGCTGCGGCTGCAGCTGGACTCCCTGCTGCCCGACGACCCCTCGGCCCGCCGGCGTCACGCCGCCCTGGCCGCCGACATCGCCGGACTCGAGCACGCACCCTCCGTGCCGAACTCACTGCGAGACGCCTTGTGGGGCGATCCCGACAAGGACCCGCTCGTACGTGTCGCGCGCGGACACTAGCCCGGCACCTCGGCATCGCCGAGCTCGAGCGCGTGGTCGAGGATCTCGAGTCCCGCCGCGACGTCGGCGTCCGAGACATTGCAGGGCGGGACGACGTGGATGCGGTTGAAGTTCGCGAACGGAAGCAGGCCCTCGCTCCTGCAGGCCGCCATGATCGCGTCCATCGCCGGGCTGCTCCCCCCGTACGGCGCCAGCGGTGCCTTGGTCGCCTGGTCGCTGACGAGTTCGAGCGCCCAGAACGTGCCGAGTCCGCGTACTTCGCCGACGCAGGGGTGCCGCTCGGCAAGGGCGCGCAGGCCGGGGCCGAGCAGTTCGCCGCCGACCTGCGCCGACCGCTCGACGATGCGCTCATCGCGCATGACCTGGATCGTGGCGACGGCCGCCGCGCAGGCGAGCGGGTGGCCGGAGTAGGTGAGGCCGCCGGGATAGGGACGATGGGCGAAGGTCTGGTAGATCTCGCGGGAGATCACGACGCCACCGAGCGGGACATAGCCGGAGGTGACGCCCTTGGCAAAGGTGATGAGGTCGGGACGCACACCGTCGTGGTCGAGCGCCAGCCAGGTGCCGGTGCGCCCGAAGCCGGTCATCACCTCGTCCAGGATCATCACGATGCCGTGCTCGTCGCAGATCTCGCGCACGCCGGCGAGATAGCCGGGCGGCGGAGGCATGATGCCCGCCGTGCCCGGGATGGTCTCGAGGACGATCGCCGCGACGGTGGCCGGACCTTCGAGCTCGACGGTGCGCCGCAGGTGGCGGAGCGCGCGCCGGCACTCCTCGTCCTCGGTCGTGGCATCGAACTCCGAGCGGTACAGGAACGGCCCGAAGAACTTCGCGGTGCCCCCGGAGCCGTAGTCGCTGGGCCAGCGGCGCGGGTCGCCGGTGACGTTGACCGCGGTCGCGGTACCACCGTGGTAGCTGCGGTAACGCGACAGGACCTTGATCCGGCCGGTGTGCAGCCTGGCCATCCGGACGGCGTGTTCGACGGACTCCGCACCACCGTTGGTGAAGAACACGTGGTCGAGTGCCTCCGGCGCGAGTCCGGCGATGAGGTGGGCCGCCTCCGAGCGGGCGGCGTTGGCGTGCTGTGGCGCGATGGTGCACAGGGTCGCCGCCTGCTCCTGGATCGCCGCGACGACGTGCGGATGCTGATGGCCGATGTTGGTGAACACGAGCTGGGAGGCGAAGTCCAGATAGCGGTTGCCGGCGTCGTCCCAGACGGTCGACCCCAGCGCCTTGGTGATGACGAGCGGATCGAGGCCGGCTTGGGCCGACCACGAGTGGAAGACGTGGGCCCGATCGAGTTCGTAGGAGCGACTGGTCATGGTGCTCACCGGTTCTGCGGGAAGGCCAGCTCCAGCCCACCGCCGGGCTTCGCAGCCGGGTCGTTCCAGCGCGTCGTGACGACCTTGCCGCGGGTGAAGAACTGAACGCCATCGGTGCCGTGCGCGTGCTGGTCGCCGAACAGCGACTGCTTCCAGCCGCCGAAGGAGTAGTAGGCCATCGGCACCGGAACCGGAACGTTGACACCGACCATGCCGACCTCGACGTCGCGCTCGAACGCCCGTGCCGCCGTCCCGCTGCTGGTGAAGAGCGCCACGCCGTTGCCGTACGGGTTGGCGTTGACCAGCCGCACCGCCTCGTCGTACGACCCGGCCCGGACGATGCTGAGGACGGGCCCGAAGATCTCCTCGGTGTAGATCTCCATGTCGGGCGTCACGTGATCGAACAGTGTGGGGCCGAGCCAGAAGCCGCTGGAGTCGCCGTCGACCTGCGGTGCGCGGCCGTCGACGACGAGCTCGGCGCCGGCCGCTTCGCCTGCGTCGACGAAGGACGCCACGCGGTCGCGATGCGCCCGGGTGACCAGCGGTCCCATGTCGGTGCCGCGCGTTCCGTCGCCGGTGCGCAGCGAGCGGGTGCGGTCGGCGATCCTGGCGACCAGCCCGTCGGCGATCGGCCCGACGGCGACGAGCACGCTGATGGCCATGCAGCGTTCGCCCGCGGAGCCGAAGCCCGCGCTGACCGCCTGGTCCGCGGCCACGTCCAGGTCGGCGTCCGGGAGCACCACCATGTGGTTCTTGGCCCCGCCGAGGGCCTGGACCCGCTTGCCGTAGCTGCTGGCCCGCTCGTAGACGTATCGGGCGATCGGCGTCGAGCCGACGAAGCTGATCGCTTTGACGGCCGGATGCTCCAGGAGGGCGTCGACCGCGACCTTGTCCCCCTGGAGGACCGTGAAGACACCGGCCGGGAGCCCGGCCTCCCGCCACAGCTCGGCGAGCCAGATCGACGCCGAGGGGTCCTTCTCGCTGGGCTTGAGCACGACGGCGTTGCCAGCGGCGATCGCGATCGGGAAGAACCACATCGGCACCATCGCCGGGAAGTTGAACGGGCTGATCACGCCCACCACCCCGAGCGGCTGACGCTTGGAGTGGACGTCGATGCCGGTCGAGACGCCTTCGGAATACGCCCCCTTGAGCAGGTGCGGGATCCCGCAGGCGAACTCGACCGCCTCCTGCCCGCGCGAGACCTCGCCCAGCGCGTCGGCCAGTATCTTGCCGTGCTCGCGGGTGATGATCGCCGCGAGCTCCTCCTTACGGGCGTCCAGTAGTTCCCGGAACCGGAACAGCACCCGCGACCGAGCCGTCAGCGAACTTCGGCCCCAGTCACGCGCGGCGAGCTCGGCAGCGGAGACGACGGCGTTCGCGGTCTCGACGTCGGCGTAGCGGACGCGGGCGCTCACCCGCCCGGTGGCGGGGTTGATCACGTCCTCGACGCGATCGGCATGGCCCACGTACGGCGTACCGGTCCAATGGGTGACAGTGGGTGCGGTCATGATCGCCAGCATGACGCTCGGGACGTCGCAGCGGGAGTGACGATCCGTATCGCAGCGCCAGGATCGTGTGACATCTCGTAACCTGGTCGCGTGACCCTCACGCTCCGTCGCGCGCTCGAGTCCCCCAGCCTGAAGGTGGGCTCGCCCGTGGTGCGCGCCGGTGCCGAGCACCTCGATCGACCGGTGCGGTGGGTGCACGTGAGCGAGGTGCGCGACCTCGGCGGGCTCCTGAGCGGTGGCGAGCTGATCCTGACCACCGGTCTCCCCCTGCGCGGGGACGCCGCCACGGCCGTCAGGTACATCCAGGACCTGGCCAGCGCCGGTGCGGTGGGGCTCGTGGTCGAGCTCGCCCCGGAGTTCGCGGCGATCCCCGCCGCCATCGTCGCGACCGCGGAACGAGTCGGCCTGCCGCTGGTCTCCGTCTCGCGGCAGGTGCGCTTCGTGGACATCACCGAGCAGATCCATCGCGCGATCGTGTCCGGCCAACTCGTTCAGCTGGAGTTCGGTCAAGAGGTCCACGAGACGTTCACCCGGCTCAGCCTGGAGGCCGCCAGCACGACCAGATCATCGCCGCCGCCTGCGACCTGTGCGCCACCTCGGTGGTCCTGGAGGATCTGGGGCGCTCGGTGGTCACGTTCCGAGCCCGCGGACGCAAGCCCGCGGCGCTGCTGGCGAACTGGGCGAATCGATCCAGAGCCGCCACGGTGCTCGAGCGCACGAGCCGGTCCGGGCCGGAGGGCTGGCTGACGACACCGGTCGGCACGGCCGGCAGACGGTGGGCGCGGCTCGCCCTCCCGCACGCCGACCCGGCCGACGAGGAGCGCCACGCCATGGTCCTGGAGCGGGCCGCCGCGGCGCTGGAGTTGGCCCGCATGGCAGAGCGGGACCAACTGGCGCTCGAGCTCCAGGCGCAGGGAGGGTTTCTCGCCGAGATCGCGGCCGAACGCCTCACCCGGGCCGACGCCGCCGTCCGCGCGCAATCCCTCGGCCTGCCGAGCGCGCCTGCGTACGTCGCCGCCGTTGCCCAGCCCGGCGATCAGCACGTCAGGGACCTCGTCGAACGGCTGGCGGCACGCGTCCGCTCCGCTCGCCTCGACGCCCTGATCGGGCCGCTCAACGAGCGGCAGGTGGGCCTGATCCTGGCCCAGCCCTCGACGCGGCGACCGGCGCTGATCGATCGCCTGGTCGATGCCCTCGACGGCGCCGACGTCGTCCTGGGCGTCACCGACCCGGAGCCGGACATCGCCGGCGCCGGCGCCCAGCTCCGCCACGCGGCACAGGTCGCCGAGGCGGCGTCGAGCATGTCGTCACTGGTGCGGCTGCCGTACTACCGCAGCTCCGACGTCCGGCTGGCGGGACTGCTCGCCCTCCTGCACGACGATCCCCGGCTGCAGGGATTCGTCGAGTCCGAGCTGGGCGGGTTGCTGGCCCACGACGCCGAGCACGACGACGGACTCGTCGACGTTCTCCGCGAGTACGTCAACCTGGGAGGCAGCAAGACCCGCCTGTCCGAGCGCATCCATCTGAGCCGGCCGGCCGTCTACAAGAAGCTCGCCCGCATCGCCCGGATCACCGGGTTCGACCTGGACCGACCCGAGTCGCTGCTCTCCATCGGCGTCGCCGTCACGGCCTACGATCTGCACCATCGACTGACCCGCGCGAACTGACGCCGCCGGCGCGGGCCGGGTGCCAGGCCGGCAGACGCGCCTCGTCCCGGGGGAACAGCCGGTGGTCCTTGAGCATCAGCGCGTCGTCGGCGTCGCCGCCGGCGCCGGGATCGTCGTCGTCGACCATGCCGCCCAGGGGCGGGTTGTCGTAGTCGTAGGTGGCTCTTACGACCTTGCTGTCGGCGTCGACGGTGAACGTGGCGTTCCACCAGGTGCCCACGCCCGGCGCGTACATCGCCTTGCGCAGCGCCCGGGCGGCGTGGTTGGCGTCGTCCGGGGGTTCGAGATCCACGGTGCCGCCGTCGGGCATCCCGGCCTCGAAGCCGCTCTCGATCAGGTCGCCGGCGGCGGTGACGTCCAGCGTCAGCGTCGTCCAGCCGCCCGGCACCCCTTCGGCAGCGATCATGGCCGCTCCCACCGCCTGCTCCAGCGGCTGATCGGGGATGCTCACGAGGTCTCCTCCGGCGGGTCGTTGTAGAGCGTCACCTTACGGCTCTTCTCGCCCTCGATCGTGTAGTAGACGCTGATCCAGAGCGGCCGCCGGGAGTCCTCCTCGAACGCCAGCTTCAGCGTCAGGTCGACGGGCTTGCCGCGGCGCACGGCGCGGTCCCAGCGGCGTTCCAGCGCCGCGAACTCCTCCCGGTTCAGCGTCCGGGTCATCGGGACGAGATTGAGCTTGTCCCCGATGCCGCCGAGCATCCTGGCGATCAGGTGACCGGCATCGTCACCCTCGAGCTTCCCCGTCAGCGTCCGCTGCGCGTACGTGTTCCGCCTCCCGGGTGCCGAGCCCGTCAGTGTCGCCTCGGCGACGACCACCCGGGCCTGCTCGTCGGTGGTGTACACGACCGACCGGTCGTCGAGGACGATGACGTGGCCGGCCGGCGGGTTCCGCCGGATCGGCGCGTCGGCCCGGCTGGTGCCCGAGATGTGGATGACGGGCCGACGAGGCAGCTGCTCCAGCTCGTCGATCGCCCCCGACAGGACCGAGCCGAGCTCGTCACCGAGGCCGCGGACGTCGGCGAGCATGCCGCGCACGATCGGATCGAGCTCGGCCGCCGTGCCCTGCGCGGGCGTTCGCCGCGCGGCCCGCTCGACCAGGCGGCGCAGGTTCTCCGCGTCGCCGGTCAGGATGTCGATCACGCTGTCGACCTCGCGAGGAACGGCGTCGTCGCGCACCTGCCGCAGCCCGTCCGCGCCGTCCCGGATGGGCCGATCACTCACGCGACCACCACCCCTGCTCGGTCGCCTCAGGATCTCACGACGAGCGCGACGCGGCGTCGAGGCGGCGCTGGCCCCAACCCTTGACAGGCGTTCCAGCGGGCACGATCCTGTTCGAACTCTTGGAACTGTAGGTTCCAGCTGGTGGAACGCACTAGCTTGTGCCGCACGACCGCCAGGACCGTCAGCGATCTTCCGACAAGGAGCGCAGATGATCATGAGAGGCCGCCGACCACGCCGCCACTACCTCCTCCCGATGCTCGCGGCGGGCGCCACCGTCGCCGCCGCCCTCGGCGCGGCGACACCCGCGGGAGCTGAGGACTCCGCCGCTGGAACCGCCGCCGATGACCCCGCGATGCGCGTCGTCGACGCCTGGGACATGACCGGGGAGCACACCTTCCCGGACCTTGGCGGCGGCGTGCTGCCGGCGTTCCGCCCGGCCCTCGCTGAAGCGCCCAACGGCGACCTTCTGGTCGGCTTCAACACCACCACGGACGCCCACCCGGGCGGCCAGCTCCGGCTGATCCGGTCCACCGACGACGGCCGCACCTGGGGTGCGTCGGAAGTGATCGCCGAGCCGACCATGTTCCCGGGTGGCAGCATCCACCTGCAGCGCGGCATGACCACGCTGCGGGACGGGACCATCCTGCTGCCGTACAACGATGGCGTGAACCATGTGCCGTACAACGACCGGGAGGCGGCCCTGTTCGTCGCTCGCTCCACCGACAACGGGCATGCCTGGGCCGGCACCGACGAGCCGGTCGACCTGCCGGTCGAGTTCCGGGAGGCATGGGGCGGTGGCGGGCGCATCCTGGAACTCGACGACGGCACCCTGGTACAGACCATCTGGGGCATCCGCGAGCTGCCGGAGGACTGGGAGACCGACCCGAACCCGTACGAGTCCGGCGTGCTGCTCTCCTTCGACGGCGGCAAGACCTGGCCGGAGTATCACCGCATTCTGCGGGACGAGCACTCGCCGGCCTACCAGTTCGGCGGCGGCGAGCTGTTCCCCGGCGGGGCCAACGAGACGACCCTGGAGGTGCTGCCGGACGGCACCATCGTGGCCTTCGTCCGGTTCGACATCAGCGTCGGCGGGACGTCGGGCCAGTTCTACGTCTCCCGCTCCACTGACGGCGGCCGGACCTGGAGCACACCGCTGGCCAGTGGCCTCGGCGGTTCGACCCTGTCCGCCACGATGGCCCCCTGCAGCGACTACCTCGGCGACGGCCAGTCCAAACTGATGCTGGGCTACCGCGGCCCGGGCAGCCGGGCGGCAGTGAGCGTGTCCTTCGACGGTGGCAGCTCGTTCCAGGGCCAGGTCTTCCTCCGCGATCCCCGCAACCAGGCCAGCTTCACCTCGGCCGAGCCCGACTATCACCGGCTCGACGACGGCCGGGTGCTGACCGTCTTCCAGATCCAGTCCGGCGGCGGGCCGTACCGGCTGGCGGCGAACGTACTGGAGGACGCCCCGGACGCGGCCGCCTGCCAGGCGCAGGCGGATGCTGCGGCGACACGGGCGACGGCGCAGCCGAGCTTCGTGGTGGAGCGATCCGACCGCGACGACTGGTTCCTGCCGATGTCGCACGCCCGAGTCAGCTACGCGGCCACCACCACCGTCGGCAACGTGCTCGCGGCGCAGGCCAGCCGCCTGGTCTGCCACCCGGGTGACTCGCTCACGTTGCGGACACCGGGCGGGCAGCCGCTCGATCCGGCCGCGACGCTGGCCGAGGCGGGCGTGGTCAACGGATCTGTCGTGCAACTGGCCGGCACCTCCAGCTCCAGCGGTTTCTACCGGATCGGCTACACCGAGCTGGACATCGCGCCGGAAGACCGGTCGGTGGCCAACTGGGACCGCGCCTGCGCGCCCGGCCGGATGGCCTTCGACTACCGGCGGCGCAGCCTCGGCCTCGAGGTCACCCCGCCGGCCGGCCAGGCCGTCACCGCCGTCGAGTTGACCGACGAGGACACCGCGACCCGCCTGACCGCGGCCAGCTACCGGGTGCTCAGCAGCCCGGACAACGAGCACTACACCGAGGTCGACGGCTGGTCCTTCTCCTCCCACGTGGAGGGCGGCCGGCTGGTGCACCGGTTCGACGGGTTCGCCGTCACCGACCGGTACCTCAAGATCGCTCAGGACAGGGGTGACGGGTCGTTCAGCTTCGTGCTCGGCGATCCGCGGGCCGACATCGGCGTCGAGTTCGCTCCGGTTCCGTGCACGACGACGGTGACCGGCGAGCACCCAGGGCCGCTCGCCGCCGGAGCCGGCGTGACCTGCATCGACCAGGCGAACGTTGGCGGTCCGGTGACCGTCGGCGACGGCGGCCAGCTGGTGGTCGGCGGGTCGGTGATCGATGGACCGATCCGGGCAGCTGGAGCGGCTGCAGTACTGATCTGCGGCACCGAGGTGGATGGGCCGATAGCCATCTCCGGCACCACCGGAGCCACCGTCGTCGGGGATCCGGGCAACGGGTGTGCGGGCAACGAGGTGCATGGGCCGGTCGAGCTGAACCAGAACGCCGGGCCGGTCCGGATCGGCGCCAACACCGTCGACGGTCCGCTGAGCTGCGCCGGCAACGAGGTGCCGCCGGTCGACGGCGGTGCGGCCAACGAGACAGACGGGCCGAGGGCCGGCCAGTGCGGCAGCCTCTGACCGCCCGGCCCTGACCGCCGGCCCGATCCCCTGGGCTGGATCCAGCCGTTGTCCCGCGCCAGCCGTCAGGCCTCGGCGCGGGACTTCGGCGCCCACCTTGCGGATGATCGTCCGCTGGGAGCTTCCTGCCGGCTCAGCTCCCGTTGCCGGCCGCCGCGGACGTACCGCTGGCATCGTTGATCGTCATGGGACGTCCTCACCGGCCAGCGGCACGCCGCGGCGTTCGAGGTCGTCCAGGAGGTCCAGCCCTCTGCGGGCCCAGTCAATCTCCATCTGGGCCTTCGCCACCTCGCCTTCGAAGGCGAACTTGCGGAACGCGACGATCGCCTCGTGCTCGGCCTCGGGCCGCAGGCTGAGCCGCTGGCGCAGCAGCGAGACGCGGCGGGCGTCGAGGTCGTCGAGCATGTGCTGCCAGCCCTGCAGCGCCCGCGTGTAGTGGCCGACGTGCTCGTGCAGCTGGCGCCGAGCGGCGTCGTAGGTGGACTGCTCGAAGTGGGCGGCCTTGAGGCGGTACGGGTCACGCTCGGACTGGTACGGGATGAGCTCACCGGACCATCGGCGCAGCTCGGCCACACCGGCGTCGGTGATCGAGTAGACCCGCTTCTGCGCCCGGTCACCACGCGGAACGACGTCGCCGGCGACCAGGCCGTCGTTCTCCATGCGCCGCAGCTCCGGATAGATCTGGCTGTGCGGCGCGCTCCAGACGTAGGCGATGCTGCCGTCGAAGTACTTGATCAGCTCATACCCGGTCATGGGCTGGGCGGTCAGGGTGGCGAGCAATGCGTGGCGCAGCGACATGGGGAGTCCCTATATCAGCAAACCGATGAATATCCGCAACAGTACCGAAGGACTCATGTCGCCTCGCGTAGCAGCGCGCGGACCCGGTCGGCGGTGAGTGGCAGGGTGGTCACCTGCGGGCCGGTCGCGCCCAGCGCGTCGGCGACGGCGTTCGCCACCGCGGCCGGCGTCCCGACCATGCCGGACTCCCCCGCGCCCTTGGCACCCAGTGGGTTGCCCGGTGCGGGGTGCTCGAGGACGATCACCTCGATGTCGGGCAGCTCACCGGCCGACGGAAGGCGGTAGTCGCCGAGCGTCGTCGCCATCGGCTGTGCTCGCTCGTCGTAGCTGAGCTCCTCCAGCAGCGCGGCGCCGATACCCTGACTCGCCGCGCCGGCCAGCTGGCCGCGGACCAGGGCCGGGTTCACCGCGCGGCCGACGTCGTGGACGACGACGTGGCGCACGACGCGCACCCTCCCGGTGTCCCGCTCGACCTCCACCACGCTGAGCGCGGCGCCGAACGAGAACGTCGGGTGCGGCTTGTCGAAGCGTCCACGCCCCTCCCCCACGTCCTGGACGGGGCACGACGCGCCGCCCGGGCCGTGGACGTGGCCGTCGCGGAACTCCACGTCGTCCGGCTCGGCCCCCAGCAGCTTCGCGGCCTTGGTTCGCAGGTCGCGGGCGGCCAGCAGCACCGCGTTGCCGGCGACGGGGGTCGACCGGCTGGCGAACGCCCCGAAGCCCATCGGGACCGCGTCGGTGTCGTGGTGGTCGACGCGCAGGCGGTCCATCGGCACACCGAGCTCGTCGCCGGCGATCTGCGCCAGCACCGTCTCGACCCCCTGGCCCAGCGAGGCGACCCCGACGTGGACGACGAAGCTCCCGTCCGCGGCCGGCGCGATCCGCGCGTCCTCGAACGGACCCATCGCGCCCACCTCGACGTAGGTGGCGACGCCGACGCCGACACTGATGGTGTCGCCGGACCTGGTCGCCGCCTCGCGGCGGAGCTCGTCGTAGCCCGCCCGCTCGAGCAGGGTCTCGAAGGACGAGCAGAAGGCGCCGCTCTGGTAGCTGATCGGCGGGACCGGCGCCGAGCCGGCGCCGAGCGACCAGGTGAACGGCAGGTCGTCGTCGCGGATGAGGTTGCGCCGGCGCAGCTCGGCCGGGTCGAGCCCCAGCCGGCCGGCCAGCACGTCCAGCAGCCGCTCACGGACGAACGCCGCCTCCGTCATGCCCGGCCCGCGGTAGGTGCCGACCGGCGTGCGGTTGGTCAGCACGCCAGTGGTCTCCAGCGCGAACGCCTCCCACCGGTACGGCCCGGGAAGGTGCAGCGCCGGCAGCAGCTCCGGCAGGGTGCCCTGCGACCTCGCGTACGCACCCTGGTCGCACCAGGCGCGGTCGCGGAAGGCGAGCAGCCGGCCGTCCGCCGTCGCGGCGATCTCGAGCTCGTGCTCCTGCTCGCGGGCGTGGTTGGTGGCGACGAAGTGCTCGGTGCGGTCCTCGATCCACTTGACCGGACGACGCAGCCGCAGCGCCAGGAACGCCACGAGGTAGTCCTCCGGATAGGCCTCGCCGCGCACGCCGAATCCGCCGCCGACGTTCACCTCCACGATCCTGATGTCGGCCGGTTCCATCGACAGCATCTCGCCGAGCGCCGCGCGAACGGCGTGCTTCACCTTCGCACCGCCCCAGAGGGTGAGCCGGCCGGTCGCCGGGTCGACCTCCGCGATGGCGCCGCGCGTCTCCATCGGGACGGCGGTGTGCCGGTGCATCCGCAGTCGCTCGCGGACGACGACGTCGGCCCGGGCGAAGGCGGCGTCGACGTCGCCGTGGTGCAGCGGATAGCTGCTGACGATGTTGTCGCCGAGGTCGGGGTGCAGGACCGGCATGCCGGGGTCGGCCGCGGTGGCGACCTCCGCGACGACGTCGAGGTCGTCCAGGTCGACGTCGACCAGCTCGGCGGCGTCCTCGGCGACGTAGGCGTCGGTGGCGACGACGACGGCGATCGGCTCGCCCACGTACCGGACGACGCCCCGGGCCAGCGGCGGCTGGAGGACCCGTCTGGCCCGGGGCGTGTCGGCGAGCGGCAGCCGGATGGGGATGCGCACGTCGGGGAGGTCATCGGCGGTGATGACCGCCAGCACGCCGGGCACCGCCTCCGCGTCGGCGGTGTCGATGCCGACGATCCGTGCGTGCGCCACCTGGCTGCGCACGATCCTGGCGTGCACCTCGCCGTCACGGTGAACATCGGCGACATACCGTGCCGCGCCGGTGAGCAGCGGGAGGTCGGCGAGCCGCTCGACGTCGGCGCCGACGAGTCCGCGGACTCGGGTCATGGGTGGTCCTCCCTCAGCCGCCGCAGCGTCCGCCCGACCAGGACGGCGACCAGCTCGCGCCGGAACGTCGCGCTCGCGTGCGGGCCGTCGACGGGGTCGCAGCCCGCGGCCGCCGCGCGAGCGGCGGCGTCGATCGCCTGCTCGGTCAGCGCCGAGCCCATCAGTTCGTCCTCGGCCTCGCCCGCGCGCAGCGGGAGCGCTCCGACACAGCCCAGGACGATGCGTGCGTGCCGCACCCGGCCGCCGTCGTCCAAAGCGACGGCCACGGCAACGGCGACGAACGCGAAGTCGCCCGCCCGCGGGCTGAACTCGGCGAACGCACTGCGCAGGCCCGCCGGCGGTGCCGGGAACCGGCCGTCGACGACGATCTCGGCCGGCTCCAGCACCGTCATGAACGGGCCGACGAAGAACTCCGCGGCCGGTATCACCCGGTCCCCGCCGGTGGAGCGCACCGTGAACGACGCGTCCAGGGCGGTGGCCGCCACCGGCAGCTCGGCGGCGGGATCGGCGTGGGCCAGGCTGCCGGCGAACGTTCCGCGGATGCGGATCGGGTGGTGGCCGATGAGCCCGGCGGCCTCGCGCAGGACCTGCCACGGCCCGGTCAGGACGGCCGACCGCTCCAGCTCGTGGTGGCGGACCAGCCCGCCGACGACGAGCCCGGTGTCGTCGGAGCGCATGGTGTCCAGCCCGGGCAGGCGGCCGATGTCGATCAGGTGGGTCGGCCGCGCGAGGCGGTAGGCCAGCAGCGGGACGAGGCTCTGCCCGCCGGCGAGCACCTTGGCGTCCTCGCCGGCTTCGTCCAGCAGCGTCAGCGCGTGCTCGAGCGACTCCGCCCGGGCGTAGGCGAACGGCGGCGGCTTCACGCCACGTCTCCGGCCAGCTCGCGCTGCGCGGCGAGGACCGCCTGCACGATCGGCCCGCCGCCGGTGCAGCGGCACAGGTTGGACGTCAGGACCTCCCGGACGCGCTCGGGCGGCGCCTCGGGCTCCGCTCGCAGCAGGCCCAGCGCGAGCATGAGGAAACCGGGCGTGCAGAACCCGCACTGCAGGGCACCGTTCTCGTGGAAGGCGCGCTGCAGGACGTGCAGCTCGGGACCCTCGGCCATCCCCTCGACGGTCTCGACGTCGGCGCCCTCGGCCTGCACGGCCAACGTCAGACAGGACCGGACCGGCCGGCCGTCCAGCAGCACCGTGCAAGCGCCGCAGACACCGTGTTCGCACCCCAGATGGGTGCCGGTGAGCCCGTCGTCGCGCAGCGCGTCGGCGAGCGTACGTCGGGCCGGCACCCGCATCGCCGTCGGCCGGCCGTTGACGACGACGTCGACTGCCGCACTGTCGTCCTCCCCGATCCAGGTCATCGCCGCTCCTCTCAAGTATGTATCACCATACGTATCACGATAATCAGCCGTCAACGCAGTCCGACACGGCGAGGTCAGCCGGAGAGCTGATCGAAGGCGCCGGCGATCCGTTCGGTGCGCCACCCGGCGCCCAGCGCGAGCGACAGCAGGATCCGCGCCTTGAACGGGTCGAGCGCTCCGGCGGAGAGCAGCCCGCGGGACAGCAGGTCGCGCTCGGATCCGGGGAAGCCGTACGTCGCGCGATACCCCTCCCCGGCGCCACAGCGCGAGGCCAGCACCACCGGGATGCGCCGGGCCAGCCGGGTGATGTCGTCGACCAGGGCGCCGGGCACGTGACCGGCGCCGAACCCGGCGAGCACGACGCCACCGAACCCGAGGTCGGGCAGTTCCCGCAGAACCCGCCCGTCGTCGCCCAGCGCGACCGTCACGAGCGCGACCGGCGGCGGCTGGGTGCCCAGCGGTGCGCCGATCACGACCCGCGCGGCCGGCCGTAGTGGTATCCGGACCCGATCCTCGGCCACCCAGCCGATGGGCCCGGCACTCGGCGACGCGAACGCCGACGGCCGCGACGTGTGCAGCTTGCGGACGAACCGGGCCGCATGGATCTCGTCGTTCATGGTGACGACGACGCCCAGTCCGCGCGCCTCGTCGCCGGCCGCCACCCGGACGGCGGCGAGCAGGTTGGCCGGTCCGTCCGCGCCGGGCTGACCGGGACCGCGCAGGGCGCCGGTCACGACGACCGGCCGGTCCGCCCCACTCAGGAGGTCGAGCGCGAACGCCACCTCCTCGATCGTGTCGGTGCCCTGGGTGACGACGACGCCGTCACTGCCGGCCGCGACCAACTCGCGTATCCGGCCGGCGAGCGCGATCAGGTCGGTGAGCCGCAGGTGTGCGCCGGGCAGCCGGCGGAACTCCTCGGCCTCGATCGTCGCCACCGCCGCCAGCTCGGGCACCCCCGCCACGAGCGCCGCCGCATCCAGGGCCGGCACGACGCCACGCCCGTCCGCCCTGGTCGTCATGGCGATCGTGCCGCCGAGCGAGAGCACGTGCACCGTCCGAGTCATGCGTTCCTCCTCCGCCACGCCTTGACGATCGTAATCAACTGACGTTAGCGTTTACCTATCGTAATACATACTTCCGAACGAGGAGGGGACAGGACCGTGGTCTGCTGGCCGTTGCCCGTCATTCACGAAACCAGCGAGCGACAGGCGGGTTTCGTACCGCCCAACCTCAGCCCGCGCGGACTCGAGCTGATCCCGCAGGAACTCGCCGACGGCGTCTACGCCCTGATGGCGAACCGCGTGCCCAAGGACAACAACGGGCTCATCGTCGGCGACGACGCCGCGCTGGTGATCGACGCCGGCATCACGCCCGGTGTGGGTCACTACCTGCAGGCGGTAGTCGGCAAGCTCACCGACCGGCCGATCCGGTACCTGGCCAACACCACGTACCACGGCGACCACAGCTTCGGGAACGTCTCCTTCGGCAGCGACGTCACGATCGTGTCGTCGCGGCTGAACAAGGCCGCGATGACCACCATGGGGCTGGAGGAGGAGAAGCAGCTGCGCCTCAGCAGCCTCTACGGTGACCCGGACCTCGACGAGGTCGTGAGCTGGCGCGCGCCGGACCTGGTGTTCGACCGGTTCTGCGAGATCGACCTCGGCGGGCGCGTCGTCCACCTGTGGCACTTCGGGCCCGGCAACGGCTCCGGCGACACGATCGTCCACGTGCCCGACGCCAAGGTCGCCTGGGTCGGGAACTTCCTGCGCCACGCCGGCATCCCGCCCATGCTGCTGGCCGGCGATCCGGTCGGCTACGGGCGGTCCATCCGGTCGCTGAAGGCGACGCTGCGCGTCGACACGCTCGTCCCCGGCCACGGCCCGCTGACCGGGGCCGCTGACGGCATCGGCTGGCACCTCAGCTACCTGGACCGCCTCGCCACCGAGGTCTCGCGGCGCCGCGACGCCGGCGACACCGTCGAGACCCTGCTGGCCGAGTACACCCTGGACGACCCCCTGCACCTGTCCGAGGTCGTGCCGTCGGCCGGCCCCGAGGAGGCCGACCGCTTCGACGCCCTGGTCCGGTCGAACCACGAGCTCAACGTCCTGCTGGCGTACCGGTGGCTGGGGTCGACCTCCAGCACGTGGGCCGCCTGACCGGACGCCGAGAAGCCCGAGAACGAACGGAGCGCTCATGGAGATCGCGAACACGTTCACCGTGCCGGTTCCGGTGGAGGAGGCCTGGCGAGTGTTGCTCGACGTGGAGCGGGTGGCGCCGTGCATGCCGGGCGCCACGCTCGACTCCGTCGACGGCGACGAGTTCACCGGCAGGGTCAAGGCCAAGGTCGGCCCGGTGAGCCTCTCGTACAAGGGGCGGGCCCGCTTCGAGTCCGTCGACGAGCAGTCGCGCACCGCCGTCATCGCCGCTCGCGGCAAGGACTCGCACGGCAACGGCACGGCGGCCGCGACCGTCACCATGCACCTGGTCGACGACGGACCCGCGGCGCGCGTCGAACTGCTCACCGAGCTCGACATCACCGGACGGCCGGCCCAGCTCGGACGCGGCGTCATGACCGACGTCGCGAACGCGATCATCGGCCAGTTCGCGAAGGCGCTGGCGCGGCAGCTGGCGGCCACCCCGCCGGCGTCGCCCGGCGATGGTCGGCCCGCCGGCGGTCACCCCGCCGCCGGCGGGCAGCCGGACGGCGAGCCGGCACCCGCGCGAGCGGCCACCCACGCACCCGCCAGAGTGCGCGACGACGCGGTCCCCGACGCCATCGACGTCCTCGGGATCACCAGCCGCTCGGTGCTGCGGCGCCTGGGCGCGGCCGTGTCCCGCTTCGTCCGCCGGCTGTTCCGGCGCACCTGAACCCACCGTCGTCCGTAAGGAGCTCACACCGTGGCGAGCGGTACCACGATCACCGACGTGACCACCACCTTCCTGTCCATCCCCCTGGAGCGGCCCCTGGTCACGGCGGCCTTCCCGATCCCGGCCATCGACACCGCGCTGGTCCAGGTGCGCACGGCCGACGGCCATGAGGGCGTCGCCTGGAGCTTCGCCTTCGGGCGTGGCCGCGTCGCGAGCCTGGTCCGCCTCATCGAGGACCTCGGCGAGCTGGCCGTCGGCGCGGATGCCGTGGCCACCGAGGCTCTCTGGGCGCGCCTGTCCAAGGCGGTGGAGTTCATCGGCCGGCGCGGTCTCGCCGCGGCGGCGATCTCCACCATCGACACCGCCTGCTGGGACATCACCGGTCAGGCCGCGGGCCTGCCGGCACACCGGCTGCTCGGCGGGTTCCGCGACCGGGTCGAGACGTACGCCAGCCAGGGCCTGTGGCTGGACCGCAGCCGCGACGAGCTCGCCGCCGAGGCGCAGGCGCTGGTCGGCCAGGGCTTCCGCGCGGTCAAGATGCGCGCCGGGCTGCCCGACCCGGCCGAGGACCTCGCCCGGGTGCGGGTGGTCCGGGAGGCGATCGGCCCCGACGTCGCCCTGATGGTCGACGCGAACCAGGCATGGGACCTCAAGCAGACCCTCCGCATGGCCCGCGACCTGGCCGAGTACGA
Organism: Jiangella muralis; assembly: GCF_001270745.1. Classification (GTDB taxonomy): domain Bacteria; phylum Actinomycetota; class Actinomycetes; order Jiangellales; family Jiangellaceae; genus Jiangella; species Jiangella muralis. Next base: position 600,676 of record NZ_KQ434751.1, read on the forward strand.
CCTCTTCTGGCTGGAGGAACCGATGCCGCACGGCCGGGTGGACGACTACGCGGCCGCGACGCGGGCCATCGAGATGCCGCTGTGCACCGGCGAGTCGAACTACCTGTCCGACGAGCTGCTCGTCCTCGCCCAGCAACGGGCGGCGGACTACGTCATGCCCGACCTCATGCGGATGGGCGGGGTGACGGAGTGGATGAAGGCGGCCCGGGTCTGCGAGGTGTTCGGGCTCCAGGTCACGCCGCACCTGTTCATGGAGCACTCCGCGCACCTGGCCGGCGCGGCGCGCAACGTGGTGTGGCAGGAGTACCAGCCCTGGTGGCAGCCGATCCTCGAGACGCCCACGCGCGTGGTCGACGGGTGCATCCCGCTCGGCGACGAGCCCGGCTTCGGCCTGCGGCTGTCCGCGTCCGCCGTCGCCGAGTACCGGCTCTGACCTCGGCCTCCTCGATGAAGGGAACCCGTTCGTGCCCACCGTCGACCTGCTGATCTCCGGCGGCACCGTCGTCACGTCGTCCGGCCGTCGGCGCGCCGACGTCGCCGTGCGGGACGGGCGCATCGTCGCCGTGGGCCGGCTGGAGGCCGACGCCACCCGGCTCGTCGACGCCGGTGGCCTGCTCGTCCTGCCCGGCGGCGTCGACAGCCACGTGCACCTCATGGACCCCGGGAGCACGGAGCGGGAGGACTTCCCCACCGGCACCCGCGCCGCCGCGGCCGCCGGCGTCACGACGATCGTCGAGCACTCCCACGGCGCGCCGGTGCGCACCGTGGCCGAGCTGGACGCCAAGGTCTCCTATCTGACCGGCCGGTCCAACGTCGACTTCGCCCTGGCCGCGCACGCGTGGCCGGCCGAGCCTGGCAAGGTGGCCGGCGCCGTCGCCGACCTGTGGCGGGCCGGGGTCGGTTTCTTCAAGGTGTTCACCTGCACCACCCACGGCATCCCGGGCCACGGCGGCGCCGCGTTGCGCCGGCATCTGCGGGCCACCGCCGACGTCGGCGCGGTCAGCCTGGTCCACTGCGAGGACGAGTCGCTGACCGAGGACGCCGAGGCGCTGCTGCGTGCCGACGGGCGGGACGACGGCGGCCTGCTCCCGGAGTGGCGCGACCGCGACGCCGAGGTGGTCGCCGCCACCGTGACGGCCGTGCTGGCGCGACGCAGCGGTGCCCGGGTCACCGTCGCGCACGTCAGCCATCCTGAGGTGGCCGAGTACCTCGCCGCCGAGCGCCGCCGCGGGGCGCGGATCTGGGCGGAGACCTGCCCGCAGTACCTCCTGCTGCGGGAGGACGAGGTCGTCGAGCACGGGAACTTCCGCAAGTTCACCCCGCCCGCCCGCGCCCGCAGCGACGCCGACGAGGCCGCGCAGTGGCGGCTCCTGCGCGAGGGCGTCCTGACCCATGTCTCCTCCGACCACGCGCCGGCGACCCGGGAACAGAAGACCGGGAGCATCTGGGACGTCCACTTCGGCCTCCCCGGCATCGACACCACCTTGCCGGCCCTGCTGGACGCGGTCGCCCGCCAGCACCTCGCCTACGAGGACGTGGCCCGGCTCTACGCCGAGGCGCCCGCCCGGGTGTACGGGCTGTGGCCGCGCAAGGGCGGCATCGCGCCCGGCTTCGACGCCGACCTCGCCTTGGTCGACCCGGACGCCGAGTGGCAGCTGCGCGACGAGTCCGTGCTGTCCAAGGCCGGCTGGACGCCGTACCACGGCCGCCGGGTCACCGGCCGGGCGATCCGCACGTACCTGCGCGGACGGCTCGTCGCTCAGGACGGCAGGCCGGCCGATGACCGCGCCGGCCGGTTCGTCCCAGGCCCGGGCCGCGCGTGTCCCTGACCCGATGAGGCGGGGCGACGCCGGCCTTCATGAGCTCGCGATTCCTGTCTAGACCGGTATTCGTCGGGCGAAGCAGCCGGTGGTCGAGATGACCCGGAGCCGGCGGCACGAAGGCGCAGACGCGGTGGTCTCGCCTCCTGACTCCCTCGATCGGGGCTGTGTTCCGGAGCGACAAGGCAGGAGACGAGGCCTTCACAGATACCGGACTAGTCCGGTATCGTCGCGCGGCAGCCGGCAGAAAGGTCCGACATGAGCGTCGTCCACCCGCGTGCGTCCTTGCGATCTCTCGCCACCCTTGCGGTGGTTCCCATCCTCGTCGTCACCGGTGTGACGGCGGCGGCTGTCACCGGGACACCGGCGCCACCAGGAGCGGTCCCCGCGCCGGACGCCGGACCGGCGCCGTTGTCGCTGCTGCAGCCGGCGCCGCGCTCCATCGAGCGCATCGGCGACGACCTGCGGGTGACGACCTTCGCCATCGACGCCGCGGCGGATGTCGCGGCATCGACCGTCGACGCGGTCCGCGAGCTGCTGACCGAGCAGGGACTGCGCGAGAACCCCCGGCCGAGGCCGGGACTGCTCACCGTCCATCTCCTCACGCCCACGGCCGCCGCGGCCGAGCCCGCGGTGGTCGAGCCGTACGGCTGGGAGGCGGCTGATGTCGCCGAGCTCGGCGCCGAGGAGTATCTGCTCGGTTCGCGGGCGCACCGGGGCCGCACGGCCTCGGTGGCGCTCGCCGGTGACGGCGCCGGGCTCTACTACGCGGCGCAGACGCTCGGACAGCTGGCCGGGCTGGAACCCGGCGTGCTGCCGTCCGTGCGCATCGAGGACGGTCCCGGTTTCGAGTTCCGCGGCGGACTGGAGTCGTTCTACGGACCGGACTGGTCGTGGCCGGCCCGCCGCGACCAGATCGACTTCCTGGCCGCGCTGAAGATGAACGTCTACTTCTACGGCCCCGCCAACGACCCGCGCACCACCGGCCGGGCCTGGCGCGAGCTCTACGAGCCGGGCCAGCTCGCCGAACTGGAACGGCTGGCCCAGTACGCCCGCGGACGGCACGTGGAGTTCATCTACCGCATCGGGCCCGCGGCTCCGATGCACGGTGGAACGGCGCCCGGCATCTGCCACTCTCGACAGTCCGACCGCGACGCGCTGCTGGCCCGGCTGGAGCAGCTGCGCGGCATCGGGATCACCCGGTTCGTCATCTCGTGGGACGACGTCACCGAGCAGTTCACCTGCCCGGAGGACACCGCCCGCTACGGCGACCTGGACCAGCCGGTGGCCCGCGCCCAGGCGGACGTGCTCACCGACCTGGACGAACGGTTCTTCTCCCGGCACGAGGAGCTCGGCACCCCGATCACGATCCCGTCCCTGTACTGGACCAACGAATCCACGCCGTATCGCAGCGTCTTCGACGAGAACATCCCGGCCGACTGGCAGATCTACTGGACCGGCCCCGCGGTGATGTCACCGGAGATCGAGCCGATGGACGTGGCCCAGGTGCGGGCGGCCTTCCCCCGGCACGAGCTGATCATCTTCGACAACTACCCGGTCAACGACTACGACCGCGGCCGGCTGCACCTCGGGCCGGTCGTGGGCCGCTCCCCCGACCTGCCGGGAACCGTCCTGGGCATCTCGTGGAACCAGCTGAGCGAGCAGTACGCCTCCCAGGTGGCGCTGGCGACGGCGGCGGACTACGCCTGGAACCCGGCCGGCTATGACCCCGAACGCGCCTGGGACGCCGTGCTGACCCGGTTCGCCGGTGACCGCGCCGGCGACTTCGAGATCTTCGCCGACGCGCACCGCTACGACGGCTTCCACAGCGACCGGATGGGACCCGAACTCGGCCGCATCCTGGACACCTACCTGACGGCGTACCGGTCCGGCGCGGACCTGGCCGGACCGGCGGCCCGGCTGCGCGAGCACGCCGCCGCGCTGGCCCGGTCCGGCTCGCTCACCGAAGCGCTGCCGGCCGACCTCGCCGCCGAGCTCGGGCCGTGGCTGGAGGCGACGTCCCTGGGCGGCCAGGCACTCCTGGACGCACTGGAGGTGCTGACGGCGCTCGCCGAAGGGCGCGACGCCGATGCCGCGGCCGCGCGCGACCGGATGGTCGGCCTGCGCGAACGTATGCAGGCGGTCCGCGCCGTCGACCCCAACGGCGACACCCGCGCCGTCCACGTCGCCATGGGCACGCTGCTGCCCTTCCTCCAGCGGGTGGAGTCGATCGCGGCCACCCCGGCCGGAGCCACCCTGAGTGCCCCCTACGGCGAGCGCGCGATCCGGGGCGGCGGCGTCAGCGAGGTCGCCATCGACGTGACGGCGCGGTCGGCCGGCAGCTACCGGGGCCGGCTCACCGTCATCGCGCCGGCCGGCTGGGTCGTGACACCGGCGAGCCAGGACGTCGAGATCGAGAGCAACGGCCGGCCGGTCACCCGGCGCGTCGAGGTGGAGGTGGCGGCGCCGGCCGGCGCGGACCCGGCGCACCTGCGGTTCGCGATCGACGGGGACGGCGACGACGCCGGCTTCGCCCTCGGCGTGTATCCCGCCGACGTCACGGACTCGGGCGACTACGCCGAGATCATCGCCGGTGACGAGCCGGACAGCTGGTGGCGGCTGGAGGAGGGCGACGGCACCGTGATCGAGGACAGCGTCGACGGCTCCGGCACCGGCAGCACCCGCGGCGAGGTCGCCCGGGGCAGCGCCGGGGCGGTCCCCGGATCGACCGGACTGGAGCTGAGCGGTGGGTACGGCGAGGTGCCGCTGGACCACGTGGGTTCGCCCACGGGTGAGCTGACGGTGGAAGCCTGGGTGCGCACCGACCGCGCTGCCAGCGGCGACGGCATCGGCGTGGTCGAGAAGTACGAAGGGCCGGCCTACAACGGGTTCCTGCTGCGCCTGGACGGTCTGAGCCGCCCGACGTTCGGGCTGCTCGACGCGCGGAGTGCCGCGATCGTCACCGGCCGCACCGCACTCGGCACGGGCGAATGGCACCACCTGGTCGGGACGTTCGATGGCACGACGATGATCGTCTATGCCGACGGCGTCGAGGTCGGGCGGCAGCAGACCAGTATCCGTCCCGGCCAGTCGGCGATCAGCGTCAAGCTCGGCGCCCGCGGCGACGACCGGGCCCGGCGGCTGCACGGAGGGCTGGACGAGGTGGCCCTCTACGACCGCGCGCTCAGCGCGACCGAGGTCGCCGCACACTTCCTCGCCGGCCGCTGATGCCGACCCGACTACGCTGGGGTCTCCGGGCCGCCATCAGCTGAACCAGCACCTTCGAGGAGACGCATGTCCGTTCGGACGTCAGCCGCGGCGAGCATCGCCGATGTCGTACCCGCCGTGGTGTCCGGACGATCAGCGCCCGACGCCGACTTCCAGCTCACGCCGTCGACGACGATCGTCGCGGCGGGCGCGGCGGAAGCGGCGGGGACGTACCTCGCGGAGGTGTTGCGCCCGGCGACCGGCTACCCGCTGCCGGTCGTGCCCCGCGAGTCGCCGGACGGAGGGATCGTGCTGGTGCTCGGTGGCGCCGACCCGCGGGTCGGCGCCGCCGGCTACCAGCTCGTGGTCGACCGGCGACGGGTCGTGTTGCGGGCGGCCACCGCGGCCGGGTTGTTCGCGGGTGTGCAGACGCTGCGTCAGCTGTTGCCGGCCACCGTGGAGTCCCGGCAGCAGCAACCGGGACCGTGGACCGTGTGCGGCGGCGAGATCCTCGACTACCCGAGGTTCGCCCACCGCGGCGCGATGCTCGACGTCGCCCGGCACTTCTTCACCGTCGAGGAGGTGAAGCGGCACATCGACCTGATCGCCCAGTACAAGATCAACGTGCTGCACCTGCACCTGACCGACGACCAGGGCTGGCGGCTCGAGATCACCAGCTGGCCGCGGCTGGCGACCCACGGCGGCGGCACGCAGGTCGGTGGTGGACCGGGCGGCTACTACACCCAGCGGGAGTACCAGGACCTCGTCGCCTACGCCGCCGCCCGGCACGTCACGATCATCCCGGAGATCGACATTCCGGGCCACAGCAACGCCGCGCTGTCCGCCTACGCCGAGCTGACCTGCGACGGCGAGGCGCCGCCGCCGTTCACCACGTCCGGCACCGCGGTCGGGTTCAGCTCACTGTGCGTCGACAACGACAGCACCTACCGCTTCGTCGACGACGTGCTGGAGGAGTTGTCCGCGCTGACCCCGGGAGGCCGGGTCCACATCGGCGCCGACGAGGCGGACGTCACCCCGCCCGAGGGCTACCGGAAGTTCGTCCACCGTGCGCTGGCCATCGCGGCGGGCCACGGCCTCGAGGTCACCGGCTGGCACGAGGTGCTGCGCGCCGACCCGCCGCCGGCCACGGTGGTCCAGTACTGGGGCACCAGCGGTGTCGACAACCTCGTCGCCGCCGCCACCGCCCGCGGCACGGAGATCGTGCTCTCCCCCGCCAGCCGGGCGTACCTGGACATGAAGTACCACCGCGGCATCCCGATCGGCTTCAAGTGGGCGGGGTTCATCGACGTCGACGAGGCGTACAACTGGGACCCGGGCAGCTTCCTGCGCGACGTACCGGAATCCGCCGTGCTCGGCGTCGAAGCTCCGCTGTGGTCGGAGACCCTGACCAGCCGCGACGATCTGGACTTCATGTCCTTCCCCCGGCTCCCGGCCATCGCCGAGCTGGGCTGGTCGCCACGGTCCACCCACGACCGTCAGGACTTCGCCCGCCGGCTCGCCCGCCACGGCGCTCGATGGACGGCACAAGGGGTGGCCTTCTATCCCTCGACCCAGATCCCCTGGCCGGCCTAACTGGTATTGCCAGTAAGGCCACGGCCTGCGAGACTTCGTCACATGGAGAGCCGGCTGGTGGCCCGCGGCGATGCGGGCTTCGAGAACCTCGTGCGCGACCTGGTGTGGAACGGGCGCAAGCCCACGGTGGTGCCGAAGATCATCGCCCGGCCGGCCGACGTGGCCGGCGTGGTCGAGGCGCTGGCCGTCGCCCGGCGCGACCAGCTGCCCGTCGGGGTGCGCTCCGGTGGGCACAACTGGCTCGGAGTCTGTCTACGGCAGGACGGCATGGTGATCGACCTGTCCGCCCTCCGGCAGGTCGAGATCGCCCCCGACCTGTCGACCGCCAGGCTCGGCCCCGGTGTCACCAACGACGTCCTGCATACGGCGGTCGAGGAGGCCGGCCGCGCGTTCCCCGTCGGCCACTGCCCGAGCGTCGGCGTCGGCGGCTACCTGCTCTCGGGCGGGTTCGGGTGGAACAGCGGCGAGTGGGGCATGGCCGGCGAACGCGTGCGGCGGGTCGAGGTCGTGACCGCGGCCGGGGAGGTTCTCGTCGTCGACGAGGACCACCATCCGGACCTGCTGTGGGCGGCCTGTGGGGCGGGCATGCTGTTCCCGGCGGTCGCCACCTCGTTCGAGGTCGAGCTGGCCACCCGGCCGCGGCACATCGAGTGGGCGACGCTGGTCTTCGGCCGCGACCAGACCCGCGCGGTGGCGGACTGGTTCTCGACGCGGCAGCGGCAGGCGCCGGCGAACGTCGAAGCGGCGTTGCGGGTCCACCGGGACGGACGCGACGGGGCGACGCGGCTCGAGGTGACGGCGGTGTCGTTCGCCGGGGACCGGGACCAGGCGAACCACGACCTGAGGCCGTGGACGGAGCCGGTCGGCCAGGTGTCGCCCCTCTCCGTCACGAGGACGGCGGGCGGCGTGCGCGACCTGTTCGCCGTCGAGGACGCGCTGCATCCCGTCGGCGCCCGCTACGCGACGGACAACGTCCAGTGCGACGAGCCGCTGCCGTCGCTGCTCGACCAGCTGGTCGTGGCGATGGACCGCGCCCCCAGCCACCTGTCGTTCATCGGCACCGGCGTGAATCCGGCCGGCTCGTCCACCGCCGAGGGCGCCTTCTCGGTGGCGATGTCCACGTTCGCCTACCCGGTCGCCATCTGGGAGAGCGCGGCCGGCGACGGGGCGAACGACGGATGGCTGCGGGAGACGATGCGACGCGTCCCGTCGGCGCGCACCAGCTACATCGCCGAGACCACGCCCGAACTGCACCCGGGCGGCGTCCGGGACTGCTTCTCGGCCGAGTCGTGGGAACGGCTGACGAGAGTCCGCCGGCAGTACGACCCGGCCGGGCTGCTGAACGTCGCCTACGTCGAGTAGGTCTGCATCGTGCGCCCGTGGCCCCGTTGCCGCAGCCGCTCGGCCCGCCCGCCCACCTCCCGCATGATCTCGGTCTCGTCGAGCGTGAGCAGGCGGCGCCGGCGCATCAGCACGCGCCCGTCGACGATGGTGGTGTCGACGTCGCCGGCGCGCGCGGCGTACACCAGGGCGGCGGAGACGTCGTGCACCGGCTGGACGTGGGTGCGGTCGAGCCGCAGCAGAATCACGTCGGCCAGGTAGCCGGGGAGCAGCCGGCCCAGTTCGTGCCCCTGGCCGAGGGCCTGCGCGCCCGCGCTCGTGGCCATCGCCAGCGCACTGTGCAGGGGCAGCGCACGGGCATCGTGCAGCTCGTGCTTCTGCAGCATGGCCGCCAGCCGCAGCTGTTCCAGGATGTCCAGCGTGTTGTTGCTGGCCGCCCCGTCGCTGCCCAGCCCCACCGGCACGCCCGCGGCGCGCATCGCCGTGACCGGGGCGATCCCCGAGGCCAGCTTCAGGAAGGTCTTCGGGCAGTGCGCCACGCCCGCGCCGCTCGCGGCCAGGAGCGCGATGTCGTCGGGGGTGGCGTGAGTGGCATGCGCGCAAAGCAACCGGCCGTCGGTCAGGCCGAGCCGCTGGAGCAGGCCGATGGGCGTGACGCCGTGAGCGGCCAGGCTCGCGTCCACCTGTGCCGCCGACTCCGAGACGTGGATGTGGCAGCCCAGGCCGAGCCGGTTCGCCTCGCGCGCGACCTCGCGCAGGAAGTCGGGCGGGCAGGTATACGGTGCGTGCGGACCGAGCCAGGCCTGAATGCGTCCGCCCGCCGCCCGGTGCCACCGTCCGGCGAAGGCTTCGGCGGCCGCCAGTTCGGCACGTGGATCGGCGCCGAACATGGTGGGCGCGAGGTGAGCGCGGATGCCGCCGGCCTCGGCCGCCTCGGCGATCACGTCCATCTCGATGTAGTGGTCGGCGACGGTGGTGACGCCGCCCGCGATCATCTCGGCGATGCCCAGGCGCGCACCCCAGGCGACGTCGTCGGGCGTGAGGTTCGTTTCCATCGACCAGACGTAGTCGTTGAACCACTCGTCGATCGGCACGTCCTCGGCGGACCCGCGGAACAGGGTCATCGCCGTGTGCGCGTGGGCGTTGATCAGCCCCGGCAGCGCGGCCATGCCGGTGCCGTCGATGATCTCGTCCGCCTCGTCCGACTGGACCCGGCCCGCGGGCTGGATGGCGGCGATGCGACCGCCCGTGATGGCGATGTCGTGCTCCGGCAGCACGCGCGTCGCGTCGTCGCCCGGATCGACCGCCGTGACGTTGCGGATGAGCAGGGTGTACATGGGCGGCCTCAGCTCTCTGCCAGGCGCAGCCGGGCCTGGACGGCGGCCCGCGCCTGATCGAACGGCTTCACCAGGAACGCGCGGTGATCGCCACCATGGTGGTGCATGGCCGCCTCGGCCGCGGCCGCGGCCGCACGGTGTTCGACGTAGGACCGGCCGCGTTCGATCAACGTCAGGATGTCCTCCAGGGCCCGGCGGTCCGTGACGGTGCGTTCTCCGCAGGCGACGTACACCGGCGACGTGTGCGCCATGATCGACCGCCGCCACACGTCTCGATGCAGCGTGAGGTGCTCCGGCCCGCTTCCGCCGACCCGCACGGCCAGCCACCCCGGCCGGTCGCAGCGCACGTTCTCGTCGAGCGACAGGTCGTGCACCCCGGCGTCGTTCTCCGAGGACGCGATGACCCGCCCGTTGTGCACCAGTTCCAGCCGGCACATGGGGAAGATGCCTCGCGCCGTGGCCCGGACGGACACCGTCCCGCCCTTCTCCGGGAGGCCGACGGTGTCGCCGATGCCCCGACCGTCGACGGACAGGCTCAGCAGCGGCCCGCTGCTCATGTAGCTGCGGCCGGCTCGCAGAGCCCGGTGCCAGGCGTCGTAGCCGAAGTCGTCGTCGTTCCCGAGGCGCACGTAGGTGCGCGACATCCCGATCGGGACCTCGTTCGTCATCTTGTCCGTGCCGCCGTTGACCGGCAGGCGGTAACCGGCATTGAGATAGCGGTAATAGTGCAGGAACATGAGCTCGGACCACAGGCCCAGCGACTCCACCGAGTCGACCCGATCGGTGGCGATCATCGCCGCCTGCTCCCCCAGCGGCAGCGGGAAGTGGGGAACGACGACGGTGCCGCCCTGGGCATGACAGCGGTCGGCCCAGTCCGACAACGTCGTGTCGAGCCCGCCACCGAGCTCGGCCTCCTCGGGGCCGTCGGTGGACCACGGCAGCACCGGCTCGGTCAGGCCCAGCAGGCTCAGGTGTCCGAGGAAGTGCTGACGGTTCTCCTGCGACGTGTAGAGGACGGTCTGCCCGTCGTCGCTCGTCACCGGGCGGCCGATGAAGTCCTCGGTGTTGGTGAACAGGTTGCCCCACTGGGACTGCAGCAGGTGCACCACCGAGACGCCCTCGGCGGCGGCCTCCTTCAGCCCGCCGAAGCTGGACACGAAGTGGACGTGCGTGTCGCCGCTGTACCAGCGGTCCTTGCCGAGGTCGTGGACGCGCTCGACCCGCAGGGTCAGCTCCCGGGTGTCGTCGCCGACCCGGACGAGCCGGTCCACGGGCTCGTACTCGAAGCCCTTCGCCACCCGCACGCGCACGTCGCCCCGCGGCAGCCAGCCTTCGCACCGGCCGTCGGTGTAGGCGTAGGTGGTGCGGCCCAGGCGCACGTCGGCGCCGACGTCGAGGTGCCAGCTCGATCGATCGCCGTTCACGTGGTGGTGATGGCCGTGCGGCTGATACGGGACGCCGTCGGGCGAGGTGAAGTTCACCCGGCAGGCGACCGGCTCTCCGGTGGCATCGTCCACGATCGTGGTGCGGACCCAGTTGCGGCCCAGCTCGGTCACCCGCAGCGAGCCCGGCCGTCCGGACGCGCGCCCGGCCAGCTCCGCCCAGCGGGCCTGCTCGATCGTCTCGCCGTTCGCCTCCAGCCGCAGCGTGCCCGACCCGGTCGAGGACACCCGCGCGTAGACGGCGGTCACCTCGGCGTCCGGGGCATCGCCCCAGGCGGCGAGCGGGTCGCCGGCGGCCGGCTGGCGCAGCAGCGGGGTCGTGTACGTGACGGTGCCGCGGTCCACCGTGATCTCCAGATCCGAGCCGTCGCCGGTGTAGCCGGGTGGCACCTCGGCCGTCACCGCCCGGGCCGGCTCCGGCAGCAGCGGATGCTCGTCGACGAACCCGAGACAGATCCCGCCGACCTCGACGACCGCCTCGGCCGGTTCGAGGTCGATGCGGACGACGTCGTGCTCGGGCCGAGGGTTGGTCCACGACCACAGGAACCAGCGCGGCCGCGTCTCGACGCCCTGCAGCCGGAAGCTCGGTCCGCCCGGCCGATCCGACCAGCGGCCGCCCGCCACCACCCCGGTCAGCTGGGCGCCGGCGTCGGCGAAGTGGCCGACGTCGCGATCGGGCCGGCCGTCCTGCTCGTCGGGCACCGCCAGGCTCGGCTGCATCCCCCACCCCAGCGACGGGAGGTCGGTCTCGAAGCCGTCCCTGATCGGCACCCGCACCGACTCGCCGTCGGAGAAGCCGAAGCGGTAGACGGCGCTGACCCGGTTCAGTGCGGTGAAGCCGGGGCTCGCGTCGCCACGGGTCCGGTGCGCGAACGTGACGGTCCTGACCCTGGCCGCCGTCTCCAGCGCGACGGTCCGCGTCTCCCCCGGCTCCAGGCGTACGACGCGCGGGCGGCCGCCGTCCTCCGGGGCCCGGAACGGCAACCCACGGGCCAGGACCTCGCCCCGCCAGGCGGCGGCGTACGGCAGCTCGACGTCGTCATCGGCGTTGGCCTGCGACGTGAGGTCGACTGGCTGGTAGTCCATCCGATCACCGTTCTCGAGTCACTTCAGGTGTGAAGACCTCGCCCCGCGCCCGGGTCGCCGGAACGATCAGGTGACGTTCCGCCGTCGCACGTGCCGTCTTGGTCACCTGATCGCCCTCCGTCCGCATCGTGGCGCCGATCAGGTGACGCAGCGGCGATCGGCCGGCGAGCGCAACGGGCGACAGGGCCCACGGTTGATCATCAACCATGTGGGCTGCTATCACGACACAGAAGGTTGATGATCATGGAACCGGCGCCACCTTCCGGCGAGCTCGACGTACGCCAATTGGTATTACCGGTATAGCCTATCGTTCCGAGGATGGCACGCCAAGACGACGATCGGAGTGAGTGTGGGCTACGACATCATCGGCTACGCGCCGAAGTGGCACGCGAGGCCCGGTGACAAGGTCCCGATCCACGTCTCGAGCCGGCACCCGGAGTTCTGGGTCCACCTGCTGCGCGTCACCGACTTCGTCGACGGCCCGGAGGCGTGGGCGAACTGCGCCGTCGAAGAGCCCGCGGCCGGTCCGTTCACCGGCGTCGACGTCCCTCTGGTGACCGGTTCCTACCTGCACGCCCGCGACTGCCGGGCCGACGTGACGGACGTCAGCGTCGAGGTGACGTTGTGGACCCGCGCCGCGCAGGCCGAGCCGTCGACGGTCATCCAGTACGCCGGGGACCGGGGCCCGCTGTCGCTCGACCTCCACCCGGACGGCGCCCTCGTGCTGCGCCGGGGCGACGAGTACCCGACCGGCCTGGAGCTGCGGCCGCGCCGGTGGACGCGGGTCGCGCTCGCCGTCGGAGCGGACGGAGTCACCGTGACGGCGGACGGCCACCAGACGTTCGTGCGCCTGGACGGGCCCGGCCGCCTGCGGGACCTGCTGATCGGCGGGGAGCTGGACGCGACGTCGCCGAGCGGGGCCCGCGGGCGCCTCGACGCCAAGATCGAGGCTCCCACGCTGCGGGCGCCGGACGGCGCCGTCCTCACCTCGTGGGATCTCGGCCGGCTCCCCTACCGCAACGACGTGCCCGACAGCCACGGGATCTTCGCCGGCTCCGGCCTGGTCAACGAGCCCACGCGCGCGGTGACGGGCTCTACCTGGCGGGGCCGGCAGCTCGCCTTCGAGGACGCCCCGGCCGAGTACGCCGCCGCCTACCTGCACCGCGACGACCTCGGCGACGCCGGGTGGCCGGTCGGTGTCGAGCTGGAGCTCCCCGCCGGCGCCCGGTCCGGTGTCCTCTGCGCGGTGCTCTCCGTCGACGAGGTGCCACGCTTCGACGACCCGAGCCGCTTCTTCCCCGTCTCGCTGTTCGTCGCCCCGCCCCGCGACGCGACGCCGCCCGACGTCACCCTGGTGTTGCCGACGTTCAGCTACCGCTCGTACGCCAACAACGCGTACTGGGAGGACGCCCCGGCCGGCATCTACACCACGAAGGGCGAGACGTCGTCGAAGCACGTCTACGACTACCTCGCCGAGACCGGCATGAAGTCGCTGTACGGCAGCCACCCGGACGGGTCCGGCGTGCACCTCGCCTCGCTGCGACGGCCGCAGGCGACCATGCGGCCCGATTGGCTCTACCAGCTGGTCGGTCGCCCCCACCAGCTGTCGGCCGACCTGTCCATCGTCGGCTGGCTGTCGCGCTCGGGGCTCGACTGGGCGATCACGACCGACGAGTTCCTCGACGCCGACGGTGTCGCCGCCCTGGCCGGCTCGCCGACGGTGCTGACCGGAAGTCATCCGGAGTACTCCACGGAGAACCTGCTCAACGCCTACGACGACCACCTTGCCGCCGGTGGGAACCTCATGTATCTCGGCGGGAACGGGTTCATCCTGCGCGTCGACGTGCCCGCCGACCGGCCGTGGATCCAGGAGCTCCGGCGCGGCAACCACGACTGCACCATGTGGACCGACGAGCCCGGCGAGACGCGGCATCAGGTCTCGGGTCGTCAAGGCGGGATGTGGCGGTACGCCGGACGCCCGCCGAACCTGCTCACCGGGCTCGGCTACAGCGCGGTCGGGTTCTCCCGCGACACCGCCTACGTCGCCCCGGCCGACCTGGACCTCGACGCGCTCCCCCGGCAACTGGCCAAGGTCATGGGCGAGATCGGCGGCGACCCGTTCGGCGTCTGCGGCTTCGAGATCGACTGCCACGACGTGACCCTCGGGTCCGACGCGAGCTGCGTCGTCCTCGGGCGCGCGGTCGACATCCCGCCCGAGTACCGGCCAGTCACCGACTACCTGAGCCTCGACGACGACCCGGTGCGGGCGGTCGCCGACGCGGTCCGCGGCGACGTGGTGTGGCGCCGCACGGGCGCCGGTGGCCAGGTCTTCGCCGTCGGCTCGATCTCGTGGACGCGACACCTCTCGGCCGAGGGCGACCCGGGGCGGTGCCGGGAGATCCTGGACGCGGCGCTGGCCGGCATGACGAGTCCGTGACGCGCTACTGGAGCAGGTCGCGCAGGAACTGCCGGTTGTCCTCGTAGAGCAGCCGCGACGCGTCGACGGCCGCGTCCAGGTCGCCGTCGATGACCGAGTCCGCCAGCCGCTGATGCAGGTCGAGGATGTCCTGGCTCATGGTCCGCCCGTGCGGCGAGATCCGGATGGTCTCCACCACCTGCTGGTCGATGCTCTGCCAGATGGACGCGAGCAGGCTGCTGCCGGACGCCTGCACGATCGCGGCGTGCAGGGCGCGATCGGGCTCGACGGTGTCCTCCCGCCCGCGCACCGCCTCCCGCAGCCGTTCGGCGGCCGCACGTATCCCGTCGAAGGCGGGCGCCTCCCCCTTCAGCGCCAGCTCGATGGCGCCCACCTCGAGGACCTCGCGCACGTTGACGACGTCCTGGAGCTTGAGACCGCCGCTGGCGATGTGCTCGGCCGGCGCGGCGGTGACGAAGGCGCCGCGGCCCATCTGGATGTCCAGGATGTCCATCGCGCTGACCGTCGAGAGCGCCTCCCGGATCACCGGACGGGAGACGCCGAACTCGGTGGCGAGCTGGCGTTCGCTGGGGATCTTCTTCCCGATGGGGTAACTGCCGTCCTTGATGCGATCGACCAGGGCCCGCGCGATCCGGCTGGCCTGTGAGTCGCGTCGCTGACCAACGCTGGGATCGATCATGGCGCCTCCGGATGCGCGAACTGGGTGTCGGCTGGTTGGCCAGTCTGACCACTGGAGTCACCAGTATGCCGTCCATAGCCGTGCCGAATGGCGGCCTCGAGCTCGGCGCGTTCGTCCGGGTTCACGAACGCGCCGGCCAACGCGTTGAGCTGAAAGCGTTCGAGATCCGCCGGTCCGTACCCGAACGCGGCGCACAGCAGGGCGATCTCGCGACTCAAGGTGGTCTGGCTGATCAGGCGATTGTCGGTGTTGACGGTGACGGCGAAGCCGAGACGGTACAGCAGGTCGAACGGATGGTCGGTCATGCTCGCGCCGGCCGCGGTCACGGCGCCGGTCTGCAGGTTCGACGTCGGGCTCAGCTCGAGGACCACGCCGCGGTCGCGGACCCACCGCGCCACCGGTCCCAGCCGCGTCCCCGCGTCCGTCGTGGCGATGTCCTCGGCGATGCGCACGCCGTGTCCGAGCCGGTGCGCGCGGCCGTCCACGATCGCCGAGCGGATGCTGCCGACCCCGTCGGCCTCGCCGGCGTGGACCGTCACCGGGAACAGCTCGCCGGCCAGCAGGTCGAACGCCTCGCGATGATCGCTCGGCGGGAAGCCCGCCTCGGGCCCGGCGATGTCGAACCCGACGACGCCACGGTCGCGCCAGCGCAGCGCGAGCCGGGCGACTTCGGCCGAGTTCGGGCCGTTGCGCATCGCCGTGATGAGCTGGCGGACGACGATCCGGTGACCACGCGCCGCGGCCATCGCCCGTCCGGTCTCGAGCCCCGCCTGAACCGCCTCGACCGCGTCGTCGAGCGTCAGCCCCTTCGTGAGCTTGTTCTCCGGCGCCCACCGGACCTCGCCGTAGATCACCCCGTCGGCCGCGAGGTCCAGCACGTACTCACCGGCGACCCTCGACAGCACGTCGGCGGTCTGCATGATGGCGTCGGACATCCAGAACGACTCCAGGAACGTCACCAGGGAGCCGCTGTGCGCGACGCCCTGGAACCAGTCGCTCAGCGACTCGACGTCGCCGGCCGGGAGGTCCAGTCCGAGCGTCTGGCCGACCTCCAGGATGGTGGACGCCCGGAGCCCGCCCTCCAGGTGGTCGTGCAGCGAGACCTTGGGCAGGTCGGGCCTCAGCATGACGTCTCCTCGTAGGACGTGATCGCGTCGATCTTCGCGGCGGACGGCGAGTTCGGGTCGAAGTCGTGCCGCAGCCACTCCTGCACGAGCGCACGCGCGACCTCGATCCCGATCACCCTCTCACCCAGCGTGAGCACCTGTGCGTTGTTGCTGAGAACGGCGCGCTGGACCGAGTAGACGTCGTGGGCGGTGACCGCGCGGATGCCCGGGACCTTGTTCGCCGCGATGGCCACGCCCAGCCCCGTCCCGCACACCAGCAGGCCGCGGTCGGCCGCGCCCGAGGCGATCAGGCGGGCGGCGGCGACGGCCACGTGCGGGTAGGCGGTGTGCCCGTCCTCGCCCACGCCCACGTCGATGACGGACTCGACGCGCGGATGGCGCTCCAGGTCCGCCGCGAGCGCGGTCTTGTGGCCGAGCCCCGCGTCGTCCGAACCGACGACGATACGAAGTCTGCTGGTCATCGTGCCGGCCTCTCCGTGAGGTGCTGAGTGATCGCCGCGGCGAGGAGCGCGAACGAGGTGGCGCCAGGGTCGGGATGGCCGAGACTCTTCTCGGCCAGCGGCCGGGCCCGGCCCAGCCGGGGCCGCAGGCCGGCGGTCGCCGCCGCGGCCTCCCGGGCGGCGGCCGCGGCTTGTCGCCAGGCGCCGGTGCCGGTCAGCACCGCGACGAACGGCTCCATCGCGTCCACCATCGTCTTGTCGCCGGCCCGCGCGCCGCCCAGCTCCGAGATGGCGGCGAGGGCGGCGGTGACGGCGTCCGTCCCGGTGCCGGTGTCCAGGGTTCCGGCCGCGTTGACGACGAGGCCGGCCGCCTCCAGCCCCGCACCCCACAGCGCGCCGGAGGTGCCGGCGCCGTGCTCGGCCCAGGCCCGGCCGGCCGCGACCAGCACGGCGTCCGCCGCCTGGTCTCCTCCGGCCGCCGCCGTCGCGGCGGCGAGCGCGGCTCGCGCGCCCCGGACCATGCCGGACCCGTGGTCACCGTCCCCGGCGACCGCGTCGAGGCGGGCCAGGGCGGACTCGTGCTCCTCCAGGGTCGAGCAGACCACCGCGAGCGCGGCCACCACGTCGTCGGCGGCGGCCATCAGTTCGGGGGTCGGCGGCCGCGGGAGGCGGACGGTGGCATCGCTCCACCGCCCGACGTCCGGGACGGCGTCGCCGGCCGCGGCCCGCTCCGTCTTCACGAACGCCGGGCTCGCCGCGGGAGCCCGCCACAGCCGCTCCAGCTCGTCGTCCAGCCAGCACACCGTGAGCGAGACGCCGCCCATGTCGAGGCTGGTGACCAGCTCGCCGACCTCGGGCTCGACGACCTCGATCCCGCGCTCGGACAGCAGCCCGGCCACGTCCTTGAACAGCACGAACAGCTCCTCGTACGTCACCGTGCCGAGCCCGTTGACGACCACGGCGAGCCGCGCGCCGTCGCCGGCCCGCTCGGCGAGCAGGGCGTCGACCAGCAGCGCGGCGATCTCGCGCGACGAGGCCAGCGGCCGGTCCTCGATCCCGGGCTCACCATGGATCCCGAGGCCGACGGACATGACGCCGGCGGGCACCTCGAACAGCGGCTGGCCGGCGCCGGGCAGCGTGCACCCGGAGATCGCGACCCCGAGCGTCCGGGTGCGCTCGTTGGCCTTCCGCGCGACCCGCTCGACGGAGTCGAGATCGGCGCCGGTCTCCGCGGCGGCGCCCGCGATCTTGACCACGACGAAGTCACCGGCGATGCCGCGGCGGCGCTCCCGCTCCGCGGCCGGTGCGCTGGCGACGTCGTCGGTCACCAGGACGGTGCGGACGTCGTGGCCCTCCGCGCGCAGCCGCCGCTGGGCGATGCCGAAGTGGAGGACGTCACCCGCGTAGTTCCCGTACACGAGCAGGACGCCCGCTCCGGCGTCGACGGCGTGGCAGACCCGGTAGGCCTGCGCGGCGGACGGCGAGGTGAAGACCTGGCCGCACACCGCCCCGGCGGCGAGGCCGGGGCCGACCAGTCCGGCGAACGCCGGGTAGTGGCCCGAGCCGCCGCCCAGGACGACGCCCACGTGGCCGGCCGGCCGCGCCGCCACCCGGACCACGCCGCCGTCGACCCGGCGCACGTCGCGGCCGTAGGCGAGCGTCAGCCCTTCGAGCGCCTCGTCGACGAACGTCCCGGCGCCGTTGTGGATGGCGGTCATCGAGGTGCCTCCTCGCTCAGCGACGTCAGCAGGTCGCGAAGGTAGCGCCGGTTGGTGGCGCTCACCGAGAGGCCGTCCCCGCCGTAGTGCTCGCAGGTGATGACCCCGGCGTAGCCACAGTCGAGCGCGGTGCGCAGGGCGTCGCGGTAGTCGATGACGCCCAGTTCCATCGAGGTGGGCGCGGTGAGGACGGCGCCGCTGCCCGGGTCCTCCAGGCGGAGGTAGTTCTTGACGTGCCAGTAGTTCGACCACGGCAGGACCGCGGCCAGCACGTCCCCCGGCGGCTCCGCCGGCCGGTGCAGCCGGATCAGGTTGCCGGTGTCGGGGTTGAGGCCGACGTCGTCCCGGCCGATCTCCTCGACCAGGCGGATGGCGCTCTCGGCGGTGCCCAGGAAGGTGTCCTCGTACATCTCGAGGGTCAGCAGCAGTCCGAGCGACGCCGCGTGCTCACCGAGCTCGCGCAGCCGGGTGACCGCGAGCGCCCGCAGCTCGCGGTCGTCCGGGTCGTTCGCCAGGTGGTCGCGGGTCCAGAACCACCACGCGGCCGCCTGCTCACTCGTCAGCGGCTCGTGCAGTCCCACTGAGACGACCCGGGCGCCGAGCGCTGCGGCCGCGTCGATGGCGCGGTGGCTGTAGGCGAGGTTCTCGTCGCCGTGCCGGGGATCGATGACGCTGGCCCGGATCAACGCGACCGCCGCGACCGTGAGGTCGTTCTCCCGGCACGCCGCGGCCAGGTCGGCCAGCTCCGCGTCGTCCAGGTCGCCGGCCCGCAGCCACGTGTCGGTGATCTCGACGTGGTCGAAGCCGGCGGCCGCCAGCTCGCCGAGCCGGGCCGCCCATTCGGCGCGGCCGCCGGACCGCGCCGGCCTCCCCCGGCGATCGACCGCGGGGAAGGGCAGCGTGCCGGCCGCGATCGGCCAGGTCCCGGAGTCGAGATCGGCCGCTCGGTGGGTCTGTCGCACTCGCGAGATGGTGGTCAACGTGCGATCACCTGCTTCGGTCAGGCCGCCGCGAGCGACCGGCGGCGCAGCGACCGCAGTCCTGCGACGCCCAGCGCGATCACGGTGACGACGTACGGGAAGGCGGCCAGGGGGTCGGTCGGGATGGTGGTGCGGACCTGCAGCAGCGTGCTCAGCGCCTGGCACGCGCCGAACGCGGTCGCCGCGATGATCGTGCCGACCGGATGCCGCAGGCCCAGGTAGACCGCGGCCAGCGCGATGAAGCCGCGGCCCTGCGTCATGTCGCGGACGAACGTGTGCGTGGTGGCCAGCGAGAGCTGCGCGCCGGCGATGCCCGCGAAGACCCCGGAGAGGCTCATGGCCAGCCACTTCACCCGCGTCGGGGAGATGCCCGCCTCGACGACGGCCGGTGCGTTGCCGCCCACCGCCCTGATCCAGATCCCCGGCTTGGAGTGGAAGTAGAGGTAGACGAAGACCGGGGCGAGCAGGATCGTGGCCCACGTGATCGGCGACTGGTCCGCCAGCGCATTGAGGACCGGAACGTCGTCGAGGAACGACAGGTTCACCGTGGGCAGCGGATCGGACGCGAGATCGTCGGCGCCCTGGCCCTTGCTCTTGTTGATGGCGAAGAGCAACGTCACCGTGCCGCCGGCGGCGAGCAGGTTGACGGCGATGCCCGCCAGCACGAAATCGGCGCCCAGCGACAGGTGCGACCACGCCAGCACCAGCGCGAGCGCGAGCCCCGCCGCGGCCGCCACCGCGAGCCCTCCCCACGGCCCGAATACGGTGGTGGACACCGCCGCGCCGGCGAAGGCGCCACCGAGCATCATGCCCTCGATGCCGATGTTGTCCACTCCGGCCCGGACGGTCAGGAGACAGCCGAGCGCGGCCAGGACCAGGGGCGTCGCCAACTCGAGAACGCTTGCCAGGTACATCAGCGGGTCACCTCCATGACGTCGCCCTGCGCTGTCCCGGGTTGCTCCGTGGCGGGCGCGGCCACCGCCGGGGTGCGGCTGCGTGCGTCCCGCCGCCGGAGGAGGGCGGCCAGGCCGATGATGAGCACGCCCTGGAGGACCACGACGACGTCCCGGGGAACGTTGCCGGTGATCTGGATGATCTCTCCGCCCGTGCGCAGGTACCCGTACGCCAGCGCGGTCAGGGGCACCAGGCCGGGGCGGTTGACCGCCAGCAGGGCGACGAGGATGCCTTCGAAGCCGATGCCGGCGCCCATGCCGACGATGAGGCGATGCGTGCCGCCGAAGGCGATGGCGGCGCCGGTCAGGCCGGCGACCGCACCGGACACCACGAAGGCGACGCAGATGAGGCGGCGCACGGGATAGCCGTTGGCGCGGGCGAACGGCCGGCTGTCGCCCACCATCCGCAGCCGGAAGCCGAGGCGGGACCGGTTGAGCAGGAGGCTCACGCCAACGCAGCTCAGGATCGCGAACACCAGCGAACTGGGGATGGTGCCCCAGCTGGGTAGCCAGGTCCCCTGGTCGAAGTAGTCCGAGACCGGGAAGCCGGCCCCGTCCGGGAGCAGCGCCTCCTTGATCACGAAGGCGAACGCGAAGGTCGCCACGAAGTTGAGCATCAGGGTGGTGACGATCTCGTCGGCGTTCAGGTAGGCCTTCATCAGCCCGGGCAGGAGCGCCCAGGCAGCACCGCCGGCCACGGCCGCGAGCACCGCGAGCGGCAGCGCGAAGCCGCTGGGCCCCAGCGCCAGGGCCACGCCACCGGCCGCCAGCGCGGCGACGAAGACCTGGCCCTCGGCGCCGATGGAGAACATGCCGACGCGGAAGACCAGGCAGACGCTCGCACCGACGAACATGAGGTAGCTGGAGTACGACAGCCATTGCGCCATGCGCCCGTCGCTGGACACCGCGCCGGTGAGCAGGCCGTCCACGGACGCCGGCACGTTGTCGCTGGTCAAGGCCAGCAGGGCCAGAACCAGTAGGCCGGCGCCGACGACGCCGGCCGCGAGGCGCGCGGCGAACCGCCAGTCGAGGACCGTGCTCATCAGGCCGCCTCGGCGAGTCTCGCACCGAGCATGAGCGCGCCGAGGACCTTGGCGTCGACGTCGTCACCGTTGGGCACGTCGGCGACGACCTCGCCCTCCCGGAAGACCACGATGCGGTTGACCACCGCCAGCACCTCGTCCAGATCGCTGGACTGGAGGACCACCGCCGCTCCGGCGTCGGCCGCCGCGGCGAGACGGGAGTGAACGCTCGCGATGGCGGCGACGTCCAGGCCGCGGGTCGGCTCGCACACGACCACGACCCGAGGGGAGGTCGACAGCTCGCGCGCCAGCACCACCTTCTGGACGTTGCCGCCGGAGAGGCTGCCGACCGGTTGCAGCTCGTCCCGGCAGCGCACGTCGAACTGCTCGATCAGCTCCCGCGCGTGCCGGCGCACCGCCTGTCGCCGCATGAACCGGAACCTGGTGAAGCGCGGGTCGCCGAGCCGGTTGGCCACCAGGTTCTCGGCGATGCTGAGGTGCTTAGCGACCCCCGCACTGAGCCGGTCCTCGGGCACGAACGCCACGTCGGATGCCATGGCCCTGGCCCGCCCCCAGCGACGCTGGCGCGCACCGAAGAGACTGAGCTCGCCGCCGGCCGGCGGGCGGACCCCGGCCAGCACCTCGCACAGGAGCTGATGCCCGTGCCCGTCGATGCCGACCACGCCGGTGATCTCGCCGGACCGGAGCTCGAGACTGACGCCACGCAACGAGGACGACGTCGGGTGGACGGCGGACAGGTCCCGCACCGCCATCGCGACCCCGAGCGGGACGCGCTCGGTGCGGCTCAGCGCGACGGTGGAGGAGCCGACCATGTCGGCGACCAGCTCGGCCTGGGTGACGGTTCCGACCCGGTGCTCGGCCACGACGGCCCCGTGCCGGATGACCGTCACGTCGTCGGCCAGCAGTTCGACCTCGTCCAGTTTGTGGGTGATGAACAGCACCGACACACCGGTGCGCTGCAGCCGCTTGACGGCGTCGAACAGGCCCTCGCGCTCCTGCGGCGCCAGCAGCGCGGTCGGCTCGTCGAGGATCAGGATCTGCGCGCCCCGGTAGAGCGCCTTGAGGATCTCGACCCGCTGCTGCTGCGACACCGTCAGGGCCGACACCCGCCGCTCGAGCGGGATCTCCACCTGGAGCTCGCGGCACAGGTCCTCGACCTTCGCTCGCGCGACGTCCCGGTCCACGACCCCCCAGGAGGTCTGCTCGGCGCCCAGCGAGATGTTGTCGAGCGCGGAGAGCTCGGGAACCAGGCCGAAGTGCTGGAACACCATGCCGATGCCCGCGGCGATCGCGTCCTTCGGCGCCGCGAACGTCCTGGGCTCGCCGTGGATGCGGATCTCACCGGAGTCCGGCGTGAGCACCCCGAAGAGGATGTTCATCAGCGTCGACTTGCCCGCGCCGTTCTCGCCGAGGATGGCGTGCACGCTGCCCCGGCGCAGCGACAGCGACACCGATCGGTTGGCGTGCACCGGCCCGAAATGCTTGTCGACGTCCCGGAGCTCCAGCACGACCGGGGCCTGCGCGCGCATATCGTCCGGCCGGGTCACGACGGGGTCAGCTCCTCGTCGTACACGCCTGCCTCGAGCTCCGCGACGAGCTCCCTGATCCGCTCCTGGATCTCCGGCGGGACCACGGCGGTGTACAACGGGGTCTCCACCAGGGAGACGGTCCCGTCCTCGACCCCGTAGACGCCGGCGGTGCCGCCCTCGAGGGTGTCCTCGTGCCAGGCGATGACGGCCCGCTCGAGTGAGGTGCCGACCTCGACCACCGCGGCGGTCAGGACGGTGTCGACGCCGCCGACCTTCGGGTCGACGACCTGTTGCTTGTCGTCCCCGATGGCCCAGAGGTCGTGTGCGGCGGCGGCCTCGAAGATGCCCTTGTCGCTGCCTCCGGCCGCGGCCACGAGCACGTCGGCACCCTGACTGATCATGTCCTCGGCCACCGCCTTGCCCTTGACCGGGTCGGTGAACGAGGCGACATAGGCCGTCAGCACCTCGACGTCGGGCGCCACCGTCGCGGCACCGACCTCGAAACCCTGGAAGTACTCGGCGATCACCGGGATCTCCTGCCCGCCGACCATGCCGATCGTCGGGGCGCCCGACGGGTCGACCTTGTCGATCCCGGGCGTCGAGGCCATCAGGGCGGCCAGCGCCCCGCCGAGGAATCCCACCTGCGTCGAGTGGTAGGTGATCGAGTAGACGTTCTCGCAGGCGCACGCGTCGTAGTCGACGGACGCGTCGAAGATGACGAACGTCTTGTCCGGGTTGGCCTCGGCGGCCGCCTGGACCATGTCGGCCATCGCGAAGCTGCCGGTGACGATGAGACCCGCGTCTCCCGCGACGAGGTCGTCGAGCGCGGGCTGCCACTTCGTCGGGTCCGTGCCCGCCTCGACCACCTGCGCTTCGATGCCCGCCTCGTCGGCCGCCGACTCGATGCCGGCCTTCGCGCTGTCGAGGAAGCCCCCGTCACCGGTGGTTCCCGGCAGCAGCAGGGCGACGTCGGCGCCGCCGCCGGAACCGGCGGACGTCTCACTGCCACACCCCGCGGCGGTAAGCAGACAGGCAGTAGCGACCAGACCGGCCACCACTTTGTGAATGGGTCTCATCGAACCTCTCCTCGTGCCACTCGTGACAGGCGGCGGCCCTACTGAGAGCTGCCTTGTGACCTTGTGACCAGCCAGAAGAAGCTGGTATAACCAGTATTACCGCACGAACCGGGGATGAACGTCAAGGAATCCGCCGGATGATCACAGGAGGCAGAATTTCGTGACGACGATGTCTCACCAGTCCGCGATCGAGCGCTACCAGACGCTGACGCCCGGCTCACAGCAGCTCTTCGAAGCTGCGCGCACGATCGTGAGCGGTGGCGTGTCCCGCGGGACCCTGGCCTTTGCGCCGTACCCCTTCTACGCAGCCGAAGCCGGCGGCGCGACCGTCACCGACGTCGACGGCAACGAGTACCTGGACCTGGTCAACAACTTCACCTCGCTGCCGCATGGACACGGGCACCGGCCCACCAGCAAGGCGTTCAATCAGGAGCTGACCGCGTCGAGTGCGATCGGCACGGCGCACCCGCTCGAGGCCGAGTACGCACGCGACCTCTCGGTCCGCTACCCGTCGCTGGAGCGGCTGCACTTCACCACGACCGGGTCCGAAGCCGCGGCCTTCGCGCTGCGCGTCGCCCGTGCCAACACCGGTCGTGACCGAGTCCTCAAGTTCGAGGGCGGCTTCCACGGCTGCCACAACGAGCTCTACCAGGACATCAACGTCCTGCCCGCGCTGGCCCCGGGCGCCGCCATCCCGTCCCGGCCCGCGTCCGCCGGGCTCGAGCCGACCTCGACGATCACCGCCGTCTACAACGATCCCGCCGCTGTCGCCGAAGCGTTCGGCCTGTGGGGCGGTGAGATCGCCGCGGTGATCGTCGAGCCCTTCCTCGGCAACGGGTCCCTCGTCACGGCGCGGCGCGAGTTCCTCGAGGCGATCTTCGAGCAGGCGCACCGGGCCGGCGCGCTGGTGGTCTTCGACGAGATCCAGTCGCTGCGGGCCGGCTACTCCGGCGCCGCGGGCGAATGGGGCTACCGGCCCGACCTCATGGCCATCGGCAAGATCATGGGCGGCGGCTTCGCCCTCGCTGCCTTCGGTGGCCGCGCGGACCTGTTCGAGGTGTTCCACCGTGGTCCGGACCCGGTCCTGCAGACGGGGACGTTCACCGCGGCTCCTCCGGTCCTCGCCGCGGGACGGGCCGCCATGGCCGCGCTCAGCCCGTCGGTGTTCGAGGACGTGTCCGGCCGCGCCGGCCGGCTGCGGGACGGACTGCGCCGGGAGGCCCGCGACCGTGGCGTCGCCGTCCACGTCAACGGCGTCGGCTCCATGTTCAACGTCGCCTTCACCGACGAGCCGGTCGACAGCTACCGGGCCCATCGCGCCGCGGACGCCGGGATGCTCGACGAGGTCCGCCTGCACATGGTGAACCATGGGATCGTGATCATGCCTCGAGGCACGGGCTGCCTCTCCACGCCGGTGACCGACGACGACGTCGAGCGCGTCGTCGAAGCGTTCGGACTCGCGATCTCGCACGTTCGGGAGGGCTGAGCATGCTCGCCATCGACCTCTCCGGCGTCGCCGCTCTCGTGACCGGCGGCGGCAACGGCATCGGCGCCGCGTGCGTCCGCCTGCTCAGCTCCGCCGGCGCGAAGGTCACCGCGCTCGACCTCTCCGGCGGCGACGTCACCGGCGACGTGACGGACGGCGCCGTCCGCGCCGAGGCATTGCGGACGCTCGATCCGGACCGGCGCTGGTTGCTCGTCAACAACGCCGCGCTCCAGCTGGAGAAACGACTGCCCGAGACGAGCGCCGACGAGCGGCGCCGGCTGTGGGAGGTGAACGTCGAGGCCGTCATCGCCATGACCTCGGAATTCGCCGCGGCGGCCCCGCCGGCGTCGTCGGTGGTCAACCTGTGCTCCGTCCTCGGCGTGACCGGCGATCCCGCGCTGGCGGGCTACACGGTCACCAAGGGGGCGGTCGCGAACTTCACCAGGACCGCCGCGCTCGAGTACGCCGGCCGGCTCCGGGTGAACGCCGTCCTCCCCGGAGCGATCCGGACGCCACTCACGACCCGCGCATGGGCCGCCGCGCCGGACCCGGCGGAGGCCGAGCGACGGATGACGGCGCTCTACCCGGCTGGTCGCATCGGAGAACCGGAGGACGTCGCCGGTCTCGTCGCGTTCCTGGCCAGCCCGCTCGCCACCTTCATCACGGGTGCTCTCCTGGCTGTCGACGGAGGTCTGCTGGCCGCCAACCCGGAATGGGGGCTGGAGCGGCTGTGACCCGGATCGTCGATCTGACCATTCCCCTCCGGGACGGCATGGACGCCTTCCCCGGCGAGCCGACCGCCCGGTTCACGCCGTTCTCCACCCTGGACGACGGTGGCATCGAGATGTGGGACGTCGCGCTCTTCAGCCAGCTCGGGACGCACGTCGACGCTCCCCGTCACTTCGTCGCGGGCGGCGACACCGTCGAGCGGATCGACCTCGCCGCGTGTGTGGGGCCGGCCGTCGTCGTCGACGCCGACGGCCCCGCGATCGACCGCCACCACCTGATCCCGCACGAGCAGGCCATCCGCACGAGCACCCGCGTGCTCGTCCGCACCGGCTGGTCCCGCCGCTACGGCACGCCCGCGTTCTGGACCGGCTTTCCCGAGCTGACGCTGCCGGCGATCGAGCTGCTGATGGCCTGGGGCGTGCGGTTCGTCGGTCTCGACACGCCGACGCCCAGCGCGACGGCCCTGCACGAGACCCATCACCGTCTGCTCGGAGCGGGCATCGTCCTGGTCGAGTGCCTCACCAACCTCGACCAGCTCTCGAGCTCGCCGTACCTGGTCTGCCTGCCGCTGCCCCTGGTGGGGCTGGACGGCGCACCGGTACGCGCCATCGCCATCGAATCCCCGTCCGAAGTGGAGAACGCGCCATGACCAAGGTCATCATCGACACGGACACCGGGGTCGACGACGGGATGGGCCTCATCTACGGCATCCTGTCCCCCGAGCTCGAGATCGTCGCCGTGACGACCAGTTTCGGCAACGTCGACGTCGACAAGGTCACCAGGAACACCGCCGTGATCATGGAGCGGCTGGGCTGCGACGTGCCGCTGGCCAAGGGCGCGGGGCAGGGTCTCGCCGGAGGCACGGCCGACTACGTGCCGCAGATCCACGGCGAGGACGGCTTCGGCAACGCGAATCTCCCCGACCCGGCCTACGCGACGCTCGTCGACACCACCGCCGCCCAGCTCACCGTCGACCTGGCCCGGCAGCATCCCGGCCAGCTGACCTACATCGGGCTGGGGCCGCTGACCAACCTGGCCATCGCCCTGCTGCTCGACCCCGAGCTTCCGTCCCGCCTGACCAAGGTCGTCTGGATGGGCGGCGCCGTCCGGGTGCCCGGCAACCAGACTCCCGTCGCCGAAGCCGACGCCCTGCACGACCCGGAGGCCGCCGCCCTCTGCGTCGCCGCGGGCTGGGACTTCCTCCAGATCGGCCTCGACGTCACCAACGACACCATCTTCGAGGCCGAGCACCTCGACGAGGTGTCCGCCGCCGCGACGCCGGCAGCCGAGCTCGTCGCGGCCGGCGCGCCGTTGTACATGTCGTTCTACGAGCAGATCTTCGGTCGCTACTCGTGCGCCATGCACTCGCCGCTGACGGTGGGCGTGGTCGCGCATCCGGAGCTGATCACGGCCGAAGAGACCCTCCCCATGGTGGTGGAGACGCAGGGGCTCTACACGCGCGGCATGACGATCGCCGACTGGCGTCCCGGCCAGGACTCCGACGCCCGCGACTGGGGCGACAGCCCTCGGGTCCGCATCGCGTTCGACGTCGACCGGGCCACCTTCGTCAGGCGGTTCGTGGACCGCGTCACAGGGAAAGGCGCGTGACGTTCCTCATCGTCGGCGAGACCCCCGCCGCACGCAAGGTCTGCGCCACGCTCGAGGCCCAGTGCTCCATCGTGCATCTCATGGCGCCCACCGACGCCGAACTGGCGCGCACCCTCGCGTCGCCCTTGACGGCCGCGGCGATCCTCGTGCGCGAGGACGTCCACGCCCTGCGCTACGCGCTGGCGATCGCGCACCTCGCGCCGGCGCTCCAACAGGTCGTGACGGTGTTCGACCGCACCATGGCCGGCCAGCTGCGGTCGTTCCTGCCGCAGTGCACGGTGTTCTCCCCCGCGTCGATCGCGGCCCCCAGCATCGCCGGACCGAGTCTCGACCCGGAGACTCTCTGGGTCAGGGCGCAGGACGACCACATCCGGCAGATCGTCAGCGCGGCGGCCGGGCGGTTCGACGTGCGCCGGACACCGGCGTCGCCGGTCAGTCGCCGGCGTCGCATCAGCAGAGCCGTCAGCTGGAACCGTCCGCGCCACCACGACACGGGGACCCGCCTGATGTTCGCGGGGCTCTTCGGGCTGCTCGCCGTTCTCCTGATCGACTGGGCCTGGCTGGCACTCGCGGGACACCACGACATCGGCAGCGCGTTCCTCGACGCGGCCCGGGTCGTCGCCACCGTGGGTCCGGGTCCGACCGGGCCGAGCGGGGTCTACGGGATCTGGTCCGGGCTGGCGATGCTCGCGACGATCGGCTTCACCGCCGTCTTCACCGCGGGCCTCATCGACCGGCTGTTCGAGCCTCGGCTGCTGAGCATGGTCGGCGCGCGGGCGGTGCCCCGGCGGGACCACGTCATCGTGGTGGGGATGGGGCAGCTCGGCGTCCGCCTGTGCGAGCTGCTGGTCAACCTCGGCATTCCGGTGGTCGGCCTCGAACGTAGCCGGTCGGCCCGGTGGCTTCCGGTCGCGCGCAGCCTCGGGGTGCCGGTCCTGATCGGTGACGGCACCGAGCGCTCGGTCCTCCAGCGCCTGCACCTGGACCGGTGCAGGTCGCTGGCGGCCGTCGGCTCGGACGACCTCGACAACATCTCCGTCGCCGTCGCCGCCACCGCCGTCTCCCCTGGCACGCGAGTCGTGCTCCGAGCCGGCGAGCAGGAGGCGATCGCCGAGACCCGGTCCCTCCTCCCCCTCGGCGTCATCCGCGACGTCACCGAGCTGGCCGCCGCGTTCGTCATCGCCGAATTCACCGGCGACGCGGCGGCGGCCGTCCTGACCGCGCCCGACGGCACCTACGCGCACTACGAGTCCGGAGCCGTCCAGAAGATCGACGTGTCCAGTCGCGATGACTGCCCGCACCCCCTGCCGGCGGCCACCGGTCAGCGCTGCTCGTGCGGCCGGGCAGCCACGGCGACACTCCATACCCGGTCCTAGCGGTTGTGCACCTGGCCCGGCCGGCCTGCCGCCCACCTGTCCTAGACTGGATCGTGCTGGTCGATCACAGGAGGGACGATGGCGACGCGCAGGGTCGACGCGACTGCGATCCAGCGGTGGGCTCTCAGGGCCGCCGCGGCCTCTGCGCGTCTCGAGCGTCGCGAAGTGCCCGAAGGTCACGTCCGCTCCCGCAAGGTCGAGGAGTTCTTGGAGTCGACCCAGCCGACAGCGCCCAAGGCCTGATGTCCTTCGACCCTGAGTACGGCGAGACGCTCGTCGCCGCGGACGACCTGGAGTCCCTGACCGAGCGGGCCCGTGCGGTAGTCGGTAGTCCGGTCCGCAAGGCCGACGTCTACGACCTGGAGCAGGCGATCTGGGCGCAGGTCGCCGCCGATCGGCTGACTGCGGTGTTGGAAGGGTCACTCACGGCCGAGGAGATCCTCACCGACCACTTCGTCCGCCACGTACACACCGACCTGTACGTCCGAATCTGGACGTGGGCCGGTCGTCATCGACGTTTGGAGACCAACGTCGGCGTCGCGCCCGAGCAGATCGCGGTCCGCTTGCGCACCGATGTCGACGACCTACGTTGGCGATGGCGACACACGGCGATCTGACCCCACGCGTCCTGGGCATCGCCTTCCACGCAATCGTGGTGCACATCCATCCGTTCATCGACGGCAACGGCCGTACCACCAGGCTGCTGGCCGACCTGGCGTTCGCGGCTACCCAGGAAAGCGATGAGCTTCTCGAGTACGACTGGGACGTCGATCGACGCGAGTACATCCGCCTGCTCGGCCACTTCGACCTGACCCGGGACACCCAGCCGCTCGTCGACCTCGTCGGGGTGCGTCCCGTCGGCGACTAGAGCGACCCGCGGCGGCCGTGGTTGCCACGGCCGCCGCGGGTGTCCGTCAGAGGATGGATCGCGTCCTACTTCGTGACCACGAACAGCCGGCCCTCACCGGGGGCGAGCGTCACCGCGAGCGTGTGGTTCACGGCGTCGAAACCGGCGCCCACCGGCAGGCCGGTCGACTTCGAGATCTCCTCGACGTTCACGATCGTGGCGTCGATGTCGAAGGTCACCGTGCGCCCGGTGGTGTTGTCGCGGTTCACCACGAACACGTACTCCTTGCCCGTCGCGTCGGCGAGGTGGCTGATCACGGCCGGCTTCGTCGCGTCCGTGGGTTGCCAGTCGAAGCTCGCCGGCAGCGCCGTCGTCCCGGCCGGGAGGCTGGTGCCGGTGTGGTAGACGGCATCGGCGTCGAGCCGCTGGAGCACGCCGCCCAGCGCGAGCACTTCGGCGTTGAGCTGCTGCGCCCAGCCGTACGAGGGGTTGGGCGTGCCGTCGGTGTTGACGAGCGACTGGAAGAACTCCGCGAACGGCGGCTTCCAGTAGGTGAAGTAGATGAGTCCCTTGGCCCTGTAGGCGAGGTTCGTATACACCTGGTACCGCATGTCGTTCTGGCTGGGCGCCCGCAGCATTCCGGTGATCCCCACCGACTGGAGGTACGACCAGAAGTCGACGGCGGCGGCGCGCGACTGGTCCCGAATCACCTCGAGGTTGCTGAAGTACCCGGCGTTCACCGTCGTGCCGGAGGGCGGGAACGGGTAGTGGTCGAACACGAGGACGTCCGGCTCGGTCGACGCCCAGCGGTAGACGTAGTCGTCGTAACTGAACGGCTCGATCGACTGGTTCACGGTGAACCAGAAGTCCGCGCCGACGGGGGCGCCGTTCACGTACGCCCCGGTCTCCACGCCGTACCACTTCTTGCCGGCGAGCGAACGCGTCACCCAGCCCACCGAGTCGTTCCCGCCGCCGTTGTGGGTCAGCTCCAGGTAGTACGAGGTGCCGGGCGTCACCGTGGCATTGAGCGCGAAGCCGGGCCAGTTGGTGGCGGGCTGGGAGGACAGAGTGGCGCTCGCCACCGCCGTGGTCCTGGCCGGGGAGTCCCAGAGCGTCAGCGTCAGCGCCTCACCCGCACCCCACGTGGCGCGGTCGATCCACCACTGGATCGTGTCGATGTGGCTGGTCGCCCGCCCGGTCGTGAAGACCTGGCCGAGCCGGTTGGTCGAACGGACGAACTCGCCCGTGTTGTGGGCGAACTCCATGCCGAGCAGCGCGTTGTTCGCGTAGTTGGGGTTGAGGTTGACGTAGACGGGCTTGGCGGGGTCGTTGGCGCGGATCGCCTCCGTGGCCACGTCGACCTGGGAGAACTGCTGTGCGCTGGGCTCGTCCACCAGGTGGTACCCGCGGACGGCGTTGCGGCCCGCGTAGTGCTGGACGACGTTCTGGATGACGGTGTCGCTCGGCCGCCCGCCGTCGTTCCACGACCGGCGTTCGGCTCCGACGGTGAAGCCGAGGTCGGCGGACTGCACGACGCCGTTGAGGTAGGCCGTGCCGGCCGGGTAGGCGGTGCCGGGGCCGGCGGCCGTGCTGACGGGGGACGCGCTGGTGCTCGTGACCTCGAAGTAGAAGGTCGTGCCCGAGGCGATGAACAGGTCGAAGTCGAACCGGGTGCCGCCGGACGCGGCCGGGGCGCTGAGCGACGACGTGGCCACCTGCTGGGCCTTGTCGGGCCCGCTGTACACGGTGAGCGTGAGGGTCTGCCCGGACGTCCAGGTCGCCGGGTTGATCGGCAGCTCGATGTAGTCGAGGATCATCGCGCCCTCGCTCGCCGGGGTGGCGAACGTCTGGCCCGGCGCCGACGTCGTGGAGATGGCGTACGACGAGCCGGTCGCCGCGGAGCCGAACTGGCTGGGCGTGAAGTCGATCGACCGGTCGCTGACGAACATGCTCAGCCCGGTCTGCTCGGCCAGGCTCAGGGCCGCGTCGACGGTCGCGAACGACGCGACGAGGTTCCCCGTGATGACGAAGTTCGCGTTCATGTCGCGGATGCGCTGGTAGTTGGCCAGTGTTGTGGCCGCTGGATTGGGCGGGGAGAAGATCCCGATCGGGAAGGCGTCTGCGGCGCCTTCGACCGATGGGCTGGCGGGCTGCGCCGCCGGGCCGGCCGTCGCCGGGAGCAGCCCGGCGGCCAGCCCGATGACGGCGACACCGGCCGCGAGCGTACGTGCACGGAATCTCGTGATCACGATCGCCTCCGTTCATGTAGCTGAACCATTGTGTTCAACCGTGAACCGAGGCTAGGGGGCGGTCATCGCCGGTGTCAACGATCGGACGGCGGGGACGTCGATCTCCACGAGCACGGGCGGGGCCGCGCGGTGGCGGGCCCAGTCGGTGACCATGCCGTGCCGGAAGACGGCGACCAGGCGGCCGCCCGGCGGATAGCGGCGCACGTTCCCCCGCGCGTCCTCGGCGGTGAAGCCGTCCGGTCCCGCCGTCGCGGGCAGGGCGAAGCCGTACGCCTGGTCGTCCGCGGTGCGCCGTAGCCATCGCAGGAGGTGGGTGAGGTCCGGTGAGTCGTGCTCGACGATGTCGGCGGAGCCGTCCCGGTGCACCTGCGCGGTCCGGATCGGCGCCCCGCGCGTGCTCCCCGGCAGGATCCGGACCAGCTCCGGCTCCACGCGGACGTCCGGGTCCAGGACGTCCACGACGGACGCGGGGCCGGCCTCCGCCGGCGGCGTCGCCGGGTGGTCGTCGATTCGCCCGCCGATCGCGGGCCGGAAGTTCAGGTGGGCCAGGTACATCAGCGGCCTCGGCTCACCACTGAGGTTCGTGATCTCCACGCGGCTGTCGAGCAGTGCCGAGCCCGCTGTCATCGTCACGCTCGTGCGCACGCCGAAGTACGGCCCGAATCCCGTCGCGGAGACGAACCCGCCCTCGATCCGGAGTGTCAACGGGTCGCCGGGGGTGACGACGAGGACGACGTCGCGATGCCGGGCGTTGGGCAGCTCCCCGTGCGGCGCGTGCACGTCGGCCGGGCCCGGCCGGCCCATGGCGCTACCGCCGCAGTGGATGAGGTACGCCCCGTTGTTGCGCATGTACTCGGTGGTGCGCACGGGCTCGGTGAAGGTCGACCGCATGGTGAGGCGCCGCCCGTGGAACCGGGCGTCCCAGATCTGCTGGCCCTGGAACGGCAGGACGACGATGTCCCCGACGTCGTGCGCGATCCGCAACGCCGCCACTCCGGAGGCGTAGCGGAAGGCGGTGACCAGGAACGGCCCGGTCGAGAGGACCTCCGCCGGAGTCTTCCGGAACAACCGGGGCGCCAGCGGCAGCCGGACCGGATCAGCCGAGCGGGACATGACGACCGCCCTCCTGCAGCGACCGTTCGACCGCGTCGGCGAGCGCCACTGCCGTGACGGCGTCGTGGACCCGGAGCCGCGCTGACGGCGTCCCGCGCTCGACGCAGTCCAGGAAGTGCGCCAGCTCGTCGGCGAGCGCCTCGGCGTAGACCTCTGCGGCGCCGGGGAGGCGCTCGGTCTGCCCGCCGGACCGGATCTCGCCGTCCCGCGCGCCCAGGCGCATCGTGGCGGTGGTCGTCGCACCTCGGATCACGAGCACGTCCTCCTCATCATGGGCGCCGCCGGCCCAGTCGCCGCTCACCATTACTGCCGGTCCGTCCGCGACGTCGATCTCCGCCCGGCAGGAGGTGATCCGCCCGTCCGGCCGCCACGTCGCCGTCGCACGCACGCCGGTGATCGCCCCGTCGTCGACGAACCAGGAGACGAGATCGAGGTCGTGGATCATCGTCAGCCGCACGAGGCTCTCGCCGGGGAAGTCGTCGAGATGACGGCTCGCCCGGGTCCGCGAGGCGCGGAGCTCACCGAGCGCCCCCTGCTCGGCGAGGCGACGCATGCGCAGGTACGGAGCGGCGAAGCGCAGCAGGTGGCCGACCAGGACCGGACGACCCGGCGTGGCGCGCTCCAGCGCCTCGGCGTCCCGCCGTCCCGTGGCGATCGGCTTCTCGACGAGCACCCCGACACCGGCCGCGACGAGGTCCGGCACGATGGTCCCGCGGTGCGCAGCCGGCACCGCCACGGACGCGGCGGCCGGCGGGCCGGTGGCGAGCAGCGACGCGACGTCCGGGAAGGGCACGGCGCCGAACTCCCGGGCCGCGGCCGTCGCGCGCGAGAGATCCGGGTCGACGACCGCCGTGACGCGCGCCCGCGGCAGCCGCGCGAAGGCCCGCAGATGTTCCGTGCCGAAGCGGCCGGCGCCGATGACCGCGACCGGGACGCTCATCCGGCCGCCCCGGCCGCGTCGTCGAGGTGCCGGAGCGCGGCGTGCAGCGCCCGGCTCGCCCGCACGACGTCCCCCAGTTCGACCCACTCGTCGTCCGCGTGCGCCTGGTCGATGGACCCGGGCCCGAAGACGACGGCCGGCACCCCGGCACGGCCGAGCTTGCTCGCGTCGGTGCCGAACCGCACGCCGGCCGGACGCGGGTCCAGGCCCTGTTCACGCAGCGCCGCCCCCAGCGCTCGCGGCAGCGGCCCGTCCGGGGCCGACAGCAGCCCGCCGTCGGCGAGCAGCTCCCGCACGACGATCTCTCCTGGCAGCAGCGCCCGGATCTCGGCGAGCACCGCCGCCGGATCGTCGGCCGGAGCGGTCCGCACCTCGACGCCCACCGTGCAGGAATCGGGGACGACGTTCATCGCCGAGCCGCCACGGATCGTCGCGACGGTGAGGACGGAGCCCGCGGCGGCCCGCGCCGCGTGCCACCGTTCGAGGTCGTCGATCATCCGCAGCGCGCCGACGATGGCGTTGCGGCCGCCGTCGCCGCGGGACGTATGGGCGGACACTCCGGGCACGTCGGCCTCGAACCGGATCACCCCGTGGTGCCGGGTCACGATCCGCAGCTCGGTGGGCTCGAGCACGATGGCGAGATCGGGGGCCGCCCCTGTGGCGAGGCGATGCGTGATGCCGCGGAACGCGTGCTCCTCGTCGACGGCCAGTAGCAGGCTGAGGTCCACGTGGCGCAGCGCCCCCTCTCTCGCCAGTCGCTCGACGGCCGTGTACGCCGCGGCGATACCGCCCTTCACGTCGCAGGCCCCGCGCCCGTGGATCCGTCCGCCCTCGACCCGTGCGACGGGGCGTTGCCGCCCCGCGGGGAGGCCGACCGTGTCGAGATGCCCTTCGATCAGCACGGAGATCCGCGGCTGCGGGGCGGGCAGCCGCAGGGTGACGTTGCGCCGCCCATCGATGACGTCGGACCGCTCCACCAGGAGCCCCGCGGCGGCCCCTCGCCGGGCCAGCTCGTCGCCGACGGCGTTCTCCCCCGCCGACGCCGGGTCGTACGCCGGGTTCACGGACGGGATGCCGATGAGCGTCGCGAGCAGCTCCTGGATCGCCCGGTGCTCGTCGTCGGCGGTCACGACCGGTCCGCCCCGAACGCGGCGAGCGCACGGTCGATGTCGGACTCCGTGCTGAAGCCGTGCACCGAGAACCGCACCCGCCCGTCCCCGCCCCACGCGCGCACCCCGCGGTCGAGGAGGCGAACGGCCGCCGCCCTGCCGTCCGGGTGCCGGACGCTGACGTTCCCGGCCCGCCGCGACGGGTCCGACGGGGTCAGCATGGTGCGGCCCTGCGCCCGCAGGCCGTCGAGGAGCGGGGCGGTCAGCGCCGCGACCCGGCCGGCGATCGCGTCGATACCGACGGCGCCGAGCAGGTCGAGCGAGTCGTTGAGCAGGTACACGCCGAGGAGGTTCGGATACCCGAGTTCGAACGCCCGCGCGTCGCGGTGCCGGTGGATCGCGTCGAACCGGTCGGGCGCGAACAGGTCCTCGACGGAGCGCCAGCCGACCGCCGACCGCGCGAGGTCGAACTTCTCCGGTGCGGACACCTGCAGGACGCCCAGGCCGTGCGGCGAGAGCAGCCACTTGTACGTGCTCGACACCAAGGCGTCGGCGTCGGCGGCGCGCACGGGCACGACGCCGAGGGACTGGGTGGCGTCGAGCACGAAGACCGCGCCGACGGCGTGTGCGCGGTCCCGGAGCCGCGCGGGGTCGAGACGCGCCCCGCTGAGATAGCTCACGTGACTGGAGAGGACCAGCCGCGTGCGCTCGTCGATGACCGGGGCGAAGTCGTCGGCGGTGAGGCTGCCGCCGGACGTGCGCAGGACCCGCACGTCCACGTCGCGCTCCCGGAGCGCGACCAGCGGGAGGACGCCTGCGGGGAACTCGAGGTCGCTGGTGACGACGTTGTCCCCGGCCGCGAGCGGCACCGCGGCGACGAGCCGGTTGATCGCGTCCGAGGCGTTCTCCAGCACCGCCACCGACGAGGGATCGGCGCCGAGGAGGCCGCCGAGCGACGCGCGGGCGCGGTTCAGCTCGCGTTCGAAGCGGGCCCGGCCCTCCTCGCCGAGCGCCTTGTCGCGCAGGTAGCGCAGCGCCGCCTCGGCATGGCTGCGCAGAGGGGGACCTTCCGCCCCCGTGTACAGGTGCACGACGTCCTCGACGCCGACGAGCGCCGCGCGCATCGCGGCCGGATCGGCCCCGCTCATCGCTCGCCTCCGCCGGCCGGGATCGCGAAGTACTCACCCACCCGGGCCGTGATCTCCGCGACGATTCCGGCCAGCGCCGTCCGGCCGAACTCGGCGGTGGCCGCGCCGGCTCCGTCCGTGACGCCGTCGCTGGAGCGCCAGTCCCGCGTGCGGTCCGCGCGCAGCCCGGGGATCTCGTGGGCGAGGGGCCGCGGTCCCGTGTCGGCGTCGCCCCCGGGATCGCGGACCAGGTCCGGCCGGAGGGCCTTGAGCAGGCTGGTCTCGAACCTCCCGGCATGCCCCGGCACCGGCGCCGGCAGCGCGGCGGCGGTCTCGGCGGGCACCGCGTCCCAGTAGGAGAGGCCAGCGGTCGTCCCGCCCGGCTCCTCGACGAGGGCGAGCCGCTCGACCGCCGTCCGCATCGCGGCGTCGTTGCCCCCGTGGCCGTTGAGCAGCAGCGTGCGACGCAGGGCCTGTCGGCGCAGACCGATCACGAGGTCATGGAGCATCCCGGCGTACACCTCGGCCGAGAACGTGAGGGTGCCGCCGAACGGCAGGTGGTGCCCGGAGATCCCGATCGGGATCGTCGGCGTCACGACGACCTCCGCGCTCGTCCCCAGCCGGTCCGCCACGGCGCCGGCGATCGCGGTGACGATCACGGCGTCGGCTCCGACGGCGAGCTGATCGCCGTGCTGCTCGGTCGCGCCGAGGGGCACGATGACCAGCGGGTCGTCGAGTGCCTGCAGCTCCCGCCGGGTCAGCCGGCCGAACTCGTGATGCACAGCCCACCTCGATCCCGTCGTCGTGTTGAGTTCCGTGGCACCGGGCTCATCCCGCCGGCGTCCACCCCGCGGGCCGCGGCAGCCCGATCCCCGTCCCCGCCGTCCGCTCACCGGCGGCGTAGGACACCTCCAGTTCGGGCGTGGCGATGCGCTCCCCCGCGGCGATCGACCGCATCGCGGCATCGACGACGCCGGTGCTCAGCAGGGTCCGCTCGACCGGCTGCAGGGCACGGCCGGTCCGGACGAGCGCACCGATCTGCGCGGCGAGGAAGGCGAAGTGTCCGTTCGCGGGAGACCCCTGCAGCCACAGCTGGCAGGAGAACTCCGTGGCCGCGCCCGCGCAGGCGACCGCGAACTGCTGGACCGCCGACCCCAGCATCACCACCTGCGCCTGCAGGCCATCCCGGTACTCGACCTCGATGACGGCGGAGACGCCGTGCCACGCCGCCGCCCGCGCCTCGTCGTCGAGGTCGAGGGTCACGAGCGCCCGGCCGAACAGGGCGACGTCGAGGCCGTCGATCGTGCGCGCGTCGGCGCCGTCGAACTCCGCCGCGCGCACGCTCGCGACGCCCGTCTCGCCTCCAGCACGGCGCTCGACCTGCGCCTGGAGCCCTTCGGCCGCGTGGTACCCGTAGCGCTCGGTCGGGCCGAACCCCACCATGAGCGCGCGTTCCATCCCGGCGCCCAGCGGCCACTGCGCCGCGGCCGGCACCCGCCAGGTGAGCGGAATCGTCGACCCCGCACCCAGGCCGAAGCCGAGCCGGCGCGCCGTCTCGACCATGCCGGCGGCGTCGGCTCCCGAGTAGGAGAGCCCTTTGTCGTTGAAGACGGGCACGACCCGGCCGCCGGCCACCATGGCGGCCACCGCGGCGTCGAAGAACCGCCGCCGCGGATAGAGCTGCTGGCCGTACTCGTTGTGCTCGTACTCACCGTGCTCGCCGATGATCACGACGCCGTCCACGTCGATGCCCCCGGTTCCGGACGACATCGCCTCGCCGATCGTCTCGGCCCGCCGGATGCCGTGCGCGCGGAGGTAGTCCAGGCCGAGGTCGTCCGGACCGGCCTGCTCCAGATAGACGGCGGCGACGGTCACGTCCGGACCGTGCCGCGTGCCGTCGAGGTCGTATCCCTCGACGAGACGCGGGATGAGCACGTGCGCGTGCGAGTTGTCGAACCAGGTGGTGCAGAGGATCGCGATCCGGCCCGGCATGCGCGTCAGGACCCGGCGTCCGGGGTGAACGTCAGCCGTCCGTCCGCACCCCTGGTGAGGGTGACGGTGCGCCCAGACCGGGCCGACTCCCGGGCGGCCAGCGCGACCGCCACCGTCCGGATCCCGCCCTCGACGTCGGGCTCGCCCTGCACGCCGGTGCGCGCCGCCCGGAGGAACTCGCCGATGAGGTCGCCGTCGGTGCCCGGAGCGTACGGCAGCTCGATCGCCCGGCCGTCGTCGGCCGCGATGCCCTGGACGCTGCGGCCGAAGAAGTCGACGTCGACGGACCCGCCGGTGCCGGCCACGCTGATCCGCAGGCCGCCCCAGGTGGGCGCCGACGCCGGTCGGCTCCAGGAGCAGTCGATCGCCGCGACCAGGCCGTCCGCATAGGCGACCGTGACGAGGCCGGCGGTCTCGAGGCCGGCCGGCACGTCGTGCAGGGTGCTGTTGACGACCGCCGTGACGGCCACGGGATCGGCCCCGGCCAGGCCGTCCACGAGGTCGGCGACGTGGACGACGTGATCCATGAGGGCGCCGCCGCCGGACAGCTCCTCGTCCGTGAACCACGCACGGTCGCCGGGAAGCTTCCCGTTGTTGCTGCCGCGCACGGCGAGCAGCTGGCCGAGCCGCCCGCTCGCGTGGAGCTCCCGGAGCTCGCCGAAGGCCCGGGCGAACCGCACGGGATAGGCGACGGTGAGGGTCACGCCCGCCGCCCGCACCGCGTCGCGGATGGCATGGGCGTCGTCGAGGGTCGTGGCGAGCGGCTTCTCGCAGAGGATGTGGGCGCCGGCGGCCGCGGCCCGTTCGACGTCGGCGCGATGCCGCGCGTTCTCGCTGGCGATCACCACCGCGTCGGGACCCCAGGCGAGCAGGTCGTCGAGGTCGTCCGCGTAGTCGACGCCGAGCCGTGCGGCCAGCGCGCGCCCGCGGTCGTCCCCGTCGCGCCAGGGCCCGGGGTCGGTGACCCGCACGGCGACGCCGGCGAGCTGCCGCAGCTCCGCGACGTAGGACAGCGCGTGTGGGTGGGCGAACGACACGATGCCCACCCGGAGCGGTTCAGCCACGCGTCCCCGCCCCCACCGCGTCGAGCAGCACCGGCTGCCCCGTCGTCGTGGACTCGATGGCCGCGAGCGCGATCTCCGCCGCTCGCGCTCCGTCCTCGAAGGTGACGCGCGCGTCCTCGCCGGCCTCCCGCGCACGGAGGAAGTCCGCCACCTCCAGCGCGAACGGACTCGTCGCGGAGGCCGACGCGGGGACGGACGGCGGGGGCCCGCCGCCGGGCCGCACGTCCGCGACCAGACCCTTGGTCGCCGACGACGAGTGCGACAGGACGCCGCCGGTCCCGGCCACGCTGTACTCCGTGGTGAAGTCGATGTGCGGCGGGCCCCAGACGCCGGCGACGTGGGTGATGGCCCCCGAGTCGTGTTCGAGCAGCACGTGCGCGGCCTCGCACACGTCTCCTTCGCTGTCGATCCGGCGGGCGACGGCGGACACCCGCCGCACCTCCCCGGCGATCCAGCGGGCGATGTCGATGTCGTGGATCATCAGATCGAGGATGATCCCGCCGGAGCGCGCGGGGTCGGCGAACCAGGCGGAGCGGGCGGGGAATGCTCCGGAGCGGACGAACCGCAGCACGGCGAGCTCGCCGGCCACCTTGTCCCGCACGGCCGCGTGCAGGGTCGCGTACTCGGGGAAGTAGCGGACGACGTGGCCGGGAAAGACCCTCCGGCCGGTCTCGGCGCTCAGCCGCCGCAGGTCCGACACCTGCTCCGCGGTCCGCGCGACGGGCTTCTCCAGGATGACGTCCTTGCCCGCCAGCAGCGCCGCCGACGCGAGGGCGTGATGGGTGTCGGTCGGGGTCGCCACGTCGACGACGTCGGCGACACCCAGCGCCTCCTCGAAGCTGCCGGCGATCTCTCCGCCGAAGCGCCGCACCAGCTCCGGCGCGCCCTCCTGCGACCACACCACGACCCGCGCCCCGGTCGTGAGCAGCGCCGGAAGGTGGAACTCGGCGATCCCCCCGGCCCCGATCAACGCGACGACGGTCTCCTTCGACACGTTCCCTCTCCTCCGCTCGGCGACGGCCCGGCGACCCGGACGCGGATCATCGTAGGCCAGCAGTTCACACTTGTGCAATCAGGTTCATGTTGGTGTACCTTCGCCGTACGCCACTCGGGAAGGACCGCCACCTATGTCGAACGGGTCGATGAGAGCCCTCGTTCTGCACGATTTCCACGATCTGCGGGTCGAGACGCTCGACCTGCCCGTCCCCGGGCCGGGCGACGTGCTCGTGCGGGTGGCCGAGGTCGGCATCTGCGGCTCCGACATCCACGGCTACACCGGCGAGAACGGACGCCGCGCGCCCGGTCAGGTCATGGGGCACGAGGCGTCCGGGACCGTCGAACACGACCCGTCCGGCCGCTACGCGCCGGGCGACCGGGTCACGTTCAACCCGCTCGTCTCCTGCGGCGAGTGCGGGGCCTGTGCGGCCCACGAGGAGCAGCACTGCCGGAACCGGTTCGTCATCGGCGTGCGCGCCGACCGCCGGGCCGCGTTCGCCGACTTCGTCGTCGTGCCGGAGCGCAACGTCCATCGGCTCCCCGACACGGTCGGGACGAGGGAGGGCGCGCTCATCGAGCCGCTGGCCGTCGCCGTGCACGCGGTGCGGCGCGCCCGCGTGCGCGACGGGGACCGCGTGCTGATCATCGGCGGCGGGCCGGTCGGCCAGTCGCTCGTGCTGGCGCTGCACGACGCCGGCATCGCCACCGTCGTCGTGAGCGAGCTGGACGCGGGCCGCCGGGCGCTGTGCGCGGAGCTCGGCGCGATCGTCGTCGATCCCGGCTCGCAGGACCTCGCCGACGCGGTCGCCGCCGCGGCGGGAGCCCCCGCCGACGTCACGTTCGACGCCGTCGGCATCAGCTCGACGGTGACCGCCGCCCTCGGCGCCACAGCCGACGGCGGGCGCATCCTGCTCGTGGGCATGGGCAGCCCGGCGCTGGAGATCGCCGCGTTCGAGGTCAGCACGCGCGAGCGCGAGGTGATCGGCTCGTTCTGCTACTCGGCCGGCGACTTCCGCGCGGCGATCGCGCTGGCGGGACGGGTGGCGGACGGGCTGGCCAAGATGGTCTCGTCGGTGATCACCCCCGACGAGACCCCGGCAGAGCTGGCGCGGCTCGGCGCCGGCGACCTGCCCGCGGGGAAGGTCCTCGTGCGCTTCGGAGCGCCGGAAGGCTGAGGGGACCCCTCAGCGGTCGTCGCGGCCGATCTCCCCGGGGGTCTCCAGTGCGCGGGCGATCTCCCGCGCGCACACCCTGATCGTCTCGAGCAGGTGCGGCACCTCGGCCTCGCCGCTCTCGATCCGGGCGTTCGGGACCGAACAGCTGATCGCCGCGACGACGCCGCCGTCCGTCCGCACCGGGACGGCGACGCAGTAGACGCCAGACGTGTGCTCGCCGTCGTCGGTGGCGTAACCGCGCTCACGGACCTGGTCGATCACGGTGATCAGCTCGTCGCCGGACGTGATCGTCCGGGGGGTGTACCGGGTCAGCTCCCGTCCGGCGTAGTGCGCGCGCAGTTCCGACTCCGGCAGGCCGCTGAGCAGCGCCTTGCCGATGCCCGTCACGTACGCGGGCAGCCGGCTGCCGACGTGCGACACCAGGCGCAGCATGCGGGCGCCCTCGACCTTGTCGATGTAGACGACGTCGAGGTCGTCCAGCACGCCCAGTTGCACGGTCTCGTCGAGCTGACGGCTGGCCTCGCGCAGCGCCCGGCGCGCGTGGACGGTGAGGTCGCGGTAGCGGCGGAAGGACTGCCCGACCTCCCAGGGCCGGACGCCGATCAGGTACGTGCGCTCGCGCGGGTCGAACGTGAGCCAGCGCATCGCCACGATCGTCTGCAGCAACCCGTGCAGGCTGCTCTTCGGATACGGCAGCTTCTCGACGAGGTCGACGAAGGTCAGCCCGTCGGGGTGCCGGGCGACGAGCTCCAGCACTTCCAGCGTCCGCTGGGCGGACTTGACGTTCTGCGTCTGTTCGGTCATGCGGCCCTATCACTCTCCGGTGCCGGTGGCGGTGGCAATTCTCGCATCGATCCCCGCGCGGATGAACGAGATCGACTGCTCCGCCGCCGTCACGGCAGCGCAGCCCTCGGCCCAGCCGGGGACGCTCGCCGGGTCCAGGTCCCCGCGGACCAGGCCGACGAAGGCGGCGACCTCGCGCGGCATCCAGTCGTCCTCGACGGCGGTGACGACGCGTGTCGCCCCGCCGGTGCTCAGCGTGGCCGACCGCGCCATGGAGTCGATCACGAGGTGGCCACGGTCGCCTTGGATCAGGAAGGAGGCCAGGCCCGGAGCGGTGTACGTGCGCGCGAAGCCCAGGGCGATGGTGAGGAGCGCACCGCGTCCGCTCCGCCCCAGGATCGTCGCCCGGTCCTCGCCGCCGTCTCCGGGCTCGGCCGTCGCGGCCGTCACCCGGACCGCGTCGTCGAGCAGCCAGGCGGCCCGGTCGAAGCAGTGATGGGCCTGCAACTGGACGACGCCGCCGCCCTGCGACGCCTCCCAGTACCAGCGCGGCGTGCTCGCGGCCGCCTCGAAGATCGTGTCGACGAGCAGCAGCGGCGCACCGATCTCGCCTTCCTCCAGCCACCGCTTCGCCTCGGTCCACTCGCGGCGGTAGCGGTAGCTGAACCCCACCATGAGTCGGATGCCCGGCCCCAGCGCCGCACGGATCGCGTCGGCCTCTGCGCCGTCGAGGCACAGCGGCTTGTCGACGAGGACGTGCAACCCGGCGGCCGCCGCCTCGACGCACAGCGCGGCATGCAGGTGGCTCGGCGCTCCGACGTAGACGGCGTCCGCGACGTCGGCGATGGCCGCGATCGTCTGCCCCGCCCGCGCCCCGTGCTCCGCGGCGAGCGCGTGCGCCCGGCCGGCGTCCGCGTCGACCACCGCGGTCACGGCCACGCCCGGCAGCGTCGCCGCGGCGTCCGCCACCTGCTTCCCCATCAGCCCGGCTCCGGCGATCGCCAGCCTGACCCTGCGTTCGTTCACCGCGACACGCTCCTCGGTAGCGTCGGCCATTCCTCGCGGGGGCGTCCCGCGGCGTGCACGACGACGGAGTCCACGTGCGCGAACACCGTGCAGATGTGGTTGGGCACGATGGAGACCCGCGTCCCCACGTCGAGCGGATCGGGGTCGCCGGCACCGTTCCAGCGCAGCCAGCCGTGCTCCTCCGAGAGCGCGTCGATGGTCCAGCCGCGGACGCCGAGGAGGAGGCCGAAGCCCGGGAACCGGCCGGCTCCCGCCGGCGGCACGCCGTCCCGGCTGAGCAGCTTCGACCCCGCGTCGATGCAGGCGCGGCCGGGCTCCGGATGACTGACCACGGTGGCCAGGACGGTGGCCGCGCAGTCCTCGACCCGCGCCTGTCCGAGCGCGACCTGCCCCAGGTCGTTGAAGGCGTAGATGCCGGGCCGGACCTGATCGACTCCGGCCGCGCCGACGACGCTGCGCACGGACGCGCTCGCACCCAGCGAGATCGCCGGCACCTCGACGCCGGCCGCGGCACACGCCCGCGCGGTCGCGGCCATGACCGCGACCACGTCCCGGGAGGCGGCGGCGACCTGCTCCGGCCGCACCTGGTAGACGCTGCCCTCGTGGGTGAGCAGCCCACGCAGCCGGAGGCCGGGCTGCCGGGAGACCGCCGCGGCGAGCGCCGGGACCTCGTCCGGCCGGGCGCCGTCGCGGTGCATGCCGGAGTCGACGATGACGAACACGCCGGCCTCGGCGCCGTGTGCGTGGAAGTGGCGCCCGATGGCCTCGGCCGGTGCGATGCCGTCGACGGCGAGGTCCAGCCGCACCCGGCGGCTCAGCTCGTGGGCGCGGCGGAGCTTCTCCTCGCCGGCCAGCGGATAGGCGAGCAGGATCCGGGTGACCCCGGCGGCCGCGAACGCCTCGGCCTCGCCGAGCGTGGCGACGGTGAGTCCCGCCGCTCCCGCGGCGAGCTGGCGGAGCCCGACCGCGGCGATCCGGTGCGTCTTGGCGTGCGGAAGCAACTCGACGCCCGCGTCGTCGCACCGTCGCTGCATGTCGGCGAGGTTGGCGTCGAGCACTTCGGCGTCGACGACGAGGACCGGCGTCCGCAGGTCGTCGGTCATGCGCGGGCTCCGCTCCGGTCGGCGACGCGGGACGTGAGGACACGGCCGGACGCCGCACCGGTCAGCCGCCCGTCCCGCACCGCCGGCACACCGTTCACGAAGACGTGGTCGATGCCGATCGGGGTCAGGCGCGGCTCGGCGTACGTGGACGTGTCGCTGATCGTCGCCGGGTCGAAGACGACGACGTCGGCGAACGCCCCGGCCGCGATGACCCCGCGGTCCGGGAGACGCAGGATCGACGCGCTCGCGCCGGTCATGTGCCGGATCGCCTCGGCGAGCGGCAGCAC
Organism: Jiangella muralis; assembly: GCF_001270745.1. Taxonomy (GTDB): domain Bacteria; phylum Actinomycetota; class Actinomycetes; order Jiangellales; family Jiangellaceae; genus Jiangella; species Jiangella muralis. The sequence continues at coordinate 645,494 of NZ_KQ434751.1, forward strand.
GCCGCCGCGGACGTACTCGCCGAGGACGCGCGGGAAGGTGCCCCAGCCGCGGGGGTGCGAGCCGGCGCCGACGAGGATGCCGTCGGTGCCGACGGTGTGGCGTGGATCGGCCATGAGGCGGCGCACGTGCTCCTCGATGCCGATGTGCAGCGTGCAGGTGGCCGAGAAGCGCGTGGCGATGACGATGTCGAGGTATTGCGCGCTCGGTGAGATACCCGCCGCGGCGGCGATGTCGGCGACGGACCGGCCGATCAGCTCCGGCGGCAGCCCGTCCGCGCTGGCGATGCGCACGGTGGTCCAGTCGACCGGGAGGCCCTGGCTGCCGTCGGTGCCCTCCTCGTCGAGGGCGATCTCGAGTTCGGCCCGCACCCGTGGATCCGCGAGGGTGGCGAGCTGCTGCGCCATCGTCCCGGTCAGGACGCGGCCGGGAAGGAGCGCGTGCAGCGACGTCATTCCCGCCAGGTAGGGGTAGCTGTCGAAGGTCAGCTCGACCCCGGCGTCCGCGGCGCCGTCGAACAGCGCGATGAGCTCGTCGATGCGGCCCCGGTTCTCCGGGAAGCTCAGGTGGGCGTGGGCCAGGTGCAGCCGCACCCCGGAGGCCGCCGCGATCTCGATGCACTCCGCGTAGCCGGCCAGGGCCTGCGAACCGTAGTTGCGGTGATGCGGGCAGAAGTACCCGCCGGCCGCGGCGACGACCTCGCACAGCGAGATGAGCTCGGCGGTGTCCGCGAAGGATCCCGGCGAGTACGTCAGCCCGGCGGACAGCCCGACGGCGCCCTCGTCCAGCGCGGTGGCGAGCAGCGACCGCATCAGCTCGAGCTCCTCGGGTGCCGGAGGCCCCGGCCGGTTCCCCATCGCGAGCAGCCGCAGGTTGGCGTGCGGGACGAGGAAGGCGGCGTTCACCGGGATCCCCTGGCGCAGCCAGGCCAGGTACTCGGCGACGCTGCTCCAGTCCCAGGCGATCTCCGGACTCCCGTTCCAGCCGGACAGCTGCATGCGCAGGTGTTCGCGCGTCGTGTCGTCGATCGGCGCGACGCTCAGGCCGTCCTGCCCGAGCACCTCGGTGGTGATCCCCTGCAGCAGCCGCGACCCGTGATCGGCTGCCCGGATCTGGATGTCGGAGTGCGCGTGCATGTCGATGAAGCCCGGCGCCACCGCACGGCCGCTGACGTCGAGGCGCTCGGTGCCGCCGCGGGCCGGGAGGTCGCTGCCGACCGCCGCGATGCGGTCGTCCTCGATGAGCACGTCGGCGCGGACCGGTTCGTCACCGCTCCCGTCGACGACCGTCCCTCCCACGAGAACGTGGCTTCCCATCCGGCGGCGCCTCTCCCTGTTTCACATTCGTGACGCTGATTCTTGGACATGAACTTGCCCGTAGACTACCAACGGCGGACGAGAGGACAAGGGTGACGACGTGATCAACGAGGACGACCGGCTGATGCAGCTCTTCGCGGCCTGCTCCAACGCGGGCCGCTGGGGCGACGACGACGAACTCGGCACGCTGAACTTCATCACCCCGGCCGTCCGGCGCGCCGCCCTGGACGAGGTCCGGCTCGGCGAGTCCGTGTCGATCGGGCTCGACCTGGACGTGCACGCGTCGTCGAAGAACACCGACCCCCTCGTGCACGTCGTCGACCCGTACGAGCGCGATCCCCTCGCGGCCAGGGACCGGATCGAGATCGCGGCGCACGGCTTCACCGTGACCCACCTCGATGCCGTGGCGCACGTCTTCTGGGAGGGCGCGGCGTACAACGGCCGCAGCGCCAGGGAGATCCTCGGCGAGCGCGGCCTGCGGTACGGGTCTGTCCACGCCGCCCGGGACGGCATCGTGACCCGGGGCGTCCTGCTGGACGTCGCCGCGGCCCGCGGAGTGCCCTGGCTGCAGCCGGGAGACTGGGTGAGCGTGGCCGACCTCGAGGCGGCCGAGTCGCTCGCCGGAGCACGGGTGACCTCCGGCGACGCGGTGTTCGCCCACGTCGGCCTGGGACGCCGCGAACGCGAACAGGGCCCGGAGGACCCGTCGCTGCGAGCGGGCCTGGACGCGGACTGCCTCGCGTGGCTGCACGAGCGCGAAGTCGCCGTGTGGAGCGGCGACTGCGTCGAGCGGCTGCCCTACCCGAGCACGGTCATGCCGCTCCCCCTGCATCAGATCGGGCTGGCGGCCATGGGCCTGTGCCTGCTGGACTGCCCGGACATGGACGCCCTCGTCGCGGCCTGCGAAGCCCACCGGAGGGCGACGTTCGCGCTGGTCATCGCCCCCTTGCGGATCCCGGGCGGCACCGGCTCCCCGGTGAACCCGCTCGCCCTGTTCTAACCGGCCGCTCTAACCGGTCGCCAGCTCGACCCGAAGCTCCACGACGCCTCGCGGCGGCACCCGTGCGACCACCACCGGCCCGTCGACCCGGGGCGGACGCGGCGTCACCCCGGTGAGCCTGGTCGCCCGCCGGACCGGCCGCGGCAGCGTGACGACCCCGTCGCGGTACGTCGCCGCCGGGTTCGAGAACACGACCCGGGAGACGTGCTCGGACTCGGTCAGGACGAGGCACACCACGCGGTCGGCCTCGGCCGGCCGCCGCTGGCCGATCGCCGTCGCCGCGACGTCAGCCAGGCGGTCGATCAGCGACCGTGGCGGCATCGCCATGCGCAGCTCGTGCACCCAGGAGTCGTGGTCCTCACCGCCGTCGACCGCGACGTCGTCGGGTCCGTCCGCGACGATCTCGTCCCGCACGGCACCGCCGTCGAGCTCCCGCAGCCGCCAGCCGCGCCCACCCGACGAGCCGAGCGTGAGCGCCGCGGGGTGCCGGGCCAGGACGGCGTCGACGACCTCGGGCGGGTACAACTCGGGCCGCAGCAGGAGGACGGGTCCGGCGACGGCCTCGTGCGCCGCCATCGGGCTGACGGCGGTGATCGGGGCGCCCGCGCGGATCAGCTCCGCCAGCAGCGCGTGCGTGTGCGCGGCGCGGGTGGAGACGAACGACGCGAGTTCACCCTCGATGATCTCCGGGTCGTAGAGGACGGTGATCCCGTCGCTGCCGGGGCGCGGCCCGGTCGCACAGGACTCGCGAACGCCGTCCATCCAGCGCCACTGCTGCTCCGCGACACCGTCCGAGAGGCAGTACAGCCCGGCGCCGACGCAGGCGATCGTCTCGTCGCCCGCACCGGTGAACCGGCGCAGTGCGCTCAGCAGCCGGACGTCGCGCTCGTGCATGCCCGGAGCGACGTTGATGACGTCCCAGCCCTCCAGGGTGTCGTGCACCGAGACCAGCGCCGCCAGCGGGACGTCCGGAATCGTCGCGCCGGTGAGCAGCGCGGCGCCGAGCTGGCCCGGCAGCGGCGGGAGCGCCGGCGGCCGCTCCAGCAACTCGACGGCGGCCGCGACGGTCTCCAGGACGAGCCCATCGATCCCGGCGGCGGCGAGGCCCCGGTAGTCGACGCCGTAGCGGTAGAGCGCCTCGAACGGGTCCCGCGTCCACGCGTTGTTCAGCACGACCCGTCCGCCCGCACCGTGCACGGACGCGCACACCGTGGTCCAGAAGCGGGTCCACCGGTGCGCATGGAACCGGATCCACGGCGACCTCGCGTGCCGCCAGATCCAGTCCGCCTGTGCCGAGACCGCCGCGTCCGGAACGACGACGCCCGACCACTGGGAGAACTGCTCCAGCAGGTCCGCCGAGAAGTCGGCCTCCCACAGCGGCAGCCGGCCGCTGGAGTACCCGTCGGCGCCGTGCAGGCCGTCGAAGCCGTAGTAGGCGAACACCTCCTCCAGCCGGGTCGCGAAGAAGTCCTCGTAGAAGGAGCCGTCCGCGAAGCGCCCCAGCGGGTTGAGCAGCCCGGTCCGCTCCGCGCCGGCCCGGTCGACCACCGTCAACTCCGGATGCGCCTCGTTCCACGCGCTCACCCTCGTCGTCGCGCCGTCCTCGAAGGCGTGCATGTCGAAGAGCGCGAAGAACACCGCGATCCCGCGGTCGCGGAGCGCGGACACGAGCGCGCGCAGCTGCGCCCGCGTCCAGTCCTGCCGCGGTCCCCGCACGCTCCACGAGCGGGCGTAGTAGGCCGTGCACTCGACCGGGAGCAACTCGTCGTCGACGGCGTCGTGCGTGTGCACGAACTCCGCGCTGTACAGCAGGAGGGACAGCACGGACGGCCGCTCCCCCAGCGGGTCGAGCACCGCCGCGACGCCGAGGTCGGGCGCCGTGGTGTCGAAGGCGATCAGCTCGATCCAGATCCACTTGCCGGTCGTCGGCGACATCCCGCGCTATCCCTTCACACCCGTGACGACGATCCCCTGGATGAACTGCTTCTGCGCGACCGCGAAGAGCAGGACGCACGGGATCATCGCGAACATCGCCGCCGCCATCATCATCGGGAAGTCCTGGCTCTGCGAGCTGACGAAGTTGCTGATGCCCAGCGAGAGCGGGAACTTGTCCTGCGACTGCAGGAAGATGAGCGGACCCATGTACTCGTTCCAGTAGAGGAGGAACGAGAACAGGCCGACGATGAGCAGGGCCGGCTTGGCGAGCGGCAGGATGATCGTGAAGAAGATCCGGACCGATCCGGCGCCGTCGAGCTTCGCGGCCTCGTCGAGTTCGAGCGGGATGCCCAGGAAGAACTGCCGCAGCAGGAAGGTGTTGAACGGCGCGGCGAAGAAGGCCGGCACGAGGATCGGAAGATACGTGTCGATCCAGCCGATCTCGCTGAACACGACGTACGACGGGACGATCGTCACCCAGATCGGCACCATCATCGTGCTGAGCATCACCAGGAAGAGCGCGTTCCTCCCGCGGAACCGGAAGCGGGCGAACCCGTAGGCGGCCGCGGCAGAGCTCACCACGCTGCCGAACACTCCGAACACCGTGATGATGATCGTGTTGACCGTGTAGGTGAGGAAGGGCGCCACGGTGAAGAGCTCGACGAAGTTCGCCCAGTCGATCGGCTGCGGAATCCAGCGGATCGGGAACTCGTAGACCTGGTCCTGGGTCTTGAGGCTCGTGCTGAGCATCCAGAGGAACGGGACCAGGTACAGGATCGACCCGAACCCGAGCACGAGATAGGTCGAGGTCGCGGTGAGGCCGCGGCCGGCGGACCGGGTCATGACGACCTCTTCTCTGCCGCGTAGTAGACCCAGCGGTTCGAGGTCCGGAGGAAGACCGCGGTCAGCAAGAGGATGGTGACGAAGAGGATCATCGACAGGGCGCAGGCGTAGCCGAGCCGCAGTTCCTTGAAGGCCACGTCGTAGATGTACAGGGAGAAGAAGTACGAACCGTAGTCCGGTCCGCCCTTGGTCATGATGAACGCCTGCGTGAAGATCTGGAAGGTCCCGATCAGCCCGAGGATGAGCTGCAGCAGGATGACCGGCGACATCATCGGGAGCGTCACGGCGCGCAGTGTCTGCCACCACCCCGCGCCGTCCAGCGACGCCGCCTCGTAGAGCTCGGTCGGCACGCTCTGCAGACCGCCCAGATAGATCACCACGGAGCTGCCGACCGCCCAGAGCTGCATGATCACGATCGCCGGGATGACCCAGCCCTGACTGTTGAGCCACGGGATCGGCTCGACGCCGACGAGCGCCAGGACGCCGTTGATGACGCCGAAGTCACGATGGAAGACGAACCCCCACAGCACGGTCACGGCCACGCCGGAGAGCACTGACGGCAGGTAGTAGATCGTGCGGAACACCGTCATGCCGACGAACCGCTGGTTCATCAGCATCGCGAGGCCGAAACCGACCAGCAGGGAGAGCGGGAGATACAGCACGACGAAGATGAACGTCACCTTCAGCGACTGCCAGAAGATCGGGTCGTTCGTGAAGATCGTGACGTAGTTCTCGAGCCCGATCCACTCCAGGTCACCGCCGGACCAGTTCGTGAACGAGAGGAACAGCGCCATCCCGCTCGGCACGATCGAGAACAGCAGGAACCCCACCAGCCAGGGCTGGATCCAGAGGAACCCCGCTCTGGCCTCCCGGCGCGCGTGCCCGCTCGGCGGCCGCTCCCGCACGACCCGGGGCCGTGCGGGAGGGGCGGGCTGCAGACGGTCCGTCGTCGCCATCCGCTACCTGTTCGTCTCTTCCTGGATCTGCGCGAGAACGGACGACGGGTTCTCCCCGGAGAGCAGCGTGCCCATCCTGTTGTACAGACTCAGTTCGTACTTCGTCCACAGCGGCGGGTAGGAGAACGCGCCTGCATCGTCGCCGAACTCCGGGAAGAGGATGTCGCGGGCCGGATCGGACTGGCGCGCGGTGAGGGCGCCGCCCTGCACCCACGGGAAGTCGGCCTGCACGTCGGCCGAGGTCAGATACTCGAGGAACGCCCACGTGCCGTCGGGGTCCTTCGCGTCCTTGCTCATGCCCCAGCCGCCGCCGGCCGTCGCGATCTCGCGCTTGCCCGTGGTCCCCTTGGGCATGCTCACGATCGCCCACTCGAAGCGGTCACCGATCGCCGCCTCCGCGCCGCCCGCGTACCAGGAGCCGTTCATGAACATCGCGACCAGCCCGCCGGCGAACGCGTCGACCCCGGTGGGCAGGCCCTCGAAGGCGGGAATGGCACCCGCCTTGGCGGCATCGCCGATCTGGCTGAACGTCTCGGCGTTCTCGGCGTTGTCGACGATGGCCTCCGAGCCGTCCTCGTTGAACACCTCGCCGCCGTTGGCGCGCATGATGCCGCGAAGACCCCACGAGCTGGGGTTGATGTAGCCGCCCCAGCGCGTCTGCCGCGAGCCCTCCCGGACCGCGAACTCCTCGGCGAGCTCGTAGAACTCCGTCCAGGTCCAGTCGCCGGTCGGCACCGGGATGCCGAGCTCGTCGAACATGGTCGTGTTCACGTAGATCCCGTAGGCGGAGAGGTCCTCGGGCAGCGCGTAGTACTCGCCCTGATACCTGAACTGCTCCTGGACCGCCGGGTAGAAGTCCGCCGGGTCGACGTCACTGGAGCCGAGGTGGCTGCCGAGCGGGGTGAGCCAGCCGTCCTTCGCATTGGCGGCGAGTTCGAGCGTCCGCACGTAGAAGACGTCCGACAGGGAGTCCGCCAGGGCCTGGGTCTTCACCTTGGTGTTGAACTGCGCGCCGTCGGCGATGTTCAGCACCGTGATCTTCGTGCCGGGGTTCGCGTCCTCGTACGCTGTGATCGCACTCTGGACGATCGGCTCGCGGTCGGCGCCGTTGTTGGACAGCAGCGTGATCGTCTTCGTGCCGCCGCCGCCGCTGCTGCTGTTCCCGCCTCCCCCGCACCCGGCGAGCGCGAGCATCGCCGCGGACGCGGTACCGGCGAGGAGGCTACGCCGCGAAACCTGTGCGTCGAACAGGTGTGGTGCCATCTGCTGCTCCTTAACTCAGGGAGGAGTGAAGATCAGGTCGGCGTAGATCTGAGTGTTCCCGAGTTTCACACTTTTGAACTTCAGATCACCTATGCGACCCCATGGTGACGTCCACCTGGAGGGCTGTCAACGAATCGGCGCCAGCCTACCGAAGAAAGTTCTATACTGCGAACTAGAGTTCATGTGTGCGACCGCGCGAAGGCGGAGGTACGGGATGGCCGCGGAAAGGGTCGTGATCGTCACCGGAGCGGGCGGCTACGGCGTCGGCGGAGGGGTCTGCGATGCGCTGGCCGAACACGGGACACGGCTGGTGCTCAACGACGTCGACGCCACGGGGCTGGCGCGTGCCGCCGCCCGCCACCCCGAGGCGTTGATCCACCACGGCGACCTCACCGCACCCGATGCGGGCCAGCGGCTGATCGACAGCGCCGTCGAACGGTTCGGATCAGCGCCACGGTGACCCTGACGATCCTCACGATGACCAGCCTGCCGCGAGCGGACGCGGGTCTCGCGGCCGGAATGATCAACACGTCCTCGCAGCTGGGCATCGCGTTCCGGCTCACCGTCTTCACCGGCGCCGCCGCGGCGCACACCGGCGGCCTCGTCGACGGCTTCCGGACGGCCTTCCCGTGGGTGGCGATGCTGGTCGTCGCGACGATCGTGCCGATCCCGCGTGGGCCCGGGCTCCGGCGAAATCGGCGGTGACACCGCTGACTCCATAGCGCCAAACCGTCCTGGTGGCGGCCACTCCGGCGCCCGTGATTCAATAGGCGAAACGGTTGTTTCGCGTGAATCGGCGGGGAGGTCGGCATGTTCATGGTGCCCGAGACTGCGGAGATCCAGCGGGTTGCCCGGTCGCTGGGCTTCGAGGTGGCCGGCCACGAGGTCGCGACCTACCAGCGGTTCCTGGCCGACTGGCTGAAGGGCGTCGACGAGTTCATGAACGCGCGGCTGCAGGAGCCGCCGCCGCCGGTGGCGGCGGTGCGGCGCGATGTGCCGTACAAGCCCTCCGCGGCGGAGGACCCGCTGAACGCGTGGCTGCGCAAATGCTCGTTCGGCGGCGGCGATGGGGCGGGGCGGCTGGCCGGGCGGACGGTCTCGGTGAAGGACACCATCGCGGTCGCGGGCATCGCGTCGACGCTGGGATCGTTCGGCGGTGACCGCCTGACGCCCGACTTCGACTCGACCGTGGCGCGGCGTGCGCTGGAGGCCGGCGCGACCCTCATCGGCACGAACACGGTCGTCGGCGGGTTCGGCGAGGTCGGCGATGACCGGCGGCCGAAGAACCCGCACGACCCGTCCCGGCTGGCCGGCGGGACCTCGTCGGGCAGCGCGGTCGCGGTCGCGGCCGGCCAGGTCGACATCGCCTACGGCGGCGACCAGGGCGGCTCCGTGCGCATCCCGGCCGCCTGGTCCG
>NZ_KQ434752.1:0-41114 GCF_001270745.1 Jiangella muralis
CGGACCAGGCGGCCGGGATGCGCACGGAGCCGCCCTGGTCGCCGCCGTAGGCGATGTCGACCTCTCCCGCCGCGACCGCCACCGCGCCGCCCGACGAGGTCCCGCCGGCCAGCCGGGACGGGTCGTGCGGGTTCTTCGGCCGCCGGTCATCGCCCACCTCGCCGAACCCGCCGACGACCGCGTTCGTGCCGATGAGGGTCGCGCCCGCCTCCAGCGCACGCCGCGCCACCGTCGAGTCGAAGTCGGGCATCAGCCGGTCACCGCCGAACGATCCCAGCGTCGACGCGATGCCCGCGACCGCGATGGTGTCCTTCACCGAGACCGTCCGCCCGCCCAGCCGCCCCCCCCCATCGCCGCCGCCGCCGAACGAGCACTTGCGCAGCCACGCGTTCAGCGGTTCCCCCGCCGCGGAGGGCTTGTACGGCACATCCCGCCGCACCGCCGCCACCGGCGGCGGCGGATCCTGCAGCCGCGCGTTCATGAACTCGTCGACGCCCTTCAGCCAGTCGGCCAAGAACCGCTGATACGTCGCGACCTCGTGCCCGGCCACCTCGAAGCCCAGCGACCGGGCAACCCGCTGGATCTCCGCAGTCTCGGGCACCATGAACATGCCGACCTCCCCGCCGATTCACACGAAACAACCGTTTCGCCTATTGAATCACGGGCGCCGGGGTGGCCGCCACCAGGACGGTTTGGCGCTATGGAGTCAGCGGTGTCACCGCCCTACCGGCGTAGTGGCCCGGGGCGACATCGGTGACGACGTGCTGAGCAGACGAGCCGCGAGCCCCAGTGTCAAAGCTCGAGGCGCGGCTTGTAGAGATCGAACCAGTGATGCAGGTCCAATGCGGCCTCGATGCCGGACCTCGTGCTCCGAGGCGTACTCTCGGCGTCCACCTTCGCGGCGTGCTCCAGCCAGGACCGGTCGATCAGCTCGAACACGGGACTCGACGGCACGCCGAGCACTTCCTGCGCCTGTTCCTGGATATTTCGTAGATAGTCCGCGTCCTGCGTCAAGGGGTAGCCCGCCTTCTTCCGGTTGCGGATCGAACGGGGAACGACGTCTCCGCTCGCTGCCCGGAGCAGGCTCTTCTCCTGGCCGTCGAAGGTCTTCAGCGACCACGGCACGTTGTAGACGTACTCGACAAGCCGATGGTCGCAGAACGGCACCCTTACCTCGAGGCCTACGGCCATCGACAGGCGGTCTTTCCGATCGAGCAGGTAGCGAACGAATCGAGCGATGCTCAAATAGAAGACGGTGCGCATGCGCCGCTCCGATTCGCCGACGTCGTCGAGGTAGTCGATCTCGGCTGCGGCGCTTCGATAGAGATCGTCGATGTAGTGGTTGAGATCCATCGTGCGCCGTAGTTCCCCCGACACCCACGGAAGCGGGTCATCGGTCCGCGCCCTGATGAAGGAGATCCAGGGGAAGGTCGAGTCTCGCTGCGCGGCCTCGTCGTGCATCCACGGGTAGCCGCCGAACACTTCGTCGGCTGTTTCTCCGGACAGAGCGACAGTCGAGTTGGACTTAATGGCGTCGAACAGGAGATAGAGGGAGGTGTCGAAATCACCGAAACCGCTCGGCAGGTCGCGGGCCGCGATGCGGGCCCTGCGCACGGCCGGATCCTTCAGCGTCTCCGCATCCAGCATCACCACCTCGTGCCTCAGCTGCCGGTAGGCGACCATGTCACGGACGAACCGGGAGTCCGGCTCCTCCCAGCCTGGTTCCCGAGTGAAGTTCTGCTCGTGGCCGGCGAAGTCGACGGAGAACGTCCGCAGTGAAGAGCCGTCATTGTCGAGTTGCCGGGCGGCGAGGCCCGTGATCGTGCTGGAGTCGAGCCCGCCGGAGAGCAGTACGCACCGCGGGACGTCGGCGACGAGTTGCCGCTGGACGATGTCGTCCAGGAGTTCCCGCACGTGTTCGATGGTCGACTGACGGTCGTCACGATGCTCCGAAGGCTGCAGCTGCCAGTAGGTGCGGCTCCTGATGCCGTCGGCGTCGACGGACACGACCGTCCCCGGCAGGACCTCGCTCATGCCCTTCCACAGCGACCATCCCGGCGGCTTGGTGAACAGAGCGTGCGACATGAGGCCGCGAAGACCTTCGAGGTCGACGACCTTCTTGACGAACGGATGGGCGAGAATCGCCTTGGGCTCCGACCCGAAGAGGACGCCGTCGGCGGTCGGATAGTAGTAGAGCGGCTTCACGCCGAGACGATCGCGGATCAGCAGTAGGCGGGAGTCACGGTCGTCCCAGAGCGCGAAGGCGAACATCCCGTTGAGGTGGTCGACGAGCGTGTCGCCCCACTCGGCATAGGCGTTCAGGACGACTTCCGTGTCGCTCTGCGTCCGGAACCGGTGCCCCTTGCCGATCAGTTCCCGGCGCAGTTCCTGGTAGTTGTAGACCTCACCGCTGTAGGTGAGCGCCACGGTGCCGTTCGGTGTGCGGATCGTCATGGGCTGCTTGCCGCCGTCAAGATCGATCACCGCGAGTCGGCGATGACCGAGCGCGACGTTGCGGCGCAGCCAGACGCCGGAGTCGTCCGGCCCGCGGCGCTCCATGGTGGCGACCATGTCGTCGATGACGTGCCTCCTGGATCGCAGGTCCGAGTCGTATGACACCCATCCCGTGATGCCGCACACGTCGCCTTCTCTCGTCGGAGGTCACGGTTGTGGCCTGGTGTCATTGAATTCGCCGCGGCGACGCTCGAGCCAGGGGGAGATCTTCGCTCGACGTGGAACGGGCCGGGTCAGCCCAGCGGCGCGGTTGTAGCTGCGTTGGCGACTCCCCCGACCAACCGCGCGCAGGCCCGGAGGTTGGCCGAGCGGTCGGTCGTGCTGCCGGCAAACGACGGCACGCTGCCGCTCAGGCCCACGGCCCTCCGCGTGGCCGTCGTCGGGACGACCGCGTCGAGGCGCGCACGTTCCTGGGCTGCTACTCGTTCCCGAACCACGTGCTGGCCAGCACGGCGGCGACGCGCCGGTGCCGCACGAGGCCGGCGCCGCGATCACCGGCGACGACGGGTTCCGGGTTCGCGGGGGCGGTGGCTCTGGCGGCGGAGTCCGACGCCGCGATCGTGATCGTCGGTGACCTCGCCGGGCTGTTCCGCCGCGGCACGTCCGGCGAGGGCTGCGACGCGTCCGACCTCGACCTGCCGGGCGTCCAGTCCGAGCTGGCCACGGCCGTGCTGGACACCGGGACGCCGGTGGTGCTGGTGGTGGTGTCCGGGCGGCCGTACGCGCTCAGCGATCTCGCACCCCGCTGCGCGGCCGTCGTCCAGGCGTTCTTCCCGGGTGAGAAGGGCGGCGCCCCTGGACCAGGGCACCGACGGCATCCCCGACCTCGACCCGCGCCGCTGCACCCGTTCGGCCGCGGCCGGTCCCACACGACCGTGGAGTATCGGGACCTGACGCTGGGCGCGCCGGCCATCCCGTGGTCTGGCCGGTGCGCGAGCTGATCGGCTACCGGCGACGCGCCGCGGGTGCTCGACGGCGCGCGCGTCATGACCACACCCGCCCACCTCGACGACGTCACCTGATCAACTTCCCGTCGACGATCAGGTGACGAAGGCGCGCCCATTCGGGCGGGTTCGTCACCTGATCGTCTCCACCATGTGGACGACCGATGATCAGGTGACGTTCCGGCACGATCGAGGGCCGTTGTGTCACCTGATCGTTCTGCGCACGCCGACCGCGACCAGGCCGCCCGCGACCAGCCGCGCATCGTCACCGCCATGCGCGGCTTGCATCCGGTACCCGGGTACGGGTTTACCGTCGAAGCATGGACCTCGACGCCTCGTTCCTTCCGTCATCGTGCACGCTGCCCACGGCCGACCGCCCGCTGCGGCTGGCCGAGTTCGCCGACCTGTTCGCCCGCTCCGCCACCCGCCCGGTCCGGGTCTCCCCGACCCGGCTGCGGCTCACCCTCGACGACGACCCCGGCGTCCTCGCGACCGCCCGTGACCTCGCCGGACGCGAGTCGGCCTGCTGCTCGTTCTTCACCTTCGACGTCGGCGACGACGGCGCGCTGACGGTCGACGTGCCGCCGGCGCAGGCGATGGTGCTGGACGGCCTGGAGCGGCTGGCCCGATGACGCTGCGCAGCGGCGAACTGGCCACGGCGGCCGGCGTCAACCTGCAGACGCTGCGCTACTACGAGCGTCGCGGGCTGCTGGCCGCGCCGGAGCGCACCCTCGGCGGCCACCGCACCTACCCGGACGGCGCCGTCACCACCGTCCGCGTCATCAAGGCGGCGCAGCGGCTCGGCTTCACGCTGGACGAGATCGCCGAACTGGCCGACACCGGCCGCGGCCACGCCCACTCCGACGCCGACCTGCGCGAGCGCGCCACCGCGAAGATCGCCGAGATCGAGGGCCGGATCGCCGACCTCGCCGCCATCCGCGACACCCTGAGAGCCGCGCTCGACGCCGGCTGCCACGACCTGCGCGACTGCGCCGGCAGCCCGGACTGCCCGATCCCGTTCACCGACCTGGCCCACGACGGGTGAGGGCGCCTCGGGCGGTGACCCACCCGAGGCGCGCCTTTGCGGCTGGGTCAGTGCTCCCAGTCCCAGCTGCGGTTCCAGTCACGGTCGCGCATGCCTCCTCCTCTCCGCCGCTCGACACACGGATGAGGGCGCCCCGGGCGGTCGTCCACCCGAGGCGCCCCTAGCGGCTGGGTCAGTGCTCCCAGTCCCAGCTGCGGTTCCAGTCACGGTTGCGCATGCCTCCTCCTCTCCTCCGCTCGACGGACGGCCGGGCCGATGTGGTCGCGGCCGCGCAGCAGCGCCGCCCAGACCAGCACCGCACCCAGCGAACCGGCGGCCGCGCACGCGGCGACGGCCACCGACGGCGGCAGCAGTTCCGCCAGCCCGCCGGCCAGCAGGACGCCGGCGCCCTGCGCCGACTGCAGGCCGGCCGACGCGAAGCCGATGGCGCGCCCGCGCATCTCGTCGGCCAGTTCCTCGGTGAACGCCACCTGCGCCAGCACCATGTAGGTCGCGAGCAGCCCGGAGAGCGCCCACAACACCACCGTCACCGGCAGCGGCGGGCCGGCGACCGTCGCCACCAGCGGCACCCCGGTCGCGACGGCGAGCGGCACCATCAGCCGGTCCCGCCAGGCCCGCCCCACCCGGGTCACCAGCGCGGCGCCGACCACCGAGCCCACCACGTCGGCCGCCATCAGCAACCCGACGGCGGCGGCGCCGGCGCCGATCTGGTCCGCGTACGGCGCCGCGAGGGCCTCCGGACCCAGGAAGAGGCCGAACAGCCAGATCAGCGACACCAGCCCGAGCAGCCTCCGGTCACGGACCACCAGACGAACGCCGGCCAGCGCGAATCCGGACGGCCGCCGCGCGGAGTCCCCGCTGGGCCGGTGCGGCCGCAGCCCCCACCGCAGCAGCGCCGCCGACAGCAGGAACGTGACGGCGTTGGCGGCCAGCGCGACGTGCGGCCCGCCCGCCCACACGACCATCAGGCCGCCGACGGTGAAACCAGCGATCTGGGCCAGCCCATCGGTCGCCGTCATGATGCCCATCCCGACGGCGAACCGGTCGCCGGTCAGCACGGCCGGCAGGGTCGCGGTCCGGCCGGCGGCGAACAGCGGTTGCAGGCACGTCATCGCGACCACGAGTGCCGCGAGCAGCGGCAGCGGCATCCCGGGGATCGCCATCAGCCCGGCGAACATCGCCCGCGCGACGTCGACGGACACCAGCACCGTCCGGCGCGGGTACCGGTCCGCCAGCCCGGCCAGCAGCGGCGCCGTGAACAGCGGCGGCAGCAGGGTGAGCGCGTAGATCAGCGCCGTCAGCCCGGCCGAGGCGGTCCGCTCGTACACCAACAGCGCCAGCGCCACCCGAGCCAGCTGGTCGCCGACGCGCGACTGGGTCTGGGCCAGCCAGAGCACGCGGAACTCGGCGACGGCGAACACCTCGCGCCAGCCGGCCATCCGTCCCTCCGCGCCGGCACCGCACCGGCTCGGGACCGACGGTAGGAGCAGCCTGCTTCAGCCCGGCTTCACCACGTCTTCACGGCAGGTCAACGGCGGGCGGGCGACGGCTCAGCCGACGGCGGTGTCCTGGGGCACCGGGGCGAGCAGCGGGCCGATGCGCCGGCCACGGACGATCTTCGGCCGGATCCGCAGGCCGCGTTCGTCGGCCGCGGATTGCCCGATCGTGACGACGCACCAGCCGGTGTGGCTGACCTCGTCGTACTCGTCGGCCTGGAACGCGACGACGCCGAGGCGGTCGGCCGGCGGCAGCACGGGCGACGAACCGACCTCGACGATCACGTCCTCGCCGTCCAGGTGGAAGCGGACCGGCTCGATCGCCGGCAGCGCGCCCTCGGTGAAGACCAGGCGGCCGATCGGGGCGCGAGCGAGCAGCGCGTAACACGTTTGCCGGTCCAGCGGGTCCGGGCTGGACGTGATCGAGGGAAGCACGCGCCCCACGCTCCTACGAACCGGCCCGCGCCGGAAGGGACGAAGGTCCCATGCCGACCCCCGCTGGCTGGAGTACCGTCGTGCACGTGAGCACCGATCGTGTCGTCCGCGTGTTCCTCCTCGACGACCACGAGGTGGTCCGGCGCGGCGTGTCCGCCCTGCTCGAGACCGAGCCCGACATCGAGGTCGTCGGCGAGGCCGGCACCGCCGAACAGGCCATGGCCCGCATCCCCGCCCTCGAGCCCGACGTCGCCATCCTCGACGTCCGCCTTCCCGACGGCGACGGCGTCACCGTCTGCCGCGAGATGCGCTCACGCCTCCCCCACCTGCAATGCCTCATGTTCACCTCGTTCGCCGACGACGACGCCCTGTTCGACGCCGTCATGGCCGGCGCCGCCGGATACGTCCTCAAGCAGGTCCACGGCACCGACCTCATCGGTGCGGTCCGGGCGCTGGCCGAGGGCAAGTCGCTGCTCGATCCCGAGAGCACCGCCCGCATGCTGGCCCGGCTGCGCGACCGCGCCACCCGGGCCGACCCGCTGGCCGCGCTCACCGACCAGGAGCGGCGCATCCTCGACCTCATCGGCGAGGGCCTGACGAACCGCCAGATCGGCGAGCGGATGTTCCTCGCCGAGAAGACCATCAAGAACTACGTCTCCAACCTGCTGGCCAAACTCGACATGAGCCGCCGCACCCAGGCGGCGGCGCTGTCGGCGCAGCTCAAGGCCGAGGCGAAAGACCATCCCAGCAGCTGACGCCGCCGCTAAGGTCGTCCCATGAGCTCCGACCCGACGACCATGCCGGCCGACGTGGGGCGCGGGCTCTCGACCGCGGAGGTGGCGGCCCGCATCGCCGCCGGCCGCACCAACGACGTCCCGGCGCGGGCCAGCCGCGGCACCTGGGAGATCGTCCGCGCCAACGTCTTCACCCGCATCAACGCGATCCTCCTGGTGCTGTTCCTCATCGTGCTCGGCACCGGCTCGCTGCTCGACGGCCTGTTCGGCGGCATGATCGTCGCGAACAGCGTCGTGGGCATCGTCCAGGAGCTGCGCGCCAAGCGCACCCTCGACCGCCTCACCATCGTCGGGCAGGCCCGGCCGCGGGTGCGCCGCGACGGCGTCGCCGTCGAGCTGGCCCCGAACGAGGTGGTCGCCGACGACGTCATCGAGATGGGCGCCGGCGACCAGGTCGTCGTCGACGGCGAGGTGGTGGCGGCCGACGCGCTGGAGGTCGACGAGTCGCTGCTGACCGGCGAGTCCGACCCGGTCGTGAAGCACACCGGCGACCCGGTGATGTCGGGCAGTTTCGTGGTGGCCGGCAACGGCGCCTACCGGGCCACGAAGGTGGGCCGCGAGGCGTACGCGGCCCGGCTGTCCGAGGAGGCGAGCCGGTTCACGCTGGTCAACTCCGACCTGCGCAACGGCGTCAACACCATCCTGCGGTTCATCACCTACCTGCTGATCCCGGCCGGCGCGCTGTCCATCTACAACCAGTTGTCCGGCGACCAGGATCTGCCCGACGCGCTGCGTGGCATGGTCGCGGCGCTGGTGCCGATGGTGCCCGAGGGCCTGGTGCTCATGCTGTCCATCGCGTTCGCGGTCGGCGTGGTCCGGCTGGGCCGGCGGCAGTGCCTGGTCAACGAGCTGCCGGCGATCGAGGGGCTGGCCCGGGTCGACGTCGTGTGCGCCGACAAGACCGGCACGCTGACGGAGAACGCCATGCGGCTGGCCGAGATCCGCGACCTCGACGGCGACCCCGCCACCACGCGGACGGCGCTGGGCGCGCTGGCCGCCGCCGACCCGCGCCCGAACGCCAGCCTGCAGGCCATCGCCGAGGCGCACCCCGACGACCCCGGCTGGCAGGTCACCGGGGTGGCGCCGTTCTCGTCGGCGCGCAAGTGGAGCGGCGCGAGCTTCGACGGCGACGGGAACTGGGTGCTCGGCGCGCCCGACGTGCTGCTGCCCGCCGGCGACGCCGTCCGCGACGACGCCGAGCGGACCGGCTCGCAGGGACTGCGGGTGCTGCTGCTCGGCCGCTCCGAACAGCCGGTCGACGCCGGCGGCGCGCCCGGCGCCGTCACCCCGGCGGCGCTGCTGGTGCTGGAGCAGAAGGTCCGCCCCGACGCCAAGGACACGCTGGCCTACTTCGCCGAGCAGAACGTCACCGTCAAGGTGATCTCCGGCGACAACGCGGCCTCAGTGGGCGCCGTCGCCGGGTCGCTCGGGCTGCCCGGCGCCGCACACACCGTCGACGCCCGCACGCTGCCCGAGCAGCGCGACGCGCTCGCCGACGTGCTCGCCGACAACGCCGTCTTCGGCCGCGTCACGCCCGACCAGAAGCGGGCCATGGTCGGGGCGCTGCAGTCGCGCGGGCACACCGTCGCGATGACCGGCGACGGCGTCAACGACGTGCTCGCGCTCAAGGACGCCGACATCGGCGTCGCGATGGGCGCCGGCAGCCCGGCCACCCGGTCCGTCGCGCAGATCGTGCTGCTCGACAACAAGTTCGCCACGCTGCCGCACGTCGTGGCCGAGGGCCGCCGCGTCATCGGCAACATCGAGCGGGTCGCCACGCTGTTCCTCACCAAGACGGTGTACTCGGTGCTGCTGGCGTTCCTGGTGGGCGTGCCCGGGCTGGTCGGCTTCGACCCGCTGCCGTACCCGTTCTTCCCGCGCCACGTCACCATCACCGGCTGGTTCACCATCGGCCTGCCGGCCTTCGTGCTGTCGCTGGCGCCGAACACCGAGCGGGCCCGGCCCGGCTTCGTCGGCCGGGTCATGCGCACATCGGTGCCGGCCGGCATCGTCATCGGGGCGGCCTGCTTCGTCGCCTACCTGCTCACCTACCAGGGCGCCGACGCGAGCGAGGCCGAGCGCACCCAGTCCACCACCACGGCACTGATCACGCTGACGATCATCGCGCTCTGGGTGCTGGCCATCGTCGCCCGCCCGTACGCGCCGTGGAAGATCGCGCTCGTCGTCGTCATGGCGTCGTCGTCGGCGCTGATGTTCCTGCTGCCGTTCACCCAGGACCTGTTCCTGCTCGACCCCAGCAACACCGGCTACACCGTCATCGGGCTGATCTGCGCGGCGGTCGGGATCGTGCTGGTCGAGCTGGTCTGGGCGTGGAGCGGGCGGCAGCGTCAGGCCGACACCGACGACTGAGCGCCGCCGGCGGGGACGTCCCAGCGCACCTCGGTGCCGCCGTCCGGGCCCGGCCCGGCGGTGAACGTCCCGCCCAGGCGAGCGGCCCGCTCGGCAAGGTTGGCCAGCCCGCTGCGGCGCGGCTGGTCCGGCAGCCCGACCCCGTTGTCGGTGACGGTGACCCGGACGCGGCCGCCGGACAGCTCGACGACGGCGCCGGCGCGGGACGCCTTGGCGTGCCTGACGACGTTGGACAACGACTCCTGCAGCACCGGCACCAGCTGGTCGGCGATCTCGTCGGAGACGGCGTTGTCGAGCTCGCCGATCAGCTGCAGGCCGGGCGCGAACCCGAGCTGCTCCCCCGCCGACTGGACGACGGCGACCAGCCGGCCGCGCAGGGTGTCGGTGACGTCCTCCTTGGCCGACTGCAGCGCGAAAATCGTCGAGCGGATCTGCCGGATCGTCGCGTCGAGGTCGTCGACGGTGCGCTCCACCCGGGCGGCGACGTCGGGCCGGTCGATCAGCCGGGCCGCCGCGGTGAGGCTCATCGCGCTGGCGAACAGCCGCTGGACGACGACGTCGTGCAGGTCGCGGGCGATGCGCTCGCGGTCGTCGACCAGCCCGTGCCGTTCGGCGTCCTTGCGCGCGTCGGCCAGCTCCAGCCCGACGGCGGCTTGGCTGGCGAACGCCTGCAGCATACGCACCGTCGGCCCGGCGAACGGGTGCTCGCCGCGCTGTCGCGCCAGCACCAGCACGCCGCGGACCTGCGGCGGCGCGCCCAGCGGCACCAGCAGTACGGGACCGGCCGGCAGCCGGTCCAGCAGCGGCGCCGGCTCGACGCCGCGGCGGATCTCGACGACGACGCGCGCCTCGCCGGAGCTCAGCACCGACTCGGACAGCGTCCCCTCGGCGGAGAACCGCAGCCCGCCCAGTGCGTCGGCGCCGTCGCCGTCGGCCGTCAGCACCCGCATCAGTCCGGCAGCGGCGTCGTCGGGCGCGATGACCACCGCGGTGCGCGACGACGACATCGTCCGCGCGTGCGAGGCGATCAGCCGCAACGCGTCGTCGACCGAACTGCCCGACAGCAACGCCTGGGTGACCTCGGCGGACGCGTCGAGCCAGGTCTCGCGGCGGCGGCTGGCGTCGTACAGGCGGGCGTTCTCGATGGCGATGCCCGCGGCCGTGGCCAGCGCCGTCACGGCGGTCTCGTCCTGCTCGTCGAAGTCGCGGCCGCCGTTCTTCTCCGTCAGGTACAGGTTCCCGAACACGGCGTCGCGGACCCGGATCGGGACGCCGAGGAAGCCGTGCATCGGCGGGTGTCCCTCGGGGAACCCGTACGACTCGGGATGCTCGGAGATCTCACCCAGGCGCAGCGACCGCGGCTCCTTGATCAGCAGGCCGAGCAGGCCGCGGCCGTGCGGCCACTCGGCGATGTGCGCGATCTCGTCCCCGGACAGGCCGACCGGGATGAACTGCGCCAGCTGGCCGTCGTCGCCGATGACGCCGAGCGCGCCGTAGCGGCAGTCGACGAGGTCGGTCGCGACCTCGACGATGCGCCGCAGCGCCGCCTCGAGTTCCAGCTCGCGCCCGATCGACACCACGGCCTCGAGCAGGGCGTGCACACCGTCGCGGGCCGCCACCACGGCCTGCAGTCGCGCCTGCACCTCCGCCATCAGGCGATCGAGCGGCACTTTGGGGAGAAGTTGTTCCGACTCGTACACGATCGACCCCCTACCGCCCGCGCCAAGTTTCGCATCGAGCAGCGACGATGTCGAGGATGCGGCAGGCCGAGGGTCCCGGCGTGGCGGGACCTTGGTCCCATGGGCACCGGACCTTCGGCCGCTCCCGCTGGACGCGACAACGCGGTGCACTGTGGGGGTGGGGTGGATCACAGCCACACTCGCGGGGGACGGCTCGGGGCCGGCATCGGGGGTTGCCGGTCCCGAGCCGAGTCCGTTGTCGGCGCCGGCTGCGACACTGGCGCGGTGTTGGAATTCACCTTCGCCGCCGGCCTGTGGGAGTACGGCGGCGAGATGTCGTGGTTCTTCGTCACCGTACCGCCCGACGTCTCGGCCGAGATCCGCGCCGTCCCCCGCCCGCCGCGGCGTGGCTTCGGCTCGCTGAAGGTCGGCGTGCGGCTCGGCGGCTCCTCCTGGTCCACGTCGATCTTCCCCGACTCCACCAGCGGCTGCTACGTGCTGCCGGTGAAGAAGGCGGTCCGCACCGCCGAGGGCGTCGACGACGGCGACACCGTCACCGTCGAGCTGACCGTCCACGACTAGTCGACCGAACCGGACCATGCCCAGACTGCACCGTCAACGTGCGGCCCCGGCGCACGGCGACGCAGCGGGCAACGGCAGTCAAGCGGCGCACGATCACAGTCCGATGCCGGCGGCTCGGTGCGTTGGTACGCCCCAGCGTCGGGCGGCTGGTCACTGTGGCCCGTGACGACGTACGCACCGATGAGAACCGGCGCTGGCTCGCAGCTGTTCCCCGCCAGGCGCGGAAGACCTCCAGCACACCCGTCACCGGGCGGCCGCAGCCGGACTCCCCCAGCTTCGCTTGAGTCTCCGAAACCCCGACACTCGGACCGAGTTTGAGCGGGCGTCGCGTGGCGGCGCGTCACTGGGTGGGATCACTGTGCGTGCTGGGTGGCGTCGCTGTTGCCAGAGCAACAGTGATCCGCCCCACCCGGCGCAGCGATCTCACACCGTGAGTTGGGGATCGCGCCGGTCGGCCCGGTCCGCTCGGTCGGCCTGGTCCGCTCGATTGGGCCGGGCTTCTCGTTGGCTGGCCGGCCGTTCGCCCGGATCTGCCGACCGTGCGCCGGGGGTCTGCCGCGTTGGCCGTCCCCCTGGCGCCCATTCTCTCAGCCGCGTGACCGCGCCTCAAGCGGACCCTGATGGCGCTTCGCGCGACGGGTGACCGCTTGACCCGCGGTCCCGCGGCCAAGAACGGGCACCTATCAGGGGGACGGGGGGAGTCTGGGCACACCTCACTTCACCCGCGCCGGGATCACCTCACCCGCGCCAGCACCGCACAACCGCCGCCGACGACCGTCATCCGGTGCTACGGCGGGTGACGTGCCCACCACGCGAGTGACGTCGACGCCCTGGGACGTCTCCGGGAGTCGAGGACGGGTGAACGGTGCACCCGGGCGGGCTCTGCCCGCACTTCCCCCGTCCCCCTGATAGCTGCCCGTACTTGGCCGCGGTGCCGCGGGTCAAGCGGTGCTTCGCCCGCGCGAAGCGCCCTCTGGCTCCGCTTGAGGCGCGGTGCCGCGGCTAAGAAAATGGGCAGCAGGGGACGGCCCACTACCGCAAGGCGGCCAACTAGCGCCAAGCGGCCAACGCGGCAGACCCCGCCAACCGCCGCACCACGAGGCGAGCACTACACCCACCGCCACGCCCGGCGCACCCGGCACACCCGGCACCGGGCGGCCGCAGCCGGACTCACTCCCCTAGCGCGGCCGGCGTCACCCGGTCCAGACGGCGATCAGCCCGATCTGCACGGCGAGCACGACGGCGATGGCCAACCACTGCCGGCCGACCGGCCAGTGCCGGGCGACGGTCGCCACCAGCAGCACAGCCCCGCCAACGCCGCCGGCGACGCCCGTGACAGCGGGTCCGGCCGAGCCCGACATCAGCCCGCCGACCGCGACCAGCAATGCGAGCGTCGCCGTCCCGATGATCATGGAGTCGCGCACGAACCCCTCGGCCAGCGACGAGAGCGCGGCGGGGATGGCGCCGCGGCGGCGCGGCTGGATCCGGGACGGCTCGGGCGCGGTTTCCTCGGCGGGCTCGTCACCGGACATATCGGCCACTCTACGGAGTATCCGGCGGGATCACCCCCGGTGGGTGATGCCGCTACCGCCGCACCGCCGGAAAAGTGGGAAACCGGGGACCTCCCCGCGTCACCTCGCAGGAGGAGTCATGACCGATTTCCGCACCTCGCCGACCGAGGCGCCCAAGTCCGAGCCGTCCGGCTGGGCGACCGGCGGCGTCATCTTCGCGGCCACGATGATGGTCCTCATCGGCGTCTTCCAGGCGCTCGAGGGCCTGGCGGCGATCATCGACGACAATTTCTTCGTCGTGCTGCCCAACTACACCTTCGACCTGGACACCACCGCATGGGGCTGGGTGCACCTGATCCTCGGCATCGTCATCGCCCTGGCCGGGTTCTTCCTGTTCACCGGCAGCGCCGTGGCCGGCGGGGTCGCGATCGGGCTCGCCGGACTGAGCGCGATCGCCAACTTCTTCTTCATCCCGTACTACCCGTTCTGGTCGCTGCTGATCATCGCGATCGACATCTTCGTGATCTGGGCGATCGCACGGTCCGGCATCCTCAGTTCCAGGTAGCTCAGCGCAGCAGGACCGGCCGGTAGCAGCCGAACTCGGCCTGCCAGCCCTCGACCTCGGTGTCGCCGGAGACGACGAGATCGCGGCCGCCGGGCAGCACGCCGTCGTCGACGATGCTGCGCAGGCCGGTCCACGCGGCGGGGTCGTCGTGCCCGTGGATCTCCGACTGCACCGGCCAGTCCGGCACACCGGCGAGCGCGGTCGTGGCGGCCTCCGCCGCGGCCGCGTCACCGGCGTCGGTGGCCCGGATCCAGCTCTCGATCCAGGCGCACCGGGCCTCGGACTCGACGGTGTAGGCCAGCGCGTGCCGGGTGGTGACGCCGCCCGACGGCGCGATCTCCAGGCCGCCCGGCAGTGCCGCGCCGCCGAGCAGCTGCTCCGCGGTCGCGACGATGTCCTCGGACCGGATGACGTCGCCGGGCAGCGCGGACAGCCAGTCCTCCGCGTCGACCCGGGTCACGGCGCCCAGCAGCTCCGCGAAGGCGGCGTCGTCCATCGGCGACCGCCAGGTCAACAGCTCCGCGAAGGCGTCGCCCTGCTGCCAGACGGCGCTCCATTCGCCGTCGCCGTACGAGAACACGGTCGCCTGGTGGCCGGCGACGACGGCCTCGGTGACGGCGTCCGCCGCGCCCGCGCGGCTGGCGATCGCGGCCGCCGGATCGGCCGAGACGCTCCACGACAGCCGCACCTCGCTGGTGCCGTCGGTGAACCACATGTATCCGTCGCCGGGGTCCAGCTCGTCGGCGCTCTCGACCCGCCAGCCCGGCGCGTCGACGAGCAGCCGCGGCGTCTGGTCGGCCATGGCGATCGCCTCGGCCGCCCATGCCTGCGGCGCGTCGTCGCCGCCCTGCGTGCTGACCAGGGCGGTGACGCCGACGGCGGCGGCCGCGGCGACGGCGCCCAGCGCGGCCAGCCGGCGGACCCGGCGGCGCGGCCGCCGAGCCGGCCGCCGAGCCGGCGGGCGGGCCGCCGGAAGCAGCGGCTCGGGAGCGGCCAGGATCCGCGTCATCAGCTCCGCCTCGGCGGCGCTGCCGGTCAGTGTGACGATCTCCTCGTCGCTGTGCTGCGCGGCCCGGCGGACCAGCGCGGTCATGGGGTCGGTCACGATTCCTCCTGGTCGTCGTGGGGGTGCGGCGCGGTCCAGCCGAGCGTCTCGAGCTCGGCCCGCAGCCGCCGGCGGGCTCGCTGCAGCCGGCTGCGCAGCGTCGACGGCGGCACCGTCAGCACCGCGGCCGCCTCGGCCGGCGTCAGGCCCTCCCAGCTGGTCAGCTCGATGACCTCGCGGTCGGCCGGGTCGAGCCGGCGCATGGCGGCCCGGACGAGTTCGGCCTGCGGATCGTCGCCCGGCCGGTCGGTACGGGCCCGGGTGGCGAGGTGGTCGCGCAGCCGTGCGGCCAGCGCGTCGCGGCGGCGGTCGCCGCGGTGGTGGTTGGCGAGGACGCGCCGGGCGACGCCGTACAGCCAGGGTGTGTCTCCCGGGTCTCGGCCGTAGCGAGCGGCGTCCAGGTGGATGCCTCGCAAGGCCGAGGAAGGAGTCATAGCGGGGTTCTATGACGACTGACGAGAACGCCGCGAGGCGCCGCCTGGGCGTCGCGCAGTAGGCCATGGACCCGGGAGACACACCCTCGCCTGGCCTCGTCGCCGGACGGGACGTCGTCGATGCGCCGCCAGGCGACCACGAACGTCTCGGCGATGACGTCGGCCGCGTCGGCGGCGACCTCCACCCGGCGCAGCGCGTACGCGAGCACCGTCGAGGAATGGGCGGTGAACAGGGCCTCGAACCGCTGGCGGCGCGAGGTCAGGTGATAGTCGGCGGGGTCGGGCGCTCGGGTCGTGGCCGGCACGGTCTCCCTCTCTACGCGGAACGTTGACGTAGAGGGATGTCCGGTGCGGGTCGCCGCGTCCCAGCCGGGACTCAGACGTCCGCGACGCAGCGGAAGCCGATGTTGCCGGCCGAGCTGTCGGGCGTGTTGGAGCTGCGCGCGTCGACGCGGTAGCGGAAGCAGTAGCTGTCGTGGCACAGGTAGGAGCCGCCGCGCATCGCCTTGGCGCCGGCCCGGGTGGGGCTGCGCTGGTCGAACCAGTTCGCGCACCATTCCCACACGTTGCCGGTCATGTTGTGCAGGCCGTAGCCGTTGGGCGGGAACGCGTCGGCGGGCGCGGTGCCGACGTAGCCGTCGGCGGCGGTGTTCGTCGCGGGGAAGGTGCCCTGCCAGACGTTCATCCGGTGCTCGCCGCCGGGCTCGCGCTCATCGCCCCACGGGTAGTGGTGCTGCACGAGGCCGCCGCGGGCCGCGTACTCCCACTCCTCCTCGGTGGGCAGCCGCTTGCCCGCCCAGCGTGCGTAGGCGCGGGCGTCGCGCCAGGTGACGTGCACGACGGGGTGGTCGAGGCGGTCGTCCAGCTTCGACGCCGGGCCCTCCGGGTGCCGCCAGTCGGCGCCGTACACCTCACGCCACCACGGCGCCGCCGCGACGCCGCGGGTCGGCGGGTGGTCGTCGGGCAGCAGCCCGGCGAAGACGAACGACGTGCCGAACCGCTCGGCCAGCGTCACCCACCCGGTGGCCTCGACGAACTCAGCGAACGCCGCGTTCGTCACCGTGGTGACGTCGATGCGGAACGGCGCCACCGTCACCTCGCGGACCGGGCCCTCGCCGTCGGCCGGGTAGCCGTCGCCGGCGTCGGTGCCCATGAGGAACGCGCCGCCGGGCAGCGTCGCCATGGCGCCGCCGGCGGGCCGCGCAGCCGCTGGCGGCGCCGTCACCGACGGCACCGCCAGCAGTTGATGCGTCTCGCGACCGGC
Source organism: Jiangella muralis (assembly GCF_001270745.1). Classification (GTDB taxonomy): domain Bacteria; phylum Actinomycetota; class Actinomycetes; order Jiangellales; family Jiangellaceae; genus Jiangella; species Jiangella muralis. The sequence goes on from NZ_KQ434752.1 coordinate 16,739, forward strand.
CGCGCAACACGGCGCCGGGTCACTCGGCGAAGGCATCGCGGAGTTTCTCCTCCTGCTCCGTCGTCAGGTTGGACTGGACCAGTTCCGGGTTCATGCCGGACTCCTCGAACGCCTGCAGAACCTTGTCCTGGACGGCGTCGCTGGTGAGGACGAACAGTGCGGACGTCCCAGGAGTGACCTTATCGCGGGTCTGCCGGATGAAGTCGTCGTCGATGCCGACGTCGCTGAGCGACCCGCCGATCGCGCCCGCGGCCGCGCCGACCGCGACGCCCAGCAGCGGCACGAAGAACAGCAGGCCGAACAGCAGCCCCCAGAACGCGCCGCCGAGCGCGCCGATCCTTTTCATGCTGGACAGCTGCCGCGTCTTCGGCTTCTTCTTGTCCGGCTCCCACGACACCGTGGCGGCGTCGTGGACCTGGATCAGCTCCTGCTTCTGCAACGACTCCAGCAGCGTGACGGCGCGGTCGGCGGCGCTGGGGTTGTCGAACTTCCAGACGGTGAACGTGGCCATGGCGGTTCTCCTCACTCTCGGTGCGTCATCTAGTCGCGGGCCAGGGCGGCGTGCAACTGCCGCTCGAGGTCCAGGTAACGGTCGTCGGCCACGTTGACCTCGACCTTCACGATCCGGCCGCCGGCGAACGGGAATCGCGGCGGGTACTGCCGGGTGACGGCGTCGCCGCCGTCGTAGCCCACACACAGGCCCTCGCCGCACAGCGAGTAGTGCCCGGACTGGGTGCGCAGCGGGCCCGTGGCCACCTCGGCCTCGTCGACGTAGAGCCGCGCGGTGCCGTGCGACTCCCCGTGCTCGCCGGTGCGCTCCTTGACGAACTCGACGCCGACGACGTGCCGGCCGCCGGGCAGCGGCCCGGACGTCAGCTCCTGCTCCGGCGCGAGGCCGAGGAAGTTGTAGACGTAGTGCAGCCGGCCGTCCTTGACGAACAGCGCGTGGCCGCCGAAGCGCGACCCCTGCGCCAGGATCACGCCCTCGGCCGACGGCGACAGCTCCACCTCGGCGAGGATCCGGTACGAGACGCCGTGCGTGTTGGCCGCCGACCGCTCCGGCACCTCGGCCGTGCCCGGGTAGTAGGTGTACGTGCCGCCGGCCGGCGCCGGCGCCTGGAACTCGTACTTCATGTATTCGAGCACGCCGACGTCGTTGAGCGGCAGCACGTCGTACTTGCCGGCCTCCTCGAACCAGAGGTCGACCAGCTCGCGCACCTTCTCCGGGTGCTCGGCGGTGAGGTCGTGCGCCTCGGCGCGGTCGACGTCGGTGTGGAACAGCTGCCACTGGTCGTCGCCGAAGTGCCCGACGTCCGACGGCAGCGGCCCGTGCACCGCGACGACCTTCCAGCCGTCGTGCCACAGCCCGCGGGTGCCGAGCATCTCGTAGTACTGCGTGCGCCGGGTCGTCGGCGCGCTCGCGTCGTCGAAGCTGTAGCGCATCGACTCCCCCGGCAGCGGCGTCTGCTCGTAGCCGAGCACGGAGCCGGGCATCTCGACACCGCAGCAGTCGAGGACCGTCGGCACGATGTCGATCGCGTGGTGGTACTGGCCGCGCACCTCGCCGCGGGCCTCGATACCCCGAGGCCACGAGATCACCATCGGGTCGCAGACGCCGCCCTGGTAGGAGTACCGCTTGAACATGCGGTACGGCGTCGAGAACGCCATCGCCCAGCCGGTCGGGTAGTGGTTGTAGGTGTCCGGGCTGCCCAGCCGGTCGATCATCGGCAGGTTCTCCTCGATGCTGTCCGGCCAGCTGTTGAAGAACTTGTTCTCGTTCACCGAGCCGTTCGGGCTGCCCTCCCCCGACGCGCCGTTGTCCGCGCAGTAGAAGACCAGCGTGTTCTCCAGCTGGCCGGACTCCTCCAGGTAGTCGACCAGCCGGCCGACCTCGTGGTCGGTGTACTCGGAGAAGCCCGCGTACACCTCCGCCATCCGCGAGAACAGCCGCTTCTCGTCGGCGCTGAGCGAGTCCCACGGCCGGACGGCGTCGCCCGGGCTGGTGGTGCCCTCCGGCATCGGGTTCATCGGGGTCAGATCGGTGTCCGGCGGCAGGATCCCGCGCTCCTTCATCCGCGGCAGCACCCACTCGCGGTAGGCCTCGTAGCCGTCGTCGAACGCGCCGCGGTACTTGTCGATCCACTCCTGCGGCGCGTGGTGCGGCGCGTGGTTGGCGCCCGGGCAGAAGAACATGTACCAGGGCTTGTCCGGGTCGCTCTGCCGGCTGTCGCGGACGAACGAGATCGCCTTGTCCGTCAGGTCCTTGGACAGGTGGTAGCCGTCCTCGGGGAGGTACGGCTGCTCGGCGTAGTGGTCGTCCTCGGCGAGATCCGGGTACCACTGGTTGGTCTCGCCGCCGATGAAGCCGTAGAACCGGTCGAAGCCGCGGCGGATCGGCCAGTTCCGCTTCGACGCGCCCATCGCGAACTCGTCCACCGGGACGTTGTGGTTCTTGCCGACCCAGAACGTGTTCCAGCCGGCGTCGCCGAGCACCTGGGCCAGGAAGGCGTTCTCCATCGGGATGTGGGTGTGGTTGCCGGGGAAGCCGGTGGCCGTCTCGGCGATGGTGGCGAACGCGTTCTGGTGGTGGTTGCGGCCGGTCAGCAGGCACGAGCGGGTCGGGCCGCACAGCGCCGTCGTGTGCCACTGGCTGTAGGTGAGGCCGTCGGCGGCGAGCCGGTCCAGCGTCGGCATCGAGATCCGCCCGCCGTACGGCGACCACGCCGCCTGCCCGGTGTCGTCATAGAGGATGACCAGGACGTTCGGCGCGCCCTCGGGCGCCCGGGGCGCCAGGAACGGCTCCCAGTCCGGCACGGAGTCACGGATGTCCAGGTTGATGACGCCGTTGAACCGCTTGGGCATGGGGTCCCCCTCGTCTGCATCCGCCGTCGGTGGCCTCATCGTCGGGCGGCGCCGTCCCCGGCGGCGTCACCTTCTCCGGGTGAGGTCGCCGCGACCGCCGCGTCGACCGTCGGGTAGAGCCGGTCCAGCACGTCCGCGGCGCCGGCCCGCCGCAGCACGTCGCGCACCTGGCCGACGTCGCCGACGGCGAGCAGGCGCACGCCGCGGGCGGCCAGCTCCGTCGCGGTGTCGCGGAGCATCCCGGCCGCGGTGACGTCGATGGACGGGACGGTGGCGGCGTCGAACACCAGCGCGCGGACGCCGTCGGCGCCGGCCAGTTCCAGCAGCCGGTCCTGCACGGCGTCGGCGTTGGCGAAGTAGAGCGCGCTCTCCACCCGGACCACGACGACGCCGTCAACCGGGGAGCTCCCCGGATCCCGGGCGACGTCGACCCACTGCCCGGTCCCGCCCGCGACCCGGCCGAGCACCGCGACGTGCGGGTGCGCCGTCCGCGCCAGCAGCAGCACGACCGACAGGACGACGCCGATCAGCAGGCCGGGCAGCGTGTCGAAGAACAGCACGCCGAGCATGGCGCCGATGGCGCAGATGAAGTCCGCCCGGGCGGCGCGGCCGTAGATCGAGGCCAGCGCCGCGGAGTTGACCTCGTACAGCCGCCGCAGCCCGCCGATGTCGACCAGCTCGATCACCGCCGCGATGACGACGGCGGCCAGCACCGGCTCCGGCAACTCCGCGAACAGCGGCGTCAGGATCAGCAGTGTCAGCACCGTCAGCGCGGCGACCGTCCAGCCGGACACCTGCGACCGCGCGCCCGCGCCGGCGTTGACCGCGGTCTTCGACAGGCTGCCGTTGACCACCATGCCGTTGAAGAAGCCGGCGCCGAGGTTGGCCGCGCCCAGCCCGGCCAGCTCCCGGTTCGCGTCGATCCGGTAGCCGTCGCGGCGGGCGTAGGTCTTCGCCGCGCCGAGCCCTTCGGCGAAGCCGACCAGCATGACGCCGGCCGCGCCGGACAGCAGTAGCGGGACGTCCGACACGGCGTTGAGGTCGGGTACGCCCGGCGCCGGCAGCCCCGCGTCGATGTGCCCGACGACGGTGACGCCGCGGTCCTCCAGGCCGAGCACGGCCGACAGCACGATGCCGAGCACCACCGCGGCCAGCGACCCCGGCACCAGCGGCGCGGTCCGCCGCAGGACCAGGACGAGCGCGAGGCAGCCCAGGCCCACCAGCGCCGACCACCCGTTGGTGTCCCCCAGCGCCGTCAGCACCTCCCACAGTTTCTGGAAGAAGTTGCCCTCGCCGCCCTCGACGCCGAACAGCTTCGGCAGCTGCCCGACGATGATCACCAGCGCCATCCCGACGATGAAGCCCTTCAGCACCGGCTCGGAGATGAAGTTGGCCAGGAAGCCCAGCCGCAGCAGCCCGGCCAGCACCGCCAGCGTGCCGACGGCGAGCGCCAGGCCCGCGGTATAAGCGGGGAACTCCCCAGATCCGTTCGACACGATCCCGCCGACCACCCCCGCCGACAGCGCCGCCGTCGCCGACATCGGCCCGACCACCAGGTGCCGCGAACTGCCCAGCACCGGGTACAGCAGCAGCGCCGGGATCGCCGCGTACAGCCCGATCACGGGCGAGACGCCGGCGATCGACGCGTAGGCCAGCGACTCCGGGATCAGCACCGCCCACACCGTCAGCCCGGCCACCAGGTCGCGGCGCAGCCACGATCGCCGGTAGCCGCGCAGCGACCCCCACATCCACGCCGGCATGCGCCCCATCGTCGGCGCGGACCGGCGGCCGGGTCCTCACCCCGATCGGGTGACGCCGCCCGTCGCCGGCCGCCGCGACCATGAACGCGATGTGACGTGACGCGACGGGCGGAGGCGGCATGGGCGAGGCGATCGGGGCAGTCCTGCCGCTCGGGGTGGGCGTCGCGCTCAGCCCGCTGCCGATCGTCGCCGTCGTGCTGATGCTCGGCAGCAGCCGCGGGCGGGTGACCGGGCCGGCGTTCCTGGCCGGCTGGCTGCTCGGACTGACCGTCGTCGGCACCGTCGTACTGCTGGTCGCGGCCGCCGCCGGACCGGCCGACGACGGCGAGCCGGCGACGTGGGTGGGCTGGCTGAAGCTGGTCCTCGGCGTCCTCGTCCTGCTGCTGGCCGTGCGCACCTGGCGGCAGCGGCCCCGCGGCGACGTCGAACCGGAGCTGCCCGGCTGGATGGCGGCGCTGGACTCGTGGTCGCCGGGCAAGGCGCTGGGGCTGGGCGCGCTGCTGTCCGCCGCCAACCCGAAGAACCTCATGCTCACCATCGCGGCCGCCGCGGCCATCGCGCAGACGGGCGTCGACGCCGGCGGGCAGGCCGTCGCGCTGGCGGTGTTCGTGCTGATCGGGGCGCTCGGGCCGGGGCTGCCGGTGCTGCTCGCGTTCGCGCTCGGCGACCGCGCCACCGAGATGCTGGCCGATCTCAAGACCTGGCTGGCCCGGCACAACGCGGCCGTGCTGACGGTCGTGCTGCTGGTGATCGGCGCGAAGCTGATCGGCGACGGCATCGCCGGGCTGTCCGGGTGAGCCGCTCCGACATCGTCGCGGGGGTCGTCGCCGGCGCCGTCGTCATCCCGCAGGCCATGGGCTACGCCGGCGTCGCCGGGCTGCCGGTGCAGGTCGGGCTGTACACGTGCATCGTGCCGATGGCGGCGTACGCGCTGCTCGGCGGCGCCCGGAAGCTGAGCATGAGCACGACGTCCACCATCGTGGCGCTGGCCGGGCTGGCGCTGGCGGCCGCGGGCACGACGGACGACCCCGACGAGGCGATGGCCGCGGTCAGCACGCTGACGCTGCTCACCGGCCTGGCGTTGCTGCTGTTCTGGCTGCTGCGGATCGGCTGGGTGGTCGACGCGATCTCCGACACCGTCGTCAGCGGCCTGAAGGTGGGCGTCGGGCTGACCATCATCGTCGACCAGCTGCCGAACCTGCTCGGCATCGACGCCGGACCGGACGGGTTCCTGCGCGGCGTCGGGCACGCCGTGACGCACCTCGGCGACGCGAACCGCGCCACCGTCGTCGTCGCCGTCCTGACGCTGGCCGGCATGTGGGCGCTGCGACGGTGGGTGCCGCGGGTGCCCGGCCCGCTGCTGGCGGTCGCCGGCGGGATCCTGGCGACGGCGTGGGCGGACCTGCCCGCACGGGGCGTCGAGCTGATCCCGCCGGTGCCGAGCGGCCTGCCGACGCCGGCCGTCCCGCCGCTGGACGACGCGTGGACGATGCTGCCGTACGCGCTGGCCATCGCGCTGATGGCGTTCATGGAGACGATCGCCGTCGGCCGCAGCACCCGCGAGCCGCAGGACCCGCCGATCGTCACCGGCCGCGAGCTGCTGGCGAACGGGACGGCCGCGATCGCCGGGGCGTTCGTCGCGACGGCGCCACCCGCCGGCGGGTTCTCGCAGACGATGGTCAACGTCGGCGCGGGCGCCCGCACCCAGCTCAGTTCGCTGGTGACGGCCGGGGTCGCGGTGGCGGCGGCGCTGTTCCTGGCGCCGGTGCTCAGCGACCTGCCGGAGGCCACGCTGGCCGCCGTCGTCGTGGTCGCGGTGATCGGCCTGGTGGACGTCCGCGAACTGCGCCGGATCGGCCGCATCGACCGGGCCGAACTGGTCGTCGCGCTGGTCACGGCGGCGATCGCGCTGGTGTCGAACCTGCTGGCGGGTGTCGTCGCGGGCGTGTTCCTCACCTACTACCTGGTGCTGCGGCGGCTGAACCACCCGGTGCTGCTGGAGCAGCGGCCGGCGCCGGGGCTGCTGGTGATCCGGATCGAGGGCGCTCTGTACACGATGAACGTGCGCACCGTGCAGGCCGAGCTGCTGCGCCGGGCGACGGCGGACCAACCGCGGACGCGGGTCCTGCTGCTCGACCTCGGCGCGACGCTGGACACCTCCGTCACCGTGATGGACGCGTTCACGGCGGCCGAACAGCAGTTGGCGAAGGACGGCGTCGAGCTCTGGGTGGCCCGGGTCCCCGAAGCGGCGCTGGCGAAGGCGCGGCGGACGGCGGCCTGGCCGGCCTGGCGCGACGGCGGCCGGGTGCACACGACGGTGCAGGCCGCCGTCGACGCCTACGAAGGGCTGGCGGCCGAAGGGCCGGACGGCGCCGCCTGACCCGTCGCCAGCTCGAGGGCGGCCAGCAGCACGCCCGCGACCAGCAGGATCCCCAGCACCACGGCGGCGTTCGGGTAGTTCCAGAACACGAACACCAGGACCGCGACGGACAGGACGGCGATCTGGACGGGCCGCTTGTGCTGGCGCAGCCAGGCGGTCGCCGCCGAGTCCCGCCAGCCCCACCCGGAGCCGACGTCGCCCAACCGCGCGACTCCCCGGCGCAGCCCCACCGCCTGCGGCGACGGCCCGGTCAGCCACGCCACCAGCGCCACGACCAGCCCGACGGCCAGCACCATCCGCAGCGTCGTCCGCAGCAGCGACACCACCTGGTCGAACAGCGCGCCCGCCGCGGCGTCGTCCACCTCCGGCGGCAGTGCGCCCAGGTACAGCGGACGGGCGATCGTCAGCGCCGCGCCGAGCAGCAGCATCGCCGCTGCCAGCCCGATCCCGGCGCCGATCAGCGCGCGCCGCCGGCCGCGGGCCACCAGCACGCCGGCCGCGATCAACGCGAGCGCGATGACCGGCAGCCAGGTGCCCAGCCGGTCCACCAGCCGGAACCCGGCCTGCGCCTTCTCCACGTCGTCGGACTGGAACAGCGTCAGCGTCATGTCCGTCGACGGTATCGCCGACGCCCGCGAGAACCCCGCGTCGACCAGCCGCTGCTTCGCGTCCTCGACGATCGGCGCCAGCTGGATGCTGACGGTGTTGCTCTCGACCTGGACGGCGCCGTTCTCGTTCTTGCCGGTGAGCGCGGCCACGAGCGCCTGGTGCGCGGCCCGGTTGGCCTGCGTCCACGCGTCGGCGAACCGGTCGCTGGCGACGACCGCGCCGACCTGGTCGTGCACCCAGCCCTGCACCGCCCCGTCGATCGGCCCGGCCAGATCGTTCAGTGTCGTCGTCAGCCGCGGCCGGGCCCCCTGCGCCGCCAGCAGGTCCGACGCCTCCTTCACCACTCCCGGCACGTCGATCTCCTGCATGAGCCGGTTGGTGACACGGTTGGTGACGGCCCGCTCGATGTCCGGGTCCCGGGCCAGCGGGCCGACGGTGTCGACGTAGCGGTCGGTGTTCGTGACGACGGAGTCCACCCAGACGGCGGCGGTCGCGGGGATCGCCAGCAGGCAGCCGAGCAGGATCAGGAAGGGTGCGAGCCAGGCCCGCCACCGCCCGCCCGAGGGCGGTCCGGCGGTAACGGCCTGGACGCCGGCGGCGCCGCCGGCGTCCGAGGCGCCGGCGCGCAGCCGGTCCACCTCGGCGCGCAGCCGCGCCAGCTCCGCCCGCTCCCCGGTGCTGAGACCGTCCCCGCCCACGTCGGCGGGGTGCTCGCCGGACGGCGCGTCACCGATGCGTGGCGCATCGGTGCCACCGGTGTCGTCGGCGGGGCCGCCGGTCGGCGGGGTCCGCGGCTCGTCAGCCATGGCAGCCGCCCGTCAGTCCGCGCCGCCCCGGGCCGTGACCAGCCGCCGGCCGGCCCGGGTGGTCCGGCCCCCCGGGCCAGGCTGCGCCGGAACCACTGACCCGCTCGACCCGGTCGCCCCGGCCGCCCCGGCCGGCTCTGACCGCCCGGCCGGCTCGGCGGCCGCGGCCGGGGCCGCTTCGCTCTCTCCCCCGGCGCCTGGCGCCGGCCGCCGGGCGGTGGCGTGCGTCACCGCGTTCCGGATCACCTGCGGAGTCCCGTCCAGGACCGCGGCGCTGGTCACAGCACCCAGCAATCCGGGCCGATCGAACCGTCCGGTCATGAGTTCCCCCTCAACACGTCGTCGGCTGCTTCCGACGGGATCAGGACGTGCAGCGCGACCTGGCCGCCGGCATCCCGGACGGCCTCGGACACGCGGCGCACCCAGGTGTTCTCGTAGGCGATGAGCACCGCCGAATGTCCTGGCGGCAGCGCATCGGCGACGACGGCGATGTCCTCGTCGTTGACCAGTTCGCCCTCGGCGATCTCCACCCCGCCGAAGCCGAACGCGTCGGCGCCGTCGGCGAACTCGACGACCCGGAGGTCGCCGTTCGCCTCGCGCGCCGCGAACACGATGTCCAATAGCGTGACGTCCCCCATGTCGACGACGCCGCGCAGCGCCTCGACGGCGAGCGGGTCGACCCGCTCGCCGGGAAAGGTCAGGATCAGCACCTCCACCGGCCGGAACCTCATCGCAGCCCCCGTCTGCGCATGGCCATACTCCACCCCGTTCCCCCAGCCCGCCCACAGCCTGCCCAGCTGTGCTCGGGTCCGCCTCACCCACCCCGGGTGAGGCCCCTACAAAAGGCCCAATTCCCTCGCCCGGTCGACGGCCTGACGACGGCTGCCGACGTCGAACTTGCGGTAGATCGCCTTGAGATGTGTCTTGACGGTGTTGACGCTCAGCACGTGCGCCCCGGCGATCTCCTCCAGCGACAGCAGCGACGGCAGGTCGCGCAGCAGTTCCAGCTCACGCGCCGTCAGCGCTTCGCCGGACACCGTCGCCCGCTGCGCGTCACCCTCGTCGTCGCCGAACAGGCCGATGGCGGTGTGGACGAACTCCTCGTGCCGGCCGAACCTCCCTTCCCCGTGGATGAGCAGCGACCGGACCCGCCCGGACGCCCCGACGAACTCCCGGAACATCCGCCGCGGCTCGGCGAGGTCCAGGGCGTGCAGCAGCGCGTCGTGCGCGCGGGCCGGCTCGTCCAGTTCGGCAGCGAAGTGCGCCGACAGCAGCCAGCCGGTGATCTCGTTGCTGACGAGGTGACACGGCACCGTCCCGGCCAGCACCGGCTGCAACGCCGCCCGGGCCGCCGCCTTGCGCCCGTCGTGCGCGTGCGCCAGCGCCCGCAGCACGAGCAGGTCGCCGGTGTCGTCGAGCAGCCGCTCGGCCCGGGTCAGGGCCTCGGCGACCGCCGCCCGGTCGCCCGCCGCCAGCGCCAGTTGCAGCTCGGTGAGGCAGAAGTAGCTGGCACCCACCGGCGGCAGCGCGCTGTCGTCGTACGGCCAGGCGCGGCGCAGCAGCCGGGCCGCCTCGTGCCGGTTCGGCGTCTCGGCCGCGGCCAGGCAGGCCCGCAGCAGCCGGGTGGACAACTCGACCTCGGGCTCGACGTCGGCGTCGATGGCGCCGGCCAGGGCCAGGTAGCGGCGGGTCTCGTCGTGGTCCAGCCGCTGGAACGCCGTACCGGCGGCCAGGAGGTAGACCGGCGTCATCCGCCCGGTGCCGGACCAGCCGCGCCGCCCGGCGAAGTCGATCGCCTCGGTGACCCGCCGGGTGACGGTCTCGGCGTCGCCCCGCGCGGCGGCGCCGACCGCGAGGTAGGACAGGCATTCCAGCGCCAGCGCGTCGCGGCCGTCGCGGCGGGCCATGCGCAGCGCCTCGCGCAGGTCCTCCTCGGCCGCGTCGTACTCGCGGAACCAGATCCGGAGGATTCCCCGGTTGACCGCGGCGAGCAGCAGCAGATCCGGCTCGCCGGGCACCTGCTCCTCGCTCAGCCCGAGCAACTCGGCCAGCTCCGGGCCGCGGTCGCCGCGCAGCCGCCCCTCGTACATGAGCGCGGTGGTGTGCAGCAGCCGCAGCCGCGCGGACCGGTGCCGGGACGGGTCGCGCCCGACGAGGTCGATGTGGCGGCGGGCCACCGGGAGCGCGCCGTCCTGCAGCGCCGCCAGCGCCGCGACCAGCGCCGTCACCGGTTCGGCGACGAGGTCGTCGGGCAGCTGCCGCACCGTCGCCGACAGCCGGGTGGCGTCGCCGGACAGCAGCAGCCGCAACCCGTACCGGTCGACGAGGTCCGCGGCGCGCGGCCAGTCGGCGCCGTCGGCGGCGTGGTCCATCGCCGGCCCGGGCAGCCCGTGGTCCAGGAACCACCCCGACGCCTCGACGTGGTGCTGCCGCTGCGCCACGACGTCGCGCCGGTTGCCCTCGGCCAGCAGGAAGCTGCGCAGCAGGCCGTGCACCCGGTACGACGTCGGCGCCCGGCCCACGCGCGCCACCAGCGCGTTGTCGCGGGCCAGCCGGGCCAGGACGGCGCCGGCGTCGGCCCGGCCGGACAGCCGGCTGGCGAGATCGGCGGTGAGCGTCTCGGCCACCGCCGTGGCCAGCAGCAGGTCGACGGTCTCGGCGGAGAGCGCGTCGAGCACCTCCGCGACGAGGTAGTCGGCCAGCGGCCGCTCGTCGCCGGCGAACCCGGCGATGTACTTGGTGACGTCGTCCTGCGACGCCAGCGACAGCGCGGCCAGGCTGAGCCCGGCCGCCCAGCCCTCGGTCCGCTCCAGCAGCAGCGCGAGGTCGGGCTCGTCCAGCTCGAGGTGCCGGCGGCGCAGCAGGAGGTCGGCCTCGTCGAGGTCGAACGCGAGGTCGGCGGCGCGCACCTCCGTCGCCTGGCCGTCCAGGACCATCCGGGCCACCGGCAGCGGCGGGTCGAACCGGCTGCCCAGCACCAGCCGCAGCCCGGCCGGACGGTAGCGGATCAGCCCGGCGAGGCAGGCCAGCCCGCGCGGCGACGCGATGACGTGGACGTCGTCCAGCAGCACCCACAGCGGCTGCCGCAGCGCGTCGACGGCCTCGGCGAACGCGGTCAGGAAGCCGCGGTTGCCGGCGTCGCCCGGCGGGGTCAGCGCGGCCAGCCGCACCTCGGCGGCGGCGTCGACACCGCGGACGGCCCGCCCGCAGGCGCGCAGCAGCCCGGACCACAGCACGTACGGGTCGTCGTCGTGTTCGTCGAGGGCCAGCCAGGCGACCGGGACGCCGGCCGATCGCAGCCGCTGCCGCCACTGCGCCAGCAGCATGGTCTTCCCCGCGCCGGCCGGGGCCGAGACCAGCGCGAGCACGCGACCCTCCGCCTCCGCGACCCCCAGGGCACGGAGCAGTCGGGTGCGGGACACCACGCCGGCTGGCATCCGAGGAGCCCGTAGTTTCTGTTCCAGGATCCTCGCACGCCCCGCGTGAGGGGCAGCTACGACCACGATCATCACAGTAGCGGCGAATTGTCGATCTCGACCTCGCTTTGACCCCATCACCTCAGGTGATGTTGCGCGGCACCCGCGCGCCCCTCACCCGGTGCGGGTGAGCCGTGCCGCCCCTCCGCCGGGCGATGGTGGGGTGTGTCCCGCTCGAGAACCTGGGGGCGCATTCACATGCGCTACGAGTTCCTCGTCACCGGCCGCGTCTCCGACACCGTCCGGGCGGCGTTCCCCGAATTCGATGTTGCCGACGGCCCGGCCGGCGGCACGTCGATCTATGGGCCGGTGCGCGACTGGGCCGCGCTGCGGGGCGTGCTCGCCCGGCTGGACGCCCTGGGGCTGACGGTCGTGGAGATGCGCAAGCTGCCCGACTGAGCCCGAGGAGGCATGCCGTATGACCAGCGACCCCACCAGCCGGTCCGGACCACCTGTCGTCGACGCCGGTCGCCTGTGGGCGGGTGGCGTCGCCACCGCCGTCATCGGCGCGCTCATCGCGGTCGTCGGGATCGTCCTGATCCGCGGCGTGTTCGACATCCCGATCCTGGCGCCGGAGGGCGAGGGCACGTGGGGCGACGCGGGCACCGGCTGGTACGCCGCCGGCGCGGCGCTGGCCGCGCTGGCGGCGACCGCACTGGTGCACGTGCTGCTGCTGACGACGCCGCAGCCGCTGCGGTTCTTCTCCTGGGTGATCGGGCTCGCGACGGTGATCGGCGTCGTGGCGCCGTTCACGTCCAACGCCGACCTCGACGCGGAGGTCGCGACCGCCGGGCTGAACCTGGTGCTCGGGGTCGCGATCGGCACGCTGGTCTCGTCGGTGGCGCGCAGCGCGAGCCGGCCCGCGCGGCGCCGCCGACCGGAGCCGCCGCCGCCCGGGCCTGCCGCCTACTGACGGGACCTGGCCGGCCGCGCCGCCGCGCCTGGCTGGTTGCTGTTCGGCGGAGGTGACACCAGCGCCAACAATTGGCGCTGGTGTCACCCTGCCCCACACAGCGGTGCCGCTCCGGGGCGGCGTCGGAGAAGGTGGACCGCACCGCCTCCGGCGTGGAGCCGCCGGCCACGCCCTGAGGCCGCGACGTCGCCTCACCCGCGACGGGTGAGGCGGTCGCCGCCGCGGCGGCGAAGGCTGGGCCGCATGGACACCGTGGACGTGGGACCGGTCGACATCCTGATGCTGCGCTTCCCGGGCAATCAGTTCAAGGGCGAGATCGTGCCGGCGATGCGCGATCTCGTCGTGAACGGACTGGTCCGGATCGTCGACCTGATGTTCGTGTATCGCGACGCCGACGGCACCGTCGGCTCGATCGAGCTGGCCGGGCTCGGGCCCGACCTGGAACCCGCCTTCGCCGACCTGGACGGTCAGCTCGGTGGCGGCCTGCTGGATGCCGAGGACGTGGAGGAGGTCGCGGAGAGCCTGCCGCCGGGCAACTCCGTCGCCGTCCTCGTCGTCGAGAACACCTGGGCGATCCCGTTCGTGAACGCGGTCCGCGCGGCCGGCGGCGAGGTCACCGACCAGGCCCGCGTCCCGGCCGAGACGGCGGCCCGCGCGCTGCGCGGCCTCGACATCGGCTGAGGGGGCGGACGCGATGGGACTGCTGCGAGGGATGGCCCGGACCGCGGTCGTGGCGGGCACGGCGACCGCGGTGTCGAACCGGGTGTCGCGCCGCCAGGCCGGCCGCTGGCAGCAACAGGAGTACGAGCAGCAGGCGATGGCGCAGCCCGCGCCCCAGCCCGCCCCTCCGGCCCCGGCCCCGGCCCCGGCGCCGGAGGCGCCCGCCGAGGACTCGCTCGCCGACCAACTGGCCCGGCTCGCCGACCTCAAGGCGCAGGGCGTGCTCACCGACGAGGAGTTCGCCGCGGCCAAGGCGCGATTGCTGACCGGGTGAGCTCCGATGCGACCCCGCGTGCTCGCCCTCGCCGCCGCGATCGTGCTGGTGGCCGGCTGCAGCAGCGACGAGTCGCCGGAGGAGGGGTGGGCCGACGGCGTCTGCTCGGCGTGGAACGAGTTGTCCGCCGACCTCCGCGGCCTGACCGACGGCCTGAACGTCGACTCGCTGACGCCTGAGGCGCTGGACCAGCTCAGCAACGAGATCTCCGACCGGGTCGACGCCGTCCAGGCCAGCGCGCAGAACCTCGCCGACGCCGTCGCCGACACCCCGGAGGGCGCCGACCAGGCGGTCGAGAACGCGCAGCAGGAGCTCGGCGACGAGGCCGACGACGTCCGGGCCGGGCTGGACTCGGCCGGCGAGGCGATCCAGAGCCTGTCCGGCGCGACCACCGGCGAGGACATCACCGGCGCGCTGTCCGACGCGCAGGCCGCGCTCACCCAGGCCGGGCAGGCGCTCAGCGCGCTCGGCGACACCGTCGCCGGCTACCTGTCATCGGCCGACGACACACTCCGGCAGGCGTTCGACGACGCGCAGTCCTGCCAGCAGACCCATACGGGAGGGACCCCATCATGAGTGACAGCAACGTCGAGGTCTTCGTGGCCGCGTTCGGCACCGAGGACGAGGCCGGCCAGGCCTTGAAGGACTTCCGCGCGATGGCCCGCGAGGGCTCCATCGACCTCATCGACGCCGCCGTCGTGGTCCGCCGCGCCGACGGCAAGGTGACGTTCCAGGAGACCACCGACCCCAGCGGCAAGACGTGGGCCAAGCGCGGCGCCGTCGCAGGCGGTCTCGTCGGCCTGATCTTCCCGCCGAGCCTGCTCGTGTCCGCCGCGGTCGGCGCGGCCGGCGGCGGCATCTGGGGCAAGGTGCGCGACAAGGGCTTCCAGGACTCGGACCTGCGCTCCATCGGCGACAGCCTCGAGCCCGGCACGTCCGCCATCATCGCCGTCGCCGAGGACCGGATGATCGAGCGGCTGCAGGCCGGGCTCGAGGGCTACCGCAACATCGCGCGGCACGCCGTCAGCGCCGCGGCCGCGGCCGCCGTCATCGCCGCCCCGGAAGAGGACTCACCGTCCTGACGTGAGCTGCTCGGAGAAGTACGTCAGCGCCGTCCGGGTCTTCGTCTGCTGCACGCCACCGAGGTCGATGCCGCGCTCGCCGAGGAAGGCCCGCGACTCCGCGGCCACGTTGAGCGCCTCACCCGGCAGGCACTTGGTGGACAGTTCGAGGATGCGGCCGCCGTCCGGGTACAACCACAGCTCGGCGACCAGCCGGCGGCCGTAGTCGCCGGGCGTGAACTTGAGCTTCATGATCGGGATCGGCCCGAGCGGGCTCAGGTCGTCCAGCTCCACCCCTTCGGGCGCGTGCGCCGCGAACAGGTCGCGCTGCTGCTTGGTGAACAACTTGCGGATCGGCCGCCGCCCGGCCAGCACGTCGCTGACGTGAGTGTTGTCGACCGGCGCCTTGAGCCGTCCGGACGCCACGAACGAGCCGCCCGGCATCGCGTCGACCTCCACCCCGAAGTCCGGCGACCGCCGCAGCGCCGGCGACAGCTTTTTCGGCTCCACCGGGCGCAGCTTCACCACCGCGTCGCCGGGCCGGCGTTGCACCCGCCGGGCCCGGACCACCACGCCGGCGCGGTCCAGCGCGAGGTCCGGCGTGTCGAAGAACACCACCTGCCGGATCTGAGCGTCCAGCGGGTCCATGCCCAGCGCCGTGACGGCGGAACGTTGGTCGACGTCCGGCACGCTCAGCTTCAGCTCGACGGTATCGGCGTCCTTGAACAACGCGAGTAACTCCCCCAGCCGTTTGCTGGACATGATCGGCAGCGCCGTTTCGGTCATCCGGACCACCCCCCGTCTGGATCGTCGCGCCCCCGGCCCGGCCCGGCCCCACCCGATCCGGGTGATGCCGCCCTTGACCTCAACTATGGTTGAGGTAGCAGGCTTGGAGGCATGACAACAGAGATCGAGGCCGTGGCCGCCGAGGCCGAGCTGGACGCCATCCGCCGCGTCGTCGACGTCGTCGAGCACGCGCAGAACAACGAGTTGCCCGACGAGTTCCTGGCGCTGTTCCGCACCGACGCCATCTGGACCACCGGCGGCGGGAAGCGGCTCTACGGCCTGGACGAGATCGCCGCGTTCACCCGGCAGGTGCTCCCCGGCGGCATGAGGGGCATGTCGATGCGGTTCGAGCTGGAGCACGTGCTGTTCATCCGCCCCGACGTCGCCGCCGTGAAGCTGCGCCAGGTCTACACGACGCCCGACGGGCTGGATGTCGGGTCGCCGCTGTGGATCATGGCCAAGGAGGACGGCCGCTGGCTGCTCACCGCCTGCCAGAACATCGGCGTCCCCGACGACGAGGAGGTCGCGCCCGGGCGGCCGGTGTTCGGCGCCGCGTCCTGACCGCGGGCGGCACGCCGTAGGCTCGCGGCGTGCGGATCGCGGTGACGGGGGCCGGCGGACGGCTGGGCGGCCAGGTGGCCGCGCTGCTGGCGCCCGAGCACGAGGTGGTGGCGCTGGTGCGCCGGCCCGGCGCGTACGACCCGCCGCATGGCGTCACCGTCGCCGTCGCGGACTATGCCGACCCCTCGTCGTTGCGGACGGCGCTGACCGGCGTCGACACGCTGGTGTTCGTGTCCAGCGACGGCCACGCGGCCACCGTCATGCTGCACCACGCGAACGTCGTGCGGGCGGCCGTGGACGCCGGGGTCGGGCACGTCGTCGCGCTGAGCGGGTTGGACGCCGACGCCGGGTCGCCGTTCTGCTACGCCGTCACCAACGGGCACACCGAGGAGCTGCTGGCGGCCGCCGGTTGCGGCTACTCGCTGGCCCGCGCGTCGGTGTTCGCGGAGTTCTTCGCCGCGCTGGTCCGCGGCGCCCGGCACGGCGACGAAGTGTGGCTGCCGGCCGGCGACGCGCGGGTGTCGCTGGTCGCGCGGGCCGACGTCGGGCGGGCCCTGGCCGCGCTGGCGGTGCGGACGCCGTCGAACACGCACCATGACCTCACGGGCCCGGCCTCGTTGCCGGTCGCCGACGTCGTCGCGGCGTACGCGCCCGGCGCCGGCTACGTCGACGTCCCGGCGAGCGCTTACGTGGCGGCGCTGCTGGACAGCGGCGAGACATCCTGGTGGGCGCACGCCTACGCGACGATGCTGGAGTCCATCCGCCTGGGCCGCTGGGCCGCCGTCACCGACGACGTCGCCACGCTCACCGGCCGCCCGCCCGCCGAAGTGCTGGGCGTCCGGCCCGGCTAGCAGCAGTCGCAGTCGGGGCCGCAGCCGTCGGTCTCGGGGTCGCGCAGCAGCGCACCGGCCGACGTCGCGCAGGCGTCGCCGCGCCATGCCTCGGCCCCTTCGCGGACGGCGAACCCGGCGATGACCAGCGCGGCCAGCGGGTCGGCCCACCACCAGCCGAGCGCGGAGTTCAGCACCAGCCCGGCCAGCAGCACCGCCGACAGGTAGCTGCAGATCAGCGTCTGCTTGGAGTCGGCGACGACGGCGGCCGAGCCCAGCTCGCGCCCGGTGCGCCGTTCGGCGAACGACAGCGCCGGCATGACCGCCAGGCTCACCGCCGCGAGCACGATGCCGACGGTGCTGTGGTCCGGTTCCTCGGCGCCGGCCAGCGCGCGGACCGCCTCCAACGTCACGTACGCCGCCAGGGCGAAGAACGAGAAGGCGACGACGCGCAGCGCGGTCCGCTCGCGCGCCTCGTGGTCGCGGCCGGCGAACTGCCAGGCGATGGCGGCGGCCGACACCACCTCGACGACGGAGTCCAGGCCGAACCCGATCAGCGCGGCCGACGACGCCGCCGTGCCGGCCGAGATCGCGATGACCGCCTCGACCACGTTGTAGCCGATGGTCATCGCGACGATCAGCCGCACCCGCCGGCGCAGCACGTCGCGCCGCGTCAGCGTCGTCTCCGCGCTCATCGGCACGAGCACCCGTCCGGGCCGCAGCAGCCCGGATCGACGACCAGCACCAGTGACAGCAGCTCGCCCAGCGCCCGGGCCAGGTGCGCGTCGGCCAGCCGGTACCGCGTGCGCCGGCCCTCCGGCTCGGCCTGGACCAGCCCGCAGCCGCGCAGGCAGGCCAGTTGATTCGACATCACCTGCTTGGAGACGCCCAGTTCGGAGGCCAGATCGGACGGGAAGGACGGCGCGGTGCGCAGCGCCAGCAGGATGCGCGCCCTCGTGCCGTCGGACAGCGCGTAGCCGAGCCGCGCCAGTGCGTCGGTGTGCGACGCCGTCACCGTGGTCATGCGACGGACAGTACAGTAAACGCTGTACTCAGGGAACCCTCGCGTCAGGCGAAGCCGGTCGGCCGGCGCGGCGTGTACGGCGCCTCCAGCGCGGCCACGTCGTCGTCGGTGAGCCCGAGGCTCATGGCCGCCACCGCGTCGGGCAGGTGGTGCGGCTTCGTCGGCCCGACGATGGGCGCGCTGACGACCGGGTTGCGCAGCACCCACGCCAGCGCCACCTGCGCCATCGGCACGCCGCGCGCCGCGGCCACCTGCTGGACGGCGTCGGCGATCGGCTTGTCGTCGGCCTCGGTGTAGCGCTCGCGCAGGAGTTCGTCGGTGTCGCCGCGCACGGTCCGCTCGCTCCACGGCCGGGCCAGCCGCCCCCTGGCCAGCGGGCTCCACGGGATGCTGCCGACGTCCTGGTCGGCGAGCAGGCCGAACAACTCGCGCTCGTCCTCGCGCTGCATGAGGTTGTACTGGTTCTGCATGGACACGAACCGGGTCCAGCCGCCGAGGTCGGCGGTGTACTGCAACTTCGCGAACTGCCACGCCCACATCGACGACGCGCCGAGGTAGCGCGCCTTGCCCGCCTTGACGACGTCGTGCAGGGCCTCCATCGTCTCGTCGGCCGGCGTGTCAGGGTCGAGGCGGTGGATCTGGTAGAGGTCCACATAGTCGGTGCCGAGCCGGCGCAGCGACGCGTCGATCTGCTCCATGATCGCCTTGCGCGACAACCCCGACCCGCCCGGGCCGTCGTGCATGGGGAAGAACACCTTCGTGGCCAGGACGACGTCCTCGCGGCGGGTGTAGCGGCGGACGGCCCGGCCGACGATCTCCTCGGACGACCCGAAGCCGTACACGTTGGCGGTGTCCCAGAACGTGATGCCGAGGTCGACGGCCTGCCGGAAGATCGGCTCGGCCGCGTCGTCGTCGAGGGCCCAGTCGCCGTAGCCGCGGGACGGGTCGCCGAAGCTCATGCAGCCGAGCGCGATGCGGCTCACCTTCAGGCCCGAGCCGCCCAGCCGCGTGTACTCCATCGCCCCATCCTCCCCCATGATCATCGGCGATCGACCACATCATGGCGTGGTCGATCGCCGATGATCATGGGGCGAGGGTCAGCGCGCGTGCTCGACGGCCCAGGCCAGGACGTCGTCGGCGATCTGCTCCCAGCCCTGCTGGGCGGGCAGCAGGTGCGCGTAGCCCTCGTACTCGCGGATCTCGGTGACCGTGTCGGACTTGTAGTGCTTGTGGTTCGACTGCTGGATCGCCGGCGGCATGAGGTGGTCCTCGCCGCCGGAGACGAACAGCAGCGGCGCGCGGCCGTCGTTCTTGTAATCGACCCAGGTCTCCTGCGGGCCGGGCTCGAAGTTGGCCAGGACGCTCCCCCACAGGATGCCGCCGTTGGCCGGGACGTGGTACCGCTCGTACAGCGCGGCCGACTCCTCCTCGGTGAACGTGTTGGCGAACGCGTAGCGCCACTGCTCCGCCGTCAGCCCGACGGCCTTGTGCCGGTTGGCCGGGCTCTTCAGCACCGGGAACGTCGACTTGACCTGCGAGAACGGCACGACCCGCACGCCCTCGGTCGGCGCGGAGTTCAGGGCGACGCCGGCCGCGCCGAAGCCGTGGTCGAGCAGGATCTGGGTGAACGCGCCGCCGGCGGAGTGGCCCATGATGATCGGCGGACGGTCCAGCTCGCGGACGATCCCCTCCAGCTTCTCGATGATCGCGGGGACGGTGACGTCGACGATGATCTGCGGGTTCGCGCGCAGCGCCTCGACCTCGACCTCGAAGCCCGGGTAGCCCGGCGCGATGACCGTGTACCCCTTGGCCTCGTAGTGGGTGATCCAGTGTTCCCAGCTCCGGGGCGTCACCCAGAAGCCGTGCACGAGCACGATGGTGTCCGGTTCCATCACCCGATCATCGTGGGAAACCCGCTGGCCAGGCGCTACGCTGAACGCCAGAGTTCCCACGATTCCGGCCACGGGGGGTAGGAGTGGGCCGACACCGGGTGGCCATGCTCGTCCTCGGCGGGACGTTCGTCCTCGACCTCGCCGTGGCCGTGCAGGCGTTCGGCCGCCGGCCGTCGGTGTTCGCGAAGATCCGCGACGAACCGGAGGCGCCGTACGAGATCGGCGTCTGCGGCCTGGCCCCGACCCCGACGTCGCTCGGGTTCACCATGAGCGACCTCAAGCCGGTCGACTGGATCACCGGCGCCGACACCGTCGTCGTCCCCGGGCTGGAGGCGCCGTGGGCGCCGCAGGATCCGGCCGTCCTCGCCGCCGTGGCCCGGGCCGCCCATGATGGCGCGCGCCTGGTCTCGCTGTGCGCCGGCGCGTTCGTGCTCGGGCAGGCCGGTGTGCTGGACGGACACCGCGTCACCACGCACTGGGCGCTGGCCGACGAGTTCCGCGCGGCGTTCCCGGAGACCGAGCTGGTCGAGCACGCCCTGTACGTCGACGACGGGCAGGTCCTGTCGTCGGGCGGCATGCTCGCGTCGGCCGACCTGTGCCTGTACGTCCTCGGCCAGGACCACGGCCAGTCGTACGCGAACGACGTCTCCCGCGTGCTGGTCAGCCCGCCACACCGCGCCGGCGGCCAGGCCCAGTACGCCAAGGCGGGGCCGCGCCCGTCCGGGCCGCTCACCCCCGTCCTCGCCTGGCTCGACGAGCACCTCGCCGAGCCGCTCAGCCTCCGCGACGTCGCGGCCCAGGCGCACATGAGCCCTCGCACGCTCGAGCGGCGGTTCCGCGAGGAGACCGGCGACAGCATGGCCGCCTGGATCGCCCGGCGGCGGGTCGAGCGGGTCCGCGCCCTGCTCGAGGACTCCCAGCTGACGGTGACGCAGATCGCCTACGACGCGGGATTCGGGTCGACGGAGTCGATGCGCCGGCACTTCCTGACCTACGCCGGCACCACGCCGCGCTCGTACCGCGAGACGTTCCGCGGCGCCGGCTCGCTAGGGCGTCACTTCCAGTAGTGGAAGTAGTAGCCCTGAGCCGAGTGGTAGCACGGCCCGGTGCCCGGCATGGTGTAGGTGCCGCCCGCACGGATCAGCGCCATCGTGAAGAAGCACGCACTCGCATTCGAGTAGTAGTCGGAGTGGTGCCACGCCTTCGCGGTGATGGGTCCCGGCGACGGCGCCGGCGCGGTCTGCGTCGTGGCGGCGGCGGGTGCGCCGCCCGCGAGAGCGGCGGCACCCAGCGCGCCCGCGGCGAGCAGGCTGGTGGTGATCTTCCTCAGCATCGTTCCTCCTGTGTTCGCTGTCGCGGCCGACGCTACGGAGCGGCATCTTCACAGCGTCTTCAGATCCGCTTCTCCGCAGCGCAGCAGGGCGTAACCTGCCGGTGTGGACGACGAAGATCGCATCGCCCTGTTCCTCGACTACGAGAATCTCGCCATCGGCGCCCGTGAGGACCTCGGCGGGCTGGCCTTCGACATGCGCCCGATCGCCGACGCCCTGGCCGAGCGCGGCCGGGTGGTCGTGCGGCGGGCGTACGCCGACTGGTCCTACTTCGACGAGGACCGGCGCATGCTCACCCGCTCGCACGTCGAGCTGATCGAGATGCCGCAGCGCATGGGCGCCTCCCGCAAGAACGCCGCCGACATCAAGTTGTCCGTCGACGCGATCGAGCTGGCGTTCGTCCGCGGCTACGTGTCCACCTTCGTGGTGTGCACCGGCGACAGCGACTTCACCCCGCTGGTCTACAAGCTGCGCGAGCTGAACAAGCGCGTCATCGGCGTCGGCATCCGGGCCTCGACGTCGGCGTTGCTGCCGCCGGCGTGCGACGAGTTCCTCTACTACGACGACCTCGAAGGGGTGGAGCCGGGGCCGGCCCGCGGCGCCGCCCGACGCCGCCGGCCCGCGGCGGAGCCGGCCGCCGAACCCACCCCGGTCCAGGAGCCGGAGCCCGCCGAGGAGCCCCCACGCGACCTCGACGACCTCGCCGTCGTCGTCGCGCAGAGCGTGGCCGGCCTGCAGCGCACCGGCGGGCCGGTGACGGCGTCGACGCTCAAGCGCACCCTGCTGCGCAAGGACCCGACCTTCAACGAGGCCGACCACGGCTTCCGCGCCTTCGGCGAACTGCTGCGCCACCTGGCCGAGCGGCACGTCGTCGAGCTGGCCGACGGCCCCACCAAGGGCGACCCCGAGGTCCTGCTCCCGGCGCTGGACGGACAGCAGGACGCGTTCGACCTGCTCCGCTCGGTGGTCCAGGAGCTGACGGCGAAGCACGGCCGGGCGGCGCTGTCCGGGCTCAAGGACCAGCTCCGCCGGGCCCGGCCCGGGTTCAGCGAGCAGGCGCTCGGGTTCCGCAGTTTCCTGCAGTTCGTCCGGGCCGCCGCCACGACCGGCACCATCGAGCTGCGCTGGGACGACGACGCGGACGACTACCTGCTCACCGTCCCGTAGCGTTCTGTCATCCTTGGTTGACAACCACGGCGCCGTCAACCTAGGTTGACGGCATGATTCCACGCGTGGACGGCGACGCCCGGCTCGGACTCCGGCTGGCCGAGGAACTCGGCCCACGGCACCCGGTCGCGGCGGTCGCCGTCGTCACCCCAGCCGATATCCGCACGGCCGCCAACGGCGCGGGTCTCGGCTCGGACTTCGAGCTCGCGTCGGTGTCGAAGGCACTGACCGGCCTGCTCTACGCCGACGCCCTGGAGCGCGGCGAGGTCCGGCCGGACACCACGCTCGGCGAGCTGCTCCCACTGGACGGCGCGCCGGTCGCCCGGGCCCGGCTGAACGCGCTCAGCACGCACCGCGCCGGACTCCCCCGGCTGCCGTCCGCCGCCCAGCCGTGGCGGCGCACCCTCCAGCTGTGGCGGCACGGGACGAACCCGTACGTCGAGAGCCTGGACGAGCTGCTCGAGCAGGCCCGCGGGGTCCGCGTCCGCCGCACCGCCAAGCCGCGCTACTCCAACCTCGGCTTCGAGCTGCTCGGGCACGGCCTCGCCGCCGCAACCGGCACGACGTACGCGACCCTGCTCGACCGGCGGCTGGCCGGCCCGCTGGAGCTGACCGGCCTGTACGTGCCGGCCGACGCGTCCGAACTGCGGCCCACGGCACTGGACGGACGCAGCCGCCGGGGCGCGCCGCGCGAGCCGTGGGCCAACGCGGCGCTCGGCCCGGCCGGCGGGGTGCGCGCGTCGATCGGCGACCTCGCCCGGCTGCTCGAGGCGCTGCTGGACGGGACGGCGCCCGGCGCGGCCGCGCTGGAGCCGGTCGCGAGGTTCGCCGGCGGCACCCGCATCGGCGCCGGCTGGGTCATCACCACGCTGCGCGGCCGCGAGGTCACCTGGCACAACGGCGCGTCCGGCGGGTTCCGGTCGTGGATCGGCCTCGACCGCGCGGCCGACACCGGCGTCGCCGTGCTCTCGGCCACCGCGGCCTCCGTCGACGGCATCGGATTCCGGCTGCTCGCGTCGCCCTGACCGCCGGAATATATGGTTGCAGCAGGCAACCAATCGGGTAGTCTGACGGAGCACGTCGCCGCCGCCGTGCCCAGGACACGCCCGCCCCGGTACGGCAGGAGCCCGCATGACCGACGCTGTCGCCACCCTCACCGCCGAGCGCCCCGGGGCCCGCCGCACCGCGACCCCGGGGCTCACGCTGCTGGCGCTGGGCGCGGCCGGTCTCGTGGTCTCGCTCCAGCAGACGCTGGTGCTGCCGCTGCTCCCCCGGCTGCAGCAGACCTTCGACACGTCCGTCACCGCCGTCTCGTGGGTGTTCACGGCGACGCTGCTGGCCGGCGCGGTCGCGACCCCGCTGTTGTCGCGGTTCGGCGACATGTACGGCAAGAAGCGGATGATCACCGTCACCATGGGCCTGCTCGTGGCCGGCTCGGCGGTGTGCGCGCTGTCCGACTCCCTCGGCGTGCTGATCGCCGGGCGGGCCCTGCAGGGCGCGGCCGCGGCGGTCATCCCGCTGGCCATCGGCATCATCCGCGACACCTTCCCGCGCGAGCGGGTGATGTCGGCCATCGGCATCGTCAGCGCCACCATGGGCGTCGGCGGCAGCGCGGGCATGCTGGTCACCGGCGTCATCGCCGACCACACCACCAGCCACCACCCGGTGTTCTGGATCTCGGCCGGCATGGCCGGGCTGGCCATGGTGCTGGTCGTGCGGTTCACCGTCGAGGCGGGCGAGCGACGCGGCGGCCGGCCCGACATCGCCGGCGCGCTGCTGCTGGCCGGCTGGCTGGTCGGGCTGCTGCTGGGGATCAGCCAGGGCAACTCGTGGGGGTGGACCGACGAGCGCACGCTCGGCCTGTTCGCCGCCGCCGTCGTGCTGTGCGTGACGTGGGTGCTGCTCGAGCGGCGGGGGGGCGGGG
>NZ_KQ434752.1:41124-633722 GCF_001270745.1 Jiangella muralis
CTGGTGCACCTGCGGCTGCTGACGGGGCCGAAGTCGCTGTCGGCGAACCTCGCGTCGGTGCTGCTCGGCTTCGCCATGTTCACGGCGTTCACGCTGGTGTCGAACCTCATCCAGACGCCGTCCGGCGTCGCGGGGTACGGCCTCACCGGCTCGGTGCTCGACGTCGGGCTGTACATGCTGCCGAGCACCGTCACCATGCTGGTCTTCGCGGTGCTGGCCGGACGGTTCGAGGCCCGGCTCGGCGCGGCGTTCACGCTGTCCGTCGGCGCGACGTTCGCCGCGCTCAGCTACCTGTGGCTGGCGATCAACCACGACACCCCGCTGGACGTCATGATCTTCAGCGGCATCCAGGGCATCGGCTTCGGCATCGCGTACGCGGCACTGGGCACGCTCGCCGTCGAACACGTCCCGATGAATCAGAGCGGCATCGCCAGCGGCATCAACTCGCTGGTCCGCACGGCCGGCGGCAGCGTGGCCAGCGCGGCGACGGCGGCCATCCTGACCGGCTCGCTCATCGCCGGCACGTCCATCCCGAAGGTCGACGGCTACGTGATCTCGTTCGTCCTCGCCAGCATCGCCGCCACGCTGACCGCCGTCATCGCCGCCGTCCACGGGGTCCGGCACCGCCGCCCGGCGCCGGTGCCGCTCCCCCGCTGACCGATCAGTCGTCCGCCAGTACCTCCTCCGCCACCGGGACCAGCGGGGCCGACGACGCCCGCCGGTACGCCGGGCCGCGCAGCGCCCGCCCCGGCCGGGCGCCGGTCATCGCGCCGTCGCGCAGCACCGCGGTGCCGGAGACGAACACGTCGGTGACACCCTCGGCCAGCTGCCGCGGCCGCTCGAAGGTGGCCGGCGCCAGGCTGGCCTCCAGCGAGAACACGACGACGTCGGCCACGGCGCCGTCGCGCAGCACGCCACGGTCGGACAGCCCGAGCCGCTGCGCCGGGAACGACGACATCTTGCGCACCGCCTCCGGCAGCGAGAGCAGTCGCTCCTCGCGGACGAAGTCGGCCAGCACCCGGGTGAAGCAGCCGTACGCCCGCGGGCTCGGCGCCAGCCCGATGAAGACCGCGTCGCTGGCGATCATGCCCAGCGGGTGGCAGACGAACTTCCACAGCGTCATCGCGTGCGGGCTCGGCCGGGTGAACGTCGCGCCCGGGTTCGCGGCGACGAGGTCGCAGACCGCCCGGCCGAGCGACACCCCGAGCGTGCTCACCACCTCGGACAGGTACCAGCCCTCGAACCGGTCGTACTCGGGGCTGGTGAGGTAGCCCAGCCGCAGGTCCGAGAACGGCGCGCTGGCGACGTACTGCCGGGCGGCGCCGCTGGCCTCGACCTCGGCGGCGATGCGGTCGCGGGTCGCGCCGCCGGCCAGCCGCTCGCGCAGCCGGTCCGGCCCGCCCTCCTGCGCCCACAGCGGCAGCAGCCGGCTCAGCCGGGTGCCGCCCCACTCGTAGGTGTAGGTGTCGAACGTGACGTCGAGGCCGGCGTCGCGCTCGTCCTGCAGCAGGTCCAGCATCCGCTGCGCGCCGCCGGTGTAGGTCGCCCGGGCGGACCGGGAGAAGTGCGTGACCTGCAGCGGCGCGCCGGACCGGCGGGCGATCTCGGCCGCCTCGCGGAACGGGTCGAGGTACGTGTCGCCGAGGCCGTAGCGGACGTGCGTGTGGTACATCCCGCCCAGCTCGGCCGCCTCGGCCGCCAGCGCGACCAGCTCGTCAGTCGTCGCGTGCGCCCCCGGCGGGTAGTCCAGGCCGGTGGACAGGCCGAACGCACCGTCGTACATCGCGTCGCGCACCTGGCCGCGCATCCGGTCCAGCGCCGCGCCGTCCGCGACGCCTGGTTCCCAGCCGAGCGCGTTGACCCGCAGCGCGGTGTTGCCGACCAGCGTCGCGACGTTCACCGCGACCCGCCGGTCGTACGCGTCCAGCTGGTCCGCGATCGAGCGCCAGCCCAGCGGCTCCGCGGGCAGCCCGGCGATGCCGCCGTTCTGCTCGGCGAACCCGTGCAGGTCGGCCGGCCGGTCGAACGGCGCGTAGGACAGCCCGTCGACGCCGATGACCTCGGTGGTGACGCCCTGGCGGATCTTCATCTCCAGGTCCGGGTCGCCGAGCAGGACGAGGTCGGAGTGGCTGTGCAGGTCGATGAAGCCGGGCGCGACGGTCAGCCCGGTCGCGTCGATCCGCTCCCGCGCCGGCACGTCCGCCGTCGCGCCGCGCAGCAGCGTCACCCGTCCGTCCCTGATCCCGACGGCGGCCGTGAACGCCGGGTTGCCGGTGCCGTCGACGACGGTGCCGTGCTCGATCAGCACGTCGAACGGGGCGCTCATCGGGTGCCGCCGAGGTCCAGCACGAACCGGGGCTCGGACCGCTCCAGCTCGTCGATCCGCAGCCGCGGCCCCAGCCCGGGCGCGTCGTCGACCCGCCAGACGCCGTCGGTCACCTGCGGCGGATCCTCCACGTAGCGCTCCCAGTACGGCGCCTGCTCCGGCGTGATCATCGACTCGCTGAGCAGGAAGTTCGGCAGCGTCGCCGAGAGTTGCCAGGTGGCGGCGCTCTGCAGTGGCCCGAACGGGTTGTGGAACGCGACGGAGATGCCGTGCGCCTCGGCCAGCGTGGCGATCTTCTTCGCCGGCGTCAGCCCGCCGCAGATGCCGACGTCGGGCTGCGCGACGGCGACCGCGTGCTGCTCGATGAACGGTGCGCTGGACAGGTGGTTGCCCCAGCGCTCGCCGGCCGCGATCGGCGTGCTGACCCGGCTGGACACCTCGCGCAGCCAGTCCGGCCGCTCGTACGGCACCGGCTCCTCGATGAACGTCAGGTCGTACGGCGCCAGCGCCTCGGCCAGCCGGATCGAGTTCGCGACGTTCAGCCGGCCGTGGCAGTCGACCATGAGGTGGACGTCCGGCCCGGCGGCCTCGCGGGCGGCGGCGAAGTACTCGGCGATGTGGCCGAAGATCCACGGCGGCAGCAGCTCGGTCTCCGTCTGCCGCGGCGGGACCAGCTGGACCCGTTCGTGCCGGACGCTGGTGACCTTCTCGTAGAACCCGGGCAGCGTCGTCTTGATCGCGGTGAACCCGGCCGCGACCCGTGCGCGGACCGCCTCGGCCAGCGCCTCCGGCGACTCGCCGGCCCGGGCGTGGGTGTAGACGCGCACCTCGTCGCGGAACGCGCCGCCGAGCAGCCGGTGCACCGGCACGCCGAGCGCCCGCGCGTTCAGGTCCCACAACGCCATGTCGATGGCGCTGATGCCGATGGTGAGCAGCGTGCCGCCGAGGAACGCGTCGCGGTACATGCGCTCGCTGAGCTGCTCGATCCGGGTCGGGTCCTGGCCGCGCAACTCGTCGCCGAGCTCCTCGAGCAGCGCCACGATCGACCGCGTCCGCCGCCGCATGGCGACCTCGGCCTCCCCGACCGCGCCGTCGTCCGTCTCCACCTGCACATACACGGCGTTGTAGAAGCCGAAATCCACCGGCCACGAGCGAATTCGATCGATCTTCATGGCACCTCCTTCCTAGAACCTAGGACTTAGGTGTTTACTTAGCAAGTACTGAACTATGCTCGTTGCCCGGCCACACCCCGGCAACGGTCGAGAGGAAGTGACGCGACGGTGGCGCGATCCGGCGCAGAGGTGGACGACCCCAGAACCACGACGAGCGACGACGACCGCCTCACCCGGCGGCTGTCCGATCACGGACGACGCGTGCCCCTGGGCGTCCAGGTGGCCGAGCGGATCCGGGCCGACATCTCCAAGGGCGGGCTGAAACCCGGCGAGGAGCTGCCGTCCGAGGCGGAGTACGGCGAGCGGTTCGAGGTCAGCCAGCGCGTGGTCCGCGACGCGCTGCGCACGCTGAACAACGAAGGCATCATCTCGACGCGGCAGGGCAAGCGCGCCGTCGTCGGCAGCCTGCGCCCGGACGCGATGGGCAACTACATCCGCTTCCTCGTCGACACCGATCCAGGGGCGATCGACGAGCTGATGGACTTCCGCGCCCTGCTCGAGGGGCACGCCGCCCGGCTCGCCGCCGAGCGGGCCACCGACGACGACATCGAGCAGATGAAGTCGGCGCTGGCCCGGGTGCTGGAGGCCGGCGACGACCTCGAGGCACGCGTCCCCGCCGACCTTCGGCTGCACGAGCTGATCTCGCGGTCGTGCGGCAACCGGCTGGTCGACAGCATGCTCGGCGTGCTGGCCGACACCCTGGCCGAGGAGCGCCGCCGCGGCGCCCAGATCACCCGCTCGAAGGGCATCGGGCACGACGAGACCAACCACCAGCACGTCGCCCTGATCGAGGCCATCGCCACCCGCGACGGCGACGCCGCCGAGCGCAGCGCCGTCGAGATCGTCCAGCGTGCGCTCGGCTACTGGTCCGCGGCCGCCCGCCCATGACCACCGCGGCGGCCCGCGGCGCCCGGGTGGTCCGGCACTGGGCGACCGGCGCCGACGTCCGCCAGGTCGCGGAGTTCGCCGGGCCCGGCGGCGCGCCGTGCGTGCTGGTGCTGGCCGGCGCGACGCTGCAGGCCTGGCGGTGGGACGGCACGCTGCTGTGGTCGGACGGCACGTCGGCGGTGACGCGGGTGCTGCACGTCCGCGACGACAGCGCGTTGGTGCTGTCCGGCGAGCGGCTGGTCCGCCGGCTGTCGCTGTGCACCGGCGCGTCGTCCTGGGCGGGCACGGTCCCGGACGGGACGAACCTGTCCGGGCCGGGGTCGTCCAAGCTGGCGCTCGTCGGCGGCCGCCTGCTCTGGTTCACCGCACCGGCCTACGCGACCGCCGTCACCTGCCGCGAGCTGCTGCCCGGCGGAGATGTCTCGACCGTGTGGGTGCGCGAGTTCGGCGGCCACTACGACGCGGGGTTCGGGCCGGTGCTGGTGGTGGCGGACGTGCTCGGCTCGGGCGAGCCGCAGCTGCTGCTGTCGACCCGCACCGGCTCCGGCTACGGGACCGGCGACGCGGACGTCAGCAGCGAACGGCTGGTGCTCGGGCGGGAGGACGGGCGGTTGCTGCAGCTGGTCCTGTCGGTGTCCGACGGCTCGACGCTGACGGAGGTCGCGTTCCGGCCCGACCCCGGCGACTACCCGTGCGCCCGTCCGTACGGACTGCTGACGACCGCCGCGGCGCCGGCCGGGCGGATCGTCGTGCTGGTGAGCTGCCAGGTCGAGGAGTACTACTCGGTGACGCGGGTGCGCGACGGCGAGCTGGCGCGGGCGTGGGGACGCTTCGTCGAGAAGGACTGGCCGCACGACGCGCAGGAGCTGCGGCCGCAGGTGTCCTCCGTCGTCGAGCGGCCCGACGGCAACCCGTGGCTGGTCACCGGCCACCACGACGGCGCCACCTGGACCACGGTGGTCGACGACGCGGTCACCGGCGAGCGGGTCGCGGCGCTGCCCGGGCACTACCTCTGGGGCGTGACGGGTTCGGTGGCCGTCGTGTCGCCGGCGGTCCCGCGCACCCTGACCGGGGCCGAGCCGACGCTGGCCGTGCGGCTGCCCGATCTCACCGTCGCAGCGTCGTTCACCGGTCATCCGGTGGTGTGCGGCGACGACGAGCTGCCCGCGGAGCTGTCCTTCCACGCCGAGCGGCGCTCACTGGTGGCGCTGGGCGACGGCGTGGTGATGCGGCTGCCGTCCGGCGCGGCGGCGTGGTGGTCGCCCGTCTCCGGCGCGTCGGCGCCGCTGGGCGTCGCGGACGTGGCCGGGGCCTTCCCGGGCGGGTCCGGCGCGGCGGTGCTGGTGTCGTCCGACGGTGCGCTGCACCGGGTTGGCGCCGACCTTGCGGCCGCGGGTTCGGTGCGGCCGGCGGGACGGCGGGCGTCCGCGCTCCCCGTCACGTCCGCTGCGGGGCCGGTGGTGCTGCTGGACGGGCCGCGCGACAGCCGGGCCGTCCTCCCCGACGGTGTGGAGCTGCCGCTGCCCGGGCGGGTCGCGGCGGCCGGGCGGACGCCGTCCGGTGCGGTCGTCGTCGCCTGCCTGGAGGACACGGCGGTGCGCTGCTGGAAGCTGGGGTCGTCGGGCTGGGAGCCGGCCGGCGCCGTCACGACCCGCGGGCGGCCGAGTCACGCGCTGCTGTTCGACGACGCGTCGCTGCTGCTGGCGGCCTCGCGGACCGGAGTGCACACCGCCGATCTGGGGGTGTACCGGCTGGACGGGACGGCGCTGTGGCAGGACCCCGCGCAGGGTCCGCACCCCAACCTGCCCGCCGTCGCGCGGACGCCGTCCGGCCGGTGGCTCGCCGCGTACGACGACCACGGCCAGTTCACGGCGCGCGACGCCCACACCGGCGAGGTGCTGACGAAGGACGACTGGACCGCCGCCTACACGACGCCGCTGCGACTGGACACGCCGCCCGGCTGGCTCCGCGTCGGCGGCATCCACGGCATCGACCTCCTCGACGATTCCGGCGGCGTCCGCTGGCGGCACGGCGCGCCCCTGTGGACGTACTTCCCCGGCGAGGCCGCGGTGGCCGGGTCGGTGCTGGGCTGCATGACCCGGTCCGGCCGGCTCGACGCCTTCGACGTCGCTTCTGGCCGGGTGCTGTGGAACGTTGACCTCGGCCCCGTGGCGGCGCGGCCTCCCCTGGTGGCGCTCGACGATGGGTTCGTCGCCGGCACCGCTGCCGGCGCCCTCGTGGCCGTCGACGCCTCATCTGGGGACCGGCGCGAGCTGCTGTCGCTTGGCGCCGCCGTCGAGACGTTGGCCGTCGGTGGAGCGGGGTTGCTGGCGGGGACCGCCGACGGAGTGGTGCACGAGGTCGCCGTGTGATCTCGTTCGCCGTCCCCTGCTGCCCATTCTCTTGGCCGCGCACGCGCGCCTCAAGCGGACTGACGGCGCTTCGCGCGGCGATGACCGCTTGACCCGCACGCACGCGGCCAAGAACGGGCAGCTATTAAGGGGACGGGGAAAGACTGGGCACGCCTCACTTCACGCGCGGCGGGCTCACCTCACCCGCGTCAGCACCGCATGACCGTCGATGACGGCTCTCATCCGGTGCTGCGGCGGGCGAAGTGCCCACGAGACGAGTGACGTCGACGACCTGGGTCGTCTTCGATGGCCAGAATCGTCCAAACGGCGCCCGGAACACGACTCCCGCCATCGAAGACGGCTCCGGGAATCGAGGACACCAACGGTGCACCGGCAGGAACGACGATTGGGTCCGAGTACGTGAGTCCTCGTGCCGCCATACAGAGCTGGCCGGAGAGAATGCCGCCGGCCGCTCACTGGCCGCTCGTGGTTGGCAGTTTGGTGGGCCCAGGGCGCCAGTAATCCGCCAACCATCGGCGGCCGCGCACGGTCGGCGAGGACGGCAGCCAGGCAAACGGCCAACGGTGCACCCGGGCGGGCTCTGCCCGCACTTTCCCCGTCCCCCTGATAACTGCCCGCACTTGGCCGCGGGTCAAGCGGTGCTTCGCACGCGCGAAGCGCCCTCTGGCTCCGCTTGAGGCGCGGTGCCGCGGCTAAGAACATGGGCAGCAGGGGGACGGCCCACTACCGCAAAGCGGCGAACAGCAGCGCACCGATCAACGTCAGGACCACGGCCAACGTCACACGCCACCACACCCGGCCGCCCCGACAGGCCCCTGTGGTCACCCGCAGCCGGCGCCGCGCCCACAGCACGCGCCGCGCCCGCAGCACCCTGCAGCGCCCGCCGTCACCCCGTCCGCGTCCGCCTGCCCCATCGTCGCCAAGGCCGAGTCGACAGCCGTACCCGTCTCCCCCGGTGAAACGGGGATAGACGGGGCAATTCGCGACATGATAGGACCTAGGTCATGTAACTAAGGTCCTAGGTCTGTGGTAAGGAGCCCGCCATGCCACATCGTCACCTGTTCCGGAACCTCATCGCCGCCGCCGCGACGACCGGCATCGTCGCCGGGAGCCTCGGAGTCAGCGCGGCCCCCGCCCACGCCGTCGCCCCCGAGGACGGCACCGTCATCCAGTTGGCCGACGGCAGCTACCTGCCGATCGTGCCGGTCACCGGCCACCCCGGCGTCGCAGCCGTCGGGTACCGGGTCAGCGGCGGCCAGTTGCGCGCCTACGACCAGGATGGCGTGCAGCTGTGGGCGCGGTCCACCACCGGCACCCAGCTGTCCGGCGGCTACGACTTCGACGCCGACGGGTGGCCGGACGTCGCCGTCACGATCTCGGCGAACACCGGGTCCACCTGCGGCGTCAGCCCGCTCACCACCACGACGCTGCATTTCTACCAGGGCGCGACCGGTACGCAGCACACCCCGCTCAGCCCGATGAACGACATCTGCTGGTCGTTCCCCGGCACCACGCCGTACCCGACGCACCAGTGGTCGGAGCTGGCGCCGCTCTGGGGCGACGAGACCAGCACGCTGTTCACCTCCCCCTACTATGCGACGACGTCGTGGTACCTCGGCTTCGGCGGCGGCTCGTTCAACACCGCCGGCGCGCTCTACTACCCGTCGACGTCGTCGTACGACAGCACGTACACCAACGCGCAGCCGAACACCTATCCGACCGGCACCGACTACATCCAGTACGCGCACGTCGCCAACGGGCTCATCACGTCCGTCAGCGGGCAGAACCGTGCCGTGTTCTGGACCAGCGGGCGCGTCGTGCAGTACTCGATCGGCGCGCTCAGCAGCGGCCAGCTGGTCGCCGACCGGCCGTACCTGACCGGCGGCCGCACCGACATCGCCGGTCGCAACTACGGGCTCGTCGGCGTCGACCCGGGCAGCCCGAACTCGGTCGTCCTGCTCTCCGGGACGAGCAACTACTCGCTCTACCAGGATGCGATCACCGGCACCCAGAGCTACGACCAGTGGGGCGGCATCGAACGGCACGTGTCCGTCTACAACGCCGCCGCGAACACCGTCGACGACCGCTTCTTCAGCTACGCCCACGACGCCTCCGACGGGCACAAGTACCAGAACCGGGTCAGCTACCCGGCGCACCCGTTCGTCCAGCGCTCCGGCGCCTCGCGGCTGGCCTACAACGTGTTCCGCGACGGCCGCTGGCGGCTACACGTCAGCCAGCCCGGCTCGACGGCCTCGCTGTACGAGCTGGACGACGTGTTCCTGTGGGACATCGTCGACGTCGACGGCGACGGGACGCAGGAGTGGCTGATCAGCCCGACCCGCAACGCCGGCGACCCGCTCGGCCCGGCGTACTACTTCCCGAAGTGGCAGACCGGCGCCTACCACTGGAACGAGTCGGCCCTGACGCTGACCAGCATCGCCACCTTCACCGACGCGATCCCGTACCTGCAGCGGACGTTCACCACCGCGAACACGACGAGCAGTGACGGCTCGCTGGCGGCGGCGCACGTCGTCGCAGACGGCGGTGTCCGCGAACTGCTCGTGCGCACCAGCTCCGGCGCCGTGCAGCGGCGAACGCTCTGACCCCACCCCCGCAACGATCGGAGACCGGCATGCCCCCAGTACGTCGCCGAACGTTCCTCGCCGGCGCGGCGGCCGCCGCCGGCGCCGCTGCCATCCCGGGCCTCACCAGCACCGCGGCAGCGGTGACGGGACCGGGACGGATCACCCCCGGCCAGTGGCCGCTCCCCCGCGCCGACGCCCGCAACACCGGCCACCAGCCGCTCCCCGGCGGCCTGCGCCGGCAGCCGAAGGTCGTGGCCAGCGCCTACCTGGGCGGCTCGACGCCCTGGGTGATGGCGGCCGGCCTCGACGGCGACGGGTCGACGTCGCTGCTGTTCCTGACCGCGGGCTCGGTCGTCGCGACCGGGCCGCGGCTGGAACCGCGCTGGTCCGCGCCCGGCCTCTCCCCCGCCGACATCGCCGGCGTCTACGACCTGGCCGGCGACGGTGGCCGCCAGGTGGTCGTCATCGGTACGACGACGGTGGCGGTGCTGGACGCCGCGACCGGCGCGCAGCTGTGGTCGCACGACTTCGGCGCCGTCGTCGCGTTCGACTGGATGAGCATCGGCCCGCTCGCCGACGGCGTCGCCGGCCAGCAGATCGTCGTCTGGCCGTACCTCAGCCCCGTCGGCGTCGCCATCGCCTTCGACCGCGGCGTCGCCGAGGGCTACGAGCTGTGGCGCACGTCGCCCGACTACGTCGAGTGGGCCTACGCGCCCGAGCTGGTCATCGGCGACGTGGACGGCGACGGGCGGAACGAGCTGGTGATCGCCGGGTACGGGCAGATCCTCGCCTACGACGGCCGCACCGGCGCGCTGCTCGACACCGGGTCCGGCTGGCGCGGCCGCGTCGACTGGATCTCCGGCCCGGACGTCAACGGCCGCAACTACGGCCAGGTGCAGCTGATCGAGCTGGACGGCGACGGGCGGCTGGAACTGGTCGAGGTCTGCGACGGCGTCACACTGCACGTCGCCGCCGTCGACAGCGACGCCGCCGGGCTGTCGCTGCTGTGGGACGAGTTCGTCGAGTTCCCGGAGAGCGGCAAGTCGCTGCGCACCACCGTCAACGGGGTCGGCGACCTCGACGGCGACGGGCGGGTCGAGATCGCGGTGTCGGTGTTCAACCACACCGGCGACGGGCGCTGGCACGTGCTGGTCGTCGACGCGATCGAGGGGTTCGGCACGGTCAAGGCCGACCTCGCCGACCGGTACCTCTGGGGCGTCCAGGATCTCGACGGCGGCGGCGCGAGCCAGCTGCTGGTCAGCGTCGCGACGGACCAGACGCCGCCGGCCGTCGCGGACCTCGAGGTGTACGCGCTGGACGGCGCCGGGACGTGGGCGCCGGTGTGGTCGCTCGCGGCCGCGCAGTACGTCATGGACCCGCACACGCCGGTCCCGGCGACGCTGAGCCCGCACTCGCGCTCCGCCCGGTCCGAGATCCTGCGGGCGGGGCCGCTGGCGTCGTTCGTCGTCCGTGCCGGCGGCGAGCTGCGCGGCTTCGGCTACGCCGGCGGCGCCGTCACGCAGACGTGGACGCGGGCGGACGACGGCGGCGTGCTGCACCGCGCCGGCGACCTCGACGGCAGCGGCACGGCGACGGTGCTGTACCAGCGCCCATCCGGCGAGCTGGTCGCCGAGGACGCCGCCGGCGCCGTCCTCGGCAGCACGCGGCTCGGCGCGTTGGTCTGCGACCCGGTCGTCGCCGATCTCGACGGACGCGGCCGCAGCAGCGTCGTCGTCAGCGCGTTCGACCGGATCAGGGTGCTGGACCTGCGCGGCAACACGTTCAAGGAGCGCTGGAGCGTGGCCGGCCGCGGCGAGTACGTGTACCTCGGCGGGCTGCAGTCGGCGACCGCGGCGGACCTGGACGGCGACGGCCGCGCCGAGGTGGTGTTCGTCGACGCGGCCGGGCCGCGGTCGCGGCTGCGGGTGCTCGACGGCGCCGGGCACGAGGTGTGGAGCCACGTCTTCGCCGATCTGCCCGCGCCCACGTTCGCCGGCCCGAACGGCGTCTACCTGTGGACGTTCGGCGACTTCACCGGCGACGGCCACCTCGACGTCTACGTCGGCGCGAACAAGGCCGGCTACAACACCGAGGTGTCGCGGATCCTCGACGGCCGCGACGGCGCGCTGCTGGCGACCCGCGACAACGACGGGCCGGGGCACGCGGGTGGGCAGTTCGGGCCGTGGGTCGGCCCGCCGGCGGCCGCGGACCTCGACGGCGACGGCGTCGACAACGCCCTGTTCCTGGCCGCCGACCTGCTGTACGACGTCAACGGGACGGACTTCGCCGACCCGGGGATCGTGCAGGGTCACGTCGGGCTGTACCACACGCCGATCCTGGTGGACGTGGACGGCGACGGCGCGCTGGAGGTGGTGCTGGCGGCCGGGTTCGACTACCTGGACGTCGTGACGTTCGCGTCGGCGCCGGCCGGGAGCACGCTCTGGCGGGTCGACACCGTGCCGGGCGCGCACCTGGGCCGCCAGCCCGGCATCGCCGACGTCGACGGCGACGGGCGGCTGGAGCTGGGCGTCCTGCTGAACGACGGCTCGTTCGAGTGCCGTGACGCCGCGACCGGCGCGCTGCGCTGGACGTTCGACGTCGGGGCCGCCGGCAGCGCCGTCACCACCCTCGACGTCGACCGCGACGGCCGCCCCGAGTTCGTCGTCGGCACGGTCGACGGCCGGGTCGTCTGCCTGACCGCCGACGGCGACCTGCCCCGGGTGAAGTGGACGGTGCAGCTCGGCCACAAGCTCGGCGACGTCATCGCCGCCGACGTCGACGGCGACGGCCGCAGCGAGCTCCTCGTCACCGCCGACGACGGCTACCTCTACGTCATCGCCTGACGTCCGTTGGGTCACCTGATCGTTCTCCAGGGAACGATCAGGTGACCTTCCCGCCCCGCCCGCCGCCGCTTCGTCACCTGATCATCTCCACCAGGTGGACTCGAAACGATCAGGTGACGTAGCGGCACCGAAAGCGGCGCTTTGGTCACCTGATCGCCGGGCGTCCGGATGCTGAAGATGATCAGGTGACAAAGCGGCACGCTGCCCGCCCCCTCCGCACGTCGAGGGGGCGGGCAGCGTGGTCGGGATCAGGCGGGCAGTGAGCCGGCCTCGAGGAGGGACTGGACCCGGGCGGCCGCGATCACGTCGGACGCCTGGACCAGCGGCGCCGGACCACCGGCGGCCGCGGCGAGGAAGGCGCGGTCCTGGGCGGCGACGGCGGCGAACTGCTCGGTCGCGACGGAGCCGCCGTCGTAGACGACGGTGCCGTTCTCCCGCAGCACGGCACCGTCGACCTGGAACGTGTGGTCCGGCGCGATCACCAGCACGTCACTCACCGGCACGCGCGAGTGGTACGAGATCGCGACCGACGCCAGCCGGCCGTCCGAGGTGACCAGAGCGGCGGCGACGTCCATGGGCGACCCGCTGCCCGGCCACGGCGGCCCGGCGGTCCCTGCGACGGTGACCGGCTCGGCCGGGCGCAGGTGCCACAGCGCCGCGTCGATGATGTGCCCGCCGTGGTGCCACAGCGCGCTGTCGGTCCAGTCGCGCAGCTTCCCGGTCCAGCCGACGTCGCTCTGCCGGAGCATCAGCTGCCGCACGACGACCAGCGACGGCAGCGTGCCGGTCTCCTCCAGCCGCCCGGCGATCCGCCGGTGCGGCTCCCAGTAGCGCAGCGTGTACCCGACGGCGGCCACCCGCCCGGCCGCCTCGGCCGCCGACGCCACCGCGGCCGACGAGTCCAGCGACAGGCCGGTGGGGATCTCGCAAAGCACGTGCCGGCCGGACTCCAGCACCGCCACGGACTGCGCGGCGTGCAGGTGGCTGGGGGTCGCGACGATCACGGCCTCGACGTCGTCGTCGGCGAGCAGCTCGTCCAGCGAGAGGTACGTCCGCGGCACACCGTGCGCCGTCGCGAACGCGGCCAGCTCGTCCGGCTTGGGCCCGGCGACGGCGACCGGCGTGACGCCGATGGTGGCCAGCGCCTGGGCGTGCACGTCGCCGATGGCGCCCGGCCCCAGGATCGCGACCCCGGTCACGAGTGTGCTCCTTCCGTGACGGACGCTGGCAGCCCGAACACCCGGGCGGCGGTGCGGCCGAGGACGTCGGCCGCCTGCGCGGCGGACAGCCCCCAGTGCGACAGCGCCAGCGACACGGCCGCCGTGTACTCCCCCGGCGCCAGCCCGGCCCGGTTCCAGTCGCCGCTCCACATCGTCCGCTCCGACCCGAACGCCTCGAGGCACCGGTCCAGGTACGGCCGCGCATCCGGGTAGGGGTACGGGGAGCCCGCGTTGGCGAAGAACCCCGACCACATGACGCTGACGTTCGGCAGCGCGGCCAGCGCCAGCAGCCGGTCGAACGACTCGACGTCCGGCGAGCCGGGCTGGTAGCGGAACCAGCCCAGGTGCTCCAGCCGGACGTGCAGCCGCGGCCGCGCCGCCACCACCTCCGCGAACCGGTCCGCGACGACGTCCGCGAACGGCCCCGTCACACTGGCCACCGCACCCGCCGCGGCGAGCACGTCGAACACCTCGGCGCCGCTGCCGTCCGGCAGCCCGCCCGGCCCGACCCGCAGCCCGGCGAACCCCGCGGCCAGCGCCGCGTCCGCGTCGGACGCCCGGTCGACGACCGCGACGCCGGCGAACCGCGCGGGGTCGGACCGCACGGCGTCGAGCAGGTAGCGGTTGTCGCTGTTGCCGAGGTGCTGGACGAGCACGGCGGCGCCGATCCCCGACTCGGCCATGGCCGCCCGGTACGCCGAGATCGGCGCGTACTTCGGCGGCCCCGAGTGGACGTGCGCGTCGACGACGGCCGGGCTCATCCGGCGTCCACCGTGGCGCAGGCCGCCCGGAAGTCGTCGGCCGTCGACGTGTAGCCGACGTTGCACTCGATGTGCCGGATCGCGACGAAGTTCGCCCAGCCACCCTCGCGCGTCTCCGGCCACTCGAACGTCGACACGCAGTCGCGCAGCACGACGACCCGGTAGTTGCGGTAGAGGGCGTCGACGACCGTGGTGCCCAGGCAGACCCGGCTGTCGAACCCGACGACGACCAGGTTGCGCACGCCGCGGTTGCGCAGCGCGCTGTCCAGCTCGGTCTCGTGGAATCCGCTGTAGTACTGCTTCCGGATCAGCACGTCGTCGTCGTCCGGCGCGATCACCTTCGAGTGCTCCAGGATCGGCGTCGGCGGCTGCCAGTCGGTCAGCACGTCGACGCCGGTGACCCGCAGCGACATGTTGCGCCACTCGTTGCCCTCGTCGATGCCGGGCGAC
The DNA here is from genome assembly GCF_001270745.1 of Jiangella muralis. GTDB lineage: Bacteria > Actinomycetota > Actinomycetes > Jiangellales > Jiangellaceae > Jiangella > Jiangella muralis. The sequence goes on from NZ_KQ434752.1 coordinate 55,742, forward strand.
AGGTAGTTGGTGAGGTAGACGGTGGGCAGCCCGATCGCGCGGGCGGCGTCCTTCACCGGCCGGATCCGGTTGCGGACCATGTCGCGGGTCTCCGGGTCGACCGTGTAGATGCCGTCCAGGCCGTCCGCCGGCTCGTCGTCGAACCCGGCGCCGTACACGTCGACGATGAGCAGCGCGGTGTCGTCCAGGCCGAGTTCCAGCTCCTCCTCCGCGTGGCCGAGCGGTTCGGCGATGGTCGGCTTGAGCCGGTAGTAGCGGCCGGGCAGGCGCAGGGCGGTCATGGTCGGTCGTCCTCCTCGACGGTGGAGTGGTGCCGGACGGCGTGCCGGTAGAGCGCCTGGGTGCCCAGGTCGCCGTCGCCGGCGTCGGACAGCCAGCGGTAGCGCTCCTGGGCGGACCGGCCGGCGGCGAGGTCGAGCCCGTGCTCGTCGCCCGCGGCCAGTGCCAGCGTGAGGTCCTTGATCATGTGGTCGACCTTGAAGCCCGGCGCGAGGTCGCCGCCGGCGAGCCGCGGCCACATGAAGGCCAGCAGCGGGCTGGCGCCGAAGCCGCGGCCGACCACCTCCGCGACGATGGCCGGGTCCAGGCCGAGCGCGCCGGACAGCGCCCACGCGTCGGCGATGCCACCGGCGATGCCGCCGATCAGCAGCTGGTTGACCAGCTTGAGGCTCTGCCCGGCGCCCGGCCCGCCGACCAGCACCGCGGTGCCGAGTTCGGCGAGGACGGGCCGGGCCAGCGCGAACGCCTCGGACGTGCCGCCGGCCATGATGGTCAGCGTGCCGGCGGCGGCGCCGGGCGGGCCGCCGGAGACCGGAGCGTCCAGGGCGGCCACGCCGCGCGCCTCGGCCGCGGCAGCCAGCCGGCGGGCCAGCTCCGGCGGGCCGGTCGACATGTCGGCGACGACGGCCGGCGGCGTGGCCGCGGCCAGCAGCCCGTCCGGCCCGAGCACGGCCGCCTCGACCGTCGGCGGGTCCGGCAGGAACGTGATGGCGACGTCCGCGCCGTCACCGGCGGCCGCGGCAGAGTCCGCCCAGGCGGCCCCGGCGGCGAGGGCCGGCCCGGCGCTCTCCTTCCGCCGCGTGTGGACGGTGACGTCGTGGCCGGCCTCGGCCAGCCGCACCGCCACGGGCAGCCCCATCAGACCGGTCCCCACGACAGCGACCTTCATCGGACCTCCTCCGTGACGACCGACGGAACCGGCGCCGGCGACTCGTCGCCGGCGAAGTGGCAGGCGACGGCCGACCCGCCGGCGGTGGCGCGCAGGGCGGGCCGCTCGGTCAGGCACCGGTCCGGCCGGCCCAGTTGCACGTGCAGCGGACAGGTCGCCGCGTAGTGGCACCCCGCGGCCGTCGCCGGCCCACCGGCCGCCGGCGCCGCGGCCGGCGCGTCGGCCGTGCTGACCTCGGCGCTGTCCCGCCCGCCCAGGCCGGGCACGGCCGCGATCAGCCGCCGCGAGTACGGGTGCAGCGGGTGCTCCAGCAGCCGCTCCCGGGGCGCGACCTCGACCAGCCGGCCCTGGTAGAGCACCGCGATGCGCTCGCACAGGAAGTACACCGCGCGCAGGTCGTGGCTGATGAACAGCAGCGACAGCCCCAGCTCGCGGCGCAGCCGGGAGAACAGGTTGAGCACCTGGGCCTGCACGGACACGTCCAGCGCGGAGACCGGCTCGTCGGCGACGATCAGCCGCGGGCCGAGGCTCAGCGCGCGGGCGACGCCGATGCGCTGGCGCTGCCCGCCGCTGAACTGGTGCGGGTAGCGGTCCAGCATCGACGCGCGCAGGCCGACGCGCTCCATCAGCTCGCCGAGGGCGGCGTCGCGGCCGTCCGGCGCCGGCAGCCGGTGGATCTCGTACGGGTCGGCCAGGATGTCGCGGATCTTCCGCCGCGGGTTGAACGCGTGCTGGGTGTTCTGGAAGATCATCTGGACGGTGCGACGGTAGGCCAGCAGCTCCCGGCCACGCAGCCCGCCGACGTCACGGCCGTCGACCTGCACGGTGCCGCCGGTCGGGGTGAGCAGCTTGGCCACCACCCGGCCCAGCGTGGTCTTGCCGGACCCGCTCTCGCCGACCAGCGCCAACGACTCGCCGGCGCCGATGGTCAGCGAGACGTCGTCGACGGCGAGGTGGCCGCGGCGACCCGGGAGCAGCGCGCGGCGGGCGCCGAACTCGTGCGACACCCGGTCGATGGACAGCAGCGGCTCGGTCATCGGCGCACCTCCTCCAACGGACTGTCATCCAACGGAAAGTGACAAGCAGCACTCAACGCCAGCCCGTCGGCGCTGCCCGGCCAGGTCGACGTGCACTCGTCCGGCTCGCCCAGCTCGGTGAAGTGCCGGCAGCGGGCCTGGAACCGGCAGCCGCCGGGCCAGGCGGCCGGGTCCGGCGGCATGCCGGAGACGGTCTCCAGCTGCTCCGGCGGGACGCCGCCCAGCGGCGGCACGCTGCCCAGCAGGGCCGCGGTGTACGGGTGCCGCGGTGCCGCGAGCACCTCGTCGGCGTCGCCCTGCTCGACGACCTGACCGGCGTACATGACGACCACCCGGTCGCAGATCTCCCGGACCGTGCTGATGTCGTGCGTGACGAACACGATCGCGGTGCCCAGCTCGTCCCGCAACTGCACCAGCAGCTTCAGGATCTCCGCCTGGATCGACACGTCCAGCGCGGTGGTCGGCTCGTCCGCCAGCAGCAGCTGCGGCTCGTTCTGCAGCCCCAGCGCGATCGCCGAGCGCTGCTGCATGCCGCCGCTGAGCTCGTGCGGGTACGCCGCCAGCGCCTGCTCCGGGCGGGCCAGCCGGGCCCGCCGCAGTGCGTCCAGCGCCCGGCCGCGGCGCTGCTGCGCGTTCAGCTCCGGGTGGTGGGTGCGCAGGCTGAGCCGCAGTTGCTTGCCCACCCGCGCGACGGGGTTCAGCGCGGCGCCGGCGTCGGACGGGATCAGCGCCACCTGGCGCCCGCGCAGCGACCGCAGCACCGACTGGTCGGCGCCGCGCAGGTCGCGACCGGCGAACGTGATGGCGCCGTTGACCACCCGGCCGCCGGCCGGCAGCAGGCCGAGCAGCGCGAGCAGGGTCAGGCTCTTGCCGCAGCCGGACTCCCCCACGATGCCGACGATCTCCCGCTCGCCGACCTCGAACCCGACGCCGTCGACCGGCCGGGACGTCGCCGCCCCGTGGCCGAACTCGACCGCGAGGTCACGCACGCTGAGCAACGGCTGGCCGGTCATGTGCTCGCTCCCTGCGGGTCGAGCCGGTCGCGCAGCACGTCGGCCATGATGTTGATGCCGAGGACGACCAGCAGGATCGGGACGCCGGCGATGACGCCGATCCACGGATGGCTGAGCACGAACCCGCGCGACTGCGCGAGCAGCGAGCCCCAGGACGCGTCCGGCGGCTGCACGCCCAGTCCGAGGAAGCCGAGCCCGGCCTCGTCGAGCACGGCGAACCCGAGCAGCACCGTCGTCTGGACGATGAGCAGCGGCAGCAGCGCCGGCAGGATCTCCTTGCGGATGATCCGCCACCGCCCGGCGCCGATCACCCGGGCCGCGTCGGTGTAGGCGAGGTCGCGGACGCCGACGACGGCGCTGCGCACCAGCCGGGCGTAGAACGGCCAGAACGCCAGCCCGAGCGCCAGCAGCGTCGTGCTGAACGACGGCCCGAACAGGCCGACGATGCCGATGGCGACCAGCAGCGTCGGGATGGCGAAGAACAGGTCGACGACCCGCATGACCGCGAGGTCGACCCAGCCACCGAGGTACCCGGTGAGCAGGCCCAGCGGGATCGCGATGGCCGACGCGAGCGCGACGGCGCCGAGCGCGATCAGCATGGTCATCCGGCCGCCGACGGCCATCCGGGTGAACAGGTCCCGGCCGAGGTCGTCGGTGCCGAGCCAGTGCTGCGCCGACGGGCCGGCGAAGCGCGCGTCCAGGTCGGTGGCGTTCGGGTCGTACCCGGAGATCAGCGGCCCGACCAGCATGAACAGCGCCAGGAATCCCAGCAGCCCGCCACCGACGATGACCTTCCAGCCCCGCTTCACCCGGGGGCCGTCGGTGGTCGCGGCCACCACCGCCACGGCGCTCATGTGAGCCTCACTCTCGGGTCCATCAGGCCCTGCAGGACCTCGGCGATGACGTTGACCACGATGAAGATCACGCCGTAGATCAGCATCAGCGCCTGGATCATCGGGTAGTCGCGCTCACTGACGCCGGCCGCGACCAGCCGGCCCATGCCGGGCCAGTTGAACAGCTCCTCGACGATGATCGAGCCGGCCAGCAGGAACCCGACGGTCAGCGCGACCGCGACGATCAGCGACGGAATCGAGATGCGCAGCACGACCGTGCGCGCCACCGTCCGCTCCGGCAGGCCCTGCGCCCGGGCGTACGCGACGCTCGGCTCGCCGCCGGTCTCGACGACGGCGGTGCGGGTCAGCCGGGCCAGGTATGGCGCGATCGCCAGCCCCAGCGTCAGCGCCGGCAGCACCAGCAGCCGCAGGTTCTGCGCCGGATCGACGTCGAACGGCACGTAGCCCTGGCTGGGCAGCCAGCCCAACTGCAGCGCGAGCAGCAGCATGAGCAGCGTGCCCAGCCAGAAGCCGGGCGTGGCCAGCCCCACCAGCGTGGCGCCGGTGATGACGTTGTCGGCCCGGCTGCCGCGCCGGAACCCGGCGTACAGGCCGGCCGGGATCGCGATCAGCAGGCCGACCAGCAGCCCGCCCAGCGCCAGTTCCAGCGTCGCCGGGATGCGGTCGACGAGGATGTCCGACACCGGCATCCGGGACCGGTACGAGAGCCCGAAGTCGCCGGTCAGCACGTTGCCGAGCCAGCTCAGGTACTGCTGGTACCAGGGCTCGTCCAGGCCGAGCTGGTCGCGCAGCCGCGCGACCAGCTCCGGATCACTGTTGACCCCCAGCATCGCGGTCACCGGGTCACCCGGGATGACCCGGACGTAGGCGAAGGCCAGGATGCTCAGCCCGAACAGCAGCGGGACCGCGAGCAAGAGCCGACGCGCGATGTACTGGACCACTGCACCTCCCCCTAGCTGGTCAGCGCCGACATCACTCGGTGAGCGTGGCGTCGACCAGCGTGTACGAGTCGGCGTCGACACCGGGCTTGTAGTTCTGCACCCGCTGCGTCATGCCGACCTGTGGCCACTGGTATCCCACCACGAGCATCGGCAGCTCGTCGGCCTGCCACTGCTCCAGCTCCTTGATGATCTCGATGGAGGTGGCCTCGTCGACCTGTTGCGCCTCGGTCACCTCGGCGTCGATCTCCGGGTCGTTCAGGTGCGTGGTGAGCGCGGTGAGCGAGCCGCCGGAGGCGAACCAGTTCGTGTAGAGGTCCATCGAGTCGGCCGCGCCGGCGCCGCCGTGGTACATCGTGAACAGGCCGTTGCCGACGTCGCCCCAGTAGGCGGCCGGGTCGTACTTGCGCGGCGTCACCTCGATACCGACCTCCTGCAGGTTCTGCTGCAGGATCTGCACGTGGCACTCGGCCGCGGGCCAGTTGCCCTCGTACGGGACCTCGAACGCCAGCGGGGTGCCGTCGTCGACGCCGTCGACGCCGTCCGCCACCCGGGTGCCGCCGCCGTCGGGCTCGACCCAGCCGGCCTCGTCCAGCAGGCTCGCGGCCTCGTCGAGGGCGTCCTCGCGGCTGTCCGCCTTGTACGTGTCGATCTCCTCGTACGCCGCGTCCCAGGGCCGCAGGATGTTGCCGTAGGTGAGGCCGCCGGTGCCGAACCAGCAGGCCTCCTGCTTGCCCTCGCGGTCGACGGCCCAGGCGACGGCCTGGCGCACCTGCTTGTCGTCGAACGGCGCCTTGGTCCGGTCCCAGCCCCAGAACAGCGGGGACAGCTGGTCGGACTGGATGACCTGGATGGTGCCCTCGGCCTTCAGCCGCTCGGCGTCGGAGTAGGCGACGCTGGCGACGTCGGCCGAGCCGGACTCCAGCGCGGCCGCGTTGGCCGTCGGGTCGTTGTTGAACGACACCTGGATGGTCGCGATGCCCGGCGGGCGGAAGTAGTGCTCGTTGGCCGTGAACGTCATCTGGCTCTTGGGCGTGTACTCCGACAGCGTCCAGGGACCGGAGGTGACGGTCGGCATGGTGAAGTAGTCCGGGTCGGCGGTGACCGCCGCCTCGGACAGGATCGCCGCGTTGGCCGGCCGCCCGACCAGCGCCGGGAAGGTGCTCATCGGCCCGGCGAGGGTGAACCTCACGGTCGTGTCGTCGACGGCCTCGACCGAGGTCAGCGTGCCCAGCTGGCCGGACAGCGCCTCGCCCTCCTTCGCCCGCTCGAACGAGAACACCACGTCGGCCGCGGTGATCGGCGAGCCGTCGCTGAACGCGATCCCGTCGCGCAGGGTGAACGTGTAGACCGTGCCGTCGTCGGAAATCTCCCACGACTCGGCGAGGGCGCCGACGATCTCGCCGTCGCCGTCTCGTTCGGTGAGGGTCTCGTAGATCATCGCCATGGGGACGCGGGAGGCGTCGGCGAACGCGGTGGCCGGGTCGAAGCCCTGAGAGGGCTCCACGCCGAGCATGCGCAGCGGGCCGGCGGACTGGCCGCTCGAGCCGTCGCCGCCGTCGCCCGCCGTCGGATCATCGCTCGACCCGCCGCCACAGCCGGCGAGCACGACCGCGGCCACCAGGCCAGCGGCCAGAACTCGGAACTGACGCTTCGACATCACGCGCTCCTTCAAGTGGTCGATCCGCCGGAGGGGATGGACGGGAATCTAGGTTCACGTCAAAGTGTAGTCAAGTCTCTTGACATAGGTCCTATGTAAGGATTGGGTTACGACATGAGCGACGGCATCTCCCTGTCCGGGGTCTTCCCCGCGAGCTTGACGATGTTCGACGAGGCCGGCCGGCTGGACCTGCCGGCCACCCGCAGCCACCTGGAATCGCTGGTCGGCCAGGGTGCGCACGGTCTGGTGGTGGCCGGGACCAGCGGCGAGTTCGTCGCGATGTCCCCCGACGAGAAGGTCCGGCTGGTGGCGACGGCGGTCGCGGCGGCCGACGGCCGGGTGCCGGTCGTGGCCGGCACCGGGACCGCGTCGACCGCCGAGTCCATCGAGCTGACCCGCGCGGCCGCCGCCGAGGGCGCCGCCGCCGCGCTGGTGATCCTCCCCTACTACATGCGTCCGCACCGCGAGGAGGTGCTGGCGCACGTCCGGGCCGTCGGCGCGGCCAGCCCGGTGCCGGTGCTGCTCTACAACAACCCGGCCAACAGCGGCACCACCGAGTTGGACGCCGTCGACGTCGGCATGCTCTACCGCGAGGGCGTCATCCACGGCGTGAAGAGCACCTTCCCCACCGTCCACCAGGTGCCCGAGGTGATCGACGAGACCGGGCCGGACTTCGCGCTGTTCTACGGCGGGTTCATGGCGCCGCTGTCCGGGCTGGCCGAGGGCGCGCACGGCTGGATCAGCGGCGTGCTCAACGTCGCGCTGCCCGAGGCGCTGGCACTGTACGCCGCCGTCCGCGACGCCGACCTGGAGTCCGCCCGGCGCTGGGCCGCGGCGATCCGTCAGTACCGCTACCTCTACACGCGGCACCCGCTCGGCGCGGCCGGCGACCTCGCCCTGTACCGGGCCATGCTGGAGATCCGCGGCGAGCACGGCGGGCACTGCCGCCCGCCGCTGCTGCCGCTGACGCCGGAGCAGCGCACCGAGCTGGCCCGGATCATGACGGAGAACCCGGCCCTGCGCGGCGAGGCCACGGCCGGCGCGGCCGCCCCGCGATGACCAGGTCAAGACCGCCCACCGCCGCCCACCTCGTGGGCACCGCGATCATCGGCGCCGTCATGCTCAATCTCGACCTCGCCGCCATCAGCGTCGTGCTGCCGACGTTCCAGGCCGAGTTCGGCACGACCGTCGCCACCGCGGCCTGGACGATGACCGCCTACACGCTCGCGCTGGCCACCGTCATCCCGTTCACCGGCTGGGCCACCGACCGGTTCGGCGCCCGGCGGCTGTACCTGGTCGCGCTGGCGCTGTTCGGGTCCGGCGCCCTGCTGTGCGGCCTGGCCTGGGACGTCGGGGCGCTGATCGGCGCGCGGACGCTGCAGGGGCTCGGCGGCGGGCTGCTGGTGCCGCTGGCCATGACGATCACCACCCGCGCCGCCGGGCCGGGCCGGGTCGGCCGCGCCACCGCCGTCCTGTTCGCGACGGCGGCCACCGGGGCGATCGCCGGGCCGATCCTGGCCGGCTGGCTGCTCGGCATCGCCTCCTGGCCCTGGGTGTTCCTCGTCGAGCTGCCGGTCGTCGCCGTCGCGTTCGTGGCGGCGTACCGGCTGCTGCCGAGGGACCGCCCGCAGCGCCCGGCGGGGTTCGACTTCACCGGGCTGGCGCTGCTCTCCCCCGGCCTGGCGGCGCTGCTGTTCGCCGTGTCGTCCGCGCCGGGGCAGGGCTCGCTCGCCACGGCCGCGGTGCTGGCGCCGGCCGCGGCCGGGGTGCTGCTCGTCGTGGCGTTCGTCGTGCACGCGCTGCGCACCGACCATCCGCTGATCGACCTGCGGATGTTCCGCAACCGGGAGCTGACCGTCGCCGCCGTGACGCTGGCGATGTTCTTCGTGGCGTTCACCGGCACGGGGCTGCTGCTGCCCGGGTACTTCGTCCAGGTCCGCGGCGAGAGCGCGCTGGCCGCCGGGCTGCTGATGGCGCCGCAGAGCGTCGCGGGCATCGTCACCATGATCGTGTGCGGCCGGTACGCCGACCGCGTCGGCCCGCGGCGGCTGGTGATCGGCGGCATGACGCTCGTCGCGCTGGGCATGACCACCCTCGCCCAGGTCCGGGCCGACACCTCGTACGCGCTGCTGGCGGGGTCGCTGACCGTCGTCGGGCTGGGGCTCGGGATGACGACGCTGCCCCTGACGGCCGCGGCGCTGGCCAGTCTCCGCCACGCCGAGGTGGCCCGCGGCTCCACGCTGATCACCATCGTCCAGCAGACCGGCGCGGCCGTCGCGACCGCCGTCATGTCGGTGCTGCTGACCAGCCGGCTGCTGGACGTGTCCGCCGCCGACCGCCCGGGGATGGCCCGCGCGTTCGCCTCGACCTACACGGTGGCGGTCGCCCTGGTGGTGCTGTCGATCGTCCCGGCGCTGTTCCTGCCCCGCACCCGCAGGTCAGTGCTCGGCGCGCCGGGCGGCGCAGCGCCGGCAGTCCGGCCGGCCGCAGACGGCGGCGAGCGGGTCGCGCCGGAACACGTCCGCCGCGGCCGCCAGCGTCTGGGCCGCCGGGTACGCCCGCCACCGGCTGGCGCCGGCGCCGCCGGTCCGCTCCAGGTGGGCGAGTGCCGGCGCCAGCCGCTCGAACCCGCGCGAGCAGCCGCCGTGCCGGGTCGGCGCCACACCCGGTGCGCCGGCCACCCGGGCCCAGCGGGTCAGCGGCGCGTGCCCGGCGTCCTCCTCGGCGGCGTGCAGCAACGTCAGCGCGTCCAGCCCGACCCCGGCCAGCAGCACCGCGCCGTCACGGGCGGCCAGCTCGCGCAGCGGCGCGAACACGTCCGCGGCGCTCTGCCCGGCCACCAGCACGTCCGCCAGCGGCCCAACCGCGGCGAACGACGACAGCGCGTTGGCGCCGCGGGCGCGGCCGGGCCGGGCCAGTACCGCCCGCACGATCGCCCCCATCTCCCGGCCGACGGAGTCCGTCGCCGGGTCGTACGTCTCTGCCGGGAGGACGGCCGGGATCGAGCCGTCATCCTCGGCGTTGCTCGGCAGCGCGACGTGCCCGGCCGGCGGCGGCCCCGCGAACGCCGGGCTCTGCGCGGGCACCAGCAGCGTCCCGCCGCCGGCCAGCAACCCGTCGATCACGGCATCCGCTCCCCCGCGCACCCGGCCGAACGACGACAGCGACGAGTGCAGGCAGACCGGTCGCCCGGCCAGCCCGAGCCGCTCCGCCGCGGCCCGCACATCCGCCGTCGACACCTCTAGGATCATCCCGTCACCCCGAACCTAGGTCTTATGCTGGAGGCCTCATGCTAGTGGGCTATGTCAGCGACGAGAACGACGTCGCCATCGCGGACGTTGCCGTCGAGCTGATCGGCGCCGACGACGTCCCGGTCAGCTGCCGGTCCAGTGCGAGCGGCCGGATCGACGCCGCCGTCGCGCCCGGCCGGTACGACGTCGTGCTGGCCCGCGACGGCTACGGGCCGAAGCGGACCGGCGCCGACGTGGGTGCCGAGCCGGTCCGGTTCCGGCTGCTCGGCGACCACACCTACGGGTTCGTCTGGCCGAAGGAGGCGACGTCGGGCAGCACGGCCGAGATCCGGGTGTCCTGCCCGCGGCCGTACCGGCTGTCGCTCTGGCGCTACGGCGACGGCCGCGAGCACGTCGCGCCGCTGGGCGTCGGCGAGCACGAGCCGGGCGCCACGGCCATCCCGCTGCCCGACGGCGACGTCGCCGGGTCCGGCGTGGACTGGTCGCCGGGCGAGTTCCCCGGCCAGCGGGTGGTCGCGCCGGAGCGGAGCGGCCTGTACTTCGTGCACGTCGACGACGACGGCGGCGGCTTCCACGGGCTGCCGTGGATCGTGTCGCCGTCCGCCCCGGCGGCGCCCGTCGCGGTGCTGGCCAGCGACCTGACCTGGACGTCATACAACTCGTTCGGCGGGCGCAGCAACTACCTCAACCCGGCCGGGCTGCCGCCGGCGCCCGCGGTGTCGCGGCGCCAGGACCTCGCGTTCTACGCGACCCCGGAGCGCGGCGAGTGGGAGGACGAGCACTACCCGCCGCTGTCGCTGCGCCGCCCGGACCCGGACGCGTCCATACCGCTCGCCGAGGACGTGGACGGGCCGACGACCACCCGGTCCGGCCCGCACCTGGCCGCCGCCGACTGGCGGCTGCTGGCCTGGCTGGAGCGGCAGGGCTACGGCTACGACCTGTACGCGGAGTCGCGGCTGGACCGCGGCGAGGTGCCGCTGGACGCGTACCGGGTGCTGGTGCTCGGCTGCCACCCGGAGTACTGGACGTACGGCATGTTCCAGCGGGTGCGCGACTGGGTGCACGCGGGCGGGCGGCTGCTGCATCTCGGCGGCAACGGGCTCAACTGCGAGGTCGAGTTGCTCGACGACGACCGCATGCTGGTGCACAACGGCGACACCCGGAAGCTCGGCCCCGGCGACGGGCCGGACTGGAGCCGATTCACCCACCGGCGCGAGCCCGAGGCCGCGCTGCTCGGCGTCGGCTACGACCAGCGCGGCCTGCTGACGGCGGCGCCGTACGAGGTCGTGTCGCCGGACCACTGGGCGTTCGCCGGGACCGGCCTCGCCGCGGGCGAGCGGTTCGGCGAGCGCTCGCTGAACGGGCGGATCCTCGGCGGAGCGTCCGGCCACGAGACGGACAAGCTCTCGCCGCACTCCCCGCCCGGCACGACGCTGCTGGCCCGTGGCGTCAACGCGGACGGCGGCGGCGCGCACCTGGTGCACGTGCCGGCGCTCGGCCGCGGCGAGGTGGTGTCGACCGGCTCCATCGCGTACGTCATGTCGCTGCTGGCCGACGACGTCGTCTCGGCGCTGACGCGGAACGTGCTGGACCGCTTCCTGGCGGACCGATGAGCTTCCGCGACCGGGTGATCGACGGCCTGCGGGCCGACGCGCGGGCGTGGGCGGGCCGGCCGGTGGACGCCGAGTGGATCGCGCCGGTGGCCGACGACCCGGTGTACGAGAACCTCTACGACCGGTTCTGGGCGATCATGTCCGACGCCGCCGTGCTCGAGCAGCTCGCGCTGACGGCGCACCTGGACGGCTCGGAGTGGGTGACGGACGCGGCCGCGGCCCGGCTGGTGGGCACGGCCCGGCGGTGGCGGCGGGAGGCGGAGCTGGCGCCGGACTACGGGACCGCCTACGCGACGACGCGCATCGTCAAGGCGCTGGCCACCGGGTACGACCTGCTGCGCGACGCGCTGCCGGGACCGGCCGCCGACGAGGTGACCGGTGTGCTGGCGGACTGCCTGCGGCCGCTGGCGGCGGACTGGTTCGGCCGGCCGCCGATCCGCGGCCCGGTCGGCACCGGCGCCGACCGGCACTCGCCGCACCACTCCAGCGTCGAGTGGTCCGCGTTCGGGATCGGCGCGCTGGCCCTGCTGGACCGCCTCCCCGAGGCGGCCGGCTGGGTGGCCGGCGCCGAGCGGCAGTTCCGCGACCACCTGCTGCCCGGCGCGCTGGCGGCGGACGGCAGCGCGCCCGAGGGCATGGAGTTCTGGGCGTCGACGGTGCTCAGCCAGGTGCAGTTCCTCGACCGGCTGCGGGACGTGACCGGGCGCGACCTGCTGACGGAGCACGCCCGCACGCTGGACCCCACGCCCGGGCTGGCGATCTACCTGCCGTCGCGGCCGGCGACGGCGGACGGACACCCGCACTACGGGCCGAGCACCGGGCTGTGCGCGGTGCTGTCGGCGCTGGCCCGGGAGCGCGCGGACCCGCGGCTGGCCGCCGTCGCCGCCCGGGAGGCCGCGCCGGGACGGCTGGAGGTCTGGCCGGCCCGGACGCCGCGCCGCGGCGAGCAGCTGCGGATGGCCTGGAGCGGATACGCGGCGCTCTGGCACCCCGGTGACACCGGCGACGCGCCCGAGCCGGCCGCGCTGAGCTGGCACTCCCCCGCGCTCGGCGAGGTGCACGTGCGCACCGGCTGGGGCCCGGACGCCGTCGCCGTCACCGTCCGTCGCGGCAAGGTCACCGTCTGGGCCGGTGGCGAGTGCGCGTTCGCCGACCTCACGCCGGAGACCGTCGTCGACGTCGAGGAGTCGCGGCGCACCGGCTCCGGCGTCTACCGCACCGAGCCGGGCGGCCTGGAGCCCGCGGCGCTGCGGGTGGCCGAGGTCGGCGACGCGGCGGTCGTCACCGGCACGGACGCGGCCGGCCGGCCCCTGCTGCGGCTCACGCTGGACCGGCGCCGCCGCACGGTCACCGTCGTCCGGCTGGACGGCGCGCCGCGGCGCTGGTGGTGGGGCACGCCCGCCACGCCCGCCGTCACCGTCGGAACCGTCACCGGCGTGACACCCGGCGGGTACCGCCCGGACCTGCGGGCCGGCTACGGCCTGCAGGACGTGGTCGAGACCGACCCGCGCGCGTACCCCGTCGCGGCCGTGCTGGCGGACGCGGGCCGGATCGAGGTGGCGCTGCGACTGGGCAAGAACCGGCCTGGCGCATCCGCCCGGGACCGGCAGGATCGGACCGACGACGCCCGGCGACAGGAGGACTCCGCATGAAGATCACCTCGGTGACGGCCATCCCGATCCGCGCGCGGCGGATCACCCCGATGGTGGCGACGCAGGGCGCCATCGACGTGTCGGAGTTCGGCGTCGTGCGCGTCGAGACCGACGAGGGGTTGACCGGCTGGGGCGAGATCGCGATGTCGTGGGGCCGCGTCGGCCGCGGCCTGTGCCAGGACGTCGAGCTGATCCTCGGTCCGGCGGTCACCGGCCTGGACCCGTGCGACCTGCCGCGATGCGCCGCCGCGATGCAGGCGCGGCTGCCGCTGCCGATGGACGGCGGGCACGCGGCCCGGGCCGCCGTGGAGATGGCGCTGCTGGACGTGGCCGGCAAGGCGTTCGAGCTGCCTGCGTACCAGCTGCTCGGCGGGCGCGCCCGCGACGCCGTCCCGGTGGCCTGGCCGATCCCGTGGGGCTCCGTCGAGGCCACCGTCGCCGCCGCCGAGGAGGCGGTCGCGGCCGGCTTCCCCACCGTCAAGCTCAAGATCGGCCGGCCCGGCCGGACCGACGACACCGTGGTCGCGGCCGTGCGGGCCGCCGTCGGCGACGAGATCGCGATCAAGGTCGACGCGAACATGGCCTACCGCAGCGCCACCCAGGCGCTGGCCGCGCTGCGCCCGCTGGAGCGGCACGGGCTGCAGCTGATCGAGCAGCCGCTGCCGCCGCGCGACCTCGACGAGCTGGCCCGGCTGCGGGACCGGCTGGAGACGCCGCTGCTGCTGGACGAGTCCTGCTGGGAGCTGCGCGACATCGGCGAGATCGTCCGCCGCGGCGCCGCCGACGTGCTCAACGTGTACGTGACGGAGATGGGCGGGCCGCTGCAGGCGGTGAAGGCGTTCGCCGCGGCCGAGGCGGCCGGGCTGACCGGCCTGCTGGGCAGCCAGTGCGAGCTGGGCCTCGCGACCGCCGCCTGCGCACACGTCGGGGTCGCCGTCGCGAACCTGGCCTACGAGTCCGACGTGGTCGGGCCGCTGCGCTACGTCCGCGACATCGTCGCCGAGCCGCCGGTCATCGCCGCCGGCCTGCTGGTGCCGCCGGACCGCCCGGGCCTCGGGGTCGAGGTCGACCCCGAGGCCGTCGAGGCGATGCGCTGTTGACGCGGTCAGTCCTTGTAGCGGACGAACAGCAGCGGGTGGAACGCCGCGTCGCCGCTGGTCTGGCCGGCCATCAGCATGCCGACGGTCGGCCGCCGGCTGCTGAACCCGGGCGGGACCCGGCTGCCCTGGCGGGCGCTGAGCAGGTTCGGCCACAACGCGGCGGTGACACCCGGGATGGTGTGCCGCTCGATCGACCAGTCGACGCCGTCGGTGCTGGTGGCGACGACCAGCGCGGCGCCCTCGCTGGAGAACACGCTGATCTTCCCGTCCGGTGCGACGAGGATCTGCGAGTGGTTGTCCATCGGCCCGACGGCGACCGGGTCGCCGTCCCACCCGCGCTGGTAGTAGAGCGTGCCGACGCCGCCGTCGCGCCGGTAGAACACGGTGTGGACCGCACCGTCCGGCCCGACGGTGAGGTCGGACGCGTCGACCCAGTTGCCGTCGCCGTCCGGCGCCGGGTTCGAGGTCAGCACCTCCTGGTGCGCGAACGTGCGGCCGCCGTCGTCGGACGAGAACAGCAGCGCCGCGTCCAGGTAGGCGGAGTTCGGCGTGCCGAGCACGTACTGGCTGAAGCTCAGCGACACCTCGCCCGGCTCCGTGCCCGGCTGCACCCGCGGGTACAGCCAGGCGCGGCCGGCCGGCGGGCGGCCGACCTCGCTGGTGTGCACGTCCTCGCCGGTGACCGTGTCGAACACGTTGATCCACAGGTCCCAGCCGTCGACGGCGTACGCCGAGTACAGGTACCGGCCGGTCGGGTCGACGGCCATGCCCTGGTAGTACCGCTCGCTGCCGGCGGCGCGGACGGTGTGGTCGGTGAAGTCGGCGAAGTCGACCGAGCCGTCGGGGTTGCGGTCGGTGAACTCCACCCGCACCGGGTAGACGGCGGCCTGCTCGCCGCCGGGCGCCGGCTCGACGCCCGGGTAGCACTCGGCGCCGGTGTAGCAGGCCACCTGCAGGTGCAGGTCGCCCTCGCCGTCGACGAGCAGGCCGACCGGCTGGTAGACGTGCCCCGGCAGCCGCAGGACGGGCGTCCAGCTGGTGCCGTTGCGGGACCGCCACACCTGCGCGGACCACGGGTACTGCGCGCCGTCGCCGTCCAGCGTCGCGGCGTAGTAGAAGTGGCCGTCGTAGACGACCTTCGGGATCTGCGCGCCCCACGTGGGCACGACGTTCGTCACCGCCAGGTCGTCGGAGACCACCGACGCCCGGACGACGGCGGGCGGATCCGGGTCGGCGGCCGCGGATCCACCCGCCCCGGCGAGGACGGCGGCCACCGTCGCGGCGGCGAACAAGCGGGAACGGTGCTTGGGCATGGCGGCTCCCTGGTGTCGTTGGTGCCCCCGACGCTAGGGACCCGCCGCCGTCCCGGCAGGACGCCTGCTTGCCCTCCCGACCCCCGAACTTGCCCGGTCGGCCCACCCCGGCGGCCGGTGGGTCGCCGGCGGGTGGTTGCGATCGGGCGCGTTGACACCAGCGCCAACAGTTGGCATCGGTGTCAACACGCCCGGCAAGAGATGGCGCGGTCAGCGGCCGATGCCGCCGAACACCCCGCCACGCGTCACCCCCGGACGGTTGCGAACGGGCGCGTTGACACCAGCGCCAACAGTTGGCATCGGTGTCAACACGCCCGGCAAGAGATGGCGCGGTCAGCGCCGGAGGTCGTCGAACTCCCCGTCACGGAGGACGTCGGCGACGACCTCCACCGTGTGGTCGATGTCCGCTTCGGTGTGGGCCGCCGAGAGGAACCACAGGCCGCGCGGCACGATGTTGATGCCGCGACGCAGCAGCCCGGCGTGCAGCCGGGCCATGCCGGCGCGGTCGGTGGCGGCGAAGTCGCGGTAGTCGCGCACGGCGTCGGCGCTGGTCAGGTAGGTCTGGAAGACCGGTCCGGGTCCGTCGACCAGCATCGGCACGCCGGCCGCCGCCGCCACGTCGCGCAGCCCCGCCATCAGCCGTCCGCCCAGCGTGCGCAGCCGCGGGTACAGCTCGTCGCCGTCGCGCTGGAGCCGGCCGAGCGTCGCGACGGTCGCGGCCATGCCGATCGGGTTGCTGTTGAAGGTACCGGCGTGGCCGACGGTGCCCGCCGTGATCTGGTCCATCACCTCGGCGCGGCCGGCGATGGCGGCGACCGGCAGCCCGCCGGCGATCGCCTTGCCGTACACCGCGAGGTCCGGCACGACGCCGAACCACTCCTGCGCGCCGCCGCGGGCCAGCCGGAACCCGGTGATGACCTCGTCGAACACCAGCAGCGCCCCGGCCGCCGACGTCTGCTCACGCACCGCTTCCAGGAAGCCCGGCGCCGGCGAGATGCAGCCGGTGTTGCACAGCAGCGGCTCCATGACGACGGCGGCGATCTCGTCGCGGTGTGCCGCGAGCAGCGCGGTGAACGCGTCGAGGTCGTTCCAGGGCGCGACGACGAGGTCGGCGCCCGCGCTGGCCTGCTGGCCGCCACTCGCCGGCACCGGCACCGGCGCCTGCCGGGGGCCGGCCGCGTCGACCGGCGGGTGCAGGCTCCACAGCGCGGCGTCCAGCCAGCCGTGGTAGTGCCCCTCGAACTTGAGGATCTTCTGCCGGCCGGTGAGGCCGCGGGCCAGCCGCCACGCGCCGATGACCGCCTCGGAGCCGACGGTGTTGAATCGCACCAGGTCAGCGCCCGGCACCATCGCCTGCACCAGCTCGGCCGCCTCGATCTCCAGCGCGTGCTGGCCGGCGTACGCCTGGCCGCGGGCCACCTGCCGGGTGACGGCCTCGACCACCTCGGGCGCGCTGTGGCCCAGGATCATCGGGCCCTGGCCGAGCACGTAGTCGATGTAGTCGTTGCCGTCGACGTCGGTCAGGTGCGCGCCGGCGGCGTGGTCGACGTACACCGGCTCGGGCAGGCCACGCCGGGCGTCGCTGGACACGCCGGCAGGCAGCACGCGGCTCGCGCGGGCGGCCAGCTCGGCGCCGCGCCGCAGCGGCGTGCGGGTACCTGCGGCGACGGTCGGGTTCGTCATCGATCCTCCTCGATCTGCGGTGGTCTGACCGTAGAGTCCCTCGTCACAGGCGTGTCAACCGTGCCGTACCGTCACAGCGGAACAGGACAACTACGGGCCCTCGACGACACGAACAGCGCTTGCTGGCGCGGTCGCACGGCCCCTAGCGTGACGGCTTCGCCGCACTTCCGCAGCGGCCGACGGGGAGGACACCGCATCGTGGATCAGCTCGGCATGGGCATCGTGGGCACGGGCATCATGGCCCGCCAGCACGCCGCCGTCCTCGCCGCCTACCACCGCAGCCGCGTCGCCGGGTGGAGCAGCCGCAACCCGGCGGCGGCCACCGGCCTGGACGAGTTCGGCCCGGCGCCGGTGTACGGCGACCTGGCAGCACTGCTCGCCGACGACTCCGTCGGCGCCGTCCTCGTCGCCACCCCCGACCACGCGCACGCCGAGGCGGCGCTGGCCGCCATCGCGGCCGGCAAGTCGGTGCTGATCGAGAAGCCGCTGGCCACGACGGCGGACGACGCCCGCCGCATCCGGGACGCGGCGCGATCCGCCGGGGTCACCGCGATGACGCTCTACAACCACCGCTGGGTGCCGGCCTACTGGCAGGCGCACGAGCGGTCAGCCGGCGGCGCCCTGGGCCGGCCGGTGCTCGCCTACGCCCGCAAGAACGACACCATCTACGTGCCGACGCAGATGCTCGACTGGGCCGATCAGACGACGCCGTCGCTGTTCCTGTCCGGGCACGACCTCGACCTCATCCTCTGGTACTTCGAGGAGCACGTGGTCGAGGTCTACGCGACCGCGGTGCACGGCGTGCTCCGCGACCGCGGCATCGACACCCCCGACGCCGTCCAGGCCCAGCTGCGGCTGTCCGGCGGCGCCGTCGTCACGCTCGAGGCGTGCTGGATCTACCCCGACACCTTCCCCACCATGACCGACTCGTTCCTCGAGCTCGTGTTCAGCGACGCGGTGATCCACCTGGACCGCAAGCACGAGCAGATCGAGCTCGCCACACACGAGTCGTTCGCGTATCCGCGTAACCAGCTCGCGGGCCGGGTCGGCGGCAAGCCGTCCGGCTCGATCGCGGGTGCGGTCGAACACTTCGTCGACGCCGTGCTGGACGGCCGGCCGCCGATCGTGTCGATCGACAGCTCGGTGCACGTCACCGAGGTTCTCGCCGCCATCGACCGGTCCTGGCGCTCTGGCCGGCCGGTCGACCTGACCGTGGAGTCCAACTCATGAAGACACGTTCGCTCCTCCGCGCCACCGCCGTGGCGACCGCCGTCATGCTGAGCCTGTCGGCCTGCATCACCGGCTCCGACTCCGGCGACGAGCCGGAGACCGAGAGCACGGGTGGCGGCGACGCCAGCGGCGGCGCCGCGGCCGAGATCACCGGCCCGCTCGAGGTCGTCAGCTTCTACCCCGAGGGCTCGCCCGACTTCGACCGGCTCAGCGGCCTGGCCGAGGAGTTCGAATCGCGGCACCCGGGCGTCGACGTGACGCTCACCTTCGGCGGCGGCCAGGACGTGCCGCAGATCGAGGCCCGCTGGCGGGCCGGCGACCCGCCGGACGTCAACTACGGCTTCCTCGACGCGTCCGTGCCGGACGGCGGCCCGTGGGTGTCGGCCGGCCAGGTGCTGCCGCTGGATGACCCAATGCAGCAGCCGCTCGAGGGCTACGACGGCAGCTGGGAGGACGCGATCCTGCCCGGCGTGCGGCCGCTGCTCAGCGTCGACGACACGATCTACAGCGCACCCGAGTCGGTGACGACGCTGCAGTTCTTCTACAACGCCGCGCTCTTCGCCGAGAACGGCATCGAGGCGCCGCAGACCTTCGAGGACCTCGTCGCCGCGGCCGACACGCTGAAGGCGGCCGGCGTCGCGCCGTTCACCGTCACCGGCACGTTCCTGCCGTACCTGCAGATGTACTGGGACTACCTGGCGTTGCGCCACATCGGGCTGGAGGGCCTGCAGCAGGCCATCGCCGGTGAGGTCGAGCTGGCGTCGCTGCCCGGCGCCGCCGAGGCGGCCGCCGACCTGGAGCGGCTGACGTCCGGCGGGTACTTCCTCGACGGCTTCCGCGGCGTCGACTTCACCTCCGCGCAGATGTCGTTCTTCCAGGGCGACGCGGCGATGATCCTGATGGGCTCGTGGCTGATCGGCGAGATGTCCGCCGCCATCCCCGAGGGCTTCGAGGTCGGCACGTTCGCGTTCCCGACGGTCGACGGCGGCAGCGGCGACCAGGACGGCCTGTTCGGCGGCACCAACGGGCAGATCGTCGCGAAGGACGGCGAGAACCCCGACGCCGCCGTGGCGTGGCTGCAGTTCGTCGCGGAGCCGGAGAACCAGACCGCCTACGTCCAGAACACCGGCGGTATCTCCGCCTACACCGGCATCGCCGCGCCGGAGGGCTTCGAGGACGTCACCGCCATGCTGGAGGACGGCGCCGCGTTCGCCCCGTCGTACATGGGCATCCTCGCGCTGAGCCAGGAGGTCCAGAACGCCTACCAGCAGCCGATCGCGCAGCTGTTCTTCGGCGAGATCGACGGCGCCACCATGCTCAGCCAGATGTCCGACGGCCTGCAGTCGGCCGCGGGCTGACCGCCGCCCGTACCCGCGGAGAGGAGAGACGGTGCCACGCAGCCGGCCCAACCTGCTCGAGCGACAACGCCGCCGCCTCGTGGTGCCGTTCCTCCTGCCGGCCCTGGTGCTGTACGCGCTGTTCATGCTGTACCCGGCGGTCACGACGTTCTACGTGGCGCTGACCAAGTGGGACGGCGTGAACGCACCGGAGTGGGCCGGCGCGGCCAACTTCACCCGGCTCACCGAGGACTCGCTGTTCAGCAGCACGATCACGCACACGATCGTGTTCACGGTGCTCGGCGCGCTGGTCCTGTTCCCCGGCGCGATGTTCTTCGGCTACGTGACGCAGCGGATGCGGCTGGGCCGGGTGTACCGGTTCCTGATCCTGGCGCCGGTCGCGCTGTCCGTCACCACCGCGGCGCTGCTGTGGAAGTTCCTGGTCGACCCGAACTTCGGCGCGGTGCAGAGCGTGCTGCGCGCGATCGGGCTGGACTCGCTCGCCTCGGTGGAACTGCTCGGCCGGCCGTCGACGGCGATGCTCATGGTGGTGCTGGCGACGGTCTGGCACGGCATCGGGCTGTGGATGATGTTCTTCGCGGCCGCCGCCGAGCGGGTTCCGGCCGAGCTCAAGGAGGCCGCGACGCTGGACGGCGCCAGCTCGTTCCAGGTGTTCCGTCACGTCGTCTGGCCACTGATGTGGGAGGTCACCCGGACGCTGCTGATCCTCTGGATGATCCAGGGGCTGCAGACGTTCGCGTTCATCATCGCGATGACGAACGGCGGCCCGCTGCGCGCCACCGAGGTGATCGGGACCTACCTCTACAAGGTCGCGTTCGCGTCGTCCGAGTTCGGCTACGCCGCGGCCATCGCCGTCGTGCTGTTCGCGGCGATCCTCGTCCTCACGCTGCTCTCCCAGCGGCTCACCCGGCGCGAAAGCGAGCAGTACTGATGACGACCCCGACCGCCACCCCGCCGGCCGTCGCCGCGGCTCCCCCGCCGGCGCCGTCGCCGCCGCGGCGCCGGCCACCGGTCCGGCCCGGCCGCATGCTCAGCCACCTCGCGCTGGTGTCGTACTGCCTGACGTCGGTCAGCGCGTTCGTCTGGTGCGTCATGGTGTCACTGAAGACGAACCCGGAGTTCTTCTCCAGCAGCCCGTGGTCGCTGCCGCAGGACCCACAGTTCGGCAACTACGCCGAGGCGTGGAACGGCGCGCAGATCAGCCGGTTCTTCCTCAACAGCCTCTACGTGACGGTCACCAGCGTCGGCGTGAGCCTGCTGTTCGCGGTGATGGCGGCGTACGTGCTAGCCAGGGTGGACTTCCCGGGGAAGTCGGTGGTGCGGCTGGTGTTCCTCAGCGGGCTGATGATGCCGGCCTTCCTGGTGATCGTGCCGCTGTACTTCCTGCTCCGGAACCTCGGCCTGCTCGGGTCGCTGCACGGGCTGGTGCTGGTGTACATCGCCACCCAGATCCCGTTCAGCATCTACCTGCTGAGCAGCTTCTTCCAGTCACTGCCGAAGGAGCTGGAGGAGGCCGCCTGCATGGACGGCGCCTCGCCCACCCGCACGTTCTTCTCCGTCGTGCTGCCGCAGGTGTCGCCGGCGGTCGCCAGCGTGGCGCTGCTGAACACGCTGACGATCTGGAACGAGTTCTTCTTCGCCCTGGTGTTCCTCACCGACCCGCAGCAGCAGACGATCCCCGTCGGCCTGCTCGGACTCTCGGTGAACGCGCAGTACAGCGCCAACTGGGTGCAGTTGTTCGCGGGCCTGGTGATCACCATGATCCCGATGCTCATCCTCTTCGCCTTCGCGCAGGACCGCATCGCGCGGGGCGTCAGTGTCGGCGCGTTGAAGGGCTGAGATGACCGACGTACGACTGAACGTCAGCGAGGAGATCGGCGTCGCCCGGTCCGGCGAGGTGGTGGTGTGCGGCGTGCCGTTCGCTGCTGCCGGGCCGGTGTCGGTGCTGGTGGACGGCGCCGTGGTGCCGCACCAGTCGCTGTGGCGGCGGGGCGGGTGGGCCGGGCTGGCGTTCCCGGTGTCCGTCGGCGCGCGGGCGTCGGCGGAGGTGGTCGTGCGGCCGGCGGGTGAAGCTGGTCCCCCGCCGGCCGTGACGTCTTCGGCCGGGGCGTCCGGGCTGTCGCTGACGACGGGGGTGGTGACGGCGGAGATCGGGCTGTCCCCGTTCACCGTCGCGATCCCAGCGCTGGGCGTGCCCGCGGCCTCGGTGGTCCTGGTCGACGGCGACGGTGTCCGGCACGCCGCAGTGGTGCCGGACGGCGGTGTCACCGTCACGCAGGCCGGGCCGCTGCTCGCGGAGGTCTCGCTGACCGGGCGGTACGGGTCGTCGTGGGGGTTCCGGGCCCGGCTGACGGCCAGGGCCGGGGCCTCCTCGGTGGACCTCTCCGTCGGGCTGGTCAACGACGACGACGCGGCGGAGAGCGAGGTCGCCGAGTGGGCCGTCGAGCTGGACGCCGGGCCGGTGGCGACCGCCGTCACCGGCGTCTTCGGGGCCGCCCACCGCGGCGCCCCGCCGTACGCCGTCCAGCACCGCGGCGAGGGCCACCCGCGCGGCATCTTCGCGACGTCGCAGGTGGTGGGCGGGTCGGGCTGGCAGGACGTCAGCGACCCGGACTACTGGTCGCGCTGGGAATGGGCCGAACTGCACGGCCGTCAGGCGGTGAACTGGCTGGTCGCGTCGCGGCCGGGCGGCGAGGATGTCACCGTCGCCGTCCACCGGTTCGCCGAGAACCACCCGAGCGACCTCGCCGTGTCACCGTCCGGCGTGACCGTCCGGTTCTGGCCGTCCGACGCGGGCGCGCTGCGGCTCACGCAGGGCGCGGCGAAGACCCGGCAGCTGCGGCTGACCGGCGGCGACGACCGGCGGGCCGGGCCGGTGCTGGACTCGCCGCTGGTGCCCGCCCTCCGCTCGGCCGTCCCCGGCTACCTGCCGTACCTGCCGGAGCGCTACCCGAACCTGGAATCGCACATCCGCGAGGAGCTGTCCAGCTGGTACCAGTCCGGGCAGTCGCTGGGCTTCCACGACTTCGGTGACAGCGTGCAGGGCATCACGACCGGCCCGCGCACCGGGTACAGCGCGAACAACGAGCACGACGCGCTGCTGGCGCTGTCGCTGCACCACCTGCGCTCCGGCGAACGGGCGTACTACGACTCCGCCCAGGCCTACGCCGACCACCTGTGCGACGTCGACCTCATCCACCACAGCACCCACCCGCACGAGGTCGGCGGGCTGCGGGCGCACGGGCGGGCGCACGTGCACTACGTCTCCGCGCGGACCCCCGACGGGCCGGTGCGGACGTCGATCGACACCGGGCACCTGTGGACCGAAGGGCTGGTGCTGTTCGGGCAGCTGTCCGGCGAGACCCGGTACCTGGACGCCGCGCGGCAGGTGGCCGACTGCATCGTCGGGCTCGTCGACCTCGGCTGGACCCGGCCGGAGCCGGGGCCGCGCAACAGCGGCTGGCCGCTGATGGCACTGTGCGCCGTCGCATCGGCGACCGGTTCGTCCGTCTACCTGGACGCCGCTCTGCGGACCGCCAAGGCGGCGGTGGCCGCGCAGCACCCGGACGGGCGCTGGCTGATGCGGCTCGGGCTGGCCGACGACTACTGCGCCTGGCAGAACGCCGTCCTGCTGATCGGGCTGGCCCGGCTGCAGGCGCTGTCGCCGTCGTCCGAGGTGGCCGCGGCCTTCGACGCCGGGGCGCGGGCGCTGCTGACGCTCGGCCGCAACCCCGACGGCAGCTTCGTCTACCTGTCCCGGTTCGACTACCGGTGGGCGAACCGGGCGGCGCTGATCCGCGAGGCGCTGGCGCTCGCCTTCGACGCCACCGGCGACGACGCGTACCTGCGGGCCGGGCTGGCCGGCGGGTCGCGCTGGTACCGGCCGCGGACGCTGGCGCCGGCGCTGAGCAACGACGTCGCCGAGTGGCGCGGGCACCTGCCGTTCCTGCTCCGGGCGCATGAGGCCGGGCTGCTCACCGACCTGCCGGACGCCGGATGACCGGCGACGTGCGGATCGACGCGAACGTCGTCGTCGGGCCGTGGCCGTCCGACGCGCACGCGTCGTGGACCGTCGACGACGTCGAACGGCACCTGGACCGGTACGGCCTGTCGTACGGGCTGGTGCGGTCCGCGCTCGCCGTCACGTACGACGCGCCGTCGGGGAATTCCTCGCTGCTGAAGGAGGTCGAGGGGCACCCGCGGCTGCTGCCGTCGTTCGTGCTGGGACCGCTGGACTGCGGTGAGCACGGCGCCGATGCGGTCGCCGAGGCGAAGGCGATCTGGCTGTTGCCGGCGCGGCACGGGTGGAATCTCACGGGACCGGAGGCCGGCTCGCTGCAAGACGTGCTGCGGCGGGCCGGTCTCCCCGTGTTCGTGGAGCTCGAGGAGACCGACTGGTCCGGGATCGACGCACTCTGCGCCGCGCTCCCCGACGTCGACGTCGTCGTCTGCGGCATCGGGTACCGGACGCTGCGGCAGGCGCTCCCCGTCATGGACCGGCGGCCGCGGCTGCACCTGGACCTCTCCTATTTGGCCGCGCTGGACGGGCTGGAGCTGTTCGCCGCCCGGTACGGCGCGTCGCGGCTGCTGTTCGGCACCGGCGCCCCCGTCCGCGACGAGGCGGCGCCGTCGTTCCTGCTGGAGCGCTCGGGGTTGTCGGCGGACGACCGGGCGATGGTGGCCGGCGGGACGGCCGCCCGGCTGCTCGGCCTCGCCGGCGGCGTTGCCGCCCAGCCCACGCCCGCCGACGCCGTTCACGCCACGTTGTCACAGCCCGCCCGTAGGGTGGGAGCCCTCCCGGCCGGGCGGGGTCCAGCTACGGTCGCGAACCGCGCCGGCCGCACCGAGTACCCGGACATCGTCGACGCGCACGCTCATCTGGGCCGCTGGCCGTCGTCGTGGCTGCCGCACCCCGAGGCGGACACGCTGCTGGCCGCGTACGACCGCACCGGCACCCGGCACGCCGTCATCTCGCACCTGAGCGCCATCTGGGGTGGCGACACCCCCGCCGGGAACGCGGCCGCGCTGGCCGCCGCGGCCGCCCACCCGGACCGGCTCTCCGTCTGGCTGGTCGCGAACCCGAACCGGCCGCAGGACGCCGGGTTGCTGGCCGAGCAGCTGGGCTCCCCACTGGTGCGCGGATTCAAGGTGCACCCGGACACCCACGACTGCCCGATCGACGACGCCCGCTACGACTGGGTGTGGCGACTCGCGCTGAACGCGTCCGTGCCGGTGCTGGCGCACGGGTTCGCCGGGACGACGCACAGCGACCCGCTGCTGTTCGGCCACGTCGCCGCGCGGCACCCCGGGCTGCCGCTGATCGTCGGCCACTCCGGCGCCACCGTCGACGGGTTCCGCCGCACCATCGACGTCGGCCTGCGCTACCCGTCCATCCTGGCCGAGACCTGCGGTTCCTGGATGACCGGCCGGTGGCTGCGCCGCCTGGTCGCCGCGCTCGGTGCGTCACGCGTGCTGCACGGCACCGACGCGTGCCTCATCGATCCCCGGTACGGCGTCGGGCGGGTGCTCGGCGCCGGTCTCGACCCGGCCGATCTGGCCCTCGTGCTCGGCGGCAACGCCCGCCGGGTACTCGGGCTGTCTTCACCGTCCCCGCTTGGAGGTCACTGATGTTCCTCTGCCGTATCCGCACCGACGCCGGCGTCGTCCCCGCCGTCCGCATCGACGACGAGACACTGCTCGACCTGACGCCCGTCGCCCGCGCGGCCGGGGACGACCTGGTCGCGCTGGCCGCGACGCCCGGACTGGCGGCCGCCGTGGCATCGCTCGCGGAGGACGACGCCGCCGTGCGGATCCCGGTGGCGTCGGCGCGGTTCGAGGTGCCGGTCGCCCGCCCGCAGAAGATCGTCTGCGTCGCCCTCAACTACGTCGCGCACGCCGAGGAGGGCGCGCAGGCCGTCCCGGCCGAGCCGGTGATCTTCTTCAAGCCGCCGTCGTCGCTGCTCCCGCACGGCGAGACCGTCCGCTGCCCGGAACGGTCGTCGCGGCTGGACTTCGAGGTCGAATTGGCCGTCGTCATCGGGACGCGGGCCCGCGACGTCGCGGTCGCCGACTGGCGCGACGTCGTCGCCGGCTACACCGTCCTCAACGACATGACGGCGCGCGACCTCCAGCTGGTCGCGATCGAGAAGAACCAGCCGTGGGACCACAGCAAGGGCTTCGACACGTTCGCGCCGTGCGGCCCGTACCTCGTCACGGCCGACGAGATCGCCGACCCCGGCTCGCTCGATCTCTCCCTGACGACCGACGGCGTGCTGCGCCAGTCGTCGAACACCCGGCACATGGTGTTCGGCGTGCCGGAGCTGATCTCCGTCATCTCGGCCGGGATCACCCTCGAGCCGGGCGACATCATCGCCACCGGCACCCCGTCCGGCATCGGCCGGGTCGACGACGGCGGCACCATGGTCGCCACCGTCGAGGGCGTCGGCTCGCTGGTCAACCCGGTCGCGTACGACCGCGCCGCCGTCGCCGCCCCCGCCTGATGCCCGTCGCGGTCGCGTGCGCCCAGGTCGCTCCGGTCCTGGGCGCGGTCCCGTCCAACCAGGCCCGCTCGGCGGCCCAGGCCCGCTCGGCCGCCGCTGCCGGCGCGTCGCTGGTGGTGTTCCCGGAATGCGCGGTGACCGGGTACCCGTTCTCGCGCGAAGACGCCTCGGCGGTGGCCGGGCCGGCCGACGCCGTCGGCTCGCTGGCCGCCTCCCTGGGCGTGCACATCGCCGCCGGCCACATCGAGGCGGCCGGCCCGGACCTGTACGACGCGCTCTCGCTGTTC
Organism: Jiangella muralis; assembly: GCF_001270745.1. Taxonomy (GTDB): domain Bacteria; phylum Actinomycetota; class Actinomycetes; order Jiangellales; family Jiangellaceae; genus Jiangella; species Jiangella muralis. The sequence goes on from NZ_KQ434752.1 coordinate 82,399, forward strand.
GGCCCCGACGGCGCACGGCTGGCGACGTACCGGAAGGCGCACCTGTTCAGCACCGAGCGGACGGTCTACGCGGCGGGCTCGTCACCGGTCGTCGTCGACACCGCGGTGGGCCGGCTCGGGCTGACGGTCTGCTACGACCTGATCTTCCCCGAGTACGTCCGCGCCCTCGTCGACGCCGGCGCGTCGATGATCGTCAACGCGACCAACTGGATCACCGACCCGTGGCAGGCCGGGATGGGCTGGGACGGCTCGATGGTGCGGTCGCTGGCGCGGGTGCGGGCCCTGGAGAACGGCGTGCCGGTGGTGATGTCGTGCCTGGCCGGCTCGGGCGGCGGCTTCACCAGCATCGGCCACTCCACCATCGCCGGCCCGTCCGGCCGCGTCCTGGCCACCCTCGACGCCGCTGAAGGCGTCGCCGTCGCCGAGGTCGTTACCGACGACGCCGACGCCCGCCGCTGGTCCGAACTCGCCACCTACCGCGCCGATCGCCGCCCGGACCTCTACTGAGTCAGCGCTCGGTGGACCTCTCGCCCATCGAGGAAGAGCCAGCCGCAGGCGATGTCGTGGTCGGCGTCCTCCGACCACAGCATGCCCGCGACCCGCCAGAGCGAACTGACCGTGTCGCGAAGTGCCCCGACCTCGGTGACCTCCGCATAGGTCCACGGCAACGGACGTCGCTGGAGAACCGCAGCTCTCTCATCTCGGTGCAGCGAAGCACGTGCGGCGTGAGGGTGCCGTACGACTTCAATTCGACGCGCAGGTCACACGTGCGGGCGAGACCACCTCCACCGCCAGCTCGCGTGAGCGTGCTCCCCCACAGTTCCGCCGCGAAGTTCATGCCGACGGGGGCGCCTCCGAGGGCTTCGCCGTCGCCGAGGTGGCCACCTACCGCGCCGACCGACGCCGGAGACCTCTACACCCGTTGATCGATAGAGGCCGCCAGGTACCTAGACGCGACCTTGCGCTTTCGCAATGCGCTGTGCGCCACTGACGTTCAAGCGCCATCGGACCATGTCCGCACTACAGCCGAACCTACTGGCAGCTTCGGCAACGGACATGCCTACTCGTGCGATCCACCGAGCGCCCTTCCCCGGGATCAGCAGGGCCCCGCCGAGGTAGCTCGCCTCGTCCTCGACATCGCCAGCCCAGTTCCGGCACCCGCGATCGTCGATCGCGGCAGACGCCGGGTGAAGTAGGAGCCCGTGTGCCAGCTCGTGCGTGATGTTGCTGGCTTGTCTTCCCGTGTCGTGTCGGTCATTGTGCACGATCACGCGTTCTGGACCTCGAAATACGGTCATCGCAGAGAAGGCGTCGCTGCTCTGAGATTGAAGCTCGAGGATCGCCTCCTTCACACTGCGGCCATCTTCGGAGCCGCTCGATCGTCCGCTGACGTCAGTCAAGGTCCACACCGGGATCTCAAGATGATCAGCAAGTATTTGCGGGTCCAGGCGCTTGGTGTTGCCAAGGTCCAGTTCTGCTCTCATCTCCTCGGCCAGCGCCTCGGCCTCAGACTTGAAACCCCTCCTGAGCGCCATGGGCCGTCATCTCTTGGGTGCAACTGCGTCATAGGTGGCCTTCACGACCTTGGCGATGGCTTCGGCCGCCTCCGGCGTGAGGCTTCGATCGGCTCTGAGGTAAGTGGAGATCGCCGCCACCGGATCCGGCTCTGGCTCCCCGTGAACCCGACGTACAAAGTCGTCAGCTCGAAGGCTCGCCCAATCGACGAGCGCCGCGAGGCTGTCGACATCGGGTCGTTTGCCTTGCGCTAATCGTGTGAGGGTCGAAGGACTGACGTGGGCCGCCTTGGCCACGTCCTTCCAGAGCAACTCTTGCTCCTGTCGCCGCCGATCTAGCGCCTCAAAGAAGGCTCCTGCATCAAACGATCCACGATCCGCCACCCAGCACCCCATTCGACTATCGACATCGGTTTGCACTCTTGAAATCGACCGCCTAGGCTGTTCGCCTGTAGACGCCTGATTGCAGGCTAGCAACTCGCGCGAGGATCCCCTAGGACCGTCGGAAAGGAGGAGCACATGTCTCGGAGGACCACGAGCAGCTCGCGTGGCCGCAGCGCGATCACGGGCAGGTTCGTCATGCAGTCGACCGTCAAGCGGAGCCCGAAGACCACGGTCAATGAATCCACGAAGGCGAAGTCCAAGGGGAAGCGCTGAGGTGGCGTTCCCCCACACAACCCGAGAGGTCACCAAGATGCCCGTGAGGAAGATCTACTTCGTCCAGTACCTCGACTCGCGCTGGAAGGTGCGGCACAACCAGAACACCGTGAGCGCCCACGCGGTGAAGACCGACGCCGTGACGGCCGGGGTCAAGGTCGCGAAGTCGAACGCGCCCAGCACGCTGAAGATCTGCCGGATCGACGGCACGATCGAGGACGAGCGCACCTACGAGGACGACCCGTTCCCGCCGCGCGGCTGACGGATCGCACCCTGGGGGCCGTCGATCAAATACTGGTCGACGGCCCCGACTCACGTCCAAGAACTCAGGCCGGCGCGGGGCCGACGATAACGCCCATCTCCGTCTCCGCATGTGAGGTGCACTTACCGCGGGTCTGAGGAGGTCTAACCTGGGCGGCGGCTTACGGGGTCCAGCGCATCACCTTCGTGCCGCTCCCCCAGTACACCCGCCCCGCGTCGTCGAAGGCGATGGTGCGGTAGTAGCCGCCACCCACCTCGGCCAGCGTCGTGACGGCGTCCGTGGCGGGGTCGATGCGGAACAACGCGCTGCCGCCGGTGCCGTACACCCACCCGTCCGGGCCGGTGGCCAGGGCGTTCGCCGAGCCGAGCGGGAACGCGCCCAACCCGGTCACCGTCCGCGTCGACGGGTCGAAGCGGAACCACTGGCCGTCGAGGGTCGACCCGTAGACCTGGCCGTTGCCGGCCACCGCGAGCGAGGCGATCCACGTCGAGCCGGGTACCGGGACCACCGCATGCGTCACCGTCGAGGACGACTCGTCGAACACGAGCAGCTGGGCGTCGCCGGAGGCCGTGACGCCGTCGCCGTGGGTGGTGGTGCCCGCGTAGACCTCGCCGTCGCCCGCGGCCAGCGCGAACAGGTTCTGGTCGCCGGCCAGCCCGCGCCACGACGAGACCGAGTGCGTCGCCGGGTCGATCCGCGACAGCGCGCCGCCCAGCTGGCCGTACGCCGCCCCGGACGCGAGGAACACGTCGCCGGACGAGCCCTGGACCATGTCCCACGGCCGGTACTGCTCGTCGCCGACGGGGCCGAGGTCGAGCGGGTTCGACGCACCGGGGTCGGTCCCCGGCGCCCAGGGTCGCGCGGGGTCGTACACGGTCACCACGTTGTGCGTGTACGAGCCCATGTACAGCTCGTCGTCGGTGGCGGCGAGGGACAGGATCTCCCCGCTCCGCCCGGCGGCGACACCGCCCAGGACGGTCGTCGCCCCAGAAGCAGGGTCGATCCGGAACAGCGCGTTCGTCTCATAGGTGCCGCCGTAGATCGCGCCGTCCGGCCCGGTCCGCAGCGCCGTCACGTTGCTGCCGGAACCGGTGAAGGCCAGCTGCGACGTCACCACCTCGCCGGTCTCCGGGTTGTAGCGGCCGAACAGGCCCTTCGACCCGACCCCGACCAGCCACTCCGACCCGTCGTCGAGAACGGTCCGGGACAGCTGCCCGGACACCCACGACGCGTCGGTCAGCCACTCGCAGCCGCCGGTGCGGAAGTCGTAGCGGACGATGCCGTACGCGGAGCCCGGGCAGGTCCCGACGGCGTACGCGCGGTTCGCGTCGATCGGGACGATGCCGGTCCCGCTCAGCCCCGGCACCTCGCCGGCGAACACCGTCCGGGTGCCGCGCAGCTCGAACCGCAGCACCCGCTGGTCCGGCACCACCAGCTGCACCAGCAGGGTGGTGCCGACGACGGCGGCGTTGTAGGCGAACGAGTAGTCCGCGTACTCGGGCGGCAGGATCGACGTCGCGACGCCGGTGCGGGTGTCGACGATGTTGGCGGACGCGGGGGTGCCGCCGCCGACGAAGACGCGGCGGCCGTCGAGGGGCGCGATCGCCTTCGCGTACAGCCGGTCGGCCTGGACGGTGCCGAGGTCGGTCAGCGCCGACGACTCCTGGTCGTACGAGAACAGCTTCCCCGACGGGTAGCTGCCGAGGTACGTCTTGCCGCCGCGGCCGGCGCCGACCCCGAAGAAGAACGTGTGCCCGATGTCCGTCTCGTCGCTGGTGGCGACGATCTCCACCAGCTCGGTGGCCGGGTCGTAGCGCCACAGGTGCGCCAGCCCGTCGCCGTGCTGGGTGGCGAGGTACACGCGGCCGTCCGAGCCGATCGACGTGTGGTAGCCGCCCCACGAGTCGGGCATCGGCAGCTCCTTGACCAGCTCGCCGGTCTCGACGTCGATGGCGAAGAACGAGACGCCGGGCGAGCTGGCCGCGTAGGTGCTGCCGTACAGGGTGGGACGGCCGTCGCGGTCGGCGCCGACGACGCTGTCCAGGATGAGGTAGTTCGAGATCGGCACGCCGAGGTCCTCGACGGTGCCGGTCGTGGCGGGAGTGGCGGGCGCCGCGGCGCCCGCGGTCGCCGTCGTCACGAGGACGGTGGCGAGCACAGCGGTGATCCATCTGAGCATCCGGGTCTCCTCTGTTGTGATCACCCGGACGGTAGGGCCTGCGGCGGGTCCGGCCCAGGCTCGTGTTTGCGCACTACAGAGGGCAAGAATCCGCCCTGTGCCGGACGGCGGCGGTGCCTATCGTGGCCGCAATGATCCGGATCTTCACCGACCAGAAGGCGGCCGAGGCGACCCGGCGGGCCGGCCGCGACGTCTGGTCGGCGCCCGCCGCCGCGGAGGCGCTGGCCGTCCTCGGCGTCCCCGCCACTGTCCACGACCTCGCCGACGGCCCGCTGCCGGCCGAGACCGCGCCCGTCCTCGTCGTCGACCATCCCGGCGACGAGACCGCGGCCGTCCTGCTGGCCTGGACGGCGGACGGCGGCGGCCTGGTAGTCTGCGGCCACGACCCGGGCTGGACCGGCATCGCGGCGACGCCCGCGCCGGACGAGGCGGTCGTCACGCTCGGCGCCGACCGGCTGCGCGCGTTCGGCGGCTGGGCCCTCGACGAGACCGGCGAGGTCGTCGCCCACTGGGCCGACGGCCGTCCGGCCATCGTGACGTCGCCGCACGGGCGCGGCAGCATCGCCGTCGTCGGGCCGGACCTGTGGCACACGCTGGTGCGGATCACGCAGGGCCACCCGGTGCACGCCGACGGCGTCCCGCCCGCGGACGGCTCGGCGCCGGTCGACGACGGCTGGCTGAAGACCGACGACGGCATCGCGCTCTCGTGGGCGGAGGACCGTGCCGTCCCCGACGCGGACGCCCCCTACGAGCACGTCCACCCGCCCGCGCGCAGCCTGCCGTACTTCGCCACCGCGCAGGCCGACCGGTGGCGCGAGGCGCTGCTCGGCCTGCTGCTCGACGCCGCCGGCGACGCCGCGATCCCGCTGGTCGCACCCTGGCCGGACGGCGCGCCCGCCGCGGCGCACGTCAGCCACGACTCCGACGCCAACGACGACCCGTCCGCCCGCGCCGCGCTGGACGCGTTCGCCGCCGCGGACATCCCCGTGACCTGGTGCTTCCTGTACCCGGGCGGCTACTCGCCGGCGGTGTACGACGAGGTGGTGGCGGCCGGGCACGAGCCGGGGCTGCACTACAACGCGATGCTCGACACCCCGGACTGCACGTGGGGCTTCGACCGGCTGCGCGACCAGCTGGCGTGGGCGACGTACCAGGTGCGCGGCGCCGCGATCGTCACGAACAAGAACCACTTCACCCGCTGGGAGGGGTGGGACGAGTTCTACCTGTGGTGCGAGCGGCTGGGCCTGCGGGTCGACCAGAGCCACGGCCCGAGCGTCCAGGGCGCGATCGGTTTCCCGTTCGGCAGCTGCCACCCGCATCACCCGATCCTGGGCGCCGCGCACGGCAACCGCCCCGCCGACGTGCTCGACCTGCCGCTACAGACCCAGGATCTCTGGCTCACCTGCACGGACGAGGTCCGCGACGGCTTCGTGGACGAGGCGCTGCGCCGGCACGGCGTGGTGCACCTGCTCTTCCACGGCCAGCACCTGCAGCACCACGCCGAGGTCCGCTCGGCCCTCGCCGAGACGGTGGCCCGGCTGCGCGCCGCCGGGGCCGCGTTCCACACCAGCGTCGCGCTGGCCGACTGGACGGAGCGACGGCGGGCGCTGCGGGTGCACACGACCACGCACGACGGCGGCGTCACCGTGACGGTGGAGGGCGGGCCCGGCGTCGACGGCGTCGCGCTGCTGCTCCCGCCGTACCTCGTCCCGGCCGGCGGCGAGCCGCACGAGCGGGTGCAGCGCTACGGCCGCGCGTTCACCCAGGTGGTCCTGCACGGCCGCACCCTCCGGCTGGTCGCGGCATGAGCCGGCTCGCCGTCGACGGCGGGACGCCGGTGCGCACGCGCCCGCTGCCCACCGTCCTCGACCCGGCCGGCCGGACGTTCGGCGCCGAGGAGCGCGCCGCCGTGCTCGAGGTGCTGGACGGCGCCGTCCTCAACGCGTCCTGCGGCGGGCCGTGGCTGCCCGACCTGGAGGCGACGATGGTCCGGCTGCACGGCGGCGGGCACGCCGTCGCCAGCTCGTCCGGGACGGCGGCGCTGCACCTGGCGGTCGCGGGGATCGACCCGGAACCGGGCGACGAGATCGTCACCACTCCCCTGACCGACTTCGGCACCATCGCCGCGATCCTCGCCCAGAACGCCGTCCCCGTCTTCGCCGACGTCGACCCACTGACCGGCAACCTGGACCCGTCGTCCGTCGAGGCGTGCCTGTCGCCGCGGACCCGCGCCATCCTCGTCGTGCACCTGTTCGGGGCGGCCGCTCCGGTCGCCGCGCTGCGCGCCCTGGCCGACCGCGCCGGCGTCGCGCTGATCGAGGACTGCGCGCAGGCCTACCTCGCCCGGCCCGCCCCCGACGCGCCGCCGGTCGGCACGTACGGCGCCGTCGGCTGCTTCAGCCTGCAGCAGTACAAGCACGTCACCGCCGGCGACGGCGGGCTGTGTCTCACCGGCGACGCCGCGCTGGCCGAGCGGATGCGGCTGTTCGCCGACAAGGCGTGGCCGCGCGACCAGGGCCGGTTCCACCAGTTCCTCGCGCTGAACTACCGGATGACCAACCTCACCGCCGCCGTCGCCGCCGTCCAGCTGCGCCGGCTGCCCGAGGTGGTGCGGCGCCGGCGACGGCTGGCGGCCCGGCTGCTGGCCGCCGTCGGCGACCTCCCCGGCGTGGTGCTGCCGCCGGACCCCGACCTGCACGCCTGGTGGGTGCTGCCGCTGGTGGTCGACGGCGGCAACCGGCGCTGGGCGTCGGCGCTGACGGCGGAGGGGGTGCCGGCGCACGCGGGCTGGCTGCAGTCGCCGGTCTACCTGTACCCGGCGCTGGCCGAGCGGCGTACGTATGGGACGTCCGGGTTCCCGCTGACCAGCCCGCCGGCCCGGCGCGACTGGACGTATCGGCGAGGACTGTGCCCGGTCACCGAGCGCCTGATCGACGACACCCTCGTCGTGCTGCAGTGGAACGAGAACTACACCGACGCCGACGTCGACGACATCGCCGCCGCCCTCACGAAGGTGGCGGCGGCGATGTCGTCCTGACCGGTTCTACGTCGGCGTGTAGACCAGGTAGTCCAGCCGGCTGAAGTCGGACGAGCCGGTCGGCCGGGTCGACAGCAGCATCCGGATGCCGGTCCCGGCGTCAGGCACCCAGGAGCCGGTCTCCTTGCGCTCCAGGTTCGGCGAGTACACCTGCGCCGCCCCGCTGACCGGGAACGTCTCCGTCGTCCAGCTCGTGCCGGTCGTGGAACGCAGCACGTTCAGTGAGCTGGAGCCGGCCGCCGGAGTGCCGAGCACGAACCGCTCACCGCTCGCGGCGACCGCCAGCTGGGCGTGGTTCTCGTACGTGCCGAGGTCCGTGGGGCTGCCGGGCAGCGTCACCGAGCCGGCGTTGCCCTGCCAGTAGTAGAGGTGCGAGACCCCGGAGATCATCTTGTAGAACAGCACGTGTGGCCGGTTCGACGAGTCGACGACGAGGTCGGCGGCGTCGGTCCAGTTGTTCACCCCGTCCGGCGATGGGCTGGACGAGACCATGTAGCGCTGCCCGGAGGGGAACGACGCGCCGCCGTCGGTCGACCGCCACAGTTGCACGCCGTGGATGGTCGCGCTGCTGCCGGTGTTGAGCACGGTCTGGTTGAACAGCAGCCACACCTCGCCGCTGGTCGTGCCTGGCCGGACCCGTGGATACAGGTACGCCTCGTTCACCCCGGGGTTGGCCACCAGCGACGTCGTCTCGGTGTTCGTCCAGGTGTCGAACTTGCTGACGTTCAGGCTCCAGTCGGCCTTGCTGTAGGCGTGGTAGATGTAGCGGCGGTCGTTGTCGATGGCCATGCCGCCGTAGTAGCGCTCCGCGCCGGCCGAGCGCACGGACTGGTCGCTCCACGAGCCGAAGTCGAACGAGCCGTCGCCCAGCCGCGACGAGAACTGCAGCCGCACCAGGTAGACGCGTTCCATGGACGCGCCACTGGCGGAGGCGACGCCCGGGTAGCACTGGCCGCCGGTGTAGCAGGGGACGGTCACCCAGAGCCGGTTGCCGGAGTCCAGCAGCAGCGACGGCGGCTGGTAGACCCACTGGTTGAGCGTGACGGCGAGGGTCCAGTTGACGCCGTCGGGCGACTTCCAGATCCGCGAGATCCACGGGTACGACGTGCCGGAGCCGTCCAGCGTCACCGCGTAGCGCCAGCCGTTCGAGTCCTGGACGATCTTGGGCAGCTGCGGGCTGTGCATCGGGGTGACGTTGGTGGCGCCGATGGTGGACGAGATCGTCGAGACGGTGGTGGACGACGCGGCGGCGGGCGCGATCGGCCCGGCGACCGCGGTCGCGACGAGGGTCGCGACGGCGAGCGCCGCGGCCAGTGGACGGGGCAATCTCATGACGGGCTCCTCACTTCGGGGGTTACCGGCCGGGTCCGACGATGACCCGGATCGGCGTGGAGGTGCTCGGTGCATGTGCCAGGTCGCCGCCGTACGTCGCGACCAGCTGGTAGAGACCCGGCCCGCCCACGTCGGACGCCTTGACGGTGACGGTGGCGGCGCCGTCGCGCAGCTCCCCCGTCGCGACGGCCGCGCCCGGCGACCCGTCGGGCCGGACCCGGTGCAGCGTGACCGCGCCGGTCGGCTCGCCGGGCGGGCTACCGACCTCGACGCTCACCACGGCCGGCCCGCCGGCCGACGCCGGGCGCAGCCCCGTCGACGCGGTGGTGGAGGTCGGCGCGGGCGCGATGTCGGGCAGCGTCCGCAGCAGCGCGCCGCCGCTCCCCCAGTACGCGCGGTCCGATCCGTCGAACGCGAGCGTCCGGTAGTACCCGCTGCCCGGCGTCGCCACGGTCTCGACGGTGTCGGTGCCGGCCGGGATCCGGACGATCGCGCCGCCGGTGTGCCCGTACAGGTCGCCGCCGGGACCGTCGATCAGGCCCAGCAGCGTGCCGCCCGGGAACGCGCCCAGCACCGTCACGACGCCGGTGGCCGGGTTCATCCGGAACCAGGTCCCGTCCGCCGACCCGTACAGCGTGCCGTCGGCGGCGGTCTCCAGCGTGAGGATCCGGGTCGCGCCCGGCACCGGCACGACGGACGCGAGCACCGTCCCGTCGTCCGGGTCGACGGTGAGCAGCTGGGCGTCGCCGCCGGCGTCGGTGTCGTCGCCGTAGCGCGTCGTACCCCCGTAGATCACCCCGTCGCCGGCCGCGACGGAGAAGAAGTGCTGGTCGCCGGCCAGGCCGCGGAACGACTCGACGGCGTACGTCACCGGGTCGATCGCGGTCAGCGCGCCGCGCAGCGCGCCGTACGCCCCCGACGACGCGACCCAGACCCGGCCGTCCGGCCCGACCTCCATGTCCCACGGCCGGTACTGGTTGTCACCGACCGGGCCGAGGTCGCGCGGGTTCGACGTCGGCGAACTGCCCGGGTTCCAGGGCTGCGCCGGGTCGAAGACGGTGACGACGTTGTTGATGTACGAGCCGATGAAGATCTTGCCACCGGTCGTCGTCATGGACAGGATCTCGCCGGTGCGGCCGGGTGCGACGTTGCCGTAGACGGTGGTGTCACCGGTGTCGGCGTCGTAACCGAACAGCGCGTTGGTCTCGTAGGTGCCGCCGTAGACGTCGCCGTCCGGGCCCTGGACCAGCGCGGTGATGTTCGTCGGGTCGCCCGGCAGCGACAGCTGGTGGGTCCAGACCTCGCCGGTCGCCGGGTTCCACCGGCCGAGCAGCCCGTTGCTGCCGACGCTGGCGAACCACTGCTGCCCGCCGATCGTCACCGGCTGCATCTGCGCCGCCGACACGAACGTCGGCGCCGTGCCGGTGCTGGTCGTGGCGAGCGTGTCACCGTCGACGGCGACGATGCCGCCGGGGCCGGTCGCGTAGAAGTCGTTCGGGTCGGCGCCGCCCTGCGCGGCGAAGCCCATCCCGGTGATGCCCAGCACCTCGGCGTCGAACGTCATCGTCGCCGCGTCGAACCGGATGATCTTCGAGTCCGGCGTCACCAGCTGCACGTACACCCAGTCGCCGATGCGCAGCGAGTTGTAGGCGAACGAGTAGTGCTGGTACGCCGCCGGCAGCACCTCGGTCGTCGCGCCGGTGGCGATATCGACGACCAGGACGCTCGCGTCGGTGCCCTGCGCGACCACGAGCCGGTTCGCGTCGAGCACCGTCAGGCCCTTGGGGTAGGTGCGGGCGGAGACGACGAGGCGCACGGCGCCGGTGACCGGGTCGTACTCGTAGACGCCGGCGCCGGAGTGCACGCCGCAGTAGACCTTGCCGGTGTACGGCGACACCGTGATGCCGAAGCACATGATGCCGGTCGGCATCGTCGCCACCAGCGACACGGTGTCGGCGACCGGGTCGTACTCCCAGAGCTGCGACGCGCTGGACGAGTTCAGCGGGCCGAGGTAGATGCGCCCGTCCGGCGCGGCGGCGACGTGGTAGCCGCCCCACGCGCCGGGCATGGGCAGCTCGGTGCGGACGGCGCCGGTCTCCGGGTCGACGCCGAAGAACGTCACGCCGTCGCTGGGCGCATTGTACGTGCTGCCGTAGAGGGTCGGGTCGCCGTTGGCGTCGTCGGCGAGGACGGTGTCGAGGACGAGGTAGGTGGAGATGGGGATGCCGAGGTTCTCGACGACACCGGGCGCGACGGGATCCGCGGGAGCCGCCGCGGCCGGTGCCAGCAGCACCGTCGCGGCGACCGCGGCCAGCGCGGCGAGACGTCGTGGGAATCGTGCACGCAAGGAAGGCATGGTGCTCCTGACGGCCGGGGGGACGATTCGGGTGAAGCCAGGACGCTTGCCGTGAACCTAGGTGCGCGGCGTACGCGGCGACAGCCGGATAGTTGCCCCGAGGGCCGGAGACTTGCCCCGTTGCCTCGGCCCCTCGCGTGCTGGTCTGCCGTCACGTCCTGGTTCTGGGTAGCGTTTCCGGGGCCGAAAGGGCCGAACAACGCCACTGGGAACCAGGACGCGACGCAGGACCAGGACGCCGGGCCCGCCGCGCACCTCGAAAACGCGTCGGCCCGCCTCCGGACGAACGCCGCCCGGCCGGGTCAACCGGCGTGGAAGAAACGCTTCCAGTTCTCGTGCACGATCTGGTCCTGCACGTCCACCGGCAGCGTCGGCAGCGGCGTCCCGGCGACGACGTCGTTCACCCGGCGCAACCCCTCCAGGGTCTGCTGCACCGTGGCGCTCGGGAAGTCCGACGCGAACAGCAGCTTGCCCGTCACGCCGTACTCGAACGCCGTCGTCATCGCGTGCCAGAACCGGTACGGCCGGTAGTGCAGTGCGGAGATGTCGGCGTAGACGTTGGGCGCCTTGCGCATCAGCGCGACGACGTCCTCCTCCCACGGGTGGCCGAGGTGCGCGATGATCACCCGCAGCGACGGGAACCGCATGACCAGCCGTTCCAGCAGCAGCGGCTGGGCGAACTCCAGCCGCGCCGTCGTCGGGAAGGTGGTGCCCTGGTGGACGATGACGGGCAGGTCGTGCCGCGCGCAGTACTCGAACACGCCCCACAGTGACGTGTCGCGCGGGTCCCAGTGCTGGTACGTCGGGCCGACCTTGAGGCCGCGCAGGCCGAGGTCCTCGACACAGCGGACCAGCTCGTCGACGGCGCCGGGCTCGCCCGGGTTCACCGACGCCCACCCCTCGAGCCGGTCCGGGTGCTCCCGGACGTACGACGCGATGACGTCGTTGGGCACGTCGAACCCGGTCGGCTTGGCGGCCATCCCGAACACGACGACGCGGTCCGCCTGCTGCGCCGCCGCCCAATGCTCTGACGGCGTGGAGTCGTAGCAGTGCAGGTCGAGGTGGGCGGCGTTGGTGAGACCGCCGCTGCGCTCGAGCTTGACCAGCTTCGCGGCCAGCGCCTCGCCGGCGGTGCGGTCGCTGATGTGGTCCGGGTACCACATCACGTGCGTGTGGACGTCGACGACGGCCATCAGCCGACCGCCCGCAGCACCGGCGTCGTGACCTGGCGGCGGTACTCGCTCGGTGTCACGTGGAAGGTCCGCTTGAACAGCTCGCGGAACCGCTTCGGCGCCTGGTAGCCGACCTGCTCGGCGACCAGCTCGACCGGCAGGTCGGTCTCGGCCAGCAGCCGCCGCCCGTGCCGCATCCGCACCGCCGTCAGGTATTTGAGGAACGTGGTGCCGAGTTCGCGCTGGAACAGGTGGCTGATGTAGTACGGGCTGACGAACACCGCCTCGCTGACGGTGACCAGCCGCAGGTCGTCGGCGTAGTGGTCCTGGATGTGCCGCTCGACGACGGCGAGGACGTGCCGGGCCGGCGACGGCGCGGCGTGCGAGGCGACGATCCGCGGCAGCAGTTGCTCCAGCCACAGCACCAGGTAGGAACGGTCGTGGATGTCGTACATCTCGGCCACCTCGTTGAGCGGCAGCCGCGAACAGGCCGCGATCCAGTCCGTCGAGCCGTCCGACAACCGGCGTTGCCCCGCCACCTCCAGCGCGTACAGCACCTCGGCGGCCAGCCACTCGCGCAGCACGTCCGGCGTCACACCGTCGACGGCGCTGACCCGCTCGATCCAGGACCGCAGCGTCGCCACCGCGCCGGTCGCGTCGCCGCGGCGGATGCAGCGGGCCAGCCGTTCCTCCACCCGGTCCGGCACCGGCACCGGCCCGGCTCCGGCCGCCCGCGCGACCCGCACGTCGGCGAGGTCGTACACCGCGTCGCCGCCGCTGACCAGCTTGTGGTCCAGCGCGGCCACCGCCTCCGCCGTCGCCGCCTCGACCCGCGCCGGCCCGGTGCTGGTCCGGCTGATGCCCACCGTCACGGCCACCCCGCAGGCGGCCTGGACGCGGTCGCGCACGAGCGCGGCGAACCGCCGCCCGGTGGCGCGCAGCTCGGTCGGGTCGGCGCCGTGGAAGGTCACCATCCAGGCGTCCGGCGGGACGGCGACGACGGCGCCGTGCCGCTCCGGCGCGTAGCCGGCGGCGCAGCGTTCGACGGCGGCCGCGGCGGCCTCCAGCATGCCCGCCGCCCACTCGTCGCCGCGGGACAGCCGGTTCACCTCGAAGTCGTCGATGTCGGCCAGGACCACGAGCACGTGGCCCTCGTCACCGGCCTGGTCCGGCACGGTGATCGCCTGGCCGAGGACGGTCGAGTGGTGTCGCATGGCTCCTCCAGTGATCGGCTCGCCCGCTGCCGGCACCCCTTGACCGACGCGGAACGGGCTGTTCAGTAGCCGCTGATGTCTGATATACCAGAGCCGTCCCCTTCGTGGAAAGGCCAACCGTGGATCTGCAGAACTTGCGCGCCTCGCTGCGCGGCGTCCTCGCCTTCGCCCCGACGTCGATGCACGACGACGGCGCCCTCGACCTCGACAGCCAGCGCAGTCACGTGGCCTTCCTCGCCGGCAGCGGCGTCGGGGCGGTCGTGGTCGGCGGTGGCGTCGGCGAGTTCTACGCGCTGGACGAGCCGGAATACGCGGCGCTGGTCCGCGAGAGCGTCGACGCCGTCGGCGGCCGGGTGCCGGTGCTGGCCGGCGTCGGGCACTCGACCGCGATCGCCTCCCGGCTGGCCCGCATCGCGGCGGACGCCGGGGCCGACGGGCTCATGGTCAACCCGCTGTACTTCGTCACGCCGGACCGCGACGGCATGGTCCGCCACTACCGCGAGATCGGCGCCGCGTCCGGCCTGGGCATGATCGTGTTCAGCACGACCGGCGCGGTCTACGACGACGCCGACCTCGAGCGGCTGGCCGAGGTCGAGGCCGCGGTCGCGGTGAAGGACGAGGCCGGCGACCAGGAGTTGTTCGCCCGCTGCGTCCAGCGGCTCGGCGACCGGTACGTCTGGATCAACGGCATGGCCGAACTGCCCGCCGTCGACTACGCCCGCCTGGGCGCGGTCGCGATGACCTCCGGCCTGGTCAACCTCGACCCGGACGTCGCGCTGGCCGTGTGGGCGGCCGCGCTGGACGGCGACGCCGAGCGGCACGCGACGCTGCTGCGCGAGCGGATCGCCCCGATCGCGGAGCTGCGCGCGGCCCGCCCGGGGTACCACATCACCGTCATCAAGGAGGCCATGCACCTGCTCGGACGGGGCGGGCCGGCGGTGCGGCTGCCGCTGCTGCCGCTGCGCCCGGAGGACCGCGCCGCGCTGGCCGAGCACCTGGACCGCTGTGGCTACCGCCGCCCGGAGCCCGTCGCGTGACAACGGACGCCCACGTCGCCGCCGGCGAGCACCCCAGCCTGCCGACGCTCGGCGTCGACGACCTGCTGCGGGCGCTGGACGGCGGCGGCGTCGACCGGGCCGTGCTCGGCCCGGTCGGGCGCTGGCTCGCCGTCGACAACGAGGACGGCAACCGCACGCTGGCGAGCTGGTGCGACGCGCACCCGGACCGGCTGGCGCACTGGGCCACCGTCAACCCCTGGTACGGCGACCGCGCGGTGGCGGAGCTGCGCAGAGCGTTCGCCGCGGGCGCGCGCGGGCTGAAGCTGGCGCCGTCCGTGCAGGGATTCGGGCTGCTGTCGCCGCTGCTGGAGCCGGTGCTCGACGTCGCCGAGGAGCACGGCCGGCCGGTCTACGTCGTCACCGGCGTGCCGGTGGCGAGCGAGCCGCTGCAGCTGGCCGAGCTGGCGCTGCGCCGTCCCGGCGTCACGTTCGTCATGGGCCGGTCCGGGCGCACCGACTTCTCCCTCGACCTCATGCCCGCGCTGAGCACCGGCCCGAACCTGGTGGCCGAGACGGCGTACAACGGGGCGTCGCTGATCGCCGGTATGGTCGCCGCGCTGGGCGCCGATCGGGTGCTGTTCAGCAGCGACGTGCCGTTCAACGACCTCGCGCCGGAGCTGGAGCGGGTCGACCGCGCCGGACTGGCCGGCCCGGACCGCGCCGCGGTGCTCGGCGGCACCGCCGCGACGCTGCTGGGGGTGGCCGCGTGAGCTTCGTCGACCTGCACACCCACCTGCCGTCCGCGTCCGCGCCGGAGTGGGCGTCGTGGCGGCAGTCCGGCGTGCTGGCCGAGATGGACCGGTTCGGCATCGCCCGGGCCGCCGTCATGACGCTGGACGGGCTCGGCTACGACGCGGTGAGCGGCAACGACGTCGTCGCCCAGGTGTGCGCGGGGTCGGACGGGCGGCTGCTCCCGTTCGGCAGCGTCGACCCGCGCCGGCCGGACGCCGCCGACGAACTGCGCCGCTGCGCCGACCGCGGCTTCCACGCGATCAAGCTGCACCCGTGGATGCAGGGATTCTCGCCGCTGGAGACGTACATGGACCCGGTGGCGGAGGCGGCGATCGAGCGCGGGCTGCCGTTGGTCCTGCACGACGGCACCCCGCCGTACGCGTCGCCGTTGCAGATCGCCCGGCTGGCGGCCCGGTTCCCGGAGCTGACGGTGGTGCTGGCGCACGGCGGCCTGTTCGACCTGTGGGAGGACGCCGTCGCCGCGGCCCTGCGGTACCCGAACGTGCACATCACGATGTGCGGGACGGCGCCGCGGGCGGTGTTCCGGGAGATCAGCCGGCGGGTGCCGGCGGCGAAGCTGACGCTGGGCACCGACGGCGGCTTCGGCGACCCGGACCTGCGCCGGCACCGACTGTCCGTGCATCGTGCCATCCTGGCGGAACTGCCGGACGACGACGCCGCCGCGCTGGCACACCGCAACGCCGAACGACTCCTGGGGCTGACGTGAGCGTAGAAACCCTGCCGATGGTGCAGGTGGGCTGCGGCGACATCGCGACGACGGGGCACCTGCCGGCGCTGGACCGCTCCCCCGCCGTCACGCTGGTGGGCGTCGTCGACGTCGTCCCCGAGCATCGCGACGCCGCCGCCGCGGCCTACGGCGTCCCCGCCTGGACGGACCTCGGCCCGGCCGTCGCGGCGGGCGCACGGGCCGCCGTCGTCGCCGTCCCGCCGCACGTCGCGCCGGAGCTGACGCTGGCCGCCGTCGACGCCGGGCTGGACGTGCTGTGCGAGAAGCCGATGGCCGTCGACCTCGCGTCGGCGCAGCGGGTGCACGACGCCGGGCGAGCGGCCGGGCGGATCGTCCAGATCGGCTTCAAGAACCGGTTCTCGCCGCTGGTCCGGGCCGCGCGGCGGTGGCTGGACGACGGCCTGATCGGGTCGCCGGTCGTGTACACGCTGGCCGGCTTCGACGAGCGCTACGACGCCGCCGACACCGTCCACACCGGGCGCATCCAGGAGTTCCTCGCCCACGGGCCGTCCTACCTGCACGAGGGCGCGCACCTGGCCGACTACGTCGCGTACCTGACCGGCGCGTCGCCGGTGCGGGTGCGCGCCGCCGGGCTGCGGTCGCGGCCGTCGTTCCGGGGCGAGAACTTCGCGTCCACGCTGGTCGACTATGACAACGGCGACGTCGCCCGCATGGAGGTGGGCTGGTTCTTCCCCACCTCGCCGAAGGGCGACTTCCGCATCCTCGGGCCGCGCGGCGTCGCGCTGATCGACCGGCCCGAGCAGGTGGCCACGCTGACCACCCGCGAGGACGGCACGCTGCGCACCGAGGAGGTGCGGTTCGAGCGGCCGTGGAACGACGAGTGCTTCGACCGGCAGCTGGCCCATTTCGTCGAGTGCGTGCGCACCCGGGCCGAGCCGGAGACGTCGACGGCGGCCGGGCTCGCGTCGCTGCGCATCGGGGCGGCCGTGACGGAGTCGCTGCGAGAGGGGACGGTGGTGGCATGGTGACCGAGGACCGGCCCGTGATCCGCGAGGTTCCGCTGATCCGCGACCAGGTGTACCAGGTGCTGCTGACCAAGCTGATCAACGGCGAGCTGACACCCGGCGACAAGATCACCGAGCGGGTCACGGCGCAGGAGCTGGGCATCAGCACGACGCCGGTGAAGGAGGCGCTGCGCCGGCTCGAGAACGAGGGGTTCGTGCGCACCATGCCACGCCGCGGCATCGTCGTCGGCGAGAACGCGCTGACCTCGTTCGAGCAGGTCATCACGGTGCGCGGGTGGCTGGAAGGGCTGGCCGCCCGGCTGTGCGCGGTGCGGGTGGCCGACGGCGACCTGACCGGCGTCGCCGCGCTGGCCGAGCCGCTGGAGCTGATGAAGGACCCGATCCTGCGCCCGGTCCCGGAGATCATCGAGATCAACGCCGCGTTCCACGACGCGATCCGGGACCTGTCCGGCAACCGCGTCATCGTCCAGTTCCTCGGCACCCTGCTCGGGGTCGACGCCGCCGTGCGCGAGCGCGCGCTGCAGGACCCGGACGAGCTGCAGCGCGGCAACGCCGAGCACATCGACGTCGGCGACGCGATCCTCGACGGCGACCCGGACCGCGCCGAGGCGCTGATGCGCAGCCACGTGCTGCGCTCCGGCGACCACACGCTGCACGCCAGGATCGGGTCGTGACGGCGCTGCTGGCCGAGCTGACCCGGACCGCGGTCGCACGGCGGGCGCCGGACGCCGTCGCCGTCGTGCCGGTCGGGGCGTGCGAGCAGCACGGGCCGCACCTGCCGCTGAGCACCGACCTCATGGTGGCCGAGCACCTGGCCCGCGACGCGGCGGATCGGCTGGCGGGGTCGGTGGACGTCGTCGTGGCGCCGGGCGTCGCCGTCGGGTACTCGCCGCACCACGTGCCGATCGGCGCGACGCTGACCGCGGGGGTGGGCACGCTGCTGGCCCAGCTGCGCGACACCTGCGCCGGGCTGGCGGCGGCCGGGTTCGGCCGGATCTTCCTGCTCAACGGGCACGGCGGCAACGCCGAGCTGATCGTCGTCGCCGCCAGGGAGGCCGGGCAGGCGCTGCGGGTGCCGGTCGGCGCCGGGTCGTACTGGGTGATGGCGTGGGACGATCTGGTCGCGGCCGGCGCGCAGGACCACGGCCGGCTGCCCGGCCACGCCGGCGCGTTCGAGACGTCGCTGGTGCTGGCGCTGCGCCCGGACCTCGTCGACGACCCGCCGCACCGGCCGGGCGCCCCGTTCGCGCGCAACCCGGCCGGCTACTGGGGCCGCTACCACGTGGAACGGCCCGACGCGATGGCCCAGGGCGACGGCTGCTCCGACGACCCGTCGGCCGGCACCGCCGACGACGGCCGCCGCTACCTCGACGCCGCCGCGGGCGCCGTCGCCGCGGCGCTGCGTGAGTTCGCAGGACAAGTCTGAGCCTGTCGCGGCCGTACCCCGTTCCGTAGCCTCGATCTCGACCGGACACCGCTCGATGGAGGATGCCGTGCAGGAGCACCCCGACTACCGCACGCTGGAGGAACGGCTCGCCGAGTGGCGCACCGAGATCCTCACCCGCATGGACCGCGCGGACGAGCTGTCCGTGCTGCCGTCCTACCCGCGGGTGAACCTGGCCCGCGAGGCCGGCACCACGGTGCGCGTCGACAGCTACCTCGGCTCCGCCAATCCCGCCGACGCCGGCGCCGTCTACTACGACGTCACCGCGCCCGCGCCGGCCGGCGCCGTCCCGTTCGCGTCGGAGGACCCGGACCACCCGGTGCTGGCCGAGCTGCGCCGCCGCTTCCCGCTGGCCGACGTCGCCGGCGACGGCACCGACGTCGAGAAGGCGGTGCGGCTGCGCGACTGGATCAAGTCGCTGTTCCCGCACCACATCCCGTACCGGATGCCGGAATGGAACGCGCTGCTCATCCTCGACCGCGGCTCCCGCGGCGTCGAGCACTTCATCTGCGTCCACTACTCGGTGGCGCTGGTGCAGAGCTGCCTCGCGCTGGGCATCCCGGCCCGGATGATCAACCTGCACCGCGGCATCTCCGACAGCTACCGCATCGGCGACGAGGCGGTCGCCGACCCGCCGGTCGACGAGCACGTCGTCGCCGAGATCTGGTCGTCCGAGCAGGGCGGCTGGGTGATGATGGACACCGACTTCGACGTCCACTACGAGCGCGACGGCCAGGCGCTGTCGGCGTGGGACATCCACCGGGCGTTCGCCGACGACGAGCTGGCCAAGATCGAGCCCCGGCGCGGCCCGCACTCGCTGTCGTTCAACGCCTACGGCGAGCGGCTGCCCGACGAGGACGAGTTCTTCGCCGCGAAGCTGCCGGCCTACTACGCGCACATCACCGTGCTGATGCGCAACGACTTCCTCAGCGACACCGACGGCCCGGTCACCATGGCGCACCCCGTCGACGGCACCGCGACGCCGATCCTGTGGCACCGCGGCTCGGACAACCGGCTGCAGCCGCACCTCATGGGCCCGGTCGTCGTCGCGCAGCCGTACACCGAGGTCACACCGGTGCTCACGGACGGCAACCGGCGCACCGGCTGGGCGTCGGCCGATGCCGCCGGCCCGCACGCCGTCGAGGTCGCGCTGGCCGGGCCGCGGCTGCTCGGGCGCGCCGTCCTGCACTGGCCGGAGTACCGGCTGAGCTACCACAGCAGCGCGGTCTACCGGCTGGAGACCCGCGACGGCGACGACGGCGCCTGGGAGCCCTGGATCGACGTCACCGACGGCGCCGAGGCGCCCCACTCGGTGCACGACGCCCCCACCCGCCGCGCGACCCACGTCCGGGTGGTGCAGCCGGCCGGCGGCGGCTCGGCGGACTTCCCGGACCGGCTCTGGCTCACCCAGCTGGAGCTCTACGCGCCGCCGGCCTGACCCTCATGATCATCAACCGGTGGCGACATCATGGCGTCGCCACCGGTTGATGATCATGAAAGGGATGGGCTAGCCGTCGTCGTCGCCGCCGAGGACGGACCAGCCGCGGACGGCGACGTGCAGGTTGAGGCGGATGTCGGGGTCGCCGAGGTCGAGGCCGGTGAGGTCGCGGATGCGCTGCAGCCGGTAGCGCAGCGTGCTGCGGTGGATGATCAGCGCGGCCGCGGTCTCGTCGTAGCTGCCGCCGTGGTCCAGGTACGTGCGCAGCGTCCGGGTCAGCTCGCTGTGGCTCTCGGCGTCGTAGCGCAGCAGCGCGCCCAGCCACTCGTCGACGTAGCGTTCGAGGTCGCCGCTGCCGGCGCCGGTCCCGAGGATGCGGTACAGGCCCAGTTCGTCGTCGACGGTGACGCCGTCGCGCTGGCGGCCACCGGCCCGCACGGCGTAGGCCCGCTGCGCGTCGCGCCACGACTGCGCGAGCCCGGCCGGCCCGTCCGCCGGGCGCCCCACCCCGACGGCCACCTCGGCGGCGCCGAGGCGCTGCGAGATCGACGCGTGCAGCCGCTCCCACGTCGCCGCGGCGGCCACGCGCGGCGGGTCCGGCGTCAGCAGCACGACGTGGTCGGCGCGGCGTCCGAGCAGGGCCGGCAGCCCGAGCCCGGCGACGGCCCGCTCGACGGCCGCCGTCAGCGCGTCGCCGGCCGGCGCCGCCGGGGAGCCGATGACGACGGCGCGGTGCGGCGGGCCGAGGTCGTAGCCCACGGCCTCGGCCCGGGCCAGCACGCCGGTCTCGTCGACGCCGTCGAGCAGGTCCTCGACGAGGTCGCGCCGCTGCTTCCCCTCCACTTCGGCCACCGCCTGGACGTGCGCCAGCTCGCCGGACAGCACCAGCGCGGCGTGCGTCAGCGCGAACCGGTCGCGCTCGCCCGCCATCCGGCCCGGGTCGACCAGCGCGATCGTGCCGAGCACCTCCTGCCGCGGCTGCGCGGCCGCGACCAGGCGGTCGCCGTCGCGGACCGGCAGCGGGCCGCGCAGGTCCGGCGCGCCGGCCTGCGCCGCGGGCGCCTCGGGCGGCTCGGCCAGGCCGGACCACGCGCGGGCCTGCCCGGACGCATCCTCGATGACCACCGGCAGGCCGGTGATCGCGTGCAGCGCCTCGGCGATGGCGCGGATGCGGTCCTCGGTGGCGTCGACGGCGGCACGGGCCAGCGTCTCCTGAACGGCGACCTGCTGGCGCAGCTGCGCCTCGGCCCGGTGGAGGTCGCCGGTGGTCCGGCGCAGCCGGCGGCGCAGCGCGTCCTGGCCGAGCGCGACGGCGGTGTAGCGGGCCAGGCTGGCGAGCAGGAACCGGTCGTCGGTGCTGGGCGGCCGGTCACCGCCGACCACGAGGTGGCCCTGCGGGCCGTTCGCGGCGTGCATGGCGTACGCCCACGCCCAGCCGTGCCCCTTGGCGCCGACCCGGCCGCCGGCGGCGCGCAGGCCGCTGATCCCGGCGGCGGACGCGTCGCCCGCCTTGCGTGGGACGGCCACCACCTCGCACGCGGTCCAGGAGCGGACGGCGCCGCGGGCCAGCTCGACGATCTGCGCCGCCGGCCGCCCGTCGGCCATCAGCAACGACAGGGCCAGCAGCTCACGCAGCCGCGCTGGGCCGCGCCGGGCCGCCGAGGTTCCCACGACAGGCGGCTGCGGCGCCCCACCCCGAGCGCTGCCGCTGTGCGACATCGTCCCAGTCTGCCCCGTCACGGGTCACATGTCAGGCCATTCGGCCGGGACACGCCCGGCAGACTGGTCCGTCCACCCCTCTCGACCTGCCAGGACGGTCCGCGCGGGCCCCTCTCGTCCCGTCAGGCCGAAGCCGTTTCCGCTGGTCGGTGACATCGTCGACAGCAGGACCAGCCGATTTTCAGGTACGAGGCGACGGGGGCGGAGCCGATGACCACGGACCAAGCGATGACCACGGGGCCCAAGACGGCCTGTGCCCTGCTGACCAGCAGCGGCACGTTGCACGACTTCCTGACCGGCCTGGCCGGCAGCATCGCGCACGAACTGGGCGGCGGGGTGTCCTGCTCGGTGACGGTGCGGCGCGGGCCGCGACTGCCGGTGACGTCGGGCAGCAGCGACGCCGTCGCCGCGGCCCTGGAGGAGACGCAGTACATCACCCAGGAGGGGCCGACACTGCAGGCGGTCCAGACCGGCGAACCGGTGACCGTGGAGTACCTGCCGGTCGACGTGCGCTGGCCGGAGCTGACGCTGCGCGGCGCCGCCGACGGCGTGGCGACGGTGTTCGCGGCGCCGGTCGATGGCGACCTCGCGCCGCTCGGCGCCGTCACCGTCTACGCGCGGCGGGCGGAGGCGCTGGACGCCGCGGCCCGGGCCCGGACGGCGGAGCTGGCCGGTCGGCACGCCGACGCGTTGCACATCGCGCTGCGGATGTTCGAGTACGCGGCCCACGCCGAACACCTGCGCGTCGCGCTGACCTCGCGCTACGTCATCGACCAGGCGCTCGGGGTGCTGATGAGCAAGCACAGCTGCAACGCCCGTACGGCGTTCGAGGTGCTGCGCCGCCGCTCGCAGCGCGACAACGTCAAGCTGCGCAAGATCGCCGCCGAGATCATCGTGTCCACGACGGGCGAGGCGCCGCTCCCGCCGGGGGCCCTCCCGCCGTAGGATCGGCGGGCGATGATCCTTGCCCACGCCAGTGACCCCCACGTCGGCAGCGTGCACGACGCCGCGCTCGCCGCGGTGTTCGCGGCGCTGCCCGCCGCGCTCGGCTCCGTCCTGCCCGCGCCCGACCTGCTGCTGCTCACCGGCGACCTCACCGACCACGGCACCGCCGTCGAGTACCGGCGGCTGGGCGCGCTGCTCGAGCCACTCGGGGTGCGCTGCCTGGTGGTCGCCGGCAACCACGACGATCCCGCGGTGCTGCGCGCCGAGCTGCCGCAGCTGCTGGGCGTCCCCGCCGACGCCGCCGGGTCACCGGCCGCCTGGACCGAGACCGCCGGCGGCGTCCTGCTGATCGGCCTGGACAGCTCGTCCGGCACGCTCGGCGAGGCGCAGCTGGCCTGGCTGGACGGCGTGCTGGCGGCGTCCACCGGGCCGGCGCTGGTCGTGCTGCACCACCCGCCGTTCCGCACCGGGCTGGCCCAGCTCGACACCGAGTGGCCGCTCACCGACGCGGCCGCCCTGCGCGCCGTCGTGGCCCGGCACCCGTCCGTCGCCGCCGTCCTGTGCGGGCACGACCACCGGCACATCGCGACGCGGCTCGACGGCGCCGTGCCGATGGTGTCGGCGCCGGCGCTGTCATGGCGGCCGCACCTGGACCTGCGCCCGGACGTCCCGCTGACCCCGTCCGCCGAGCCCGCCGCCCTCCTCGTCCACGTCGTCGACGAGCTCGGGTTGCGCACCCACCACCTCGCCCTGAGCGGCTGATCAGCCGACCATCTCGGCCTCGAGGAGCCGGCGAGCGCGGAGGTTGGCCTCGTGGTCTGCGGCGGAGACGACCGGCCACTGCAGGTCGAGCCCCTGGATGGCCTCCAGGATGACGGCCGCGACCAGGGCCTGGGTGACGCTCTTCTGGTCGGCCGGCACCACGTACCAGGGCGCCCACGCCGTCGACGTCGCGGACAGCGCCGCCTCGTAGGCGGCCTGGTAGTCGTCCCACAGCGCCCGTTCGGCGACGTCGGCGGCGTTGAACTTCCACTGCTTGTCCGGGTTGTCGAGGCGGGCCATGAACCGCCGGTGCTGCTCGTCCTTGGAGACCTGCAGGAAGAACTTGACGATCTTGGTGCCGTTGCGGTCCAGGTGCCGCTCGAAGGCGTTGATGTCCTCGTGGCGCGCGGCCCAGAAGGCCGGCCCGCGGCCGCCCGCCGGCAGCTTCTGCGCGTCCAGCCACTCCGGGTGCACCCGCAGCGCGATGACCTCCTCGTAGTGCGACCGGTTGAAGATCCCGATCCGGCCGCGCTCGGGCGCCGCCTTCGCGATGCGCCACAGGTAGGTGTGGTCCAGCTCCTCGGCCGACGGCTTGCGGAACCCGACGACGTCCACGCCCTGCGGGTTGACGCCGGACATGACGTGCTCGATCGCCGAGTCCTTGCCGGCGGCGTCCATCGCCTGGAAGACCACCAGCAGCGCGTACCGGTCGCTGGCCCAGAGCAGCTCCTGCGCGTCGGACAGCGCGGACACGCCCTCCCTCAGCAACTCGCGCGCGGTCGTGTCGAGCTCCGGCGCCGTCAGCGCGCCCAGCTCGCCGCCGGCCGACCAGCAGGTGTCGCGTCCGGCCAGGTGCGCCGGCGTGCCCGGCCGCACGCGTAACCCGTCGACGATCCGGCTGCGTCTGTCCATCGTCCTCACCTCTTCGCGACGAGCTTCTCGATCTCCGCCAGCACCAGGTAGGCCAGCGCGGCCAGCAGGCAGATGCCCCACTGCGTCGAGGTCAGCTCCACGGTGTCGAAGATCCGCTGCAGGGCCCCGATCGCGGTGACGACGAACGTCAGGGCGCCGGCGACGAGCATCAGCCGGACGAATCGCCCGTTGGCGAGCGTGTCGCGGGTGAAGATCGTCCGCAGCGGGTTGCGCCACTCCAGCGCCGCCACGATGTGCAGCAGCGACGTCGCGACCAGGCCCATGGTCGTCGCGACCGCCAGGTCGTACTGGTTCTCCCCCACCGCGACGACCACGAGGACGCCGATCGCGATCAGCAGGCCGTCCAGCGCCAGCCGGACGCCCAGCGCCGGGCGGATCACCGGCTCGTCCGGCGACCGCGGCCGGCGCTGCATCAGGCCCGGCGTCGGCTGGTCGAACCCGAGCCCGATCGCCAGCAGCACGTCGATGGCGAAGTTGATCCACAGGATCTGCAGCGGCAGCAGCGGAGTGCCGTTCGCGATGGTGAAGATCCCGGCGCCGAGGAAGGTCAGGATGAACCCGGCCAGCATGATCATCTGGACGCGCACGTACTTCATCAGGTTGTCGTAGAGCCCGCGCCCGCCCTCGACGGCGGTGACGATCGTCGCGAAGTTGTCGTCGGTGAGGATCATCTCCGCGGCGTCCTTGGTGACCTCCGTCCCGGTGATGCCCATCGCGACGCCGATGTCGGCCCGGGTGAGCGCGGGCGCGTCGTTGACGCCGTCGCCGGTCATCGCGACGACGTTCCCCTGGTCCTTCAGCACGCCGACCAGCCGCACCTTGTCCTCCGGCGCGACCCGCGCGACGACGCCGATGCCGTCGACCTCGCGATGCAGCTCGTCGTCGGTGAGCGCGGCGAACTCGGTCCCGGTGAGCGCCCGGCCCTCGATGCCCAGCTGGCCGGCGATGGCCGACGCGGTGGTGGCGTGGTCGCCGGTGATCATCCGGACCCGGATGCCGGCCCGCCGGCACTCGGCGATCGCGTCCCTGGCCTCCTTGCGCGGCGGGTCGACGATGCCGATGAGCGCGAGGAACTCCAGGTCGGCCACGACGCCGAGCAGGTCCGACGTCGCGTCGAAGTCGATCCGCTCCAGGTCGCGCCGCGCCACGGCCAGCACCCGCATGCCCTCGCCGGCCAGCCGGTCGTTCTCGGCCAGCACCTTGGCCGTCCCGCCCGCGCCCTCGCCCAGCGGCTGCGACGTCCCGTCGGCGGCCAGGTACCGCGACGACCGCGCCAGCAGCACGTCCGGCGCGCCCTTCACCAGGCACCGGACCACCCGGCGGCCGTTCTCGTGCAGTTCGTGGAAGGTCGCCATCAGCTTGTACTCGGTGTCGAACGGCACCTCGGCCAGCCGCGGGATCGTGCGCCGGGTCTCGTCGACGTCCAGCCCGCCCTTCTCGGCCAGCACGACCAGCGCGCCCTCCGTCGGGTCGCCGATGCACGCGCCGTCGCGGATCACCGCGTCGTTGGCCAGCGCCATCGGCAGCAGGAACGGCTCCAGCGACCCGTCGCCGGACCCGGCGACGCGCATGATCCGGCCCTGCGTGGAGTACCCCTCGCCGTCGACGTCGAACCGCCGGCCGGCCACGACCAGCGCCCGCGCCGTCATCTGGTTCAGCGTCAGCGTGCCGGTCTTGTCCGAGCAGATCGCCGACGTCGACCCGAGCGTCTCGACCGACCGCAACCGCTTCACGATGGCGCCCTTGTCCGCCAGTTGCTGCGTGCCCATCGACAGCAGCATCGTGACGACGGCGGGCAGCCCGGTCGGGATCGCGGCGATGGCCAGGCTGATGCCGACCAGGAACAGCGAGTCGAAGTCCTCGCCGCGGGCCAGCCCGAGCAGGATGATCGCGACCAGCGCGCCGGCCGCCATGATCGTGATGAGGACGGTCAGCTGGTCCAGTTGCTTGGTGAGCGGCGTCTTCTCCTGCTCGACGCCGCTGAGCATGCCGGAGATGTGCCCGACCTCGGTCGCCATGCCGGTGGCGGTGACGACCATCTCGCCGCGGCCGCGGGTGACCTGGGAGTTCATGTACGCCATGTCGATGCGGTCGCCCAGCGGGACGTCGTCGCCGGCGACGGGTGCGACGACCTTCGCGACGGGCAAGCTCTCCCCCGTCAGCCCGGCCTCCTCGATCTCCAGCGTCGCCGTCAGCAGGATCCGCCCGTCGGCGGGCACCTTGTCGCCGGCCTCGAAGCTGACGACGTCACCCGGCACCAGCTCCTCCGCCGGCACCTCCACGACCTGCCCGTCGCGGCGCACGTGCGCCGTCATGATCAGCATCTTGCTCAGCGCGGCGACGCTCTCCGCGGCCTTGCCCTCCTGGTGCAGCCCCATCACCGCGTTGATCACGGTGAGCGCCAGCACCACCAGCCCGGTCGAGACGTCCTGCAGGGCGGCGATGCTGACGACCGCGGCGCCGACCAGCACCAGCTGCATGAGGTCGCGGTACTGACGGAGGAACGCCTTCCAGCCGGGCTCCTTCGCCACCTGCGCCAGCCGGTTCGGGCCGTACCTCGCCCGCCGTTCGGTGACGTCCGCCGTCGTCAGCCCGGCGCCGGAGTCCACGCCCAGCCGGCGGCAGGCGTCCATCGCGGAGAGCCGGTACCACTCGGTGCGGTCCTCGGCCGGGGTCGTGGCGGTGACGGTGGCGCTCATGGCGCGAAGATGCCGGAGCGGACGATCGCCCACATCGAGAACACGCACAGCGCGATGACGATCATCGACCAGACCGGATAGTGCGGCAGGAAGAGGAAGTTCGAGATCGCCGACAGCCCGGCCAGCGCCATCGCCGCACCGGCCGCGACCCGGCTGCCGCCGTACAGCGCGAACCCCGCGATCATCAGCAGGAGCGCGAGCACCAGGTGGATCCAGGCCCACGCCCCGACGCTGATGTCGTACGCGTACGCGGGCACGTCGGCGTAGAAGTTCTCGTCGATGAGCGCGGTCAGCCCTTCCAGCGACTGGAACACGCCGAGCAGGATCATCATCGTCGCGGCGAACATCACTCCGGTCTCGGCCCACGAGTCCGTGCGCGACCTCTGCGGCTCGAATGTGCTGGTCATGACGCCTCCCCCCAGGTTCGTCGGGCTCATGGTCCACCCGCGGCGGGTGCGGGGCCTCACCCGCGCGGGGTGAGCCCCACCGTCTAGCGTGGGCGCCGTGACGGTGCACGAGCTGACCCGGGCCGAGGCCCGGCGCATCGCCGTCCGCGCACAGCTCCTCGACGCCGACCGGCCGGACGATCTGGACGATGTCGTGCGGGGGCTGACGGCGCTCGTCCACGACCCGGCGTCGGCCGTGGCGCCCGCCGCCGACCTCGTCGTGTGGAGCCGCCTCGGGCCGGAGTACGACCCGTCGGAGCTGGCCACGGCGCTGGCGGAGCAGCGGCTGGTCGAGCTGCGCGGCGTCATCCGCCCGATCGAGGACGTCGCGCTCTATCGCGCCGAGATGGCCGCCTGGGACCGGCCCGAGCCCGGTGAGCCGGCCTGGCGGGAGCGGCAGCGCGCCTGGGTGCACGACAACGAGGGGTTCCGCCTCGACCTCCTCGAGCGGCTGCGCGCCGACGGGCCGCTGCGCTCGCGCGACCTCCCGGACACGTCCGTGCGGCCGTGGCGGTCGTCCGGCTGGACGAACAGCCGCAACGTGCGGCAACTGCTGGCGTTCCTGGTGCAACGCGGCGAGGTCGCCCTGCACGGCCGCGAGAACGGCGACCCGCTCTGGGACCTCGCCGAACGCGTCTACCCCGACGACGTCGTCCCGGCGGCGCAGGCGCTGTGCCGCCGCGACGAGCGGCGGCTGCGCTCGCTCGGGCTGGTCCGTCCGGCGGCGTTGGAGTCACCGGGCGAACCGGCCGGCGAGCCCGCGGTCGTCGACGGCGTCCGGGGCGCCTGGCGGGTCGATCCCGCCCAGCTCGGCCGGCCGTTCGCCGGGCGGACGGCGCTGCTGTCGCCGTTCGACCGCCTCGTCTACGACCGCAAGCGCATGGCCGACCTGTTCGAGTTCGACTACCAGCTGGAGATGTTCAAGCCCGTCGGCCAGCGGCGGTGGGGCTACTTCGCGCTGCCCGTGCTGCACGGCGACCGGCTGGTCGGCAAGGTGGACGCGACGGCGGACCGCCGGGCCGGCGCGCTGCGGGTGGACGCCGTCCACGAGGACGTTCCCTTCACCCTCGCGACGGCCGCCGCCGTCGACCACGAGATCGACGACCTCGCCCGCTGGCTCCGGCTGGTCCCCGTCCGCCGGGACCGGCGCTAGCTGAACGAGTCCTCGTGATCTACGCAGCCTGGCGGTTCCGTGCCGTTCGCCGTGGTCCGCACGTTGGCCGTCCCCCTGCCGCCCATTCTCTCAGCCGCGTGACCGCGCCTCAAGTCCGCCCAAGGGGGGGTCGCTTCGCGACGACGGGGCGTACTTGACCCGCGGTCCCGCGGCCAAGAACGGGCACCTATCAGGGGGACGGGGAAAGACTGGGCACACCTCACTTCACCCGCGCCGGGAGCACCTCACCCGCGCCAGCACCGCATGGCCGCCGATGACGACCGTCATCCGGTGCTACGGCGGGTGAGGCGCTCCCCACGCGAGTGACGTCGACGATCTGGGCCGTCTTCGATAGCCAGAATCGTCCAACGGCGCCCGGAACACGACTCCCGCCATCGAAGACGGCTCCGGGAGTCGAGGACGACCGAACGGTGCACCGGCAGGAACAGCGAACGCCAGCCAGGCGAACGGTGCGCGGCGCGGGCTCTGCCCGCACTTCCCCCGTCCCCCTGATAACTGCCCGCACTTAGACCGCGCGCGTGCGGGTCAAGTCCAAGCCCCCAAGCCCAGCGAACGCCGACCACAGCGGCGCGGACTTGAGGCGCACGCGCGCGGCTAAGAAAATGGGCAGCAGGGGGACGGCCCACGTGGCCATGACGGCCAACCGCCGCACGACGGCGAACCGTTACACGATCCCCACCCCACCGTGTGGATTCGCTGCGCCAGGTGGGGCGGATCACTGTTCCCCTGACAACAGCAACGCCACCCGCCACGCACAGTGATCCCACCCAATGGCGCACCAGGGGGCGCACAGTCGCCGCCGCTCAACGATGCCGAGATCGACGTGAGATCGCTGCGGAAACGACGCGGCATCACTGTCGCGGACACGACAGTGTTTCACCTCGTCACGCAGCGACCCCACACCGTTGCGCCGGCCGGCAAGGCGCCGCCACCGGGCTACATCCATGTCACGTCGCGTCGCCGAAAGCGAAGTTAGAGGTCGAGGAGGCCGGGCTGCGCCGGGACCGCCTCGGCCACCAGGCCGGCGTGGTTGTTGCGGACGTTCCCGACCTCGGGCCCGACCGGCCGGGCGGTCAGCGCCGCACCGGCCCGGGCCGCTGCCGAGCGGGCGAGGTCGAGCAGGGCCGCCGCTTCCTCGTTGCGGCGGTCCAGCCAGTCCGGGATCTCCGCCGCCGTCAGCAGCACCGGCATGCGGTCGTGGATGTGCGCCAGTTCCGGCACCGGCGTCGTGGTGAGGACGCTGGCCGACAGCACCCAGCGGTCCGGGTGGTCGGCGGGGACGGACGGGTCGGGCCACCATTCGAACACGCCGGCCATCGCGAGCAGGCCGGCGTCGCCGTGGATGAAGTAGGGCTGTTTCGCGCGGCCGGGGCCCCGCTGCCATTCGTAGTAGCCGCGGGCCGGGAGGACGCAGCGGCGCCGCGCGATCGGGCCGCGGAAGGCCGGCTTGTCCGCGACGGTCTCGATGCGGGCGTTGATCATCGGGGCGCCGCCGCGGGCGTCCTTCGCCCACGATGGGATCAGCCCCCAGCGCGCGGCGTGCAGCTGCCGGGTCCGCTCCGGCGGCTCGTCGGTGCGTTCCAGCACGACGGGGACGCGGTCAGTGGGCGCCACGTTGTACGAGGCCATCAGCTCGAGCACCGCGCCTGACGCGATGGCGTCGAACTCCGCCGCGAGGTCGTCCATCGACGCGTCAGCCACGTACCGTCCGCACACGCCCCGATTGTCCCTCACCGCGACCGGCGACGGCCACGGACCCGCCGGGCCGGCGCCGCTCCCAGCGGACCAGCAGCGGCACCGCGATGAAGATGGACGAGTAGGTGCCGGCCAGGATGCCGACGAACAGCGCCAGCGCGAGATCCTCCAGCGTCTGCGCCCCGACGGTGACGGCGCCGGCGATCAGCATCCCGGCCACCGGGAGCAGCGCGATCAGCGACGTCGACACCGAGCGGAGCAGCGTCTGGTCGACCGCCCGGCTCGCCGCCTGCGCGTACGTGACGCCGCGGGCGCGGTGCCCGGTGTTCTCGCGCACCTTGTCGAACACGACGACGGTGTCGTACAGCGAGTAGCCGAGGATGGTCAGCACGCCGACCACGGTGGCCGGGGTGACGGTCAGCCCGGCCAGCGCGTACACGCCGACGGTGATGGCGAGGTCGTGCAGCAGCGCGGCGAACGCGGCCAGCGCCACGACCGCCTTCCGGGTGACGTCGTGGCCCCAGCTCGGCCCGATGACGTCGGTGGTGACGTCGTCCGCGGACACCCCGGCGGCCTGCGCGACGGTGTCCTGCAGCTCGGCGGCGCGGTCCGCGTCGGACGTCCCGACCTCGACGACGATGCTGCCGTCGCCGAGCTGGCGCACCTGGGCGCTGTCGACGCCGTCGGCGGCCAACGCGTCCTCCACCTGGCCGACGGTGGCCGAGCCGCCGTGCGTCTGGATGATCGCGCCGCCCTCGAACTCGACGCCGAGCTGCAGGCCACGGACGGACAGGCCGGCCACGGCGAGGACGAGCACCACGCCGCTGAGGGCGAACCAGCGGCGGGACCGCCGCACGACGTCGATGCTCGCCTCGCCGCGGTGCAGCCGGGCGCCCAGCGAGGCCTGGCTCGCGTCCAGGCCGGACCAGCGGCCGCGCAGCCACCAGCCACGCACCGCGTACGCGACCACCGGCCGGGTGAACAGGAAGACCGCCGTCAGGTCGATCAGCGTCGCCAGGCCGAGCGCGAAGGCGAAGCCGCGCACCTGGTCCGCCGACAGCAGGTACAGCACGGCCGCGGACAGGAACGACACGGTGTCGGCGACGAGGATGGTGCGCCGCGCCCGCCGCCAGCCGTACTCGACCGCCGACCGGGTGGTGCGGCCGTCGCGGCCCTCGTCGCGGACACGATCGAAGAACACCACGAACGAGTCGGCCGTGATGCCGACCGCGACGATCAGGCCGGCGATCCCGGCCAGCGACAGCCGGTAGTTGACCTGCGCGCCGAGCAGCGACACCGCCGCGTAGGAGCAGCCGGCCGCGAGCAGCAGGCTGGCGACGGCGATGACGCCGAGCCGCCGGTAGTAGGCCAGGCAGTACAGCGCGACCAGCCCGAGCCCGATCGCCCCGGCCACCAGCCCGGCGTGCAACTGTGTGGCGCCCAGCGTCGGCGAGATCGTGCTGACCTGGCTCTTCTCGAACGCCAGCGGCAGCGAGCCGTAGCTGAGCACGTGTGCGAGGTCGGTCGCCTCCTGCTTGGTGAACGTGCCGGTGATCTGCGCCCGCCCGCCGCTGATGACGTCGACGATGCGCGGCGACGACACCACCAGCCCGTCCAGCACGATGGCGATCTCGTTCTTCAGCGCCGGCTGGTCCACGACCGCCTTCGTGGCGTCGGCGAACTGCTGCTGTCCGGTGTGGTCGAACTTCAGGTCCACCTGCCAGCCGCCCGCTCCCCCGGCCGGGACCCCCGCCTGGGCGGCGGACAGGTCGGTGCCCTCGACGACGGCCGGGTGCGGTTCGAGGTGGACGACTCCGGGCCGGGCGTGCCGGAGGACCGGCGGACGCGGATCTTCGACCGCTTCGCCCGCGACGGGGTCAGCGGCGGCCGCGGTGGCCGCGGCGTCGGCCTCGGGCTGGCGATCGTGGCCCAGCACGTGCGCTGGCACGGCGGCACCGTCACCGTCCTGGACCGCCCCGGCGGCGGCGCCCGCTTCGTCGTCGACCTCCCCGTCGTCCGGTCCTCCTCCGCCGCGCTCGGGCTCCCATGATCATCGGCGATCGACCACGTGATGGTGTGGTCGATCGCCGATGATCATGGGCGGCGTGCGTCAGCCGAGCATCAGCCAGTTCCTGTCCGGCAGGATCGAGTTCAGCGACGAGCAATTGGATCGGCTGCTGTCGTGCATGGGATACCGGCTCGAGGTCAGTCACCGACCCGTTCGCCCGCAGCTCACTCGCTCCGAGCGCAGGTCCTGGCAGCTCCACCGCCGGCTGTCCACTCACCTGTCCAGGTCGGGCCTGCAGGAATGGCAACCGACCATCGAGCGGAACCTGGAGCGTCTGAGAACAAGCGTCCGAGGTCAGCCGCACCTACGCAACCTCGATCGTTGGGAGTCGCTCGTCCGGCGTACCGATGTCCCGGGCCTGCATCGCGTGCTGACCGGGCTGGATCGCGACTCGATCGAGATGCGAGAGGTGTCGCCGCTAGGAGGGCTGCTCTCGCAGGACGAGCGGTCTGAAGTCCTTCGCACGGTGAGCTGATGCGCCGAGACCAACTGGAACACGCCATCCGGACCGCATCACCTTCCGCGAGGACGAACTGCCCGCCGAAGCGGCGATGTCGGTCGAGGTGGACATTCTCCCGATCGCCGATGGCGATCATCGAGGGAGTCGCTGGAGAGTTCTCACCCTTCGAGGAGATGCACGGCTTCAGTATCGACGGCGTCGACCTGACGCACCCTTCACGCACGGGTAGACCCCGGACAGTTGCGGCGTCAGAACCCGTCAGCGGGCGGCGCCGCCGCGGCGCTTGTTCCAGATGTCGAAGGCGACGGCGAGCATCAGCACCAGGCCCTTCACCACCGACTGCACCGACTGGTCGACGCCCATGAGCTGCATGCCGTTGCTCATCACCGCCATGATCAGGCCGCCGACCATCGCGCCGACGACGGTGCCGACGCCGCCGGTCACCGCCGCTCCCCCGATGAACGCCGCCGCGATGGCGTCCAGCTCGAACATCGTCCCCGCCGCCGGCTGGGCGCCGTTGGACCGGGACGAGTAGATGACGCCGGCGACGGCGGACAGGAAGCCCATGTTGACGAAGATCCAGAAGTTCACCGTCCGCACCCGCACGCCGGACAGCAGCGCCGCGGACAGGTTGCCGCCGATCGCGTACACCTGGCGGCCGAACACCGTCCGCTTGGTCACGACGGCGTAGGTGATGACCAGGACGCCGAGGATGATCAGCACGATCGGCAGCCCGCGCGCGTGCGCCAGCTGCCAGGCGAAGTACATGATGACGGCGCCGACGGCCAGCACCCGGGCCACGAACAGCGGGAACGACTCCACCGGCTGGCGGTAGCGGATCCGCGCGACCCGGGTCCGGAACCCGCTGACGGCGTATCCGGCCACCGCGAACGCGCCGATGAACAGCGTGAACGCGTCGTAGCCCTGCCCGCCGAACAGGCCGTTGAGGAAGCCGCTGGCGACCCGCTGGTACTCGGACGGGAACGGCGACAGCGAGATGTTGTCCAGCACCTGCAGCGTCAGCCCGCGGAACAGCAGCATGCCGGCCAGCGTCACGATGAACGCCGGGATGCCGACGTAGGCGACCCAGAATCCCTGCCAGGCGCCGACCGCGACGCCGACCAGCAGCGCCGCCACGATGCCGATCCACCAGGCGTAGCCCTGCTGGATCACCAGCACCGCCGACACCGCGCCGGTCAGCGCCACCACCGACCCGACGGACAGGTCGATGTGCCCGGCGATGATGACGATCACCATCCCGATCGCCAGCACCAGGATGTAGGAGTACTGCAGGACGATGTTGGTGATGTTGCCGGGGCTCAGCAGCACGCCGTCGGTCAGGATCGCGAACAGCGCCACGATCACCACGAAGGCCACGTAGATGCCGCTCTGCCGCACGTTGCGGGTCACCAGCGTGCGCAGGTTGCTGGTGCCGGTGTGCAGGGCGGCGGCCTGGGCGCTCTCCGCCTCGGCGCGGTCGTCGGCCGGCGGCCGCTGCGTGCTGGTCATGCGGCGCCCTCCTTCGTCATCAGTGCCATGAGGTTCTCCTGAGTGGCCGCGCCGACCGGCAGCTCGCCGGTGAGCCGGCCCGCGGCCAGCGTGTAGATGCGGTCGCAGACGCCGAGCAGCTCGGGCAGCTCGGACGAGATGACGAGGACGCCCTTGCCGGCCGCGACCAGCCGGTTGATGATGGTGTAGATCTCGTACTTCGCGCCGACGTCGATGCCGCGGGTCGGCTCGTCCAGGATCAGCACGTCGGGGTCGGCGAACAGCCACTTGGCCAGCACGACCTTCTGCTGGTTGCCGCCGGACAGCGTGCCGACGGACGTCATGACGCTCGGCGCGCGGATGCCGAGGTAGGACCGGCTCTCCTCGGCGACCCGGATCTCCTCGTTGCCGTCGACCCAGCCACGGCTCGCGAGCTTGCGCAGCGCCGCCGCGGACACGTTGCGGCGCACGTCCTCGATCAGGTTGAGGCCATACTTCTTGCGGTCCTCGGTGGCGTAGGCGATGCCGTTGCCGATCGCCTCCGACACCGACCGCGCCCGCACCTCGCGGCCGCGCACGTAAAGCCGGCCGCTGACGTCGCGGCCGTAGGACCGGCCGAACACGCTCATGGCCAGCTCGGTGCGCCCGGCGCCCATCAGCCCGGCGATGCCGACCACCTCGCCCGCGCGGACCGCCAGGCTGACGCCGTCGACCACCTTGCGGTCCTGGCTGGGGTGCCAGACGGTCCAGTCCTCCAGCCGCAGCACCTCCTCACCGGGTGCGCTGACGCGGTCCGGGTAGAAGCTCTCCAGGTCGCGGCCGACCATGCCGCGGATGATCCGCTCCTGCGTCGCCTCGCCGTCCGACGTACGCAGCGTCTCGACCGTCCGGCCGTCGCGCAGCACCGTGATGGCGTCGGCGATCGACGTCACCTCGCCCAGCTTGTGCGAGATGAGGATGCAGGTGATGCCCCGGTCGCGCAGCCGGCGCAGCAGGTCCAGCAGGTGCGCGGAGTCGGTGTCGTTGAGCGCGGCGGTCGGCTCGTCCAGGATCAGCAGCCGGACCTCCTTCGACAGCGCCTTCGCGATCTCGACCAGCTGCTGCTTGCCGACGCCGAGCTGCGCGACCGGCGTCACCGGGTTCTCGTCCAGGCCGACGGACGCGAGCAGCGCGGCCGCCTCGGCGTTGGCGCGGTTCCAGTCGATCAGCCCGCCGCGGCCGCGGCGCTCGTTGCCGAGGAACACGTTCTCGGCGACCGACAGGTGCGGCACCAGCGCCAGCTCCTGGTGGATGATCACGACGCCGACGGCTTCACTGTCGCGGATGCCGTGGAACCGGGCCGGCTCGCCGCCGAGGACGATGTCGCCGTCGTACGAGCCGGCCGGATGCACCCCGGACAGCACCTTCATCAGCGTCGACTTGCCGGCGCCGTTCTCGCCGCAGATCGCGTGGATCTCGCCGCGCCGCACCACCAGCGAGACGTCCCGCAGGGCCGTGACGCCGGGGAAGGTCTTGGTGATGCCGCGCATCTCCAGGATGGTGTCGCTCATCGCGGGGCCTCAGTCGGTCTGGCCGGCGGCGACCTCCTCGGCCGTGTAGTAGCCGGAGTCGACGAGCAGCGGCGCGATGTCGTCGGCGTACACGGTCTCGACCGGCAGCAGGTACGACGGGACCACCTTGACGCCGTTCTCGTACGTCTCGGTGTCGTTGGCCTCCGGCTCCTCGCCGGCCAGGAACGCCTCCGCCGCGGCGACGGCCTGCTCGGCCAGCAGCCGGGTGTCCTTGAAGATGGTGGAGTTCTGCACGCCGTCGTCGATCAGCTTCACCGACGCGATCTCCGCGTCCTGCCCGGTGACCACCGACATCGGGCTGGCGGCCGCGCCGTAGCCGGCGTTCTGCAGGGCCGTGATGATGCCGCGCGACAGCCCGTCGTACGGCGACAGCACACCGTCGACCCGCGAGCCGTCGTTGTAGCTGGACGTCAGCAGGTCCTCCATGCGCCGCTGCGCGGTCTCCTGCTGCCAGCGCAGGATCGCGACCTGCTCGATCTCGGCCTGCCCGGATTTCACCGCCAGCGAGCCGTCGTCGATGAACGGCTGCAGCGTGTCCATCGCGCCGTCGAAGAAGAAGTGCGCGTTGTTGTCGTCCAGCGACCCGGCGAACAGCTCGACGTTGAACGGGCCGGTCGCCTCGCCCGGCTGCCCGTCCGCCGTCAGCAGCCCGAGCCCGGTCAGCAGCGCCTCGGCCTGGGCGACGCCGACGCGGTAGTTGTCGAAGCTGACGTAGAAGTCGACGTTCTCGCTGTCGCGGATCAGCCGGTCGTAGGCGATGACGGGGATGTCGGCGTCGGCGGCCGCCTGCAGCTGGCTGCTCAGCGCCGTCCCGTCGATGGCGGCGATGATCAGGACGTCCGCGCCCTGCGTGATCATCTGGTCCACCTGCTGCGACTGCGTCGGGATGTCGTCGCCGGCGTACTGCAGGTCGACCTGGTAGCCCAGCTCCTCGAGCTGCTCGCGCACCGAGTCGCCGTCGGCGATCCATCGTTCCGACGTCTGTGTCGGCATCGAGACGCCGATCGTGCGGTCCTCGGGAGGGGCGGACTCCTCGGTGCCGCCGCCCGCGCCCTCGCCGCCGCACGCCGCCACCGTCAGGGCCAGCAGCGCGCCGCCGACCAGGGCTTTGACTCGTAGGTTCACAAGGCCCCTCCCTCGCAGCAACGGGCCATGTGACCCGCCGCTGGATAACATCCGGAATATGCTGGTTGTGAACGTTAACAGCAGTTCTGCGACAAGGCTGTCACGATCCGGTAACGGGCCAGTCGTCACGGCCGGCCGCCGGAGCGCGAGCAGCCGGTCACGTCGCGCGGCGGACGCTGGTTGTACATCACAACCCTTCGATTGCGATTCACTACTCGACTGCTAGGCTCCACGCGTGTCGACCAAGCGCTCCTACGCCGACGGCTGCGCGGCCGCGCACGCCCTCGACCTCGTCGGCGAGCGGTGGGCGTTGCTCGTGGTGCGCGAGCTGCTGCTCGGCCCGAAACGCTTCACCGGACTACGGCGCGGGCTGCCCGGCGCGGCGCCCAACGTCATCGTCCAGCGGCTGCGCGACCTCGAGGCCGCCGGCGTGGTCCGCCGCCACACCCTGCCCCCGCCGGTCGCGTCACAGGTCTACGACCTGACCGCGTGGGGCCGCGAGCTCGAGCCGGTGGTGCGCGCGCTCGGCCGCTGGGGCAGCCGGTCCCCCGGCATCGACCACGACGCCCCGCTCAGCGTCGACGCCCTGGTGCTGGCCATGCGCACCCTCTTCGCCCCCGGCCGGGCCGCCGGCCTCGACGCCACGTACGCGCTGCGCGTCGACGACGACGCCTTCACCGCCACCGTGGGCGGGGACGAGTTCCGCCTCGTGCGCGGCACCGGGCCGGCCGACCTCACCGTCACCGCCGCCGGCACCGTCCTCAACGAGGTCATCTGGGGCGGCCACGATCTCGGCGCCGCCGTCGAGGCCGGTCTCGTGCGGCTCGACCCCGACACCGAGGCCGCCCGCCGGTTCTTCGCCCTGTTCCCGCTGCCGGAGCCGGCCGTGCCCGCCGGCTCCGGCCGGTAGCCTCGTCGCCGTGCCCGAGCCGGTGGTCTTCATCCGACTGCTGGGCCAGGTCGAGCTGCTCCGGGGCACGCAGCCCGTACCGCTGGCCCGTCGTCCTGCCGCGCTGCTCGCAGCGCTCGCGCTGCGGCTGAGCACGCCGGTGCCGTACGCCGTGATCACCGAGCTGCTGTGGTCGCCGGAGGAGCTGCCGGCCAGCCCGCGGCGGGCCATCCAGACGTACGCGTCGCGGCTGCGCGACGCGCTGGGGCGCGACGCGATCGTCGCGCACGGCGACGGGCTGCGCCTGGACCTCGACCCCGACCAGGTCGACCTCCACCGCTTCCGCCTCCTCGTCGCCGCCGCCGACACCGCGGCCACCGATCGGGCGGCGCTGAGCGCGGCGCTGGAGCTGTGGACCGGCGACCCGCTGTCCGGGCTCCCGGTCGGCCAGCTGGGCGCCGTCGAAGGGCCGGCCCTGCTCGACGAGGTGCTCAGCGTCGCCGAGCGGCGCGACGAGCTGCGGCTGCGGGCCGGCGACCTCGACGACGTGTTCGTGGCGTCGCTGCGGCGGCTGACGTCGGAGCAGCCGTGGCGCGAGCGGTCCTGGTGCCACCTGATGCTGGCGCTGTACCGCACCGGCCAGCAGGGCGAGGCGCTGGCGACGTTCGCCCGCCTGGTCTCGGTGCTGCGCGACGACCTCGGCATCGACCCGGGCGCCGAGGCGACCCAGCTGCACCAGCGGATGCTGGCCGGCGACCCGGAGCTGCTCGACGCCGTACCGGCGGCGCCCGCCACGGCGGCGTCCGAGCCGCCCGCCCAGCTGCCGGCCGGGTCACCGGCGTTCGTGGGCCGCCCGCGCGAGCTGACGGCGCTGGCCCGGCTGCTGGAGCGCCCGGCCGACCGCGTCCGCGTCGCCGTCGTGTCCGGTCCGGCCGGCGTCGGCAAGACGACCACGACGGTCGAGGCGGCGCACCGGGCCCGGGCCCGGTTCCCGGACGGCCAGCTGTTCGCCGAGGGCACCCGCGGCGGCACCGAGGTCCCGGCGCGCGACATCCTCGGGACG
Source organism: Jiangella muralis (assembly GCF_001270745.1). GTDB lineage: Bacteria > Actinomycetota > Actinomycetes > Jiangellales > Jiangellaceae > Jiangella > Jiangella muralis. The sequence continues at coordinate 121,565 of NZ_KQ434752.1, forward strand.
TTCCTGCGCGACCTCGGCATCGCGGCCGACGAGCTGCCGTCCGCGCAGGCCAGCCGCGCGGCGCTGTTCCGGTCGATGTGCGCGCGCCGCCGGCTGCTCGTCGTCATCGACGACGCGCACTCGGTCGAGCAGGTCACCGCGCTGCTGCCGGGCGCCGGCGAGTGTGCGGTCCTCGTCACCACGCGCCGGCGGCTGGCCGTCCCGGCGAACGTGTCGGTCGACCTCGACGCCATCTCGGCCGCGGAGTCCCACGACCTGCTGGCGACGCTGATCGGCACCGCCCGGCTGGCGGCGGAACCAGAGGCCGCCGCCGCCATCGTCGAGGCGTGCGCCGGCTCGCCGCTGGCGCTGCTGATCGTCGGCGGACGGCTCGCCACCCGGCCGGTCTGGCCGCTGGCGCACCTGCGCGACCGCCTCGCCGGGCCCGGCCGGCTGGCGGAGCTGCGGCTGGACGGCCGCTCCGTCGAGGCCGCCCTCGACGCCACCACCGGCACCCTCGACGCTCCGGCCGCCGCCCGGTTCCGCGCGCTGGGCACGCTGCCGGTCGACCTCGTCGACGTCGAGACCGCCGCCGCCCTGTGGGAGGCCGGCCGAGCCGAGGCCCGCGAGCTGCTGGAACAGCTCTGCGACCTCCGGCTGCTGGAGCCGTCCGCGCCCGAGTGCTACGCCTGGCACGCCCTCATCGGCAGCTACCTGCGCGACCGGCCCGGGCGACGCGACCCGGCCGGCCTGCGACGGGTCCTGCAGCAGGCCATCTCGTCCGTCACGCACGCCAACGAGCGGCTCCGGCCGGGCGACCGGCCCATGCACCCGATCGTCGCCGCCATCGAGGCCGACGGCGTGGTGTTCGCCGGGCACGACGACGTCCACGCCTGGGTGCACCCGCGCAGCGCGCTCCTCGTCGGCCTGGCCCGCGACGCCCTGACGTCGGGCCACGCCGACGGCGCGGTCGAGGCCGCGGCACTGGCCACCAGCCTCGACCTGCTGCTCGACGAGTGCTGCGGCTCATACGACGACACCGAGGACCTGCTGCGCGCCGTCACCGTCACCCCGCTGCCACCGGTCGCCGACCGCTTCGTGGGCAGCGCCTGGCACAACCTCGCCTCCGGTCTGGCCGACCACGGCCGGCTGGCGGAGGCCGACGAGGCCGCGACGCGGGCCATCGCGTTCTGGCGGCGCACCGGCGACCGGTACGGCGAGGCCGCCCTGCTGAACAACCTCGCCCGCCTGCGCGGCCGGTTCGGCGACGACGTCGCAGCGCTCGAGTACATGCGCCAGTGCATGGCGGTCGCCGACGCGCTGCCGGCCTCGCTGCGCGCCCGCTGCCAGGCCACCTACGCCGAATGCCTCGCCAGCCACGGCGACGCCGCCGCGGCCCAGACCGCCCTCGCGGAGGCGCGCCGGCTGCACACGCCGGAGCCGGGCTCGCACCCCGCCTACCAGCTGCTGTTCGTCGAGATCCAGGTGCACCTCGCCGCGGGCCGGCCGGTCGACGCGGTCGACGCCGCCGAACGCACCATCGCGGCCGCCCGGACGATGCGCTCGCCCCGGCTGGTGGCCCGCGCGACCGTCGCGCTCGCGCGCGCCCAGCGGCTGGCCGGCCGCGACAGCCGGGACACCGCTGCCGAGGCGCTGCAGCAGCTCGCCGCCCTGCACCAGGTCGACGTGCAGGCGACCGGCGAGGCGCTGGCCGAGCTGGCGCACGCGCACCGCGCCGGCGGCGACGTCGTCAGCGCCGACGCCTGCGTCGCCGAGGCGGCCCGCGTCGTCGACGTCGGCGGGCTGGGCGGCACCCCCTGGGCCGAGGCGCTGCTCGGCCCGCTCCGCCAGCGGATCGGGTGACCACAACACACCACACCGCCGCCCGAGGTGCGCGATCATGACTCGCAGGTCGTGTACCGGAGGTGGCGATGTCGGGTGAGACGCTCTGGATGCTGACCGTGGTCTGCGCGGCCGGGGTGCTCGCACCGTTCGCGGCCGACCGGCTGGCCCGCTTCGTCGCCGTCCCGCCGGTCGTGGTCGAGATCGGGCTGGGCATCCTCATCGGGCCGGCGGTGCTGGACTGGGTCCGCGACACCGACGTCGTCTCCGCGCTGTCCGACCTCGGCCTGGCCTTCCTCATGTTCCTGGCCGGCTACGAGATCGAGTTCCAGCGCATCCGCGGCGGCCCGCTGCGCGCCGCCGCCTGGGGCTGGGCCGCGTCGCTCGTGCTCGGCGTGGGCCTCGGGTTCCTCGTCGCCGGCACCGACGCGGGCCTGGTGGTCGGGCTCGCGCTGACGACGACGGCGCTGGGCACGCTGCTGCCGATCCTGCGCGACCAGGGGCTGGCGGAGTCCGCGTTCGGTACCAGGTTCCTGGCCGTCGGGGCGGTGGGCGAGTTCCTCCCCATCCTCGCCATCGCGTTCGCCCTCAGCGGCGAGCGCCCCGCGCACACGACGGTGGTCCTGGCGATCTTCGCGCTGGTGGCGATCGCCGCCGCGGCGATGGCCCGCCAGCCCCGGCACCCGCGCCTGGCCCGGCTGGTCACCGCCACGCTCGGCACCAGCGCCCAGGTCGGCGTGCGGCTGTGCGTGTTCGTCGTCGTCGCGATGTTCGCCCTGGCCGACGGGCTGGGACTGGACCCGGTCCTCGGTGCGTTCGCGGCCGGAGTCGTCGTCCACCTCTTCCTCGACGCCGGCGACCCGCACGAGTCCGAACAGGTGCTGTCCCGGCTGGAGGGCATCGGGTTCGGGTTCCTCATCCCGATCTTCTTCATCATGAGCGGCGTCCGGTTCGACGTGGACGCGCTGGTGGCCGATCCGTCGACGCTGCTCCTGGTGCCGGTGTTCCTGCTGTTCTTCCTGCTGGTCCGCGGCGCGCCGACGGTCCCGCTGCAACGCGCGGCGCTCGGGACGCGTCCGGCCGTCGCCCTCGGCCTGCTGGCCGCGACGGCGCTGCCGCTGATCGTCGTCATCACCGACATCGCGCGTGAGGAGGACGTCCTCGGCGCCGGCACGGCCAGCGCCCTCGTCGCCGCCGGGATGCTGTCGGTGCTGATCTTCCCCACCGTCGCGCTGCGTCTGCAGAACGGGCGGCGCGGTGGGCCCGCCGTCACGCCGGACGACGCTCTCTGACGCCGGCGAGCTGCAGGCCGAGGACGGACTCCGCGTCGCGCAGCGACTCGTCCTCGAGGTAGCGGTACAGGTACGGGACGCTCTCCAGCAGGACGATGCCGAATCGCGCGTCGATCGCGTCGACCATGGCCGTGCCGGTGTGCAGGTCGCGGTGGTCGGCCCGCCAGCGCGGGAGCGAGCCGGGCGCGTCGTAGAAGCGGTCCGCGATGGCCGTGCCGGCGCGCTCGTGCGCGAACTCGTCGACCAGCAGCCGGCCGCCCGGCGCCAGCAGCGCGGCGGCCGCGTCGACGGCGCGGCCGAGATCGTGCACGTGGTGCAGTGACAGCACGAACAGCACGGCGTCGTACGGGCCGTCGCGGAACTCGCAGACGTCGGCGGTGAGCACGCCGGGCCGGGCCAGCGCGGGGTCGATGTCGATGGCGGTGACGTCGTAGCCACGCCCGCGCAGTACGTCGGCCAGGAGCCCGTCGCCGCAGCCCACGTCGAGGACGCGGGCGGGCGGGGGCGGCAGGTGGGTGGCGAGGAAGTCCATGCCCCCACGATGCGGCCGCGAAGCCATGAGCACCACTGCGGGTCCAGTAGGTCAGGTATACGCTCCGCGCATGCTCGACACGTGGTCGCTGCGCGTGCTGGCCGAGGTGGCCGAGCGCGGCTCGTTCTCCTCCGCCGCCGCCGCGCTGACGATGACCCAGCCGGCCGTCTCGCGGCAGATCGCCGCCCTCGAGCGCCGGGCCGGCGTCCGCCTGTTCCACCGGCGCCCGCGCGGCGTCGTCCCGACGGCGGCCGGCGAGCTGGCCATCGGCGAGGCGCGGGAGATCCTCGACCGGCTGGCCGCGCTGGAGGCCCGGCTGGGCGCGTACGCGCAGGTGCGCGGCGGGCACGTCCGGCTGTCGGCGTTCCCGAGCGCGAACACCGCGTTCGTGCCGGCGGCGATCCGCCGGTTCAGCGAGGCGCACCCCGGCGTCGAGGTCGGGCTGGTCCGCGGCGGCCCCGACGACGTGCGCTCCGGCGCCGTCGACATCGCGCTGGTCACCGACTGGGACCGGCCCGGCGGCGGCGTCGAGCTGGTGCCGCTGCTGGACGAGGAGCACCGGGTGGCGCTGCCGGCCGGGCACCGCCTCGCCGGGCGCCCCACCGTCGCGCTGCGCGACCTACGCGCCGAGACCTGGATCGAGGGCGGCCACCCGGACTGCCTCGGCCCGCTCACGCCGCTGACCCGCGCCCTCGGCGGGCCGCCGCGCGTCGGCTTCGTCTGCGACGACTGGACCGGCAAGCAGGCGCTGGTCGCGGCGGGCATGGGCGTCACCGTCATCTCGACGCTGGCCGCCGCGGCGGTCCGTCCGGACGTCGTCCTGCGGCCCACCTCCCCCGCCCTCCCGCGCCGCCGCCTGCTGGCCGCCGTCGCGCCCCGCGATCGGCGCACCCCGGCGGCGGCCGCGATGCTGACGGTGCTGACGTCACTCGCCGCCGGCTACCGCTGAGCCCGCGAGAGCACCGGCTCGGTCCCGAGACGCGTCCGACGGTGCGGCGATCAGGTCTTCGAGCTGCCGGACGATGGCCGCGGGCGGGATCGGCCGCGGCCGGGCGAGGACGCTCAGCAACGTGTCCACCGACTGCCCGACGGTGAACCTCGAGCCGGCGTCCCGGCGGGCGGCCTCGGAGAGTGGGCCGGCCGCGATGGCCGCCCGGATGCCCCAGGCGAGCGCCTCGGCGTCGTCGGGCTCGACCAGGGTCACGCCGCCGCAGTCGGTCTCGGGCAGGCCGCCGTCGTCGGAGGCGACGACCCGGCAGCCGGCGTGCTGGGCCTCGATGGAGACGATGCCGAAGGTCTCGTGCCAGTACTGGCTGTTGGACGGCATCACGACGATGTCGTGCTCGGCCATCAGCGCCGCCATGCTGTCCGGCGTCTTGCGGGTGGGCACGACGGAGATCCGCGGATGCGCGTCGAGCAGCCGCTCGATGATCTTGCCCTGCGGCTTGTCGGCGCCGGCGGTCGTCGCCATGAAGTCGAGATCGACGTCCTGGTCGATGATGTCGACGTGCAGGGTCGACAGCAGGGTGTAGATGCCTTTCTCGGGGCTCAGCCGACCGGCGTAGAGCACCCGGGTGGACCCGCCGGGGTTGGCCGGCCGGGGCTGCGCGGCGAAGCACGGCTCCGCGAACGGGTACACGACGCTGATGGTCGCGACGTCGACGTCGAGGAAGCGCGACCAGAGCTCGGCGGCGTAACGGCTGGTGGCGATGAGGGTACGGTCGCGGGTGCCGTCGACGGCGAAGGCCCACTCGCGTTCCCGGATGGGCGGCGGGTTGTGCAGGATCAGGAACGACGGCGTCCGCGTCGCCACGGGATGCGGCTCGTTGACGAAGACGACGGTGCCGTCGAGGTCGCCGACCTCGGCCAGCGTCGCCAGGGCCAGGAACGGGATGTCGGTGAACTCGTCGCGGCCGTCGGCGGCGCCCAGGCCGACGGTCACGACCTGGGCCGCTACGCCGCGCCGATTCAGCTCGCGGACCTGGCCGACGGTGTAGTTCTCGGAGCCGCCGGTGCCGGCGGGCAGCGGGTTGCCCGGAGACCAGATGAAGGAGATCAACGCGTGTACCGCCCAAGGAGTCGGTCTGTGCCGGGCCGAACAGGACGCGGCCGGCGACGACCGCGGCTGCGAGCCCGGGGACGACGACGGGTCGAGGCGGTGGACCCGTGCGAAGCCGACCGTGCGTGAGGGGACAACTACGTCAACGCTGAACGCCCGACGACCGGGCAGCGGCGCATCCCGCAACGTTCGATGGATCAACGATCACAGCTGCTCGGAGCATACCACGTGCGATCCCATGACCAGCGTAAACGGCGAAAGACGGGGTCGCCCGGGCTGCGCGCGGTGACGATCCACGCGTCGGCGGTGCCCGGCTCCAGCCCGATCCGCTCGACGACACGGCGGTGACCGTTTCGTGAACGCTCGGCCGCCGCCCACGTCGTGAAAAACTGTCCGCCATGGAAGGCGACCCGGCAACCAAGCCCCGTCCCCGTGGCCTCGGCGGGCCGGCGCTGTTCACCGGCGTGCTGGCCCTGGTCTTCGCGTTCGTGCCGTTCGTCGGCGAGTTCGTCGCCGCCCCCGCCGCCGTCGTCGCCATGGCGCTCGGGTTCATCGGGTGGGACCGCGCTGAGAAAGGACTGGCCGACGACGGCGCCCGCGCGCTCACCGGTGGCGTGCTCGGCCTCGTCGCCGCCCTCGTCGTGTTCTTCGTGTTCCTCGCCACGATGGGCTGAGCGCGGCGCTCGACCGCAACGCTGGGCGTTTCGTCACCTGATCATCTCCAGCGGGTGGACGCGAAACGATCAGGTGACGTGGACGCGGCGTAGCGGGCGGACTTGTCACCTGATCATCGTCAATCTGGCACGCATGGGGTTAGGTTAGCCTTTCCTCATCGCGAACCGGAGGTGGACATGTGCTCCCCGACGCCGGCCGAGCGGGCCCGGACGCTGCTGCGCGGGCGGCTGCCCGGCCTGCTGTTCCTCGACGACGTCACGGTGCCGTTGCCCGTGCGGCACGGCACCGACCGCGCCGGTCGGCCGTTGCTGCTGGTCCCGGCGGCCGGCGGGCTGCGTGCGACGCTGCGCTCGCGTGGGCCGGCCGCTCCCGGCGGCGTCCTGCGGGTCGACGACGTGCCGCCGTCGGCGGACGCGCCCAGCCTCGGCCAGGCTCGGGCCAGCGGACGGCTGCACCCCGTCGACCCCGACGCGAGCACCGCGGCGGCGCTGGAGTTCGCCGCGTCCAACCCGCTGCCCAGCCTGCTGGGCGTCGGCACCGACGCCGTCCTCTACCGGCTCGACGTCACCGGCGTCCATCTGCTCACCGACGGCGGCGGTGGCCCGCTGGACGTCGCCGCGTACGCCGCCGCCGGGCCCGACCCGCTGCACGAGGCCGAACGCGACCTGCTCCTCGACCTCGCCGACCACCACCGCGACGAGCTGGAACCGTGGTTCCGTGCCGCGCTGGCGTCCGCCGGTGTCGACGCCGAGCGGCCGCGGGCGGCCCGGCTGGACCGGTACGGGTTCACCGTCGACACCGGGCGGCCGCGGCGGCGGTGGGTGCGGCTGGACTTCGGCCGGCCGCTGGACACCGTCGAGGAACTGGCCGAGCTGCTGCACCCGGTGCTGTTCCACCCGCACGTCAGCTGACGGACACCACCCCGTCCTCCACCCGGACGACGTCGGCGTGCCGGGCGATCGTCTCCGGCCGGTGCGCCACCAGGATCAGCGTCCGCCCGGCCCGGACCCGGTCGACGGCGGTCTCGATGCCGGCCGCGACTCCAGGGTCGAGGTCGGCCGTGGCCTCGTCGAGGATCAGCACCGCCGGGTCCACCAGCGCGGCCCGGACGATGCCGACCAGCTGCTGCTCCCCCGCCGACAGCGCCGACCCGTACGGCCCGACGACGGTGTCCAGCCCGGCCGGCAGCCCGGCCAGCCACGTCGTCAGCCCGAGCCGGTCGACGGCGTCCAGCAGCTCCTCGCGGGTGGGCTCGTGCGGCACCAGCGCGAGGTTGTCCGCGAGCGTGCCGCTGACCAGGTGCACCTGCTGCGGGACCAGCACGATCCGCCGGCGCACCTGCGCCTCGGTCGCCGTCGCGAGGTCGACGCCGCCGAACGCGACCGTCCCCGCGTCCGGCCGGTACAGCCCGCTGGCCAGCTTCACCAACGTGCTCTTGCCCGACCCGGTCGGCCCGGCGATCACCACGTGCGCGCCGTGCGGGAACGTCACGTCGACGCCGTCCAGCACGTCGGTCCCGGCGCGGTAGGCGTAGCGCACGCCGCGCACCGTCAGGTCGCCGGCCGCGGGCAGGGCGGCGCCTTCGGCCGGTGAGCGGTCCGCCGTCCGGTCCAGCAGGTCCAGCAGCCGGGCCAGGCTGACGGCGGTCGCCTGCAGCTCGCCGAGGACCTGCGACAGCCGCAGGACGCCCTCGAACAGGTTCGCCGTCGCCAGCACGAACACCGCGACCGTGCCGATCGTCACCCGGTCCTGCCCCGCCAGCCAGGCGCCGGCCACCAGCAGCACGGCCACCGAGAGGCCCTCCAGGAAGCCGATCAGCCGCAGCCGCAACTCGACGTCGACGGTGTGGTCCTCGGCGGTGCGCAGGTCGGCGTTCTGGGCGGCGAACCGGCGCCGCCGCTCCGGCATGCCGCCGGTGAGGTGCAGCGTCTCGCGCCCGGCCAGCGTCTCGGTGAACGTCGCGGCGATGCCCGCCCGGCCCGCCGCCACCCGTCCGTACACGTCCGTCGCGTCGCGCCGGAACCAGCGGATCGCCAGCCAGGTCGCCGGCATCGTCACCGCCAGCGTGATCAGCGTCAGCAGCGGCGCGTACGACACCAGCACCGCCAGCGTGAGCAGCAGCGACAGCGACAGGTTCACGACGTCGGGCAGCTGCTGGCGGACGAAGTCGGTGACGGTCGCGACCTCGCCGGTGGTCCGCTGCAGCAGGTCGCCGACCCGGTGCGACTCGATGAACCGCAGTGGCGCCGTCGCGATGCGGGCCACCGCGCTGTCGCGCAGGTCGCGCACCACCCGCTCGCCGGTGCGGGTCAGCAGCACCTCGGACGTGCGCAGCAGGAAGATCCGCGCGACGACCACCACCGCCAGCACCGCGACGGCGGTGAACAGCCCGGACCGCGACCGCTGCACCAGCTCGTCGATCGCCCGGCCGATGATCGGCGCCATCGACACCAGCGCGCCGGCGCTGAGCACGCTGACCGCCAGCGCGAGCAGCGCCTCCCGCCGGTACGGCCGGGCCACGGCGGCGAAGCGCCGGTACACGCCGCGGGTGGACGGCGCCTCCTCCAGGACGGGCGCCTCAGCCATCGACGCTCCCCACGGTGGCCGGTGCGGTCGCCGGGGTGAGGAGGTCGACGACGCGGTCGGCGCGGTCGCGCAGCTGCGTCCGGTGCGATACGGCGAGGACCGCGGTGTCCGGCAGCTCGGCCCGCAGCCGGTCCAGGATCGCCCGCTCGGTGCCGACGTCGATCGCGGACGTGACGTCGTCCAGCAGCAGCACGCGCGGCCGGCCGAGCAGCGCGCGGGCCAGCGCCAGCCGCTGCACCTGCCCGCCGGACAGCGTCGTCCCGCGCTCACCGACGGCCGTCTCGTACCCGGCCGGGAGCGCGCGGACGAACCCCTCGGCGCCAGCGATCCGCCCGGCCCACGCCACCTCGTCGTCACTCGCGTCGCGGCCGAGCCTGACGTTGTCCGCGACGGTGCCGGTGAGCACCAGCGGCCGCTGCGGCACGTAGCCGATCAGCGCCCACCACGCGGTGCGGTCGACGCGGGCGAGGTCGGCCCCGCCGAACCGGACGACGCCGGACGCGGGCTCGTCCAGCCGGGCGACCACCCGCAGCAGCGACGACTTGCCGGAGCCGACCGGACCCCGCAGCACCACCAGCTCCCCCGGCGCCGCGGTGAGCCGCAGCGGCGCGGTCGGCTCGCCGCCGCTCCCGGTGCGCGCGGACAGGCCGTCCAGCACCAGCTCACCCCGCTCCGGCAGGCCGGCCAGCTCGCCGCCGCTCCCGGTGCGCGCGGACAGGCCGTCCAGCAGCAACTCGCCCCGCTCGGGCAGGCCGGCCGGCCCGCCCGAGCCCGGCACAACGGCACCGTTCGGCGTCGGCGGACTCTGTCGGTGCCCGCCCGTAGGGTGGGCACCCTCCCTAGAGGGGCGGGTCATACCTACGCCCAGCGAACCGTTCGCGTCCACACCCGCACCCAGCCAGGCAGGGCCGGGCGTGCCGAGCACCTCGGCGATCCGGGTGCCCGACACCTCAGCCTCCCGCCGGTTCGACACCAGCAGCACCAGGAAGCTCAGCGCGATGGTCAGCATCGTCATCCACGACGTGTAGGCGATCAGCCCGCCGATGCTCAGCCCGCCGTCCAGCACGGCCAGCCCGCCCGTCAACAACCCGGCCGCGATCGCCAGCCGCGGCACCGACGGCGGCACCGCCGCCCACCACGCGGCCACCCGGGCCAGCGCCAGCGTGTGCACCGTCACCTCGCCACTGGCGGAACCGTGCCGCCGGACCAGCCGGCCGGTGCCGCCCAGCCCGCGCACCGCACCGGCGGCGGACAGCAGCTCCTCGACGGCGCCGGCCCGGCGGGCGTGTGCCCCGGCCAGCCGCTCGGCCGCGGCCGCGAACCGCGGCGGGAAGATCAGCTGGGTGACGATCACCAGGGGCGCCATGATCGCCGTGACGACGAGCAGCCGCGGGTGCAGCGTCGCCACCGCCGGCACCACGACGACGATCGTGCTCAGCGCCAGCGTCCAGTAGGTGAGCTTGTCGACCCAGTCGGCGACGGCGAGCACGTCGCGCTCGGCTCGCGAGGCGAGGTCGCCGCGGTCGAACCGGGCGGTCACCGCGCCGTCGGCGGCGCCGGCGCGCGCCAGCAGCCGCTCGCGCAGGTCCAGCGCCGTCGCGTTGGCCGCGTGCCGGGTCAGCCGCTCGCCCAGCGCGCCGCCGGCCAGCACCACCAGCGCCAGCCCGGCGACGGCCAGGGCCCACCCGGCGGTGCGGCCCGGCGCGCCGGCCTCCAGCCCGTCGTCGACGGCGCGCTGCACGAGCGCGGGCGTGGCCAGGTAGCCGAGCTGCCCGGCCAGGGCGCAGAGCAGGCCGGTGACGAGCACGCGACGGCGGCGGCGGAACAGCTCCCGCAGCAGCCGGCGTCCAGGGGCGCGGGCGTGGTCGGCCATCGTGTCCTTTCGAGGGGGCGAGCGTCACCCGTCAGGTTAGGGTCGACTAACCTGGTGGTGGTCCAACCCAGCGGTCACCTCACATCAGGCCGCGGACGTCGACGGTCGGGAGGTGCGGTGTTCGCGCGCGCGTTCGGTGGCGGGCTCGACGGCGCCGAGGAGTTCTGGCTCACCCGGTTCGAGCTGCCCCGGCTGAGCGGTTTCACCACCCACGAGCACGCCGAGCACCAGTTGTCCTGGGTGGCGCACGGCCAGCTCGTCGTCGAGGCGGGCGGGACGTGGCTGCTGCCGCCGTCGCAGGCGGTGTGGATCCCGGCCGGCACCCCGCACGCGCTGCGCGCGACCCGTCCGACCCAGTTGTACTGCCTCTACCTGTGGCCGGCCGACTGCCCCATCGCGTGGACCGGCACCACCGTCGTCGCCGCCGACCCGATGCTGCGCCAGGTCATGCTCTACCTCGCCCGGCCGGACCTCCCCGACGACGCCGCCCAGCGGGCCCGCGCGCTGCTGGCCGACCTGCTGCGGCCCGACCCCGGCGCCACGGCGGACGTGCCGATGCCGGCCGGCGGGCGGGCGCGGGAGCTGGCCGAGGCGCTGGTCCGCGACCCCGGCGACCCGCGCGGCCTGCACGAGTGGGCCGTCGCCCTGCACGTCAGCGAGAAGACGCTACGCCGCTCGTTCGTGGCCGAGACCGGCATGACGTTCACCGACTGGCGCACCCAGGTGCGGCTACGGGCGGCGCTGCCGCTGCTGGCCGACCGGCTACCCGTCGCGGCCGTCGCGGCACGGGTCGGCTACCGCAGCGTGAACGGGTTCATCAACGCGTTCCGCCGCCACTTCGGCCGGACGCCGGGCAGCTACGCGGCACTGCTCGGCGCGTGACGCTCGTGCGCCAGGCCCATCCGCTGGGCCCGGCGCATCAGGTCCAGGCGCTCGTCCAGCCAGCCGTCCATCGCCGTCTGGATGCGCAGCAACTCACCCGGGTCGTCGCAGCGCCGGCGGTAGTCGGCCAGCCAGCGCAGCGTCTCGTCGACATAGCGGAGCTTCGCCGCGATCGGCCACGTCATCACGGTTCCCCCTCACCGTAAGCGGTCTCCCCGGGCCCAGGTTCCCCGTTCCGGGCCGGGTATGCCTCCTCTGCGGCGGGTGAGATCGCGGCGGCGTCTGGTGGGCGGCCGTCCGCTGGCGCTTGGTGACGGTTCGCCTTTGCGGCGGTGGGCCGTCCCCTGCTGCCCATTTCTCAGCCGCAGCTATCAGGGGGACGGGGGAAGTGCGGGCACAGGCCCGCCGGGCGTACGGTGCGCCGTTCGCCCGTTCCTGCCGGCGCACCGTTGGCCGTCCTCGACTCCCGCGACATCGAGGTGGTGCGGCTGAGAGAATGGGCGCCAGGGGGACGGCCAACGTGCGGACCACGGCGCACGGTACGCCACGTGCCTTGGTACGGCCCACCATCGCCTTGGTCATGCTGATCGTCGCCCGGGTGTCCGGTACGCCCCGTTATCCAAGATGGCCAGCAGTGCCAAGGCACCCGCCGAGAATCGGACTCGCCCAGCTAGAGGCCGAGCTTCTCCAGCCGGGCGATGTACTCGTCCTCCTGCTCCTCCTCGTCGGCGTCGGTCTCCCACGGGGCGAGCAGCCACGCCTGGGTGGCGTCGTCGAGGGCGGCGAGCCGGCGGTTGTACTCGTCGCCATTGTCGGTCCAGTAGCCGACCACCTTGTACGCCGACGGCGGCAGCTTCAGCTCGTGCCGCAGGTAGCGGCGGGCGTCGCGCAGCACGGCGGTCTCGCCGGCCACCCAGACGTAGCCGGGACCGGCGGGCAGCTCGGCCGCGCGCAGCGCACCGGACAGCAGGCTGGCGCCGTGCCCGTTGCCGCCGTACAGCCAGGCCACCTCGACGCCGTCGGCGGCGGGCAGCGGGACGCGGTGCGCCGGTGTCGGCACCTCGAGCACGGCGCGCGTGCGCACCCCGGCCGGGACGGACTCCAGCAGCCGGGCCGCGGCCGGCAGCCCCGCGGCGTCGGCCAGCAGCAGCTGCCAGCGCAGGTCGGCGGGCGGGTCGTACATGCCGGTCGGGGTGTTGACGGTGACGACGTCGCCCGGCGCGGCGGCCAGGGCCCACGTGGCCGCCACCCCGCCGTCGTGCACGACGAAGTCGATCACCAGCTCGCCGCGGGCGCGGCGGAACTCCCGCACGGTGTACGTCCGCATCGGCGACGGCTCGGCGCCATCCGGGTATGCCCACCGTCCCCGCTCGTCGACGACCGGCAGCACCGGCTCGGCGCCCGGCTCCGGGAAGAAGATCCGCAGGTACTCGTCGCCCACGCCGGTGGTGGCGAACGCGGCGAGGTCCGCGCCGCCGAACACCACCCGGACCATGTCGGCGCAGACCGGCCGCGCGTCGATCACCTCCGCACGGAAGAACCGCATCGGCGCTCCTCGAACCCAGACAACAAGTGAGGAAAGCCTAACCTGTCATCGATTGGTACGCGACGCCCGCGCCCAGGCACACGTCCTCCCGCCAGCACGGCGCCACGAGCTGCAGGCCGACCGGCAGGCCGGTGCCGGGCGCGCGGCCGCACGGCACCGTCAGCGCCGGGTGACCGGAGACGTTGAACACCGACGTGTTGCGCGCCACGACGGTGGCCAGCACGCGGTCCCGCCCGCCCAGCGGCACCGCGTCGACGCCCTCCGGCGGGGCGACGATCGCGGACGTCGCGCAGGCCAGCAGGTCCACGCCGGCGAACAGCGCGTCGACGGCGCCGGCGAGGACGGTCCGGCAGCGCAGGGCATGCAGGTAGTCGACGGCGGACAGCGACCGGCCGCCGGTGAGCAGCTTCGTGAACACCGCGCCGTAGCCGTCGAGGTCGTCGCCGGCGTCGTGCAGGGACGCCGTCTCCGCCGCGACCAGGATCCGCTTGATCGCGTCGGGGTCGATCTCCTCGATCACCGGCAGCTCGACCGGCACCAGCGTCGCGCCGAGCCCGGCCAGCACCGTCGTCGCGGCGTCGGCCAGCGCCAGCACGTCGTCCTCGGCCACCCGGAACCAGCCGCCGAGCACGCCGACCCGCAGCCCGGCCAGCGGCGCGTCACGCGTCCCGGGCCAGCGCGGCGCGGCCGCCGCCGGTGGCACGCCGGTCATCGCCGTCAGCGCGGCCCCGGCGAGGGCGACGGACCCGGCGAGCGGGCCGGTGTGGTCCATCGTCCAGGTGAGCGGCGGGATGCCGGCGCGCGGGACGCGGCCGAGCGTCGGCTTCAGCCCGACGGCGCCGCACCAGGCGGCCGGCACCCGGATCGAGCCTCCGGTGTCGGTGCCGACGGCCAGCGGTAGCAGTCCCGCGCCGACCGCCGCGGCCGGGCCGGACGACGACCCGCCGGAGCGGCGGCCGGCGTCCCACGGGTTGCGGGTGCGGCTGTTCGGCCCGGAGGCGAACTCGTACGTCGCCAGCTTGGCCACCAGGACGGCGCCGGCGGCCCGCAGGTTGCGCACCACCTGCGCCGTCGTCGCGGGCCGGAAGCCCTCGTAGCGGCGCGAGCCGAACGTCGTCGGCGACCCCTCGACCTGCACGACGTCCTTGACGCCGAACGGCACGCCCTCCAGCGGGCGCGCGGCTCCGGCGTCGATCCGCCGCCGCGACTCCGCGGCCGCGGCCAGCGCCTCGTCCGCCAGCAGCACCTCGACGGCACCCAGCTCGCGGCCGCGCCCGTCGAGGTCGTCGAGGACCCGGCGGACCGCGCCCACCGGGTCCGGGTCCGGCGCGATCGGCCCGGACGGGACCAGCGGCGGCGGCGCCGCCCCGATCACGTCCCCGAACGGCACGACCGGCTCGGGGAACAGCGGCAGCGGGTAGCGCCGCAGCGCGGCGACGTCGGACCGGACGTCCGGATGCGACGGCGCGCTCACACCTCCAGCCGCCACTGCTCGGGCGCCGCGACCCACTCGCCGGACCCGGCGTCGGCGATGATGTACATGTACTCCCCCGGGTTCACCCGCGAGAAGCCCGGCCGGGTCTGCAGGATCGCCGACTTCTCGTACGGCGCCCTGATCTCCTGCAGCAGGTCGCCGGTGTGCGCGTCGACGATCCGCGACAGCAGCGTGCCACCGTCCACCACCGCCGACAGCCCCTCGATGCCGACCGCCGGGTAGCAGAGGCCGCCGTGATCGGCCCGGATCAGCACCCGCTCGCGCATCAGCAGCTGCTTCTCCGGCAGCTCCGGCACGCCGTCGATGATGCCCAGGCCCTTGAGGAAGTTGTCGATGCGGGTCTGGGTGAGCGCGGCGAAGCCCTCGGGCATGACGTTGCCGCCCTGCTCGGCGACGATCGACAGCTTGCCGAGCGACTTCACGTACTGGTCGATGGTGCCGGCGAACGGGTCGACGTCGTGGACGAAGACGAAGTCGGTGCCCATCAGCCGGGTGAAGTCGAAGATCCGCTTCTGCTCCGGCGTCTTGTCCGAGTTGACCAGCGTGTAGTTGATCGAGGTGTCGCCGGCGCAGTGGTAGTCGAGCATCGCGTCGATGTGCGGGATGATCTCCTCGCTGATGACGGCCGCCATCTTCTGGGTGATCCAGCCCTGCCGGGTGCCGGGGAAGACCCGGTTCATGTTGTTCATGTCGGTGTTCCAGCCCTGGCCGGTGGCCCGGGTGCCGCTCTCGAACGCGACCGGGTTGGCCACCGGCACCCCGATGACGGTGCCGGCCAGCTGCTCCGGGTCCAGCCGGGCCAGCGCCGAGTTGACGGCCTCGGCGCCGAAGATCGCGTCGCCGTGCACGTTGGCGATCAGCAGCAGCGTGGCGCCGGGCGACCGGCCGCGCACGACCTGCCCGCTGATCGCCAGCTCCTCGCCGGAGCTGCGGCGGGCGACCGGCAGCCGGAAGCGGGACCGGGAGCCCGGTGCGGCGGCGGCGATCTGGTCGGAGTGGGTCAGCGTGGTCATCGGGTCTCCCCTTCGGTGTCGGGCGCGTAGCGCCGCTCGAGATGGGTCAGGTAGGCATCGGTGCCGAGGTCGGCCCCGGTGGCGCGGGGCACCAGCTCGGCGAGGGTGAACGTGCGGCCGGGCGCGTGCACGTGCCGGCGCAGCCAGCCGAGCATCGGCGCGAAGTCGCCGGCCCCGGCGCCGGCCTCGAGGTCGACGCCGTCGCGGCGCATCGCCGCGGCCAGCTGGGCCGACACCAGGTTGCCGATGACGTAGCTGGTGAACAGCCCCATCCACCGGTGGCACCAGTGCGGGTCCTGCAGCGCGCCGTCGCGGTCGGACGCGGGCGCGGCGCCGAAGTACTCGGCGCTGCGCGCGTTCCACAGCTCCGGCACGTCGGCGACGTCGAGCGTGCCGGACAGCAGCGACGTCTCGATCTCCCAGCGCAGCAGGATGTGCAGGTTGAAGGTCAGCTCGTCGGTGGCGATGCGGATGACGCTGGTCGGCCGGGCCACCAGCGCCTCGTGCAGCGACTCCGGCGTCACCGCGCCGGGGTGGTCGCCGAGGTACGGGGCCAGCACCCCGTGGGCGAACCGGGCGAACTGCGGCGTGCGGCCGACGATGTTCTCCCAGAACTTCGCCTGCGACTCGTGCAGCCACGGCATGACGCCGCGCGCCGCCGACGTCCCCCACAGCTCCGGCGCGATGCCCTGCTCGTAGAGCGCGTGCCCGATCTCGTGGACGGCGCTGGTGAGGATCTCGTCGAACGGGACGTCGTCGCGCAGCGTGAAGCGGACGTCGTTGGCGCCGGACGGGCTGGTGAACGGGTGCGGCGACACCGCGAGGCCGCCACGGTTCCAGTCGTAGCCGATGCGCTCGGTGAGGTCGCGGACGAACGCGAACGCCGTCTGCCGGTCCAGTTCGGGGAAGGGCACCCGCGGCCGGCCGGCGTAGCGCCGCTGCCGCACCGCGTTCAGCCGCAGGACCGGCTCGCGCAGCCCGGCCAGCAGCTCGTCGGTCGCGGCGTAGGACAGGCCGGGCTCGTACGCGGACAGCAGCGCGTCCATCGGGTGGTCGGCGTAGCCGACGGCGTCGGCCAGCCGCAGGTTGAGGTCGACCAGCCGCCGCAGCCACGGCGCGAAGTCGGCCCACCTGCCGGCCGCGCGGGCGTCGCGCCAGGCGGGGAACGCCTCGGCCGCGACCACCTGGAAGTCGGCCAGCACGTCGACCGGCCGAGTGCGGGCCGCCTCGTGGTCGCGCCGCGCCGTCCGCGCGACGGCCCAGGTGGCGAAGTCGTCGTCCGGGTCCGGGCCGAGCCGCTCGACGGCGGCGACCAGCTCGTCCAGCCGCGGGTCGGCGATCCGGTCGCGCATGCGCCGCTCCATCAGCCCGATCTGGCGGGCGCGGTCGGCGGTCGCGCCGTCGGGAAGCACGGTCTGCTGGTCGTAGCGGAGATGGTCGAAGATCCGGCGGTAGTCCTCGGTCTCGGCGAGGTACTCGCGCAGGTCGGCGATGGGTGGTGCCACGTGTAGTCCTCCCTGGGTCGGGGTTAGGGGGTGCCTGACCCCTAGGCGGGACGGTGCCCGGCGGCCGGCTCGTCGGTGCCGGCGACGCGCTGGCGGAAGTACTCGATGACCTGGTCGCCTGTCTGGCAGAGGAACGCGCTGACCAGGCCGGCGACGGCCTCGGCGTTGCCGTTGCGCACGGCGGTGGTGGCCTGGCGGTAGAAGACGTTGTTCAGCGCGACGTGTTCGGGGTCGTCGCGCAGCCCGTGCGGGACCGACGAGATGCGGGCGCGCAGCTGGCGGACGACCTCCAGCGCAGTGCGGTTGCCGGACGCGTCGTAGAGGATCTCCCGCCACCGCCACGCGGTCTGGAACATCAGCTCCCACTCGCCGCTGGCCGAGAGCGCGAGCACCTTGTCCAGCAGGTCCTCCATCCGCGCCACCTCGGCCGGGCCGAGCCGCGGGACGGCCGACCGGGCCATGTCGGCTTCGATCAGCGCGCGCAGCCCGTACACCTCGCGGACGGTCTGCCGCGACATGCCGCTGGAGACCGCGCCGACGTTCGGCACGTGCCGGACCAGCCCGCGGCCGACCAGGATGCGCAGTGCCTCGCGCACCGGCGCCCGGCTGACCTCCAGCTCCTTGGCGATCTCCAGCTCGCGGATGCGGGCGCCCTCGGGGAACCGGCCGTCGATGACGGCCCGCTCGATCCAGTCGGCCACGGATTCGGGCAGCGTCGATGACTCCGTCACGGCGTTGGTCGTGGCCATCTCGTGATCCTGTCTCGCGTGGGATGTGATTGTCGACAATAAGACCCGAGTCGCCGGCAATGCAAGACCCGCGGCCGACGGTCTCGGCAGCGGCCGGCGCGTGCATCGGGTTCGTAAAGTCTGCGTGACGTCATTGACAGCCAGCACGGTGTTTCCTAAGCTCACCGCAATCGCACCGGCCGTCGGCCGCACTCGATCGCCGTCCGGCCCAGCGCGACGCCGCCCCCTCGGACCGAGGGTCAGACCTCGCGTTCACAAGCCTCTTCGCTCCGAAGAGAGGCCACATTGGACCAACATAGTGTCGACAATCTCTCCTGATGTGGAGGTCAGGCATGGCACCCGAACTCAGTCGACGGTCGTTGTTGACCATCGCCGGCGGACTTGGCGCCGGATATCTGCTCGCCGGCTGCGGCGGCGACGACGAACCGTCGGCCACCGGGGCATCCGGTGGCAGCGGCGAACTCGTCGTCCGCACCTGGAGCGGCGTCTGGGAGGGCGCCGTCAACGCGATGGCGTCCGGCTTCGAGTCCGCGAGCGGGATCTCGCTGCTCAACGACCCGGGCAGCGACACCCTCACGCTGCTGGAGCAGCGGCCGGGCGAGCACGACGTCGCCTGGCTGATCGGCACCGACTCCACCCGCGGCATGACCGACGGCACGCTCGAGCCGATCGACACCAGCCGGATCGAGCGGTTCGCCCAGATCAACTCGCGGCTCTCCGACGGCATCACGCAGGACGGCGAGCTGTCCGGCGTCCCGATCAGCTACACCGCCACCGGCATCATCTACAACCGCGACCGCCTCGGGTTCGAGATCACCAGCTGGGAGGACCTCTGGCGCGAGGAGCTGCGCGGGCAGCTGTGCATCCAGAACGCGCCGTCGATCGGCGGCCTGTTCCTCGTCTTCACCGGCGCCCGCGTCTTCGGCTCCGGCCCGGACGACTACGAGGCCGGCTGGAAGGCGATCGAGGAGCTGGCGCCGAACGTCCAGTTCCTCTTCAACACCAGCAGCGACGGCATCAGCAAGCTCGCCTCCGGCAGCGTGCTGGCCTGCGTCACCATCGCCGACCAGGGCGTCCCGCTGCGCGAGCAGGGCATCGAGACGGTGATCCCGGAGGAGGGCACCACCTACAGCATCCAGAGCCTCACCGTGCCGGCGGAGTCGAAGAACAAGGACGCCGCCTACGAGTTCATCAACTTCATGCTCGACCAGGACAACCAGGTCGAGTGGGCCCGCAACGGCAAGGCGGCGCCGTCGACCACCGACGTCACGCTGCCCGACGACCTTGCCTCCGAGTTGCTGGAGACGCCGGCCGTCGCCGAGAGCCTCTGGCCGATCGACTGGTACGAGTTCGGCCAGCAGATCCCGGACTGGACCACGCGCTGGCAGAGGATCTTCGGGTCGTGACTCGAGCACGCTCCCCCGAGGACGACACCACGCTGGGACGGCGCGGCAGCTGGCTGCTGGGCGGCCCGATGCTGGTGTTCGTGGTGGCCATGTTCGGCTACCCGGCGTACCTGGTGCTGCGCACCAGCGTGGCCAGTGGCGACGGGCTGGAATCCGGCGGGTTCAGCCTGACCCACTACGTCACGTTCTTCTCCGACTCGCTGTACCTCGACGCACTGCTGAACACGTTCGTCATCGCGGTGGTCTCGACGGCGATCACCGCGGTGCTCGGGCTGCTGTACGCCTACGAGATCACCCGGCGGCCGGGGCTGCGCACCGTGCTGCTCCTGCTGCTGGTGCTGCCGCTGCTGGTGAACGGCGTGGTGCGGATCTACGGGCTGCAGCTGGGGATGATCTCGCTGGACCGGCTGCTGCTCGACGCGGGGCTGCGCGACACCCCGCTCGGGCTGCAGTACTCCTTCGCCGGCATCATCATCGCGCTGGTCATGTTCCAGTTCCCGTTCATGGCGCTGGCGATCTACGCGGGGCTGTCGCGGCTGGACGTGTCGCTGGTCGAGGCCGCGCAGACGCTGGGCGCGCCGCGGCGGGCGGTGCTGCTGCGGGTCGTCCTGCCGCTGGCGGTACCGGGGCTGGTGGCGGGCAGCGTGCTGACGTTCGCCGCCGCGGCCGGCACGTTCATCATCCCGGCCATGATGGGCGGCGGCCGCGTCAACACCATCCCGCAGATGATCTACACGTCGGTCAGCCAGACGTCGCAGTGGGCCACGGCCTCGGCGTTCGCCGTCGTGCTGGTCGCCATCCTCGCCGTCTCCATCCTCTACAGCCTGCGGCGCGGCCTGCGCTCGACGGCGGGAACGAGGTGAGCGCGATGGGACGCGAGCGCGTCCGCTACCCGGCCTTCGCCATCTGCTTCACGCTGCTGCTCCTGGTGCCGCTGGTGGTGGTCGTCGCGACCGCCGTCAACCCCGGCGCGTACATCAAGTTCCCGCCCGACGGGTTCACGCTCGACTGGTTCACCACCGCCGTCGAGACGCCGCGGTTCCAGTCGTCGCTACTGCTCAGCCTGCGCATCGCCGTCATCGCGTCGGTGGTGGGGCTGGCGCTGACGATCCCGACGGCGGTCGCGATCACCCGCGGCCGGCGGCGGCTGCGGCCCTGGGTCAGCACCGCGACCGTGCTGCCGCTGATCACGCCGGACATGCTGCTGGCGCTCGGCCTGCTGATCATGCTGGTGCAGATCGGGATGGCCAGCAGCCTGATCGGGCTGGTCCTCGGTCACGTGCTCATCGGCATGCCGCTGGCGGTGCAGGTGCTGGTGGCCGCGCTCAGCGGCGTCGACGAGAACGTCGAGCAGGCCGCGCAGACCCTCGGCGCCTCGCGGGCCACCGCGTTCGTCCGGGTGACGCTGCCGGCGATCCTGCCGGCCATCGGGTCGGCGGCGGTGTTCCTGTTCATCTTCTCCTTCGACAACGTCTCCATCTCGCTGTTCCTGTCCGCACCGGGCCAGACGACGCTGCCGATCACGATGTTCCAGTACCTGGAGTACAACTCCGATCCGACCGTCTCGGCGATGTCGACGATCCTCATCGTCCTCTCACTGGTCGTCGCCGTGGTCCTGTCGCGGCTGGGTGGCCTCTCCCACCTCGCCGGCTCGCCCACCAGGAGATCGTCATGACGTTCACCCATCAGTCCGGCACCGCACCCGCGTCCACGGAGGCGTCCGTGCCCTACCTGCGGCTGCGGGCGGTGACCAAGCAGTACCCCACCGGCGGCGGCGTCGCCGGCGTCGACCTCACCGTCGCCAAGGGCGACATGCTGGTGCTGCTCGGCCCGTCCGGCTGCGGCAAGACGACGCTGCTGCGCACGCTGGCCGGGCTGCTGCAACCCGACTCCGGTGCCATCGAGCTGGACGGCCAGGACCTCGTCTCGGTGCCGACGTTCCGGCGCAACATCTCGATGGTGTTCCAGACGTGGGCGCTGTTCCCGACCATGACCGTCCGCGACAACGTCGCGTTCGGGCTGAAGATGCGCCACGTCGGCAAGCAGGACCGGAACGAGCGGGTGGCCCGGGCGCTGGAGCTGGTCGGGCTGACGGAGTTCGCCGACCGGCTGCCGCGGCAGCTCTCCGGCGGCCAGCAGCAGCGGGTCGCGGTGGCCCGCGCGATCGTCGTCGAGCCGCGGCTGATCCTCATGGACGAGCCGCTGTCCAGCCTCGACCACCGGATCCGCGTGCAGCTGCGGGCCCAGCTCAAGGACCTGCAACGCGGCCTCGGCCTGACCGGCGTCTACGTCACGCACGACCACACCGAGGCGCTCGCGCTGGGCGACCGCATCGCCGTCATGGACGCCGGGCGCATCGTCGAACTGGGCCGGCCGGTCGACGTGTTCGCCCGGCCCACCCGCCGCTACACCGCCGAGTTCCTCGGCCTCGCCAACGTCGTCGACGTCAGCGCCGACGGCGGCGGCTACCGCACCGCGGCCGGCGCCCGGATCCCCGACGACGTCATCGCCGGCCGGTCCGACGTCGTCGCCGTCGCGCTGCGGCCGGACTGCGTGCGCCTGAGCCAGACCGACGACGGCGGCACGCCCGGCGTCGTCCGGGTGGTCGAGTACCAGCCCGGCGGCGTCCTGCACGACGTCGAGCTGACCGGCGGCGCCCGGCTGCAGGCGCTGACGCCGGTCGGGCTCAGCTACTCGATCGACACCCCGGTCTTCGTGACCCCCGAATGGAGCAAGGCCGTACCTCTGGCCGACTGAGCGAAGGAGCGTTCGTTGCGGATCGACTTCCACACCCACATCTGGAACACCCAGCTCGACGAGGTGGACACGTTCGTCCAGAACATCACCGCGCTCGGGATCGACAAGGCCGTGGTGCTGCCCATCGCGCCGTACATGTCCAACCAGGCGGTGGCCGACCTCGTCACCAAGGCCGACGGCGCGATCGTCGGGTTCGCCTCCGTCGTCCCGTTCGCCGAGACCACCGGCATCCCGCGGGAGGACCCGGTCGAGACGCTGGCGCACGCCGTCAACGTCCTCGGGCTCAAGGGCCTCAAGCTGCACCCGCTGATCCAGGGGTTCAGCCTGAACGACCCCGGCCTGGTCCCGGTGGTCTCCGCCGCCGGCGACCTCGGCATCCCCGTCATCTTCCACACCGGGCCGTCGAACGGGCGGGCCGGGCGGCTGGAGAACGGGCGTATCGAGCTGCTCGACGACCTCGCCATCATGTGCCCGGACACCGTGCTCGTCGCCGGGCACGCCAACCCGATGAGCGACGCCCTCTACCTCGCCCGCAAGCACCCGAACGTCTACCTGGAGACGTCGATCTCGTGGGCGCGGTGGGGCGCGCTGATCCCCGGCCTGGTGAAGCAGGTGGTCACCGAGGCCGGACCGGACAAGATCCTCTACGGCAGCGACTTCTCCCTCGACCGCGACCAGCGCGTCGTCGACACCGACGCCGTCTTCACGTCGTCCGGCCTGTCCGCCGCCGACCTCGAGCTGGTCTTCGGCGGCAACGCCGCCCGGCTGCTGGGGCTGTCGTGAGCGCGGCGCTGCTGGCCGAGGCGGCCCAGCTGCTGGACGTCGCGCCCGGCACCCGGCGGCTGTTCCATCTCCCGGTGGCCCGGCGAGCGTCGGGCGAGGACCTGCGCATCGCCGTCCACGTCGCTCGCGGGTCGGCCGGCGACGGGCCGGTGCTCGGCCTGGTGGCGGCCGTCCACGGCGACGCGATCTTCGGCTCGCACATCGTCCGGCTGGCGATGGAGCGGCTCGACCTCGCCGGGCTGGCCGGCACCGTCGTCGCCGTCCCCGTCGCCAACCCGGTCGCGTTCGAGTCCGGCACCCGGACCACCGGGCAGGGCTGGAACACCGACATGAACAACCTCAACCGGGTCTTCCCCGGCGCCGCCGACGGCTGGGTGACGCAGCAACTGGCGGCCGCGCTGTCGGAGAACGTGCTCGGCCAGCTGGACGCGCTGATCGACTACCACTGCGGCGCGAACACGTCGATCAACTACACGCTGGTCAGCGGCGACTCCACGTCGGAGCAGCAGCGGGCGTTCGACTTCAACCGGCTGATGGGGTGCGACTTCATCTACGTGCACGACGTCAACCCGTACTCCGGCACCATCACCGGCTACGCCGCCGAGCAGGGCGTGCTGTGCGTCGTCGCCGAGCAGGGCGGCAACGTGCTGCCCAACGGGTTCGACGAACTGGCGCTGACCCGGATCGACAACTACCTCAAGGCGCTGGGCATGATCGACGGCGAGCCGGTGCTGCCGGACCGGCAGCTGGTCATGCGCGGCGGGCGGACGTTGCAGCGGGTGCACGACGGCGGCCTGTTCTACCCGGCGGTCGGCATCGAGGCGCTGTCGGCGACCGTGCCGGGCGGCACCGTCCTCGGCCGCGTCGTCGACCCGCACTCGTTCGAGGTGCTGCAGACCATCACGGCGCCGTACGAGCGGTCCGCGCTGTTCCAGATGCGGCCGTCGTTCGGCCAGGTGAACCCGGGCGACTACGCGTACATCATCGGCGACGCGACCCACGCGACGGAGCTGCCCCGGCTGACCAGCTGGAAGTTCCCGCCGCCGGCCTGACGCCGGACCGCTCGGGCGTCCCGGGCCGACGCCGGCCGCTACGGTGGACGATCACCGCACGCGTGCTGGAGGGCCGATCGTGAAGACCGCCTACGACCACATCGTCATCGGCGCCGGGGCGCTGGGCTCGGCCGCCGCATACAGGCTGGCGGCGGCCGGGCACACCGACGTGCTCGTGCTGGAGCAGTACCAGCTGGGGCACACCCGCGGCGCGTCGGAGGACCACTCGCGGATCATCCGGCACACCTACCACTCCCCCGTCTACACGGCGCTCACCCCGGCCGCCTACGCCGCCTGGGACGAGGTCGAGGACGAGACCGGCCTGCGGCTGGTGTTCAAGGTCGGCGGCCTGGACCTCGCGGTCACCGGGACGCCCGGCGCGCGCGAGCTGGACACCTACCGGGCCTCGCTCGTGCCGCTCGCCGCGCACGGCGTCAGCTGGGAGGACCTCGACGCCGCCGAGATCCGGTCGCGGTGGCCGCAGTGGCGCATCGGCGACGACGTCGTCGGGTTGTTCCAGGCCGACGGCGGCATCCTCGACGTCCGCCGGGCCACCGCCGCGCACATCGCGCTGGCCCGCGCCCGCGGCGTCGAGTTCGCCCCCGGCACCGCGGTGCTGGGGCTGGTGTCATCGGACCGCCACGTCACGGTCTCGACCAGCCGGGGCGAGTTCACCGCGGGGTCGGTCGTGCTGTGCGCGGCGTCGTGGACGCCCACCCTGCTGACCAGCCTCGGCGTCGACTGGCCGATCACGCTCAGCCAGGAACAGGTCAGCTACTTCGCGACGCCGAACCTGCGCGACTTCGCCCCGGACCGGTTCCCGATGTGGATCTGGCACGGCGAATCGTTCTTCTACGGCTTCCCCGTCTACGGCGAGGTCGCGGTGAAGGCGGCGCGCGACCTCACCGGCCGGTTCGTCACGCAGGAGACCCGTTCGGAGGTGCCCGACCCGGCCGAGACCGAGCGCGTCGCGGCGTTCCTGCGCGACCGGCTGCCCGGCGCCGCCGGCCCGGAACTGGTCAGCAAGACCTGCGTCTACGACCTGCCGCCGGACCGCGAGTTCATCCTCGACCACGTGCCCGGCCACCCCCGCATCGTCGCCGCCGTCGGCGCCGGGCACGCCGCCAAGTTCGCGTCGCTGCTCGGCGAGATCCTGGCGTCGCTGGCCACCACGGGCGCCAGCGCGCACCCGATCGACGCGTTCCGGGCCGACCGGCCGGCGCTCACCGACCCCGCCTTCGTGCCGTCGTACCGGCTGGCGCCCGCGTCGTGACCCGGCGGACGCTGATCCTGCTCGGCCCAGTGATGACCCGGCACCGGTGCCGCTCGGCCACCCGAGGATCAAGCCGTTGCGACGATGACGTCCACCATGATCATCCACCTTTTGAGCTGCTCTGACAGCCCAAAAGGTGGATGATCATGGTCGGCCCGTTCGGGCGTCGCGCTCCGGGGTGGGAGATCCTGGCCGGGTACACCTAGGGGGTCTCCCGGGTCCATGGCCGACTGCGCGACGCCCAGGCGGCGCCTCGCTGCGGCCGAGACCCAGAAGACACCCCTGACTCAGCCGCGGCGGGCCCGGCGCAGTTCGTGCGCGAACGCCCACGCGTCGGACAGCGGGCCGAGGTGGCCGAGCTTGTCCGGGTTGACCACCGAGCGGATCGCCTGGATGCGCCCGTCCAGCACGTCCAGCGTCATCGTGCCGATCAGCGCGCCGTCGCGGTCCTCGACGACGGCGCCCGGCTGGCCGTTCAGCGTGCGCGGCCGCAGCGTCGCGCCCACCGTCTCCAGCAGCGGGATGATCGACGCGACCAGCCGGGCCACGTTGTCGGCGCCGAAGACGCCCTTCGCCAGCGCCGGCGCCTTGCCACCGCCGTCGCCGACCATCTGCACGTCGGCCGCGAGCAGCTCGCGCAGGCGGTCGACGTCGCCGTCGCGGACCGCGTCGAAGAACCGGGCCGCCAGCTCGTCGCGCTCCTGCTGGTCCGCCGCGAACCGGGGCCGGCCGTCGTCCATGTGCCGCCGGGCCCGGACGGCGAGCTGGCGGCAGGCCGACTCGGACCGGTCGACGGCCGCCGCGATCTCCGGGAAGCCGAAGCCGAACACGTCGCGCAGCACGAACACCGCC
This sequence comes from Jiangella muralis, assembly GCF_001270745.1. GTDB lineage: Bacteria > Actinomycetota > Actinomycetes > Jiangellales > Jiangellaceae > Jiangella > Jiangella muralis. The sequence goes on from NZ_KQ434752.1 coordinate 147,716, forward strand.
CGCTCCAGCGGGCTGAGCCGCTCGAGCAGCAGCAGCGCCGCCATCGACACCGAGTCGGCCAGCTCGGCGGAGCGGGCCGGGTCCTCGTACGGGTCGGTGGCCAGCGGCTCCGGCAGCCACGGCCCGACGTACTCCTCGCGCCGCACCCGGGCCGAGCGCAGCACGTCGATCGACACCCGGGTGACGACGGCGGACAGGTAGGCCTTCACCGACCTGGGCCGGGTGGTGGACGTCTGGTAGCGCAGCCACGTCTCCTGGACGGCGTCCTCGGCCTCGCTCACGCTGCCCAGCAGCCGGTACGCGATCGAGAACAGCAGCGGCCGCAGGTCCTCGAACTCCTCGGCCGGAGTCATGCCGCCTCCTCCTTGAAGCCGACGCGCCAGGTGGGATACCGCAGCTCCCAGCCGAGTTCCCGCTTGGCCTTCGCGTTGGAGAACGGCCGCGCCCGAGTCATGGCCGCCACGCCCATCTCGCCGGCGAGCGGCCGGACCAGCCACGCCGGGACCCGCAGCGGCCGTTTCGCCCCGACGCACGCGGCGAGGTACGGCAGCCACTCCCGTACGGGGGCCGGTTCGTCGTCGACGATGTTGTACACGCCGGTCGCGCGTTGCTCCACAGCCAGCACGGTAGCGCTCGCCGCGTCGTCGATGTGCACCAAGGAGAAATAGCCGGCGCCGCCGCCGATGACCGGCATCCGCCGCTTGCGGATGGCATCGAGCTGGTCCTCGATGCCGCCGCCGGGGCCGTAGAAGACGCCGTAGCGCAGTGCCGCGCCGCCGGCCTTCACGACCACGTCCTCGACGTACCGCAGCGGCCGGGCGATGACCCGCAGCTTCGCCGGCAGTTGCTCCGGCGGCAGCGGCTCGTCCTCGGTGATCAGACCGGCGTCGCGCTGCGCCGGCCAGGTGGCCAGGCTCTGCGCGACGACGTGCGTGCCGCCGGTCGCCGCGGCGGCGGCCAGCAGGTGGTCCGTGCCGTCGGTGCGCAGCCGGTTGGTGGTGGCGCCGAACTTCTCCGGATGCCGGTAGTCGGGCTTGCCGATGTAGTCCGGCGACAGCGCGGTCATCTGGTGCACGATCGCGTCGGGCCGGGCGTGCGCCACCGCCTCGCCGACCGAGGCAGCGTCCAGCCCGTCCATCAGCACGCCCTCGGCGCCCAGCCGCTCCAGCAGGCCGAGCCGGCCCGGGCTCGTCGTCGTCGCTGTCACCTGGTGGCCACGGGACACCAGCTGCGGTACCAGGCGCCGCCCCATGACTCCGGTCCCACCCGCCACGAACACCCGCATCTCGTCACGCTCCTTGTCCGGTCGTTACTCCCGGTCCCGAGACGAGACAGCGCGGCGTGCCGTGACATGGGCGACGGCGGCGGCCGCCAGCGGCAGCGCGACCAGCAGCAACACCGGCCAGTCGCCGGTGCGGGCGTACGGGGTCAGGCCGGTGCGCAGCGGCACCCGCTGTTCCAGTAGCTCCTGCGTGCCCAGCCCGCTGAGCCGCGTCACCGAACCGTCGGGCAGCACGACGGCGGAGTAGCCGGTCGGCGCGGCCTGCAGGACGGTGCGGCCGAACTCGCGGGCGCGCAGCCGCGACGCGGCCACCTCGATGGCCGGCACCTCCTCGCCGACGTACGACGACGCGTTGGTGGGCGCCAGCACCAGCTCGCCGCCGTCGCGGACGCCGTCGGCGACCCGGTCGGCGAAGAACACCTCGTAGGAGATGACGATGGCCAGCGGCGTGCCCGCGGCCTCGACGACGGCGTCGGTCGTGCCGACGATCGCGTCGCGCGGGACGAACCGGGTGTCGTCGCTGAGCCGCTCGAACAGGCCGCGCAGCGGGATGTACTCGCCGAACGGGACGCGGTGCCGCTTCTCGTACCGGTCGACGATGTGGCCGTCCGGGCCCCAGACGACGGAGGCGTTGCGGAACCCGTCGCCCTCGCGTTCGGTGAGGCCGACGACCAGCGTGGTGCGCAGCCGCCGGGCCTGCTCGGCGAACGCCTCGTCCAGCGCGGTGCCGGCGATCGGGCCGTCGACGTCGGCGACGTTCTCGGGCAGCAGCACCACGTCCGGCTCGCCCTGAACCTGCCGCAGCGCCTCGAGATGCCGGTTGGTGGCGTCCATCGAGTCGATGAAGATCGCGCGCAGCCCGCGCGGCCCGCCGCCCTGCACGATCACCGCGTCCAGGCTGCCCGCGCCCTGCGTGGCGGCGGCGCCACTGAGCGCGATCGGCAGCCCGACGGCGACGACGGCGGTCGCAGCGGCCACGACGCGGGTGCGGTTCGGCCCGGCGACGAGCGCGGCCAGCGCCCCGCCGGTGAGCGCCGCGAGCGCCGTCACGAACAACGCACCGCCCAGCGGAGCGACGGCCAGGAACGGGCTGTCCGCCAGGCTCAGCCCGAACGCCGGCAGCGGGAAGCCGCCGAACGGGAAGCGGTACTGCACGGCCTCCAGCGCCACCAGCGCGGCCGGCGCGACCAGCCACCAGCCGGGCCACCGTCCGGCCGAGCGGCCCGGCGACACCGCCGCCACCAGCGTCAGCAGCACGGTTTGGAGCACCGCGACGGCGACGTAGCCGGGCGGGCTGAAGTCCGTCATCCAGCGCAGCGCGACGATGAAGTGCACGGCGCCGCACAGCGCGCCCAGCCAGAGCCGGTCGCGCAGCCCGTGCCCGGCCAGCGCCAGCACGAACCCGGCCACACCGAGCGGGAACAGCGGCCACCAGTCGCGCGGCGGCAGCGCGAGCCACCACAGCAGCGCGACGGCCACCATCAGCCCGGCACTGACCGCGCGCCGCCGGGTCACCACGGCTCGCTCCCGGCCCGGCAGTCGAGGTCGCAGGTGGCGGCGGCGTAGGCGGCGGTCGCGACCGGCGCCGCCAGCACGCCCAGCTGGATCGCCAGCATCGCGACCAGGCCGGTAACCGCGCCCGTCATCGCCACCGGGGCCAGCGGACGGCGCCGCGGCACCGTCCGCTCCAGCAGCCGCTCGACCCGGGTGACCATGCCGACGGCGCCGATGCCGATGCCCGCCTCGGGTGCGGCGCCGCGCCCGAGCTTCAGCAGCGCACCGGCCACCACCAGCGGTGACGTGGCGCGTGCGGCGGCGTCGTCGGCGTGCAGCTCGGCCAGCAGCCGCAGCGAGCGGTGGCTGTCGCGGGCGCCGGGCAGCCAGCCGGCCCGCGCGAACGTCGCCGCCGCTCCGAGCAGCCGGGCGTGCCGCGCCCGCAGGTGGGTCCGCTCGTGCGCCAGCACCGCGGTCAGCTCGGCCGGGTCCAGCACGTCGCGGGCGGCCGACGTCAGCACGACGGCGCCGGGGCGGCCGGGCACCGCGTACGCGGCCGGCTGCGCGACGTCGACCACGAGCACGCCGGGCAGGCCGACCGGCCGGGCCACCAGCCCGAGGTCGGCGAGGTGACGGCGCCGGTCCGCCGCCGCCCGCCGGCCGCTGATCAGGACCGCCAGCACCGCGCCGGTGGCGACCGCGGCCGCGACCCCGCCGACGACGGCGTCGAGCGGCCGGCCGCCCAGGTGCGCGTAGCCGCGCAGCAGCGCGTCGGTGTGCCCGGGCAGCCGCGCATGCAGGGCGGCCGCGATCGGCGGCAGGTGCAGCACCAGCGACAACGCCGCCGCGAGCACCGTCCCGTAGGTGGCCGGCAGCACCAGCGTCCAGGCCAGGAGGCCGGCCCGCGGGTAGCGCAGCGGCCAGCGGGCCGACGCGAGCAGCGCCGGCAGCGTCCACGACGCGACCAGCCCGGTGACGGCGACGACCAGCGCGCTCACTGCGGCGGCCCGCCGGTGCCGGACCGGCGCCGCTCGAGCGCCTCGGCCAGCCGCCGCACGTCGGCGTCGTCCATGCGGTCGGCGAAGCGGATCAGCACGGCCGCCGGGTCCGGCGCGCCGGACAGCGCCGCGCCGACGAGGTCGGCCGCGAACTCCTCGCGGGTGGCGGCCGGGCGGTAGACGTTCGCGCGGCCGGCCGGCTCGCGGGTCAGCATGCCCTTGCGGCACAGGTTGTCCATGACCGTCTGGACCGTGGTGTAGGCGACCGTCCGGCCGGCCAGCAGGGTGTCGAGCACCTGGCGGACCGTCCTGGGTTCCGGCGCCGCCCAGAGGACGTCCATGACGTCGGCCTCCAGCGAGCCGAGGCTGTTCCGCGGCACCCGTTCACCTCTCTCCGTCCGGCCCGGGTGATACTACTATCCCGGATAGTAGACGCCCGAGGAGCACCCCCATGCCGAAGGACCTGAAACGCTCGCTGCTGCTCGTCGCCGGCTTCGTCGTTGCGCTCGTCGTGCTGCTGGCATTGAACCGCAGCGACGGCGACGACGAACCGGCGGCCGCCGCACCGACCGGTGGGGGCGGCGGCGCCGAGGGGCCCGTGGTGCGCGACGACAGCCACGTCCTCAGCCCGGCGCCGGACGGCGCGCCCGTGCTCGTCGAGTTCCTCGACTTCGAGTGCGAAGCCTGCCGTGCCGTCCACCCCGGCATCGAGCAGCTGCGCCAGGAGTACGACGGCCGCGTCGCGTTCGTCGCCCGGTACATGCCCGGGCCCGGCCACTTCAACGCCGAGACCGCAGCCGTCGCCGTCGAGGCCGCCGCCGCGCAGGGGCAGTACGAGGCGATGTACGACCGGATGTTCGAGACCCAGGCCGACTGGGGTGAGCAGCAGGTCTCGGCGGCGGACCTGTTCCGCACCTTCGCCGGCGAACTCGGCCTGGACCTCGCCGCCTACGACGCCGCCGTCGCCGACCCCGCGACCCTGGACCGGGTCCGCCGCGACCTCGACGACGGCCTCGCGCTCGGCGTCGAGGGCACACCGACGTTCTTCCTCGACGGGGAGATCATCTCGCCGGGCTCGTTGGATGAGCTGCGGGCGTTGCTCGACGCCGCGATCAGCGGTAGGTGACGCCGTAGCGCAGGTGGGTGACCTGCTGGCTTCGCCCCAGCAGCGGGACCTGGCAATCGAGGTGCCGCGACTGTTCGTCCCATGATCATCGGCGATCCACCACACGATGACGTGGTCGATCGCCGATGATCATGGGACCTGGGAGCCGGGCCGGCGCTCCTGGCGTAGCACCGCCTCGTAGCGGTCGCCGCGGTACACCGCCTCGGTGTAGTGGACGACACGGCCGGCGTCGTCGCGGGCGACGGTGTGGACGCGTAGTGCCGGCTCACCGGTGGCCAGTTCCAGCAGCCGGCTGTGCAACTCGTCGAGGAGGACGGCGACGATGCGCTGCTCCGTCGCCCACAGTTGCACGCCCCACTCGCGCTCGAGCACCTCGTACAGCGACGCGTCGGTGAGGTCGACGTCCTCGAGGCCGGCGAACCGGGCGGCCGGGAGGTGTGCCCGCTCGACCGCCATCGGGATGTCGTCGCCGGTGCGGACCCGCTCGATCTGCACCGTCGCGGCATCGTCGGCGATCTCCAGCTGCTGCGCCACCGACCGGCTGGCCCGCCCCTGCGCGCTGGTGAGCATCCGCGACCCCGGCCGCATGCCGCGGTGGCGCATCTCCTCGGTGAACGACGTCACCGACGCCGACTGGCTGACGCTGACCCGGCGGTCGGCGACGAACGTGCCGCTGCCCTGCACGCGGTACGTCAGGCCCTCGCCGCTCATCCGCTCCAGTTCGCCGCGGACGGTCTGCCGAGCGACGCCGAAGCGGCTGGCCAGCACCCGCTCCGACGGCAGCAGCGAGCCCGGTTCGAGCGTGCCGACCAGTTCCTCCAGCAGCCGGCGCAGCTCGCGGCCCTTCGTGGCCCGGCCGGGGAGGTTCTCGGGCAGCAGGCCGGCGACCGGCTCGGAGCGGGCGCGGCTCATCGCCGGCCGTCGCCGGTCGTCTGACGATCCGCGAGGAGATGCATGGCGGCACCCAATCTAGCGGCGGCTCGGTGTCCGGTGCAGTACCGGCATCAGCCGACCCAGTCGAAGATCACACCCATGGTCGTGCCCCGCTCGGTGGTCACCAGGCGGTAGGCCGCCGCGCAGTCCTCGGGGGCGAAGTGGTGCGTGTTCAGCCCGTCGACGGCGAACCGGCCGGTGCTGATCAGCCCGAAGAAGGAACGGTAGGTCTCGGCCTCGATGTCCAGCCGCAGCGGGCCGTGCGCACCGCGGATCTGCAGGCCGCGGGTGATCACGTCCTTGGTGAGGTGCTGCTCCGACGGCGCGCCCGGGTCGCCGAGCAGCACGACCGTCCCCTGGTCGCGGACCAGCCCCAGCGCCTTCGGCAGCATGTCCGGCCGCCCGGTGGTGTCGATGACGACGCGTGGCGCCGCGCCGAAGCCGGCGGCGAGGATCGCGTCGGCGCGCTCGCCCGGGTCGCCCTCGACGACCGCAGTGGCGCCGCCGCGCAGCGCGAGGTCGAGCCGCTGCGGCGCGATGTCGGCGACGATGACGGACTCGGCGCCGGCGGCGACGGCCCAGCGCACCGACATCTGGCCGATCGGTCCGGCGCCGATCACCAGCACGCCGTCACGCAGCCGGTGCTCGGCCGCCTCGGCGCCGACGTAGGCGACCTGCGCGAGCGTGGCCCAAGGCGCGAGATCGGAGGCGATCGTGTCCGGCACCAGGAAGCACTCGGACGCGTCGACGACGGCGTGCGAGGCGTGCGAGATGCGGGCCATGATCCGGTCCCCCGGGGCCAGGCCCGAGACGTCCGCGCCGACCTCCTCGACCACGGCGGTGGCCGTGTAGCCGGGCAGGAACGGGTACTGGACGTAGTTGTCCCAGTGCGAGCCCGGCTCGAACGTGCCCTTCAGCGCGGTCGTCTCGGTACCGGTGCTGATCAGCGAGTATTCCGTGCGCAGCCGCACCTGCCCCGCCGCGGCGCCCGGGACGTCGAACGGCTCCAGCTCGACCTTGCCCGGGCCGGGGAAGACGACGCGCTGGCCGCGGCTCGAAAGGTGGTGAGGGGACATCGGCGCTGCCTCTCATGAGGGTCGAGTGAGCGGATCGGATGACCGGAACCGTACCACAAAGTGGCCTAGTCCACTTTTCTCCCACATCTTGACAGTCCCCCCGCGCTCTGCAATTTTGGTGAGTGGACTAGGCCACCTTACGTGTGGACTGGGCCACTCGGCTACCGCCCATCCGCGGCCTTCAACAGCCACGCTGGTCCCTGGTGGACCGCGCCCATATCCAGACGGAGGCGTCATGACTCGAACGGCGACGCGCTCGACCCGCTCGACCCGTACCCGGCTGTTCCGCTGTCTCGTCCCGCTGCTCGCCGTCGCGCTCGCCGGCGCCTGCGCCGGGAAGAGCCCGTCGGACGACGGTGGCGGCGACGCCGACGGCGCCAGCAGCGGCAACGAGCTCTCGGCCGACTTCCCGGCGGCGGCGGACGGCGACATCTCGTCGTTCACCGTCGGCATGGCCGCCGGCCAGGGCCGCTACGACCCGCTGCTGGCGACCACCAGCGTCATCGTCGTCAACTCGTACGACTGCCTGCTCACCTGGAACGACAAGGGCGAACTGGTGCCCGGGCTGGCGGAGTCCTGGGAGCAGACCTCCGACACCACGTACGTCTACCAGCTGCGCGAGGGCCTGAAGTTCTGGGACGGCTCGCCGGTCACCGTCGACGACGTGATCTTCTCCATGAAGCGCAACGTCGACCCGGCCGTGGCCAGCCCGTACGGCGTCTACTACACGGCCTTCCAGGACGTCACCTCGACCGGCCCGAACGAGATCACCGTCACGCTCAGCCGCCCCGACCCGTACTGGCGCTACGCCAGCGCCATCGCGACGACGGTCATCCAGCAGCAGTTCGCCGTCGAGCACGCCGAGGACCTGGGCACCCCCGGTGCGATCCCCATCGGCACCGGCCCGTACCTGCCCAGCGAGTACTCCCCCGCCACCGGCGCGACGCTGGTCCGCAACGAGCACTACTGGGGTGAGCAGCCGGCCATCGAATCGCTGGAGTTCTCCGTCGTCCCGGACCCCGAGTCGCGCCGGCTGGCGCTGGAGTCCGGCGCCATCGACGCCACCTGGGACGTCCCGCTGGAGCAGGCCCGGCTGTGGGACCAGATCCCGAACGTGCGCATCGGCTACGGCCCCGGCGGCAACACGAAGATCTTCAGCTTCGACGTCACCTCCCCGCCGTTCGACGACGTCCACCTGCGCCGCGCCATCGCCTACGCGATCGACCGCGAGGGCATCGCCAACTCGGTGTTCAACGGCCACGCGGAGCCGGCCCGCGGCGTGGTTCCGCCGGAGATCTTCGAGATCTTCTTCGACGAGCAGCAGCTCGCGGACTGGTACGACTCGGTGCCGGCCTACGAGTTCGACATGGAGAAGGCCAAGGAGGAGCTGGCGCAGTCGGCCTACCCCGACGGCGGCCTGACCATCGAGCTGCCGTTCCAGGCGTCGCAGACCGTCGACCAGGACATCCTCGCCACGCTGCAGCAGAACCTGCGTGAGCTGAACATCGAACTGACGTACCAGAGCATGCCCGACACCCAGTACTTCGCCGAGCTGTACCGGCACGAGAACCTGGGCATGCAGCTGTTCTACTTCGGCCCGACCTACCCGGACCCGTTCACGTACACCTTCTACATGATGGCCGAGAGCCAGGCCGTGCCGAACGCGTTCAACTTCGCCAACTTCCACAGCGACGCGTCCGAGGAGCTGATGGCGGTCCAGGAGACCGACCCCGACCTGCAGGCCAGGGTCGAGGCGGGCGCCGAACTGGTGCGGATGGCGGCCGACGACGCGGCCTACGTCGGGATCGCCTTCCTGCCGTTCCCGGTCGCGCTGAACCGCGAGTTCACCATCGACGGGGACTTCAGCATCTGGACGTTCGCCAACTGGGCGTCCCGGATCCGGATCGCGGAGTCCTGATCTTGAGTATCGCCTGGTATATCCTGCGACGGCTCGGCGTCGGCCTGCTGCTGCTGGTCATCGCGTCGTTCTTCGTGTTCTGCCTGCTCTACATCAGTCCTGGCAGCCCCGAGCAGGTGCTGCTCGGCGGGCGGCCGTCGACCCCGGAGATCATCGGCACCATCCGGGCGAAGTACAACCTCGACGACCCGTTCCTGGTGCAGTACGGCCAGTGGCTGCTGGACGCGTTCCGGCTGGACTTCGGCGAGTCGATCGTCACCGACCAGCCGGTGACGACCGTGCTCACCGACCGGGCCGGCCCGACGCTGGCGCTGGCCCTGGCCGGCCTGGTGCTGACCATCGTCATCGCCGTGCCGGCCGGCATGTACGCCGCGGCCAAGCGCAACACCAGCGGCGACCGCATGGTCAGCATGCTCACGCTGCTGGGCAGCAGTGCGCCGACGTTCGCCGTCGGCGTCCTGCTGCTGTACGTGTTCGGCGTCTCGCTGGAGTGGTTCCCGGTGTTCGGCAACGGCACCGGGTTCACCGGCCAGCTGCACCACCTGGTGCTGCCGGCCATCGCGCTGGCGGTCACCCAGATCGCCTACGTGACCCGGCAGACCCGGGCCGCCGCGCTGCGCGTCTACGAGCAGGACTACGTCACGTTCGCGCGGTCGCGCGGGCTCGGCCGGTCGCTGATCTGGCGCCGGTACGCGCTGCTGAACAGCAGCCTGCCGATCGTGACGGCGACCGGCCTGCTGCTCGCCTACACCCTCGGCGGCGCCGTGCTGGTGGAGGTGACGTTCTCCCGCGAGGGGGTCGGCTCGCTCATGCTGCAGGCGGTGCAGAGCAAGGACATCCCGGTGGTGCAGGGGCTGGTGGCGTTCGCCGCGATCACCGTGACGCTGGTCAACCTCGGCGTCGACCTCGTCAACCTGGCCATCGACCCGCGGCTGCGCAAGGAGGTCACCGGATGAGCGCCATCGCCGGACAGGACGCCATCGGCGGCGGCACCACCGCGCGCAAGCGCCGGCGGATGCCGGTCAGCGTGCTGCTGGCCGCGATCTTCGCCGTGCTGGTGGTCGGCCTCGCGATCTTCGGGCCGCTGCTGGCGCCGCACGACCCCGCCGCGCAGTCGCTGCAGACCGGCGTCATCGGCCCGACGAGCGACCACCTGCTCGGCACCGACCACCTCGGCCGCGACATCCTCTCCCGGGTGATGGCCGGGGCCCGCGACGCCGTCATCGGCCCGGCCATCATCGCGATCTCGGCGACGGTGATCAGCCTCGTCTTCGGCATCATCGCCGGCTACCGCGGCGGCGTCGTCGAGGCGGTCGTGCTGCGCGTCGGCGACCTCATGTACGCGGTGCCGGCCATCCTCGTGTCGATCGTCGTGATCGGCGTGCTCGGCGGCGGCTACTACCTCGCCGTCGCGGTGCTGGTGCTGCTCTCCGTCCCGGCCGACACCCGGGTGGTGCGGGCGGCGGTGCTGTCCGAGCGGCATCTCCCCTACATCGAGGCGGGCCAGACGCTCGGGCTGTCGCGCTGGCGGATCATGACGGTGCACATCCTGCCCAACGTCATGCCGACGGCGGTGGCGATCGCGCTGCTGGAGTTCGTCTACGGCCTGATCACGCTGTCCTCGCTCTCCTTCCTGGGCCTGGGCGCCGAGGCGGGCTCGCCGGAGTGGGGCCGCATGCTGGCCGACAACCGGACGCTGCTGGCGGAGAACCCGAACGCGGCGCTCGCGCCCGCCCTGCTGATCATGGCCACCGCGGCGGCGGTGATGCTGCTCGGCGACTGGATCTACGACCGCGTCAGCGAGGAGTCGACCACCCGTGACTGACCCCACGACGACCGCGCCGGCCCCCGGCGACCAGCTGTCCGGCGCGCCGCTGCTGGCCGTCCACGACCTCGCCATCACCCGCTGGCCCGGCGGCCCGCCGCTGGTCACCGGCCTCGATCTGGAGCTGCGGCGGGGCGAGACGATCGCCCTGGTCGGCGAGTCCGGCGCGGGCAAGTCGCTGTCCGCCCGGGCCGCGATCAAGCTCGTCCCCGCGGGCCTGCACGTCACCGGCGAGGTGCGCTTCCAGGGCGAGGACCTCAACCGCATGGACGAGGAGGCGGTCCGGGCCGTCCGCGGCGGCGGGGTGGCGATGCTGCTGCAGGATCCGTTCACCATCCTCAACCCGCTGATCCGCACCCGCACCCACCTGATCGAGACGCTGCGCTCGTCCGGCCGGCGGCTCAGCGGCGCCGAGGCAGCCGACGAGGTCACCCGGCGGCTGGCCGAGGTGGGCATCACCGACGCCTCGGTCGGCGACCGGTACCCGTTCGAGCTGTCCGGCGGCATGCGCCAGCGGGTCGCGCTGGCCTGCGCGCTGGCCAAGGACCCGGCGCTGCTGATCGCCGACGAGCCGACCACCGCGCTGGACGCCACCACGCAGCGCGACGTGCTGCGGCTGCTGCGCTCGGTGCAGCAGGCCCGCGGCATGGGCGTGCTGATGATCACCCACGACCTGCGGGTCGCGTTCTCCATCAGCGACCGCGTCTACGTCATGTACGCGGGCGGCGTCGTGGAGCGGGCCCGGCCGGAGGACTTCCTGGCCGCCCCCGCCCACCCGTATACCGTCGGCCTGATCCGGGCCGAGCCGCCCACCGGCTACCGCCGCGAACAGCTCGACGGCATCCCCGGCCAGGTGCCCGCGCCGGAGACCGTCAGCCATCAGTGCGCGTTCGCCGACCGCTGCTCCTGGGCGACACCGGAGTGCACGACCGCCCGGCCGCCGCTGCTCGCCGTCACCGACGTGCACGCGAGCGCGTGCCGGCGACGTGAGGAGATCGCCGGCGAGCTGCTGGCGGACCTGCACGCCGCCTGGGAGCCGGCCACCGTGCCGGACCCGCCCGCCGGCGAGACGGTGCTGCGGGTCGCCGGCCTGCGCAAGAGCTACCAGCGGGATCGGTCGACGTGGGCCGTCGACGGCATCGACTTCACCCTCGGCAGCGGCCGCAACCTCGGCATCGTCGGCGAGTCCGGGTCCGGCAAGACGACCCTGGCCCGCTGCCTGCTCGGCCTGGAGGAGCCGACCGAAGGCTCGATCGAGCTGCTCGGCACCGACGTCAGCCGGTACCGGTCGCTCGACCGCGAGCAATTGCGCCGGGTGCGCGGGCAACTGCAGTGCGTCTTCCAGGACCCGTACTCCTCACTCAACCGCTCGCACTCGGTCGGGTTCATCCTGCGCGAGGCGCTGAGCCGCCGCTCGCCCGAGGCCGGGCCGGCGCCGTCGGTCGAGGAGCTGCTGGACCGGGTCGGCCTGGCGGCGCGGTACGCCGGCCGCAAGCCGGTCGCGCTCTCCGGCGGCCAGCGGCAGCGGGTGGCCATCGCCCGGGCGCTGGCCATCGCGCCGAAGGTGCTGCTCTGCGACGAACCCGTCGCGGCGCTCGACGTCTCCGTCCAAGGACAGGTGTTGCAGGTGTTGCGTGAGGTCAGCGAGTCGGGCACGCAGTTGTTGTTCATCACCCACGACCTCGCGGTCGTGCGGCAGATGACCGACGACCTGGTGGTGCTCGAACGCGGGAAGATCGTCGAGTCCGGCCGCACCGAAGCGGTGCTGGACCAGCCGTCGCACCCGTACACCGCCCGCCTCGTCGGCGCCGTGCCGACCGGCGACGCCGAGTGGCTGTCGTGACCGCGGTGCGGTGGGCCGTCCTCGGGACCGCCCAGATCGCCGCCGGCGAGTTCCTGCCCAGCCTGCTCGCCGACGGCGGCGGCCGGGCCGAGGTGGTCGCCTCCCGGGACGAGCGGCGGGCCGCGGAGTTCGCCGCCCGCCACGGTGTCGCCCGGCACGTCGGCGGCTACCAGCAGGCGATCGACGACCCCGGCGTCGACGCGGTCTACGTCGCGCTGCCGAACGCCCTGCACGCGGAGTGGACGACGGCGGCGCTGCGGGCCGGCAAGGCGGTGCTGTGCGAGAAGCCGTTCGCCACCGACCTGCCGCAGGCGCGCGCCGTCGCCGCCGAGGCGCAGCGGTCCGCCGGGCCGGCCTGGGAGGCGTTCGCGTTCCTGTTCCACCCGCAGACCCGCCGGGTGCTGGAGCTCGTCCGGACCGGAGCGATCGGCGCCGTCCGGGAGGTGCACGGTGCCTACCACCTGGAGCTGGACACCGCCGGCGGCATCCGCGGCGACGCCGCGCTCGGCGGCGGCGCGCTGTTCGACCTCGGCGTCTACCCGCTGCGGCTGACCCGGCTGCTGCTCGGCGACGAGTTCACCGTCGTCGGCGCGGACCAGCGGCTGGCGCCGTCGGGCGTCGACCTCGCAACGGAGGCGGTCGTCGACTTCCCGGCCGGCGCGCGGCTGCACTTCGAGACCAGCTACACCCACGAGTACGCGCCGGCGGCCCGGATCGTCGGCGACCTGGGCGAGCTGCGGATCGCCGCGCCCTACGCCACCGGCCCCGAGGACACCCTCGAGCTCGATCTCGTCGGCGAGGGCACCCGGGTCGAGCACTGGGGCAGCGACCGGCCGCTGTTCACCGACCAGCTCGCCCACATCCACGCGGCCCTCTCCGGCACCGTCGCGGCCCGGAACCGGCTCGGCGAGGACGCCGCCGGCACGCTGGCGCTCGTCGACGCGATCCGGGCTGCCGCACCTGAGACGAAGGGACACCCGTGACCACTGCGAACACCCGGCTCGACGAGGCGGAGATCCACCGGCTGGCGCTGGGCTGCATCCTGGCCAGCTGGACCGGGCCGGTACCGCCGGCCCGGATCGAGCAACTGCTCGCCGACGGTCTCGGCGGCGTCGTGCTGTTCGAGAACAACATCACCGGCGACGACGCAGCGACCCGGGCGCTGACCGACCGGCTGCGCGCCGCGGCCGGCCGGCCGATCGTCATCGCCGCCGACGAGGAGGGCGGCGACGTCGTCCGGCTGCCCTGGACCGAGGGCTCCGGCCCCGGCCAGGCCGCGCTCGGCCACCTCGACGACGTCGAGACCACCGAGCAGGTGTACGCGAGCCTCGGCGAGCGGCTGGCCCGGTGTGGGCTGACGACCGACCTCGGCCCGGTCGCGGACGTCAACACCAACCCGGACAACCCGGTGGTCGGGCTGCGCTCGTTCGGCTCGGACAGCCAGCTGGTCGCGCGGCACGTCGAGGCCGCGGTCCGCGGGCTGCAGCGGGCCGGCATCGCCGCCGTCGTGAAGCACTTCCCCGGGCACGGCAACACCGGCACGGACTCCCACCACGCCCTGCCGGTGATCGACTCGGACCTGGACCACCTGGACCGGGAAGAGCTGCCGCCGTTCCGCGCCGCGATCGACGCCGGGACCCGCGCGGTGATGACCGGGCACCTGTTCGTGCCGTCCGTCGACCCGGACCGGTTCGCCACCATCAGCCCCGCGCTGACCCGGACCCTGCTGCGCGAGCGGCTCGGGTTCACCGGCACGGTCGTCAGCGACGCCATGGAGATGGGCCCGCTGGCCGGCGGCCTCGGCATCGTCGAGGGGACGGTCCAGGCGCTGATCGCCGGCACCGACGCGATCGAGCTCGGCTTCGACGAGCACGTCGACGTGCTGGCGGCGCTGCCGGGCGCCGTCTACGCCGCGGTCGCCGAGGGGCGGCTCGACCTCGGGCGGCTGCGCGACGCCGCCGCCCGGACCGCCGCCCTCGCCGTCGTCGCCCCGGACGGGTCCGTGGCGGCCGAACACCCGCTGGTCGCGTCCGCGTCCGCGCGCAGCCTCGAGCGGCACGGCGACGTCGCGACCGAGGGCAAGCTGCTGGTCGTGGAGTGCCACAGCCCGAACAGCATCCCGACCGGCGACCTGGACTGGTCCCTGGCCGAGCCGCTGCGGGCGCGCGGCGCGGAGGTGACGCTGCTCCGGGTGCATGACGACGCCACCGCCGCGGCCGCCGTCGACGAGCTGCGCACGTCGGGCCTGTTCGCCGTCGTCGTGGTCCGGGAGCCGCAGTGGTACCCGTGGCAGCGGCAGGTGCTGCAGGCGGCCGCCGCGCGCACCCGCGTCGTCACCGTCGACACCGGCTGGCCGAGCCCGGCCTATCCCCCGGCGTCGATCCGCACCCGCGGCATCGGCCGCGGCCTGCTGGCGGCGGCCGCGGACCTGCTGGTCGGCTAGGACTTCATGATCTGACGGGTGGCCGCGCCGGAACCGGCGCGGCCACCTGTCGATGGGGCCGGCCGGAATCGCCGGTCTAGGATGACGCGGTGTGGGGCTGACCTTCACCGCTGTCGCCGGCGAACTCCCGCTGGTGCAGCGGGTGTGGTCGGCGAGTTGTCACGCCGCGACCGGTTTCGCCTCGGCGGTCAAGGCCTCGACCATGATCTCGTTCTCGCGCAGCGGCGATCGGACGACGGTGCATCTGCACGGCCCCGAGACGATGGGCACGTCGCTGACCTGCCAGGAGGGTTGGGAGTTCTTCGGCGTCGAACTGCGGCTCGGCGCCTTTCTGCCGCTCTACCCGCCCTACGGCCTGACCGATCACAACGACGCGCTGTTGCCGGTCCTGCCGGGCAACCGGATCCTGCTGGACAACCGGGAGTGGGAGCTGCCGACCGAGCAGAACGTCGACGTCTTCGTCAGCCGGCTGGTGCGTGCGGGCTTGTTGTTCTTCGACCCGCTCGTCGACGAGATCCGGCACGGTGAACGACCACGCGGAATGTCCGAGCGCATCGCGCAGCTCCGGTTCCGCCGGGCCGTCGGCATCTCGCAGCGCAAGGTCGTCAGCATCGTGCAGGCACGGCACGCCGCGCAGCTCCTCACGGCGGGGCGTTCGATCGCCGACGTGGTCACCGCCTCCGGCTACTACGACCATCCGCAGCTCGCGCGGGCGATGCGGTGGGCGACCGGCCACACCCCGAGCGAGTTGAGGTCCGGCATCGGCTTCCTGGCGTTGTGACGCGGCTTCGGCTCCGTACAAGACGGACCGATCAGCCGGATGGTTCACTCCGGGCATGCGAAAACTGATCGAATACGATCACCTCTCGATCGACGGGAGGATGTCCGGCGACGCCTGGTGGGCCGGACAGCAGGACGTCGTCCCCAACGACAATCACTTCGCCTATCAGCGCCAGTTGCTGTCCTCGGCGGTCGG
Organism: Jiangella muralis; assembly: GCF_001270745.1. Lineage (GTDB taxonomy): Bacteria > Actinomycetota > Actinomycetes > Jiangellales > Jiangellaceae > Jiangella > Jiangella muralis. Next base: position 163,630 of record NZ_KQ434752.1, read on the forward strand.
CCTCGTGCTCGGCCGGGTGACCTACGAGGGCTTCGTCCAGACCTGGCCGACCATGACCGGCGATGTCGCCGACACGATCAACTCGCTGCCCAAGTACGTCGCCTCCACCACGCTGACCGAGACGACCTGGAACGCCGAGGTGCTGACCGGCGATGCGGTCGACGCGGTCGCCCAGCTCAAGGAGGCCGGCGACGGCACCTTGGTGAAGTACGGCAACGGCCCGTTCAGCCGGGCGCTGGTCGAGGCGGGCCTGCTCGACGAGCTGCATCTGAGCATCTCCCCGTTCGTCGCCGGGTCCGGTGAGTCGCTGCTGTCCGGCCTCCGCACCACTGCCATGGACCTGACGAAGGTCACCGAGCTCGGCAATGGCACGGTGGTGCTGACCTACGTACCGAGCTAGCCGGACACCGACAGCGACGAGAGGGATGGACATGACTCAGGGCGCGTACGCCTCGGTGAACGGCATCGACCTCCACTACGAGATCCTCGGCGCCGACCGGCCCGGTCCGCCGCTGATCATGCTGCATGGCGGCGCCTACACGTTCCGGCTGAGCTTCGACTCGTTGCTGCCGGAGCTGACCGCCGAGCGGAAGGTGATCGGTGTCGAGTTGCAGGGGCACGGGCACACGGCCGACAGCGACCGGCCGTTCTCCATCCGGCAGTGTGCCGACGACGTGATCGCGTTGCTCGATCAGCTCGGGATCGAGCGGGCCGACTTCTTCGGCTACAGCCTGGGCGGGCTGGTTGCCACCGAGATTGCCGTCTCGGCGCCGGAACGGATCGGCCGGCTCGTGCTGGCGGCCGCGCATTTCGGGCCGACCCGATCCAAGGGGTACTACACCGAGATCACCGCGCTGGAGTTGTCCTCGCCTCGGATGCCGACCGAGGAGGAGTCCGCGGCCATGATCCGCGCCTACGAGGAGGTGGCGCCGAACCCGGAGGACTTCTTCCGGTCCGTGGGAAAGTTCCAGCCGGCGGTGCACGACTTCGACGGGTGGACCGATGACCAGTTGGCCAAGGTGGCGATGCCGGTCCTGATCATCATCGGCGACACCGACTTCGTCCGGCTCGAGCACGCCGTCGAGATGAAGCACCTGCTGCCGAACGCGCAGCTGGCGATCCTGCCGGACACCAAGCACCTGCAGGTCATCCGGCCCGACCTGGTGCTGCCGATGGTGACCGCGTTCCTGCGGCAGTGACCCCGTCCATGATCATCAACCTTTTGGGCTGCTATGACGTCGCACAAGGTTGATGATCATGGACGTCATCGTCGCTGCGCCTGGCGGTAGTCCCGCGGCGACATGCCCTTCAGCTCCCGGAAGCGGCGGTTGAAGTTCGACAGGTTCACGTAGCCGCTGCTCGCCGCGACCTCGATGACCGGCGCGTTCGTGTTGGTCAGCAGCCGGCAGGCGGTCTCGACCCGCAGCTGGTTCAGGTACTCCGTCAGCGTCCGGCCCATCGCCCGCCGGAAGAACCGGCTGAACGACGTCGGCGCCATGTGCACCAGGCCGGCCACCTCGGTCAGCTCGACCCGCCGCGTGTGCACCTGCTCCAGGTGCCGGCACACCTTGTCGACCCGCTCGCGGACCGCCGGGTCTGGCGCGGAGATGTAGCCGGGCCCGGTGACCGGCACGCCGCCCGGCGCGACCGCGAGCAGGTGCAGCGCCTCCAGCAGCCGGGCCGTCTGCAGCGCCGGCGGCTGGTCCATCAAGGTCGTCAGGATGTCCCGCACCGCCGGCGACGCCGGACTGTAGATGATGCCGTGGACGGACGCCTCCAGCAGCGCCGCGATCTGGTCGAACTGCGGCAGCGCGAAGAAGTCCTGGCCGAGGAAGTCCGCGGGGAACTGCGCGCAGGCGGCCTCGGCCGGGTGGTCCGGGTCCTGCGCCGAGGTGAACGCGTGCGGCAGGTCCGGACCCAGCACCAGCAGATCGCCCGTCCGCAACGGCTCGACGGTGGTACCCACATAGCGGGTGCCACGTCCGTGGGTGATCAACGCCAGCTCGTACGCCTGGTGGTAGTGCCAGCTGAAGTTGAACGAATCTTCGTGCAGGACAAAGGTGCTGAACGTGGTCCCATACGGAAGTCCGGGACGTTCGTGACGCGGGTTCACGGCCCGACTGTACCGCCGCTTTCCCGCCCGTGGCGGGCTAACTGAGTACCGCTTTTGGGCAAGCGGTGTGTGGCCGCCGTCACCCGTGACTGCGAGACTCTGAGGCACTGACCCGTCCGTGACCGACGTCACTCAGAGGAGCTGAGGTGCGCATGCGCAGTGAACCGGCCCACGTGATCGTCGGTGCCGGCCTGGTCGGCGCACGGGCGGCGCAGGCGCTGCGCGCCCAGGGCTGCGACGAGCGGATCGTGCTGATCGGCGACGACAACGCCGGCACGTCCGGACGGCCCGCCCTCGCCGCCGGGGCCCAGCTCGGCATGGACGGCCGGGCGGCGGTTCGGCTCCGCGACGGGCGCTGGTTCGCCGACGGCGACGTCGAGCTGCTGCTCGGCCGGCGCGTGACGGCGCTGGACCGGGTCGCCCGCTCGGCGCTGCTGGACGACGGCGACCGCGTCGACTACACGAAGCTGCTGCTGGCCACCGGCGCGGCGCCGCGACGGCTCGCGGTGCCGGGCGCCGACCTCGACGGCGTGCACCACCTGCGCTGGGTCGAGGACTCCGGCCGCCTGGCGTCGGTCCTGCAGGCCGGCGGCCGGATCGTCGTGGTGGGCGGCGGGTGGGCCGGGCTGGAGACGGCGGCCGCGGCCCGCGAGCACGGCTGCGACGTCACCGTCCTCGAGTCCCGGCCGGTGCTGCTGCAGGACGAGGTCGGGCCGGAACTGGGCGCGTTCTTCGCCGGGCTGCACCTCAGCCACGGCGTCGACCTGCGGCTGGGCCGGTCCGCGGTCGCGTTCCGCGGCGCCGGGCGGGTCACGTCCGTTCTGACCGACGACGGCGCCGAGCTGCCGGCCGACGCGGTGGTCGTCGCCCTCGGCGCCTCGCCGCGGGTGGAGCTGGCCGAACGGGCCGGCCTCAGCTGCCGCGACGGCGTCCTCGTCGACGAGTCGCTGCGCACCGCCGACCCGCACGTCTACGCCGCCGGCGACGTCGCGCGCCCGGCCAGCCCGTTCTACGGCGCGCCGCTGCGGATCGAGCACTGGGCCAACGCGCTGCACAGCGCGCCGGTCGCGGCGGCGGCGATGCTCGGCCGGCCGGTGACCTACGACCGGCTGCCGTCGCGGTTCACCGACCAGTACGGCGTCGGCGTCGAGTTCACCGGCCGCATCGACGGCTACGACCAGCTCGTCCTCCACGGCGACGTCGCCGGGCCGGAGTTCCAGGCGTACTGGCTGGCCGGGCGCCGGGTGGTGGCCGCCATGCAGGTCAACCTCTGGAACGACGATCTCGCCCCGGTCGAGGAGCTGATCCGCTCGCGCCGCCCGGTCGATCCCGACCGGCCCGCGGACGCGCTCCGGCACGCCCTGAGTGACCAGCCGATGTCCGCCGTCCACCAGGAGACGCTGGTGTGACACCCGGCCGCACCGCGCGGGCGGACTCCGGTCGCCGGCTGCTCCGCGAGCGCGGCCCGGACGGCAGCTGGCCAGACGGGCTGCTCATGGACCTCGTCGCCCCCGAGTTCGTCGACCGCTGAGCCTCAGACCGTCGCGACCAGCGCGTACCGCTCGTCGTCGACGGCGCGGCCCCACAGCTCCGGCTCGCCGGAGAGGTCCTCGACCCGCAGCTCCGTGACCAGCGGCCGGACGGCGTCGACGAGGTCGGCCGCGCGCACGCCGCCGTCCCAGGGCAGCCGCCCGGCGCCGTCGACGTACGGGGTGACGGGGCCCGCCGCCCACCGCCCCTCGACGAGGATCAGCGTGCCGCCCGCGCGCAGCCGCCCGGTCCAGTCGCGCAGCGCCGCGGCCGGGTCGGGCAGCGTCCACACGACGTGCCGGGCGAGCACGACGTCGAACGACTCGTCACCCAGCGGCGGCCGGCCCGCGTCGCCGGCCAGGAACCGGCCGGGCAGCCCGGCCGCGGACAGCTTCGCCTCGGCCAGCCGCACCATGGCCGGCGCGAGGTCGACCCCGGTGACCCGATGCCCCAGCTCCGCCAGCAGCAGCGACAGCGACCCCGTGCCGCACCCGGCGTCGAGCGCGTCGCCCGGCGTGGACGGCGCCCAGGACGCCAGCCGGCGCGCCCACGCCGCCCGCGTCGCCGGGTCGCGGAGCCCGTGGTCGGCCTCGGCGTCGAACTCGGCGGCGGCCGTGTTCCAGAACGTCTGGATGGACGAGGTGTCGTGCTGCATGAGCGGCTCCCGGTGTCGCGAGGTCGGTCGGACCATCATCGCCGCCGCCACCGACAAGGTCGGCCGGTTGACACCGCGGCTGCGGGGATCGATACTCAACCAATCGGCTTATCAACCATGTGGTTGCATATCGGAGGACGGATGGACGACGACGGCCTGAGCCCGGTCTTCGGGGCGCTCGCCGACCCGACCCGGCGGGCCATCCTCGCCCGGCTGGCCGAGGGACCGGCGCCCGTGACCGAGCTCGGCCGGCCGTTCGACATCAGCGCCCAGGCGGTCTCCAAGCACCTCAAGGTGCTGGAACGGGCCGGGCTGATCAGCCGCACCCGGCAGGGCCAGTGGCGTCCCTGCCGGCTGGAGGCCGCGCCACTGGAGCGCGCGAGCGGCTGGATCGAGCAGTACCGCGCGGTCTGGGAGGACTCCCTGGGCCGCCTCGAGCAGGAGATCGACCGGATCCAAGGGAGGCAGGACGATGCCACGCACGACTGAGGTGCTCTTCGAGCCTGGACGCCAGGACATCGTCGTCACCAGGGGTTTCGCCGCGCCGCCCGACACCGTCTTCACGGCGATGACCGACCCGGCGCTGATCCCGCGCTGGTGGGGCTCGCGCCGGTTCGACACCACCGTCGAGGAGATGGACGTGCGGCTCGGCGGCAGCTGGCGGTTCGTCACCCGGCACCGCGAGGGCCCCGTGACGCCGTATGCGTTCCGCGGCGTCTATCACGACGTCGTCCCCGGCTCGCTGATCGTGTCGACGCTGCAGTTCGAGATGGGCGGGCCGGGACACCTGCAGCTCGTCACCGACACGTTCGAGCCGGACGGCGACGGCGGCACCCGCTACGTCAACGTCGCGCTGTTCCAGTCGGTGGCCGACCGCGACGGCTGGATCCCGACCGGCATGGAGACGGGCATCCGCGAGTCGCACGACCTGCTCGACGAGCTGATCGGGGCGCCGCACTGATGGACCTCACCGTGATCCGCACGTACGACGCGCCACCCGCCCGGGTGTGGGCCGCCCTGACCGAGCCCGGCCTGGTCATGCGCTGGTGGGGACCGGACGGCTTCACCGCGCCGGTCGCGCGCATGGACGTCCGCCCGGGCGGCGCCTCACTGGTGGCCATGCGCTCCCCCGACGGCGTCGAGCTGTACAACACCTGGACGTACGGACTGGTCGAGCGGCCGCGGCGGCTCGAGTACGTCCTGCGCTTCTGCGACGCGGCCGGCCGGCCGGTGCCGCCGTCGTCGCTCGGGCTGCCCGCCGACATCCCCGCCGGCGGCGTGCCGCACGAGCTGACGCTCGACCCGGAGGCCGGCCGGACGCGGCTCACCGTCACCGAGCGCGGCTACGGGACGGCCGGCACCGTGCGGCTGTCGCGGCTCGGACTGGAGCAGACGCTGGACAAGCTCGCCGCCGTGCTGTGACCCGGCGTCAGGACCGGCGCAGCTCCCGGCGGCGGCGCCGTCCGGGCGCGACGGCCGCGACCCGGCTCCACTGCAGCCGGCCGGTCACGCGGACGACGGCGCGGGGCGGGGTGGCGCTGTGGGCCGGTTCGACGCGGACCTTCGACCCGTGCTCCTCCAGGTCCGTGGCCTCGACCCGGATGTCGTCCGGGACGATCAGCCGGAGCCGGCTGTGCGTGAGGTCGGCGTCGACCCGCAGCTCCGGCCCGGGCAGGGCCGCCTCGGTCAGGTCGAGCACGAGCGACGAGTGCACCAGGGTGACGACGAGGTGGGCCGGCACCTCCCACCGGCCGGTGCGCTGCATCCTGGCGTGCGTCCCGTTGATCGTCGCGGGCTCGCCGGCCGGCCTCGGCGCCGGCGCGACGGACCCGGCCGTGGTCAGGACGGCGTCGGCGCCGGGCAGGTGCACCAGCGCCGCCTCGAGGTCGCCGCGGGTGCGTGCGGCCAGGACCGCGCCGAGCCGCTCGTCGATCTCGTCGAGGCCGATGCGCCCGTCGCCGAGGGCCGCCTGGACGAACTCGGCGGCCCGCTCGCGGTCGGCGTCGGAGACCCGTTCCAGCGCCAGCGACCCCGCCCCGTCCTCACGTCGTGCCACGTCGTCGCCCATACCCTGAACTCTACGCAGGCGGCACTGCGCGTCGAGGCGCGGCTCAGACGGTGAACCGCGCGCCGACCAGGGCCTCGGACACGTCCCACAGCCGGCTGGCGTCGTCCAGGTCACGCAGCGGCGGCCACAGGTCCCGCCGCGCCGGCGCACCGCTGAGGTGGCTTCGCCCGCCGGGGCCGTAGAACTCGCTCCCCCGCGCGCCGGGCCCGGTCGCGGCCAGCAGCGCCGGCAGCGCCGCGCTCTCGACGGTGCCGGCCAGGCCCAGCCGCGACAGCACCCGGATCAGGCGGACCGAGCCGGTGTCGCGCCGCCGTCCCAGGCCGGGCTGCGCGGCGAGCAGGTTCGTCGGCGAGACCCCGGGATGGGACAGGTTGCTGCTGATGCCCCACCCGGCGGCGGCACTGCGCTGGTCGAGCTCGCGGGCGAACAGGCCGACGGCGATCTTCGACTGGCCGTAGGCCCTGCGGACGTCGTAGTCGCGCTCCCAGTTGAGGTCGGCCCAGTTGATCGCGCCGCTCCGGGCCGCGATGCTCGTCTGGTGCGTGACGCGGGCGCGGCCCGGCCGCAGCAGCGGCAGCAGCCCCAGCGTGAGCGCGAAGTGCCCGAGGTGATTGGTGCCGAACTGCAGCTCGAACCCGTCGGCCGTGACCTGCCGGCTGGGCGGCGTCATGACACCGGCGTTGTTGATCAACAGGTTGATCGGACGGCCCTCCCCCACGAGCCGGTCCACGAGCGCCGTCACCGAGTCCAGTGACGACAGGTCGAGCGCCCGCGTGCTGACGTTCGCGCCCGGCACGAGCTCGCGGATGCGCCCGGCGGCCCGCTCGCCCTTCGCCGCGTCGCGCACCGGCATGATCACCTCCGCACCGGCCCGGGCCAGCCGGGTCGCGATGACGAGGCCGATGCCGTCGCTCGCACCGGTGACGACGGCGAGCCGGCCGGTCTGGTCGGGAATCGCGAGGTCGATCGTGCGCGCCATGAGCGGGTCTCCTTCGTCGGTGTCCCCTTCATGCTGCGGGCCCGCCGCGATCGCATCCACGGCCTGACGATCCGTGGTTACCGCGTCGCGCGGGCGGTAGAAAGGTCGCATGCTGATCGACCGGGCCGGACTGGCGGCGTTCCTCCGCAGCCGCCGCGAGGCGCTGCAGCCCGAGGACGTCGGCCTCCCGCGGGGACGGCGCCGCCGGACCAGCGGGCTGCGACGTGAGGAGGTGGCCGCCCTCTGCCACATGTCGGCCGACTACTACGCCCGGCTCGAGCGCGAGCGCGGCCCGCACCCGTCCGAGCAGATGATGGCCTCCATCGCGCAGGGCCTGCACCTCTCCCTCGACGAGCGCGACCACCTGTTCCGGCTCGCCGGGCACCACCCGCCGGTCCGGGGCTCGGCCAGCGACCACATCAGCCCCGGCCTGCTCCGCACCCTCGACCGCCTCGCCGACACCCCCGCGGAGATCATCACCGAGCTGGCCGAGACGCTGCGCCAGACCCCGCTCGGCGTCGCCCTCACCGGCGACGCGACCCGGTACACCGGGCCGGCCCGCAGCTTCGGCTACCGCTGGTTCACCGACCCCGCCACCCGCGACCGCTACGCGCCCGGCGACCACGATCCGCTCTCCCGGGCGTTCGCCTCCGGCCTGCGCGGCATCGTCACGCTGCGCGGCCCCGAGTCCAGGGCGGCGCACCTCGCCGATCTCCTGCTCGCGCGGAGCGACGAGTTCCGGGCTCGCTGGGACGAGCACGAGATCGGCGTCCGCCCGAGCGAGGTCAAGCGCTTCGTCCACCCCGAGGTCGGCCTGCTGGAGCTGAACTGCCAGACGCTGCTCGATCCGGACCAGTCGCACCGCCTGCTCGTCTACACCGCCGTCCCGGGCAGCGAGAGCTACGACAAGCTGCGGCTGCTCTCCGTGGTCGGCGCGTCGTAGCGGGCGGCGATCGCCAGGGCGCGGTCGCGCAACGCGGTGCGCAGCGACGGCGGCGCCAGCGCCTCGGCGTCCGCCGCGAGCTGCCACAGCGCCCAAACGGCGTGCCGCGCGTCCTGGAACGTCACGTCCATCCGCAGCCAGCCGTCCGCGTCGGCCGCTTCCGACCGGACGGCCAGAGCGGTGCCGGCCAGTTCCTCCCGTCGTGACGGTTTCACTCGCAGCAGGACGGCGATCTGGTCGCCGCCGGCCCGGAACCGCGTGCTGCGGTCCCGCCAGATCCGGTCGAGGTCGACCTGGTCCGGACGCTCCGCCGGTTCGGGCAGCTCCTCGGCCGCCAGCACCCGCGACAGCCGGTAGGTGCGGTCCGCGCCCGACCTCGTCGCCAGCAGATACCCGCGGTCGCGGACGGTCACCAGCCCGATCGGGTCCACCGTCCGCCACTCCGGGGCCCGGCCCGCGGCCGCGTAGTGGATGCGCAGCTTGTGCCCGGCGAACACCGCCCGCCGCACCTCGGCCGCCACGGCCCCGGGCACCTCCTCGACGACCGTCCGGCGCGCCAGCAGGTCCGTCTCCGGCTCGATCAGCATCCGCCGGGCCGCATCGCTCGCCGTCGCCTGAGACCCCTCCGGCAGCGCGTCGACCACCTTGCGCATGGCCGACGCGAGCGCCGAGCCGAGCCCGAACACCTGCTCGCCCCGCCCCAGCCCGGCGACCAGCAGCGCCAGCGCCTCGTCGTGGTTCAGCCCGGTGAGCTCGGTCCGGAACCCCGGCAGCAGCGCGAAGCCACCGTGCCGGCCGCGTTCGGCGTACACCGGCACCCCGGCCGCCGACAGCGCCTCGATGTCGCGCAGGACGGTGCGGGTGGACACCTCCAGCTCGCGGGCCAGCGTGGCCGCGGACAGCCGGCCGCGCTGGCGCAGCAGCAGCACCAGCGACACCAACCGGTCGGCGCGCACAAGGACGTTCTACCAAATCACGACACCGGCTGTCGTGTTTCGGCGCCCGGCCCGCAGAATGGAGCTCTCTCGTCCACCCCTGGAGTCCTGATGACACACCGGCCGGTCGCCCTCGGCGCCACCTGCGACCTGCACCAGACCTCGGACGACGGCCGCAGCGTGAGCTTCACCGTGACCGAGTTCGTCGAGGTCGAGGGCTCACGACGGGTCGTTCTGCGCGGCGACCTCGGGTTCACGACCGGCTGGAGCTCCCCGTTCCCGGTCCGGGAGTCATACACGGAGGAATCCCTCACGCGGGACGTCCTGAACGTCGTCCTTCCCGACGAGGACGAGAGCGGAGAGGACCACCCGTGGGACTGGCTGGCCGAGTTGGCTCGGGACCGCGGCGTCATCGTCACCGCCGACCAGCTGCGGAGCCTTCCGTACGAGGTCGAACTCACCGAACGCGTCCTGCACCTGATCTCGGCCGGCTAGCTTCGCTTGGTCTCCGAAACTCCGACACTCGAACCGAGTTTGAAGCCGGTGGCGGCACCTCGTCGCCGGCCCGGCGCGACGACTGTGCCCCCTCGGGCGGGCGCCGCTGGGTGAGATCACTGTGTTTGCCGGGTGGCGTCGCTGTTGTCAGGGGAACAGTGATCCGCCCCACTCGACGCAGCGATCTCACACAGTGAGTGGACGGTTCGCCGTCGTGCGGCGGTTGGCCGTCATGGCCACGTGGGCCGTCCCCCTGATAGCTGCCCGTTCTTTGGCCGCGGGACCGCGGGTCAAGTACGCCGCTGTCGTCGCGAAGCGACCCCCTTGGGCGAACTTGAGGCGCGGTCACGCGGCTGAGAAAATGGGCGCCAGGGGGACGACCAACGTGCGGACCACGGCCAACGTGCGGACCCGGGCGCACGGCCGGCCAGCCAACGAGAAGCCCGGCCCGACCGAGCGGACCAGGAGCCGCACCCCGTCCTCAGACCCCGGCCGGCCAGAGATCTCCGGCCGGCCCCAGAGCCGGATACCCGAATCGACGCCGGCCAGCGGCGCGCCGGTCGGTGTGTCAGCTCAGGTGAGCTCCAGGATGAGGTCACCCGCCTCGACCCGCCGGACGGCGCTGACGGCCAGCCGGCGAACGGTGCCCGCCTGGCCCGCGGTGATGGCCGCCTCCATCTTCATCGCCTCGATGGTGGCGACGGTGCCGCCGGCCTCGACGACGTCGCCCACGGCGACCGTGAGGGTGACGACACCGGCGAAGGGCGCCGCGACGTGGCGCGGGTTCGCCGGGTCGGCCTTCTCGGCCGGGGTGTGGTCCGAGACGATCGACCGGTCCCGGATCTGCAGCGGGCGGAGCTGGCCGTTGAGCGTGGCCATGACGGTCCGCACGCCGCGCTCGTCGGCCTCGCCGATGGCCTGCAGCTCGATCAGCAGCCGCACCCCGGGCTCGAGGTCGACGGGGTACTCCTGGTTGGCGCGCAGGCCGTAGAAGAACTCGCGGGTCGCCAGCACGCTGGTGTCGCCGTAGGCGTCGCGGTGCGCCTGGTGCTCGCGCGCCGGGACGGGGAACAGCAGCCGGTTCAGGGTGTCGCGCCGGTCGCCGGCCAGCCCGGCGCGGTCGTCGTCGGACAGCTCGGCGGAGACCGGGGTGTACGGGCGGCCGGCCAGCGCCTTGGTGCGGAACGGCTCGGGCCAGCCGCCGGGCGGGTCGCCGAGCTCGCCGTGCAGGAACCGGATGACGGAGTCGGGGATGTCGTACGCGTCGGGCGACGCGGCGAAGTCCTCGGGCGACACGCCCGCGCCGACCAGGTGCAGCGCGAGGTCGCCGACCACCTTCGACGACGGCGTCACCTTGACCAGGCGGCCGAGCATGCGGTCGGCGGCGGCGTACATGCCCTCGATCGCCTCGAACCGGTCGCCCAGGCCGAGGGCGACTGCCTGCGTGCGCAGGTTGGACAGCTGCCCGCCGGGGATCTCGTGGAGGTAGACGCGGCCCGTGGGCGCGCCCAGGCCGGACTCGAACGGGGCGTACAGCGCGCGGACGCCCTGCCAGTACGGTTCGAGGTCGCTGACGGCGCGCAGGTCCAGCTCCGTCGGGCGGTCGGAGGCCTCGGTCGCGGCGACGATCGCCGACAGCGAGGGCTGCGACGTCGTGCCGGCCATGGACGCGACGGCGCCGTCGACGGCGTCGACCCCGGCCTCGGCGGCGGCGAGGTACGTGGCCAGCTGCCCGCCGGCGGTGTCGTGGGTGTGCAGGTGGACCGGCAGCTCGAACTCGCGGCGCAGGGCCGTCACCAGCCGGGCGGCGGCGGGCGGGCGGAGCAGCCCGGCCATGTCCTTGATCGCCAGCACGTGCGCCCCGGCGGCGACGATCTGCTCGGCCAGGCGCAGGTAGTAGTCGAGCGTGTACTGCGTCTCGCCGGGGTCGCTGAGGTCGGCCGTGTAACACATCGCGACCTCGGCGACCGCCGTCCCGGTCTCGCGGACCGCGTCGATGGCCGGGCGCATCGGCTCGACGTTGTTCAGCGCGTCGAAGATCCGGAAGATGTCCACCCCGGTGGCGGCGGCCTCCTGCACGAACGCCGTCGTGACGTCGACCGGGTACGGCGTGTAGCCGACGGTGTTGCGGCCGCGCAGCAGCATCTGCAGGCAGATGTTCGGCACCGCCCGGCGCAGCGCCGCCAGCCGCTCCCACGGGTCCTCGGCCAGGAACCGCAGCGCGACGTCGTAGGTGGCGCCGCCCCAGCACTCCAGCGAGAGCAGCTTCGGCACGGTGTGTGCGACCACGGGCGCCGCCGCGACCAGGTCCTTCGTCCGGACCCGGGTGGCCAGCAGCGACTGGTGCGCGTCGCGGAACGTGGTGTCGGTGACCTGCAGCGACGGCGACGAGCGCAGCCAGGCGGCGAACCCGTCCGGGCCCAGCTGGTCCAGCCGCTGCTTGGAGCCGTCCGGCGGCGGGCCGCTCGGGACCGCGGGCAGCTTGGCGGCGGGCTCGGCGATGAGCGGCGGCTCGCCGTGCGGCCGGTTCACGGTGACGTCGGCGAGGTAGCTGAGCAGCCGGGTGCCGCGGTCGGCCGACACCCGGCCGGCCAGCAGGTGCGGATGCTCGTCGATGAACGACGTCGTCACCCCGCCGGCGCGGAAGTCGGGATCGTCGAGCACGGCCTGCAGGAACGGGATGTTGGTGCGGACGCCGCGGATGCGGAACTCGGCCAGCGCCCGGCGCGCGCGGGCCACGGCGGCGTCGAAGTCGCGGCCGCGGCAGGTCAGCTTCACCAGCATCGAGTCGAAGTGCGGGCTGATCTCGCTGCCGGCGTGGGTGGTGCCGCCGTCGAGCCGGATGCCCGAGCCGCCCGGCGAGCGGTACGCGCTGATGGTGCCGGTGTCGGGCTGGAACCCGTCGGAGGGGTCCTCGGTGGTGATGCGGCACTGCAGCGCCGCGCCCCGCACGGTGATGGTGTCCTGCGCGAGGCCGAGGTCGGCCAGCCGCTCCCCCGCGGCGATACGGAACTGGGCCTGCACCAGGTCGACGTCGGTGACCTCCTCGGTCACCGTGTGCTCGACCTGGATGCGCGGATTCATCTCGATGAACACGTGCCGGCCCGCGGGATCGAGCAGGAACTCCACCGTCCCGGCGTTGCGGTAGCCGATGTGCCGGGCGAACCGGACGGCGTCGGCGCAGATCTGGTCCCGCACGGCGGGGTCGAGGTTCGGCGCCGGCGCCAGCTCGACCACCTTCTGGTGCCGCCGCTGCACCGAGCAGTCGCGCTCGAACAGGTGGATGACGTCGCCCTGCCCGTCGGCGAGGATCTGCACCTCGATGTGCCGCGGGCTCACCACGGCCTGCTCGAGGAAGAGGGTGCGGTCGCCGAACGCCGCCGCGGCCTCGCGGGCCGCGGTGTCCAGCGCCTCGGGCAGCTGCGCGGCGTCGCCCACCTGGCGCATGCCCCGGCCACCGCCGCCGGCGACCGCCTTGACGAACAGCGGGAACCCGATCTCCTGCGCGGCCGCCAGCAGCTCGTCGCGGTCCGGCGACGGCGCCGACGAGCGCAGGACCGGGACGCCCGCCTCGCGGGCCGCCGCCACCGCGTGCGCCTTGTTCCCCGTCAGCCGGAGCAGTTCGGCGGGCGGGCCGATGAACGTGATGCCCGCGTCGGCGCACGCCTGCGCCAGGCCGGCGTTCTCGGAGAGGAACCCGTAGCCCGGGTACACCGCGTCGGCACCGGACTCCGTCGCCGCCCGCACGATCTCGCTCACCGACAGGTACGCCCGCACCGGGTGACCCGGCTCGCCGATCTCGTACGCTTCGTCGGCCTTCAGCCGGTGCAGCGAGTTGCGGTCCTCGTGCGGGAACACCGCGACGGTGCGCACGCCCAGCTCGTACGCGGCACGGAACGCACGGATCGCGATCTCGCCGCGATTGGCGACGAGTACCTTCCGGATCATGCCCACCCCTTCTCGGTCGGTTGGCCGCACTGTACCGAGCCGGACGAGCAGCCGGATGAGGCGTCCGCGGCGCAGGCGGATGCCGCCGAGGCTCCCTGAGGGGCGGCCGCGTGGGGTCCTCAGACCCGCGGCGCCGGTGCGGCGCGGCTCAGACGGCGGCGGCGCGCTGCCGCTCGCGGTACGCCGCGACGTGCAGGCGGTTGCCGCAGGTGCGGCTGTCGCAGTAGCGCTTCGAGCGGTTGCGCGAGAGGTCGACCAGGACGCGTCCGCAGTCGGGCGCCGAGCAGACCTGCAGCCGCTCCTGCTCGCCCGCGACCACGACGAACGACAGCGCCATGCCCGCGTCGATGAGCAGGTGCTCGGCCGGCGCCGCGCCGGGGGCGAAGTAGTGGGTGTGCCAGTCGTAGCCGTCGTGGTTCGTCAGCCGCGGGCATACGCGCGAGCCCTCGAGCATCCCGTTCACCAGCTCGGCGGCCTCGGCGGTGTCGTCGGCCTCGAAGATCGAACGCAGCTGTGACCGCAGCGCGCGGACGGCGCGCAGGTCGGTCTCGGTGATGGTGGGCAGCTCGCTGATCTTGTACAGATCGATGAACGACCGCAGCGAGCCGACGTCGGGCAGCCCTTCGCTGCCGCCCGCGGCGGGGTCGGAGTTCACCAGATCGACGACAACCTCGAGCGAGTGTTCGACGTCGTGGCTGAAGGTCACGTGCCTGCCCTTACCTCGGATACCGGGGTCTCAAGTGGTGACGACCGTAATCCACCGTTGCGCGGGGCACAACAGGCGAGCGACACGTGGAGCGGTCAGGTACGGTCCAGCAGGGAGTCCAGGACGGCGTCGATGCTGAGCAGCCGTCCCTCGATCCCCGTCGGCACCAGTGCCCACGTCTGGACCAGGAAGTCCTCGACCGCCGTCGCCGGCGCCTCCAGCACCGCGTCGCCGTCGGGTGAGCGCAGCCGCAGCCGCACCGTCGGCGTGCCGTGCGGGTCCATGGCGGGCCAGACGTTGATGTCGCCCCGCCCGCTCGGCTCGTCGAGCCCGGCGCTGAGCAGATCGCGGGCGAACACCCACGGCACCGGCTCGCGTGCCGTCGTGTCGAACACCGCTGTGACCGCCAGCGGGTCGGTGGCGCAGTAGCGCAACTCCGCCTGGATGTACCGCTCGCCGTCGCCTTCGTCGAGCAGGCGCAGGGCCAGGGGGTACGAGATGGTCGACGCGCTCATGGCCAGTAGTGTCAGCCCATTCCGGACATCGCGCAACGCGAAACTCGGGCGTCGTTTCCGTCGCGGCCCGGGGGTGCGGTATGGTTCTGGTCGCGCCCGGGCGATTAGCTCAGCGGGAGAGCGCTTCGTTCACACCGAAGAGGTCACTGGTTCGATCCCAGTATCGCCCACCACGTATCGCCGCAGCTCAGGAGCCCTCTTCGGAGGGCTTTCGTCGTTGTCGGGCTAGTAGGCGCTGGGCTGGCGCGTGGCACTCGGGCGCACCGCTGCTGCGGGAGAATGCGGTGATGGGGACCGATCGAGGACCTGACGGACGCGAACTGGCGCGGGCCTACTATGAGCAGCTCGTGTGGCCGTTGCTCGCGTCACGGTGGCCCGCCTTCCCGCATGCGGCGGGCCGGCTCGGCCAGGGTTCAGACGTCCTCGGCCTCGACGATGAGACCTCGCGCGACCATGACTGGGGCCTGCGGCTGAGTCTCTTCGTCGACGCGGCGATGACCGACGAGGTCCGATCCTTCCTCGACGGAGCGCTTCCCGACACCTTCCTGGGCCTGCCGACGCGTTTCGCGTTCACGGGCCAGTCGCGCGAGGTACATCACATCGAGGTCGACTCCGTTTCAGGCTTCACGACAGCACGGCTCGGATTCGACCCGGGACAGGGGATGAACGACACCGACTGGCTGTCGCTGACCGGCCAGGCTGTGCTCGAGGTGACCGGCGGACCGGTGTTCGCCGACACGACCGGCGAGATCGGCGCCGTCCACCGCCTGCTGGAGTGGTATCCCGACGATCTCTGGCGATACGTCGTCGCGTGCGACTGGCTCCGTGTCGAGCAGGAGTTGCCGCTGATGAGTCGCGCCGGAGAACGCGGCGACGACCTCGGATCGCGGGTGATCGCAGCGCGCCTCGTCGATGTGCTCGTCCACCTCGCGTTCCTCCTCGAGCGGCGATGGGCGCCGTACTCGAAGTGGCGTGGAACGCTCTTCGGCGAGCTGAAGAGTGCGGCCGGCGTGCAGCCACGGTTGACGGCCGTGCTGGAGGCATCGGACTGGCGGGCGCGTCAAGGTGCCCTGCGCGAGGTCCTCGACCGGCTGCTCGAAGCGCAACGTGCCGCTGGACTACCCGCGCCGGGGCCCGCAACCGTCCCGTTCTGGGATCGTCCCTACCTGATGCCGAACGAGAACGTCGCCGCATCGTTGTTGGACGGTGTCGCCAGTCCAGCGGTCCGCGCGCTGCCGCGTGGTCGAGGGAGCGTCGAGCAGCGGACGGACAACGTGGCGATCCTCGCTGACCCCGTCGCCCGGCGATGCCTTGCAACCTGCTGACTGTTCAGCCGGTGAACGACTCGGGACCGAAGCGGCCCACGGCGACGAAGGCGGCCAGCGCGAGGTAGACCAGGTCCCCGATGATCGTTACCCTTTCGCCCCGGCGCAGCCGCATGGTCACCGCACCATGACCCACCGGGCGGCCGTCCCCGTCGCGGCCATCTTCTCCCGGGGCACGACCATCTTGGCGCTGCTGACCACGCACACGACGGCCAGCACCCCGGCGGAGATCCACAACGCGACGTTCAAGGTCCACTCCCTGGTCGAGGCGGTCAGACCCTCGACGAGACAGCTCCCGGGTTTGTGACCTCGCCGAGCGTTGGGGAGTGGAGCAGGTCACGGGCTCACGGCTCCGGGTCGGCACCCGCCCGCGAGGCGAACGTCGCCGCCGCCCGAGCCGTGACGGGGCCGGGGGCGGGCAGCTCGCGCCGCCGCCCGTCGTCCCAGACGACGGCCGACACGGCCTGCACGTCGCGCGTCGTCGACGTGAGGAAGATCTCGTCGGCGGTGTCGAGGACGCCGAGGTCGAGGTCGGCCTCGGCTGCGTCGCACCACTCGATGACGAGGTCGCGGGTGACACCGGCGAGGCACCCCGTCGCGGTCGACGGCGTCAGCAACCGGCCGCCGACGACGACGAACACGTTGCTGCCGGTGCCCTCGCAGAGCCGCCCGCGGGTGTCGGCGCACAGCGCCTCGCTGGCCCCGGCCGCTGCCGCGCGGTCGAGCGCGATGACGTTCTCGGCGTACGACGTGGTCTTCAGCCCGGCCAGCGCGCCGCGCTCGTTGCGCGGCCACGGCACCACCGCCACCGTCGCGACGTCGGGCTGCGGCGCGGCCGGCGCCAGCGCGACGACGAGCGTCGGGCCGGCGTCCCCACGCTGCGAGCCGAGCGGCCCGAAACCGCCGGTGTAGGTGATGCGCAGCCGGTGGACGGCGTCGCCGGTGGCCTGCGCCGCGACCTGCTCGCACGCCTTGGCGACCTCGACGGGGTCGGGCGCCGGCAGCCCCAGCCCGGCGGCGGAGCGGCCCAGCCGGGCGAGGTGGCGGCCCAGCGCGAACGACACGCCGCCGACGACCTTCACGGTCTCGAAGACGCCGTCGCCCACCGTGAGACCGTGATCGAACACGCTGACAGTCGCCTCGGACTCGTTCAGCAGCTCACCGTTCACCCAAGTCAGCACGAGGCCAAGCCTACGAGGCGCTCCGCCTTCAGCTCCGTCTCGGCCCACTCCCGGTCCGGGTCGGAGCCCCACGTGATGCCGGCGCCGGTCCCGAACCGCAGCACGCCGTCCTGCGCCCAGAACGTCCGGATGCCGACCGCCAGCTCGCCCTCCCCCGTCCCGGCATCGACCCAGCCGACGGCGCCGCAGTACGGGCCGCGCGGCGTCGGCTCGAGGTCGGCGATCGCCCGCAGCGCCGTCGACTTCGGCGCACCGGACACCGACCCGGGCGGGAACGTCGCGGCGAACAACTCCGCCCACCCGGCGCCGGGCAGCAGCCGCCCGCTGACCGTCGACACCAGGTGCACCAGGCCGGGGTGCTTCTCGACGCTGAGCAGCTCGTCGACGGCGATGCTGCCGGTGACGCAGACGCGGGACAGGTCGTTGCGGACGAGGTCGACGATCATGACGTTCTCGGCGCCGTCCTTGGCGGTGAGGTCGGCGGCGGTCCGTCCGGTTCCCTTGATCGGCGAGGACGCCACGTGGTCGCCGCGGCGGCGCAGGAACAGCTCCGGGGACGCCGTCACGACCTGCAGGTCCGGCAGCAGGACGGTGCCCGCGAACGGGGCGTCGTGCCGGTCGCTCAGGATGTTCGCCAGCGGCAGAAGATCATCCGTCCCGTCCGGCAGCGGCGCCTCGAGCACCCGGCACACGTTGACCTGGTACACCGTCCCCGCCGCGATGCGTTCCCGCACGTCACGCACGGCGCCGAGGTAGCCGTCGCGGTCCAGCGACGACGTCCAGGCGGCTGCCGCGGGCCCGTTCCAGCGCCGCCCGGCCGGCGGCAGCGGCGCGTCCTCCCAGTGGTCGAACCGGGCGCAGACGACGTCGCCCTCGAACGTGACGACCACGGCCCACCGCCCGGCCCCGTCGAGGACCCGCAGATCGGACGACACCTCCGCCAGCCCCGTGGCCAGCTTCCCGCCGAGGTGCGCCAGGGGTCTGAAGGGCCCGTCCACAACACGCGACGCTACCGCGTTTGGCGGCGGCGGCATCGATGGGCTAATGTTTCACCCGCACCGCGGTTCCGGGAAACCGGCCCGATGCAGTGCGGACGTAGCGCAGTTGGTAGCGCATCACCTTGCCAAGGTGAGGGTCGCGGGTTCGAGTCCCGTCGTCCGCTCGGAGCGGGGCTTATGGCCCTCATCACGGTGGAGTGGCCGAGAGGCGAGGCAACGGCCTGCAAAGCCGTCTACACGGGTTCAAATCCCGTCTCCACCTCGGTAGGAAATCCCGGGCGATTAGCTCAGCGGGAGAGCGCTTCCCTGACACGGAAGAGGTCACTGGTTCAATCCCAGTATCGCCCACCACACCAGCGCAAGAGGCCCGCTCGCGGGCCTCTTGGCATGTCCGGACGAGTGTCAGCTGCGCCGGTCCACGACGATCCAGTTCGTCTCCCAGGTCGCCCCGCCGTCGTCGGAGAACGCCTGCTCGAACCGCGCCTTGTCCGGTCCCTGCCGGACGATGCGGAAACGCACCTTGATCGGGCGTCCATCGAGCTGATCGTCGCCGTAGAACTCGCCCACTCCATCGTGGAACCCGCCGTACACGGCCGGCGCGAGCAGCCCGTCGCGCAGGTTGGCGAAGGTCAGGCTCCAGCGATCGGACTGGGGCTCGTAGAGCCGCAGGTTGAGGGCCTCGATCCGCCCGGCCGGCCCCTCGACGTCGAACTCGACGACGTTCGCCCGCCGGTCCATCAGCGGACGAACAACGCTCGTGCCCTCGAAGCTGAGCCACTCGTCCGGGGACTCCGAGAGCGGCTCGGCGAGTACCCGTACCTGCGAGCGCCAGGTGCCGATCTCCCAGTCGAAGCTCCGTTGCCCGTCCGCCACAGCGGCCTCAGCCGTTGACGGAATCGGCGCGGCCTCGCCCGGCGCCGCGCCCGCGGTCAACGCGAGGAGCGACAGGCACGCGATCAGGACTCGCCTCTGTGGCATGGTCGTCTTCGTGTGAATGTTCATGACGCGAATATCGGAGCGAAGCATGTCCATGAACAAGAAGGCACCTTCAGGTAACCCCTCGCCGTCGCGCCCCAACCCCATCCCCGGCTGCCCGATGGCCGCGGCGTTCGCCGCCATCGGCGGGAAATGGAAGCTGACCTTGTTGTACTGGCTTGCTCACGGCGAGTGCCACTTCGCCGGCCTGCGCCGCCGGGGCGCGCCCATCACGCCGAAGGTGCTGGCCGAGCAGCTGCGCGAACTCGAAGCCGACGGCCTCGTCGAGCGGGACGAGACGGGGCCCGTCCCGGCTCCGGTCATCTATCGGCTGACCCCGTACGGAAAGACCGTTCTGCCAGTCGTCGAGCACGTCCGGGCCTGGGGCGAGGCCCACCTGGAACACACCCATGGCGAGACCGCTCCCGGTGCGGCCATGGCCTGCGCCGACGCGGTCGCGTAACCCCGCGCCAGCAGGCCAGCCCGGGCCGCACGCCTACGCCGCCGACTGGGTCCTCCGGGCGTCGGTCAGGCCGGATCGCCCCGCTCCAGGCCGGTGATCTGCCAGGTGAGCCCGCGATGCGCGTACGACGGCCGCAGCCCCCGCTCCCTCAGCACGTCGAGCATGGCCCGTGGCGGGTGGACGAACGCGCGGTACTGTTCCCGCCGCAGCCGCATCACCAGGTTCGTCACCCCGACGAAGACCCGTCCGGCCAGGTTGCGCGGCGGGTGGCTGAACACCACCAGCCGGCCCGCGTGGTCGGCCACCGCCGCGAGCAGCCGCTCGTAGTCCGGGTAGCAGCACACCACCCGGTGCAGCACGACGACGTCGGCGCCGGGCACGCCGCCGGGGTCGGCGGCGATGTCGTGGACGCGGTACTGCGCGCGCCCGGTCAGCCCCGCGTCCGCGAGCAGCCGGGCGGCCTCGTCACGGTAGGACGGCGACAGCTCGAGGCCGACGGCGGACGCTGCGCCGCGGCGCAGCAGCTCGACCTGGATCTCGCCGACCCCGCCGCCGATCTCCAGCACCGTCGCGCCCTCGATGCCGCGCTGCTGCAGGAACGCGACCATCCGCGCCGCCGTGCGGTCGAGGCCGCGCTTGCGGTAGCGCCGCGCGGCGTGGCGGGCGAACCCGGACGTGAACATGCGGTCGCAGCCGCGTGGATCACAGCAGCTCATGACACCACTTCATAGCGCACGATGCGCCGCGCGTCGATGCCCGTGCACCGAGTGCTCCGTCACCCGCGCCCGGCACGCCACCGGGCGCGCGCCGCCAACTCGTCGTCCGGGAGAATCCACGGTATGGAGTTGGTGGGGGTCCGGCTGCTGCTGGCGGTCATCATCGCCGCGTCGGGCGCGGCGATCGTCTGGATGGCCCGGGCGGCGGCGTCCGGGCGGCTGCGGCGCAACTACTGGGCCGGCATCCGCACCTCGGCGACCCTGGCCAGCGACGACGCCTGGCTGGCGGCGCACCGGGCAGCCCGGCGGGCCACCGAGACCGGCGGCTGGGCGGCGATCGTCGCCGCCCTCGTCGTGTTCGTCGTGCCGTCCGATCCGGAAGGGCTGCTGGCGGTCCCGGTGCTGGCCGGGGCGGGCGTGCTGCTGGTGTTCGTGCTGATCGGCGCCCGGCGCGGCGTCCTGGCCGCCCGCGCGGTCAGCGAGCCGCCGTCGCACTGACGGCGTCAGCGCCGGTGCCGCTTCGCCTCCAGGTCGGCGATGACGGCGCGCCGGTGGCCGGGCGTCCGGCGGGCCGCGTTCAGCTCGGCCTCGCGACGTAGCTTGCGCCACCGCGCCAGCCGCTCCTCGTCCAGGTCCCCGTCGGCGACCGCGAGCAGGACGGCGCAGCCGGGCTCGGCCAGGTGGGCGCAGTCGCGGAACCGGCAGCGCGCCGCCAGCTCCTCGACGTCCGCGAACGCACCGGCGACGGCGGCGTCGTCGGCGACCAGACCGACGGCGCGCAGCCCTGGCGTGTCGATCAGGACGCCGCGCCCGGGCAGCGCGACCAGCTCGCGACGGGTGGTGGTGTGCCGGCCGCGGCCGTCGCTGGCCCGCACGGCGCCCGTCGGCAGCAGCGGCACGCCGGCGAGCACGTTCGTGAGCGTCGACTTGCCCGCGCCGGACGGCCCGACCAGCGCCAGCGTCCGGCCGCCCCGCAACAGCCCGCCCAGCTCGTCCAGCCCTGCCCCGGACACCGCACTGACCAGCATGATCTCGACTCCGGGCGCCACCTCGGCGACCTCGGCGCGCATGCCGTCCGGGTCGGGCACGAGATCGGGCTTGGTGAGGACGACGACCGGCTGCGCACCGCTCCCCCACGCCAGCACCAGCAGCCGTTCGATGCGGCCGAGATCGGGGTCGGGATCGAGATGCTCGACGATCACGACGACGTCCACGTTCGCCGCGACGACCTGGCCGTGCGACGTCCGGTCGGCGCTGTCGCGCACGATCGCCGTCCGCCGCGGCAGCACCACCTCCAGCGTGACCCGGTCGTCCGACCAGTCGCGGACCGCGGTCCAGTCGCCGACCGCGGGCAACGCCATGCGGTCGGCGGCGACGGAGCGCAGCACGTCGCCCCCGAACGTGGCGCGGACGGCGCCCATGCCGCCGGCCAGTTCGGCGCCGCCGCGGTCGACGCGGCAGACCCGGGCCAGCCGGTGGGCGCCCCGGTAGGGACGGAAGGCCCGGCCGACCTCGGGCGTCCAGCCCAGGTCGAGCAGGCGTTGCTGGGAAGCAGACATGTGAGACCTTCTTCGGGTGCGGCCTCACGCGCGACGGTGTCAGCCGCGGCGTGCTGGCCGGAGAGTAGTGGAGCGAACGGATCTGATCACGTGCATGGCCACTCACCTCCTCTGTTGTCCACAGCCTGACTACGATCGTCACGTTATCCACAGGCGGGCCTTCGCAGCCAGCGAATAGCCGCCCGGCCGGTCTACCGTGGGTTTCGTGGAAGCGACACACGAGGTCACCAATCAGCCGCCGCCGCTCACCGGCCACGACGTGTTCGGCGCCGACGCCGCGCTCGTCGAGGCGGTCGGCCGCCACGCGCCCGCCGCCGGGCGCGCCGAGTTGCACGCGCTCGGGCAGCTGGCCGGGTCGGCCGAGGCGCAGCGGTGGGCGGTCGAGGCCGACCGCCAGGGTCCCGTGCTGCGCACGCACGACCGCTTCGGCCACCGCGTCGACGAGGTCGACTTCCACCCGTCCTGGCACCGGCTCATGGCCACCGCCGTCGAGCACGGGCTGCACGCGGCGCCGTGGGCGTCGCCCGGGCCGGCCGCGCACGCCGTCCGGGCCGCGAAGTTCCTGGTGTGGAGCCAGCTCGAGGCCGCCCACCTGTGCCCGGTCTCCATGACGTACGCCGCGGTCCCGGCGCTGCGCACCGACGCCGCCGTCGCGGCCGGGTGGGAGCCGCTGCTGACGTCGTCGGCGTACGACCCCGGCCTGCGTCCGCCCGCGACGAAGGCCGGCGCGCTGGCCGGCATGGCGATGACGGAGAAGCAGGGCGGCTCCGACGTCCGCGCCAACACCACGCGCGCCGAGCCGGCCGGCGGCGGGTGGTACCGGCTCACGGGGCACAAGTGGTTCTGCTCGGCGCCCATGAACGACGTGTTCCTGGTGCTCGCGCAGGCGCCGGGCGGGCTGACCTGCTTCGTCCTCCCCCGCGTCCTCGACGACGGCGGCCGCAACGCGGTGCGGCTGCAGCGGCTCAAGGACAAGCTGGGCAACCGCGCGAACGCGTCGGCCGAGATCGAGCTCGGCGGCGCGCTGGCGCAGCGGCTGGGCGACGAGGGGCGGGGCGTGGCCACGATCATCGAGATGGTCGCCGCCACCCGGCTCGACTGCGTGCTCGGGTCGGCCGCGCTGCTGCGCCGCGCGGTCGCCGAGGCCACGTGGCATGCGGCGCACCGATCCGCGTTCGGCTCCCGGCTGGCCGACTCCGAGCTGATGCGCGCCGTCCTCGCCGACCTCGCCCTGGAGTCCGAGGCCGCGACGGCCCTCGCCATGCGCCTCGCCGCGTCGGTCGACGCCGCCAGCGACCCCCACGAGCGGGCGCTACGGCGCATCGGACTGCCGCTGGCGAAGTACTGGGTGTGCAAGCGGACGCCGGCCGCGGTCGCCGAGGCGTTGGAGTGTCTGGGCGGCAACGGGTACGTCGAGGAGAGCGGCATGCCGCGGCTCTATCGGGAGGCGCCGCTGAACTCGATCTGGGAGGGCGCGGGCAACATCCAGGCGCTCGATCTGCTGCGCGTGCTGGCCCGCGAGCCCGACGCCGTCGCCGCCTGGCGCACGGAGGTCGAGGCCGCGAAGGGCCACGACCGCCGCCTCGACGACGCGCTGGCCGAGGTCACGGCCACCCTGATGAACGGCGTCCGCACGGCCGGCTCCCACACAGCCGGCAGCACAGCCGCCGCCGGGGTCGGGCAAGCACGTGTGCTGGCCGGGCAGCTGGCGGTGCTGCTGCAGGCCAGCCTGCTGGTCCGGTTCGCTCCGCCCGCCGTCGCCGACGCGTTCTGCGCCAGTCGCCTCGACGCCCGCCACGGCGTCTACGGCGCGCTGCCCGCCGGGCTCGACACCGCCGCGATCGTCTACCGCGCCACCCCGGAGGCCCCATGAGCACCCTTCGCCGCCCCGCCCACCTCCACACCGCCGCGATCGTCCACCGCGCCACCCCGGAGGCTCCATGATCTGCCCCGCATGCAGCGAGCAGCGACACCAGGACTGTCCGGCGCTCGAGAAGGGCCGTTCCTGGTGCGACTGCCAGCACCAGACGACCGACCGGCGCGTCGAGCCCGCCACCGGCCACGCCTCCGAGTGAGCGTCCGTTGACGTCGCCTTGTTCTAGGGCGGACGTGCAGCGTTTCGTGCTGTTGGCCGTCCCCCTGCTGCCCATGTCTGAGCCGCGCACCCGCGCCTCAAGCGGACTGCTGGGCGCTTCGCGCGACGATGACCGCTTGCCCCGCGGCCCCGCGGCCTAAGAACGGGCAGCTACCAGGGGGACGGGGAAGAACCTCGGGTCGCTGCGCCGCGACCTCTCGCTGCTCGGCAAGTCCGTCGAGGGCCAACCGGGCACAGCCCGCGCCCGATATGCACCGTTCGCGGGATCCTGCGCCGTGGGCCTCCTGGGTGTGAGGCGCGTCCTGGGTCTCACGCGCGCCGAACACCCATATCGAGCCCAAAAGCGCGCCCCACACCCAGGACCCGCCTCACACCCAGGTTCGTGAGCGCCGACGTCCTGGTCTGCCGTCACGTCCTGGTCCCCAGTCACGCCACCAGCCCCGAAACCGCCATTGAACGCAACCACAGACCAGGACGTCACACCAGACCAGGACCCGCCCCGCCGTCCTCAACAGCGAACGTCGTCCTCGATGGCAGAAACCGTCCTCGACCCACCCAGAGCACGACCCCCGATATCGAAGACGACCACCGCGATCGAGGACGACCACCGCCATCGAGGACCCGCCGCGCTCGCCGAGCCGGACTCCCCGTCGCGGCCCCGGCCTGCCTCAGAGGCTGACGTTCACCGAGCAGTCGGGGATCTCGTCCAGCTGGGCGATCGCCTCGTCGTCGACGAAGACTCCGAGGGAGCCGGTGCAGCCGGAGCTGGACAGCGTCCCGTCGAACTCGGCCCGCACGGACCGGCCGTCCACCGCCGTCCCCGTGCAGTTCGCGTCCCCCGACAGCGACGTGCCGTCGCGGTTGAGGTCGGTGGAGCAGTCCGGACCGCTCGACAGCGTCACCCCGGCGTCGGACAGCTGCCGCGTGACGGCGTCCTCCAGGGCGGTGGCGGCGAGGTCGTTGAGGCCTTGGTCGAGTTGTTCGGAGCAGGCCGTCAGCGCCAGGACACCGGCGGCGAGCAGGACGAAGGGGCGCAGGAGTCGGGACACGGCGCCGACCCTACAGGCGCAGGATGAAAACCTACTCAATCACTATGAAATCTCGCCATGCAAGACAACAATGCCCGAATGGTGGACATGCCATTCGTGGCCGGAACGTGAGCATGGCACGATGCTCTGCATGTTGTCCGTCATTCCACTGCTGCTCGTGAGTCGGCGTCACGTCGACTACGGCCGCATGGACAGCATGCTCTGTCTGGCGTTCTGACCGCCCCGGACTCTTCAGCCGGGCGCGCGGTCGCGCCGGCAGGCACCCCGGGCACCCGGTCCCGAGCCGAAACGCACCGTGCGTCCCCGACCCCTCGAGGACTGCACTGCACATGTCTCCTACGCAGACGCCGGCCCCCAAGCGCCCCAAGGGCCAGGGGCAGTGGGCCCTCGGCCACCTGGAGCCGCTGAACCCGAACGAGCGGGTCAAGAAGGACGACGACGGCCTCAACGTCCGCAAGCGGATCGAGACCATCTACAGCAAGCGCGGGTTCGCCAGCATCGACCCGCAGGACCTGCGCGGACGGTTCCGCTGGTGGGGCCTGTACACGCAGCGCCGCCCCGGCATCCCCGGCGGGAAGACGGCGGTCCTGGAGCCGCACGAGCTGGACGACGAGTACTTCATGCTGCGGGTGCGCATCGACGGCGGCGCGCTCAGCCTGGAGCAACTGCGCACGGTCGCGGAGATCTCGACGACGTACGCGCGCGACACCGCGGACGTCACCGACCGGCAGAACATCCAGCTGCACTGGATCCGGGTCGAGGACGTGCCGGTGATCTGGGAGAAGCTGGAGGCCGTCGGGCTCAGCACGACGGAGGCCTGCGGTGACGTGCCGCGGGTCATCCTGGGCTCCCCCGTCGCCGGCATCAGCGCCGCCGAGGTGCTGGACCCGACGTGGGCGGTCGAGGAGATCCAGCGCCGCTACATCGGCTCCCCCGAGTTCTCGAACC
The DNA here is from genome assembly GCF_001270745.1 of Jiangella muralis. GTDB lineage: Bacteria > Actinomycetota > Actinomycetes > Jiangellales > Jiangellaceae > Jiangella > Jiangella muralis. The sequence continues at coordinate 189,826 of NZ_KQ434752.1, forward strand.
TGCCGCGCAAGTTCAAGTCGGCGATCAGCGGGCTGCCCGACATCGTGCACGAGGCCAACGACATCGCCTACGTCGGCGTGAACCACCCCGAGCACGGCCCCGGCCTGGACCTGTGGGTCGGCGGCGGGCTGTCGACGAACCCGAAGCTGGCGGTCCGGCTGGGCGCCTGGATCCCGCTGGAGGAGGCGCCCGAGGTGTGGGCGGGCGTGGTCGGCATCTTCCGCGACTACGGCTACCGCCGGCTGCGGCATCGCGCGCGGCTGAAGTTCCTCGTCGACGACTGGGGCCCGGAGAAATTCCGGGAGGTCCTGGAGAGCGACGAATACCTCGGAAGACGCCTCATCGACGGCCCGCCGCCGCCCGGGCACGTCGAGCCGGTCGACCACGTCGGCGTCCACGAGCAGAAGGACGGCCGGTTCTACATCGGCGTCGCGCCGCTGGTCGGCCGGGTGTCCGGCACCATGCTCAGCAAGCTGGCCGACGTCGTCGAGGCGCACGGGTCGGGCCGGCTGCGCACGACGCCGCACCAGAAGCTCGTCATCCTCGACGTCGAGGGCGACCAGGTCGAGTCGCTGGTGACGGCGCTCGACGCGATCGGGCTGCAGGCCCGGCCGAGCGTGTTCCGCCGCGGCACGATGGCCTGCACCGGCCTCGAGTACTGCAAGCTGGCGATCGTCGAGACCAAGCAGCTGGCGGTCGACACCATCGCCGAGCTGGAGCAGCGGCTGGCCGACCTCACCGACCAGCTGGACGTGCCGATCTCGCTGCACCTCAACGGCTGCCCGAACTCGTGCGCCCGCATCCAGGTCGCCGACATCGGCCTCAAGGGCCAGATCGTCAAGGGCGAGGAGGGCTTCCAGGTGCACCTGGGCGGCGGCCTCGGCCTGGACGCCGGCTTCGGCCGGAAGCTGCGCGGCCTGAAGGTGACGACGGCGGAGCTGCCCGAGTACGTGGAGCGCGTGGTCCGGCGCTTCGCCGACCAGCGGACCGACGGCGAGCGGTTCGCCCAGTGGGTGGCCCGCGCCGACGAGGAGGCGCTCCAGTAATGAGCGAGACCAGGGCCGCGATCATGCACTGCCCGTTCTGCGCGGAGGAGGACCTCCACCCGGTGGAGGAGCCGCACGGTGCGTGGGAGTGCCGGTCCTGTCTGCGGGTGTTCGCGGTGAAACTGCTCGGCCTCTCGACCAGAAGGAGCGCAGGATGACCCTCTGCCCGACGAACTCCCTCGAGGCACTCGCGCTGGACGCCGCGCGCAACCTGGAGGACGCACCGGCCGGCGAGATCGTCCGCTGGGCGCACGAGACCTTCGGCGACCGGTTCGCCATCACCGCCTCGATGGCCGACGGCGTGCTGTCGCACGTGGCGTCGACGGCGGTGCCGGGCATCAAGGTGCTGTTCCTCGACACCGGCTACCACTTCGCCGAGACCATCGGCACCCGCGACGCCATCGCGGCGACGTACGACGTCGAGGTGGAGACGATCACGCACCCGCTGCGCGTCCCGGAGCACGAGGCCGAGTACGGGAAGCTGTACGAGATCGACTCCGACCTGTGCTGCGCCATCCGCAAGGTGTGGCCGCTGGACCGCGCGCTCAAGCCGTACGACGCCTGGGCCGGCGGCGTGCGCCGCTCCGAGTCGCCCAGCCGCGCCGCCACGCCGGTCGTCGCCTGGGACCCCAAGCGCGCCAAGGTCAAGGTGAACCCGCTGGCCACCTGGACCGACGAGCAGGTCGACGCGTACGTCGAGCAGCACGGCATCCTCATCAACCCGCTGCGCGAGCTGGGCTTCCTGTCCATCGGCTGCGAGCCGTGCACCCGCCCCGTCGCCGCGGGCGAGGACGCGCGGGCCGGCCGCTGGTCCGGCTCGTCGAAGACCGAGTGCGGGATCAACATCTGATGTACCCGCTGCAGCTGGACGTCGCCGGCAGGCGGGTGGTCGTGGTCGGCGGCGGCCCGGTCGCCGCCCGCCGCGCGACGCCGCTGGTGGACGCCGGCGCCGAGGTGCAGGTCATCGCACCGTACCTGTGCGAGCCGCTGGCCGAGCTGGTCGCGGCCGGACGGGTCACGTGGTCGCCCCGTGACTACACCGGCGGCGACCTCGACGGTGCCTGGCTGGTGCACACCGCGACCGGCGACGCCCGGGTCGACGACGCCGTCGCCGCGGCCGCCGACGCCCAGCGCACCTGGTGCGTCCGCGCCGACGACGCCGCCCGCTCGGCCGCCTGGACGCCGGCCGTGGCGCGGGTCGGCGACGTGCTGGTGGCGGTGACGGCGGGCGGCGACCCGCGGCGCGCCGTCCGGCTGCGCAACGCCGTTCAGACGGCCCTTGAGACCGGCGAGCTCCCCCTACGCCGGACCCGACGGGACGGACGGGGCAGCGTCGCCCTCGTGGGCGGCGGGCCGGGACACACCGGCCTGATCACCACCCGCGGCCGTCAGCTGCTGGCCGCCGCCGACGTCGTCGTCGTCGACCGGCTGGGGCCGCGCGCGCTGCTGGCCGAGCTGGACGACGACGTCGAGGTCATCGACGTCGGCAAGACCCCCGGCCACCACCCCGTCCCGCAACACGAGATCAACCGGCTGCTGGTCGAGCACGCGCAACTCGGCAAGCAGGTCGTCCGGCTCAAGGGCGGCGACCCGTTCGTGCTCGGCCGCGGCGGCGAGGAGGCGGCCGCCTGCCGGGCCGCCGGCGTCCCCGTCGAGGTCATTCCGGGCGTCACCAGCGCCATCGCCGTGCCCGCGGCCGCCGGCATCCCCGTCACGCACCGCGGGCTGGCCAAGCAGTTCACCGTCGTCTCCGGGCACGAGGGCCTGAACTGGGCCCACCTCGCCGGCACCGAGGGCACCCTCGTGTTCCTCATGGGGGTGAGCCTGCTCGCGGACACCGCCGCCCAGCTCGTCGCGCACGGCATGGACCCGGACACCCCCGCCGCCGTCGTCGAGGACGGCTTCGGCCCCCGTCAGCGGGTCACCACCGCGCCGCTGTCCGGCATCGCCGCGGCAGCACGGGAGGCCGGCGCCCAGCCGCCGGCCGTCATCGTCGTCGGCGACGTCGCGGCGCTCGCCACCGCCTGACGGCCGCCGCACCCGCTCGGCCGCCACCCCTTCCGCTCGGCGATTGTATCCTGTATCTTCGATCGACACGGCCGGTTGCGGGTTGAGCAGAGACACCCGCAACCGGCCGATTCAGGCAGGTGGGCGTGCTCCGCGCCCGGCCGCGGCGGTGCGGGCGACACCGTCGTCGAAGAGCCGCTCGACCTCGGCCGCACGGTGCGGGACGGCGCGCAGGCGGGCCAGCACGAGCCGCTCCACCAGGTCGTTCAGGGCCTCCTCGACGACAGCGAGGTCGCGCGGGCCGAGGGCGCGGGCCCGCCCGGCCAGCCGGGCCAGCTCGCGCCCGATGATGGCGTCGCCGCGGCGGCGCAGCCGCTCCACCGCCGGCGGGTCAGTGCGCGCCATGGCCGTGCCCGCCCGCCATCGCGGTGATGCCGTCGTAGCGCAGCCGCAGCATCATGCCCTGCTCGGCGTGCGGCAGGTTGTGGCAGTGGTTCATCCACACGCCCGGGTTGTTCGCCTCGAACGCGACGTCCCACACCTCGCCCGGCCGGACGTCGAAGGTGTCGACCCACAGCGGGCTGCCGGTCGCCGCGCGGCCGTCGCGGGCGAGCACGAGGACGCCGTGGCCGTGCAGGTGCCACGGGTGCGTCTCCAGGCTGCGGTTGACGACGGTGAACCGGACGAGGTCGCCCTCGGCCACCAGCTGTTCCGGGATGGACGGGTGGCCGCGGCCGTTCACCGTCTGCGCGAACGCCGGCCGGCCGTCGACCATCGCGGCGCCGCGGTCCAGCACCAGGGTGAAGTGCCGGTCGTAGTCGGTGTCCAGCGTGAACGGGACGTCGTCCGGCCCGCCGTAGTGCAGCGGGTCCAGCTCCGGCCACTCACCGGTCGCCGGGTCGGAGTCGCCGCCCAGGCGCAGCCGCACCTCGCCGTCCACCGTCAGCGCCACCGGCCCGTCCGGCATCGCGAAGGTGAGGTCGTACCGGCCGCCCGCGGGCAGCCGCAGCGCCCGCTCGGTCACCTCGCCGGGGTCGCGCACGTCCCGCCCGTCGACCGCGGCCAGCCGGAAGGCCGTCCCGGCCAGCCCGAACCGGTGCGGCTCGGAGTCGGTGTTCAGCAGCCGCAGCCGCACCGACGCGCCCGGCGCCGCGTCCGGCGCGAGCACGCCGTCGTCGTCGCCGATGGCCAGCACGCCGTCGAAGGTGTGCACCGGCAGGACGAGATCGACGTCGTCCGGCACGGCGTCGCGCGGGGTGACGACCAGCGTGCCGTACAGCCCGCGGCGCACGCCGATGTGCGACACCTGATGCGTGTGGTACCAGAACGTGCCGGCCTGGTCGGCCCGGAACCGGTAGCCGAACTCGGCGCCGGCCGCGACGGCGTCCTGCGTGGCGCCGGGCGCGCCGTCCTCACCGCACGCGACGTCGTAGCCGTGCCAGTGGATCGTGACGCCGTCGTCGATGTCCTCGTTGCGCAGCGTCACCTCGACGAGGTCGCCCTGCACGGCGGTCAGCGGCGGCCCGGGCAGACTGCCGTCGAACGTCCACGCGTCGACCTCCCGCCCGGACGTCAGCGCGACGGTCGAGCGCTGCGCCGTGACGCTGTAGGTCTGGACGGCGCCACCCGCGGCCGGCGTCGTCGGGCCGCGCAGGTCCGTGACGGGCGTGCCGTGCTCGGCCGGGTGGACGGCGGCCGCTCCCCCGCCCGCGTCGGCGGACGGCGCGCGGACGAACGCCAGCCCGATCCCGGCCGCTCCGGCGCCGGCGGCCGCGATGCCGAGGAACCGGCGCCGGGTCAGCGGCCCCACGGCCGGCGTGGCGCCGCCGCCCGGGGCCACCGCCTGCGCCGTCACCAGCACCGCGGCGGCCACGCCGGCCACCGCGAGTAGTGCGACGCTCCAGGTCAGCGGGTAGCCGCCGACGTACGTCACGACGAACCCGGCCAGCGCCGCGTAGCCCACCGCGAACAGCGCGGTCACCCCGGCCGGCGGCACGTCGCCGCCGCGCAGCAGCGGCCGTCCCGCCAGCACCGCCGCAGCCGCCACGGCCACGACCAGCAGCGGCACGCCCACCAGCACCTTCTCCTGGACGAACCACCAGCCCCGATCGGCCAGCACCGCCACCAGCGCCAGCCGCCCGGCGACGGCCAGCACGCCGCCGGCCGCCAGCCCCAGCGCCACCCGCGTCCGGCCGGCCGCCGCCACCGCGCCGGCGGCCAGCCAGAGCCCCGCCGTCAGGACCGCGACGACGTGATCGAGGACGACGAGCTGGCCGGTGCTCACGCCGCGACGGGCGGCTGCTGGGTCGCCACCGGACGGCGCGCCTCGGCGAGCACCCGGGCGCTCAGGCCCAGGATCGCCAGCCCGTTCAGGGCGTGCAACCCGAACACCAGCGTGCCGGCCGTCGAGGACGTGTCGCCGGAGTCGCTCAGCGCGTCCGCGAGCACCCGGATCAGGCTCTGCAGTAGCACCAGCCCGGCGATGCCGGCGGTCATCCCGATCAGCCGCCCGCCGAGCTTGGCCACCGCCGCCATGATCGTCGCCAGCACGGCGAGCAGCAGGATCACCGTGCCGAGGATGGCGTGGGCGTCGAACGCCTCGTCGTTGGGCGCGGTGTCGAACGCTCCGACCGCCGCAAGATAGAACTGCACCACGACCGCCGCGAGCACCAGCACCGCGAAGCCGAGGAAGACCTTCCGCATGATCGCTCCCTCCGGGCCGGCTACACCGCCGGACCTCCGGAGCGATCATTCGCCTGTGCGGGGGTGCGGGTCGTCCGCTCCGGAACGGCACCGAGTACGCAGATCCGCGTACGCCGGTAGCCGCCGGCTACGCCCGGTGGCGTACGCGGGTCAGGACGCCGCGAGCCGCGCCCGCTCGGCGTCGACGTCGAAATCGGCCGGTGGCCAGCCCAGGCCCAGCGCCGCCAGGTGCTCGATGAGCAGCCGCGTCACCGCCAGGTTGCGGTACCACTTGCGGTCGGCCGGCACGACGTGCCAGGGCGCCGCGTCGGTGCCGCAGCGCTCCAGCGCGATCTCGTAGGCGCGCTGGAAGTCGGGCCAGAGCTTGCGGTCGTCGATGTCGCTGGGGTTGTACTTCCAGTACTTCGCCGGGTTCTCCAGCCGCTCGGCCAGCCTGGCCTTCTGCTCGCCGGCGGAGATGTGCAGCATGACCTTGACGACGACGCAGCCGGACGCGGTCAGCTCGCGCTCGAAGTCGTTGATGGCGTCGTACCGGGACTCGACGACGGACGGCCGGGCCAGCTTGCGCACCCGCACGGCGAGCACGTCCTCGTAGTGGCTGCGGTCGAACACGCCGATCTGGCCGGCGTCGGGCAGCGCCTGGCGGATGCGCCAGAGGAAGCCGCGGCGCCGCTCGTCCGGCGTCGGCGCCTTGAACGCCCGGATGTTGACGCCCTGCGGGTCCATCAGCCCGACGGCGTGGCGCATGGTGCCGCCCTTACCGGAGGTGTCCATGCCCTGCAGCACCAGCAGCAGCCGCTGCTCGCCGCCGCTGCGGCCGGCCGCGAACAGCCGTTCCTGCAGGTCGGAGATGACCGGGCGGAGCTCCTGCAGCGCCGCCTGGCCGTCCGCCTTCTTGCCGTCGAAGCCCGGCGTGGCGCGGGTGTCGAGCGCCGCGAGGTCGACCGGCCCGGACGGGAGACGAAGGAGCGACGACCACGTCGGCTGAGTCATCGATTCAGCGTAACGGAGGGGGTCAGGGCGGGGGCCGGTACACTTGACGATTCGGTCCGGCTGGACCGGACGGCTTCGGAAAGGGAACAACATCGACGCCGAGAATGACGACGCGGCCATCCGGCCGGCGGCCGGTCACGACGACGCCGTCGACGAGGAGCAGCCGTACATCACCCACCTGTACGACCGCCTCGACGAGCTGAAGAAGCGGCTCTCGGAGCGGCTGGCGACGCTGTACCGCGAGCACGGTGGCACGCACGCGTCGGTGTGGGACCGCGAGGCGTTCGTCGCCCGCGACGTCGAGCGGCTGGAGCGGCTCGGGTCGGTCGACCGCGGGCTGTGCTTCGGCCGGCTGGACTTCCGCGACCAGCACACCAGTTACATCGGCCGCATGGGGCTGACCGACGACGACTACGAACAGCTGCTGGTCGACTGGCGGGCGCCCGCGGCCGAGCCGTTCTACCGGGCCACGGCCGCCGACCCGGGCGAACTGGTCCGCCGCCGGCACATCCAGACCCGGCTGCGCCGGGTGCTCGCCGTCGACGACGAGGTGTTCGACCTCGCGGCGATGCCGTCCGGCGGCCAGGGCACGCTGCGCGGTGAGGCGGCGCTGCTGGCGGCGCTGACGGAGCACCGCACCGGCCGCATGTCCGACATCGTCGCGACCATCCAGGCCGAGCAGGACCGCATCATCCGGTCGCCGCTGAACGGCGTGCTGGTCGTGCAGGGCGGCCCGGGCACCGGCAAGACGGTCGCGGCGCTGCACCGCGCGGCGTACCTGCTCTACACCCACCGCGACCGCCTGGGCTCCAGCGGTGTGCTGGTGGTCGGGCCGAACCGCACGTTCCTGCACTACATCGACCAGGTGCTGCCGTCGCTGGGTGAGACCGGCGTCGTGCTGGCGACGGTCGGCGAGCTGGTGCCCGGCGTCGAGGCCGACGGCGACGACCCCGCCGACGTCGCCGTCGTCAAGGGCGACCCCCGCATGGCCACCGTCGTCGCCGTCGCCGTCCGCGACCGGCAGCGGCTGCCCGGCGGCCCGCTGGAGCTGAAGGTCGACCGCGTCGAGCTGACGCTGGCGCCGTCGGCCGTCCGGTCGGCCCGCACCCGCGCCCGCCGCGCCCGCAAGCCGCACAACGTCGCCCGCCGGGTGTTCGTCCGCGAGCTGCTCGATCACCTCGCCGACGAGCAGGCCCGGGCGCTGGGCGAGTCGCTGGACGACGATGACCTCGCCGAGATCCGCGCCGACCTCGCCGCCGAGCCCGCCGTCGCCGCCGTCATCGACGAGCTGTGGCCGGCGCTGACGCCGGAGCGGCTGCTGGGCGAGCTGTTCGCGTCGCCGTCGCTGCTGGCGTCGGCCGGCGCCGACCTGACGGCGGCCGAGCGGTCGCTGCTGTCGCGCGCGCCGGACGCCCCGTGGACGACGTCGGACGTGCCGCTGCTGGACGAGGCCGCGGAGCTGCTCGGCGAGCTGGACGACCCCGACGAGGCGGCCCGGCTGGCCCGGCAGCGCGAGGAGGCCGAGGTCCAGTACGCCCGCGAGGTGCTCAACGAGCTGGACCTGGAGATCCCGGTCGACCCCTCGCTGGTGGCCCAGCGCTATCGCGGCGCCGCCGCCCGGCGCAGCGTCGCCGAGCGGGCCGGACTCGACCGCACGTGGGCGTTCGGGCACGTCATCGTCGACGAGGCCCAGGAGTTGTCGCCGATGGCGTGGCGCATGGTCATGCGCCGGGTGCCGGGCCGCTCGATGACCGTCGTCGGCGACATCGCGCAGACGGGGGCCGCGGCGGGCGCGCGGTCGTGGGCCGACGTGCTCGAGCCGCATGTGCCGGGCCGGTGGCGACAGGAGACGCTCTCCGTCAACTACCGCACGCCGAGCGAGGTCATGGACCTCGCGGCCCGGGTGCTGCACTCCATCGACCCCGCGCTGGAGCCGCCGGCGTCGGTGCGCTCGACCGGCGAGCAGCCGCGCACGGTGCCGGTGTGGTCGTCGCTGGACCTCGTCGAGTCGCTGGTCACCGAGGTGACGGCCGAGCTGGCCGCCGTCGGCTCCGGGCGGCTGGCGGTGCTGGTGCCGGTGGCGCGGCTGGACGACGTGCACGGCGGGCTGGCCGCGGCGCTGCCGGTGCCGGTCTCGCGCGCCTCGACGGCCGACGCGCTGGACGCGCCGGTGGCGGTGCTGACGGCCGTCCAGGCCAAGGGCCTCGAGTTCGACACCGTCGTGGTGGTCGAGCCGGCCGAGCTGCTGGCCGAGTCCGTCCGCGGCGCCACCGACCTCTACGTCGCCGTCACCCGGCCCACGCTGCGCCTGGTCCTGCTGCACGCCGAGCCGCTGCCACCCATGCTCACCTGACGAGGGACGGACTCGGCTGGAGGCCGCGCTCGTCCACTCTCTCCGCGGTCACCACCCCCACGTGGCCCGTGATGACGAACGCCCCTGACCGGGCGATCTCGGCGCGGACCCGCCGGTCGGCGGCCGCCAGGTAGGCGTCCCACGTGACACCGGGTGGCAGCTGGCCGACGTGCTCGCGTCGGCTGCTGGCGACGTAGGCGAGCACCGGTTCGGGCCGAGGAACGACGATGCGGGAGCGGTGCTCTGCAGTGTTGGCGGAGCCGAACACGTCCCGGACCAGGTCGGCCGCGCGGTCGAGCAGGAACGGTTCGTCGATGCGCGGGTACGGCGACGGATCGGCGCCGAGGTCGTGCAGCGCGGACGTCCACAGCTCGCGGAGCTCCTTGCCCGCTTCGCGGCCGTTCGTGCTGACGAGCAGGCGGCCGCCGGACCTCAGCACGCGTCGTGCCTCCTCCAGCGCGGCCCGCTGATCGGTCGCGTAGTAGAGCATGTGCATCGCGAGGATGGCGCCGGCCGAGCCGTCGGCGAACGGGAGGTGATCGACCTCGCCCACCACCTCCGGCCGCATTCCCGGTGTGAGGTCCATGGGAATGACCCGCAGGTGTGGCCGCTCGTCGCGAAGCCGGCGGGTGTAGGCGCCGGTGCCCCACCCGAGATCGAGGACGGGACCCGCGACCGTGCCGAGACGCTCGAGTGCGAACGCCACGAGGTCGAGCCGTGGCTCCTGGTGAGCGTAGATCGGGATGCGCGCGGCCAGGCCGCTGTCGTCGGCGTACGCTTCGGCCGCGAGCGTTCGGCGAGTCGACACACCAGGATGCTAGTCCGCCGGAACCGGCTGCAGGCGCAGGCCCTTGAAGCGAGCGAACCCGCGATCGGCGGTGACGAACTCGCACCCGTGCTCGATGGCCACCGCCGCGAGGTGCGCGTCGGGGACGTCGCGACCCGTGGCGCCGGCGTCGCGGCACAGCCACTCGAAGATCGGCCAGTGCCGCGGCCCCGGTGCGACGACGATGGCCTGCGGCCGATGCCGGACGAGGTCTGCGAACCGGAGCGCGACGTCGAGCGGGGTCGGGGTCCGGAAGACGCGCCGGTTCGTCACCAGCCGCAGGAAGCCGCTGATCACCGCGTCGTTGACCGCGTAGCTCTCCATGCCGTCGACGAGACCCTGCAGCCAGTCGCGATGCTGTGCGTGCTGCGGCAGCTCACCGCGGTGGGCGTAGACGAGGATGTTGACATCAGGCATCAACATGATCGATGGCCCGGAAGTGCTCGGCGTCCTCCGCATCGGCCAGGTCGGCCCAGGTGGAGCGGTCGTTCAGATCGATGCCGACCTGCAGCCCGTCGCCGTCGAAGACAGCGAGCTGGACGATGTCGGGGCGAGGGCCGCCGAAGTCGCGGCGCTCTCGCTCGAGAAGCTGGCGCAAGGCGTCCTCCAGAACTGATGTGATGGTCCGGTCGCTGCGGGCGGCGTACTCCTTGACCTGGCGCATCAAGTCCTCGTCGAGGCGCATCGTCGTTCGCATGACACAAGACTAACGCGGCGACATAAATATGTCACCGCGTTATCGCCGGGCCTCGATCAGACGGGGGCGGTCTTGCGCAGCAGCTCCATGAACGCGCCGAACCACTGCGGGTGGTCCGGCCAGGCGCGGCCGGTCACCAGGTTGCCGTCGACCACGCCGGCGCCGTCGACGAAGGTGCCGCCGGCGGTCTCGACGTCGACGGCGAGCGCCGGGTAGGCCGACGAGCGGCGTCCGTCCAGGGTCTTCGCGGCCGCCAGCAGCAGCGGGCCGTGACACAGGGCCGCCGTCGGCAGGCCACCGTCCATGAAGTGCCTGACGATGCGCTGGGCGTCGGGGTCGTTGCGGATGTACTCCGGCGCCCGCCCGCCGGGCACCACGACGGCCACGTAGTCGTCGACGTTCACGTCGGCGAATGCGACGTCGGCGGGCCAGCTGTGGCCGGGCTTCTCGGTGTACGTGTCGAACCCGTCGACGAAGTCGTGCACGACGAACTGCAGCTTCTTCACCGACGGCGCCGCGACGTCGACCTCGTAGCCCTCTTCGAGCAGCCGCTGGTAGGGATAGAAGAACTCCAGATCCTCGGCCGCGTCACCGGTCAGGATGAGCACCTTGGGCATGAGCGGACCTCCTCGTCACACGACGGACTGGGCACACCGCCAGTCTCCGCCGCGCCGTCGGTCACCGCCAGGGCGGCCGGTGCGACGTGAGCACGGCGGCGCCGTCGCGGCCCAGCGCCGTCAGCCGGGACACCGCGCGGAAGTACTTCTTCCGGTAGCCGCCGGCCAGCAGCTCCGGCGTGAACAGCCGGTCCAGCGGCACGCCGCCGGCGACGACGGGCAGGTCACGGTCGTAGAGCCGGTCGGCCAGGACCACCAGCCGCAGCGCCGTCGACTGGTCGTCGACGGTGCGCACGCCGCGCAGGTGCACCCGCCGGACGCCGTCGAGCAGTGGTCCGTACCGGGATGGGTGGACGGTGGCCAGGTGCGCGGCCAGCGCGGCGAAGTCGTCGAGGGTGACGCCCTCCCCCGTCGCGCTGGCGGCGACCAGGGCGTCGGGCACCGGCTCGGGCGCCGATGGCAGCCCGCGGTGCCGGTAGTCGTCGCCGTCGACCCGGACGACGGCGAACCGGGCGGCCAGCGCCTGGATCTCGCGCAGGAAGTCGGACGCCGCGAACCGGCCCTCGCCGAGTTGGCCGGGCAGCGTGTTGCTGGTGGCGGCCAGCCGGACGCCGCGCTCGGACAGCCGGCCGAGCAGCGTCGACACCAGCACGGTGTCGCCGGGGTCGTCCAGCTCGAACTCGTCGACGCAGACCAGCTGGTGGGCGGACAGCGCCTCGACGGCCGTGGCGAAGCCGAGCGCCCCGGCGAGGTTGGTCAGCTCGACGAACGTGCAGAACAGCTTGCGCTCCGGCGGCACCCGCGCGGCGTGCCACAGCGACGCCAGCAGGTGCGTCTTGCCGACGCCGAAGCCGCCGTCGAGGTACAGCCCGGCGCCCGGAACCGCGTCGGCGGCCTTGCGGAACCAGCCGCGCCGCCGCCCGCCGCCGCCCACGGTGGCGGCGAAGGCCCGCGCCGCCGCGACCGCCTCGGCCTGGCTGGGGACGGCGGGGTCGGCGCGGTAGCCGTCGAATGCGACGTGGCGGAACCGCGGCGGTGGCACCATGTCCGTGACGAGCCGTTCCGCCGGCACGTCCGGACGACGTTCGGCGAGATGGTCCGGCATGGCAGCAATCGTAAGGTTCTTCCCGTGCAGCAGCTCTATCCGCCCGGCGACACCGCCGGCCTCGACGCCGCCTACGCCTACCCGCCGCTGTCCGGCGGCGCCACCTGGCTGCGGGCGAACATGGTGACCAGCCTCGACGGCGCCGTGCAGGGCCCCGACGGGCGGTCGGCGACGGTGTCCAGCCCGCCCGACCGCGTTGTGCTGGCGCTGCTGCGGCGACTGGCCGACGTCGTCCTGGCCGGCGCCGGCACCGTCCGCGCGGAGCACTACGGCCCGGTCGACCGGCCCATCGCGGTCGCCAGCCGCTCCCTCGACCTCGACCCGTCGGCGCCGCTGTTCGCCGACGCCACGCACCGGACCATCGTGCTGACCTGCGCGTCCGCACCGCCCGACCGGCTCGGGGCACTCCGCGAGGTCGCCGACGTCGTCGTCGCGGGCGAGACGTCGCTGGACGTCCCCGCCGCCGTGCGGGCGCTGGCCGAGCGCGGCCTGACCCGCATCCTCTGCGAGGGCGGCCCGCACCTGCTGGCCGCCATCGTCGCGGCCGGCGCGCTGGACGAGCTCTGCTACACCCTGACGCCGTCGATGGTCGGCGGCCAGTCGCACCGCCTGCTCGAGGCGCCGTCGTCGCTGCACAGCGACTGGTCGCTCGGCCACGTCCTCGAGGACGAGGGCACGCTGCTGATGCGCTGGGTGGCGCGCCGGTCCTGACCGTTGTCGGCCCCGTGGTACAGACTGGGGCCATGCGACTCCCGGTCCTGCCGCCCGTGCCGCCGATGCTGGCCAAGCCCGTCAAGGGCATCCCCGACGGCGACCTCAGCTTCGAGCCCAAGTGGGACGGCTTCCGGTCCATCATCTTCCGCGACGGCGACGACGTCGAGATCGGCAGCCGCAACGAGAAGCCGATGACCCGGTACTTCCCCGAACTGGTCGAGGCGGTGAAGGCGGAGTTCCCGGAGCGTGCCGTGGTCGACGGCGAGATCGTGCTGGTCGGCGAGTCCGGCGACCGCCTCGACTTCGAGATGCTGCAGCAGCGCATCCACCCCGCCGCCAGCCGCGTCAAGATGCTGTCCGAGACCGTCCCGGCCAAGTTCGTCGCGTTCGACCTGCTCGCCCTCGGCGACGACGACTACACCCAGCGGCCGTTCCGCGAACGCCGGGCCGCCCTCGTCGAGGCATTCGCCGCCGCGAAGGCGCCCATCCACGTCACCGCCGCCACCACCGACAAGACGCTGGCCGAGCAGTGGTTCCACCAGTTCGAGGGCGCCGGGCTCGACGGCGTCATCGCCAAGCCGCAGGACGGCGCCTACGAGCCCGACAAGCGGGTGATGTTCAAGATCAAGCACGAGCGCACCGCCGACTGCGTCGTCGCCGGCTACCGCGTCCACAAGAGCGGGCCCGACCGCATCGGCTCGCTGCTGCTCGGCCTCTACGACGGCGACGGCGTGCTGGCCAGCGTCGGCGTCATCGGGGCGTTCCCGATGAAGCGGCGCGAAGAGCTGTTCGAGGAGCTGCAGCCGCTGGTCACGTCCTTCGACGACCACCCGTGGGCGTGGGCCAAGCAGGAGGAGGGCACCCGCACGCCGCGCAACGCCGAGTACAGCCGGTGGAGCAGCGGCAAGGACCTCTCGTTCGTCCCGCTGCGGCCCGAACGCGTCGTCGAGGTCCGCTACGACCACATGGAGGGCGTCCGGTTCCGGCACACCGCGCAGTTCGTCCGCTGGCGGCCCGACCGCGAGCCCGCATCGTGCACGTACGCGCAACTGGAGGAACCGGTCAAGTTCGACCTCGCGGACGTGCTGGGCTGATCGGCCGCGCCTGAGCGAGAATGGAACGGAGGCCGGTATGGTGTGCAACCCTGCCGGTGCCGACCCTTGGGAGGTCGCCATGTCGTACAACATCGTGGTGCTCGTCGAAGAGCCCGTTGCCGACTGGGACGCGCGCCAGATCGTGGCGCTACACGCCGACACACCGGAACCGGTCCGCTACCACGTGCTGATCCCGGTCGAGGACGCCGCCAGCCGGGTCGAGTCGACCATCGGGTCACTCGCCGCCAGCGAGGTCATGGGCACCGCCGCCATGTACGTCGACGAGGCCGACCTCGAGCGGGTGCACGAGGAGATCCGGGCGGCCAGCAAGCGGTCGCTGGCGCAGTCGCTGGAGGCGTTCGCCAAGACCGGCGCGCAGGCCGGCGGCGAGGTCACGGCCACCGACCCGCTGGACCGCCTCTGCGCGCTGTCGCAGGAGTGCGGCGCGGCCGAGATCATCATCCTCACCCGCCCGCACGTCGTCGCCGAGCTGTTCCACGTCGACTGGACCGCCCGCGCCCGCCGGCGGCTCAAGGTGCCGGTGCTGCACCTGCTGGCCAAGGGCGAGCCCGACTGGGAGTCCGAGGTCGAGGCCGAGCACGCGGCGGAACGCGACCGCCGCGCGGCCGAGCATCCGCCCGCCGAGCGTCCGGCCGACAACGGCACGGCGTCGGGGACGGCATGAGGGAAGCCATCGAGCTGGAGGTCGGCGACCGTCAGGTCCGGGTGTCCAGCCCCAGCAAGGTCTACTTCCCCGAGCGCGGCCTCACCAAGCTCGACGTCGTGCAGTACTTCATCGCCGTCGGCGACGGCATCCTCGGCGCGCTGCGCGAGCGGCCCACCACGCTGGAACGCTGGCCCGGCGGCGTCTTCGAGGGCGCGAAGCTGTCCACGCGGCAGGACAACCGCGGCGACGCGTTCTACCAGAAGCGCATCCCCAAGGGCGCCCCCGACTACGTCGAGACCGCCACCGTCGCGTTCCCCAGCGGCCGCACCGCCGACGAGGTCTGCCCCACCGAGCTGGCCGTCGTCGTGTGGGCGGCGAACCTCGGCACGCTGACGTTCCACCCGTGGCCGGTCCGCCGTCCCGACGCCGAGCACCCCGACCAGCTGCGCATCGACCTCGACCCGCAGCCGGGCACCGACTACTCCGACGCCGTCCCCGTCGCGCACGAGGCCCGGGCGCTGCTGCAGGAGCTCGGCATGGACGGTTTCCCGAAGACGTCCGGCGGCCGCGGCATGCACCTCTACGTCCCGGTGCGGCCCGAGTGGGACTTCGTCCAGGCCCGCCGCGCCGTCATCGCGTTCGGCCGCGAACTCGCGCGGCGCATGCCCGACCAGGTGACCGTCGACTGGTGGAAGGAGGAGCGGGGCGAGCGCATCTTCATCGACTTCAACCAGATGGCCCGCGACCGCACCATCGCCTCCGCCTACTCCGTGCGGCCCCGCCCGCGGGCCACCGTGTCGGCGCCGCTGACCTGGGACGAGGTCGACGATGCCCGGCCCGAGGACTTCGACATCACCACCATGCCGGCCCGCTTCGCCGCCGTCGGCGACCTCCACGCCGGCGTGGCCGAGGTCGCGTACTCGCTGGAGCCGCTGCTCGAGCTCGCCGCCCGCGACGAGAAGGACCACGACCTCGGCGACCTGCCGTACCCGCCGGAGTACCCGAAGATGCCCGGCGAGCCGCTGCGCGTCCAGCCGTCGCGCCGCGCCACCTTCGACTGACCGGGGAATCCGGCCGTCTTCCAGGGGGTTCTTCGGATATGAGCTACGAGATCGAGAAGACCGACGCCGAGTGGCGGGCGGAGCTGACGCCCGAGGAGTACCACGTCCTGCGCGAGGCCGGCACCGAGCGCTCCTTCACCAGCCTGCTCGAGCACGCCGACGACCAGCCGTTCGTGTACTCCTGTCGCGCCTGCGGCGCGGAGCTGTTCGAGTCCGCCACCAAATTCGACGCCCAGTGCGGCTGGCCGTCGTTCTACGAGCCGCTGGCCGAGGACCGCGTCGAGTACATCGAGGACCGCGGCTTCGGCACCGTCCGCACCGAGGTCCGCTGCGCCCGCTGCGGCTCGCACCTGGGCCACGTCTTCCGGGGCGAGGGCTTCGCCACCCCGACCGACCTGCGCTACTGCATCAACGGCGTCTCGCTGCGGCGGCGGGAGGGCGATCCGGCACACTGAGCCGGTGGATCTCACGCTGCACTCCGCGACCATCGACCGGCTCGACGCGACGACGCTGTACCGGCTGCTGCGCCTGCGCTCCGGCGTGTTCGTCGTCGAGCAGGGCGACCCCTACCTCGACCTCGACGGCCGCGACCTCGAGCCGTCCGCCGTCCACCTGTGGCTGGCCCGCGGCGACGAGCCGGTCGGCTACCTGCGCATCCTCGACGACCCCGACGGCGCGGCCCGCATCGGCCGGGTCGTCGTGGCGCCGTCCGCCCGCGGCGCCGGCCTGGCCGGACGGCTGCTGGACGCCGCGCTCGAACGCATCGGCGCGCGTCGATGCGTGCTGGCCGCCCAGATCCAGCTGGGCGGCTTCTACGCCCGCTACGGGTTCACCGTCACCGGCCCCGAGTTCCTGGACGGCAGCATCCCGCACCTGCCCATGGCCCGCCCCGCCACCGTTTGATGCTCGTCGATCGGCTCGCTCGCTCGGTATGTGCGATTCCGGCGTGTTGACGCAGCCGCCAACTGTTGGCGCTCAGGTCAACACTCCGTATTCGTCCATGCTCACTCCGCCGATCCGGTTGGAGGCGGCCCGCCCCCAACCGGATCGGCCCGTCGTTCGTCCTAGGTGTGAGAGGGCGGAGGTGGCCGGTGGCGAGCTGGGAGCACGTCTTCACCGATCTGGCGGAGACCCGCGGCCAGGCGCTGCTGCGCTACGCGTACCTGCTGACCGGTGACGCCGCCGAGGCGGCCGACCCTCACCATCCACGTCGACGGGCGGCGCCGGTTCGGCCGGTGGCTGCGGGTCCGGCACCTCCTCGTCGTGGGCCGCGACTCCTCCGACGGGCCCGAGCACGCCGTCGTCGACGGTGCCGACCTGCGGTCCGCGCTGGCGGCGCTGTCGCCGCGGCAGCGCGCCTGCGTGGTGCTGCATTACTACGAGGACCTCTCGGTGGCGCAGGTGGCCGACGTGCTGGGCTGCGCGCCCGGCGCCGTGAAGCGGCACCTCAGCGACGCCCGCGCCCGTCTCGAACCCCTGCTCACCGACGCGCCGGAGGAACTGCGATGACCCTGCGCTCCCGCCTCGACGACCTCGCCGCGGACGCCCCTGCTCCCGCCGCCCTCGACGTCGATCAACTCCGCGGCCGCATCGCCCGCCGCCGGCGCACCCGCGTCGCCTCCGCCGGCGCCGCGGTGGTGCTGACGGTGGCTGCCGTCGGCACGGCGACGGCCGCGCTCCTCCCCCGCGACGACAGCGATCCTCCGGTGGCCGCCGAACCGTCGGCGACGCCGACCTCACCGCTGCCGGACTACCCGTTCGTGGGGTGCGACGTGCCGTTCGACCCAGGAGAGCCGATGCCCGACGCGCCGCTCACCATGGACGTTCAACTGGCGTCGCCGGTGGCGAACCTCGATGGCGAGATCGGCGACGTCACCGTCACCAATGTGAGCGACACCCGGGTCGAGGGCAGCGTGGGCGCCGGCCCGATCCTGATCGTGACCCAGAACGGGCGGGTCGTCGGCCATCCGGCGCTGATCCCGGGTATCAACATGACTATTGATGTCGATCCCGGCGAGAGCGACGACCTCGGCTTCGCGGTACACCACGCGCCCTGCGACCAGGCCGATCCGTTCGAGGAGATGGACCTGGTGTTCCCGCCGGGGAGCTACGAGGTCTACGTCGGTCTCGAGGTGACCTCGAACCGCGTGGCGGACTTCGACGACCCGTTCGTCTGGCTCTACAGCGGGCCGGTCGAGGTCGAGGTGACCGGCTAGGGCAGTGCCGCGACCAGGTCGGGCAGCTCCAGCCGGCGGCCGGTGTAGAACGGGACCTCCTCGCGGACGTGCCGCCGCGCCTCCGACCCCCGCAGGTGCCGCATGAGGTCGACGATGCGGTGCAGCTCGTCGGCCTCGAAGGCGAGGATCCACTCGTAGTCGCCGAGGGAGAACGACGCGACGGTGTTGGCGCGGACGTCGGGATAGTCGCGGGCCATCTTGCCGTGGTCGGCGAGCATCTGGCGGCGCTCGGCGTCGGGCAGCAGGTACCACTCGTAGGACCGCACGAACGGGTACACCGACACGTATGCGCGCGCCTCCTCGTCGGCGAGGAAGGCCGGGACGTGGCTCTTATTGAACTCGGCCGGACGGTGCAGCGCGGCCTGCGACCAGACGGGGTCGAGCTGGCGGCCGAACGCGGTGCCGCGGAACCGGTGGTAGGCCGTCTGGAGGTCCTCGATGGCCGGCGCGTGCCACCAGACGAGGAGGTCGGCGTCGGCGCGTAGACCGGCGACGTCGTAGGTGCCGCGGACGACGACGTCCTTGGCGGCGAGTTCGGCGAACAGCGACGTGACCTCGTCGGCGAGGTCGGCCCGCGACGTGGCGCCGAGCGGCGCGCGCAGCCGGAACACCGACCACATGGTGTACCGGATGACCTGGTTCAGCTCGCGCGCCTTGGGCTTCGGCTCTGCCTCGTTCATGATTCGATCCTGGCACGGCCCTCCGACAGGTCCGCGGCCACCCCGGTCACGATCCTGGCGACCGCGTCGCGGGCGGCTCCGACGCAGGCCGCGACGCCGACGCCGTCGTACACGGCGCCGCACACGGCCAGCCCGGGCACGGCCTCGACGGCGGCCCTGATGCGCGCGACGCGGTCCAGGTGCCCGACGGCGTACTGGGGCAGCGCCCCGCCCCACCGGGTCACCCGCGAGTCGACGACGCCGCCCGCGTAGCCGGTCGCCGCCCGGACGTCGGCCAGCGCGGCCGCGACCAGGTCGTCGTCGTCGCGCTGCAGGTCACGGGCCTCACCGTGCCGGCCGACGGACGCGCGCAGCAGCACCATCCCGCCGGCCCGCCCGCCCAGCCACGGCCACTTCACCGACGAGAACGTCACTGCCTTGACCGTCCGCCCGTCCACCGGCGGCACCAGGAACCCCGACGTCGACGGCGCCGCCGGGAACCCGTCCGCCGGCAGCGCGAGCGTGACGATCGCCATGCTGGCCGCCTCGACACCGCCCAGTTCCGCCGCGGCCGCCGGGGCCGCCGACGCCAGCAGCCGGGCCGCCGCCACCGCCGGCGTCGCCACCACGAGCGCGTCGACGTCCAGCACCGACGGCGCCGGGAC
The DNA here is from genome assembly GCF_001270745.1 of Jiangella muralis. Lineage (GTDB taxonomy): Bacteria > Actinomycetota > Actinomycetes > Jiangellales > Jiangellaceae > Jiangella > Jiangella muralis. The sequence goes on from NZ_KQ434752.1 coordinate 209,270, forward strand.
CGGTCCGGTCACCAGCCGCCAGCCGTCCGCCGTCCGCTCGATGGAACGCACGGTCACGCCGGTCCGCACCTCGGCGCCCGACGCGGCCGCTACCGCGCCCGGCAACCGGCCGACGCCGCCGGCCAGCCCGGCGAACACCGGCGCAGCCGAAGAGGTCGCCGGCGCCTGCTGCGCCGACGCCCCGGCGACCGCCTCGCCGAGCGACCCCGCCGTCCGCACCGCGGCGCCCAGCGCCGGCACCGTCGCGTCCAGCGACAACTCGTCCGCGCGCCCCGCGTAGACGCCGCCGAGCAGCGGCTCGACCAGCCGGTCGGCCACCGCGTCGCCGTACCGCGACCGCACCAGCCGCCCGATCGCGACGTCCTCGCCGACGCTCAGCGGGTCCGCGGCGTCGCGGATGATCGCCGCGGTCATCTCGGCCGCCGTCAGCACACCGGCCAATTGCGCGGGGTCGGCGGGAACGCCCATGACCGTCCCGGCCGGCAGCGCGACGATCGACCCGCGGCTCCACAGCCCGGCGCCGGCCGCCGCCGGGTGCACGATGTCGTCGCCGAGCCCGACGTCGCGGGCCAGGCCGACCGCCTCGGGCCGCCGCGCCAGCAGCGACTCCGCGCCCTCGTCGACCGGCAGGCCGGCCACCTCGGACACCCGCAGGTGCCCGCCCACGACCGGCTGCTTCTCCAGCACCACGACGGACGCCGAAGGCCCGAGTGACTGGCGCAGGAACCACGCCGCCGCCAGTCCACTGATCCCGCCACCGACGACCGCCACCCGCACACCGCTCACGCGCCCCAGCATCGCACGTGCCCATCCCACGCCCGTGACCAGGTCGTTCCCCGATCGTGACCAGCCGGTCCGCAACCCGGCCGCCGGCCGCCCCGTCGAACCTGGCAACACCGACCTCGGGAGGCGTCATGACACGACGGACGACGTTCGGGGCGGCCATCGCGCTGCTCGCGGCGGTCGCACTGGCCGGCTGCGGCGGTGCGGACGACAGTTCGGGCGGCAGCGATGCCGCGCACGAGGCGCCGGCAGCCGACGCGCCGCCCGAGGGCGGCGACCAGGCCCCCGGTGACGGCGACCAGGCCGCCGGCGAAGGCGACCAGGCCAGCGGCGACGGCGGCGGCGTCATCGCGAACATCGCCAACGCGGTCGACGGCCGCTCCATCATCTACACCGTCGACCTCTCGATCGACACCGACGACGTCCTCGCGGCGGCGAACAGGGCGGCGGCCGTCGCGACCACCGCGGGCGGCTTCGTGGCGAACGAGCAGGTCGACGGCGACCGCATGGCCGTCCTCACGCTGAAGATCCCCTCCGACGGCCACCAGCAGGCGGTCTCCGAGCTGGAGCAGCTCGGCGACGTCACCAGCCGCGACCGCGGCACCGAGGACGTCACCCAGGAGGTCGTCGACGTCGCGTCGCGGGTCGAGTCGCAGCGGGCCAGCATCGCCCGCATCCGCGCCCTGCTGGCCGACGCGAGCGCGCTGAGCGACGTCGTCAGCATCGAATCCGAGCTGGCGACCCGCGAGGCCGACCTCGACGCGCTGCTCAGCCGCCAGGAACAGCTGGCCGGGCTGACCGCGATGGCCACCGTCACGCTGAACCTGTACGAGCGGGGCGAGGCGCCGCCGCAGGAGGACGACGATGACGGCGGCTTCCTCGCCGGGCTGGCCGGTGGCTGGGACGCGTTCGTGACCGTCGGCGGCGGCTTCCTGACCGCGGTCGGCGCGGTGCTGCCGTTCGCCGCGCTGGCGACGCTGGTCGGCGTCCCCGCCTACCGGATCGTCCGGCGGCGACGGGATCAGGCCGCGCCGGAGCCGCTGCCGGTGCCCGGCCCGCCCGCCGCCTGAACGGTCTCGACCACGCGGGCCAGCACGTCCGGGTCGGTGGTCGGGAGCACGCCGTGGCCGAGGTTGAAGATGTGCGCCGGCGCCCGCCGGCCCTCGGCCACGATGCGGCGCACCTCGCGCTCGACCACCGGCCAGTCGGCGCCCAGCAGCGCGGGGTCGAGGTTGCCCTGCAGCGGCTTGCCCGGCACCCGCAGCGCGGCCTCGTCCAGCGGCAGCCGCCAGTCGACGCCGACGACATCGGCACCGGCCGACGCCATGAGCGGCAGGAACTCCGACGTCCCGACGCCGAAGTGGATGCGCGGGACGTCGATGACGCTGTCGAGGACCTCGGCGCTGTGCGGGTGGACGTACTTGGCGTAGTCGGCGGCCGACAGCGCGCCGGCCCACGAGTCGAACAGCTGGACCGCGCTCGCGCCGGCCCGCACCTGGACGTCGAGGAACGTCGAGGAGATGCCGGCGACCCGGCTGAGCAGCTCGTGCCACAGCTCCGGGTCGCTGTGCATGAGCGCCTTGGTGACCTCGTGGTTCTTCGACGGGCCGCCCTCGACGAGGTAGGAGGCCAGCGTGAACGGCGCGCCGGCGAAGCCGATCAGCGGCGTGCCGCCCAGCTCGCCGACCAGCGTGCGCACCGCCTCGTCGACGAACGCGACGTCGCCCGGTTCGAGCGGGCGCAGCTGGTCGAGATCGGCGCGGGTGCGGATGGGGTGGCCCAGCACCGGGCCGATGCCCGGCTTCACGTCGACGTCGACGCCGACCGCCCGCAGCGGCACCACGATGTCGGAGTAGAAGATGGCGGCGTCGACGCCGTATCGCCGGACCGGCTGCAGGGTGATCTCGGTCACCATGTCGGGCCGGGTGCACGACTCCAGCATCGGCACGCCCTCGCGCAGCCGCCGGTACTCGGGCAGCGAGCGCCCCGCCTGACGCATGAACCACACAGGTGGACGGCTCGTGCGCTCGCCGCGGCAGGCGCGCAGGAACAGGCTGTCGGACGGGTCCGCGGGCGCGGTGGCGTTGTCGTCGAAGGTCACGGTCACATCACTGATCGTCGCATGGCGGGCGTGCCTGCCTGACGCGACCGTCAAACGGGCCTAGTCTGCCAATTGTGGCAAGGGACACCGAGGGTCTCCAGCCGGGGGTACCGGCTGTCTTCGAGCTTGCCGTGCGTTCCTTGACGTCCGCCCAGTTCCGGCGGGAGGTCCGCCTCGAGCAGGCCCCCGCCCCGAAGCGGCTGGCGCCGCATACGCACGCGCTCAGCGCCGACGTCTTCGCCGACGAGGGCGACGACGACGCCACCGCCACCGGGCGGCTCGTGCTGCTCTACGACCCCGCCGGCCAGGAGGCCTGGCACGGAGAGTTCCGCCTGGTCACGTACCTGCGGGCCAGCCTGGAGCCGGAGATGGGCGCCGACCCGCTGCTGCTCGCCGTCGGCTGGACCTGGATCGTCGAGTCGCTGGCCGGCCGGTCCGCGCCGTACACCGCGGCCAGCGGCACCGTCACCCGGGTCGCGTCCGAGGGGTTCGGCGGCATGGCCGGCGATCTGGCCAGCGCCGAGATCGAGATCCGCGCGTCCTGGACTCCGCTCGAGTCCGACCTCACCGCACACGCCCTGGCCTGGGGCGACGCGTTGACGACGGCGGCTGGGCTGGTGCCACTGCCGGCCGGCGTCGTCGCGATGCCACCGACACGTCGTAGGCGGGCCCGTTGACGGACGACGCCTCGACTCCCCTGCTGGAGCCGCGCGACGGCCTTCCGGACGTCATCACCGACGCCGACACCGCGAAGGCCACGATCGCGGCGTTCGCGGCCGCCGACGGGCCGGTCGCCGTCGACGCCGAGCGCGCGTCCGGCTACCGCTACGGGCACCGCGCCTACCTCATCCAGCTGCGCCGCAACGGCGCCGGGACCGCGCTGATCGACCCCATCGCCGTCCCCGACCTGTCCGCGCTGGGCGCCGCCCTCGCCGACACCGAGTGGGTGCTGCACGCCGCGTCGCAGGATCTCGCCTGCCTCGCCGAGGTGGGCATGAAGCCGGAACGGCTGTTCGACACCGAGCTGGCCGGCCGGCTGCTCGGACTCCCCCGTGTCGGGCTCGGCCCGCTGGTCGACAGCGTGCTCGGCTACGCGTTGGAGAAGGGCCACTCGGCCGCCGACTGGTCCACCCGGCCGCTGCCCGAGGACTGGCTGCGCTACGCCGCCCTCGACGTCGAACTGCTGATCGAGCTGCGCGACGCGCTCGAGGAGCGGCTGATCTCCACGGGGAAGCTCGACTGGGCGCACGAGGAGTTCGCGGCCATCGCCGCGGCGCCGCAGCAGGAGCCGCGCGCCGACCCGTGGCGGCGCACGTCCGGCATGCACCGCGTCCGCGACCGCCGCCGCCTCGCCGTCGTCCGTCAGCTCTGGTACGCCCGCGACGACCTCGCCCGGCAGCGCGACCTCTCCCCCGGCCGGGTGCTGCCCGACGCCGCCATCGTCGAGGCCGCGCTGACCATGCCGACCAGCGCCGAGGCCATGTCGGCGATGCCGGTCTACCGGGGCCGGTCGCAGCGGCGCGAGCTGTCCCGCTGGTTCGGCGCCGTCGCCGACGCACGGGCCCTGCCCGACAAGGAGCTGCCGCCGCAGACCGCGCCGTACGACGGCCCGCCGCCGCCGCGCGCCTGGGCCGCCCGCCAGCCCGACGCCGCCGCCCGGCTGGCCGCCGCCCGCGCCCGCGTCACGGCGATCGCCGAGGCCCACGATCTGCCGGTCGAGAACCTGCTCACCCCCGACACCCTCCGCCGGGCCGCCTGGCAGCCGCCGGCGCCGCTCACCGCCGACGCCGTGGCCGACCTGTTCCGCGGGCGCGGCGCCCGGGATTGGCAGATCGGGTTGACGGCGGCCGCGGTGGCGGAGGCGTTCGCGAATCCGGAACCGCCCGAGCCTGCGCCGGCGCCTGCCGCTCCTCCAGCCGAGTCGGCTTAGTCGTTCAGTTCGCTCTCCATGGTCGGGGGCGCGGTCGGCCGCCTCTGGGGGTGGATGGTCGAACGATGGTTGGCGGTTTGGTGGGCCCAGGGCGCCAGTAATCCGCCAACCATCGGTGGCCGCGCACGATCAGAGCGGACTGCTCCCGCTCCACAGCCGGAAACCACACCACCTCAGGGGACGTCACCCCGGTGACCACGGGGTTCGGCGACCGGCTCCGCTGTGCGTTGCTGTCCGCTGGCCGCCCGCCGGGTCCGTTCTCGCCCTTGCGTCCGCCGCGCGGTGACGGTAGGCATGACCCTCCCGGCCCGGGTGGGGCCCACCCTATGGGCGGGCACCGACAACGTCGCGCCGCGAACGAAACGCTCAGCCGTCGACGTAGCCGGAGCGGGCGAACCGTTCGCGTGCCACCGTCCAGGCGTAGCGGTCGAAGCGGCCGTCGTCGCGGATGGCGTCGACGGCGCCGTAGGCCATGAGCAGGGCCTGGTCGATGTTCTCCAGCACGAACAGGCCCTGACGGCCGAGGGTGACGACGCGGCGGATCATGCGGGCCCACGTGTCGACATCGGTGAGGTCCTGCTCGTAGCCGACCCGGTAGATCGGGTACGACTGGCCGATGCGGCGGCTCTCGACGTGGACGCGGTTCAGCTTCGGCAGCCCGGTCAGCCCGAGCGCCTCGTCGACGAGATCGGCGAGGGACTCGTCGTCGAGCCCCCACACGTCGTCGGTCATCGAGCACGGGATCTCGGCGCACAGCACCGACCGGTCGGCGGGGTCGTCGGGGTTGACGCGGTAGTTCGCCGGCTCGGAGATGCGGATGACCGGCGTGCGCGGGTCGGGGATGTCGTGGGAGTCGTACGGGCTCCACCGGCCACCCTGGTGGACGACGTAGACCAGCAGCATGGCCCGGTAGCGCAGCCGTGCCGACGACTCGATGGACGTCAGCGACGGCGCCGGGCGGGCGATGCGGGCGAGCACCGGCAGCGGCAGCGTCGAGAACACCAGCCCGCCGGTGAGGACGTCGCCGTCCTGGGTGCTGACCTCGACCTCGTCCTCGGTGACGCGGACGCGGTCGACCTCGGCCTCGCAGCGGATCTCCACCCCCGCCGTCACCGCGGCGTCGGCCAGCGCCTCGACCAGCTGCCCGAACCCGGTACGCGGGTAGTAGTAGCCTCCACCGGCCGCCGACGTGCCGCGTCGGCGGCTACGGCGCAGCGCCCGGGCCGCGACCCGCCAGGTGCCGAGCCGGTCGGTCTGGCGGCGGGCCTGCTCGGCGCTGATGCGGTCGCCCGGCATGCCCCACTGCTTCTCGGCCAGCGGCCCGTAGATGGACTCGTACAGCGCCGGCCCGACGCGGTTGCGCACCAGCCCGCCGTAGGTGTCGCCCTCCTCGCGGCGGAACCTCGACACCGCGGAGTCGCGCGCGACCCGCGCCAGGAACGACGGCGGCAGCCGCCGTGCGACCTCGTCGGCCCGCAGTGGCAGCGCCAGCCACTGGTCGCCGACCCGGATGCGGCTCGTCCGCCGCCGCTGCTGGAGGTCGTCGCCGAGCAGGGCACGCAGGTCGTGCAGGATCGCCGGCGGCGTGCCGGAGTCGAGCCGGTGCGACCCCTGGTCGACCCGCACCCCGCCCACCTCGAACGACGCGGCCAGCCCGCCCACGTGGTCGGCCCGCTCCAGCAGCGTCACCTTCAGGCCCCGCTGGGCAGCGCGCCACGCGGCGGCGAGCCCCGCGGGCCCGGCGCCGAGCACGATGAGATCGTACGAGCCGGTCATGTGAAGGCTCAGCCTAACGAAATTCGCCCCCGCGACACGCCGTCACGCGCTCCGATGATCGTCACGGCCGCGAACTGTGACGCCCTACCGTTGCGGGATGGTCACCGCTCACACCGCTCTCGTCGCCGCCGTGCGGACGGCGTTGCGTGCGGCCGCCGATCCCGCGGCCGCGGAGCCGATGCGCGCGTACATGAAGTCGGCCATGCCGTTCCTCGGCGTCAAGAAGCCCGCCCGCACGGCCGCGCTGAAGCCGGTCTTCGCAGCTCACCGGCTGCCTGACGACGACGGCTGGCGGGCCGCGGTGCTGGCGCTGTGGGACGGCGCCGAGTTCCGCGAGGAGCGCTACGCGGCCATCACACTGGCGCAGCTGAAGCCGTACGCCGCCTACGCGACGCGCCCCGGCACGCTCGGCCTCTACGACCACCTGATCGTCACCGGCGCCTGGTGGGATCTCGTCGACGAGCTCGCGATCCGCTCCGTCGGCCCGGTGCTGCGCGCCCATCCGGCCGACGCGACCCCCGTCGTGCGCGGCTGGGCCCACGACGCCGACCTCTGGCGCCGTCGCACGGCGATCATCTGCCAGCTCGGCGCCAAGGCCGGCACGGACGTCGACCTGCTGGCCGAGGCGATCGAGGCCAACGCGAACGACAAGGAGTTCTTCCTGCGCAAAGGCATCGGCTGGGCGCTGCGCGAGCACGCCAAACGCGACCCCGGGTGGGTGCGCGCGTTCGTCGCCGCGCACGAGGCCGACCTGTCGCCGTTGTCACGCCGCGAGGCACTGCGTAACATCGACCCACCGAGTATTGTTACTCGTGGGTAGCTTCCGATCCGAGGAGGGCCACGTGCCACGCTCCACCAGGCCTGTTCGCGACGTGCTGTTCGTCGACGGTGTCCGCACACCGTTCGGCAAGGCCGGACCCAAGGGCATGTACCACGAGACCCGCGCCGACGATCTCGTCATCAACTGCATCCGCGAGCTGCTGCGCCGCAACCCGGGCCTCCCGCCCGAGCGCGTCGACGACGTCGCCATCGCCGCGACCACCCAGCTCGGCGACCAGGGCCTGACCATCGGGCGGACGGCGGCGCTGCTGGCCGGGCTGCCCAAGTCCGTCCCCGGCTACGCCATCGACCGCATGTGTGCCGGCGCCATGACGGCGGTGACGACGACGGCCGGCGGCATCGCGTTCGGCGCCTACGACGTCGTCATCGCCGGCGGTGTCGAGCACATGGGCCGCCACCCCATGGGCGAGGGCGTCGACCCCAACCCGCGCATCCTCGCCGAGAAGCTGGTCGACCCGTCCGCGCTGGTCATGGGCAGCACCGCCGAGAACCTGCACGACCGCTTCCCGCACCTCACCAAGGAGCGGGCCGACGCGTTCGCCGCGGCCAGCCAAGCCAAGTACGCCAAGGCGGTCGCCGACGGCCGCATCCAGCCCGACCTCGTCCCCGTCGCCACCCGCTCCGTCGAGCAGGGCTGGGGCCTCGCGACGGCCGACGAACCGCCGCGTCCCGGCACCTCCGTCGACGACCTCGCCGGGCTCAAGACCCCGTTCCGCCCGCACGGCCGGGTCACCGCCGGCAACGCCGCGGGCCTGAACGACGGCGCCACCGCGGCGCTGCTGGTCAGCGACGACGCGGCCGCCGAGTTCGGGCTGACGGCGAAGATGCGGCTGGTGTCGTACTCCTTCGTCGGCGTCGAGCCCGAGGTCATGGGCGTCGGCCCGGTCCCGGCGACGGAGAAGGCGCTGGCCAGGGCAGGTCTCACCATCGACGACATCGGGCTGTTCGAGATCAACGAGGCGTTCGCCGTCCAGGTGCTGGCCTTCCTCGACCACTTCGGCATCGCCGACGACGACCCCCGCGTCAACCAGTACGGCGGCGCCATCGCCGTCGGCCACCCGCTCGCCTCGTCCGGTGTCCGGCTGATGAACCAGCTGGCCCGGCAGTTCGAGGAGCACCCCGAGGTCCGCTACGGCGTCACCACCATGTGCATCGGCATCGGCATGGGCGGCACCGTCGTCTGGGAGAACCCGCACCACGCCGACTACTCCGAGGAGGCCGCGGCCTGATGACCACCGACCTCGCCACCGTCTTCCCCGACGAAGTCGTCACCACCTCGCACCTGCGCTTCGTCGAGCTGCCGCTCGGCGCCGGCAAGGCCGCGCTGATCACGCTCGACAACGGCCACGACCACACGAAGCCCAACACGCTCGGCCCGGCCACGCTGCTGGGCCTCGAGAAGGCCATCGACGCCGCGTACGCCGAGCCGGGCGTCGTCGCCGTCGCCGTCACCGGCAAGCCGTTCATCCTGGCCGCCGGCGCCGACCTCAAGGGCATGGCGCTGGTGACGGAGCGTGCGCAGGCGGTCGCGCTCGGGCAGCTCGGGCACCGCGTGTTCGGCAAGCTCGCCAACGGCCCGGTACCGACGTTCGCGCTGATCAACGGCATGGCGCTGGGCGGCGGCCTGGAGCTCGGGCTGCACTGCACCTACCGCACGGTGTCCAATGCGGCGCAGGGCATCGCGCTGCCCGAGGTGTTCCTCGGCCTCGTACCGGGCTGGGGCGGCGCGTGGCTGCTGCCGAACCTCATCGGCGCCGACAACGCCGTCACCGTCATCGTCGAGAACGCGCTCAACCAGAACCGCATGCTGCGCGGCCCGCAGGTCGGGAAGCTGGGCATCGCCGACGTCGCGTTCGACGGCGCCGACTTCATCGAGCGGTCGCTGCACTGGGCGGCGCAGGTGCTGCGCGGCGACGTCTCCGTCGACCGGCCGGAGGTCGACCGGTCCGCTGACGCCTGGGACGCCGCCGTCGCGCGCGGCCGGGCCGCCGCCGACGGCCGGTTGCACGGCGCCACGCCGGCCCCGTACCGCGCGCTCGACCTCGTCGCCGCCGCCCGCACCGTCTCCCGCGAGGAGGGCTTCGCGGCCGAGGACGACGCGCTCGGCGACCTCATCATGGGCGACGACCTCCGCTCCGGCGTGTACGCGTTCGACCTCACCCAGCGCCGGGCCAAGCGGCCGGCCGGCGCGCCCGACAAGTCGCTGGCCCGGCCGGTGACGAAGGTCGGCATCGTCGGTGCCGGGCTGATGGCCAGCCAGCTGGCGCTGCTGTTCGTCCGACGGCTGGAGGTCCCCGTCGTCCTCACCGACCTCGACGCCGCGCGGGTCGAGAAGGGCGTCGGCTGGGTGCACGCCGAGATCGACAAGCTGGCGGCGCGCGGGCGGCTGTCGCCCGACGCGCGCAACAAGCTGACCGCGCTGGTCACCGGGTCCACCGACAAGACCGTCTTCGCCGACGCCGACTTCGTCATCGAGGCCGTGTTCGAGGAGCTGAAGGTCAAGCAGCAGGTCTTCGCCGACCTCGAGGCCGTTGTCTCCCCCAACTGCGTGCTGGCCACGAACACGTCGTCGCTGTCGGTCACGGAGATGGCGTCGAAGCTGCGCCACCCCGAGCGCGTCGTCGGGTTCCACTTCTTCAACCCGGTGGCCGTGCTGCCGCTGGTCGAGGTGGTCCGCGCGGGAGCGACCGACGACGCCACGCTCGCGACGGCGCTGTCCGTCGGCAAGACGCTGAAGAAGTCGTGCGTGCTGGTCAAGGACGCCCCCGCGTTCGTCGTCAACCGCGTGCTGACGCGGTTCATCGGCGAGATCACCCGCGCCGCCGACGAGGGGACGCCGCTGGAGGTCGCCGACAACGCGCTGGCGCCGCTCGGCCTGCCGATGACCCCGTTCGTCCTGCTGCAGCTCGTCGGCCCGGCCGTCGCCCTGCACGTCGCCGAGACCCTGCACGACGCCTACCCCGACCGCTTCCCGGTGTCCGAGAACCTGCGCCGCCTGGTCGCGGCCGGCAAGCCCGGCATCTGGTCATGGAACGAGCACGGCAAGCCCTACCTCGACGACGCCACCGCCGCCCTCTTCGAGCAGGGTTCGACCGTGCTCACGGCCGACGAGGTGCGCGAACGGGCGCTGGCCGCCGTCGCCGAGGAGATCCGCATCATGCTCGACGAAGGCGTGGTCGCGGAGGCGCAGGACATCGACCTGTGCATGCTGCTCGGCGCCGGCTGGCCGTTCCACCTGGGCGGCATTACGCCGTACCTCGATCGCAGCGGCGTGGCCGAGCGGGCCACCGGACGGCGTTTCCTCCCGCCCGGCATCGCGAGCGTCGTCCGCGCCTGACGCCGTCGCCGGCCGGTTTCTCTCCCGCCTGCAACACCCGGCCCCGAGGGTGGCGTTGACAGAGTAGAGGGAGAGGAGCCGGCCGGGTGAGCACGTCGCCGTTCGAGGAGTGGGCCCACCGGGCCGGGCCGGGGCTGCGCCGCGTTGCCGGCCTGCTCTGCGACCACCCCGCCGACGCCGACGACCTCGTCCAGGAGACGCTGGTCAAGGTGTATCTGCGGTGGGCGCGGATCAGTCGGCTGGAGCGTCCGGACGGCTACGTCCAGACGATGTTGGTCAACCAGCACGTGTCGATGCGCCGCTCACAGAGCCGCGACCGGCGGGGCCGGCGCTGGCCCGGCGCCCCGGCCGCCGTCGACGACCGCGAGCCCGCCGTCGTCGGCCGGTCGGCGCTCGCTGACGCGCTGGCCGGCCTCGGCGCCCGGCAGCGCGCCGTCGTCGTGCTGCGGTACTACTGCGACCTCTCCGACGAGCAGATCGCCGACGCCCTCGGGTGCAGCCCGCGGACCGTGCGCAGCCAGGCGTCGCGCGCCCTGGCCCGGCTGCGCCACACGGCGACGGCCGAGGAACTGGGTTGAGCGGAGGACGTATGGACGAACAGGCTCTGCGGGAGGCGTTGCACGTCCGGGCTGCGCAGCAGGCGTTCGACCCGGACGCCGTCGGCCGGGCCGTCGAGCGCGGCCGGGCCCGCCGGCGACGGCGGCGGACGACGCTGCTCGCGGCGGTTCCGGTGGTCGCCCTGGCGGTAGCCGGCTCCGCCGCGGCGGGACTGGCCTGGCTGCCCGGCGATCCGCCGGCCGCCCGCAGCGCCGGGCCCGACGCCGTCGCGCGCCCGGTCCAGTTGCTGACCCAGGCCACCAGCCCCGGGCTCGTCTTCCACGCCCGCCTCGACGGCACGCTCACGGTGACCGACGACGGCTGCGTCGCGATCACGCCCATCGGCAGCGCGGTCGTTCCGGTCGCCTGGCCGCCGGAGTGGACGGTGGGCCGCGACGACGACGGGCGCGCCGTCGTCTACGACCCCCAAGGCCGGCCATTCGCCCACGAGGACGGCCCCGCCGGCGTGGGCGGTGGCCTGGTCAACCCCGCAGCCGGGGGGTCCGCCATCGATCCGGCGGACCCGTGCGCCCTCGGTTCGTCCCGGGTGTTCCAGGTGGCCGACGCCTTGTTCTGGTGACTCCGTCCCGTCAGTGGGACGGCGTCCCGAGCGGCGACGGCGGGTCGGCGGACGGCGGCGCGGTCGCGTCGACCGGTGGTGATTCGCCGTCGTCGCCCGGTGGTTCGCCGCTCTCGGCGAGTTCGCGCGCCCGCGTGATCCGGCGCCAGGCCAGCACCGCGGCGACGATGGCGCCCGTCGCGGGCACCGCGAGGAACAGCCCGATCAGCCCGAACGCCGTGCCCGCGGCCGTCGTCAGGATGAGGGTGACGACGGGGTGGAAGTTCAGCGCCCGCGACATCAGCAGCGGCGACAGGACGTTGCCCTCGATCTGCTGCACGACGATGACGATGCCCAGTGCCCACAGCGACGTGGTGAAGCCGCCGGAGAAGAGCGCGACCAGCACCGCGACCGCGCCCGCCAGGGTGGCGCCGACCAGCGGGATGTAGGCCATGATGAACGTCAGCGCGCCGATCGGGACCGCCAGCGGCACGTCCAGGATCAGCAGCCCGACGCCGATCAGCACGCCGTCGACCAGGCCGGTGAGGGTCGAGGCGTAGAACCAGTTGCCGACGGTGCGCATCGACGCCCGGAAGGCGGCGTCGGCCGGCTCGCGGTGCCCGATCGCCAGCGTGCCCACGAACTGCTTCCACAGCTTGTCGCCGCTGGTCAGCGCGAAGATCGTGAAGAACGTGGCGATCAGGATGACGGTCGCGAAGTTGCCGACCAGCGACAGGCCGCCCACCGCCGCGCTGGTGACGTCGCCGAGCACGTCGCCCAGCCGGGACTGCAGTTCGCCGAGGAGGTCCTGGACGCTCTGCGTGTCCATGCCGAACGGCCCGCCCTCGAGCCAGTCGTTGATCTCGTTGATCGACCCGGTGACGGCGTCGACCATGCGCGGCCAGGAGTCGACCACCTCGGTGATGACGAACACCAGCAGCCCGGCGAAGAACGCCAGGAACAGCAGCACGCACAGCAACGCCGCGAACACGGCGGGCACCCGCTTGCGCCGCAGCCAGCGGGCCAGCGGCCACAGCAGCGCCACCTCGGCGAAGCCCAGCACGACCGCGGTGGCGATGAACTGCACCTGCAGGACCAGCCACATCGAGGCGGCGACGGCCACGCCGATGATGAGCAGCCGCAGCGCGATGATGGACTCGGGCCGCAGCCAGTCAGGGTCCGGACGGCGCCCGGAAGGGGTGGTGGTCACCGATCACACCGTCGTCGTCCGGTCGTGCGGCGTGCTGTCGAGCGCCGCGACCAGCCCGGACACCTCGCGTGCGAGGTCCTGCGCGGTGAGCCCGGCGGCGGCCAGGATCTCGTCGCGCTTGGCGTGGTCGAGGAAGCGCTGCGGCAGGCCGTGGTCGTGCACCGGGACGGTGACGCCGGCGTCGCGCAGCTGCTGCGCCAACACCGAGCCGACACCGCCGACGCGGCCGTTGTCCTCGACGGTGACGACCAGCCGGTGCTGCCGCGCCAGCTCGACGATGACGTCGTCGAGCGGCTTCACCCAGCGCGGGTCGACGACGGTGACGCCGACGCCCTGCGCCTGCAGCCGCTTCGCGGTGTCGACGCCGACCTTGCCCATGGCCCCGACGGCGACCAGCAGCACGTCCCGCGTCTCACCCCTGGCCAGCACGTCGACGCCGCCGAGACGTTCCAGCGCGGGGACGTCGGGCCCGACGGCGCCCTTGGAGAATCGCACCACCGTGGGCGCGTCGTCGACGTCGAGCGCCTCGGTGAACTGCTCGGCCAGCTGCGCGCCGTCGCGTGGGGCGGCCAGCCGCAGCCCCGGCACGACCTGCAGGATGGACATGTCCCACATGCCGTTGTGCGACGGCCCGTCGTTGCCGGTGACGCCGGCGCGGTCGAGCACGAACGTGACACCGGCCTTGTGCAGGGCGCAGTCCATCAGCACCTGGTCGAACGCGCGGTTGAGGAACGTCGCGTAGACGGCGACGACCGGGTGCAGGCCCATGGCCGCCATACCGGCCGCCGACGTGGCCGCGTGCTGCTCGGCGATGCCGACGTCGAAGCAGCGGTCCGGGAACGCCCGGGCGAACGGCTCCAGACCGGTCGGCCCGAGCATCGCGGCCGTGACGGCGACGACGTCGGCCCGCTGCCGGCCAGCCCGCACCAGCGCCTCGCTGAACACGTCCGTCCACTCGCGCACCGGCTTGCCCGCGGGGGCGCCGGTAGCGGGGTCGAACGGGCGCGGGCTGTGCATCTGGTCGGCTTCGTCGCGGACGGCGGGGTCGTAGCCGAACCCCTTCTGCGTCAGGCAGTGCACCAGCACCGGCCCGCCGAACCGTTTCGCCTGCGTGAGCGCCTGCTCGACCTGCGCGCGGTCGTGGCCGTCGATGGGCCCGATGTACTTGAGGCCGAGGTCCTCGAACATGCCCTGCGGCGCGAGGAGGTCCTTCAGGCCCTTCTTGACCCCGTGCAGCGCGTCGTAGAGCGGCTGGCCGACCAGCGCGGTGCGGCCGAGCGTCCGCTTGACGACGTCGAGCGCCTGTTCGTACCGCGGGTCGGTGCGCAGCCCCGTCAGGTGCCGGGCCAGCCCGCCGACCGTCGGCGAGTACGAACGGCCGTTGTCGTTGACGACGATGACGAGCGGACGGCGGGCGGGGCCGGTGTGCGGGCCGCCGGCGATGTTGTTGAGCGCCTCCCAGGCCATGCCGCCGGTCAGCGCGCCGTCCCCGATGAACGCCACGACGGTGCGGTCGCGCTCGCCGCGCACCGCGAACGCCTTGGCCATGCCGTCGGCGTACGACAGCGCCGTCGACGCGTGCGAGTTCTCGACCCAGTCGTGCTCGCTCTCGGCGCGGCTCGGGTAGCCGGACAGCCCGCCGGACTGCTTCAGCCGGGTGAAGTCCTGCCGCCCGGTGAGCATCTTGTGCACGTACGCCTGGTGCCCGGTGTCGAAGACGATGGGGTCGCGCGGCGAGTCGAACACCCGGTGCGCCGCGATCGTCAACTCGACCACGCCGAGGTTCGGCCCGAGATGCCCGCCGTTGGAGGCGCAGGTCGCCACCAGCCGGTCGCGGATCTCCGCGGCCAGCGACTCGAGCTCGTCATCGGACAGTGCCCGCAGGTCGCGGGGGTCCTTGATGCGGTCGAGAAGTCCCACGCGTGCTGCCTCCAAGTCGCGTCGGTGCTGACTGCCGAGTCTAGGCCAATGGCCGGCCCCGGGGACCCGGGCGGGGGTGAGTCCCACGAGGGAAAGGAAACCAGGGCGAACGCCTTTCGATCACGTTCAGGTGTCTTTGTTGAGCGCGTGCCGCGCGGGCCACTACCCTGCCGCTGTGTCTCACGAGGAACGGGTGTGGGGGCGGTTCGGCCGACTGGGACGCCGGACCACCGGCGCCATCGTCGCCGCTGCCGGCAGCCTGCTGTGCGCGATCAGCGCCTACGTCGCCTGGTACGGCGGCCGTGCGCCGCACGAACTGCCCATCCGGCATCTTGCCGAGACCGGCGCTCCGGGCATGGCCGGCGGCTACTGGGCGTCCGTGGCGGCGCCGCTGGCGGTGGTCGGGGCGCTGGGCGCGCTGGGGGCGCTGCTGCGGTTCCGGTTCCTCCTCGTGCTGGCCTGGATGGTCGGGGTGGCGACGCTCGCCCTCTGGGGACTGATGCGCGTCATCGGCAACGCCACGGACAACGCGCCCGCGGGCATGGGGGCCGGGGCCGGCGTGTGGGTGTGCGGGATCGGGCTGCTGGCGATCCTGGCCGGCATCGTGATCATGGGCCCACGCAAGGAAGAGGTGGACGCTCCCCTGTCCATGTTCGGCGACGACAGCTGACGTCTGCCCGGCGCTGGCCGGCCCGGCGCTGGCCCGGCGCTGGCGGTCCGTCGCCAGAATGACGTCGGGCGTCAACCTCGGTCCCGGCCCGGTGCTGGCCCGGCACTGGCAGCCGCTGGCGGTCGGTCGCGAGTATGACGTCGGGCGTCAACTCGGCGCTGGCCCGGCGCTGGCCAGTCCGCCCGGTGACGCCCGCACTTCGCCGCTCTGCGGTGCGCGACCCATGAGGGCG
Source organism: Jiangella muralis (assembly GCF_001270745.1). Lineage (GTDB taxonomy): Bacteria > Actinomycetota > Actinomycetes > Jiangellales > Jiangellaceae > Jiangella > Jiangella muralis. The sequence continues at coordinate 225,225 of NZ_KQ434752.1, forward strand.
TGGCACAGTGGAATCGCGACCGGTGCCGGCACGAGGCCGGGTACGAGGCTGCGAACGAGTCGTCTGGACCCTCGATGAGGAGGCGATCCACATGACCACCCGTCAACGGGCGACCGGAGCCGTCGTCGCCGTGCTCGGCGCCCTGGGCGTCACGGCCAGCGGCTATCTCGACTGGTTCCGCGGCCGCGACGCGACCGAGATCCCGCTCGAACGGCTCTTCCAGACCTCCGCCGTCGGCGCGCCGTCCTCCTACTGGAACTCGATGGCGCTGGCGCTCGCGGTGGTGGGCCTGCTGGGCGTGCTCGGCGCCCTGATGCTGTCGCGGTTCGTCCTGCTCATCGGCTGGCTGATCGGCGTCGCGACCCTGGTGCTCTGGATCGTGATGTCCGCGAACGATGCTTCCCTGTCGGTGTCGGCCGGCGACCTCCAGGCCGGCGCATGGGTCTGCGGCGTGGCGCTGCTGGTCTACGTGGTGGGGATCATCGGCATGGGCCGCGGCCCGCGCTCCCGCGAGGAGACGCCCACGCCCGCCGAACCGGTCCCGCCACCCGAACCCTGACGCCACATCCTGGCTCTGGCGCGCGTCCTGGTCTCCTGTCGCGTCCTGGTCTGCTGTCGCGTCCTGCGGCCGCTTCTGGCCGAATTGCGCGACGGTGGACCAGGACGCGACGTCAGACCAGGAGGCCGGCACGTGTCCACGGAACGGACTCGGTCCGCACCGGGCACCGCGCGATGGCTGCGGCGAACCGTGCGGCCAGCCGGCGGCGGTCGTGTCGCGCCAGATCCCAGCCGTATCGCACCACCTCCAGCCCGGACTCACGCAGCCGCCACTCGCGTTCCCGCTGCTCAGCGACGACTCGACCGGCATCGAGGCGATCGTCGTACTTCAGCGACCCGTCGCCCTCGAACACGAGCCAGCGGTCCGGCAGCAGGTGGTCGACCCGGTAGCGAGAGCCGCCGGTGTCGATCCAGACGTTCGACACCGGCACCGGCAGGCGGTGCTCGATGAAGGTCAGCCGGCCCAGCGTCTCCAGCGGGCTTTCGGCGAATCCGTCGGCCTGCTCGACGACCTACGCGGCGTCGCGGCTGCCCCGCCACCCGGCCTGGAGGTCGAGCATCGCTTGCAGGTCACCTGACGTCACACCGGACGCCAGTGCCGCGTCCGCGACGACGAGCGCGTCGGCCCGCGGGCCCCAGCGGGCGAGGTCGACAACCGTACGAGGCAGCGACGTCACCCGGCAGCCGTCGACGTAGACACACTGATCGGGTGGCAACGCCGCCACCCGCACGCTCCCGTACCGGCTGTTCACCGCCGAACCGGCGCCGTCCATCAGGTACGCCAGCGGCTGGGCGGGCGGCGGCCTGATCGCGGGCAGTCCGTGCACGGCGGCCGCGGACCAGCCGGCCGCGAACGCGCGAGGGCCGCAGGCGAGCGTGAAGGCCCGGGACCGCAGGCCGAACGCCGTCCACGGGTCGGCTGCCGCGTGGTCCGCCGCGGCGGCGTAGACACCGCGAGCCAGCCGCACCAGGAGCCCGGAACGCTCCAGCCGGACCAGCCGCGACCTGGTGATGCCGCGCAGCCGAGCCTCGGCCACGCTGAAGACACCGTGGCCGGCACGGAGCAGCCAGGTGACGTCGTCGGGTGTGATTCGCATGCCGTCAAGATCAACAGATCCGGCCGGCCGCCGCCACCGCCGATCCCAGGATTGTGGACAACATGGCGCCGCTGGCCGGCCTGTGGACAACAGACCGGCCGGCGGCGGCGTACGAACCTCAGAGCAGGCTGCGCAGCACGTACTGCATGATCCCGCCGTGCCGGTAGTAGTCGGCCTCGCCCGGCGTGTCGATGCGCACCACCGCGTCGAACTCGACGTCCCCGGCCTTCACCCGCACCGTCGAAGGCGTCGAACCGTCGTTCAGCGCCGTCACGCCGGTGACGTCGAACGTCTCCTCGCCGGTCAGCCCGAGCGACTCCGCCGACGTCCCCTCCGGGAACTGCAGCGGCAGGACGCCCATGCCGATCAGGTTCGACCGGTGGATGCGCTCGTACGACTCGGCGACGACCGCGCGCACGCCCAGCAGCGCCGTTCCCTTCGCCGCCCAGTCGCGCGACGAGCCGGAGCCGTACTCCTTGCCGGCCAGGATCACCAGCGGCACCCCGGCGGCCGCGTACGCCACCGACGCGTCGTAGATCGACGTGACGGGAGCGTCCGGCGCCGTGAAATCGCGAGTGAAGCCGCCCTCCGTCCCGGGCGCGATCTGGTTGCGCAGCCGGATGTTGGCGAACGTCCCGCGGATCATCACCTCGTGGTTGCCGCGCCGCGACCCGTACGAGTTGAAGTCGCGCCGCTGCACGCCGTGCTCGGAGAGGTAGTGGCCGGCCGGCGAGTCGGCCTTGATGGCGCCCGCCGGGCTGATGTGGTCGGTCGTCACCGAGTCGCCCAGCTTGGCCAGCACCCGCGCGCCCGCGATGTCCGTCACCGGCGACGGCGTCTCGCCCATGCCGTCGAAGTACGGAGGCTTGCGCACGTAGGTCGAGTCGGGGGCCCAGTCGAAAGTGTTGCCCGACGGCGTCGGCAGCGACTGCCACTGCTGGTCGCCGGCGAACACGTCGGCGTAGTCGCGGGTGAACATCTCGCTGGCGATGGCCGACTCGACGGTCTCCTCGATCTCGGCCGGCGACGGCCACAGGTCGCGCAGGTAGACGGGCTCGCCGTCGCTGCCGGTGCCCAGCGGCTCGGTCGTGATGTCGATGTCCATGCTGCCGGCCAGCGCGTACGCGACGACCAGCGGCGGCGACGCCAGGTAGTTCATCTTGACGTCGGGGTTGATGCGGCCCTCGAAGTTGCGGTTGCCCGACAGCACGGAGACGACGGCGAGGTCGTTCTGGTCGACGGCGGCCGACACCGCCTCGGGCAGCGGGCCGGAGTTGCCGATGCACGTCGTGCAGCCGTATCCGACCAGGTGGAAGCCCAGCTTCTCGAGGTACGGCGTCAGGCCGGCGCGCTCGTAGTAGTCCATGACGACCTTCGAGCCGGGCGCGAGCGTCGTCTTGACCCACGGCTTGCGGTTGAGCCCGCGCTCGACGGCCTTCTTGGCCAGCAGCGCCGCGCCGATCATGACGGACGGGTTCGAGGTGTTCGTGCACGAGGTGATGGCCGCGATGACGACGGCGCCGTGGTCGACCTCGCACTCGGTGCCGTCGTCGAGCGTGACCTTGACCGGCGCGGACGCACGCCCCTCGGAGCCGGCGGCGGCCGACGCCAGCGCGCGCGGCTCCTCGGCGCCGCCGCCGTTCGGGTGCACGGCCACGGGGTCGCTGGCCGGGAAGGTGTCCTCGACGGCGTCGTCCAGCGCGGTGTGCGGGCCCTCGTCGTGCGCCACGTAGTCGCGCAGCGAGGTGCGGAACGCCGTCTTCGCGTCGGTGAGCGAGACGCGGTCCTGCGGGCGCTTCGGGCCGGCGATGGACGGGACGACGGTGCCGAGGTCGAGCTCGAGGTACTCGCTGTAGGTCGGCTCGTGGTCGGCGTCGTGCCAGAGGCCCTGCTCCTTGGCATAGGCCTCGACCAGGGCGACCTGGTCCGCCGTCCGGCCGGTGAGCTGCAGGTAACGGATGGTCTCGTCGTCGATCGGGAATACCGCGATGGTGGAGCCGTACTCGGGGCTCATGTTGCCGATGGTGGCGCGGTTGGCCAGCGGCACCTCGGCGACGCCCGGGCCGTAGAACTCGACGAACTTGCCGACGACACCGTGCTTGCGCAGCTGCTCGGTGATGGTGAGGACGAGGTCGGTGGCGGTGGCGCCGTCGGGCAGCGAGCCGGACAGCTTGAAGCCGACCACGCGCGGGATCAGCATGCTGACCGGCTGGCCCAGCATGGCCGCCTCGGCCTCGATGCCGCCGACGCCCCAGCCGACCACGCCCAGGCCGTTGACCATGGTGGTGTGGCTGTCGGTGCCCACGCAGGTGTCGGGGTAGGCGACGCCGTCGCGCACCATGACGGTGCGGGCCAGGTGCTCGATGTTGACCTGGTGGACGATGCCGGTGCCCGGTGGCACGACCTTGAAGTCGTCGAACGCGCCCTGGCCCCAGCGCAGGAACTGGTAGCGCTCCTTGTTGCGGCCGTACTCCAGTTCGACATTGCGGGCGAACGAGTCCGGCGCGCCGAAGACGTCGGCGATGACGGAGTGGTCGATGACCAGCTCGGCCGGGGCCAGCGGGTTGATCTTCGACGGGTCGCCGCCGAGGTCGCTCATGGCCTCGCGCATGGTGGCGAGGTCGACGACGCACGGCACGCCGGTGAAGTCCTGCATGACGACGCGCGCGGGGGTGAACTGGATCTCCGTGTTCGGCTGCGCCGAAGCGTCCCAGTCGACCACCGCACGGACGTGATCGGCGGTGATGTTGGCGCCGTCCTCGGTGCGCAGCAGGTTCTCCAGCAGGATCTTCAGGCTGTACGGCAGCCGGCCCACGTCACCCGCGGCGGCCAGCCGGTACACCTCGTACGAGGCGTCACCGACCTGCAGGGTTCCCTTCGCGCCGAAGCTGTCCTTGCTGGTCACGTTCGATCCCCAACCTCTCGCGTCATGGTTCGCTGCGCTCATCGTCGCGCACGGCGGTGATCGCCTGCGCGCTGAGGCTCGCCTAACCGGAAGTCTCTTGACTTCAAGATATCACGCTCTAATTTTCTTCGCTCCCGCTGTCACATTCGCCCTTCTCGATTGACCCATAGAAGACATGAAGGCATGGATGTTGTTGATCGTCATCGCCCTGGCCGTCGCCGGGTGCGCGGCTGAGGCGCGCCCGGTCTCCGGCGATGTGGGGCCGGTGGTGGGCGCCGCGCCGGCGTTGAAGGCGGGTGCGGCGACGGCGTCAGAGTCACGCTCGGCGCCGGTCGCGGCTCAGGTCACGCCGGGCGCGGCGGTGTTGCGTCCGGCCGGCGACGTCGGCGGGCTGGAACCGGTGTCGCCGCCGCCGCGGCTGGTCACGCCCGCCGTCACGGTGACGGTGCACGCGGTGGGTGGGTGGGGTCTCGGGGCCGGCACCGATCTCGTCGCGCGGGTGTGGCGGGTCCGGGTCGCCGCTCCCCCGCCGCTCGCGCCGTCGGCCGACCCGTTCCTCGTCGGCACTGGTCCGGACCGGGCGCCCCGCGACGCCTCGACGACGCTCTGGCTCGACACCGGGTCCGAGCGGCTGCCGGTCACGCTGCCGGGCGCCGCCGATCCGCTCGTGTTCCCGTGCGACGACCTGCCCTGCGGCGAGCGTCGACCCGAGGAGCACCTCCTGGTCGCGGCGGTCGACGACGACGCCCGGCCCGCCCTCGTCGCCACCGCCGACGGGGCCGACCAGCGGCTCGACCTGCGCACCGGCGAGGTGACGTCGTCGGTGTCCCGGGTCGCGTACGACCGGCCCGCCGCTGTGCCGGTGTCGGTGCCGGCCTGGCCGCCGCGGACCATCGCCGTGCGTACCGAGGCGCAGTTGGAGGCCGAGTTCGGCACCGGCGCCGGCGACCTCACCCGCGGCGGCCTCGACGTCGGCTACGGCGGCCGGATCACCGAGGTGCACCTGGCGCCGTTCGACCGTTTCGAGGGCTGGGCGCCGCCGGGCCACGCCTGGCTGCTCGTCCGGGTCGACGATCACCTCCGCCAGCCGGCCAACACCTCCTGGCGGGCCGACGTCGACGCCGCCGCCAGCTGGACCGTCACCCACGACGCCGGCATCGCCACACCCGCCTACCCGCCCACCCCGCCGGACGTCCTCGCCTTCCTCCTCCCCGACGACGTGCGATCAGTGACGCTCGCCTACCGCCCCACCGGCACCGTCGGCCTCCCACCCGGCGCCCAGTACGAGTTCCAGGCGCCCAGCCCGCTCACCGTCGAGATCCCGCTGCCATGACGCGCGCACGAGCGACAAAGCCGCGCGACCAGCGCCGCGACCGAGCAGCACGGCGGGCGCCACCGACGCCGGTCCCAGCCTCGGTCACTCGGGCGAGCCCAGCTCCGGCGAACCAGCCAGGCGACCAACGTCGCGACCGAGCGGCGGGGCAAGCGCTACCGGCAGCAGCTCCGGCCGCGAGCGTCGGTGACGCGGACGCTGATCGCCGACGTCGCCCGCCGCCCGCAACCGAACGGCCGCGGGCCGACCAGTTGCGGGCGCTGACACCGCGGGAGACCGAGGTGCTCAAGCTCATCGCCGCCGGCCGGTCGAACGGTGAGATCGCCGAGACGCTGGTGCTGGCCGAGCAGACGGTCAAGACGCACGTCGGGCGCATCCTGATGAAGCTGGACCTGCGCGACCGCGCCCAGGCCGTCGTCATGGCCTACGAAACCGGGCTCGCGCAGCCTGGCGGCTGAAGAAACAAAACTTGCCCGATTCCGGGCAGAATCTTGCCGATCCAGCCCGACGACGGCAGGGTGGACCGCGTGACGCACACCGCCGCGGAGCTCGTCGAGCAGATCATCCGGACGACGGGGCTGCCGGCCGGCGTGGCGCGGCGGGTCGTCGCGGACGTCGCGGCGTACTTCGCCGAGCCGGTCGAGGACTACGTGCGACGCCGGCACCAGGAGCTGCAACTGCGCGGCGGGAAGAACGAGGAGATCTTCGAACGGATCCGCGCCGAGCTGACGCACCGCCCGGTCCGCGCCCCCGACCTGTCCGCCCGCCAGCTGCGCCGCATCGTCTACGGCTGACGCCGCACCGACGGCCGACGCGACGCAGCCGCGCCGACGGCGGACGCCGCCCCCTGGCCGCCCCGCCGCCATCCAGCTATGAAGACAGCAACGAGAGGACCCACATCATGTGCGGAATCGTCGGATACGTCGGCGCGAAGCCGGCCGCCCCCATCCTGGTCGACGGCCTGGCGCGGCTGGAGTATCGCGGCTACGACTCCGCCGGCGTCGCCGTCCTGGGGCCGAGCGAGATCCGGCTGCACCGCGACGCCGTCCGGGTCCGCGAGCTGGAGGCGGGCCTGCCGAAGCGGTTCGGCGGCAAGTCCGGCATCGGCCACACCCGCTGGGCCACGCACGGCGTCCCGTCGCAGCAGAACGCGCACCCGCAGCTCAGCGCCGATGGCCGGGTCGCGGTGGTGCACAACGGCATCATCGACAACGCCGCCCAGCTGCGCGCCGAACTGGAGGCGGACGGTGTCCCGCTGACCTCCGACACCGACACCGAGGTGCTGGCGCACCTGATCGCCCGGGCGCCGGCGGACACGCTGGAGGACGCCGTCCTCACCGCCCTCGGCCGCATCGAGGGCACCTACGGCATCGCCGTCCTGCACCAGGCGCACCCGGACCGCGTCGTCGTCGCCCGCAACGGCAGCCCGATCATCCTCGGCATCGGCGACCGCGAGATGCACGTCGCCAGCGACACCGCCGCCCTGGTCCGCTACACCAAGCAGGTCGTCCACCTCGACGACGGTGAGCTGGCCACGCTCCGGGCCGACGGCTACCAGACGTTCACCCGCGACGCCCGGACGACGAAGACCGCGGTCACCGTCGACTGGGACGCCTCCGACTACGGCACCGACGGCCACGAGCACTTCATGCACAAGGAGATCGCCGAGCAGCCCGACGCCGTCCGCCGCATCCTCAAGGGCCGCCTGGACGAGCGCTTCCACACCGTGCGACTCGGCGGCCTGGAGATGGACGCCCGCGAGTTGCGCGAGTTCCGCCGGGTGAAGATCCTCGGCTGCGGCTCGGCCTACTACGCCGGGCAGGCCGGCGCGCAGTTCATCGAGGAGGTCGCCCGCATTCCCGCCGACGCCGAGCCGGCCTCGGAGTTCCGCTACCGCAACCCGGTGATCGAGAAGGACACCCTCTACGTCGCGGTCAGCCAGTCCGGCGAGACGTACGACACGCTGGTCGCCGTCCAGGAGTTGAAGCGGAAGGGCGGGCGGGTGATCGGCCTGGTCAACGCGGTCGGGTCGAGCATCGCGCGGGAGTGCGACGGCGGCGTCTACCTGCACGCGGGCCCCGAGGTCGCGGTCGCGTCGACGAAGGCGCTGACGAACATGCTGGTCGGGTTCGCGCTGCTCGGCCTGCACCTGGGCCGCATCCGCGACGTGTCACCGGCGGACGGCCGCCGCCTCATCCAGGCGCTGCAGGCGCTCCCGGAGCAGATCGAGGCGATCGTCGGCGACGAGGAGCACCTGGCCGCCGTCGCGAAGGAGCTCGCCACGGCGCCGAGCCTGTTCTTCGTCGGACGCACCCGCGGCTTCCCGGTGGCCCGCGAGGGCGCGCAGAAGCTGAAGGAGATCTCCTACCGGCACGCCGAGGCGTACCAGACGTCCGAACTGAAGCACGGCCCGCTCGCGCTGGTCGGCCCGGAGTTGCCGACCGTCGCGATCGTGCCGGACGACGAGCTGCTGGACCGCAATCTCGGCGCGTTGCAGGAGATCAGCGCCCGCTCCGGCCCGCTCACCGTGGTGACGCACGACGGCGTCGACCTCGGCGTCGCGCCCGCGCACGTCATCGCCGTGCCGAAGAGCGAGCCGGAGCTGGACCCGCTGCTACTGACGATCCCGCTCCAGCTGCTCGCCTACCACGCCGCGCTGACGCTCGGCCACGACGTCGACAAGCCGCGCAACCTGGCGAAGTCGGTGACGGTCGAGTAAGTCAGACATGCGGCGCGACCTCGGCCGCGATGAGCTCCAGGTGGTCGAGGTCGGAGAGGTCGAGGATCTGCAGGTAGACGCGGCCGCCGCCCAGCTCGCGGACCGCGCTGATGCCGTCGACGACCTCCTGCGGCGTCCCGGCGAGGCCGTGAGCGCGGACCTCGGCCGGCTCGCGGCCGATCGCCGCCGCCCGGCGGGCGAACTCGGCCTCGTCGGCGCCGACGCAGGCCACCAGCGCCACCGAGTACACCAGCGAGTCGGGGTCGCGGCCGGCGTCCTCGCAGGCCTTGCGGACGGTGCCGAACCGCTCGGCGATGTCGGACTTCGCCGGGAACGACGAGTTGTACTCGGCGGCGTACTTCGCCGCCAGCGCTGGCGTGCGCCGCGGGCCGTTGCCGCCGACGATCAGCGGGACCGGCCGCTGCACGGGCTTGGGCAGCCCCGGCGACTCGGTGACCGTGTAGTGCGAGCCGGCGTAGGAGAACGTCGACCCCTCCGGCGTGTTCCACAGCCCGGTGATGACATCGAACTGCTCTTCGAGCAGGCCGAACCGCTTCTCCGGGAACGGGATGCCGTACGCCTCGTGCTCCCGCGCGTACCACCCCGCGCCCAACCCCAGCTCGACCCGTCCGCCGGACATCTGGTCGACCTGCGCGACCTGGATGGCCAGCACACCGGGGTTGCGGAACGTCGCCGACGTGACCAGCGTGCCGAGCCGGATGCGCGACGTCTCGCGGGCCAGCCCGGCCAGCGTCGTCCACGCGTCGGTCGGGCCGGGCAGCCCGCTGACGGAGCCCATCTTCAGGTAGTGGTCGGAACGGAAGAAGGCGTCGAAGCCGAGCCGCTCGGTCGCCTGGGCGACGGCGAGCAGGTCGTCGTAGCTCGCGCCCTGCTGGGGCTCGGTGAAGATGCGCAGCTGCATGGGCCCAGCCTTTCACGGCCGGGCCCGCGGCTTCAGAGCCAGTCCTTCTTCCGGAAGATGACGAACAGGCTGACACAGACGATCGCCATGAGCAGCACCGCGAACGGATAGCCGAACGACCAGTGTGTCTCGGGCATGTTGTCGAAGTTCATGCCGTAGATGGTGCCGACCAGCGTCGGGGCGAACAGGATGGCCGCCCACGAGGAGATCTTCTTGATCTCCTCGTTCTGCGCGAAGCTGGCCTCGGTGAGCGACTTCATCTCCTCGTTCTGCTGCTGGGTGACCAGCGTGGCGTTGACGGCGAGGATGTCGGAGAGCACCTGCCGGAAGCCGTCGACCCGCTCGGTGACCTCCGTGACGTGGTCGGCGACGTCGCGCAGGTAGCGCTGCAGCTCTTCGTCGGTGCCGTACTTCTCGAAGCCGCCCTCGAGCCCGGCCAGCATGACCGACAGCGGCCGGGTGGCCCGCTGGAACTCCAGCACCTCGCGGGAGAGCTCGTAGATGCGCCGCGACACCTTGGGGTCGCGGCCGAACACCTGGACCTCGATCTCGTCGACGTCGTTGCTGACGCCGTTGACGACCGGCACGTAGCCGTCGACGACGGCGTCGAGGACGGCGTACAGGACCGCCTCGGGGCCCAGCCGGAGCAGGTCGGGGTCGTCCTCCATGCGACGCCGGACGCCGGAGAGGTCGGGCGCGGCGCCGTGCCGGACGGTGATGACGAAGCCGGGTCCGACGAACAGGTGCAGCTCGGCGAAGTCGACCTCCTCGACGGCGTCGAGGTAGCGGGCCGCGCGCAGCACGACGAACAGCGTCTCGCCGTAACGTTCCAGCTTGGCCCGCTGATGCGCCTCCATGGCGTCCTCGACGGCGAGCTCGTGCAGGTCGAACTCGTCGGCCAGCGACAGCAGCTCGGCGTCGCTCGGCTTGTGCAGCCCGATCCAGGCCATGGCCTCGGCGTCGGCGCGCAGCTGGCGGTACGTCTCGGCCAGCGAGCTGGGCGTGCTGATGCGCTTGCCGTCGCGGTACAGCGCGGCGTCGACGATGCTGGACCGCCGCTCGGTGGTCGCGGGCTGGTCGGCCGGGCGATCGGTCACGGAGTCGCCCCGGCCCTGCCGGCGCAGGGCAGGGCGGATGACGCGCAGGGCGCGCTGACGGCGAGGAGGCATGGCGTCGCTCCCATGGCGGTGCGGACGGAGACGGGTGTCGTGCGACGCAGGACAACCCGGCCGTCAGGCATCAGCTGCCCCGGACCTCGGCGCCCTGCGACGCATGACTAGGAGGCTCGCTGCGCATGGCTGCCCCACCTCCCGATACATCGCCGTGTTACACCACCGTTCAGGATAGTCCACCGAGGGCCCGGACGGCGATCAGCTCGCCGGACGCAGGATCGCGACGCACTCGACGTGGTGCGTCATCGGGAACAGGTCGAACGCGCGCAGGCCGGTGAGCCGGTAGCCGTGGGCGGCGAACGTGGCGAGGTCGCGGGCCAGCGCGGCGGGATCGCAGGCCACGTAGGCGACGACGCGCGGCGCCCGCTCGGCGATGCGGCGGACGACGGCGGCCTTGGCGCCCTCGCGCGGCGGGTCCAGCACGACGATGTCGGCGGCGGCCGGCATCCCGGCCGGTCCGGTCCCGGCCAGCACGCGGTCCACCCGGCCGGCCAGCAGCTTCACCCACGGGACGTCGTGCAGGTTGCGCCGCGCGTCGGCGACGGCCTCCCGCGCCCCCTCGACGCCCACCACCGTGCCCGACGAGCCGACCAGCGGCGCCAGCGCGCCGGCGAACAGGCCGACGCCGCAGTAGAGGTCCAGCGCGGTCTCGCCCGGCCGCGCCTCGACACCGTCCAGCACGGCACTGACCAGCGTATTCGCCGCTCCCGGGTGCACCTGCCAGAACCCGCCGCCGCTGACCCGCCAGCGCCGCCCGGCCGCCTCCTCGACGACGTACCGGCGGCCCTCGACCACCTCGTCGTCGACCAGCAGCTGCCGCTCCCCCGTGTTCGCCACGACGACCTCGACCGACGCCGCGCCGGGCCAGGCGCCGTCCTCGACCCCGGCCGCGCGGACCTCGGGATGCGCGATGCGGCAGCCGTCGATCGGCACCACCTCGTGCGAGCGGTGCGCCCGCAGCCCGGCCCGCCCGCCAGCGTCGACGGCGTACGTCACGCGCGTGCGCCACCCGAGCCCGTCGTCGTCGCCCGGCACCGGCTCGACCGTCACCTCGCGGCGCAGCCCGGCCAGCCGCTCCAGCTGCTCGGCGACGACGGCCGCCTTCAGCGAGCGCTGGGCCGGCAGCAGCACGTGCTGCCAGTCGCAGCCGCCGCACTTGCCCGGTCCGGCCCACGGGCACGGCGGCTCGACCCGGGCCGGCGACGGCGTCAGGACGGCGACCGCGTCGGCGCGCCAGAACCGGTCCTCGGTGCCGCCCTCGGTGACCCGGATCCGGACCCGCTCGCCGGGCAGTGCGTGCCGGACGAAGACGGCCCGGCCCTCGTGCCGCGCGACGCAGACACCGCCGTGCGCGACCGCGCCGACGTCGACCACGACCTCCGTGCCCACGACGGACTCGCCGCGGGCCGTGCGCGTCCGCCCGCTCAGCGGGGACCACCCCGCCGGACGCCGCCGGGCGCCTGCTTGGCCTTCGCCTTCGCCTTGGCGGCCGCCGCGGACCGCAGCTGCCACGGCACGCTCGTCACCATGACGCCCGGGGTGAACAGCAGCCGGCCCTTGAGCCAGAAGACGCTCTGGTTGTGCAGGATCCGCTCCCACCAGTGCCCGACCACGTACTCCGGCACGTACACCGTCACGATGTCGCGCGGGCTGGCCCGGCGGATCGCCCGCACGTACTCGACCACCGGCCGGGCGATCTCGCGGTACGGCGAGTCGAGCACCCGCAACGGCACCGGGATGTCGTGCCGGTCCCACTCGTCCAGCAGCGCGGCGGTGGCCGACTCGTCGACGTCGACGGTGATCGCCTCGAGGATGTCCGGCCGGGCCGCCCGCGCGTAGGCGATGGCCCGCACCGTCGGCTTGTGCAGCCGCGACACCAGCACGACGGCATGCACGCGCGACGGGAGCAGCGACTCGGCCGGCCAGTCCTCGACCTCCAGCTCGCGCGACGTGCTGTCGTAGTGCCGCCGGATGCCGCGCATCAGCAGGAACAGCAGCGGCATCATCGCGACCACGAGCCAGGCGCCGTGGGTGAACTTGGTGATCAGCACGACCACCAGCACCACGCCCGTGAGGATCGCGCCGGCGCCGTTGATGGCCCGCGAGCGCAGGATCTGCCGTCGTTCCGGCCCGGCCGGCCCGGCCGCCAGCAGCCGGTTCCAGTGCCGCACCATGCCCGTCTGGCCGAACGTGAAGGCCGTGAACACCCCGACGATGTAGAGCTGGATCAGCCGTGTCACCGAGGCGTCGAACGCGACGATCAGCAGGCCGGCCAGCACCGCCAGCACGAGGATGCCGTTGCTGAACACCAGCCGGTCGCCGCGGGTGTGCAGCTGGCGCGGCGCGTAGCGGTGCTGCGCCAGGATCGAGCCGAGCAGCGGGAAGCCGTTGAACGCGGTGTTCGCGGCCAGGATCAGGATCAGCGCAGCGGCGCCCTGGACGTAGTAGAAGGGGATGGTGTCGCCGCCGAACACCGCCTCGGCCAGCTGCGAGATGACGGTCGGCTGCGGCTGCGTGCAGTCGAACCCGACCAGGTCGCAGGAGTTCTCGACGTAGCGGACGTCGGCGATGACGGCCAGCGCGGTGATGCCGCTGAACATCGTGATCGACAGCGTGCCCATGATGGCCAGCGTCGCGGCCGCGTTCTTCGCCTTCGGCCTGCGGAACGCCGGCACCCCGTTGGCGATCGCCTCGACGCCGGTCAGCGCCGTACAGCCGGACGCGAACGCTCTCAGCACCAGCAGCATCAGCGCGATGCCGCCGAGGTCGGTCAGCTCCGCCTGGACGTCGTACTGCGCCGACTCCGCGACCGGGTCGTCGCCGAACACCGTCCGGCCCAGCCCCCACACGACCAGCCCGGCGATGCCGAGGATGAACAGGTAGGTGGGGATCGCGAACGCGATGCCGCTCTCGCGGATGCCGCGCAGGTTCATCGCCGAGAGCAGCACGACGATGCCGATGGCGATCGGCACCCGGTAGTCGTTCAGCTCGGGCACGGCCGAGATCAGGTTGTCGACGCCGGCTGAGACCGACACCGCCACCGTCAGGATGTAGTCGATCAGCAGGGCGCTGGCGACGATCAGCCCGGCGGTCGGGCCGAGGTTGGTGTTGGCCACCTCGAAGTCGCCGCCGCCGGTCGGGTACGCGCGCACCAGCTGGCGGTACGACGCCACGACGGTGATCAGCAGCAGCACGACGACCGCGGCGACCCACGGGGTGTACGTCAGGTAGGCCAGGCCGCCCAGCGTCAGGATGACCAGGACTTCCTGCGTGGCGTACGTGACCGACGACAGCGGGTCGCTGGCGAACACCGGCAGGGCCAGGCGCTTGGGTAGCAGCGTGTGCCCCATGCGCTCGCTGGGAAGTTTGCGACCGATGAGGAGCCGCTTGGACAGATCGCCGAGGCTCGGCACGATCGGCAATGGTATGCCTTCCACGGCGGACGTGTAACGTCGACTGCGACACGGCAGGCCTTCGGCTGCCTGTGGAGGGTGGCGCCGACCGCGAGGTCTGACGTCAGTCCCGATCGGACAGCTTGAGAGGACCACCGTGCACGTCGTCATCATGGGCTGCGGCAGGGTCGGCTCGACCGTCGCGCACATCCTCGAATCGCACGACCACACGGTCGCGATCGTCGATCAGAACCCCGAGGCGTTCCGGCGGCTGCAGCCGGGCTTCGAGGGCTCGACGGTGGCCGGGGTCGGCTTCGACCGCGACGTGCTCATCGAGGCCGGCATCGAGCGCGCCGACGCGTTCGTCGCGGTCAGCAGCGGCGACAACTCCAACATCCTCGCCGCCCGGGTGGCCCGCGAGACGTTCGGCGTCGACAACGTCGTGGCCCGCATCTACGACCCCGGCCGGGCCGAGGTGTACCAGCGCCTCGGCATCCCGACGGTGGCGACGGTGCGGTGGACGGCCGACCAGATCCTGCGCCGGCTGTTCCCCGAGGGCGCGCAGACGGAGTGGGTCGATCCCACCGGCACCGTCCAGCTGGCCGAGTTCCACATCAGCAACGGCTGGATCGGGCACAGCGCCGACAAGCTGGAGGGCGCCACCGGCGCCCGGGTCGCGTTCCTCACCCGCTACGGCGAGGGCGTGCTGCCCACCGCGTCCACCGTCATCCAGGACGGCGACCTCGTCCACATCCTCGTCAACACCGAGCGGGTCTCCTACGTCGCCCAGGTGCTCGCCAAGGACCCGGAGGTGGAGATCTGATGCGCGTCGCCATCGCCGGCGCCGGCAACGTCGGCCGCTCGATCGCGTCGGAGCTGCTGGCCAACGGCCACGACGTGCTCCTCATCGACAAGGACACCAAGGCGATCAAGGCCGCCAGCGTGCCCGAGGCCGAGTGGCTGCTGGCCGACGCCTGCGAGCTGTCGATGCTCGAGGAGGCGGCGCTGGACCGCTGCAACGTCGTCATCGCCGCCACCGGCGACGACAAGGTCAACCTCGTGGTGTCGCTGCTGGCCAAGACCGAGTTCGGCGTGCCGCGCGTGGTGGCCCGGGTGAACCACCCGCGCAACGAGTGGATGTTCAACGAGTCCTGGGGCGTCGACGTGTCCGTGTCGACGCCGCGCATCATGAGCGCCCTGGTCGAGGAGGCCGTCAGCGTGGGCGACCTCGTCCGGCTGTTCAGCTTCCGGCAGGGCGAGGCGAACCTGGTGGAGCTGACGCTGCCGGTCGACTCCCCCATCGTCGGCACGGCGGTCGCGGACGTCGCCTGGCCGGTCGACACCTCGCTGGTGTCGATCATCCGCGGCAAGCACGTGCACAGCCCGCTGCCCGACCTCCCGCTGGAGGCCGGCGACGAGCTGCTGTTCGTCGCCGCGCCGGAGCGGGAGAAGCAGCTCGAGGACCTGCTCTCGCCGCACCTCGGCTGAGCGCGAACGTCAGCCGTCGACGGGGCCGGGCTTGGCCGGCGGCGCGGCGGCCGCCGCCGCACGCTCCTGGTGGGCACGGTACGCGGGCCGGATGATCAGCCAGGACAGGTACGCGACCAGCAGGAACAGCGGCCAGCTCATGACCAGCCGGGCACCGGCCAGCCAGCCGATCTGCTCTTCACCGGCGAGGTACAACGGCAGCTGAACCGCCAGCCGCACCGCGAACATGCCCACCCACAGCAGGCTGGCCAGCGTGTACGCGCGCAGCAGCGCGGGGTCCTTCCGCCAGACCGTGCCCTGGCCGGTGGCCAGCCCGACGAACACGCCGAGCAACGGCCAGCGGACCACGATGGAGACCAGGTAAGCCAGCCCGTAGCCGATGTTGATGAGCAGGCCGGGCAGGAACACGTCCTCGGCGTTGCCGGTGCGGTTGGCCATGAACGCGGCGAGGCCGACGCCGAGGAAGCCGGCCACGACGTTCTGCAGCGGCTCCTTGCGCAGCAGCCGGACGGCGGCGAGCAGGACGCCGGCGCCCAGCGCGACCCAGAGCGACAGCGACAGGTTGCGGCCGGCCGCGGTGTAGACGAGGGTGAAGACGGCGAGCGGGAGCCCGGCGTCGAGCAGGGCGGCCGGCCCGAGGACGTCCTTGGGGCGGAACCGCTCGTCGGAGGTGAGCCCTTGGATCCAGCTCTGCCGGCCGGCATGGTCGGGGGCGCCGGGATCGCTCTGACTCATCTCACTCCATGCCTGCGGGCAGCAATTCGTATCGCGGGTTGTACATGACCCTGCGGCCGTCGAGGGTGGCCACCCGTCCGGTCGCGACCAGCCGGCGTCCGCAGCTGATGCCGGCGATGCGCCGCCGGCCGAGCCAGACCAGTGTCACGGCACCGGAGCCGTCGTACAAATCGGCCTCGAGGGCGGGGGTGCCCAGGCGCGGCTGCAGCGTGACCGACTGCAGCACCCCGCGCACGCGCACGGTGGTGCGGTCCTGGACGTCGGCCAGCGGCTGGCAGCCGGCCTCGCGCGCGTCGTCGCGCAGCTCCTCGGCCTCGACCTCCTCGTCGGAGGCGACCCAGCGCGTGATGGCGCCCCAGATGCCGCGGCGCCCGGTGTTCTCTTCCACGTCTACAGGGTATTCCTCGCAGCAAACGAGCAGCTCAGGCTTGCAGCGGCTGGGACGGGTCGGCCGGCGGGCGGGTGCCGGCCGGCGGCTTCAGCACGATGACGTCGCCCGGCGCCATCGGCGACTGGCCGCGGACGACCACCGTCTCCTTCACCAGCTCGACGAAGCGCTGGAACGTCGCGGCGTCGTTGGTGGCCTTGCCGAGGAACGTGGCACGCAGCATCCAGCGCGGGCCGTCGACGGCCGACACCCGCGACGGCTGCAGCACCTGCTTGCCGTCGGGCGTCTGCACCGGAACCACCAGCCGGACCTCGGTGCCGAACGGCCCGGCCGCCTCCTCGGCGCGGCCGCCGCGACGCTGGGCGTCCTGGCTGATCTGCAGCCGCGTCTGCGCCCACATGCCGGAGCTGCGCGGCGCGGCGATGGCGATCAGCTGCACCGCGGCGTCGTCGATGGCGAGGACCGCGCTGGTGGCGTTGCCGGTGCGCTGGTCGACCTGCAGCTGCAGCTTCATGCCGGGCGCGGCCTTGACCAGCAGGCCGCCGAGGTCGACGCGGCCCTGCCGCGCCTCGTCGAGGTCGACCTCGGACTCGTCGAGCGGGCCGCCGGACCGGTCGCTCTTCGCCTCGTCGTCCTCGCCCGAACCGGACGCCGTCGAGGTGGCCTCCGTGGTCTCCTCGACCTCGGGCTCGTCCTCATCGCCGTCGTGGCGCCGCCGTCCCCACACCCTGACCGTCCCCTTCGTCTATCGGACGCCGGCGTTGCCGCCGGCCTGGCTTGCCGTGCCCGTCGACCCGTACCCGCCGTCGCCCCGCGCCGAGCCCGGTAGCCGCTCCACCTCGTGGAACCGGGCCTGCTCGACCCGCTGGAGGACCAGCTGGGCGATGCGGTCGCCGCGCGCGAACACCGCAGGCTCCCGCAGGTCGTGGTTGACCAGCAGCACCTTGATCTCGCCCCGGTAGCCCGCATCGACCGTGCCCGGTGTGTTGACGATGCTGACTCCGAGCCGGTGCGCGAGCCCCGACCGCGGGTGGACGAATGCAGCGTATCCCGCGGGCAGGGCGATCGCGATGCCCGTGCCCACCATGGCCCGCTCCCCCGGCGGAATGCTGACGTCGCTGGTCGTGACCAGGTCGGCGCCGGCGTCGCCGGGATGCGCGTAGCCCGGCAGCGGCACCTCCGGGTCCAGCCGGGTGATGAGGACGTCGACGGGACCGGTCACGGGTTCACCTCCGCGACCTTCGCGGCCGCTGCCGAGAGCTCCGACGCGGCCACCGGGCGGCCGTGGTCGGTGAAATGGGTGGGCGGGACGACCACGAACACGGCGGACGCGGCGACGCTGACCGGGCCGTCGGGCGCGTTCTCGCGGCCGGTCGCGGACATGAAGATCTTGCGGCCCTCGGCGCGGTCGACCGCGGCGTCGATGTGCAGCGTCGTGCCGACCGGGACCGGACGGCGGTAGCTGGTCTCCAGGTGGCCGGTGACGGCCGGCTTGCCGATCAGCCAGATCAGCGAGCCGAGCACCTCGTCGAAGGCCAGCGACAGGATGCCGCCGTGGGCCAGGCCGGGCGCGCCCTGGTGGTCGTCGGTGACGGTGAACGTGCCGGCCACGGTGAGGCCCTCGCCCGCGACGACGGTGACGTGCAGCCCCGTCGGATGGTCCGGTCCGCAGCCGACGCACATGCGGTAGTGCGAGGCGATGGTGCTGCCGGGGGCCGGTGCGCCGGGATGCCGCTCGATCGCGTCGCCGGGACGCGGCTCCCCGTGCTGCCGTTCGGTCACGATCGACGACCCTACCCGTTCGACTCCGGCGATCCGTGGCACCCTGAACACTGGCCCCTGCGGGGCCCACCTTCACGGTGCGTGGCAGTCTGCTGCAATGAGTGCGTACCGCGAACGCCTGGTCGTCCCGGCCCGCTGGTGGCTGCTGCTGGCCGGGCTGGCAGCGTCGGTCTGGCTGGTCTACGAGCTGCCCTTCGGGCCGCGGGTGTCGCTGCCGGCGACCGGCGCGGTCCTGCTGCTGGGCGGCGCCGCGCTGCTGCTCTACGGGCGGCTGTCGATCGCGGTCGGGCCTGAGGGCGTCAGCGTCGGGCGGGCCCGGCTGCCCGTGACGGCCGTCGGCTCGGCCGAGGCGCTCACCGGCGACGACGCGCGGGCGGCCCGTGGCCCCGGCCTCGACCGCCGCGCCTACGTGGCGATCCGCGGGTACGTGCCGGGGGTCGTGCGCATCGGGGTCGACGACACCGCCGACCCCACTCCCTACTGGCTGGTGTCGACGCGCCGCCCCGAGCGGCTCGTGGCCGAACTCGAGGCGGCGCGTCAGACGGCCGGCCGGTGAGGGGTTCTCCGGAATCGCTCAGGCCGCGCAGTCGCGGCAGATGAGCATCCCGTCCTTCTCCTTCGCCAGCTGGCTGCGGTGGTGCACCAGGAAGCACTGCGAGCAGGTGAACTCGTCAGCCTGCCGCGGCAGCACCCGGACCGCCAGCTCCTCGTTGGAAAGATCTGCTCCCGGCAGCTCCATGGACTCGTTCAGGTCGGACTCGTCGACGTCGACGATCCCCGACGTCTTGTCCATGCGCCGGTTCTTCAGTTCCTCCAGCGAGTCCTCGGACAGATCGTCGTCGGTCTTGCGTGGCGCGTCATAGTCGGTTGCCATTGATCTATTCCCCCTCACTGGGCGCGTCATGATGTCGGTGGCCGGGCCGGTTTGGACACCGTGCCCCTCCGTAACGCACGACGGCCCGCGGTTGTGCCCGCTCCGAGCGGGAGATTCTGCCTGATGCGGTACCCGGTTGGCACGGCACCCCACACTGTGGGAATTCGTGTCGTCCTCTGGACCGACGGATCACACCGTTCTCGGGGACGAGGGATATCACCATTCCAGGCGAGAGGCTGTGAGCGGATCGTCCCGCACTGAGAGGAACCCCATGCTCGAGCTCGACCGGCTGTCCCGCCGCTACGGGGACGTCGTGGCCCTCGACGATCTCTCATTCGCGGTCCGACCTGGTCAGATGTACGGTTTCGTCGGCACCAACGGGGCCGGCAAGACCACCGCCATGCGCATCGTCCTGGGTGTCCTCGAGCCCGACAGCGGCGAGGTCCGGTGGAACGGCGCCCCGCTGAACCAGGACATCAGGCGTGAGTTCGGTTACATGCCCGAAGAGCGTGGACTGTACCCGAAGATGCAGATACACGAGCATCTCGTGTATCTCGCGCGCCTGCACGGTGTGGCACGCATCACAGCCGACAAGGCCGCATCGGACCTGCTCGAGGCGCTCGCTCTGAGCGAACGTGCGTCAGATCGCGTCGAATCGCTCTCACTCGGTAACCAGCAGCGGGTGCAGCTGGCCGCCGCGCTGGTGCACGAGCCGACCGTCATGGTCCTCGACGAACCGTTCAGCGGCCTCGACCCGATGGGCGTCGACTCCATGGCCGCGGTGCTGCGCGCCCGCGTCGACGCCGGCGCCGCCGTGGTGTTCTCCAGCCACCAGCTGGAGTTGGTCGAGCGGCTGTGCGACGCGGTCGGCATCATCCGGGCCGGCCGCCTGGTCGCCGACGGCGCCGTCGACGAGCTGCGCGGCACGGCCGCCAACCGGTTCCGGCTGGCGGTCGGCGCGGCGCCCGGGTGGGTGGCCGCGCTGGCGGCGGCGGTGCCCGGGCTGACCGTCGTCGAGGACGGCGACCGGACCGCCGTGGTCGAGCTGCCGCCGTCGGGTGACGACCAGAGCCTGCTCGACGCCGCCCGCGCGCTGGGCCCCGTCCACCAGTTCACGCCGGTCCGCCCCACCCTGGCCGACCTGTTCCGTTCCGTCGTCGCCGAGCCGGCCGTGCCGTCCGGGTCCGAGAAGGTCGAGGCCGCCTGATGTCGCGCCCCCTGTCGTTCCGCGAGGCCGTCACGCTCGTCGCCCGCCGCGAGTTCGGGCAGCGCATCCGGGAACGCTCGTTCTTCATCTCGCTGCTCATCACGCTGGGCATCATCGCGGTGGTCGTGCTGCTCCCCCGGTTCACCGACTTCGGCGCCGGCAGCTACGACGTCGCGCTGGTCGGCGAGCCGTCCGGCCTGCAGGAGGCGGTCTCGCACCAGGCCTCCGTCGCGGACATCGAGGTGAGCTTCCGGCCGGCGGCCGACGCCGCCGAGGCCGAGCAGGCGGTCCGCGACGGCGACCTCGACGCCTACCTCGACGGCGACTCCGTCGTCGTCGACCAGTCCCTCGACGACTCGCTGCGCGCCGTCCTCCAGAACGCGTACAGCCAGGTCGAGGGTGCGCGGGCGCTGGAATCGGCCGGCATCGACCCCGCCGACGTGTCCGCCGCGCTCACGTCGGCGACCCTGCAGACCGTCACCCTCGATCCCGACGCCGACGAGCGCGAGACCCGCGGCGCCATCGCGTTCTTCGGCACCATCGTGCTGTTCGGCCAGCTCATCACCTACTCCATGTGGGTCGCCATGGGCGTCGTCGAGGAGAAGTCCAGCCGGGTGGTCGAGGTCATCCTCGCCACCATCCCGGCGCGGGCGCTGCTGGCCGGGAAGATCATCGGCATCGGGTTGCTCGGGCTCGTCCAGTTGGCGCTGATCGGCGGGCTGGGGCTCGGTCTCGCGTCGGCGTTGGGGGCGATCGAGTTGAGCGGGCCGATGATCACGCCCGTCCTCACCGCCCTCGGCTGGTTCGTCCTCGGCTTCGCCGCCTACGCGTCGCTGTCGGCGGCGGCCGCGGCCCGCATCTCGCGGCAGGAGGACCTGCAGAACGTCACCACGCCGGTGAACACCTTGATGATGGTCTCCTACTTCGGGGCGTTCTACGTGTTCCTCAACCAGGACGCCGCCGCTGCCGGGGTGCTGAGCGTGGTGCCGCCGTTCAGCGCGCTGATCATGCCGCTACGCATGGCCCGGGGCGACGCCGCCGGCTGGGAGATCGGGCTGGCGCTGGGACTGATGCTCGCGTTGATCGCGGTGCTGGTCGTGCTGGCGGCACGGATCTACGAGGGGGCGGTGCTGCGGATGGGCGCCAAGGTGTCGCTGAAGGACGCCTGGGCCGCCCGGCGAAAGGTGATCTCCTAGGGCTTCTCCATGATCATCGGCGATCGACCACGTTGGGGTGTGGTCGATCGCCGATGATCATGGGCGCGGGCTAGTCGTGGTCGGCGCCGAGGCGTTCGAGCAACGCCGTCAGCTCGGCCGCCACGCCGGGCGTCGCCGCCAGGGCGAGGTCGTTGCCGGCGTCCGCACCGCGCAGGCCGCTGACCACCGCGCCGGCCTCGGCGGCGATCAGCCCGCCCGCCGCGAGGTCCCACGGGTTCAGGCCGCGCTCGTAGTAGCCGTCCAGCCGGCCGGTCGCCACGGCGCACAGGTCCAGCGCGGCGGCGCCGGCCCGGCGGATGTCGCGGACGGCCGGGACGACCTCCAGGAGCACCGCCGCCTGCCGCGCCCGCCGGACGGCGTCGTAGCCGAAACCGGTCCCGACCAGCGCCAACGACAGCGTCGAGCAGGACGAGACGCGCACCGGGCCGCCGTCGAGGAAGGCGCCGCCGCCGGACACGGCCGTCCACGTCTCGCCGCTGGCCGGGTTGTGCACGACGCCGGCGCGGACCACGCCGTCGACGCGGGCGGCGATGGAGACCGCGTACTGCGGGATCCCGTAGAGGTAGTTGACCGTGCCGTCGATCGGGTCGACCACCCACTCGACGCCGGTGGAGCCGGCGACCGAGCCGTCCTCCTCGCCGAGGAAGCCGTCGTCGGGGCGGGCGGCGAAGAGGCGCGAGCGGATCAGCGCCTCGGCGGCGGTGTCGGACTCCGTGACGACGTCGGTGGGCGTCGACTTGGTGCCGGCGACGGCCATGCGCTCGACCGCCTCGCGCTTGTCGCGAACGAGGTCACCGGCCTCACGGGCGGTCTTCTCGGCCAGGACGAGCAGGTCGGCGGGGTCGGCCGTCACGGGGGAATCCTCCACAGGGGGTGTCACGGGTACGGGGGCGCGTCGGCGCCGCAGAGGGCGGGCAGGTCCTCGCGCAGGTTGGGGCAGCAACCGGCCGGGCAGACGTCGGCGGCCGGGCCGGGAGCGCCGATGCTGGCCCGGACGACGGGCTCGCCGCGCTCGACGGCGGCACGTTCGAGCAGCAGGTCGACGACGGTCTCGACGAAGTCGGGGTGGGTGCCGGCGGTGGCCGCTCGGGCCGCCGCGATGCCCAGTTCCTTCGCCGTCGCCAGCGCCTCGGTGTCGAGGTCGTACGCGACCTCCATGTGGTCGGACAGGAACCCGATCGGCGCCAGCACCACCGCCTCGACGCCGCCGGACGCCAGAGCGGCCAGGTGGTCGTTGACGTCGGGCTCCAGCCACGGCATCGACGGGGGGCCGCTGCGGGAGCAGTAGACGAGATCGTGCGCCCGCCCCACCCCCGTCCGCGCGGCCACCTGGGCGCTGACCGCGTCGGCCACGGCCAGGTGCTGCGCGACGTACGCGCCGCCGGTCGGCCCGGACGTCTCGGCCATGGCCACCGGGATCGAGTGCGTGACGTAGACGATGCGCGCGCTGTCGGCGACGTCCCGCGGGAGGTCGCCGAGCGCGCCCACGACGCCGTCGGCGTTGGCCGTGACGAAGCCGGGGTGGTCGAACGAGTGCCGCAGCCGGTCGATGCGCGGCGCCCCCGGCCCGACCTTGCGCACCGCGCGCCACAGGTCCTCGCGGTACTGGCGGCAGCCGGAGTACGAGTCGTACGCGCTGGTCACGAACGCCGCGACCCGCTCGACGCCGTCGTCGCGCATGCGGGCCAGCTCGTCGGCGAGGTAGGGGTCCCAGTTGCGGTTGCCCCAGTAGACCGGCAGCGAGATCTTCCGCTCGGCCAGTTCGTGCTCGAGGTTGGCGATGAGCGCGCGGTTCTGGTCGTTGATCGGGCTGCGCCCGCCGAACAGCCGGTAGTGCTCGCCGACCTCTTCCAGCCGCTCCCGCGGGATGCCCTTGCCGCGGGTGACGTTCTCGAGGAACGGGATGACGTCGCCCTGCCCCTCCGGACCGCCGAAGGAGACGACCATGAGGGCGTCGTACGGATCGGTGATGCTCACCATGAGAGCCTAGCCCGATGGTCTGGCAGAACTGGGCACGCACCGTCCACGCGCGCCCGGTCCGCGTCGAGCGGCCCACGAGCGCCGACGAGGCCGCCGCCGTGCTCACCGCCGCCGCGCGCGACGGGCTGCGGGTCAAGCCGGTCGGCGCGGGGCACAGCTTCACCCCGGTCGCGGCGACGGACGGCGTCCAGGTGCGGCTGGACGGGCTGACCGGCCTGCTCGCGCTCGACACCACCGCGCACACCGCCACGGCCGGCGCCGGCACCCGGTTGCGCGAGCTCAACGCGCTGCTCACCGAGCGCGGCTACGGACTGGCGAACATGGGCGACATCGCCGTCCAGACGGTGTCCGGGGCCATCGCGACCGGCACCCACGGCAGCGGCCGGGCCAGCGCGTCGTTGTCCGAGCAGGTGGTGGCGCTGGAGCTGGCCCTGCCCGACGGCACCGTCAGGCGGGTGGACGCGCAGGCCGACGGCGACCTCTTCCAGGCCGCGCGGCTCGGCCTCGGCGCGGTGGGCATCGTGACCAGTGTCACCTTCCGGGTCGAACCGGCCTTCACGCTCCGGTCGACGGTGGAGCGGACGACGCTGGACGCCGTCGTCGAGCGGTTCTCGGACCTGGAGGCGGCCGACCACTGCGACCTCTACTGGCTGCCGTTCACCGACGCCGTCCAGCTCACCGTGAACCGGCGCACCGGCGAGCCGGCCGCGCCGCCGAACCCCGTCGCCGCCTGGTGGTCCGGCGACGTCGTCGAGAACGCCGGCCTCGCGCTGGTCCAGCGGGTGACCCGGGCCGCGCCGAAGACCACACCGGCCGTCAACGCCGTCGCCGCCCGGCTGATCGGCGGCCGCAGCTTCGTCGACGCCGCGCCGAACGTGTTCACCAGCACCCGGCGGGTCCGGTTCCACGAGATGGAGTACGCGCTGCCCCGCTCGGCGGCCGCCGGGGCGCTGCGGGCGCTGCGCGACCTGACGGTGCGCGGGCCGTGGCGGGTGGCGTTCCCGGTCGAGGTCCGCCTCGCACCGGCCGACGACGTGTGGCTCTCCCCCGCCTACGAGCGCGACACCGTCTACGTCGCGACGCACGCCTACCCCCGGACCGACTACACCGGCTGGTTCTCCGCCGTCGAGCGGCTGTGGACGGAGTACGGTGGGCGGCCGCACTGGGGAAAGCTCCATACCCGCGATTCAGGGTATCTTCGCGATCAATACCGGCGCATGGGGTCGTTCCGGGCGGTCCGCGACCGGGTCGACCCGGAGCGGATCATGGCCAACGAGTACCTCGACCAGGTGCTGGGCGAGTAGAAAAGTGCTCGTCAGACCGGCCGTTGGCGGCGTGGCGGCTTGGTCGGACGCGGTGCCGCGGGTGACGATGGATGGCAGTCGTTGTTGGGAGGTGAGGATGTGCGCGAGCTTCGGCTGATCGCGGTCAGCGAGGACGGCGCCCATCTGATCCTTTCCGGCCACGACGGTGAACAGCTGGCGCTGCGGGTGGACGACCGCCTGCTCGCCGCGATCCGAGGCGACCGAGCGAGGTTGGGACAGTTGGATATCCGGCTCGAAAGCCAGCTACGTCCACGCGACATCCAGGCACGCATCCGGGCGGGCGAGTCCGTCGACTCCGTCGCCGCCGTGGCGGGGATGCCACGCGAGAAGGTCGAGCGCTTCGCCGGCCCCGTCCTCGCCGAACGCGAGCACATCGCCGGCCGCGCCCGGCAGGCCACCGTGCGCCGGCTCGGCGGGGACGGCCCGCCGCAGACGCTCGAGGTCGCCGCGGGGGCGACCGCCAAGACGCACGGCGCCGACCCCGACCTCGTCGAGTGGGACGCGTGGCGGCGCGAGGACGGCCGCTGGCTGGTCCGGTTCGCGTGGGCCGGCGAGGAGGAGGACTCCGCCCTCTTCTCGTTCGACCCGTCCGGCCGTACCGTCGTGCCCGAGGACCACAACGCCCGCTCCATCGCCGGCGTGCTGCCGGCCGAGGCGCCCGCCGACGCCGAGCCCGAGGTCCCGGCCGGCCCGGCCCGGCTGTCTGTGGTGGGCGGCTCGTCCGGCGCGGCGGCCCAGCAGCCCGCCGACGACGACGGCCCCGAGCTGCCGTCGTTCCTCAAGCCGGCCGGCGGCGGCCCGGTGCGCGGCCTCGTCCGCGACGCCCCTGCCTCCGCCGGCACCGTCGATGACGACGAGGACGACGAGTTCGAGAACACCACGCCGATCCCGGCCGCGGCCCGCCGTCAGCGGCGCACCACCCGCACCGGCCGCGAGCGGCGCCGTCGCGAGCCCGACCTCTTCCACGACCACACGCCGGAGCCGGCCGAGCCCGACTCGTCGTCGCCCGCCTCCGCCTCGGCCGCCGACGATGACGACGCCGACGCGGTCACGAGCGAGCGGCTGCGGCTCAGCGACATCGCCCAGCACGTCGAGACCGAGGACGAGCAGGCCGCCGACCTCGCCCCGACGGCCGACGAGCCGGCCCCGCCGGCCCGCAAGACCAGCTCCTCCCGGTCCCGTCGCCCCAGCGTGCCCAGCTGGGACGAGATCATGTTCGGGCGCCGCAAGAACGACTGACCGCAGGCGGCGGTTCACGCCCGGTTAACAGCGCCCGCCCGTAGGGTGGGTGCCCTCCCGGCCGGGCGGGCACCCATACCCGGCGCGCGGACAAGCCCGCGGCGACCATGGGTGCAGAGTCATCCACGTTTCGGGGCGTGATAGCGCCCCGTTTCTTGGATGATCATGGGCGCCGGTCGGCGCTACCTGGGGAAACGGAAGTTTCTGAGATTTTTCCGCTTCGGACGTATCTGGGCGGCCGGATCGTGCTCTGTATCTGTGAACGCCGAGCTTGGCCACTAGGCGGCGTTCCACGGACCAGGGACCTCCGGCCGTGTCGCGCACACCGAGGGGAGCGGTCATGACAGCACGACGTCGGGCCGCACCCGACCAGCCCGTGCGCGGCGGCCTCGCTCCCCTGGAACCGTGGCGGGCTCTTTCGAGAAACCGCGTCGTCGAGATTCTCGCAGCCAGGCGACGCAGGCGTCCACGACGTCTGCTCGTACAACGTCTGTGAAGCCGGGGGGCTTGCTGCGATGATCGGCACAACGGGGGGTGACGGGTACGTGGGCAGGGCGCGGTTCGCCGCGCCCGGGGGCGCGTGCCCGTCACCGACGGCGATCTACCTGCATCTATACTCTGGGCGGTGGCCGAACTGTCCGTCAGTGAGCTGGTCGAGGCGGCGTCCAGGGGCGATCAACGCGCCTGGGACCGCCTGGTCGACGACCACGCGTCGCTGGTCTGGGCGGTCGTCCGGAGCCATCGGCTGCACGGCGGCGACGCCGAGGACGCGTTCCAGAGCACGTGGCTGCGGCTGGTCGAGCACCTGGGCCGGCTGGCGCACCCGGAGCGGCTGGCCGCCTGGCTGGTCACCACCGCACGCCGCGAGTGCCTGCGGCTGCTGCGCAAGGGCGGCACCGAACTGCCCGACCTCCACGTCGCCGATCGCGCTGACGATGCCGCTACCCCAGATCCCGGACCGGTCGAGGCGCTGCTCGCCCGCGAGGAGCAGGTCGAGGTCCTGCGCGCGTTCCAGCGGCTGCGGCCGCGCTGCCAGGACCTCCTGCGGCTCACGGCGGCCGCTGCCGACCCGCGCTACGCCGACGTCGCCGCGGAGCTCGACATGCCCGTGGGCAGCGTCGGCCCGACCCGGCAGCGCTGCCTCGAACACCTGCGCCGGCTCATCCACGACGGCGACACCGGCGGCGATACGAACGACGACACCGGCGGCACCGACACCGCCCGCGACACGAACGACACCGGCCCGGCCAGCGCCCGCCCGCGCACGGGCCGGCGCTGAAGGGGGCATCCATGGCTGACGACGACCACCTGGTCGACCAGCTCCGCGAGGTCATCGAGGCCACCGACCCGCCGCCACAGCGGCTGGTCGACATCGCCAAAGCGAGCCTCGCGTGGCGCACGGCCGACGCCGAGCTGGCCGAGTTGGTCGGCGACTCCAGCGCCGAGCCGGCCGCCGCGGTCCGCTCGGGCATCGAGGTGCCACGGCTGCTGACGTTCACGTCCGGCGACACCGTGGTGGTCCTCGAGGTCACCCGCGAGGCCGGCGCGCACCGCGTCATGGGCCAGATCGTCGCGCCGGCGCCGGCCACGGTCGAGGTGCGGCACGTCGGCGGTGTCGTCACGGTCACCACCGACGCCGACGGCCGGTTCCGCGCCGCGCCGGTCGCGCCCGGCCCCATCTCGGTCAGCTGCCGGTTCGACGACGACGCCCGCCCGGACGTCGTCACCAGCTGGGTCAGCGTCTGAATGAGCAACGTCGAGCCGGTGACGTCCGGCCTGTCCGGCGCCGCCGTCGTCCGTACGGCCGGCACGTATCGCAAGGCGTCGGCCACCGACGATCTGCTCGGCGAGGCCGCGCGGCTGACCTGGCTGCGGGCGCGCGGCATCCCGGCGGCCTGGGTGTGCCTCCCGGGTCTCGGCCGTAGCGAGCGGCGTCCAGGTGGATGCCTCGCAAGGCCGAGGAAGGAGTCATAGCGGGGGTCTATGACGACTGACGAGAACGCAGCGAGGCGCCGCCTGGACGCCGCGCAGTAGGCCACGGACCCAGGAGACCCACCCTAGGTGCTGGAGTCCGCACCGGACCTGCTGGTGACGGCCGAGGTGCCGGGCGTCGCCGCCGACGCCGAGTGGCCCGGCGACGCCCGCGACCGCGTCGTCGACGCGCTGGCCGGGCTGACCCGCACGCTGCACGCGCTGCCGGTCTCCGGCTGCCCGTACGACCGCCGGCTGGACGTCACGGTGCCGGCGGCGCTCGCGGCTGACGTCGACCTCGACGACCTCGACGACGACCGCGCCGGCTGGAGCCGCGACCGGCTCGTCGCCGAGTTGCTGGCCACCCGCCCGGCCGGTGAGGACCTCGTCGTCTGCCACGGCGACCTCACCACGCAGAACGTGCTGATCGACCCCGAGACGCTGACGGTGAGCGGCATCATCGACGCCGGGCGCCTGGGCGTCGCGGACCGCTGGCTCGACCTCGCCATCCTCACCCGCGAGCTCGACGACGACCTCGGCCCCGACGCCGCCGCCCGCTACCTGCGCGGCTGCGGCGTCGCGCCGGACCCCGCCAAGCAGACCTTCTACCGGCTGCTGGACGAGTTCTTCTGAGCCGGCGTCACCCAGCCGCGAACGGCAGCGGCTCGGCGCCGGCCTCGGCGACCCGGGCGCTGACGGCGGTCATGCGGCGCCGGTGGTGGTGCCGGCACAGCACCTCGTAGCCGACCACGCCCGCGCCGTCGGTGTCGCCGACGACCACCTGCTCGCCCTCCGTCACCATGATGCCGCCGACCGTGCGGGCGTTGTGCGTGGCCCGACGCCCGCACCAGCACAGCGCCTCGACCTGCAGCGTCTCGACGCGGTCGGCCAGCTCGACCAGTCGCGCCGCGCCCGGGAACAGCCGGGTGCGGAAGTCGGTGAGGATGCCGAACGCGTACACCGGGACGTCCAGCTCGTCGGCCATGCGGCCGAGGTCGTCGACCTGCTCGGACGTGTAGAACTGCGCTTCGTCGCCGATGACGTAGTCGATGCGGGCCCCGGCCGTGAGCCGCGCCGCCACCAGCGCCCACAGCTGCGTCGACGGCGTCACCTCGACGGCGTCGGCGGACAGCCCCAGCCGGCTGGACACCGTCGCCTCGCCGGCGCGGTCGTGCGAGGTCAGCAGCAGCCCGGCCAGCCCGCGGCGGCGGTGGTTGTAGTCGGTCTGCAGGGCCAGCGTGGACTTGCCGCAGTCCATGGTCCCGGTGAAGAAGTGCAGCTCAGCCAACCCGATCAGGCCTCTCCGACCAGCAGCGGCACCATCAACTCGTCGTCGCTGAGCGCGCCGTGCAGCCCGCGCAGCCGGGTCTCGACGGGGAACACGCTGCGCCGCTCGACCGCGCAGTCGCCGTGCACGCTGGCGACGACGTCGCCGATGCGCTCGGCCACCCGCGCCTCCACCGCGCCGAACCAGCCGGCCGCGACGGCCTCGGCACGGGTCAGCACCGCGGCGCGGTCGCTCAGCACCGACCGCCACGCGGCGGCGATGTCGTCCGCCGCCGCGCCGGGCACGCCGTACACGTGCCGGAACCGCGCCTCCCCCGCCACCAGCGCCACGCCCTCGCGCAGCGCGGGCACGTCGTCGACGTCGATGCGGCGGTCCGGCTCGACGTCGACCATGCCGTGGTCGGCGGTGACGACGAGGACGGTGCCGGGCGGCAGCTCGTCGTAGAGCTGCTCGGCGAAGCGGTCGACCATGGCCAGCTGGTAGCGCCACGCGGCGGAGCGCCAGCCGTGCTGGTGGCCGGTGTAGTCGAGGTCGCCGTCGTAGACGTACACCAGCGACGGCGCGGCGCCGGACGACCCCTCGACGGCGGCCGCGACCCGCTGGCCGTAGGTGTTGGCGGAGCGGAACGGGCCGCCCATGGCCGCGCGGGTCAGCCCGGTGTCGCGGAAGCTGCTCTGCCCGATGACGGTCGTCGCCACCCCGGCCCGCGCGGCGCGGTCGAACAGCGACGGGTACGGCTGGTACGTCAGCGGGTCCAGCGGCGGGTCCCACTTGAGCGCGTTGAAGATGCCGTCGCCGCCCGGCACCCGCGACGTGTAGCCGACGATGCCGTGCTTGCCCGGCGGCAGCCCGGTGCCGAGGCTGGCCAGGCTGGTGGCCGTGGTGGTGGGCGTGCCGGCGGTGATGGACCGGCCGGTCATCGACGTCAGGAACGGCGCCTGCACCGGGTGCGCGCGCAGCAGGTTCCAGCCGAGCGCGTCGACCAGCAGGACGCAGTAGCGCCGGGCCGGCGCCAGCCCCAGCACGTCGACCTCACCGGCGACGCCCAGGGCGGCCAGCACGGATGGCAGGAGGTCGGCGAGGGCGTCCTCGCCGTAACGCGGCAGCGGCACCGTCACCGCACGCTGATGGTGGCGGCGGACAGCGCGCGGGCGAACGTCAGCAGGTCGCGCACGCGGCTGACGCCGTCGCCGGCCTCGCTGACCCGCAGCGTGAAGTCGTCGGACGTCAGCGCGCCGGTGTAGCCGTGGTCGGCCTCGCACTCGGGGTCGCCGCAGGTGGCCGGCTCGAGGTCGATGCGGCTCATGGCGCCCCACCCGACCGTCAGCACGACGTCGAGCGCCGGCGTGCCGGTGCGATACGCCGCCGGCGACGTGACGGTACGGCTGACCACGACCGAGGTGACGCGGTCGAGCGGCACCGCCTCGGTGGACGTGGTGGCGTACGGCACGTCGTGGGTGTCGTCGGACGGGTACTCGTCGGTGTGCCCGACGATCAGCCTCGTCGGGGTGAGCACCAGCACACTGACGTGCCGGCGCAGCTCGTCGCGGTCGAAGTGCGGCTCGTGGTGCACGACGTACGAGTTCACCGCCTCGCCGGCCAGCGAGGTCTCGAGCATGTCCGCGACGAGATCGGGGTAATAGCCGGCCTCCTGAATGGCCAGGCGAAGACCCTCACGCGTCCCTGTATCCGCCATTCCTCCATCCTCGCACGCTCGTGGCCGCCGCCGTCACGGGAGCCGCCGGGTGTACCAGTCCTGTCGCCCGGCCGGGGCGGCGACCCGGGCGGAGCCGTTGACGACCGTCAGGCCGGACTCGCCGGCGAGCACCGGGTCCAGCTCCACGGAGCCGACCTCCGGCACCTCGTCGACCAGCCGCGACATGCGGTGCACGAGGTCCTCGACCGCACCCAGGTCGGCCATGATGCCGCCGTGGTAGCCCATCAGCAAGGCGGCCGCCTTCACCTCCCGCACCATCTCGGCCGCGTCGCGGTCGGTGAGCGGCGGGATGCGGTACGACCGGTCCCCCAGCAGCTCCGACGCCACGCCGGACAGCCCGAACGACACCACCGGGCCGAACAGGGGGTCCTCCCAGGCCCGGATCGACACCGGCACGCCGCCCGGCGCCATCGGCTGCACGACGAACCCGGCCTCAGCCGGGTCGAGCAGCGTCTGCGCCATGGTCGCCCAGGCGTCGCGCATCTCGTCCGCGGTGTCGATGTTGCGCCAGACGGCGGCGAGGTCGGGCCGGTGCCGCAGCCGCGGCGACATCGCCTTCAGCACCACCTCGCCGCCCAGCTCGTCCAGGGCGGCCAGCGCGGCGTCCAGCGTCGGCGCCTCGACCATCGGCAGCAGGTCGACGCCGTAGGCGGCGAGCAGCTCGCGCAGCCGCTCCGGAGCGAGGTCGGCGCCGGTCCGCGGGTCGGTGCCGGGCGCGCTCAGCGCGCCTCGGGCCAACTTGCGGGCCGACGCGGCGTCGCAGCCGTCCAGCCGCGGCACCTTGCCGTGACTGCGCCGCCGCCACTCGGCGTACGCGGTGGCATGGCCGAGCGCGCGGGCCGCCTCCTCCGGCGACGGGTACGACGGCACCCCGGCCGGGCCACGGACGCCGCGCTGGCCCTGGAACGTCGTCACGACCGGCTTCCCGGCCGACGCGGCCACCTCGGCCAGCGCCGCGGCGACGTCCGCGCCGCCGGGCCCGTCGACGGCCGGTGCGTAGACGACGAGGACGGAGCTGACGGCGGGCTCGTCGACGAACGTGCGCAGCGCCTTGCGGTAGTCGTCGGCGGTCGCGCCGGCGCCGAAGCCGACCGGGTCGCCGTAGACGTCCAGGCCGGCGCTGACGGCGGCGTCGGCGGCCAGCAGGCACAGCGCGCCGGAGTTGCCCATGACGGCGACCGTGCGGCCGGTGGGCAGCGGCTGGAACGCCAGCACCTGCGCGACGTCGAACAGCTCCGGGATGGTGTCGACGAGGATCACGCCGGACTGCCGGAACATCGCGTCCAGCGCGTCGGCCGGCGCCTCGATCGGCCGGACGGTGTGCCCGAGCGGCACGCCCTGGGTGGACCGTCCGCTCTTGACCGCCACCACCGGCTTGACCTCGGCGACCGCGCGGGACAGCCGGGAGAACTTGCGCGGGTTGCCCAGCGACTCGAGGTACAGCAGCACCACCTCGGTGGCGGGGTCGTCACGCCAGTACTGCAGCAGGTCGTTGCCGGACACGTCGGCACGGTTGCCGGCCGACACGAACGTCGACACGCCCAGGCCGCGGGCGGCGCCGTCGGCGAGGATCGCGCTGCCCAGCGCGCCGGACTGGGCGAACAACCCGACCCGTCCGGCCGGCGGCAGCGTGGTGGCCAGCGACGCGTTCAGCGAGAACGCGGGGTCGGTGTTGACGATGCCCAGGCAGTTCGGCCCGACGATGCGCATGCCGTGCGCCCGCGCCAGCCGGACCAGCTCGGCCTGCCGCGACCGGCCCACCGGCTCACCCGTCTCGGCGAACCCGGACGACACGACGACCAGCCCGCGCACGCCCTTCGCGGCGCAGTCGAGGACCACGTCGGCGACGGCGTCGGCGGGTACGGCGACCAGCGCGAGGTCGACCTCGCCGGGGACGTCGCGAACGCTCTTGTAGGCCGGCAGCCCGGTGATCGCCGTCGCCTCGCGGTTGACCGCGTAGACCGGCCCGGTGAAGCCGCCCAGCACGAGATTGCGGACCAGCGTCTGGCCGATCTTCTCGCGCCAGCGACTGGCGCCGATGACCGCGACCGACCGCGGCGTCAGCAGCCGCTCGATCGAGCGCGCTTCGGCCCGGTGCTCACGCGCCGCCATGACCTCCAGCGAGCTGCCCGTCGGGGCGATCTCGAACTCCACGTGGACGACGCCGTCCTCGTAGCTGTTGTCGACGGTGTAACCGGCGTCGGCGAAGACGGTGATCATCTTGTGGTTCGCCGGCAGGATGTCGGCGACGAACCGGCGCACGCCGCGCTCGCGGGCCGCCTGCGCCAGGTGCTCCAGCAGCACGCTGCCCACCCCGCGGCCCTGGTGCCCGTCCTCGACCAGGAACGACACCTCGGCGTCGGTGGCGTCGAGCCGCTCGTACCGGCCGACGCCGATCATGGCGTCGCCGATCAGCAGGATCAGCGCCACCCGGTCGCGGTGGTCGACGTTGGTGAACCGCTCGACGTCGCGGCCGGACAGCGTCGGGTAGGGGGCGAAGAAGCGGTAGTACTTGGAGCGGTCGCTGACGCGCGCGTAGAACTCGACCAGCCGCTCGGCGTCGGCGGGCACGATGGGCCGCAGGTGCGCCGTCGCGCCGTCGGACAGCACGACGTCGGCCTCCCAGTGCGCGGGATAGACCGCCGCTTCGTCCACGGTCACCCAGGCTAGCCGCCGGGACGGCCGGAACCCGGCACATTCCGGACGCCGATAGGGTCCAGTGCCATGCGCTTCGGACTGGTCGGCACCGGACACTGGGCCCGGGTGGCCCACGCACCCGCGCTCACGGCGACGGCGGACGTCACGTTCGCCGGCGTCTGGGGCCGCGACCCGGCCCGCACGGCCGCCTTGGCGGACGAGTTCGGCGTGCGGGCGTACGGCTCCTTCGACGAGTTGCTGTCCGACGTCGACGCCGTCGAGTTCTCCGTCCCGCCGGACGTCCAGGCCGAGTACGCCACGGCCGCCGCCACCGCCGGCAAGCACCTGCTGCTGGAGAAGCCGATCGCGCACGACGCCGGCGCCGGCCGCGCCCTGACCGACGCCGCGGCGGCGTCCGGCGTGGCCAGCGCCGTGTTCTTCACCCAGCTGTACCGGCCCGAGGTGCGCGACTGGCTGGCGTCCTGCCGGGCCGCCGCAGCCGAGCACCCGTGGGAGGGCGGGACGGCGCTGACGCTGGGCTCCGTGCAGCGCGAGCACGGCGTCTTCTCCACGCCGTGGCGGCTGGAGCGCGACGGCGGACTCTGGGACCTCGGGCCGCACGCGCTGTCGATCCTGCTGAACGTCCTGGAGCCGGTCGAGGCGGTCGCCGCGCACGAGGACCCGCTGGGCACCGTCCACCTCGTGCTGGGCCACCGCGGCGGCGCGTCCAGCACCGTCAGCGTGTCCCAGAACGTCCCCACGGCGGCCGGCCTCTCCTACGCGCGCGTGTGGGGCGGCGCCGGGCACGCCGTCCTCCCCGACCAGCCCACCACCGTCGTCGACGCGCTGAGCACGGCCATCACCGAGCTGACGGCCGCCGCGCGGCCCGGCGCCGCGGCGCACCCGTACGGCCTGGCGTTCGGGGCGCGGGTACTCGACGTCCTGGTCCGCGCTCAGGGCCATTTGGACCGTGCGCGAGACGACGGACAAATGTCACCGCAATGAACGCCGCCGGCATGACCCGATTCCCTCGTGTCGGCGAGACGAACTCGTGTCGACAAGTGCCCCGAAATACGGGCCAAACCTTGACATGATCGTCATTTCCCGGAAAGAGTGCACGTCGTACCAAGTCTCCGGCAGGAGTAGGGGGTATCTGTCGCTTCGGCTCGGTCTCTACAACTGAATCCTTGCGCACAGAGCCTCCGGATCATCCGCAGCATCCGCAGAGAGGAGCGCACATGCGCTACCGCAAGATCGCCCTGGCGGCGGCAGCCGCCGGTCTCATGGCCGTCGGCTTCGCCGCGCCGTCCCAGGCCGCGCTGACCACGTTCTGTGACGGGGTCGCAGCCGACGTCACCGTTCCCGGTGACCTCGTCGTGGCCGCCGGCAAGTCGTGCGAACTGACCAACGTCGTCATCAACGGCAACGTGACCGTTCGTGCCGACGCGAACCTGCTGCTCGACGGCGCGACCGTCAACGGCAACGTCCGCGTCCTGGCGAACGGCTTCGCTGACGTCGTCGGCACCTCGGTCAGTGGCAGCACCGTCCTGACCGCGGCGTACGGCGCGTACACCGAGAACAGCACGCTCGGCAACAACGTCACCGCCACCGACTCCGGGTTCTTCTACTCGGTCGGCTCGGACCACGCCCGCAGCGTCACCTCCACGAACGGTGAGACCTTCATCGAGAGTGGCTGGGTCACCCGGAACCTCGCGACCACCGGTGACACCCTGACCGACGTGTACGACACCGTCATCGAGGGCACCTACTCGGTGACCGGTGCCGAGCAGGGCGGCGTCCTCTGCCTGTCGGAGATCGACGGCGACGCCTCGTTCAGCGGCAGCGGCGAGATCCTCCAGATCGGTGCGTCGGCCCCGCTGACCGGCTGCGGCTACAACGCGTTCGGCGGCGACCTCAGCATCACCGACAACAGCGCCGACGTGTACGTGTCCGACAACGTGGTCCGCGGCGACTTCAACGTCTCGGGCAACACGGGCACCGTCGTCGCCGAGAACAACCGCGTCCGCGGCGAGGACAACTCCGGCGCGGCGGCTGCCGCGGCGAGCCGTTCCCGCACGGCGGCCGTTCCGTCCGACGTGGCGGCGGACCGCAAGGCGCAGGCCAAGGCCGACGCCGAGGCGCGTTCCACGGTCGCGTCCGACGCGGCCGAGGCGGCCGGCCCCGCGTTCAGCTGAACTCGGGCCAGCCGTAACTGACACACCGGCGGCGGGCGGTCTCCTTCGGGAGGTCGCCCGCCGTCGTCGTTCTGCCCGCCCACCTGGCGCCGCCCCTCTCCGTCCGGCGCCGCCCCGCCCGCCCGCGCCCCTCGCTCCGCCCGGCGCCGCCCCGCCCGGCGCCGCCCGCCGCGCCCGCGCCCGCCCGCCCCTCTCTCCGTCCGGCGTCTTCGTCAGAACGGCGGCCGGCGGCCGGCGATCGTCGTTGTTCCGCAGCTCTCAGGCGTTTCTCACGTCGGACGGGCAGACTGAGAGCATGCGAGTACTTGTCGTCGACGACGATCCGGGCGTGCGCGAGTCGCTGCGCCGGTCGCTGGCGTTCAACGGCTACCAGATCGAACTCGCCGGCGACGGCGAGGAGGCGCTGCGCGCCATCAGCACCGATCCGCCCGACGCCGTCGTCCTCGACATCATGATGCCGCGCCTCGACGGCCTCGCGACCTGCCGCGCGCTCCGTGCCGCCGGCAACGACCTCCCGATCCTCATGCTCACCGCCCGCGACGAGGTCTCCGACCGCGTGTCCGGGCTCGACGCCGGCGCCGACGACTACCTGCCCAAGCCGTTCGCGCTCGAAGAGCTGCTGGCCCGGCTGCGCGCGCTGCTGCGCCGGGCCGCGCCCGCCACCGACCCGTCGAGCGGCCCGCAGCTGCGCATGGGCGACCTCGTCCTCGACCCCGGCACCCGCGACGTCACCCGCGGCGGCCGCGCCATCCGGCTCACCCGCACCGAGTTCTCGCTGCTGGAGCTGCTGCTGCGGCATCCGCGGCAGGTGCTCACCCGCGACCGCATCCTCGAGGAGGTGTGGGGCTACGACTTCCCGACCACGGCGAACTCGCTGGAGGTGTACGTCGGGTACCTGCGCCGCAAGACCGAGGAGCAGGGCGAGCCGCGGCTCATCCACACCGTCCGCGGTGTCGGCTACGTCGCCCGGGAGGATCCGCCGTGACCAGCGACGCCGCCCGCCGCGTCTGGTCGCCGTCGAACGCCGTCCCGCCTCCGCCGCCGCCCAAGCGCCCGTCCGCGCCGCCGGGTCCGCCCGGCGGGCCGCCGCCCGACGCGCAGCCCACCGGATTCGCGTCCCGGCTGTCGCTGCGCACCCGCGTCGGCGCGCTGGCCGCCCTCGGCGTCGGCCTCGCCGTCACGCTGACCGCGCTGGCGGCCTACCTCACGGTGTCGTCGCAGCTGCAGTCGAGCGTCGACGAGAACCTGCTCGCCCGCGCGCGCAGCGCCGTGTCGACCACGCTCGGCGACCCCAACCAGCTGGCCACCGTGCCCGGCGCGGCGATCGTGGCGACGGACGTCCGCATCGCCCTGCTGCAGGCGAATGGGACGGCCATCGTCGCACGCGGCACCGACACCTCACCGCCCATGGGCGACACCGAGGTCGAGGTCGCCCTGGCCGAGAGCCCGCAGAGCGTCCGCACCGCCGACCTGCGCGGCGACCGCTACCGCGTCGTCGCCGTGCCCGCCCAGCCCGGCTTCGCGCTGGTGCTCGCCCAGTCGACCGAGCAGACCGAGGAGGTGCTCGACCGCCTGCGGCTGGTGTCGTTCATCGCCGGCGGGGTCGGCATCGTGCTGGCCACGTGGGCCGGGCTGTCCATCGCGCGGGCCGGGCTGCGCCCCGTCCGCCAGCTCACCCAGGCCGCCGAGCACGTCGCCGCCACGGGACAGCTGGAGCCGATCGAGGTCACCGGCAGCGACGAGATCGCCCGCCTCGCGCACGCCTTCAACGCCATGCTGGCGGCGCTGAGCGAGGCCCGGCTGCGTCAGTCTCGGCTGGTCGCCGACGCCGGGCACGAGCTGCGCACCCCGCTCACCAGCATGCGCACCAACCTCGACCTGCTGGCGCAGAGCGAGGCCAGCGGCGGGCTGGCCGCGGCCGACCGCACCCAGCTGATCGCCGACACCCGCGCCCAGGCCGTCGAGCTGTCCACCCTCGTCGGCGACCTCGTCGAGCTGTCCCGCGAGGACCCGCCGGCCGCGTCGCGCGAACAGGTCGACGTCGCCGACGTGGTCCGCGACGCGCTCAGCCGGGTCCGCCGCCGCGCGCCGGGCGTCGTGTTCTCCGCCGACCTGCAGAGCTGGATCGTTCCCGGCGACGCCACCCAGCTCGGCCGCGCGGCCACCAACCTGCTCGACAACGCCGCCAAGTTCAGCCCGCCGCACGGCACCGTCACCGTCACCCTGCACGACGGCGTCCTCGACGTCTGCGACGAAGGACCGGGCATCGCCGACGAGGACCTCCCCCGCGTCTTCGACCGCTTCTACCGGTCCTCGGCGGCGCGCGGGCTGCCCGGGTCCGGCCTGGGGCTGGCCATCGTCAAGGCGGCGGCCGAGCGGCACGGCGGCAGCGTCGAGGCCGGGCGGTCCCCGTCGGGCGGCGCGCGCCTGACGATGCGGCTGCCGGCCGCTTCTTCGGCTGCTCTTGACTGACTCTCAGCCTGTTCTCAGAGATTCCGTGCACGGTGGAGACATGGACGACGTGACCCGCAATCCCGGCGAGCCCGAGGGCTCGGCCAGCACCACGACGCTACCGACCGTGCCCGTGCCCCCGCCGCCCGCGGGGACCCCGGCCGGCACCGCGCCTGACCAGGCTCCCACCACCGAGTCCCCCCGCAGCGGCTGGAGCACCCCGCCGCCGTCCGGCGAGCAGCCGGGCGCACCCGAGCCGACCGAGGCCGGCGCGGCCGGCTCCCCGCCGCCGCACGAGCCCGTCCTCGGCGACGGCGACCGCAAGCCCGAGCCGAAGCGCCGTCGCGCCCCGCTCGTGCTGGCCGGCGTCGCGCTCGGCGCGATCATCGGCGGCGCGGCCGGCGCGGGTGTCGCGGCCTACGTCAACGACGACAACGGGAACGACTCCGGCGGCGACGCCGTCACCCGCAGCGACCTCAGCAACTCCGGCAGCAACAGCCAGCAGACGTCCAACGCCTCCGGCGTGCAGGCCGTCGCGGCCGACGTGCTGCCCAGCGTCGTGTCGATCACGGTCGCCTCGCAGTTCGGGGAGGCCGGCGGCACCGGCGTCATCATCTCCTCCGACGGTGAGATCGTCACGAACAACCACGTGGTCGAGGGCGCCGGCGACGGCGGCACCGTCCAGGTGACGTTCGCCGACGGCACCACGGCCGACGCCGAGGTGCTCGGCACCGACCCGCTCACCGACCTCGCCGTCATCAAGGCGAAGGACGTGTCGGGCCTGCAGGCGGCCGAGCTCGGCAGCTCCGGCGACCTCGCCGTCGGCCAGCAGGTCGTCGCGATCGGCTCGCCGCTCGGCCTCGACGGCACCGTCACCACCGGCATCGTCTCCGCCCTGGACCGCCCGGTGGCCGCCGGCTCCGAGCAGCAGGGCAGCGTCAACTCCGTCATCGACGCCATCCAGACCGACGCGCCGATCAACCCGGGCAACTCGGGCGGGCCGCTGGTCAACATGAACGGCCAGGTCGTCGGCATCAACAGCGCCATCGCGACGTCCGGCCAGAGCAACGGCTCGATCGGCCTCGGCTTCTCCATCCCGATCGACCAGGCCAAGCCGATCATCGACGAGCTGCGCAGCGGCGACCAGCCCACCCACGCGCAGATCGGCGTGGGCGTCGGCGACGCCCAGGGCGACGTCCGCGGCGCCGAGATCGCCCAGGTCAACGACGGCAGCGCCGGCGCCGACGCCGGCCTGCAGCAGGGCGACGTCGTCACCCATGTCGGCGACCGTGTCGTCACCGACGCGACCTCCCTGATCGCGGCCGTCCGGTCGCACCGTCCCGGCGACGAGATCGAGCTCACGTACGTCCGCGACGGCCAGGAGAGCACCACCACGGTGACCCTCGGCAGCGACGCGCCGACCAGCTGAGCCACGCCGTCGTCCGGTAAACCGACGCCCTCGAGAGCACCTGGTGCGTGTGTTCTCGGGGGCGTCGCCGTTTGTCAGTGCCGGCGGGCAGACTGGGAGCGTGCTGCTGAAGGACGTCGCCGACACCTCCGCCGCCGTCGCCGGGGTCTCCGGGCGGCTGGCGAAGACCGACCTGCTGGCCGGCTGCCTGCGCCGGGCCGCGCCCGACGAGGCCGCGGTGGTCGCCAGCTACCTCGCCGGCGAGCTGCGGCAGCGGCGCACCGGCCTCGGCTACGCGTCGCTGCGCGACCTGCCGCCGCCCGCGCCGTCGGCGTCGCTGTCGGTCCTGGAGGTCGACGCGTCGTTCGGCGCCCTGGCCGAGTTGTCGGGGAAGGGCTCCACCGCGGCGCGGCGCGAGCGGTTCCGCGAGCTGCTGGCCCGCGCCACCGCGTCCGAGCAGCGGCTGCTGGCCGGGCTCGTCTCCGGTGAGCTGCGGCAGGGCGCGTTGGACGGCGTGCTGACCGAGGCCGTCGCGCGCGCCTCGTCGGTGCCGGCCGTCGACGTGCGGCGGGCCGCCACCGTGGCCGGGGCGCTGGTGCCCGTCGCGGCCGCCGTGCTGGCCTCCGGCGCCGACGGGCTGGCCCGGTTCCGGCTCACCGTCGGGTCGCCGCTGCGGCCCATGCTGGCCTCCCCCGCGCCCGACCTCGCCGACGCGCTCGAGCGCACCGGCGAGGCCGCCGTCGAGTGGAAGGTCGACGGCGTCCGGGTCCAGATCCACCGCGACGGCCGCGACGTCGCCGTGTTCACCCGCACGCTCGACGACATCACCGCCAACGTGCCCGAGCTGGTCGAGGCGGCGCTGGCGCTGCCGGTCCGGTCCGCGGTGCTCGACGGCGAGACCATCGCGCTCGACCCGTCCGGCCGGCCGCTCCCCTTCCAGCGCACCGCGTCGCGGGTCAGCAGCCGGGTCGACGTCGCGGCGGCACGGGCCAAAGCGCCGCTGTCGCTGTTCGTCTTCGACCTCCTCCACGTCGACGGCGCCGACCTCATCGGGGCGCCCGGCACCGAACGCTGGGCCGCACTCGCCGCCGTCGTGCCCGCCGCCGCCCGGGTGCCGCGGCTCGTCACGGCCTCGGTGCCCGAGGCGCAGGCCTTCTTCGACGACGCCATCGCCCAGGGTCACGAGGGCGTCATCGTCAAGGGCCTCGACGTCCCCTACGAGGCGGGGCGGCGTGGCGCGGGCTGGCTGAAGGTGAAGCCGCGGCACACGCTCGACCTCGCCATCCTCGCCGCCGAGTGGGGTCACGGACGGCGGCAGGGGTGGCTGTCCAACCTGCATCTGGGCGCGCGCGACCCAGCCGGCGCGTACGGCCCGGCCGGCGGGTGGGTGATGCTCGGGAAGACGTTCAAAGGGCTGACCGACGCCATGCTGACGTGGCAGACCGCCGAGCTGCAGTCGCTGGCGTCCGGGCCCACCGACGGCTGGGTGGTCCAGGTGCGGCCGGAACTGCTGGTCGAGATCGCCTTCGACGGCGTCCAGACG
The DNA here is from genome assembly GCF_001270745.1 of Jiangella muralis. GTDB lineage: Bacteria > Actinomycetota > Actinomycetes > Jiangellales > Jiangellaceae > Jiangella > Jiangella muralis. The sequence continues at coordinate 266,768 of NZ_KQ434752.1, forward strand.
TCGCCGCGCTATCCGGCCGGCGTCGCGCTGCGGTTCGCCCGCGTCCTGCGGCACCGTCCCGACAAACCGGCCGCCGAGGCCGACACCATCGACTCGGTGCTGGAGATTCGCGGGCCTGCGTAGGCGGGCGCTCGTTGGCCGGGTTCCTACCATTGGCCAGCGCTTCCAGCTCTGCGGGTTTCCTCGTCCGCTGGCCGCCGCCGGGTTTTCGTCCACCTTTTGCGTTGTGATAGCAGCACAGAAGGTTGATGATCATGGCGCGGGAGCGGGAGCACGCGCTGAGCGGCTGACCGAGGCCCGGCGACGTGGTGTGGAGGCGGCGCGGGCCGGACGACGGCGCTGCGCGAGCGTCGCGTTGGGGTAGGTATGACCCGCCCCTCTAGGGAGGGTGCCCACCCTACGGGCGGGCACCGACAACGTCGCGCCGCAAAACCGCGTCGATCCGCTGGCCGCCGTCTGGCCGCCGGGGGCCGGAAGGGCCGGCACCCGCCGGTGACCGGAAGGGTCAGCGGGCCGCCGGTGACCGGAAGGGTCAGCGGGCCGCCGGGGCCGGAGGGGTCAGCGGCCGCCGCTGATGCCGCGGTGGGCCTGCGCCAGCCGCTCCATGCCGTCGGCCAGCACCTCGACGCCGGTGTGGTCGGACGAGCGCAGCAGCAGGCCCGCGGCCTCCCAGAGCGCCGTCTGCACCGCGTTGCCCGTCTGGTCGTCGGCCGCCGCAGTGGCCGCGGTCTCGAGGCCGGTGGTGGCGTCGACGAGGCGGGACCAGGACGTCGGGGCGTAGCGGCCGGTGACGACGCGGACCTGCTCGCCCTCCTTGAGGACGGCGTCGCGCTCGCGGTCGAACAGGTACTGGCCGAGCGCCGCGCCGCCCACCCCACCGCCGGCGACGCCGATGAGCAGGCCGAGGATGGCGCCGACGGCGCCGAGGCCGAGCACCAGCGCCAGCACGATCAGCAGCACCGCGCCGGCCGCCGCGCCGGCGATGGCCGGGATCAGCTGGTGGCGGCGCAGCCCGATGCCGACCACCTGGAACATCGGGGGCGGCTGGGCCAGCGTCTCGGCGACACGGTCACGCAGCGGCCGGTCGTTCAGCCCGGGCCGCAGCACCGCGAACGTCTCGGGCACCGCCTGGCCGGACGTGGCCGCATGCGTGGGCCGTCCCGAGGTCCACCGGACGGCGCCCCAGGGACGCTTCTCGACGACGTTGGGCAGCCACGAGCCGCGCTTGGCGTGCAGCCGATCGACGATGTCCTGCTGCTGCTCCCATGCCTGCGACCACTCCCACTCCTTCATCGCGCTCAGCGGGTGCGGTCGGCTCATCTCGATCTTCTCTCCATCGTGATCGTTCACCAGGGTGCACGTTGCCCGTCCCCCGAACGAGACTGTTCGAAGCCTACCCAACCGGCGACGGCGATCATTGGCCCATCCGGACATAAATGTCTGATCTTGCCCACCGCGGCTCCCCCGCACGCATCGGGCCGCCCACCCGGCGGCTACGGTGAGGGTGTGTACCGGTTCCTGCTGACGCCTCGCTGGCTGCTGCTGCACGTCGTCACGGTGGCAGCGGTCGCGGGTTGCCTGCTGCTGGGCTGGTGGCAGGCCGACGTCTACCAGGACAGCAGCGGACGGCACGAGCAGCGCGACCGCGAGCCGGTCGCCGTCGCCGAACTGGCCGCGCCCGGCGCCGAACTGGGCGACGCCGCCGACCGGCCGGCCGTCGCGACCGGCACGTACCTCGCCGGCCAGCAGCAGCTCGTCCCCGGCCGGGTGCACGACGGCACGCTCGGCTCGTTCGTCGTCACGCCGTTGCGGACGGACGGCGGCATGGTGGTGCCGGTGCTGCGCGGCTGGGTCGACGACCCCGGAGACGCCGGCGTCGCCGTCCCCTCCGGCGAGGTCACCATCACCGGCTACCTGCTGCCGCCCGAGACGCCCGACCACGCGACCGTCCGCACCGGCCAGCAGCTCGAGGACGGCCGCATCGCCTACATCGCCCCGGACCAGCTGGCCCAGCGGGCCGGTGTGAGCGAGGCCACGGCGCTGCACGGCTACCTGCTGCAGCGGGAAGAGTCGCCGGAACCGGCCGCCGCGCCCGTCCCGCTCGACGTCGACGCCGTCGCACCCATCCGCGACGTCAGCCCGTGGCAGAACCTCTCCTACTGGGCCCAGTGGTGGGTGTTCGCGCTGGCCGCGGTGGTGTTCTGGGTGAGCATCGTCCGCAACGGCGTCCGCACCCGGCGGCGGGGCGACGCCCCGGCCGACGACGACAACGAGAGCGACGACGTCAGCGCACCCGCTCCGTCTCACGCGCCTTCCTGACCACGAACCGCTCGGCGAAGAACGACGCGAACGGCACCGTGCCGGCCAGCCCGATGAGGACGGCCCAGCTGGCCTTCCAGCCGCGCTGGTGCACCAGCAGGCCGGTCGCGATCAGGTAGACGACGTACAGCCAGCCGTGGATCGGCGAGACCGTGCGGCTCATGGTGGCGTCGCCGGGCGGGCCGTAGCGGACGAACATCGCCACGCAGAGCAGGAGCAGCACCACCCCGGTGGTGTAGGCCATGACACGGTAGAAGGGCAGGGCATCTCGACGCACCCTGCGAGGGTAGTCCTGCCGCCCGGCGCCGGAGACGACGGGTCAGAATGGACGGGTGCCGCTTCGAGTCCGCGAGACGCTCGTCATCCCCGACGACGAGCTGTCGTGGCGGTTCTCCCGGTCCAGCGGACCCGGCGGCCAGGGCGTCAACACCACCGACTCGCGGGTCGAGCTGTCCTTCTCCGTCGCCGGGTCCCGGGTGCTCGGCCCGGCGCAACGGGACCGGCTGACCGATCGGCTGCGGCACCGCCTCGTCGACGGCGTGCTGACGGTGGTCGCGTCGGAGCACCGGTCGCAGCTGCGCAACCGCGAAGCCGCGATGGACCGGCTGGCGGCGCTGCTGGACGAGGCCCTGCGCCCGCCCCCGCCGCCGCGCCGCCCCACGAAGCCGTCACGGCGGGCCCGGGCCCGGCGGGTCGAGCAGAAGCGCCGCACCGGCGTGACCAAACGCCTCCGCCGCCGCCCGGACGACGGCTGAGGCGACGGCTGAGGCGAGGGGCTCAGGCGCTCAGGCTGGGCTTGATCGCGACCAGCCGGCCGAGCAGGCCGTTGACGAACGTCGGGGACTGGTCGGTCGAGAGGTCGCGGGCCAGCGACACCGCCTCGTCCAGCGCCACCGGGTCGGGGACGTCGTCGCGGTACAGCACCTCGTAGACGCCGATGCGCAGCACGTTGCGGTCGACCGCAGGCATCCGCTGCAGCGTCCAGCCCTCGGAGTAGGTCGAGATCAGCTCGTCGATGCGGTCGCGGTGCGCGATGACGCCCTCGACCAGCTGGACGGTGTACTCGTTCAGCGGCTGCTCGGCGGTGGCCATGCGGTGCGCCAGGGTCGCGCCGAGCGTCAGCCCGCGCAGCTCGGACTCGTACAGGATGTCGAGCGCGCGCTTCCGGGCACGGCTCCTGGCGGGCATGTGACGGCCCCGTCAGCCGGCGCGGCCGAGGTACGAACCGTCGCGGGTGTCGACCTTGACCCGCTCGCCGCTGGTGATGAACAGCGGGACCTGGACCTCGTAGCCGGTCTCGAGCCGGGCCGGCTTGTTGCCGCCGGTGGACCGGTCGCCCTGCAGGCCGGGCTCGGTGTACTCGATGGTGAGCACGACCGACGCCGGGAGCTCGACGAACAGCGGGGTGCCGTCGTGCAGGCCGACCGTCGCGTCCTGGTTCTCCAGCATGAAGTTCGCCGCGTCGCCGACGATGCCCGCGGCCACGTGCGTCTGCTCGAAGCTCTGGGTGTCCATGAACACGAAGTCGTCGGCGTCGCGGTACAGGTAGGTCATCTCGCGGCGGTCGACGTTGGCGGTCTCGACCTTGACGCCCGCGTTGAAGGTCTTGTCGACCACCTTGCCGGACAGGACGTTCTTCAGCTTCGTCCGCACGAAGGCGCCACCCTTGCCGGGCTTGACGTGCTGGAACTCCACCACGCTCCACAGTTGCCCGTCGAGGTTGAGCACGATGCCGTTCTTGAGGTCGTTGGTCGTCGCCACGTCGTTCGATGCCTTCTGTCGTCTTGGTTTCGGGTCCCGGCCGCGTCAGGCGTCCAGGATCAGCAGGTCCTTGGTGGTGGGCGTGAACAGTTCGGATGCGCCGGAGGCGCGAACCGCCAGCGTGTCCTCGATGCGGACGCCGCCGCGGCCGGGCAGGTAGATCCCGGGCTCGACGGTCACAGCCATGCGATCGGCCAGTGTACCCGCCGCGGAGTAACCGAGCGTCGGCGCCTCGTGCACTTCCAGGCCGACGCCGTGCCCGGTGCCGTGCCCGAAGTTCTCCTTGTACCCGGCGTCGTCGATGATCGCACGGCTGCCGCGGTCGACCGACATGCACTCGGCGCCGACGGCGACGGCCTCGACGCCGGCCTGCTGGGCGGTGGCGACGAGGTCGTAGATCTCGCGCTGCCAGTCCTGCGGCTCGGCCCCGACGACGGACGTGCGGGTGCAGTCGGCGTGGTAGCCGCGGTAGGCGGCGCCGAAGTCGATCTTCAGCAGGTCGCCGCGCTCGACGACGCGCTCGGTCGGCCGGTGGTGCGGCACTGCACTGTTCGGGCCGGTCGCGACGATGGTCTCGAACGCGACGGCGTCGGCGCCGTGGCCGAACATCCGCCACTCGAGGTCGCGCGCGATCTCCTTCTCCGTGCGCCCGGCGAACCCGCCCGCGGCGTAGAGGTCCTCCAGCGCCCGGCAGGAGATGGCGCACGCCTGCGCCAGCAGGCCCAGCTCGTCCTCGTCCTTGACGGCGCGCAGCTGCTCGACCGCCCGGCCCAGGTGCACGGTCTCGACGGCGCCCGCCTCGGCGTCGAGCGCCGCGCGCACCGACTCCCACAGTTCGAGGGTGACGGCCTGCTCCTCGACGCCCAGCCGTAGACTCCCCCCGCCCTTCGCCGCACGGGTCGCGAGGGACGCCGCGACGCGCCGCTCGACCACCAGCTCCACGTCTTCTGCGACGGCCTTCGCGGCCGTAGAATAACGACTATCCGTCGCGAGCACGGCCGAACCGTCCGAGGTCAGGAGCAATGCCGCGTTACTGCTGTCCAGGCCGGTGAGATAGCGGACGTTGACCAGGCTTGTGACTAACGCCGCGTCGATCTTGTCATCAACCAGCTTCCGAGCCAGTTCGGCGCGTCGTCTCGCATGGGTCTCCGCCATCTTGTCTCCCTCTCCATCCACTATGACCTGGGTTGATGCTGCCGTATTTCAATAATTGAGACGGGTGCTTCGCAGTTGATCACTGCTCGACTACGCTCATGATCATGCTCATCCTAGGCCTTGTCGTCATCGTCATCCTGGCCCTCGTCATGAGCTTTCTCGTCATTCGGCGCGGGCCCGAGACAACCACCGCACGCACCTTGTCTTCGTCCTTGACGCCGCCCCCCGGCGTGCGACTCCCCCGCGAGTTGCAGGACGAGGTTCGCGACGTCGCTTCGCGCGGTAATACCGACCAAGCCGTCAAAAGCCTGCAGAAGCGGGCACACCTCCCACACCCGCAGGCTACCGCCATCGTGTACGCGCTTCAGGTGGGACAGGTGTTCCCAGAGCCCGAACCCGACAGCACCGCACCCTCCTCCGCCCCGGCCCGCCGCCGCGGCGCCGTCGACGCCGAACTGCTGGCCACGCTGCGCCGGCTGGTCAGCCAGGACCGCCTGCGCCGCACGGCCGCCATCAGGCTGCTGCGCGAGCGCACCGGCATGAACGGCCGCGACGCCCGGCGGTTCCTCGACGCGCTGTGACTCCTTCTCTCGCCCGACCCGCCGCTGCCTGAGACCTCGCGGCCGGCACCAGCCGAACCCTTGCTATCACGACCTATGCCGGTGATAGCATTCCGGCATGCGTCAGTTGCTGCTGCGGATCCCCGACGATCTCCACCGGCGGCTGGCCGCGCGCGCCCAGCGTGAAGGCGTCTCCATCAACGCGCTGGCCAACAAGGTGCTCTCCGCCGCCGCGCCGCCGCCTCCCCCGTCCGACGACGACATCGACGTGCGCCGCCTCGAACTGCGCGAGAAGGCCCGCGACCTCGGCATCCTGGTCGAGAGCCCGGCGCCGTCCGTCCCTCCGGCGCGGTTCGTCCGCGCGCTCAAGGACACCGAGGGCGCCGGCCCGGTCGTCGACGAGCTCTGGGCCGACGGCCGATGAGCGTGCTCACCTACGTCGACTCGTCGGTGCTGGTGCGCTCCTACCTCGCCGACGAGCCGCGGCACGCCGTCGCGCGCGGGCTGATCGAGGGCCGCACGCTGCTGGTCACGTCCACGCTGGCGCTGCTGGAGGCGTCGTCGGCGCTGGTCCGGGCCGCGCGCACCCGCCGCATCGGCGACGTCGACACCCTGCTGGCGAAGCTGTACGAGGAGGTCTCGCCGACCGGGCCGATCGCGCTGATCCGGGCCGACGCCCTCGACACCGAGAACACCGCCCGGGTGCTGGTGCGCCGGTTCGGCATCCGCGCGTTCGACGCCATGCACCTCGCCATCGCCGACCTCGCCGCGCGGCCGCTGGTCCGCTCCGGCGAACGGGTCGGATTCGCCTCCCACGATCCCGCCCAGCGCGCTGCGGCCGCGGATCTCGGGTTCGTCGCGGTCTGACCGGTACGGTCGTCGGGTGGACTTCTGGCTGATCGTCGTCATCGCGTTCGGCGCCGCATTGGTGCTCGGGTTCGGCGTCGTCCTGCGGCGGGCCCGTGTCGATGCCGTCAGCGGCACCACCACGCCCACGCTGACCGCGTCATCGCCGGCTCCCACGTCACCGGGCCCTACGGCGCCGGCCGGCATGGACCGCGCGGCGCTCGACGACGCCGTCCGCGCCCTGCTCGCGGAGGGCAAGCTGATCCCCGCCGTCAAGCTGGTCCGCGAGCGCACCGGTTTCGGCCTCAAGGACGCCAAGGAGTACGTCGAGCGGCTGCCCGCCGGGGCGAGCGCACCGCCGTCCGCGCCGTCCCCCGACACGGTCACGCCCGAGGCGATGGCGCACATCCAGCAGCTGGTCGCGCAGGGCAAGACGATCCAGGCGGTCAAGGTGCTGCGCGAGCACACCGGCCTGGGGCTCAAGCAGGCCAAGGACACCGTCGACCGCATGGCCGAGTCCGGCGTCGTCGCCGCGCTCGACCTCCCGGAGCCGGCCGCTTCCCCGTCCGACGAGGTCATGGCGCGGGTGCGCGCGCTGGCGGCGCAGGGCAGGAAGATCCACGCCATCAAGGAGCTGCGCGATCACTCGCCCGGACTCGGCCTCAAGGAGGCCAAGGACATCGTCGAGCGGCTCTGACCAGCTCAGACGAGGCTGGCGACGGCGCGCAGCGCGAGCTCGTACGAGCCCAGCCCGAAGCCGGCGACGGTGCCTGTGGCGACGGCGGCGACGACGCTGGTGTGCCGGAACTCCTCGCGCGCCGCCGGGTTCGAGATGTGCACCTCGATCAGCGGCGCCCGCAGCTGCGCGCACGCGTCGCGCAGCGCGTAGGAGTAGTGCGTGAACGCGGCCGGGTTGAGCACGACCGGCGTGCCCGCGTCGGCGGCCTCGTGCAGCCAGTGCACCAGCTCCGCCTCGTCGTCGGTCTGCCGCACGTCGGCGTCGAGCCCGAGGTCGGCGGCGGTCTCGCGGCATCGCTGCACCAGGCCGGCGAACGTGGTGCTGCCGTAGACGTCAGGCTCGCGGGACCCGAGTCGGCCGAGGTTGGGACCGTTGAGCACCAGTACGCGCGTCGTCACGGCCCGACCCTATCGGTGCCTCACGGGAGCCGGTTGCCGGCCGCCCGGTAGAGCGCGTACCAGGTCTCGCGGTCCAGCTCGATCTCCGCCGCGCGGGCCAGCTCGGCGACCCGGGCCGGTTTCGTCGTGCCGACGACCGGCTGCATGCGGGCCGGGTGGCGCAGGATCCACGCGACGGCGACCGCGCCCGGCGTGGCCCCGTGCTCGGCGCCGACGGCCGCCAGCGCGTCGTTCAGCTCCCGGAAATCGGGGTTGGTCAGGAACGTCCCGGCGATGTGGCCGTGCTGCAGCACCGACCACGGCTGGATGGTGATGCCGTGCAGCCGGCAGTACTCCAGCGCGCCGCCGTCGCGGACCACGCCGCCGTCGAACCCGGTATTGACGTTGAGGCCGGAGTCGACCAGCGCGGTGTGCGCGAGGCCGAACTGCAACTGGTTGGCGATCAGCGGCTGGTTCACGTGCGCGCGCAGCAGCTCCAGCTGGGCCGGGTTCTGGTTGCTGACCCCGACGTGGCGCACCTTCCCGGCCGTCACCAGCTCGTCGAAGGCCGCCGCGACCTCGTCCGGCTCCATCAGGGTGTCCGGGCGGTGCAGGAGCAGCAGGTCGACGTAGTCGGTGCGCAGGCGGCGCAGCGACCCCTCGACCGACGCGCGGATGTGGCCGGCGGAGAAGTCGAAGAAGCCGTCGCGGATGCCGCACTTCGTCTGGACGACGATGTCCTCGCGCCGCACGCTCGTCTGCGCCAGCGCCGCCCCGAAGATCTCCTCGCAGCGGCCGCCGCCGTAGATGTCGGCGTGGTCGAACATCGTGATGCCGGCGTCGGCGGCGGTGCCGATCAGGTCCGCGACCTCGCCCTCGGCCAGCTGGTCGATGCGCATGCAGCCGAGCGTGACGGCCGAGCCGCGCAGCCCCGACCCGCCGATGTCGATGTACTCCACCCGGCGAGCCTAACCGGCCGACCCCCGTACTTCGTCCGCCTTGGCAAGGCTGGTCGTCGCGCCAAATCCGACATCCCGGACATCACAGCGACGGCTGGCCTTGCCAAGGCAGGGGCCTGTGGACGACGGATTCGCTCGATACGCCGGGAGCGGCAATGATCGAGCCGCCCGGCCGGCGAACGAAAGGATGCGCCGTGGCCGACCTGCCGCCCGTGGTCACCTATGCGGGCGCCCTGGCTGCCGGTCTCACCGAGAGCGCCGTCCGCCACCGGGTGCGGCAGGGGCGGCTCGTGGCGGTACGCCACGGCGTCTACTGCTCGCGCGAGGTGTGGGAGCGGATGGGCGGCGATGTGCGGCTGCGCCACGAGCTGGAGATCCGCGCCGTGCTGACGTCGCTCGGCGGCACGTGGGTGAGCCACTACTCCGCCGTGGCGCTGCGGCAACTGCCGCTCCCTCACGGCTGGGACGAGATCGTCACGCTGACGCGGCCGGCCCGGGCCGCCGGGCGGCCGTCATACCCGGGGGTCCGGTTCCGGACGGCGGCCGTTCCACCCGCGCACCGGGCGGCGGTGTTCGGACTGCCGGTCCTGACTGTGGCGCGCAACGTGCTCGACATCGCGCGCACCGACGGGCTCGCCGCCGGCCTCGTCGTCGCCGACGCGGCGCTGCGCCGTGACCTCACGACGGCCGCCGACCTCGCTGCCACCGTCGCGGACCTCGCCGGTTGGCCGGGCGTCGCCGCTGCTCGGCTGGTGGCCCTGCACGCATCCGGGCTGCGCGAATCACCGCTGGAGTCGTCCTCGTATGCGCTGTTCCTGCGGCGCGGGCTGGTCCTCCCCGAGTCGAACGTCTGGCTCACCGCGCAGCGCCGCGGCGGGGTGCGAGCCGACTTCGTGTGGCGGCGGCATCGGCTGATCGGCGAGGCGGACGGCCGGGTGAAGTACGACGATCCGTGGAGTACCGCGGAGCCGGTGCTGTGGCAGGAGAAGCTGCGGCAGGAACGCTTGGAAGACCTTGGCTTCGTCGTCACCCGCTGGACCGGCGCCGAGCTCCACCATGACCCGGACGCCATCGTTGCCCGGCTGGTCGCGCGCTCCCGCCGGGCCCACGACCTGTACGGAGTGCCGCCGCTGGTCCCGTGAGCCTGGCGATACAGGCTAGCGGGCGACCTCGGTGAAGGCGGCCGTCAGCAGCTGCGGGTCGGGGGCCTCGAGGATGCCCGGCTTGCCGAGCGCGTCGAGGACGACGAAGCGGAGGCGGTCGCCGCGGGTCTTCTTGTCGACGCGCATGGTGTCGAGCAGCCGCGGCCAGGCCTGGCCGTCGTACGACGTCGGGAGGCCGAGCAGCTCGAGGATGCGGCGGTGCCGGTCGGCGGTGTCGTCGTCGAGCCGACCCGCCAAACGCCCCAGCTCGGCGGCGAACACCATGCCGACGGAGACGGCGGCGCCGTGGCGCCACTTGTACCGTTCGAGCTTCTCGATGGCGTGGCCGAGTGTGTGCCCATAGTTGAGGATCTCGCGCAGCCCCGACTCCCGCAGGTCCGCACCGACCACGTCGGCCTTCACCCGCACCGACCGCACCACGAGGTCGCGCACGTACGGACCGTCGGGCCGCGCCGCGCCGGCGGGGTCGGCTTCGACGATGTCGAGGATCGCCGGGTCGGCGATGAAGCCGGCCTTGATCACCTCGGCGAGGCCGGCGACGTACTCGTTGACGGGCAGCGACGACAGCGCGGCGAGGTCGCAGAGCACGCCGGCCGGCGGGTGGAACGCGCCGACCAGGTTCTTGCCCTCGGCGGTGTTGATACCGGTCTTCCCGCCCACCGCGGCGTCGACCATGCCGAGCACCGTCGTCGGCACCGGCACCCAGCGCACCCCGCGCAGCCAGGAGGCCGCGACGAAGCCGGCGAGGTCGGTGGTCGCGCCGCCGCCGATGCCGACGATCGCGTCGGAGCGGGTCATGCCGATGCGGCCGAGCACCGACCAGCAGTACGCCGCCACCTCGGCGGTCTTCGCGTCCTCGGCGTCGGGCACCTCGACGGCGTGCGCCTCGAGCCCCTGCGCCACGAGGTCGTCACGGACGGCGTCGGCGGTGGTGCGCAGCGCCCCCGGGTGGATGACGGCGACCCGCTGGACGCCGTCGCCGAGCAGGCCGGGCAGCTCGCCCAGCAGACCGGTACCGACGACGACGTCGTACGGGTGCTCGCCGCCGACGTGGACCCGGGTCGGCGCGGCGGTGTCAGCGGACATGCTTGACGACCTCGTCGGCGATGTCCTCGGGGTCGCGGCCGGCGGTGTCGACGGTGACCGTGGCGGCCTCGACGTAGACCGGCCGGCGTTCGTCGAGCAGCCGCTTGAGCTGCGACCGCGGGCTCTCCAGCAGCAGCGGGCGGTCGCGGTTCATGCCGACCCGCGAGACGGCGTCGGCCAGGCCGACGTCGAGGAAGACGACGACGTGGCCGGCCAGCAGCGCGCGGTTCTCCGGCGCGACGACCGCGCCCCCGCCGAGCGCCAGTACGCCGTCGTGCTCGGCGAGCGCTGTCGCGACGGCGGATCGCTCCAGCGCCCGGAACGCCGCCTCGCCGTCGTCGACGAAGATATCGGTGATCGGTTTGCCGGCCGCGCGCTCGATGTCGGCGTCGGTGTCGCGGAACTCCGTGCCCAGCCGCCGCGCGACCAGCGTGCCGACGGTGGTCTTGCCGGCGCCGGGCGGGCCGATGACGACGACGCGCGGCGCCATCAGCGCACTTCCAGCCGCGACGGGATGGCGTCGAGGTACGTCCGCAGGTTGCGGGCGGTCTCGGTGACGGAGTCGCCGCCGAACTTCTCCAGCGCCAGCTCGGCCACGACCAGCGCGACCATCGCCTCGGCGACGACGCCGGCGGCGGGCACGGCGCACACGTCGGAGCGCTGGTGGTGCGCCTTGGCGACCTCGCCGGTGGCGATGTCGATGGTGCGCAGCGCCCGCGGGATGGTCGAGATGGGCTTCATGGCGGCCCGGACCCGCAGCGTCTCGCCGGTGGACATGCCGCCCTCGATGCCGCCGGAGCGCCCCGACGTGCGCCGCACGCCCCCGCCGTCGACCGGCACGATCTCGTCCTGCGCCTTGGAACCACGGGTGCGCGCCAGCTCGAAGCCGTCGCCGACCTCGACGCCCTTGATGGCCTGGATGCCCATGAGCGCGCCGGCGAGGCGCGCGTCGAGCTTGCGGTCGCCGTGCACGAAGCTGCCGACGCCCGGCGGCAGGCCGCTGACGACCACCTCGACGACGCCGCCGAGGGTGTCGCCCTCGTCGTGGGCGGCGTCGACCTCGGCCACCATCTGCTTGCTGGTGTCGGCGTCGAAGCAGCGCAGCGGGTCGGCGTCCAGGTACTCGACGTCGTCGGGCCCCGGCAGCGGCGAGCCGGCCGGCACCGCGACCGTCCCCAGCTCGACCGTGTGGCTGACCAGCCGGACGCCGTAGGCCTGCTGCAGGAACGCCGACGCGACGGCGCCGAGCGCCACCCGGGCGGCGGTCTCGCGGGCGCTGGCCCGCTCGAGCACCGGGCGTGCCTCGTCGAAGCCGTACTTCTGCATGCCGGCGAGGTCGGCGTGGCCGGGCCGCGGCCGGGTCAGCGGCGCGTTACGGGCGCTGCCCTCGAGCACGGACGGGTCGACCGGATCGGCCGACATGACCTGCTCCCACTTGGGCCACTCGGTGTTGGCCACCTCGATGGCGACGGGGCCGCCCATGGTCAGGCCGTGCCGCACGCCGCCGACGAGCGTGACCGCGTCGGCCTCGAACTTCATCCGGGCGCCGCGGCCGTACCCGAGCCGCCGCCGCGCCAGCGCCGCGTCGACGTCGGCGGTCGTGACCTCGACCCCGGCCGGAAGTCCTTCGAGGATCGCGACCAGGGCCGGCCCGTGCGACTCCCCCGCTGTCAGCCATCTGAGCATGCTCGAATTCTCCCACGGCGGGCCTGCGGTCCCGTCGGGAGGCCGCGGCAGCGCTGGTCTAGGCTCGGCAGGGTGCCGCACGAGATCGATCCAGCCTTCATCGCCCTGCCGATGCGCTCGCTGGCCGACGCCGCGTTGCAGCGGGCCCGCGACCTCGGCGTCGAGCACGCCGACTTCCGGCTCGAGCGTATCCGTTCCCAGGATCTCTCCTTCCGCGACGGCAAGCTCGAGGGCAGCCGCGACGGCGAGGACGTCGGGTTCGCGGTCCGCGTCCTGCACGAGGGGACGTGGGGGTTCGCCGCCACCGTCGACCTCACCACCGACGACGCCGCCAAGACGGCGGAGCGGGCGGTCGACCTCGCCAAGGTCTCCCGTCGGCTGAGCCCGGCCCGCACGGAGCTGGCCGACGAGCCCGTCCACCCCGACGTCACGTGGGTGTCGGCCTACGAGGTCAACCCGTTCGAGGTCGCCGACACCGAGAAGATCGACCGCATGGTCGGCCACTCCGTCCGCGTCCTCGCCCAGGACGACGTCGACCACGTGACGGCGCAGCTGCAGCAGGTGCAGGAGAACAAGTTCTACGCCGACACCCGCGGCACCGTCACCACCCAGCAGCGGGTCCGGCTGCACCCCGTCTTCGAGGCGGTGAAGGTCGACCCGCAGAGCGGCCGGTTCGAGACCATGCGCACGCTCGCCGCACCGGCCGGCCGCGGCTGGGAGTACGCCACCGGCGCCGACGGCGTCGTCGACTGGGGCGCCGCGCTGGACGAGCTGGGGCCGCTGCTGGCGGAGAAGTTCGCCGCGCCGAGCGTCCGGGCCGGCCGCTACGACCTCGTCATCGACCCGACGAACCTGTGGCTGACGATCCACGAGTCGATCGGGCACGCCACGGAGCTCGACCGCGCCCTCGGCTACGAGGCCAACTACGCCGGCACCTCGTTCGCCACGCTGGACCAGCTGTGGACGCTGCGCTACGGCTCGCCCGTCATGCACGTCACCGGCGACCGCACCACCCCGCACGGCCTGTCCACCATCGGCTACGACGACGAGGGCGTCGAGGCGCAGCGGTGGGACATCGTCAGCGGCGGCACGCTGGTCGGCTACCAGCTCGACCGCGCCATGGCCGCCGCCAACGCCAGCGCGCTGGGCACCAGCCGCTCCAACGGCTGCGCGTTCGCCGACTCCCCCGGCCACGTGCCGGTGCAGCGCATGGCCAACGTGTCGCTGCAGCCGGCCGACGGCGGCCCGTCGACGGAGGAGCTGATCGGGCAGGTCGACGACGGCGTCTACGTCGTCGGCGACAAGTCGTGGTCCATCGACATGCAGCGCTACAACTTCCAGTTCACCGGCCAGCGGTTCTACCGCATCCGCGGCGGCGAGCTGGACGGCCAGCTGCGCGACGTCGCGTACCAGGCCACCACCACGGACTTCTGGGGCTCGATGGCCGCGGTCGGCGGGCCGCAGACGTACGTGCTGGGCGGGGCGTTCAACTGCGGCAAGGCACAGCCGGGTCAGATCGCCCCCGTCTCGCACGGCGCGCCGTCCGTCCTGTTCCGCGACATCCGCGTGCTCAACACCGCCGAGGAGGGTGGCCAGTGACGCCCCAGGAGATCGTCGAGCGCTGCCTCGAGCTGTCGAAGGCCAGCGGCATGCTCGTCCTGGTCGACGAGGGGTCGACGGCGAACCTGCGCTGGGCCACCAACGCGCTGACGACGAACGGCGTCACCCGCGACCGGTCGGTCACCGTCATCGCGACCGTCGACGGCGGCAGCGGCACCGCATCCGGCGTGGTCGCCCGCAGCGCCGTCACGCCCGAGGGCCTGGAGCCGCTGGTCCGCGCCGCCGAGCAGGCCGCCCGCGACAACGGCCCGGCCGAGGACGCGCAGCCGCTCGTGCCGGGCGACGCCGGCTCGGGCTGGGCCGACCCGCCCGGCGAGACGTCGCCCGAGGTGTTCGCGCACATCGCGCCCGCTCTCGGCGACGCGTTCAGCCGCGCCGACGACGAGCGGCGGCTGCTCTACGGCTACCTCGAGCACGGCGTCCGCACCACGTACCTCGGCTCGTCGACCGGGCTGCGGGCCCGGCACGAGCAGCCGACCGGGCACATCGGCATCACCGGCAAGTCCACCGACAAGACCCGCTCGGCGTGGGTCGGCCAGTCCTCGCGCGACCTCACCGACGTCGACGTCACCGCGCTCGACGCGGAGCTGACCAAGCGGCTGGGCTGGGCGCAGCGGACGGTCGAGCTGCCGGCCGGCCGCTACGACACCGTGCTGCCGCCGACCGCCGTCGCGGACCTGATGATCTACGCGTACTGGACGATGAGCGCCCGCGACGCGGCGGACGGCCAGTCGGTGTACTCCGCGCCGGGCGGCGCGACCCGGGTCGGCGAGCGGCTGTCGAAGCACCCGGTGTCGCTGTGGTCCGACCCCGCCGCGCCGGGCCTGGAGTGCGCGCCGGCGGTGTACGCGCACGCGTCGTCGACCGAGACGAGCGTGTTCGACAACGGCCTGCCCATCGAGCGCACCTCGTGGATCGAGGACGGCACGCTGCGGGCGCTGCTGCAGACCCGTTCGTCGGCCGGCCTGACCGGACTTCCGACCACCCCCGCCGTCGACAACCTCGGCCTCACCGTCGACGGCGGCACCGGCAGCGTCGACGACCTCGCGGCCGGTGTCGAGCGCGGCCTGCTGCTCACCTGCCTCTGGTACATCCGCGCCGTCGACCCGCAGACGCTGCTGCTCACCGGCCTCACCCGCGATGGCGTCTACCTGGTCGAGAACGGCGAGGTCACCGGCGCGGTGAACAACTACCGGTTCAACGAGAGCCCGGTGGCGCTGCTCGACCGCTTCACCGCGGCCGGCGCGACGGTGCCGACGTTCAGCCGCGAATGGGGCGACTACTTCCCGCGGACGGCGATGCCCGCGCTGCGGGTGCCCGACTTCAACATGTCCTCGGTGTCTCAGGCGTCCTGACGCCGCGCGCTTAGCATCGGCTACGAGGCTAAGCGATGCTAAGCTGGTTCCATGGCATCGGATATCGCGTGGCCGGCGATCGGCTGGGAGGCGCATCCCTGGCGCTCCACCCTGCCGCCCGAGCTGGTGTCACGGCGGCTCCGCGAGCGCCACAGCGGCCTCTACCGCGCCGCCGTCGTCCCGCCCGTCGCGGCCGCTGACGTCGCCCTGCCGTCGGCCGTGCTGGCCCTGGCGGACGAGGCATCCGTCGAGGTCGCCAGGTACGACGTCGAGGTCGGGGCCAACATGGCGCCGTTCGGCGCATTGCTGCTCCGCTCCGAGTCGGCGTCGTCGTCACAGATCGAGAACCTCACCTCGGGCGCCCGGGCCATCGCCCTGGCCGAGCTCGACGACGGCACCCGGTCCAACGCCACGCGCATCGTGGCGAACGTCCGGGCCATGGAGGCGGCCATCGATCTCGCCGACCGGCTGAGCGCCGACGTCGTCCTCGCGATGCACGCGGCGCTGATGGCGCACGATCCAGAGCATTCGCCCGGCCGGTGGCGCGACCAGCAGGTGTGGATCGGCGGCACGAACGTCGGGCCGCACGAGGCGGCCTTCGTGCCGCCGCATCATGCCCGCGTCGGCGCGGCGATCGACGACCTCATGACGTTCGTCCACCGTGACGACATTCCCGCACTCGTGCATGCCGCGCTCGCGCACGCACAGTTCGAGACCATCCACCCCTTCACCGACGGCAACGGACGCACCGGGCGGGCACTGATCCACGCCATGCTGCGGGCCAGGGGCCTCACCAGGAACGTCACGGTGCCGGTGTCGGCCGGACTGCTCACCGACACCGACGGCTACTTCGCCGCGCTGACCGCCTTCCGGGCCGGCGACCCGGCACCGATCGTCACCGCGATGGCCGAGGCTGCGCTCATCGCCGTCGGCAACGGGCGTCACCTGGTCGCGGACCTCGACGCCACCCGGGACCGCTGGAGCGCACGGATCACGGCACGGCGCGATTCCGCCGTGTGGCGGCTGGCCGACCTGCTCGTGCGTCAACCCGTCATCGACGCGGCCATGGCCCAGTCCGAGCTCGGGACCACGTCGGCGAACACGCACGGCGCCATCCGGCAGCTCGAGGAGGCCGGCGTCATCACGGAGTTCTCCGGCCGGCGCCGCGGCCGGTACTGGCAGGCTCCGGAGATCCTGGCGGCGCTCGACGACTTCGCCGCGCGGGCCGGGCGGCGCGGCCACCCGGCCCGCTGAGCAGGTGGTCGGGCGTCCTGACGCGATGGTGCGTTCAGGGCCCGCCGCGACCATCCGCTCGGCCAGCCGCCGGCTTCACGCTTATACGTTTGACCGCGTGACCGGGGTCACGTCAAGAGGGCGGCGCCGATTGCCTTCCGGCCGTCAGCCGGTCACCAGGACGACGCCGAGCCCCGCCACCGCGAACGCGCCCAGCACCCCGGCGGAGACGATCGACGCGAGGCACAGATAGCCGGTGAACTGCAGCGACACCGGCAGGAAGGGTGCCACCCGAGGGAGGTCGGAGAACCGGTCGAACACGTCCTTGGTCAGCTGGACGCCGGCCCAGACGCCGCGCGCCGCCCGCCCGGCGCCGCGCAGCCCCGGTCCGGCCGACCGCACCTGCTCCAGGGCGTCGCCGGCCCGCGCCCACGCCCCGGCGACGTCGTAGGCCTCGCCCAGCTCCGCCGCCAGCTCGTCGACCGGATCGACGGCGCGCACCAGCCGGCGCCGCCGCCACAGCAGCGCCAGCCCGGGCGCCGCGCCGGCCGCCGCGACGGCGAGGAAGAACGGGCGCCCACGGTCGGCCGCGAGCCCCTCGATCACCAGCAGCAACGCCGGCGGCAGCGGCAACACGCCCGCGACCAGCAACGGGATCCGCACCCGGCGGACCAGCACGGCCAGCGCCCGGGCCAGCTCCCGGATCAGCGTCGCGCGCGCCTCACCGGCCGACGCGGCCGCGTCGACCGCCGTCCGCCGCCACCGGTCGAACCGGCCCTCGTTCACCGTCATGCGTGGCCTCTCAGGTGGCGCGGTAGGGAAGGAGGACGACCCGCTCGGCGTCGCGGTCCAGCAGCGCCGGCTCCAGCCCGGACAGCGCCGCGACCTCGTCCGTCGTCGCGTACCCGCCGCGCAGGTCGCGCGCCACCACGAACGCCTCGGCGGTCTCGCGCGCCCAGCCCAGCGCCGTCGCCAGGTCGCCGGCGCCCAGGTTGTTGAGGTCGACCAGCCCGCCGTCGTCGTAGTCGCGATCGGCGTCCGGCCGGCCGATGCCCAGCTCGTGCGCCATGGCCGGGTCGCGGGCGACGATCTCGCGCGCCTGCCGGCGTCGTTCCCGGCCGGCGAGGATCTCGCGCACCGCCGGGTGATCCGCCGCCTCCGGGACGGCGGCCGGGTCCGGTTCGTACGGCGGCAGCTCGACCGTCTCCTCCGGCCGCGCGAAGACCACCGGGCGGGCCTTCAGCGCCGCCGCCAGCCCGCCGACCAGCGTGCCGACGATCAACAGCCCGAACGCCGCACCGTCGTCCTCACCCGCCGCGAACAACGCCACGATGCCGCCGCTGCCGAGCAGCAGCGGCAACGCGACCGAGGCCCAGCCCGCGCTGCGGGTGCGCCACCACGCCTGCGTTGCCGGCAGCCACGCCAGGGAGGTGAGGCTGAGCAGCGGGATCAGCACCCACAGCGCCTGGCCGATGCCGTGTCCCAGCCGCTCACCGAACGAGTCGTCACGCCGATTCATGGGCGTAAGGGTGCCATGCGCTCACCGCGGCGCTGCCGTTGCCACACCAGATCAGGCGCGGGGAAGGACGAATTCGTAGCCGGCGGCGCGGAGGGTCTCGATGATCGCCGGCAACGCCGTCACGGTGCCCGCGCGGTCGCCGCCGCCGTCGTGCAGCAGGACGATCGCGCCCGGGTGGATGTGCTCGGCCACGTAGTCGTGGATGGCGCGCGCGCCGGGCTTGCGCCAGTCCCCCGGATCGACGCTCCAGCCGAGCGGGACCTGGTCGTGCCCGGCGGCGATCTCGTTGACGTTGGCGGCGAAGTTGCCGCCCGGCGCGCGGAAGAACGGCACGGCGACGCCCGGGACGGCGTCCTCGATGGCGTCGAGGGTGCCGGCGATCTCGTCGTCGATGACGCCGGGGTCGCGGTCCGGGAGCGAGGTGTCGTGGCTGATGGTGTGGTCGCAGAGCCGGTGGCCCTCGTCGGCGATCTCCTGGACGAGCTTCGGGTACAGCCGCGCCATCTCGCCGACCAGGCAGAACGTCGCCTTGATGTCGTACTGGCGGAGGATGCGCAGCACCTGCGGGGTCTGCTCGGGATGCGGGCCGTCGTCGAAGGTGAGGGCGACGGTGCGGCCGTCACGGCCGGTGAGGCGGCGGGTGCCGGCCTTGTCGACCTCGGCGACCGGAGGCTTGCCGTCCTCGGCGGCCGGGATCAGCGATATCAGCCGGGCCGGCGTCTTCGGCGCGGCCTGCTGGGTGGTCTCGGCGGCGGCGGACGTGCTGCCGGGCGGGTCGCTGCGGGCGGCGCCGACGATGACCCCGACGATGAGGCACAGGATCAGGGCAGCACGGAGCTGTCGGGACACCGGTACCACCCCACTTCAGTCAGGACGAATCCATCGGAACCCGGCAGGTGCGACGGTACCGGCGCAGCATCACAGACCCGGTGAGGCGCGCCGAATGCGCTTTCCCTCCCAGACCGCCCACCCTGCGGAAGGCCGCAGGACGATCTCTGCGGTGACCTTCATCGCGCCGGCCCGCCCAGATCCCGTACCTTCGAGTCGTGAACATCCGCCTCTCCCCGGAAACCGAGCTGACCGGCCTGGCCGGCTGGGCCGTCGACCTCATGGACTCCATGGGGGCGGTCGGCGCCGGCCTCGCCATCGCCGCCGAGAACCTGTTCCCGCCGCTGCCCAGCGAGGTCATCCTGCCGCTGGCGGGCTTCACCGCGAGCCGCGGCGACATGAACCTGGCGGCGGCGATCATCTGGACGACGGTCGGCTCGGTGGTCGGCGCGCTGATCTGGTACGCCGTCGGCGCGGCGGTGGGGCGCGATCGCACCCGGTCGATCCTGGCGGCGCTGCCGCTGGTGAAGATGACCGACGTCGACAAGGCGGAGGCGTGGTTCGGCAAGCACGGCGTGAAGACCATCTTCTTCGGCCGCATGATCCCGATCTTCCGCAGCTTCATCTCCATCCCGGCCGGCGTCGAACGCATGTCGCTGCCGATCTTCCTGGCCTTCACCGCGCTCGGCAGCGCCATCTGGAACACCGTGTTCATCCTGCTCGGCTACCAGCTGGGGCAGAACTGGGACTCCGTCGAGCAGTACATCGGCATCCTGCAGTACGCGGTCATCGCCGCGGTGGTCGTCGCGGTGGCGGCGTTCGTGATCCTGCGGGTCCGGTCCAACCGGCGCGACGGTGAGCGGGCCCGGCACCGGGTGCGCCGTCAGGACCCGAGGTAGCGCAGCACCGCCAGCACCCGGCGGCTGTAGCCGCCGGCGGCATCGGCCGCAGCAGCGCCGCGACCGTGGCGCTCAGACCAGCTCCTGCGGCTTCTCCCCCGGCGACTCCGGTGACCCCTCCGCACCGGGCGCGGACTCGGCCGATCCGGCCTCGGCACGGCGCCGGTTGCGCACGCCGATGCGGTGCCGGATCAGCTCGACCAGGCCGGTGACGGCCAGTGCGATGCCGAGCCCGACGCCCAGGCCGAGCAGCGGGTTGTCCTCGAACGCGTGCCCGCCCACGTAGCCGATCATGCCGGAGTAGATGCCCCACGACAGCGCCGCGATGGCGTCGAAGAAGGAGAACTTGCGCAGCGGGTACTCGACCGTGCCGCAGGTCAGCGTGACGGCCGTGCGCCCGCCCGGGATGTACCGCGCGACGATGAGGATGACGCCGCCGCGCTCGTTCAACTGGCGTTCGGCCCAGGCGAACATCGCGCCGGATCTCTTGCCGCCCTCGATGCGGTGCCTGACCCTGGTGCCCGCGGTGCGGCCGATGAAGTACGAGATGTGGTCGCCGACGAACGCGCCGGCCGCGGCGGCCAGGATGACGAACAGCAAGTTCGGCACGCCGTCGGCCGCGGCGAACACGCCGGCCGTGATGACCAGCGTCTCGCTGGGCACGGCCGGGAAGAAGCCGTCGATGGCGGAGATGGCGAACAGCACCACGTAGACCCAGGGCGACCCCATGACGTCGCGGGCGGCCTCGATGATCGCGTCGTTCATGGTCCCCCGTGTTCTCCGTTCGCCGAGTGGTCACCTCCGACCCTACGTGGCGCGGCGGCACGAGACGTACGACCTCAGTCGGACGCCGACCCTGGACTTTCGGATGCGGGTGGGGGTGTCGCCCCTCAGTCCTGGAACGCCTCCGGCGACGGGCACGAGCAGACGAGGTGGCGGTCGCCGTACGCGCCGTCGATGCGGCCCACCGGCGGCCAGTACTTGTCCTCGCGGCTGGACGCGGACGGGTAGACGGCGCTGGCCCGGTCGTACGGGTGGGACCACGCCGCGACCAGCGACGACGCCGTGTGCGGCGCGTTGACCAACGGGTTGTCGTCAACCGGCCACTCACCGGCGGCGACGCGGCCGGCCTCGGCGCGGATCGCGATCATCGCGTCGCAGAAGCGGTCCAGCTCGCCCTTGTCCTCGGACTCGGTCGGCTCGATCATCAGCGTCCCGGCGACGGGGAACGACATGGTCGGCGCGTGGAACCCGTAGTCGATCAGCCGCTTGGCGACGTCGTCGACGGAGATGCCGGTGGCCTTGGTCAGCGGCCGCAGGTCGACGATGCACTCGTGCGCGACCAGTCCGCCGCGGCCGGTGTACAGCACCGGGAAGTGGTCGCGCAGCCGCACGGCGACGTAGTTGGCGTTCAGCACCGCGGTCTGGGTGGCCAGCTTCAGCCCGGCCGGGCCCATCATCCGGATGTAGGCCCACGGGATCGGCAGGATCGACGCGGACCCGAACGGCGCCGCCGCGATGGGCCCGACGCCGGTCGCGGGGCCGGCCTCCGGCAGCAGCGGGTGGTTCGGCAGGAACGGCGTCAGGTGCGCGCGCACGCCGATCGGGCCGACCCCGGGACCGCCGCCGCCGTGCGGGATGCAGAACGTCTTGTGCAGGTTCAGGTGGCTGACGTCGGCGCCGAACTCGCCCGGCTTCGCCAGCCCGACCAGCGCGTTGAGGTTGGCGCCGTCGACGTACACCTGACCCCCGGCCGCGTGCACCAGCGCCGCGATCTCGGTGATGCCCTCCTCGTAAACGCCGTGCGTCGACGGGTACGTGACCATGATCGCGGCCAGCCGGTCGGCGTGCTCGTCGATCTTCGCCCGCAGGTCGGCGAGGTCGACGGTGCCGTCGCCGGCCGCCGCGACCACCACGACCCGCATGCCGGCCATGACCGCCGACGCCGCGTTGGTGCCGTGCGCGCTGGACGGGATGAGGCACACGTCGCGCTGCTCGTCGCCGTTGGAGCGGTGGAACGCGCGGATCGCCAGCAGCCCGGCCAGCTCGCCCTGCGACCCGGCGTTCGGCTGGATCGACACCGCGTCGTACCCCGTCACCGTCGCCAGCCACCCCTCCAGCTGGCGGATCAGCGCGAGGTAGCCGTCGGCCTGCTCGACCGGCACGAACGGGTGGATGCCGGCGAACCCGGGCCAGGTGATCGGCTCCATCTCGGTGGCCGCGTTGAGCTTCATGGTGCACGAGCCGAGCGGGATCATGCCGCGGTCGAGCGCGTAGTCCTTGTCGGCGAGCTTGCGCAGGTAGCGCAGCATCGACGTCTCGGACCGGTGCGTGTTGAAGACCGGGTGGGTGAGGTACGGGCTGTGCCGGCGCAGCCCCTCGGGGATCGCGACGGAGGCCGCGGCGGCCGTCCCGGCGACGCCGAACGCGCGGAGCACCCGGGTGAGGTCGGCGCCGGTGGTGACCTCGTCGCAGGCGATGCGCACGTCGTCGACGCCGGCCGGGCCGAGGTTGACGCCCAGCTCGGCCGCATCGGCGACGACGGCCGCCGCGCGGCCCGGCACCCGGGCGAGGACGGTGTCGAAGAACGCGTCGTGGACGACCTCGACGCCGCCGGCCCGCAGCGCCGCCGCCAGCGCCGTCGCGTGACCGTGCACCCGCGACGCGATCTCGCGTAGCCCTTCGGGACCGTGCCAGACGGCGTACATCGAGGCGACGACGGCCAGCAGCACCTGCGCGGTGCAGATGTTCGACGTCGCCTTCTCCCGGCGGATGTGCTGCTCGCGGGTCTGCAGCGCGAGCCGGTACGCCTGCGCGCCGGCGGCGTCCTTGGAGACGCCGACCAGCCGGCCGGGCAGCCCGCGCTCCAGCCCGGTCCGGACCGCCATATACCCGGCGTGCGGCCCGCCGTACCCGAGCGGCACCCCGAACCGTTGCGACGTCCCGACGACGACGTCGGCGCCCAGCTCGCCGGGCGGCGTCAGCAGCGTCAGGGCGAGGAGGTCGGCGGCGACGGTGACCAGCGCGCCCCGCTGGTGCGCCGCCTCGATGACCGGCGTGAGGTCACGGACGCGCCCGGACGCGCCCGGGTACTGGACGACGACCCCGAACAGCTCGCCGTCCGGCAGCCCCTGGTCGAGGTCGGCCACCACGACGTCGATGCCCAGCGGCTCGGCCCGGGTCTGGATGACCGCGATGGTCTGCGGCAGGCAGTCGGCGTCGACGACGACGGTGTTCGCGGCACCGCGGACGGACCGGCGCATCAGCGTCATCGCCTCGGCCGCCGCGGTGGCCTCGTCGAGCAGGCTGGCGTTGGCCGTCGGCAGGCCGGCGAGGTCGGAGACCATGGTCTGGAAGTTCAGCAGCGCCTCGAGCCGGCCCTGCGAGATCTCCGGCTGGTACGGCGTGTAGGCGGTGTACCAGGCCGGGCTCTCCAGTACGCGGCGGACGACCACCGGCGGCGTCACGGTGTCGTGGTAGCCGAGGCCGATCATCTGGGTGTGCGGCCGGTTGCGCCGCGACAGCGCCCGCAGCTCGTCCAGCGTCTCGGTCTCGGTGCTGGCCGGCGGGAGGTCGAGCGCATCGAGGTTGCGGATGGCGTCCGGCACGGCCGCCTCGACCAGCGCGTCGAGCGACTCGTACCCGACGGCGTCGAGCATCTTCGCGATCTCTTCGTCGCGCGGCCCGACGTGCCGGGCGACGAAGGGCGCCTCGCTGGCGATCTGGGACAGGGACATCGGCGGAGCTCCTCGGACACGTGTGGACGAGTTCGCTCCCCCTCTGTCGCCGTTGACACGACTTCAGAGTGGCCTCGCCCGACCGGTCCTTGCTGCCTGAGAGGTTGGCGGGGATGTTGCCCCTTCGGCGCCTCACACCGTGTGGTGCGAGAACTCTCCCGGCCCGGGTCCACAGCTCGCCGTCAGCATAGCTCGCCGCCGCTCGGGCTGCGACGCGGACGCGCGAACGGCCGCCCCGGTCGGTGTCTCGTCGCGATGTCAGTTGCGCTCCCACCGGGCTTTTGCCTGGTCCTTCCGATACCGGCGGCGGAAGCTGAAGAGCGGCAGCTCTTCGAGCGGCACCGGCACCCGCCGCAACGGGTGGCTGTCCCACCACTGGCTGTCGCATTCCACCACCCATACCGGCAGATGCGACGGATAGTGCCGGCCTGCGGCGTCACGTCGCTGGATCAGCGGCGTGGTCAGCACCACCTCGCCGTCGTGGGTGACGAGCGCGGGCCGCATTCCGCATGCCTTCAGGCAGGTGACCACCAGGTCCCACCCGGGCACGGTTCGCCCCGCCTCGGCCCGGATGATCGAGGACGCCCCGACGCCAGCCCGCTCGGCGAGTTCTCGCTGGCTCAGCCCGGCGTGCGCCCGAGCCGTCCGGAGCACGGTGCCTGCTCGCACGAGGCTGATGCGATCAACGGGGTGGGCGCCCTCGTGGCCCCAGGCGGGTAGCCCGGCCCGGCGGGTGTGGTGGGGGTGGTCGGGTTTGGCGGCGAACGCTGGATCGATCATGTGACCATCCGACCACGCCCGATCCTGCTCGCGGCCGGTCTCGGACCCGATTGTGGACGACGGCGCCGATTCACTCACCCTGTGGACGAACCGCCCACCGGCGGCGCTGACGCCCGATCCAGCGGAGCGGCGAGGCCCGTTCTCGGCCGCTGGTGCTCTGCCGTCACATCCGACCGCATACCACCATCGCGCGATCGAGCTCTGCCGTCACATCCGACTGCAGAGCACCAGCGCGCCGATCGGTGTCCTGGTGGGTCGGTGAGCTGCGGCGATACCAGAGCTGGCGCCGCGGAGACTGGGGCCGGTGCGGTGTCGACATCGCCATCGCACGCAGAACCCACATCTCTGGCAGCTCCGGCAGCCCCGCCGATTGCGAGGTGAACAGCCCGGTGTCGGCGGCGGTGCGGTGTCTGCGACGTGAACGGCCGAGTGTCGGCGTCGAGGCGGTTGCTGCCCGGAGACGCAGAACGCCCGTATCGCCCGACCACGAGAGCCGGCGACGCGGGCGTCCGCGAGAGCTGTGCGGCCCTACTCTCCAGCGGCGCGTGCGCGGCGGCGGGCGGCGAGCTGGTCGCCGGGGTGCTCAGCCGGCGGCTCGCCGGGCTTCTCGGCCGGCAGCTGGACGAGGGTGGCCTCGATCTCGCGCCACACCCGGCCGACGGCGATGCCGAAGACGCCCTGGCCGCCCTGCACGAGGTCGACCACCTCGTCGGCGGACGTGCACTCGTAGACGCTGGCGCCGTCGCTCATCAGCGTGATGCCGGCGAGGTCCTCGACGCCGCGGTCGCGCAGGTGCGTCACCGCGGTGCGGATCTGCTGCAGCGAGACACCGGTGTCGAGCAGCCGCTTCACGATCTTGAGCACCAGGATGTCGCGGAACGAGTACAGCCGCTGGCTGCCGGACCCGGCGGCGCTGCGGATGCTCGGCTCGACCAGCCCGGTGCGAGCCCAGTAGTCGAGCTGGCGGTACGTGATGCCGGCGGCGCTGCAGGCGGTGGGCCCGCGGTAGCCGACGTCCTCGGGGACGGGCCCGACCATGCCCTCGAACAGCAGGCCCTGGCGGGTGGCGGCGCGGCCGGCCGCGGCGGTCCGGCCGGCGTCACCCGCCGTGCCGGTACCGGATGTGCTGTCTGCGCTCACGCCGACCCCTTCATGGTCCCAAGCCGATTGCGACATCGTGTTACACCAGTGACGTTAGGCCCGGGCCTCACGGCGGTCAATGCAACACGCGGCAAGTCTCAAGCTCGACTTCAGCTCTAGACAGAAATCACACCAGTCACACGAGTAACACGCGCCTCGGGCAGCCGGGCGGCCCCTTCAGCCGCTGAAGTCTTCCGGGGTGACCTCGTCGAGGAACTGGCGGAACCGGGCGACCTCGTCCTCCTGCTCCTCGGAGTCGGGGTCGGCCATGAGGACGCCGGCTTCGTCGAGCAGCGGCTCGGAGGCATAGATGGGCGACCCGGTGCGCAGCGCCAGCGCGATGGAGTCGGACGGGCGCGAACTGATCTCGAGCCCGCCGGACAGCACCAGCTCCGCGTAGTAGGTGTTGTCGCGCACCTCGGTGATGCGGACCTGCTCGAGCGTGATGCCGGCGGCGTCGAGCACGTCCTTGAACAGATCGTGGGTCATCGGCCGCGGCGGCACGACGCCCTGCTGGGCGAACGCGATGGCCGTGGCCTCCACGGCGCCGATCCAGATGGGCAGGAAACGGTCACCACCCACCTCACGCAGAAGGACGATGGGCTGGTTGGAGGGCATCTCCACTCGGACGCCCACGACGTCTAGCTCGCGCACGACTTCAACACTACCCCTGCGACGGGCCGGGCCCAGCCGCGGAACCAGCCCGCGGACGGCACCGCGCACGCCCTGCGGACGGCACTGCGCACGCCCGGCGGACGGCGTCAGCGCGACAGCCGCCGCGTCCCCGCGTCGACGAGCGCCGCGTGCAGCCGGACGGTGAGCCGGGCGACGTCGGCGGCGGTCTCTTCGGCGCGGCCGCGGGAGTCGGCGCTGCGCTGGCGGAACATCGGCGCCACCACCTGCTCGACCAGCCCGACCTGCCGTTCGGCGGCGGTCCGGACCGAGCGCAGGTGCCGCGGCTGCAGCCCATACTGGGCCAGCTCGGCGGCCGTGCGGGCGACCAGCAGGGCGTCGGCGTCGTACGCACCCCCGCGACGCGCCGTCACCATCCCGTAGGACTCCAGCTCGGTCAGCAGCTCGTCGGAGATGGCGGCCGCCTCCAGCAGCGACGCGCGCGGCAGCAGCACCTCGTCGCTGGCTGCCGCGGCCGCGGTGTACGGCGTCACGGTGCTGCCCTCGGTGACCAGCTCCATGCCCCGATCAAGTTGGCCGAGCTGCTCTTTTATCACCCGCAGCGGCAGGTAGTGGTCGCGCTGCACGGTGAGGACGTAGCGCAGCCGGGCGACGTCGTCGTGGCTGAAGCGGCGGTAGCCCGACGGCGAGCGCTGCGGCTCGACCAGGCCCTCGGTCTCGAGGAACCGGATCTTGGAGATGCTGACGTCGGCGAAGTCGGGCCGCAGCTGGGCCAGCACCTCGCCGATGCTCATCGTCTGGCCGGCCGGCGCGGCGTCGCGCCGCGCCGGCCCGGAGGCACGCGCCGAGTTCGCCTCGGCGGGACTCACCTGGGCCCGCCTCCGAACCCGTGCTGGCTGGAGTAATAGACCAGGCGGTACTTGCCGATCTGGACCTCGTCGCCGTTGCTCAGCGCGACCTCGTCGATGCGGTCGCGGTTGACGTAGGTGCCGTTGAGGCTGCCGACGTCGGAGACGACGAAGCCGCCGGGCATGCGCCGGAACTCCGCGTGCCGCCGCGAGACGGTGACGTCGTCGAGGAAGATGTCGGAGTCGGGGTGCCGGCCGGCGCTGACGACGTCGGTGTCGAGCAGGAACCGGCTGCCCGCGTTGGGGCCGCGCAGCACCACCAGCAGCGCGCTGCCCTCGGGCAGGGCGTCGACGGCGGCCTGGTCGGCCGCCGCGAGGTCGCTGGAGTCGTCCCGCTCGACCTGCGCGGTCTCCTCGCGCACCATGGCCATGGTGCTCGTGGCGTCACCCCCCGTCTCGGCCGGCTGCATGGGCCGGACCAGCGGGGTTCCGCAATTGGAGCAGAACTTCGCGTCGGTCGGGTTTTGGTGCCCGCACTGGGTGCAGAACGGCATCAGCTGGCCTCCCGCCGTGGGTCTCCCCCCGGCTTCGACTCGTCGGCGCTACGAGTGTCTCACTCACTCTCGACCAGCGCCTGAGGGTTTACGGATGTTGGCAACCTAGAACCGGCCGCCGCCAGGGTCAACCGGCGGATCAGCCCTCTACCTGGGAACGGTAGTCGCCGGCCGTCAGTAGCTGATCGACGACCCCTGGATCGGCCGGGACGATCTCGATCATCCACCCGGCGCCGTAGGGGTCGGCGTTCACCTGCTCGGGCGCGGCGTCGAGCTCCTCGTTGCGGGCCACGACGGTCCCGGTGACCGGCGCGAACAGCTCGCTCACGCTCTTGGTCGACTCGAGCTCGCCGCAGACGCCGCCCGCGGTGACGGCGTCGCCGACGGCCGGCAGCTGGACGTACACGATGTCGCCGAGCTGCTCCTGGGCGAAGTGCGTGATGCCGACGCGGACGCTGCCCTCGGCCTCACCGGGGCTGCGAACCCACTCGTGCTCCGCGGTGTACCTCAGGTCGTCGGGATACAACGGGATCTGCCTCCTCGGGGGCACGTGTTCGGGGTCATTCGTCGTCGCCGTCCTCGGGCGCCGGGCGAGCGTACTGAGGCGCCTGCGGCTCGTGCAACACGTCGACGGTGAGGTCGTCGTACTCGTCGACGGTGGCCTCCGCGCCACCCT
The DNA here is from genome assembly GCF_001270745.1 of Jiangella muralis. Lineage (GTDB taxonomy): Bacteria > Actinomycetota > Actinomycetes > Jiangellales > Jiangellaceae > Jiangella > Jiangella muralis. Next base: position 295,241 of record NZ_KQ434752.1, read on the forward strand.
TGTCGTCACCTTCGATACTCGCGACGACGCCGTTGGCGAACATCATCGAACCGCTCAGTTCGCCCGGCTCGCCGATGGCGACGATCTCATACGGCGGCTCCAGCTCCACGCCACCGACGGTGAGGACATCGGCGCTCGGGTTCTCGAACGAGGTGCTGGCGACCACCCGGACGGCGGCGTCGTTGCCGCCGCCGCGTATCTGGATGGCCTCGGCGCCGGCCACCCGCAGCTCGTTGATCGCGCGCAGCATGGTGTAGGCGGCGACGTCGTGGTCGGGGTCGCTGATCGTCATGATGATGCCGGGGCCGCCGGCCGCGATGGTGCCGGCCAGCACGCCGGTGCTGCGGGCCCGCTCCTCGGCCTGCTCCAGCGCCGCGGCCTCGGTGTCGGCGCCGCTGACGAGGTCGCGGCGGTCGGACTCCAGCTCGGCGACGTGGTCGTCGAGGCGGTCGGCCTGGCGGCGCAGGCCGTCGAGGATCTGCACGAGGTCGTCGCGGCGGGCGTTGGCGAGCGCGTCGTCGTCGTCCGCCCGCACCTGCAGGACGGCGCCGAAGCCGAGCAGCGCGACCAGCACCGCCACCAGCACCTGGCCGCCGTCGGGGCGCTGCCGGACGGCGTTCCAGAGCCGCTTGGTGCCCGACGGCGCCGCCGGGGTGAACCTGCCGCCGCCCGGGATGAACGGCTGCGGCGACGCGGCGGGCCGCTCGGCCGTCTCCTCGACGGGCTCCGGCGTCTCCGCGGGCTCGGCCGGAGAGGCCGGGTCGGCCGGAGGGACCGGCTCGGCCGGAGAGGCCGGGGCGACCGGCTCAGCCGGCTCGGCCGGGGAGGCCGAGCTGTCGAGGCCGGTGTCGTCAGGGCCGGGGGTCGGGTCAGGCATGGAAGATGTGCCGTCTGATCGTCGCGACGTTGGTGAAGATGCGGATGCCCAGTACGACGATCACCGCCGTCGACAGCTGCGAGCCGACGCCGAGCTGGTCGCCGAGGAACACGATGAACGCGGCGATCAGCACGTTGGCGATGAACGAGACGACGAACACCTTGTCGTTGAAGATGCCCTCGATGACCGCCCGGATGCCGCCGAACACCGCGTCGAGCGCGGCGACGATGGCGATGGGCAGGTACGGCTGCAACTCCAGCGGCACCGACACGTCGAAGTAGAGGCCGGCCAGGATGCCGACGAGGAGCCCGGCGAGTGGGATCATGAGCCCTCCCCGGGGATCGCGAAGGACAGCGGCGTGTTGCCGGCCGGCAGCGTCAGCGACTCCTCGGAGTCGACGTCGTAGTAGATGCCGCTGCTGGAGGCGATATCACGCAGCCAGCTGCCGCCGCTGCCGTCGCCGAAGTCGCGCGCCAGCGAGCGCGGGTCGCCGATGGCTGAGACCTCGTACGGCGCGTCCATGGGCCGGTAGTTGATCTGAATGACGTTCTGCGCGGACCGGATGGCCGTCAGCGGGGTGATGCGCTGGCCGTTGATGGCGACGGCCTCGGCCCCGGCCGACCAGAGCCCGTTCACCACCTGGCGCAGGTCGAGGTCGAGCACCTTGTCGGTGCCGTTCTCGGCGTCCTGTTCCGCGGCGTTGTCGACCGTGACCACCACCCCTGGCCCCGTCACGGCGATGGCCCCCGTTGTCGCCTGCAAGCTCTCGACTTCCTCCCGCGTCTGCTGCCCGGCCGCGGAGTTCTGCAGGAGGTCGCTCTCCAGCCGCCCGATCTCGGACTCCAGGGAGCTGACCTCGCCCTGCAGCCGGCTGACGCGCTCGTCCTCGTTGTGGATCTGCTCGATGAGCCCCTGCCGCTCCGAAGAGACAACACTAGCGGTGTTGCGCACCTGCAACACCGACATGGTCAGCAACAGGCCGAGCGCGACGAGCCCGATCGCGAGCGCCGGCGACCGCCAGGTGCGCTTCGACGTCGGCCGCTCGCCCGCGGCCCGGCGGCGCGCCGCGGCGTCCTCGTAGCCGGGGTCGAGCGGCTTGGCGAACAGGTCGTTGAGCAGCGACATCGACTCGTCCGGCCGCCGCAGCGGACGGACGCGGGGAGCCTGCCCTGTCACCACGGTCCTATGCTCGCACGCACGTCACGACGTTCCCGCGCCGACATCCGTGCCGGCCACTCAGGAACTCCGGTCGGGGACCGGGGTGGCGAGCACCTTGCGGGTCTGCTCGGTGTAGAGGACCGCCGCCCACCAGTACAGCGCCACGCCCCAGATGACGAACGCCCAGCCGAACACCCGGGCCAGCATGGGGATGGTGCCGTCGCCGTCGCCCCACAGCAGCAGCGGGAACGCGTACAGCAGGCAGGCCGTGGCGGACTTGCCGAGGAAGTGGACGGGCAGCCCGGTGATGCCGCGGCGGGCGCGCAGCAGCGCGACGATGCCCGTCATGTACACGTCGCGGGCGACCAGCAGCACCGCGAACCACAGCGGGATGATGTCGCGCAGCGTCAGCGCGATGATGGTGGTGAGGATGTAGAGCCGGTCGGCGAGCGGGTCGAGCAGCTGGCCGAGCCGGCTGATCTGGTTCCAGCGCCGGGCCAGGTAGCCGTCGAGGTAGTCGGTGAACCCGGAGACCGCGAGCAGCACGATCGCCAGGGTGTCGGCCTCCTTCGCCAGCACCAGCCAGAGGAACACCGGCACGCCCAGCAGCCGCAGGAACGACAGGATGTTCGGAATCGTGAACACCCGGTCGGTCTGCACCGCCGTCTCCTGCGCCTTCACAGCCCGTCCTCCCCCGTTGCTCATGGCCGGCGGCCCCAAGCGTACGCGTCACAATCCGGTGGGGTCGTACGTCTCGGGTGTGGGGGCCGAAGGAGGGTTCGGAAAATGAGATGCTCGACGGCGTCCGGCGGGAGCATGCTTGCCCGTGTGGACGGGGACCGGGGGACGCATGAGCGTGATCGCTCTCACACCCGCAATGGTTGCAGGTGCGTTAGCATTCTCGGGTGCCCGCCTCCGAGCTCGAGCTCGTCACCGCCCTGGAGGCGTTCCTCCACCGGCTGTCGTGCACCAAGGCCGACTCCGACCTGCGGTCCATGGTCGAGCTGGATCTCTCCATCTCGCAGTTCCGCTGCCTCATCATGCTCGGCCGGCACGCCGAGGCGCTGCCCATCAACGAGCTGGCCGACCGGCTCGACCTCACCCTGGCCACGGCGGGCCGCAACGTCGACCGCTTGGTCGCCCACGGCCTGGTCGAACGGCGTGAGGACCCGCAGGACCGCCGCGTCCGGCTGGTCTCGCTGTCCGGCGCCGGCCGCGCGATCATGACCGAGATCGACGAGACCCGGCACAACGCCGTGCGGGCCTTCGCCCGGTCCCTGGACCCGGCGGACCGCGACCGGCTCGCGGCCGCGCTCGGTCCGATCGTCGAACCATCCGCACCATCTCGCATGGAGGAACAACTCTCATGAGTGCACCGGCCGGACCCCCCGACACCGGGTCCGACGACAAGCTCGATCGCGGCGTCCTGAAGGTCGCCGGTGTGGTGGTGCTCGGCGCCATCATGTCCATTCTCGACATCACCGTCGTCAGCGTCGCGCTGCCGACGTTCCAGATCGAGTTCGACGCCACCTACGCCACCGTCGCCTGGACCATGACGGCGTACACGCTGGCGCTGGCCGCGGTCATCCCCGTCACCGGCTGGGCGGCGGACCGGTTCGGCACCAAGCGGCTCTACCTGACGTCGCTCGTCCTGTTCACGCTCGGCTCGGTGCTGTGCGCCTTCGCCTGGGACATCGGCCCGCTCATCGGCGCCCGCATCATCCAGGGCCTTGGCGGCGGCATGCTGATGCCGCTGGGCATGACCATCATGACCCGTGCCGCCGGCCCGGACCGGATCGGCCGCGTCATGGCCGTCCTGGGCGTGCCGATGCTGCTCGGCCCGATCGGCGGCCCGATCCTGGGCGGCTGGCTGATCGACATCGCCTCGTGGCACTGGATCTTCCTGATCAACCTGCCGCTCGGCATCGTCGCCTTCGTCGCCGCCTTCCGGGTGCTGCCCAAGGACACCGAGCAGCCGTCCGAGACGTTCGACTTCGTCGGCATGGCGTTGCTCTCCCCCGGTCTGGCGGCGTTCCTCTACGGCGTCTCGTCCATCCCGGAACACGGCACCGTCAACAACGCCGAGGTGCTGGTCCCGGCCATCATCGGCCTGGCGCTGGTCGTGGCGTTCGTCTTCCACGCGTTGCGCAAGTCCAACCCGCTGATCGACCTGCACCTGTTCCTCAACCGGCACCTCACCATCGCCGTCGTGACGATGTCGCTGTTCATCGTGGCGTTCATGGGCGCCGGCCTGCTGTTCCCGAGCTACTTCGTGAACGTCCGCCAGGAGAGCACGCTGATGGCGGGCCTCCTGATGGCGCCCCAGGGCCTCGGCGCCATGGTGACCATGCCGATCGCCGGCCGGCTCACCGACAAGATCGGTCCCGGCAAGCTGGTGCTCGGCGGCATCGTGCTCATCGCCATCGGCATGGGGACGTTCACCCAGCTCGAGGCCGACACGCCGTACGGGCTGCTGCTGGGCTCGCTGTTCGTCATGGGCCTCGGCATGGGCATGACGATGATGCCGATCATGAGCGCGGCGCTGGCCAGCCTCACCCACAACGAGGTGGCCCGCGGGTCCACTCTGATGAACATCGTCCAGCAGACCGGCGGCTCCATCGGCACCGCCGTCATGTCGGTCATCCTGACCAACCACATCCTCAACAACGCGGCGGCCACCGCATACAACGGGGCCGTCCAGACCCAGACCGTCGACCAGCTGCCGCCCGAGGCGGTGTCGGCCGGGCAGTCGGCGCTGGCCGAGGCGTTCGGCAACACCTTCCTGGTGGCGGTCGTGCTCGTGGTGCTCTGCCTCATCCCGGCGTCCTTCCTGCCGCGGAGCAAGCAGGAGCTGCGCACCGACCCGCGCGCGGAGGACGAGGGCGACGTCGACCAGGCGCCGCCGGTCATGCTCCACTAGTCGTCGGGGCAAGTAGCCCGTGATCATCAACCTTTTGTGCTGCTATGACGACGCAAAAGGTTGATGATCATGGGCGGGGCGCCGAAGGCGGGTCTAGGGTCGACCTGGAGCCGGTTCCGTCCGTGGATCCGGCGGCTCGACGGGGAGGTCGGACCATGAGCACGCTCCTCAACCCGTACATCGGGTTCCGCGACAACGCCCGGCAGGCGATGGAGTTCTACCAGTCGGTCTTCGGCGGCGAGCTCCGGCTCAGCACGTTCGCCGACCTCGGCGCCGGCGACGACCCGGCCGAGGCCGGCAAGATCATGCACGGCCAGCTGGAGTCCGAGAACGGCCTGGTGCTGATGGCCGCCGACACCCCGAACAGCATGGAGCACTCCCCCGGCGGCAACGTCTCGATCTCGCTCAGCGGCGACGACGAGCCCACGCTGCGCGACTACTGGGAGAAGCTGTCTGGCGACGGCGCCGTCACCGTGCCGCTGGAGACGGCGCCGTGGGGCGACGCCTTCGGCATGTGCACCGACCGCTTCGGCGTCGCCTGGCTGGTCAACATCACCGCGGTTCCGCCGGCGTAGCCAGCTCGGCGCGGTTGGCCTCGGCCAGGCGGCCGGGCCAGTTCGAGAACGTCACCAGGGTGTCGTCGCCGTGGGTGAGCTGGTCGAGCGCGCCGACGGGCAGCAGCGCGCAGCGGCGGCGTGCGGCTCGCCGACCGCACGGCCGGAGCGTGCGATCCGCACGGCCAAGACGTGACACCGCGCATCTACAGCCGTGCGCGGATCGGGCCGACGCTGCTGGTATGACACTCACACCCAGCACCCACGACACCCACCACGGCCACGGGCGGCGCGCGTTCGTCCGCCACTATCTCGAGATGCTGGTGGCGATGGTCGCCGGCATGATCATCGGCCCGCTGCTGCGCTCGGCCGCCGGGCTGGGGTCGCCCGCCGATCCCGGTCTCGGCGCCGTCCTCATGGCCGCCGACATGTCCGTCGCGATGGTCGTCTGGATGCGGATCCGCGGCCACGGCTGGCCGGCGTCGCTGGAGATGGCCGCCGTCATGATCGCGCCGGTCGCCGTCCTCGCGCCGCTGCACTGGCTCGGCCTGTTCGGCGCGGACGTCCTGCTGGTCGCCGAGCACGTCGTCATGCTGCCGCTGATGTGGCTGGCCATGCTGCGCCGGCCGGCCGAATACGGACACTGGTCCCGCCAGGGGTAATACTGTGCTGACGAGCCTCTGGAGGTCACATGGGCGAGGACGTCGGCCGGCAGGAGTTCACCCGGGCGGACCGCACGGAGTACCGCGCCAAGGTCCGCCGGTGCCTCGACGCCTTCGAGCGCATGCTCCGCGAGGCGCAGTTCGAGTTCGACCGGCCGCTGACCGGGCTGGAGATCGAGCTGAACCTCGTCGACGACCGGTACGACCCGGCCATGCGCAACGCCGAGGCACTGGCGGCCATCGCGGACCCGGCCTTCCAGACCGAGCTGGGCCAGTGGAACCTGGAGATCAACCTGGCGCCGCGCGAGCTCGACGGCACCGGCGTCAGGGCGTTCGAGGAGGACGTCCGGGCCAGCCTGAACGCCGCCGAGCAGAAGGCGGGCGCCGTCGGGGCGCACCTGGCGATGATCGGCATCCTGCCGACGCTGCGGCTGGAGCACCTGTCCGGGCATGCGCTGTCGGGGAGCCCGCGCTACGAGCTGCTGAACGACCAGATCCTGGCCGCCCGGGGCGAGGACCTGCACCTCGCCATCGACGGCGCCGAGCGGCTGCGCGTCTCGTGCGACACCATCCTCCCGGAGGCGGCCTGCACGAGCACCCAGTTCCACCTGCAGGTCAGCCCGGAGCAGTTCCCGGCCGTCTGGAACGCCGCCCAGGCCGTCGCGGGCGTGCAGATCGCCGTCGGCGCGAACTCGCCGTTCCTGCTCGGCAAGCAGCTGTGGGCCGAGACCCGCGTCGCGCTGTTCGAGCAGGCCACCGACACCCGCAGCGAGGAGCTCAAGGCGCAGGGCGTGCGGCCGCGGGTGTGGTTCGGCGAACGGTGGATCACGTCGATCTTCGACCTGTTCGAGGAGAACGTGCGGTACTTCCCCGCCCTGCTGCCGATCGTCGCCGACGAGGACCCGATCGCCGTGCTGGACCGCGGCGACACCCCGGAGCTGGCCGAACTGCGACTGCACAACGGCACCATCTACCGCTGGAACCGGCCGGTGTACGACGTCGTCCGCGGCCGCGCGCACCTGCGGGTCGAGAACCGCGTGCTGCCGGCCGGGCCGACGGTCGCCGACACGCTGGCCAACGGCGCGTTCTACTACGGGCTGGTGCGGCGGCTGGCCGCCGAGGACCGTCCGGTGTGGACGCAGATGTCGTTCAGCGCCGCGGAGGAGAACTTCCACGCGTGTGCCCGTGGCGGCCTCGACGCCCAGGTGTACTGGCCGGGGCTGGGGCACGTCCCGGTCGCCGAGCTGGTGCTGCGGCGGCTGCTGCCGCTGGCCTACGACGGCCTGCGCGACTGGGGCGTCGACACCGCCGTGCAGGAGCGGCTGCTCGGCATCGTCGAGCGGCGCTGCGCCGAGCACCGCAACGGCGCCGACTGGCAGGTCGCCGCGTTCCACCGCCGCTTCGACGGCACCTCCGCCGAACGCCATGACGCGCTGCGTGGCATGCTGCGCTCGTACATCGAGCACATGCACAGCAACGAGCCGGTCCACACCTGGGCCGTCGACTGAGCCGGCGCCCGCTTTAACCGGGTGAGGTTTGTCGGTGCCGCGTGCTAGAACTTCCGACGATGACACTGACACGCACCGAATTCACCGTCGCCGGTCGCCCGGAGTTCGACCGGCGCGGCCCGGTGCGCTGGATCGTGTCGCACCAGCTGCGCAACCCGTGGCACCTCGCCGGCTTCCTGGTCGGCTCGGTCGCCGTGGTGGTGCTCAACTCCATGGTGCCGGGGCTGGTCGGCGACGCCTTCGACACGGTGCTCGACGACGCCGCCGGACGCAGGGCGGCGCTCACGGCCATCGCCGTCACGCTGCTGGTGGTGATCGTCGGGCGGTCGGTGCTCGACGTCGTGGCCCGGCTGTGCACCGAGGTGCTGGCCAAACGCATCGAGCGCGACGCCCGCGACGAGCTGTACGTCAGCCTGCTCGGCAAGAGCCAGACGTTCCACAACCGGCAGCGGGTCGGCGACCTCATGGCCCGCGGCGCCAACGACGTCCGGCAGCTCGGCACCATGTTCAGCCCGGGCGTCGACCTCCTGGTCGACTCCCTCATGCAGGGCATCGTGCCGATCATCTTCATCGCGTTCCTCGACCCCCGGCTGCTGGTCGCGCCGCTGATCTTCGCGGTCGCGTTCGTGTGGTCGATCCGGCGGTTCATGCGGCGGCTGGCGCCGGTGTCGGCGTCGCTGCGCGAGCACTACGGCACCCTGAACGCGGGGCTGAACGAGACCATCCGCGGCATCGAGGTGGTCAAGGCGACCGGCCAGGAGAAGCAGGAGCTGGCCAAGTTCGGCCGCAACGCCCGCCGCTACCGCGACGCCTACGTCCAGCAGGGCCTCATCCAGGCGCGCTACCTGCCCACCCTGCTGCTGGCGGTCGCGACGGCCGGCGGGCTGCTGCACGGGCTGTGGCTGCTCGACGCCGGCGAGCTGAGCGTCGGCGGGCTGATCACCTACATCGGGCTGCTCGGCCTGCTCGGCTTCCCGGCGTTCATCTCGATCTTCTCCTTCTCGCTGGTGCAGAACGGCATCGCCAGCGCGAACCGGCTGCTGGCGCTCATGCGCGAGGAGACCGAGCTCGACCACAACGAGGCCGGCCACGTCGCGCCCATGCGCGGCGCCGTCGAGTTCCAGGACGTCACGTTCGGCTACGGCGACCAGCCGGTGCTCGACGGGTTGTCGTTCCGCATCGAGCCGGGCCAGACGGTGGCCGTCGTCGGCGAGACCGGCTCCGGCAAGACCACGCTGACGAAGCTGGTCAACCGCATCTACGACACCGGCTCCGGCCGGGTCCTGGTCGACGGCCTCGACGTCCGCGAGTGGAACCTCGACTCCCTGCGCTCCCAGATCTCCACCATCGAGCAGGACATCGTGCTGTTCAGCCGCTCGGTACACGAGAACATCGCGTTCAGCCTCGGCCAGCAGGCCCACCGCGACGACGTCGTCCGCGCCGCGAAGGACGCCCAGGCGCACGAGTTCGTCACCGCCCTCGACGACGGCTACGACACCGTCATCGGCGAACGCGGCGTCACGCTCTCCGGCGGGCAGCGGCAGCGGCTGGCCATCGCCCGGGCGCTGCTCACCGACCCCGCCATCCTGGTCCTCGACGACTCCACCAGCGCCATCGACAGCGCCACCGAGGACGAGATCCAGCGGGCCATCCAGCGTGTCCTCGAGGGCCGCACCACGCTGCTCATCACGCACCGGCTGTCGCAGATCCGGTGGGCCGACAAGGTCCTGCTGCTGCAGCGCGGCCGCCTGGTCGACGAGGGCACGCACGACGATCTGCTCGCCCGCTGCGCGCTCTACCGGCGCATCTTCGCCCACTACGACGAGGTGACCGGCTGATGGCGTTCATCATGGACGGCCTCGACGCCGAGGCGTACGACCGCACGTATGGTGACCGCGAGCTGCTGCGCCGCATCCTGCGGTACTTCCGGCCCAAGACCCGGGTCATGGGGCTCATCGCGGCCGCTATCGTGGCGCAGTCGCTCATGCAGGCCGCGTTCCCCATCGCGGTCAGCGAGGGCCTCGACCGCATCACCACCGACCGCACCACCGGCCTGGTCGTCGCGCTGGTGTCGGCGGTGCTGGTCACCGGCGTCCTGGGCTGGGTGTTCAACTTCGTGCAGCGCTGGTACACCGCCACGGTGGTCGGCGACGTCGTGCTCGACCTGCGCGAGGACGCCTTCGACGCCGTCCTCGACCGCGACATGTCCTTCTACGACGAGCACTCGTCGGGCAAGGTGGTCAGCCGGGTCACGTCCGACACCGAAGACTTCGCCACCGTCGTCACGCTGACGCTGAACCTCATCAGCCAGGTGCTGCTGGTCGGGCTCCTCACCGCGCTGCTGTTCACCCGCAACGTCGGGCTGGCGCTGCTGGTCATGGCCGTCGTGCCGGTCGTCGTCGCGATGGCGCTCGGGTTCCGGCGCATCGCCCGCGAGACGACACGGCATCAGCAGCGCTCGCTCGCCAAGGTCAACGCGACGCTGCAAGAGACCATGGGCGGCATCTCCGTGGCGAAGAACTTCCGCCAGGAGCAGACCATCTACGGCGAGTTCCAGCCGATCAACGGGCAGAACTACAAGGTCACGCTCAAGCAGGGCTTCGTGTTCGGTGCGATCTTCCCGGTGCTGTTCGCGGTGGCCGGGCTGGCCAACGTCATGCTGGTGCAGGTCGGCGGCGGGCGGGTGCTCGACGGCAGCATCTCGGCCGGCGACTGGTACCTGTTCCTGCAGAGCGTCGCGCTGTTCTGGATGCCGCTGACGTCCATCGCGTCGTTCTGGTCGCAGTTCCAGCAGGGGCTGTCGGCGTCCGAGCGGGTGTTCGCGCTGATCGACGCCGAGCCGCTGGTGGTGCAGCGCGACCCCCGGCCGGTGGGGCGCCTGGCCGGGCGCATCGAGTTCCGCTCGGTGCGGTTCGGGTACGCGCCGGAGCACCCGGTGCTCGACGGGTTCGACCTCACCATCGCGGCCGGCGAGACCATCGCGCTGGTCGGGCACACCGGCGCCGGCAAGTCGACCATCGGCCGGCTGCTGGTGCGGTTCTACGAGTTCCAGGGCGGGCAGATCCTGATCGACGGCACCGACATCCGCGCCGTCGAGCTGACGTCGTACCGCCAGCAGCTGGGCGTGGTGCCGCAGTCGCCGTTCCTGTTCTCCGGCACCGTGGCCGACAACATCCGCTACCCGCGTCCGGACGCCTCCGACGACGACGTGCGCGCGGCGGCCGCCACGGTGGCCGGCGGCGACTGGCTCGACGCGCTCCCCGACGGCCTCGGCACCGAGGTGGGCGAGCACGGCTCGGCGCTGTCGATGGGGCAGCGGCAGCTGGTGGCGCTGGCCCGGCTGCTGCTGCAGGACCCCGCCATCGTCATCCTCGACGAAGCCACCGCCAGCGTCGACCCGCTCACCGAGGCGCACATCTCCGAGGGCCTCGACGTCGCGCTGGCCGGGCGCACGTCCATCGTCATCGCGCACCGGCTGTCCACCATCGAGCACGCCGACCGCATCATCGTCATGCGCGACGGCGGCATCGTCGAGGAGGGCACCCACGACTCCCTGCTGCGGGCCGGCGGCGCCTACTGCGACGTCTACAACACCTACTTCCGGCATCAGTCCCCCGACTACCGGCCGGGCACCGGCTTCGTCGGGGCCGAGGTCATCTGACGAGCGCCGGGCGGCCCGTGCCCTACTGTGACGTCACCAGAGCGGAGGGCGCATGCGGCTGACGGGATCGACCATCGTGCTCACCGGCGCGACGTCGGGCATCGGGCGGGCGACGGCGCTGCAGCTGGCCGCGCTGCGGCCGCGGCGGCTGGTCGTGCACGGACCACAGCCGCCGGACGAGGTGTCCGGGCTGGTCGGCGAGCTGTCCGCCGCGGCCGGGCGGGCCGGCGACGTCGTGTACCTGCCGGCCGACTACGGCGTGCTGGGCGACGTCGCGGCGCTGGCGTCCGCGGTGCGCGCGGCCTGCCCGGAGGGCGTCGACCTGCTGGTGAACAACGCCGCGCGGCCCGGCCCGCGCACCCGCACGCTGACCGCCGACGGCCACGAGGCGACCTGGCAGACCAACTACCTCGCGCCGGTCGCGCTGACGACGCTCCTGCTCGACGCCGTCGGGGCGGGACGCGCCGGGCGCATCGTCAACGTCGCGTCGGCCACCCACTTCTCCGCCGAGCTGCGGCTGGACGACCTCGAGCTGGCCGGGCCGGGCTACTCCCCCGCGTCGGCGTACGCGCGGTCGAAGCTGGCGCTGGTGACGTGGAGCTGCCGGCTCGCCGGGCACCGGCCGCGGCCGACCGTCGACGTCGTCTGCGCGCACCCCGGCGTCATCGCGACGCCGCTGCTGCACGCGATGTTCTCCATCGGCGGCGACACCCCGGAGCACGCGGCCGGCAACCTGCTCGCCGTCGCCCGTGCCGACGACGACAACGGCACCTACTACGACGAGCGGCGCCCGGCCACGCCGAACCCCATCGCGCTCGACTCCGTCGCGCAGGAGCTGCTCGACCAGCTCACCCGCCGCGCGCTGGCGCCCGTCCTGCCGGCCGCGACCGCCTGACGCCCGGTACGTGCCCGCCGGGATGACCGTCAGCCGCCGAACTCCCACAGCGGCAGGCCGCGCACGCCCGGCTCGCGGATCGCGAACAGCGCGCCGTCGCCCGGCCCCGCGTCGTCGAGGCCGAGCCGCGACGTCGTCACGACCAGCTCGTCGAGGCCGGCGCCGGTGAACGCGACCGCGGTGGCCCGCCGGGCCGGCAGGTCGACGACGGCGTCGAGGCGGCCGCCGGCGTCGTAACGGCGCACCTCCCCCGTCCAGTACGTCGCGACCCAGACCCCGCCCTCGGCGTCGACGGTGAGGCCGTCGGGGCCGCCCGGCACCTCCGCCCACGGACGCCGTCCGGTAAGCCCGCCCTCCGCGGACCAGTCGAAGGCGTCGATGCGGCCGGCGTCGGTGTCGACGTAGTACGCGCTGGCGCCGTCGGGCGACCAGCCGAGCCCGTTGGAGATCGTCACCCGCTCGACCGCCGTGGTCACCACGCCGGACGGGTCGATACGGTGCACCGTGCCCGCGCCGGACGTCTCGTCGTAGGCCATCGAGCCCAGGAAGAACGCGCCGTCGGGCGCACAGCCGCCCTCGTTGGACCGGATGCCGGCGTCGGTCCACAGCTCCGGGCCCTCGGTCAGCTCGGCATCGAGGGCGTCGCCGTCGGCTAGGGCGACCGCCCGCTCCGTCGCGACCAGCCAGCCGGCGCCCCGTCGCGGCCGGATGACCGCGGCGACCGGGCTGCCGACGCCGCGGCGGGCGACCTCGCCGGACGGGCTCAGCTCGAGCACGTCGCCGGCCAGCATGTCGACCCAGCGTGGTCCCGCCCAGCGCGGCGAGTACACCGGTCCCTCGCCGTGCTCGCACACCGCCGCCGTCAGCTGCTCGGCCTTCATTCGGCCCTCCTCCGGGGTCTCGGGATGCCGCTCACCTTGCCCGACGACGCCGCCCGGCCGCCAGGTGCTTTGGGACGATGGTCCCGCGATCAGGGTCTTTCCGGCCCTATAGGTCTGAATCGGGCGGGCCCGATGCTGAGGTATGAGCACGTATGTGAGGCCGGTGCCGGCCGTCCGCACCCTCGTCGTGGTGTGCGCGCACCCCTATGACGCGACGTTCGCGCTGGGCGGCGTCATCGCCGCGTTCGCCGGCGCCGGAACGTCCGTCCACATCGTCTGCCTCACACACGGCCGCGCTCACGATCCACGGCCCCGGCAGCGGCTGGACCGAGCCCGCGACCTCGGCCGCGCCACCCGCCACCTCGGCGCCGACGACGTCGTGCTGCTCGACCACGTGCCCGGGACGCTGGTGCTGACCAGCCTCGACACGCTCGCCGACGAGATCGTGGCGGCCCACCACGGCGTCGACGCCATGCTTACCGTCGACGCCACCGCCGACGACGCCCACCCCGACCACGTCCGCGCGATGCGGGCCGCCTACCGCGCGGCGACGAAGCAGGGCAGCACGCTCTACGCCTGGACGCTGCGGCCCGGCCAGGAGTTCCGCGGCCGCCAGGTCCTCGTCGTCGACGTGGACCGCGAACGGCAGCGCGCGGCCACCGCCTGCCACACCGGCCTCCGCGCCGACGACCCGCTGCGGCGCCGCTGGCAGCGCCTGCAGGACCGCACCGAGCGGCTGGTCGTGCTGCGCTCCGAGCGCACCGCCACCCCGGTGTTCGCCCGCAACCCCTAGACGTAGTTCCCCGTGACGTTGTGAACGCGGGCTGCGGGGACGCCGCCGCCGATGCCGGCTGGCGCGGGTGCGCCGTTCGCCGTTCGTCGTTCCTGCCGGTGCACCGTTTGGTGTCCTCGACTCCCGCAGCCGTCTACGTCACTCGCAGGGGGAGCACCTCACCCGCCGCAGCACCGGATGAGCGTCGTCATCGGCGGTCATGCGGTCCTTGCGCGAGTGAGGTGCACCCGGCGCGCGTGAAGTGCGGCTGCGGCCCCGGGAGACACCCCTGAGCGCCTACGCCGTCAGTGCGTCGGTGAGCAGCGCGACCAGCGCCTCCAGCTGGATGTCCGCCGCCGACGAGATCTCCTCGTCCGAGCCGTCGAGCGCGCGGGCGGCCAGCCCCGCCTTGCCGTCGATCAGCTCCGCGATGCGGGTGTCGACGGTCTGGGCGGCGATGATGCGCCACGCGGTCACCGGCTCGGCCTGGCCGATGCGGTGGACGCGATCGATGGCCTGGGTCTGCTCGGCCGCCGACCAGGACAGCTCGGCCAGCACGAGGTTCGACGCGACCTGCAGGTTGATGCCGACGCCGGCCGCCGTCAGCGAGCAGACCGCGACCGCGACGTCGGGGTCGTTGACGAACGCGTCGATGTTCTGCTGCCGCTTGCGGGTCGTCTGCTCGCCGCGGATCGACGAGTAGCGCAGGCCGCGCTCGGCGAAGAGCGCCTCGGCCGCGTCCATGACGTCGATGTGCTTGGCGAAGAAGACGACCTTGCCGACGCTGTGGGCCAGCTGGGCCGCGTAGTCGGCGGCCAGCCCGGCCTTGGCCTGGCCGATGCGGCGGATCATGCTGAACACGTTCTCGCCGGTCTTCGCCGACTTGTCGGCCAGCTCGGCCCCGGCGACGCGGCGGACGAGGTCGGCGTCGATGCCGGTGGCGGCGTCGCCGCGCGCCTCGAGGGCGGCGTGGTAGCGGGCGACGAGGCGGTCGGCCAGCTCGCGCTCGGCCGCGCGGATGGACCGGCCGGCGGCGTCGTCCAGCTCGACCGGCAGGTCGGCGACCCGGCGGGCGGGGATGTCGGCGGCGACGTCGGCCTTGCGGCGGCGGACGATGCCGAGGTCGATCACGCAGCCGCGCGCCGCGGAGGCGAACCCGTGGTCGACGGGCGTCAGGCCGGTCTCCTCCAGCGCCTCCATCAGCTCGGGGCCGGGCTTGCGCTCGTCGATCCAGCCGAGGAACTGCCAGATGGCGCGGAAGTCGTCGATGTCGTTGATCAGCGGCGTGCCGGTGAGCGCCATCAGCAGCGGGCGGACGGCGCGCGAGCGCAACTGCTCGGACAGCTGCCGGACGTGCTGCGAGCGCTGCGACTTCTTGTTCTTGATGAAGTGCGCCTCGTCGACGACCATGCCGCGGAAGCCGAGGTCGCCGAGCCAGCCGACGTGGCGATCGAGCACCTCGTAGTTGACGATGATGATGTCGGCGAACCCGTCGATGGTGTGGCCGTCGCCGTGGATGACCGTCGCCGGGTGGCCGGGCGTCCAGAGGCTGGCCTCGCGCGCCCAGTTGGTCTTGACCACGTTCGGGACGACGACGAGCAGCGGGAAGGCGTTCGCGGCCTGGGCGGCCAGCAGCGCCTGCGCCGTCTTGCCCAGGCCGGGCTCGTCCGCGAGCAGGAAGGTCCGGTGCCCGTCCTCGGCGGCGGCGACCAGGCGGGCCTGGTGCGGCATCAGCTCGAGGCCGTCGGGCAGCCGGACGGTGGCCGCGCCGGGCAGCGCCATGGAGGCCGTCGTGCCGTCGGTGGCGTTCTCGAACGAGCTGAGCAGCGGCCCGATCAGTTCCCAGTTCACCAGCCGCCGGGGCCGAGCCACGCTCTTCTGCGCCGGACGGGCCGCGGCGGCGTCGTAGTCGGGGGCGAGGAACGGGTTGGCCAGCTGCCGTGAGACGACCGACGGCGGCACGACCCGCCGCTTCGGCGCGGTGACGGCGGCGGTGGGCGCCGCGACCGGCACCTCGTCCTCGGCCGGTGTGCGGCCGGCGGCGACCAGCATCTCGTGCCGCAGCTCCCTGGCCGCGTCGCTGACCGGCGCGTCCTCGGCCAGCAGTCCCAGCAGTGACGCGTCGCGCACGGCCACCTTCGCGAGGATCGTCGCGATGCCGTCGAGCCGTTTCAGCTGCTCGGCGCGGTACGCCTCGCTGCGGGACTCGTCGGTCTTCACCTGGGCCCGTTCCTCACGCACCAGCAGGGCGATGACCTGGAACTTCGTGCTCACGGACGGCTTGATCGAGCCGCGCTGGACGCTGCCCTCGACCTCGCGCACCGCGCGCGCGAGCACCGACATCATGCCTTCGTTCTCCTGTGCCCGGCCGCCGCGTCGCCGCGACCGGTTCGCCGTCCGGCTGGCGCCGGGGCGGCGCCTGGCGTCTCTCGCCAAGTGCTCCTCCTCTGGAGTTGCCACGCTGTGGAGCCGTGGCCACCGGGACGTCGCACGCTCTCGTCCCGGTTCGGGGACGTCGGTGCCGGATTACGCCGGGTCACCGTCCCATGGTGTGACCCGGCCCCCCTTGGCTCGACGGACCCGGAGGCCACGCCGATACGAGCGCGTCCGGCATACGCCGGTCACTCGCGTCCCTGCCGCATGTGGGAGATCCCGTTCCGCGGGCTCCCCACCTGCCGGGGCGGCTTGCAGCCGAGTTTAACGCCTCACCGGCCCGATGGGCCCGGTTCGCGTGCGCGTTGCCGCATTTTCTCCTGATTGAAGCCGGAAGGGCCCTCCGATTATTCCCGGCCCCGCTCGTCTAGACTGAGCAGTGGCGAGGAGTCTGCTGATGGAAGCCAGCTCGACCACCGCGATCATCGCGTACCAGGGTGTCTCCGCCGACGAGGCCGAGATCTTCCGCTTCGTGCTGTCCCAGTTGCCCGGTTTCCGCACCGTCACCGTCGGCACCGCCCTCGGCCAGGTCGCCGGTCCGGGCGGCGTCCAGACCATCGATGCCACCCTCGACGAGGTCAACGCGCCCGACGTCGTCGCCGTCCCCGGAGGTGTCGGCACCGACCGGCAGCCCGAGCTCGCCGCCTGGCTGCGCCGGGTGTCGCCGCGCTGGCTGCTCGCGAGCTCGACCGGGTCGGCGCTGCTGGCGGCGGCCGGCCTGCTCGACGACGCCACCGCGGCGACGCACTGGCTGGCCGGCCCGCTGCTCGAGCACTACGGCGCCCACGCCTCGCACGACCGCCTGGTCGTCGACGGCCGCCTCATCACCTGCTCCGGCGGCCCGACGGTGTTCCGGGCCGCACTCGTCGTCGCGCGCGCCTACGGCGGGTCCGACCTCGTCGCGCAGATCACGGCCAGCGCCGTCACCGCCCGCGAGCAGCGCCCCCGGCCGCCCCGGCACCGCGGCTTCTGGTCCCGCCTCGGCGGCGCGGTCCGCGGCCACGACCCGGCGCCGCCCGAGCTCGGCCCGCTCGACCGCGCCCTCGACGACCTCGGCCCGCTCGATCTGGGGCCGGTCGGGCCGCCGCCGGTTGCTCCGCCCGACCGCCGCTAGGGGGTGCGGCGCTACTCGGTGCGCCCGGCGCGTTGCTGGAGGACGTAGGCCGCGGTCAGGGCGATCGATCGCTCGTCGCTGCGGGCCAGGTCGGCGAGCGCGCGGGTCGCCGCCGCGCCGGGGAGGTCCGCCAATGCCTGCACGATGCGCTGCCGCACCGGCGTCGTGGCGCCGTCGAGGTGGGCGACGAGGCCGGCGGCGATGCGGCCGGCCCGGTCGCCGTCCTCGGCCAGCGCGCTCAGCGCGTCCGCGGCGTCGACGTCGTTCACCCCGTCGACCACCATGGCGATCAGCGTCGGGACCGCGTCGGCCACGCCGCGTGTCCCGAGCGAC
Organism: Jiangella muralis; assembly: GCF_001270745.1. Classification (GTDB taxonomy): domain Bacteria; phylum Actinomycetota; class Actinomycetes; order Jiangellales; family Jiangellaceae; genus Jiangella; species Jiangella muralis. The sequence continues at coordinate 313,009 of NZ_KQ434752.1, forward strand.
AGCGCCGCGGCCCGGCGCACGGCGGTGTCGGGGTCGGCGAGGGCGCCGCCGAGCAGGGCCGTCGCCTCGTCGCCCGGTAGCTGCGCGATCAGCGCGACGGCGCGCCCGCGGACGTCGGCATCGTCCGCCGTGAGCCCGGCGGCCAGCTCCGCGAGGCCGTCGCCGCCCGATCGGCGCAGCGCCCACCGCAGCGCGCCGGCCACGTTGGGGTCGGTCTCGGCGAGCGCCGCCTCGACCAGCAGTTCGACGGGCGCGGCGGCCTCGCCGGCCGACGACAGGGCGGCGCGCTGGCGCACGCGCGCGCTCTCGGAGCCCAGCCCCTGCAACAGCGCGACGACCCCCAGCGCCGCCTCCCAGTCGGCCGGCTCGGCGGCGTCGAGGTGACGCAGTCGCGCGAGCAGATCCCGCTCGCGCCCGATGCGCTCCTCCGTCTGCTGAATCAGCTCGTCGACGATGCCGGATGGGTCGAATCCCGGGTCGTCCAGGGCGCGGCCGACCTCGCGCAGCGTCAGGCCCAGCGACCGCAGGCTCTCGACGTGCAGGATCCGCCGGATGTCGTCGCCGGAGTACTCCCGGTACCCGCCCACGCTCCGCCCCGTCGGCCGCACCAGCCCCAGCGCGTCGTAGTGCCGGAGCATGCGCGCGCTGACGCCGGACCTGCGGGCCACCTCACCGATCAGCACGCCCCAGTGCCTCCTCCCCGTCCGGCCCGAGCGCGACGATCCGCTTCGCGTCGTCGATCGCCGCGTCGAAGCCCGTGTCCGGATCGTGCCACAGCCGCTCGGTGGCGATGGCGTGCGCGCGCACTTCGGGCACCGGACTCGTCCTCGCGGCGGCCAGCACCGGCGGCGCCGCGTCGCCGAGCGCGATCAGGGCCCGGCTCAGGCTCAACTGGAGGTTCGGCTCGCCCCGTCCGAGCTGAGTGGCCAGCGCCGCGGCCAGCGCGCCCCGCTCCCCGTCCGGCACCAGCACGACGGCCGCCCGCCAGGCGCTCCGCGCCACCTCCACGTCGGCGTCGGAGAGCAGCGACCGGGTGATCGCCCGCCACGCTCTCCCGTCGCCGATCTTGGACAACGTGTGCAGTGCCTGGCTCCGCCCCTGCGCGACGTCAGACCCCAGCTCCTCGACCAGCAGCGGAACGGTGACGCTCGCCGGGTGCCTGGTCAGCGCCCACGTGAGCATGTCGCGCACGTAGAAGTCCGGCTCGACCGCGCACCGCTCGACGATGCTCCCGACGTCGTCCGGGTCGGGCCGGCTCCCCATCGCGAGCGCCGCCCGCAACCGCACCGACGCCCGCGGATGCGCCAGCGTCTTGGTCATCACGACCACCTCCTCCACCCAGTGGACGGCTTGTCACCGTGTCAAGGTCAAGCGGAGGTGCACGCGGCGTGGCGGGCCCGGATCACGCCCGGGCCCGCCACACGAGACGATCTGGATCAGCCCTCTTCGCAGGTCGGGATGATGAGGTGCGGGTTGCTGGACCGCATCTGGCTGCCCGGCATCATGCCCCAGCCGTTCTGATCGCTGGTGCCGATGGCCTCATCGGCCCAGGTGTAGTAGCGCCAGCTGCCGGCCCTGGCCGACTTGCAGCCGAACCAGCTGCGGGTGCTGTACATGATGCCCACCCGCTGGTTCGTGACCCTCGGGTGGAACACGGACGCGCCGTAGACGTTGTCGCAGTAGGTCAGCCGGTAGGTCGAGCCCCACGGGTCGGTGATGTACTCGTTCGACTTCACGCAGCTGGCGGTGATCGCGGCCTTCGTCGAGGCGGCTTCGTCGGCGGCCGTGCCGGTCGCCCCCGCGGCGCCGGCCGAGGTGGTGACGCCGGCGGCGAGCGCGGCGATTCCGACGAGTCCGCTGATCAGACGTCGGGAGGTACGCATGGGCAGGTGCCTTTCGGTTGTCCGGATGCCACCCCTGCGGCGGCGTCCCCCACTCTCGGCGAGCCGCGGCGCGACGGGTACCTCTGACGTCCGAGGGTGCTCAGCCGGCGTCGGGCGTGTAGACATCGAGGTAGCGCGCGATGCTGTCGGCGTAGACCCGCAGGTGCTCCGGCGGCGACCCGGCCCATTCGTTGACCCGCTCGTCGGAGCTGCGGTGGGCCAGCGCCATGTTGACCTGGTGCCCGCCGGGCAGGTCGGCGGACACGCGTGGCGCGACGAAGCACAGGTAGCGGCCGAGCGCGGGGATCGACGTCTCGGGCGGGAACGGCGGCTGTGGATCGCCGCCGTTCGGGCGTTCGGCATCGGTGACCCAGTAGTAGAGCACGCGCCCGCTCCACCGGGCGATGCCGTACTCGTCGTTGGCCGGGTCGGACAGATCGGCGTCGAAGTCGCTCTCCGTCTTGAGCATCGCCGCGATCAGCCCGGGCGTGACCGAGGGCTCGTCGCACTCGCCGGCAGAGTCGACGATGAGCCGGCGGAACTCGACCGGGACGCCGGCGTCGGTGCTGAGCACGTCCGCCCCGTACTCGGCGGGGTCGGCGGACGCGGGCTCGTCGGCGGTGAACACCGACCATGCGATGGCGCCGCCGCCGAGCACCGCGGCCGCCACCGCGGCCACCCCCAGCCGGCGTCGCCACCGCGGCGGGCGGAGCCGGGGCAACCGGGGTGATCGTTCGGCGCCGGCGGCGTCCTCGGCACGGCGCAGCACCGACTCCGCGTCGTGCCGGGACCGTTCGTCGTGGCCGGGGGCGAGGCAGTCCGCGATCAGCCGCCGCCACGGCTCGGTCAGCGCGGGGGAAAGCCGCAGCTCGTCGTCGCCGCGAGCGTAACGGACGGCGGCGTCGCGACGGGCGGCCGAGGTGCTGCCGGGGAACGGGTACCCGCCGGACAGGACGAGGTGCGCGAGGACGCCGAACGACCAGACGTCGGCGCTGGGCCGCACCTGCTGACCGCGCTCGGTGACGCCGGCCCAGAGCAGCTCCGGCGGTGCGAAGTCGGGGGAAGCGAACAGCGGCCCGTAGGCGTGCGTGCCCTCGAGTTCGGCGGAGAGGTTGAAGTCGGCCAGCCGGGCCGACCCGTCCGCCATGACCAGCACGTTCGCCGGCTTCAGGTCGCCGTGCACCCAGCCGGCCCGGTGCAACTGGGCCACGCCCTCGGCGATCTGCGCCAGCACCGCCGGGCCGCCGTCCAGCGGTTCGCCCGCCGCCAGCAGGCGGTCCAGCGACGTCTGGGCCCGTTCGAGGACGAGCACCGTGGCGCCGTCCAGCTCCGGCCGCGCGCCGTCGTCGACCGTCAGCGTCTCGTACATGCGGATCAGCCGCGGCCGGCGCAGCCTGCGCAGCACGTCGATCTCGCGCTGGATGAGGTCCTGGAGGTGACGCAGCTGCCGTGGGGTCCGAGTTCCGGTGGGTAGGAACTTGAGCGCGGCCTCGGCGGGCAGGTCGCCGGGCCCGTCGCCGACCCGCCGGGCGGCGTAGACGCTGCCGAACGCGCCGGACGCCAGTGGCTGGCGCACCTCCCACACGCCGACGCGGTAGCCCTCCGGCACCGTGACCGCGAACGGATCTGTGGTCACGCGTTGCCTTCCAGCAGGGCGAGGTCGTCCTCGCCGACGAGGTCGAAGCGCACCGCGAGCGCGGCGACGGCGTCCTTCTTGCCGTGCATGCGCCCGCCGCAGGCCTCCTCGTCGGGGCCGGCCTTCAGGCGCAGCTTCACCGCGAGGTAGTCGATGTTCCATTGGACCGTCGTGCGGTTCGCGGCCGGCCACACCGGGCGCAGCCGCTGCGCGACCTGGTCGACGGTCGGCGTCGTGGCGAGGGCGTCGCCGCGTAGCCGCGGCTCGCACAGCGCCGTCAGGACCAGGAAGTAGCGCTTGCTCCGGTCGAGCGGAAACGCCGCCGTGGTGGCCTGACCGGACACCGGCGTCAGCTCGTCGTGGTAGTCGTGGCGTGGCGCCCACACGTCGACGACCCGCAGCAGGTCGTCGGCGGCGGGCAGCACCAGCCGGGAGAACTCGAACGGGATCGGCGCGTCCAGCCGGCCCGGCGCCACCTTGACGTGCTCGCCGGCGCCCTCGGGGTTCTCGACCACGTACGTCTGCCGGCGGCTGAGGTTGCTCAGCTTCCAGAACGCGCCCTCGGCGGCGATGCGCCCGGCCCGGCGCGACACGCCGTCGTGCGCGACGGTGACGTGTGGGTCGCCGGGCCGCTCCGGTGGCCGCTCGCGGCCGAACGGCACCGACTGCCCGGGCGCCAGCCGCAACTGGTCGCCGTCGGCGGGCACGACGATAATGCTGAACGGGTGATGGTCCGATCCATGATCCATGGTGGGGTCAATGTTGGCATATCGGGCCCGGGTCGTCATGCGCGTTCCGGAACGGACATTTCGTCCGCCATCGGCGGCTGATCAGCGGGGATTCGACGAGCCCGAGCCCCGGCGGAATCGGCCGGCGTTCTCGGCGGCCCAGTCATCGTAGGTGCGCGGCGGCCGGCCGATGATCTCCTGCACGGACGGTCGTTGGTCGAGCGTCCATCGGGTGAGCTCGGCCAGTTGTGTGCCGTACTCCTCGAGGGCGTACAGCGTCACGTCGATGCCGCTGTCGGGCCAGCCGTGACGGCGCCAGTTCTCCCGGCCGGCCGGAGCCGTCAGCTCGACCTCGGCGATGTCGCGGCCAATGGCCTTGGCGATGTTCCGGACCCGCGAACGCGTGCTGATCGGCGGACCGACCGCCTCGATGATGCTTCCGGCGTAGCCGTCGTCGCGCAGGGCCGCCACCGCGACGGCCGCGAGATCGTCTTCGTGGATGAACGGATAGTGACCCGAGCTCAGCAGTGCCTCCCGGACCACCAGTTCGGCCCCGATGGTGTCCGGCCAGTCCGATCCCGTGGCCGGATAGGTGCCTTCGAACATGGATCCCATCACCGCGGACGGGCGGATGTGCGTCCACGCGATGCCGGAGCCCTCCGCGGCCCGCTCGATGGCCAGCCAGAACCAGGTCTCCGGCGGGTACGACTCCTCGTACTCCGGCCCGTGCGACGACAACACGACGAGGCGGCCGGCCCCGGCCGCACGCGTCAGCGCCAGCGCGTCTCCTACCGTCGCGGGCACAGCTCCGGCGAGGAAGACCCCGTCGACCCCGTCGAACGCCTCGGCGCACTCCAGCGGCCGGGTGATCGACCCCTCGACGACCTCGACCGCGTCCGGCCAGCCGCCCGTGTGGTCCGGCTCGGCGAGCACGCGCACGCGATCGCCGGCGGCGAGCAACTGCCGCGCCAGGCTTCGTCCGACGATCGCGGTCGGGCTGCTGCCCGCATCTTTCCGCGCGCCTACGACTGTCAGCAGCCGCAACGCCCCGGCGGCTGCGCCGCTCTCGACCCGCCTGATCTCACCCATGCAAGACTCCTCCATCGTGGCCAACGGAGATCTTGCGCCTTCCCGTGACAGACCGGGAGGGTTGCGGATCCATGATCGAGACTATCAGCATCATGTCTGCGGATGCCGTCGGGCGCGGCGGCGTCCTTTCAGTCGGTGAAGGGGACGGAGACCCCTAACCCGACGATCGTGAAGGAAGCTGATGCGGTACGAGAAACCGCTGGTCAGAGCGGTTTTACGGTCATCTCGTAAGCTCGCGGATCCCCTGCTCATGGCAGGGAGCCGGTTGGTTCTAGCTCTCCGACTGTATCGGGCTTCTGAGGGTCGGTACGGGTTGTTTGCGATGGGTAGGCGATGGAGCACGCGGTGGCGCCGTCTCAATCCAGAGCAATGCCGGCAGACTCCAGCAGAGGCACCATCCTGGCGGCCGCAATCGGGGCGCCGGCACGCTCCAGCGCCGCGATCGTCGATGCGTCCGTGGCACCGCGCAACCGAGCAACGGAAGTCGCGTGCACGGCAAGCAGCTGGACCGGGTACTCGGCGATCAGAACGCTCAACAACGCATCGGGTGTCATCACCTCGACCCCGAGCCGCTCCGCCACGTCCTCCGGGAAGTCCTTCGTGTTCGCCGTGCACAGGATCGTGGCCTCCGCGGCGATGGCAGCGACCATCACATGGCGGTCGTCCTCGTCAGGCAGCACCAACCCCGACAGCCGCTCGTGATCCTCGGGCGCCGGGTCGACCTCGGCATACGGGAACGCGCGGTTCATCGCGGTCGCCAGGCGCGCACCAGACTCCACGGTGAACCCAGCGACGTTCGCGACCAGATGTTCGGTGACCTCGCTGAGAATCTCCCGACTCCACGCGATGGCGATGATCTCCTCATCAGCCGAATAGAGCAGATAGTCACGCAGCACTCGCGAGTACAGAACGTTGGCGTCGACCAGCACGACCCGGACCACGCCGGGCAGCTCGAGATCGTCGGTCACTCGGTGAGGCCCAGTTCGTCCTGCAATCCGGCAAGGTCCTCCAGAACTTCCCGACGCCGTGGACGCTCGGTGTCGAGGAACGCCCGGATCGAGGAGACTCGGATGCGGTGATGGGCGCCGACCTTGCGGAATTCGAGCACGCCCTGGTCCATCAGCTTGCGGACCTGTGGCCGCGACATCCCCAGCAGCTCGGCGGCCTCGCTCGGTGTGACCTCAGCGTGTCCACGAGTGAGGAGAACCTGCTGGCCACGAGCACGCGCGTCCACCACACGCGCGAGCAGCTCAGCCGTCTCACGCGAGAGCGACACCTGCACCTCGTCGCCGCCGGCGTCCAGGGCGCGGTGCACAGCCTCGACATCACGAGCGAGCATTTCCGTCATCCCGCCGCCCCATCTGCTCCAACTGATCTATCTGCAACAACCATACGCTCTTCGGGCCACGCGACGCAGGGATCGCGCTTGCCATGCGTGGGATCTCAGCGAGGAGCACCGGGACAACCGAACCGTCGACGATCCGGCCGGCGCCCCCCTGCGCAGCGCAAGTGTCCGGGGCTCCTGCTTCGCTTCCGCTCGAGTCGTGGCCGGCTCGGATGACGGTGACACCTACGACCGTCACCGGCGAGATCCTCCGCGAGCTCACCCTCGACCCCACCCGCATCTACCAGCGCACAGGCCGACCACCCGGCCCACAACCCAAGAAACAGAAAACCGGACCTACGAAGTCGTAGGTCCGGCCGTCCGGGATGTTCTGAGAAATCACAATGTCGGGCTGACAGGATTTGAACCTGCGACCCCTGGATAAAACCGCTGGTCAAAGCGGCTTTACGGTCATCTCGTAAGCTTGCGGATCCCTGCTCATAGCCGGAACCGGTCGGTTCTCACTCTCCGATTGTATCGGGTCTCCGAGGGTCGATACGGCTTGTTTGCGATGGGTAAGCAATGGAGCACGAGGTGGCGCCGTCTCAATCGAGAGCAACGCCGGCGACTCCAGCAGAGGCACCATCCTGGCGACCGCAATCGGAGCACCAGCACGCTGCAGCGCGGCGATGGTCGATACGTCCGTGGCACCGCGCAGCCGAGCAACGGAGGTCACGTGCACGGCAAGCATCTGAGCCGGGTACTCGGCGACCGGAACGCTCAACAACGCATCTGGCGTCATCACCTCTAACCCGAGCGGCCCGCCACCTCCTCCGGGAAGTCCTTCGTGTTCGCCGCGCACAGAACCGTGCCGTCGGGCTCGGATGGATGTGTCAGAGGTACGTGTCAGCATGACGAGGTGTTCGTCGAGAATGACGATGGGGTCGAGTTGAACGCTGCGTTCACCGTCACCGCGGATCGCCAGCAGCTGTGCCTTGTCCTAGAGAGCGCCGGCGGGAAGAGCGCGCGGACAGCCCAACCGCGCAATCACGAGTACGTCGACGCACTGCGTCTTCTGCTGAGCCGGCTCCGGAGTCGGCGAGCAATCCTCGAGGAGGCTCTAGTAGCTTCGTCGCGGCTGATAGAGCTGCCCGAGGGCGAACGCAGGCTCATCACGGCTCCGGTGGCGTTGTCCGGCATCAACGACATCGAGCGGCTACGGCTGGAAATCACTGCGGCACAGGGCCGGATCGGCCTGCCCACCGGGGCCAAGAAGGAGGGCAACAACCGGAAGCGCATCATGTTGCGTCTCGCGATGCCGGGCTACGGTCCCGAGGACGCCCAACGGCTCGCCGCCGATCTGGCCACATCACATCTGCCCGGCCCACCTCACAATGCCTCGCAGCGACACTGGCTGCTGCAGTGCAACCCCAAAATCTGGGACGTGTGGAGCTGGCGGGAAAGCAGCACGGAACCGCTGGATCGTTGGACCGTCACGAAGCACCTCAAAGACCTCCGGCCGGGCGATCGTTTCGCATTCTGGATCTCTGGGGCAGGTGCCGGCGTCTACGCCACCGGGACCCTCATGTCGGATGCCTACGTCACCACGGAGTTCGGCGACCACTGGCAATCACCGCCCAGGGAAAGTCATGTCGTCGATCTGCGGTTCGACCACTACCTGTTCGACAGGCCCCTGACGAAGACCTCTCTGGTTGAGTTCCCCGAGTTCACCGACTCCCTCATTGTCAGGATGCCGGGTACGGCAACCCGATCCCGCTCACTCCCGGAGAGTGGGCACTCCTGGAGAGCCACATCGGCGTCGTCGCGCCCGCAGAATCGCCGCAGCGTTCCGACATCGTCATAACGTCCCGTCCACTCGGCAGTGTGCCGTCCGCAACCGAGACGAGCACACCCCCAGGGACCCGCGCCATCACCTATCCGGAAGCCGGGCTGGTGAAGCAGTGCGAGCGCCATGTCGGTCACGAGCTGCGGAGCCTGACCGCCCTGCTTCCTACCGACGAAAAGCTCGTCTGCGACGCTTTCGACCCGGAGACGAACCTGATCATCGAAGCCAAATCGTCGACCAGACGTTCGGATGTCCGCATGGCGATAGGTCAGTACTCGATTGTCGGCATTACATCAAGAGCACTGCCGCCATCGCGGTGCTGCTCCCCGGCAGACCGGCGGAAAGCGTGGTCGAGCTGCTCCGGGCTCAGGACGTCAAGCTGATCTACAGGAACGGCGGCACGTTCGTGGGCCCGGCATGAGTGCCCGCGCCCGCCGCGCGGCGCCCTGCGCCGATACCTGACCACCCTCCGACTCGGATACTCCCGGCGGGACTGTGGGTCGCTCGAGCGCGGCGGGCCTGGTGGGCGCGCCGTGCCACCGACTGGCAGGCCGATGTCGACGGCAACCGGTCCCGGCACCACGTCTGGGAGCGCCTCGTCGTCCGGCTCGCCATGTCGGCGGCGAAGTTCTTCGAGCGGTGCCCTTGTCCGGGCGAGTGACGTTCGGTGGGAACGTCACTCGCCCGGACCCGTCACCAGCGGCGAGCGTGCCTACCGGCCGACGGCACTGCGGGCGGCCGCACGGATCATTGCGCCATGCTCGCGGTCGTCGATCACACCCTCGGACAGCAGCTGGTCGGCCACTGCCCCGACGTGTCTGACGAACGGGCCGTGGTCATCCCACGCGCGCTCGTCGGCGATGCGGTCGTTGATCGAGCAGCCGCCGCCGGCCGCGCGGTTCGGCACCCCGCTGTCGACGCCGCCGATCACCACCGTCGCCCGGCCGTCCGTATCCGGACAGGTGACCGCGACCGCGATGGTCGCGGTCTGGGTCTGGGTCCGGTCCGCGACGGTGAGTGTCACCTCGAACGTGCCGCCCACGTCGAAGAGATGGGACCCGGTGACGTCATGCCCGGCCGCACCCTCGGTCACCACGCCGGGCGACTCACCCGTGCCGTCACCCCAGTCGATGCTCGCGGTCAGCGAAGCGCCAGGATTTCCCCACCCACCCGTGATCCCGGCGAGCACGTCACTGAACTCCTCGCCGACCGCGGCGGTGACCCCGGTCGCCGGCGTGACCTCGAGGTTCATCTCGGGGTCACGGTAGTCCTCGAGCTCGGTGAAGATGCCGTAGAGCGTTCGGGCGGGAACGTCATAGGCGAGCGTCATGAACACGCCGGGTTCGATCTCGACGCTGGACGGGTTGGCCTGATCGCCGTGCCCGGAATCGTAGATCGGTATCTGGTGGTGCCCACTCCAGTCGCCGCTGGCATCCGGGACGAGAACCCCGCCCGTCGGCCGGTTCGCCACCCCGGCGATCCCGTAGGTGACCAGCACGCTCCCGTCGTCGAGCAACAGCTGGTCGTGCGACGACGCCGGAATGTCGGTCGGTTCGGCAGGGGTCCACGTGTGCCCGTTGTCGAACGACCGGGACACGTACAGCACCTGTGGGTTCGAGGTGGCCCGAAGGCCCGCCACGATCTCGCCACTGGGCAGCACGGTCAGGTTGGGCTCCTGGAAGTGGATGCCGTTGTCCACCGCGATGGTGACCTCGTTGTCGCCGTCCCACGTCAGGCCGCCGTCGGTGCTGCGCACCACGGTGGCCCGCTGAGGTGGAGCGGAGGACACCGAGCTCAGCAAGATCCAGTAGGCGTTGCCGGTGCCGCCGGCGGCCCTGTCGCCCTGGATGCCGAACGTGAACCCGTTCGCGAACCGCTCCGGCGAGAAGGTGAAGCTGAGGTGCTTCTCGTCGGATGCGGGGTGAGCGCACGTCAGCGAGGTGATTTGTGTGCTGCTGTCGTCGAGGAGCCGGACCGCATGGTTGTCCGTCCCGGCGTCGCCGAACGGGGCACCGGTCACCTCGACGTCGCCTCGGACGGCGCAGCCGGCAGGGGGCTCGCCGAGCGGTTCGTCGTCGAACGTACGCACGTCGAGATCGGCAGCCGGTGGCGCCTCTGCTCCGATCGCGAGGTCGTCGACGTAGAACTCCATACCGGTCGGCGCCGTACCGGCCGACGCGAACGTGGCGTTGGTGAGGTTCACGGTGTCGTCGCGGCGTACGTCGGTGCTGAACGTCTCATCGCCGAGCGTGATCTCCAGGCTGGTGGCTGTCGCGTCCACCGACACCGGCTTGAACTGGCCGGGCGTTCCGAAGTTCTCGACCCGGCCGAGCGTCTGCCACGCGGCCCCGTCATAGACTCGTACGTCGACGTCCTGACTGGCCGAGCCCGGGGTGACGCCGTAGAGCGGAGCCAGCAGGTCGCCGTTGGCCAGTTCGACGATCGGGCCGTGGCTGGCCGACCATCCGTCCGCCGAGGCACAGCCGCCCGCCGGGGGCGGCTGCTCACAGCTCATCCGCGTGTCGATCCAGATCGGGTCACTCCAGGTCTGGCCGTCGTCCTCGGAGCGCACCACGTGGGTTCCCAGCTGCCGAGAGCCCGCCGGGTCCTCCCAGCTGGTGACGAAGTAGTCGAGCAGGATCGTGCCGTCGGAGAGTCGGGTCAGCTTCGGGTCGCGGTTGTCGAACCGGCCGGCCACGGCTGTGCGCGGTTCGGACCAGGTCTCGCCGTTGTCGTCGCTTTCGGTCACCCGGATCAGACCCTGTGGGTCGACGTGCCCGATGCCCGAGTAGTACGCGGCGAGCAACCGGCCGTCGTCGAGCCGGATCACGGACGGGAAACGCGGTGCCATGCCTTCGGGCTCGACCGCGATGACACTGCGCCTCTCGACCGCCACCGACAGGGTCGAACGTCCGGACGTTCCAGCCGAGCCAGTCACGTCGACGACGACGCTCTGGATCCCGGCCTCCGCGTACGGATGTGAGCCGATGATGTCGAACCGACTGTCCTGCGCGGACGCCCCGACCGTCGCGGGCTGCGGGCCGGCACCCCAGTCGACCGTCGCCTCGAACGTCTCGCCGGACGGCCCGCCGATCGGGCGGAAGCTCACCAGCCGGAATTCGGGCGAGCTCTCCCCTTCGCTCACCGGGTTCACCCAGGACGCGATGTCCACGAACTGCAGCCCGACGGGATCTGCGGCGAGCTCGGCCCCCACCGCCAGGTCGTCGATGTAGAACTCCATGCCCACCGCGGATAGACCAGCCGAGGAGAACACGACGTCGTTGAGGTTCACGGTGTCGTCGCGGCGCAGGTCCGTGATGAACGTCTCGCCGGCTGCGGTGATCTCAGCGGCGTCCGAGTTGGCCGCCACCGTCACCTCAGTGAACTCACCAGACGAACTCAGCCCTTCGACCCTGCCGAGCTGATTCCAGGCCGAGCCGTCGTACACCATGACGATCGCGTCGTCGGTGCCGGCGATCGGGCTCAGGCTGAACCACCACGCGTTTCCGGTACCGCCTGCGGCAGTGTCGCCGCGAATGCCGACCAGCAGAGGCGCGCCATGCCGCTGCGGGTTGACCATGAAGCTGACGTATCGCTCGTCGGATTCCGGGTAGTCGCACACCATGGTGGTCGTCGCCGAACCGGTGTCGTCGATCAGGCGGACGGCCCGGTTTTCGGTGCCGGCAGCACCGAACGGCGCCTCGCTGACCGCGACGTCACCGTTCGTCGCGCAGCCTTCGGGCGGCTCGTCGAGCGCTTCTCCGTCGAACGTTCGCACGTCGATCTCTGCGGTCGGATCCACCTCATCGGCCGCCGGCGCACTTGCCGCGACAGCCAGGGAGACGGTCGCCGCCGCCGTGAGGGCGATCAAGCAGCGCGGCCATGATCGCCTACGAATCGGGCTGGACATGAACACCTCCAAGCAGTGGACGGTGTTCTGAGAAGACATAAAAGATCATTCCATGTCAATCCCCATCGCGCGGGCGGACAGCCCGAGGTAGGAGAACTCCGTGGTCTCCTCCCCCGCGGCACCGGCGTCGAACGTGCTCTGCATCGCGGCGACCTGGACGAGAGCGGCCGCGCGGGGGTCAGACCCAGGCCTTCCAGTCGCGGAATGGGAAGTGCCGTCCCGCCTCGTAAGGGGGCACGGGCAGCCAGGCATTGACCCCGCGGTCGCCCCGGAACCAGAAGGCACTCTGCTGAAGCAGTTCAGGACTCGTGATCCGTGTCGAGGTGGGAATGTAGCGAATGGTCAAACCGGCTCGCCTCTTCGGCGACGTGTTGGCGTTCGAGGCGTGGTAGATCATCGGATGGTGGACCTCGACGTCGCCGGGCCGCAGCACGATGTCGACGGCGTCGTTCTCGTCGACCTCGACAGAGATCTCGGCGCCGAGGACGTCCTCCGTGCCGGTGGCGTGCATGTCCTTGATCTCGTTCTTGTGGCTCCCGGGCACCAGCCGCACGCACCCGTTCTCCGGCGTCGACTCGTCGATCGCGAGCCATAGCGTGACGACCTCCATGGGCTCGAGTGGCCAGAAGGCGGCGTCCTGGTGCCAGCGGACCTCCTTGCCCGTGAACGGCGGCTTCACCAGGTAGTGCGAGGCGAACAGACCGATGTCGGGCCCGAGGAACAGTTCGGCGATGTCGACCAGGCGGTCGTCACTGACGAGACGCACCCAGAACGGATCGTCGGTGACGAGGTCCTGAGCGAGCATTTCTGGGCTGCGCCCCGGGTTGTGCTCGAGCAGCCAGGCGATGTGCCCGCTCACCTCGTCGATGAGGTCACGGTCGAGCACGTTCCGGAAGATCGCGTACCCGTCACGGTCGTAGTTGGCGAGCATCGCTGCCCGCTCAGGGGTCGTCGTGGCGTTCATGTCCTGGTCCTCTCCGCGGCCAAGGTTGTCGATGACCATCACCCTGACAGCATCGGATCGGCGTCGCGCGCACCTGCGCGCCGAATACTTGTAATCTGTTGATGTGCAGCTGGAGGTCGTCCGACTCGGAACACTTCTCGACGGCGCCCCGTTCTACGCGAACTCGATCGTGTTGCGGAGGCACGCCCCGCACCGGCACCACGACTACGTCGAGGTCATGGCGATCACCGCCGGGGAGGGCGAGCACGCGATCATCTCCGGCGGACGTGTGGTGGAGCGCAGTCCGATGACTCCCGGGCAGCTCTATCTGTTCCGGCCCCGCGACGTGCACAGCTTCGAGGCCACGACTGAGTCCGGTCTCGGCATCATCAACGTCGCCATGCCCGTGTCAGTCTGGCAGCGGTTCGCGAGCCTCACCGGTCTCGATCCGTCCTGGTCGCGCTCATCGAGGCCACCGATGGTGACGTTCGAACCGGGAAGTCCGCTCGTCATGGGGCCGCTCGAATCAGCCGTCGAGCGCTTCCACAGCGGCCAGGCGAGCATGCTGGATCTGCTGCGGTTCTGGGGCGACATCATCCCGCTGCTGCTCCCGGCCCCGCGGCAGGATCAGCCCGGGTTCGGGGCGCCGACCTGGCTGCTCGCCGGCGTCGACGCGATGCTGGAGGAGGAGAACCTGCGCGAGGGCGTCCCGCGCCTGCTCCAGCTGGCATACGTCAGCCCAGCTCACCTGTCCCGGGTTACGCGGCAGTACTTCGGGATGACGCCGACCGACCTCGTGGCGAACCTCCGCATCCGGCACGCGACGATGCTGCTCAGCACCAGCCTGGACAGCGTGAGCAGGATCGCCGAGCGTTGTGGGTTCTCGAGCCCGTCGTACTTCAGCAACTGCTTCCGGCGAGCGACGCTCATGTCGCCGCGCGAGTACCGGAGCAGACTGCTCGGAGGCTACTTCGGCACACCGCGTCAGCCTCCGCCGGAGCTCACCAGCGGAAGATGACGGGGCAGACGTCTTCGCGGTCCAGGTGGGCGACGAGGGCAGACTCACGATCCACCGGCACCGACTTCTCGGTGCGCAGGTGCACCGCAAGGCTGAGCCGCGGCGACGACGACACGTTCTGGTGGCTGCCGTGCACCAGCCAGCGATGGTGGAAACTGACGCCTCCCGCGGGCAGGACGTCGTCGACCTCACTCCATTCGTCTCCGGACGGGATAGCGACGACCGCCTTGATCGCCTCCTGGTCCTGGTTGAAGAAGTCGCCGTCCACCTCACCCCACCGGTGCGATCCGGGGACGAACCGCATGGGTCCGCTCGCGGCCGTCACGTCGCTGAGCGCCAGCCACGCCGTGAACAGCCCGTCGCCCGTGCCCCACGTCGACTGCCAGTAGTGGTGGTCCTGGTGCCAGCCGATGTTGGTGTCGTTCGTGCGACCCGGTGTCGGTGGCTTGTAGAGACCCTGGACCTGCCAGACCTGCACCATGTCGGCGCCGGTCACGTCGGCGGCGAGGCGCCCGAGGCCGGATCGCGTGAGCGCCTCGACGAGCCTCTGGTCCGCGAGCTGCGGCATGTCGATCTTCGCCAGCCGGTGCGGGTCGTCGCCCGGCTTCCAGCTGGACACCACCGGCCAGACGCCGGTCGCGTAGTGACCGTTGCGGACATCGGCGAGCGCCCGGGCGGCGTGCGCCAGCGGCTCCGGCTCGAGCACGGGCCGGTCGTGGATGTAGAAGCCGTCCGCCTGAAACTGCTCGTACGGGGTTCCCGTCGCCACGCTCATGATGAGGGTTCTCCTTGGTCCGGGCCGGAGCAGGTCGCTCCCCCAGGAAGGACGGGCTTCCTAGGGGCGGGTGGTCAGGTCGTAGCGGTGCCGGCAGGACCAGCCCAGGTCGAGGTTCTGGACTCCGCCTGGCGCATGGACGCAGAAGAACGTGAGACTCATCGCGTGGACCGCCGGCGTCGACACATGCTGCTTGAGCGGCAGAGTCGGAGCTTCGAGCAGTGACGTGGTCTTCAGGGTCCTGGTGGCGAACGTCGGCGTCGGGCTCTCGCTGATCCACCAGGTCGTCCCGGCGACCGCCGTGGTGTTCTGCCACCAGGCGACGCGGCTCTCGGACGGCGGGATGTCGACGACCTGTCCGCTGGTCGCTGAGCCGGAGTTCCCGACACCATCGATCAGGTACGTGCGCGACGTGTTCGCCGACGAGTAGCGGTTCGGCCGCGCCGTGCCCGCGCCGTAGCCACTGGTCCAGTCGCGGGCGGTGTCCCAGAACGCGACGAGAACCGACACCGGCGCCGCCCCGGCGGCGTTGTCGCGGAACACGTACGTCTCGACGCGGATGTCGTCGACCGTCGGACCGAAGTCGTACCGCTGCTGGTAGGCGATCGACTGGCTAGCGGCGACGGTCGTGTTCGTGTCCGCCGATCCGCTGAGGTTCGTGAGATGGCCCTGTACCTGGTAGGCGACGCCGTTCGGGTAGACCACGGAGGTGGCCCCGTCGACCTGGAGGACCGGAGCGGGCTCCCGGTTGGAGTAGAACTGCGTGGCGGGGTCGTCGGCGAGCTGGGTGTTGGCGATGAGCCCGTGGCCGCTGCCCGCGTTGCCGGAGTACGGAAGCAGCTCGTTCCAGGCGCCGTCGGACCGGAAGTTGAGGTCCTCACCCGAGTTCTGCATCGACCACAGCCCACGCAGTGCGCCACCAGCCCAGACGTCAGACGCCGAGTGCGACAGGTCCAGCCAGGCGATGTACTTGTCCGTGACGATGATGCGGTCGCCCGCTCGCATCATGAGGCCGATGATGTTGTCGGCCGTGGCGGTGAGCACGTGGGCCCGGCTGAGGCTCGCCGAGGAGAGATTGTCCAGGATGATCATCTGGCCGCTGATGTTCACCAGCGACTGGGTGGCGGCCGCAGGAGGCGCCTGGCCGACCAGGCCCACGACGCCCAGCGCCAGCGTCGTCAGGACGGCCGCCGCTCGACGCATCAGTGACGTGGGCAGGGTGGTCATCTGACAGTCCTTATCCTCGCCGCACCGTGGCCATATGCTCATCGACTGAGCGTTAGGGCACATTCAATGAGCCCACCACAGCGCTGTCAAGGGCGATTTGCGCACGACGAATGGTTGACATCGCGGCACGCAGTCGGCTGGGATGTGCTGAGCACATGCTCGATTCGAATGCAATAGATCAGCCCGGCGTCGCCACCTTGGTGGGTGAAGGATGGAACGGAATGACTGACGCACGAGTCGACGTGACCGGCGCGGTGCTGCGCGAGGAGACGATCCTGCGCCTGGGTGGCAACGGCGACAACTGGCACCTGAGCTGGTGCGCCGACGACACACAGGTGACGGCGTTGTGCGACGGCGCGGGGTGGCGGGACGATCCCGGGTCGTTCCACAACGCGCGGCTCTACCGGATCATCGGCGGCCCGCACGACGCGCGCTTCGAGGACGTCGCGGGGTATCCACTGCTGGCCGATGACTGGAACGCGCCGCCCCCGCCGAGGGCGCGGTACTACGGATTCGGCACGCTCGCGGTCGACGGGCAGCTCTACCAGTACCTGAGCACGTTCAACACACCGATGATGGTCGACCCCGACACATTCGCCGACGATCTCCGCTTCGTCGGCGCGAAACTGATCCACTCGCCGGACGGTGGCGCCACCTGGCGCAACCAGGACGGCACCGCGCCGGTGCTCTGGCAGCCCTACGACCAGCGGTCCAGGGACACGATGGTGTTCTTCGAGGAGGACCAGGACGCGTTCTCACTGCTGTCCATCGTGCAGATGGGCCGCGACTACCGCGCGAACGCCGACGGTCACGTCTATGTCTACGCGCCCAACGGCAGCACCGACGGCACGATGAACGAACTCGTGCTGTTCCGGGTCCCGACGGACCGGATCCTCGATCGCGGCGCCTATCGCTACTTCGCGGGCGCCGAGCCGAACGGAGAGGCGGTGTGGGCCGCCGGCATCGACGACCGCGCCGTCGTGCACACCTTCCCCCGCGGCTGGGTCAACACCGACATCCACCCCTATGCCTGGCACCCGTCCATCACGTACAACGAGCCGCTGGGCCTCTACCTCATGGCCAACTGGGGCATGGGCACCACACCAGAGGGCCTGTGGTTCGGTCGACCGAGCTACCTCGGCATCTACATCTCACCCACCGCCTGGGGACCCTGGACGCAGATCCACGAGGACACGGCCTGGACCCCCGGTGGCGACGCGGCGGCACGCTGCTACCAGCCGCAGATCGCCCCCAAGTGGATCAGCTCGGACGGCACCTCCTTCTGGCTCGTCTGGACCGACTTCCAGTCCACCCGCACCGAGGAGGAGGCGAAGGAGGAGCAGCGCCGCCTGGACGACGAGGGCGCCGGCATGGCGGCTCGCATCGACAGCATGGTCACGACGATGCCGTACTACTCCTTCAACGCGCAGCGCGTCGACCTGCAGCTGAGCACCGTCAGATGACGCGGTCGTTTCCGCCGTCGACGGGTACCTGAGCGCCGGTGGTCCTGGCGAACGCCGGGCCGGCCAGCGCCAGGCACATCTCCGCGACGTCGGCGCTGCTCACCTCGGTCTTGAGGAGATTGCGCCGCTTGTACCCGTCGACCGTGAGGCCGTAGTGCTCGGCTCGCGACGCCAGGACCTCGTCGCTCCAAAGCCCGGTGTCGAAGACGGCGTCGGGATGGACGGCGTTGACCCTGATGGCGTCGCCAGCCCACTCCAGAGCGATGACCCGGGCCAACTGGGTGAGCGCGGCCTTGGAGGCCGAGTACGCGGCTACGCCCTGCCCGGGGGCGGCCACGTTCTTCGAGCCGACGACGATCACCCGCCCGCCATCCGGCGCCAGCCGCAGCATCGGGTACGCCTCACGCAGCAGGGTCACGGCCGAGTCGGCGTTGACGCCCATGACGCTCCTCCAGTGCTCGAGACTCATGCCGCTGACGGGAACCGCCGGCGGGAACACCCCGGCGTTCAGGATCACGATGTCGATCCCTCCGTAGGCGCGCACGGCCGCGTCGACAGCGGAGACCAGGTCGCGCTCCTGCGTCACGTCGCAGCGCACCCCGAGGAAGGCGGCGCCGCTGAACACGTCCTCCACGGCGGCGTCGATGTCCAGTCCGACCACCGCCGCGCCCTGGTCGAGGAAGCGCGCCGCACAGGTCCGGCCGATACCGCTGGCCGCCCCGGTGATCAGCGCGATCTGCCCTTCGAGCGGCGGTCGCGCCCCGGCGCGCCGGAGCTTCGCCTGCTCGAGGTCCCAGTACTCGACGTCGAAGAGGTCCTCGGGGCTGAGCGTGCGGTAGCCCCCGAGTGATTCGGCCCGGCCAATGATGTCGATCGTGTGGCGGTAGATGTCCTCGGCGACGAGCGCATCGCCGGCGGTCCGGCCGGCGCAGGACATGCCGAGTTCGGGGTCGAGGACGATGCGAGGGGCCGGGTCGAGCATCGTCACCTCGGCGCGTCCCCGTGCTCGTCCCGCCTCGACGTAGCGTGCATACGCGTCGCGGTACGCCTCGACGTCCCGGCCGAGCTGCGGCGTCGGCTTGGTCCGCAGCACGTGGTCCGGCGTGGCCGGCCCCTGCTGGGAGATGGTCGCCACCTCGGGATGCTGGGCGAACGCGAGCACAGCCGCGTCGTCATGCGTGCTCATGATCATGGGGCGGCCGGCGGCAGCGCTGATCGCCGCGCGCAGCTCCGCCGTCGCGACACGACGATCGGCACCCGACGACCGGGACGGCCGCGGCGCCGGCGGCGTCGCATGCCGCTCGACGACGCGCTCGGCCTTGGCGACCACGTCGATCATCCGCTCGTAGGACTCACGAGCGGTCTCCCCGAAGGTGAACACGCCGTGGTTCAGCAGGATCATGCCCACGGTCTGCGGGCCCGCCTCCTTCGGGAACCGCTCGGCGCACAGCCGGGCAAGCTCGAACCCCGGCATGACGTACGGGATGACGACGACAGAGTCGCCGTACACCTCGCGCACCAGCTCCTCACCGTGCGCCGTGTTGGTCAGCGTGACGACCGCGTCCGCGTGCGTGTGGTCGACGAAACGGTACGGCAGGATCGCGTGCGTGATCGCCTCGACGGAGGGCATGGGCGCCGCCGCGTCGAGCCGGAAGTTCGCGAGCGCCCGCGCCATGTCCACATCGCTGAGCCGGTCCAATCTGCTCATTTCGAGCAGCGACGCGAGGCGAACCGGCGTGAAGCCCTGTCGTTCGATCGAGGCCAGGTCCCAGCCGCTGCCCTTGACGAACAGGGCGTCCTCGACCTCGCCGACGACCGGACGGACGGACGACTTGACCGAGGTGTTCCCGCCGCCGTGCAGGACCAGGGACGGGTCCTGGCCGAGCAGGCGTGAGCTGTAGGCGCGAAGTGCGAGCTCGTCGCCCGTGAAGGCGGTGGCGTCGTCGTCATTCCATCGGCTCGAGATCATCGCGTCCCACCCATCGGGTCTGAGGCGAAATACGTCCGGACCGTTGTCAGGAACCGCGCGGCATCGACGCCGTCAACCGTCCGGTGGTCGCAGGTCAGGCACACGCTGAGCTGCGGCGCGATGGCGAAGCCGTCGCCGGCGGCGACGACCCGGTTCTGGACGGATGCGGCGGCCAGGATCGCGGTCTGGCTAGGGTCGACGATCGCCTGGAAGCTGTCGACGTCGTACCTGCCCAGGTTGCTGACGGTGATGGCCGCCGGCCGCTGGTCGTCGTTCCGCAACGCCGCCGCACGTGCGCGGCCTGCGGCGGAGGCGACCGTCTCCACGAGCGTCGGCAGCGATCCGGCGTCCGGTGCGGGAATCGTGACGACGTGCAGCGATTCGTCGCCGGCGACGGCGAGGCCGACGTCGGGCGACGTCAGCACGTCGTAGCGGGGCCCGTCGTCGGACCAGACCCGCAGCATCCGCGGATGTTCGCGCAGCGCCCTGGCGACGGCACGGAGCAGCAGATGGGTGTAGGTCAGCTTGGCGCCGTCGTCGGCCCGGTACTCGCCGATCTCCTGCTGAGCCTTCCGGGCGTCGAGCTGCGCGGTGACGCTGAACTGCGGGATGGTCTGGACGGACTGGGTGAGCCTGCGCGCGATCGCCCGCCGGACCGGCGAGACGTCGTGGGACTCCCCGGCCTCGTCGACGGCGTCGCCGGCCTCGCCGGCGGGCGCCGCGCGCGCCCGTTCGACATCGCCTCGCTCGACGCGACCGCCCGGGCCGGTGCCCTCCACCTCCCCCAGGTCGATGCCCAGCTCGGCGGCCAGTCTGCGCACCGCGGGCAGGGCCTGGACCCGGCTCGGCGCCTGCGGCGACGGCGCCTCGTCGCCCGGCGACCCGACGTACGCGAGCAGCGCGCCGGACTCGAGCCGGTCGCCCGGCTGCGCGACGATCCTGAGCACGATGCCTTCTTCGGCCGACTCGACCTCGACCTGCGACTTGTCGGTCTCCACACACAGCAGCGGCTCGGCGATCTCGATCGGATCGCCTTCGGACTTGTACCACTCGACGATCGTCATCTCGTCGGAGGTCTGCCCCAGGTTCGGCAGCCGGATCTCAATGGCCATGGATGCGCGTCCTCAGAGCTCGCACAGCGATCGGATCTCGCTCTTGATGCGCTCCGTGCTGGGCACGACCGCCTGTTCGAGTACCGGAGCGACGGGCAGCGGCACGTCATGGGCCGCGACGCGTCTGATCGGCGCCGCCAGCGAGAACAACCGTTCCTCGGCCGTGCGGGCCGCCAACTCCGCACCCCAGCCGCCGGTGAGGGTGTCCTCATGGGCGATGAGGAGGCGACTGGTCTTGTCGACGGAGGCGAAGATCGTCTCGGTGTCCATCGGGAGCAGCGAGACCGGGTCGATCACCTCGCACTCGATCCCTTCGGCCGAGAGCTCCTCCGCCGCGGCCAGGCACCGGTACAGCGTCAGGTGGGTCGCGACGACCGTCACTGAGGTGCCGGATCGCTTCACCACCGCCTGGCCGATCGGGAAGAGATACTCCTCCTCCGGCACGTGAGCGGTCAGGTCGAGGCCGCCGGCCTGCTCGCGTCCCTTGCTTCCGTAGAGGAGCTTGTGCTCGAAGACGAGCACCGGATCGTCGTCACGCACAGCGCTCTTGAGAATGCCTTTGGCGTGGTAGGCGTCCGACGGGCACACCACCTTGAGCCCGGGCACGTGGGTGAAGAAGCTCTCGGGGCATTGCCCATGCTGTGCCCCCCGGTTCGACGTGCCGACCGGACACCGCATCACCAGGGGGACCGATAGTTTGCCCCCGGACATGTAGCGCATCTTCGCGGCCTGGTTGACCAGTTCGTCCATGCACTCGAAGAGGAAGTCGGCGTACTGCACGTCGGGGATCGGGCGCATGCCCATCAGGGCGGCGCCGACGGCGGCTCCGGCGATCGCTTTCTCACTGATCGGAGTGTCGATGATGCGGTCGCGCCCGAACCGCTCCGGCAGGCCGAGGTAGACGCCGAAGGCCCCGCCGAATCCGCCGGGGATGCCGACGTCCTCGCCGATCAGGAAGACCCGGTCGTCGCGTTCCATCTCTTCGGCGATGGCTTCCCGGATCGCCTCGGCGATGGTGAGCCTGCGCTCCGGGCCGGACGGCGCGCCGCCGGGCTCCAGCGTGGCGGCGTGCCCGGCAGGATGGGTCATCGGAGTGCTCCGATCGTGATCGGGGTGGCGTACGCGTCCGTCAGCGCCTCGGCGGCGTCAGGGTCCGGAGAGTTCCTCGCGAACTCGACCGCATCGTCGAGCTCACTGGTCACCTCGGCGACGAGCGCGGCCAGTGCCGCCTCGTCGGCGGTCCCGGCCGTCGTCAGCGCGAGCCCGAACCGGTCGATGGGGTCGCGCTCCTTCCATTCCTTCTCCTCGTCGCGGCTGCGGTAGCCGCGTGCGTCACCACGGCTGTGTCCCGCGAATCGATACGTCTTCGCCTCGATCAGCGTCGGCCCGTCACCCGCGGCGGCCCGTGCCCGCGCCGTCTCGACCGCCGCGCGGACCGCGACCACGTCCATGCCGTCGACGACCTGGGCGGGAACGCCGTAGGCGGCCGCTCGATCGGCGACGTCGGTCACCAGACTGGTCAGGTGGAAGGGAGTCGACGCGCCGTACATGTTGTTCTCGCACACGAAGACGATGGGCAGCTTCTGCACGGCGGCGAAGTTGAGGCCCTCGTGGAACGCGCCCTCGTTGGTCGCTCCCTCGCCGAAGAAGCAGGTCGCGACCTGTCCCGTGGACCGGAGTTTGAACGCGAGTCCGAGGCCGGTCACGACGCTGTTGCCGCCGGCCACGATCGCGATCGCCGGAACCATCCCGGCATCGGGATCGCCGAGGTGCATGGACCCGCCCTTGCCGCCGCAGCAGCCCGTGGCCTTGCCGTAGAGCTCGGCCATCGCCCCGCGCATGGAGACGCCCTTGGCGAGGGCGTGCCCGTGCGGCCGGTGCGTCGAGGTGATCCAGTCGTCCGGCCGCAGGGCGTCGCAGGTTCCCACCGCGACGGCCTCCTGGCCCTGGTACTGGTGCAGCGTGCCGGGCAGCTCGCCGCGGAGGAACAGCTGGTAGACGCGGTCCTCGAAGCGGCGGATCCGGACGAGTCCGCGGTACAGCCGGAGCGCCTTCTCACCGGACAGGCCGCCGACGTCGATGGGCCGGGTCACGACGCCACCGCCTCGGCGACGTGCTCGGCCCGGCCCGAGGCGCCGTAGAGCCGCATGAAGGAGCGGACGGTCTCGGTGACCGCGGTCTTGCCGGCGACCAGCAGGTCGGTGTCCTTGTGCGACCCGACGAGGTCGTGCACCGACTCCCTGCCCGTCCACGACCGCGTCCTGTCGAGGACGGCGTCGAGGAACCGGCTCTTGAGCCGCGTGCCGACGTTGAACTTCGTCGCGCCCGCGGCGATCGCGGCGGCCACGGATGCGTCGGGGAACCCGGTGCCCCCGTGGATCGCCAGGGGCACCGTCACGGCGGACCGGATGGACTGGAGACGGTCGACGTCGACGTCCGCGCTACCGGAGGTCAGCAGGTGCACGTTGCCCACCGACACCGCCAGGCAGTCGACGCCCGTGGTCGCGACGAACGCCGCCGCCTCGTCTGGATCCGTGAGGCTCGCGTGGCTGCCGTCGAGGCCACCGTCATACGCGTCCGGCAGGCTGCCGAGTTCGGCCTCGACGGCCACCCCCGCCGAGTGCGCGGCAGCGACCAGTCTCGTGATGGCCGTCGTGGCCTCGTCCAGCGGCCACCGATGGCTGTCGATCATGACCGCGTTGAAGCCGGCATCCACGCCGGCGAGCGCCTGATCGAGAGTGTGGGTTTCGTTCAGTAGAAACGAGGCCGTCACGTTGCGGCGCTCCAGCAGCGCCCGCCCGGTAGCGGCAAGCATCTCGATCCCGCCTGTGTCGAGCCAGGTGTCCGCGAGCATGGTGGCGCCGAAGCCGACGATGACCGGGGCATTCTCCGCTTCTGCGGCGTCGAGGACCGCTTCGAAGGAGTAGCTGTCCCAGCTCTCGAAGTAGCCCAGCGCATAACCACGAGCCCGCGCGTCGGCGAGCAGAGTGGGCAGCGGAACGAGTGGCATGTGATCTCCCTACGCGTCGGTGGCGGTAGCGCCAGCGGTGTGTGCGGCCACGAGCTCAGTCCTCCGAAGCGCGGCGAGCGCTTCGTCCCGGGTGGCGATCGTCGTGTGACAGCCCAGTCCGCGGCAGGCGGAGGCCCCGACCGCAGTGGCGAAGCGCACCTGCTGCTCAGTGCCCCAGCCCTCGAGCATCCCGGCGATCAGCCCCGCGGTGAACGCGTCGCCCGAGCCCGACGTGTCCACCGCCTCGACCACGGGAGGCCGGACGTGGAACGAGCCGTCGGCATCGGCGAAGAGCGCTCCGGTCGAGCCGCAGGTGATGATCAGCGAGGCACAGCCCCACCCGAGCAGCACCTCGGCCTGCTTGGCGAGCGAGTCCTCACCGGTGAGTGCGGCCGCCTCGTCCTGGTTGGGCAGGAAGCAGTCGACGTGCGGCAGGACGAGCCTCAGTTCCCGGCCGAGATTTTCGCCGCCACTCGGCACGACGACGTCGAGGATCGTGCGAACACCCGCGTCGCGCACCGTGGCGAACAGCTCGGCAAGCTCCTGCGATCGCACGCCCGGCAACGCGAGAAAGCCACCCACCGCGAGCGCCCGGGCGCCCGGGACCGCGGCGCCGATGTCGGCGACGGTCAGCTCCGCGTTCGCTCCGGCGGTGTGGATGTACCGGCGATCCTCGCCGATCACCGGGAGGATCACGGTCTGGGAGGTGGGCAGCCGCCGCGAGGCCGACACCTGCGCCACGCCCACGCCCCTCGCCGCGAGGTCGGCGCGCAGCCAGTCCCCGAGCTGGTCGGCGCCCACCTTCGCCGCGAGCGCAACCGGCACGTTCAGCCGGGCGAGTGTCGCCGCGGTGTTTGCCGCGCACCCACCGGCGCCGAGCAGGAAGTCGTCCGTCGCCACCAGCTCGCCGGGGCCCGGCAGGCGCTGGAGGGGCGGGACGAACGTGTCCGCGACGATCAGTCCGGCGCAGACGACCGCCGGATCCCGCCCATCGGAGCGCCCGGCGGACTCGCTGCTCATATCGACCCGCTCCTTGTCTTTTGTTCAGGTACCGAGCATATGCTCAACGTATGGTCGCCGAGGATGAACCGTCAAGAGCCCGGCGGACGTGGCTACGATTGCCCCAGTCCAGACCCTCGGAGATGACTTCCGTGATCGAACCGTCGCCCGACGTGCTGACGCCGTCCGTGGAACTGCTGACCCGCGTCGCATCGCTCTATCACCTGCAGGGGATGACCCAGGAGGAGATCGCCGCCAAGCTGGGACTCTCCCGGCCGAAGGTGGGACGGCTGCTCAAACAGGCGCGAGACGTCGGCATCGTCGAGATCACCGTCCATGTGCACCCATCGCTGGCGATGCCGTTGGAGAGCGAGCTGAGCTCGCGGTTCGGCCTGCGCGTCGTCGTCGTCAGTGACCAGCCCGACGAGGCGGCACAGCGCGCCCAGGTGGGCAAGGCGGCCGCGATCGCACTCGATCGCCTGCTCATCGACGGTGCAACCGTCGCGGTCGGAATGGGCCGCAACGTCAAGGCGGTCAGCGAGCAGGCCGCCGGTCTGCGCAAGCGCCCCTGCACCGTGATCAGCGGCATCGGAGGATCTGCCCAGGTCGGCGAGGGACTGAACTCCAACGACATCGCCACCCGCCTCGCCGACGCCCTCGGCGGCCGGTTCGAGGGCGTCTACGCCCCCGCGTACGTCGAGAGCACGGGCGTGCGCGACGCCTTCCTGGGGCATGCCGACATCGGCCGCACGCTGTCACGCGCGCGCAACGCCGACATCGCCATCGTCGGAATCGGTAACGCCGTGCCCGACTCCCTCGTCGTGCGTCTCGGCTGCATCTCGGCCGAGGAGATGACGCGGCTGAGCGCGGACGGTGCGGTCGGCGACATCCTGGGCCACTTCTTCAACGCCGACGGCGCGCCCATCGCCGAATGGATCGAGCAGCGTGTCGTCGGGCTCACCCGCGACGATCTCCGCCTGATCCCCGACGTCATCGCCACCGCGTCGGAGGCCACCAAGGCGCCGGCGATCCTGGGCGCACTCCAATCCGGACTGATCAACACGCTGGTCATCTCCGTTGCCACGGCTCGCGGCATCCTCACCCTCGTCGACACGCCGCCGCACCGCCGGAGCAGGCCGTAGCGCGTCCCGCGCGACGGACGTCTCCCGCTTCGCCGGTCCTCCGGATCGAAGCGGGAGACATCCGGTGTGTCACTGCCAGGCGGCGCCGCCCTGGTAGCACAGGGCTCCCCCGCTCCAGTCGCCGTCGCCCGCGACGATCCGGTTCCGGTTGGAGTGCGAGAGCCAGGTCCCGTCGTTGGCCCTGGCCTCCTCCTTGACCCGGCCCAGCCCGGTCACGTAGAAGTAGCGCTCCCAGTGACCGCCCTGCTGCTCCTCGACGACCAGCACGTTGGTTCGGACTCCGACGTCGCCCCCGAAGTCGAACGAGTCCGCGACGAAGGCCGACACCCTGGTGCTGACCGGGCCCTTTCGTGTCTGGGCACAGGCGGGTGACGAGTTGGGGTTCACGGAGATCCAGTCGAACGTCTGCCAGTCGTGGACCAGGAACGCGCCCGGCGTCGGAGCGACGTCGTGGCTGATCGAGGCTCCGGACAGGACCGGGAGATTCATGATCATCGCCACCGCCTGCGGCGGATAGTCGGCCGTGCTCGGGGCGCCGCAGGACGTGCCGGGATTGGCGAAGCATCGCAGCCCTCCCGCGGAGGGGTCGCTGTTGCGCACGACACCGACGAGCAGTGGCTGATTGGCGTCTCTGGCGATCCAGTCGGTGATGCCGTGTGAGTAGCTGATCATGAACTCGTCGCCCGCTGCCGAGCCGCCCACCCAGCGACCGTCCATGCAGAGACCCGAGCTGCCGAACTCCCCGGGGGTCTCGCACAGCCGGTTGCCCGGCGCCGTCTGCGTGATGTAGTCGCGCACATCGACGGTGAGAGCCGCCGGCGCGCCGCCCGATGACACACCGGAGGCCAGGAGCAGCGGCACGGCCGCCGCGAGGGCGAGAAGAGATCTGTGACTGGAGAACATGGTCATTCCCTTCGTGAGTGTCAGAGAAGGCTTGCCATGAGTGAGATCTCGCGTTGCTGGACCGCGGTCATCCGCGTGAAGAGCGGATGGTCGTTCCAGGAGTAGGCACCCGGCAGCCCGCCGCCGCTCATCGACTGCAGCATCGCCGGAATCACCGCGCTCAACTGCCGCAGGTCGCGTGCCTCGACGCCGTCCAGCTCGTACCAGCCCCAGGAGAAGTCCCAGAGTGTGGAGGTCCCCTTGCCCTGGATGAAGTTCATCCCGTTGAACTCCGGGTACATGATCGGGACGATGCCGTGCTGCGCCGCCCGGGCCGCGAGCTCCTCCCAGTCCGTGTCCCCGGAGCTGTAGAGCGGCGCGAACCAGTCCAGGCCCGTCATCTCGGCGTCGGCACAGTACTGCTCGACCTGGCCGCACCGCGCCGCCAGCCAGTTGCTCGTGCCGAGACCGTAATAGTTCGAGTCCGACGTGCCTTCCAGGCCGAAGTTAGCGAAGTAGACCACACCGACCTTGGCCTCCGGGCGCAGCTGCTTGATCGCGCCGGAGACCGCGCCCAGCTGTCTGGCGAGCAGCAGGGACCGAAAGGCGTCGTGATCGCTCAGCGCCGCCGAGCCCTCTTCCCAGCCGGCCGGGTAGTCCTGTGGCTCGACGTTGCTGAGCTGCGGGTCGATCTCCTCGATGGCGGCGTAGCTCGCACCCCAAGCCTGGTTGACGGCGTCGAGGCTGCCGTGCCGCTCGATGAGCCACTCACGGAACGCCGCGTTGTCCTCCGGGCTGTATCCCGCCAGGCGGCGCGTCCAGACTCCGGTGCTGGCCTCCTCCCCGATGCCCACCGGGACCGACCCCGAGCTCGTCGTGTAGAAGAGATCGCCCCACTTCTCCTCGAGCTGCCGATACCACTCGGCCATCGCGTCGCCGAGACGCAGGTCGAGCGGGTCGACGTACCCGGCGGCGGCGCCGTCGCCTCCGCTGGTCAGCTCGATCCCGGTGCGGGCGGTCAGGGCCGGACCCTGGTTCGTGAAGTAGAGGGACGGGATCACCTTGATGCCGACCTCCCGCGCCAGCTCGAGGCAGCGGATCGTCGGCGTCGTCTCGGCGGGCACGAACTGCGGGAACAGCTGGAGCCAGACGGCCGAGTATCCGAGCTCCTTCATGGTCCGCAGGTCGTCCCGGATCTGCTGGTCCGGGTCGCCGGCGAACCGGACGGCGCGGTAGGGGTAGTACCACGCCAGCAGCGGCACGTCGCCGGATGCCGGGCCGTAGTCGGCGGCGGCCGAGCGGAGGACGCGCTGCTTGGCTCGCTGGACGTCTCGCCGCAGCCGGCTCGTGGAGACCGACACGGTCCGCTTGACCGTCACCACTCCGTCGGGTGTCGAGAGCTTGGCCGTGACCTGGGTGTCCCAGGCCGGGACCTGCACCGCGAGCACGCCGCGGTAGACCCGTTCGTTCTCGAGCACCTGGTACGCGGCCAGGAACTCCTCATAGCGGTCCAGCACCTGCGGGACCCGCGGCGGCGCGTCCCCGCCCACGGAGGTGTCGCCCGGCCACTGCGGATCGGAGTCGATCGGCGTCGGTTCCGACGGCGCCGGCGGATCCGTCGGCTGAGGTTCCGCCGTGACCTCGATGGTCTTCCGCGCCGACGTGTTCGGATACCACGCGACACCGTCGCGCACGATGGCCGCGGCGAACACATGGCTCCCCGGGGTCGACGGCGCCGTGATCGTGAAGTCGAACGTCACCTCCTGCCCTGGCGCGATCGCCTCGTCCGGGTCGAGGAAGACACGCTGGCTGTCGACGCCGTTCGAGTAGCCTCCGTTGAGATCGGACCAGGGGAAGGCGTTGGCGCCCTCGCTCCCGAGGCGATCCAGCGCGGCGAGCGTCCAGGTCTGTGTGCTCAGGTTCTTGTAGGTCAGCGAGACCGGCATCGACTGGCCTGTCTGCAGCTTGTCCGGCAGGCTCAGCGACTGCAGCGACGACTCGCCCGGCACGACGGTCACCGGAACGTCGAGGCTGGCGAAGACCATGCCCGGGTCGAAATGGTTGAGCGACGCGTCGTTGTGCAGGTTGAGCGTGAACCTCAGCGTGTACTCCCCCGGGCTCATCGGCGCGTACACCACGCTCAGGTCGAGTTCGCCGGACGGCGCCACGTTCTGCGCCAGCACCTGCATCGTCTCGGTGCCGACGTCGATGGTCGTCCCGTTGCTGTCGAGCACGACGAGCCGGGCGCTCACCATGCCGAGCCCGAGCGCCTTCCAGATGGTGTCGCCCGTGTTCGTCACCCGGATGTGGTGGCGCCGGAACGTGTTGTCGAATCTGGAGGTGAGGACCACCGGACCGAACGGACCGATCTCGCCGGCGCCGGACTGGCCGCCGAGGTATTCGATGCTCGCCGTCATGGTCCCGGGGGCGAGGGAGTCGAAGAACGTCCCGTCGCCCGCCTCGAACGCGTTCGCGCTGACGGTCACCGGCGCGTGTCCGCGGGGCGCCCGGACGACGTACTCGATCTCGAGCTGCTCGTACGCGTCGTCCCGCTCGGGAATCCGGAACTCTGCCGTGTACTCCCCCACCGACACGGTCTCGGCAGGGCGCGTGCCATTGGCCGCCGCATGACCCCCGGCGAGTGCGGTGACCGGTGCCGCCATGGCTCCGGCCTGAATCAGACGACGACGGCTGATGGGCCTCATGACTGTCCTCCAGATGTGGGATGAACGTGATGTGTCGTGCGGCTGGCTTCGCCGCCGAAGCAGATCGTCCGTACCTGGTGCGCGTGCAGGTCGACGTCGACGACACCGTCGGCGTCCAGGCTCAGCGACTCGAGGACGTCCTCGGTCGCCGTGGCTGCGGCCGCCCACAGCGGCGCGGTCGCGCCGGCCATGCCCGGGTGTCGCAGCCGTACTCGCGCCGGTCGACCGGCGATCTCCTGCACTCGCGCGGTGACCCGGGCGCCGTTGCGGCCGGCGAGCAGACTCACCACGACGTTGTCCGGGACGTCGACCTCGGCCAGGTGTCCGGACGTCGGCAAGCTGCGCGGTTCGTCGTCGCACCGGTCGGTGTGCAGGAGGTCGCCGACCAGCGCCGGGCCGCGCAGATCGCGACCGAGCCGTCCGGCCGCCGCGGCGTCGAATCGCTCCATCGGCTGGAACGCATATCGCAGGCTGACGTGGCCACCCTGCTGCGCGGGCGTGTTCGTCCACCAGTAGTTGTTCATCACCCACGACAGCAGGGCCCCGTCCGCGGCGCGGAAGCTCCGCGGCCAACCGGCTCGGACGATGTCGGAGCAGGTGAACAGCGGCGCGTCGGCGGACGACCAGGCGACGGTCAGTGCGTCGGAGCTGACCGTGACGGCATTCTGGATGGTCAGCCATTCGTTGCAGGCACCGGCTTGGTGATCCGTGGCGGGGTTGACCCAGCCTTGTTGCCGGTCGTAGCGGAAGGTGGGTTCGGTCGGCGCGAACGGGAACGCCACGTAGACAGACTCTTTGGCCAGGGTGGGTTCCTTGTCGATGCTGACCCGCACGTCGACGCGGTCGGTGTCGTCGTGCAGTTCCACCTCGACGTCGACGTGCGGCAGGGTGGGCGCCGATCCGCTGGAGGTGATCACCCAGCCCCATGGGGTCCGCCGGACGGCCGCCGCCCGCATGGTGGCCGGCTGCACCGTCAGGTCCGGCAGCGGAAGCGTCGGGTCGTAGCCGTAGATGCTGCTGATCTCGTCGGGGTCGAGACCTCGCCGCTCGGCGCTGCCGCCGCCGGTCACGTACAGCACCTGACCCAGCGACCAGCCCTTGTCGTCGGCCAGCAGTTCGGTGCCGAGCGCTCGATGGTAGAGGCTGGTCACGGCACCCGACCGCGGATCGAGACGCACCGTGTAGTGCGGCGTCTCGAGCGTCCCTGGAACGTCGGCGACCCGTCGCGGTGACTCGCCGCTCACGCTTCGGAGCGGCAGGAGGCGGTAGCCGAACGGTGGCAGGTTCGCCACCTTGGCCCGGACCCGGCGCAGGCCGTCCACCGCCGGCGCGGCCTGGTCGAGTTCGAGGACCCGTCCTGTGTCGTCGACGATCTCCTGGCTCTCCTCGATCTCCAGGTCGACGATGACGTCACGCGCCCAGCTCACGGCGTTCACGACCAGCACCGACGGCACCGCGTCGGTCGTGATCCGCTCGGCGAGCTGACTCAGCGCGCGATGCATCTCGTCGGTCGCCACCCGGTGCCCGCGTTCGATCCGTGCCACCTTCCAGTCCAGCTGGTCGTGGCTGTGGCGGGAGTGCGGGCGCGAGGTCGCGTGCGCCGACGTCCAGGTGTGTTCCGAACCGACCAGCACGCATTCCCATGCCTCGTCGAGCGCGGCGACGTCGGGGACGAGACCGTCGCCGCCTGCGGCGGCCAGCGTGGCGGCGGCCTCGACCATGGGCAGCATGGCCTGGGTCCGCCGGAGAACGGCCATCGCTCGCGCCTGGGTGCCGACGCCGTCCTCCCAGTAGCTGCCGCCGTCGCCATCGACGAGCGGGAGCCGGTCAAGGAGCGGCCGGACCGCGTCGAAGTAGTCGGCGACGGTGGAGAACCGGAGCTTGGGCCACTCGTAGTGAGCGTTCCATCGGCCGACGAAGTCGGCGTACCCGTGCGACAGATCCTCGTTGTCAGCGTGGGTGCCCACCAGTGGCAGGTCGCTCGGCAGGTAGTCGGACCGCTCGTAGCGGCGCAGCAGCGCCGACAGGCCCTGCGCAGTCCCGGCGACCGTGGGCGGGTCGGCGCAGACGAAGCGGAGCTGGCTGTAGGAGTCGGAGAAGAAGGCGAGCACGCTGGCGCCATCAGGCCCCCTCCACCGCACCGGCGACAGCAGGTGCAACGTGTCGCTGTCGGCGTTGCCACCGCGGGTGTGGTTGGAGATGCCCATGAAGGCGTCGATACCGGCCGCCGCAAGGATCGACGGCAACGCCGACGTGTACGACGGCACGTCGGTCAGGTTGGCGTAGTCGACGGCGACGCCGTGCTCGCGGCGCAGGCGGGCAGAGAAGTACAACGCCCGGTACAGATCCTCCAGCCCTGCCACGCCTGACAGCAGAAGTGCCCAGAACGCGTTGACCGACAGACGTCCCGTCCGCAAGGCGCGCATCGCGTCCTGGGCACGCTGCCCGCCGCGCGAACGCAGGAACTGCTCGATGACGAACGACCCGTCGACTGAGAACGCGTAGTCGGCGTGGTTGCGCACGATGCCCACGGCCTTGTCGACGTTGCGGCTATGCAACTCGATCACCTTCGCCTGGGCGTCGGTGTAGCCGATGTCGAGGTGGACGTGCGGCAGCAGGTGGACGGTCCACTTGCGGGCCGGCTCGACCTCGGTCGTCACCTGGTGGGCCCCGGCGCCGGTGCGCACGGTCACCTCTGCCTGTGCCGGGCCGGTGAGCTCCGGGACCCGACACCGCAGACGGACGTCGCCGAACTCGCGGCCGGCGACGTCGTGACGCGACTCGAACGAGCCGATCCGGACGTCGACGTACGCATGGCGCAGGTCCGGCACGTTCTCGATCACGACATCTGCCAGCTCATCGACATGGCCGGCCTGGTCACGAACGTACAGTGGCAGCATCGCCACCGTGATCCGCGGTTCGGAGGGCGCCGCCGCGGTGCGCAAGGCGAGCCGATGCCAGTGCAGCGTGCTGCCGAACCAGGACTCGAGATCCGGCCGCTGTTGCCGACGTAGCTCCGCAGGATCAGGGCGTTCGGCAGCCACGGTGGTGATGACGAGGCGGTTGTCACCCTCGACTACACAGCCGGGCGGTAGCCACAGCGAGCGGTCGATCACTCCCGCCACCGGACTCGGTGTGGCGGGCGCGTGCGCGCGGTCGTCGCGTCGTGCGAGCGGCAGCACCAGAGCCTGCCGCCCGTTGACGTCGACCAGGAGATCCGGGCATGGCCCACTGCCTTCCATGCCCTCGATGTCGAGAACGTGCCAGCCGTCGGCGGCCGGCGACGCCCGGAACTCAATCGTGGCCGATAGCTCCCTGAACCCGGTCGCCGCGTTGAGTGGACCGGGATGTAGCCGCGGCCAGTCGGTGGCGGGATCGGACACTCCGACCACGAAGACCGGTTCTGCGGCGGCCGCGTCCTGGAACCAGGCGGCGCTGAAGCGCCAGTTGGGCGGCTGTGGCCCGCTGATCTCCCAGAGCTGGTCGGTCATCGTCACGATCTCCCCGGGCCGTCGAGGTCAAGTGTGTGCAAGATGCCCTGCAGGTAGCCGATCGCATGTGCTCTGGCCCGGCTGTTGTAGGCCTCGGGTGAGGTGTCCGCCCAGGTGTCCGGGTCGCCGATCATGGCCGGCACGTGGTCGTCGATGATGAACCCGTCGAAGCCGTTGTCGGCAAGACGGCGGATCACCTGCGCGGGGCGGTAGTTGCCCTCACCGAGGAAGCACTCCGTGAATGCTGGCACCGTGCCTTGAACGTCGCGGAAGTGGACGTAGGCGATCCCTCCGAGCGGACCGAAGAAGTCGATCACCTCGTTGACGCTGCGTTCGCCATCCATCTCCGAGACGGTGCCCAGGCAGAGGTTGAGGCCCCATGCCGGGCTACCGCCGGACAGCTCGTAGGCCCGCTTGAGACCACCGGGACTGGTAAAGGCGCGCGCGATCCCGCCGAGTGGCTCGTCGACCGGCGGATCGTCGGGGTGCAGTGCCAGCCGGACGCCGACCTCCTCCGCCACGGGCAGGACCGATTCGAGAAACACCTGGTAGTTCGCCCACACGTGGTCCAGCGTCATTGTCGTGTCGAACCCCGCGGGTGCGAGTTTGTAGTCGGCCAGCGCGTTCCCTGTGTCCGGCACCCTGGTCAGGTCGAAAGCCGTCACAAGCGCCCCACCGCGACCGGCAGCGCGTAGATCGGTACGCCACACGTAGCCAGGCATGAAGTGATGGCCCAGCACGCCGATGCCGACCGCAGCCAGGTTGCGGATGGTCCGCTGGTAGTTCTCCAACTGCTCATCGCGACCCGGCAGGCCGAACAGCACCTTGTCCCAGTGCCATAGCGGGACGTTCTCCAGGCCTTCGACAACGAGCCCGTACGAGTCGCAGTGCCTGACCAAGGCGGCCAGCTCGTCCACCGTCCAGTAGCCCGGCGTGCCGGGCAGGTTGGTCGGTGTATGGAACTGCACACCGGTCAGGCCAAGCTGCTGGGCGAAGACCGCCACGCTGTCGTCGAACTCATCGATGTGGCCCAGGGCCAAGCGCAGTGCCATGAGACATCACCTCCCCGGTCGATGTCGGCGGAATCGGTGTAGTCGGGCTCTCAGGGGCGCATGCCGGCCGGCCGGAGAGCTATTTGAGCGCGCCCGCGACCAGGCCACGCATCAGGCTCCTGTTCATGAAGATGAAGAGCACGAGTGGCGGAAGAGTCGAGATCAACAGGCCGGCGGTGAGCACGACGGCTGAGGACGACTGGGCGAACGATGACTCCAGCAGCGACACACCGACCGTCAGCGTGCGCCGTTGCGGATCCTGGATGAGGATCAGTGAGAACAGGAGGTCGTTCCACAGTGTCAATGCGGTCAGAGCGGTGAGCGTCGCCATGGCGGGCCTGGCAAGCGGAATAGCGATGCTGACGAACCTCCGCGGCGCCGAAGCCCCATCGACCTCAGCGGCCTGCAGGATCTCGCGGGGGACGGCACGAAAATAGGTCGTCATCATGTAGATGCCGAACGGGCTGGACAGCGACACGTACACGAGCACGAGGCCCAGGTAGGAGTTGAGCAGGCCCAGATCGAGGGTCACCTTGAAGATCGGCGTGATGAGCACCGTCGACGGCAGTGCCAGCAGGAAGAGCGCGGTGAGGGTGCCGAAGCGTCCGACGCGGGCGGGAAGGCCAAGGTGCACCAGGGCGAACGCGGCCATCGACGAGACGAGGACGGTGACCGCGACCGAGATCGACACGACGATGAGGGAGTTGACTGCCAGACGCCCCAGACCGGCGGCCTGCCAGGCGTCCTGGAGGTTCTGGAACGTGATCTCCCGCGGAACCGCCAGCGATCCACGGCCGTAGTCGGACTGCGTGCGCAACGCCGTGACGAGCGCGTAGAGCAGCGGGAACGCGGTGGTGACGCCGACGAGCGCGAGCATCACCGTCGCGGGGAGCATGCGCAGCCGCTGGCCCCGCGCTCTCGTGGCCACCGCGGTGCTCATGCCTCATCACCACGGGCGATCAGCCGCAACTGGATGACCGCCAGGACGGCGACGAGGAGCAGGACGGAGGTGCCGAGCGCGGCGGAGTAGCCGAAGTCGAAGTTCTCGAAGGCCGCCTGATAGATGTACAGGTCGATCGTTGTGCTCCGATGTCCCGGACCACCGCTGGTCAGCGTGAACAGGAGCGGGAACATGGCGGTGAAGAAGGAGATGAGCACGAAGAGTGACCAGAACACGGCCACCGGCCGCAGGTGCGGGATCGTCACGTGACGGACTCGCTGCAAGGTGCTCGCCCCGTCGATGGCCGCCGCTTCGTAGAGCTCGTCGTCAAGGCTGGCCAGCCCGGCACCATAGAAGAGCGTCCCCAGGCCAAGGGCTCCCCACAGTGCGATGGTGAGGAAAGCGGGCATGACCGTGTGTGGTTCGGCGAGCCACTCGGTAGCGAGGCCGCCGAGCCCGATCGCCCCCAGCAACTCGTTGACCGGGCCGTCGAGGCGCAGCACCAGAGAGAAGTAGAGGCCGATGATGGCCGGCGACAGCAGGATCGGAATCACCAGGGCGAGCCGGATCGCCCGCCCCAGCCACATGCCCTCGTGTACGAGGATCGCAATCGCCATCGGGAGGAAGATCCAGAGCGGCAGCGTCAGCACGAGCAAGCCGGTGTTCTTGATCGCCTCCAGCGCCACCGGATCGCTCAGGAGCCGGGCATAGTTGTCGACGCCGACGAAGGTGGGGGGTTCGATACCGTCCCACTCCGTGAGACTGTAGTACCCGGCGTACACGAACGGCAGCACCCGGAAGACGGCAAGGATCGCGACGGCGGGCGCCAAGAACAACACCGCCGGCGCCCATCGCACCCACCGCCGCCTCGACGCCGGCCGCCTACTGTGCGCCGCTTCCTCCGCCGCCGGACGCTGCAGCGACATGTGTGTCGACACCATCCTCCTAGCCCTCCGCTCGATCGCCTCGGCCCTCGACCCGTGCGCCAGCCGCGCTAGCGCGACTGGTCGGCCACTCGCTGGACCTCCGCCAGGGCCTCGACGGCTGACGCGCTGCCGGCGATCACCAGCTGAAGCTGCGACTTGTAGGCGTTGGCGAGGTCCGCCCGCCACTGCGTACCCGGCGCTTCATGGATCTCGTAGGTGCTGTAGGCGTCTGCCATCTCGGCGAGGACCGGATAGTCGGTATCGCCGGTCTCGGCCGTGGTGTTGGCAGGAAGCCAGCCCACGGTCGTGTAGAGGTCTTGCGAGGTGTCGGCATCGGCGAGGCTCGCGACGAACTCCGCCGCGAGGTCGGCCCGCTCGGAGAACCGGGACACGCACCAGACCAGCGCGGTCCCGGCGGGATAGTAGTGAGGAGTGGCGGAGGCGATCCCGGGCGCCTGGATGACGCCGAGGTTGTCGTTGCCGACAGCGCCGGAGAGATTGATGCCGTTGGTCGCCAGGCTCAGGATCATTCCCGCCTCGCCGTTGCGGAACTGAGGCTCGTAGTCACTGAGCGGCATCGACTGCATGCCCTCGGTGAACAGACCCTGCGAGACCATCGCGACGTAGCGCTCCACCACTTCGACCATGAGGTCGTCGGTGAACTCCATCTCTCCCGACGCCAGTTTCAGCGAGTCCTCGTACGTGCCGAGGCCCGGGAAGAGGAAGCTGTTCATCCAGCCGTTGATCTCGCCTTCCTTGTTGCCACCGGCGATCGGCGTGTAGCCCGCCGACTTGAGCTGCTGGCCGGCTCCGACGAGCTGGTCATACGTGGTGATCGCGGCATCGGGGTCGAGGCCGGCCGCCGCGAAGATCTCCTTGTTGTAGAAGATGACATTGGCCTGGAGCCCGGTCGGCAGGCCGTACAGCTTGCCGTCCGCCTGCGCGGACGCCAGGGAGGGCTCGACAGCTTCCACGATGGCCGGGTCGACGGCGTCGGTGATGTCCGCGAGGCCGGACTGGAAGCTGAAGACCCCGGCAGTGTACGGCTGCATCAGCAGCACGTCCGGCCCTGAGCGCGAGGTGATCGCGCTCTGCAGCAACTGGTTGTACGTCGCGGTGTCCGAGGGCTGCTCGACACGCTTGACGGTCGCCCCCTCGTGCGCGCCCTGGAACCGCTCGTCGGCCCGGGTCTGAACCTGCTTCCACTCCGGCCAGGCCGCTCGCAGGAAGTCCCACACCTCGAGCTCACCGGTCATCTCACCGCCGCCACCGCTCGTCTCGTCCGCCCCGCAGGCGGCGAGGACCGGTCCGGCGGCCATGACCGCGGCACCGCCACCGAGGAGGCGCAGGAACCGGCGACGGTCTGGACGGGCTTCGGCTATCGAGTGGATCATGAGGTGCCCTCTCCTTCGAAGGTTGACCCGGTGCTCTGGAGATCCTCGATCACGGTCACGTGCCAGCGGCCGAGGTTGGCCGCGAAGAGATCGTCGCCGCGAAAGGCGATGTCGGCCGGGTGGCACAACAGGTGTGCGATGGGATCGTCGAGCACCGTCTCCACCGCCTTGGCGGAGATGTCGAATCGCAGTACCTTGCTGGGCTCGTTGCAGCCGGCGTAGAGCCGTCCGTCCGGGCCGGAGGCGAGGCCGTCCGGCACCGCGCCGTCGACGCACTCCGGGTGATCGAGCCGAGGGCTGCTGACCCTTCCGTCATAGAAGACTCGCCCCACTGGCACAGCCGCCTCCTTGCGTTGTCCTGCGCCCTGTTGGCGGCGAACCTAGCAGCGAAAGACAACGTTGTCTACACTTCGAATCGATTCGCTGGTGAGCCTGCCGGTTTCAGGACTCTCGATGAGAGACGCGCGGCTTCGCCGGGTCCCGCTCGAGAGCGACGGACGCGTCGAGGCTTACGTCCGCGGCGCATTCATCACGAGGCGGACGAGTTCCAGAGGCCCCGCCCCGCGGGCTTCTCAGGCCCGGCGCCGCCGCTTCGCGTTCGATCCGGCCGACTGGCCGTAGGTCACCAACGTCGTCGGGACCACGACCTGCTGTGGCGTGCGCCGGCCTTCGAGACGCTCGACCAGCAAATGGGCGGCGCGCCGCCCCAGTTCGGCGGCGTCGTAGGTCACCAGGGTCACCGGATGGCTGAACAGCGTGGCCGTTTCGATCGGGTCGAAGCCGGCGACGTCGATGGACTCCTGGCGATGGCGCAATTCCGACAGCACGCCGACCGTCATACGGTTGTTGCACGCGAAGAACGCCGTCGGCGGATTCGCTCCGTCGAGCAGCTCCGCCGTGGCTCGTTGGGCTTCGTCCGGCGTGAGCGGGCCGAGCATGATCAGGCTCTCGTCGTACGCGACTTCGGCCCGCGCCAGGGCCGCTCGGTATCCGGCATGGCGCTCGCGCATCGTCCAGATGGTCTCGTCGTGGCCGAGCACGGCAATGCGGCGATGCCCGAGCGACAGAAGGTGCTCCGTCGCCGACATCGCACCGGCGAGATTGTCCAGCAGAACGGTGTCAGCGCTGATCCCGGCGCCCGGCCGGTCGAGGAACACAACCTCGAGGCCCAGGTCGATCTCGTGCTGCAGGAAGCTGTGGTCGAGCCCCGTGGGCACGATGATCATTCCGTTGACCCGCCGCTGACACAGCTCGAGGAGGATCGCGCGTTCGCGCTCCGCGCTCTCCTCGCTGCTGGCCGTGACGAGGAACTGCTCGCGCGGATAGGTCACGGTCTCGATCCCGCGCGCGATCGTCGTGTAGAACGGGTTGCCGAGATCCTCGATGATCAGTCCGATACTGGCCGCCGATCGTCCAGCCCGGAGCTTGCTCGCCATGTCGTTGCGGCGGAAACCGAGCCGATGGATCACCTCCGTGACGCGCTCGACGGTCTGCGGGCTCACCCCGGTCTCGTTGTTGACGACGCGGGACACGGTCTTCAGCGCCACCCCGGCTTCCCGGGCCACGTCGCGCATGGTGGGGCGACGGCTGTTCACGAGCGTCGACTCGTCACCCGAGTGGTCGTCGCCGCCCGGGCATACTGGCAGCGCGAACCGCCATCACCGCTGTCGACACGGCCGCCACCGAGACCCATGGGCCACCTTCCGCAGATATCGTTGTCATAGTCTGCCATGACGCCGTGCGCGGCGGTCGCCTTCTCGTCGCGGGACGCTACGGCACCCGGACGATGAGGGGATCGGTGAACACGTCGAACTCGTCGCGGCTCTGCGTGGAGAACTCCGAGACGACTGCGCCGTCGGGTGCGTGGAACCAGTGCTTGGTCATGGGCGGGATCGTGTACTGCTCGCCGGGGTGCAGGACGACCTCGTGCCAGACGGTGTAGTGATCGGGCCGGTACGGACGGGCGACGGGGTCAGACGCGGGCGTGCCGGGCACGTAGAGGTAGACGATGCCCTGCCGCACCCGGAAGGTCTCCTCCTTCCCCGGCGTGCCGTCGAAGGGCGGATGCAGATGCTCGGGGCAGGTCTGGCCGGGGAAGAGCACGAGCTCCTTGGCACAGCACCGTTCGGTGTTGACGTAGGTGACGAGTTGCAAGCCCGTCTCGGCCGGTCGTCCCAGGCCGAACTCCGCCACCTCGATCTGCCGACGCTCGTCGGCCGTCAGGACGATGCCGGCGCCCGCCAGTGTCTGCGCTGCCCGCTCCTGGGCGGCCGCCTGCTCATCGCTGCGTCTTTGCTGAATCGTCATACTGTTTCCTTCCCGTCCAACGGTCCGTAGAAGACCCCGTACGCGTCTGCCGTCCATCCGTCGATCGCCGTCGTGCCGGCCCGGCCGGTCGGTGCCACGGATCCGTGCGCGGCATCGTCCCAGCGCGGCAGGGGGGCGGTTCCGGAGACGTGCATGGCCGCAGCGGACGCCCCCAGGCGCAGCGCCTCCTCGGGCCCGAGCCCGCGGAGCAGGGCGAACAGGAGGCCCGCGGTGGCCGTATCGCCGGCTCCGGTGGTCTGCACGGGCTCGACGACCGCCGCGGGTGACCACAGCTGACGATTCGCCCACTTGTCAGGCAGCGCCGCGATCACCTGTCCGCCGTGGCGC
This sequence comes from Jiangella muralis, assembly GCF_001270745.1. GTDB lineage: Bacteria > Actinomycetota > Actinomycetes > Jiangellales > Jiangellaceae > Jiangella > Jiangella muralis. The sequence continues at coordinate 353,128 of NZ_KQ434752.1, forward strand.
AGTCGCTCCGACCCGGCCGTGCGCAGGCACATCCCGGCTTTACCGGCGGTGACGACCGCTACCGCGGCGCCGTGCCGGACGAGTTGTGCCGCCAAGGCGTCCGCGATCGACAGCCCGGGCACGTCGCCCGCAGCGGAGAACGTGCGCGGGAAGGCCGGCACGAGATCGTCGACGCTCGGCGTCAGCACGTCGATGAGCGGCGCCCACCGCCGAACCAGCCCGCCCCAGTCCCGAGCGCGCGCATCGCCCGGGTCGACGGTCGCGAAGTCCACGGAGGTGGTGACGCCGGCGGAGCGCGCGCGGGCGAGCAGACCGAGCAGGCCGGCGCCGTCAGCATCGACGAGCGTGGGCAGGAGCTGCGGATAGCCCACATGCAGCAGTTCGGTGTCGGTGATCTGCACCAGGGCTGGATCGAAGGTGGTGTTCGCCCCGACATGGTGGAGGAACCGGCGGTCCTTGCCTGGCACGTCGATCACGATCGAGTACGACGTGGAGCGTCCGGCCACCCGCTGAAGGGCGGTGTCGACATCGGGAACCGCCGAGAGCAGAGTGGTGACCGCGTCCGCGAGGAAGTCGTCACCGATAGCGGCGACCAGTTCGACCGGAGCGCCCAACGCACTGAGAGCGAGCCCGGTGTTGGCGACACAGCCCCCCAGCCGCAGGTCTAGCCGCCCCGCCTCGACCAGTCCGCCCGGCTGCGGAAGGTCGCCGCGAAGCCGCGGCAACAGGTCGAGACAGATATGACCGGCCACACGCGCCCGGAGCATCATCACCAACCCAGCGGATCGCGCACTAGAGCCTCACGCCAGCGGCGGTATCGGCCGATCGCATTGCAGCCGCCCAGACGCGATGGCTCGTCAGTGCTTCCTGCGGAGTGACACAACCAAACCGGTCACCGAGCTCACCCGCGCGTTCGGCCAGGAACGCGGCCCACATCTGCAGGATCGCGTCGGAGAACCCGGTCTCGAAGATGCCTCCCGTCACCGTCGGGTAGACGGACTGGCTGCCCATCTCGACCTCCTGCCACACCTGCTCGCCGCGGTCGATCCGCATCACCCGCAAGGTCTTCGGGTAGCGAGTGGAGAACTCGACGCCTCCGCCCATGCCGGTGGCACGCAAGCTCCACGTGTTCTTCTGCCCCGGATCGATCCGCTTGGTCAGCAGACTCAGCGGGAACGCTCGGTCGGCGCCGTTGACAGTGCAGACCAGCGTGGCGTTCTCGTATGTGTCGCAGACGACCTTCGTTCCGTCCGGACCGACCCGGAAGGGCACCAGGTCCTGCAGTACGGCGTACACCATGGCCGGTGTCCAGCCCAGTCGCAGCGGAGCATGGAGCACGTGCATGCCCAGGTCGTTCATCACACCGGCGTCGCCACAGTACTGCCGCTGCCGCTTCCAGTTGATGGGCTTGCCCTGGTCGAGGTCACTGGAGTGGCAGAACGCGTTGGTGGCCTCGATCAGCTCACCCAGCTCACCGTCGCGGATCATCCGGATCGCGGCCTGCGCGCCGGGAAAGAACGGAATCTCACTCGAACACCGGACGAACACCCCCGGGCTGGCGTCGGCAGCGGCGACGATGCGCTCGGCGGCGGCGAGGTCGATGCCGAACGGCTTCTCCGCGAGCAGATCCTTGCCTGCCCGGATCGTGTCGACGTACAGCTGCTCATGCAGGTCGTGACGGACGGCGATGTAGACCACGTCGACGTCGTCGTCGGCGAGCAGGTCGCGGTAGTCGGTGACCTTCGTGGTGACCGTGTCGATGCGGTCGAACCACGAAAGGGCGTCCGGATTCACGTCACAGACCGCCGTCAACACGGGCCGGACGGGATGGTCCACGAGCGCGGGCCACCGAGCGATTGCCGCAGCGATCTCCTTGCCCATCAGCCCGCCGCCGACGATGCCGACGCGGACCTCTTGTCGCGCCCCCATCACTGAGCCTGGACCAGGGACAGCGCCTTCTCCGGCGAGTAGTCCTCGTGCAGCATCGCCATCAGCGCGCGAGTGATCCCCGCCGGATGAGGGTGCTGGATGATGTTGCGGCCGTAGACGATGCCGCGCGCACCTTGCGCCAGGACGGCCGCCGTACGTCGCAGCAACTCGTCGTCGGCGACCTTTCCGCCACCCCGGACCAGGACCGGCAGCTCGCCCGCCGCCTGCACCACGAGGTGGTAGTCCTCCACGTCATCGGTCGGGTCGGCCTTGATCAGATCCGCACCCAGCTCGCGCGCCTGCCGCACCAGCGACACGATCTTCTTCGTGTCGCCGTCGACCATGTAGCCGCCGGCCACCGCGTTGTCCTGCATCACCAGCGGTTCGACCATCAGCGGCATGCCGTAACGGGTGCACTCCGCCCGCAACGCCATGATGGTCTCGATACACCTCTCCCGGATCTCCGGCCGACCCGGCAGCTGCAACAGGTTCGCCACCACGCAGACCGCGTCCAGCCGCACGGCCTGCTCGACCGCGTCCGGGAAATGCCTGCTGAACAGGTGCGAGTCCAATGGATTCCCGTACACATTGGCCACGTCTGTGCGCAGTACCAGGGCCGGCTTTGCCCGTCCAGGCCGGGACTGCAGCAGCGGCGCCTGACCGGGAGTCAGCTGGATCGCGTCCGGTGCCGCCGCGACGAGGCTGTCCACGGCCGCGGTCATGTCCTCGATTCCGGTCAGAAAGCTCGGCTCACCGAAGAATCCATGATCGACAGCCACATCGAGGCAGCGACCCGAGGAGGGGCTGAACAGACGGTTGAGGCGGTAGTTGGACATGGTCTCCTTCAATCATTGGCACGTGGCCTGGACGTCCCGGCCACTGTGAGACGCCTGGCACATTCGTCGAGCTCGAGGGCGTATGAGTCCAGTCGGTCTTCCAGATGTGTCTCGGTCACCTGTGTCGCGCCCCTGCATCCCCGGTCCGGGTGGGCGACGCCGTCACGGAACTTGAGCCTGAGACTAGTAGCGAACGACAACGTTGTCTAGTGATGGAGTCCACTGGTGGCGAATCTCCATGGCAACGATGTCTAAATGCCGACATCGGTCGAGCGGAGGACTGCGTGCAGCGGTCGGCGCACCTGCAGTCCCTGGCCGGTGTGAGGCCGTCAGGCCTGGACCAGCAGGACGGTGACCACCTCGAACGGGCCGATGGGCACGGTGACCGCGCCGTCGGCAGCGACCTGCAGCTCCGCGACCGGGTCTTCGGCGGCGTTACAGCGGTAGGCGGCAGCGGCATGCGATGGCGACGGATGCCAGATCGTCGCGGACGCCGAGCGGCCGGCGACCTCCCGCAGCCGTAGGAGCACGCCGTCGCGGACGCGGCCGACGTAGCTGCTGACGTCGACATGGTCGGGAAGCGCCGTGCGCAGGAGCACCCCCTCAGCCGGCAACGGCCGCGGATTCGTGTCGCCCTTGTCCAGCGAATTCACCTCGCCGGCGAGCGCGGGCGTCCGCAACTCCCGGCCGAGACGGGTCGCGCCGACCGGATCGAAGTCGGCGAACGGCCGGAACGCGTAGCGCAGGGAGATGTCGCCTTCCTGCGACGCGGGCGTGTTGGTGAACCAGTAGTTGTTCATCACCCACGACAGCAGCACACCGGTTGGCGCGGGCGGCTGCGAGGACCACCGGCCGCGGACGATGTCGCCGAGCGCGAACAGCGGGGCGTCCGCGCTGGCCCACCCGATCGAGCCGTCGGCGGCAGTGAGGGTGACCGCCTCGGCGACGGTGAACCACTCGTTGCAGGCGCCCGGCTGGTGATCGCGGGCCGGATCGACCCAGCCCTGCTGACGGTCGTAGCGGACGGTCGCCTGGTCCAGCGCGAACGGGAAGGCGACGTACACCGACTCCTTGGCGAGCACTGGCTGTTTCGTGAAGTCGACGGTGAGCTCGACCCGGTCATCCGCGTCGGGGAAATGCCAGCGACAGCGCAGCGCGGGGATGCTCGGCGCCGCACCTTCGGTCTCGACGACGTGGCCCCACGCCGTCCGGCGAACGCCGACCAGCCGCATCTCAGCCGCGGTGACGGCCAGCTCAGGAGCCGGCAGGCCGGCGCCCCACAGGCTGGTCTGCTCGGAACCGAGCCCGCGGCCTTCCTCCGTCCCCCCGCCGGACACGTAGATCACCTCGCCGAGGGCGTAACTCGAGCCATCGTCGGCGAGCTCACGTCCCGTTGCCCGATGGGTCAGCCGCCGCAGCCGTCCCGACTCTGGGTCCACCTCGACGCGATAGTGGGTGGTCTCGAAGCTCGAGCCGACGGGATCATCCGCTGCGACCGGTGCGTCACGCTCGTGGCGCGGGACGAACGCCCGGTAGCCCAGCGGAGGCAGATCGCTCACCCGCAGCCGGGTGACGCGGTAACCATCGACCAGCGGGCCCGGGTCCGCGGGCACCACCTCCCCCGACGGCGTCTCCAGCCGGGTGCCGTCCTCGAGCTCGATCTCCACCTCGGCGTCTCGCGACCACGGAAGCGCGTTGAACACGATCAATCCCTCACGGCCCGTGGTGGACTTCTCCGCGAGCCGGCTCAGCGCCTGCCGGGCGATGTCGGTGGCCAGTCGCAGTCCGTCGTTGATCTGCCCGACCTTCCAGGCCAGCTGGTCGTGCGCGTGGTGGGAATGCGGTCGCTCGGTGGCGTGCGCGGACGTCCAGGTGTGCTCCGAGCCGAGTAGCAGCCGCTCCCAGGCGGTGTCGAGGAGTGTCGTGTCCGCCGCCAGCCCGTCGTACACGGTGGCGACCAGGCTGGTGAGCGTTTCCGCGGCGGGCAGGAGCGCCTGCGTGCGGCGATGCGTCGCGGCAGCGCGCGCCTGGGTGCCGACACCGTCCTCCCAGTAGCTGCCGCCGTCGCCGCGCAATGTGGGCAGCTGGTCCAGCAGCGGCCGCACGGCGTCGGCGTAGGCGCCGATGGTGGAGAACCGCAGCCGCGGGTACGTGTACGTATCGTTCCAGCGTTGCACGAAATCGGCGTAGCCGTCGGCGAGGTCCTCGTTGTCCACGTGCGTGCCCACGATGGGCAGGTGGTCGGGCAGGTAGTCCGGACGCTCGTAGGGCTCGACGAATCGGGCCAGCCCGTCGGCCGCGCCTGCGACGGTGGGCGGATCGGCGCAGATGAACCGCAGCTGGCTGTAGGAGTCGGCGAAATAGGCGAGAACCGACGCCCCGTCCGGGCCTTCCCACCGCACCGGCGACAGCAGCTGCAACGCGTCGCCGTCGTCGCTTCCGCCGCGGGTGTGGTTGGCGATGCCGAAGAACGTGTCAAGTCCGAGCGCGGCCACGATCGACGGCATGGCCGTGGGATAACTCGGCACGTCGGTCAGGTTCGCGTAGGTGATCGGCAGCCCGTGGTCGCGGCGCAGACCCGCCGCGAAGTACGCCGCCCGGTAGCACTCTTCCAGGCTCGCCACTCCGGACAGGAACAGCCAGAAGAACGCATTGAGGCCGAGCCGCCCGTCTCGCACGGCGTACAACGCCTGTTCGGCCCGTTTGCCGTCGCGCGACTGGAGGAAGTTGCGCAGGACGAAGCTGCCGTCGACCGTGAACGCGTACCCCGGTGTCGCGTCTGCGGCTTCCAGCGCCCGCTCGATGTTGCGGTTGTGCAGCTCGATCACCTTCGCCTGGTTGTCGGTGTAGCCGACGTCCAGGTGCACGTGTGGGATGAGGTGCAGTGTCCACCGCCGGCACGGTGTGACGTGGCCGGCCCAGTTGATCGGGCTGGCGTCGTCCCGGACGACGATCCGGCCGGGCACCGGCTCCTGGAACGCCGGCACCGCGACGCGCCAGCGCAGATCGCCGAACGGGACCGGCTCGACCGGCAGTGTCTCGACGTGGTCGCCGATGGTCACCTCGGCGTCAGCCGCGAGCTGTGCCGCGTCGCTGATCAGGACGTCGACCAGCTCATGCAGCTGCCCATCACGGGTCACGTACAGCGGCGACGGAGTGAGCGTCGCGGCCGCCTCGGACGGTCGTCCGAGCCGGCGCAGAGTGAGCTCGGACCACGTCAGTGCACTGCCGAAGAGCCCGGCAAAGAGCGGCTGTCGCGCCTCGCGCCGCTCGTCCGGCGCGATCTCGTCGGCTGTGGTCGTCAGCACGAGCTCATTGCGCCCACGACGCAGGGTGCCCGGCGGTAATGCCACGGTGCGAACGAACCGGCCGGCGATCGGCTGCTGCAGCGTCGGCGCCCACGACCGGTCGAGCCGCTGCGGCGTCAGCACGGCCAGTCCGCTCTGGTCGCCGATGGTGATGGTGAGGTCGGGACACGGCCCGTTGCTGGCGATGCCTTCCAGCCGCAACTCGTGCCAGTGCGCGGCCGCGTCGGCGGCGCCCTCGAACACGATCGTCGCGGATGCCGGACGGTAGCCGTGACCGGCGTCGATCGGCCCCGGCTGCGTCTGGGGCCAGTCCACCGCAGGATCGGAAATCCCGACGATGAAGACGGGGTCGGGCCGCTCCGCCGAGTACCAACCGCTGGCGAACGCGCCCACGATCGACCACGCGACGTCGTCGGTCAACGCCTCGGTTCCCATCGATCTACCTCCTCTTGGAATCGCGCCCGCATGGCGCGCACGCTGGTGCGGTTTCCTGAGACCTGGCGCATCTCAGGACGACGAGTCTCCGATCGATCGGCCGTCGTACGCTCGAGCCGTCCAAGCCGGATCCGCGGTTGGCGAGATCCCGGGCTCGGCTGGATCTAGCGCGGCAATAGCCGACACGCCAGAAGGCCGCCTCGCCCCTCGCGCGGCCCCTGAACGACGTCATGAGCTGATCGGCGAAGCCGCAGCCTTCTTCGTGCAGCTACGGGCTGGTGCGAACGCTGAACGTGCCCAGGGCCAACGGCCTGGCGGCGTCAGGACCAAAGCCGGCCTCCCAATACCGCTGAGTCGTGGGAACGTCATAGACAACGTTGCCATCACGCTTGTCGGAGCGCAAGCCCGACGCCGGACATCATCGGTTTCAGCACCGGCTCCTACACCCGCGCTCTCATCGTGATCGTCCTGGTCGGCAGGGGGTATCCGCAGGTCGCCCACGGCGCGCTGGCCGTCGGCGTCCTCACCGCGGCGGCCGTCTACCTGCTGCCGTGGCAGGGCGGTGTGCAGGGGGTTCCGGTTGATCATGTCGGCATCGCGATCAGCGCGGTGCTGGGGAGCTCTCGGCGCTGCTGCATCACCACCTCGACACCTTCGGCACCACACCCGACCGACGACTGTTCGTCGGCGAACGCAACACCGACCACCTCCCCGCCTTCACCGTGTTCCGCGTCTGGAACCGCGCCCGCGAGACCGTCTTCGGTGCCCACGCAAACACTCGCTGGTCGCGCTGCGCCCCTACGACCTGCGCCACGCCGCCGTCTCCACCTGGCTCAACTCCGGCGTCCCACCCACCAAGGTCGCAACCTGGGCCGGACACTCCGTCGACATCCTGCCCGAGATCTACGCCAAGTGCATCGACGGCGACGACGACCGGCACCGCCTGATGATCGAGCAAGCCCTCAAGCGCCCAGGAACGGCCCCAAAACTTGGCCACGTATTTTCCAGGAACACCCGTAGAGAGCCGCCCACAGCCGTCGACGGCTGTGGGCGACAGAAACGGCCCCTCACCCACGTTCTAGCGGGTGAGGGGCCGTTTACCGGTAGCCCCGACGGGATTCGAACCCGCGCTACCGCCTTGCTGCTGGACCTGGACGACATGAGCGTCGACAACCGGATCACGCTGTGACATCTCGCTGGGAGCTCACGCTCGGAGCCAGTGGTCCAGTCGCTCGGCGATGAAGGTGTCGTCGCGCAGGCCGGGGTAGGCCGCCCAGATGCGGTCGATCTCGTGGAGCTGGCCGGGTGAGAGCACCTCGGTCTCGTCCAGGCACCAGAGCCCGGCCAGCAGGCCCTGGCGGCGCAGCACCTCGTGGATGCCGGGCACGCAGCCGTGGAAGGCGTGCGCGGCGTCGAAGATCGCGGCGTTGGCGTCGGTGAGGGCCGGGTTCACCGCGAGCAGCTCACGCAGCGCCGCGTCGTCACCGGCCCGCGCCTTCCGGGCCGGGGCGAGGATGTCGCCCGCGCCGCGCACCCACACCGCCCACTGCCCGAGCAGCCCGCCGACCACCTCGATCCGCTGCCCGCCGACGTCGTAGCCGGTCAGCAGGTCCATCACGATGTGGTCGTCGTTGCCGGTGTAGAGGGCGATGTCACCGGCCCGCCCGGACGCGGCCAGCCCGTGCACCACCTCGAGGGTGGCGTACCGGTCGAACGGTGCGACCTTCACCCCGGCGACGGTGGGCTGTTCGGCCAGCCGCCGCCAGAACTCCCGCCCCAGCCCCCGCCCGCCGACCGCCGGCTGCAGGTAGAACCCGATCACCGGGATCACCTCGCCGACCGCGCGCGCCCGGTCCAGCAGCTCGTCCTCCGACGCGTCGCCGGTGCCGTACGGGGTCAGCAGCGCGAGGTCGTAGCCCAGGTCACGGGCCAGCTCGGCCTCGGCCACCGCCTGCTCCGCCGGCCCCACGATCCCGGTGACCAGCACCGGCGCCTGCTCGGGGTACTCGCCGGCGGTCTCGGCGGCCAGCTCCAGCACCGGCGCCAGCAGCCCCCGGCCCGGCTCGTGCACCGCGAACTGGGTGGTGTGCACCGCGACCGCCAGACCGGTCGCGCCGGCCTCGACGTAGTACCGCGACAACGCCCGCTGACGCCGCTCGTCCAGCTTGCGGTCCTCGTCCAGGGCCAGCGGGTGCGCCGGGATCACCCCACCGGCCAGGAACCGGTCCACAGCCGTGGCCATCAGAACTTCCCGTCCCGTCGCTGGAACTTGGTCGGCTTCCCCAGCGTCGGCAGCCCCGCACGCACCCAGTGCGCGCTCGCCTCGACCAACTCCGGCACCGTCACGTCCGGGTAGCCGAACAGGGCGTGGCAGCGCTGCGCGTTGCTCAGCAGCGCCGTCGACGCCTCCTCACCGGTGAACTCCACCGGCCGCTCCAGCGCCGCCGCCAGATCGGTGGCCAGGCGCCGCACCCCCAACGTCTCCGGGCCGGTCAGGTTCAACAGCAGCGGCGGCGCCGACGCGTGCAGCAGCGCCCGCAACGTCACCTCGTTCGCGTAGCCCTGCCAGACCAGGTTCAAGCTGCCCATCGTCACGTCGACCGGCTCGCCCGCGTCGATCGCCTGCGCCAGATCGATCAACACCCCGTAACGCATCTCCACGGCGTAGTTGAGCCGGATGATCGCCATCGGAGTGCCGTCACGCTGCGACGCCGCCTGCAGCACCCGCTCACGGCCCAGACACGACATCGCGTACTCACCGATCGGGCCCGGCAGCGTCTCCTCCGTCGCGCCGCCACTGCCCACACCGGTCAGCGGGTACACGTTGCCGGTCGACAGCGCGCTGACGCGGCTGCCCGCATACCGCCGCGCCACCCGCCCCGGCAGGTACACATTGGTCTCCCAGGTGCCGGCCTGATTGCCCTCGGTGCCGAACTTCGCGCCCACCAGGTAGACGACGTTCGCCGCATCCGGCAACCCCGCCAGTTGGTCGTCGTCGGCGATATCGGCCGCCACGACCTCCGCGCCGGTCGCCTCCATCGCCTCACGCGCGCCCGCACCGCCATAACGCGACACCGCGAACACCCGGGCACCGGTACCGGCCCCCTCGATGCCCCGCACCGCCAACCGCACCAAGCTCACACCCAGCTTGCCGCTCGCCCCCAACACCACCACATCGCCATCGAGCCGGCGCAAATCCGCCACCAACCCCGCCCCAGGCCGCGACAACCGCTCATCCAGCTCATCGATGCTCCGCATCGTCCTTACTCCCATCAGGGCACCATCGGGTAGTTCAGCGGGGCGCCCTTGATTCCCAGGTCGACCGCGGCGAGGTGCCACCGGCCGAGGCTGGCAACGACCAGGGTCTCCAGCGCCGCGCCGACGAAGGCGACGTTGGTCGGCGCCGCGAGGACGACGCCCCTCGGATCGTCGGCCAGCACGCTCGCCGACCCGTCGGGGCTCACCGCGTAGATCCGGTCCGGCCGGTAGCAGGCGACGAACAGGGTGCCGTCAGCGCCGAACGCGATGCCGTCGGGCACCGTGCCCGGCAACTCGACGAACAGCTCGCGCGCACCGGCCGAACCGTCGGCCTGGATGGGGATCCGGCACACGCCGGGCGCCGTCGACTCGACCACGTACAGCGCGGACCCGTCCGGGCTCAGTGCGGCGCCGTTCGCGAAGCACCGCGGTTCGTCCGTCCACACCGACGCGGAGCCGTCCGGACGGATCCGGAAGACGACACCGTCGTCGGCCTCCCACCCACCGGAGTCGGTCAGGTACATGGTGCCGCCCGCGTCGAACACCGCCCAGTTCGGTGCCTGGACCGGCCGGTCGGGCGTGCCGGCGAAGAACGTCTCGACGCTCCCGTCGGCCGGATCGACCCGGATGACTCGCTGCTGGGTGCTGTGACAGGCGTAGACCCGGCCGGCGCCGTCGACGGCGATACCGAGGATGAGGCCGCCCGTCCGGGCGATCTCGCGGACGTCTCCGGCGAGGCTGACCTCGTAGATCTGCCCGTTGGTCCCGCCGGTGTAGATCTTTCCGTTCGGGGCCCAGGCCAGTCCCTCGGGATGGTCCAGGCCGTCGGCCAGGGTGCGGAAGATATCGAGCATCGGATTCTCCTACTGGCTCACCGAGAAGTTGGCTTGGTCGTTGGCGCCGACCGTGTACCCCTGGCCGACCTTGACGGTGAGGACGATCGACCGCGTGCCGGGGTCGTCGGATACCCGGGTCTGGACGTTCAGGGTCGCCGTCGCCGATCCGGCCGGGATGATGACGTGTCCCGACATCCCGTGGTAGTCGTCGCGCGGCCGGGCGGTGCCGGTCAGCTCGTACTCCACCGCGCACGGCAGGCTCAGGTCCGCCGACGATCTGGTGAAGACGACGTTGTGGCTGCCGCCGCCGGGAATGGTGCCGGTGACCGTCGACACCTCGACCGTGCTGGCCGGCGTCGAGGTGCGCCCGTCGACGACGAGGGTGTTGCCGTGCGGGTTGCTGCCCAGGTCGGACACCACGCCGTAGGGGTTGAAGACGGTGAGTGTGCCGTCGAGCCCGGTCGCCCCGAGCGTGCCGGGCAGCTCGACCGCGCCCGGGATGACGTGCGGATAGTCCATGTGCACGACGTTGTTTGCCCAGGTCACGCCGCCGTACTCCGGAGCCGGGTCCACGCCACCGATGAGCTGGTTCCGCAGATACATCGGCGACCCGTAGTAGGGCGAGCTGGTCCCGGCGCTCCACCAGATCGTGCGGTCGAAGGTCAGATCGGTGCCGAACGCCGACTTGTTCCAGACCGCCAACGTGCCCGACATCGGGCCGACGACGACCAGGCAGTCGACGAAGTCGATCGAGCCGCCGGGGTCGGTGGTTCCGGGGATGTTGAAGGTGACGATCGCGTGATCGGACGTACTACGGGCGATCAAGGTGTCCGTCACCGTGATCGAGATCGGCGTCGACGTGCTCGTCAGATTGACCGGCACGACCTGGAAACCGGGCGCGACGTTGCCGGTGAAGATCGACTTCTTGATCTGGATGCCGGTGAGGCGCTCGGTGGGAAGATTCGGCTCGAAGTCGATCCCTGCCTGCGGTGACGTGCCCGCGGTGTTGGAGAACACCGAGCCCTCGATCAGCAGTCCGTCGACCGAGATGACGCTGATCGCGTTGCGGCGGTGGTCGTCGCACACGACGTTCCGGATGGTGACGTTCTGGCAGTAGTCAGCCGCCGAGAGATCGGACGAGACGCCGACGTAGATCCCGTCGCCACCGCTGCTGTAGAGCGAGAGCCCTTCGATCGTGAAGTTGGTGACGCTCAGCAGCATCAGCGCCATCCGCCATTCACCCGTCGTGTATTCGGGCTTGTTCATCACGATCGAGGCGCCGTAGCCCACGATGCTCACGCCGGTCTTGTTGTTGATCGAGATCATCGAGTCGTCCAGGCCGGGGAAACCGCCGACCTTGGCCTGCAGCACGACCCCGCGCTCGAGGATGATCTGCACGTTGTTCGCGTTGACGAAGAGCGGCCCGCTGATCCAGGGACCGGCCGGGACCTTGTCGATCACGACGGTGTCGGCGCCGGAGTCCAGCGCGGCCTGGAGGTACGTGGTGGAGTCGGTGGCGCTGTAGCCGAAGTCCGACGCCTTGACGACGGTGAGCCGCTTGGCGGCGGCCACCGCCGGCAGGCCAACGACGAGCGGGCCCGCCAGGGCCGCGCCGTAGCCGATCAACTGCCTCCTGGAGATGGTGTTCCCACAGTCGTCGGACGATTCGTCTCGGTGGTCGTCGGACATGATTCCTCCTTGTTCGGCGAGGTGCTGAGAGGGTGGTGCGACAACGTCGATCTCCCCCGCGTACCGTTCGAGAACAGGGCGATCGGCATCGGCCGGTGTTCTCGGACCGACCGCCCGATCGCCTCGCCGGCCGCCACCGCGGTCGCGCCGTCGCGCGAGGTGGCCAGCAGCCCGAGCTCGGTGCTCTCCCGGCTCGGACCGAGGAACAGGTCGGCCCGCAGCAGTGGGTCCGCGCCACCGTGCCCGCCCGCGGCGATCGGCGGAGTCACCGTTCGCGCCGGGCCGAAGAGGGGCCGGACGTGCACCTCCCCGGATCCGGGCAGAGTGCCGCCGGTGATCGAGGCGCCCTCGGCGGTCTCGATCTCGCCGTGGGTACCGGCGATCACACAGCGGAAGCCTTCCCAGGTCGACGAGAAGTTGATCAGGTAGCTCAGGTGCGCCTCGCCGGCGAAGGAGATGAGCGCGCTGTAGATGTCCTCGACGTCGATGTCGTCGTCGTACACCGTGCTCGTGCTCGCCGCCGGGTACTGGTGGTGATACGGCAGGCCGAGGAGGTCGCGTCGCAGAGCGCCGAGGTCCGGGAATGCCCCGCTGCCGAGCTGGGCCTGGTGATAGGGGTCGGGCCCGCTGCAGGGCGGCGCCGATCAGCGGGTTCCCCTCGCGGTCGCGGGGGCGATGCGGGCTGCCGGGCCCGTAGTAGGCGCGGTCGCCGAGAGCGAACACCGAGGTCGGCGCCTGCCCGAGCCACCAGGTGACCAGGTCGAGGTGGTGCACGCTCTTGTGCACGGGCAGACCGCCGGACCTGGCCCGGCGGCTGTTCCAGCGCAGGAAGAAGCTCGCTCCGTGCCGGATGTCGAGGTGGTAGTCGAACATCACCCGGATCGGGCGTCCGATGGCGCCGGCCAGGATCTCGCGTTTGATCGCCCGGTGGGCGGCGAGGTAACGGAAGTTGTGCGCGACCCGCACCGTGCCGGCCGACCGGGCTTCGGCGTCGACGACGCGGATGGCGTCCGCGGCGGTCGTCACCATCGGCTTCTCCGCGATGACGTCGATCCCGTGCTGGAGCGTGGCGAGGATGTAGTCGACGTGGGTGTGATCAGGCGAGGCGACGATCACGCCGTCCGGGCGCAGCCGCTCCAGCTGCTCGTCGAATTCGTCCGGGTGGAACGCCGGGAGCTTCGTGGCGCCGGCCCGGAACTTCTCGTTGAAGTGCGCGACGCGCTGCCGGTCCGGGTCGACCACGCCGACTATCTCGGCCGCGTCACAGACGGCCCGGTCCGCGGGATGCGCGCTCCCCTGCGCCGCCTCGACACCCGACAGCGGCAGCGCATAGCCCGCGAGGCCCCGGTTCGACAGCCCGCACAGCAGGTACCGCGCCTTGCCGCGCCGGGTCACGAGTCCTTCTCCTCGTACGGATGGACCCGCGCCGTCATGCCTCCATCGACCGGGATCGCGGCTCCGGTGATGTACGAGGCGCGCGGCGAGAGCAGGAAGCCGACCAGGTCCGCCACCTCGGCCGGCTGGCCGACCCGGCCCATCGGCGTCTGGTCGCCCTCACGTGCCAGCGCGACGTCGCGCGGCAGCTCGGCCGGCAGGGTCGAGTAGGTCATCGGCGTCTCGATCGGCCCGGGCAGCACGGCGTTGCACCGGATGCCACGCCGGGCGTAGTCGACGGCGATGCCGCGCGACGCCATCAGGACGGCCGCCTTGGCCGCCTGGTAGGCGAAGTACCCCGGGAAGGCCGCGACCGCCTGCACCGAGCTGACGTTCACGATCGATCCGCCGCCGGCGGCCAGCAGGCGGCGCACCGCGACGGCCATGCCGAACATCGAACCGAGCTGATTGACCCGCAGGCCGTCCTCGATGTCGCGTGCGCTCACCTCGTGGGCCGCCCCCACGACGTCGACGCCGGCGTTGTTCACCCAGCCCCGTAGACGGCCGGCCCCGGCGGCCAGGCCGGCCGCATGTTCATGCGTCGCCCAGTCGGCGATGCTGCCGGTGACGGCGACGTAGCCACCCCCGGCTGCCCGTTCCAGCGACGCCCCAGCCGAGGCGTCGACATCCACGCCGACGACGATCCAGCCGGCGGCGAGCAGGTGTTCGCAGACCGCCCGGCCGATTCCCGCGGCCGAGCCGGTGACGACGGCGGACGGGCGCTCAGTAGACATCCGTCACCTCCGCCGCTGCGATGTCGACGCGGGTCGGCGGCTGCGCCCAGGGCAGGCCGAGTTCCGAGAACAACGACCCGGAGGCTCCCGACTCGGCGATCGCCTCGCTGACCCCGCGCAGGACCACGCGGACGCCGTCGTGCGTACGACGGTCCCGGCCCGGCGCAACCGGCATGGTCCGCAGCCATGACGCGGGCACGCGGTGCACCGCCGTCGTCATCATCGACTCCAGGAACGCGGTGAACGCCGCCGTCCGGGCGAGCGGAACCAGCAGCGGCACCCGGCCGCTGGACCTGCGATGCTCGACGAGGTTCTCGAGCAGGCCCTGCGCCGCGCCTGCCTCCTCCACCAGGACGGCAGGCGTCGCGACGGGGTCCGTGTCGGCGGCGTGCGCGCGGATCTCGATAGGGCTGCCGACGGTGTACGTGACGTCAGCCAGGCTGCCGCGAACGGTGATCCGCGGCTGGCTGGCGGTGTCCGCGCGCAGGGTCAGCGCGATGACCGCGGTGACGTCATCGTCGAAGCCCAGCCGGATACAGGCGGTGTCGTCGGTGTCGATGTCGGCGCAACGGTAGGTCTCCGCCTCGAGCCAGCGGGGTTCCGCGCCCGGCCGTGCGGCAGCGACGATCTCCAGCACGTTCATGACGACGTGCGCGAACGGGTTGGTGGCGACCCCGTCGGCCACCACCCGCCCGCCGAGGACGCGATGACCCGCCCACGCGGCGCGGTCGTAGTACCCGCTGGTCCGCACCCATCCGCCGGTGGCCGTCACCTCCGTCAGGCGGCCGATGCCCCCCGCGGCACAGAGCCGCAGCAGCTCTCGCATCGCGGGCGAGACCAGGGTCTGGAAGCCGACCTGGCAGGCGATTCCGGTCCGGTCCAGGATGCGGGCCAGCTCGTCGTGTTCCGCGCGCGACACCAGTGGCGGCTTCTCCAGCAGGATGTCGCTGCCGGCCCGGGCGGCGACCGCGGCGATCTCCGCGTGCGTGTGCGGCGGGGTGGCGATGACGGTGACATCCGGCCGGGTCGAGCCGAGCATCGCCCGGTAGTCGGTCGAGAACTCGGCCTGTTCCGGAAGCTCCCGGGACGCGTCGGGGTCGAGGTCGGCGCCGGCGACGATCTCCAGGACGCCCGCCGCCTGCAGCTCCCGTGCGGTGCGGACGTGCGTCGCGCCGTAGCCGGCCAGGCCCACGAGGGCGACCCTCGGCCGCCAGGCGTTCGTCCCCGAGATGCCGCTCATGCGACCCGGAACCTCTCGAAGGCCGCCGGATCGAGGTCGACGCCCAGGCCGATGCCGGTCGGCGTGTCGAAACTCCCGTGCGTCACGGCCGGCTCCGGGCCGGCCAGCGTCCGGGCGAGCAGCGAGTCCGGATAGTGCGAGTCGGGCCGGAACTCCACCAGCGGCACGTTGGTGTTCGTCACCGCCACCGCGATGTTCCCGGCCAGAGCGAACTTCGTCGCCAGCCAGCTCCAGGGGATCAGGCCGGCGCCGGCCCGCGCGGCATTGTCCGACAGCACCGACATCTCGCTGATGCCGGTGCGGGCCGCTCCCCCCTGCACGTGGCTGACGACCCCCGCGTCCAACAGCGGCTGGTACTCGACGGCGGCCGTGAGCATGTCACCGGTGACGATCGGCGTCTCGATCAGATCGTGCAGCCGTCGGTAGTCCTCGATCTGGTGCGGCTGGAAGGGCGCTTCGAGGGCGAACAGCCCGAAGGCGTCGATCTCACGGGCGACCGGCAGCGCGTCGTCGATCGACCGCCACCGGTAGCCGACGTCGGCCAGCAGCGTGTAGTCGTCGCCGAGGTGCGCTCGCGACCGTTCCATGAGAGCGATGACGTCCGCCGGCTCCGGCGCGTTGTCCGGCAACGGCTCGATCTTCACCGCGGTGTGACCGAGGCCGACGGCCCGGTCGATCCCGTCCCTGAACCGCTCCCAGGTGCGCCGCGGTTCCGACGGGCCGAAGTAGAGCGTGACGTAGGACCGCGGCGTCGGGTTGACCGCCGGCCCCAGCAACTGCCAAGTCGGCACCCCCTCGATCTTCCCCGCGAGGTCCCACAGCGCCAGATCCAGACCGGCCAGCGCCACATGCCCCAGCCCGGCCCGGCACGACCAGAAGCTCTGTGCCTTCAGCCTGGTCCACGCGGCCCGGGGGTCCGTGGCGTCGATGTCCGCGAGGACGGCACGGGGCGCGTCGTCCCAGTTGTCCGTCAGCCCGCGCACCGACTCCAGCAGCGCCTTCACGGCATCCGGGTTGGCGTTGGCCTCTCCGTACCCGACGGTCCCGTCCTCCGCGGTCACGGCGACGATCGCGCACTGCTGGGCGTTGTCGTATGGCGTGTCGTTCTCCCGAACGACGGCCACGTCGATGTCGATGATTTTCACAGCGCTTCCTCAAGTCACGGAGTGGGTCAAGGGCATGGAACCGGCGGGCCCGCGATTCTGGGCAGGCGAATGCCGCCGAGTCAGGTGCGGCCGTCGAAGGCGGCCGTGCGCTAGGGCGTCTGAAGGTCGGCCGTCGGCGCCGCGAACGGAACCGGGCCCGACGGCGTCATCGCGGCGGCCGCGTCCGGCAGCCGCGAGAGGTCATGGAAGGGCGCGAACCGGACACCGGAGGGCGTCCAGTGAGCACGCCAGAGTTTGTCCCGCAGCCAGGGCACGAACTGGAGCGTGGCGGCCGCCTCCTGGTCGAGCTCGATGGGTCGCGACGCGACCGCGGCGGCGCTGTCCAGCCATGCCTCGACGTACCGAGGGTCTCCCGTCCTCATCGACGCGAGTCCCAGCAGCCGGGCGAGAGTGTCGTGATGCCATTGGTCGTCGGTGGGGAGGCTGATCGTCTGATCGTCGAAGATGTCGAAGTAGCTCCTCGTTCCGTTGTACTCGTGCTGATACGACCAGGTGACGGCTCCGCCGTGCTCCCATCTCTCGGCCATCAGCCAGTCGGCGAACCGCAGCACCGTCCGCCACATGTCGTCGTTCTCGTCCGGGAAGAGCTCCAGGTAGTCCAGCACCCCGCCCAGCGCCAGCAGCCCCATCCACGGTTTGGTGACGTAGCTGGCGAACTGGTGGATGCCGGCGCCACCGCCCTGGTCGGTGAAGCTCCCGTCCGGCTGCTGGCAGGCCATCACCGCGGCGATGCCCTCGCGCGCCATGCCCAGGTACGTGGCCTCGCCGAAGTAGCGGTAGATCAGCACGGCGGTGCGGACGAAACTGGCGTCCCGGCCGACCGCGAGGCGCGGCCAGGAGTTCTTGTGCAGCCAGAACGCGTTGGCGGTGACGGCCATCGCCGCGTCGGCCAGGTAGGGATCGCCGGTCTCGAGGTACGCGGCCAGCGCGCCCTGGAGCCGGGTCATCGGCAACGACACCGCGTCGGGCGGGTAGCCGTGCATCCGCACGAGCTTCGATGCGTGATCGACCGCGACGTCGGCGAAGTGGTAGGCCGAGCGCATCGCGTCGTCGTAGGCGTCCGCGTCGCCGGCCCGCCAGGCGTGCAGGAACTGCGCATACGGCACCTCGCCCTCCCATCCGGGCTCGTAGCGCACCACCCCGTCCGGCTGCGTCCAGGCGAGGTCCTGCCGGCGTGGGACGGCGCCGTCCTCGAACCCCCCGCGATGGCGGTACGTCCGGATCCAGCCGGCGGCCCGGTCCACGGCCTCGTCCCAGGGACCGGTGACCGGAAGGACCGGCTCCGCGACCAGTTCCTCGCACAGGCCGTACCACCAGTCCGGCGCGAGGAAGCGGGCCACGACCGGTGAGCGATCGGACAGGCTCATCGAGAAGCGCACCGTACGGGCGAGCCCCTTCGGGAACCGCCGGGCCGCCGCGCGAAGGATGAACGGGTCGCCGAGCCGCTGCTCCGGGCACTCGCCGCCGAAGACCTCCGCTCCGGCGTACGGCTGCCAGACGGCCATACCGTCAGCGCTGGTCCAGAGCCCCGGCGCCGAGTCCGTGGCGAGCCCGGCGGCGGCGGTCAGATCGAACCGGACGTCACCGAGGCGCAGCCGGGCCGTTTCCCGGCCGGTCCACGTCGCCGGCAGCGGGCCGCCCGGCACCCAGCCCGACGCCGTCAGGCCGATGACCGGGACGATGCCCTCGAGGTCCGCGCCGTCGTCGACGAACCGGCTGTTGATGTGGTGGCAGAAGACCTCGCACACGCCGTTGGCGTGCACCCGGACGAAGAGCCGTCCGTTCAGCCAGCGGTGCGCGTGCAGGCCGGGGTTGCTGTAGCCCACGTAACGGCGCTGCTCGGCGAGCGAGGTGCGCCGTCGCGGTATGACGCCACCCATCTCGAGCGTCAGGCACCCGGCCTCGTCGATCGCCGACGACAGCAACCGGCAAGCCTGCCACCAGACGACTTCCCCGTCGTCGTCACGCAGGCCGAGGGCCAGCGCCACGGACACGTCGCCGCAGGCGATGCGCAGCGCGTGCTCCTCCCAGTAGAAGCCCGCGTCGGCACTGCGCCGAATGAGCTCCATGGTCGCCGTCGGACGAGCCGCGGGCCCGGCCGTCCCGCCGCCGCCGGTCCCGAGCCGGACCCGTCCGGGAGCCGGGGCGCTGCCGGCGTCGGCGGCGAGCAGCAGCCGGCGGGGGAACCCGCCGCCCGCCCACCTGCCCAGCTCGGTGACGTCGGTCGCGCAGCCATCCATCGTCACCGGCACTGTGGCGTGCCTGGGCCACGGGAGCGAGGTCGTCCAGATGCCCGCCTCTTCCGGTTCGGAGATCCTGGTCAGCGTCATGCCCTCGACGAGTTGCACCAGGCCCTGATGCTGGTTGTCTACTTGGGCAGCCATCGTCGACTCCTACTTGCCCTCGGACAGCACGATCCCGCGCACGATCTGCCGCTGGAAGATCAGGAAGACCGCGACCATGGGAATCGTCGCGATGACCATGCCGGCCATCTGGATGTTCAACGGGACCGAACCACCCCGCAGCCGGAAGATCGCCACCTCCAACGGCCAGAGCTGATCGTCGGGCAAGGTGAGCAGCGGCCACAGGAAGTCCTGCCAGACACCGATGAACGTGTAGATCGCGGTGACCGCGAGCACCGGACGGGACAACGGCATGACGACGCGGAACAGGGTCCGCAACGAGCCGGCCCCATCGATGGCCGCGGCCTCGAACAGCTCACCCGGCAGCTGGTCGAAGAACTGCTTGAACAGGAGGATCACGACCGGCGCGGTGATCCCCGGCAGCCAGATCGCCCACCACGTGTTGACCAGCGAGATCCCGAGGAACGGCACATCGGTGATGTTCACGTACTGGGGAACGAAGTACGTGATGGGCGGCACCATGATGATGACCGTGATCAGGAACATGAGGACACCGGCCAGTGGCGGCCGGAGCCTCGACAGGGAGTACGCGGCCAGCAGGCAGATCGACAGCCGGAGCAGCAGGACGCCGGCGGAGATGACCACCGAGTTGCCGAAGTACAGGGCGAAGTCGAGCGAGCTCCAGGCCTGGCTGTACGACGCCAGGCTGAAGTCCGCCGGCCACCAGGACGGGGGGGACTGCACGATCTCCAGCGGAGTCTTCGCCGACGACGCGAGCAGCCAGTAGAACGGGAAGAAGCTCAGCGCCGCCATGACCAGCAGCAGCACCAGCAGCGCGGCCAGCACGAGGCGGCCCCGTCCGGTGCGCCTCGCCGCGTCACCGATCACCCCGCGCGCGGATGTCTCGTGCGCCGTCATATTCTCGCCATCCGATTCGTCACGGCCATGTAGCCGGCCGAGATGCAGGCCAGGACGACCAGGAACATCAAGCTCAGCGCGCTCGCGCCACCCAGGTCGCCGTACTCGAAGGCATACCGATAGACCAGCTGCACGACGCTGACTGTGGAATCGGCGGGGCCGCCCCCGGTCAGCACGTAGGGCTGGGTGAAGATCTGCGAGGCCGAGATGATGCCGAGCAGCAGCAAGATGAGGATCTGCCCCCGGACCTGCGGCAGGGTGACGTGCCGGATCCGCCGGACGATTCCGGCGCCGTCGATCTCGGTGGCTTCGTACAGCTCCGGCGGAATCTGCTGGAGCGCGGCGAGGTACACCAACGCCGCGAGCCCCCAGCTCCCCCAGATGGCGATCGCCGCGACCGACGGAAGCGACTGGGACGGCGACTGGAGGAACGGCTGCGGGCCGATCCCGAACGTCGACAGCAGTGAGTTGAGCAGCCCGGCGCCCGGGTCGAAGATCCAATCGAAGAGCAGGGCGGTCACGACCGGCGGCATCATCATCGGAAGGCAGGCGGCCAGCTGGAAGAACGACCGGCCCCACCTGAGCTCGTGGATGGCCAGCGAGATGACCAGCGGGAGGAGGTTGGCGAAGAACAGGATCAGCACCGTGTACAGCCCGACGTTCTGCCATGCGGGCCAGAAGGCGGGGTCGGCCAGCACCCTGCGGAAGTTCTCCAGGCCGACCGCGACCGGCGGATCGAGCAGGTTGACCTTCTGGAACGCGTAGCTGAACCCCTGCACCAGCGGGTAATAGACGAACACGGCCATCGTCACCAGCATCGGCGCCAGATAGGCCAGCGCGACCAGGCGGCGCCGAGCCGAGGCCCGGCGCCTCCCCCGCCGCCCCGGCGCCGCCGGCGCAGTCGCCTCTCGCTCTCTCCCTGACAGCGTGGCAGGGCTGTCGGCGGGTGGCATGATGACCGCAGCGTCCTCTCTCATCGGCCGGACGTCTCAGCTCACGCCGGCCAGCAGCTGAGTGGTGATCTGGTCGGCGACCTTCTCCATCTCGGCGTCGATGTCCGCGCCGGCGTTGGTGAGGATGGCCTCCGTGGCAGTTCCCAGCAGCGTGTACACCTGCTGCGACTGCACCGGAGGCTCGTCGACCAGCTCGATGCCGTTCATGCCGTCCACGAACGGCTGATAGATCTCCGCCGGCGCCGTGGAGTGCTTCCGGACCACGGCCTCGATCTCCCTGCGCAGCGCGGAGTCCGGTCGGAGCGCCAGTGCCGAGGTGTCCAAGGGGTTGATCGTCGCTGCGTTGTCGGCCTGCGCCTTGAGCTTGACCTCGATCGCATCGGGATCCATGTTGACGAAGGAGATGTACGCGAACGCCGCCGCGACGCTGTCGGCCTCCGCTGTCGGGTTGAACAGCTCAGCGGTCGAATTGGTGTAGGTCGCGTTCCCGCCGTTCTGCGGCAAGATCCCGAACCCGATGTCCTCCACCGGCACGCCGAGCTGCGAGTTGGGGCCGACCAGCGGCACGAGATCGCCCAACCCGCCGATCATCATGCCGATCCGGCCGATGACAAGGTCCTGGAACAGGTCGCCGTACTGGTACAGCTTGGCGGACATGGTCTGGTCCCGGTGACGCATGTCGTGCCACAGCTGAGCCGTCGCCCGCCCTTCCGGCGTCGTGAGGTCACACGTCCAGGTGCCGTCGTCCGCCTGTGTCTCCACTCGGGCGCCGGTGGTGTAGAGCCACTCGACGTGCCGCCAGCCGGCAACCAGGCCGCCTTCGATGGCGAAACCGAACACGCCGTCGCCGAGGCTCGTGATGGCCGCGGCCGCCTCCCGGAACGCGTCCCAGGTCGTGGGCGGCGCGTCCGGGTCGAGGCCCGCCTCGCGGAAGAGCCGCCGGTTGTAGAGCAGACCGTGGGTGTTCGTGAAGTCCACGAACGCGAAGTTCCGGCCGTCGACGCTGGTCGACTCGATGCCCGACGGGTTCAGCTCCTCGGCATGCGGCCACTCCTTCAGGACCGACGTGATGTCGGCCGTCTGTCGCTGGCCGATCGGGATGTACGCGCTGGCCAGCGGCACGGCAAAGTGCGTCTCTAGCTGTCCGCCGGCCAGCTTGGCAGGCAGCAGCTTGAGCGTCTCGGTGCCGCCGGGCGAGGTGGACAGCTCGATGTCGATGTCGGGGAACCGCGACCGGAACAGCTCGAGCGCCGCCGCCTGGGCGGCCAGGTCGCCGGGCTGCGTCGAGCTCGTCCCGCTCCACGACGTCGCCGAGGCCCTGCCGGTCCCACCCGACGGCGCCGAGCCCGGCGAATCCAATCCACGGCTGCAGGACGCGAGATACGTCGCGAGGCCGCCACCCACCGCGACCCCGGCGACACCACGCAAGATCGATCGCCGGCTGAACGACCGGGCAGCGAGAGAACCAGGCTGTGTCACGTTGACCTTCCCTTCGAGAGTCGCGAAACCGGCGACCACGGGGCATGAAAGAGGACACATCACTTGAGTGCGCCGCCCCCGGCAACGCACCGGGTTCACCGTGCGGCCGAGCGGGTTCGCCTATTAGCTCATCCGTATAAGCAGTTGTCAAGCATTCATCCGCCGCGACTCTGTGTCACCCGATGCTGAGCCAACCCGAGACCGCAGCCCAGACGGCTGATGAGCTGGACTCTCCTGCCGGCACTACCGCCGGGCGTGCCCGGTTCGGCTAGAGTGATCCGCATGAGCAGCACCGGCCAGGAGGCAGCAACATCCGGCAGCTACAAGCGGCCCCGTCAGCGCGACATCGCCCGGATGGCCGGCGTGTCGCAGCCTGCGGTGTCGCTCATCCTCACGGGCAGAGGCCAGGACCGCATTCCGGACGAGACGCGGCAACGGGTCCTGGAGATCGCCGCCGCGGTCGGGTACCGGGCGAACACCGCCGCCCGCCGCCTGCAGGGACAAAGCAGCGGGCTCCTCGGCGTGCACAGCTACGGGGACATCTTTCCCATCGGCTTCCAGCACTACAGCTACGAGTACCTGGTCGGCATCCACTCGGCGGCCGAGCAGTCCGGATTCGACCTCGTCCTCTTCACCTCGACCAGGCGCGGCCCGGTGCCGAGCCCTTACCTGGGCAACGACGAGAACCGGCTGGGCGTCGCCGACGGGTCGATCATCGTCGGCGGCCACTCCAGCGAGAACGATCTCGCTCGTCTCGTGGGCGAGGGCTATCCGTTCGTGCACATCGGGCGGCGGCAGATGGAAGGGATCGACATCCCCTCGGTCGGGTCCGACTACGTCGACGGGACAGCCCGCCTGATCGTCGAGCTCGCGGAGACGGGCCACCGCAAGCTCCTCTATCTCGGCGCCGACAGCGTGGACGAAGGCCGCCGCGACCGGCGCGAGGGCTTCCGCATCGGCGTCGAGAAGGCCGGCCTGACCTCGACCGACATGTGTTTCGTCGGACGCGAGGAGGTGACCGCCGACTGGCTGACGAGCACCATCCCCACCAGCGGCTGGACCATCGTCGCCGAGGAACACGACCTCGCGCACCGCGCCGTCACCTCCGCGACCACGGTCGGACGACGGCTGCGCACCGACCTCGCCGTCGCCGTGCTGGCATCGCCGCTCGCCGGTGAGTTCGACAGCTGGTATTGCGGCTTCCTCGTCGAGCAACGCGAGGAGATCGGCTGGCGGGCCGGCAAGTTGCTCATCGACATCGTCGAAGGACGGCAGTCCGGTCCCCGCCAGCTGCTGCTCAAGTGCCGGCCCAGCGTCACCAGCTACGGCTACGTCCCCCTCTGACCGCTCGCCCGAACACATCAGGAGCAACCCATGAGGTTCCTGGACAGGATCGCCATCGTCACCGGCGGAGCCTCCGGGATCGGCGCCGCCATCGCGCGGCGGATGGCCGGCGAAGGCGCCGTCGTGGTCATCGCCGACCTCGACGAAGAGCGCACGACGGCGTTGGCATCGTCGCTGCCCCGTGCGGTGCCGGCAGTCCTGGACGTGACCGACCGCAGCGCCGTCGAGGCGACCGTGGCGCGCCTGGACGACGCGGTCGGGCCGGTCGAGATCCTGGTGAACAACGCCGGGGCCGCCACCGACGGGACCTTCGACGAGTTGTCGTCGGAGAGCTGGGACCGCGATGTGGCCGTCAATCTCACCGCCCCGGCCGTCCTGACCAGGACGGTGCTGCCGCGCATGGTCGCGGCCGGGCGCGGCGCCATCGTCAACGTCTCCTCGGTCAACGCACTCGCGGCACTCGGCAACGACGCCTACAGCGCGGCCAAGGCCGGCATGCTCAGCCTGACCCGTTCCATCGCCGTCCAGTACGGGCAGCACGGCATCCGATGCAACGCGGTGGTGCCCGGCACGGTCCAGACGCCGATCTGGCAGTCGCGCCTGGAGCGCGATCCGCAGGTCTTCGAGCGCGCCGCGCCCTGGTATCCGCTGGGCCGGGTCGGAACGCCCGACGACATCGCGGCCGCCGTGCTGTTCCTCGCCTCCGATGACGCCGGCTGGATCACCGGCACCTCGTTGCTCGTCGACGGCGGTCTGATGGCGGGCAACGCCCGGATGATGCGGGAGATCACCGCCGAGTCCCACCACGCCCCGTCTGGCGCGTCGCGATGAGCACACCTGCACCGCCGCCCGCGAGTCGGCGCGTCCCATCCCGGGACTGGTTGCCGGCCGACGATGTCCCGATCACCGTCAAGGACAAGTGCTTCGGTACGGCACAGCGTGGTCGAAGCGTCTCCGCACTGGTCCGGGCCGGCACAGCGCTCTCCGAGCTGCCGACGCCCGTTGCGACCCTGGACGCAGGCGCACTCGAGCACAACCTCGGCGTCATGAGCAGCTACGTCCGGCAACACCGAGTCGGCTTGGCCCCACACGGCAAGACCACGATGTCTCCCGACCTCTGGCGCCGGCAGATCGACGCCGGAGCCTGGGGCATCACCGTCGCCACCGGCTGGCAGCTCCGGGTCGCTCTCGACGCCCGCGTGCGCAAGATCATGCAGGTGGGACCGATCCTCGACGACGGCGTGCTCGCCGAGGTGGCGGCAGCGCTGACGACGGACCCAGAGGTCGACGTCGTCGCGTGGGCCGATCACGTGGATGCCGTTGCCTTGATGGCCGCCCGCTTCCCTTCATCGGGTCGACCGCTTCCGGTCCTGGTCGAGCGCGGGGTTCCGGCCGGGCGAACCGGCGCGCGCACGCTCGACGAGGCGATTGCCGTGGCCGAGGCCGTCGCCGCGAGCGACAACCTGACCCTTGGGGGCATCGCGTTCTGGGAAGGCTCCATGCACGCCGGCACGGAGCCTCAGCGCCGCCACCTGGTGGAGACGTTGTGCTCGGACGTCGTCGACACCTTCGACGAGTTGGAGCGACGCGAGCTGCTGTCCGATCCCATCGTGACAGCGGGCGGCAGCGCCTACTTCGACCTGGTGCTGGACGGTCTCACCCCGATCTCGGATCGCGCGCGCATCCTGTTGCGGTCCGGCTGCTACCTCACCCACGACGACGGTGTCTACGCCGAGATCTCTCCGCTCAAGAACGGCCCGCAGTCGTTCCGCCCGGCGCTGCACGTCTGGGCGCGAGTCATCTCACGACCGCAGGACGATCTCGTACTGATCGATGCGGGACGCCGCGACGTTCCGTTCGACGCCGGTCTGCCCAGGCCCATCCGGCTGCTGGGAAGCTCGAGAGAGCAATCGCTCGACGCACTGGCCGGCGCCGCACTCATCGAGGTCAACGACCAGCACGGCTACCTGCGGGTTCCCCCGGCCTCGTCGCTCCGCATCGGCGACACCATCGGATTCGGCATCTCGCACCCCTGCACGGCGTTCGACAAGTGGCCGGCCCTGCCCGTGGTCGCCGACTCCCAAGCCCTCGACCCCATGCTCGTGGGACTCGCCCGAACCATGTTCTGAACGTCCCCGAGACTTGGACCCGACTTCTCTGCGAGGACAACCGTGTACGACCTCATCATCCGCGACGGCGTCGTCGTCGACCCCGTCCAGCGGGCTCTCCGCCGCAGCGACGTCGCCGTATCCGGCGGGCTCATCTGTGCCATCGGTGATCTCGCCGGCCACGAGGCACGAGCCACCCGGTCAGCTCAAGGGCTCTACGTCACGCCAGGGCTGATCGACCTGCACACTCACATCTATCGAGGCGGCTCGTTCTGGGGGATCGACCCGACGAGGATCGCCTGGCGTTCCGGCGTCACGACCTGGGTCGACGCCGGAAGTGCCGGGGCGCACACCATCGACAACCTCGCGGCTCAGACAGCGGGCCACGATCTCACGATCCATGCGTTGCTTCACATCGCCGCCCAGGGCCTCGTCGGAAGGACCGGCGAATCCGCGGACCTGGCCAACCTCGACGTCGACGCGTTCGCCGAGGCCGTCAGCAGGCACCCGTCTCTCGTTCGCGGCGTCAAGGTACGGATCGACCCGTCAACCGTCGGCACGAACCATCTTCTCCCCCTGGACCGGGCACTGACCGCAGGACGGGCCACTGGGCTGCCGGTCATGGTGCACATCGGGGCCGGGTCGATACCGGTCGCGGAGACACTCGACAAGCTCCGTCCCGGAGACATTGTGACGCACTGCGCCGGCCCCGCAGTCCAGGGCTTCGGTTCCGATCCCGTGCTCACGACGGCCATCCGCCGCGCCTACGAGAACGGCGTCGTGTTCGACATCGGCCACGGCGCCGGCGGTTTCCTGTTCTCGGCGGCCGAGGGGTACCTCTCCCAAGGGCTCGTCCCCCAGGTCATCTCGAGTGACCTGCACCAGCTCTCGATCCACGGGCCGGTCTTCGACCTCCCGACGGTGATGAGCAAGCTACTGGCGATCGGGATGGACCTCGTCGACGTCGTGACCGCCGCCACCGTCGCGCCCGCACGAGCGTTGGGAATCCCGGGAGGAACGATCGAGGTGGGCAAGCCGGCCGACCTCGCGCTGTTCCGGGTCGAGACCACGCCAGAACCGCTCGGCGACGTGTACGGAGAGGTCCGGCCGTCGACGCAACGGCTCTACAACGAGTCCACCTACCGCGCCGGCCGGCTCCTCCCGCCGTGCTGGCCCGATCCCCCGCCCGCGACGCTCCCGCTGTCCAGCGAGCAAGAGCGGGCACTCGGCGAGCTGGACGCCGCCGCACGGGCCCTGCTGACCAGAAGCCTGGTGCACCCGTCCCACGTCAGGAACCAGATTCCACGCCCGTGACCCATGCCCGGACGCGGCTCGGGGGCCGGTCGCCGCGCTGACGCGGCGGCCGGCCCCCGACGTGTCGAGCGCTGCCGCGCATGGTCACGGCAGCGTCGGCTCGCTACTGACGGATCGCGATGCTCACCTCGGCGTCCTCGCCGATGGTGTACGCAGGGCTCTCCTTGAGGCGGAACACGGCTGTTCGCGTGCCGGCGTCGTCCGAGCGCCGGGTCCGGATCGGGAGGTCGACCGACCTCGACCCGGCCGGGATGATCACGTGCCCCGACAGGCCGTCGTAGTCGTCTCGGTTCCGTGCCGTGCCGGACATCTCGAACGCGACCGCGAGGGTCATGGACAGGTCGTCCGTCACGCGGCTGAACCGGACCCGGTGGGTGCTGCCGCCCCGGCCGGAGTTGGACCGGGACCGCGTCGACACGCTGACCTCTGTCGCCGGATGTGTCGTGAGGGCGCGGACGTCGAGGTCCAGGTCATGCGGGTTGACGCCGAGGTCCTGCGTCGCGCCATAGGCATTGACCACCGTCAGGTCGCCGTTGAGGTCGGCCAGGCCCTGGCTTCCCGGTAGTTCGACCACTCCGAGGAAGGGCCGGTTGAGGTTGGTGATGAGGACGCTGTCGCGCCAGCTGACGCCGCCGTACTCCGGCGCCGGGTCGGCGCCCGCCGCGTCAGGCGTGTTCCGGAAGTAGAACGGGTAGGTGAAGTAGGGCGAAGTCGTGTCCCAGCTCCACCAGACGGTCTGGTCGAACTCGATGCTGGTGCCGTCGGCCGGGTGATTCCAGATGCCGATGGTCCCGGACGCCGGGCCGGTGGTGAAGAGGCAGTCGTCGAAGATGAGCTCGCCGCCGGGGTCGTTCGTGCCGGCGACGTTGACAGCCAGGATCGCGTTGTCGCCGGCGGTCGGTCCGAGGAAGCAGTTCTCCAGGCGCACGTCCACCGGGATCGAGTCGGAGGTCAACGTGACGGGTACGAACACGAAGTTGTTCTGGTCACAGCCGGCGAACACGCAGTCCCTGAACACGATCCCGGTCAGCTGCTGGTTCCAGTAGTTCGGTTCCAGGTCGACGCCGCCCTCTGGCGACGTGCCGTTGCTGTTGAGGAATGCGGAGCCCTCGACGAGCAACCCGTCGACGGAGATCACGCTCATGGCGTTGCGCCGATGGTTGTCGCATACGACGTTTCGAACCGTCACATCCTCGCAGCGGTTCCGCGCACCGGGAAGGGGCGATACGCCAACGTAGATGCCGTCACCGCCGCTGTCCTTGAGCAGCAGGCCCTCGATGAGGAAATCCCGAACACTCAGTAGGTTCACCGTCATGCGCCACTCGCCCGTGGTGTACTCCGGCTTGTTCATGACGAACGTCGCGCCATAGCCGATGAGTTTGACGCCCTTCCGGTTTTCGACCGTCACCAGCGCATCGTCGACGTTCGGGAACGCGCCGGGCTTCGCCCGGAGCACGACACCTCGTTCGAACCGCACCTCGATGTTGTTGGCGCGGACGAACAGCGGGCCGGTCGTCCAGTCGCCGGACACCTTGTCGACGATGACGACCTTCGCGCCGGAGTCCAGTGCCGCCTGCAGGAAGGCGGTCGAGTCCGCCGGGTCGTAACCGAAGTCCGATACCCGGACGGTGCGCGGCCGTGGCCGGTCATCGGCGACTGCCACATTAGCCGCGCCCGCCGCGAGGAACGGCGCGGTCGCGGCCGCCGTCCCGTAGCGCAGCAGGGTGCGCCGAGGTACCCCTGCCCTCGTCTCGTCTGCCATGGTCGTGCCCCTTTCGTTCGCAGGTGAAGGTGAGCGATCGTTGAAGCCGTCAGAAAGCGCGTTTCGGTCCGGCCCGCGCCGGCTCACGGCATCGGTGAGCCGCCGGTCAGACCGTCGCCGGGCCGGGCCGTCGTGGGTCCCGTTCGTCGTCGAACAGGCTGAGGACCAGGCGGATCTCTCGTCTCTCCCCAGCCCGCAGCTGGATTCCGCGGCCTCGCGGCCGGTTCGAGATGCGGCCTGAGCCCGGAATCGTCGTGCCCGGCTCGATGGCGATGACATCGGCGCGGCGGTACCAGGGAAAGCCGCTCGTGGCGTGTAGCTCCTGCCAGATCCACGCATGCGGGAAGGTCTCCGCGTCCCAGCGGACTTCGACACCGAGCCCGACCTGGCCGTTGAACAGGCTGAACCAGCCCTCGTCGAAGTCCGTGAGACAACCGTTCACCTCACGTGCCGGATCGGCGGACTCGATCGTGTCGATCGGCACCTCCGGAGGCCACGCGAGGATCCGGTCCGCCGGCAGGACGGTGCCGGGTAGTCGCTCGTCGGAGATGAGCGTCCTGGCCCCGCTCCGGATCACGCACCCGGGTCCGACGAGTGGCGGTCCGAATGCAGGGTGATGCACCCACATCACCTCGAGCTCGACCGTGGAGAGGTTCGTCAAGGTCTCGGTCAGGTGCAGCCGGCGGCCCTCGACCGCCACCTCGCGGGCCAGCAGCAGCGGCGCCGTGAAGAGTTCGACGTCCAGCCGCACACGGGACTCGCTGCGCTCACGAACCCGCCAGGGCACCAGGGCAGCCTCACCGTGAAAGCCCCAGGTGGTGTCATGGGCCTGCCGCTCCGACCCGGCGTTGGGACACAGCACCTGCCAACCGCCTCGGTAACCCGCCAGCCATCTGGCTTCGGAGTCGACTGCCGCCACGCCTGCTCCCGGAGCGTTCCAAGGTGCGCGGAACATCACGTCCACCTCGGTCGCGACGTCCACCACCGAGACGATGTCCGCCCCTCGTTCCGGGTCGATGGTCACCGCGATCTGTGTGCTCGAGAGCACGATCGGCTCCCGGTCCGAGTTGGCCATCGCTGCTCCTCACACGCCTCATCTCGCCACTTAGGACGATGTCTGTGCCAGGGATGAGCTGCAGCCGGGCCGCTGACCATCACGTCGGCCCTGCTACGTCCACAGCTAGCGCCCGCGTCGTGTCGGCGCCGCACTCTCGCTCGCGGGCTGCTCGACCAGGCGCCGCCTTCCATGGACGCCGCGGCCGCGTCGTCGGCAGCCGCACTATCAGGACCCTTGCGACGGCGAATCCGACGGGTGGTCGGCCAGCCGAACGCTCGAACCCCTTCCTGAACAGATCCAGCCCGACAACGGACACAACCAGGAAACCCACATGGATCACCGACACTGAGTTCGTCAGCTCGGCGACTCCGGACTGAGCGTTCGACCGCAAGACCCACCAAGCGAGCCAGACCACGGTGGACCGTCAGGCCATCAGATCATCCGTATAAGCATTTGTCAACGCCCACCTTGAGGGGCCGCCGCTGCGAGCCGATCTGGACGTTGTCACGGATCGGCTCAATCGCCGCACCCTGTTCGCCGCAGGCGACCAGGAATGCGGACTGAGCTGGTCATATACCCACCGCGTCCTGCCTCGCCCCAGTGGGCGCCGCCCGCTCACGGGGTCGCACTGGCCGCTCCAGACACCGCCGCAGCGGGAGCTTGGCGGCCGTGCTGATTCGAATAAGCAGTACTCGTAGAAGCGGACCGTTCTCGCGTCGCAGCGCACCCGCTCAGCACGCGCAGCGGATCGCTGAGCATCCAGCCCATGCCCCGGCTTCATCAGCGAAAGCCATGCAGCCCGCCCCGCCGGTCGACCTGAATGGGATCTCGCTCCCCATGACACTCGGGTGGAGGGTTCGCGGCATTACCGCGGTGAGGGTGCCAGGCCTCGATGGCCATGGTGACCGGGCTCATCCCCGGGTTGGTCGCTGGCGAGCTGGTGGTGTTCCCTGGCCGCTCCGAGCGCCCAGATGGCTGAGCGGATGTGCTTCTCCATGGCGCTCCGGGCGCGCCCGGCCGAGCGGTCCTCGATGGCGGCGGCGATCTCGGCGTGCTGGTGCAGGGCCTGCTCCGCCGCCTCGGGCACCATGCCGGTGGCCTTTCTGGCGCCGCCCAGGAGCATGGACATCGGCGCGAGCAGGCGGGCGAGGACCGGGTTGGCGCTGGCCTGGGCGACGGCCTCGTGGAACTCGATGTCGGCCTCCCAGATGTTCTCGCCGAGCTCGAACGCGACCTTGAAATGGCCCAGCGCCCGCTTGATGGCCAGCAGGTCGTCGTCCGTGCGGTTCGTGGCCGCTCTCGCCGCGGCCGCCGGCTCCAGGATCAGCCGGACGTCGTAGAGGTGGTCGGCGGTCTCGCCGCGCAAGAGGTGCGAGATCGCGGCCGTCGCGAGCGCGTTCGGCGCCCCGGTGTCGATGACGCGCGCCCCCAGACGCGGCCGCACCTCCACGATCCCGAGGACCCGCAGCGTCTGCATGGCCTCCCGGACCGTGTTGCGCCCGACGCCATACGTCGCGCCGAGTTGCTGCTCCGAGGGCAGGGTGTCGCCGGGGCCGTACTCACCACGGGCGATCCGGGCGAGCAGGTCGTCCGCGACGGACTTGCTGAGCCGTTCGGTCAAGGCGACTACCTCCACCTTTGACGATATCGCAACATTCATCCTACGATCCCATTCATCCTACAAATGGGTCTAGAAACGGAGACGTCATGGAAGCCACGGGTTCAGGCGTCGACATCCTGTCTTTGGTGCGGACCCGCCTCAACGCCTCGGTCGTCGGCGACGTCCTGGACTCGCTGGGCCGCACTCACCAGGTGTTGCCTGCCGGCGTGCGCCCGCTGGAGCGTGGCATGGAGCTCGCCGGCCGCGCGATGCCCGTCCTGAACGCCGACGTCCACGGACCGCAGCGCGAACCGTTCGGCCTGCTCGCGGAGGCGCTGGACGGACTCGAACGGGACGAGGTGTATCTGAGTTGCGGCGGCACCGTGAGGTGCGCCTACTGGGGCGAGCTGCTCACGGTGGCCGCCCGCACCCGGGGCGCGGCCGGTGCCGTCGTCGACGGATATCACCGCGACACGACAAAGGTGCTGGACCAGCGCTGGCCCGTGTTCAGCCGCGGCGCGTACGCGCAGGACTCGTCGGTCCGCCTCAAGGTGATCGACTACCGCGTGCCGATCGAGATCGGCGGCGTGTGGATCGCGCCCGGCGACCTCGTCGTCGGCGATGTCGACGGCGTCGTGGTCGTCCCCGCCGACGTCGAGGCCGAGGTGATCGAGCGCGCGCTGGAGAAGGCGAGCACAGAGAACGTCGTGCGCAAAGCGATCGAGGACGGAATGTCGGTGGTCGAGGCGTTCGCCACGTACCGCGTGCTCTGAACGGCGGGCGCGGGCCAACCGGGAGGACACGAACAGACGGACAGAATCGCGGCAGTCACCCGAGTGGCCGGCGACATCGAGTGCCCTCTTGCGCGACCCACCGCGCTGGACCGGGCGACCGCCATGTGCCCCTCGGCCGAATCGGCGAGCCCCGGGGACGTCAACGGGCCAGTACGAGAGTCGCGTGCAGGGTGAGTCCAGGTGGGCGAGTCCCCCCTCGGACACATCAAATCCGCCCCTCACCAGCGGAGATGTTGGTGGGGGTTCAAATTCGCTTGATCGTCCGCCGAGGTCAGCGATCTCGTCCAGCACCCACATATGGGTGACTGAGAGGGTCGAGACCGATCTCAGGATGCCGATGGAGCTTGCGCCGGAGGTCGACTATGCGGTCGCCCAGGGCTTACGCATCCGACAGCAGAGGTGCACGCGGTTCTGTCGTCGCGCATGTCCTTCGAACCCCACTGGCGCTCCAGCCGTTCACGCCAGGCGTTGCCGTGCGCGCCCAGGTCTCCGAGATCCCAGAACACCCCGGCCATGATCTG
Organism: Jiangella muralis; assembly: GCF_001270745.1. Taxonomy (GTDB): domain Bacteria; phylum Actinomycetota; class Actinomycetes; order Jiangellales; family Jiangellaceae; genus Jiangella; species Jiangella muralis. The sequence goes on from NZ_KQ434752.1 coordinate 386,206, forward strand.
GAGTGCCTCGTGCGCGAGCGGCGTGAGTAGATGCTCGTCGGGAGCGTGCTGCGCACAGCCCGGATAGGAGTGGGGTACCCAGATGGTGGGGATGCCGAGAGTGTCGGCGAAGGCGGCGTTCGGCAAGGTCCCGCCCAGATTCGGCAGGATGGCCGGCTCGGCGCCGGTCGTCTCTCGCAGAGAGGCTTCGGTCCACCGCACCCAAGCGTTGTCCGGGTCGACGCGGGTCGCGGCGACGCCTTGGCCGACATCGACATCGACCATGGTGAGTCCGTGGCCGTCCAGGTGCTCCCGCAGGACGTTCTCGACATTGGACCAGTCGGTGCCGACCACGAACCTCAGCTGGCAATGAGCGACGGCTCGGCCGGGGATCGCGCTGGTCGGCGCTTCGGGGGTGCCTGCGCCGAGCGCCAGCACCTCCAAGGTGTTCCAGCCGAAGACACGTTCGACCGGAGTCAGCTCGGGCCCGCCCCAGTCCATGTCGATTTCCGGGCTCCCGGGACCGCCGTCGACGCAGATGCCTGCGAGGGCCCGCCGGAGGGAATCAGGCAAGGCGGGAGGTCGCAGCCCTGCCGGCAGCACGCGGCCGCGGCCGTCGACCAAGGCGGCGACGGCGGTCGCCAGGACCGTTGCGGGGTTGCGGAGCAGGCCGCCCCAGTTGCCGGAGTGATAAGGCTCATCGCGCAGGTGCACGCGGAGGGTGAAGTCGACCTCGCCGCGGGAGCCGAGGAAGATCGTGGGCCGTCCGGCAGCGACCCGCATGCCGTCCGAGGCGATCAGCACGTCGGCGCTCAGCTCGTCACCGAGGCCGGCGCAGATCTCGGCCAGACCCGGCGAGCCGATCTCTTCCGCCATGTCGAGCAGGACCTTCAGGTTGAACCCCAATCGGCCTTCGCGCGCGGCCAGCACCTGTTCGAGGGCGGCCAGATTGATCGTGTGCTGGCCCTTGTTGTCGGCGGTGCCGCGGCCGTACCAGCGGTCACCTCGCACGACGACCTGCCACGGCCGGAGACCAGCACCCCATTCGGCCTCGTCGGTCACGACCACGTCGCCGTGACCGTACGTCAGTACCGTCGGGAGCGCGTCGTCCTCATGGCGATGGGCCAGGAGGAAGGGCGCTGCGCCCTCCACCGGGTTGTCGACGATGCGTACGACGCAACCGAGCCGGGCGAGCTGCGGCGCGATCTCCCGGGTCAGGTAGTCGTGGAGGGCAGGCCCGCTCTGCGGCTCCGAGCTCACGGTCCGGACGGCCACCCGACGGCGCAGGTCGGCGAGAAGGCCGCCCGAGTCGAGGTAGCGCGCGGCGCGATCGATGGCCGCCGAACGACTCATGCGCTCGTCTCCTCACACCGTCCGGAGGAACTCGTCCAGCATCTCCAGGCCCTGGACCAGGGCCGCGACCGGCACGCGTTCGTCGACGCCGTGCATGCCCGCCGGGGTCCGGCCGTCCGGGTCCAGGCCCAGCGGCGAGAACCCGAAGCCCGCCATCCCGAGCTCCGCGAAGGGTTTGGCATCGGTGCCGCCGGCCATGCAGAAGGGGACGACCACGGCATCCGGGTCGTGCCGCCGGACCGCCGCCGCCATGGCGTCGAACCACAGGTTGTCCCACTCCGCTTCGATCGCGGGGCGATACGACAGGAACGACCTGGTGACCGCCGGTCCGAGGAGCGTATCGATCGTGGCGAGCTGATCCGCCTCACCGCCTGGCACCGAGCGCACGTCGATCTCGGCGTGGGCCTCACCGGGCACGACGTTGTACTTGTAGCCGGCCTCGAGCACGGTCACGGCGGTCGAGGGGTACAGCGACGGCTCGACGACGTCACGCAGCGGCCCGATGCGGTCCACCACGGCCTCGACCCCCTGCGCGGACGAGAGATCGGCGTCGAGGCCGAGTGTCTGCGTGGCGATCTCGAGCAGTCGCCGTATCGGTGGCGTCAGCGTCATGGGCCAGCGGTGCTCGGTGAGCCGCGCAAGCCCGGTCACGAGGTGGGCGGCGGGATTGTCGGGGTTGGGACGCGAGCCGTGACCGGCCGTCCCGCTCGCACGAACGCGCAGATGCAGGGACCCGCGCTCGGCCACGGCGATGGGATAGAACCGCCGCACCTGGCCGTCGGGCGCTTCCACCGGTACGGCCTGCCCACCCGTCTCACCGATGGCCGCCGCGACCCCGTCGAAGAGCTCCGGACGGTTCCGCACCAGCCACTCGGCACCGAGGGCACCGTCCTCCTCCTCGTCCGCGACGAAGGCGAAGACCACGTCTCGCCGGGGAGCGATTCCTCGGGATGCCCACCGCATCAAGGTGGCGAGCATCATCGCGACCATGTCCTTCATGTCGGTCGCTCCGCGGCCCCAGACGTAGCCGTCTGCCACCCGGCCCTCGAACGGTGCCACGGTCCACCCGCCGGGCTCGGCCGGGACGACGTCGAGGTGCCCGTGCACGAGCAGGCCGGGCTGCGAGCGATCGGTGCCGGCGACTCTCAGGACCACATTGGCCCGGTTCGGTTCGGAGACGATGAGCTCGGGATCGTAGCCCGCCGCGCGCAGCAGTCCGACGACGTACCGTGCGGCGTCCAGTTCGCCGTTGCTGCCCCGGCTCCCGTAGTTGCTGGTGTCGATGGCGATGAGCTCGGAACAGATGGTGACGACGTCGGGGTGGACGGTCATCGTGCTCCTGACGTTGTGCCCGCCGGCGGGGCGGGGGTGGGCGTGGGGGCGATCACGTAGCCGCGTTGCCGGTCGAAGCCGGTGATCTCAGCACCGCGATCCATGGCACCGGCCAGCACGTCGCGGACGCGGTGACGCCAGGCCTGCGCGAGCCGGGGATCCTCGATCCGCACCTGCTCGATGTCCTCCGGTACGGGGACGAACGCCGCACCGCCGGTCCACGGCACCACGTGGAGTGAGCCCTCGCCGACCTCGATCAGCGCCGGGTGCTCCCCCACCGATGGCCGCGACCATCGTGCGTCCGCCGCGGCCACCGCGGCGGGTGAGAGGAGGTCCCATTCGACCAGCAGCCGGTCGCTCTCCTCGCCCCGATTGAGCCCGTCGTGCATGGGCCCGTAGAAGTCGGGAAGGTAGGCCGTCGCTCGAGCGCCGAGCTTCACCAGGTTGAAGTAGGCGTTGCGACGGACCAGCGGATCGAACGTCCACGTGACCGAACGGATGCCGCGCCCCAGCGCCCAGGTGCGCTGGTGGCACTTGAGCAGGAACCCGACGTCGCGTGCGCGACACTCGGCGTCAACACCGGCGATGTGGCTGTGCAGCGACCCGTCGTCCGGTGCGAAGAACGCGACGGCGGCGCCGGCCATCCGGCCCTCCACGAAGGCCGCACCGACGTAATTGCCGGTCATGCTGAGAGCGCGCAGCAGCGATACCGTGACCTGGGAGGAGCCGGGCGAGCGATTCCAGACCCGGCTGAGCAGGGCACTGACCGCCTCGAACTCGGCGACTCCGGTCGCCTCCCGGACGGTGACGCCGGGACCGGGCGGGGTGGCCAGCGAGCGCCGCGGACGGTCCAAAGTCATGGAAGGTCCTCGGCGCCGGTCGACGTGAGGACGTCCTCGATCAGCGCCGTCAGCAGTGCGAGACGGTCGCCGAGCAGCGCCGTGTCGACCCACTCGTGGCGGGCGTGCGCTCCCCCGCCCACCGCTCCGAGACCGTCGAGGGTCGGCACCCCGGCGGCTGCCGTCAGGTTGCCGTCCGAGCCGCCGCCCACGGCGGCGCCGGTGAGCGCAGCCATGCCCAGGCCCTCCGCCAGCGCGCTCGCGCGCCGGAACAGCCCGGCGGTCATCGTGGCCTCGAGCGGCGGGCGGTCGATGCCCCCGGCCACGTCGATAGCGACCCCGGGATCGGCTGGCACGAGGCCCCGGATCGCGGTGTCGACCCGCACCAGCTCCGCGACCGTCCGAGCGCGGACGTCGATCCTCAGCGTGGCCAGCTCGGGCACCGTGTTGTCAGCCGTTCCCGCCTCCGCGCCGGTCGGAGCGACGCTCGTCCCCTCGGTGTCGTCCGCCAACGCGGCGACCCTGCCGACGGCGCTGCCGAGCGCGATCAGGGCGTTGGCACCGAGGTGCGGCTCCAGGCCCGCGTGCGCGGCGCGGCCGGTGAACGTCAGGACGTAGTGGGCTCGTCCCTTGCGCTCGGTCTTCAGAGCGCCGGAGTCGTCGCCGGCCTCGAGCACCAGCACCGCCGCGCATCCTTCGGCCTCGGCCTCGATCAGCTCGCGGGAGGTCGGGGAGCCGAGTTCTTCGTCGCCGGTGACCAGGACGGTGACGCCGGACGGATCGTCGAGGCCGGCGATCGCGTGGAACGCCAGCGCGAGCCCGACCTTCATGTCCAGGCAACCGGGCCCGCGGATCCGGTCGCCGGCTTCGAAGGGGATGGTGTCGATCGTGCCCAGCGGCCAGACGGTGTCGTGGTGGCCGAGCACGAGCACCCGGCGTGGGCCGTCTCCCCACCGCCAGCGCAGGTGCGCACACCCGGCCGACTCGATCCGCTCCGGACGAACGCCGAGGATGGCCGCGCCGACTTCCGCGACGCGGTCGGCACTGCGCGCGACGGCGGCGAGGTCGGCCGACGGTGACTCGACGCTGACCAGCTGAGCCGAGGCCGCCACGACCTCGGCCATCCGGTCGTGGGCGGCGGCGATGCGGGGGTGGACATCGTTCACCGCGCAGCCCCCGGCGGTCACGGGGCCGGCGGATGGCGGTGCGTTCATGGGTCCCTCCGGCGCTTGATCTGCGGCCGTCAGGGTCTCAGCCGGGTCGGCGGTGGCTCTTGTGGCCCGACATCAAAAGGCGGCTGCGACCTAGGTGTCCGACACCGACGGCAGCCGTCCTCGTCCGGCTAGCGTCCTGCTACGGCACGGAACACGTTGGTGGCGATGCATCGGGAGGACCAGGTGACCAAGCAGGGCGCGGACGCTCCGGCGCTGTCGGCCGGGACGGTCGTCGTACCCACCGGCCGCGGCGGAGAGGTGCCGTCCCCACTGGCCCGCTTCCTCGCCGATGCCGGCGTCGAGGCCGACGTGCGCGAGATCGGACGTCGCGTCGACCTGACCGAACCCGGTGAGGTCGCCCGGGTCCCCGTCGTCGACGGCCCCGACCTCGTCTACGTGGTCGTCGGCGATCCGCGGCCGGAGCTGCCCTTCCACCACGTGCGAGAGGCCGCGATGGCGGCATCCCGGCGCTGCGGGTCCGCTGCGACGGTGCTCAACGCGGTCGGCTGCTGGGACGACGACCCGCGCTGCGCCACTGCGGCGGCAGAGGGCTGGGTCCTCGGCACGTACCGGTACCAGATCGATTGGACGGTCGCCGACCTGCTCGCCCGGCTCGATCCGGTACCGGTCCGGCACTGGGGCGCTGACGAGGCCGTGCGCGAGGGCGTCGTGCTCGGCGCGGCCGCCAACCTCGTTCGCGACCTGGTCAACGCGCCACCGGGCCAGCTCGTCCCGGAGCGGCTTGCGGCCGTCTGTCGAGAACTCGGCCAGGCTCTCGGGTTCGAGGTGCGAGTCCACGACCAGGACATGCTGGAGCGGGACGGGTTCGGCGGGCTGCTGGGGGTCGGGCGCGGCAGCGCGTCCCCGCCGGTCCTGGTCGAGTTGCGCCGCGGCGACGAAGCGGGCCCGCACACGGCGCTCGTCGGCAAGGGCATCACCTTCGACGCGGGCGGCATCTCTCTCAAGCCGTCCCGGGGCATGCTGACCATGAAGGCGGACATGTCCGGCGCCGCCGCCGTCCTCGGCGCCTTCGTCGCGCTCGCCGGCCTGCACTCCGACGCGCCGGTGCGCGGCTATCTGGCGTGCGCCGAGAACATGCCGGGTCCGGCCGCGACCCGGATCGGGGACGTCCTGCGTCATCGCGGCGGCCGGACGGTCGAGGTGACCGACGCCGACTGCGAGGGGCGGCTCGTGCTCGCCGACGCCCTCGCGTACGCGGCCGAGGCAGGCCCCGCCGCGATCGTCGACCTGGCCACCCTGACCTCGAGCTCGGGCCTCGGCCCGCAGATCTGGGCCGGGTTCGGCACCGACGACGCCCTGCTGGCGCTGGTCCTGGCGGCCGGGAGCGCGTCGGGCGAGCCGGGCTGGGCGATGCCACGGTGGGAGCCGTATCGGGACGGCCTGGCCTCCGATGTGGCGGACGCGCGGAACTTCGACCCGGACGCGACCCAGCCGTACGGCGCCATCACCGCCGCGCTCTACCTCGAGCCGTTCGCGTCCGGCGTGGCGTGGGCGCACGTGGACCTCGGGCTCACGGTGATGCACCCGGCCGCCGACCACCGCTGGGCGGCCGGTGCCAACGGCCGCGGGGTCCGGCTGCTCACCCGGTTCCTGGCCGCCCGCTCCAGCGGCGCCGCGGCCGGTGAGGGCGCCGCGTGAGCGTCGTGGACGGTCCCTACTTCGACGATCTCTCCGCCGGCGACGTGTTCACCGGCCCGGCCGTCACGCTGGACGCCGGTCTCCAGGCACAGCACCGGGCGATCCTCGGCGACCGGCTGCCGCTCTGCCTCGACGACTCCCTTGCCGAGTCGGTCACCGGACGTGCGGGCCTCGCGCATCCCGGGGTGGTGTGGGACGTCGCGATCGGCCAGTCGAGCGTCGTGACCCGCCAGGTGGTCGCGAACCTCTTCTACCGAGGACTCCGGCTGCGGGCGACGCCCTACCTCGGCGACACGCTGGTGACGTCCGCCGAGGTGGTCGCCACCCGCCGGGTCCGGTCCCGGGCGGACCGGCCGGAGCGGGGCAAGGTGGTGCTGCGCATCCTCAGCCGGGACCAGACGGGGCGCGTCGTCCTCGGCTTCGACCGCTGTGCGCTCCTCCCCTGCCGCCCCGGCGCCGAGGCGGCAGGGGATCGCTCGGACGACGCCGGCGGGCTGTTCACCGTGCCGCCGGTGCCGGCCGCGGCCTCCGCGCCCGAGTGGCTCGCGGGCTGGTCGCTCGGGCCGCTGCGGGCGGCCGCCGGCGACGAGCGCCTCGTCGTGGGCGAGGTCCGCGATCTCGCTGCCGGCGACGTCGTCTCGAGCGCGCCGGAGCTGGCCCGCCTCACCGTGAACGTCGCGGCGGTGCACCACGACGCGGAGCTGGCCGGCGGCCGTCGTCTGGTGTACGGAGGGCACACGATCGGGCTCGCTCTCGGCCAGACGTGTCGCGCGGTCCCGGGGCTCGCGACCGTCACCGAGTGGTTCGCGTGCGACCACGTCGCGCCGGTGTACGAGGGCGACACGGTGCACAGCCGGGTCACGGTGCAGGGCCTCACGCCGTACCGCGATGGCAGCGCGATCGCCGTGCTCAACACTCAGACGTCAGTGGCCGGCCGCGGCGCCGTGCTCGACTGGACCTTCGCCGCGTTGGTCGCATGAGCGCCGGCCGTGGCCCGGCGTGGCTCTTCGTGCCGGGCGATCGACCGGACCGCTTCGCGAAGGCGGCCGCGAGCGCCGCCGACCAGGTCATCTGCGACCTGGAGGACGCCGTTCTGCCGGCCGCCAAGGAGGCGGCTCGCGACCACGTCGTGGGCTGGCTCTCCGCAGGCGGATCGGCCTGGGTGCGGGTGAACCCGTCCGGCTCGTCATGGCATCGCGATGACGTGCTCGGCCTGGCCCGTTGCGCGGGCCTCCAGGGCGTCGTCGTGCCCAAGGTCGAGTCCGCAACGGACCTGGAGGCCGTGCGCGAGGTGCTCACGGTGCCGGTGGCGCCCCTCATCGAGTCCGCCGCGGGTGTCGAGCGAGTCGCTGAGATCGTCACCGCCGATCGGGTGGAGCGGCTCCTCCTCGGGACCGTCGACCTCGCGGTCGACCTCGGCTGCGACGAGGAGTCCGACGTCGTGACGCACGCCAGGTGCCGGCTCCTGCTGGCGTCCAGGGCAGCTGGACGAGCCGCACCGGTGGACGGAGTGACCAGGGCGCTGCGAGACCCCGCCGCTGCGTTCGCCGACGCAGGACGGGCGCGCCGCGAGGGCTTCGCCGGGAAGCTCGCGATCCACCCGATGCAGGTCGAGCCGATCCGCTCGGCGTTCGCGCCGACCCCGGAGGAGGTGGCCTGGGCGCATGGCGTGGTCGCGTCCGCCGGCAGTGCCGCGCACGGCGCGGTGGCCACGTCCGGCCTGATGGTCGACGCCCCCGTCGTCGAGCGCGCGCGCCGGATCCTGGCCGTCGCCGGTGCTGGTGCGGCGGCCCACGAGACAGCGGAGGACAGCGACTGACATGGCCCATTTCGAGAGCGACGTCCTGTGGAACCCGGCGTGGTCGGCCCTCGAGGGCTGGACGGAACGACCTCCGGCCGTGGTGGAGCGATTCCATCGGTCCATTCCGGGATTCGCCGAGTCCCCGCTCGTCCCCGCGCCGACGATCGCCGACCAGGTCGGCGTCGGGCACGTGTTCGTCAAGCACGAGGTGCAGCGCCTGGGCCTGCCGTCGTTCAAGGTCGTCGGCGCGAGCTGGGCCGTCAGCATGGTGATCGCCGACCTCCTGGACCGGCCGGTGTTCCCGACGTTCGACGCCCTCACGGAGGCAGCGGGCGCCCTCAGCACCACCGTCGTGCTCTCGACCGCCACGGACGGCAACCACGGCCGGGCCGTCGCGTACGTGGCCCGCCTGCTCGGGCTCGGGAGCCGGATCTTCGTGCCCGCTGACATGGCCGGGTCGCGAGTCGACGCGATCCGCGGTGAGGGCGCCGAGATCGAGGTGGTCGCCGGCACGTACGACGACGCCGTGCGCCGCGCCGCCGAGGAGGCGGCGCGGGTGCGGGCCGACGGCCGCCGCGAGCTGCTCGTGTCGGACACCTCGTGGCCCGGCTACACCCGGGTCCCCGAGGCCGTGGTCCTCGGCTACTCGACGATCTTCGCCGAGGCGCTCCACCAGCTCGCCGCGGCGCTGGGCCCCGAGGCCTCGATCGACGTCGCCCTCGCGCCCGTGGGCGTCGGCGCATTCGCCTCTGCCGCGGTCCGCAGCCTGGCGAGCGGTTCGTGCAGTGTCGTCACGGTCGAGCCGGCCGCGGCCGACTGCCTGTGGCAGTCGCTGGCCGCCCGCGAGCGCGTGACCGTCCCGGGCCCGCACGAGTCGACGATGGCGGGCCTCAACTGCGGCGAGGTCTCGCTCGCGGCGTGGCCGATGCTCCAGCACGGAGTCCGTGCGGCGACTCGGGTCTCCGACCTCGAGGCGACCGTGGCCATTCGCGACCTCGCTGCCGTCGGCATCGCGACCAGCGAGAGCGGGGCGGCGAGCCTGGCCGGCCTCCGGCGGCTGCGGCTCGACTCACGCGCGGGCTCACTCCTGCGGCCCAGCTCCACGGTCGTCCTGTTCGACACCGAAGGAGTCACCGATCCGGCCGGGTACGACGCGATCCTCGCCGGGACGGCAACCATGCACGGAGACGACGATCGGGAGCCGGACCATGCCACAGATCGATGAGCTCATCGCGTACCTCACCGATGTCGTGCCCGGGGAGGCGACGGCGCGGGAGATCCCCGGCGTCGCCATCGGGCTGTGCGACGCCGACGGCGTGCTGTGGTCCGCGGCCTTCGGCAGCACGCACGCCGACGCTGCCCGGCCGCCGGCGCGCGCCGTCGGCGTACACACCATGTTCAGCGTCCAGTCGACGTCGAAGCTCTACACCGCGACCGGTGTGCTCCTGGCCGTCCAGGAGGGCCTGGTCGACCTCGACGAGCCGATCCTGCGCCACCTGCCGGAGTTCACCGTGCGCAGCGACTTCGAGGACCATCCCGAGCGCCGCATCACCCTGCGCCACCTGCTGACCCACACCGCCGGCTTCACCCACGAGGCCTCCGTCGGGTCCAACTACGAGGTCGGCGACGCCACGTTCGAGGAGCATCTCGCGACCATCCCGCAGACCTACCTGCGGTTCCCGGTGGGGCACCACCACGAGTACTCCAACCTCGGGATCGACCTCGCCGGCCACATCGTGTCGAGGGCCGGCGCGGAGACGTTCCCCGACTTCATGCGCCGGCGGCTCTTCGACCCGCTCGGGCTCACCCGGTCGACGTTCGACTTCGACGTCTTCGACGCCGACGCGGACCGGGCCTTCGGCCACTCCCGGACGTTCGCCCGGGCGGGCCGCGAACTCCCCCGGCGCGTGCCGATGGTGCCGTCCGGCGGCCTCTACACGAGCGTCGACGACGTCCTGGGCTACCTGCGGTTCCAGTTGCGGGACGGCGAGGACCTGCTCCGGCCCGAGCTGATCCGGCAGCACCTCGACTTCCCCCGGCTGACCGACCTGCAGACCCAGGGCTACGGGCTGGGCCTCTACGTCGACCGCTGGGCGCCCGGGGTGCGGGTGCTGCATCACGGCGGGGCGGGCTTCGGCTTCCTCTGCCAGGTGTTCTGGCTGCCGGACGCCGGGATCGGCGGGGCGGTGCTCACCAACTCCGTCGACCACGACCTCCAGAACGAGCTGGCCGCCGACATCGTCCGGCGGCTGGCTGCCGGCGGCCGCTCGGCGGTGGCAGCGCCCGCGCCGGCACCGCCGCCCGCGGCCGCGCCGACCCGGTCGCCTCATGTGGACGAGCTGGCCGGCAGGTACGTCGGCCGCCTCGGTGACATCGTCGAGCTGGTCGTCCGCGACGGCGGGCTCCTGCAGGTCGAGCCCGAGGAGACCGTCGTGGATCTCGACGGCGAACTGACCGGGACCGTGCCCGACAAGGACTCGGGAGGTCGCAGGCGTCTGATCTTCCTCCGCGACGCCGCCGGGCATGTCCGCTACCTGCTCGACGCCGGCACCGGCGATGTCCGGTACCGGACCGTCGTCCCCGAGCTCGGGGCCTCGACGCTCCCCTCGCACCTCCTCGGCGACTACACCTCCCGGATCGCGGACGTCCCGATCGCGCCGTACCGCCTGCGCCAGGACGGTGACCACGCGGTCATCGACCTGCCCCGCGGGGGGTCGCTCGCGGACCCGATCACGCTCCAGCTCATCGCCGTCGGCCCGGACCGCTACCTGTCCGCGACCGGCGAGGTGCTGACGGCCGGCGAGGCAGGCGTCGCGTACGCCGAGATCCCGTTGACCCGACCCGAACAGAGGTGACACCGATGATTACGACGGCCACGCTGGAAGGCATCGAGCTGCGGCGACTCAGGCTGCCCCTGGTGGCGCCGTTCCGGACCTCCTTCGGCACCCAGACGACCAAGGACGTCCTGATCCTGCGCGCCGTCACGTCCGAGGCCGAGGGCTGGGGCGAGTGCGTCGCCGCGCCGCACCCGCTCTACGCCTCCGAGTACGTCGAGGCGGCGATGACGACACTGCGCGAGTTCCTCGTGCCGGCGCTCAGCGACCTGCCCCACGTCGACGTGAACCTCGTCGCGCCCGCGCTGGCCCGCTTCCGCGGCCACCGGATGAGCAAGGCGGCGCTCGAGATGGCCGTCTGGGACGCCGAGCTGCGGGGTCTGGGGGTGCCGCTCAGCCGCGCGCTCGGGGCCGTCGCCACGTCGGTTCCGGCAGGTGTCTCGGTGGGCATCATGGACACGCTCGACGAGCTGGTCACCGCGGTCGGAACGTACCTGGCCGACGGCTACCGGCGGATCAAGCTCAAGATCGAGCCGGGCTGGGACGTCTCCGCCGTCGCCGCGATCAGGGATGCGTTCGGCGACGTCGCGCTGCAGGTCGACGCGAACACGGCGTACACGCTGGCCGACGTCGACCAGCTGCGCAAGCTCGACGACTTCGGACTGCTGCTGATCGAGCAGCCGATGGCCGAGGAGGACGTGCTGGGTCACGCCGAGCTCGCGCGCCACCTGCGGACTCCGATCTGCTTGGACGAGTCGATCACCTCCGCCCGGGCCGCCGCGGACGCGATCCGGCTCGGCGCGTGCCGCGTCGTCAACATCAAGGCCGGCCGGGTCGGCGGCTACCTCGAGGCCCGGCGCGTGCACGACGTCTGCCGCGCTCACGACGTGCCGGTCTGGTGCGGCGGCATGGTCGAGACCGGTCTCGGCCGGGCCGCCAACGCCGCACTCGCCGCGCTTCCCGGCATGCTCCTCCCCGGCGACGTGTCGGCGTCGTCCCGGTTCTACCGGCAGGACATCACGCCGCCGCTGGAACTCCACGACGGCTTCATGCCGGTGCCGACCGGCCCGGGCCTGGGCGTCGAGCCCGACCCGGAGATCCTCGAGTCGGTGACCGTCCGCACCGAGTGGTTGCCGCTCGGATGATCCACACTGGTGCGGTCACACCAGACCGGACCTCTCCTTGGTGCGGGGACACAGACGCCGGCGTCCACGTCCCCGTACCATCGTCGCTGTGAGCCACCCGGATCACCCGGAGTGGTCCGCCGCATCGGACGGACCCTCGACGACGCTGGCCCGCATCCTGGAGGATGCCGGCCACACCCTGCTGCGGCCGGCGTTCGACGGCCAGGACCTCGGCCGCGTCGTGGACGGCCTGGTGATCTACGATCCGGCCGACCAGCTGGCCTGGCCGCGACGTCCACTCGTGCTCGCCGTCGGGGTCCAGCCGGGTGAGCAGCTCACCGGGCTGCTCGAGCAGCTCGCACGGCGCGACGGTGGCGCCCTCGTCGTCCGCGAGAAGGTGCTCGCGTCGCTGTCCCAGGGGGCCCTCGGCGCGCCGGTCCTGACGCTCGGCGACGAGCGATCGTGGATGCAGCTCGCCGCCACGCTCGCGCCGTTGGTCAGCGGGGCGTCCAGCCCGATCAGCGCCGCGCCGCTCGGTGGCGTGCCGACCGGTGACCTGTTCGCGCTCGCGAACGCGATCGCGGAGATCCTCGACGCACCGGTGACCGTCGAGGACCGCGACTCCAGGGTGCTCGCCTTCTCGATCCGCCAGGAGGAGGCCGACCCGTCCCGGGTCGGCGCGATCCTCAACCGGCAGGTGACGCCGTGGGCGACGCAGGACCTCCAGGAGCGGGGGATCTTCCGCCAGCTCTACCGCACCCAGGAGCCGCTGTTCGTCGAACCACCCGAGAGCGGCTACGGCGGGTGGTCGATGCCCCGCGTCGTCCTCGGTATCCGGGCCGGCGACGAGATCCTCGGCTCGGTGTGGGCCGCGGTCCCCGGGCCGCTGTCGGACGACCGGATGCAGCACTTCCGCGACCTGCAGGGCACCGTCGCCGTGCACCTGCTGAGTCACCGCGCGAACGCGAACGTGGAGCGCCGGATGCGGTCGGATCTGACCGCGCAGGTCCTCGCCGGCGGGCCGGAGGCCGAGGAGGTCGCGGCGCGGCTGGGCCTGCCCCGCCGGCCGATGCTCGTGCTCGCGGTCGCGCTCCCCGACCGCGAGGACGAACCCGGTCGCCTGCATGCCGACCGGGCCGCCGAGTTGCTGCGGCTCGGCGACGCGTTCGACATGTATCTCGGCACCTGCCAGCGGGGCGCCTCCGCCGCGCTGGTCGGGGACGTCGTCTACGGCATCGTGCCGCTCCCCGCCGGTGCCGGCCCCGACCCGGAGACCGACCGCGGCCAGCGGATGGCGAAGGACTTCCTGGCCCGGGTCGGGCGGCAGTCCGCCGCGGTCATCGGTGTCAGCGGTATGGCCCCCGACGCCGCACGCCTGTCCCGGGCGCGCGAAGACGCCGACCGTGCCCTGCGGCTGGCCCGCAGCTCGCCCGGCGGCGACCGGGTGTGCTCGACGGTCGAGCACGCCTTCGAACTGCTCATGATGGAGATGACCGACCTGGTGTCGGCACGCGGCATGAGCCTCAGCAGTCCGTTCGCCCGGCTCGTCGAGCATGACGCCCGCCACGGGTCCGGCCTGGTCCCGACGCTGCGGGCGTGGCTGGACCACTTCGGCGACAACATCGCCGCGGCGGCGTCCCTGCACGTCCACCCGAACACGTTCCGCTACCGCCTGCGGCGGGTCAGCGAGATCTCGGGGATGAACCTCGACGACCGCGACGAGCGGTTGTCGCTGATGCTCCAGTTCCGTCTGTTCATGCGCTCCTGACCGGCCGCGTTGTGGCGCACCGCGGACCCGCGCCCGCGATTTGGTGTCACGACACCAGCGCGCCCCGACCGGCGGTTGCCACGATGAGAGCCCCCGAAGAGAGGACCGGTGTGGAGCGCTACCTGACTGTCGACGACATCGGACGGATCAGCGTCCCGGAGCAGCCGGCGATCAGCCCTGACGGCAGCGCGGTCGCCTACGTCGTCCGCACCGATGACCTCGGCGCCGACCGTACCGAGCGATCGTTGTGGCTGGTGCCGACCGGCGGCGGGGAACCGCGCCGGCTGACCCCGCCCGGCGGCGACTCCTCCCCCGCGTGGTCACCGGACGGCCGCCTGATCGCGTTCCTCCGCACGACCGGCGCGGCGCCGCAGGTCTGGCTGCTGGACGTCGAGACGCTCGAGCCACGGGAGCTCACCCACCGAGCCGGCGGAGCCGGCGCTCCGGCATTCAGCCCCGACGGCTCGCGGCTGCTGTTCACCGCCGTCGCCGATCCCGATGACGAGGCGGCGGCCTGGGCGTGGGGCGCCCCGGTCGTGAGCCGCCGCCTCGACTACTTCGCCGACGGCGACGGCGTGGTCGGTTCTCCCCGGCGGCACGTCCACGTCGTCGACGTCGGCAGCGGCCGGTGTGAGCAGATCACCGACGGCGACTGGAACGCCGTCGGAGCCGCCTGGTCGCCGGACGGCACCCGGATCGCCTTCTCCGCCGCCATGGGCACGGACGCCGATCTCACCCGGGAGTCCGCCGCCTATGTCGTCGACCTGGACGACCCGGAGCGGGTGCCCCGGCCGGCGGGCCCGGCGGGAGGTAGTGCGGGACCGCTCGCCTGGACCGGCGACGGGACCCGGCTGCTGATCTGCGGCCATCCGGAAGGGCCCGGCCGGTTCACCGGCCTGCTCCTCGTCGACCTCCGCGACGGCACGATCCGGCACCTCACCGAGCACCTGGACCGGCAGGTCATGTACGGCGCGCCGGGCTACCCCGGCTCGACACCCCGAGTCGTGGCGGACAGCGGCACCGTCGTGTTCTGCGTGCGAGACGGCGGCTACGTCGTGCCTTGCTCCATGCCCGAGGCCGGCGGCACGGTGACGCCGCTGCTCGCGGAGACCGGCCGCAACGTCTCGAGCCTCAGCGTCGCGGGCAGGCTGGTCGCCTTCCTCGCCAGCAACGCCGAGACATTCGGCGACGTCTTCGTGCTCGACATCGAGTCCGGTAAGACGATCCAGCTGACCCACCACCGCGAACAGCTCGGCGAGCTGCGCCTGGCCCAGCGCCGTGAGCGCACGTTCCGCATCTCCGACGGGACGATCGTCGCCGCGTGGCTGATGCGCGATCCGGACGCCTCCGGGCCACAACCGCTGCTGGTCGACATCCACGGAGGCCCGCACAACGCCTGGAACGGTGCTGCCGAGAGCGTGCATCTCTACCACCACGAGCTCGTCGCGCGCGGCTGGACCGTGCTGCTGCTCAACCCGCGCGGGAGCGACGGCTTCGGCGAGGCCTTCGCGCAGGCCGTGTCCGGCCGGTGGGGCACGTCCGACGCCGCGGACTTCCTCGAGCCGATCGACGAGCTGGTCGCCGAAGGACTCGTCGACGACGCACGCCTGGCGGTGACCGGCTTCAGCTACGGCGGCTACCTGACCTGCTACCTCACCAGCCGGACCGACCGGTTCGCCGCGGCCGTCGGTGGCGGCGTGTTCAGCGACCTGCGCAGCGCCGCGGGCACCGCTGACAATCGCCGCGCGCTCTCGACCACCGAGTGGGGCGGTGCGTTCTGGGCGAACGCCGACGACTACGCGGCCATGTCCCCCATCACCCGCGTCGCCGACGTCCGCACGCCCACGCTGCTCCTGCACGGCGGGACGGACGTCCGGTGCCCGCTGGACCAGGCCCGGCAGTGGCACACGGCGCTGCGCGAACTCGGCGTCGACACCGAGATCGTGATCTACCCGCGGGCGTCGCACACCATGCTGTTCGACAGCCCGCCCCGGTTCCGGCACGACTACAACGCCCGGGTCGTCGACTGGGTGACGAGGTACGCCGGCTGATGCGCATCTCCGAGATCGTGGCGGCGCCCGGCGCCGGCACCTACAGCAACGACGATCAGGCCGCCATCGCGGCCGGTGCGACGCGCGACGGCTACTTCTACGACGGCGCGGTGCTCACGCCCGGCTACCGCTCGATCCGCCAGCCCAGCGAATCGCTCCAGGTCCTGCTCGTCCTCGACGACGACCACGTGGTCGCCGGGGCCGGCGTCTCCGTACAGTACGCCGGCGGTTCGGGTCGGGAGCCGGTCCTGCGGGCGACAGCGGCCCGCGATCGTTGGCTGCCGGTCCTCGACGACCTCTTGCGAGGCGCGACCCTGGACTCCTTCCGGGCGACGTCGGCCCTGGTCGGGACGCTCGGGCTGCCCCGCTCGATCGCGTACGGCGTCAGCCAGGCTCTGCTCGAGGGCGCGGCTCACGCCACTCGACGCACCATGGCAGAGGTGGTCGCCGCCGAGTACGGCAACACCGCTCCGATCGGCCCGGTCCCGATTCTCGCCCAGTGTGGTGAGGATCGGCACGCGGCGATCGACCGCATGGTGCTCCGGGGTGTCGAGAGCCTGCCGCACGGGCTGATCAACAACGCCGACCAGTTGGTCGGACCCGGTGGCCGGTTGCTGCTGGACTATGCCGGCTGGGTGCGCGACCGGGTCGTGGCGCGGCGCCTCGACACCGCCTACGAGCCAGTGATCCACCTCGACTGCTACGGCACGCTCGGCGACGTCTTCTCCTCGACGGCGCAGGTGGCCGGCTTCCTCGCCGAGCTGGCCGACCGGTGCGCGCCGCTCGCACTGCGCATCGAGCAGCCGGTGCGGGCTCGGTCGCGGGAGGCGCAGATCGACGTCCTCCGCAGCCTCCGCACGCTGCTGGCCGGCTCGGGCGCGCGCGTCCAGCTCGTCGCCGACGAGTGGTGCAACACCCACGAGGACGTGCTGGCCTTTCTCGACGCCGACGCCGCGGACATGATCCAGATCAAGATGCCCGACGTCGGCAGCATCGACGACACCGTGAGATCCGTCCTCGCCTGCCACGCCGCCGGCGTAGCCGCCTACTGCGGCGGGTCGTGCACCGAGACCGACCTGTCGGCCCGCGTCGCCACCCACGTCGCCATGGGCGCGGGCGCGGACCTGCTATTGGCCCGGCCCGGCATGGGCGTCGACGAGGCCGTGATGGTGACCAGGAACGAGATGGCTCGCACCCTCGCGATCATCGAGCACAGGAGTGGACGTGACCGGTCTCAGTGACATCAGGATCATCGCCGTCGAGCAGTATGGCGCCGGCCCGTTCGGATCGCTGCACCTCGCCGAGCTCGGCGCCGACGTCGTCAAGGTGGAGGACGCCCGCACGGACGGCGACATCGGACGTCACGTCCCACCGTTCGCGGAGGGCAACGACAGCCTCTTCTTCCAGAGCTTCAACCGGAACAAGCGCAGCGTCTGCCTCGACCTCTCCGTCCCCGCCGGGACGGAGGTGCTGCATCGGCTCGTCCAGGACGCCGATGCGCTCATGTTCAACCTCCGCGGGGACGTGCCGGACAAACTCGGCCTCCGCTACGCCGACCTGCGGCACCTGAACCCGCGGCTCGTCGTCTGCTCGCTCTCCGGCTACGGGATGACCGGATCGCGGCGGGCGGAGCCGGCCTACGACTACGTGGTCCAGGGACGGGCCGCCTGGATGGCGCTCACCGGCGATCCCAACGGCCCGCCGACCAAGAGCGGACTGTCACTGGTCGACTACTGCGGCGGACTCGTCGCCGCGATGTCGCTGCTGGCAGGGGTGCACGCCGCGCGGCGAGACGGCGTGGGCGGCGAGTGCGACGTCAGCCTCTTCGACACCGCGATGGCCATGCTGTCCTACCCCGCGACCTGGTACCTCACGCGTGAACACGAGACCCACCGCAAGGCCCGGTCGGCGCATCCTTCCGTCGTCCCGTTCGGCGCCTACCCGACCGCCGACGGCTGGCTGATGATCGCCTGCGTCAAACCGAAGTTCTTCCAGCGCCTGACCGAGGTCCTGGGCGTTCCGGAACTCGCTGCCGATGCGCGCTTCGCGACGCTCGCGGATCGCCGAGCCCACCACGCGGAGCTGGACGCGGTGCTGGACGCCGCCCTGCGCCGGCAGCGTACCGACCACTGGGTCAGCCTGCTGAGCGCCGTCGGGGTGCCATGCGGGCCGGTCAACGGCTTGCGCGAGGCCTTCGAGGACCAGCAGACCGCGGACCGCGGGCTGGTCGTCGCGACGGACCACCCGAGCTATGGGACGGTGCGGCACGTCCGCACCGCGGGGCGCGCCTGGTGGCCATCGCCGACGCCCGGCCGTGCGCCGAGTCTTGGTGAGCACCGTGAGCAGGTGCTCGGGGACGAGCTCGGGCTGAGCGCCGCCGAGCTGGCCGACTATGCCGAGCGGGGTGCCTTCGGCGCCGCGACGGCCGAGCCGGGCCGGACCACGTGACCGGCGCACCGGCTTCGGTGGCGGCCCTCGCTGCCGAGCTGCACGCCTTCGTCCAGCTGATCGATGACGACGGCTCCGCCGAGGGGTCGAGTCCGGTGGCCGGATGGACGGTCGCGGTGAAGGACAACATGGACGTCTCCGGAACCGTGCGCACCGACGGGCTCAGCGGCCCGCATCCGCCTGCGGCGACGGAGGACGCGGAGGTGGTGCGTCGACTGCGGGCCGCCGGCGCTCGCATCGTCGCCAAGGCGAACCTCGAGGAGCTCAGCTTCGGCGCGACGACTCAGAACGACGCCTGGGGCGCCTGTCGCAATCCATGGGACCGCGGCCGGATCCCCGGCGGATCGAGTGGCGGGTCGGCCGTCGCGGTCGCCGCGGGCCTGGTGCGCGTCGCGGTCGGAACCGACACGGGCGGCTCATTGCGCAACCCGGCCGCGTTCTGCGGGGTGACCACGCTGCGCCCGAGCCATGGTCTCGTCCCGACGCTGGGCGTCACCCCCTTGAGCCCGAGCATGGACGTCGTGGGACCTATGGCGCGCAGTGCCGCCGAGGTCCGGGCCGCTCTCGACGTCATGGCCGGCGCGGCACCGCGCCCGCGGCCGCGGAGCCTGGCCGAGCTCACCGTGGGCGTCCCGGAGCACTACTTCCTGGACGATCTCGAACCCGAGGTCGCCGAGGGCTTCCGCGACCTGCTCGGTCTGCTGAGCGCCGAGGGCGCCCGCATCGTGTCCGTGACCGGGCTCCGCGACGTCGAGCGGGTGCACGAGGCGATGGCCGCGCTGCAGAACTCCGAGGCGGTCCGGCACCTGCAGCCCTACTGGCACGACAGCCGCGTCTCCGCCGGCATCAGAGGGCGGATCGAGGCCGGTCGCGGCGTCACGACCGAGGAGATCGAGAACGCGCTCGCCGTCGCCTTCGCCTGGCGGGGCCAGGTCGACAGCGTGCTCGACGACGTCGACGTCGTAGCGGTGCCGGCCACGCCCTTCGTCGCGCCGGTCGCCGACCAGGGCGATCTCACCCTCGTCAGCCGCCGCATCAACCGGTTCACCGGCTGCTGGTCGCTCACCGGACTGCCGGTGCTCGGTCTGCCGGTGTCACCGTCGTCGGCGGGACTGCCGGTCGGCGCACAGCTGGTCGGCCGGCGCGGCGCCGACTGGGCACTTCTGGCGGCCGGCGAGGCGATACAGGCGGTCAGCGACTGGCACGGCCGGCGTCCCCCTGGCGCGCTCGCCGCCGGCGTCTGGTCCTGACGACTCAGGGAAGCGCCGCCGCGGCGTGTGCGTCCAGCAACGTCAGCGGTAGTGGGCCGGCGCCGAGCACGGCGTCGTGAAAGCGGGCCAGGTCGAAGCGCGACCCTTGCCGCCGGGTCGCGTCCGCCCGGATCCGCACGATCTCCAGCCGGCCGATCAGGTAGGCCAGGGCCTGGCCCGGTGTCACGATGTAGCGGTCGACCTCGGCGTCGATGTGGCCGGGGCTCAGCGGTGAGTTGTCGGCCAGGTACCGCTTAGCCCGGTCCCGGCTCCAGCCCAGCGCGTGGATGCCGGTGTCGATGACCAGACGGCAAGCCCGCAGTGAGTCGAACGACAGCATCCCCACCCGGTCCAACGCGCTGCTGTACAGGCCCATCTCGTCGGCCAGCCGTTCGGCGTAGAGGCCCCAGCCCTCGGTGTAGCCGGTGATCGCCGCGGTGCGCCGGAACTCCGGGAGGTCGGCGAGCTCGGCGACGAGCGCCATCTGGAGGTGATGACCCGGCACGCCCTCGTGGTAGGCGAGGGCCTCGACCTCGTAGCGCGCCCATGCACGAGGGTCCGAGACGTTGACGACGAAGCTCGCGCCCCGCGAGCCGTCCTTCGTCGGGCGGAAGTACTGGCCGAGCGAGCCGCTCGTCGCCGTCTCGACCGAGCACGTGGCCGCCGGGATCCGCCCGAACCAGCCCCGAGCACGATCGTTGGCCCTCGCCAGGGCGTGCTCGGCCGCCCGCACGAGGTCGTCACCGCTCTCGAAATGGAGTGCTGGATCCTCGCGTAGCCGGGTGAGGACCGACGCCACGTCCGCCACCCCGAAGATCTCCCGGCCGAGAACGGCATAGTCCTCGGCCAGAGCCGCGACCTGCGCGAGCCCGATCTCGTGGATGCGCTCGGGCGTGAGATCGGTCGTGGTGTGCGCCCGGACGAGGGTGGCGTACGTCCGGTCGCCGTCGTCCAGCCAGCAGAGCCCACACCGCTCGTCCGGCCGCGCGGACGGTGCGGCCTGCTCCACCAGCGCGCCGGCGTAGGCGTTCAGAGCGGGGCGCACGACCTCGGCGACCACCGCACGCAGGTCCTGCCGGAGGGCAGTGCGGTCGACGAGCCGCGGCAGCGCCCCGACGGCCAGGAGCGGGTCGTCGTCGACCGGTGTGCGCAGCCAGGCCCGGACGCCGTCGACGGTCCCGCGCACGGCGAAGGAGACCGGAGTCCGCCTGGCCGCACGGCCGGCCCGGAGGCGCTCCACGCGGTCACGGAGATTGCGGGCGAACGCGCCGTACTTCTCCGGCAGGGCGCGAGCCACCTCGGCCGACGGGAGCGACAGCTTCGAGACCCTGCCCGGCAGGGCCGCGACCGGCCCGAAGAGCGGGTCGACGTCCAGTTCGGCGAACCGGCATTCGAGCACGTCGGATCTGGTCGCGGCGTCCCAGGCGAGGACCGCGGCGTCGAGCGACGCGGCGGTTCCGTCCGGCGTGCGCGCGACCGTCGCGGCAGCGCGGGCGATCCGGCCGGCCTCGGCGCGGACGGCGTCCTCGGCCTCCTCGCTGACGTCCTCGAACAGGGGCGCCACCGAGTACTCACCGATGAGGTGCGCCCATGTCGGTTCCGCGCGGTACCGAAGCTGCTGATACCGGTTGCCCAGATCCTCGACGTCCACCAGCCCGGTTCCTCCGCTGTCGGTTCGACGCGCCGCGCACGCTCGGCCATACGGTCAGGTGAGAGGTTAGGGACCGGCCTCACCAGCGCGCTTGGGTCGAGCCACCATCGACCGCGGGCCCGATTGTGGGGCCGGACAAGACGCGGCGCCGCGTCGTGGCTTCAATCGTGGTTCACATCATCCGGCGCCGATCCGGCTCACCCCGTCGGCCGCACAGGAAGACATACGACAATGGTCCGAAACCGTTCTGTTCGCATCTCGGTGCTCGCACTCTGTGCCACTGTCGCGGTCGCTGGTTGTGCTGGCGAAACGAGCAGTGGCGACTCTCCGAGCGGCTCGTCCGGCGAGTACGTCGACGGGGAGTCGCTCACGATCGCGATCGACAGCGACCCAGGCTCGCTCGACCCGCAGCGCTCCGTCAACAGCGTCAACCTCATGATGAGCGTCTTCGCCTACGACACCCCCGTCAAACTCCTCGACTCCGGTGAGGTCGCGCCCAGCGTCGTCACGTCGTGGAGCGGCGAGGGCACCTCCTACACGTTGACCGTTCGCGACGGCGTCACCTGCTCGGACGGCTCGCCGATGGACGCACAGACCGTGGCCGACAACATCAACTACGTGGCCAACGCGGCCAACGCCTCGCCCATGCTCGGGGTCGCGGTACCCGCCGCGGCCACGGCGACGGGCGACAACGCCGCCGGTACCGTCGAGGTCACGCTCGAATCCGGGGCCCCGTTCTTCCTCCAGAACCTGGCGGAACTGCCGTTGGTCTGTGCACCCGGCCTCCAGGACCGCGACTCGATGAGCGCCGCCTCCACCGGCTCAGGACCGTTCGTCCTGTCGAAGGCACTGGCCGGCAACGAGTACGAGTACACGCTGCGCGACGGCTACGCCTGGGGGCTCGACGGCGCCTCGACCGACGAGCCGGGCCTGCCGGAAACGGTCACGTTCAGGGTCGTCGACAGTGCGACGACGACGGCCAACCTGATGCTCAGCGGCGAGGTCAACCTCGCCCAGCTGGGCGGTACGGACATGCAGCGGCTGGAAGCCGGCGGCCTCTTCTCCGACGGCGGCGTCATCGTCAATGACGAGCTCACCTTCAACCAGGATCCCGGAGAGCCGACGGCCGACGTCGAGGTCCGCCGTGCGCTGGTCGCCGCCCTGGACATGGACGAACTCGCCCAGGTGTCGACCGGTGGCCTGGGCGAGCGGGCCAACGGGCTGCTGACGGATCCGAAGATCTGCAGCGGGGACACGGTCACGCCGAACATGCCGGCGCACGACCCCGAAGCCGCGGCCACGATGCTCGACGACGCGGGCTGGGCGGTCGACGGCGACGGAGTCCGCGGCAAGGACGGCGTACCGCTCTCCGTCCTGTTCGTCTACGACAACGAGGACCCGGAGACCGCCGCGACGGCCGAGTACATCGGCCAGCAGTGGGGAGAGCTCGGCGTTGACGTCACACTCAACGGGCAGTCGTTCACCGAGCGGTCCGACGTCGTCTTCGGCGGCAAGGGGCCCTGGACCGCGACCCTCATCGGCCTCGGTGTGAGCAATCCGGCCACGCTGATGCCGTTCTTCTCGGGTGCCACTCCGCCGGAGGGGATCAACTACGGGTCGATGAGCAACGACGTCTACGAGAGTTCGATCGCCGCAGCACAGCTGAAGTCGGGCACGGACGGGTGCGACGACTGGAACACCGGCGAGGGTGCTCTCATCAACGAGGCGGACATCACCCCGATCTCCGTCATTCCCTACCTCTTCTGGGGCAACGGAGTGGAGTTCGACGTCGTCGCCCGCGTGCTGGAGCCCACCTCACTGCGTGTGCTCGGATAAGTGCGGCGGTCCCGGTTCTGGAAGGAGCTCGAGTGAGGTCGTCGTTCCGCGCGAGGCACCCCTGGCTGGTGTTCCTGACCCGGCGGCTCGGCCGGTTCGTCGTCTCCATGGCGGTCGTCGTCACCGCGGCGTTCGCCATGGTGCACGCACTGCCGGGCGATCCGGTCCGTGCGGCTCTGGGGCTGCGGGCATCGCCGGAGACCATCCGTGCCACGCGTGAGCAGCTAGGGCTCGACGACCCCCTGTGGCTGCAGTACGTGGACTACGTGCGCGGCCTGCTCCACCTCGACCTCGGCATCTCCCTCGACAGCCAGACACCGGTCCGGGAGGTCATGGCGCAGCTGGTGCCCGCGACCGTCAAACTGGGCCTGGCGGCCTTCGTGGTGTGCATCGTGATCGCGATACCGGTGGGCCTGCTCATCGGTATCGCGACCCGAGACGGCCGGGGCCGCACCGTTCACCTCGGTTTCGGCGGTCTGACGGGGCTCGCGCTCTCCGTCCCCGACTACCTGCTTTCCGTCGGTCTCGTGTTCGTCTTCTCCGTCTCGCTCGGAGCGCTGCCCGTGGCGGGCATGACCGGTGCGGCATCGTTCGTCCTGCCCGTCATCGCCCTGGTGGTGGGCCCCGGCGCCTATCTGGCGCGGATCGTCCGGGCCGAGACCCAGGGGGTGCTCAGTGAGGACTACATCCGCACCGCCCGCGCGAAGCGCCTCCCGGCTCGCGTGGTGTATCTGCGTCACGCACTGCCGAACACGCTGACTCCCACGCTGACCGTGTGCGGCATGATCCTCGCGTCGATGCTGGCCGGCACCGTGCTCGTCGAGAGCGTGTTCGCATGGCCAGGCATCGGCGCCGAGCTCGTTGACTCGGTGCTCGTGAAGGACTACCCGATGGTCCAGGCCGTGGCGCTCTTCTTCGGGGCCGGCATCCTCCTCATCAACCTCGTGGTGGACGTCGCGATCGCCGCCTTCGACCCCCGTTCGACGATCAAGGAGAGCTGACGTGTCCTGGTCGCGCCGCACCCGGCACCATCTGTCGTCACCGCTCGGCATCGTGACGGCCGGGCTGCTTCTCCTCCTCCTCGTCACCGCGATCCTGGCGCCGCCGCTGCTGGGCGACCGCGCCGACGAGATCGTCGTGGGTTCGCTCCAGTCGGGATCGTCGGCGGAACACCCGTTCGGCACCGACGCCCTCGGGCGCGACGTCTTCACCCGGACGCTGGTGGCCACCCGGATGTCCCTCGTGCTCGCCCTGCTCGTGGTGGCCATCGGTGTGGTGGCCGGCCTGATCATCGGCGCCGTCCCGATCGTGCTGGGCAAGCGTGCCGGCCGCGTGGTGGTCGCGGGCCTGAACCTGATGGTCGCCTTCCCCGGGCTGCTGCTCGCGCTCTTCCTCGCGATGATCTTCGGCGTGGGCGCACGCGGCGCCGTCCTCTCGATGTCGATCGCCTTCGCGCCATCGTTCGCGCGGCTCACTCACACCACCGCGAGCGGCATCGCGAACGCCGACTACGTCTCCGCCGCGCGGCTCCTGGGTGTCTCGCGGTGGCGGATCCTGACCCGCCATGTCATCCCCAACATCTCCGAACCCCTGATCGTGAACATGACCAGCCAGGTCGGAGCGGCGCTGCTCAGCATCTCGGCGCTCTCCTACCTCGGGTTCGGCGTCCAGCCCCCGTCGTATGACTGGGGCCGCATGCTGTCCGACGGGCTGCCGGCCATCTACACCAACCCCGCGGCCGCACTCGCGCCGTGCATCACCATCGTGGTCGCCGGGCTCACCTTCGTCCTCGCGGGCGAGCTCCTCACCCAGATCCTCGGCGGCCACCACCATGGTCACCTGCGGATGCCGTCCCGCCTCTCGCGCCGCCAGGGCCCGGAGGCCGCCGCGCCGACGCGATCGGCGGACGACGGCGACGAGGTGCTGCGGCTCGACGGACTGACCGTCACGATGCCCGGCGAGACCACGCCGTTCTCCCCGGTCACCGACGTGAGCCTGCGGATCCGGCCTGGCGAGATCGTCGGCCTCGTCGGTGAGTCCGGCTCGGGCAAGAGCCTCACGGCCATGGCGGCGGCCCGGCTCATCTCCTATCCGGGCCTCGCCGAGGCCGACGTGCACCGGATCAAGGGCCAGGAGCTGCGGCTGATGCGCTCGCGCGACCGCGAGCGGTTGCTCGGCACCTCGCTCGCGATGGTCTTCCAAGACCCCATGTCGTCGTTGAACCCGACACTCAAGGTCGGACGGCAGCTCGCTGAGGTCGCCGAGACCCACGAGGGCCTCGGGCGCCGGGATGCGTGGCAACGGGCCGTCGACAGGCTCAGCGCGGTGTTGATCAGCTCGCCGGAGGTGCGCGCGAAGCAG
The DNA here is from genome assembly GCF_001270745.1 of Jiangella muralis. Lineage (GTDB taxonomy): Bacteria > Actinomycetota > Actinomycetes > Jiangellales > Jiangellaceae > Jiangella > Jiangella muralis. The sequence goes on from NZ_KQ434752.1 coordinate 411,706, forward strand.
TATCCGATGGAGTTCTCCGGCGGCATGCGCCAGCGCGCGTCGATCGCGATGGGCCTGATGGCCCAGCCGGCGTTGATCATCGCCGACGAGCCGACGACCGCGCTGGACGTGACCGTCCAGCGGGAGGTGCTCAACCTGCTTCAGCGGATCTCCGAGCAGACGGCCGCCGCCGTCCTGCTGATCAGCCACGACATCGCCGTGGTGGCCGAGACCGCTTCTCGGGTCCTCGTCATGTACGCCGGCCGCGTGGTCGAGGAACTGCCCGTGAGCGGGCTGGTCACCGATGCGGCACATCCGTACACCCGCGCGCTGGTCGCGAGCATCCCCGACATGTCGACGGACCGGTCGCAGCCCCTCGCGAGCATTCCGGGCCGGCCACCGCACACCGCCCAACTGCCGGCGGGGTGCGCGTTCGCCCCGCGTTGCGGCTACGCGGACGACCAGTGCCTCGAGCACCGGCCCGAGCTCGTGGACTCGGGTCGAGGCGGCGCGGTCGCGTGCTGGCACCCGCTGCTCCCAGCCGGCCGGGCGCCGCAGGGTATGGCCGGGCCGGCCTCCGTCCCTGCGAGCGCGCGCCGCGTGGCCGCCGAAGGCGAGGTGTGACGTGCTGGAACTGCGCAACGTCGTGGTGACGTACGGTTACGGCCGCCGCGCCGTCAGAGCCGTCGACGACGTGAGCCTGGCCGTGGCAGCCAACTCCATCGTCGGGCTCGTCGGCGAGTCCGGGTCCGGCAAGTCGACCCTCGCGAAGGCGGCGGTCGGGCTGGCCCCACTGGCCTCTGGAGCGATCGCGTGGAAGGACGTGGAGTTCAACCCGGCGACGCGCAGTCGCGGGGACCTCATCAGCCGGCCCCTGCAGTACGTCTTCCAGGATCCGTACGCGTCTCTCAACCCGCGGATGAGCGTGGGCGCCTCGATCTCCGAGGGTCTGCGCGGGCCGAGTGGACAGGCGCGATCAGGACGCATCGCCGAACTGCTGGAGATGGTGCGCCTGGATCCGAGCGACGTCAACAAGCTCCCGCGACAGCTCTCCGGCGGGCAGCGCCAGCGCGTTGCCATCGCGCGTGCCCTCGCCGCCGATCCTCAGATCCTGATCGCCGACGAGATCACGTCCGCCCTCGACGTCTCCGTCCAGGGTGCCGTGCTCAACCTGCTCAAAGAGATCCAGTCCCGCACCGGAGTCGGAATCCTGTTCATCTCGCACAATCTCGCGGTAGTCCGCTACATGGCAGGCTCGATCGCTGTCATGAAATCCGGACAGCTCGTCGAGTATGGGCCGACGGAGGCCGTCATCGAACGCCCATCGCACCCCTACACCAGGCGACTGTTGGAGGCCGTCCCGAGTATGGCGTGACGCACGGTCGACGATCAGCTGCACGAGGTTCGGTGAAGAGCGCATCGTGGACGCCACTCCTCACCGAGCCAGCTCAAGCGTCGCATGAAGCGTGAGTCCAGGTGGGCGAGTCCCCCCACGGAGTTGCCCACTCACCCCGCGCGTGCTGGCGCGCCGTGCTGCTCGGAGACGTCGTCGGAGGACTACGTCGTGAATGCCATCCATGCCCTTCCGGCCATCGTTCAGGTGCGGCGGAAGGCCTCGTCGAGGATATCCGCGGTGGCTGGATTCACCATCTCGTTGCGGCGGATGTAGTGTGCGATGGTGATCTTGGTGTCGCTGTGGCCGAGGAGCTCCGCGGCCAGGTTGACGCCGGCAGCCTCGTTGACCGCGGTCGCGACCGTGCGGCGGAACGCGTGCGGGGTGACGCCGTCGATCTCAGCCAGCTTCATGACGCGGCGGAGCTGGCGACGCACGTTGTTCGGGGTCAGTGGTGTTCCGTTGCGGCTGCAGAACAGCAGCGCGTCCGGGGACCGCTCCCCCATCACCGCGAGCCGCTGGCGAACCGCTTCGGCCGCGTAGGACGGCAGGGCCATGGTCCGACGGGACTTGGCGGTCTTCGGGTGGTCCTGGCGGTGCGCTGGCTCGCCACGGCGGGTGACGATCGTTCCGGCGATCCGCAGCGTTGGGGGCGAGCCGGCGACGTCAACGTCGCAGCGCCGGATCGCGAGCACCTCTCCGATGCGGGCCGACGAACCGAGCATGACCTCGATGATCTGCCCGAGCTGACCGTCGGGACGAGGGCCCGACCGCGATAGTCCGGACTCCCAGTGCCGGACTGCGGCGCGGACGGCGTCGACCTCGGCCACCGTGAGCGCATCCGGAGTAGACGGGGTGCGGTGCAGGCGGGAGATGTGATCCATCGGGTTCCTGGGGATGATCTCGTGCCGGACCGCCAGCGCGAGCGCCAGCCGGAGGACGACGCGGGCGTGCTTGGCGCGGCTGTAGCTCTGCTTCGCGAGCTGCTTGATGAACCGGTCGCAGCGGGCGACACCGATCTCGCGGAGGGTGAGCTCGGCGAAGGTCGGCAGGACGAGGGTGCGCATGTCGCGCTCGTAGAGCTCGCGTGTGGACGGTGACAGCCGGTCCTCGAGGTCGAGGTCTTCGAGCCAGTACTCCACGAGGGCGGGGAACCCGCTGCCCGGTGTGAGCGCAGTGAACGAGCCCTGGAACAGCGACCGCTCGGACAGCTTCACCTTCAATGCCCGTTCGGCGGCGGGCTCCGTGTCAGCGGTGGCCTGGACGATACGCGTCTTGCCGTCCCAATCCCGATACCGAGTCCGTGCCTCGACGCGTCCTCGGGCGGTCCGGCGGTGTGTGATCTCGCCAAAGGTGCCGATCGGCAGACGGGGCCTAGGCATCGCGGATCACCCCGCCCCAGGCTCGCGCTGCGCGGCCAGCCAGGTCCGCACGTCCGAGACCGCGAACTTGAGCCGCTTCCCGAACCGGAACGCGGGCGGACCCTTCCCGTGGGTGCGCCAGTCGTAGATCGTCGTCACCGGGACACCGAGATACTCGGCCAGCTCCTCGACGTCGATCAGTGGTTCCAGGCCCCACGGGCCCGAAGACTCCGCCATGTCGTCCATGCCGGCCAGGTGCGTGGCCGACACCCTGACGACCAGGGGCATCGACAGCCGACCCGCAGCAACCGAGCACGACGCGACGAAGCGCCGCCGAGCGGCAGGGTTTGTGATGGGTTTTCGATGGGCGGTTCAAATTCCACCTACCAGGAAGGTCCTGGGAACCGCCAACTACCAGGACCGATCCGTCGGGCTGACAGGATTTGAACCTGCGACCCCCTGACCCCCAGTTGCCCTCAACTGCATTTCGCCAGGTCAGCAATCTGCGCGCCGCGTGCCACAGGAAGGCCCTGCGTGCAGGACGTGCATGCGGGTGACCCGCGGTGGTCCCCATCTGGTCCCCGCGCGCCATGTCCCTTGTAGTCGCCCCCGGCCGGTGCTGGACACACCGGGCCGGGGACTTGATCCCAACCTGAGCTAAGCAGGAGGAGACCCATGGTCACCGTACCGAAGCCGAAGAAGCGAGAGATCATCACCCGTGCACCGTTCGTGCATCCCGACGTCGGGGAGATCGTCGCGTTCCATGACGAGGAGGGCCCGACCATCGATGTGACGATCCGCCCGGAGGGCTCGGAGGAGTACGCGCACTTCGCCCTCACGGCGATCGATGCGCACCAACTGGCCGACGAGCTGCATCGCATCGGCACCATCGTTCAGCGGGCCGGCTGGACCCCAACCATCCTCACGGACGCGCGGACGTACTTGCCGGGCATGACCGATGAGCAGATCATCGAGCGCCTGGACCGTCTCTACCGCCGCTGGGGCGGGCTCGTGATCGGGTTCCGCGGTCGCCTGGATCGGGCCGCCGGCCGTTCACTGGCGGTCGAGGTCCACATGGAGACGCTGGACCGGTCGATGACGCTGGTCGAGGAGCATGCCGAGACGCTGTCGGGCATCCCGGAGCTGGCGGACCGACTGAGCGAGCTGCGCTCGTCGCTGGAAGACGTGCGGAATCTGTACATCGCGGAGCAGGAGCGCCAGCCGTGACCGGGCCTGTCGACCGCAATGCGGCGTGCTCGGTGAAGTGGTGCGACGAGACCGGCACGCACACGGTGCACCGCAAGTACCTGGCGTCGGTGAAGGGCGGGCTCCGTGACGGCGGCCTGGTCGGCGTGAACCTCGCCCAACGCGTCCAGCCGCGGGCGTCGGTGTGCGTCGAGGTGACGGTCACCACGCCATGGGCCTCCACTGCTGACTATCTGTTCGCAGCCGCATCCGTGCCGGAGATCACGTCGGCGCTGACCGAAGCCGCCGAACGCGCGACAGAGCTGGGCGGGACGGTCCGTAACCAGCGTGACTGATAGCTCGCGCCACGCATGAGCAGCCGGCTCTCCCCCGATCACTGACGAGCCGGGCGAGAGCCGGCCGCTCGCGTGGCAGGAAGGACACTCGTGGACGACAAGCAAGCGTCAGGGTATCCTGACAGTGGAATGGTGATCGCGGACAGCGCCCGCAAGCACAGCGTGTCCGACGAGGACATGGTGCACGCGGCACGACATGCGATCACCGAAGTTGGGCAGGGCGACCGTGTTCTGCTCATCGGGGCCGGGGTCGACGGCAACCTGCTGGAAGTCGTGGTGCTCGACCCGGACACCGATCCGGTGATCATCCACGCGATGGCTCTCCGGCCGAAGTTCTACGCCTACTTGCCCTGGGGGCGGTGAAGCATATGGCAAACAAGCCCGACACGGACCAGCGAGCCGCCGACGCCGACGCATGGCTCGACGGACTCGACCCCGCCACCACGCCGGCCGAGGACACAGCGGACCTCAAGGCCGTCGCCGAGGCCGCAGACGAGGTCGCCGTAGCGGAACGACGAGTCCGCGCCGCCGTCCAGGCAGCTCGTGCGAACGGCCGGTCCTGGGCCCGCATCGGCCTCGCACTCGGCGTTAGCCGTCAATCCGCCCACGAGCGCTACGGCTCACGAGCCGACACCAAACGAGCCTCGTAGACGCGACGCTCCACACGCGTCGAGCCCAGCGCCCGTCCCCACTCTGCGGCGTCGTCCTCATAGCTGCCGGTCGTTGGCCGGAGCGCAGGGGGGTCAAGGGTGGCGCTTGCGCCATCGCGCAGCGACGTCAAGATGGTTCGCCCCTCGTTGATTCAGGGCGACCTGCCCGGTCCGTATGGCGAACGATCTTGACGCCCTTGATGCCCGGAGTGAGGCCATAAGAATGGCTGCGATGAGGGGGACGACGCTCCGTGAGATATCCGCGTGGCCTGAGTCGGTGTCGGCCAGCTCGTGCACACGCCCGGGCCCGCGCCCGGAACGGCCGCCAGGCCGCACGCCCGGCGCGGGCCCGGGCGTGCTGCGGCGCGCTTGCGCGCCGCCTTGACGGAGTACAGAAAGTTCTCACCACACCCGCCTTTAGGCACGCCTCAAGGCGCCCAGCGTCACCAGGTGTCCTCCCGGAGCGTTCACTTGTGTCGCCGAACTCTGGCCGGCCACGAACCGGAGAACGCGTCGGATGCGTGGAAGCCCGCCAGGTGAGATTGCACCTTGCAACTACCCTGCGCCGTTACGTATCCTGCGATTTCATAGCTTGGACCAATTTGGGGGGTCTCATGCGAATACGAGCGGCAATAACGGCCACCTTGCCTGCCGCACTAGTGGTGACAGCTCTCGCAACGACGTCGAGCGCCGTTCGGGAGTCGGTACCCGGTGTGAACGCGTCAGGGAACGAAGGAATGGCAGCCGAGTCTTCAGTGAACCTAAAGGAGCAATACACTGCCCTTCAGGCATCTGCGGAGCTCACTGCCTCCTCCAAGATCGCTGAAGGCGGCCAGGGTGCAGAGGTGGCCACTGTTCATTGGAGCGCTGAAGACGAAGCGCTTATCGTCGCCTATAAACCCGATCCGAATGCAGACGCTCAAGCCATCGAAGACTACAAGGATTCGGTTCAGCAGCATTTCAATGATGCTGGCGTTGGGCACTTAATCGAGCAGATGGAAGTCTCTTATACCGACTCTGAACTTCTCGCGGCCGCAGAGCGTCTGTCGGAAACGGACACGGCCTGGGCAGGGGATCTGGCGGACCTAATTACGATTATCGGACCCGATCCCATGAATTCGGCAATATATCTCGCCACGTCTGTCGAGGCTCCAGGACTTGCAGAGTTGGCATCCACCGCTTCCGGGTATCCGATCCGTGCGGATGTTTCAGGCCCGATCATGTCAGCGAATCGTGTCATCGACACGTCACCCTGGACCGCAGGGAATGCGCTGACGGACATCCAATCTGACGCTGGCCGGGCAGGTGAACACGTTTGCACCCAGGGATTTGGCTGGATTTCGTGGGCCACAGGCAACGAGATATCGAGCACTGCGGGGCATTGCTTCGCGCTCAACGCGAGCGTTTATCAAGGAAATCCGAATCAGAGAATTGGATTTGTTAGCCAGAATCACTTCGCGGGAGCAACTGCTGACGCTGCAGCCATTACATTAAGGAGCGGAGTTCCTGACACTGGATTCTGGTTAGGACGAGCAAGCACTGAGGTCCGACTTCCCGTCCATGCTGCCGATCCGAAGCCGGACTCAACGGGAACGTATGTGTGTGTTAGCGGCGCGACAACGGACGAGCGTTGCGGCTCTATTACGCTCAGAAACCAGATCCTAAGGTACAGTGACGGAACCCGCCATTTACGGATGTCGTGCGCGAAAATGGATCCGGGTCCACGAGGCGGTGACTCCGGAGGACCAGTGTACGCCGGGTGGGTCTCGGCGGAGTGGAATGTTGCTTACGGACAACTTTCGGCATTTATCGTCCCCGGCAGCGATGGCAAACCAAACCAGTGCGCGGCAATATTCTCACCGGCGGTCGAGATCTCTGGGGCTTTACAGGCCACAATTATGCTCGACTAAGCGTTAATACCTTGCGCCGCATCGCTCATCATGCAATGACAATGTCGTGGGATGCAATGAACGTCTTTTCGCGAGCGCAGTCATGATTGGGAGGCGGCGGGCCAAGTCCGCCGCCGATCCCGATCCGTTGACCCTCGGTTGCAACGATTGAACCACTAGTGTCCCGGAGAACGGCCAAGCCCAAACCGTCCGCCTCAACTGTCCAGCCGTAGGGCCAAACGACTGCAGCAATCGCTCCCGGGTCGGAGCCCTGCCGTATGGCCAAGCAGTTGTTCGCAGTCACCACCAGCACCCCCCATAAGCGCGCCGCCGCCGAAGCACGGCTCGCGTTCTCCTCCTGGGTCATGAGCCGAATCTCTCGGCGCCGATCGTCGGCGTCCGGGTGGAGGTTCATTGCTGGTGCCCCTTTCTCGAAACTCGTGAGCTGCCAGGCAAGACGACGTGCGTAGGAGCCGCACGACCCTAGCGTCACCGAGGAAGCGCCGCCTCTATGAGTTCGCCTGTCAACTTCCAGCTTCGCACATCGCGGGCAGAGGAAGGATGCCTGACGCTGGAGCTGCGCCACCGCCGCCGCGCCTGTGCTGAAGACCGCATCCGCATCGCGAAAGACACCGGCTGGCCAACCTGCCGCTGCACGACCTGGACCAGAACCGGATCTAGTGCGCCCTCGTCGCCTAGCCTGCGAATTCACCGCCTGGCTGTAGGTTCATCGCCAGCACCTTCCTCGATGCGCTCGGGTCGGCAGCACGCCGGCGAGGGGCGGCGCGCAACGCCAAAACCGCAGCAAGCGTGGGGTTCGATGGATCTGGTTCGTGCCGTTCTAGCGTCGCACACTCGCTGAGGTCCGTGGATATGTGTCTCGGCGGGGAGAGACTCGTGCCGGCACGTCGCCCATCGGACCGTCGCAGAACGATAATCGCAGCGGAAGAAGCGGCCGACGAGCGGATGCACCGAGCCTACGGGCCTGCGGCCGCTCGGAGGATGGTTGTGCGGATGGTCGCCCACGGTAGCTGCCGTCCGGGTGCACTGCGCGGAGCGTGCAAGGGCCAGACATCGTCTCCGACGACAAGGTGAACGCCGACGCGTTGGAGTGTGTCGACATGACCTCGCCACGCCGGATGCGCCGCATGGGCGGCGTTGATCCGGGGGAAAACGACGATCGGCGGTGTGCCGTTGCCGATGGCCTCGCTCACGCCCGTGAGTGCGTGATTGTCGGCTATTCCGAGTGCGAGCTTGGCAACGGTGTTGGCCGTCGCGGGAACGACCGCATAGCAGTCGACTTGCGGATGGGGACTTGCCTCGGTGGGCAGGCGGGCTTGGTCGCGCACTGCCAGCCCGGTGGCCTCCTGGATCTCGTCGAACTCCCCCGATGCGCGTAGCCAGGTTGCGGCGGTTGGCGTGAGGGTGACGGCGACGGTCCAGCCGTCGGCCTGCATGGGCTCGATCAGCTGGGTTCGGAGATCTTCGATGCCGCCGGCCGCGCAGGCGACGAGTCCGAGGACGGGGCCGCTCATACGGCTCGGCAGCGTTCGGCGAGTTGCATGACCTCGGACTGTCGGCCACCCATGGTGACGGGTGAGCGTCGGTAGATCGCCCGGACGGTCTCGCGGACGGCGGGGTTGTGGCGGACGAACTGTGGCGCCTGTTGCTCAGCCGTCAGCAGCGCGTCGACGGCTTCGTCGTCCTGGGCAAGGTGGCTGTAGGCGCGCGCCACGTCGATGCGGTGACAGACCTGCCGCTCGATGGGCAGCGGGCTCGGGTCGATCCGCGGGCCGTGCTCGGCTACGTAGGCGACGTCTCCGAGGTCCAGAGCTGTGGAGACGCGATGCACGTGGACGTTGGTCGGGCCGAAGGCGGTCTGCCAGTGGTTCGCGTCGTGGCCCAGTCGGGCCGCTGCTTGGGTCGCTCGATCGAGGAGCGCAGTTGTTGTCGGGCGGTCCTGCCGACGGGCAGCGGCCACGGCCATGCGTAGGTCGAGCATGCCGAGCAGACTGAGCGCTTCGGGCTCGCCAGCTCGGACCGTGCCCGCCAACCAGCTGCGGGCCGCGTCCCCGACCTGAAGAGCATCGTCGTAGCGGCCGACTGACAGGAGCGCGTGAGTGCCGGCGCGAGCGGCGGAGGCGAGTGCGAGTGGGTCTTCGGACTGGCCGGCCGCGCTCATGGCTCGCTCGGCTGCGATCCACGCAAGGTCGACTTCGCCGATCTTGCTGAGTGTGGTGGCGGCGAGGTGGTGCGCTCTGGCGGACACCCGCCAGCCGGCTCGGGTTCCCTCCGCTTCGAGCGCTTGAGCAGACGCCAGCAGCTGGGGCAGGACGGCGATGGTTCGGCCGAGTCCGCCGTTCTGGTAGTCCTCCCAGGCCGTCACGGTCATTCGCTCGGCGTGCGTGAGGTCGATCTGCACGACCGCGGTCTGGTTGAACAGCAACTGTGAGAGCCGGCGTGGGCTCATCAGCGCATCGCGGATGGCGGGCACGTCGTCATTGGCGCGGTCGTCCTCGACGAGGACCGGTTGGCCGATGAGGTCGGCCAGGGTGACCCGTAGGGCTCGCGCCAACTCGGTGAGGACGTCGAGCCGCCGGATCTCGCGCTCACCGCGCTCGATCTTGCTGAGCCAATCCTCCGAGCGGCCCACGAGGTTCGCGAGCACGGATTGGGTCAGGCCGCGCCGCACTCTGAAGAACGCGATGCGCTCTCCGATGCTGAGGGTGTCCCCTGCTCCACGCATAGTGTCAACGATAGGTCAGCAGGTCAGTCACGCACCCGGACAGTTTGTCCGGGCACCTACCGGCGAGGCGGGTTCTGCTGGTGGTGTGACAGCCCGCATCAACCAACGAAGCACGCCTGCCCATGGTCACTCGCGGCCAGCGGCAAGCTCGTCGACGCGTTCAGTCAGGGTCCGAACGGCCTCTTCAAGGCGATCGAGCCGCGCCTGGGTGTCGTCGGGTCGACGATCCGCGCCGCTCACGTCATCAGCGACGAAGACGCCCTTGCCCTGGCGACCGATGATCAGTCCGTCGCGGCGCAGCTCGTTGAGTGCGTCCCGGACGACGGTGCTGGACACGCTGTGCTTCTCGCGCAGCTGGGTCATGGACGGCAGCTGGCTTCCCGGCGGCAACTCCCCCGCCGCGATCCGCGCGCGCAAATCGTCCGCGAGCTGCCGGAACGCCGGTCCAGTCGCCATCGCCAGCCTCCATCCGCGGACACCTGTTGCCGCACTAAGTGCATCTGGTTCGCAACACCCTATCGCTCGGGTGTGCAAACCATCTTGACGCACTATGTCGACATAGTGCATTCTTAAGACGTCCCGCGCACCTCCGAGTGCGGGATCGGGGAGAGTCCCCGGCTACGAAAGGAGAGGTCATGGCGACCTATGCAGTGGACAGCAAGCGGCAGCAGATGACGGCGACCGGTGTCGTCAACTCGGTGCATGAGTGGGAGGACACTCCGGAGGGTCGTCGGCAGTCGGAGCGGCAGGCGGTGGATGAGGAGTCGCGGCTGCCGTTGTGGTCGGTGGAGGTCAATTACCGGACGGTGTCGTTCGATCGGGAGTTGACGGCGCGGGCGCAGGTGACGGTCCCGGCGCCGTTGAAGCCGGAGATCGCGGACTATTCACCGATCGAGTTCGGTGACCTGGTGGCGTCGGCGCGGGCGACGAAGACGGGCCAGCTGGTGGAGTCGTGGCGGGCCGGCGGGATCGCGTCGCACACGCCGCCGCGCAAGGACGCCGGCAAGACCAGCGCCGGCAGCGGCGAGAAGGCGGCCTGACGATGACCGTCATCGAGGTCCCGACCGATGCGTACGCGGCGGCTGACTGGCTCGCTGGCCGGCATCCGTGGGTGCGGCAGCTGGTCGAGCGGATCGCCGGCAGCATCGACGCGCACCCCGGCTGGCTGGACGTCGTCACCGCGGCCGTCAACGGCCAGCTGGCGGACGCGGCCGCGTGGGAGGCGTACGAAGCCCGGCACCCGGCCCCGGACGACGACGACGCGTTCTGGGAGTGGCACGCACACGGCCCGAAGACCTCGGCCGAGGTGCAGGCGTTCGGCGTCATGTCCAGCGGAGAGAAGAACCTCGTCCGCCTGGTCGCCACCCTCGGCGGCCGGGTCGCCTGGTCCCCACATGACGTGTCGTTCGACCAGCGCGGCGCGGCTGTCCTCGCGGACTGGCTGGCGATCGTGCACGCCCAGCTGCCGGCGTCGCTGTACCCGGCCACGAGTGATGACGCGCTGATCGTGCGGCTGGCCGCCGTGAGCGACGCGGTCAACGGTGAGGTTCGCGCCGTCTCGCGATGAGACCCCACCGGGGACGGGTGACAGGCCTAGGAAACCAACCCCGTCCCCGGTGGCCCCAATCAACACCCCGAATGGAGGGGATTGGTGTGTCCAACCCTACGACCCGGCGACTGCCCCTCGCCGCTCTCGGCGTCGTCCTCGCCCAGCTGTTGACCGTTGCCGCCCTCGTGGCCGGCGCGGACGAGGTCCAAGCGCAGCGGTCCGACGCCGTCCGTGACGCCTCGGTGACCCGCTGCGGTGACCGCCCATGAAGCAGCCCCTAGCCGTGGTGGTCGCGTGCTCCGGCTGCGGCCGCCTGGTCGCCGCCATCAAGGCGTGGTTCCACCCCGGTACCGGCGACACCGTCTGCGACTCCTGCCACGCCGCCGCCCACGCCCGGCACGCCGCCCTGACCGCCGTTGAAGGACTGCTTCGATGAGCCCACGGCCCGAACTGAGCGCGAGCGTCATCCAGGCCGTCGTGACCTTCGTGCAGAACCTGTTCGATCACGACTCGCTGATCCGGCGGCTGCTGCGCGGCCTGGGCTGGGTGACGCTGACGCCACTGATGCTGCTGCACAAGCTCCCCCAGGTCTTCGCCGCCGGGGCCGTGCTGCTCCTCGCCTACAGCATGCTCGGCGCTGGCGGCCTGGTCCTCATGCTTACGGTCCCGATGGTCGGTTGGGTGGTGTGGCGGCTCGCGCACCCCGAGTCCGCGGAACGCGTCGCCGCGCGGGTGCGGGGCCGGTGGCGGTACCGGAGGATCTACCGCAAGCACTGGCCCACCGTCGCCGCCGGCTGCGGCCTCACCGTCGTCGCTGGCCCGTTCGGCCGCCAGGTGGCGCCCGAGCTGATCGGCGTGACCGCCCACCCAGCCGCCGACGCCGTGCACGTGCGCATGTTCGCCGGCCAGTCACCGGCCGACTACGCCGACCGGGCCGACGCCCTGGCGCACGCGTTCGGCGTGACTCAGGTCCGCGTCCGGAGTGATCAGCCCGGCACGGTGACGTTGTTGTTCAGCACCGGGGACATGCTCACCGACCCCATTCCCGCGATGACGCTGGACGCATCGGACGTGGACTTCGAGGCGCTACAGGTGGGGTTCACCGAGGACGGCTCCCCGTATCGGCTGCGGCTGCTCTACAGCCACGTCCTGACCGTCGGCGCGACCGGGTCCGGGAAGGGCTCCGCGCTGTGGTCGACCGTGCGTGCGCTCGCCCCGGCCGTCCCGTCCGGGCTGGTGCAGCTGTGGGGCGCGGACCCGAAGGGCGGCATCGAGCTGGCGATGGGCCGCGGGCTGTTCTCCCGGTTCGCCGCCGACGACGAGCCCGGCGACATGGTCGACCTCGTCACCGAGGCCGCCGAACTGGTCCGGGCACGCTCGAAGCGGCTGCGCGGGCACTCCCGCAAGCACACACCGACGCCGGGTGAGCCGTTCGTGGTGCTGATCATCGACGAGCTGGCATTCCTGTCGGACTACCAGGACGACACCAAGCTCAAGCACCAGTTCAACAAGTCCCTGAAGGTCGTCCTGTCCCAGGGCCGCGCCGCCGGTGTTTCCGTGCTCGCGTTCGTCCAGGACCCCCGCAAGTCCGTCGTCGACGCCCGCAACCTGTTCCCCACCAAAGTCGCCCTCCGCCTCGATACCGCGTCCGAGGTCGAGATGGTCCTCGGCAAGGACGCCTGGGAACGCGGCGCCCACGCCGAGTCGATCCCCGAGGCTCAGCCCGGCACCGGATACGTGCTCGTCGACGGCGACCCCACCCCGGCCCGCATCCGGTTCACCTGGGTCACCGACGACGACATCCGCGCCATGGCCCGCGACTACCCCGCCGCGCCGCCGCGTCACGGCTTCACCGTCGTCACCGACACCGACGACCAGGACGACGCCAAGGGCGACGACACAGGGGCGGTCGCGTGAGCACGCACGCGCTGAGTCACACGGAGCTGCTGTTCCAGCTGGCCTCCCTGTCCCGCAGCAGAGCCGGCGAACAGGCCCGCGGGTGCGTCAACCCCATCCGACTCACCGGCTCCTCCACCACTGTGCACGCGGCTACGGGTGAGGTCGTACGCACCTACTCCTCCGACGACGAACCGGACGGGCACACCTACGTCCGCTGCGGCAACCGCCGCGCCGCGGTCTGCCCGTCCTGCAGCAGGGAGTACAAGGGCGACGCGTGGCACCTGCTGTCCTGCGGCCTGGCCGGCGGCAAGACCGTCCCCGAGACGGTGGCGCAGCATCCGGCGACGTTCGCGACGTTCACCGCGCCGTCGTTCGGGGCCGTGCACCGCCACACCCGACCGACGAACGGCCGCACGTCGCCGTGCCGGGCACGACGCGATCGCCCGCGCTGTCCGCACGGCCGGCCGCTGTCGTGTGTGCGGCGGCACGACGCCGACGACCCGCAGGTAGGTCAGCCGCTGTGCTTCCAGTGCTACGACTACACCGCCCACGCCGCCTGGCAGTGGTGGGCACCGCAGCTGTGGCGGTACTTCACCATGGCGCTACGCCGCCGCCTCGCCCGCACCGCCGGCATGACGATGAAGGCGTTCACGAGCGCGGCCAAGGTCTCCTACACCAGAGTCGTAGAGTTCCAGGCGCGCGGCGTCGTGCACTTCCACGTCGTCATCCGCCTCGACGGACCCGACGGCCCCGCCACCCCGCCACAGCTGGACCTCACGGTGACCGAGCTCGAGGACGCCGTCAGGCACGCCGCCACCCACGCGCACAAGGACGTCCCGATCCCCGGCGGGCAGACACTCCGGCTGCGATGGGGGAAGCAGCTCGACCTACGCACCATTACCCCCGGCGCCGGCCGCGACAACCAGGCCGGGCCGGCGCACCCGCACCAGGTCGCCGCCTACCTCGCCAAGTACTTGACGAAGAGTACGGAGGACTTCGGGCTGCCCGTTGCCGGGAAGCTGTACAGCGCGAACCATGCCGCCAAACACGGCGCGACCCCGCACGCCGTCCGACTGATCAAGGCCGCGCAGCAGCTCGTGCCCATCCACGACGACTACGAGCGCTTGAAGGACAGGTACGCCACCCTCGGCTACCGGGGCCACCCCATCACCAAGAGCCGCGCCTACTCCGTGACGTTCGGCGCGCTCCGCACCGCCCGCCGGCACTGGCGGCAGCGCCGCGCCCAACTCCCGGCCAACGCAGCCGTCCGAGACGTCCTCGACGTCGACCAGGCCGAGCACGACACCACGGCGACAACCGTCGTCGTCGGTGACTGGCGCTACGCCGGACGCGGCTACCTCGACACCGCGGCGGCCGCCAACGCGACCCGCTCGGCCAACCTCGCCCGCATCCGCCGCGCCGACGACGTCACCAGCTGATCAGACCGAAGCGCAGGGAGACCGACCATGAGAAGACCGAACCTGGGCCGCTTGCTCACCACTGAAGAGACAGCGCGGCGGCTCCGTGTCGACCCGTCGACGGTGCGCCGCTGGCGTCGCGACGGTGTCGGCCCACGCCACCTCAAGATGGGCAGCGTGTACCGCTATCCGGCGAATGAGCTGGAAGCCTGGATCGCCGCGAGCATGGGCCGGCGCGTCGCATCATGACAGCCCCGGAGAAGCTGCCGCCGCTGGGCGTTCGGCTCACCGTCGACATCGAGCCCGTAGAGCGCCAGAAGGGCATGGTCTACAAGGCTCGTGTGCGTTGGACGGACCCGGTCACCGGCAAGCGCGACGGCTGCAAGAGAGTGTTCGATAGTGAGGATGCCGCCGCCGCGTGGGTGGATCGCATGACACGCACTGCCGCGACCGGCCTCGATCCGGGCCAGACGTTGAAGGACTACGTCGACAGCATCGGTGATCGCTGGGCGCGCAAGATCGACACGACCTCGACACTCGATGGCTATTCGGCGGGTCTGAGATTGCGCGTGGTTCCGGCGATGGGCCACCTGCCGGTGAACATGATCACGGCGGGGCTGATCGACCGCGTCATCGATGAGTGGGAGGACAAGGGCATCGGCCGGTCTACGATCAAGAACACCATCGCTCCGCTGGTCCTGGTGCTCAACGAGGCCAAGCGGGACGAGCTGATCAGCCGCAACCCAGCCGACGACCGCGCGCGCCGGACCGCCGTCGGCCGACGAACGGGCGACGACGAAGAAGAGGCGCCGAATCCTCGCGACTATGCGCTGCCCGACGTCGCCGCACTCGAAGAGCTGGTGGCCGAAGTGGTCAAGGCTGGGCGGCATCAGTGCTGGGGCGACATGGTGACGATCCTGGCCACCACGGCGATGCGGATCAGCGAGGCGTCCGGCCTGGATGCGCGGTATGTGGACTGGGAGAACGGGATCATCCGGGTCGAGTGGCAGCGTTACCCCGGCCGGGGCGGCCTGGTCCGCAAGCGCACCAAGGGCCGGCGTCGCCGGAAGGTGCCGATCACCGAACCGTTGGTGCCGACCCTGGAGCGTCTGATGAAGGGTCGGAAGCCTGATGATCGGCTGCTGCGTGGTCCCCGCGGGGGCGTGATCACGACGGCGACCCTGCGCGATGCGACTCGCTGGGACGAGCTGGTGACGCGCCTTGGTCATCCGACGCTCGTCCGTCACGGGCTACGGCACACCGCGTTGACGTGGATGGCTGACGCCGGCATCCCGCTCGACGTCCTGCAGAAGGTCGCCGGCCACCAGTCGCCTGACGTGACGTCGCGGTACCTGCACCCGGACCTTTCGGCGTTGAAGGCCGCCGGGGAGTCCTTCTCGGCCTGGTGGTCCCCATCTGGTCCCCGCCGACCCAAGCTGACGATCGTGAAGGGAGGTGATGCGAGACGAGAAAACCCCCGCTGACCTGCGTCAACGAGGGCTGATCACATGGTCGGGCTGACAGGATTTGAACCTGCGACCCCCTGACCCCCAGTCAGGTGCGCTACCAAGCTGCGCCACAGCCCGTGGCTACCCCGGCCACGAGGGCGGCGGAGCGATGAACAGTGTAGCGCCTCCGGGGCACCGCTCCGGACATCAGGTCCGGGGCCGGCGGCTGTCGTAGTCGGGGCGGACGGGTTGGGGGCGGACGTCCCCGTGACGGGCGGCCCAGAGGGCGGCCGAGAGCGCCCACGCCAGCAGCAACATCGTCACAACCACAACCGCTCCCATGATCAACCGCCACCCGAAGAACAAGACCAATCGAACAACTACCTCCACCAAACACCAGTCCACTCCTTCCAACAAGATGCCAATCATGGAACACTGGACTGATGAACGGCGCGAGACTCGGCCCGAAGGACCTGCGGACGCTGCTCGGCGAGTGGGAGACCGGCGGGCAGAGCGCGTATCACGCCCTGGCCGACCGCATCCGGCTGCTGATCATCGACGGGCGCATCGCGACGCGGACGCGGCTGCCGGCCGAGCGGGAGCTGGCGGACGAGCTCGACCGCAGCCGCACGACCATCGTCTCCGCGTACCGGACGCTCAGGGAGACCGGCCACCTCGTCAGCCAGCGCGGCTCGGGCAGCGTCGTCGCGCTGCCGCAGGCGCACAGCAGACAGGGAGCGCTCCCCCAACCGGCCGTCGTCGACTTCGCGAGGGCGGCGCCGGCGGCGATCGGCGGGCTGGAGACGATCATCCGGCGGGCCACCGAGCGGCTCCCGGAGGTCCTCGGCAAGAGCGGCTTCGACCTCGTGGGCAGCCTGCCGCTGCGCGAACGCATCGCCGCCCACTACAGCGCGCGCGGCCTGCCGACCCACCCCGGGCAGCTGATGATCACGCTCGGCGCGCAGCATGCCATCGCGCTGGTCGCGCGCACGCTGGTGCGCCAGGCCGACCGCGCCCTGGTCGAGTCGCCGACGTACCCGCACGCGCTGGACGGGCTCAGGGTGAGTGGCGCGCGGCTGGTCACGGTCCCGGTCAGCGCGGACGGCTGGGACGGCGACCGGTTGCGCGACGCGCTGGAGCGGGTCCGGCCGGCGGTGGCGTACCTGATCCCCGACTTCCACAACCCGACCGGCGCCTCCATGCCCCCGGCACAGCGCGACGAGGTCATCAGAGATGCAGCCCGCGCGGGCACCGTCCTCGTCATCGACGAGACGACGGCGGACCTCGACATCGACCGCGGCTGGACCGACGTCCCGTTCGCCGCGCGCGCCGAGGGCCACCGCACCGTCAGCATCGGCTCGCTCGGCAAGAGCGTCTGGGGCGGCTTGCGCATCGGCTGGATCAGGGCCGACGACGACGTCGTGGGCGCGCTGCACGCGGCCCGCGCGGCTGGTGACCTCGGGACGCCGGAGCTGGAGCAGCTGGTCGCCACCGAGGTGTTCGACGACTACGCGGCGCTGGTGCAGCGACGCACGGAGCAGCTGCGCCACCACCGCGACGTGCTGGTGCGGGAGCTGCGCGAGCGGCTGCCGCACTGGGACGTGCCGGTGCCGGACGGCGGCTCGTCGCTGTGGGTGGGCCTGGGCGCGCCGATCAGCTCGGCGCTCGCCCTCTTCGGCATGACCCGCGGCCTCAGCCTGATCGCCGGCCCGAAGTTCGGCGTCGACGGCGCGTTCGAGCGGTTCCTGCGCCTCCCCTACACGGGCCGGGTGGACGAGCTGACGCGCGGCGTCCACCTGCTGGAGGACACCGCGCGCTCGCTCCCCACGCTCCCGGCCGGGCGGTCACCCCACCTGGCCGACGTGGTGTAGATGCTCACTCCCAGCGGAACACCCGCGCCGACACCGCGCCCGCGACCACCGTCACCACGATCAGCGCGAGCAGGTTCGTCGCGCTCGGCCAGTGGCCCTCCCACGCCGACTGCATGGCCTCCATGCCGGCGCCCAGCGGCGACACGTCACGGATCGGGCGGGCCCACTCGGGCATCAGGTCGCCGGGGGTCCACACGCCGGCGAAGAACATGCTCGGGAAGAACAGCAGCATGCCGATCGAGGTGGCCGCCTTGCCGGTCGGCGCCAGTGCCGCGACCAGCAGGCCGAGCCCGAACAGCGACGACGCCATCAGCAGGAAGCCGATCAGGAACCCGACCGGGTTGTCCGGCATCCCGATGTCGAAGGCGACCGCGCCGAGCGCCAGCACGATCACCGCCGCAACCACCGCGGCAGCCAGGTTGACCAGCAGCTGCGCCGTCAGCACGTTGGCCGGGTGGACCGGCGTCGTCGACAGCCGGCGCAGGATCCCCTTCTCGCGGTAGGTCGCGAGGACTGTCGGCAGCACGCTCAGCCCGAGCATCGCCGCGGCCAGGGCCAGCGACAGCACCGGCAGGAAGCCGGCGCTCACGTTGTTCTCGTTGTCGCCCTCGGTGAAGCCGATCGAGCCGAAGATGACCAGGATGCCGATGGGCATGGCGAAGGTCATGACCGCGGACGTGCTGTCGCGGAGAAACAGCTTGGACTCGACGGTGGTGATCTTGGTCAGGGTGGACATCGGGGTCTCTTCTCGGTCGTGGACGGCGTCAGCCGACGGGCTCGGGCTCGAACGACCGGCCGGTCATGGCGACGAACGCGTCCTCGAGGCTGGCCTGGTCCATGCGCAGCTCGGCGGCGACGACGTCGTGCGCGGCCAGGGTGGTGATGACGGTGTACGGCAGGTTGCCGGTGCCGCTGACGACGAAGTGGGCGCCCTCGCGGCTGACGGCGGTGACGTCTGGCAGCGCGCTGAGCACGGTCTCGTCCAGCGGCGACGACGGGCGGAACCGCAGGGTCTGCTCCGTCGACACCCGGGAGATCAGTCCGGCCGGGCTGTCGATGGCCGCCACCCGGCCGCCGTCGATCAGCGCGAGCCGGTCACAGAGCCGCTCCGCCTCGTCCATGAAGTGCGTGACCAGGATGATCGTGACGCCACGGGCCCGGATCTGCTCGATCAGGTGCCAGGTGTCGCGCCGCGCCTGCGGGTCGAGGCCGGTGGTGAGCTCGTCGAGGACGGCGATGCGCGGGTTGCCGACCAGCGCGAGCGCGATCGACAGCCGCTGCTTCTGCCCGCCGGACAGCTTCTCGAACCGGGTGCCGGCCTTGTCGCTGAGGCCGAGGTCGTCGAGCAACTCGGCCGGGTTCGCCGGCGACGGGTAGAACGAGGCGTAGAGGTCCAGCGCCTCGGCGGCGGTGATCTTCTCGGCCAGCTCGCTCTCCTGCAGCTGCGCGCCGAGCACCCGGCGCACGTCCATCCGGTCGCGGACGGGGTCGAGGCCCAGCACGCTGACGCTGCCGCCGTCGGGCCGCCGCAGTCCCTCGATGCACTCGACGGTGGTGGTCTTGCCGGCGCCGTTGGGGCCGAGGATCCCGAAGATCTCGCCCTCCTCGACCTCGAACGAGACGTCGTCGACGGCAACGGTGGAGCCGTAGACCTTGTGCAGGTTCTTCACTTCGATGATCGCCATGGGGGTGTCCTCTCCGAAGAGTCGGGGTCAGGCCTTCTGCGGCCGGAGGTCGATGGTGCGGACGAAGTGCTGGATGCCCGCGAGCGTCAGGGCCAGGACGGCGACCGCGGCGAGCACCGCGACGCCGTCGGGCAGCCGGCCGGCGCCGAGCGCGTCCATGGCCGCGCCGGCCCAGCCGACCGACATGATCGCCTCGACGGCCAGCAGCGGCAGCAGCAGGAGCGGCAGCGAAACCGTCGGCCAGAACCAGCCCCACTTGTAGTAGGCCGAGCCGATCAGCCAGCCGCCGGCCACGTTGGCCGCGACGACGATCCAGACCTCGGGGATGACCAGCCAGACCTGGTAGCCGTGGTCGAACAGGTGCGGCGTCGTGAACGTCGGCGTCGTGTCGGCGGCCCGGTAGAGGCCGTACTCGACGAGGTAGCCGGCGGCCTCGAGCAGCGCCATGACGAGCGCCATCGCGATGACGACGGCGGAGCCGGCCCACCCGAAGCTGCGCCGCGTGACGCCGGACGCGATGGCCACCGGCAGGTAGGCCGCGGTGATCATGATGCCCATCGAGAGCGGGAAGTACCGCGTCGCATACTGGGAGTTCTCCCAGATGCTCTGGCCGTCGTCGGTGCCGCCGGTCAGCTGGACGACCACCGCGACGGCCAGGAAGACGACCGCGACGATCGCGATGAACAGTACGAAGCCCCTGGCGAGGCCGGTCGAGAGGTCCAGGAACGAGGACCGGGCGCGGCGGTAGGTGAGCGCGGCGCTCATGCCGGGTCTCCCTTCGTGAGGTGGACGAACAGGTCCTGCAGCGCGACGGGCGACAGCTCCAGCCCCCAGTCGGCGGCGACGGCGCGCGCGTCGGCGGGGATCTCGCCGTAGACCGTGACCGACTTCGTCCCGCCGAGCCGCTGCTCGCCGAGGACCGTCATGCCGGTGGTGAAGTCGTCGACGGCGGCAGCCGGGCCGACGACCGCGGCGCCGCGCATGCGCAGCGTCTCGGTGTCGTCATGGGCGACCAGCCGGCCGCGGTCGATGATCACGACCTGCTCGAACAGCCGCGACACCTCCTCGATGAGGTGCGTCGACAGGATGATCGTGCGCGGGTGCTCCATGTAGTCCTCGAGCAGCACGTCGTAGAACGCGTACCGCGACGGCGCGTCGAGGCCGAGGTAGGACTCGTCCAGCATGGTCAGCGGCGCCCGTGAGGCGAGGCCGGCGGTGATGCCGAGCGCCGAGCGCTGCCCGCGCGACAACTTGGTGACGCCGCGGTTCACCGGCACCTGGAACAGGTCGATCAGCCGCTGCGCGAAGTCGTCGTCCCAGCGTGGCCGGAACCGCCGGCCCCGGCGCAGGATGCCCTTGACGCTCTCGCCCTCGACGACGGTGTCGCCGCTCTCGCGGACCAGGCAGATCTCCTGCGTCAGTTCCTCGTTCTCGAACGGCACCCGGCCGTCGACGAGGATGCCGCCCTCTGTGACCCGGCGGAACGCCGCGATCTGCGACAGCAGCGTGGTCTTGCCCGACCCGTTGCGGCCGAGCAGCCCGTAGATCTTGCCGCCCTCGAGCTTCAGCGTGAGGTCGTCGACCGCCGTGACGCCCGGGTAGCGGACGGTCAGGTTCTGGATGTCGATGCCGAACGTCATGCCGACTCACGACCCTTCAGCGTCTGGATGTGGGCGACGATGTCGTCGAGCGGGATGCCGATGACCCGGGCCTCGGCGACCATCGGCTCGACGATGTCGGCGAAGAAACGCTCGCGCCGCTGGGCCAGCAGCGCGTCGTGGGCGTCGGCGCTGACGAACATGCCGATCCCCCGCCGCTTGTAGAGGACGCCTTCGTCCACCAGTTGTTGGAACCCCTTGGCGGCCGTTGCCGGGTTGATGCGGTAGTAGGCCGCGTACTGGTTGGTGGACATCACCTGCTCGTCAGCTCCCAACTCGCCGCTGAGGATGTCGTTCTTGATGGACTCCGCGATCTGGTGGTAGATCGGGCTCCGGTCGTCGAACATGCGCACCCCCTCCGGTTCTTAGGTTCTTTACTTGACTAATGAACCGTAGCACCGCAGAACCAACGAACGCAACGTGATGGTTGACTGGCGAGCTCCAGCGCTCACCGGTTGCCTGAAGGAGAACCCGTCGTGATGCCCCTGACGCTGCAGCTCAAGCGGCACGTCCCGGCCGAGCCCGCGCGAGTGTGGCGGGCATGGACCGACGCTGACGAGCTGGCCCGCTGGTATTGGCCCGCCTCGTTCGCGACGGCGTGCCGCGTCGACCTGCGGCCCGGCGGGCTGTTCCGCATCGCGTCGGCCGCGGCAGGCACGGCGGTCAGCGGCGAGTTCGCGGCCGTCGAGGCGCCCGGCCGGCTCGTGCACACCTGGCGGTGGGACGGCGAGGACGCGGAGACGCTGGTGACGGTCGAGTTCCTGGCCGGCGCGGACGGCGGCACGGACGTCGTCGTCACGCACGAGCGGTTCACCGACCCCGGCGGGAGCGCGAACCACGCCCAGGGCTGGAACGATTGCCTGGCCCGGCTGGTGGCGTACGACTTCAGCGCCGCCTGACGCGCCGGGCGGGGGACGTCGTCAGATGGCGCGGCCGAAGGTGGCGTGCGGCGAGTCGCGGATGACCGGCGCCTGCTCGCCCGCCCAGTCGGCCTCGCGGATGACCTTCATCGCGGCCTTGCGGGCCTCGCGGTCCAGCTTGTCGATGAACAGGACGCCGTCGAGGTGGTCGGTCTCGTGCTGGATGGCGCGCGCCAGCCGCTCCGAGCCCTCGATGGCGACCGGGTCGCCGTACATGTTGAAGCCGTGCGCGACGACGCGGAGGGCGCGGCGGCAGTCGTACTCGAGGCCGGGCAGGGAGAGGCAGCCCTCGGGGCCGAACTGCTCCTCCTCGGACAGCTCCAGCGTCGGGTTGATCAGGTGACCTACGACGTCGTCGACGTCGTAGCTGAAGACACGCAGGGAGACGCCGATCTGCGGGGCGGCGAGGCCGGCGCCGGGCGCGGCCTGCATGGTGTCGACGAGGTCGGTGACCAGCTGCTGGAGCTCGCGGTCGAAGTCGACCACCGGCTCGGCCTGGGTGCGCAACACCGGGTCGCCGAACAGCCGGATCGGACGGACGGCCATCTGTTACTCCTCGGACGAACGATCGGAAGCGACCAGGCCGAGCTGCGACAGCTCGTCGCGCAGCCGGTCCGGGCCGGTGAAGTGCAGGCTGATCATGCCGAGCTCCGCGGCGGCGTCGACGTTGGACGGGTTGTCGTCGATGTACACCGACGACGCCGCGTCCAGGCCGTAGCGGTCCAGCAGCACCTGGTACAGCCGCGGGTCCGGCTTGACCAGCCGCTCCGCGCCGGACACCACGATGCCCTCGAACCACGACAGGAACTCGAACCGTTCCAACGCCAGCGGGAACTTCTCCGCCGACCAGTTGGTCAGGGCATACAGCCCGACGGAGCCACCGGAGCGCAGCTCGCGCAGCAGGTCGACGGTGCCGTCGATGTGCCCGCCGATGGTCTCGATCCAGCGGCTGTCGTAGGCCGCGATCAGCTCCGCGTGCTCAGGGTGCCGCGCGGACAGCTCCGCCACCGCGTCGGCCCACGACCGGCCGGCGTCCTGCGCGGTGTTCCACTCCGGCGTCGTGACCTCGGTGAGAAACCGCTCCACCTCGGCGTCGGACGGCAGCAGCGTGCGGTACAGGTAGCGGGGGTCCCAGTCGACCAGCACTCCCCCGAGGTCGAACACGACCGTCCGCGGCGCGCTCATACGTTGAAGCCGAGCGCGCGCAGCTGCTCCCGCCCCTCGTCGGTGATCTTGTCGGGCCCCCACGGCGGCATCCACACCCAGTTGATGCGCAGCTCGGCGACGAGCCCGTCGACGGCGGCGTTGGCCTGCTCCTCGATGAGGTCGGTGAGCGGGCAAGCGGCGCTGGTGAGCGTCATGTCGACGGTGGCGACGTTCTGCTCGTCGACGCTGACGCCGTAGATCAGGCCGAGGTCGACGACGTTGATGCCCAGCTCGGGGTCGACGACGTCGCGGAGGGCCTCCCTGAGGTCCTCGAGGTCGACGGTGGTGGTCATCGTGCATCCTCCTCAACGGTGACGGGGCCGGCCATGGCCCGCGCCGTCGCGTCCTTGAAAGCCATCCAGCTCAGCAGCGCGCACTTGACCCGGGCCGGGTACTTGGCGACGCCGGCGAAGGCGATGCCGTCGCCGAGCACGTCCTCGTCGGGCTCGATCTGCCCCTTGCCCTGCATCAGCTCGACGAACGTCCGCTCGACGGCGAACGCGTCGTCGACGGTGCGGCCGGTGAGCAGTTCGTGCAGGACGCTCGCCGACGCCTGGCTGATCGAGCAGCCCTGGCCGTCGTACGAGACGTCGGTGATGGTCGAGCCGTCGAGCGCGACCCGGATGGTGATCTCGTCGCCGCACGTGGGGTTGACGTGGTGCGCCTCGCCGCCGAACGGCTCGCGCAGGCCGCGCCCGTGCGGGTGCTTGTAGTGGTCCAGGATGATCTCCTGGTACAGGCTGTCGCTCACCCGAAGAACCTCTTCACCTGGTCGAGACCGGCGGCGAGCGCGTCGATCTCGTCGAACGTGGTGTACAGGTAGAACGACGCTCGGGTGGTCGCGGGTATTCCGTACCGGACGCAGACCGGCCGCGCGCAGTGGTGCCCGACGCGCACGGCGACCCCCCGCTCGTCGAGCAGTTGGCCGACGTCGTGCGGGTGGATGCCGTCGACGACGAACGAGACGGTGCCGCCGCGGGACTCGGTCGAGTTCGGCCCGATGATCCGGACGCCGTCGACGGCGTTGAGCTTCTCCAGCGCGTACGCCGTCAGCGCCTGCTCGTGCGCGTGGATGCGGTCCAGGCCGATGCCGGTGAGGTAGTCGACCGCCGCGCCCAGGCCGATGGCCTGCGCGATCGGCGGCGTGCCGGCCTCGAACTTGTGCGGGATGGGAGCGAACGTGGAGCCCGTCATCTCGACGGTCTCGATCATCTCGCCGCCGCCGAGGAACGGCGGCAGCGCGTCGAGGACGTCGCGGCGGCCCCACAGCACGCCGATGCCCGTCGGGCCGACCATCTTGTGGCCGGTGAACGCGAGCAGGTCGACGCCCAGTTCGGTGACGTCGATGGGCTGGTGCGGCACCGACTGCGAGCCGTCCAGCAGGACCAGCGCGCCCACCTCGCGGGCCCGTGCCACCACCGTCGCGACGTCGTTGACGGTGCCGAGGCTGTTCGACTGGTGCACCAGCGAGACGATCTTCGTCCGCTCGTTGATCAGCTCGCCGATGGTCGAGAGGTCCAGCCGGCCGTCGTCGGTCAGCCCGAACCAGCGGAACGCCGCACCCGTGCGCTTCGCCGCCAGCTGCCACGGCACGATGTTGGAGTGGTGCTCCATCTCGGTGACGACGATCTCGTCGCCCGGGCCGAGGCGGAACCGCGGGTCGTCGGCCATGCCGCTGGCCAGCGTGTGCGCGACCAGGTTGAGCGCCTCGGAGGCGTTCTTGGTGAAGATGATCTCGTCGCGGCTGGGCGCCTTGATCAGCACGGCCAGCTTGTCGCGGGCACCCTCGTAGGCCGCCGTCGACTCCTCGCCGAGCTGGTGCACGGCCCGCGCCACGTTGGCGTTGTGCCGCGAGTAGTGCTCGGCGAGGGTGTCGAGGACGGCCGTCGGCTTCTGCGAGGTGTTCGCGGAGTCGAGGTAGACCAGCGGGTGGTCACCGGCGAGCCGCCGTTCGAGGATCGGGAAGTCCTTGCGGACCCGATCCACGTCCAGCGGGCTGTGCGGTGCGCTCACGATGGCTCCTCGGTGTCGTTCTGGCGGCTCAGGCGGGGGTGCCGACGTAGTCGACGTAGCCCTTCTCCTCCAGCTTCTCCGCCAGCTTCGGGCCGCCCTCCTCGGCGACGCGGCCGGCGACGAAGACGTGCACGAAGTCGGGCTTGATGTAGCGCAGGATGCGCGTGTAGTGCGTGATCAGCAGGACGCCCTTGTCGCCCGACGCGGAGAAACGGTTGACGCCGTCGGACACGACCCGCAGCGCGTCGATGTCGAGGCCGGAGTCGGTCTCGTCGAGCACGGCGAAGGTCGGGTTCAGCAACTCCAGCTGCAGGATCTCGTGCCGCTTCTTCTCACCGCCGGAGAAGCCGGTGTTGAGGTCGCGCTCGGCGAAGTCGTCGGAGATGGCCAGCTGGTCCATGGCCGTCTTGACCTCCTTCACCCAGGTGCGCAGCTTCGGCGCCTCGCCGTCCACGGCAGTCTTGGCGGTGCGCAGGAAGTTCGACACCGACACGCCCGGCACCTCGACCGGGTACTGCATGGCCAGGAACAGGCCCGCGCGAGCCCGCGCGTCGACCGTCATGGCCAGCACGTCCTCGCCGTCGAGCAGCACCTCGCCGCTGGTGACGGTGTACTTCGGGTGCCCGGCCAGCGAGTAGGCCAGGGTGGACTTGCCGGAGCCGTTCGGGCCCATGATGGCGTGCGTCTGACCGCTCTGGACGGTGAGGTCGACGCCGCGCAGGATCTCCTTGGGGCCGGCCTCGGTCTCGACCGAGACGTGCAGGTCGCGGATCTCCAGGGTGCTCATTCTCGATGCCTCTCGGGTGTTCTCGGTGGTCAGTGCGTCGTCGACGTGGCGGCCGGCAGGCCCTCGCCCAGCGCCAGCTCGCGCTCGACGGTGGCGGTCAGCCGCTCGGCGATCTCCGGTACGCCGAGCTTGTTGATCAGCTCGGTGAAGAAGCCGCGCACGACCAGCCGGCGGGCCTCGTCGGCCGGGATGCCCCGCGCCATCAGGTAGAACAGCTGCTCGTCGTCGAACCGGCCGGTGGCGCTGGCGTGGCCGGCGCCCACGATCTCGCCGGTCTCGATCTCGAGGTTCGGGACGGAGTCGGCGCGGGCGCCGTCGGTGAGCACCAGGTTGCGGTTGAGCTCGTAGGTGCTGATGCCCTCGGCCGCGGGCCGGATGAGCACGTTGCCGATCCACACCGTGTGCGCCTTCTTGCCCTGCAGCGCGCCCTTGTAGAGCACGTTGCTGCGGCAGTTGGGCTGGTTGTGGTCGACGAACAGGCGCTTCTCGAGGTGCTGGCCGCTGTCGGCGAAGTACAGACCGAGCAGTTCGGCGTCGCCGCCGGGTGCCGCGTAGTCGAGGGTGACCGACGTGCGCACGAGGTCGCCGCCGAAGCTGACGACGGCGTGCTTGACGACGGAGTCGCGGCCCACGTTGACGTGGTGGTGCGACAGGTGGACGGAGTCGCCGGCCCAGTCCTGCAGGCTGACCACGGTGAGCCGGGCGCCGTCGTGCGTGACGATCTCGACGTTGTCGGCGAACGCCGCGGAGCCCTCGTGCTCGAGGACGACGACGGACTGGCTGAACCGCTCGGCGGTGATGACGACGTGGCCGGCGGCCGCCTTCTCCGCGCTCAGGCCGCGGAGGCGGACGATCGTCGGTTTCTCGGCGACGACGTCGGCCGGGATGGTGATGGCCAGCACCTTGTCGGCCTCGGCCCACGCCCGGGCGCTGATGCGGTCGTTCGGCACGTAGCCGGACGAGCCCCGTCGCGGATCGGTGGCCTCGACCGTCTCGACGACGACCTGCGGGGCGGCCTCGACGCTGACCTCGTAGTCGTGGCCGTCGAGCGGGGCGTCGTCGTGCAGGCCGCGCAGCCGCGCCATGGGCGTGAAGCGCCACTCCTCTTCGCGCCCGCGCGGCACGACGTGATCGGCGACGTCGAACGAGGCGACGGTGTCGAAGGCACTGCCGCCGTGGTCGGGCGCACCGGCGCCGTGCGAGTGCTCGGTGAGGCCGTGCTGGGCCTGCTGAGCCGTGTCGGTGGTCATCTGCTCTCTCTCGTGGGTCTCGGGCTGGCTTCGGGCGGCGGCGTCAGCCGACCGCGCCCTCCATCTGCAGCTCGATCAGCCGGTTCAGCTCCAGCGCGTACTCCATGGGCAGCTCGCGCGCGATGGGCTCGATGAAGCCGCGCACGATCATCGCCATGGCCTCCTCCTCGGTGAGGCCGCGGCTCATCAGGTAGAAGAGCTGGTCCTCGCTGACCTTGGAGACGGTGGCCTCGTGGCCCATGGAGACGTCGTCGTTGCGGATATCGACGTACGGGTAGGTGTCCGACCGCGAGATGGTGTCGACCAGCAGCGCGTCGCAGCGCACCGTGCTGGCGCTGTGGGTGGCGCGCGGCATGACCTGCACCAGGCCGCGGTACGACGTCCGGCCGCCGCCGCGGGCGACCGACTTCGACACGATGGAGCTGGAGGTGTTCGGCGCCATGTGCACCATCTTCGACCCGGAGTCCTGGTGCTGGCCCTCGCCGGCGAACGCCAGCGACAGCGTCTCGCCCTTGGCGTGCTCGCCCATGAGGTAGATGGCCGGGTACTTCATGGTGATCTTCGAGCCGATGTTGCCGTCGATCCACTCCATGGTGGCGCCCTCGGCGGCCGTGGCGCGCTTCGTCACCAGGTTGTACACGTTGTTCGACCAGTTCTGGATGGTGGTGTACCGGACCCGGGCGCCCTTCTTCACCACGATCTCGACGACCGCGCTGTGCAGCGAGTCGGACGTGTAGATGGGCGCGGTGCAGCCCTCGACGTAGTGGACGTAGGAGTCCTCGTCGGCGATGATCAGCGTCCGCTCGAACTGGCCCATGTTCTCGGTGTTGATGCGGAAGTAGGCCTGCAGCGGGATCTCGACGTGCACGCCCTTCGGCACGTAGATGAAGCTGCCGCCGGACCACACTGCCGTGTTCAGCGCGGAGAACTTGTTGTCGCCGGCCGGGATGACCGAGGCGAAGTACTCCTTGAACAGCTCGGGGTGCTCCCTGAGGCCGGTGTCGGTGTCGAGGAAGATGACGCCCTGCTCCTCGAGGTCCTCACGGATCTTGTGGTAGACGACCTCGGACTCGTACTGCGCCGCGACGCCGGCGACCAGGCGCTGCTTCTCGGCCTCCGGGATGCCGAGCCGGTCGTAGGTGTTCTTGATGTCGTCGGGCAGCTCTTCCCAGGACGCGGCCTGCTTCTCCGTCGAGCGGACGAAGTACTTGATGTTGTCGAAGTCGATGGTCGACAGGTCGGCGCCCCAGGTGGGGACCGGCTTCTTGTCGTAGAGACGCAGCGCCTTGAGCCGCGTCTCGAGCATCCACTCGGGCTCGTTCTTGAGCGCGGAGATCTCGCGGACCACGTTCTCGTTCAGCCCGCGCTTCGCGGCGGCGCCGGCCTTGTCGCTGTCGGCCCAGCCGTACTCGTAACGACCCAGGCCCTCGAGCTCGGGATGAGCGGTGGTGGTCATATCTGGGAGATCCTCTCCGTCTTTCCTGTGGTCTCCGTGGCGCTGCCGCCCCGGGGGATGTGCGTCGTGCAGACACCTTCGCCGTGCGCGATGGTGGCGATGCGCTGGACGTGGGTGTCGAGCAGTCGGGCGAACGCCTCCGTCTCGGCCTCGCACAACTGCGGGAACTGCTCGGCGACGTGGGCCACCGGGCAGTGGTGCTGGCACAGCTGCTCGCCGGTGACCGGCGACGCCTGGGCCGACGCGGCATACCCGTCGGCGCTGAGGGCGTCGGCGAGCGCGGCCGCGCGCTGCTCCGGAGGTACCGACTCGATGATAGGCCGGTACCGCTCCTCGATGTCGGCGATGCGGCGACGCGCGAACTCGGCGACCAGGTGCTCTCCCCCGGTCTCGGCGAGGAACTTCAGCGCGCCGACCGCGAGATCGTCATAGGCCTGCTCGAACGCGTCGCGACCGGCCGGTGTCAGCACGAACACCTTCGCCGGGCGGCCGCGGCCGCGGTGGCCGTAGACTCGCTCTTCGCGGGACTCGATGACGCCGTCGCCCAGCAGGGTGTCGAGGTGGCGCCGCACGGCCGCCGGGGTCAGTCCCAGCCGCTCGCCCAGCGCGGCCGCCGTCGACGGGCCGTTCTCGAGGATGGAGCGGGCGACCCGCTCCCGGGTGCGCGCATGCACGTCCTGGACGCCGGGCTCGTCGCCCGGTGCCCGTGTGGCGTCGCGCACGTATTTCACAACACCATCGTGCTCTTTTTCATGGCCGGTCACAACCTCCTCGTCGTGCGATGCATCACGCAGGTCAGCCTTACCTTTGTTGCAGGGCGGCCCTGACCGGGCGGTGGCGGTCCGGCATCGCCGTGCGAGACTCGCGGGATGAGCGCAGTGCCGGCCGTCGAGATCTCCTCTCTGGTCAAGCGCTACGGCTCCACCGCCGCCGTCGACGGGCTGTCGTTCCAGGTGGCGGCCGGGACCATCACCGCCGTCCTCGGTCCGAACGGCGCCGGCAAGACGACCACCGTCGAAATCTGCGAGGGCTTCCGCCGCCCCGACGACGGCGCCGTTCGCGTGCTCGGGCTCGATCCCTGGCGCGACGGCGCCGCGCTGCGGCCGCGGGTGGGCGTCATGCTGCAGGACGGCGCCGGCTTCTACCCCGGCGCGCGGCCGGTCGAACTGCTGACCCACCTGGCCCGGCTGCACGCGTCGCCGCTCGACGTCTCGATGCTGGTGGCGCGGCTGGGCCTGGAGTCGCTGGCGCGTGGGCGGGCGCCGCTGCGGCGGCTGTCCGGTGGCGAGCGGCAGCGGGTCGCGCTGGCGGCGGCGCTGGTCGGGCGGCCGGACCTGGTCTTCCTCGACGAGCCGACGGCCGGCCTCGACCCGCAGGGCCGCCGCGCGACGTGGCAACTCCTGGATGAGCTGCGGGCCGCCGGGGTCACCGTCGTGCTGACGACGCACCTCATCGACGAGGCCGAGCGGCTGGCCGACCACGTCGTCATCATCGACGCCGGCCGGGTCCTCGCCGAGGGAACGCCACAAGAGCTGACCAGCGGCGTCTCCGACGACGTCATCCGTTTCGGCGGACCGCCCCGCCTGGACGTCGGCTCGTTGCGGGCGGCGCTCCCCGCCGCGGCGACGGTGCGCGAGGTGGCGCCCGGCTCGTACGAGGTGACGGCCCCGGTCGACCCGAGCCTGCTGGCCACGCTGACCTCCTGGTGCGCGGCGCAGGACATCCTGGCCGAGGGCTTGCAGGTCGGGCGCCGGTCGCTGGAGGACGTGTACCTGGAGCTGATCGGAGCCTCGGCCGGAAGGACGGCGCCGTGACCGCGCCGGATCCGCCGCCGGTTCCCCCGCCGTCCGACGCGTCGGTCCCCCCGCCGGACGACGCGTCGGCGCGGCCGTCGCTGTTCGCGCCGGCGCCGGGTGCGGCCCCGGTCGGCCGGATGCTGCTGGCCCAGACGCTGTTCGAGGTCCGTCTGCTGCTGCGCAACGGCGAGCAGCTGCTGCTGACCGCCGCCATTCCCGTCGTGCTGTTGTGGCTGCTGACCGCCGCGCCGGTGTTCGACACGGGCGACTACGAGCGGGTCGATTTCCTCGTGCCCGGAATTCTGGCGCTGTGCGTGATGTCGACGGCGTTCACGTCGCTGGCGATCTCCACCGGGTACGAGCGCCGTTACGGCGCGCTGAAACGCCTGGCCGTGTCGCCGCTCCCCCGGTGGACGTTGCTGCTGGCCAAGGCGCTGACGGTGCTGGTGATCGAGGCGTTCCAGGTGGTGCTGGTCGGCGGGCTGGGGCTGGCGCTGGGCTGGCGGCCGTCGGGATCGCCGCTGGCCGTGGCCGTGCTGCTGGTCGCCGGGACGCTGGCGTTCGCCGGGCTCGGCCTGCTGATGGCCGGCACGCTCCGCGCCGAGGCCACGCTCGCGGCAGCGAACCTCGTCTACCTGTTGCTCCTGGTGCTGGGCGGCGTGGTGATCCCGCTGTCCGGCTTCCCGTCCGGCCTGCGCACGGTGCTGGAGCTCACGCCGGCCGGCGCCCTGGCCGACGGCCTGCGGTCGGTCCTGGCGGACGGCGCCGGCCTGCCGTGGGGATCGGTCGCCGTGCTGGCGGCCTGGGCGCTGGCCGGGCTCACCGCGGCGGCCCGCTGGTTCCGCTGGGAGTGAGCCTCCTGCCGTTCGGCCATGATCATCGGCGACCGACCCCGCCATGGTGTGGTGGATCGCCGATGATCATGGCGGTGGTCGAGCGCGGCGGGTCACGGACGAGGAAGGGGTCGAGCAGGCCGGGAACGGCCTCGGCGCCGAACTCGAGGACCTCGTGCTCGTCGGCGTCGATGACCGAGTAGCGGCGCGCGCCGGCCGCCGTCGTGGCGGTGAGGGTCAGCAGCCCGGCGCGGCGCTGGAAGACCGACTGGCTCACGCGCCAGCCGATGATGCCCTGCCGCTGCAAGTACACCGTCGCCCGGCGGACGCTGCCCTTGCGGGCGACCAGGAACTCACCGTCGAGATCGTGGCCCAGCGACCGGTAGGCGTCACCGGCGAGCAGCACCAGGGCCACGCACGCGGCCGCAGCCAGCACCGTCAGCACGATGGCCCAGAAGTCGCGCACCGGCGAGGCGACCGCCAGCCAGCTCACCACCGCCGCCAGCACGGCGTCGGCCGCGAGCGCCCAGCGCAGCCGCCGGGCCCGCGCGGCCGCCGGATGTCGTCGCAACCGTCCGCCGGGCCGCACACCGGCGACAGCCGCGGCCACCGACGCGGCGACCGTCATCGGCGCGGCGGGCAGCAGCGTCGACGCCTCGGATTTGGGGTCGGCGCGCAGGCCGGTCGTGACGACGTCGACCCGCGCCGCGCCGGCGGACCGCACCCCGAGCGGCTCGACGATCTCGACGCCGCGGACGCGCTGCTCCTCGATGCTGACCGAGCGCGTGGTGAGCAGCCCGCGCCGGACCCGCAAGGTGCCGCCGGGCTCGCGTTCCAGCCGGTAGGCCCACCACGCCTCCAACGTCAGCGCCAGCGTCGCCACGACCCCGACCAGCACGAACACCACCGCGAACAGCACCAGCGTCTGCGTCGCCCCGATGTCCTCGACGATGTCGCGGGTGGTGTCGACCGGCAGGCTCTCGCGACCGAACCAGTTCAGCACCTGGAACAGGCCGCCGACCGCGATGCCCGCCAGCGCGAACGTCCAGAACGACAGTGGCGCGAAGCGCAGCCAGCCCGGATCCCAGCGGGCCAGCACCCGCACGCCGGGCTCGGTGCCGTCGGCAGCCAGGGGTGCGCGGTCGAGCAGCAGCGCACGCAGTCGCTCGCCCTCGTCGCGGCTGACGGGATCGAGCACCAGCGTCTGCGGGGTCTGCCCCGGACCGCCGGCCTCGACCTGCTCGCCGGTGCCGATGCTCACCTTCACCAGTCCGAACACCCGCTGGACCGGGTCGGCCGAGAGGTCGACGGTGCGGATGCGTTCGCGGGCGAGGGATCGTTTCGTCGTGAAGATCATGCCCTTGTGCAGTTCCATGCGCGCCGGCGTGACGCGGTACCGGCTGTGCCGCCAGCGCACGTCGTCGGCGATGACCGAGCCCAGCACGACCAGGGCGACCGCCGGCACGACCCACGCCAGGGCGATGCCGTAGGACGTCCCGGAGCCGACGCCGATGGTGGTGGGGATGGCGCCGCCGAGGGCCAGGACGAAGACCCAGATGCCGGTGACCTTGAGAGTGTCGCGGTGCAGCACGAGCCAGCCGGGACCGCCATCGGCGGAAGGGTTGCCGCGCGCGGCGGGCAGGTCGCCAGGACCGTCGGCGGGGTCGTCGGGGTGGCTCACGTCGCGTCGCCGGGGATGTCGTGGGTGATACGGGTGAGCTCCTCGGCGAGTTCGGCGGCCCGCTCGTGGTCGAGGCCCTCGATCTTCACCGCCCCCGCCGAGGACGCCGTCGTCACCGTGACCGTCGACAGGCCGAAGGTGCGCTGCAGCGGGCCGCGGACGGTGTCGACCGTCTGGATGCGCGACATCGGCGCGACCCGCCAGACCTGCCACAACACGCCACCACGGGTGTAGACGGCCTGATCGGTAACCTCCCAGCGGTGGATCCGGAACCACCAGGGTGGCAGCAGCAGGACCGCGAGCAACCCCACGACGGTCAGCACCGCGGCCGGGATCAGGAACCACGGCCGCGCCGGCGCGATCAGCAGGCCGAGGATCAGCAGCGGGACCACCACGACGGCCGTCAGCACGCCGACCTGCGCGCGCCACCAGGCCACGACGCGGTGGTCCAGCCAGTTCCGGGGCGGTCGCAGCCGAGTGGCGCCGCTCATGTTCCTTGCCTCCCGCAGATGGTCGCAGCGAACGAGCCCACTGCCAGAGCCCGCCGGCGTGCCCACGGCGGCTGTCTCGGCGATCATGGCGTGCCCGTAGACGCACGGTAGCGGAGCCGACGTGCCGCGGCGACCGAAGCGGGACGAACCATGCCGCTGCGGGCCCGGCCGGCACAGGTCCACGCTCGCCATGGCAGCGGCAGGCGGTGAGTACCGCGCGCCGGCGCTCGACGAGGACGACGGATGCGGCCGGCGCGACGTCGTCGCCGGCAGGCGCCGCCGCACCGTCAGGGTGCGCCTCGCGGACGTCAGGATGCGCCTCGCGGACGTCAGGGTCCGCCTCGCGGACGTCGGCAGGCGCCTCGCGGACCGCCGGCGCACGACCGAGCAACCCGCCGCCGGCGAGGGCGGCGGCGAGCACCGCGGCCACCGCCAGGGCGGCGCGCAGAGGAGCGGATCGAAGGGCCATAACCCGGACGCTAAGCCCGAATCCGGCCGGCTCGACGGTTTCGGCGTTTGCCCGAATGGCCAGGGCGTTTGCCCGAATCCGGGCTAACCACAACCCACCCGCGGAGTGGGTGGGGCTAACTTCCGGGCTACCGCGGACGGGAGTCGGGCAAACCGCCGACCCTTGACAGAACCGCGGCCGTGAGGCAGCCCACGCCGACCCGGAGATCGGGATCAGTCGACGCGTCCTACCATGACGTGGTGACCGCGACCCTTCCGACGACTCCGGCTCCGGCGCCCGGCCGGGCCGCCCGGCTGGTACGGCGGCTGCCGCTCCCGTCGGAGCTGGCGCTGCGGCGGCTGGCGGTCGCGTCGCTGGTCACGCAGGCCGGCATCATCGTGACGGGCGGCGCGGTCCGGCTCACCGACTCCGGGCTCGGCTGTCCCGACTGGCCGCACTGCACCGCCGGCTCCATCGCCGCGACGCCCGAGATGGGGCTGCACGGGGCGATCGAGTTCGGGAACCGGCTGCTCACCTTCGTGGTCGGGGCCGTCGCGTTGGTGATGCTGGTCGCGGTGCTGCGGACGCTCACCTCGGACCGGCCGCGCCGCGACCTGCTGGTGCTGTCGGCGGTGCTGGTCGGCTTCGTGCCGGCGCAGGCGGTCATCGGCGGCATCACCGTCTGGACCGACCTGAACCCGTGGGTCGTCATGTTCCACTTCCTGGTGTCGACCGTCCTGGTCGGATTCGCGACGGTGCTGGTCAGACGGACGCAGCGGCCGTACGGTGCGGTTCCGGCGCGGGTCGGGCAGCCGTGGCTGGAACGGCTCGGGCTGCTGACGCTGGTGGTCACCGCCGTCGCCGTCTACCTGGGCGCCGTCGTCACCGGCAGCGGACCGCACGCCGGCGACCCCGACGCCAAGCGCACCGGTCTCGACGTCGCGGTCATGACGCAGGTGCACGCGGACTCGGTTCTGGTGCTCATCGGCATCTCGATCGGCCTCTGGTTCACCACCCGGGCGGTCGGCTCCCCCGGCCGGGCCGCCCGCGCCGCCGCCGTCCTGCTCGCCGTCGAGCTCGGGCAGGGGCTCATCGGCCTGGTGCAGTACCGGCTCGAGCTGCCGGAGCTGCTGGTCGGACTGCACATGCTCGGCGCGGCGCTCATGATCATGGCCGCGACCGACGCCTGGCTCGCCACGCGCTGGCTGCCCTCGCGCCAGCCGGCCACCGCGGCCGCTCCCTGACGACGCGGCCAGCGCCCGACGGCGCGACGACATCGACCCGATCTGAACCCGCAGGTCAGCGCACGACCTCGCCGGCCGCGAGCCGGCGCAGCGCGGCGCCGGTCCCGAGTTCGGGGCGGGCGTCCGCGTGCTCCAGGTAGTACCGCAGCGTGTGGTCGACGAGCACCGGGTCGGCGCCGAGACGCGCGGCCGGGATCGCGGCGGCCGTGTTCGCCGGCGCCGTCGCCGTCAAGCGGCCGAGCGCCGCGGTCCGCCGCCCAGACGCCGCGATCCGCCGGCCGGACGGCGCAGCCGCGAGATTCACCGGCTCGTGCGTCACCACCGTCAGCCAGTTCTGCACCGGCGCCAGGCCGAATCCATAGCGGATCGACGTGCTGCCGATGCGGTCGATCTGATCCCAGGTCAGCTCGACGGGGTCGCCGCCCAGCCCGACGACGAGGTGTGACGGCGTGAGGTCCAGGCCGAGGCGCCGGCGGGAGGCGATCAGCCCGACGATCCCGCCGAGCGCCAGCACCGACCCGACCACCAGCAGCACGACGAAGCCCACGACGGCCGACCAGTCGCCACGCACCGCCGCGATGACGAGGGCCGCCACACCGAGCCCGAGAAGCGCCAGCCCCAGGATCGCCAGCGCCAGGCTGACCAGTGGCGACGTCGGCCGAACCGGGATGCGCACGACCGTCTGCCGGACCCCGCCGACCTCGATCGAGGCCTCCTCGACGGCGAACCCGCGGCCGCGTGGGCGGCTGCCGACGGCGATGGGCGCGAGGACCAGCAGGATCGCCCCGATCACCGCCGCGCCGACCCGGTTGCCCGCCGCCAGCGCAATCACGCCAGCCGGCGCCAGGAAGAGCGCGAGGAGTCCGAACACGACGACGCCGAGCCAGCCGCCGAGGGGCGGACGGCGCCAGTGCGGCGGCCACGGCAGCGGAGTCACGGCGACGATGCTCTCACGCGAGGCCCGGACGGACGCGACGAGCCGCTGGTGCTCTGCCGTCGGAAACGACCGCAGAGCACCAACACCCCCGTTAGAGGTCTGCCGCCGGAAACGACCGCAGAGCACCAACACCCCCGCTGGAGGTCTGCCGCCGGAAACGACCGCAGAGCACCAACACCCCCGCTGGAGGTCTGCCGTCGGATACGACGGCAGACCTCCAGCGCCGCATCCACCAGACCCGGAGGCGGCAGCCCACCCCGCAGGTCGAGCATCGCCGCAGGTCAGGAGTCTGCAGCCGCCAGGAGCGCCTGAGCGAACCACTCCATGGTGGCGACGCTGCCGGAGCTCACCTGGGCGGCCGGCCAGCCGTTGATGACGCCGACGAGCTCCCAGTAGCGCTCGACCCGGCGGTCGGAGAAGAGGGCGATCTGCTCGCCCAGCTCCTGCCGGAAGTCCGCGTCGTCGTCGACGCCGCGGGCATGGGCGAACCGGGGCGCCAACTGGTCGACCACCAGCCGGCCCTCCGGCGAGGACGGCGGGATGCCGGCCGAGTCGAGCGGGGTCACCAGTTCGGACACGCTCGAGTAGAGCGCCAGCTCCTCCGGCGACGGGCCGACCGAGCCCGAGCCAGCCGAGCCGTCCGAGCCCGAACCGACCGAGCCCGAGCCGGAGCCAGCCGAGCCGGAGCCAGCCGAGCCGGAGTCAGCCGAGCCGGAGCCGGCCGCGCCGTCGCTCGCGCTCGCGCCGGCCTCGGCCATCTGCCGGACCCGCGCCCGGTAGGACGGGTCCTGCACCAGCTCGGCCAGCTCGACCCACGCCTCCACCTGGGCCGGCGTGGGGTCGTCCGGAAGGTCCACGCGCACGGAGCGCATCCGGGCGGCGAACGCGGGGTCGGTGTCCAGGCCGTCGAACGCCGACGACCAGTAGTCGTCGATGATCTGCTGCCGTTCGGCGGCGGACAGGTGGGCCAGGCGGTTCATGAGATCCAGCTCCTCGTGGTCGTCGATCCCCAGCGCGGCCACCGCCCGCAACACCGAACGGCGGGTCCGGAGCAGCCGGATCTGCGCGTCGAGGGCGGCGGCGTGCGCCGTCGCCATGTCGGCCAGCGACAACGTCCGGTCGAGGACCTGCCGGACGGTCGCGAGGTCGACGCCGAGCTCGCGGAGCGTGCGGACGAGATCCAGCCGGGCCAGCGCGACGGCGTCGTAGCGGCGGTAGCCCGCCGGGGATCGGTCGGTCGGCGGCACCAGCCCGATGTCGGCGTAGTACCTGATCGTCTTCACCGGGAGTCCGGTGCGCCGGGCCAGGTCGCCGATGCTCAGGAAGGCGTCGTCGTCGGTCACGAGAACCACCGTGGTGTCTCCAGCGACTGGAGAGTCAACCCAGGATCAGCACGTCCGCCATCACCGCGACGAACACGACGGTGAGGTAGGTGATGGAACCGTGGAAGAGCCGCATCGCGGTCAGCCCGGCGCCGTCCGGCGTCCGCTTGGCACGGCCGTACAGGCGGTGCGCCTCGACGAGGAACCAGATGCCGGTCAGCACGGACGCCACCCCGAAGATCCAGCCGAGCGACGCGACCGGCCAGAGCACGAACGTCGTGGCGACCATGGCCCACGAGTAGAGCAGGATCTGCAGCGCCACCGTGCGCGCCGGCGCGACGACCGGCAGCATGGGCACGCCGGCCCGGGCGTAGTCGTCGCGGTAGCGCATGGCCAGCGGCCAGTAGTGCGGCGGCGTCCAGAAGAACACGACGAGGAACAGCAGCACCGGCGGCCAGTCGAGCGACCCGGTGACGGCGGCCCAGCCGATCAGGGTCGGCACGCAACCGGCCACCCCGCCCCACACGATGTTCTGCGACGTCCGCCGCTTCAGCAGCATGGTGTAGACGAGGACGTAGAACAGGTTGGCCGCGATGGTCAGCGCGGCGGCCAGCGCGTTGACCCACACCAGCATGATCGCCACGGACGCGACGAGCAGCAGCGACGCGAACGCGAACGCCCGGTACGGCGAGACGACGGCGCGGGCGACCGGCCGGCGCCGGGTGCGGTGCATGACGGCGTCGATGTCGCGCTCGAGCACCTGGTTGAACGCGTGCGCGCTACCGCCGGCCAGTGTTCCGGCGATCAGCGTGGCCAGCGCCAGGCCCAGCGGCGGCAGCCCGCGCTCGGCCAGCACCATGGCCGGCAGCGTCGTGATGAGCAGCAGCTCGACGACGCGCAGCTTCATGAGCGACGCGTACACGCCGACGACGGCACCCAGCCGTCCCAACCGCCCACGCGGCCCCGGTGCGCGCCGGGTCGCCGCAGGGCTCGGCTCGACGGACGTCAACGTTCACCTTCGTGTGGTCGAAGAGACAGGCGGGGGTGGAACATCCGCCAGCATGGCCTGTTGAGTCTAACGGTGCGCCCAATCCGCCGAGCGGCCGGGCACACGTCCGGGTGACGTCGATACGCTCGACCGTGGAACGGCCGTCTCGCCGACGGCGCCGTGAGCAGAGACGTAGGGATCCATCCGCCTGAGAGGAACGTCACGCCGGTGAACACGACACCCGAGAACAGCGCAGACTTCGAGTGGACGGAGCTCGACGACCGGGCGGTCGACACCGTGCGGCTGCTGGCCATGGATGCCGTCGAGAAGGTCGGCAACGGCCACCCCGGCACCGCGATGAGCCTGGCCCCGGTGGCCTACACGCTCTACCAGAAGGTGCTCCGCCACGACCCGTCCGACCAGCACTGGCTGGGCCGCGACCGGTTCGTGCTGTCGGCCGGGCACAGCAGCCTCACGCAGTACATCCAGCTGTACCTGTCCGGCTACGACGTCACGCTGGACGACCTGAAGGCGTTCCGCACCTGGGGCTCGGCCACGCCGGGGCACCCGGAGTACCGGCACACCAACGGCGTCGAGGTGACGACCGGCCCGCTCGGGTCGGGTTTCGGGTCGGCGGTCGGCATGGCGTTCGCGCAGCGCCGGGTCCGCGGCCTGCTCGACCCCGACGCACTGCCGGGTGAGAGCGTCTTCGACCACCACGTCTTCGTCATCGCCTCCGACGGCGACCTCGAGGAGGGCGTGTCGAGCGAGGCCAGCTCGCTGGCGGGCACGCAGGAGCTGGGCAACCTCGTGGTGCTGTGGGACGACAACCACATCTCCATCGAGGACGACACCAACATCGCCTTCACCGAGGACACCGTCGCCCGCTACGAGGCGTACGGCTGGCACACCCAGGTGGTCGACTTCACCGCCGCCGGGGCAGATCGTGAGTACACCGAAGATCCCAAGGCGATCTTCGAGGCGCTGCAGAACGCGAAGGCCGTCACCGACCGCCCGTCGTTCATCGCGGTGCGGACGATCATCGGCTGGCCGGCGCCGAACAAGCAGAACACCGGCGCCATCCACGGCTCCGCGCTGGGCGCCGACGAGGTCGCCGCCACCAAGCGGGTGCTGGGGGCCGACCCGGCGAAGAGCTTCGACGTCGACGGCGACGTGCTGGCGCACGCCCGCGAGGTCGGCGACCGCGGCAAGTCCGTCCGCACCGAGTGGGAGCAGCGCTACGACGCCTGGCGGGCCGCGAACCCCGACCGCGCCGCCCTGCTCGACCGCCTGCAGGGCCACGAGCTGCCGGATGGCTGGACGCGGAGCCTGCCGACCTTCGAGCCGTCGGAGAAGGGTATCGCCACCCGCGCCGCGTCGGGCAAGGTCATCAACGCCGTCGCGTCGGTGCTGCCGGAGCTGTGGGGCGGCTCGGCCGACCTCGCCGGCTCCAACAACACGACCATCGAGGGCGAGCCGAGCTTCCTGCCCGAGAAGCGCTCCTCGAAGATGTTCCCCGGCGACCCCTATGGCCGCACGCTGCACTTCGGCGTCCGCGAGTTCGCCTCCGGCCTGATCGTCAACGGCATCGCGCTGAACGGCCTGACCCGCCCGTACGCGGCGACGTTCCTGGTGTTCAGCGACTACCAGCGGGCCGCGGTCCGGCTGGCGGCGATCCAGCAGCTGCCGGTGACGTTCGTGTGGACGCACGACTCCATCGGCCTCGGCGAGGACGGCCCGACGCACCAGCCGGTCGAGCACCTGTCGGCGCTGCGCGCGATCCCCGGCCTGGACGTCGTCCGCCCGGCCGACGCGAACGAGACGGCGGTCGCGTGGCGCACCATCCTGGAGCGGCAGCACCCGGCCGGCCTGGCGCTGACCCGGCAGAACGTGCCCACCTTCGACCGCACCGTCTACGCGTCCGCCGAGGGCACCGCGCGCGGCGGCTACGTGTTCGCCGAGGCCGACGGCGGCACGCCGCAGGTCATCCTCATCGGCACCGGCTCGGAGCTGCAGCTGGCCGTTCAGGCCCGCGAGACGCTGCAGGCCGGCGGCGTGCCCACCCGCGTCGTCTCGATGCCGTCGCAGGAGTGGTTCGAGGAGCAGGACGCCGAGTACCGCGAGTCCGTCCTCCCGGCGAGCACGAAGGCCCGCGTCTCCGTCGAGGCCGGCATTGCGATGAGCTGGCACCGCTACCTCGGCGACGCCGGCCGCGCGGTCAGCCTCGAGCACTTCGGCGCGTCGGCCGACTACCAGACCCTGTACCGCGAGTTCGGCATCACGGTGGACGCGGTGGTGGCCGCGGCCCGCGATTCCATCTCCAACGCCTGAGAGGGAGACATGAACACCAACGATCCGCTCGGCCGGCTCTCCGCGGAGGGCGTCGCCATCTGGCTCGACGACCTGTCCCGCGACCGCCTGACCACCGGGAACCTGCAGTCACTGATCGACGACAAGCACGTCGTCGGCGTCACCACGAACCCGTCGATCTTCCAGGCCGCCATCACCAAGAGCAGCCTGTACGACGACGACCTGCGCCGCCACGCCGGCCAGGGCTCCGACGCCGACGCCGCCGTGCGCGATCTCACCACCGACGACGTCCGCGCGGCCGCCGACCTGTTCGGGCCGGTCGCACAGCGCAGCACGAACGGCGACGGCCGGGTCTCCATCGAGGTCGACCCGCGGCTGGCGCACGACACCGGCGCCACCATCGCCCAGGCCGAGGAGCTGTGGGCCGAGGTCGACCGGCCGAACGTCTTCGTCAAGATCCCCGCGACGAAGGCCGGCCTGCCGGCGATCACCGCGGGCATCGCGGCGGGAATCAGCGTGAACGTCACGCTGATCTTCTCCATCGACCGCTACCGTGAGGTCATGGACGCCTACCAGGCGGGACTCGAGCAGCGGGTCGCCGCCGGTGAGTCGCTCGACGGCATCGCCTCGGTCGCGTCCTTCTTCGTCAGCCGGGTCGACTCCGAGATCGACAAGCGGCTCGAGTCGATCGGCTCCGACGAAGCGCTGGCGCTGCGCGGCCAGTCCGCCATCGCGAACGCCCGGCTGGCCTACGCCGCCTACGAGGACGTCATCGCGGCCGAGCGCTGGCAGCGGCTCGAGCAGGCCGGGGCGCAGCGGCAGCGGCCGCTGTGGGCGTCGACGTCGACGAAGAACCCCGACTACGACGACACCATGTACGTCACCCAGCTGGTCGCGCCCGACACCGTCAACACCATGCCCGAGGCGACCATCGAGGCGGTCGCCGACCACGGCGACATCACCGGCGACACCATCCGGCCCAACCGCGAGAACGCGTGGAACACGCTGGCCGCCGTCCGCGCCGCCGGCGTCGATCTCGACGACGTCAGCGAGGTGCTCGAGCGCGAGGGCGTGGAGAAGTTCGAGACCAGCTGGAACGACCTGCTCGAGTCCGTGAACGCCAAGCTGGAGGCCGCCAAGTGACCGCTCTGACCGTCACCACGTACGGCGTCGACGCCGTCGTCGAGGGCCTGGTCGGCGAGAAGGTCGCGTCGCGCATCGCGGCGAAGGACGCCACGCTGTGGGGCCCGGAGGCCGAGCCGGAGGCGTCCATCCGGCTGGGCTGGACCGACCTGCACGAGACGTCGCGGCCACTGCTGGCCGAGATCGAGGCGCTGTCGGCCGAGCTGCGGGCCGAGGGCCTGGACCGCATCGTGCTGGCCGGCATGGGCGGCTCGTCGCTGGCGCCGGAGGTCATCACCCGGACGGCGGGCGTCGAGCTGACGGTGCTCGACACGACCGACCCGG
Organism: Jiangella muralis; assembly: GCF_001270745.1. Lineage (GTDB taxonomy): Bacteria > Actinomycetota > Actinomycetes > Jiangellales > Jiangellaceae > Jiangella > Jiangella muralis. Next base: position 453,942 of record NZ_KQ434752.1, read on the forward strand.
GCTCGGTGACCCGGGCGCTGGCCGACCGCCTCGACCGCACCGTCATCGTGGTGTCCAGCAAGTCCGGCTCGACGGTCGAGACCGACAGCCAGCGGCGGGTCTTCGCGGCCGCGTTCGAGGCGGCCGGCATCGATTCCGCCAGCCGCATCGTCGCCGTCACCGACCCGGGGTCGGGGCTGGCCGAGCTGGCCGAGGCGGGCGGCTACCGCCGGGTGTTCCTCGCCGACCCGAACGTCGGCGGCCGCTACTCCGCGCTGACGGCGTTCGGGCTGGTCCCGAGCGGGCTGGCCGGCGCCGACATCGCCGCGCTGCTGGACGAGGCAGCGGCCGCCGCCGAGCGGCTGGGCGGCGACGTCACCGACAACCCGGCACTGCGGCTGGGCGCCGCGCTCGCCGGCGGCAAGGCCGACGGCCGCGACAAGGTCGCCATCGCCGACGCCGGCTCGGGCATCTCCGGCCTGGCCGACTGGGCCGAGCAGCTGATCGCCGAGTCCACCGGCAAGCTGGGCACCGGCATCCTGCCGATCGCCAGCGGCAGCGTCGATGATCCCGAGATCGCGCACCCCGCCGCCGACGTCCTCCCGGCCATCGTCGGCGCGCCCGCCGAAACACCCGCCAAGGGCGTCGTCGTCACCGGTGAGCTGGGCGCGCAGTTCCTGCTGTGGGAGTACGCGACGGCCGTCGCCGGCAAGCTGCTGGGCATCAACCCGTTCGACCAGCCCGACGTCGAGAGCGCGAAGAACGCCGCCCGTGGCCTGCTCGACGCCACGCCGGCGCCCGAGACGCCCGCCTTCACCGACGGCGTCGTCGAGGTGCGCGGCTCAGCCGGCCTGCTCGACGGGGTGACGACCTTGAGCGGCGCCGTCGACGCGCTGCTCGGCCGGCTGGCGCCGGACGGCTACCTCGCCGTCATGGCCTACCTCGACCGCGAGGGCGACGACGCCGGGCTGGCCGACGTCCGCGTGCCGCTGGAGCGGCGGACCGAGCGGCCCGTGACGTTCGGGTGGGGCCCGCGGTTCCTGCACTCCACCGGCCAGTACCACAAGGGCGGGCCGGCGCAGGGCGTGTATCTGCAGGTCACCGGCGCGCCGGCGGACGACCTGGCGATCCCGGACCGGCCGTTCACGTTCGGGCAGCTGATCGCCGCGCAGGCGACCGGCGACGCCCAGGTGCTGGCCGACCACGACCGCCCGGTGCTCCGGCTGCATCTGACCGACCGCAAGGCAGGCATCGAGACGCTGAGGGACATTCTGCGGTGAACTACCAGAACCCGCTGCGCGACAAACGCGACAAGCGGCTGCCCCGCATCGCCGGCCCGTCCGGCCTGGTGATCTTCGGGGTCACCGGCGACCTCGCGCGCAAGAAGCTGATGCCGGCGGTGTACGACCTCGCCAACCGCGGCCTGCTGCCGCCCGGGTTCTCGCTGGTCGGGTTCGCCCGGCGCGACTGGGCCACGCAGGACTTCGGCAAGATCGTGCACGACGCCGTCAAGCAGCACGCGCGCACCCCGTTCCGGGAGGCGACCTGGCGGCAGCTCGCGCAGGGGTTCCGGTTCGTCCCGGGCGACTTCTCCGACGACGACGCGTTCGACCGGCTGGCCGAGACCGTCCACGAGCTGGACGAACAGCAGGGCACGGGCGGCAACCACGCGTTCTACCTGTCGATCCCGCCGTCGTTCTTCGACATCGTCTGCAAGCAACTGGACCGCTCCGGGCTGGCCCACCCGGACGGCCCGGAGCAGTGGCGCCGGGTGATCATCGAGAAGCCGTTCGGCCACGACCTCCAGAGTGCCCGGCAGCTCAACGCGACGGTCGAGAGCATCTTCCCGCCCGACTCGATCTTCCGCATCGACCACTACCTGGGCAAGGAGACGGTCCAGAACATCCTGGCGCTGCGCTTCGCCAACCAGCTGTTCGAGCCGATCTGGAACGCCCACTTCGTCGACCACGTGCAGATCACGATGGCCGAGGACATCGGCATCGAGAGCCGGGCCGGCTACTACGACGGCATCGGCGCGGCCCGCGACGTCATCCAGAACCACCTGCTCCAGCTGCTGGCGCTGGTGGCCATGGAGGAGCCGGTCTCGTTCAACGCGTCGGACCTGCGGGCGGAGAAGGAGAAGGTGCTCTCCGCGGTCCGGCTGCCCCCGGACCTCGGTCAGCACACCGCGCGCGGGCAGTACGCGGCGGGCTGGGCCGGCGGGCAGAAGGTCCAGGGCTTCCTCGACGAGGACGGCATCCCGGCCGAGTCCACGACCGAGACCTTCGCCGCCGTCCGCCTCGACATCGACACCCGTCGCTGGGCCGGCGTGCCGTTCTACCTGCGCACCGGCAAGCGGCTCGGGCGCCGGGTCACCGAGGTGGCGATCGTGTTCAAGCGGGCGCCGCACCTGCCGTTCGAGTCCACCGCCACCGAGGAGCTGGGGCAGAACGCGCTGGTCATCCGGGTGCAGCCGGACGAGGGCGTGACCATCCGGTTCGGGTCGAAGGTGCCGGGCACCGCTATGGAGGTGCGCGACGTCACCATGGACTTCGGCTACGGCGGCTCGTTCACCGAGGAGAGCCCCGAGGCGTACGAGCGGCTGATCCTCGACGTCCTGCTGGGCGACCCGCCGCTGTTCCCGCGGCACGAGGAGGTCGAGCTGTCCTGGCAGATCCTCGACCCGATCGAGGAGTTCTGGGCGGCGAGTCCGGGGCAGCCCGAGCAGTACCCGCCCGGCGGCTGGGGTCCCCCGTCGGCCGAGGAGATGCTGGCCCGCGACGGCCGCACCTGGAGGCGTCCATGATCATCGACATCCCGTCGACCACCGCCGGCGACGTCGCCAAGCGCCTGGTCGAGCTGCGCGAGAAGCACGGCGCGGTCGCGCTGGGCCGCGTCCTCACGCTGGTGCTCGTCACCGAGGAGGCCGGCGCCGAGGACGCCATCGAATCGGCGAACCAGGCCAGTCACGAGCACCCGTGCCGCATCATCGCCGTCATCAAGGGCACGTCGCGCGGGTCGGCCCGGCTCGACGCGCAGATCCGGGTCGGCGGCGACGCCGGCGCCAGCGAGGTGGTCGTGCTGCGGATGTTCGGGCCGCTCACCGGGCATGCGGAGTCCGTCATCGTCCCGCTGCTGCTGCCCGACAACCCGGTGGTCGCGTGGTGGCCGGCCGAGTCTCCCCCGGTGCCCGCCGACGACCCCGTCGGGCGGCTGGCGCAGCGGCGCATCACCGACGCCGCGGCGTGCAAGCGGCCGGCCGCGGCGCTGCAGGAGCGGGCCGAGACGTACCAGCCTGGCGACACCGACCTCTCGTGGACCCGGCTGACGCTGTGGCGGGCGCTGCTCGCGGCGGCGCTGGACCAGCCGCCGCACGAGGAGATCACGGCGGCGCGGGTCGTGGGCGGGCCGGACAACCCGAGCGCCGACCTGCTGGCCGGCTGGCTGGCGCACACGCTGCGGATCCCCGTCACGCGGACCAAGGCGACCGGCGTCGACGGCCTGTTCAGCGTGCGACTGGACCGCGCGTCCGGCCCGATCGCCATCGAGCGTCCGGACGACGAGGTGGCGACGCTGACCGTCCCGGGCCGCGCCGACCGCCGCGTCGCACTCCCCCGCCGCGGCGCCGGCGACTCGCTGGCCGAGGAGCTGCGCCGGCTCGACCCCGACGACGTCTATGCCGAGGTCATCCAGGAGGGGCTGGTGGAGCTGCACGAGACCGGCAGGATCACCCGGACCAAGGCGAAGGCCAGGCGATGACCACACCCACGATCGTGATCCACCGCGACGTCGACGTGCTGGTCCAGGCGGTGGCGGCCCGGCTCATCACCCGGCTGGTCGACGCCCGGGCCGCACACGGCGACGCGTCCGTCGTCCTCACCGGCGGGACGGCGGGCATCGCGACGCTGCGCGCCGTGGCCGCGTCGCCGGCCCGCTCGGCCGTCGACTGGTCCGCGCTGTCCGTCTGGTGGGGCGACGAGCGGTTCCTGCCGTCCGGCGATCCGGACCGCAACGAGACGCAGGCGCGGGCCGCCCTGCTGGACCACGTGCCGGTCGACCCGGCGCGGGTGTTCGCGATGCCGGCGTCGTCGGGGGACCTGACGCCGGAGGACGCGGCGTCGGCGTACGCGGACGTGCTGGCCGGCCAGACGGAGAAGCGGCTGCACGTCGGTGCGCCCGCGTTCGACGTCCTGCTGCTCGGCGTCGGGCCGGACGGCCACGTGGCGTCGTTGTTCCCCGAGCACCCGGCCCTGCACGACGACCGTCCCGTGGTCGGGGTGCGGGGCGCGCCGAAGCCGCCGCCGGAACGGGTCAGCCTCAGCCTGCCGGTCATCCGGTCGGCGGACGAGGTGTGGCTGGTGGTGGCGGGCGCTGACAAGGCGCCGGCGGTGCGGCTGGCGCTGGGCGGGTCCGGGCCGGTGCAGATCCCGGCGGCCGGTGCCCAGGGGCAGCGGGCGACGCGGTGGCTACTGGATCGCGCCGCCGCGGCCGAGCTCCCGCCCGGTCTGGGGCGCCCCGCCTCACCGTGAGAGCTGCGGCACCGGATCGCCGCACCTCGGACCGGTCCTCCGATCCGGCGTGTTGACGAGAGCGCCAACGGTTGGCACGGGCGTCAACCCGCCGGATCATGGCCGCCCCGCCTCGCCCCGAAATCGCCCTACATCGGGACAGATGTGACACGGCGGGGAAGGCTTGCCTATCCTTCCCGCGTGGCGTCGATGAAGGCGAAGAAGAAGTGCTGCCGGGACCGGCCGCGGTGCAAGGTGTGCCCGGTCGTGCTCAAGCGGCTGTCCGACGCCGGGCTGCTGGAGCGGGAGAGCAAGCGCCGCTACTCGTTCGACGCCAAGCCGCCGAAGCCCGCCGTCGTCGCCGCCCGCGCGACCTGACCGGTCAGCCGCGGAGATAGGCGGCGACGTCGGGGTGCTGGAAGAAGTCGGCCCAGCCGGCCGGGTCCAGCTGGAACCGGTGGTCCTTCGCCGACACGTCCGCACCGCGTTCCACCAGCAGCTTCACCACGTCCAGCGCGCCCGCGCCGGCCGCGTAGTGCAGTGCACCGTCCACCGGCGCGCCGGCCGCCGCCAGCACCCGCACCACGTCCCAGTGGTGCAGCCCGGCGGCCTCGGCGACCAGCGACGGCCGGACGGCGGCGGCGCCGATCCCGCCCACTGCCGCCGTCACCGCCGCGGCGTCGCCCCGCAGCGCGGCCGCGACGACGGGGTCGCGCCGGTCCGCCCGCGCCCGGTACAGGTCGCGCAGCAGGCAGATCTCCGCGCCGTGCGCCATGACCTCCCGGTTAACGTGCAGCACGAGCTTGGCCATCGAGTCGTCCGCGTACGGCCCGCCGCGTGGCCCCAGCGGCCGCAGGATCGTCTCGTCGTCCAGCGCGGCGACCCCGGACCGCCACAGCGCGTACGCCTCGTCCAGCAGCGCCAGCGCGCCGTCCGCCGTCCCCGGCAGCGGCTCCGGCCAGTGCCGCGCGTCGTACATGTCGGCGCCAGGAGCGGCGTCCGGGTCGAAGAACGCCCGCGCCCGCTTGCCGAGCACGTCCCGGCCGACGTGCATGGCGCGCCAGGCGATGGTCGTGACGGGCGGCAGCGGCGGCTCCGGCTGCACGGACTCGAGGTCCATCGCACCGCCGGGACCGGGCCGCAGGCTCCACGCCCCGTCCACCGGTTCCCACCGGTACTCGTCGTCGGTCAGGCCGGCCAGCCGCGGCCGGAAATGGACGGTCCAGTAGAACTCGAGCTGGTCGAGCAGGTCGGCACTCCACATACCGACCACCGTAGAACCCTAATAGGACACCGTCTGTCATATTAGGGAGATGCGCGCCGAACGCCTCGTCCAGGTCGTCCTGCTGCTGCAGACGCACGGCCGGTTGACGGCGGGCGAGCTGGCCCGGCGGCTTGAGGTGTCGACCCGCACGGTGCAGCGCGACCTCGACGCGCTCAGCGCGGCGGGCTTCCCCGTCTACGCCGACCGCGGCCGGGCCGGCGGCTGGTCGCTGGCGGCCGACTACCGCACCCGGCTGACCGGCCTCTCCCCCGCCGAGACCGCCGCCCTGTTCGTCGCGTCGACGGCGCACGTGCTGGCCGACCTCGGGCTGGACGCCGCCGCCGGTACGGCCGAGGCGAAGCTGCTCGCGACGGTGCCGGCGCACGCCCGCGAGCAGGCCGACCTCGCCCGCGAACGGGTCCTCGTCGACCACGCCGACTGGATGGAGGCGCGCGAGCCGTCGCCGTGGCTGGCGGTGCTGCGGCAGGCGGTCTGGGACGACACCCGGGTGCGGCTGCGCTACGGCAGCGGGCCCGACGCGGTCAGCGTCGAGCCACTGGGGCTGGTGGCGAAGAAGCGGTCCTGGTACCTCGTCGCCCGCAAGGACGACGACTACCGCACCTACCGGGTCGGCCGCATCGCCCGGGCCGAGAGCACCGGCGAGCGGTTCCAACGCCCGCCCGGCTTCGACCTCGCCGCACACTGGCACGACAGCAGCGAGCGTTATTTCGCCGGGCTGCGCCGCTACCCGGTCCGGCTGCGGGTGCGCGGGTACGCCGCCACCCGGCTGCGCTGGGCCCGCAACGCCGTCGTGGAGTCCGTGGCCGACGGCGACGACGGCTGGCAGCAGGTGGCCATGACCTTCGAGTCGGCCTACGAGACGCGGATCCACCTGCTCGGCCTGGCCGGCGACGTGATCGTGCTGGAACCGGCCGAGCTACGCGACGATCTGCGCCGCGCCGCTCAAGAGTTCCTGGAGCAGAACGAGGGTGTGGCTCCCGGGTCTCGGCCGTAGCGAGCGGCATCCAGGTGGATGCCTCGCAAGGCCGAGGAAGGAGTCATAGCGGGGTTCTATGACGACTGACGAGAACGCAGCGAGGCGCCGCCTGGACGCCGCGCAGTAGGCCACGGACCCGGGAGCCGCACCCTTAGAGCGAGCGGCGCTTGCGCAGCGCCTGCAGCGCCTCTTCGAGAATGGCCGCGCCGTCCTCGTCGCTGCGCCGCTCTTTCACGTACGCGAGGTGCGTCTTGTACGGCTCGGTGCGCGGCGCGGCCGGCGGGTGCTCGCGGTCCTGGCTGGCCGGCAGCCCGCAGCGAATGCAGTCCCACGACTCGGGGATGACGGCCTCGGCGGCGAAGCTAGGCGAACTCTCGTGCCCGTGCTCGCAGTAGTACGTCACCTTGCGGCGTGGCGCGGAATCGCCGCGCTCTGCCTCGCCCATGGGGCCGGCGCCCACCCGGCTGCCACGGATCGCGTTGCCTCCGACCACAGTGCGTCCTCTCTGACGGGTACTAGCTGGCGTTCAGCAGCCCGATGGCGACGATGGCCGCGCCCCAGACCAGGCCCAGTGCGACCGTCAGGCGGTCGAGGTTGCGCTCGGCCACCGAGGACCCGCCCAGCGAGGACGAGACGCCGCCGCCGAACATGTCGGACAGGCCGCCACCCTTCCCCTTGTGCATGAGCACCAGCAGGATCAGCAACGCGCTGGTTGCGACCAGCAGAATCGAGAATGCCAGTTCCACGGTGGTGTGCCTTCGTCCTTTCGGATCGGCGGGGGGCCGGCGAGCGCCGGGCGCACGGTCCAAGACTACGCGTTCGGGCCCATCGTGCCGAATGGTACCCGGTCGCTGGGAATGATCATGTCCCCGCCCCCGGCCTAGGGGGTACGAGGGTCTGCTCAGGGGTTGCGGTGGTACCGGGCGATCAGCGCGAACTCGTCGGCGTTGATGCTCGCGCCGCCGACCAGCGCGCCGTCGACGTCGGGCTGCTCCATGATCGGTTTGACGTTCGCCGCCTTCACCGAGCCGCCGTAGAGGATGCGGACGCCGGCGGCCAGCTCGGCGCTGTACAGCTTGGCCAGCCGCTCGCGGATGGCCGCGGCCAGCTCCTGCGCGTCGTCCGGCGTGGCGACCTCGCCGGTGCCGATGGCCCAGACCGGCTCGTACGCGACGACGATCTCAGCCGCCGGCTCCGCGCCCAGGCCGTCGAGCGCGCCGTCGAGCTGCGCCAGCGTGTGCTCGACGTGCCGGCCCTCCTGCCGGACCTCGAGCGGCTCGCCGACGCACAGGATCGGCGTCAGCTCGTGCTGGTAGGCCGCCTTGATCTTCGCGGCCACCAGCTGGTCGGTCTCGCCGTGGTACTCGCGCCGCTCGGAGTGGCCGACGGTGACGTACGTGCAGCCCAGCTTCGCCAGCATGGCCCCGGAGATCTCGCCGGTGTAGGCGCCGGAGGCGTGCTGCGAGAGGTCCTGCCCGCCGAAGGCGATGTTGTACCGGTCGGCGTCGATCAGCGTCTGCACCGACCGCAGGTCGGTGAACGGCGGCAGCACCGCCACCTCGACCTTCTCGAGGTCGTCGTCGTTGAGCGAGAAGGCGAGCTTCTGCACCAGCGCGATGGCCTCGAGGTGGTTGAGGTTCATCTTCCAGTTGCCGGCCATCAGCGGCCGGCGGGTCTTCGTCGCCATCAGGACTCCAAGACGGTCAGGCCGGGCAGTTCCTTGCCCTCGAGCAGCTCCAGCGAGGCGCCGCCACCGGTCGAGATGTGCGTGAACGCGCCCTCGTCCAGGCCGAGCTGGCGGACGGCGGCCGCGGAGTCGCCGCCGCCGACGACGCTGGTGCCGCCGACCTCGGACACGGCGACCGCGATCTGTCGAGTGCCCTCGGCGAACGGCGGCAGCTCGAACACGCCCATCGGGCCGTTCCAGACCACCGTCCTCGCGTCGGCCAGCTTGCCGCGGAACAGCTCGATGGTGGCCGGGCCGATGTCGAGGCCCTTCTGGTCGGCCGGGATGGCCGACGCCGGCACCACGGACGTGGCGGCGTCGGCGCTGATGTCGGCCGCGACGACGACGTCGACCGGCAGCACCAGCTCGACGCCGCGGTCGGCCGCGCGGGTCAGGTACTCGCGGACCGTGTCGAGCTGGTCGTCCTCGAGCAGCGAGCCGCCCACCTCGTAGCCCTGGGCCTTGAGGAACGTGAACGCCATGCCGCCGCCGATGAGCAGGCGGTCGACCTTCTCGAGCAGGTTGTCGATGACGCCCAGCTTGTCGGACACCTTCGAGCCGCCGAGCACCACGACGTACGGACGCTCGGGGTCGACGAGGACCTTCGCGAACGCCTGTACCTCGGCCTGGACCAGCAGGCCGGCCGCGTGCGGCAGCGCCTGGGCGAGGTCGTAGACGCTGGCCTGCTTGCGGTGCACGACGCCGAAGCCGTCGGACACGAACACGTCGCCCAGGTCGGCCAGCTCGGCCGCGAAGGCGCCGCGCTCGGCGTCGTCCTTGCTGGTCTCGCGGGCGTCGAAGCGCAGGTTCTCGAGCAGCGCGACCTCACCGTCGGCCAGCGCGGCGACGGTCTTCCGCGCGCTCTCACCGACGGTGTCGGTGGCGAACGCGACGTCGGCGCCGAGCAGCTCGCCCAGCCGCTTCGCCACCGGCGCCAGCGAGTACTTCGGCTCCGGCGCGCCCTTCGGCCGGCCCAGGTGCGCCATGACGACGACCCGGGCACCGGCCGCGGTGAGCCGCCGGATGGTCGGCACCGACGCGCGCACCCGGCCGTCGTCGGTGATGACCGACCCGTCGAGCGGCACGTTGAGGTCGGAGCGCAGGAGGACCCGCTGACCGCGCAGGTCCCCCAGCTCGTCGATTCCCCTCATCACGCTCAGAGCGACGCGCCGACGTAGCGGACGAGGTCCACCAGCCGGTTGGAGTAGCCCCACTCGTTGTCGTACCAGCCCACGACCTTGACCTGGTCGCCGATGACGCGGGTCAGGCCGGCGTCGAAGATGCACGACGCGGGGTCGGTGACGATGTCGGAGGAGACGATCTCGTCCTCGGTGTAGCGCAGGTAGCCGGCCAGCGGGCCCTCGGCGGCCGCCTTGTACGCGGCGTTGACCTCGTCGACCGTGACCTCGCGCGACAGCGTGACGGTGAGGTCGGTGGCCGAGCCGGTGGGCGTGGGCACCCGCAGCGCGAAGCCGTCGAGCTTGCCCTTCAGCTCCGGCAGCACCAGGCCGATGGCCTTGGCCGCACCGGTGCTGGTGGGGACGATGTTCAGCGCGGCGGCGCGGGCGCGGCGGAGGTCCTTGTGCGGGCCGTCCTGCAGGTTCTGGTCGGCGGTGTAGGCGTGGATGGTCGTCATGAGACCACGCTCGATGCCGAAGGCGTCGTTGATGACCTTGGCCAGCGGCGCCAGGCAGTTCGTGGTGCACGAGGCGTTGGAGATGATCGAGTGCGCGGCGGGGTCGTAGGTGTCCTCGTTGGCACCCAGGACGACCGTGACGTCCTCGTTCTTCGCCGGGGCGGAGATGATGACCTTCTGCGCGCCGCCGTCGATGTGCGCCTTCGCCTTGGTGGCGTCGGTGAAGAAGCCGGTGGACTCGAGCACGACGTCGGCGCCGAGCTCCTTCCAGGGGAGCTGCGCGGGGTCGCGCTCGCTGAGCACCTTGAACGACTGGCCGCCGGCGGTGATGGTGTCGCCGTCGTAGCTGACGTCGGCGAGCGTGCCGAGGATGGAGTCGTACTTCAGCAGGTGAGCGAGGGTCTTGGTGTCGGTGAGGTCGTTGGCGCCGACGATCTCGATGTCGCCGCCGCCCTGCGCGAAGACCGCGCGAGCGAAGTTGCGCCCGATGCGGCCGAAGCCGTTGATACCAACACGAATGGTCATCAGGAGGTACTCCTCACGGTTCAGGGGCGTACAAGAAACGGTCGTCCACCCCGTCGTGGTGACCCAGACGAAACATTAGGGCATGGCTGCCGGAAACGTTGAGTGGCCCGTCATCCGCATGCTAGTACCGTCTTCGCGCCCGCGAGCGGCACCCGCTACCATCGGGCCGTCCGCGCGGCCGGCAGGGGGATCAACGGGTGACCATCTATCTCGTCCTGGGCTTCGCCGGGCTCGCCTTCCTCCTGGTGTCGCTACTGGCCGGCGAGTTCCTGGACGGTGTCCTCCACGTCGGCGGCGACTGGTTCTCCAGCGCCGCCGTGGCAGCGTTCCTGTCGGCGTTCGGCTTCTGCGCGTCGCTGGCGCAGTCCGCCGACCTCGGCACGCCGGCGACGCTCGGGCTCGGCGTGGTCGCCGGTGCGCTCGTCGCCGCCCTCACCGCCTGGCTGACCCGGACGCTCAAGAACGGCGCCACCGACCAGACGCCGCGCACCTCCGACGTCGTCGGCTACGACGGTGTCGTGGTCTCGACCATTCCCGACGCGGGCTTCGGGGTGGTCAGCATCAGTGTCGGCGGCCATCTCACCCGCCTGAACGCCCGCGCCGTCGAGACGATCGAGACCGGGGCCGCGGTCACGGTCGTCGGCGTGCTGTCACCCACCGCCGTGTCCGTCGCCCGCCTGTAGCGGGCTCCAACGGGGAGATCCACAGTTGAACGAAACGACCATCACCGTCATCGGCCTCATCGCCCTCCTGGTCCTGATCGTCCTGCTCATCACCAGCCGCTACAAGGTGGCCGGCCCGAACGAGGCGTACATCGTCACCGGGCGGCGCGGCAAGGCCGTCCGCAACCCGGAGACCGGCATCATCTCGACCGACCTGTCCGGCCAGCGCGTCGTGATGGGCGGCGGCACGTTCGTCATCCCGTTCGTGCAGAAACTGCACATCCTCGACCTCTCCAGCCGGCGGCTGTCGGTGCAGATCCGTGGCGCCGTCTCCGGCCAGGGCGTCAAGCTCAACGTCGAGGGCGTCGCGATCGTCAAGGTCGGCGGTAACGAGGACCAGATCCGGGCCTCCGCGCAGCGCTTCCTCACCCAGCAGGAAGAGGTCGAGACGTTCACCCAGGAGGTGCTGGCCGGCGCGCTGCGCTCCATCGTCGGCGGCCTCTCCGTCGAGCAGATCATCCGCGACCGCGCCGCGTTCGCCCAGCGCGTCGCCGACGAGTCGGAGAACTCGCTGACCGGCCAGGGCCTCGTCCTCGACACCTTCCAGATCCAGGACATCACCGACGACGGCAGCTACCTGTCCGACCTCGGCCGGCCCGAGGCGGCCCGGATCGGGCAGGAGGCGGCCATCGCCGAGGCCAACGCCCGGCAGGCCGCCGAGCAGGCCCGCATCCTGGCCGAGGAGGAGATCGCCGTCTCCCAGCGCGGGCTGGCGCTGCGGCAGGCCGAGATCCTGGCCGAGACCGACGCCGCGTCGGCGCGGGCGGCCGCTGCCGGGCCGCTGGCCCGGGCCGACCAGGACCAGGCGATCCTCGCCGAGCAGGAGAAGGTCGCCGTCCGCCAGGCCGCGCTGACCGAACGGCAGCTGGACACCCAGGTGCGCAAGCCCGCCGACGCCGAGCGGTACCGCGTCGAGCAGGAGGCCGAGGGCAAGCGGAACTCCGACATCGCCGAGGCCGAGGCGCGCAAGGCCGCCGCCATCGCCGCCGCCCAGGGCCGCGCCGAGGAGGCCCGGCTGGTCGGTGAGTCGGAGAAGGCGCGCCGGGCCGCACTCGCCGAGGCGGACGCGATCGAGGGTGCCAAGCGCGGTGAGGCCGAGAAGGCCCGCCGGGTCGCAGAGGCCGAGGCCGTCCGCGCCGAGGGTGACGCCGAGGCGTCGTCCATCCTCGCCCGCGGTCACGCCGAGGCGGCGGCCATGGACAAGCGGGCCGAGGCGTTCGCGCACTACAACGAGGCGGCCGTGCTGCAGATGCTGGTGGAGGTGCTGCCGGCGCTGGCCCGCGAGGTGTCCGCCCCGATCAGCGCCATCGACAAGCTGACGGTGGTGTCGTCCGACGGCGTCAGCTCGCTGCCGCGGCAGGTCACCGACAACGTCGTGCAGACGCTGGAGATGCTGAAGAACGCCACCGGCCTCGACCTCGACGAGCTGATCAAGAGCGCCGCGTCGGGCGCGATGGGCCGGCTCGGCGGGTCGTCCGCCTCGTCGAACGGCGCCGACGGGGTCGACGGCGTCACCGTGCCGCAGCCCTGACGCTCACCACCACGCGACGGCGGTCGTGGTGCCGGGGGTGACCTCGGTCAGGCCGCCGTCGCGGACGACCACCCCGGACCGGACCAGTGCCGCCTGCCACTCGGCGGGCGGCACTGGCACGATGCGGACCGGGCAGCCGGCCGCCGTCCACTCGCGCCGCCGGTCCGCCGGCATCGCGTGCCAGGCCAGCTGGGCGGCGTGCCCGGCCTGCGCGGCCGCCTTGCCCGCCGTCATCGTCACGGCCGGGTTCAGGGCGACGGCGAGCGCGGCGGGGTCCGCGTCGTCGCGCTCTTCCGTGGTGTCCGCCACGTCGGTGCCGCCGACCTGCAGCCGGCGCACCTCGTCGGGCAGGTCGCCGACGGGGCCGGGCAGCAGCGCCCGCACGCTCGCGCCGTCATGCGTCACCCCGATGCCGGGCAGCGGCTGGACCCGCCGCCAGTGCACGCCGCGGGCGCGGCGCACCACCTTGCGGATCCAGCCGTCCTCGTACTGACGGATCGCCGCCGCCCACTCGGGGTCGGCGTCGTCGGCGTATCCGGCGGCGACCAGCCGGCCGGTCGCCGCCGCGACCGCCTCGAGCAGCGCCCGCCGGGTGGGCGGGTCGCCCTCCGGCGACCCGGGCCGGGGCAGGTGGACGACGATCTGCATCGCCCATGCCTCCGGCCCGGACGGCGGGCCGTCGCTCACGGCGCGAGCATGTCCGGCGTGAGGTTGGCCTCGGTGTCGGGAACGCCGTCGTCGGCGGCCTTGCGGTCGGCCATCGCCAGAAGGCGCCGGATGCGCCCGGCGACCGCGTCCTTCGTCATGGGCGGGTCGGACAGCTGGCCCAGCTCCTCGAGGCTGGCCTGCTTGTTCTCCAGCCGCAGCAGGCCGGCCATGCGCAGGTGGTCGGGGACGTCCTCGCCGAGGATCTCCAGCGCCCGCTCGACCCGCGCCCCCGCCGCGACGGCCGCCCGCGCGGACCGGCGCAGGTTGGCGTCGTCGAAGTTGGCCAGCCGGTTCGCCGTGGCCCGCACCTCGCGGCGCATGCGCCGCTCCTCCCAGGCCAGCACGCTGTCGTGCGCGCCCAGCCGGGTCAGCAGCGCGCCGATGGCGTCGCCGTCGCGGACCACCACGCGGTCGGTCCCCCGGACGTCGCGCGCCTTGGCCGAGATGTGCAGCCGCCGGGCCGAGCCGACCAGCGCCAGCGCCGCCTCAGGTCCCGGACAGGTCACCTCCAGCGCGGAGCTGCGACCCGGCTCGGTCAACGAGCCGTGAGCGAGGAACGCGCCCCGCCACGCCGCCTCGGCGTCGTGGTCGGCTCCGTTCACCACCTGCGGCGGCAGCCCGCGGACCGGCCGCCCGCTGGCGTCGATCAGCCCCGTCTGCCGCGCCAGCCGCTCACCGTCGCGCACGACGCGGACCATGTAACGACTTCCCTTGCGCAATCCCCCGGCGGCCACCATGGCGAGGTCGCTGTCGTGGCCGAACACCTCCGCTATGTCACGTCGCAGCCTGCGGGCCGCGACCCCCGTATCCAACTCGGCCTCGATGACGATCTTCCCACTGACGATGTGCAGGCCGCCGGCAAAGCGCAGCAGCGACGACACCTCAGCCTTACGGCAGCACGTCCTTGTCACCTCGAGGCGAGCCAGCTCGTCCTTCACGGATGCTGTCATCGCCATGCCGTGATCCTGCCACACCGGAGGGTCCGTCCGGTCACGGTCACTGCATGCCGGACGGCGCCCGTCTCGCACGAACGCACCCCGCACCCCCACGTCCGAGTTGATCTTGGAGCAACTGCTGAATTGCGGGGCGATATGTCCGCTAGATTCCGCGGTTACTCCAAGATCAACTTGGCGGGGGCGGGGGCGGGCGGGCGACGGCGGGGCGACGTCAGTGCCAGGGACCGATGCCGCTGCTGCCGAGCGTCTGGGCGTAGACGCGGCCCAGCTGGACGGGGTCGTGCTGGGCGGTGCCGTCGCCCTTCGCGACGTCGGCGACGACGAGTTCGGCGCCCATCTCGCCGGCGATGCGGCGCAGCAGTTTCTCGTCGGTGCAGGATCGCCGTTCGGCGATGACGAGGTCGAGGCGCAGGTCCGGCGCGTACGCCCCGAGCACCTCCAGGTGCATCTCCGGGGTGAAGCCGGTGGTCTCGCCGCCCTCCTCGGACAGGTTCAGCGTGACGGCCCGGCGCGCGGACGTCGTCACGAGGGCGTCGCGGATCTCCGGCACCAGCAGGTGCGGCACGACGCTGCTGAACCAGGAGCCGGGGCCGAGCACCACCCAGTCGGCGTCGAAGATCGCCTCCAGGGCCTCGGGGCAGGCCGGCGGGTTGTCCGGGACCAGGCAGACGGCGACGATGTCACCGTCGGTGGTGGCCACCTCGTGCTGCCCGCTGACGGTGAAGATCTCGCGCGGCGTGCCGGGCTCCGCCGCCGGGCGGCCGACGAGCGCCTCGATGGTCAGCGGGACGAGCGCCATCGGCAGCACCCGGCCCTGGGCGCCGAGCAGCCGGCCGACCCAGTCGAGGCCCTCGACGTGGCCGCCGAGCAGCTCCCACAGCGCGACGATGAGCAGGTTGCCGGCCGCGTGGTTGTGCAGCTCTCCCCCGCTGAGGAACCGGTGCTGCAGCACCCGCGCCCAGGTGCGGCCCCAGTCGTCGTCGCCGCAGAGGGCGGCCAGCGCCATGCGGAGGTCGCCGGGCGGCAACACGCCCAGCTCCTCGCGCAGCCGGCCGCTGGAGCCGCCGTCGTCGGCGACGGTGACGACCGCGGTCAGGCGGCCGGCCATGCGGCGCAACGCCGCGAGCGACGCCGCCAGTCCGTGGCCGCCGCCCAGGGCGGCCACCTTCGGCCCGGCGAGCCGGCCCCTGCCGACACCGCCGGCGTCACCGGAGGTACTGGAGAGTGTTCCGGTCATTCCCGTCCGAGATCGCGATGGACCACGAGGGTCTCGATGCCCTGTTTGCGCAGCCGCTGCGCGAGCGCCTCGCTCATCGCGACGCTGCGGTGCTTGCCGCCGGTGCAGCCGATGCCGATGGTGACGAACCGCTTGCCCTCGTGCAGGTAGCCGGGCGCCACCATGGCGACGAGGTCGCTGTAGTGGTCGAGGAAGTCCTCGGCGCTCGGCTGCGCCAGCACGTAGTCGCTGACCTCGGCGTCGGTGCCGTTCTGCGGGCGCAGGTGCGGCACCCAGTGCGGGTTCGGCAGGAACCGCATGTCGGCGACGAGATCAGCGTCCACCGGCAGACCGTACTTGAATCCGAACGAGATGACGATGGCCCGCAGCCCGGTGATCTCCGGCGCCGAGAACGCCGACCGCACCCGGCCGGCCAGCTCGTGCGGGTTGAGCAGCGAGGTGTCGATGACGACGTCGGCGGCGACCCGCAGCGACGCCAGCTCCTCCCGCTCGCGCTCGATGGCCTCGAGGATGCGCCCGCCGCCCTGCAACGGGTGCGGGCGGCGCGCCGACTCGAACCGGCGGACCAGCGCTTCGTCGCCGGCCTCGAGGAACAGCACCGTCGGACGGTAGCCCTGCTCGGTGAGGCGGTCGAGGGCGCCGCGCAGCTCGCCGAAGAACACCCCGCCTCGCACGTCGGCGACGACGGCGACGCGGCGCAGGTCGGTGCGCTGGGTGACGGTGGTGACGAGGTCCATGAGAAGCGACGGCGGCAGGTTGTCGACGACGAACCAGCCGATGTCGTCGAGCGCTGCCGTGGCGGCGGTCTTCCCGGCCCCGGACATCCCGGTGACGAGGAGCAGGTCGAGCTTCTCCGAGGCATCGGGTCGGCCCTGGTCGTTCATGGTGCGATCCCCTTGTGTTGCGTTGCGGCGGTGGATGCTCAGTGTGTCAGGGCGCGTCCGGCGAGCGACCGTGGCCAGCTGTGGTCACGGATCGAGGATCTCGCCGGTTGCGGTGTTCACGGCCGGGACGGCCGGGCGCTCCGCCAGCGCGTCGACCACCGCCTGCGCCGTCGCAGGACCGAAGCCGGGGACCTCCGCGATCTGCTCCATTGTCGCAGTTCGGAGGCGTTTCAGCGACCCGAACGTGGTCATGAGCGCCTTGCGGCGGGTGGGTCCGAGGCCGGGCACGCCGTCGAGCAGGCTGTCGACCATGGACGTGGAGCGGCGTTGCCGGTGGAACGTGATGGCGAACCGGTGCGCTTCGTCGCGGACCCGCTGCAGCAGATAGAGGCCCTCGCTGGTGCGCGGCAGGATGATCGGGTGGTCGGAGTCGGGCG
Organism: Jiangella muralis; assembly: GCF_001270745.1. Lineage (GTDB taxonomy): Bacteria > Actinomycetota > Actinomycetes > Jiangellales > Jiangellaceae > Jiangella > Jiangella muralis. The sequence goes on from NZ_KQ434752.1 coordinate 471,052, forward strand.
GCCACACCTCCTCCAGGCGCTTGGCCAGCCCGACGACCGGGATGTCGCTGACGCCGGCCTCGTCCATGGCCTGCCGGGCCGCGTTGACCTGCGGCTGGCCGCCGTCGACGACGACCAGGCCGGGCGCGTAGGAGAACTTGCGCGGCCGCCCGGTCTCGGGGTCGATGCCGGGACGCAGCTCGGGCGCGGCGTCGTCGGGGGCGGGCTCGTCCTGGTCGGCCTGGTGCGACTCGCGCAGCCGGCGGAACCGGCGGATCAGCACCTCGCGGATGGAGGCGACGTCGTCGGTGCCGCCCTGCTCGCCGCGGACGGTGAACTTGCGGTACTCGCTCTTGCGCGGCAGGCCGTCCTCGAACACCACCATGGACCCGACCACCTCGGTGCCGGCCAGGTTGGAGATGTCGTAGCACTCGATGCGCAGCGGCGGCTCGTCCAGCTCGAGCGCCTCCTGGATCTCCTCCAGCGCCCGGCTGCGGGTGGTGAGGTCGCTGGCCCGCTTCGTCTTGTGCAGGTTGAGCGACTGCTTGGCGTTGGCGGCGACGGTCTCGAGCAGCGACCGCTTGTCGCCGCGCTGCGGCACCCGGATGTCGACCCGGCCGCCGCGCAGCTCGGCCAGCAGCTCCGTGAGGGCGGCCGCCTCGCCGGCGTCGTCGGGCAGCGCCGGCACCAGCACCTCGCGCGGCACCGCCTCGCCGCCCAGTTCGCCGTAGAGCTGCAGCAGGAACCGCTCGACCAGCTCGCCCGCGGGGGTGTCGTCGGCCTTGTCGGCGACCCAGCCGCGCTGCCCGCGGACCCGTCCGCCGCGCACGTAGAACACCTGGACGGCGACCTCGAGGGCGTCGTCGGCGAGCGCGACGACATCGGCGTCGGTGCCGTCGCCGAGCACGACCGCGTTGGCCTCCATGGCCCGCTCGAGCGCGGCGATGTCGTCGCGCAGCCGGGCGGCCCGCTCGAAGTCGAGCTCGGCCGCGGCGCCCTTCATCTCCTTCTCCAGCCGCCGGACGTAGCCCGACGTCCTGCCGTCGAGGAAGGAGCAGAGGTCGTCGGCGATCTGCCGGTGCTCGTCGGCGTCGACCCGTCCGACGCACGGCGCCGAGCACTTGCCGATGTAGCCGAGCAGGCACGGCCGGCCGATCTGCTTCGACCGGTTGAACACCCCTTTGGAGCAGCTGCGCACCGGGAACACCCGCAGCAGCTGGTCGAGCGACTCGCGGATGGCCCAGGCGTGTGCGTACGGCCCGAAGTAGCGGACGCCGCGCTTCTTCGCCCCGCGCATGACCATGGCCCGCGGGAACTCCTCGTTCAGCGTGACCGCGAGGTACGGGTAGGACTTGTCGTCGCGGTAGCGGACGTTGAACCGCGGGTCGTACTCCTTGATCCAGGAGTACTCCAGCTGCAGCGCCTCGACCTCGGTGCGCACCACCGTCCACTCGACCTTGGCGGCGGTGGTGACCATGGCGAACGTGCGCGGGTGCAGAGCGGAGAGGTCCTGGAAGTACGACGACAGCCGCGCGCGCAGGCTCTTGGCCTTGCCGACGTAGATGACCCGGCCCCGAGCGTCGCTGAAGCGATAGACCCCGGGCTCGACCGGGATCGACCCCGGGGCCGGTCGGTACGTCGTCGGATCGGCCACGACAGACAGCTTATGACCTCCCACCGACAGCGGCCGCATGCCGGTGTTCGCCGTGGGCGTGACCGGGCGCCCGACCGGCAATGTGCGGTGATGTGCCGACAATTCTCACACCTCCCTCGACCGAATAGCGGAACAAATCGGAATCGCCATGATCGGTTACCCGGCCGGAACTATGTTCGGGAGCACCTTTGAGACAAGGCGGGAGGCATGGAATGCCCACATCTGTGCGTACAGAGAATTTCGTCGACCAACTCGGCGACTCGTTCAGCGAACTCGGCTCCGACATCGGCGACTTCGTGCCGCGCCTGGTGGTCGCGCTACTACTGCTGCTGGTCGGGCACTGGGTCGCGAAGCTGATTCGTCGGCTGCTCACGGCCGGACTGGACAAGGTCGGCGCCGGTCGCCTGACCGAGGCCGCCGGTATCGAGAACACCCTGCGCCAGGCCGGAACCAGCGGCGTGGCGCTGATCGGCCAGGTGGCCTATTTCCTCATCTTCATCATCTTCGTGCAGATCGCCGCGGAAGTGCTGCGGATCGATCAGCTCACGTCGATGCTGAACCGGCTCATCGCGTATCTGCCCCTGGTGGCCATCGCGCTTCTGGTGTTGTTCGTGGCGGCCGCGATCGCCAATTGGGCGGCGAATGTCGTCCGGCCGTTCGCGGAGAGCCGGAACATGGGCTGGGTCAGCACCGCCGTGCGCATCGGCGTGCTGGTGATCGGGGTCCTGGCCGCGTTCGACACGCTGAACTTCGCGTCGTCGGTGACGTCGAAGATCGAGAACACGCTGCTGCAGTACCTGCCGCTGGCGATCCTGGGCGCGGTGACGATCGCGTTCGGCGTCGGTGGCATCAACACCGCCCGCGAGTGGTGGGCGAAGCTGTCGCCGTCGAACGTCGACTCGCCGCTGGGCCGCGGCGCCGCCGCTCCGGCGTCGTCCTACGCCTCGGCCGGCGACGGTTCGGACGCGGGTGCGCCCGCCGACCCGCCGGGGCAGTCGCTGTTCGGCGACGAGGAGCCGCCAACGGAGCCGCGTCCGGGCGCCTGAGCCCGCGCTGCTCCCCTGACGCCGCACCCGGCCGCCGGTTCACCCCGTTCGCACCGGCCGGGTGCGGCCCCGTCAGACCACGATCCGGTCGCCGACCTCGAACGCGCGGGCGGCGGCCGGATCGCCTGTTTCAACCGGCGAGGATCTGGTCGCCCTCGACGAGGATCGCCACCTCCGGCAGCGGCTGCTCGGCCGGGCCACGGGCCACCGAGCCGTCGGCGACGTTGTACTGGCTGCCGTGGCAGTCGCAGGTGATCAGGCCGTCGGCCACGGTGGTGACGGCGCAGCCCTGGTGCGTGCAGGTGCTGCTGTAGGCGACGAACGTGCCGGCCTCGGGCTGCGCGACGACGACGCCGGGGGCGTGCAGCACCACGCCGCCGCCCACCGGGACGTCGGCGGTGCTGGTGAGCGGTTCGCCGCCCGGCTCTCCCGCCGGCGTCGACGGTTCGGCCGGCGGCGTGGACTCGCTGCTCGTGCCGCCGTCGGGTGCCTCGGCGCTGGGCTGCGCGGACGGCGCGCCGCCCGTGCTCGGCTCGTCGTCACCGCCGCCGCAGGCCGCCAGCAGGCCCGCGACGCCGACGGCGCCCAGGCCCATCAGGGCCGTGCGGCGGCCGACACAGTGGCCGCAGTCCACGTGGTCGCTGGTCGGGGTGGGTGCCGCATGCTGCTGTGCCATCGATCGCCTCTCCGTATGGGTCCGTTCACCATCATGTACGAACCAGTGGCCCAGACGGATTGCCTCGCCGCTAGACGCCGAGGACGTCGCGGAGGAAGGTGCCGGTGTGCGACGCCTGGACCTTGGCGACCTGCTCGGGCGTGCCGGTGGCGACGACGGTGCCGCCGCCGGTGCCGCCCTCGGGGCCCATGTCGACGATCCAGTCGGCGGTCTTGACGACGTCGAGGTTGTGCTCGATGACGACGACGGTGTTGCCCTTGTCGACCAGGCCCTGCAGCACGCCGATGAGCTTGCGGATGTCTTCGAAGTGCAGGCCGGTGGTGGGTTCGTCGAGCACGTAGATGGTCTTGCCGGTGGACCGTTTCTGCAGCTCGGCCGCCAGTTTGACCCGCTGCGCCTCGCCGCCGGACAGCGTGGGCGCCGGCTGGCCCAGCCGTACGTACCCCAGCCCGACCTCCTTGAGCGTGCGCAGGTGCCGGGCGATGCGCTCGACCGGGGCGAAGAACTCCGTCGCCTCCTCGATGGGCATCTCGAGCACCTCGGAGATGCTCTTACCCTTGTAGTGCACCTCGAGCGTCTCGCGGTTGTACCGGGCGCCGTGGCAGACCTCGCACGGCACGTAGACGTCGGGCAGGAAGTTCATCTCGATCTTGATGGTGCCGTCGCCGGAGCACGCCTCGCAGCGCCCGCCCTTGACGTTGAAGGAGAACCGCCCCTGCTGGTAGCCGCGGACCTTCGCCTCCTGCGTCTCGGCGAACAGCTTGCGGACGACGTCGAACACGCCGGTGTAGGTGGCCGGGTTGCTGCGCGGGGTGCGGCCGATGGGCGACTGGTCGACGTGCACGACCTTGTCGACCAGGCCCATGCCCTCGATGCGCTTGTGCCGGCCCGGCACCGCGCGGGCGTTGTAGATCTCCTTCGCCAGCGACGTGTACAGGATGTCGTTGACCAGCGTCGACTTGCCCGAACCGCTGACGCCGGTGACGGCGACGAAGCAGCCCAGCGGGAAGCTGACGGTGACGTCCTTGAGGTTGTTGGCGCGCGCCCCGACGACCTTGAGCGCGCGGTCCTTCGCCGGTGGACGGCGCACCGGCGGGATGTCGATGCGCTTCTTCCCGGACAGGTACGCGCCGGTCAGGGAGTCTTCCTGGGCCAGGAGGTCGTCGACGGTGCCGCTGACGACGACCTGGCCGCCGTGCTCGCCGGCGCCCGGGCCGATGTCGACCACCCAGTCGGCCACCTTGATGGTGTCTTCGTCGTGCTCGACCACGATCAGCGTGTTGCCGAGGTCGCGCAGCCGGATGAGCGTCTCGATGAGCCGGTGGTTGTCGCGCTGGTGCAGCCCGATGGACGGCTCGTCGAGCACGTACAGGACGCCGACCAGGCCGGAGCCGATCTGCGTGGCCAGCCGGATGCGCTGTGCCTCGCCGCCGGCCAGCGTGGCCGACGCGCGGTCGAGGCTGAGGTAGTGCAGGCCGACGTCGACCAGGAACTGCAGCCGCTCGTTGACCTCCTTGAGCACCCGGGCGGCGATCTGCTCCTCGCGCTCGGACAGCTTCAGCGTGCGCAGGAACTCGGCGCACTCGCCGATGGGCAGCGCGGCGACGTCGGCGATGCTCCGGCCGCCGACCGTGACCGCCAGCACCACCGGCTTGAGCCGGGTGCCGCCGCAGGCCGGGCACGGGACCTCGCGCATGAAGCCCTCGAACCGCTCGCGGCTGGCGTCGGACTCGGCCTCGGCGTAGCGGCGCCGCACCCACGGCAGCACGCCCTCGTAGGAGGTGTAGTAGGAGCGCTCGCGGCCGTAGCGGTTCTTGTAGCGGACGTGCACCTGCTCGGGGTGGCCGTGCAGGACGGCCTCGCGCGCCTTCTTCGGCAGCGTCTCGAACGGGACGTCGGTGCGGAACCCGATGGCCTCGGCCAGCGCCGTGACCAGCCGGTCGAAGTACTCGGAGGTGTTGCCGGGCGCCCACGGGGCCAGCGCGCCGCCGTCGAGGGTCTTCGAGGGGTCGGGCACGACCAGTTCGTCGTCGACCTCCATGCGGGTGCCCAGGCCGGTGCACTCGGGGCAGGCGCCGAACGGCGAGTTGAACGAGAACGACCGCGGCTCGAGCTCTTCGAACGACAGTTCGTCGTACGGGCAGTACAGGTGCTCGGAGTAGACCCGCTCGCGGTGCTCGTCGTCCTCGGGGAGGTCGACGAAGTCGAGGGTGATCAGGCCGCCGGAGAGCCGTAGCGCGGTCTCGACGGAGTCGGTGAGCCGCCGCTTCGCGGACTCCTTCACCGCCAGCCGGTCGACCACCACCTCGATGGTGTGCTTCTCCTGCTTCTTCAGCTTGGGGACCTCGTCGAGCTGGTACACCGTGCCGTCGACCCGGGCGCGGGAGTAGCCCTGCCCCTGCAGCGTGCGGAAGAGGTCGGCGTACTCGCCCTTGCGGGCCCGGACCACCGGCGCCAGCACCTGGAACCGGGCGCCGTCCTCGAGCTCGAGCACCTGGTCGACGATGGACTGCGGCGTCTGCCGGCCGATCGGCCGCCCGCACTCGGGACAGTGCGGATGCCCGGCCCGCGCGTACAGCAGCCGCAGGTAGTCGTAGACCTCGGTGATGGTGCCGACGGTCGAGCGCGGGTTGCGCGACGTCGACTTCTGGTCGATGGAGACCGCCGGCGACAACCCCTCGATGAAGTCGACGTCCGGTTTGTCCATCTGCCCCAGGAACTGGCGGGCGTACGCCGACAGCGACTCGACGTAGCGGCGCTGACCCTCGGCGAAGATGGTGTCGAAGGCCAGGCTGGACTTCCCCGACCCGGACAACCCCGTGAACACGATGATCGCGTCGCGGGGGAGGTCGAGGGAGACGTCTTTGAGGTTGTGCTCCCGGGCGCCGCGGACCACCAGGCGGTCGCTGACGCGGGCGGCGGTTCGTTCGGTCATGAGGTCGCGTGGGCTCCGGTATCGGGGGTGGTGCACTGGACAGACGTACGGTTCACTGCATCGTAGGGGGCGGGTCTGACAAGGTCGCTCGGACGAACGGTCCGGGACGTCCAACTCAGTCGCCCCGGCGGCCGATGAGGACTAGGTTCGAAACCGTGCCCACCGTGAACGCCGAACCGATGTCCTCCGATTCCGGTGACTCCCCCGCCGCCGGGCCGGTGACCGCCGCGACCGAGCGCATCATCGCGACGGCCGCCACGCTCGACGACGCCGGCCTGGCCGCGTCCAGTCTATGTCCAGGCTGGACCCGCGCCCACGTCCTCACACATGTGGCCCGCAACGCCGATGCGCTGTCCAACCTGCTCGCCTGGGCCCGCACCGGCCGCGAGAACCCGATGTATCCCAGCGTCGAGGCCCGCAACGCCGACATCGCGGCCGGCGCCACCCGGCCGGCCGCCGAGATCGTCGACGACCTGCACACCTCCGCCGACCGGTTCGTCCGCGCCGTCATGGAGATGCCCGACGACGGCTGGGAGCGGCAGGTGCGCCGGGGCGCGGCCGCCACCGGCGACCCGCTGCCCGGACGGCGAGTGCTCTGGCTGCGGCTGCGCGAGCTCGAGGTGCACCACGTCGACCTCGACACCGGCTACGGCGCCGCCGACTGGCCGCCCGCGTTCGTCCACCGCGCCCTCGACGAGACGGTGCGCGCGTTCGGCCGCCGCGAGGACGTCCCCGCCGTCACGCTCGAGATCGACGGCGCCGGGGTCGAGCACCTGGGCGCCGAGGCGCCCGTCACCGTCGGCGGCGCGCCGTCCGAGCTGCTGAGCTGGCTGATCGGCCGCTCGTCCGGCACCGGGCTGCGAGTGCAGCCGGCCGGCCCGCTGCCGGCGCTGCCGTCCTGGTTGTGAGCTCCTACACCGGCCGCGTCTCGCCCGGCGGCGTGCCGGCGGTACACGAACTGGCCCGGCTGGTCGTCACCAAGGCGGCCGTGGGCCCGTTGGCGTCGAACGTCTACGTGCTGCGCGACCGCTTCGCCGGCGACGAGCTGCTGATCGACGCCGCCGCCGAGCCCGCGCGGGTGCTGGAGCTGTGCGGCGACGGGCCGCTGCGCTACATCGTCACCACCCACCGCCACCCCGATCACTGGGGCGCGCTGGCCGCGGTGACGGCGGCCGTACCGGGCGCGGTGACGGTGGCGCACGCGGCGGACGCCCCGGCCATCCCGGTGCCGACGGCGCTGGTGGCCGCCGGCGGCGACGTGCTGCGCTTCGGCGACATCGCGGTGGAGCTGATCCACCTGGCCGGCCACACGCCCGGCGGCCTCGCCGTCCTGTACGACGACCCGACCGGCCCGCCGCACCTCTGGACCGGCGACTCCCTCTTCCCCGGCGGCGTCGGCAAGACCCGCTCGGCGGCCGACTTCACCTCCCTGCTCGACGACGTCGAGGCGAAGCTGTTCGACCGGCTGCCCGACGAGACCTGGGTCTACCCCGGCCACGGCAGTGACACCACGCTGGGCGCCGAACGGCCGCAGCTGGCCGCCTGGCGGGCCCGCGGCTGGTGAGCGGCGCGGGCCTGAGGTTCTGTCCGACCCGGAGAGTAGCGTCCCGCGCCATCCAATCGGACTGCCAGGGGGGCATGCCATGACCACCGAGAACCAGCCGCAGTATGGACCACCGCAGTACGCCTACACGCAGCAGCCGAGGACGACCAGTGGCCTCGCGGTCGCAAGCCTCGTCCTCGGGATCCTGTGGCTCGGATGGCTCGGGTCGCTGCTGGCCGTGATCTTCGGCCACATAGCGCTCGGGAAGATCAAGCGCGACCCCAGCGTCGGCGGGCGCGGCTTGGCCATCGCCGGGCTCGTCCTGGGCTACATCGGCATCGGGTCGTTCCTGGCGTGGATGTTGTTCCTGATCGGGCTGGTCGGAGCGTCGTCCACGGCCTGATCGACGAACGACGACAGGCCGTCGTGATCATCAACCGTTGGCGACGTCTGGGTGTCGCCAACGGTTGATGATCATGAGCAGGGGTGAGGACGGGCCGTCAGCGGCGGTCGTGCTCGGCCGCCTCGCTCGCGTCGTCCGCCTCGCTCGCCCCGTCCGTCGAGTCCTCGACCTCGCCCTGAGCCGGCCCGGCGGCGCCGCCCGCGGGAGCAGCCTTGCGGTCGTCGCGGCGGGACTTCATCAGGCTGAGCACCGTGGTGACCACCAACGTCCCGACGATGACCGACAGGGACAGCCAGATGGGCACCTCGGGCACGTTGTGGAACGGCTCGCCGCCGTTGACGAACGGGAGGTTGTTCTCGTGCAGGGCGTGCAGGACCAGCTTCACCCCGATGAACGCCAGGATGACGGCGAGCCCGGCGGACAGGTACACCAGCTTCTCCAGCAGCCCGCCGATGAGGAAGTACAGCTGGCGCAGCCCCATCAGCGCGAAGATGTTCGCGGTGAAGACGATGAACGGCTCTTGGGTGAGGCCGAAGATGGCCGGGATGGAGTCGACGGCGAACAGCAGGTCGGCGGAGGCGATGGACAGGAAGACGATGACCATCGGGGTGTAGAGCCGCTTGCCGTTCTCGCGGATGCGCAGCTTGACGCCGTGGTACTCCTTCGTCATCGGCAGCACCCGCTGGGCCCGGCGGACGAACGCGTTCTCGTAGTCCTCGTCGTGGTCCTCGTGGTGGATCTGCTGGTTGGCCAGCTTGACGGCGGTGTACACGAGGAACGCGCCGAAGATGTAGAACACCCAGGCGAACTCGTTGATCAGCGCGGCGCCGAGCAGGATGAAGATGCCGCGCAGGACGACCGCCGTGAGGATGCCGAACATCAGCACCGACTGCTGGTACTTCCTGGGCACCCGGAACTGGGCCAGGATGATCACGAAGATGAACAGGTTGTCGACACTCAGGCTGTATTCGGTGAGCCAGCCGGCGAAGAACTCGCCGGAGGCCTGGCCGTGGCCGACGAACCCCAGGACGATGCCGAACACCACTGCCAGCCCCACGTAGAACGCCACCCACAGGCTCGCCTCGCGCATGGACGGGGCGTGCGGGCGGCGGGTGACGATGAGGAGGTCGGCGATGAGCAGCAGGACGAGAACGACGAGCGTTCCGACTTCGAACCACAGGGGCAGGTCCAACACGAAGACAGAGTCCTCTCCGGTGAGCTGACCGCACAGCGGACGCTGTGCGCAACCGGAGGTCTCGTCCGCCCAGGATCACTGGGCCGGAGGCACCGGGAGGCACCCCGGTGTGGGGAGCATCCGTGATGACGATGCCACCGCGTCGGGAGTACTCCCCTCCACGCTGATCCCAGTATATTTCACACGCCCCGCCAGAAACGCAATTCGCTGCCACGCCCGACGTTTCCGGCCGCTACAGCACGCCGTTGCGCGCAGCCTGCAGTCCCGCCTGGAACCGCGTCTGGGCGCCCAGGCGTCCGCTGATCTCCTTGATCCGCCGCTGGACGGTGCGCTGGCTGGCGCCGACGTGCCGGGCGATCGACTGCTCCGTCAGCCCCGCGGCCAGCAGGTTCAGGATGACGCGGTCGTCGTCGACCTGGCCGTCCTGGTCGCTGGGGTCCAGCCGTAGCGGCATCGCCCGCAGCCAGGTCTCCTCGAATACCTCGGCCAGCACGTCCAGCAGCCCGCTGGGGTGGACGACCAACAGCTGGTCGGTGATCAGCGCGCCGGCCCGGGCGGGGACCATCGCGTACCGGTCGTCGATCAGCAGCATGCGGGCCGGCAGCGTCGGCACGACGCGGGCCTCCTCGCCCGCCGCGATGCCGCCGAGGAGGTCGGCCAGCCGGCCGGGCAGGTCGACGGCGCTCTGCTCGTACAGGACGCGGTGCCGGACGCCGGCCTTCAGCAGCTCGACCTCGATCGGGTTCGGCTCGCTGTTGACGACGCCGTACGGCGGCCGTTCCATGGCCCGGACCTGCGTGCGGGCGCTGCTGTAGACGTCGACGAGGCGGCGGGCGGTCGCGTCGGAGCCGGTGACGATCTCGACGAGGTCGCCCGGCTCGACGGCGTCGTGGCGGCGGCGGTGCCGCACGGCGAGGTCGTCGACGAGGACGCGGCTGCGCTGCAGGTCGCGCTCGCGGGCGGCCAGCGTCTCGGCGAACGCCAGCGCGGGGTCGACCAGGCGGTACGCGGGCGGCTCCCCCGGCAGCCGGTCGGCCAGGCCGCGCCGCTCCAGCGCGTCGAGCAGCTTCTCGACGGCCTCGGCGGACCCTGCGGCCGGCGCCAGGTCCGCCGCCGCCGCGGGCCGGGCGTGGTCGAGCAGGGCGAGGTAGGCGGTCTGCTCCTCGTCGCTGAGGCCGAGCTGTTCCAGCATGAGCGGCTCCGGGGGTCGAGACCGCTGGCCAAAACGCGCCACTGACGGATTGTCGCCAAAGCATAGCCCTTGTCACGTAGAGGGAACCTTCGGGACGATCCGGACACCGCATCCCGCTGACGGCACGGCCACCCGCACCCCGGAGGGCAGAGCGTTGCGCAGACACTGGAGAGCGGCCGCGGCCGCCGTCGTCCTCACCGGCCTGATCGCGCAGGGGATCCCTGCCGCGACCGCCGAGCCGTCCGTCCCGGCGGGGTCGTCCCCACCCCTCGCCGGGCCGGACGGCGGGGTCACCGTCACGTTGATCACCGGTGACCGCATCCACGTCACCACCGAGCCGGGCGGCCGCCAGGCGGCCACCGTCGAGCCCGCGGCCAGGGCGAACGGCACCGTCCCCGGCTTCCACGAGCAGGAGCTGGACGGGCACCTGTACGTCGTGCCGGCCGACGTCGCGCCGCTGGTCCCCGACCTGCTGGACCGCGCGCTGTTCGACGTGACGGCGCTGATCGAGCAGGGCTACGACGACGCGAGCAGCGACGTGCTGCCGGTCATCGTCGAGTCCGCCGGACCCGCCCGCGCCGCGGCGCCGCTGCCCGCCGTCACCACTACCGACACGCTGGAGTCGATCGGCGCCGTCGCCGCCGACGTCGACAAGGACGCCGCGGCAGCGCTCGCGGACGCACTGACGGGTGCCCGGCTGCTCGGCCGGGCGGCCGGGGTCGAGAAGATCTGGCTGGACCAGGCCATGACCACCGTCGACGAGGACAGCGCGCCGCAGATCGGGGCGCCGGACGCGTGGGCCGCCGGGTTCACCGGCGACGGCGTCACGGTCGCCGTCCTGGACACCGGCATCGACACCACCCACCCGGACCTCGCGGGCAAGGTCGTCGCCGAGGCGAACTTCAGCGTCTCGGACAGCACGACCGACCGGTTCGGCCACGGCACGCATGTCGCGTCGATCGTCGCCGGAACCGGCGCCGCGTCGGACGGTCAGCGCCGCGGCATCGCGTACGAGGCCGACCTGATGAACGTCAAGGTGCTCGACGACGGCGGCTCCGGGCCGATGTCCGAGGTCATCGCCGGGATGGAGTGGGCGGTCGCGAACGGCGCGGACGTCGTCAATCTCAGCCTGGGCGTGCGCGGCGGCTACACCGACGGCACCGACCCGGCCAGCCAGGCGGTCGACCGGCTCAGCGCGGGCTCGGACGCGCTGTTCGTCATCGCGGCCGGCAACGACGGCCCGGGCGACGGCACCGTGACGACGCCGGGCGCGGCGACCAGCGCGCTCACCGTCGGCGCCGTCGACAAGCAGGACCGGCTGGCCGGGTTCTCGTCGCGCGGGCCGCGGGCCGGCGACTTCGCGCTCAAGCCGGACGTGACGGCGCCGGGCGTCGGGATCATCGCGGCGCGGGCCGCGGGCGCCGTCATCGGCACCCCGGTCGGCGACGACTACCTCGCGCTGGACGGCACCTCGATGGCGACGCCGCACGTCGCGGGCGCGGCGGCGCTGCTGGCGCAGCAGCGGCCGGACTGGACCGGCCCGGACCTCAAGGCGGCGCTGGCGTCGACGTCGTCACCCGGCGACCTGACGGTCTATGAGCAGGGTGCCGGCCGCGTCGACCTCGCCCGCGCGACGACGCAGCAGGTGTTCGCGGCGAGCGGGCCGCTGGACGCCGGCTACTTCCCGTACCCGCAGGACGACGCCGCGCCCGTCACCCGCACCGTCACCTACCGCAACGCCGGCGACTCCCCCGTCACGCTGACGCTGGCGCTGGATCTCGCCGACGAGGACGGGACGGCGCCCGCGCCCGGCATGGTGACGCTGGACGCGTCATCGGTGACGGTGCCGGCCGGCGGGACCGCGGACGTCGCCGTCACCGTCGACCCCACCGCCGGCGACTACGGCCTGTACGGCGGCTGGCTGGTCGCGACCGGGCCGGACGGCGTGAGCGTGCGGACCGCGGCGGGCTTCTACAAGGAGTCCGAACGGTACGACCTCACCGTGCGCGGCATCGCCCGCGACGGCCGCCCGGCCGGCGGGATCAGCCTGGTCGACGTCGTGAACGTCGACGACACGTCGGTGTTCGCCGCGACCAGCGTCGGGTTCAGCGACGGCGCGGCGACACTGCGGGTGCCGCCGGGCCGGTACGCCGCGATGGGCTACGTGTTCACCTACGACGAGCCGCACGTCTTCACGACGGAGACGGCGGCGGTGTTCGCGCCGGAGTTCACCGTCGGCGGCGACACGTCCGTGACGCTGGACGCCCGCGAGACCGTCCCCATCGAGGTCGACACCCCGGACCCGGTCGAGGCGACCAACACCATGCTGGCGTGGTGGCGGTCGGACCCGGAGGGCAAGTCGTACGCGCACTCGTTCTCCGTCGGCGCGCAACCCTCGTTCGCGTCGCCGACCGACCCCGTCACCGTCGGCGACTTCGAGTACTACACGCAGTACTCGCTGGTCGCGCCGCTGATCCAGATGCGCACACTGACCCCGGTGGAGCGGCCGATCGAGGCGACGTACGTGCTCAACTCGGCGCTGCTGGACGGGTCGTACGAGCTGCCGATGGTGTACGCCGGCCTCGGCAAGCCGGCGGACTTCGAGAACGTGGACGTCGACGGGAAGATCGCGCTGATCCAGCGTGGCGAGATCACCTTCCTGGAGAAGATGCACAACGCCGCGGCCGCCGGGGCCGAGCTGGTGATGATCTTCAACAACGTGTCCGGCGCGCTGACCATCGGCGGCGACCCGAACACCGTCCCGACCGTGTCGATGACCCGCGAGGAGGGGCAGGCGCTGCTCGCGCTGCTGGACCAGGGCCCGGTGACGGCCGCCGTCGAGGCGATCAAGGTGAGCCCGTACCTCTACGACCTCGTGCTCGTGGAGGAGGACGTGGTGCCGCCGTCGCTCGACTACGTCGTCGACGAGTCGAACACGACCCGCATCGACGTCGACTACCACAGCCACGTCCCAGGTCAGGGCATCGGCGAGCTGCGGCACAAGTGGCGGCCGTGGGACGCGTTCTCGTTCGGCTTCCTGCGGCGGACGGTCGCGCCGCAGCAGCGGGTGGAGTACGTCTCCGGCGGCGACACGTTCTGGGCGCAGTACGGGTACGGCGCATCGACCGACGCCGATCCGTTCGGCTTCCTGATGCAGTCGGCGCCGCGCACCTACGACAACGGGCAGGAGCTCGAGGACGCGTGGTTCCGGCAGGTGCTGGCGCCGGGGGTGCTGCCGGTCGACTTCGGCGCCGAGGACTCGGCGGCGTACCGGTCGGGTGACGACGTGACGTTGCGGCTGCGGGAGTGGACGGACGGGTACGGGCACTGGGGCACTGCCGTGCCGGCCGTGGACACGCCGGCGTTCCGGCTGTTCGCGGACGGTGCGCTGGTGGCATCGGGCGGCCGCGCGGACGGGACGTTCGCGGTGCCGTCGGCGCCGTCGTCGCTGCGGGTCGAACTGGACGTCGCGCGGTCGGCGCCGTGGTGGCTCGCCTCGACGTCGACGTCAACGGCGTGGACGGTGGCCCGATCGGCGCCGGTCGATGAGCCGACGGCGCTGCCGCTGCTGACCCTCTCCTACGACGTCGACGTGTCGCTGCTGAACGTCGGCGCCAAGTCCGGCGCCCAGTTCGTCGACGTCGCGGTGGGGCACCAGCCGGGCGCACCCGGCGCCGCCCCGGTGGCCGGCGCGACGGCGTCCGTCTCCTTCGACGACGGGGCGAGCTGGCAGCCGGCGCGGGTGGTGCCGCGCGGCGACGGGACCTTCCGCGTCGTGATCAGCCGGGTGCCGGCGGCAGCCACACACCTGTCGCTGCGGGTCGAGGCCTGGGACCGGGACGGCAACCGGATCGAGCAGGAGGTGCTGCGCGCGTACGCGCTCGACTGAGTCCGGCCGGGCACGGCTGACCCGCGTGCCCGGCGCGGCGGCCCACCGCCGCGCCGGCCAGCGGGTCAGCCGACGCCGGCCTCGTGCATGCCGCGCAGCTCTTTCTTCAGCTCGGAGATCTCGTCGCGCAGCCGGCCCGCCAGCTCGAACTGCAGCTCGGCCGCCGCGGCGTGCATCTGGTCGCTGAGCTGCTGGATGAGGCCGGCGAGCTCGGCCGCGGGCATGCCGGCGAGATCGGCGGCGTGCTTGCCGGCGCTGCCGACGCTCGCGCGCACCCCCGGCACCGGCGACTTGCCCCGGCTGGCGGCCCGCCCCGAGCCGCCGATGAGCGCCTCGGTGTCGGCGTCCTCGCGGGCCAGCAACTGGGTGATGTCGCTGATGCGCTTGCGCAGCGGCGTGGGGTCGATGCCGTGCTCGGTGTTGTAGGCGACCTGCTTCTCGCGCCGCCGGTTGGTCTCTTCGATGGCGTTCTGCATGGACGGCGTGATGGTGTCGGCGTACATGTGCACCTGGCCGGAGACGTTGCGGGCGGCGCGGCCGATGGTCTGGATCAGAGACGTCCCGGACCGGAGGAAGCCCTCCTTGTCGGCGTCGAGGATGCTGACCAGCGACACCTCCGGGAGGTCGAGGCCCTCGCGGAGCAGGTTGATGCCGACGAGCACGTCGAACTCGCCCATCCGCAGTTCGCGCAGCAGCTCGACCCGGCGCAGGGTGTCGACCTCGCTGTGCAGGTAGCGCACCTGGATGCCGCGTTCGAGCAGGTAGTCGGTGAGGTCTTCGGACATCTTCTTGGTCAGCGTGGTGACGAGGACCCGTTCGTCGCGCTCGACGCGGAGCTGGATCTCGTGGATGAGGTCGTCGATCTGGCCCTTCGTGGACTTGACCACGACCTCGGGGTCGACCAGGCCGGTCGGCCGGATGATCTGCTCGACGACGGTCTCGACCTTGTCCATCTCGTACGGGCCGGGCGTGGCCGAGAGGTACACCGTCTGGCCGATGCGCTGGAGGAACTCCTCGAACCGCAGCGGCCGGTTGTCCATGGCGCTGGGCAGCCGGAACCCGTGGTCGACGAGGGTGCGCTTGCGGCTCATGTCGCCCTCGTACATGCCGCCGATCTGCGGCACCGTGACGTGCGACTCGTCGATGACCAGCAGGAAGTCGTCGGGGAAGTAGTCGAGCAGGCAGTTGGGCGCCGACCCGGGCTGGCGGTTGTCCATGTGCAGCGAGTAGTTCTCGATGCCGGACGTGAACCCGACCTCGCGCATCATCTCGATGTCGTACGTGGTGCGCATGCGCAGCCGCTGCGCCTCGAGCAGCTTGCCCTGCCGCTCGAACTCGGCCAGCCGCTGCTCGAGCTCGGCCTCGATGCTGGTGATGGCCCGCTCCATGCGCTCGCGGCCGGACACGTAGTGGGTGGCCGGCGCGACGTAGGTCTCCTGCTCCTCGCGCATGACCTCGCCCGTCAGCGGGTGCATGGTCATGATGCGCTCGATCTCGTCGCCGAAGAACTCGACCCGCACGGCCAGCTCGTCGTACATCGGGATGATCTCGAGGGTGTCGCCGCGCACCCGGAACGTGCCGCGGGTGAGGTTCTGGTCGTTGCGGGTGTACTGGACGTCGACCAGCTCGCGCAGCAGCCCCTCGCGGTTCTTCTCGTCGCCGACCTTGAGGTGCACCATGCGGTGGAGGTACTCCTCGGCCGACCCCAGGCCGTAGATGCACGACACCGTGGCCACCACGATGACGTCGCGTCTGGTCAACAGCGACCACGTGGCCGAGTGCCGGAGCCGCTCGACCTCCTCGTTGATGGAGGAGTCCTTCTCGATGTAGGTGTCGCTCTGCGGGACGTACGCCTCGGGCTGGTAGTAGTCGTAGTACGAGACGAAGTACTCGACCGCGTTGTTCGGGAACATCTCGCGCAGCTCGTTGGCGAACTGGGCCGCCAGCGTCTTGTTCGGCACCATGACCAGCGTGGGCCGCTGCAGCCGCTCGACCAGCCAGGCCGTGGTGGCGCTCTTGCCCGTGCCGGTGGCGCCGAGCAGGACGGTGTTCTTGTCGCCCGCGCGGACCCGCCGCTCGAGCTCGTCGATGGCCGCCGGCTGGTCGCCGGACGGCTCCCACTCACTGACGACCTTGAAGGGGGCCACCACCCGGGAGATCTCACTAGCCGCGCGCATGGGAACAACGGTATGCGCTGGCACCGACAAGGTCCGGAGGTACAGCTACGCTCACAGCGATGGACGACGAAACCCGCAGGTTCGTGACCACGTTCCGCACCTTCATGACCGAGGTCGTGCACCAGGTGCGCGAGGAGTCCGACCAGGTCCAGCCGCTGCTGCCGGTCCTCCAGGAGCACCTCGGCGTCGCGCCGCGCTCCGTTCCCGTCGTCACCGAGCAGGTCTCACCGCTGCGGTTCGCCGACGCCGACGTCGCCCTGGAGGCGCTGGCGCGGCGGCACGACGGCCACCGGCTCATCGGCGTCGGCGGCGGGATGGCCCGCCGGCACTCGTCGCTGGCCGAGATCATCGAGAACACCGGCCTGCACGGGGTCTTCCCCGTCGGCCCGGTCGACTACACGCGCGTCCCCACCGGCCCGGACACCAGCCGCCAGGTCGTCGCGTTCGGGCTCCACCTCTTCACCTTCGACGGCGTACCCCTCGTCGTCCTGCAGCGCGACGCCCAGCCGCAGTTCGGCCGCGAACTGCCCGAACTGGAGGTGCTGGCCGCCTCCGACGCCGTCGTGCCCGCCTTCCTGGACGAGCTGCACCGGCTCATGGCCGAGCACAGCGTCCTGCGCGGGCAGGTCGTCACGTTCGCGTCGGCCGAGTTCGGCGCCAGCAACGGCGACGTCACGTTCCTGCACCGTCCCACCCTCACCGCCGGCGATGTCGTCCTGCCAGACGGCGTGCTCGCCCGCATCGAGCGGCACCTCACCGGCGTCGCCCGCCACCGCGACGCGCTGCGGGCCGCCGGCCAGCACCTCAAGCGCGGCATCCTGCTGTTCGGGCCACCCGGCACCGGCAAGACGCACACCGTCCGCTACCTCATGGCCGTCAGCCCCGGCACGACGGTGATCGTGCTGTCCGGGCGGTCGCTGCGGCTGGTCCAGACCGCCGCTGAGACCGCGCGGGCGCTCGAGCCGGCCGTCGTCGTGCTGGAGGACTGCGACCTGATCGCCGAGGACCGCACCCTCTCCGGCGGGCCGCAGCCGCTGCTGTTCGAGGCGCTCGACGCCCTCGACGGCCTGGCCGAGGACGCCGACGTCGCGTTCGTCCTCACCACCAACCGCGCCGACCTGCTGGAGCCCGCGCTCGCGCAGCGGCCCGGCCGGGTCGACCTCGCCGCCGAGATCCCGCTGCCCGACGCCGCCGCCCGGCGCCGGCTGAACCGGCTGTACGCGCGCGACCTCCCCTTCACGCCGTCCGCGCTCGACGCGGCCGCCGAACGCTCCGACGGGACGACGGCGTCGTTCGCGAAGGAGCTGATGCGCCGCGCCGTCCTCACCGCCGCCGACGCCGGCCACCCACCCGGCGACGACGATCTCGCCGTCGCGCTGGACGAGATGCTGAGCGACTCGGAGGCCCTGACGCGGAGCCTCTTCGGCGGCGCGACGGACGGCGCCGGCTCGACGACGGCCGGCCCCACGGGCGGGTGGCCGCAGCCGGGGCTGGCCCCGCCGGGCGCGTAGCGCGGCGTACGGACGCGGGCGCCGGGCCGGCGCGAGCAGCCGGCGTCACACCCGCCAGCCGACCTCCTCTGCCCAGGCGTCGGCGCTGGCGAGAGCGGCGTTGATCCACGGCGTCTTGCGGGTGGCGTAATCGTCGACGGTGTCGTGCGGCTGGGCGGCGAGGTCACGCTTGAGCGCCGCGTACTCGGCGACGGCGTCCGGGTGCGCCCGCAGCCAGTCGCGCAGCAGCAGGCCGTCGCGCCAGGACGGCGACGTCACGGGGCGGATGTGGCAGTTGACGGCGCGGCCGGGGTCGGCGTTGCAGATCAGCACCTTGTCTCGCTCGACGCCGTCACGATCGACGTCCCACCAGCGGTCCGGCAGCCGGACGAGGCCGACCTCGGCCAGCTCGCCGGCGACCTCCTCCGCCGTCGCAAGGTCCGCGACGACCAGCTGCACGTCGATCACGTCCTTCGCCGGCAGCCCGGGCACGGACGTCGAGCCGTGATGGTCCGACCGGATCAGCCGATCCCCCACGACACGCCGGATCCGTCCCAGCAGCCGCTCCCCCTGCACCGCCCAGGTCGGGTCCGGCTCGACGACGACGGCGTGCGGCGGACGGGGCGCGGCGGTCCGGGTCCGCAGGTGCTGCTCGAACGGCACCAGGCGCTCCGTCCACAGGGCGTCAACGGCGGCGTCGATATCCACAAGCGCGCCGGAGTTGTCCAGCCAGACGTCCGCCGCGGCGCGCCGCTGCGCGTCGGTGGCCTGAGACCGGATCCGGGCCAGCGCGTCGGCCGGGGTCATGCCACGGTCGTCGACAAGCCGCCGCAGCCGCTCCTCCTCCGTCGCGTGCACGACGATGACCAGCGGAAACCCGGCGACGAGGCCGTTCTCGACCAGCAGCGGGATATCCTCGACGACGACGGCGTCCGGCCCCGCCGCGGCGACCAGCTCCTGCCGCCGGCGGCCGACCAGCGGGTGGACGATCGCGTTCAGCGCGGTCCGGCGCTCCTCGTCGGCGAAGACGATCTTCCCGAGCGCCGGCCGGTCCAGCGCGCCGTCGGGCGTCAGGACACCGGGTCCGAACTCCGCGACGACGGCGGCCAGCCCCGGCGTGCCCGGCTCGACCACCTCCCGCGCGACGACATCCGCGTCGACGACCGTCGCTCCCCGCTCCGCCAGCCGGCGCGCCACCACCGACTTCCCGGCCCCGATCCCGCCCGTCAGCCCTACTCTCAGCACCCCACGACCCTAACGGGCCGGGCTCGCCGCCCGGGGACGAGATCAGGAGAAGCGACGCGAGAGGAGTGCAGCGACGAACTCGGCCGCGACGACTGCGCGCCCCCCGGCGCGTCACTGGGTGGGATCACTGTGTTTGCCGGGTGGCGTCGCTGTTGCCAGGGCAACAGTGATCCACCCCACCCGGCGCAGCGATCTCACACAGTGAGGTGGGGATCGTGTAACGGTTCGCCGTTGTCCCGCAGTTCGCCGTTGTCCGCAAGTGGGCCGTCCCCCTGCTGCCCATTTTCTCAGCCGCGCCCGCGCGCCTCAAGCGGACTGATGGCGCTTCGCGCGGCGATGACCGCTTGACCCGCCCGCACGCGGCCAAGTACGGGCAGCTATCAGGGGGACGGGGGAAATGCGGGCAGAGGCCGCCCGGTGCGCCGTTCGCCGTTCGTCTGGCTGGCTGGCGTTCGTTGTTCGTGCCGGTGCACCGTTGGTGTCCTCGACTCCCGGAGCGGGCATCGAGGTGTGCCCAGACTGCCCCCGTCCCCCTGATAAGCGCCCGTTCTTGGCCGCGGGACCGCGGGTCAAGCGGTCACCCAACGCGCGAAGCGCCCCATTTGGGTCCGCTTGAGGCGCGGTCACGCGGCTGAGAAAATGGGCGCCAGGGGGGACGGCCAACGGCACGGAGCCCGGCGAACGCGGCAGACCCGGCGCACGGTCGGCCAGCCAACGAGAAGCCCGGCCCGACCGAGCGGACCAGGCCGACCGGCGCGATCCCCACCTCACGGTGTGAGATCGCTGCGCCGGGTGGGGAGGATCACTGTTGCCCTGGCAACAGCGACGCCACCCAGCACGCACAGTGATCTCACCCAGTGACGTGCCCGGCGGGCGCACAGTCGCCGCGGCCCGACGATGCCGAGATCGATGTGAGATCGCTGCGGAAACGACGCGACATCACTGTCGCTGACACGACAGCGTTCTCACATCGATCAAAACTCGGTTCGAGTGCCGGAGCCTCGGAGACCAAGCGAAGCTACGGCGACGGTGTCGGCGCAGTCGCGGACCCCGTCGGCGCCGTCGCGGAGCCCGTCGGCGTCGGCGTCCCCGTCGCCGAAGCGCCGAGCAGATGCGCGGCCAGGTTCACCAGCACGACCGGCTCCGCGGCCGCCGGCACCACGCCGTGCAGCAACGTGATGACGTACGTCCGGATGTCGTCGGCCATCACGAACGACACGTCCTCGACGTCGGTCAGCAGGAAGCCGTCGCGGCCGGCCACCGTCTGGGCGGTGACGACGGTGCCCGCGGCCTGCGCGCCGTCGACCGTGGAGTCGATGCGGCCCGCCGCGATGTCGGCCTCGGTGTAGCCGCTGACGGCGATCTCCAGCGGCACCGGCGGCGGCGTGGGCGGCGGCGTCGTGCCCTCCGGCACCTCCGGGACGCCGTAGCTGCAGGTCAGGCGGCCGGTGCGGCCGGAGTCGGGCAGGAATTCGTCGTTGTAGACGCGGACCGTCTCGCCCTGCATCGGAACCTGCAGGATCTGCGCGATCTCGCCGGCGCTGGCGAGGTCGCTGCACAGCTCGGGCACACCGGTGGTCGAACCGGGTGACGCGGACGGCTCGCCCGCCGCGTCGGTGCCGTCGCCGTCCGTGGGCTCCCCCGACGTCGGCACGACCGGCACCTCGGGCTCGTCGCCGTTCGAGCAGCCGGACAGCACCAGGAGCAGCGGCAGGAACAGCGTCGCGGCCGCGGCCGGCCGGCCCCGCCGGCGGTCTCTGCTCGTCACGAGCACACCGTAACCTCCCGCGCCGTCGCGGACACCGCGGCGCGACGGCACACATGCGACGAGCCCCGCACCCGAGGTGGGTGCGGGGCTCGTGCGATGCGTTCGGCTCAGTTGCCGGTGAGCTTCTCGCGCAGCGCCTGAAGCGCTTCGTCGGACGCCAGCGTGCCGGGCCCCTCCTCCTCGGGCGCGCCGCCCGAAGAGTACGTGGACGGGTTGTCGGCCTTCGCCTCGGCGTCGGCCTCCTGCGCGCTCTCGATCTGGGACTTGTGCGCCTCCCAGCGAGCGTGCGCCTCGGCGTACTGCCGCTCCCACTCCTCACGCTGCTTCTCGTAGCCCTCGAGCCAGTCGTTGGTCTCGGGGTCGAAGCCCTCGGGGTACTTGTAGTTCCCCTCGGCGTCGTAGTCGGCGGCCATGCCGTACAGCGTCGGGTCGAAGTGCTCGCTGACGTGCGCGGCGGTGTCGCCCTCGTTGGCCTGCTTCAGCGACAGCGAGATACGGCGACGCTCGAGGTCGATGTCGATGACCTTGACCATGACGTCCTTGCCGACCGTGACGACCTGCTCGGGCACCTCGACGTGGCGCTCGGCCAGCTCGGAGATGTGCACGAGGCCCTCGATGCCGTCCTCGACGCGCACGAACGCGCCGAACGGGACGAGCTTCGTGACCTTGCCGGGCACGATCTGGCCGATCTGGTGGATCCGGGCGAACTGCTGCCACGGGTCCTCGAGGGTGGCCTTCAGCGAGAGCGACACGCGCTCGCGGTCCATGTCGACGTCGAGCACCTCGACGGTGACCTCCTGGCCGACCTCGACCACCTCGGACGGGTGATCGATGTGCTTCCAGGAGAGCTCCGAGACGTGCACCAGGCCGTCGACGCCGCCGAGATCGACGAACGCGCCGAAGTTGACGATCGAGGAGACCACACCGGAGCGGATCTGGCCCTTCTGCAGCGTCTGCAGGAAGGTCGACCGAACCTCGGACTGGGTCTGCTCGAGCCAGGCGCGGCGGGACAGGACCACGTTGTTGCGGTTCTTGTCCAGCTCGATGATCTTGGCCTCGATCTCCTTGCCGACGTACGGCTGGAGGTCGCGGACCCGGCGCATCTCGACCAGCGACGCGGGCAGGAAGCCACGGAGACCGATGTCGAGGATGAGGCCGCCCTTGACGACCTCGATGACGGTGCCGGAAACGACGCCGTCGGCCTCCTTGATCTCCTCGATCTTGCCCCAGGCGCGCTCGTACTGCGCGCGCTTCTTGGACAGGATCAGGCGGCCTTCCTTGTCCTCCTTCTGCAGGACGAGGGCCTCGACATCGTCGCCGACGGCGACAACCTCGGAGGGATCGACGTCGTGCTTGATGGACAGCTCACGCGAGGGGATGACGCCCTCGGTCTTGTAGCCGATGTCGAGTAGGACTTCGTCCCGGTCGACCTTGACGACGGTACCGGAAACGATATCGCCGTCATTGAAGTACTTGATGGTCTCGTCGATCGCGGCGAGGAAGGCTTCCTCGGACCCGATGTCGTTGACGGCGACCTGCGTGGTCGTCCTGGGGGCCGTCGAGGTAGGCGTCTCGGCCTCGATGCTGCTCGTCATGTGGAAGGGGACTCCGGACAAGGTTCGGTGGTAGCTTCATGCGCCAGGACCATTGGATCGCTGTGCCATCACCGACCAGGTCCTAGTTCCCCTGAGCCGCCAACCGACAATAACGAGCGCGAGCCTGCTCCGTCCGAGGTTCGCGCAGGCCCACAGCGCACACATAGGTTACCTGTCCGCGACGACCAGGGTCAATCGACGGTAGGTCGCGAGTTGATCACGGCGGCGGATTCAGCTATGGGATGACCTGGCACCATGCCCCGTTCCTCGATTCGCACCAGCGTACTCCCCTCCGGCCGGCTCGGCGGCGGGTGGTATCGGTGCAGGCAGGACCGTGTTCTGGGGTGCTCCCGGGCACGGTCAGTAGCGGTGCATGCTGCCCGCGGACCGGCCGTCCTCGTCGAATTCGTCGAACAGTGCGTCGTCGTCGCGGGCGCGGCGGCGGCCCTGCGCCGGGGTGGCGGGGGTCGGCTCCGGGGTGGCGGCGGCCGGCTGGACGAGGTCCGCGGCGGCGGCCGGGTGGCCGGCCGAGGGCTGGGTCGCGGCGTCGTTCGCGGCCTCGGCGTCGGCACCGGTCGCGGCCTCGGCTACCGCGTCGGCCTCGGCCGGGACCGGGCCGGAGCCGGCCGGCTCGGCGGCGCCGCCGCTGGCGGCGAGGTCGGGGTGCTCCTGAGCGAACCGGGCCAGCTCGGCGCGGGCCTGCTCGAGGCGGACCAGGTCGGCGCGGGCCCGCTCCAACTCGGCCGACCCGGCATCGGCCGGCGCGGCCCGCCCGGCCGTCGTGCCGGCGTCGGCCGGAACGGCGGGCTCGGCGTGGTCGTCGTGCGGCTGGGCGGGGGTGAGCGGGCCGGTCGGCGACTGGCCGAGCAACGACTGCGCCGACTGTCCCTGCGCCTGCGCCCGGCCCACCGGCGGCCGGACGGAACCGGACTGCGGGCGGCGGCGCGGGAGCGACGACTGCTCCGGGGCCTGGCGTGAGTCCTGATCGGCGTGGACGAACTGACCGGCGTCGTCGACCGGAGCGGCGTACTGCGGGTCGGCGTACTGCGGGTCGTCGTGGATCGAGTGCGCCGAGCGGTCGGCGGCCACCGCGGTCCCGGCGCCGGGAGCGGTCTCGAAGTGCAGCCGCGGCTCCTCGGCGTACGTCGCCGGCGTCTCCTCCGGTGGCATGGGCTCGGCCGCTGCCTGGTGCGGCGTCGCGTCGTACGCGGAGAGCTGCGGCGGCTCGTATCGCGGCCGCTCGAACAGGGACCGCGTCGGCTCCTGGACGCGCGGCCGCTGCTGCAGCGCCGTCCGCTCCCCCGCCGGCCGCGTCACGACGCCGGCCGAGCCGGACGGGTCAGACGACCCGCCGACACCGTCGGGACCGTCGTCGGCACCGGGCGACCGCCGCTTGCCGTGGTAGGAGCCGCGGCGGGCGAGCAGCAGCCCGGTCACCACGAGGACGAGGCCGCCGGCGGCCGCGGCGACCGGCACGGTGTCGCGGACCAGGCCGAGGCGGTCGGCGCTGGACGAGTACTCGTCGACGTTGGCGGTGACCTGGGCGTCGGTGTAGGCGATCGTGCCCTGGACGATCGTCGGGCCGCGGGTGCCCTCGAAGTCGAGGTAGGAGTCCTGCTCCTCCTCGCCCTTGATGATGGCGCCGGTGCGCGGCTCGACCCAGATGGTGCGGGTGTTGCTGTAGACGCGGTCGGCGACGATCGAGCCGGCCTGGCCGAAGAGGGCGCCGGGGACCTCCAGCGCCGACACCGGCGTCGGCTCGACGACCTGCTCGAAGACGTAGACGGGGAGGCCTTCGAGGGTGGTCTCGTTCTGGAACTCCATGGGCCGGGTGTCCTGGATGGTGGAGTCCCAGAACGGGTACGACCGCTGCTCGGTGCCGAACGGCAGCTTGAAGTAGTAGCCCTCGTGGTCGACGTCGACGCGGTCGGCGGACTCGCCGGTGGGCGTGTAGTACTGGTCGTGGCCGTCGACGGAGTCGGCGCCGTGGCGGTCGAACGCGACCCGCTCCTCGTAGTACGAGAGCACGTTCTCTTCGGGGGTGGCGCCGGCGCCGGCCTCGTCGAACGTCGTGACGCTGGTGTCCCAGACGGCGGTGTCGCCGGTGCTGTCGCCCTGGTCGGGGATGATCCGGCGGACGGAGCGGACGTCGGTGACGCGCTCGATCTCCGCGTCCTGACGCACGACGGCGCCGAGGTCGAGCACGGTGACGGCGTTGCCGGCCGACACCCGCTCGGCGACGTCGTTGGAGACGACCGCCAGCCGCGGGTAGGCGTACCAGCGGGACAGCGGCGCGAGCACCAACATCAACACGCCCAGTCCCACCAGGACCAGGCCGATACTGCGCCGCATGGACAAGCCTTCCGGATCGGGGTCTCCGCGTCCGCCCGCGCGCAACCACCGCCGGGCGCGGCCCCGGGGCGGCACGGGGGCTCCTGCGTGAAACTACCCTCCGCGCCGGGCGCGTGCATGCCACTCGGCAAACATCGCCCCCGATCAGAGCCGCGTTGTCCACAACCCGCCGGCTGTGCGCCAGCTGTCCACAGATGTGTGAGCGGGCCTGCCGACAGCCGCTCGGCCGCCGAAAGTGGTCGCATGACAACTCGGTTGCGCATCCTCCCGCCCGATGTGGCGGAGCTGCTCGTCCGCTGCCACGGCGTGGTCGACCTCGCGACCGCGCGGCGGGCCGGTCTCGAGGAGAGCAGGCTTCGCCGGCTGGCCGCCGCCGGGCTGCTGGTCCGGTTGGCGCCCGGCTGCTACGCGTCCGCCGCCGTGCTGGCCGCGGCGTCCTCGTGGGCGGGGTATCGACTCAGATCGCGTGCCTTCGCCCTTTTCAGCGGCGATTCCACCATCCTGACGAGCTGGTCGGCGACAGCGACGTGGGAGCTGCCGACCGTTGGTCCGGCGCCGGGGCGAGTGACGGCGATCCGGCTGAGCGGCACTGGTCAGAGCGTCCAGCACGGTCGGTACGGTGACATCAGGATCGCGACGATCCCGGCTGGCCAGGCGCGGCACACCCAGGGCATCGGCCTCATGAGTCCCGGCTGGGCCGTTGCCGACTCGGCCAGGTCGGGACCGGTGCTGCCCGCCCTCGTCGCCGCTGATGCCGCGACGGCGGCGGGCCATGATCTGCAGGCTGCGGTCCTCGCCATGGCCGGGTGGCCGGGAGTCGGGCGGGCGCGGTGGGTGTCCGAGCACGCCGACCCACGGGCCGAGTCACCGCTGGAGACGCTCGGGCGGTTCACCTGCCTGGAGTTCGACCTGCCGCTGCCGGTGTGCAACGCGTGGGTCGGCGAGATCGAGCCGGAGTACCGGGTCGACGGGCTCTGGCCATTCCACGGCGCGGTCTTCGAGGCCGACGGCGCGCTGAAGTACGACAACCGTCCCGAGCGTCGCGCATCGTGGCGCGGCAAGGCGAACGCGAGTGGCGGCTGCGCCGTCTGGGGCTGGACGTCGTCCGGTTCGGCTGGGACCTCGCCTGGCGTCATCGGGCCGAGCTGGCCGCCCGATTCGCCGCCGTGCTGCGCGACAGCGCCCGGCGCGAGGCGACGGTGCGCTGGTGGAGACACGTTCCGGGGTCGGCGCGGTCCAGCCCGAGCCGGCGGACTGGCCCTCGCCCGCGCCGAGCGGCATCGTTCTGCCCGCCGGCTGGGACCGCTGACACCCGCCGAACCGGCGGATACCCGAATTTCGGGCGCGTCAGGGATCGAATCGCCGGTCAACCGCCGGAAATTCAGGTATCCGCCGGATCCGCGGACATCGAGCGGCGACGGCGAGGCCCGGCGTCGGGTGTCACCACCCTGGGCCGGTACGCGGCCGGCCCGGTCTCGGGGTCGAGCATGGCGTCGATGCGGACGTACTCGTCGTCCTCCGGGACGGTGCCGGGGCGCTGCCAGGCGACCGATCCGATGACGGCGAGGGAGATCGCGATCAGCACCAGCCCCTGCGCGAGCGCCGAGTGGGCGCCGGGCGACGGGCCCGGCCAGGGTTGCAGCGCGACGACGACGCCGGCGAGCAGGACGGCGCCGGCGGACAGCGCGGGCGCGAGCCGGGTCAGCCAGGGCCGGCCCGGACCGGCGAGCAGCACGACGGCGCCGACTGCGGCCGCTGCCAGCCCGGCCGCCCCGCCGAGCAGGACGAGGACGGCGGCGCCGAGGACGATGACGGGCGCGGCCCGCTGCCTGCGGTGCCGGGCGAGCGGCCGCGCGAGCGGCTGGGTGAGCGGCCGCGCGAGCGGCACGGTCCGCCGTGCCCGCCGTCCGGTATACGCGCCGACGGCCTCGCTGGGCACGCGCTGCGGCGGCACGGACGACGGCGCCGGCGGCACCCGGGTGCCCCGCCAGGCCAGGACGCCGACCAGCAGCACGGCGCCGAGCCCGGCCAGCAGCGCCCACCGGTAGGGCCGGTCCGGCGCGTAGGTCAGCTCGACGACGCCGGCCGCGCCGACCGGCAGCACGAACCCCTGTGACCAGCCGTCCAGTCGCACCGGGTCCAGCGTCTCGCCGTTCAGGGTGGCCTGCCAGCCGGTGTTGAGGTTCTCGGTGACGGCGAGGACGGCGGGCTGGTCGCGGGCCGGCACGACGACCTCGCGTGCGGCCGCCTCCCACGTCTGCACCGTGACGTCGAGCGACGGCGGCGGCGCCGGCGGCCCGTCCACCGGACGCAGCGTCGCCGTCTCGGGCCGCAGCGCCCCGGTCGCGCGGACGACGACGTCCACCGCCCCGGCGTCCAGGGCCACCGGCCCGGACCCGTCGCCGCAGGGCAGCACGTCCAGGCGCCGCCCGTGCAGCAGGTCGCCGGCGGTCGTCTCGACCCGCGTCGTCACGGTCGATCGGCCGACGGCCAGGGACGGCCCGTCCCCGCAGGCGATGACGACCGGACGCGACTCGTCGACCGGCAGCCGCAGGTCGTCGGCGCCGAGCACCTCGACCTCGGACACCCCGGCCGGCAGCACGGAGCGCAGCCCGAACGCCGCGTCGCGGTCCTCGACCTCGGACACCTCGACGATCGTGACGGTCAGCTCGTCGGTGCGCACCGGCTCGGGGAACACGACCGCGCCGTCGCCGTCGACGCCGGCCTGGAACCGCGTGTCGCCGGCCCGCACCTCGACCAGGCTGGGCCGCGACGCCGCCAGCCACGGCTCGACCTCCAGCCGCAGCCCTTCGACGGTGCGCCGCGGCCCCCAGGCGAGGGTCAGCGCCGGCGACTCGTCGCCGGGCGC
The DNA here is from genome assembly GCF_001270745.1 of Jiangella muralis. GTDB lineage: Bacteria > Actinomycetota > Actinomycetes > Jiangellales > Jiangellaceae > Jiangella > Jiangella muralis. The sequence continues at coordinate 499,060 of NZ_KQ434752.1, forward strand.
GGCGACCCAGCCGGTGCCGGGGTCGCGGTCGACGGCGGCCTGCGGGCGGCCGAGCGGGTCGGTGACGGCGCGCGAGCTGGCCGTCGCGACCATCGCGTCCGGGTCGGGCGCGAGCAGTTCCTCCAGCGACCGGCCGGGCCGCGGCCGCGCCGTCAGCTCCGCCTCGTACTCCGCTGCGGCGGCCAGCTCGGTGCTACGGCGCAGGTCGCGGTTCTCCTCGCCGGGCCGGGCCAGCTGCCCGGCGCACCGGGCGACGCCGGTGTCGCCGGAGGTCGTGGCGACGCACTCGCCGCGGCGGCCGTCGGCGACGGCGAACACGAGCGTGGCCGGCGCGGGGTCCCCGGACGCCGCGCCGCCGAGGTCGGCCGCCGTGACGGCCGGTGCGGCCAGCGTCCGGGTCACCTTGAGGTCCGGGACGGCCAGCTCGCGGATGCCGGCGCCGCTGACGGTGCCCTCGCCGACGGCGACGACGGTCACCCGCAAGGTGGTGGTCCGGCCGGACGGGACGGCGAGCACCTGCGCGCCGTCACCGGGGCTCAGGTCGCTCTCCAGGACACCGGTGTCGGTCTGGACGGCGACGCGCTGCGGCGGCGCGCTGACCGGCCCGCCGATCAGCGGGGTCAGCTCGACCGACGTCACCCGCCGCGGCTCGTCGAAGCTGAGCTCCAGCCACTGCCCGGCGGCGCTGCCGTACTCCCCCGACACCCAGCTGGTGCCGAGGTCGCCGTCGACGGCGGCCCACGGCGAGTTCTCGGCGCCGCGCGCCATGGTGGCCCGCGGGTCGGCGCCGGACGACGACGCCGTCACGTCCGCGACTCCGGAGACGACCGCGACGGTCTCGCGCGCGGGGTCGTCCACCGGCAGGAAGTCGCGCACCACCCGGCCCAGCCCGCCGCCCTCCCCCGCCCGCAGCACCTCGGTGACGTTGTCGCGGCTGGCGCCGAACCAGACGGCCCGGCGGCGCAGCCCGTCGGTGACGACGGGCACCGGGTGCGGGTCGGCGATCCCGGCGCCGTCGCCGGCGACGAACGCCGCGCGGCCGTCCAGCAGCCCGGCGTCGCCCGCCGTCAGCAGCGACTCCGGGCCGCCGGAGATCCGCAGCGTGCCGTCCAGGGGGTACGCGGCGACGCGGTGCTCCTCGGCCTCGGGATCGGTGATCGCGTAGACCTCCACCGCCGGGTACCGCACGTCCAGCCGGGAGTCCGAGGCGGTGCCGGGGTCGTCGGCGGCGCCGGTCTTCGGGCCGAACGTCGCGACCCGCTCCGCGCCCGGCAGGTCCGCGATGGCCTGGTGGACGAGCGCGGCGCGCGGCGCGTCGGTGCGGGACCGGTCGAGGTCGTTGCGGACGACGAGGTGGCTGACGCCGGCCCGGCGCAGCGCGTCGACGACACCGGCGCCGCCCTCGCCGGCCGCGAGCCGCGCCTCGACGGCGTCCAGCAGCCTGATGTTGCCGGCCGACGACAAAGGGACGGAGTCGCGCACCGCCCACGGGGTGTCGCCCAGCGCCTGCAGCGGCTCGTCGCGCGGCGCGCCCCAGGTGTACTGGGCGAACGACGTGCCCGGCACCAGCAGCGCCCGCCCGGTGCCGGCGTTCTCGTCCAGCCAGTCCGACGCCTCGTGCCAGTAGCCCGGGATCGCGTCGTACGAGCCCGCCTGCGGCAGCCGTCCGGCCAGCGCGGGCGTCGCGACGCCGGCGATCACCACCACGGCGAGCCCGACGACGAGCACTCGGAACCGGCGCACCGAGATGGCCGGCACCCGCAGCATCGCCAGCGCGTGCGCCAGCCCGAGCGCGAGCGGCAGCCGCAGCACGACGTCGAACTTGTGCACGTTGCGGAACGGCGCGAGCGGCCCGTCCAGCAGCTCGCGCACCGTCCCCGCGAGCGGGCCGGCCGCCGCGCCCAGGTACCCCGCCGACACCAGCGCGAGCCCCACGACCGCGCTGGTCAGCAGCACCCGCCGCCCGGGCATGTCGCGCCGTGCCAGCCCGCCGAGCCCGATCGCCGCGATCAGCACCGTGTGCAGGATCAGCACCGGTTCGCTGGCCAGCAGCCAGCCGGCCGGCCACTGCGGCCCACCGGCGACGGAGAGATAGGACAGCCAGTGGTCGTTGCCGCGCAGCACCTCGATCAGCGACGTGTGCTGGGTGGTGTTGCCGGCGGTCTCGATCCAGTCGAGGAACGGCGGGCTGTGCGACCCGAGCAGCAGCAGCGGCACCCACCACCACACCGTCACCGCCGCGCAGCAGCCGGCCCACCAGGCCGCGAACCGCCACCGGCCGGGCCAGTGCGGCGCCAGCAGCAGCCACAGCCCGGCGGGTACGACGGCGGCGGCGGTCGCGGCCGCGTTGACGCCGCCCATGCAGAGGACGGCCAGGGCGGACAGCGCCGCGTTGCGCACGACCGGGCCGCCACGCCAGGCCCGTACCAGCGGGATCAGCGCCCACGGCGCCAGCGCCGTCGGCCACGCCTCGACCGACACCGCGCCGAGCGACACCAGGATCCGCGGCGCCAGCGCGTACACGAGGCCGCCGAGCAGCCGGGTCCAGGAGCGGCCGACGCCCAGCTCGCCGGCCAGCTTCACGACGCCGAGGAACGCCGCGACCAGGATCAGCGACCACCACAGCCGCTGCACCATCCACGCGGGCAGCCCGGCGACGTCACCGGCGAGGTGCAGCGGGCCCATCGGCCACAGGTACCCGTAGGCCTGGTTCTGCAGCTGCCCGAACGCGGCGGCCGGCTCCCACAGGTGCAGCGCACGCTCCAGGAACCCGCCCGGGTCGGCGGTGAGGTCGAGCTTGGTGTCCGGGACGATCTGCCCGGGCGCCTGCCGGAACGCCAGGGCGACCAGGCCGAGGCAGCAGGCGACAAGCTGCAGCCGCCATGCCGGCAGGTAGCGGCGCGAAGCGCCACGGGCAGATTGTAGGCGCCACGCCTGAAATCGGCGGCGCGGCGCGGCGCGGTGGAGGGTCATCGGCGGCGCAGCACCACCGCGAGGTTCCACGTGGCCAGCTCGCGCAGCCCGGGCACCCGGACGACGCCGCGCGCCCACCACGGGTGGTAGCGCGGGAACGCGTCGAGCAGTTCGCCGTGCGGGGTGTGCCGGGCCCACAGCAGCGCGTCGGCGACGGACACCGGGAACAGGCTGGCGCCGAAGCGGTTCTTCGGCTCGTGCCCGTGCCGGCGCCGGTACCGGCGGGCGGCCGACTCGCCGCCGAGGTAGTGCCACGGCGCGGTCTCGTGCCCGCCCCACGGCGACAGCCAGACGGTGAACGAGAGGTAGACGATGCCGCCGGGACGGGTCACGCGCAGCATCTCCTCGGCCATCGTCCACGGGTCCGGGACGTGCTCGAGGACGTTCGACGAGTAGCAGACGTCGGCGGCCCCGTCGCGGATCGGCAGGGCCATGCCGCTGCCCATGACGGAGCCGGGCTCCGGCTCGCCGCGGGCGGACAGTTCGCCGAGGTCGCTGTCGACGGACAGATAGCGGGCGCCGGCGCGGCGGAACGCGTCGCGGAAATAGCCCGGCCCGCCGCCGACGTCGAGCACCAGCGTTTCCCGCAAATCGGCATAAACGGACAATTGCGCAACCGAATCGGCGGCCAGCACGCCATAGAAATGGTCGGGGTCACGCTGCTCGGAGAGGAATGCCCGAAATAGCCGGACCGAACGGGTCAACGTCGTTCTGTCGCGGGATTCGGTGAGGAGCACGACCGCACATTACGACAATTACCCGGCCGGTCGTGGCGAATCGTCACGACTGGCGGAAGAACGGACTCACGTCGGCCGTGACGGGCACCCGGTGCGGGTCCAGCGCGACGCCGGACGTGACCGCGGCGACCCGGCGGGCGGACCGCTCGGCGGCCTCCGCGGCGACGGTGCGGCGCAGCAGCGCGTCCCACGAGCGGACCGTCTGGTCCCAGGTGAACGTGGCGGCGCGGGCGGCGGCCGCGCGGCCCAGCGCGGTGCGGCGGACGCCGTCGGCGAGCAGCTCGTCGGTGGCCGCGGTGAGGCCGTCGAGGTCGTCGGCGAGCAGGCCGGTGCCGCCGTCGACGATCGACTCGGCCAGCCCGCCGGCGCTGCGGTAGCCGATGGTTGGCACCTGGTGCTGCGCCGCCTCGACGACGGTGAGCCCCCAGCCCTCCTTGACCGACGGCGCCAGCATGAGCCAGCTGCGGGCCAGCTCGGCGTGCTTGGCCCGCTCGTCGACGAAGCCGAGGAAGTCGGTGATGTCGTCGACGCCCAGCCGTTTCGCCTCGGCCGTCAGCCGGTCCGACCACCAGCCGTCGCCGATGACGCTGACCCGCAGGCCGGGCCGGCTCGCGCGGAGCCGGGCCGCGACCTGCAGCGCGTGTTCGACCCGCTTGTGCGGCACCAGGCGGCCGAGGACGCAGATACGCGGCTGGTCAGAGCGCTGCGTCGTCGTGGCCGGTGCCGGCGCGGTGCCGTTGTGGACGACGTCCACTCGCCCGGGACCGACCCCGAGCGCGGCGAGTTCCGTCCGGGTGATCTCCGAGACGGTGACGTAACGGGAATTCCGGTAGACGCGAGGCGCGAGCCGGGACTCCAGCCACCAGCCCAGGCGGGCGGTGGCGGGGCCGTAGACGACGCCCCACTGCTCGCGGTGGACGTGGTGGACGAGGACGACCACGGGGCACCGGACGGCCAGGCGGCTCCAGAACGGAATGCCGTTCTGCACATCGACGATCACGTCGGGCCGTCCGAGTGCCCCGCTGGCCAGCATCCGGACCGCATGCGCGTAGACGGTGAACTTCCCGCCGCGCCGGACGATCCGGTAGCCGTCGCGCCGCTCCACCTTCGGCGCGCCCGGATGGGCCGCACAGAAGAACGTCACGTCGTGCCCGGCGGCGGCCAGGCCCGCGGCGACGTTCTCCACGTAGCGTTCCGAGCCGCCACCCTCCGGGTGGGTGGTGTCGCGCCAATTCAGCAGCACGACGCGCAATGGGCGCGACTCGACCAGGGTCTCTGGAGAATGCACGGTGGTATGGGTGACGTCAGTTGTCGTCGTAGTTGATCAGTTCTTCGTGACTGACGTCGTCCGCGTCGCTCGGCTGGCTCACGTTCACGGCGGTGACGACGGTCAGCCCGGCGAGCACCACTCCCACAATGGCGGCGACAACGCCTCCGAAATTGCCCATGAACTCTGGTACTCCTCGAGCGGTGCGGAAATCACGACTCTTGGGAGCGTAACGACCGCCGTCTGCGGGAGAAGGCGTTTCGGGCAACATCAGCCGATGCGACGGCGAGAATGACCGAAAAGATGATATCGGCGACGATGACTGGCGGAGCGGGCGGAATACGGGTCCATGTGCCGATGTCGCCGGGAACGCGATAGAGGTCGAACGTCCCGTTGATGTCGACCGATTCGAGCGATTCGAGGAGTCCGTCCGGAACGGTCCCCGGAGTGTCCCGCTCGACGGCGACCCAGCCGACGCCGAGGGCGGCCAGTTCGCGGGCCGCGTCGTCGCCGTCGAGGGCCGCGGCGACCTCGGCGGCCCGGCGGTCCTCCCCCGGCACCACGGTGTCGCCGACGGGCAGCGCGTCGGGCACGACCACCTCGGCGTCGAGATAGCGCGGGGCGGGGTCGAGCACCGTCCGGTCGCCGGCCCACGGGAACCGGCGGAACGGCTGGTACGGCAGCACCACCACGTCGCCGCGCCCGCCGTCGATCGCCGCCCGGACGCCGGCCCAGGCGGCCGGGTAGTGCGACGGCTCCAGCCGGCCGGCCGCGCCCCACGCGAGGTCGGGCAGCGCCGCGACCGGGACCAGCGCCGCGGCCAGCGCGACGGCGACGGCGGTGTTCCGGTTCACGGCGGCCCGGGCCAGCCGGGCGGCGCCGGCGGCCGCGGCGAGCGCGACCAGCAGCGCGTACCAGGCGAGGAACTTCTGGCCGTCGCGGATCAGCCCGCCGCCGGGGACCTCCGCCACCAGCCACTCCAGGACGGCGTCGCCGCCGGGCAGCGCGCTGCTGAGCGCGACGACGAGGCCGGCGGCGGCCAGCGCGGTGAGGACGACGAGTTCGGCCCGGCCGAGATGGCGGCGTAGTTCCGTCGCGCCGAACACCGCGAGCGCCAGCAGCACCACCGTCAGCGCCAGCGCCGACGGCAGCGCCCGGCTGTCCGGCACCGCGCCCTCGTTCCAGATGCCGCCGAGCGTGAGCAGGCTGCCGAGCAGCCCGAGCGGCGAGTCGGACGCGGCGGCGAACGCGGCGACGCCGGCCGGGTCGGACACCGCGGGGTCCGGGCGCAGGACGGACGGGACGATCCACGGCGCCTGCAGCGCGAGGACGGCGACGGTGCTCACGACCCGGACCCGCCGCGAGTGCCGTCCGCCGGGGGCGAGCACGAGCAGCCCGAACAGCGCCGCCGCGAGCAGCCCGCCGGTCGGCGTCAGCGCGGACACCCCGACGAGGAGCACGGCCGGCGCGAGGGCGGACGTGCGGCCGCGGCGGACCCGGCGGCCCAGGATCAGCAGCCACGGCAGCGCGGCGTACGCGATCAGCGTCGGCCAGTGCCCGATGACCAGCCGCTCGAACACGTAGGCGTTCCACGCGTAGGCCGACGCCGCGACCAGCCGCGTCCCCGTCCGGACCGTCGGCAGCGCCAGCCCGGCGCCCAGCGCCGCGCCGAGCACGATGCCGCCCAGCGCCAGCTTCTGCAGCAGCTGCCCGGTGAGGACGGAGTCGAGGATCGCGACGGCCGCGTCCAGCGGCACCGCCCGCGGCACCGCGCTGCTCAGCCCGACCGACGACGGCAGCAGCGCCTGGTCGGGCACCGCCACCATGTCGTAGGAGAGCACGTAGCCGGGCCAGGCCAGCGGCCCCAGCATGGCCGCGGTGAGCAGGGCGCACCACGTCAGCAGGATCCAGTCGCCGCGGTGGGCCCGGCGGTGCTTCGCGCCGCTGTCGGGCGGCGCGACGGCGCCGGCGACGGTATGCGGGGCGCTCACACCTGTCCCTCCCCGCACGATCGACCTTGCGGGGAGCATAACGGTCACGGCCGCCGCGCATGACCGATTCACCCAGGCCCACCCCTGCGCCCCGTTGATCTTGGAGTAACCGCGGCACCAACCGGGCATTTCGCCCGGCAACTCTGCCGTTACTCCAAGATCAACTCGGGCGGGGAGACGGGGCGGCCGCCCCGGGGGGCGTGACGGCCGCCCCGGGACTCAGCTGCGGCGCTTGCGCAGCAGCGTCGCCGCGGCGGCAGCGGCCGCGAACACGCCCAGCGCCACCACGCCGCGGGTGACGTTGCGGCCGCCTTCGCCGCTCACCTCCGGGATCTCATACGTGAACGCCGTCTTCAGCGTCGCACCCGCCGGCGCACCGTTGACCAGCGCCTCGTTCGTCGCGCGGTCTGCGCCGGCCTCGAGCATGGCGTACCGGGTGCCGAAGTCGGCGGCGGTCTCCTGCCCGGCGCCGGCCAGTTGCGACGCGCCCTCGGTGGACAGCCGCTGGGCGCCGTCGACGAGCTGTGGTGCGCCCTGGGCGGCCTGCAGCAGGCCGTCGTAGATCTGGACCGATCCGTCGGCGGCGGTCTCCAGGCCACCGGCCAGCACCCCGGCCCCGACGGCGGCCTCGTCGGCGCCGTCGGCCAGCCGGCCGGCCCCGTCGGCGATCTGCCCGGCGCCGTCGGCCGCCGCGGACGCGCCGTCGGCCAGCTCGCCCGCGCCGTCCGCGACCTGCCCGGCGCCGTCCGCTGCCGTGGACGCGCCTTCCTCCAGTTGGCCCGCGCCATCGGCCAGCCGGCCCGCGCCGTCGGCGGCCGCCTCGGCGCCCGCGGCCAGCTCGCCGGCCCCGTCGGAGATCCGCAGGTTGCCGTCGTGCAGGTCGTGCGCGCCGTCGGTGAGCTGCATCAGCCCGGAGATGAGCGCGTCGCCGCCGGCGATGATCTGGTCGACGCCGTCGCTGAGACCGTTCACGCCGCCGCGCAGCGTCTCGTCGGCCGGGGTGTCATCCGGCTCGCCGACGCCGCCCTGCACCGACCCGACCACGCCGCTGACCAGCTGTCCCACGCCCTCGTCGAGCAGGTTCAGCCCTTGCAGCAGACCGGGGTCGTCGGAGCACGGGTCCAGCTCGTTGGACAGGCCGCACTGCAGCCGCACCAGGCCGCGCAGAACGCCGTCGCCGCTGGTCAGGGCGGCTTCCAGCGTGTTGAGCCCGCCGTACAGGGTGTCGCGGTCCATCGGGTCGTCCGGGTTGGCCAGCGACGAGCGGCCGTCGGCCAACTCGCTGCGCAGCGTGCTCAGCACCTGGTCCGTGATCGGGTCGACCTGGTAACCCAGGGTCGGACGGGCCGAGTTCAGCAGCAGCGCCGACTGCGTGTCGTAGCAGGGCGGCCCGAATCCGCTGGTCTTCCGGTCCGCGATGTCCTTGAGCACGACGACGGCGCAGCCCAGGCGCTGGTAGGCGCCGGGCGCCGAGGCGGACTCGTTGTAGACGCCCTCAGCCATCTGCTCCAGCGCCGGCACGGCCTGCGTCTCCAGACCGTGACGGATCGTCTCCAGCCCGCCGAGCAGGGTGCCGTCCTCGTCGACGTCGCCGATTCCGGCCCGCAGCCGGTCGATGCCGTCGACCAGCGGCCGCGCCTGCTCGGGCAGCCCGCCGATGCCGTCGTACAACTGGGTGAGCCCGTTGTCGACGCGGTCCAGGCCGGACCCGACCTGCTCCAGCCCGCCGATCAGCTCGGGCGCGCGGTCGCCGGCCGTCTCCAGCCCTTCGGCCAGCTGGCCCGCACCGTCGGCGGCCGCGGCGGCGCCGTCCTCCAGCTGCGACGCGCCCGGCGCGAGCCGCCCCTGCAGCCCGGCGGCCAGTTCCTCGCCGCCGTCGGCCAGCTGACCGGCGCCCGGCACCAGCTGGTCCGACAGCCCGTCCGCCAGCACGCCGGCGCCGTCGGCCAGCCGCTGCGCGCCCGGCGCCAGCTCGCCGTTGACCCCTTGGTAGAACTCGTCCGCGCCGGCCCGCAGCTCGCGGGCGCCCGGCGCCAGCTGGTCGCCGAGCCCGTCGGCCAGCTCGCGGGCGCCCGGCGCGGCCTGGTCGGACAGCCCGGTGCTCAGCTCCTGCGCGCCGTTGCGCAGCTGGATCAGCCCGCCGAGCAGGTCGGCGGCGCCGTCACGCAGCCGCAGCAGGTTCTGGTCGATGGTCTGCGCGCCCTCGGTGAGCGCGATACCGGAGTCGATGCCGCCCTCGTACCCGGAGACGCCGGTCGCGTACGTCGGGCTGTCCAGGGGCGACACCGGCAGCGCCGACAGCGTCGCCCGCGGGATGGTGCCGTCCTCGATGATCGCGGTGTAGCCGAACTCCTGCTCGGCCGAGCCGATCGGCGGGAACAGCGTCAGCGCGTACGTGAGCCGGGTGCCGCCGCGGCCGTCGCCGCCCATGTTCGCCTCACCGGAGCGGACGCTGGTGAACGACGACGGCAGCGTCGTGGTCATCGTCCCCACCATCGGGACGTAGACCTCCTCCTCGGCGGTCACCATGGTGCCGGTGCCGTCGTCGTACTCGATCTCGCGCGGCTCACCGGTCTCGTTGACGACCTTGTACCGGACCTCCAGCTCGCCCGACTCCCCCACCACGTCCCCGGCGTCGACGACCTCGCCGTCGAGCCGGTACTCGACCGACACCGACAGCGGCAGGTCACCCTCGAAGTCGGACACGGTGCGCCGCCGCTGCTCCCCGTCGACGTCGGTCTGCAGCACCGCCTCGCCGTCCTCGGTGTCGGTGCCGCCGAAGCCGTCGAGGTTGCGCAGGCCGTCGGTCGTGACGGGGTTGCGCAGGTCGACGCTGCCGGTGCCGGTGAGGTCGAGCTGGTCGTAGACGCGGGCGCGGTCGACGCCGCCGTCGGCGTTCAGGTACACCTGCACCGTCTCGGTGTTGGTGACGTCGACGTCCGCGGCCGCGGTGGGCGCGGCCACGAGGACGAGGGTGACGGCGCCGGCGGCCGCCGCGGCGATCCGGCGGCTCATCGCAGCGCCCTTTCCCAGAACGGGCCGCGCGCGGTCTCGTCGGCCGGTTCGGGCTCGCGTTCCGGTGGGACCGCGTCCGGCTCGTCGTCGGAGGCGTACCGGCCGCGCTCGCGGGCCCGCTCCTCCTCGATGGTGTTGCCGAGGAACACGGTCGCGAGGAACCCGAACGCGGCCGCCAGCAGCACCGTCGTCAGCGCCGTCGGCGACGTCTCGACGAACTCCGGCGGAGCGGCCGTGTAGGCGACCTCGTACGAGCCGACCACCGCGGCCGCCCCGATCAGGAAGGACCACAGCGGCAGCCGGCCGGACGTCAGGAACGCGATGAGCAGGCACGCCAGCACGACGATCATGGCAGCGACGCCGCGCCCGGCGGACGTGTCCGGCAGCCAGGCGGCCCGCAGCGCGTAGCCCAGCCACGCCAGCAGCGCCCCGGCCAGCAGGCCGCTCGCCCGCTCCCACGGCTGCCGGTCCGGCACGACGCCGGTCGCGCCACCGAGGGCCGCCCCCAAGAGGGCGACGTGTTCCAGCTCCAACCCGAGCCAGTCGCCCCCGAAGACCAGCACGCCGGTCGCCACAGCCAGGAACACTCCTGGCAGGAAATAGCCCCTCATCGCTTCCTCTCCGGCGGACGTCCGCGGCCACCGATATCGATGAGGTGACTTCTTACCAGCCAGTAACAAGTTGCGCCAGTACTTTGGGCAAGAAACTTGGTCATGCAAGAACAACCGGGCACTTGGGACACCCCCGGCACCCGGCAGCAGACGGCCGACGGCGGCGCTCTCCGGCACGCTCGGGCAGCCAGCGCCCCGCCGGCTGACCAACCAACCACCCGTTCCAGGCCGACCGCGACCACCGGCCTGGCACGATAGGCCCGTGCTGCAGCTCGCGAGACGCCTGCTCGGTGCCGGGCGCGGCTCCGCGGGGCTGCTCGCCCTCGGCACCAGCGCCGCCAACCTGCTCGGGTATGCGCTGACGGTGGCGGGGGCGCGGCGGCTGGGGCCGCACGAGTTCGGTGCGTTCAGCGCGCTGCTGGCGCTGATCATCGTCGGCAACGTGGCGGCGCTGGCGGTTCAGGCGACGACGGCGCGGGCGGCGGCGACCGGGCGGCCGGTGGCGCCCGCCGTCCGGTCCGGGCTGGTTCTCGCCGTGGTGATCGGTGTGGGGCTGACGGCGCTGAGCCCGCTCGCCGAGTCGGTGCTGCAGCTGCCGTCGCCGGTGCCGGCGGTGGCCGCGGCGGTGGCCATCGCGGCGCTGACGGCGACGGCGCCGCCGCTGGGGATCATCCAGGGCCGCGAACGGTTCGGCCTGCTGGCCGCGCTGGTGGCGGTCCAGGCGACGCTGCGGGTCGGCGGCGGGCTGGTCGGCATGGCGTTGGAGCCGACGGCGACGAGCGCGCTGATCGGCATCGCGCTCGGCTTCGCCGCCGCGGGTGTCGTCGCCTGGCTGGTGGCGCGGCCGGCGTCGCTGCGCGGCGGGTTCGCCGTCCGGTCGACGCTGTCGTCGGGTGCGATGCTGCTGGGCTTCGTCGTGCTCACCAACATCGACGTGATCCTCGCCCGGCACGTGCTGTCCCCCGAGGCCAGCGGCCTGTACGCGGCCGGCTCGATCTTCACCAAGATCGCCTTCTGGCTGCCGCAGTTCGTGCCGATGCTGGCCTTCCCCGCCCTCTCCGACCCGGCTCGCCGGCGGACGGCGGTCACGCTCGGCCTGGCGGCGGTCGCGGTCTGCGGCGCCGGGCTGACGGTGCTGTGCTGGCTGTTCGCCGGTCCCGCGGTCGACCTCATGGCGGGGCCGTCCTACGACGATGTCGTGCCGTGGGTGCCCGGGTTCGCCGCGCTCGGCGCGCTGTACGCGCTGGCGCACCTGCTCGTGTACGCGCACCTGGCGCAGCGCGACCGCTGGACCACCGGCGTGCTGTGGGTGGTGCTGGCCGGCTACGTGGTCGCCGTCGAGGTGTGGGCGACGACGCTGGCCGGCGTGCTGGCGCCGGGGCTGGTCGCGGCCGGGCTGATCGTGCTGTGGGGGCTCGCCCGCGAACGGACAGCTTGATCATGTCCCCTCGCGGCGCGTCAGCGACCGCGAGGGAACATGATCATGGGCGTACGCGGCGGAGCCAGCGGCGCCGGCTCGTGGTCCGTGCAGTGGGCGTCGCGGTGTTCGGCGTCTCGGCCGCGGTCGGCTCGGGCGACTCCTCGGACGGCGACGGCGAGCCGGTCATGTCCGGCGGCTCGGTGGACGGGTCCTCCGTCTCGCAGTCGGGGTCGATGATCTCGCCCGTCGCCGGATCGACGCCCGTGCCGTCGTCGGGGCACACGCCGTCGGGCGTCTCGGTGCCGGACTCCGTCCCCGTCTCCGTGCCGCCCTCGGTCCCGGTTTCCGTGCCCGTCTCGGTCCCGGTTTCCGTGCCCGTCTCGGTCCCGGTCTCGGTCCCGGTTTCCGTGCCCGTCTCGGTCCCGGTCTCGGTCCCGGTCTCCGTGCCCGTCTCGGTCCCGGTCTCGGTCCCCGTCTCGGTCCCGGTCTCCGTGCCCGTCTCGGTCCCCGTATCGGTACCGGTGTCCGTCCCGGTGTCGGTACCGGTGTCCGTCCCGGTGTCGGTACCGGTGTCCGTCCCCGTGTCGGTACCCGTGTCGGTACCGGTGTCGCCACCGGACACGTCACCACCGCTCACATCGCCGCCCGAGACGTCACCGCCCGACACGTCCCCACCGCCGTCCTCGTCGCCGGGCGGCGTGGTCGGCGGAGTCGTGGGAGGCGTCGTCGGCGGGATGGTCGGCGGGGTGGTGGGAGGCGGAGTGTTCGGCGGCGTCGTCGGCTGCGGGTCGGGCGGCGTCGTGGGCGTCGGGCTGGGCGAGCCGGACGGGTTCGGCGCGTCGTTCGACGACGGCGGCAGCGGCGGACCGGCCGGGCCGGGGCCAGGGGTCTCGGTGACGTAGCCGCTGCCGTTGTCGTAGGCCCGGATCCAGGCCATCACGTTGTCGACGTACGCCGTGGACGGGTTGTAGCGGAACAGCGCCGACCGCAACTGCGCCTCGTCGGCGAGGTTGCCGCCGCTGGCGCACAGGTACTTCGCGGCCGCGAGGGTGGCGTCGAAGACGTTGTGCGGGTCGACGACGCTGTCGCCGTTGCCGTCGGCGCCGTACGCCTTCCAGGTGCCGGGGATGAACTGCATCGGGCCGACGGCGCGGTCCCAGACGGCGTCGCCGTCCCAGCGGCCGCCGTCGCTGTCGCCGATGGACGCGAAGCCGTTGCCGTCGAGTGCGGGGCCGACGATGCGCGGCACGACGGAGCCGTCGGCCGCGACCTGGCCGCCGTTGGCGTGCCCGGACTCGATCTTGCCGATGCCGGCGAGGATCTCCCAGCGCATGCCGCAGCCGGGGTTCTCCAGCGTCATCTTCGCCGCGGCGTTCTGGTACGCCTCGAGCACCACGCCGGGGATGCCCAGGCCGCTGGCGAGGGTCTGCGTGACGACACCGGGTGACGGTGTGGGGCCGACGATGAAGCCGGCCGCGATGGCTGCCGCGTTGTCGGCGACCACCGTGACCGAGGCCTGACCGTCAGTCGGATCGCTGGAGATGATGGCGTCGCCGCGGCCCTGGAAGATGCCGTCGGAGCCGGGCTGGTCGGACGAGGAGACCAGAGCGGTAGGTCCAGGGAGACCTGCCGCTCCGCCTAGGCAGAGAACCCCCGAGGTCGCCACGACGGCCCCAGCGGCTCGGAACACAGGTCGCAATGCGGACTCCCGTTCTCACGACGTCCCCACGAGCCTCGCATGTGATCGTCCGTTCGGTCTACCCCACAATGCAAACAGCCGACCAACGTGTGGTTTACACGGAGGAGTCAGTGTCCCGCTTCGTGCCAGGTACGGCCGATTCCGATGGAGACGTCGAGCGGAACCCGCAGCGGGTAGGCCGCGCCCATCTCGCGCCGGACCAGCTCCTCGATCTGGTCGCGCTCGCCCTCGGCCACCTCGAGCACCAACTCGTCGTGCACCTGCAGCAGCATGCGCGAGGCCAGCTTCTCGGTGGCCAGCGCCTGGTCGACCTTCAGCATGGCCACCTTGACGATGTCGGCCGCCGACCCCTGGATGGGCGCGTTGAGGGCCATGCGCTCGGCCATCTCGCGGCGCTGCCGGTTCTCGCTGGTGAGGTCGGGCAGGTAGCGGCGGCGGCCGAGCATGGTCTCGGTCCAGCCGACCATGCGGGCCCGCTCGACCACTTCGCTGAGGTAGTCGCGGACGCCGCCGAAGGTCTCGAAGTACTCGTCCATGAGGCCCTGCGCCTCGGCGTTCGGGATGTTCAGCTGCCGCGACAGCCCGTACGACGACAGGCCGTAGGCGAGGCCGTAGTTCATCGCCTTGATCTTGGCCCGCTGCGCCGGGCTGACGTCGGCGGCGGGGACGTCGAACACCCGCGACGCGGTGACGGAGTGGAAGTCCATGCCCGACGTGAACGCCTCGATCAGCGCTTGGTCGTCGGAGAGGTGCGCCATGATGCGCATCTCGATCTGGCTGTAGTCGGCGCTGAGCAGCGCCTCGCAGCCGGCGCCGACGACGAACGCCTCGCGGATGCGCCGCCCCTCGTCGGTGCGGATGGGGATGTTCTGCAGGTTGGGGTCGGTGGACGACAGCCGCCCGGTGGCCGCGATGGTCTGCACGAACGTGGTGTGGATGCGGCCGTCGTCGGAGACCGAGCCGAGCAGCCCTTCGACGGTGACCCGCAGCTTGGACGCGTCGCGGTGGCGCAGCAGCGCCGCGAGGAACGGGTGCTCGGTCTTCGCGTACAGCTCGGCCAGGGAGTCGGCGTCGGTGGTGTAGCCGGTCTTGGTGCGCTTCGTCTTCGGCATGCCGAGGTCGTCGAAGAGGATGGCCTGCAGTTGTTTCGGCGAGCCGAGGTTGACGTCGCGGCGGCCGATGGCGTCGTAGGCGTCGTCGGTGGCCTTCGCGACCTTGCCGGCGAACTCGGACTCCAGCGCGTGCAGGTGGTCGAGGTCGACGGCGATGCCGGCCCGCTCCATGCCGGCCAGCACGCCGACCAGCGGCAGCTCGACCTGCTCGAGCAGGGTGTGGCCGCCCTTCTTGTCGAGTTCGGCCTCGAGCGCCTCGGCGAGGTCGAGGACGGCGCGGGCGCGGACGGTCTCGTCGGCGCCCAGCTGCGCTTCGTCGCCGCCGTCGAGGGACAGCTGGACGGCGCCGCCGGCGTCCTCGGCGCGCAGCTCGCGGCTGAGGAAGCGCAGCACGAGGTCGGCGAGGTTGTAGGAACGCTGGCCGGGCAGCGCGAGGAACGCCGTGAGCTCGGTGTCGGCGGCCAGGCCCTGCAGCGGCCAGCCGCGGGCGGCCAGCGCGTGCATGGGGCCCTTGGCGTCGTGCATGACCTTGCCGCGGGCGGGGTCGGCCAGCCAGGCGGCGACCGCGGCGTCGTCGTCGGGGGTCAGCCCGGCCGGCTCGAACCATGCGCCGGCGCCGTCGGACGTGGCCACCGCCAGCTCGGTGATCTCGCCGGTGCCGCGGGCCCAGTGGCCGCGCACCGACAGCCCGGCGCGGCCCGCGCCGAGGTGCTCGGCCAGCCAGCCGGCCACCTCGCCGGGCTGCAGGTGCTCGGCGTCGATGTCGAAGCCCTCTTCGGCCTCGGGCGCGGTGTCGGGCTCGAGGTACTCGTACAGGCGCTCGCGCAGCACCCGGAACTGCAGGGTGTCGAACAGCTGGTGCACAGCCTCGCGGTCCCAGGTCTGCCGGGCGAGGTCGTCGATGCGGACGTCGAGCGGGACGTCGCGGACCAGCTCGGTGAGCTGGCGGTTGGTCATGACCTGGCCGAGGTGGGCGCGCAGGGCGTCGCCGGCCTTGCCCTTGACCTCGTCGGCCCGGGCCACGAGCTGGTCGAGGTCGCCGAACTCGACCACCCACTTCACCGCCGTCTTCTCCCCCACGCTCGGGATGTTCGGCAGGTTGTCGGACGGGTCGCCGCGCAGCGCCGCGAAGTCGGGGTACTGCGCCGGTGTGAGGCCGTACTTCGCGTGCACCGACTCGGGCGTCATGCGGGAGAGGTCGGACACGCCGCGGCGCGGGTAGAGCACCGTCACGTGGTCGGTGACCAGTTGGAAGGCGTCGCGGTCGCCGGTGCAGATGGAGACGTCGAGGCCGTCCTTCTCGGCCATGGTGGCCAGCGTGGCGATGACGTCGTCGGCCTCGAAGCCGTCCTTCTCGACGTACGGGATGTTCAGGACCGTGAGCACCTCTTTGACGAGGTCGACCTGGCCGCCGAACTCCTCGGGCGACTTGCTGCGGTTGGCCTTGTACTCCGGGAACCTCTCGCTGCGGAACGTCTTGCGGGACACGTCGAAGGCCACTGCGACGTGCGTGGGCGCCTCGTCGCGCAGCACGTTGATGAGCATGGACGTGAAGCCGTACACGCCCTCGGTGTGCTGGCCGGTCGTCGTGACGAGGTTGGCGTCCTTGAGCGCGTAGAACGCCCGGTAGGCCAGCGAGTGACCGTCGAGGAGCAGGAGGCGGGGAGAATCGGATGCGGCAACCACGCGGCAACCCTAGTAGCCGCCTCCGACAATGTCGCAGGGTCCGGGGAGATATCGTCCGGCCATGACCGACTCCGTCGCCGCGTACAACCGCCAGCCCGGCATCCCGCCCGCCCCGCTCGACGACCGCATGGGCATCGAGTACGTCGAGGCCAGCGCCGAGCGAGTGGTCGCGCGGATGCCGGTCGAGGGCAACACCCAGCCGTTCGGGCTGCTGCACGGCGGCGCGTCGTGCGTGCTGGCCGAGAGCGCCGGGTCGGTCGCGGCCAACCTGTACGGCGCGCCGGACAAGTACGCCGTCGGCGTCGACATCAACGCCACCCACCACCGCGGCGTCCGGTCCGGGCACGTCACCGCGGTCGCCACGCCGGCGCACCTGGGCCGCAGCTCGGCCAGCTTCGAGATCGTCATCAGCGACGACGACGGCCGGCGGGTCTGCACCGCGCGGCTCACCTGTTTCCTGATCCCGATCGAATCCGGCGACTGACGCCGGATGTTCCCGGGGTTCGGCACCGTCCTCAACGTCGTCACCGTCGTCGCCGGCTCCGCCGCCGGGCTGCTCGTCGGCCACCGGCTGCCGCAGCGCACCCGCGACGTGGTCACCGACGCGCTGGGGCTGGTCACGCTGCTCATCGCGGCGATCTCGGCGGCCGCCGTCCTGGACGAGGGGTTCGCCGCCGAGGTCGGCGACTCCGCGACGGTGCTCGTCGTGCTGGGCGCGCTGCTGATCGGCGGCATCGCCGGTTCGCTGCTGCGGATCGAGGCCCGGCTGGAGGACGTCGGGTCCGGGCTGCAGCGGCGGCTGTCGCGGGACGGGGACGGCGAGGCCCGGCGGCGCTTCGTCGAGGGGTTCGTCAGCACGTCGCTGCTGTTCTGCGTCGGTCCGCTGACGATCCTCGGGTCGCTCTCCGACGGCATGGGGCTGGGCTACGACCAACTGGCGCTCAAGGCGACGATGGACGGGTTCGCGGCGGTCGCGTTCGCGGCGTCGCTCGGGTGGGGCGTCATGGCCTCCGCCATCGCCGTCGCCGTGGTGCAGGGCCTGCTGACGGTGGTCGGCGTCATCGCCGGCGGATTGCTCGGTGACGCCTACGTCGCGGCGATCACGGCGACCGGCGGCCTGCTGCTCGTCGGCGTCGCGCTGCGGCTGCTGCGGATGAAGCCGCTACCCGTCGGTGACCTGTTGCCCGCTCTACTGGTGGCACCACTACTTGTCAGTATTGTCGCCGCCATTCGCTCCTGACGTGCAGGAATGTCGGAACGTCACCAACTGGTATCGGTCCGGACTCGGGCGCACCGCAGCCACGGTGACGTCCCAGAAGCGAGTTATGCTCCGGCACGAACGTCTGACGATCGGACGACCGATCTGACGTGTGCCTGCCACACGTGCGGCCGGTCCTGGGAGCGGGAGGTACACCACACGTGCAGAAGCTGGCCAGATGTCTGGGAGCGCTGCTCGCTGTCCTGGCCGCCGTCCTGCTCGCCACCCCGGCGGTGGCCCAGGGCAGCGGCGAGACGATCCACGGCACGCTCACGTACCAGGACGCACCCGTCGCAGGCGTCACCATCACCGTCACCACCGCCGACGGCGCGGACGTCGGTACCGTTCAGACCGCCGCCGACGGCACCTGGGAGGTGCCGGTCCCCGGACCTGGCGACTACGCCGTCACGCTCGACGCGGCCACCCTGCCGTCGACGGCGCCCGGCGTCGCCCGCGACACCATCGAGACCACCGTCAACCCGCAGCAGCGCAAGGTCGTGCTGTTCCGCGTCGGCACGCCCGAGGACGACGGCGGCGAGCAACCCGCACCGGAGGGCGAACCGTCCGAGGGCGGCGAGGACGAGACACCCGGTAGCGGCAGCGCGGAGTCCGAGGCCGGCGGGGACGTCACCGCCACCGGCGGCAACAACCAGCTGCTGCAGCTGTTCGTCAGCGGCCTGCGCTTCGGTCTCATCCTCGGCCTCGCCGGCCTGGGGCTGTCGCTGGTCTTCGGCACCACCGGCCTCACCAACTTCGCGCACGGCGAGCTGATCGTCTTCGGCGCGGTCACGGCGCTGCTGCTCAACCAGGCCGGCATCCCCGTGCTGATGGCGGCGCTGCTGGCCACCCTGATCAGCGCCGTCTTCGGGTGGGGCCAGGACCGCGGGTTCTGGAGACCGCTGCGGAAGAAACCCACCGGGCTGATCGCGCTGATGATCATCTCGATCGGGGTGTCGCTGATCCTGCGCTACCTGACGCAGTTCATCATCGGCGGCGGCCGCGAGACCTACGACGAGTACACCTACCAGGACCCGATCTCCATCGGGCCGATCAGCATCACGCCGCGCGACCTCATCATCATGGGCATCTGCGTGGTGCTGCTGGCCGCAGTCGCGCTGGCGCTGACCCGCACCCGCATGGGCAAGGCCACCCGCGCGGTCGCCGACAACCCGGCGCTGGCCGCCGCGTCCGGCATCAACGTCGACCGCGTCATCACCCTGGTGTGGACGGTCGGCACGGCGCTGGCCGGCCTGTCGGGCGTCTTCTTCGGCATGATCCAGGGCGTCGACTACCTCATGGGCATGCGCATCCTGCTGCTGGTGTTCGCCGCGACCGTCCTCGGCGGGCTGGGTACCGCGTGGGGCGCCATGGTCGGCGCGCTCATCGTGGGCATCTTCATCGAGGTCTCGGCGTACGTGGTCCCATCGGAACTCAAGACGGCCGGTGTGCTGGTCGTGCTCATCCTGATCCTCCTGGTCCGGCCGCAGGGCATCCTCGGCCGCCGCGAGCGGGTCGGCTGAGGCGGAAGGAGCAACGACCATGGACTGGGGAAACATCCTCGAGTTGTCGATGCGCGAGCTGATCGGCGTCCAGGCGATCGTGTTCGCCCTCGCCGCCATCGGCATCAACGTGCAGTTCGGCTACACCGGCCTGCTCAACTTCGGCCAGGCCGCGTTCGCCGCCGTCGGCGGCTACGGCATCGCCGTCATCGTCACCACCTATGACATGTCGTTCTGGCTCGGCCTGGTGGTCGCCATCGCCGGCGCGATCGTCCTGGCGCTGCTGCTGGGCATCCCGACGCTGCGGCTGCGGGCCGACTACCTCGCCATCGTCACCATCGCCGCCTCCGAGATCGTCCGCCTGGTCGGACGCTCGGCGTCGGGCCGCGAGGTCTTCGGCGGCTCCGACGGCATCACCGGCTTCAGCAACACGTTCTACGACTTCAACCCGTTCACCGAGCCGGTCTCGTTCGGCCCGTTCGAGTTCCGCGAGCGGGTGCTGTGGGTGCTCGCCGTCGGCTGGGTGCTGGTGGCCCTCTGCACGCTGACCGTCTGGCTGCTCATGCGCAGCCCGTGGGGCCGCGTGCTCAAGGGCATCCGCGAGGACGAGGACGCCGTGCGCAGCCTCGGCAAGAACGTCTACGCCTACAAGATGCAGTCGCTGGTCATCGGTGGCGTCATGGGGGCGCTGGCCGGCGTCGTCTACTCGCTGTTCCAGGGCGCGATGCAGCCGGACGTGTACGCCACCAACTTCACCTTCTTCGCCTACGCCATCCTCATCCTGGGCGGCGCGGCGACGGTGTTCGGCCCGGTTCTGGGCGCCGCGATCGTCTGGTTCGCGTTCCAGTTCATCGACCTCGCGCTGCGCGGAGCCATCCAGCAGGGGTACATCCCTGACTGGCTGATGGATTCCAACGACACCGGCGCCGTACGATTCATGTTGACCGGCGTCGTCCTGGTGCTCCTGCTGGTGTTCCGCCCGCAAGGCATTCTCGGCGACCGGAGGGAGATCGCGCTCGATGCCCGCTGACGATGACCAGAGGACCCCGACGTCCCTGACGGCCAAGCGCGAGGCGGCGGTCGCCGCCCTCGCCGGCGTGCCCCGCGAGCCCGGTGCCAAGAAGCCCGATCCCATCCTCATCGCCGACGACGTCAAGCGGCACTTCGGCGGCCTGCTCGCCGTCGACGTCGACCACGTCGAGGTGCAGCGCGGCTCCATCACCGCGCTGATCGGCCCCAACGGCGCCGGCAAGACGACGTTCTTCAACCTGCTCACCGGGTTCGACCGCCCCAATTCCGGGTCGTGGTCGTTCAACGGCCGGTCGCTGCATGGCACGCCGCCGTTCAAGGTGGCGCGCGCCGGCATGGTGCGCACGTTCCAGCTGACCAAGGCGCTGTCGAAGCTGACGGTCATCGAGAACATGCGGCTGGGCGCCACCGGGCAGCGCGGCGAGACGTTCTGGCGGGCGCTGCTGCCGTTCACCTGGCGCGCCCAGGAGCGGGAGATCACCGGACGCGCCGAGGACCTGCTGGCCCGGTTCAAGCTCGACACCAAGCGCGACGACTTCGCCGGCTCGCTCTCCGGCGGCCAGCGCAAGCTGCTCGAGATGGCCCGCGCGCTCATGGTCGGGCCGGAGCTCGTCATGCTCGACGAGCCGATGGCCGGGGTCAACCCGGCGCTCACCCAGTCGCTGCTCGAGCACGTCTCCAACCTGCGCGAGCAGGGCATGACCGTCCTGTTCGTCGAGCACGACATGGACATGGTCCGCGACATCGCCGACTGGGTGGTCGTCATGGGCCAGGGCAAGATCCTCGCCGAGGGCCCGCCCGACGCCGTCATGTCCGACCACAAGGTCATCGACGCCTACCTCGGCGCGCACCACGACCAGTCGCTGGCCGAGCTGGAGGAGCAACTCGAGAGCGGCACGCTGGCCGAGCAGGTGGCCGCCGAGCTCGGTCAGGAGCCGGCCGAGACCGTGGTGCCCGAGCGCGCCGCCGAGACGGGGGACGGACGATGAGCAAGAAGGAGACCGAGAGCAGCACCGTCGCCGACCGCTCGGCCCACCTGGCCGGCGCCGAGGGCGCCGTCCTGCGCGCCGACGAGATCGTCGCCTCGTACGTCGAGGGCGTCAACATCCTCACCGGCTGCGACCTCTACTGCAAAGAGGGCGAGATCGTCGGCATCATCGGCCCCAACGGCGCCGGCAAGTCGACGCTGCTCAAGGCGCTGTTCGGGCTGGTGCGCGTGCGCGAGGGCACGGTGCAGCTCAAGGGCGAGGACATCACCAACCTGCCGGCCAACCAGCTGGTGTCGCGCGGCGTCAGCTTCGTGCCGCAGTCGAACAACGTGTTCCCCGGCCTGACCGTCGAGGAGAACCTCGAGATGGGCGTCTACCAGGCGCCGAAGACGTTCGCCGCGCGGTTCGCGTTCGTCACCGACCTCTTCCCCGCCCTCGGCGACCGCCGCAAGCAGCGGGCCGGGTCGCTGTCCGGCGGTGAGCGGCAGATGGTGGCGATGGGCCGCGCCCTCATGGCCGACCCCAGCGTCATCCTCCTCGACGAGCCGTCCGCCGGCCTCTCCCCCGTCCTCCAGGACGAGGTGTTCATCCGCACCCGCGAGATCAACAAGGCCGGCGTCTCCGTCGTCATCGTCGAGCAGAACGCGCGGCGCTGCCTGCAGATCTGCCACCGCGGCTACGTGCTCGACCAGGGCCGCAACGCCTACACCGGCACCGGCCGCGAGCTGATCAACGACCCCAAGGTGATCGAGCTCTACCTCGGGTCGCTGGCCCGCGCCTGACGTGGCGGGCGGGGGCTCGCCGGTGCGTAGGGGGTGTCTGACGGATATTGGTGGATGCGGGCGGCGTCCAGGGACCGGTCCAGCAAGGCGGAGGAGAAGGTCGATGCGGTGCCATCGACCGACGACGACAACGCAGCTGGTCGGTTCCTGGGCGTCGATCCGCGCCGCCGAAGATCCGTCAGCCACCCCCTGGCCCCCGCCCACGTCTCACTCGTAGGGCTGGACGTTGCCCGGCGGGATGGGCGGGCCGAGGCTGTCCCACTTGGTGTGCCCGACGATCCGCTCGGGCGGCCAGGCGACCTGCCCGTTGGGCCACTTCTGCCCGGTCCGCTTCAGGAACCAGTCCGGCGGCGCGATGGCCGGCGGCTGGAAGTCGGCCGGGAGGAGGCTGGCCCACTCCACGTTCGCGGTGCGCGCGGCGTGCTCGGCCTTGATCTCGGCCACCAGCGCCGGCTGGGTGAACAGGTCGACGGCGACGGCGGCGAGGTAGCGGGCGGCGGCGATCAGGGCCACATGGCCCGCATGCGACACCGTCGAGCCGGTGGTCAGCCAGCTGTGGTTGGCCGTCCCCGACGGGCTGACCGGGGTGCCGAGGCTCAGCGTCGGGACGATCCAGCTGATGTCGGAGACGTCGGTGGAGCCGCCGCCGAGGAAGGTGTCGGCCGGCGGGCGCAGGTCGGCGACGCCGGTGCTGAAGCCGTTCTGGGCGATGCCGGCCGCGGCCTGCAGGCCCTTCCCGTACGCCTGGTCCTCGTCGGTGAACTCCGGCGCGCCGATCTGCACCATGTTGTCGTGGACGAGTTCGGCGCCGCGCTTGTTCGGGAGCATGTTCCAGATGTTGGCGACGGTGCGCTCGTGCACCTCCATCTGCATGGCCAGGCCCGCGGCCTGGGCGCAGTCGCGGACCTTCTGCGCCAGGATCGCCACCCGTTCCGGGGTCGCCTCGCGGACGAAGTACCAGGCGCCGGCCAGGGCCGCGTGCACGTTGGGCGCCTCGGCCGAGTGCCGGATCGCGTGGTGGATGCGGCCCGACGGCGCCACGTGGTGCTCGCGGATCAGGTCGGTGAGCATCGTCAGGGCCCGGACGGCGTTCTGCGCGTTCTTGTTGCCCAGCGGGCTGCCGCCGTGGCCGTGCGTGCCGCTGAAGTTGAACGCGATCGCCTGCAGCGCGTTGTTCGAGCCGAACCCGGTGCTGGTGTTGCGGCCGGGATGCCAGTCGACGAACACGTCACAGCCGTCGTAGACGCCCTTCATGACGTCGTAGGACTTGCCGACCAGCTGTTCCTCCGCCGTCGACCCGTAGAACTTGACGGTGCCGTCGAGGCGGTGCCGGCGCAGGGCGCTCGCCGTGGCCACGGCCGCGCCGGCCGCCGCCGCGCCCAGCGCCGAGTGGCCGCAGCCGTGCCCGTACCCGTAGTTCGGCGAGTACGGGTCGTCCTCGTACACCAGCGGGTCGTGCTCAGTGGACCCCTTCTGCTGCGAGACGCCGGGCAGCGCGTCGTACTCGCCACTGAACCCGATGACGGGGCTGCCGGTGCCGTTGCTGAACGTCGCGACGAACGTCGTCGGCAGGCCACCGACCGCCCACTGGATGCGGAATCCGGCCCGGCGCAGGAAGTCCGCCTCCGCGAGCGCCGAGTTCCATTCGGCCAGCGACGGCTCGGCGTACTCCCAGATGGTGTCGTTGAGACCGGTGATCGCGTCCGCGCTCCGATCGATGACGCCGAGCGCGGTGTCCTTGGCGTTGCTGTCCAGCGCGAGGCCGGTGGGCGCCTCGTAGTTGTCCGGGCTGACCTCGGCCGCGGCGTACGCGGCCTGCCGCCCGGTGAGGCCCGGGACGACGGTCGCGGCGGCGGCCGCGGCGGCGCCCAGGCCGATCGCGTGACGTCGGCTGAACTGCCGGCTGCTGACGGGTTCGTTGTGGTCGGTGTCGCACATCGCAATCGCTCCTCACTGCGGCCACGATGGGCCGGACAGGCGGCTGAGCTGCGTAGATGAGCGGCGTGGCGCCGTCGCCGGAACCGCTGGGCCGGGCGCGACCAGAGTGGTCGCGCATAGGCATGACGGATGTCGAAATGGGTCGGCTGGAGCTGATTTCGGCGCCTTGAACGGAAGCTACAAGAGCACTGTATAAAATGTCAACGGTCGTATCACGCCCCGGTGCGGGCGCGCGAAAAGGCCCCGCCGGGCACGCCCGGCGGGGCCTTCGCGGTGCTGCGTCAGGTCACTGCGACATCGTCCGCTCGACGAAGTCGATAGGCGCCGTGTTGTTCGTGGCGTCGTACTGGTACACGCCGATCGTCGCCGTCTCGGGGTCACCGGCGTCGGTGAACTCGATCGGGCCGGAGACACCGTCGTAGTCGATGTCCTCACCGTCGGCGAGCAGGTCGGCGCACTCCTGGAACGCGGTGCACTTGGTGCCACCGCGCGAGGCCTCGACGAGGTTGTCGGCGATGTCGCGGCTCTCGACCGAACCGGCCTGGACCGAGGCCAGCGCCAGCAACATGGCCGCGTCGTACGACTCGGGGCCGTAGTTGAAATCGACCAGCTCGGGGTCGACCTCGAGCAGCCGGTTCCGGAACTCGTCACCGATCTCCGCGCCCGGCTGGGTGCCCTTGTTGCCGTCGAGCAGCCCCGCCGGCAGCTGGTCGCCCCAGTTCGAGATGTTGCCGTCGACGAAGTACAGCGGGATCTGCTGCGGGCCGATGCCCTGCGTGACCAGCTCGGGGATGATCGTGACGGTCTCCTCGAAGCCGATCAGCGCGATAGCGTCGGGCGCCGCCGCCGCGAGCTGCGTGATCTCGGACGTGTAGTTCGACGCCTGCGGGTCGTAGACGATCTGGTCGACGACCGTGCCGCCGCCGCTCTCGATGGTCTCGGTGAGGTACTGCGCGAGGCCGTTGCCGTACGCGTCGTCGAGGTTCATGATCGCGACGTTGGCGTGGCCGTCGTTGAGGATGGTGTCGCCGAGCACCTGGCCCTGCAGCACGTCGGACGGCGCCGTGCGGAAGTACAGGCCGTCGTCCTCGTAGGTGGTGAAGTCGGGCGAGGTGTTGGCCGGCGAGAACATGATGGTCTCGTCCTGCACGATGCGGTCGAGCACCGTGAACGACACACCGGACGACGCGGCGCCGATGATGGCCGCGACCCCGCCCGAGAGCAGTGTCTCCGTCGACTGCTGGGTGACGGCCGAGTTGCTGGCGTCGCTGGAGTCGGTGTGCGTGACCTCGACGTCGTGGCCGAGCACGCCGCCGGCCTCGTTGATCTCCTTGATCGCGAGATCGACGCCGGCGAACTCCGGCGGGCCGAGGAAGGCGAGGTTCCCGGTCTCAGGGAGCAGCGTGCCGAGCGTCAGGGGCTCGTCGCTGGTCGCCTCGGCGTTGCCGCCGCCGGGCGACTCGCCGCCGGAACCGCTGTCGTCGTCGTCGCCACCACAAGCAGCCAGCACGAGCGAGGCTGCTCCGGCGACGGCAAGAGACCGCCACAGTCGCGATGTGCGGGTCATGAGATGTCTCCTTCGCCGAGCCGGCCGCCGTCACCAGCCGCCGGTTGGGTCTGCGATGATTTCCGAAACCTATGCCGTGCGGCGGCCCAAACGTAGTAGTGGTGGCCAACCAGGATCATCTTGTTAGAACACTGTGACCTTGGACATCATCCGTCAATGCCCACGACTTCCCAGGCTTCTTCCCGTAGGACGCCGAACTTGATGGCGCCACCCACGCGGTCGCCGTACTCGTCGAACGAGACCTCGCCGGTGGCCCCGGCGAAGTCCAGCTGACGCATCTCACCGAGGCAGCCGCGGCGGGCCGACGACGCCGAGCTGGCGGGCGGCAGGCAGCGCGCCAGGACCGTGCCGACGGCCGTCCCGGCGTCATGGGCGGCCGCGCCGAACTCACCCAGCGGCACGCCGACGTCCTCGGACAGCCGGCCCGACCGCACCCCCGCCGTCGCGTCCAGGTCCCCGGGCCGGGCCCGGACGGCGCCGTCGGCCCCGTCGTCGGCGAAGTCGCCGCCGAACGCCGTCGCGCCCAGCAGCGTCGCCTCCAGCCCGGAGCTGCGGACCTGACGGTCCGTCTGCACCGCGATCTCCGGGTCGCCGGCCACGAACACCGCGGCCGCACCCTCGGCCTTCGCCTTGGCGACGACGGCGGCGACGTCCTCGCCGCTGGCCACGACCTTGCCGCCGAGGTCGTCGACCGCCGCGGCGAACGCCTGCGCCTCGGCCGCGTCTCCCCCGTCGACGACGGCGACGTTCCGCGCGCCCAGCCCGCTGACGGCGTACCGGGCCAGCGCCGCGGCCGGCGCCTCCGCGCCCACGGCCGTCCGGAAGTAGGAGCGGTACGGGCGCAGCGGCGCGCTCGGATCCGCGCCCAGCGTGTGCGCCGGCACGACGTCCGCGGGCGACACGAACAGCACGTCGGCGCCGTCGAGAATCGGCTGCGCCGCGCGCACCGCCGCCGTGTTCAGCCCGCCGACCACCGCGACCGCGTCGCCGTCGGCCAGCTCCGTGACGGCGTCGGCCGCCGCCTCGCCCTTCTCGCCCTCGTCGACGGCGACGACCTCGACCGTCCAGCCGCCGATGTCGCCCGCCGTCTCCTCGACGGCCGCACGGACGGCCGCCAGCACCGCCTCACCGTCGGCCTGCTGCCAGCCGGTCTCCGGCACCAGCACGCCGACGGTCGCCGTCTGCGCGCCGGCGTCGTCGTCGCCCAGCGCGCCGAGCATGCCGCAGGATGAGAGCAGCGCGGCCGCCGCCGTCAGCGCGGCCCACCCCGCGCCACGACGCAACGACATGTCAGCTCTTCGACTCGCCCTCGGAATCGGACAGGACGACCTTCGCCACCTCACGCATGGACGTGCGCTTGTCCATGGCGGCCTTCTGGATCCAGCGGAACGCGTCGGGCTCGCTCAGCCCGTACCTCGTCTGCAGGACCCCCTTCGCGCGGTCGACCAACTTGCGCGTCTCGAGCCGGTCGTTGAGATCGGCGACCTCGTTCTCGAGCAGGGTGATCTCCTCGTGCCGCGACAGCGCCATCTCGATGGCGGGCACGAGGTCGGCCTTGCTGAACGGCTTCACGAGGTACGCCATGGCGCCGGCCTCGCGGGCCCGTTCGACGAGGTCACGCTGAGAGAACGCGGTGAGGATGAGCACGGGGGCGATGCGCTGCTCGACGATGCGGGCCGCGGCCGAGATGCCGTCGAGCACCGGCATCTTCACGTCCATGACGACGAGGTCGGGGCGGTGCTCCTCGGCCAGCCGCACGGCGCTCGCGCCGTCGGCGGCCTCTCCCACCACCTCGTAGCCTTCCTCACCCAGCATCTCGATGAGATCGAGGCGGATGAGCGACTCGTCCTCGGCGACGAGAACACGTCGGGCGGGCGCGGCTGGCGTAGGCGTTTCGGTCACCCGGGAAGCCTACTCGGCGCATGTTACGGATAAGGGTAGGCTGGGCCCCTGTCGCCGCCGGAGCGCGGCCCGGTAGGCAAACTGGCAAAGCCGGCGCACTCAAAATGCGTTGTTTGCGGGTTCGAGTCCCGCCCGGGCTACCAGCACCAACACTGCGCTAGCTGTCGATACCCACGCCGCCCGCAGGGCACATGGTGTGCACGACTCCCCACCGGCCCGGCGCAACGGTGTGGGATCGCTGTGCGTGGCGGGTGGCGTTGCTGTTGCCAGAGCAACAGTGATCCACCCCACTCGACGCAGCGAATCCACACGGTGAGGTGGGGATCCCGCACTGGACACGTTGGCCGTTGTGCGGCAGTGGGCCGTCCCCCTGCTGCCCATTTTCTCAGCCGCGGCACCGCGCCTCAAGCGGAGCCCAACGGCGCTTCGCGCGGGCGAAGCACCGCTTGACCCGCGCGCACCGCGGCCAAGAACGGGCAGCTATCAGGGGCACGGGGGAAGTGCGGGCAGAGCCCGCCCGGGTGCACCGTTCACCCGTCCTCCTGCGGTTCACGCGTCTTCGATGGCGAGAGTCGTGTTCCGGGCGCCGTTGGACGATTCTGGCCATCGAAGACGTCCCAGATCATCGACGTCACTCGCGTGGTGGGCACCTCACCCGCCGCAGCACCGGATGAACTTCGTCGGCGGCGGTTGTGCGGTGCTGACGCGAGTGAGGTGCACCCGGCGCGCGTGAAGTGAGGCGTGCCCAGACTCCCCCCGTCCCCCTGATAGCTGCCCGTTCTTGGCCGCGTGCGCGCGGGTCAAGTCCAAGCCCCCCGGCCACAGCGAACGCCGACCACAGCGGGCGCGGACTTGAGGCGCGCGTGCGCGGCTAAGAAAATGGGCGCCAGGGGGACGGCCAACGTGCGGACCACGGCGAACGCGGCAGACCCAGGCGCACGGCCGGCCAGCCAACGCGAAGCCCGCCCGACCGAGTCGCCCGGGCCGGTCGGCAGCACCGGCCGTCGCCTTGGCTAGGCTGACCGCCGCCCGCACGTCCGGTTCATCCCGATACCCAGCATGGTCAGCAGTGCCAAGGCATCCGTGGCGATCAGCCCACCCAAACTGCGTAGCGCTATCGAAGTCGGTGGCGGCCAACGTGGCGGCGTTGGCGGTGTCGTCGCTCGCGTCCGGAACCATCTCCTAAGTTCCTTAGTTGACAAGGAGATCGATCGGGACAGACGGAGGACAGACCGTGAGCAACGCCAGCTCGGCGGGCCGGCGCAGGCGACGCGCCGGCTCCCGGCACCACGACGACGCGACACCGGACCGCACGCCCGCCCGCCGCGGCCCGGTGGCCACCGCGGTGGGCGCGGCCGGCGAACTGCTGCTGACCGGCGGCGCGCTGGTGCTGTTGTTCGCCGTCTACACGCTCTGGGGCACCGGCATCCAGACCGCCGCCGCCCAGGACGACCTGCGCGACCAGCTCGGCTTCGACGCGCGCGGCGGCGGCTCGCCGGCGGTGGACGGGCCGGAGGTCGACGGGCCCGCGGTCGACGGGCCCGCTGACCAGCCGGCCGCCGTCGCCGAGCTGGACCTGGGCGACGCGTACGCGATCATGCGCATCCCCCGCTTCGGCGCCGACTGGGAGTGGGTCATGGTCGAGGGCGTCGAGGACCCGGACCTGAAGAACGGGCCGGGCCACTACCCCGACAGCGCGGACGCCGGCCAACTGGGCAACTTCTCCATCGCCGGGCACCGGTCCGGCCACGGCGAGCCGTTCGCCGACTTCCCGGAGCTGCGTGCCGGCGACATCGTCGAGATCGAGACCGCCGGCGCCGTCTACCTCTACGAGCTGGACGACGCGCCGGACGGCGACCCCGACGGCAACAAGATCGCGATCTCCGACACCTGGGTCGTCGACCCCGTGCCGGGCGAGCCCGACGGCACCGAGCCGGCCGAGCGGCGCATCACGCTGACGACGTGCTGGCCGCGGTACGGGTCGTCGGCGCGCATGTACGCGACGGGCGTGCTCATCGGCGTCGAGGAGCGGTAACCGGCCGCGTCGGCGACCCCCATTCGTAAGGTACCCCCCTAGGGTATAGACTCCGGTTCCTTGCATACCCCATACCCGTAAGGAGTACCTGATGTCTTCCATGTCTCCACCAGCGACCTCGAGTCGCTGGCTCGCTCTCGCGCTGATCGCCACGGCGCAGTTCGTGGTGATCATGGACACGTCGATCATCGGCGTCGCGCTACCCGAGATCCAGGCCGACCTGGGCTTCAGCCAGGGCGATCTGTCCTGGGTGTTCAACGCGTACGTGGTCGCGTTCGGGGGGTTGTTGCTGCTGGGCGGCCGCCTGTCGGACCTGTTCGGGGCGCGCCGCCTGTTCGGGATCGGCTGGGCCGTGCTGCTGGCCGGGTCGGTCGTGGCCGGGGCGGCGGACTCCGTCGCCGTCGAGCTGACCGGGCGAGCGGTACAGGGCGCCGGCGCCGCACTGATCGCACCGGCCGCGTTGACGCTGCTGATGATGCTGTTCGGCGCGGAACCGCGCGAATTGACGAAGGCGCTGGCCATCTACGGCGCGGCCGCCCCGGCAGGCGGTACCGCGGGGGTCTTCCTCGGCGGCGTCATCACCGAGTACGTCAGCTGGCCGTGGGTGTTCTACGTGAACGTGCCGATCGCGATCGTCGCGCTGCTGGCGGCGCCCGCACTGATGCCGTCCGGCCGGGGCGGCGCCCGCGGTAGCGTCGACCTGCTGGGGGCGCTGACGGTGACCGCGGGCCTCGGCGCCGCGGTGTACGCGATCGTCCGCGCGCCGGAGGCCGGCTGGGCCTCGGCGTCGACGTGGCTGGGGCTGGCGACGGCGGTCGTCCTGCTCGGGGTGTTCGTCGCGATCCAGGCGGCCCGCCGCGAGCCGCTGATGCGGCTGTCGATCTTCCGGACGCCGAACCTCGGTGCGGCGAACCTCGCCCAGGTGCTGCTCGGCGGCGCGTGGATCCCGATGTGGTTCTTCCTGAACCTCTACCTGCAGCAGGTGCTCGGCTACAGCGCGTTCCCCAGCGGCGCGGCGCTGATCCCGATGACCGCGCTGATCATGATCGGGATGATCGCGCTCGCGCCGCGGGCGATCGGCCGGTTCGGGCCGAAGGCGATGATCGTGACGGGGCTGGCCATCCTCACCGCGGGCATGGCGTGGCTGTCGCTGATCCGCCCGGACGGCTCGTTCTGGGTGGACGTGCTGCCCGCGTCGCTGCTCGCCGCGCTCGGCATGTCGCTGGCCTTCATCCCGTCCCTGGGCACGGCGATCTCGTCGGCCCGTCCGGAGGAGGGCGGCCTGGCCGCGGGCATCGTCAACACCAGCTACCAGATCGGCTCCGCGCTCGGACTGGCCGCGATGACGGCGGTCGCGTCGGCGTTCGGCGCGGACCGGCTGGGCGACCTGGACGCGCTGACCGACGGGTTCTCGGCCGCGTTCCTCGGCGCCGCCGGCATCGCGCTCGCGGGCGCGCTGCTCGCGGCGGTGACGCTGCGGTCGCGGCAGCCGGTCACGGCCGGTCAGGCTGGATGACGGGTACCGGCCGGGCGTCGTCCTGATGGGTCGAGGACGACGCCCGGCGGTATGCTCGTAGGCTGGGCCGATGCATCTGGGTGACCGGTTCTGGCGGTTCTGGGCGGCGGCGACACTGGCGAATCTCGGCGACGGCATCCGGTTGGCGGCGTTCCCGCTGCTGGCCGCGTCGCTGACCGACGACGCGTTCGCCGTGGCGGCGGTGGGCGCCGCTGCGGCGCTGCCGTGGCTGGTCACCGGGCTGGCCGCCGGGTCGCTCGCGGACCGCCGCAGCGCGCGGACGCTGCTCGCGGCGGCCGACACCGGGCGGATCGTCGTGCTGCTCGGGCTGGTCGCGGCGCTGCTGACGGACACCGCGACGCTGCCGCTGGTCGCCGTCGCCGCGTTCGCACTGGGCGTCGCCGAGACCGTCCGCGACACCGCCGCGCAGACCGTCGTGCCGCGGCTGGTGCCATCGGAGCTGCTGGAGCGGGCCAACGGGCGGCTGATCGCGGGCGAGGTCGCCGGCAACGAGTTCGCCGGCCCGCTGATCGGGGCCGCGCTGTTCGCGGCCGGGGTCGCGCTGCCGTTCGCGGCCAACAGCGCGACGCTGGCGATCGCCGTCCTGCTGGTCCTGACGCTGCCCGCGGCGCTGCTCGCCGCGACCGCCGCCCGCGAGACGGATGGGCCGGCCGTCCCCAGCGGCGTGCGGGCCGGGCTCGGCTGGCTGGCCCGGCAGCGGGTGCTGCGCGGCCTGATGGGCGCGATCGCCCTGGTGGCGCTGGCCGATGCCGCCTGGTTCGCGGTGTTCGTGCTGTACGTGGACGTGCGGCTGGGCGCGGGCCCGCTCGGCTTCGGCGCGTTCCTCGCGATCGGCGCGGCCGGCGGACTGGCCGGCGCGCTGCTCGCCGACCGGTTCATCGGAGGGCAGCGGCACCGCGGCGTGCTGTTGGCCGGCATCGCCGTCACCGCCGTGACGCCGGCGCTGCTGCTGGCGGCGCCCGCGACGTGGGCGGCGGTCGTCGTCGTGGTCGCGACCAGCGGCGGCTTCGGCGTGATCAACGTCGCGGCCGTGTCGGTGCGGCAGCGGCTGACGCCGCCGGGGCTGCTCGGACGGGTGACCGCGGCGTGGCGGACGGTGGTGTTCGGCGCCGGTGCGGTGGGCGCGCTCGGCGGTGGCGCGGTGGCGTCGTGGCAGGGACTGCAGGCGCCGTTCGTGCTCAGCGCCGCCCTGGGCGTGATGGCGATCGCGCTGTGGTGGTCGTCGGCCCGCCGTGGACGCGGCCCGCTGATCGCCTGAGCCCCGGAGGGGACGCGCCCCTCCGGGACCCCGTGACCGGTCAGGCCCAGGCGTACAGCTCGGCGAACGTGTCGCCGCCGTCGGCGGAGACGACGATCGAGCCCTCGAGCGCCGCGTACACGGAGCCGTCGGCCCCGACGGTGATCGCCTGCGGCCGCTCCCCCAGCGCGCCACGCTCGTCCCACGTCGTGCCGCCGTCGGCGCTGTACTGCATCGCGCCGTCGGGGGTGACGCCATAGAGCTCGGCCGCGCGCGGCCAGTCGGCCAGGAACAGCACCGGCGCGCCGTCCAGCGGGCCGAACGTCCGCCCGCCGTCGGCGCTGATCCGCGGGCCTTCCTCGGTCGTGATGAGCAGCGTCTGGTCGTCGTCGGGGTGGACGGTGAGGTCGGCCAGCGGGACCTGCCCGAGCCGCTCCCACGTCGTCCGGTCCGTGCTGGACAGCAGCTCGCCGGTGCCGCTGCTCCAGCCGTAGACCATCGACCCCTTGGCGTCGAGCGCGTGGAAGTCGACCTCGCCGGACAGCGACCGGCTGACCCAGCTCGCGCCGCCGTCGGCGCTCTCCAGCAGGCCGAGATCGCCGGGCAGGTCGGTGCGGCTGTTCGGGTGGCCGCTGGCGAGGAACTCTCCGGCGCCGGTCATGGTGAAGCCCATGAAGTCGTGGTCGTCCGGGCCGGCCGGCACCGCCTCGCCGGCCGCGCTGATCTCGTACAGGCCCTCGTGCGTGGCGACGTAGAGCAGCCCGTCGGCCGCGCCGAGGCCGTGGATGTGGCTGAACGCGGGCGCCGCGGCGGCGCCGGCAGCGCCGGCACCGCCGCCGAGCATCGCCTCCATCTGCGCGATCTCGGCCTCCTGGGCGTCGACGACGGCCTGGGCCAGCGCCAGCGCCTCGGCGTCGGCGCCCTCGGCCCGTTCGGCCTCGGCCATCGCGATGGCGCCGCGGTGGTGCTCGATCATCATCTCCAGCCACATCCGCTCGAACTCCGCGCCGGTCGCGGCGCCGAGCGCGTCCATGTCCTCGGCCGACATCATGCCGTCGGCGGAGCCGCCGCCGTGGCTTTCGTGGCCGCCGCCGGAGCTCGGCGAGGGGTCCTCGCCCCAGCGCTCCAGCATGGCGGTGAGCTGGTCGATCTCCGGCTGCTGGACGGCCTCGACGGCGCCCGCCAGCTCAGTCAGCTCGGCGCTGACGCCGTCGGACGGGACCAGCGCGGCCATCTCGATGGCCTGGGCATGGTGCTCGATCATCTGCCGGGCGAAGTCGGTGTCGGCCGCGTTGGCGGCGGACGCCGGGGCGGTCGCCGAGGCGTCCGCGCCCGGGTCGTCGGAGTCGCCGCCGCAACCGGCGAGCAACAGGCCGGCCACCGCGATTCCGGCGGCGGGCAGGGTGAAGCGCGTGCGAACCATCGTGTCCTCTCAAACTGTGCGTGAGCATGCGAACGTGCAGGTCGGGCAGAGCCAGACCGGCTACGTCCGCATGACGCACAGGGACACCAGGAGCGCGGAGCCGTGTCGACGGGGCGGCGGCCGGGCCGGAGCCGGCGGCGTCAGCAGCGCACCGGGCGGCAGCAGCGACGTCCACCGTCGCGGGCCGAGCAGCAGCCAACCGGCCAGCAGCAACACGGCGGCGGTCAGCACGGCCAGGCACAGGTGGAACAGCCCGTGCCCGGCGGTGTCGTCGCCGGACGCGGCGCCGTCGTCGTGGCCGGCCGGCGCCCCGTGGCCGGCCGCCGCGGCGGAGTCCATGGCCGTGACCTGCGCTTCCGCGCGTCCGTCGCCCGTGCCGGCGAGGTGGTGCATGGCGACCAGGCCGAGGGCCAGCACGGCGACGAGCAGCAGCCGCAGCGCCAGCTGCCGCAGTGCCTGCCGTCCGGTCCTCATACACCCACGATAATCAGGTCCCGGCGGCACCTTGCGGATACCCCCACCCTGTATCTAAGGTACCCCTACGGGGTATTCGTATTGAAGGAGCGAACATGACGAGCACACTGCAGGTGGAGATCGCACCGGCGACCGTCGCGGAGACCGAGGCGCTGACCACCATGGTGCGCACCTCGGCC
The DNA here is from genome assembly GCF_001270745.1 of Jiangella muralis. Lineage (GTDB taxonomy): Bacteria > Actinomycetota > Actinomycetes > Jiangellales > Jiangellaceae > Jiangella > Jiangella muralis. Next base: position 533,420 of record NZ_KQ434752.1, read on the forward strand.
GCGTACACCGGCGAGTACCGGGTGATGGTCGCGACCCAGACCATCGACGCCGCGTACATCGGGCGGCACCTGACCCGGGTCGCGCACGGGCCGGACGGCGAGCTGCTCGGGTTCGTCACGCTGCAGGTCCCCGGGCGGGGCGGGCCGGGCGAGGGCGAGGTCGACTTCATGTTCGTCGCCGACGACGCGCAGGGCCGCGGCATCGGCCGGCTGCTCATCGACGACCTGCGGGCCGAGGCGGCGGCGCTGGGCCTGCACCGGCTGCACGTCGTGTCGCACCCGCCGTCGGCCGGCTTCTACCGCAGCTGCGGCTTCCGCGACACCGGCGTCATCGCGCCGTACGGGCGGATCGGCTGGAGCCGGCCGCACCTCATCCTGGAGCTGGGCTGACCCCCTGCGTCAAGGGCCCGCATGACCATCGGCTCGGCGGCCGGGTGACGATCAGCGTTCCTCGCGGAACTCCACGTGCCGCTTCGCGACCGGGTCGTACTTGCGCAGCACCATGCGGTCGGGGTCGTTGCGGCGGTTCTTGCGGGTCACGTACGTGAACCCGGTGCCGGCCGTCGAGCGGAGCTTGACGACGGGGCGCAGTTCGGTGCGGGCCATCGGGATCCTTTCCGAAGTTCGGTGGACGGCGTCAGCCCTGGCGGGCCTTGAGCCGCGGGTTCTGCCGGTTGACGACGAACAGCCGGCCGCGCCGCCTTACGACCTGCGAGCCGGGCCGGTTCTTCAGCGACCTGAGCGAGTTGCGGACCTTCATCGCGACCCCTTCCTTCCGAGAACGATTCCCATAACGCACAGGGCGGCGCGGGTGTTCCCGGTCAGCGCGGCCGCGGCAGCGGGACGACGGCGAGCAGCCGGCCGAGCCCGAGGAAGTCGCCCGGGTTGGTGGTGTACAGCGGCAGGTCGTTGGCCACGGCGGTGGCCGCGATCAGGAGGTCCGCGACGCGACGCCGCGGCGTGCTCCCGGCCGCCAGCACCGCGGCGGACACCTGGCCGAAGACCCACGCCGCCTCCGCGTCGAACGGCAGCGGGTCGAAGGTCGCCTCGGTGTGCTGCAACCCACTGAGGCGACGCGCCCGCCCCTCAGGGTCGTCGGTGTGCAGCGGACCGGCTGACAACTCGGCCAGCGTGACGGCGCTGATCACCAGCTCGTCCGGGAGCCGCGCGGCGTCCAGGGCCGTGAGGTGGATGACGACGTTGGTGTCGATCAGCCCCGCGAGTCTGGTCACCACTCACGGTTCAGCGGATCCTGGTCGACGGCATCGTCGAGGTCGCGCCGGAACCGCTCGGCGTCGAACGTCGCTGCCGTGCGGAAGCGGGACAGCCGAGGCCGGCCGGCTCGGCCGGGTCGGCGGCGGAAAATCCGCGCGCGGACGCCGTCCGCAGGCTGCTACCGTCGGCGGCATGCAGCGCGCCAACGTGACGACGACGCCGGACACCGTCCCGGCGCGCTGATTCCTGTTCGACCGCCCGGGGCGAGTGCCCCGGGTGTGCTTCCGCGGTCACTCGTCCCCCTCTCCCAGGGAGACCCCATGCCCGACCACCGCAAACTCGGCCGCGAGCTGGAGCTGTTCGGCTCCGACCCGCTGATCGGCGCCGGCCTGCCGTACTGGCTGCCCGCCGGCGCCGCCGTCCGCCACGCGCTCGAGCAGTACGTCCATGCCGTCGAGCGGCGGGCCGGCTACCAGCACGTCCACTCCCCCGTGCTCGGCAAGCGCGAGCTGTACGAGCTCTCCGGCCACTGGTCGCACTACCGCGACGACATGTTCCCGCCGATGCCCGTCGGGGGTGAGGAGCTGGTGCTGCGGCCGAGCCTCTGCCCGCACCACGCGCTCATCTACCGCTCGCGCGGGCGCTCGTACCGTGAGCTGCCGCTGCGGCTGGCCGAGCTCGGCGGCATGTACCGCTCCGAGCCGTCCGGCGTGCTCGGCGGGCTGACCCGGGTGCGGGCGATCCAGCTCAACGACGCGCACGTCTTCTGCCCGGTCTCGTCGGCCGCGGAGGAGGCGGCGGCCGCGCTGGCGCTGATCGGCTCCGCCTATCAGGCGATGGGCATCGAGCCCGCCCGGGTGCGGTTGTCACTGCCGGGGCCGGGCGGGAAGTACGCGGGCGCGCCACCGGACTGGGAGCGGTCGGCGGCCCTGCTGGTCGAGGCGCTGTCCGCGTCCGGCCTGTCGTATGAGGCCGAGGAGGGCGAGGCGGCGTTCTACGGCCCCAAGGTCGACGTGCAGATCGTCGACGCCGCCGGCCGCGAGGCGACCCTGTCGACCGTCCAGGTCGATTTCCACCAGCCGGCCCGCTTCGACCTCGGCTACGTCGGCGCCGACGGCGGCCGGCACCGGCCGGTCATGGTGCACCGGAGCATCGTCGGCAGCATGGAGCGGGCGGTCGCGCAGCTGATCGAGGTGCACGGCGGCGCGTTCCCGCCGTGGCTGGCGCCCGTGCAGGTGGTGCTGGTGCCGGTCGGGCCGGAGCAGGACGCCTTCGCGCGCGGCCTGGCCGCCCGGTGCCTGGACGCCGGGCTGCGCGTGTCGGTCGCCGGGGCGGACGAGGGCAGCGTCGGCGCCCGCGTCCACGCCGCCCGCCTCGTCCCGTACGTCGTGGTGGCCGGGCCACGGGAGGAGGCCGCGGACGCGGTGGCGCTGCGCCTGCGCGACGGCCGCCGGCTCGATCCGCTGCCCACCGCCGAGGCGATCGACCGCCTCTCCGCCCGCGCGTCGGCCTACGTGCCCGACCTCTGGTGACCGTCAGCCGGGGACCGGGCGGCCGGGCGGGGTGAAGGCGGCCAGCAGCGTGGCCGTGATCGCGTCGGCCGCGGCCTCCGGCGCCAGCCGCCCGGCGCCGATCTCGTCGGCCGCGCCGTGGAGGATGGTGTAGAAGACCGCCACCAGCCAGTCCGCCGTCAGGTCGAACCGGAACACGCCGGCGGCCCGGCCGCGCTCGAGCAGCGACCGCACGCGTCGCATCGGGTTCTCGTGCAGGTCGCGGATCCGCTCCGCCGGCAACGTCCGCTGCGCCGCGACCAGCAGCATCCGCGATTCGTCGACCACCTGCCAGCTGGACGCGACCAGCCGGGCCAGCGCCTCCCGCGCGTCGCCGGTGAGGTCGACGGCGTCGAGGGCCTCGTGCGCTCGGGTCAACGCGCGGACGAACACCGCGTCGAGCAGTTCGGTGCGCGACCCGAAGTGGCCGTAGAGCGTCACCCGACCCACGCCGGCGGCCGCCGCGATGTCCGAGACGCTCGCGTCCGGATCGCGGATCAGGCAGGCCGCCGCGGCGTCCAGGATCGCGGCGACGTTGCGCTGGGCGTCGGCGCGCTTCCCCGTCGTGACCGGCATCCGCACTCCCGTCTTGTCGAACACCTCTGTTCGAGTTAATGTACGGCACACAAGTCAAACAGATGTGTTCAGGTTAGGGGTGGAGATGTCCGCGAATCCGTCCGCCGCCGGTCGGTGGCGGCTGCTGGCGCTGCTCGGCGTGGCGCAGTTCATGCTGGTGCTCGATGTGACGGTGGTGGCGGTCGCGCTGCCCGACATCGGCGCCGACCTGTCGCTGTCGCGCACCGCGCTGACCTGGGTCGTCTCGGCGTACACGCTGATGTTCGGCGGGCTGCTGCTGCTCGGCGGCCGGCTCGCCGACCTGCTCGGCGCGCGCCGCACCGTCCTCGCCGGCCTGACGCTGTTCACGGCGGCGTCGCTGGTCAGCGGGCTGGCGTGGAACGCGGAGTCGCTGATCGGCGGCCGCATCGTCCAGGGCGTCGGCGCCGCCCTGCTCTCGCCGGCCGCGCTGTCCATCGTCGCGACGACGTTCCACGGGACGGAGCGCAACCGCGCCCTCGGCGTCTGGGCCGCCCTCGGCGGCGCCGGGTCGGCGGCCGGTGTGCTGGTCGGCGGACTGCTGACCGCCGGTCCCGGCTGGTCGTGGATCTTCTACGTGAACGTGCCGGTCGGCATCGTGCTGGTCGTGCTGCTGCCGCGGCTGCTCGCGACGGTGCGCCCGGGCGACGATCCGGCGCACGGCGACCCGCGGCCGCGTCGGCTGGACGTGCCGGGAGCGGTGCTGGTCACCGCGGCGACGGCGGCGCTGATCTACGGTCTGGTCAACGCGGGCGACGACGGGTGGACGGGGTCGTCGACGGTGCTGCCGGTGCTGGCGGCAGCGGTGCTGTACGTCCTCTTCGTGCTGCTGCAGCTGCGGCTGCGCGCTCCGCTCGTCGACCCGCGGCTGCTGACCCGGCGGCCGGTGCTGACCGGTGTGCTGCTCATGCTGGTGGCGACCGGGCTGCTGATCTCGTCCTTCTTCCTCGGCTCGTTCTACCTGCAGCACGTGCGCGGGCACGGCGCGCTGGTCACGGGGTTGCTGTTCCTCCCGGTGGCGGTCGCGGTCGCCGCGGGGGCGCACGTCGGCGGGCAGGCGGTCGGCCGGGTGGGGCCGCGGCTGGTGGCGGCGGTGGCGCTGACGATCGCCGCCGGCGGGCTCGCGCTGGCCGCCGTCGCGACCGCGCGCGACGGCGGGGACGTGGACACGGCGCTGCTGGTGACCGGCATGAGCATCGCCACGGCCGGCCTCGGCGGCGGCTTCGTCACCGCCACCACGACCGCCCTCGCCCACGTCGACCACCACGAGGCCGGGCTCACGTCCGGGCTGGTGAACACGTTCCATGAGTTCGGCGCCGCCCTGGGCGTGGCGCTGGCGTCGAGCATCGCCGCGGCGGACCTCGCCCCCGGGACGACCGGCACCGACGGGTTCACCGGGGCGTTCGCGGCCGGCGCGGGTGCCGCCGTCGTGGCGGGCGTGGTCGCGTGGCTGCTGGTCCCGGCCGGCAAGCCGGCGATGAGGAGCATGCCGGTGCACTGACCCGCCAGGACCGGGCCGGGACGGGCGCGCGGGAACTAGGGCTGGGGTCCGGCGCCGACCGGCTCGGGCTCCAGCTCGCCGATCTTCGCGCGCAGCCGCCGCAGGATCCGGATCAGCAGCCGCGACACCTGCATCTGCGTGACGCCGAGCTCGTCGCCGATCTCCTGCTGGGTGAAGCCGCGGAAGTAGCGCAGGTAGAGGACCCGGCCGTCGCGCGGGGAGAGGCTGCGGCAGGCGGCGGCGAGGGTCGCGACGGCCTCGGTGCGGGCGTAACCGCCTTCGGACGCGCCGAGGAGATCGCCGAGAGTGGCGCCGTCGCCGCCGGGATCGGCGGTGGGGTGGTCGAGGGAGACGGCGGCGTAGCAGTCGGTCGCGCGGCCCGCCTCGAGCACGTCGGGGAGGTCGGCGCCGAGGTGGGCGGCCAGCTCGGCGGGCGTCGGGAGGGTGCCGCGGGTCTGCGACAGCTCGTCGGCGGCGGCGACCATCGACGCGCGGAGCTCCTGGACGCGGCGCGGCGGCCGGATGGACCAGCCGTGGTCGCGGAAGTACCGCTTCACCTCGCCGACGATGGTGGGGACGGCGAACGAGAGGAAGTCGTCGCCGCGGTCGGCGTCGAACCGCTGGGCGGCGGCGACGAGACCGGCGCTGGCGACCTGGTGCAGGTCCTCGGCGTCGATGCCGCGCCCCGCGTACCGGCGGCTGATCGCCTCGGCCAGCCCGAGGTTCCGGACGACGACGTCGTCGAGGGCGCGCTGCCGGTCGCGGCCGGACAACCGGGCGGCCCGGCGGAGGAGGTCGTTGGTGAGGTCGTCGTGCTCGCGTCGCGCTCGCAACCGGGCTTGCCGGCCGGGACGCAGCCGCGCGTGGCCGAGGGACGGATCGGACGAGGTTCGAGTCGGCATGCGCACACCCCTTCGCTGACGAAGCAGGTGGCACGCTGTTTGACCACGGGCTCCCGGGCCGGGCGACGGCACGCCCCGGCCGTTGTGAGAATTCCATCACCTCGCATTTCCCGGCCGATGTCAACCGATCTGACCAGATCGATCCGGCCGGTGTGACGGGGCGGGCGGCGTGGTCACTTCGACTGTGGCAACCGCACCGACCCGCGCCGGGGCGCGGCGGCCGACGGCGGCGGGACGACCGGGCCGATGTCGCCGTCGGGGGCGTCGTCGAGGTCGACGATGACCGGGGCGTGGTCGCTGGGACCGGTGCCCTTGCGGGCGTGCCGGTCGACCCAGGCGGCGGCGACGCGCTCGGCGACCGGCGCGCCGGCCAGCACGAGGTCGATGCGCATGCCGAGGTCCTTGTGGAACATGCCGGCGCGGTAGTCCCAGTAGGTGAACACCCGCTCGGACGGCCAGCGGTCGCGGACGACATCGTGCAGGCCGGCCGACTGGAGGTCGGCCAGGGCGGCCCGCTCGGGCCCGGTGACGTGCGTCTGCCCGGCGTAGGCGTCGGGGTCGAACACGTCGGCGTCGGCGGGCGCGATGTTCATGTCGCCGCACACCATGACGGCCTCGGGGCCGGCGGCGACCTGGGCGCGCAGCGCCTTCAGCCACTCCAGCTTGTACGCGTAGTGCTCGGAGCCGGGTTCGCGGCCGTTGGGCACGTACACCGAGTGCACCCGCACTCCCCCGCAGGTCGCGGAGACGGCGCGCGCTTCCTGGTGCGGGAAGCCCGGCCCGCCCGGCAGCCCGCTGACGACGTCGTCGAGGCCGACCCGGGAGAACAGCGCGACGCCGTTCCAGCGCGGCTCGCCGTGGTAGGCCGCCTGGTAGCCGCGTGTGTCGAGCTCGGCGCCGAGGAGGTCCTCGACCGCGTCGTCGGCGAGCTTGGTCTCCTGCAGGCAGACGACGTCGGGGCGGCGCTGGTCGAGCCAGGGCAGCAGCCGCGGCAGCCGCTGCTTCACGGAGTTGACGTTCCAGGTGGCGACTCTCACCGGACCTACCGTAGCGGCGTCCACCGACACCCGGCGAAGATGGTTCCGCACACCATCAGGGAGGTGGTCATGACCGACGCTGTGGCGCCCCACGACGTCGACTCGGCGGACTGGTGGGACCACCGTCCGGTGTTCTCCGCGACCGACAAGGGATCGCGGATCACCGGGCTCGCGCCGGGCCGGGCGCCCGGAGGTCTCACCCCACGGCTGCTGGTCTCGGCGCTGCTGACCTTCACGACCTGGGCCGCCGTGACGCTGCTCGGCTCGGTGTCGCTGGGCTGCACGACGTCCGCCGGCTGTGTCGCGGGCGTCGGCGCGGGCTGGCTGATCGGCGGCGCCCTCGTCGTCGGCTACCTGGCCCTGTACGTCACGGTCGGCCTCGCCGAACACGCGCGGGGCCGCCTCGGGCAGCGCCGGGCGGCCTCGTTGTCCTACCTGGCCCCGCTGCTGGCCGGCATCACCGTGGGTGCGGGCGCCGGGGCTGCCGTGGCGGCCGGCTCCGACCCGGCCGAGGGCATGCGCCAGGCGCTCGACGGCGTGCCGGGCACCGAGGCCACCCTCATCTCGGCGGTCGTCGCGGTGCTGGCCGCCCTCTGGGGCCTGACCGTGGCGGCGCGGCTGCCGTCCGCCCTGCGCCATGCTCGGGAGCGCCAGCAGCGCATCGAGCGGCTCCGGCGCGACGGCCGCCGGTACGCGGGCCGGCTCCAGCTCGGCGGCATCCGCTTCTGGTTGCACAACGACCCCGAGCTCGACGTCGTCGTCACCTACGACTCGCCGGCCGGCCGCCACGAGGTGCCGGCCCGCATGCGCAGCTCACCCGACCGCGTGCCGAAGAACGGCAGCAGGGTCGTCGTCTTCACCGACCCGCGGAACGCCGTCCACATCGAGCTCGACCGCGACGCCCAGCCCGCCTTCGAACCGGAACAGCGCTACACGCCGTCGGAATAGCGGGCGAATTCGGTCGGAATGCCGCCGACAACCCCGCGTGATTTTACTGTCAGCAGATTAGCGACACAAGACTGTTCGTGATCGGCCGTTTCGGTTAACGTCCGAAAAGGAGCTGCTGTACTTTCCGAGCGCGAGAAACGAGGCCGCCCATGGACCGTCTCCAGCACATCGCGACGTTCTGCGGCAACTGCGACTGCGGCTGCCCGGAGTTGTTCCTCGACCAGAACGCTCCGCCCGAGCGCCGCGTCGTCATCACCGATGACTTCGGCCAGCGAGTGCAGATGAGCCTCGCCCAGTTCCGGCTCATCGTCGAGTCGGCCAAGGAGGGCCAGCTCGACGAGGTGCTGCAGCCGGCCAACGCCTGAGCGCCGACCGGCGACAGCTTCCACTCAGTGGTAGGCCGGCGCGACCTTGCCCACGGCGTCGCCGATGCGGTGCACCCGCATGGCGTTGGTGGAGCCGGGGATGCCGGGCGGGGATCCCGCGACGATGATGACGAGGTCGCCGCGACGGCACCGCTCCTGCTCGAGCAGCATGCGGTCGACCTGCTTGACCATCTCGTCGGTGTGGTCGACGTGCTCGGCGGTGAACGCCTCGATGCCCCACGACAGCGCCAGCTGGTGCCGCGTGGCGCTCAGCGGGCTGAACGCGAGCAGCGGGATGCCGGGCCGCAGCCGGGCCATCCGGCGGGCGGAGTCGCCGCTCTGGGTGAACGCGACCAGGTACTTCGCGCCCAGCAGGACACCGGTCTCGACCGCGGCCTTGGTGATGGCGCCGCCCTTGGTGCGCGGCTTGGTGCCCAGCGGCGGGATGCGCTCGAGCCCGTGTTCCTCGACCGTCTCGACGATCTTCGCCATGGTGGCGACGGTCTCGATGGGATAGGCGCCGACGCTGGTCTCACCGGACAGCATGACGGCGTCGGCGCCGTCGAGGACGGCGTTGGCGACGTCGGAGGTCTCGGCGCGGGTGGGCCGCGGGTTGGTGATCATGGAGTCGAGCATCTGGGTGGCGACGATGACCGGCTTGGCCCGGCGCCGGCACAGCTCGACGGCGTTCTTCTGCACCAGCGGGACGTCCCACAGCGGCAGTTCGACGCCGAGGTCGCCGCGGGCCACCATGACGCCGTCGAACGCGTCGACGATCTCGGCGAGGTTCTCGACCGCCTGCGGCTTCTCGACCTTCGCGATGACCGGCAGCCGGACGCCCTCTTCGGCCATGATGCGGTGGACGTCGTCGACGTCGGACGCGGACCGGACGAACGACAGCGCGATCATGTCGGCGCCGATGCGCAGCCCCCACCGCAGGTCCTCGATGTCCTTCTCGGACAGCGCCGGCACGCTGACGGCGGTGCCGGGGAGGTTCAGGCCCTTGTGGTTGGAGACCTTGCCGCCGATGACCACGGTGGTGACGACGTCGGTGTCGGTGACCTCGGTGACCTCGAGCGCCAGCTTGCCGTCGTCGATGAGCACGGCGTCGCCGGCCGTGACGTCGCCGGGCAGCCCCTTGTACGTCGTGGACGCCCGCTCGGCGGTGCCGTCGACGTCCTCGACCGTGATCGTGAAGGTCTGGCCGACCTCCAGCTCGGCCGAGCCGCCGGCGAACTCGCCGAGCCGGATCTTCGGGCCCTGGAGGTCGACGAGGACGCCGACGTTGCGCTCGGCCTCGGTGGCCGCCTTGCGCACCCGCAGGTACCGTTCCTCGTGCTCCGCGTGGCTGCCGTGGCTGAGGTTGAACCGCGCGACGTCCATGCCGACGTCGATCAACTCACGCAGCCGCTCCGGCGAGTCGGTCGCTGGACCAAGGGTGCAAACAATCTTCGCTCTACGCACGTCCGCCAACACTAGTCTTCTCGGGGCTCACACTGCGAGCGCACGGTCGGTGGGCGAGACCGGCGAAGGCAGCCGATCCACCCCTGTCAATTTGCGGTCGACGGCCGCCGCGACCGACCGGCCCTCGGCGATCGCCCACACGATCAGCGACTGGCCGCGCCCGGCGTCGCCGGCCACGAAGACGCCCGGGATGGTCGTCTCGAACGACTCGTCGCGGACGATGGTGCCACGTCCGTCCAGCTCGACGCCGAGCTGCTCGATCAGCGCCGACTTCTCCGGGCCGGTGAAGCCCATGGCCAGCAGGACGAGGTCGGCGGGAAGGTCGCGCTCGGTGCCGGGCACCGGCTCGAAGCCCGACGGAGTCCGCTCGACCTCGACCACCCGCAGCGCCGTGACGCGGCCGTCCTGGCCGGTGAACTCCAGCGTGGAGACGGCGTAGACGCGCTCGCCGCCCTCCTCGTGGGCGCTGGCCGTGCGCAGCATCAGCGGCCAGGTCGGCCATGGCGTCGACGGGTGCCGGGTGCCGGGCGGCTCGGGCATGATCTCGAGCTGGGTGACCGACGCCGCGCCCTGCCGGTGGGCGGTGCCCAGGCAGTCGGCGCCGGTGTCGCCACCGCCGATGATCACGACGTGCTTGCCCTCGGCGGTGATCTGCCCGGGGACGGTCTCGCCCAGCGCCGCGCGGTTGCCCTGCGGCAGGTACTCCATCGCCTGGTGGACGCCGTCCAGCTCGCGGCCCGGGATCGGCAGGTCGCGCCAGTCGGTGGCGCCGACGGCGAGCACGACGGCGTCGTAGCGGGCCCGCAGCTCCTTGCCGGTGATCGCGGCGCCGACGTCGACGCCGGTGCGGAAGATGGTGCCCTCGGCGCGCATCTGGTCCAGCCGGCGGTCCAGGTGCCGCTTCTCCAGCTTGAACTCCGGGATGCCGTAACGCAGCAGCCCACCGGCGCGGTCGGCCCGCTCGTAGACGGCGACGGTGTGCCCGGCGCGGGTCAGCTGCTGGGCGACGGCCAGCCCGGCCGGCCCGGAGCCGATGACGGCGACCGTGCGGTCGGTCAGCCGCTCCGGCGGCAGCGGCGACACCCAGCCCTCGTCGAACGCCTTGTCGATGATCGCGACCTCGACGTTCTTGATGGTGACGGCGTCGTCGGCGATGGCGACCACGCAGGCCGCCTCGCACGGCGCCGGGCACAGCCGCCCGGTGAACTCGGGGAAGTTGTTGGTGGCGTGCAGCCGCTCGGCCGCCACCTTCCAGTCGTCGCGCCAGACGAGGTCGTTCCACTCCGGGATGAGGTTGCCCAGCGGGCAGCCGTGGTGGCAGAACGGGATGCCGCAGTCCATGCAGCGCCCGGCCTGCTCGACGATGATCGGCAGCAGCGCGCGGCCGATGCCCGGTGCGGGATAGACCTCGTTCCAGTCGCGCAGCCGCTCCTCGACCGGGCGCGGCGTGGCGCCCTGGCGCTGCGTCTTCAGGAAGCCTCGTGGGTCAGCCATGCGCCGCCTCCATGATCGCGACGTCGACATCGCGTCCATCGCGCTCGGCGGCGGCCTTGGCGGCGAGCACTCGCTTGTAGTCCGTGGGCATGATGAGTGAGAACCGGGTCATCGACGCCGGCCAGTCGGCCAGCAGCGCCTCGGCGACGGCCGAGCCGGTCTCGTCGTGGTACGTCGAGATGATGCCGTGCAGCCGGGCCAGCTCACCGGCGTCGGGCGTCTCGATCTCGACCATGTCCGGGTTGACCCGGCTGGTGTCGAGGTCGAGCACGAACGCCGTGCCGCCGGACATGCCGGCGGCGATGTTGCGGCCGGTGCGGCCGAGGATGACGACGGTGCCGCCGGTCATGTACTCCAGCGCGTGGTCGCCGACGCCCTCGACGACGGCGGTGACGCCGGAGTTGCGCACGCAGAACCGCTCGCCCACGAGCCCGCGGACGAACAGGTCGCCGCCGGTGGCGCCGTAGGCGGCGACGTTACCGGCGATGATGTTCTCCTCGGCGGCGAACGGCGCGGCGCGGTCGGGCCGGACGATGACGCGGCCGCCGGACAGCCCCTTGGCGAGGTAGTCGTTGACGTCGCCCTCGAGCCGCAGCGTGACACCGGCCGGCAGGAACGCGCCGAACGACTGCCCGGCCGAGCCGGTGAACGTGACGTCGATGGTGTCGGCGGGCAGGCCGGCGCCGGAGGTGCGTTTGGTGACCTCGTGGCCGAGCATGGTGCCGACGGTGCGGTGGACGTTGCGCACCTCGAGCTGGACGCGCACCGGCTCGCCGTGCTCGAGGGCGTCGGTGGCCAGCGCGATCAGCTGGTTGTCGAGCGCCTTCTCCAGCCCGTGGTCCTGGCTGGCCACTTGGCGCCGGGCGGCGCCGTCGGGCAGCTCGGGCACATGCAGGACGGGCGAGAGGTCGAGCCCGGCGGCCTTCCAGTGGCCGACGGCGGCGACGGTGTCGAGGAGGTCGGCCCGGCCGATGGCGTCGTCGAGGCTGCGCAGTCCCAGCTCGGCCAGGTACTCGCGCACCTCCTGCGCGATGTACTCGAAGAAGGTGACGATGAACTCGGGCCGGCCGGTGAACTTCTTGCGCAGCTCGGGGTTCTGCGTGGCGACGCCCACCGGGCAGGTGTCGAGGTGGCAGACCCGCATCATGATGCAGCCCGACACCACCAGCGGCGCGGTGGCGAAGCCGTACTCCTCGGCGCCCAGCAGCGCGGCGACGACGACGTCGCGGCCGGTCTTGAGCTGGCCGTCGGTCTGCACGACGATGCGGTCGCGCAGGCCGTTGAGCAGCAGCGTCTGCTGCGTCTCGGCCAGCCCGAGCTCCCACGGGCCGCCGGCGTGCTTGAGGCTGGTCAGCGGCGCGGCGCCGGTGCCGCCGTCGTGACCGGAGATCAGCACGACGTCGGCGTGCGCCTTGGAGACGCCCGCGGCGACCGTGCCGACGCCGACCTCGGCGACCAGCTTCACGTGGATGCGGGCGGCCGGGTTGGCGTTCTTGAGGTCGTGGATGAGCTGCTTGAGGTCCTCGATGGAGTAGATGTCGTGGTGCGGCGGCGGCGAGATGAGGCCGACGCCCGGCGTGGAGTGCCGGGTGCGCGCCACCCACGGGTACACCTTGTGCCCGGGCAGCTGGCCGCCCTCGCCGGGCTTCGCGCCCTGCGCCATCTTGATCTGGATGTCGTCGGCGTTGCTCAGGTAGTCGGACGTGACGCCGAACCGGCCGCTGGCCACCTGCTTGATGGCGCTGCGCCGCTCGGGGTCGTACAGCCGGTCGGCGTCCTCGCCGCCCTCGCCGGTGTTGGACTTGCCGCCGAGGCGGTTCATCGCGATGGCGAGGGTCTCGTGCGCCTCGCGGCTGATGGAGCCGTACGACATGGCGCCGGTGGAGAACCGCCGGACGATGCTCTCGATGCTCTCGACTTCGTCGATCGGCACCGGCGGGAGCTGCCCGGTCTTCAGCCGGAACAGGCCGCGCAGCGTCATCAGCCGCTTGGACTGCTCGTTCACCTGCTCGGTGTACTGCTTGAAGACGTCGTAGCGCCCGGCCCGGGTGGAGTGCTGCAGCCGGAACACCGTCTCGGGGTCGAACAGGTGCGGCTCGCCCTCGCGCCGCCACTGGTACTCGCCGCCGACCTCCAGCTTGCGGTGCCGGGTGGCGCTGCCGCCGCGCGGGTAGGCCTGGGCGTGCCGGCGGCGCACCTCTTCGGCGACGACGTCGAGGCCGATGCCGCCGAGCCGGGAGGTGGTGCCGGTGAAGTACTTGTCGACGACCTCCCGGGCCAGCCCGACCGCCTCGAAGATCTGCGCGCCGGTGTAGGACGCGACGGTCGACACGCCCATCTTGCTCATGACCTTGAGCACGCCCTTGCCGAGCGCCTTGATGAGGTTGGCGACCGCCTTCTCGGGCGAGACGCCGGGCAGCAGGGTGCCCTGCCGGACGAGGTCCTCGACGCTCTCCATGGCGAGGTACGGGTTGACCGCGCCGGCGCCGTAGCCGATCAGCAGCGCGACGTGGTGCACCTCGCGGACGTCGCCGGCCTCGATGACCAGGCCGACCTTGGTGCGGCTCTTCTCGCGGATGAGGTGGTGGTGCACCGCGGCGGTGAGCAGCAGCGACGGAATGGGCGCCAGCGTGGTGTCGGAGTTGCGGTCGGACAGCACGATGATGCGCGCGCCGGACTCGATGGCCTTCGACGCCTCGGCGCAGATCTCGGCCAGCCGCCGGCCCAGCTCCGCTCCCCCGCCGGCGACGTCGTACAGGCCGCGGATGACGTGGGTGGCGTAGCCCGGCAGGTTGCCGTCGCGGTTGACGTGGATGATCTTCGCGAGTTGATCGTTGTCGATGACCGGGAACGGCAGCACCAGCTGGCGGCACGATGCCGGGCCGGGGTCGAGCAGGTTGCCCTCGGGGCCGACGGTGCCGGCCAGTGACGTGACCAGCTCTTCCCGGATGGCGTCCAGCGGCGGGTTCGTGACCTGCGCGAACAGCTGCGAGAAGTAGTCGAACAGCAGCCGCGGCCGGTTCGACAGCGCCGCGATGGGGGTATCGGTGCCCATCGATCCGATCGGCTCGGCGCCGGCCTTCGCCATGGGCGCGAGCAGCAGCCGCAGCTCCTCCTCGGTGTAGCCGAAGGTCTGCTGGCGCCGGGTGACGCTGGCGTGGGTGTGCACCACGTGCTCGCGCTCGGGGAGGTCGCCGACGCGGACCAGGCCGGCGTGCAGCCACTCGCCGTACGGCTCCTGCGCGGCCAGCGTGTCCATGACCTCGTCGTCGTCCATGACCTTGTGGCCGGCGACGTCGACGAGGAACATGCGGCCCGGCTCCAGCCGGCCCTTGCGCACGACCTTCGCCGGGTCGAGGTCGAGGACGCCGGCCTCGGACGCGAGCACGACCAGGCCGTCGTCGGTGATCCAGTACCGGCCCGGGCGCAGCCCGTTGCGGTCGAGCACGGCGCCGACGAGGTCGCCGTCGGTGAAGACGACCGCGGCCGGCCCGTCCCACGGCTCCATGATGGTGCTGTGGAACTCGAAGAAGTCGCGCCGCGCCTTCGAGATGCCCTGCTGGTTCTCCCACGCCTCGGGGATCATCATGCGCACCGCGTGCGGCAGGCTCCGCCCGCCCAGGTGCAGCAGCTCGAGCACCTCGTCGAAGCTGGCGGAGTCGCTGCCGTCGGGCGCGATGACCGGGTACAGCCGCGACAGGTCGCCGCCGATGACCTCGCTGGCCAGCTGCGACTCGCGGGCCCGCATCCAGTTGCGGTTGCCCTGGACGGTGTTGATCTCGCCGTTGTGCGCGACGAAGCGGTACGGGTGCGCCAGCGGCCAACTCGGGAACGTGTTCGTGGAGAACCGCGAGTGCACGACGGCGATGGCCGAGGCCAGCCGCTCGTCGGAGAGGTCCGGGAAGAACGGCTCCAACTGGCCGGTCGTCAGCATGCCCTTGTAGACCATGGTGCGCGACGACAGGCTCGGGAAGTACGCGCCGGTGCTGCGTTCGAGCCGCTTGCGCAGCGCGAACGCCTTGCGGTCCAGCTCGATGCCGCTGCTGCCGCCGTCGGCCACGAACAGCTGGCGCACCCGCGGCAGCGTCGAGCGCGCCGTGCGGCCCAGCAGGCCCGGCGTGGTGGGCACCTCGCGCCAGGCGAGCACCGTCAGGCCCTCGTCGGCGGCGATGCGGGTGGTGGCCGCGACGATCTCGGCATCCTGCGCGTCGTCGTCGGGGATGAAGGCCAGGCCCGTGGCGTAGTGCCCGGCGGCGGGCAGCTCGACACCGGCGACCGCCCGGCAGAACGCGTCCGGGATCTGGATGAGGATGCCGGCGCCGTCGCCGGAGTCGGGCTCGGCGCCCGAAGCTCCCCGGTGGTCGAGATTGCTCAGGGCGGTCAGCCCGCGATCGATGATCGCGCGGCTGGCCACGCCGTCGAGCGTGGCCACGAAGGCCACGCCGCAGGCGTCGTGTTCGAACCGCGGGTCGTAGAGACCTTGGCTGGGAAAGCCCTGGGGGTGAGGCGTGAGGCGCATGGCACTCCCGTCGTCGTGAGACTGGCGGCGGGTGCAGGGACGACTCTGGCCCGTGCGTGAAGTTTCGTGGACATTACAACACTTCGGCCGTCGTGTGTTGTCGCGTCTCTCCATGATATCGACGACCGGGGTGAAACACACAGGCGAGAACCCGCTGTTGATCATCGGATTCTCCACTGACGCCCGGTCGTCGCCGCAGATCGTCAGGTCAGCGGACTGTCGGACCGTACAAGTACATTGACGTCCACGTACCGGCGAACGGCGTCATCCCCTGGCGTGGCGGGGTGTTCGTGGCCGTTTCGTAACGTGCCGCACGGCGGTGCACAGTTCGCCGGGCTCGCTCCTGAATGATCCTCTGGCGGCTGAAACCTTGGCGATGGCGCTCTTGTTGGTGCTCTGGCAGCACAGACAGCGCCATGGTCATGGTTCTCATCAGGATCTGCCACGTTCGCCGGAGACCGCATGTTGGACGGCCCACTGCCGCAAAGCGGCGAACTGCGGGACAACGGCGAACCGTTACGCGATCCCCAACCCACCGTGTGGATCCGCTGCGTCGAGTGGGGCGGATCACTGTTCCCCTGACGACAGCGACGCCACCCAGTGACGCGCCAGGGCGCACAGTCGCCGCGGCCGAGATCGACGTGAGATCGCTGCGCCGAGCCACCGAACGCGGCTGGACAGACGCCGCGTCTACACCTGTAGAACCGGGACCAGCCACGCGACGCCCGTTCAACACCCGGTTCGAGTGTCGGAGTGTCGGAGACCAAGCGAAGCTTGGGTGGGCCTCGCCCGGGCGTCAGCTGCCGCTGGCGGGGGTGCTCGTCGAGTCGGCGGGCGGCGCCTCCGTCGGGGCCTTCTTCGCCGCGGTCTTCTTGGCGGCCGTGGCCTTCTTCGCGGCGGTGGACTTGGCCGCCGTCTTCTTGGCCGCGGCGTCCTTGACCGGCGTCTTCTTGACCGGGGCCTTCTTGACCGGCGCCTTCTTGGCAGGCGTCGCCTTCGTGGCCGGAGCCTTCTTGGCGGTGGCGGCCTTCTTCGTGGTGGTGGCCGTCGTCGTAGCCGGGGCCGTAACGGTGGCGGCGCTCGTCTTCTTCACCGCCGACGCCGGCTTCTCGTCAGCGGCCTTCTCCTCGGCCGGCTTCGGCTCGTCGGCCGGCTTCGGCTTCTCGGCCGGCTCCTCCGCGGACGCCTCCTCGGCCGGCTCCTTCTTCTCCGCCGGCTTCGGGTCCTCGGCCGTGGGCTTCTTCTCGTCGTCCGGCTCGTCGTCCGGGAGCGTGATCGGCGTCTCGTCCTCGGCCTTGCCCTTGTCGTCGAACGGGTCGGGCTGGTCGTAGTAGCCGCGCAACGCCTCGGGGTCCTCGCGGCCGGGGTGGCGCTTGAGCGACCAGAAGAAGTAGGCCATCGCCGCCACGAAGATCAGCCCGGACACCCACAGGTTCACCCGGACGCCGAAGATGTGGTTGGCGGGGTCGATGCGCAGGTACTCCCAGAACCCGCGGCCCAGCGTGTAGCCGGCCACGTACAGCGCGAACAGCCGGCCGAACCCGATGGTGTACCGCTTGTCGAGCCACAGCAGCACGAACGCCACCGCGACCGCCCACAGCGCCTCGTAGAGGAACGTGGGGTGGAAGGTCGCGACGTCGGCGTAGCCGTCGGGCCGGTGCACGGGAGCGATCTCCAGCCCCCACGGCAGGTCCGTCGGCTTGCCGAACAGCTCCTGGTTGAACCAGTTTCCCATCCGCCCGAGTGCCTGGGCGAACAGGATGCCCGGCGCGGCCGCGTCGGCCATGGCCGCGAACGGGACGCCGCGGCGGCGGCAGGCGATCCAGACGCCGAGGGCACCCATGGCGATGGCGCCCCAGATGCCCAGGCCGCCCTCCCAGATCCGCAGCGCCTGCCAGGGGTCGCGGCCCTCGCGGAAGTACAGCTGGTTGTCGGTGATGACGTGGTAGATGCGGCCGCCGATGATGCCGAACGGCACCGCCCACACGGCGATGTCGGCGACGACGCCGGCCTCGCCGCCGCGGGCCAGCCAGCGCCGGTTGGTGAGCCAGATCGCCACGACGATGCCGGCCATGATGCACAGTGCGTAGGCCCTCAGCTCGAACCCGAGGACGTCGATCGAGTTGCTGCTCGGGCTGGGGATGAAGGTGGGCACCACGGCCGGCGTCGCGATCACAGGCGAACCGTACCGGACCGGCCGAACCGGGTCGTCATCGCGGTGTGCTCCAGATCACTGAGTGGCCGAAGGGTTCGGCGTCTCGGCCGCCGGCGGGGTCGCGCTGGCGTCCGGAGCCGGGGTGGCGACGCTGCCACCGGCCGCGACGGTCGCCACCGCCGCCTGAATCCCTTCCGGCGTCCACGAGGAGTTCGGCAGCAGCTCGCCGTTGAGGAACACCGTCGGGGTGCCCTCGACCTGGTGGTCGCGGGCCGACTGCGGAACGGCGGCCGCCCAGTCCTCGAAGTCGTCGTCGCGGACGCAACTCTCGTAGTCGCCGCCGATGCCGACCTGCTCACCGAGGTCGACCAGCGAGGTGGTGGACCACTGGGTGCCGGCCGCGGCGAACGCGGCGCTCTTGAACTCGGCCGCCTTGCCCTCCTGGGCCGCGCAGGCGAACGCGTTGTTGGCGCGGCGGGAGTAGACGGCGCCGGTGTAGTCGAGCGGGTGGTAGACGATGTTCGCCTCGCCGGCGTCGACCATCGTCTGGATGGCCGGGCCGTTGGCCGTCTCGAAGTCGGCGCAGTGCGGGCAGAGGAAGTCCATCCAGTAGTCGATGGTGACCGGCGCACTGGCGTCGCCGACGAGGATGCCGCCGCCGTCGCCCTCGATGGCCTGGCCGTTGCCGGACCCGACGGCATCGGGCACCGCGACCGGGCCGTCGTCGCCGCCCCGGCTCGCCGCGACCGCAACCGCGATGATCGCGACGGCGGCCACGATGGCCACCGCCACGCCGTAGCGCATCATGCGCTCGCGCCGCTTCTCCTGGCGCTGCTGCTCCTCGCGCATCGCCTTGATGCGCTCGCGGGCCTCGGCCTTCTTGCTGCTCATCGGTGGGCTTCCTTCGACACGAGTGAGTTCACGGGGATTGACGAGGGTACAACTTCATTGACCATGATGTGAGTTCCGGACGCGGTGATCACGATGTCGTCACGGCGGCGCGGAACTCGTCAGCGCTCATCGCCGCGGGGTTGTCGAGCAGGTCGCCGTTCAGCAGCACCGCCGGGGTCGCCTCCAGGCCTTCGTTGCGGAAGGCGTCGAGGACGTGCCGGCCCCAGTCGGCGTAGGTGCCGTCGCGGACGCACGACTCGAACACCGGGTCGTCGATGCCCGCGGCCTGACCGGCAGCCAGCAGGTCGTCCGTCGTGTAGCCGCCGGAACCCTCCTCGGGCTGGTTCGCGAACAGCTCGGTGAGCAGCTCCACCGGCCGGCCGGCGTCGACGGCGCAGCCGAACGCGTTGGCGGCGCGGTCGGACTCGTCGCCGAGGAAGGCGGCCGGGTGGTAGACGACGCGGGCGGTGCCGGCGGCGGTCAGCTCCGCCAGCACCGGCCCGCTCTCGCGGTCGAACTCGCCGCAGAACGGGCACTGGAAGTCGAACCAGTAGTCGATGGTGACCGGCGCGCTCGCCTCGCCTACGGCCACGCCGGTGCCGCCGTCGACGGTGCCCGATGGGATGGCGCCGGTGCCCTCGGGGCCCTCGGACGAGCGGTTGACCAGCACGATCGCGACGACGGCGACGACCACCAGCACGCCGACGGAGATGGCGGCGCGCAGGAACCGCTCGCGCCGCCGGTCGGCCAGCGCCTTGGCCTCGGCCTCGGCCCGCAACTGCGCCGCCCGAGCGCGAGCCTGTTCTTTCTTCGAGCCTCGGGCCGGCGGCCGATTGCCGTGGTCGCTGGTCATCAGCGCGTGCGCACTCCCCCGGCGAGGTCGGCGGCCAGCTCGGCGACGGAGGCGACCCCGGCGGCGTGGTCGGCGGCCTCGAGCAGCCGGCGGACGAACGCGGACCCGGCGACGACGCCGTCGGCGTACGCGGCGATCTCGGCCGCCTGCGCGCCGTTGGAGACGCCCAGCCCGACCGCGACCGGCAGGTCCGTCGTCGCCTTCGTGCGCGCGACCAGCCCGGCCGCGGCGTCGCCGACCTGGTCGCGGGTGCCGGTGACGCCCATGACGGAGGTGGCGTAGACGAAGCCGCGGCAGGCCGCCGTCGTCATGGCGATGCGGTCGTCGGTGGACGACGGCGCCACCAGGAAGACGGTGTCGAGGCCGTGCTCGCGCGCCGCCGGGATCCAGGTGTCGTCGGCGTCGGGCGTGAGGTCGGGCGTGATGACGCCGGACCCACCGGCCGCCGCGAGGTCGCGGGCGAACGCCGCCGCGCCGTAGCGCTGGAGCGGGTTCCAGTAGGACATGACGACGGCGGGCGCGCCGGTGGCGGCCACCGCCTCGACGACGCGCAGCACGTCGGCCGTGGTGGTGCCGGCCTTCAACGCGGCCTCGACCGCGGCCTGGACGGTCGGGCCGTCGATGACCGGGTCGCTGTAGGGCAGTCCGATCTCGACGGCGTCGACGCCGGCCTCGACCATGGCCTTCAGCGCCGTGATGGAGCCCTCGACGGTGGGGTAGCCGGCCGGCAGGTAGCCGATCAGCGCGGCGCGGCCCTCGGCCCGCGCCTTCTCGAACGCGACGGTCGTCGTCACGGCGCGACCTCCCCCGACTCGTCCATGAGATCGAACCACTTCGCGGCGGTGTCGACGTCCTTGTCGCCGCGCCCGGACAGGTTCACCAGGATGGTGGCGTCGGGGCCGAGCCGCTCGCCCAGCCGGCGGGCGCCGGCCAGCGCGTGCGAGCTCTCGATGGCCGGGATGATGCCCTCGGTGCGGCAGAGCAGCCGGAACGCCTCCATGGCGTCGGCGTCGTCGACCGGCTCGTAGCTGGCTCGACCGGAGTCCTTCAGCCAGGCGTGCTCCGGGCCGACGCCCGGGTAGTCCAGCCCCGCCGAGATGGAGTGCGACTCGATGGTCTGCCCCATGTCGTCCTGCAACAGGTACGAGCGGGCGCCGTGCAGCACGCCGGGGGACCCGGCGGTGATGGTGGCCGCGTGCCGGCCGGTCGCGACGCCGTCGCCGCCGGCCTCGAAGCCGTACAGGGCGACCTCGGGGTCGTCGACGAACGCGTGGAAGATGCCGATGGCGTTGGACCCGCCGCCGACGCAGGCCGCGACCGCGTCGGGCAGCTTCCCGGTGAGGTCGAGCACCTGCTGGCGCGCCTCGACGCCGATGATGCGCTGGAGGTCGCGCACGAGCGTCGGGAACGGGTGCGGCCCGGCGACGGTGCCGAACACGTAGTTGGTGGTGGCGACGTTGGTGACCCAGTCGCGCAGCGCCTCGTTGATGGCGTCCTTGAGCGTGCGCGAGCCGGTGGTGACCGGGACGACGGTGGCGCCGAGCAGCCGCATGCGGGCGACGTTGAGCGCCTGCCGGCGGGTGTCCTCCTCGCCCATGTAGATGACGCATTCGAGGCCCATCAGCGCGGCCGCGGTGGCGGTGGCGACGCCGTGCTGGCCGGCGCCGGTCTCGGCGATGACCCGCGGCTTGCCGATGCGCTTGGTGAGCAGCGCCTGGCCCAGCACGTTGTTGATCTTGTGCGAGCCGGTGTGGTTGAGGTCTTCGCGCTTGAGCAGGACGCGCGCGCCGCCGGCCGCCTCGGCACCGAACCGGGCCGCCTCCGTGATCGGCGTGGGCCGGCCGGTGTAGGTGGTCAGCAGGTTGGTGAGGTCGGCCTGGAACAGGGGGTCCTGCTTGGCGGCGGTGTACTCGCGGTCGAGCTCGTCGAGCGCCGCGATCAGCGCCTCCGGGACGTAGCGGCCGCCGTAGGGGCCGAACCGGCCGGGCCGGTCGGCGGAAAGGACGTGCCCAGGGTCGGGCCTGGTGTCCACCCGTGTGCTCCTCGATGCGTGGCAGAGATGGCTGACAGGTGACGAGAGCGCGGCATGCGCCGTCACCCGCGACGTTATCGCAGCGGGCGCCCACGACCCCAATCGCCTCCGGTTTTGCCGAACCGCTTGACGCTGCGTCAGCGCCGTCGTTACGTTCCACGCCCCTACCCACCAGTAAGGAAGGGGCCTCATGTCCGTGCCCAGCCGCGACCTCGGCCGTCGCGCGTTCCTCGCCCGGATGGGGGTGCTCGGCGCGGCGGCGGCCGTCCCCGCGCTGGTGGCGCCGTCCGCGACCGCCACGCCGTCGGCGCTCTCGCCGCTGGTCGGCCTGCTCCGGCCGGTGCTCGCCGAGCTGTCCCGCGACACCCTGCGCGGGCTGGTCGTCATGGTCTGCCCGGGTCCGGACGCGTACTCGCGCGCCCAGGGCACGCCGCGGGCCGAGGCGGGCGCGCTGGAGGCCCGCGGCGACGACTTCATGATCGCCGCGCTGGACGGCTTCGTGCCGTTCCCGGACCAGCTGGCCACGCCGCTGGCCGCCGCGCTGGCGACCGCCGTCGACGACATCGGGCTGCCGCTGCCGACCGGGCTGCTGGCGCCGCTGTTCCCGCCGGTGTGGACGCTGGACCGGGTGCTGCTGGAGCTGCTGGAGAACGACGAGGCGCTGCCGTTGTCGCTGGTCGTGGCGTTGCTGCTGAACGTCGTCGCGACCCAGGTGAACCCGCTGGCGTTGACCGGGCCGTTCCTTGCACCGTTCGCCCGGCTCTCGCTGGAGCAGAAGTGCCGGGCCTTCGAGCTGCTGGAGGGGCCGGACGCCGAGCTCGTCGCGCTGCTCGACGCCGGGCTGCCGGAGCCGCTGCGCTCGTCGATCAGCGGGCTGCTGACGTTCCTGGCCGGGGCGCTGCTGGAGTTCTCCGCGTTCGGCTCCTACAACGAGTGGGGCGTGTACGACGCCTCGGCCCGGACGGTGACGGAGCGGCCGGTCGGCTGGCAGCTGTCCGGCTACCAGCCCGACGGTGTCGTCGACGGCTGGGCCGACTTCATCGGCTACTACCAGGACCGGACCGAGGTGCAGGCCTGATGCGCGACGTCATCGTCATCGGCGCGGGCGGCGGCGGGCCCGTCGTCGCGAAGGAGCTGGCCGCCCGCGGCCTGGACGTGCTGATCCTCGAGGCCGGGCCGCGGCACGCCGACCCGGACCGCGACTGGACGCACTACGAGAACGACGCCAACAACCCGCTCACCGGCTTCCTGCGGTTCGGCCCGGCCGGCCGGGAGGCGCCCGCGTGGTACCGCGAGACGCCGCAGAACTCGTTCATCTGGCAGCTGTCCGGCGTCGGGGGCACGACGCAGCACTACTTCGGCAACTGCCCGCGCGCCTACCCCGGCGTCTTCCAGGGCTACGACGGCGCCGACCGCGACGCCTACGACACGGACCACCTGTTCCCGTTCGGGTACGAGGAGCTGGCGCCGTACTTCGAGTGGGTCGAGGCGACGCTGCCGGTGCAGACCGCGGCCATGGGCACCAAGGAGCAGGTGTTCTTCCGCGGCTGCGAGGGCATCGGGCTGCCGGTGCAGACCACGAAGACGACGACGGAGGACTCGTTCCGGCCGCAGCAGAACGCGATCCTGCAGCCCGGCGGGTTCGCCGGGAAGGTGACCGGACGGGACGACCCGCGGCTGCGGTACCCGCAGGCCACCGGCTGCACGTTCTGCGGCTACTGCATGCAGGGCTGCAGCAAGCCGGCCGGCGCGCCGCGGAACCTGGCGGCCAAGCGGTCCACCGACAACAGCTACGTGCCGATGGCGTTGACGGCGCCGTCGTGGGCGGCGGGTGGGCGGGCCGCGGAGCTGATCGCGGACGCCGTCGTGACCCGCATCCACACGACCGAGCGCGGCGGCGAGACCGTCGCGGACGGCGTGACCTGGCGCGTCGGCGCGACCGGCGAGACGCACCGCGAGGACGCCCGGGTCGTCGTCCTGGCCGCCGGCTGCACGGAGAGCCCGCGGCTGTGGCTGAACAGCCGGCTGCCGAACCCGAACGACTGGGTCGGCCGCGGCTACACCGACCACTTCTTCGACTGGGTGATCGGGCTGTTCGACGAGGACACCGGCTCCACCCGCGGCGCGGCGTCGGCGGCCCGCGCGGAGTTCCCCGGCCGCGGCGGCATGGAGAACGTCGGCCTCACCCCCGGCCTGCAGCAGTTCGCCGCCGTCTTCTCCGACAGCGGGATCCGCGGGCACTACGCGAACGGCCGCGGCCAGGAGGGGCCGTGGGACGGCGCGGCCGGCCGGATGATCGGCCCGGAGCTCAAGGACGCCCTCATGAACGGCGTCGACCGGCTGCTGAACATCCTCGTCATCACCGACGACGACGTCGAGGCGCAGAACCGGGTCACGCTGTCCGCGCTGCCGGCCGACGAGCACGGCCCGGTGCCGAAGGTGGCGTTCCACCAGCGCAAACGGTCGGCCCGGACGCTGCGCAACCGCGAGTTCGTCTCCGCCCGGGCGGCCGAGACGCTACGCGCGGCCGGTGCCCGCAAGGTCGTCCGGGTCGACTGGCCGCCGCTGCTGCTGCACGTCCAGTCGTCGATGCGGATGGGCGCCTCCGACGCCGACTCCGTGCTGGACGCGAACGCGGAGGCGCGCTGGGTGAAGCGGCTGTTCATCGCCGACAACTCGGCGCTGGCCAACTCCCTCGGCGGCCCCAACCCGACGCTGACGTCGCAGGCGCTGGCCACCCGCACCGCCGAGAAGATCTTCCAGACCTACTTCGGCGGCGACCCATGGGTGCACGCCGAGGCGCCGGTCGTCTCGACCGACGCACGGGTGACGGCCGCGCTGACGTAGCGCGCTCAGCCCTGGCGGCTGCCCCGGTTGAGCGCGGGGTGGGCGCCGGCGGCGACGAGGTCGGCGACGGCGGCCCTGGGGTCCTTGCCGGTGACCAGGGTCTCGCCGACCAGGACGGCGTCGGCGCCGGCCCGGGCGAGGTCGATGACGTCACGCGCGGACTTCACGCCGGACTCGGCGATCTTCACGATGCCGTCGGGCACCGTGGGAGCCAGCCGCTCGAACGTGGTGGTGTCGACGTCGAGGGTCTTGAGGTCGCGGGCGTTGATGCCGATGAGCTTCGCGCCCGCGTCGGCCGCCCGCGCCACCTCGTCGGCGGTGTGCGCCTCGACCAGCGGCGTCAGCCCGATGGACTCGGCCCGCTCGATGAGGCTCACCAGCGCGATCTGCTCGAGCGCCGCGACGATGAGCAGCGCGAGGTCGGCGCCGTAGGCGCGCGCCTCCCACAGCTGGTAGCTGGTGACGATGAAGTCCTTGCGCAGCACCGGCGCGTCGACGGCGGCCCGGACGGTCTTGAGGTCGTCGAGGGTGCCGCCGAACCGGCGCTGCTCGGTGAGCACGCTGATGGCCGCGGCGCCGCCGGACTCGTAGTCGACAGCGAGGGCGGCGGGGTCGGCGATCTCGGCCAGGGAACCACGCGACGGGCTCGACCGTTTCACCTCCGCGATGACCGAGACCCCCGGAGAACGGAGCAACGGCAGCGGATCACGGGCCGGCGGCTGCTTGGCCGCCATCTCCTTCAGCTGATCGAGAGGGCACCGGCCCTCACGTTCGGCCAGGTCGGCGCGCACCCCGTCGATGATCTCTTCGAGAACGCTCATCTCCGCCCCTCGCCGGTGCCACCCCGCCGAATCGGTCGACCCGGCGGGTCCAGAGTAACGGCGAGTGATGGGTGCTCTCGACATACCCCCGGTGACGGGCGCCCGATCGGCATGTGCTCACCCCTCCGGAGCGGGGTCGAGGGCGTAGCCGACGCCGCGCACGGAGCGGATCGTCAGGGCGCCGCCGAGCTTGCCGCGCAGCGTCGCGACGTGCACGTCGACGGTGCGGGTGCCGACGGGGACGGGGTAACCCAGCGCCTGGCACATGAGCTCCTCGCGCGTGCACACCAGGCCGGGCCGGTCCATGAGATGGGCCAGCAGCGCGGCCTGCAACGGCGTCAGCGCGACCTCGCGCCCGCCGGGGGTCGCCATCAACCGGTGATCGACGTCCAGCGTGACACCACCGACGGAGACGACCGGCGGACCCGCCCGGGCCCGGTCCGACGTCGTCCTGCCGGCGCTGGCCATGGCTACCCGATGCGGTCCTCGCCCGTCGCCACGGCGGGCTGCCCGGGGCCGCTCTGGGTGTCGCGCTGCCCGAGCCCCATCATCTGCATGATCTTGCCGACGATGCCGCCGACCACGACCAGGCCGACACCGCCGATCCAGAACAGCGGCCAGTTGAGCAGGATGACGGCGATGGCGCCGACCACGAAACCGGCGAGGATCAGGATGACCGTGGTCCAGGCGGCCGGGGTGTGGCCATGCTCGTTGTGCGCCATCAGTGTCATGTCTCCTGTCGTCGTGGCCTCACCGCCATTGTGCCCGATGACCGCAACCGCTCGTCGGGCGACCTCGGTACCCGGCTCAGCCGGTGGGGTCGTCGCCGCGGTCGAGGGCGTCCCAGGCGGCCCGGTTGCCCTCCGCGGGCTTCGCCGGGGCGCGCCGGGAGGCGCGTCCACCGGTCCGCTCGTACCGCGAACCCATCGACGGCCAGGACGGCCCGCGCACGGCCACCAGCAGCCCGGCCAGCACCACCAGCAGCCCAGCGACGACCACCGCGACCGCCCACCCGGGCGACGTCGACACCGAGTCGACCGGCCCGGCGGCCTCCGGACCGGTCGTCAGCCAGTCGGACACCCGCCCGGCGAGGTCGGGCAGCACCAGGGCGGCCATGACGGCCTGGACGGCGCCCAGCACGGCCAGCACGCCCCCGACGACGCGCCGCCCGGCCCGCCGCAGCGCCGGGACCGCCACGACGGCCGCCAGCGCCACCAGCGCGGCGGCCGGGGCGAGCGGCAGCAGGTCGGACCCGGACACCGTGGCGGACGTCACCGAGAGTGACGACGACTGCTCACCGCTCCCCCACGGCCGGGACGCCGCGACCAGCCCGAGCACGCCGCCGGCGGCCAGCAGGAGCAGCGCGCCGGCGTACTCGCGGCGGGCGGACGGGCTCACCGGACCGGCCGCATCGTCTCGGCGACGGCGATGGCACGCAGCGCCGCGGCGGCCTTGTTGCGCGACTCCGTCCACTCCGCCTCTGGATCGGAGTCGGCGACGATGCCGGCGCCGGCCTGCACATACGCTGACCCGTCGCGGATCAGCGCGGTGCGGATGGCGATGGCGACGTCGAGGTCGCCGGCGAAATCGAGGTACCCGACGACGCCGCCGTAGACGCCGCGGCGCACCGGCTCGAGGTCGTCGATGATCTCCATGGCCCGCACCTTCGGCGCGCCGGACAGCGTGCCGGCCGGGAAGCAGGCGGCCAGCACGTCCAGCGCCTCCTGGTCGTCGCGCAGCCGCCCGACCACCGTCGACTCGATGTGCATGACGTGGCTGTAGCGGCGCACCGTCATGAAGTCGACCACCTCGACGGTGCCGGGCGCGCAGACGCGGCCGAGGTCGTTACGGGAGAGGTCGACCAGCATGAGGTGCTCGGCCCGCTCCTTGGGGTCGGCGAGCAGCTCGTCGGCCAGCGCGGCGTCGGCCTCGGGGGTGTCGCCGCGCCACCGGGTGCCGGCGATCGGGTGCGTCATGGCGCGGTCGCCGTTGACCTTGACCAGCGCCTCCGGGCTGGACCCGACCACGGAGTAGGCGCCGTTGCCGTCGCCATCGGGGCCAGGCAGCCGGACGAGGTACATATACGGGCTCGGGTTGTCGCGGCGCAGCACCCGGTAGACGTCCAGCGGGTCGGCCGTGGTCGGCGTCTGGAACCGCTGCGAGAGCACGACCTGGAACGCCTCGCCGGCCCGGATCTCCTCCTTGGCCCGCTCGACGGCGGCGAGGAAGTCGGGCTTGTCAGTGCGGCTGTCGTGCCGCGGCGGCGCGCCGGGGTCGTACGAGGCGACCGACGACGGCGTCGGCTGGGCCAGCTCGGCGGTCATGCGGTCCAGCCTCTCGACCGCGTCGGCCCACGCCTGGTCGACCCGTTCGTCGCTGTCGTCCCAGTTGACGGCGTTGGCGACGAGCAGGATGGTGCCGTCGTCGTGGTCGAGGACGGCGACGTCGGTGGCCAGCAGGAACGACATGTCCGGCAGCCGCAGGTCGTCGGTGGTCGTCTCCGGGAGCCGCTCCAGCCGCCGCACCGCGTCGTAGGAGACGAACCCGACCAGCCCGCCGGTCAGCGGCGGCAGGCCGGGCAGCCGCCGGCTCTTCAACGCCTGCAGCGTGCCGCGCAGCGCCTGCCACGGGTCGCCGCCGGACGGCAGCCCCACCGGCGGGGGACCGTGCCAGACGGCCTCGCCGTCGCGCTCGCTGAGCACCGCGGCCGAGTGGGCGCCGACGAACGAGTAGCGCGACCACACGCCGCCGTGCTCGGCGGACTCCAGCAGGAACGTGCCGGGCCGGTCGGCGGCCAGCTTGCGGTACACGCCGACCGGGGTCTCGCCGTCGGCCAGCAGCCGGCGCACGACCGGGATGACGCGGTGCTCCTTGGCCAGCACCCGGAACGTCTCGAGATCGGGGGTGACGTTCACGCGGCGGCGCCCGGGACGGAGTCGAGCAGGCCGTCGTCGAAGCAGGTGCGGGTGCCGGTGTGGCAGGCCGGGCCCTCCTGGTCGACCTTGAGCAGCAGGGTGTCGCCGTCGCAGTCGAGGCGCACCTCGCGCACCCACTGCCGGTTCCCCGACGTCTCGCCCTTCACCCAGTACGCGCCGCGGCTGCGGCTCCAGTAGGTGGCCCGGCCGGAGGTGAGCGTGCGGTGCAGCGCCTCGGCGTCCATCCACGCGAGCATGAGCACCTCGCCGGTGTCGTGCTGCTGGACGACCGCGGGCAGCAGGCCGTCGGGGGTGAGGGTGAGCCGGGAGGCTACGGTGGGGTCGAGCCCCCCATCGGCGGCATTGTGCATGCCCCCATTGTCGCCGACGACACGCCTCCAGATCTTCGGTATCGCATCGTGGACGAGACGATGACCAACTAGGGTGCCATGGTTGGGTAACAGCGCAGCGACTCTTGACGAAGGAGCATTCTCGTGGCAAGCACGTCCCGCGCCGCCTTGGCGGCGCCGGTCGCCATTGCCGCGGTGCTGCTGCTCGCGGGGTGCTCGGACGACGGCGACGAGCCCCAGCGCGACGCCTCGGGCAACGTCACCGAGTCCGCCGGCGCCGACGTCTTCGACGTCCAGGCCGGCGACTGCCTCGGCGACTTCGGCGACTCCGAGCAGGTCACAGACGTCTCCGTGGTCCCGTGCGACCAGGAGCACGCGCAGGAGATCTACGCCACGGCCGAGATCGCCGACGGCGAGCTGCCCGGCGACGACGACCTCCGCGCGCAGGCCGAGGAGACGTGCACCGCCGAGTTCGAGGCCTACGTCGGCCTCGCCTACGCCGAGTCCGCGCTCGACTTCACCTGGCTGCAGCCCACCGCCGAATCGTGGGACCAGGGCGACCGCGAGCTGGTCTGCCTCGTCTACGATCCCGCCGGGCCGGTGACCGGGTCATTGCAGGGTGCGAACCGCTGAGGCCACCGATGACCGTCACCACCACGAACTCCGCCGACCGCCCGAGCGGCCGGCGGTGCAGAGGCGCCGTGCCCACGGCGTGTACAACCTGAAGGAGACAATGATCGTGCGAATCACGATTCGTACCGCTGTCACGGCGCTCGCCGCCGTCGCCGCGCTGAGCCTCAGCGCGTGTGGCGACGACTCGTCGGACGACAACGGCGGCGGCGACTCGACCGCCACCACCGAGGAGACCCCGGCGGAGGACGAGACCCCCGCCGAGGACGAGACCCCCGCCGAGGAGACTCCGGCGGAGGACGAGACCCCGGCCGAGGACGAGGGGTCCGATGGCGAGACCCAGAACGTCTTCGACGTGGGCCTCGGCGACTGCATCAGCAACTTCAACGCTGAGGAGCAGATCGAGGAGCTGACCGTCATCCCCTGCGAGCAGGAGCACGACCAGGAGGTGTTCACGGTCGTCGAGGTCCCGGACGGTGACTTCCCGGGCTCCGAGACGTTCCAGGCGCAGGTCGAGTCCGACTGCATCGCCGAGTTCGCCACCTTCGTCGGCATGGACTACAGCGAGTCGGCGCTGGAGATCCAGTGGCTGGAGCCGACCGAGGAGTCGTGGGCAGAGGGCGACCGCGAGCTCGTCTGCACCGTGCTCGACCCGGCCGGCCCGGTGACCGGCACCCTCGAGGGCGCCAACCGCTGAGGTCCGGCAGCGGCCTGGGTCAGCGCGACTGGCTGACCCAGGCCGTATGCAGGGCGGCGTACACGCCGCCCTTCTGCACGAGCTCCGCGTGCGGCCCGGACTCCACCAGCCGGCCGCGATCGAACACGAACACCTCGTCGGCGGCCTCGGCGGTGGACAACCGGTGCGCGATGGTCACCGACGTCCGGCCGCGGGAGATGCCCTCGAGCGCCCGCGCCAGCCGCACCTCCGTCGCCGGGTCGACCGCGCTCGTGGCCTCGTCGAGGACCAGCAGGTCGGGGTCGGCGAGGTAGGCCCGGGCCAGCGCCACCAGCTGCCGCTCGCCCGCCGACAGCGACTCGCCGCGCTGCCCGACCGGCGTCTCCAGGCCGTACGGCAGGGAGTCGAGCCACTCCCCCAGCCCCAGTTCGGTGACGGCGAGCAGCAGTTCCTCGTCGGACGCCTCGGGCTTGCCGTAGCGCAGGTTCGCCGCGAGGGTGTCGTCGAACAGGAAACCCTCCTGCGGCACCATGACCACCCGTTCGCGCAGCGACGCGAACCGGATGTCGCGCAGGTCGGCGCCGTCGACCAGCACCCGCCCCTGCACCGGGTCCATCAGCCGGGTGAGCAGCTTGGCGAACGTCGTCTTGCCCGAACCGGTCTCGCCGACCACCGCCACCCGGGTGTGCCGGGCGATGGCGACGTCGACGTCGTGCAGCACCGTCGGCCCGCTCGGGTAGGCGTAGGAGACGCACTCGAAGCGGACGTCGATGGGGCCGCGGGGCAGCCTGACGCCGTCCTCGCCCGGGTCGGCGACGTCGGCGTGGGTGTCGAGGATGCCGAGCACCCGCCGCCAGCCGGCGATGGCGTTCTGCGCCTCGCTGAGCACCTCGGTGCCGATCTGGACGGGCGCCACGAACAGCGTGACCAGGAACAGGAACGCCAGCATGCGGCCCAGGCTGATGTCGCCGGCGACGCCGAGCAGCACGCCGACCACGATGATGGCGGCGTTGGCCAGCCCGGCCACCACCTCGCCGGTGGAGAACGCCGTGGCCGCGAGCCGCTGCGCCCGGCTGGCGGCGACCCGGTGCGACTCGACGGCGTCGTCGATGCGCTGCTGGGTGCGGCCCTCGACGGCGTAGGCGCGGACCGCCTGGGCGCCGACGACGGCCTCGGAGATGGAGCCGAGCATGCCGCCGACCCGCTCGCGCACCACCATGTACGCCCCCGACAGCATGCGCTGGAACGTCCGCAGCGCCAGGAACAGCGGCAGGAAACAGACCCAGACCAGCAGCGTCAGCTGCCATGAATACACGGCCATGACGATGGTCGCGATGACCAGCTGGCCCAGGCTGGCCAGCATGATCAGCCCGCCCCACTGGACGAACTGGGAGATGGTGTCGACGTCGCTGGTGACCCGGGAGACCAGCGAGCCGCGCCGCTCGGTGTCCTGGGTCAGCACGGAGAGGTCGTGCACGTGCCGGAACGCCTTGGTGCGCAGCGTGGCGAGGCCGGCCTCGCTGGCCCGGAAGATGCGCCGGTTCATGTGGTAGGCGGCGACCACGGTGAGGACGATGCCGACGCCGGCCAGCCCGACCATCCAGCGGACGTAGCCGAGGTCGGCGCCGCCGCTGGCGTTCAGGCCGTCGTCGACGGTCTGCTGGACGGCGATCGGCACGACCACGCGCCCGGCGGTGGCGACCAGCGCGAGCAGCAGCGTGACCAGCAGCCCCTGGGTGATCTCCGGCGACAGCGCGAGGCCGCGCCGGAACGTCGCCCAGGCGGAGCCGGACTGGACGTCGCCCAGGCGCGATCCTGGGCTGGCTGCCGTGCTCATGACTGGTCCTTCGGGTCGGTGCCGGCCATGGCCCGCTCGGCGGCGTCGCGTTCGTACGCGGTGATCAGGTCGCGGTAGCCGGGCGACGTGGTCAGCAGCTCGGCGTGGACGCCGCGCGCGGACACCCGGCCGTCCTCGACGTAGACGACCTCGTCGGCCAGCGCGATGGTGGCCCGCCGGTAGGCGACCACGACGACCGTCGACGGCAGCGCGGCGTCGCGCAGCCCGGCCAGGATGCGCCGCTCGACCTCGGGGTCGACGGCGCTGGTGGCGTCGTCGAGGACGAGCAGCCGGGGCCGGCGGACCAGCGCGCGGGCCAGCGCCAGCCGCTGCCGCTGCCCGCCGGACAGGGTGGCGCCGCGCTCGCCGATGCGGGCGTCGAGCTCGCCGGCGAGGCTGGTGACGAAGCGGTCGCCCTGGGCCAGCCGCAGCGCCGCCCAGACGTCGTCGTCGGGCACCGTCAGGCCGAGCGTGACGTTGTCGCGGACGGTGTCCTCGAAGATGAACGGCTGCTGGAACACCAGCGACACCGCGCCGGCGACCTGCCCCGGTTCCAGCTCGCGCAGGTCGGTGCCGTCGAGCAGGACCGCGCCGGTGGCCGGGTCGACCAGCCGGACCAGCAGGCTGGCCAGCGTCGACTTGCCCGACCCGGTGGACCCGACGACGGCGATGGTGCGGCCCGGCTCGACGTCGAGGTGGACGCCGTCGAGCACCGGCGTGCCCTCGACGTAGGAGTACGTGACGTCGCGGACGCCGAGGTGCGCGGGTTCGCCGGCGCCGTTGAGGCTGCTGGTCCCGTGCGGGAGCGCGCCCTCGGCGTCGAGGACGGCCTGCACCCGCCGCCAGCCGACGGTGGCACGGGGCAGCTCGCCGAGCACGAAGCCGATGGCGCGGATCGGGAACGCGGTGATGGTGAGCAGGTAGGCGACCTGGACCAGCGTGCCGGGCGCCAGCGACCCGTCGGCGACCCGGGCAGACCCGATGACCAGCACCGCCAGCACGCCGAGGTTGGGCAGCGCCTCCATCAAGGGGTCGAACGCACCGCGGATGCGGCCGACCGCCGCGTTGGCGTCGCGCAGCTGGCCGGCGACCTTGCCGAACCGGGCGGTCTCGGCGGCCTCGCGGCCGAGCGCCTTGACCACCATGGCGCCGTCGAACGACTCGTGCGCCACGCCGGACAGCTCCGCGCGCAGCGCCTGCGCCCGCGTGGCCAGCGGCGACAGCCGGCGCTGGTAGAAGAAGTTGAGCAGCAGGATGGCCGGGAACAGCAGCGCGCCGACCAACGCCAGCCAGGGGTCTGCCAGGAACATCGACACCAGCGCGAACACCAGCATGACCACGACGCCGAGCGCGAACGGCAACGGCGCGATGGGCCAGAACGACGACTCGACGTCGGCGTTCGCGTTGGACAGCAGCTTGCCGGTGGAATGCTGGTGGTGCCACGACAGCGGCAGCCGGAGGTATTGGCGGCTCACCTGGCGGCGGTAGCGCGCGTTCAGGCGGTACTGCCCCAGCCCGGCGAAGTACCGGCGCACCACGATGCCGGCGGCCTTGACCAGCGCCGTCACCATGATCGCCAGCGCCGTCAGCGCCAGCGCGCCGGTGGTGGTCTCGCCGTCGCGGAAGGCCGGCACCACCACGCGGTCGGTGATCCGCCCGATCACCTCGGCCGCCGCCACCGTCGCGATCCCGTACACCGCGCTGCCGGCGACCGCAATGCCGAGAATGACGGGTTCGTCGCGCATGGCCCGGACGAGGATCCGGACCCCCTCGCGCAGGGTGGCCTGCCGCTCGTCCCTCACATCACTCGCTCTCTGCGCTCCCGACTGCGGCCCTCGGAGGGCGCGCAGGCGGGCTCGAACGCGCGCGCGAATTTCCGTGGGGTGCCCGGCTTTGTACGGTACCAACAGCCGCCGACACACCTGTAATCCGTTTCCAGCGGAATCGCGGGGCCGGCGACCGTTGGCCTGCTGGTCTGGCGTCACGTCCTGGTCTCCTGTCACGTTCGAGGTCCCGTATCGGGTGTTTCGCGTGACAGAGGACCAGGACGCAACACCAGACCAGGACGCCGAGCGGCGGCAAACCCGTGGAGACGGCGCTGCCCGCCTCACCACGAGGGCGAGGCGGGCAGCGGTGACGGCGGAGGCGTCAGGCCGTGGCGCGGCGCGACCGCAGCAGGAACGCGAGCCCGACGATGCCCAGCAGCGCGGCCGCGGTCAGCGGCAGGCCCGGGCCGGAGCCGGTGTCGGGCAGCGGCTCGCCGGTCTCGCTCGGCGACGGCTGCGGCGTCGGCGTGGCCGAGTCGGTCGGCGTCGGGGTCGGGGTCGGCGTGGGCTTCTCGACGACCTCGATGGTGACGGTGGCCGGCTCGGACGTCGCGGCGCCGTCGGAGACGGTGAAGGTGAACGCGTCGTCGCCGGTGTAGCCGTCGGCCGGGGTGTAGGTGAGGTCCGGCGCGGTGCCGCTGAGCGTGCCGTTCTCCGGCTCGGACGCCAGCTCGTAGGTGAGCTCGTCACCGTCCTCGTCGGTGCCGGTCAGCGTGATGTCGACCGGGGTGTCGACGGTGGTCTCGACGGCCTGGTCGTCGGCGACCGGCGGGTGGTTCGCCTCGAACGTCCCTGCCGCGATCAGCACGGCCGAGTCGAAGATCGGGTCGGACGTGTCGGCGATGGCCAGCTTGACGTGGTTGGTCTCACCGGCCTCCACAGCGGCCACGCAGGTCAGCAGGGTGGTGAAGCCGTCGAGCTCGGTGTCGTGCGTGTGGTTGGGCCGTTCGTTGTCGACGTAGAGGCCGGCGTGACTGTCGTTGTTGATCGTGTTGACCGAGACCGGCTGGTCGTCGTCGCCGACGACTGCGCAGTTCTCGCCGTTGACGAAGAACCCGAAGACGTCGTTGTAGGGCGAACCGACGTACTCGTTGTACTCCTCGGAGCCGAACGTGTACTGGAACGAGATCTGGTCGGTCGCCGGGACGAAGTCGAACTCCAGAACGGTGGCGTCGAACGTCGCCGCCTCGACCAGTGCCGTGAGGTCGTCGTCGCCGGGCGCGCCCAGCTCGGTGGTCATGGTCTTCGAGACGTTCGGGCCGAGGATGCTGCTGTACTCGCCGGCCACGGCGCCGGACGACAGCACCACACCGCCCGGCACACCGAAGACCGGCTCGAAGCCGCCGGCCAGGCCGGCGCCGAACGGGTTGCCGGTGAACGCGACGTTGTCGACGGTGACGCCCTCGCCGAGCAGCGACTGGACGATGTCCTCGGCGGTCAGGCCGCCGGTGTCGAGGTCGGCGACGGTCTGGTCGCCGACCCCCTCCCCCTTGGCGACCGGCGCCGGTAGGCTGCGCGGTTCCTCGGCCGCCAGCGCGGCCGGCGCGCCGGTGGCGATGATCAGTGTCGCGCCCGCGGCCAGCATGGCCGTTCTGCGGGCAGACGAAAGAGACCTCACAGGTGTGCCCCCCTCAAGGCATGGCGGCACCACGGTGCCGCCGCAAAAAGTCACAGAAAAGTGTGTCGAATCAAGATCCGCCGCAGGGCGGACCGCGTCAGCATAGCGGCATCGGCGGCTCTTGTGACGTCTCGACCCGGTATGTCCGCGGCGCGTCTCAGCGGACGGTATGACCGGATTCCGCGAGGGCCGTCTTGACCTCGCCGATGCGCAGCTCACCGAAGTGGAAGACGCTCGCGGCCAGGACGGCGTCGGCCCCGGCGTCGACGGCGGGCGCGAAGTCGGCCAGCGCTCCCGCGCCGCCGCTGGCGATGACCGGCACGTCGACGACGGCACGGACGGCGCGCAGCAGCTCGAGGTCGTAGCCGTCCTTGGTGCCGTCGGCGTCGACGGAGTTCAGCAGGATCTCCCCGGCGCCCAGCTCGGCCGCCTTCGCCGCCCACCCGACGGCGTCGATGCCGGTGCCGCGGCGCCCGCCGTGCGTGGTGACCTCGAAGCCCGACTCGGTGCCGCCGCCGCGCCGCGCGTCGACCGACAGCACCAGCACCTGGTTGCCGAACCGGCCGGCGATCTCGGCGACCAGCTCGGGCCGGGCGACGGCGGCGGTGTTGACGCCGACCTTGTCGGCCCCGGCGCGGAGCAGGCGGTCGACGTCCTCGACGGCGCGCACGCCGCCGCCGACGGTCAGCGGGATGAACACCTGCTCGGCCGTGCGCGCGACGACGTCGTACGTGGTGGACCGGTCGTCGGACGAGGCGGTGATGTCGAGGAACACCAGCTCGTCGGCGCCCTCGGCGCCGTAGGCGGCGGCCAGCTCGACCGGGTCGCCGGCGTCGCGCAGGTCGGCGAACCGGACGCCCTTGACCACGTGGCCGGCGTCGACGTCGAGGCAGGGGATGACGCGGACGGCCACGCTCACGCCGTGGCCACCTTCAGCGCCTCCTCCAGGGTGAACTGGCCCGCGTACAGCGCCTTGCCGATGATCGCGCCCTCGACACCCACGTCCACCAGCGAGCGCAGCGCCGCGACGTCGTCCAGGCTGGACACCCCGCCGCTCGCGACGACGGGACGGGACGTGCGCGCGCAGACCTCGCGCAGCAGGTCCAGGTTGGGGCCGCGCAGCGTGCCGTCCTTGGTGACGTCGGTGACGACGTAGCGGGCACAGCCGTCGCGGTCCAGCCGCTCCAGCACCTCCCACAGGTCGCCGCCGTCGCGGGTCCAGCCGCGGGCGGCCAGCGTGGTGCCGCGGACGTCCAGTCCGACGGCGACGCGGTCGCCGTGGCGGGCGATGGCCGACGCCGTCCACTCCGGGTCCTCCAGCGCTGCGGTGCCGAGGTTGACCCGGCGGCAGCCGGTGGCCAGCGCCGCGGCCAGCGATTCGTCGTCGCGGATGCCGCCGGACAGTTCGACGTCGACGTCCAGGCGCCCGACGACCGACGCCAGCAGCTCGCGGTTGGACCCGCGGCCGAACGCGGCGTCGAGGTCGACCAGGTGCACCCACGGCGCGCCCGCACCCTGCCAGGCCAGCGCGGCCTCCAGCGGGTCGCCGTAGGACGTCTCGGACCCGGCCTCGCCCTGCACCAGGCGCACGGCCTGGCCGTCGGCGACGTCGACGGCGGGCAGCAGCTCGAGGATCGACATCAGAGCTTCACCGCCCGGAACCGCAGCCGGCGGTAGTCGGCCCACCAGGCGTCGTCGTGCCACAGCGCCGGGCGGGCGATCTCCTCCGCCCGCGTCAGCACCTCGGCCGGCAGCCCTTCGACCTGTGTCGACGCGAACATCTCCAGCCACTTCGTCAGGCCGTCGGGGCCGGTCAGCTTGGTCGGCCGGTCGTAGAAGTCGAGCTGGCGGATCTCCAGCCCGGCGTCCTCCAGGATCGCCGCGTACTCGGCCGGCGAGTTGAAGAACCACGGCCAGGTGCGATCGGGCAGCCCCGCCTCGCGGCAGGCGCGGTCGACGGCCGCCGTGATCGACGCGACGTTGCCGGTGGCGCCCATCTCGGCGACGAACCGGCCGCCCTGGCGCAGCGCGTCGGACACGCAGCCGAGCACCTCGACCTGCGCCGGCATCCAGTGCAGCGCCGCGTTGGAGACGACGGCGTCGACCGGCTCGTCGACGGTGAAGTCGTGCGCGTCGGCGACCCGCAGCTCGGCGGCGTCGCCCAGCCGCTCGCGGGCGGCGTCGATCATGGCCGGGTCGGAGTCCATGCCGATGACCCGCGCGCCGGCGTCGATCAGCCGCGCCGTCAGTTCACCGGTGCCGCAGCCGAGGTCGAGGATGGCCTCGCCGGCCTGCGGCTGCAGCCAGTCGAGCAGTTCCGCGCCGTAGGCGGCGACGAACGCGAAGTCGCGGTCGTAGGCGCGCGCGTCCCAGTTGGTCACGGTCACAAACCTTTCACCCAGTTCTCGAGTAGGTGCAGCCCCGCGTCACCGGACTTCTCCGGGTGGAACTGCGTCGCGGTCAGCGGCCCGTTCTCGACGGCGGCGACGAAGGTGTCGCCGTTGTGGTCCGACGTGGTCACCAGAGGCGGTTTCAGCCGCTCCGGCGGTGGCATCACCCACTGGCGGACACCGTACGAGTGCACGAAGTAGAACCGCTCCTTCTCCACCCCGCCGAACAGCACCGAGCCGTCCGGCACGTCGACGGTATTCCAGCCC
Source organism: Jiangella muralis (assembly GCF_001270745.1). GTDB lineage: Bacteria > Actinomycetota > Actinomycetes > Jiangellales > Jiangellaceae > Jiangella > Jiangella muralis. The sequence continues at coordinate 571,117 of NZ_KQ434752.1, forward strand.
ATGTGCGGCAGCGGGTGCGCCCGCAGCCGCTCGACGACGCCCGGCCACTCCCCCATGCCGTTGGTCTCGACGCCGTGCTCGACGCCGCGCTCGAACAGGATCTGCATGCCGACACAGATGCCCAGCACCGGCCGGCCGCCGGCCAGCCGCCGTCCGACCACCTCGTGCCCGCGGGCGGCGCGCAGGCCGTCCATGCAGGCGGCGAACGCGCCGACGCCGGGGACGACGAGCCCGTCGGCCTCGGCCGCGGCCTGGCGGTCCGCGGTCAGCGTGACGTTCGCGCCGACCTGCTCCAGCGCGCGCGTGGCGGACCGGACGTTGCCGGATCCGTAGTCGAACACGACGACGTCTCGGTTGGGTGGCACGTCACTCATCGTCCACCCCGGCGTGTCACACTTCCAGCGTGAGCCTCGACGATCGTGCCGCCGCGCTCGGCCGGCGTTGGCCGCTGCGGGTGGCCGTGGGCTCGGCGGCGGTCGCGGTGGCGGGTCTGGCCACGACCGGTGCCGGCGGCTGGTACTACGCCGACGAGCTGCTGCAGGTGCGCCCGGAACCGCCCGACTTCCCCGTCGAGGTCGTCGCCGTCGTCGGCTCCACCGTCACGCTGTCCGGCCCGGGCGCCGACGAGCCCGGCGTCGTCGGGCTGCAGTGGCCGGGCGGGTTCGCCCGCGTCGGCCCGGACATCGACCTCGCCGGCGAATACGTCCTGCGCAGCATCCAGCCGTACCCGCAGCTGCCCGCCGTCGGCACGAACGTGCGCGTGGCCTACTACGCCGCGCCCGACGACCTGCGCGACCTCTCGCGCGTCGCCGGCGTCGCCGCCCGCACCGTCGAGTTCGACGGCCCGCTCGGCAGCTACCCGGCCACCTACCTGCCGGCCGGCGGCGAGCGCTGGATGATCCACGTCCACGGCCGCGGCGCCACCCGGGCCCAGGCGTACCGGCTCGTCCCCGCCGTGCACCGGCTGGGCCTGCCGCAGCTGTCCATCGGCTACCGCAACGACGACGACGCGCCCGAGGGGCCGCACCGCGAGTACGGGCTGGGCTGGACGGAGTCCGAGGACCTCGCCGCCGCCCTCGACTGGGCCCGCGGGCAGGGCGCCCGCGAGTTCGTCCTGACCGGCTACTCGATGGGCGGCGCGATCGTCGGCAACCACCTGCGGGTCGCCGGCTCGGAGGGCGTCCGCGGTGTCCTCTACGACTCGCCGGTGCTGTCGTGGACGGACATCCTCGCCTACCAGGCGCGGCTGCGCGGCGTGCCGGCCTTCGGCGCCACCGTGGCGGCGTCGGTCGTGCGGGCCCGCACCGGCATCAACGTCTGGGCCATGGACCAGGTCGCGCACGCCGACCAGCTCGACGTCCCGGTGCTGCTGGTGCACGGCTCCGCCGACACCACCGTCCCGGTGACGTCGTCCGACCGGTTCGCCGAGGCCCGCCCGGACCTCGTCACGTACGTCCGCACCGAGGCCGAGCACGTCCGCAACTGGAACCTCGACCCGGCCGGGTACGAGGACGCGGTGACGGCGTTCCTGACGTCGCTGCCCGCGGACGCCTCCGTGCCCGCCTAGCGTCACAACGCGCCCTTCGTCGACGGCACGCCGCGCTCGCGCGGGTCGATGGCGACGGCGGTGCGCAGCGCCCGCGCGACGGCCTTGAACTGGGCCTCGGCGATGTGGTGCGGGTCGCGGCCGCCGAACACGCGCACGTGCATGGTCAGGCCGCCGTGGTGCGCCAGGCTCTCCAGCACGTGCGCCGTCAGCGACCCGGTGAAGTGGCCGCCGATCAGCACGAACTCCTGACCGGCCGGCTCGCCGGAGTGCACGAAGTACGGGCGTCCGGACACGTCGACGACGGCGTGCGCCAGCGCCTCGTCCAGCGGCACGGTGGCCTCGCCGTAGCGGACGATGCCGACCTTGTCGCCGAGCGCCTCGCGCAACGCCTGGCCGATGACGATGGCGGTGTCCTCGACGGTGTGGTGGACGTCGATGTGGGTGTCGCCCTCGGACCGGACGGTGAGGTCGATGAGCGAGTGCCGGGCCAGCGCCGTCAGCATGTGGTCGTAGAACGGCACCGTGGTGGCGATGTCGTGGCGGCCCTCGCCGTCGAGGTCCAGTTCGACGCTAACCTTGCTCTCGCTGGTCGCGCGCTCGACCTTGGCGGTGCGGCTCATGACTGCTCCTTCAGTACGTCGCCCAGTACGTCACCCAGTGCCACCTTGAACGCCGTCGTCTCCTCGGGCGTCCCCACGGAGACCCGCAGCCAGCCGTCCGGGCCGGTCTCGCGGATCAGCACCCCGTGGTCCAGCAGAGCCTGCCAGACGGCGTGGCGGTCCTCGAACCGGCCGAACAGCACGAAGTTCGCGTCGGACTCGGCGGCCCGCAGGCCCTGCTCGCGCAGCCAGCTCGCCAGCGCGTCCCGCTCGTCGCGCAGCTGGGCGACCCGCTCCTGCAGCTCGGCCGCGTGCTCGAGCGCGACGACGGCGACCGCCTGCGTGACGGCTGACAGGTGGTACGGCAGCCGGACGACGCGCAGGACGTCGACGATCTGCCGGCTCGCCGCGGCGTAGCCGAGCCGGGCGCCGGCGAAGGCGAATGCCTTGCTCATCGTCCGGGTGACGATCAGCCGCGGGTGCGTGGCCAGCAGGCTGAGCGCGCTGGGCACGCCGTCGCGGCGGAACTCCGCGTACGCCTCGTCGACCACTACGATGCCGTCGGTGGCGTCGTGCAGGACACTGACCAGGCCGAGCGGGACGGCGGTGCCGGTGGGGTTGTTCGGCGACGCGACGAACACGACGGTCGGCTGGTGCTCGGCGATCGCCTTCAGCGCGGCGTCCTCGTCGATGCCGAAGTCGTCGTCGCGCCGGGCCGTCGCCCAGTTCGTCGAGGTGTCGCGGGCGTACTCGGGGTACATCGAGTAGGTCGGCGCGAAGCTGAGCGCCGTGCGTCCCGGGCCGCCGAAGGCCTGCAGGATCTGCAGCATGATCTCGTTCGAGCCGTTGGCCGCCCAGACCTGGCCGGTCTCCAGCGTCACGCCGGACTCGCGGTCCAGGTAGCCGGCCAGCCGCTCGCGCAGTGTCGTCGCCTCGCGGTCCGGGTACCGGTTGAGGGTCCGGACGGCGTGCGCGACGGCGCGGGCGGCGTCGGCGACCAGTTCCTCCGACGGCGGGAACGGGTTCTCGTTGACGTTCAGGCAGACCGGAACGTCCAGCTGCGGCGCGCCGTACGGCTCGACACCGCGCAGCTCGTCGCGGATGGGGAGCTCATTCATCGGGGAACCTCGCGGTGACGGCCTCGCCGTGCGCCGGCAGGTCCTCGGCGTCCGCGAGCGCGCGGACGTCGTCGGCGATGCCTCGCAGGGCCGGTTCGTCGTACTCGACGACGTGGACGCCGCGCAGGAACGTCTGCACCGACAGGCCCGACGAGTGCCGGGCGCTGCCGCCGGTGGGCAGGACGTGGTTCGAGCCGGCCGCGTAGTCGCCGAGGCTGACCGGGGACCACGGGCCGACGAAGACGGCGCCGGCGTTGCGCACCCGGGCGGCCACGGCCGCGGCGTCGCGGGTCTGGATCTCCAGGTGCTCGGCCGCGTAGGCGTCGACGACGGCCAGGCCCTGGTCGAGGTCGTCGACGAGGACGATGCCGGACTGCTCGCCTTGGAGCGCCGTCCTGACGCGTTCGTCGTGCTTGGTGTTCGCGGCACGCCGCTCGAGCTCGGCCGTGACGGCGTTCGCCAGCGGTTCGCTCTCGGTGACCAGCACCGATGCGGCCAGCGGGTCGTGCTCGGCCTGGCTCACGAGGTCGGCGGCGACGTGGCCGGGGTCGGCGGTGTCGTCGGCCAGCACCGCGATCTCCGTCGGCCCCGCCTCGGCGTCGATGCCGACGACGCCGCGCAGCAGCCGCTTCGCCGCCGCGACGTACACGTTGCCGGGCCCCGTCACCAGATCGACGCGCTCGACCTCGCCGGGGATGCCGTACGCGAGCATCGCCAGCGCTTGGGCGCCGCCCACCGCGTACACCTCCGTGACGCCGAGGAGCGCGCAGGCGGCGAGGATGGTCGGGTGCGGCAGGCCGCCGGCCTCTTTCTGCGGCGGCGACGCGACGGCCAGGCTGCCGACCCGCGCGACCTGCGCCGGGACGACGTTCATGACGACGCTGCTCGGGTAGACGGCCAGGCCGCCCGGCACGTACAGGCCGACACGCTGGACCGGGATCCACCGCTCGGTGACCCTGCCGCCGGGGACGACGGTCGTGGTGACGTCCTGCCGCCGCTGGTCGCCGTGGACGAGGCGGGCGCGGCGGATGGACTCCTCCAGCGCCGCCCGGACCCGCGGGTCGAGCGTGTGGAGCGCGTTGCCGAGCGCCTCCTGCGGAACCCGCAGCCGCGGCGGCGCGACGCCGTCGAACCGCAGGGTCAGCTCCCTGACCGCGTCGGCCCCCCGATGCCGCACGTCCTCGCAGATCGGCCGAACGGCAGCGAGCGCCGCCTCGACGTCGATCGGGGCGCGTGGGACGAGCATGCGGTAGTCGAGGCTCTCGCCGGCGGCGAGCCTCCCCCGCAGGTCGATGCGGCGTATCACTCACCCGAGTCTAGGCGCGGGGTTCACCCATCGGACGCATTGCCCGCATCGCAAGATGTCGTGGGCGCCGTTGCAGGAAGGTGCGCGATCCGGCTACCCTGGAGTCAGCCAAGGGCAGTAGCCCGAGGAAGTGAGCCCGAGACCCCTCCGGACGGTGGTGGCGCTCGGGCTTTGCGCTGTCTAGGGCCTGACCACCACGACCGTGGCGATCAACGGTGCCACGCGCCGGCGCCAGTCCTTGCCCGCGCCCCAAGCCCAGGCGATCGCGTCCGGCAGCCAGAGCAGGGGCTCCGCCCTCGGCGGTAGGTGCCGGTAGCTGAATTGGCCGTCCAACCCGGCCGTGCGTACCGCCTCGTAGAGCGCGGCCCGGTCACGCTCGTCCGCATGCCCGCGGGCCGCCGCCCTAGCCGAACAGGGCCCGCGCCATCGCCGGCGCCGACGCGGCCACCTCGCGGAGGTACCCCTGCCGCGTCCCGGGCGGGTTGGAGTCCTTCGAGTCGTGCGCGACGCCGACCGCGTCGAGGCCGAGCGACCGGCAGAGCGCGACCGTCCGCGGCAGGTGGAAGCGCTGGCTGACCACCAGCAGCCGCGACAGCCCGAACTCGTCGCGGGCCCGCACGCACGACGCCCAGGTGTCGACGCCGAGCGGGTCCTCGACGATCGCCGCGTCCGGCACGCCGGCCGACACCAGGTAGCGCCGCATCGCCGCCGGCTCGTCGTACCCGCCGGGCGCGGTCCCGCCGCTGACCAGCAGCGTCCGTGTCCGCCCGAGGTGGTACAGCGCGGCGGCGACGTCCAGCCGCCCGGCCAGCAGCCGCGACGGCTGCCCGTCGGCGCGGACCCCGGCGCCCAGCACCATCGTGACGTCCTCGGCCGGCGCGTCGGCCGGGTCGGACAGGATCCGGCCCGCGCTCGCCCAGTACGCCCACAGCGTCGGCGTCACCAGCGCGACGACGGCGGCAGCGGCGGCCAGCCCGAACCAGCGGCGCCGGGTCATCCGGCCACCGGCTCGAGGTATCCGCAGCGCGGCGTCAGCGGTGCACCGCCTCGGTCGCGCGCAGGGCGGGCAGGTCGGCGCGGGTCGGCAGGCCCTCCCAGTCGCCGAGGGAGGTGCAGGCGAACGCGCCCGCCGCGACCGCCGTCGCCAGCCGCCGCTCGACCGGTGCGCCGTCCATCAGCTCGGTGAGGTAGCCGGCCACGAACGCGTCGCCGGCGCCGACGGTGTCGACCACCCGCACCGGGACGGCCGGCGTCCGCCGCAGCTCGCCGTCGACCAGCGAGACGGCGCCGTCGGCGCCCAGCTTGATGACGACGTGCGCCGGGCCGAGCGCGGCCAGCGCGTACACCATGTCCGACGGGTCGCCCTCGGGCACGATCAGCGACGCCTCCTCCGGCCCGGCGAACAGCACGTCGGCCTGCCGGGCCAGCGGCGTCAGCGCGGCGCCGGCGTCGTCGCGGCTCCACAGCGCCGACCGGTAGTTCAGGTCCAGCGAGACGGTCGTGCCGGCCGCCTTCGCGGTGTCGACGGCCAGCTGCACCGCCGACGCCGGGCCGGGGCCGAGCGCCGGGGTGATGCCGGTGACGTGCAGGACGGCGGCCTGCTGGATCGGCTCCAGCGGCAGGTCGAACGCCGTCAGCGCCGACGCCGCGCTGCCGGCCCGGTAGTAGCGGACCCGGGTGTGCAGGCTGTTCGGCCGCTCCTTCACCATCAGGCCGGTGGGCCGGGTGTCGTCGACGGTGGCGACCGTGGTGATCCCCTCGGCGCGCAGCTCGCGCAGCATCAGCTCGCCGAAGCCGTCGGCGCCGACCCGGCTGATCCACGTCGCCGGACGACCCAGCCGCCGCACGCCGACCGCGACGTTGAGCTCCGCGCCCGCGACCGACACCAGCGCGGCACGGTGGTGCGCCCAGCCGCCGGTCTCGGCGGCCGCGACGAGCGCCATCGCCTCGCCGATCGTGACGAGGCCGCGGGCGCCCCCGCTCATGCGCCCGCCCGCGCGTCGCGCACGGCCGCCAGCGCCCGCGCCGCCCGGTCCGCCAGCGCCCCGAGGTCGCCGCCGTCCGCGGCGTCGCCCAGCAGCGGACCGCCGAGCCCGACGCCGGACGCGCCGGCCCGGATCCAGTCGCCGATGTTGTCGAGGCTGACGCCGCCGGTCGGCATGATCGCGATGTCCGGGAACGGCCCGCGCAGCGCGGTGATGTACGACGGCCCGACCGCCGAGCCGGGGAACAGCTTGACCACGGTGGCGCCGGCCCGCCAGGCCGTCAGGACCTCCGTCGGCGTCAACGCGCCCGGGTAGGCCGGGATGCCGGCCGCACGGGCGGCCGCGATGACGTCCGGCTCGACCGACGGCGACACGACGAACCCGGCGCCCGCCTCGACGACGGCCCGCGCCTGCTCCGCGTCGACGACCGTGCCCGCGCCGATGTCGACGCTGCCGGGCAGCGTCTTGCGGAGCTCGCGGATCGCGTCCAGCGCGCCCGGCGACGTCAGCGTGATCTCCAGGCAGGTGATCCCGGCGTCGACCAGGGTCCGGCCGATGTCGCCGAACCGGTCGGCGGAGCGGGCCCGCAGGATCGCCATGACCCCGGTCTCGCGCAGTTGCGGGCTCGGGGGGATGCGGTCGGTCATCGTGGTTCCTCTCTGCGGCGGGGTGCGCCGAGTTGCTCCGAGACGGCCCGGCCGGCGGCGACGACCTGCTCGCCGAGCCGCTCGAACCGGTCTGGGGTGACGCGGGTGGCCAGCCCGGCGACGGAGACGGCGGCGACGACGGCGCCGTCGTGGTCGAACACCGGCGCGGCGACGCAGCGGATGTCCGGCTCGTTCTCGATGTCGTCGACGGCGTAGCCGCGCTCGCGGACGGCGCTCAGCCCGGCCCGGAACGCGCCCGGCCCCGTGACCGTCCGCTCGGTCCGCGCGGCCAGCCCGTGCGCGACCACCGTCTCGACGTCCCTCGGGTCGGCGAAGGCCAGGTAGGCGCGGCCGACGCCGGTCGAGTGGGCCGGCTGCCGCGAGCCGACGGAGGAGTTCATCCGCACCCGCCCCGGCCCGTCGATCTTGTCGATGTAGACCATGTCGGGCAGGTCGGGCAGCACGAGGTGCACCGACTCCCCCGTCGCGTCGACCAGGCGGCGCAGCGCCGGCTGGGCCAGCGCGCGCAGGTCGACGGAGTCGAGGTAGCCGCGGCCGAGCTGTGCGGTGCGCGAGCCGAGCAGGTGCCGCCCCTGTTCGACGCGGACGAGTCCCGCCTCGGCGAGCGGCGCGAGCAGCCGCAGCGCCGAGCTCTTGTGCACGCCCACGGCGACGGCCAGCTCGGTCAGCGTCGCACCGCCCGACGGCGTGGCCGTGGCCACCGCGTCGAGCAACGCGATCCCCCGTCGCAGCGACGACGAGTTGTTCCGCTCCACCGGCTCACCCTCTGTTGCGCTTTGCACAACGACGTTGTGTAGATGAGCCCATCATATATCGGGCATCGGGCGCGGGGCGGCCGGTCGGGCCGCCCCGCACCTCGGCTCAGGCGCCCTTGGCGATGTCGCGCAGCCAGCGCAGTTGTTCGCGGGTCTGGAACGTCTGGCCGCCCTCGTGCTTGTTGTACGGCCAGATCCTGATGTCCTTCGGCCCGGCGTAGTGGTTGTACGAGGCGAACACGGTCGACGGCGGGCAGGTGGTGTCCATCAACGCGACGCTGTACAACGCGGGGGTGGTGGCGCGGGCGGCGAAGTTCATGCCGTCGAAGTAGGACAGGGTGCGGAAGACCTGCTCTTCGTGGTCACGGTGGATGGACAGGTAGCGGGCGATCTCGTAGTACGGCAGCGTCTCGACGATCTCGGTGGCGCGGCGGTAGCCGGTGAGGAACGGGACGTCGAACATGGCGCCGGCCAGGCCGGGGCGCAGCCCGGCGACCGCGGTGGCGATGCCGCCGCCCTGGCTGCCACCGGCGATGACGACGCGCGAGGAGTCGACCAGCGGGTGCGACAGGGCGGCGTCGACGGCACGGACGGCGTCGGTGAAGACCCGGCGGTAGTAGTAGTCGTGCGGGTCGAGCACGCCGCGGGTCATGAACCCGGGGGTCTGCGCGTTCTGCCCGCCGACCGGGTCGGGGGTGTCACCGGGGGTGCCGTTCGAGCCCTGCCCGCGGGTGTCCATGACGAAGGTCGCGAACCCGGCGACGGGCGAGGACAGCCAGTCGTGCGGGAAGCCGCGGCCGCCGCCATAGCCGATGTAGTGGACCACCGTCGGCAGCGGCTCGGCCGCGCCGGCGGGGACGATCAGCCAGCCGGCGATGCGGTGCCCGCCCCAGCCGGAGAACCGCACGTCGAACACGTCGACCAGGCGTAGTGCGGCGTCGTACGGGGTGAATTGCGCATCGAGCGGGAACTGGGCGGCCTCCTCCAGCGTCCGCGACCAGAAATCATCGAAATCGGGCTGCTCGTCCCGCACCGGGCGATAATCGCGCAACTCGGAAAGGGGCTTGTCGAACAACGGCATGGCGGTCGTCCTCCGCGAGGCGTCGTTGAATGTGGTCGGACCACCCTAATCGACGGCCGCGCCGTGCCACCGGTCCGTACCAGGGCTAAAGGTGCAACTCGCTGGTAACACACCGTTCACGGATGATCGAAACGCGGCGCGTGCGATGACGAATCACGTGGGTTGGGTCTAGATTGCCCTAATGGGGACAACAACACGCCAGCGCACAGGAACACCGGCCACGCTGGTGCTGGAGCGAGCCGGAGTGCCGTTCACCGTGCACCCGTACCACCACGACACCTCCGCGCCGTCATTCGGCCTGGAGGCTGCCCGCGCCCTCGGCGTCGTGCCGACGCGCGTCTTCAAGACCCTGCTGGCCGAGGTCGACGACGAACTCGTCGTCGCCGTGGTGCCGGTGTCGGGGTCACTGGACCTCAAGTCGCTGGCTCGCGCCGCCTCCGGCAAGAAGGCGGTCATGGCCGCCACGTCGCAGGCCGAGCGGGCCACCGGCTATGTGGTCGGGGGAATCAGTCCGTTCGGGCAGCGCCGCCGGCTGCCCACCATCGTGGACGAGGCGGTCTACGGCTACCCGACGGTGTTCGTCTCGGCCGGTCGCCGCGGTCTCGACCTCGAGATCACGCCGTCCGACCTCGTCCGGCTGACCGGCGCGAAGACCGCCACCATCGGCCGGACCAGCTAACTCGCTACACGCCGGGGGGCGACCAGGGGGTGCGGTCTTCGCGGAACAGCGCGACGACCGCTGCGACGACGACGGCCACCATCGACCAGATGAGCAGCGCCGCGGTGGACTTCAGCTCGAGCGGCAGCAGCACGTCGGCGCCGTCGGCGAGACCGGACACGCTGCCGTCGGGTCCCAGGAACTCACCCACGAACCGGGCGATCAGGGAACCGACCACGCCCATGGCGGCCAGCGACACCAGGACCGCGACCGGGTTGCGCCGGTGCCAGACCACGAAGACGACCGACAGCAGCAGCCCGAACCCGCCGCTGAGCAGCGCGAACACGGCGTCGCGGGTGAACAGGTGCTGGCCCTCGCGGGAGTCGTAGCCCAGCGCGCCGTTGACGACGACGCCCTGCACGTCGGGCGCCAGCAGCCACCACAGCACGCCCAGGAGCACACCCGCGACGACCGACACGACGGCGATCTGGAGGACGACGCGGGTGTTGCTCGGCGCGTCGTGCCCCAGCCGCTCGGCGCGCGTCGTCACGACGCCAGACACGTGGGGCCCAGGAGCTGCTTGAGGTCGCCCATGAGCGCCGTGGACGGGGTGACCCGCAGGCGGTCGTCGAGCTTCATGACGGTGGTGCGGCCGGGCCCGGTGAGCTTCAGGTGCACCGGGGTGGCGCCGGGATGCGTCGTCAGGACGTCCTTGAGCCGCTCGACCACCGGCGGCGTGCACCGGGTCATCGCCATGGTGACGACGACCGGCCCGGAGGGGCCGTCGGAGAGGTCGGGCATGCTCAGCTCGGCCGCGATGAGCTGCGGCGCCTCCTCGCGGCGGTCGAGCCGGCCCTTGACCACGACGATCTCGTCCTCGGCCAGCTGCAGCGCGTACAGCTGGTAGGTGGCCGGGAAGAACATCGCCTCGATGGAGCCCTCGAGGTCCTCGACCGTGACGATGGCCCAGGTGTCGCCGCGCTTGCTGACCTTGCGCTGCAACGACGTGATGAGCCCGCCGACGCTGATGGTGGTGCCGTTGGGCACCTCTTCCTCGTCGCTGAGCGCGGAGATGGGCCGGTCGGACGCGTTGGCGATGATGTGCTCGAGGCCGAGCAGCGGATGGTCGGACACGTACAGGCCGAGCATCTCGCGCTCGAACGCCAGCTTCTGTTTCTTGTCCCACTCGGTGAGCTCCGGCACCTGGACCTCGAAGCCGCCGGCGGCGTCGTCGCCCGCGCCGCCGAAGAGGTCGAACTGGCCGACCGCCTCGTTGCGCTTGAGCGAGATGACGGTGTCGACGGCGTCGTCGACGATGGCGGCCAGCGCGCGCCGGGCGTAGCCGAGGGAGTCGAACGCACCGCCGCGGACCAGCGACTCGACGACCCGCTTGTTGCAGACGTGCACCGGGACCTTGTCCATGAAGTCCGGGAACGTCTCGAACCGGCCGTTCTCCTGCCGGGCCGCGACGATGCCGTCGACGACGTTGGCGCCGACGTTGCGGATGGCGGTGAGGCCGAAGCGGATGTCGGTGCCGACCGGGGTGAAGTCGCCGGCCGACTCGTTGACGTCGGGCGGCAGCACCTTGATGCCCATGCGGCGGCACTCGGACAGGTACAGCGCCGTCTTGTCCTTGTCGTCGCGGACCGAGGTGAGCACCGCGGCCATGTACTCGGCCGGGTAGTGCGCCTTGAGGTAGGCGGTCCAGTACGCGATGACGCCATAGGCCGCGCTGTGCGCCTTGTTGAACGCGTAGTCGGAGAACGGGACCAGGATGTCCCAGAGCGTCTTGATGGCGGCGTCGCCGAAGCCGCTGGCCTTCATGCCGTCGGAGAACGGCACGTACTCGGCGTCGAGGACCTCGCGCTTCTTCTTGCCCATGGCCCGGCGGAGCAGGTCGGCCTTGCCGAGCGAGTACCCGGCGAGCTGCTGGGCGATGGCCATGACCTGCTCTTGGTAGATGATCAGGCCGTAGGTGGTGCCGAGAATGGGTTCGAGCGCCTCGGCCAGCTCGGGGTGGACCGGTGTGATGGGCTGCTGGCCGTTCTTGCGCAGCGCGTAGTTGATGTGGCTGTTCGCGCCCATGGGCCCGGGGCGGTACAGCGCGATGAGGGCGGAGATGTCCTCGAAGTTGTCGGGCTTCATCTGCCGCAGCAGCGAGCGCATGGGCCCGCCGTCGAGCTGGAAGACGCCGAGGGAGTCGCCGCGGCCGAGCAGCTCGTAGGTGCCGCGGTCGTCCAGCGGCAGTTCCTCGAGGACGATGGCGTCCTTGCCGTTGCGGACGATGTTCTTCAGCGCGTCGTCGAGGATGGTGAGGTTGCGCAGGCCCAGGAAGTCCATCTTGACCAGCCCGAGCTCTTCACAGGTCGGGTAGTCGAACTGGGTGATGATGGCGCCGTCCTGCTCGCGCTTCATCACCGGGATGGTGTCGAGCAGCGGCGCGGACGACATGATGACGCCGGCCGCGTGCACGCCCCACTGGCGCTTCAGGTTCTCGAGGCCCTTGGCGGTGTCGACGACCCGGCGCACCTCGGCGTCGGACTCGTACAGCGACCGGAACTCGCCCGCCTCGGCGTACCGCTTGTGCTCGGGGTCGAAGATGCCCGACAGCGGGATGTCCTTGCCCATGACGGCCGGCGGCATGGCCTTGGTGATGCGCTCGCCGACCGCGAACGGGTTGCCCAGCACCCGGCTGGCGTCCTTGACGGCCTGCTTGGCCTTGATGGTGCCGTAGGTGACGATCTGCGCGACGTGGTCGGTGCCGTACTTCTCGGTGACGTAACGGATGACCTCGCCCCGCCGGCGCTCGTCGAAGTCGATGTCGAAGTCGGGCATCGACTTGCGCTCGGGGTTGAGGAACCGCTCGAAGATGAGCCCGTGCGGGATGGGGTCGAGGTCGGTGATGCCCATGGCGTACGCCGCGATGGACCCCGCGCCCGACCCGCGGCCCGGGCCGACCCGGATGCCGTTCTCCTTGGCCCAGTTGATGAAGTCGGCGACGACGAGGTAGTAGCCGGCGTAGCCCTTGGTGGTGACGACCTCGGTCTCGTAGTTGGCGCGGGCCCGGACGTCGTCGGTGATGCCGCCGGGGAAGCGCTGGTGCAGGCCGCGCTCGACCTCCTTGACGAACCAGGAGACCTCGTCCTCGCCGTCGGGCACCGGGTAGCGCGGCATGTACCTGCCGGGCTCCTCGACGAACTTGACGTCGCAGCGCTCGGCGATGAGGAGGGTGTTGTCGCAGGCCTCGGGGTACTCGGCCCACTTCTCGCGCATCTCGGCCGCGGTCTTGAGGTAGAAGTCCTCGGCGTCGAACTTGAACCGCTTGGGGTCGGCGAGCGTGGAACCGGACTGCACGCACAGCAGGACGGCGTGCGCCTCGTGGTCGGACTTGCGGGTGTAGTGGAGGTCGTTGGTGGCCAGCAGCGGCAGGCCGAGGTCCTTGCCCAGGCGCAGGAGGTCTTCGCGGATGCGGGTCTCGATGCTGAGCCCGTGGTCCATCAGCTCGAGGAAGAAGTTGTCCTTGCCGAAGATGTCGCGGAACTCCGACGCGGCCTTGATGGCTTCGTCGTACTTGCCCAGCCGCAGGAACGTCTGCACCTCGCCGCTGGGGCAGCCGGTGGTCGCGATGATGCCGGCGGAGTACTTCTGCAGCAGCTCGCGGTCCATGCGCGGCTTGAAGTAGAAGCCCTCGATGCTGGCCAGCGACGACAGCCGGAACAGGTTGTGCATGCCGCCGGTGTTCTCGGCGAACATCGTCATGTGCGTGTAGGCGCCGCTACCCGAGACGTCGTCGCCGCCGCCGTCGCCCCACCGCACCCGCGTCTTGTCGAACCGGCTGGTGCGCGGCGTCAGGTACGCCTCGGTGCCGATGATCGGCTTGATGCCGTGCTTCTTCGCCTTGTTGTAGAACTCGTAGGCGCCGAACACGTTGCCGTGGTCGGTGGTCGCCACGGCCGGCATGCCCTGTTTCGCGGCCTCGGAGAAGAGGTCGTCGAGACGGGCGGCGCCGTCGAGCATGGAGTATTCGGTGTGCACGTGCAGGTGCACGAAGCTCGACACGGACGCCTCCTCACGCGAACAGACCACCGGCGTCAGGGGCGCGCGCCGGGGACTGGAGACAGCCTATGCCGACGCTCCGACAGCGTCTCGGTGCCACTCCGACGAGAGCCGGCTCACAACCGCCAGACGGGCGGTTCGCCCTCCTCGTCCCGTTCGGCGGCGTCGAGTCCGGCCTCGATGATCGCGGTGACGATGCGGGCCAGCGACTCCGGCGGGAGCGACGGCGCGCGCTCGGCCATCGCGGCGACGATGGCGGCCTCGCGGCCCGGGTCGCGGCCGGCGTGACCGCCCACGGGCTTGAGCCGCTGCACCCGTCCGGCCAGCGCGACCCGGTGCTCCAGCAGCGTCGCCAGTGCCGCGTCGACGGCGTCGATGGCCGCCCGGCAGCCGGTGACGGTGTCCGGGACGGCGGACCGGACCAGCGGCGCGACCCGGGTCGCGGCCTCGCGGGCCTGCGCGGCGGCCGCGGCGCCCGGCGCGGTGAGCCACAGGCCGTCGGCTCCCGCCGCGACGGCGGCCGCGGCCAGCTCCGGCCGCTCCCCCAGGTTCACGACGACGGGCCGCCCCTGCGCCCGCGCGGCCTCGATGACGGCCGGGTCGACGCCACCGGCTCCGCCGACCAGCGTGACGGACGCGGCTGGGACGGCGTCGTGGTCGAGGTCGCCGCCGGCTCCGGCGGGCGCGACGACGAGCGGCCGGACGGCGTCGTGGAACGCCGCGGGGACGGCGGTGGCGGCCGTCGTTGCGGCCGGGCGCTGCGTGGGTGCGGTCACGGGATACTCCTGTTTCCGTGAACGGCCGTCCACCTCCGGGAGCCGGCCGTTCGGGGCCAGATGGCGAGAGAGCCGGCTCGGGAGGGCCGCGCTACGCCTCGGCGCGGCCGGCCACCCGGGCCGGCTCGATAAAGGCGAGATACGCGCGCATGACGGCGACGGTACCGGCGTCCCGCCCCGCCTGTCCACGAACCGGACCGCCTGGTTCACATGACGAGACGGGGTCAGCGTGGCCGGAGCGCCGCGCGGCAGGCGGCCGCCACCTGGCGTGCGGCGGCCAGCGGCGCCGTCCAGCCGGTCCGCTCCCCCGCGGCCACCAGCGGCGCGAGCAGCTCGGCGGCGGCCCGCGGGGCGCCGCGCCGGAGCCGGGCGCGGGCCAGCGCCACGTACGTGTCCGCGCCGTACAGCCAGACCGACCCCGGCGGGGCGCCGACGGCCCGCACCATGGCGTCGGCCTCGTCGAGCAGCTCGCGCGAGTCCGTCGCGGCGGCCAGCGCGGCCAGGCAGGGCAGCCGGTAGGCCTCGGTACGGTGCCGGCCGGCGATCGTCAGCCCGCGCTCCAGCAGGACGACGGCCTCCGCGGTCCGGTCCAGTTCCAGCAGCGTGGTGGCGTAGGCGGCCATGCTCGCGGCGCCGAACCAGGCGTGCGCCGGCAGCGTCAGCGACCGGCGCCCGTGCCGGACGGCGTCGCCGGGCCGGCCGCGCAGCCGCGCGATCCAGCCGAGGTTCGCCTCGTACCAGGACTCGTAGCCGGTGTACCCGCTGCGCCGGTTGATCAGCAGCGCCTCCTCGACCCGCCTGGTGGCGGTGTCCCAGTCGCCGCGGGCGAGCGCCGGGAAGGCGGACTCGAACACGCACCACTGCAGCAGCCAGAGGTCGCCGGAGCGTCGGCACAGCGGCTCCAGCTCGTCCAGGACGGCGCGCAGCTCGCGCACCTCGCCCTGGTAGGCGTACGCCGTCTTCAGCCCGTCCAGCGCCACCGTCAGCGCGTGGTCGCCGCCGATGACGCGGGCCAGCGCCAGCGCGCGCCGTCCGTACGACAGGGCGTCGTCGAAGCGCAGCCGGTTGGCCGAGAGCACCGAGAGCCACGCCAGCAGCTCCGACTCCGCCGGCCGGTCGCCCAGGCGCTGCGCCAGCCGCAGGCTCTCCTCGAGGTGCACCGTCCCCTCGGCGACCGGCCGGCCGCCACCCGCCCAGGCCGGCCCGCCCAGCTGGCGCAGGGCGCGCATCTCCAGGCCGCGGTCGCCGGCCGCACGCGCCGCCCGCAGTGCCTCCGCGTGGTCGGCCACCGCGTCGGCGTAGCGGAACATCGCCTCCCGGGCCCGGCCGCGGGCCAGGTGCGCCCGCCCGGTCAGCTCGACGTCGCCGCTGCGGCCGGCCGCGTCGATGGCCTGGCGCAGCAGCGCCTCGGCGTCGCCGACGGCGTACCGGTGCAGCGCCTGCTCCCCCGCGGCCAGCCAGCCCGGCCCGGCGCGCGCCCAGTCGCCCGCGGCCGCGGCGTGCCAGCCGACCGCCTCCGGGTTGCCGGCCTGCAGGTCAGCGGCGCGCAGGTGGTACGCCACCCGGGTGGGCGGCGGCGTCGCGGCGTACAGGGTCTCCTGGACCAGGTCGTTCCCGAACTCGTACGAGCGGCCGGCCACCACGAGCAGCCGGGTCGGCAGGATCCGGTGACAACGCCGGGCCGCCTCCTGCGCGCTGAGGTCGAGCAGGCCGGCCAGCGTCATCGGCGTGAACGACGAGCCGAGCACGGCGGCGGCGTGCAGCAGCTCCTCGGCCTGCGGGCCGGCCCGCCGGACCCGGGCCATGACGCTGGCCCGCAGCGAGTCCGGGATGCCCTCCTCGCCCGCGGCCAGCGCGCGCAGCGTCTCGACGACGAACAGCGTGTGGCCGCGCGTGCGCCGGGCGATCTCGGCACCGTGCGCCTGCTGGCCGGCCTCGGCCGCCAGCCGCGAGATCGCCGCGTCGTCCAGCGGGCCGACGTCGAGCCGCTCGGCGACCCCGGCCAGCGTGGCGAGGACCCGCTCACCTTCGTCCGCCCGGACGGTGCCGATCACCAGCAGCCGGCCCTCGGCCGCGTGCCGGCCGAGGTAGTGCAGCAGCTCGACGGTGGCCGCCCCGGCGTGGTGCAGGTCGTCGACGACGAACACGACCGGCTGCCGGGCGGCCAGCCGGCGCAGGAAGACGACCACCGCGTCGTAGACGCGGCGACGCTCGGCGGCCGCGCTGCGCCGCTCCGGCGGCGGCTCGCCCAGCAGCGCCGCGACCTCCGGCACCAGCGTGGCCAGGGCGCCCGCGCGGTCACCGGTGGACTGCCGCAGCACCGGCGCCGGCAGCTGGGCGACCAGCCGGCCGAGCGCCTCGGCCACCGGCTGCAGGAACAGCGAGCGCTCCACGTCGTAGCAGCGCGCCTCCAGGGTGCGGCCGCCGGTGCGGCGGGCCAGCCGGGCGGCCTCCTCGGCCAGCGCGGTCTTGCCGATCCCGGCCTCGCCGGCGACCAGCACGAGCGCCCCCTCTCCGGCGACCGCCTGCTCCCACAGCCGGACCAGCCGGGCGAGCTCGGGTGCCCGCCCGGCCAGCCGTTCGACGCCGGGAGCGGAGCCGGCGACGGCGGGCGCGGCCGGTGTGACCTGCTGGCGCAGGATCGCGACGTGCAGCTCGCGGGTCGGCGGCGCCGGGTCGACGCCCAGCTCGGCGGCCAGGCCGGCGCGCAGCCGCTCGAACGCCGTCAGCGCCCGGGCCGGCTCGCCGGCGGCGTCGTAGACCCGCATCAGCGACCGCGCGGACCGCTCGTCCAGCGGTTCGGCCGCGGCCGCCGCCTCCGCCGCCGCGAGCGCCGCCGCGACGTCCCCCGTCCGCAGGCCCGCCTCGGCCGCGACCGCACGGGCCCGCCCGACGACGTCCGCCTGGAGCCGCCGGCCTTCCACCGCCCAGGCGGCGTCCGCCTCGTCGGCCAGCAGCGGCGTGGAGCCGACCAGATCCAGCCCGGCCTGGGCGGAGGCCAGCGCCATCGCCGGCTCCGCGTTCGCCAGCCGCAGCTCCGCCTCGTCGACGAGGTCGGCGGCCCGGTGCAGGTCGACCCGCGCGCCGTCGCCGAGCCGGTAGCCGGACCGGCCGCCGGCGACGACGTCCTGGCCGAGGGCGGCCCGCAACCGGCTGACCAGCGTCGCGACGCTCGCCTCCGGCCGCCGCGGCGGCCGCCCGCCCCACAGCGCGTCGACGATGGTGTCGACGGGCACCAGCCGGCCGCCCGCGACGGCCAGCAGGGCCAGCAGCGTCCGCCCCTTGCGGTCGCCCACCTCGCCGGCGGCCAGCGCCCGGCCCGCGCGCACCACGGTCAGCTCGCCGGCCACGCGCACCTGCAGCTCAGCACCGTCCGCCGTGTCCACCCCCCTGCCACCAGGTCGTACTCCTCCCGGCCGCGCCGGTCAAGAGCGACCGCAACGCCACCGCAACGGGGCGTGGAACCGTCGCCGTCGTCCGTACTCACCACGGGGGGAACACCATGAGCACCGCCATCGAGACCGGGCGCACCGCGCACCGGGAGCTCACCGACGTCCGCGGCCGGCTGACCGGGCCGGAGGACGCCGGCTACGACGAGGCCCGCAAGGTCTACAACGCCATGATCGACCGGCGCCCGGCGCTGATCGCCCGGTGCGCCGACGCCGACGACGTCGCCCGGGTCGTCCGCTTCGCCCGCGACCACGGGCTGCCGCTCGCGGTGCGCGGCGGCGGCCACAACGGCGCCGGCCTGGGCGTCGTCGACGACGGTGTCGTCATCGACCTGGGCGACCTGCGCGACATCACCGTCGACCCGGCGGCCCGGACGGCGCGCGTCGGCGGCGGCTGCACCTGGGGCGAGGTGGACCGCGCGACGAACGAGCACGGCCTGGCCACGCCGAGCGGCATCATCTCGACGACGGGGGTCGGCGGGCTGACGCTCGGCGGGGGCATCGGCCACCTGACCCGCGCGTTCGGCCTGGCCATCGACAACCTGCTCGAGGTGGAGATGGTGCTGGCGAACGGCGAGCGGGTGTCGGCCAGCGCGGCCGAGCACCCGGACCTGTTCTGGGCGGTCCGCGGCGGCGGCGGCAACTTCGGCGTCGTCACGTCGTTCCTGTTCCGGCTGCACGAGCTGGACACCGTCATCGCCGGCCCGACGTTCTGGCCGGTCGAGCAGACCGCCGAGGTGCTGTCGGCCTACCGCGACTTCCTGCCCGCCGCGCCGCGCGAACTGAACGGGTTCTTCCTGGTCGGAGCGGTGCCACCGGCGCCGCCGTTCCCCGAGGAGCTGCACCTGCGCACGGTCTGCGGCGTCGTCTGGTGCCACGTCGGGTCCGCGGAGCAGGCCGCCGCCGACATGGCGCCGCTGCTGGACGCGCTGCCCGAGCCGCTGCTGCACGGGCCGGCGCCGATGCCGCACCCGGCGCTGCAGGGCGCCTTCGACGGCCTCTACCCGCCGGGCGACCAGTGGTACTGGCGGGCGGACTTCGTCACGGAGATCCCGGACGAGGCGGTGGCGATCCACGCCGACTTCGGCGCCCGGCTGCCCACCTGGAAGTCGACCATGCACCTGTACCCGATCGACGGCGCGGCGCACGACGCCGGTCCCGCCGACACCGCCTGGAGCTACCGGGACGCGCGCTGGGGGTCCGTGTTCGCGGGGGTGGACGCCGACCCGGCCAACGTCGAGCGCATCAGCACGTGGTCGAAGGGGTACTTCGGGGCGCTGCACCCGTACTCGGCCGGCGGGGCGTACGTGAACATGATGATGGACGAGGGCGAGGAACGGGTCCGGGCCAGCTACCGCGGCAACTACGAGCGGCTGGCCCGCATCAAGGCGCAGTACGACCCGGACAACCTGTTCCGGGTGAACCAGAACATCCGCCCAGCTACGTAGGCCGGATGAGGTCCAGGGCCTGCTGGAGGTCGTCGGGGTAGGTGGAGCTGAACTCGGCCCACTCCCCCGACCCCGGGTGCTCGAAGCCCAGCCGCTTCGCGTGCAGCCACTGCCGCGTCAGCCCGAGCCGGGCGGCCAGCGTGGGGTCGGCGCCGTAGGTGAGGTCGCCGACGCAGGGGTGCCGCAGCGCGCTGAGGTGCACCCGGATCTGGTGCGTCCGCCCGGTCTCCAGGTGGACTTCCAGCAGGCTGGCCGCCGGGAACGCCTCCAGCGTCTCGTAATGCGTGACGCTGGGCTTGCCACCGGCGACGACGGCCCACTTGTAGTCGTGCTGCGGATGGCGGTCGATGGGGGCGTCGACGGTGCCGCGGGACGGGTCCGGGTGGCCCTGGACCAGCGCGTGGTAGACCTTGTCGACCGTCCGCTCCTTGAACTGCCGCTTCAGCGACGTGTAGGCGCGCTCGGACTTCGCCACCACCATGAGCCCGCTGGTGCCGACGTCGAGCCGGTGGACGACGCCCTGCCGCTCGGCCGCCCCGCTGGTGGAGATGCGGAACCCGGCGGCGGCCAGGCCACCGACCACCGTCAGGCCGGTCCAGCCGGGGCTGGGGTGCGCCGCGACGCCGACCGGCTTGTCGACCACGACGACGTCGGGGTCGTCGTGGACGATGCGCATTCCTTCGACGTGCTCGGGGACGACCTGGATGGGCGCCGGCGGCGCCGGGAGCTCGACCTCCAGCCAGGAGCCGCCGCGCACGCGCGCCGACTTCAGCGCGACGGAGCCGTCGACGACGACGTGGCCGTCCTCGACCAGCGCGGCGGCCTTGCTGCGGGAGAACCCGAACAGCCGGGCCAGGGCGGCGTCGAGACGCTCGCCCTCCAGCCCGTCGGGGACGGGGAGACTGCGGTGCTCACTCATGACGCGACCACCTCGCGCCGCCGGGCGTCGTGCGGGATGCCGCGCACGCTCAGCACCGCGACCAGCACGGCGCCGGTGACGATGGCGGTGTCGGCGAGGTTGAAGACCGGCCAGTTCGGCAGCTCGACGAAGTCGACGACGTGGCCGCGGAACGCGCCGGGCATGCGGAAGATGCGGTCGGTGAGGGTGCCCAGCGCGCCGCCCAGGACGGCGCCGAGCGCCACCGCCCAGCCGCGGTGCGCCACCCGGCGGCCGACCACCACGATGACCAGCACGACCGCGATGGCGACCACCGTCAGCACCGGCGTCAGGTTCGTGGCCAGGCTGAACGCGGCGCCCGGGTTGCGGATCAGCCGCAGCTGCACCAGCTCGCCCAGCACCGGGACCGCCCGGCCGGGGTCGAGCAGCGAAACTGCCAGGATCTTCGTCAGCTGGTCCGCCGCCAGCACGGCGGCGGCCACGGCCAGGAGGACGCCGGTGCGGCGGCGCCCTCCGTCCGTCAGCGGCGCTCCTGCTTCTGCTTGCACGTCATGCACAGTGTGGCCCGCGGGAACGCCTGCAACCGGGCCTTGCCGATGGGGTTGCCGCAGTTCTCGCAGATGCCGTAGGTGCCGTTCTCGATGCGGCCCAGCGCCCGCTCGGTCTGGTTCAGCATGTCGCGGTGGCTGGCCGCCAGCGACATCTCGTGCTCGCGCTCGAACGTCTTGGTGCCGGTGTCGGCCTGGTCCTCGCCGCCGGTGTCGCCGCTGCGCAGCAGGTCGGCGATGTCGGCCTCGGCCTCGGCGATCTCCTCGCGCAGCCGCGTGCTGTCGGACCTCAGCAGGTCACAGACCTCCGTGAGCTCGGCTTCCGTCCACGGGCTCTCGTCTTCGCGGACCACCAGGGCGGCCGCCTCCGCGGCCTCGACCTTGCTGTTCCCGGCCATGGTGTCCACCTTCGCCTTCGCACCCGCCATCTGCCTCGCCACCCTTCCGTACCCCCGTTGCCCCGTCCCACCCCTGCATGTGAGCCAGGTGCCGTGAGAATAGATCGTGACCCGCCCGTCATCAATCCGCCTCGCGCATGAGATCTGCCAGGAGTGATGCCGCCGCGTCCGGGACCTCGACTGTCTTGGTCCTGCTGGTCGTTCCGGTGAGCAACGTCACCTCCCGCCGGCGTATTCCCAACGCGCCCGCCACGGCCTCCAGCGCCGCCTTGGTGGCGGCGCCGTCGACGGCGCGAGCCTGGACCGCCACCACGAGGGCGTCGCCGTACCGGCCGCCCACCGCCGTCCGGGAGGCGCCCGGCCGCACCCGGATCGTCACGCGCACGCAGCCAAGAATAGGTCGTCCAGGGGGTAGTCGCGCGTACACTGGCACCGTCGCGAGCAGGCGTTGACGGGGCCATCACCCTCGAGCCGCCGGAAGAACGGCGCCATGGCGCTCATTAGACCCGGCCGCGGCGAACGAAGTGGACCGGCGTCGCCGGTCAAGGAGGGTGGTACCGCGGGGTCCGCCTCGTCCCTCCGTCGGAGCACGACACGACGGAGGATTCGAGAGCGACGATGACCGAGCCGACCGGCTACCGCGAGGTGCCCGCCCAGGTCGACCTGCCTGCGCTGGAGCACGACGTGCTCGCGCTGTGGCGCGACAACAACGTGTTCGCGCAGACGCTGAAGACCAGCGAGGGCCGCCCGCAGTGGACCTTCTACGAGGGCCCGCCCACCGCCAACGGCATGCCCGGCACCCACCACATCGAGGCACGCGTGTTCAAGGACGTGTTCCCGCGCTACCGGACGATGAAGGGCTACCACGTCCCACGTCAGGCCGGCTGGGACTGCCACGGCCTGCCGGTCGAGATCGCCGTCGAGAAGGAACTCGGCTTCGAGTCCAAGAGCGACATCGAGGCGTACGGCGTCGCCGAGTTCAACGCGCGGTGCCGCGAGTCGGTGCTGCGTCACGTCGACGCGTTCGAGCAGCTCACCGAGCGGATGGGCTACTGGGTCGACCTCTCGCAGGCGTACCGCACCATGGACGCGTCGTACGTGCAGAGCGTCTGGTGGTCGCTGAAGCAGATCTTCGACAACGGCCTGCTGGTCGAGGACTACCGGGTGTCGCCGTACTGCCCGCGCGACGAGACGGCGCTGTCGTCGCACGAGCTGGCGCAGGGCTACGAGACCGTCGTCGACCCGTCGGTGTACGTGCGGTTCCCGCTGACGAGCGGTCCCTTCGCCGGCGAAGCCGCCCTCCTCGTCTGGACGACCACGCCCTGGACGCTGGTGTCCAACACGGCGGTCGCCGTGCATCCGGACGTGACGTATGTCGTGGCGCGGCCGGCCGGGTCGTCCGAGCTGCTCGTGCTGGCCGAGCCGCTGCTGGCGTCGGTGCTGGGCGACGACGCCGAGGTCATCTCGTCGTTCACCGGCGCCGACATGGAGCGGTGGACGTACCAGCGCCCGTTCGAGCTGGTCGACATCCCCGACGCCCACATCGTCGTCGTCGACGAGTACGTGACCACCGAGGACGGCACCGGGCTGGTGCACCAGGCGCCCGCGTTCGGTGCCGACGACCTGCGGGTCTGCCGCCGCTACGGCCTCCCGGTGGTCAACCCGGTGCGCTCGAACGGCACCTTCGCCGAGGACGTCCCGCTGGTCGGCGGGCAGTTCTTCAAGCGCGCCGACGCCGGCCTCGTCGACGACCTCGAGCAGCGCGGCGTGCTGTTCCGGCACGCCCCGTACGAGCACGAGTACCCGCACTGCTGGCGCTGCCACACGCCGCTGATCTACTACGCGCAGCCGTCCTGGTACATCCGCACGACGCAGATCAAGGACGCGTTGCTGCGCGAGAACGAGAAGACCACCTGGTACCCCGAGACCATCAAGTGGGGCCGCTACGGCGAGTGGCTGCGCGGCAACGTCGACTGGGCGCTGTCGCGGAGCCGGTACTGGGGCACGCCGCTGCCGATCTGGCGCAACGACGAGGACCCGTCCCGCATGGTGTGCGTGGGGTCGCTGCAGGAGCTGTCGGAGCTGTCCGGCCAGGACCTCTCCGAACTCGACCCGCACCGCCCCTACGTCGACGACGTCACGTTCACGATGGACGGCGTGCCCGGCACGTTCCGCCGCGAGCCGTACGTCATCGACGTCTGGTACGACTCCGGCGCCATGCCGTTCGCGCAGGTCGGGTACCCGTACGAGCCCGGCAGCGCCGAGGCGTTCACGAAGTCGTACCCGGCGCAGTACATCTGCGAGGCGCTGGACCAGACCCGCGGCTGGTTCTACACGCTGATGGCCATCGGCACGCTGGTGTTCGACCGGTCGTCGTACGAGAACGTCGTCTGCCTGGGGCTGATCCTGGCCGAGGACGGCCGGCGCATGAGCAAGCACCTGGGCAACATCGTCGAGCCGATCTCGCTGATGGACGAGCACGGCGCCGACGCCGTCCGCTGGTTCATGCTGGCCAGCGGTTCGCCGTGGCTGCCGCGCCGGGTCGGCAACGCCGGCCTGCAGGAGATCGTCCGCAAGGTGCTGCTGACGTACTGGAACACGGCGTCGTTCCTGTCGCTGTACGGGCGGACCGCGGGCTGGCGGCCGGGCGACGGTTCGGCTCCCCCGGTGGCCGAGCGGCCGGTACTGGACCGCTGGGCGCTGTCCGAGCTGCACCGGCTGGTCCGCGAGGTCGACGCCGCGATGGACGGCTTCGACACGCAGACGGCGGGCGCGAAGCTAACGGCGTTCGTCGACGACCTCTCCAACTGGTACGTGCGGCGCTCGCGGCGGCGGTTCTGGGACGGTGACCCGGCCGCCCTCGCCACCCTGCACGAGTGCGTCGAGACGCTGACGCGGCTGATGGCGCCGATGGTGCCGTTCGTCACCGAGCGGGTCTGGCAGGACCTCGTCGTGCCGGCCGTCGCGGACGCCACGGCGTCGGTGCACGCCGCGACCTGGCCCGAGGCGGACGAGGCGCTGATCGACGACGCGCTGCGGGCCGAGGTGTCACTGACCCGGCGGCTGGTCGAGCTGGGCCGGGCCGCCCGGGCGGAGTCGAAGGTGCGGACCCGGCAGCCGCTGTCGCGCGCGCTGGTCGGCGCCCGCGGCTGGGACACGCTGCGGCCGGAGCTGCGCGCCGAGGTCGCCGACGAGCTGAACGTGGCGTCGGTGCTGTCGCTGGCCGAGGCCGGCGCCGGCGAGGACCTCGTCGACGTGAGCGCGAAGGCGAACTTCCGGTCCCTGGGCAAGCGGTTCGCGAAGGACACGCCGAAGGTCGCGGCAGCAGTGGCCGCCGCCGACGCGGGGGCGCTCGCGTCCGCCTTGAAGACAGCCGGTCGCGCCAGCGTCGAGGTCCCCGACCTCGGCACCGTCGAGCTGGCGCCCGACGACGTCGTCGTCACCGAGACGCCGCGCGAGGGCTGGGCGGTCGCCCGTGAGGGCGAGACCGTCGCGCTGGACCTCACGCTGACCGACGCACTGGTCCGCGCTGGTCTGGTTCGCGAGGCGGTCCGGCTGGTCCAGGAGGCCCGCAAGGCGTCCGGATTCGAGGTGTCCGACCGCATCGAGCTGGCGTGGTCGGCGTCCGACCAGCTGGCGGCCGCGCTGCGCGAGCACGGCGCCCTGCTGGCCGACGAGGTGCTGGCGACGGCCGTGCACGAGGGGCTCGACGCGCTGGACGGCCGGCCCGAGCACGGCGACGCCGACCTCGGACTGACGTTCCGGGTGCGCCGCGTGCCCGCCGCCGACGCCTGACCAGCGAAAGGCCTGACCAGCGAAAGGGCTGACCAGCGAAAGGGGCCCGGGCCGGCGTCGCGCGCCGGCCTAGGGCCCCTTGTCGTCGCTGGTCGAGCGGTCGAGCGTCAGCGCTGTTCGTCGTCGAGCAGGCTGGCAACCGAGCGGAGCGAGCCGCCCGTCTGCGTCGCCTGGGCGTTGCCACCGGGGCCGGACGACTGCGGCGAACCGCCGCCGCCTGCCGCCGCTGCGGGGACCTGCCCCACGCCGGTGTCGGCTTCGTCGACACCGCCGGTCTCGAGCTTGCGCAGCTCGCGCTCGAGGTAGGACTTCAGCCGGCTGCGGTACTCGCGCTCGAAGGCACGCAGCGTCTCGAGCTCGCGCTCGAGGTCGGCACGGTCGGACTCGAGCTTGCCGAAGACCTGGGTGCGGCGCTTCTGCACCTCCTGCTCGATCGAGTCGGCCCGCTGCCGGGCGTCCTGCTCGATCTTCGCAGCCTTGGCCTTCGTCTCGGAGTCGAGCTTGTCTGCCCGGCTCCGTGCGTCGTTCATGAGACGGTCGGCCTCGGCCTTGGAGTCGGCGACGAGTTCGTCCGCCGTCTTCTGGGCCAGGGCGAGCACCTTGGCCGCGGCGTCGCTGGGCTGCACGCCGATGGGCGCGGCAGCCGTGGCAGACGGCGGGGCCTCGGGGGCCTTCGGCGCCTCCGGCTGGCGCGGAGCCTGGATGGGCTCGGCCGACGCGGCGACTCCGCCGCCACGGGTCACGGCGGAGAGCTTGTCGCGCAGCTCGTCGTTCTCGCGCTGCATGCGAGCAAGCTCGGCCTCGACCTCGTCCAGGAACTCGTCGACCTCCTGCATGTCGTAACCCTCGCGCAGGCGGACCGTCGTGAACTCTTTGTTCTGGACGTCCTCGGGCGTCAGTGGCATAGCGTCACCTCGGATGTGGGCATAGGCAGAATGTCACCGTACCGCGTCATCCTAGAGATCCGACAACAACAAGCAGAATCTGGACCAGGATGATGAGCACGATGAACGCCAGGTCGAGGGCAACCGAACCGATCCGCAACGGCGGCAGCACGCGACGAATCGCGCGCAACGGCGGGTCGGTCACCGTGTATATGGCCTCCAGCACGACGAGCACCAGCCCCTTGGGCTGCCACTCGCGGGCGAAGACCTGGATCCAGTCGACCACGAGCCGGACCAGCAAGGCGATGAAGAACAGCCACAACACCGCGGAGAGGATCTGACTCACAGCCGACACAACACCTGAACCTACCCGACGTCGGCACGGAACGATGACTGCGACACGGGCACATGATTGGGACACGGCGAGCCGGGCGCGAGTTCGCGGAGTTTGCGAGTCACGCCCGGCCCAGGTCAGCTCTGGTTGAAGAACCCGCCGCTGACCATGCGGGCCTTGTCCTCGGCCGTCACGCTGACGTCCGCGGGTGTGAGCAGGAACACCTTCGCCGTCACCCGGTCGATGCTGCCGCGCAGGCCGAAGA
Source organism: Jiangella muralis (assembly GCF_001270745.1). Taxonomy (GTDB): domain Bacteria; phylum Actinomycetota; class Actinomycetes; order Jiangellales; family Jiangellaceae; genus Jiangella; species Jiangella muralis. The sequence continues at coordinate 597,687 of NZ_KQ434752.1, forward strand.
TGAGCCCGGCGGCGAAGTCGACCAGCCGCTTGGCGTCGACGTCGTCCATCTCGGAGAGGTTCATGATGACGGGCGTGCCGTCACGGAAGTGCTCGCCGAGCGTGCGCGCCTCGTTGTATGTCCGCGGGTGCAGCGTGGTGATGCGCGCCTCACGCATGGCCGGTGCCCTCCGTACTGCCTGGACCGGACGGCGGTCGGCGAGCGAGGCCACCGTGGCGGTGTGCTCGCGCTCGGGTGCTCGTTCGGGTGCTCGTTCGCGACGCGGCTCCTCGGCGGGCTCGTCGTACTCCTCGGTGTACGCCTCGCCGTCGGCGTCTTCGTAGTCTTCGTATTCGTCGTCGTAGCGGTCTCGGTCCTCCACGAGGCCGAGGTAGACCGCAACCTTGCGCATTGCGCCGGCCATTCAAGTCCTCCGACTAGTGGTGGACGGTCCCCTGTTGATCCAGACACTAGCCTTGGGCACAGCCGGATCCGGGGATTGTGAGCGCGACACGCCCACGTGTCGCAGCAGTCACACCAATCACGCCTGACTCATCCATGCCACCCCGGCGAACCGTCCCGTGACGCCGTCACGGCGGTAGGAGTAGCTGTGCGGATCCTCGATCGTGCAGGTCGCGACGGTCTCGACGGCGGCGCCGGCGGCCCGCAGCTGCGCGACGACGCCGGCGGGGACGTCCAGCCCCGGCGTGCCCTGCCTGGTGACCGCCCACGCCTCCGGCACCACCGCGGCGACGTCGGCCCGCATGGCCTCGGGCACCTCGTAGCAGCGCCCGCAGACCGCCGGGCCGACCCGCGCGACCAGCTTGCGGGCGCCGAGGTCGCGCATCGCCGAGATGACCGCCGGCACCACGCCGGCCTTCAGCCCGGGCCGGCCCGCGTGCGCGACGCCGATCACGGCCGCCTCGGGGTCGGCCAGCAGCACCGGCACGCAGTCGGCGACGAGGACGGCGAGCGCGCGGCCCGGCTGCGTGGTCACCAGCGCGTCGACCTCGGGCGCGGGACCGGCCCACGGCCCGTCCACGACGGCGACGGCGTTGCCGTGCACCTGGTTCATGTAGTTGACGGCGCCGGGCGCCAGGCCGATCGCCGCCGCGAGCCGCGCGCGGTTGCCGGCGACGGCGTCCGGGTCGTCACCGACGTGCCCGCCGAGGTTGAGCGTGTCGTACGGCGCGACGCTGATGCCGTCGTGCCGGTCGGTGAAGGCGAACCGGACCGGACCGGCCGCGCTGGTGTCTCGGAGCACTTGCTATTTCAACCTGCGCTATTTCAAGAAGTCGGGCACGTCCAGGTCGTCACTGGCCGTGGACGGGACGATGCGGCGCTGTTCGCGGGGCGGGGCGGGCGGCGCGGCGGGTGCGCCGTCACCGTCGGCGCCGCCCGTGTCCCCCTGGTCGCCCGGCTTCGCGGCGGCCGGGGTGGCCGTCGCGACCGAGCCGATGCCCCCGGCGGCGGCCGCGCCATTGCCTCCGGCCGCCTCGGGCTTCCTCACGGTGCCCAGCTCGCGCCGCGTGGGCGAGCCGCTGTCGAATCCGGCCGCGATGACGGTGACCCGCACCTCGTCGCCGAGCGCGTCGTCGATGACCGCACCGAAGATGATGTTGGCGTCGTCGTGCGCCGCCTGCGCGACCAGGTTGGCCGCCTCGTTGATCTCGAACAGCCCCAGGTCGGAGCCGCCGGACACCGACAGCAGCACCCCGTGCGCGCCGTCGATCGACGCTTCGAGCAGCGGGCTGGAGATGGCCATCTCGGCCGCCGCCACCGCCCTGTCCTCGCCGCGCGCGGACCCGATGCCCATGAGCGCCGAGCCGGCGTTGCTCATGACCGACTTCACGTCGGCGAAGTCGAGGTTGATCAGGCCGGGCGTCGTGATGAGGTCGGTGATGCCCTGGACACCGGAGAGCAGCACCTGGTCGGCGCTCTTGAACGCGTCGAGGACGCTGACCTGGCGGTCGCTGATGGACAGCAGCCGGTCGTTCGGGATGACGATCAGCGTGTCGACTTCTTCGCGCAGCGCCTCGATGCCCGCCTCGGCCTGCATCGCGCGCCGTCGTCCCTCGAACATGAACGGGCGGGTCACGACGCCGATCGTCAGCGCGCCGAGCGACCTCGCGATGCGGGCCACCACGGGCGCGCCGCCGGTGCCCGTCCCGCCACCCTCGCCCGCCGTGACGAAGACCATGTCGGCGCCCTTGAGCACCTCTTCGATCTCCTCGGCGTGGTCGTCGGCCGCCTTCCGGCCGACGTCCGGGTTGGCGCCGGCGCCCAGGCCGCGGGTGGCCTCGCGGCCCACGTCGAGCTTCACGTCGGCGTCGCTCATGAGCAGCGCCTGCGCATCGGTGTTGATCGCGATGAACTCGACGCCCTTGAGGCCGACTTCGATCATGCGGTTGACCGCGTTGACTCCGCCGCCGCCGATGCCGACGACTTTGATCACCGCGAGGTAGTTCTGCGGAGCAGTCACTGGACATCGCCTTTCGTCGAGTTCAAACCCTCACCCTCAAGTTGAGGTTTATAGTTATGTCAACCTGAAGATGATGAAACGCTAAGCGCCATTCATGCTCGGCTCCCGTAGACACGCCGTAGCCCGCACGGATTGACCGCCTCGTGGTCCCCGCGCGCCCGAGTGCGCTTACCCTGGTCGCCATGACTCGGCGGCTCGGCGGCGACGCCGGTGCGGGCGACGGCCCCCACCGCGACTCCCGTCCTGCGCCCGACGCTCCCTCCGGCGCCGACGCCCGCCGCCGCTCCCACACGTCCCAGGGCCTGGCCTCGCGCCTAGCCGCCGTCGCGTCCCGGCTCGCCTCGCGCTGGACGGCCGGCGTCGCGGTCGTCGTGGCGACGGTGCTCGCTGGACTCTTCGCGACGCCTCTCGGCTCGGCCCCCGGTGTGGTCGCGCTGCTCGCCGTCCTCGTCATGGTCCTCGCGATGCTGGCCACGTCGCGAGCCCGCGTCCCCGCCGCCCCGCGGTACGGCCCCGGCCTGCGCCGCGTGGCCGCCGCTCCGCCCGTCGTCATCGCCCAGACCGACCCCGACGCCGCCGCCCGCCCGCGGCCGAGAGCGCCGTCCGGACTGCTGGTTCCCCTCAGCTGTCCGTCCACGTGCTCTCGTTCCGAAGGGTCCCGTCATGTTGTCCGTTCTCGACACACCTGCCCAGGGCGTCTCCGTGCTCGTCCTCGGCCTCTCCTCCGTTGTGGAGCCGCTCGCCGGTGATGCCGCCACCGGCCTCGCCATCCTCCTCGTCGTCGTGCTCGTCAGGTTGGCGCTGCTGCCGCTGAGCCTGCGCGCCGCCCGGGCCGGACGTGCCCGGCTGGCGCTTCGCCCGGCCGAGTTGCGGCTGCGTGAGCGGTTCCGCCGCGATCCCGTCCGCCTGCGCCGCGAGCTCACCGCCCTGCACCGCTCCCACGGCACCTCGCCGTTCGCCGGCCTCGGCGCGTCGCTGGCTCAGGCGCCGTTCGTCATGGTGCTGTACCGGCTGTTCTCCTCGCCGACGCTCAACGGCGGGGCGAACGCACTGTTCACGCACACGCTGCTCGGCGTGCCGTTGAGCGACCGATGGCTGACTGCCGTCGGCTCCGGCGTCGCGCCGGCGGAGCTCCTGGTGTTCGGCGCCGTCTTCGTGCTGCTGATCCTGGTCGCCTGGTGGTCGTCACGGCTCGCACACCGGCAGGCCGCCCTGAGCGGACCTCCGTCGCCCGGAGCCGGAGCCGCGGCCGGAGCCCGGGCGGGGGCCGGAGCCGGGTCTGGGGCCAGCGCCGGGTCCGGATCCGGGGCCGGGGCCGGGGCCGGGGCCGGGGCCATGATGGCGAGGGTGGCCCGAGTGGTGCCGTACGGCACCGTCGCGGTGGCCGCCTTCGTGCCGCTTGCGGCCGCCCTCTACCTGCTGTTCTCGGGCACCTGGACGGCGACGGAACGCTGGCTGCTCGGTCGCGACCGTCCGCTGCCCGCGACCGCCTGAAACCAGCCGGGCATGGCTGAGCCTCTGCGCACCCACGGGGCGGCCTCCTGTACGTGCCGGCCTGTACTCGCCTGCCTCGGAGGCTCCCGGTGGCCCGGCAGCGCGCATAGGCCCACCGTCCGCTTCGCCGGGCCTGCTCACCGTTCCGCCGGGCCTGCTCACCGTTCCGCCGGGCCCGCCCACCGCTCCACCGGGCCTGCCAACTGCTCTACCGGACCGGGCCGATCGGTTCTGCCGGTCTTCGGTAGTCGTGGCCGGTGGGGCTGGCCCACCGGGTCGTGCCGCCGGGTTGTCGCTGAACACTCCAACCGCCGTGATGTTTGATCAGGTGGTGCGTCTCGCACAGCGACTGGAGGTTCGCGCACACGGTCGAGCCGCCGGCCGCGAACGGGACGATGTGGTCGATGTCGGCCGCTCGGGCCGCTCGGCGGCACCCGGGCATGCGGCAGGTCCGGTCGCGGGCGACGATGAAGTCGGCCAGCGCCTTGCTCGGCCGGTACTTCGTGCGGCCGAGATCGAGCAGCTGCCCACTGTCGGGGTCCGTGCGCAACCAGGTCCACACCCCCTCGGCCGCCAGCTCGCGGGCGACGTGCGCGGGGATCGGCCCATACCCCTCCAACTCTCCCGGCTCGTCGTCGAGACCGGCGAGGGTGCTGAACGGGACGGTGACGTGCACGCTTATCTGCCGGCGCCGCGGGCTGGTCCCGGCGCCGGACGGGGTAGGTCGGACGTTGCCAGCCGAGCCGGCACCGGGTCCGCGCGAAACCGCGGCAGCCTCCGTCGCCTCGGTCGCCTCGGTCGCCGCAGCACGGCCCATGGCCGCGGCGTCGTGCGCGGCCTCGTGCGCGAGGCCCATTGCCGCGGCGTCGTGCGCGGCCTCGTGCGCGAGGCCCATTGCCGCGGCGCCGGACGAGGTGGGTCGGACGTTGCCCCCCGAGGCGCCACCGGGTCCGCGCGAAACCGCGGCAGCCTCCGTCGCCTCGGTCGCCGCGGCACGGCCCATGGCCGCGGCGTCGTGCGCGAGGCCCATGGCCGAGGCGTCCTGCGTGGCGTCGTGCGTGGCGTCCTCCGCGGCCTGGTGCGTGGCGTCGTCTGTCGTGGTGGCAGGGGGTGTGGCGTGGCTGGTGGCAGTGTCGGCGCAGGCGTTGAGCGCCGCCCACCCCAGTTCTGCCAGGGCGTCGGCGCGACGTTGGTCGCTGGTCCGGGCCGACAGGCCGAGCGCGGTGTCGGCACGTTTCGCATCAGCCGCAGCCACCTTCAGAGCGGTATTGAGGGCGGTGGCGTCCTCGGCGGGCAGCAGTGCCTCCAGGAACGCCATCCCGTCCGACGCCGGCGTCACGGCCACGTACCGGCCGTCGCGGGCGATCCGGTGGCGTTCGGCGGTCTCGACCGGGGCCAGTTCGTGCAGCAGCCGCTTGACCAGCCGCCGCAGCGCCACCGCATCAATCGCCGGCGCCTTCGACAACGCCGCGGCCTCCACCCGGGCCCGCACCTCGGGGTCCTGCCCACCCAGTTCGTCAGTGATCACCCGGGCCCGCCGCAGGTCGATCAATCCCGCTGCGAGAGCCGCCTGCGTGTCCTGGAAGTCCTCCACCAACTGCAACGCGCGCCCGACCTGGTTCTCCGCCTGCCGAGTAGTGACCTGGCAGCGTCCGGCGATCTCGGCGGCGGTGTTCGTGACCGCGTTCACCGACCGATAGCCGGACACGTCCGGGCGCATCTCCGCCCGGGATGCCAGCGCCGCCAGTACCCGCGCCTCGTTCGCGGCGGCCCAAGCGGACAGTCGTGCCCACGCGGCGGCGGCCTCGACGAGGTCGTAGCCGTCCGCGCCGTCGAGGTCGAACGCGGCCAGCACGGCCGCCAGCTCCGGCCCGGTCGGCGTCCGTTCGGCGTCGGCGGGCAGCACCCGTGCCGACCGTTCCCAGAACCCCGGCTCCACGCCACCGCCGACCAGGTCGCACGGCTCGACCCTCACCCAGTCGAACGTGTCCGGATGCCACGCCACCAGCTGCCCCACCGGGTCGACACCCGGTGACGCAGCAGCCAGTAGCGCTTCTTCGAACATGCGACCCACTCTACCCGCCCAGCCGAGCAAGATCAACTCCACCGATTCCCACTGCACGAGACCGCCATCGCCGACCTGTGTCCACAGCCCTGATGAATCCGCGGAGTTGTCCACAATTCCGGACTTCGCGGTGGCGCAGCAGCTCCCGATCTGGCGGGATGGAGGACATGACGAACACCCACATCGCCCCCGACACACTCACCAACGACGACCAGGAGGCCGCCCGGCGCCGCATCCCTCGCCAACGCACCCGAACGGGGTTCGACGACGAGATCGCGCGGCTCATCCGCGACCGCGTGCAGGCCGACGTCGCCAAGCGCATGGCTCGCCGACGACGCCACCGCCAGTACCACGACGCCCTCGAGCAACGCCGTCGCTACGCCAAGAAGGCGCTGCACGCCGAGAGGCTCGCGGCCAGGGCGCAGCAGACCTGCCGTTGCGCACAGCCGCGACCACCCGCGTTGCTCGGACGAGATCCGGGCGGCGGGACGAGCGTGCTCGCCCTCTGCCCGGCCTGCGGACGGAGGACCTGATGGCGACGCACGGCCCGTCCGGCTGACCCGCCACCGCGCACGGCCACCGAGGCGACCCATGCCCCGGCCGGCCTACTCGGCGGGCCTGTGACCTGCCCAGACGCCGTCTGCCGCCAGCTTCCTCGCGAGTGGCGCGTCAGGGGTTGACGGCGGGATGCTCCGGCGCGGACACGTCGTACGACGATGGCGGCTCCTCCTGGGCATCGATCAGCGCCAGCAGCACGTCGGCCTTGCGATCGATGTCGTCGGCAGTGCCCCAGCGCACCTCCGCGCCGTCGGCGAGCCCGAGCCTGATGTCGGCCTCCGAGCGCGCCTCCACGGTGTCGACGAGGTCGTACAGCGAGTCGGGCAGCCCTGTCAGCACGGTCACGCCGGCCGCACGCACGGCGTCGTCGACGTCGGAGGACGAGTCGTCGCCGGGGGCGGTCAGCACGGGCAGGTCGTCCGGCCGCGAGTCCGAGGCGCCGAACAGGGCGCCGGTCTCGTCGACGTTCCACCACGAGCCCTCGGCCGACACCGCTGCCACCGGGACCCTCGGCGTCACGTCGATCGTCAGCGTCGACGGCCACGAGCGGCGGACGTCGACAGACGCGGCCTCGGGCAACTCGGCCACGCGGTCGGCGATGGCGCCGGTGTCGACCCGGGCCAGCGGCGTGCCCATGGGCGCGTCGGCCCGCGACAACACGTCCTCCGACAGCGACGACGGCACACCCTCGACCGATACCGACTTCACGGAGAGCACACTTGACCAGCCGACCAGCCACACCAGTCCCGACACCACGGCCAGGCCCAGCAACGCCAGCAGCAGGCCGAGCAGCCGCCGCAGCCGCTGTCGCCGGGCCCGCGCCGCGAAGAGCTGCGCGCTCGGTGACCGCGACGCAACGCTCATCGCGACCGTGCCGCCAGCACGTCGAGCACTTCCGGACCGATCAGCGTGACGTCACCGGCGCCGACGGTGAGCAGGATGTCGCCGGGCTCGGCCCGCGACGCCGCGAGCTCCGGCACCGCCGACCACGACTGCTCGAACACCACGTGCGACGGCGGCAGCGGCACGGCCGCGGCCACCAGCGCACCGGTGACGCCGGGCTCGGGGTCCTCGCGGGCTGCGTAGACGTCCATGACGATGACCTCGTCGGCCGCGCCGAGGGCGGTGCCGAACTCCGCCGCGAAGATCCGCGTCCGGCTGAACAGGTGCGGCTGGAACACCACGACGACGCGGCCCGGCCCGGCCACGCCGCGGGCGGCCGCCATCGCGGCGGCCACCTCGGTCGGGTGGTGGGAGTACTCGTCGTAGACGCGCACGCCGCCGGCCACGCCCTTGAGCTCGAACCGGCGCCGGGTCCCGGTGTAACCGGCCAGGCCGTCGAGCACGTCACCGGCCGGGAAGCCGAGGCCGAGCGCGGCGGTGAAGGCGGCGGCCGCGTTCAGCGCGTTGTGCCTGCCGGGCAGCTGCAACTGGATCCGCTCCTGCCGCCGGCCGCGGGCCACCAGCTCGAACGACACGCCGGGCCCGGCGATGTCCAGCGCGGTCACCCGCACGTCGGCGTCGCGCGACTCGCCGAAGGTGTGCACGACGACACCGCGCCGGGCGGCCCGCTCCCCCAAGGCGCGGGCACCAGGGTCGTCGGCGCAGACCACGAGGAAGCCGGAGACACAGTCGACGAACGCGTCGAAGGCGGCCTCGTACGCCTCCGGCGTGCCGTAGAAGTCGAGGTGGTCGGCCTCGACGTTGGTGACGATCGCCACCTCGGGCTCGTAGGCCAGGAACGACGCGTCGCTCTCGTCGGCCTCGGCGACGAAGATGTCGCCGCTGCCGTCGTGGGCGTTGGCGCCCGATTCGTTCAGGTTGCCGCCGATCGCGAACGAGGGGTCCGCGCCACAGTGCTGCAACGCGACCGTGATCATCGACGTCGTCGTGGTCTTGCCGTGCGTGCCGGCCACGGCGATCGCGCGCCGCCCGGCCATCACCGACGCCAGCGCGGCGGCCCGGGGCAGGATCGGCAGGCCACGCTCGCGCGCCTCGACGATCTCGGGATTGCTCTCGCGGATCGCCGTCGACACGACGACGGTCTCGGCGAGGCCGACGTTCGACGCGGCGTGGCCGACGTGCACCTCGGCGCCGAGCGCGCGCAAGCCGGCCAGGACGCCCGAATCCTTGGCGTCGCTGCCCGACACCGGCACTCCGCGGGCGAGGAGGATGCGGGCGATGCCGCTCATGCCGGCACCGCCGATGCCGACGAAGTGGACCCGGCCCAGCTTTTCCGCGGGCACGGTCCGCTCCGGTGGCGAGACGATCACGTGGTCAACCTCCGACGCTCTTCTGTGCAGCCGCGCGCCGGACCATCTCGACCAGGCGATCGTCGGCGTCGCGACGACCGAGAGTAGCCGCTGCGGCACCCATCGCGTCCAACCGAGCCCGATCGCCCAGCAGTGCGGTCACCTCCGCGGTCAACCACGACGAGGTCAGCTCACCGTCCGCGATCAGCACTCCGCCGCCCGCGGCGACGGTCGGAAGGGCGTTGAACCGCTGCTCCCCGTTGCCATGCGGAAGCGGGACGTAGACCGCCGGCAGCCCGACGGCGGCCAACTCGGCGCAGGTGATGGCGCCCGCCCGGCAGACGGCGAGGTCAGCGGCGGCGTAGGCGAGGTCCATCCGGTCGACGTAGGCCACGGGGACGTATCGAGGCTGCGACGCCGCGCTGGACCGGATCTCTGACCCGGGTTCGGACGGATGCGCCGCGCCGGGCCCCGTTGCGGGCGGCTCTGTTGCGGGCGGCTCTGTTGCGGGCGGCTGTGTTGCAGACGGCGCTGGCCCGGCGGTACCGGTCACGGCCGGACCCGTTGCGGCCGGGCCCGTTGCGGACTGCTCTCCCCCGGCCGGCCCAGTTGCGGACGCCCCTGTTGCGGGCGACTCTCCCCCGGTAGGTCCTCCGGCGACAGCGATGCCGTGCGCTGCGGCGGCCTGGGCGGCGGCGTCCACGTTGCCGCGTCCGACGGCGTGCAGGACCTGGAAGCCGGCGTCGAGGAGGGAGCGGAGGGCGCCGGCGGTCGCCTCGTTGATCCGGCGGGCGCCCTGGCTGCCGCCGAAGACCAGCAGGGTGGGCAGCGACGGGTCGAGGCCGAAGAAGTCACGCGCCTCGGCTCGGGTGGCGTCGCGGTCGAGGAGGGCGATCGAGCGGCGCAGCGGGATGCCGACGTGCTGGGCGTGCGGCAGCTCGATGCCGGGCGAAGCGACGCCGACGAAGGAGGTGAACCGGGCGCCGATGCGGTTGGCCAGGCCGGGCTTGGCGTTCGCCTCGTGCACGACGATCGGCACGCCGAGCCGCCGCGCCGCCACGTACGCGGGCAGCGCCACGTAGCCGCCGAAGCCGACGAGGACGTCGGCCTGGTGCGACCGCAGCACCTCGGTGGTCTGCCGGACGGAGGCGCGGACACGCATGGGCAGCCGCAGGAGCTCGGGCGTGGGGCGGCGGGGCAACGGGACGGGCGGGATCAGCGCGAGCTCGTACCCGCGCTCGGGAACCAGGCGGACCTCCAGTCCGCGCTCGGTCCCCAGCAACGTCACCTGCGCCTCCGGATCGGCGCGCCGCACCGCGTCGGCCGTCGCCAGGGCAGGTTCGATGTGCCCGGCGGTACCGCCGCCGGCCAGGACGACCTTCACCCGCAGATCCTCCCCGACCAGCGACGCTGCCGAAACACTCGCTCACGCGCCGGCGACGTCGCGCCGGCCTCACACCACGCCTGTGCCCTCACGCGCGGATCCTCCTCAACCGGCGGCGCTCCCGCCGTGCCTGCTTGCGGGCCGCCAGCGCCTCACGGGCACCGGGCTCCTCCTTGGCCAGCGCCATCAGGATCCCGACCGCGACGATGACGACGACCATGGAAGCGCCACCGTACGACACCAGCGGCAGCGGCACGCCGATGACCGGGAAGACGACGAGGACGCTGCCGAGATTGATGATCGCCTGGACGATCAGCCAGCCGGTGATGCCGGCCGCGGCCAGGCGGGTGAACGTGTCGGTGGTGCGCATGGCGATGCGGATGCCGGCGAACCCGAGCGCGAAGAACAGCCCGAGCACCATCAGCGCGCCGGGCAGCCCGAGCTCCTCGCCGAGGATGGAGAAAATGAAGTCAGTGTGCGCCTCGGGCAGCTGGCCCCACTTCAGCCGGCTCGCGCCGAGCCCGCTCCCCCACCAGCCGCCGGTGGCGAACGCATAAATGGAATTAGCGGCCTGGTAGCCGGTGCCGGAGAAGTCCGAGAACGGGTCGAGGAAGCTGACGACGCGCGACATGCGGTTCTCGGAGGCGGTGACGAAGTACGCACCCACCACACCCACCACCCCGAGCGCCAGCCCGAACAGCCACGTCGGCACGCCCACGACCCACAGCAGCGTCAGCACGATCGCCATCAGCACGAGCGCCGTGCCGAGGTCGTGCTGGCCGATCGTCAGCGCGACGATCGCGGCCGCCACCGGCACGAACGGGATCATCAGGTGCTTCCACTGCGTCAGCAGCCGGCCCTTCAACGCGAACATGCCGGCGCCCCAGACGATCAGCGCCAGTTTCGCCGGCTCGGACGGCTGGATGAGGAACGGTCCGCCGAGGTCGAGCCAGTTGGTGTTGCCGCCACGCGTGACGCCGAGGCCGGGCACGAACGTCAGCGTCAGCAGCATCGCCGCCACGACCAGCATCGGCAGCCCGAACCGGCGGATCAGCCGGGCCGACATCCGCGACGCGATCCAGGCCAGCGGCAGCGCGACGATGACCCACGCCAGCTGGCGGGCGAAGAAGTAGTACGGGTAGCCGAACTGCACCCGCGACATGACGCTCGAAGCCGAGAAGACCATGATCAGGCCGAGCACGAGCAGCAGGCCGGCCGACCCGAGCACCAGGTAGTACGAGGCGAGCGGACGCCGCAGCAGCCGGCGCAGCGACTCGGCCGCGGCCGTCCGGAGCGACCGCTCCGCGGGTGCGGCCCGATCGACCGTGCTCACGGCGTCGCGCGGCCGCCGGGTAGCCGTCGCACCGCATCAGCGAAGGCGTCGCCCCGGGCCGCGTAGTTGGCGAACATGTCCATGGACGCGCACGCCGGCGCCAGCAGCACGGTGTCGCCCGGCCGGGCGAGCCCGGCGGCGGCGGCCACGATGCGGTCCATGGCCTCATTGTCGGTGTCCGGAACGTCGACAACCGGTACATCCGGTGCGTGTCGTGCCAGCGCTTCGGCGATGACGGCGCGGTCGGCGCCCAGCAGGACGACCCCCCGCAGCCGCCCGCGCACGTCGCGCAGCAGCGAGTCGAACGACGCACCCTTGGCCAGCCCGCCCGCGATCCAGACGACGGAGTCGTACGCGGCCAGCGACGCGGCGGCGGCGTGCGGGTTGGTCGCCTTGGAGTCGTCGACGTAGGCGACGCCGTCGATGCCGGCGACAAGAGAGATCCGGTGCGGGTCCGGCGCGAAACCGCGCAGGCCGTCGCGGACGGCGACCGGCGGCACGCCGATCGAGCGGGCCAGCGCGGCCGCGGCGAGCGCGTTCGCGACGTTGTGCGGCGCGGCCGGCCGGACGTCGGAGACGGAGGCCAGCTCGGCGGCCGACGTCTGGCGTTCGGCGATGAACGCGCGGTCGACCAGGTACTCGTCGACGACGCCGACCATGCCGACCGACGGGATGCCCAGCGTGAACCCGATCGCCCGCGCACCTTCGCGCACGTCGGCGTCGCGGACCAGCTGCTCGGTCACGGGGTCGGCGACGTTGTAGACGCAGGCGGTCTCGACGCCGGCGTAGATGCGCCCCTTGTCGGCGGTGTACGCGTCCATCGAGCCGTGCCAGTCGACGTGGTCGGGCGCGATGTTGAGGACGGCGGCGGACCGCGCGGCCATCGAGTACGTCCAGTGCAACTGGTAGCTGGACAGCTCGACGGCGATGACGTCGTGGCCGCCGGGGTCCATGACGGCCGTCACGATGGGGTCGCCGACGTTCCCGGCGGCGGCCGCGCGCAGGCCGGACGCCCGCAGCATCGACGTCAGCATCCGCACGGTCGTCGTCTTGCCGTTGGTGCCGGTCAGCACGAGCCACGGGGTCGCGGGGTCGCGGATGCGCCAGGCCAGCTCGACCTCGCCCCAGATCGGGACGCCGGCGGCGGCCGCGGCGGCCAGCAGCGGCGACGACGGCTTCCACCCCGGCGACGTCACGACCAGCTGCGTCTCCGGCGGCAGGGTGGACGTGGAGCCGGGCCCCAGCGAGATCTGCGCGCCGAGGATGCGCAGGATGGTGGCGCGCTCCTGCTCGGCCGGGCCGTCGCGGTCCTCGAGGACGGTGACCTGCGCGCCGAGCTGGATCAGCGTGTCGGCGGCCGCGTACCCGGACACCCCGAACCCGGCGACGGTGACCCGGAGCTCGGCCCACGGGCTGTCCCGCTCGGCGGACGCCAGCCAGGACGGCGAACCAGCCCCGCCAACCGCACCGCTCACGCCGTCGCCACCCATTCGGCGTAGAAGAGGCCGAGGCCGAGCACCACGAACATGCCGGCGATGATCCAGAACCGGATGACGATGGTGACCTCACCCCAGCCCTTGAGCTCGAAGTGGTGTTGCAGCGGCGCCATCCGGAACAGCCGTTTCCCGCCGGAGATCTTGAACCAGCCGACCTGCAGCATGACCGACAGCGTGATCACCACGAACAGCCCGCCCAGCACGATGAGCAGGATCTCGGTGCGGGTGGTGATGGCCAGGCCGGCCAGCCCGCCGCCCAGCGCCAGCGACCCGGTGTCGCCCATGAAGATCTTCGCCGGCGAGGCGTTCCACCACAGGAACCCGAAACAGGCACCCACCATGGCCGCCGCCACGACGGCGAGGTCGAGCGGGTCGCGGACCTCGTAGCAGCTCGGCCCCGGCGCCACTCCGCACGACTGGTTCAGCTGCCACACGCCGATCAGTGTGTACGCGCCGAACACCATGACGGCCGCACCCGTGGCCAGGCCGTCCAGCCCGTCGGTCAGGTTCACCGCGTTGGAGAACCCGGAAATGAGGAACAGCGCCCACAGGACGAACACCGCGGCCGGCAGCACCCACGGCGTGTCGCGCAGCACCGACAGCGCCTGCGACGCCGGCGTGAGGTTCTGCTCGTCGGGGAAGTTGATGGCCAGGATCGCGAACACGACGGCGACGGAGATCTGCCCGGCCATCTTGGCGCGGCTGCGCAGGCCGAGGCTGCGCTGCTTCGAGATCTTGATCCAGTCGTCCAGGAACCCGACCACACCCAGGCCGACGACCAGGAACAGCACCAGCAGGCCGGACACCGTCGGCGGCGACGGCCGGACCAGGTGGGCGACGAAGTAGGCGATCACCGCCGCCACGATGATGACGGCGCCGCCCATGGTGGGGGTGCCGCGTTTGGTCTGGTGGTTCTCCGACAGCTCGTCGCGGATCGCCTGGCCGTAGCCGCGGCCGGTCAGCCAGCGGATCGCCAGCGGGGTGCCCAGGATCGACACCACGAGGCCGACGACGCCGGCCGTGAGGATGGAGATCACTTGTCCTCCACCAGCCGTTCGCCGAGGAAGCGCAGGCCGGCATCGCGAGACGACTTGACCAGGACGACGTCGCCGGGCCGCAGTTCGGCGCGGAGCAGGTCGAACGCGGCGTCGACGTCGGGCGCCCAGACCGACTCGCCGTCCCAGGACCCTTCGAGGGTGGCGCCCTGGTGGATCGCGCGGGCGCCGTCGCCGACGGCCACCAGCCGCGACACGTTCAGCCGGACCGCCAGCCGCCCGATCGCGTCGTGCTCGGCGATCGACGCCTCCCCGAGTTCGCGCATCTCGCCGAGGACGGCCCACGTCCGCCCCGGGCCGGACGGCCGGAGCGACACCAGCGTCTTCAGCGCCGCCCGCATCGACTCGGGGTTGGCGTTGTACGCGTCGTTGACGACGGTGACGCCGTCGGGCCGCTCGGTGACCTCCATGCGCCACCGCGACCGCGGCAGCGCCGCCGACAGCCGCGCCGCGACGTCGTCCAGCGGCAGCCCCAGCGCCAGTGCCGCACCGGCGACGGCCAGCGCGTTCGACACCTGGTGCTCGCCGACCAGCCGCAGCGACACGCGTGCCTCGCCGTCGGCCGTCACCACCCGGAACGACGCCCGGCCAGCGGCGTCGAGCGTCACGTCCTCGGCGCGGATGTCGGCGTGGACGGACTCACCGGCCATGACGACCCGCGCCTCGGTCTGCTCGGCCATGCGGCGCACGACGGGGTCGTCGGCGTTGAGCACGGCGGTGCCGGACGCGGGCAGCGCCTCGACCAGCTCGGCCTTCGTCCGGGCGATGGTCTCGCGGTCGCCGAACTCGCCGAGGTGGGCGCTGCCGACGTTCAGGACGATGCCGACGGACGGCGGCGCGATGCCGCACAGGTAGGCGATGTGCCCGGGACCGCGCGCGCCCAGCTCGGCGACCAGCGTGCGGGTCGACTCGTCGACGCGGAGCACGGTGAGCGGCACGCCGATCTCGCCGTTGTACGAGCCGGGCGGCGCGACCAGCGGCCCGAGCGGCTCGAGCACCTGCGCCAGCAGGTCCTTCGTCGTCGTCTTGCCGGACGACCCGGTGACGCCGATGACGGTGACCTGCGGGAGGCGGTCGAGGACGGCCCGGGCGAGCCGGCCGAACGCGATCTCGGTGTCGTCGACGACCACGGCGGGGACGCCGACCGGTCGCGCTGCCAGCACCGCCACGGCGCCGGCCTCGACAGCGGCGGCGGCGAAGTCGTGCCCGTCCCTCGCCTCGCCCTGCCGAGCCACGAACAGTCCGCCGGGCCCGAGCTCACGGGTGTCGGTCACCACCGGGCCGGTGACCCGGACGGCGGGGTCGGCGACGGCGTCCAGCCTGCCGCCAGTGGCCGAGGCGACCTCGGCCAAGGTGAGCGGGATCAACCCTGCAACTCCTCACTCCACCGCACCAGCTCCGCACGGAGCACGTCTCGATCGTCGAATGGATGCACGACGCCTGCGATCTCCTGACCTTGTTCATGCCCTTTACCGAGAACGACGACGGTGTCGTCGGGCCCGCGGGCGCTGCGCAGCGCCGCGCGGACCGCCTCGCGGCGGCCCCCCACCTCGAGGATCTCCCCCGCCCGCTCCGCGCCGGACGCCGCGTGGGCGCCGGCGACGACGGCGGCCCGGATGGCGGCCGCGTCCTCGGAACGGGGATTGTCGTCCGTGACGACGACGATGTCGGCGCCGCGCGCGGCAGCCGCCCCCATCAGCGGCCGCTTGTCGCGGTCGCGGTCTCCGCCGGCTCCGACGACGACGATCAGCCGGCCACGCGGGTGCAAAGCCTGCAGCACGTTGTCGATGGCGTCCGGCGTGTGCGCGAAGTCGACGACGGCGACCGGCGCACCGGCCGGGCCGGCGACCCGTTCCATCCGCCCCGGCACCCCCGGGCAGGCCGCCACGCCCTCGACCGCCGCGGCGACGTCGACGCCGGCGGCCCGCAGCATGGTGACGGCCAGCGCGGCGTTGGTGACGTTGAACTCGCCCGGGATCGGGACGCTCAGCTCGAGCTTGGCGCCGTCGGCCCCCGCCAGCGTGGCGCGGTCGCCGTAGCATTCGGCCTGCCAGTCGGCCTCGGCGGCGACGTGTGGCGGCGCGACCGTCAGCACGGGCAGCGGCGTCGACGCGGCCAGCCGGCGGCCGTACTCGTCGCCCACCACGACGACGGCGCGGCGCGCGTGCTCGGGCGTGAACAGCCGTGCCTTGGCGGCGAAGTAGTCGTCGAGGCCGCCGTGGAAGTCGAGGTGGTCCTGGCTGAGGTTGGTGAACCCGGCGACGTCGAACACGACGCCGTCGACCCGCCCGAACACCATGGCGTGGCTGGACACCTCCATGGCGCAGGCCGTGACGCCGCGCTCGCGCATGACGGCGAGCAGCGCGTGCACGTCGGTGGCCTCGGGGGTGGTGCGGATGCTGGCGATCCGCTCGTCGCCGACCCGGGTCTCGACGGTGCCGATCAGGCCCGTGACGTGCCCGGCGGCGCGCAGCCCGGACTCCAGCAGGTACGTCGTCGTGGTCTTGCCGTTGGTGCCGGTGACGCCGAGCATCAGCAGGTCACGCGCCGGGTGGCCGTACACCGTCGCGGCGATCTCGCCCAGCCGCGCCCGCGGGTCCGGCAGCCGCAGCACCGGAACGCCCGGCTCGCCGGCCAGCGCGACACCGTCGTCGTCGGTCATGATCGCCGCCGCTCCGGACGCCACCGCGGCGGCCGCGAACCGGGCGCCGTGCGTCACCGCGCCGGGCAGCGCCATGTAGAGGTCACCGGGCCGGACCTGCCGGGAGTCGTGTGTGACGCCCGTCACCAGCACGTCCGCCGGCGCCGCGGCGTCGAGCGCCGTCAGCGGCAACGGCGTGACGCGGCGGGGTCGCAGTCCTGGGCGGTCGGGCACGACAGAGCAATCTACTCGGTCAGTCGGCGAACAGTGGCACCTGCGGCGCCTCCGTGCCGGTCGGCGCCACACCGCCCTGCTCGAGCGCGAACCGCATGATGTCCGCGAAGGCCGGTCCGGCCAGCGCGCTTCCGGAGTTGCCGTTCTGCGGGTCGAACAGCGACACCACGACGACGTACTGCGGGTCGTCGGCGGGCGCGAAACCCATGAACGACGAGTTGTAGTCGGCGTAGCAGCCGCAGTCCGGGTCGACCCGCTGGGCCGTACCGGTCTTGCCGGCGACGCGGTAGCCGTCGACCAGCGCGGGCTTGCCGGTGCCGCCCTCGCCCATGACGGCCTCCATCATCAGGGTGACGTCGGCGGCGGCCTGCTCGCTGATCACCCGCTCCGGCGCGGACGGCTCCACCGGCGTCTCGCGGCCGTCGGCGCCGATCGTCGCCGAGATCAGCCGCGGGTCGACCCGCACGCCGCCGCTGGCGATGGTCGCGTACGCCGACGCCATCTGCACGGCGCTGACCGAGATGCCCTGGCCGAACGCCACGTTGTCGCGGGTGAGGTCGGTGAAGTCGTCGCCGGACGGCAGCCGGCCGCCGGTCTCGCCCGGCATCCCGAGGTCCGGCGCGGTGCCGAACCCGAACCGCCGCAGGTAGTCGTGGTAGACGTCCTTGTCCAGCGTCTCGGCGGCGAGGACGGTGCCGACGTTGCTCGACTTCGCGACGACGCCGGCCAGCGTCATTTGGTCCTCGCCGTGGCTGTAGTAGTCGTTGATGGTCTCGCCGCCGCGGCGGAGGTTGTCCGGGACGGAGAACACGGTGCTGTGGTCGGCCAGCCCCTGGTCGACCACAGCGGACATGGTGATCGGCTTGAACACCGAGCCCGGCTCGTAGGCGTCCTCGACGGCGGCGCTGCCGCGGTCGGCGGCCTCGGTCTTGCTCGGCTTGCTCGGGTCGAACGCGGGGGTCGCGGCCAGCGCGACGATCTCCTGCGTGTCGACGTCCATGACGACGGCGACGCCGTCGGCCGCCCCGGCGTTCGCGACCGCCTCGGCCAGCACCTGCTCGGTGTGCCACTGCACGTCGCCGTCCAGGGTCAGGCGCAGGCCGGTGCCGGCGACCGGCTGGCTGACGTGGTTCGCGGAGCTGTTCGGGATTCGGATGCCGCCCGGGCTGAACTGGTACGTCGCCTCGCCGTCGACGCCGGCCAGGCTCTTGTCCATCGACTGCTCCAGCCCGGTGAGGCCCAGGCCGTCGGCGCCGAGGAACCCGACGACGTTGCCGGCGACGGTGCCCGCCGGGTACTCGCGGGCGGCGGCGGTCTCGGCGGTGAACCCGCCCAGGCCGAGCCCGCGGATCTGCCGCCACGTCGCCCCCGGCGCCCCGCGCGCGAGGACGACGTACCGGTCGGAGCCGGTGAGGTCGCGCTGCAGGTCGGCGGCGGGCGTGCGGAGGATGCTCTCCAGTTGCAGCGCGTACGCGGCCGGGTTGGCCACCTGCGTCTGGTCGACCACCACGTCGTAGGCCTCGACGGTGCTGGCCAGCGGCTCGCCGTCGCGGTCGAGGATGACGCCGCGGTCGGCCCGCACCGGCACCGTCTTCAGCCCGATGGTGTTCGCGACGGCGGCGTACGTGGACGCGTCGATGCCCTGCAGCTGGATCAGCCGGCCGCCGAACAGCGAGAGGATCACGCAGACGCCGACCAGCGAGGCCCGCAGGCGCTTGCGCGGGTCGGCCAGCCGGACGGTGCGCGGCTGCTTGGGGGGCTTCGGCGGCTTGGGACGCTTGGGCGGCTTCGGCGGGCGCGGCGCGCCGGTCACCTTGGCGGCGCTCTTGCGCACGGGTTTCGCGGCGGCCGTCTTGCGGACCGGCTTGCGGGCCGGCTTGCGGGCCGGCTTGCTCGTGCCCTTCGCGGACGCCTTCGGCGCGGCCTTCGGTGCCGCCTTCGGGGCGGCCTTCGGGGCGGCCTTCGGCCTCGGCCGGGCGGCACGGCCCGCGGCCGTGCCTCGTCCCTCCGTGCCTCGTCCCGCCGTGCCTCGTCCGGCCGCTCCCCGGCCGTCCTGGCCCTTCGGCGGCATCAGCCGGCACCACCGGCGTCGGCCGGCGAGGAGCGCGGCAGCTCCAGGAACGTGGGTGTCTCCTCGGCCGGGACCATGCCCATGCGGGCGGCCTGGTCGGCCAGTGCGTCGGGCGCGCTGCGGCCGGCGACGCGGTCGGCGAGGTCGGTCTGCCGGTCGCGCAGCTCATCGGTGGTCGACTGCAGCTCGCCCAGCTCGAACGCGCCCTGCTGCAGGGCGGTGTTGAGGATCAGCAGCCCGATCAGGCCGACGCCGAGCACCAGCAGGACCAGCACGACGAACGGGGCGCGCGGCGCCCGGGAGGCGCGGCCCGGCACGCTGCGCAGGGACGGCCGGCGCGGCGCGGCGACCGGTGCGTAGGCGCGTTCGGCGGCGCTCATGCTGCCTCCCTGATCCGCTCGACCGCACGCAGCCGGGCCGACTGCGCGCGCGGGTTGGCGGCGATCTCGTCGCTGGTGGGCGGCTCGGAGCGGGTCAACAGCCGCAGCTCGGGCCGGTGCTGCGGCAGTTCGACCGGCAGCCCGGGCGGCGCCGAACTGGTCGTCCTCGCCGCGAACAGCTGCTTGACGATGCGGTCCTCCAGCGAGTGGTACGAGAGCACAACGATGCGCCCGCCCACCGCCAGCGCGTCGATGGCGGCCGGCAGCGCCCGCTCGAGCGTGTCCAGCTCGCCGTTGACCTCGATGCGCAGCGCCTGGAACGTCCGCTTCGCCGGGTTGCCGCCGGTGCGCCGGGCGGCCTGCGGGATGTTGTCGCGGATCAGCTCGACCAGCCGGGCGCTGGTGTCGAACGGCGCCCGTGTCCGCTCCCGCACGACCGCCGCCGCGATGCGCGACGCGAACCGCTCCTCGCCGTAGCGGCGCAGGATGCGGGCGAGGTCGGCCGCGGCGTAGGTGTTGAGCACCTCGGCCGCGGTGATGCCGGTGGACTGGTCCATCCGCATGTCCAACGGCGCGTCCTGCGAGTACGCGAACCCGCGCCCGGCCTCGTCCAGCTGAATGGACGAGACGCCGAGATCGAACAGGACGCCATGCACGCGCCGGATGCCGAGGCCCGCCAAGACGTCGGCGATCCGGTCGTAGACCGCGTGGACGCCGGTGAACCGGTCGCCGAACGGCGCCAGCCGCTCGGTCGCCCGGGCCAGCGCCTCGCGGTCGCGGTCGAGGCCCACCAGGTGGGCCGTCGAGCTGCGGGTCAGCAGTGCCTCGGCGTGCCCGCCGAGTCCGAGCGTGGTGTCGACGACGACGCGCGCCCCCTCCTCCTGGAGTGGCGGCGCGAGAAGCTCGACGACACGGTCGAGCAGCACCGGGACGTGCGCCCCCTGCTCAGTCATCGACACCCCCGCGTCTCTCGTCGTTGCCTCGCTCGTTGCCGGTCGCGGCTCGTACGACCAGGTCCCCGCCCGCTCGGGCTTGGCTGCCGGCTCTGCCGCTTGGCACCGGGGAAGTGGTGCCAAGAGGTGGAGCGGCCGGAGACCTCGTCGTGCGTGTCCACGCGACGGCGGTCAGAAGATGCCGGGCAGCACCTCCTCGGAGATGTCGGCGAACAAGGGTTCCTTCTCCGCCTGGTACGTCTCCCATGCCTGCTCGGACCAGATCTCCACCCGCGTCATCGCACCGACGACGGTGCACTCGCGCTCCAGGCCCGCGTACGTGCGCAGCCCCGGCGGGATGGTGATGCGGCCCTGCTTGTCCGGAACCTCGTCGCTGGCCCCCGCGGCCAGCATCCGGGCGAAGTCGCGCGTGCCCTTGTGCGTGATGGGCGCGGCGCGCAACTGCTCGGTGAACCGGAGGAACTCGGCCTGCGGCCACACGTAGAGACAGCGCTCCTGCCCTCGTGTGATCACGACGCCCTCCGCCAGCTCGTCCCGGAATTTCGCCGGGAGGATGAGCCGTCCTTTGTCGTCCAGCCGGGGCGTGTGGGTACCGAGGAACACGGCCCACCTCCCCGCTGTCCGAGCCGCCGGTCAGGTCGTTGACCGCCACATCGGACCACTCTTCCTCCACTGCCCGCCACTGTACTCCACTCTCCCCCACTTGCAACCACATTCGGCCCCGTTCCACCCCACGACGCCCCACGGCGGGTTTCGTCCCGGGGCCGCATCGGAGGGCGTCCGCACTGGTCAACGCCTTGCCGGGCCAGGTGGGGCGCGGAGTGGGGCGCGCGGGTGCCACGCGGCGGCGCCGGCCCGTGCCCGGAATGGACGCCCACACGTCACCCCTGGTCAGCGAGGCCCGCGCAGCGGGTGGAGCGCGGTGGTGGAGGGAAGTGGGGAACCGCCGGACGCGAGGGCCGGTGCCCGGCCCGCGCCGCCCTGTGGGCCGATCATCGTGCGAGCGCCCGACACACCGTCCGACCAGGCCGGGCGATCGGGGAATGTCCGGTTCGGATGGATGCGCGTGCACACGTAGTGGACATAGGCTCTGCGGGTAAAGCGAAAGCCGGGGCCGATCGGAACCCGCGGGGTGGGTCCAGACGTCGCACCACTGCGAGACTGGACAGCGGAATGCCGCGATCGGCCGAGGCACGTCACGCCGACGAGGTCGGGGATCGAAGGAGGAAACGTGCCTGAACCGTTCAACCCGGGCCATCATCAACCGCAGGGACCCGGCGAGGTCGTGCCCGAGTTGGCGCTGGGCGACCTCGCCGACACCGCCGCCCGCGTACAGGCCGCCATCGGCTCGGTCATCGAGGGCAAGCCCGAGGTCATCAAGCTGGCATTCACCGTGCTGCTGGCCGAGGGCCACATCCTCATCGAGGACGTCCCCGGCGTCGGCAAGACGATGCTCGCGAAGTCCGTGGCCCGCGCCATCGACTGCACGGTGCGCCGCATCCAGTTCACGCCCGACCTCATGCCCAGCGACGTCACGGGCGTGTCGGTGTTCAACCAGTCGACCCGCGAGTTCGAGTTCAAGCCCGGCGGCGTGTTCGCGAACATCGTCGTCGGCGACGAGATCAACCGCGCCTCGCCGAAGACGCAGTCCGCGCTGCTCGAGTGCATGGAGGAGCGGCAGGTCACCGTCGACGGCACGACCTACCAGCTCGAGGCGCCGTTCATGGTGGTCGCCACTCAGAACCCCATCGAGATGGAGGGCACCTACCCCCTCCCCGAGGCGCAGCGCGACCGCTTCATGATGCGGCTGTCCATGGGCTACCCGTCGCAGCAGGCCGAGATCGAGATGATCGACACGCACGGCTCGACCAGCGCGCTGGACCCGCTCGAGCCGGTCACCGACGCCGCGCACGTGCACAAGCTGGTCCGGCTGGTCCGCGGCGTGTATGTCGCCGACGCGATCAAGGAGTACGCGGTCGCGCTCACCAGCGCCACCCGCACGTCGCCCGACCTCCGGCTGGGCGCGTCGCCGCGGGCCACGCTGCACCTCATCCGGGCGGCGAAGGCGTGGGCCGGGCTGGAGGGCCGCGAGTACGTGCTGCCCGACGACATCCAGGCGCTGGCCGCGCCCGTCCTCGGCCACCGGCTGCTGCCCACGGCCGAGGCACAGATCGGCCGCCGCGACGCCGGGAGCATCGTCGCCGACCTCATCCAGCGCATCCCGCAGCCCGAACCGGCCCGGTAGCCGCCGATGAACGACGCGCTGTCCGGTCTCACCCGACGCGGCTGGACCTTCCTGGCCGTCGGCGGCGGCGCCATCCTGGCCGCCGTCCTCGCCGGGCAGCGCGACGTGCTCAGGGTCGGCCTGCTGCTGGTCGTCGTCCCGGCCATCAGCCTCATGGTGGCGCTGCGCAGCAGGGTCCGGCTGGCCGCGTCCCGGTCCGTCGAGCCGCCGCGGGTGTCCGTCGGCGAACGGGCGACGGTGCACCTGCGGCTGGCCAACTCCGCGCGCATCCCCACCGGCGTGCTGCTGGTCGAGGACAGCATCCCGTTCACGCTCGGGGCCCGGCCGCGGTTCGTCCTCGACCACGTGTGGTCGCGGTTCCGGCGCGACGTCACCTACTCCATCGACCCGGTGGTGCGTGGCCGGTACAAGGTCGGCCCGCTGACGGTGCGGGTCACCGACCCGTTCGGCATGGTCGAGCTGCGCCGCGCGTTCAGCGACGTCGGCACCCTCATCGTCACGCCGACGGTGCACCAGCTGCCGCCGGTCCGGCTGGTCGGCGAGTGGAGCGGCAGCGGCGAGAGCCGGCCGCGGGCCATCGCCGCCGCCGGTGAGGAGGACGCGACCATCCGCGCCTACCGCGTCGGCGACGACATGCGCCGCGTGCACTGGCGGGCCACCGCCCACCACGGCGAGCTGATGGTCCGCCGCGAGGAGCAGCCCTGGCAGAGCCGGGCCACGATCCTGCTCGACACCCGCACGTCCGGGCACACCGGCGAGGGCATCGACTCCTCGCTGGAGTGGAGCGTCACCGCGGCCGCGTCCGTCGGCGTCCACCTGGCCGAGCGCGGCTACGCCGTCCGGCTGGCCACCGACCACGGCAGCGCCGTCTCCACCAACTGGCACGACCCCGCCAGCGGTCCCGGCGACGCCAAGGTGTCGCTGCTCGACGCGCTCGCCGTCGTCCAGCCGCAGCGCGACGCGTCCGTCGGCCGCTGGCCCGACCTCCTCAGCGGCGCCGAGGCCGCCACCGGCCTGCTGGTCGGCGTGTTCGGCCGGCTCACCGAGCCCGAGGCGCGCGTCGTCGCGGAGCTGCGGCAGGGCTCCACCGCCGCGCTGGCCGTCGTCCTCGACGTCATGTCGTGGACGTCGCTGGGCGAGAACAGCCGCGAACACGTGCGGCTCACCGCCGGTGTGCAGGTGCTACGCGGCGCCGGCTGGAACGTCATCGTCGCCAAGCGCGGCGACCACCTGGCCACGCTGTGGGAGCGTCTCGGGCTGCAGCGCCCGGCCGTGCAGGAGCAGGCCCGCGCCGGCCTGTCGACCGGACGAGGGGCGAGCTGATGTCGTCGCTGAGCGCACACGGCCGGCTGACCATCGTCGCGGCGCTGGCGGCCTGGCTGTCGGTGCTGCCGCTGTTCGCGATCACGCAGACCGACGACTGGATCGTGCCGGCCGCCATCGCGGTCGCGCTGGTCTCCGGCACCGGTTACGTGCTGCGCAAGCTCGGCGTGCCGTCGCTGCTGGTCCCGGTCGCGCAGCTGGCCGTCATCGTGCTGTGGCTGGGCGTGCTGGTGGCCAACGACGTCGCGCTGCTCGGGTTCATCCCGACCACCGACTGGGCCACCCGGCTGGTCGACGTGTTCCAGGAGGGCCTCGACGTCACCTCGACGTTCGTCGCCCCGATCCCGGTGCCGCGCGGCGTCCTCATGCTGGTGATCGGCGGCGCCGGCGTGGTGGCGCTGCTGGTCGACACCCTCGTCGTCTGGCTGCGCCGGGTCCCGCTGGCCGGCGTGCCGCTGGCCGCCTGCTACACCGTCGCGGCCACCGCCATGACCACCGGCCTGGACTGGTGGTGGTTCCTGCCGCCGGCGGCCGGGTTCCTGGCACTCCTGGTCTCCGAGGGACGCACCCGGGTGGCGGCGTGGGGCCGCTCGGCCAGCCCGTCGGCGCGGCGCAGCGGCATCCCCGAGACCGACTCGCTGGCCCGCAACGGCCGCCGGGTCGGCGCGGTGGCGCTGGCGGTGGCCGTCGCCGTCCCGGGTCTCGCGCCGGTGCTGACGGAGGGCGTGCTCGGGCCTGGCCGCGGTGGCGGCGGGGGTGGCGGGCAGACCATCCGCACCGACAACCCGATCATCGACCTCCAGCGCAACCTGCAGCGCCGCGAGAACGTCGAGGTGCTGCGGTACAGCTCCAGCGCCGACACCGAGGCCGCCACGTACATCCGCATCGTCACGCTCGACGTGTTCGACGGCGAGGAGTGGAAGACGTCCGACCGCCCGGTGCCCGACTCCGTCGACAGCGGGCTGCCCTGGCCGCAGGGCCTCGACCAGGCCGACTGGCCGGTCATCGACTACGACATCAACGTCAGCCCGGACTTCAGCTCCAGCTGGCTGCCGCTCCCCTACCCGGCGCAGCGCATCGACGTCGAGGGCGACTGGCGCTACCACGCGCCCACTCTCGACGTCGTGGCCGACGGCGACGACGTCCGCGCCCGCTCGTACAACGTGCAGAGCCTGGTGGTCGAGCCGACCGTCGAGGCGCTGCGCAACGCCGGCCCGCCCAGCGACGACGTCGACGCCATGCTCGAACTGCCCGAAGAGCTCCCGTCCGAGGTCACCGACCTCGCCGACGACGTCACCGGCGACGCCACCGACGACTTCAGCAAGGCGGCCGCGCTGCAGCAGTGGTTCCGCGGCCCGCAGGGCGGCTTCGAGTACGACATCGAGTCGACCTCCGGCCACACCGCCAACGCGCTGGTCGACTTCCTGAACGACCGGCGCGGCTACTGCGAGCAGTTCGCCGCGACGATGGCCATCATGGCCCGCTACCTGGGCATCCCGGCGCGGGTCGCGGTCGGCTTCACCGCCGGCGACTACCAGGGCAACGGCACCTACCTCGTCCGCGCACACGACTCCCACGCCTGGCCGGAGCTGTACTTCGAGGGGTCCGGCTGGGTCCGGTTCGAGCCCACCCCGGCCGCCATCACCGGCCGCGCGCCCGACTGGACCGTCGTCCCGACCCAGAACGCGCCGGTGCCCGACCCCACCGACCCGAACGCTCCCACGTCACAGCCCACCAGCACGGCGCCGTCCATCCCGCGCGACGACGAGCTCGGCGGCGGCGCGGCCTCCGGCGGCCAGCAGCCGCCGTCGCAGTGGCCGCTGATCCTGCTCGGCGCGCTGGCGCTGGCGGCGTTCTTCGCCACCCCGTCGGTGGCCGCGCGCATCGGCCGCCGGCTGCGCTGGCGGCAGGCCGGCGACCACCCCGGCGCGCTGGCCGAGGCGGCCTGGGCCGACCTGCGCGAGGCCGCCCGCGACGCCGGCCACTCCTGGGACCCGGCCGCCACGCCGCGGTCCACCGGCCGCCGGCTGGCGACGGCCGCGTCCCTCGGCGACGACGACCGGCAGCTGCTCGACCACCTCGTCGGCGCCGTCGAGCAGGCCCGCTACGCCCGTCAGGCCGAGCCGGTCGAGGCGCTGCACGACGACACCGAGCTGGTGCGCCGCTCCATCGCCCGCTCGGCGTCGATCGGCCGGCGGATCAAGGCGTTCCTGCTGCCGACCCAGTACCGCGACAGCGCCGTCGAGGCGAACCGCCGCCTGGTCGAGGGGTTCGACTGGATCGACGCCACCGGCGAGCGGCTACGCGACTCCGTCGCCGCGTCCAGCCTGCGGCGCCGGCTGCCGGCGCCCCGTCCCCCGGCCGAGTAGCCGCCCCGGTCCGGTCAGCACCAGACCGGACCGGGTTCCCGGTTATGACCCGCGCCCGTGTCCCGGAAACACGAAAGCGCCGCCCGAAGGCGGCGCCGGACGCGTGAACCGCTGTGCTGGCTAAGTGTTGTGCTGGCTAAGTGCTGTGCTGGTGAGGTGCTGTGCTGCCGTTACTGGCCGTAGCCGCGCTCGCGCCGGTTGCGCCAGCGCTGCTCCATGCGGTCCATGAACGAGCCGTTGTTGCGCGGCCCCTTGGGGCGGCGCTGCCGGCGGGGCGAACCGGGGCTGATGTCGGGCACCTCGCCGGTGGCGGCGGCCGTGCCGTCGGACGGCGGCACGCGGCGCCACGAGGTGACGGCGTAGAAGGCCGAGCCGAGCATGACGACGAAGCCCGCGACTCCGAGCGCGATGACCTGAGTGACGGCGCCCGTCATGAGCAACACGACACCGACGACGAAGACCAGACCGGCAAAGACCGCGCGGCGCCGGTACCGCCGCCGAAGATCCGCGCCACGCATGGCGGTGGCGAACTTCGGATCCTCAGCGAGCAGCGCCTGCTCCATCTGCTCGAGCAGCCGCTGCTCATGATCGGAGAGTGGCACCGTTCCCCTCCAATGAACACGGAAACCTTTGGGCACCTGCTGTAAGGACCAGCATATGCGGCCGACGCCACCGAAGAAAGCCGGGTGCGACACCGAAGCTGATCGGTGTCGCAGTACCCGCTCGCGGGCCGATCACACGTGCGACCCCACGGGCCGCCCGGCGAGCACGTGCAGAGCCGCGGCGACGGCCCGGAACGCCGGATGCGCCACGACGGCGGCCTCCAGTTCGGCCAGCGCGGCCACCTCGGCGGGGTCGTCGACGAGGCTGCCGCCGACGAGGTCGGTGAGCACTCTCACACCGTGCACCTCGTCGACGCGCAGCCCGGCGGCCGCGAGCAGCGCCCTGACCCCGTCCTCGTCGAACCGGCGCGGCAGCGGGTCGGAGCCGCCCCAGCGCCCGTCCGGGTCGTCGAGCAGCTGCCGGGCGTCGGCGAAATGCCCGGCCAGCGCCTTCGCCAGCACGGCGGCGTAGCGCTGGGCGACGACGACGCTGGCGACGCCGCCGGGGCGCAGCGCCGCCGCGATGGCCGTCACCGCTCCGGACACGTCGTCGACCACCTCGAGCACCCCGTGGCACAGCACGACGTCGGCGCCGTCCGGACCGACCACGCCGGCCAGCCCGGCCGCGTCGCCCTGGACGCCGGTGACCTGGCCGCCGACGCCCGCCTCGGCGGCCCGGCGGGCCAGCGTGGCCAGCGCGTTCGGGCTCGGGTCGACGACGGTGACGCGGTGCCCGATGCGGGCCAGCGGCACCGCGAACACGCCGCTCCCGCCGCCGAGGTCGACGATGTCGAGGTCGCGGCGGCCGGTCGACCCGCTCAGCGCCGCCAGCGCCTCGTACAGCTGGGTCCAGATGGCCTCGGTGCGCGGGTTGCGGCGCTGACGCTCGTTCATCGGGTCACTCGTCGCTCGACCGGGCCCAGATGTTCAGGCCCGCCTCGACGGCGGACTTGTCGATCTCGGCCAGCTCGTCGTCGGAGAAGTCGAGGCGGTCCAGCGCGCCCAGGCTGTCGTCCAGCTGGCCCACCGTCCGGGCGCCGATCAGCACCGACGTCACCCGCTCGTCGCGCAGCGCCCACGACAGCGCCAGCTGCGCGAGCGTCTGACCGCGCGACTCGGCGACCCCGGCCAGCGCCTTCAGCCGGTCGACGACGTCCTGCGTGACCAGCGACGGCGAGAACGACCCGCCGCGGGCCGCGCGGGAGTCGTCCGGCACCCCGCCCAGGTACTTGTTCGTCAGCAGGCCCTGCGCCAGGGGCGAGAAGGCGATGATGCCGAGCCCCTCGTCCGCGCAGGCCTCGGTCAGCCCGGCCTCGATCCAGCGGTTGAACATCGAGTAGGACGGCTGGTGGATGGCCAGCGGCGTGCCCAACTCGCGCATGATGCCGGCCGCCTCGCGGGTGCGCTCCGGCGAGTACGACGAGATGCCCGCGTACAGCGCCCGGCCGGACCGGACCGCGGTGTCCAGCGCGCCCATCGTCTCCTCGAGCGGCGTGTCGGGGTCGAACCGGTGCGAGTAGAAGATGTCGACGTAGTCGAGGCCCATGCGGTCCAGCGACGCGTCGAGGCTGGCCAGCAGGTACTTGCGCGAGCCCCATTCGCCGTACGGGCCGGGCCACATGTCGTAGCCGGCCTTCGTCGAGATGATCAGCTCGTCGCGGTACGGGCGGAAGTCCTCGGCGAAGATGCGGCCGAAGTTCTTCTCCGCCGAGCCGGGCGGCGGGCCGTAGTTGTTGGCGAGGTCGAAGTGCGTGACGCCGTGGTCGAACGCCGTGCGCAGGATGGCCCGCTGCGTGGCCAGCGGCGATTCGTCGCCGAAGTTCTGCCAGAGGCCCAGCGAGATGGCCGGCAGCTTCAGTCCGGTGCGGCCGCTGCGGCGGTAGGGGGTGTCGATGTAGCGCGCTTCGTCGGCCCGGTACGGCGCGCCTACGTGGGGGTTCCTTGTCGGACGGTCAGCCATGCTGCGAACCTATCGCTCGTGCCCCCGTCCCGTGCCAGCGACCGCCCCCGTCCCGAACGCTTCGCCGGGCTCCACCACGTCGACTCCGGCACGGTGGAGCTGGTCCCGGACCGCGCCCATCCCGGCGGCTGGTCGGTCCGGCTCAACGGGCTCGCCAGCTCCTACGTCCACGTCGACGACCCGACCCTGCTGGACTTCGAGTACACCCAGTGGACCGGCCACGTCCTCGACGCCGTCGCGCCGCCCGGCGAGCCGCTGTCCGTGCTGCACCTCGGCGGGGCCGGCTGCACGCTGGCCCGCTACGTGGCGGCGACGCGGCCGGGGTCGCCGCAGACGGTCTTCGAGATCGACGCCGCGCTGGCCAGCCTGATGCGGCAGGCGTTCGGGCTGCGGTCGGTGCGCGGGCTGCGGATCAAGGCGATGGACGCTCTGGAAGGGCTGCGCGCGCTGCCGGACGACTATTCGGCCGTCGTCATCCGCGACGCCTTCGACGGCGCCGACGTGCCGCCGCACCTGGCCGACCTCTCCTTCTACGCGTCGGTCGCCCGGGTGCTGACGCCCGGCGGCGTCTACGTCGGCAACGTCGCCGACACCGCGCAGGTCCGCGAGGCCCGCGTCGAGGCGGCGACGGCCCTGGAGGAGTTCCCGCACGTGGCGATGATCGCCGAGCCCGGCCAGCTGCGGGGACGCCGCTACGGCAACGTCATCCTCGTCGCGTCGCAGCAGCCCCTCCCGGAGGACGCGCTGATCCGCAAGCTCGCCGGCGGCGCCGTCCGCGCCCGCTACGTCGAGCCGGACCGGGTCAAGGCCCTCGTCGCGGGCGTCAAGCCGCGCCGCTGAGCCGGAACGCAAGACGGCGGCCGCGGGGAAGATCCCCGCGGCCGCCGCCGCTGCGAAACGGCGTCAGCTGCAGCCGCTGGTCGAGCCGCAGCCCTCGCAGACGTAGCAGCTGCCGGCCGGGCGCATCTTCGTGCCGCAGGTGAAGCAGAGCGGCGCGTCGGTGCTGGTGCCCTGGATGATCTCGAGCAGCTCGGCCGACGTGTGCGCCTCGACCGGGGCCGGACGGGCCGCCACGGCCTCGGCGACCGGCGCCGGCTGGGCCGGCGCGACCTCGGCCTTCACCGGAGCGGACTGCCGGAACGTGTCGGCCTCGATCTCGGAGTCGGCGGTGTACTCCCCCGTGTCGAGCTGACGGGCCCGCTCGGACGCCGTGTAGATGCCCAGCGCCGCGCGCGACTCGAACGGCAGGTGGTCGAGCGCGAGCCGGCGGAAGATGTAGTCGACGACGCTCTGCGCCATGCGCACGTCGGGGTCGTCGGTCATGCCCGACGGCTCGAAGCGCATGTTGGTGAACTTCTCGACGTACGTCTCCAGCGGCACGCCGTACTGCAGCGCGATGGAGATGGCGATGGAGAAGGCGTCCATGATGCCGGCCAGCGTCGAGCCCTGCTTGCCCAGCTTCAGGAAGACCTCGCCGAGGCCGTCGTCGGGGTAGGAACCGGCCGTCATGTAGCCCTCGGCGCCACCGACGGTGAACGACGTGGTGCGGCTCGGGCGGGTCTTCGGCAGCCGCTGGCGGGTCGGCCGGTACTCGACGACGACGTCCTTCTCGGCGTTCTTGTCGAACGCCTTGTCCGCACCCTTCGCCTTGGCGTCGGACAGCGGCTGGCCGACCTTGCAGTTGTCGCGGTAGACGGCCAGCGCCTTGAGGCCGAGCTTCCAGCCCTGCAGGTAGATGTCCTCGATCTCCTCGACGGTCGCCGACTCGGGCATGTTGACCGTCTTGGAGATGGCGCCGGACAGGAACGCCTGGACGGCGGCCATCATGCGCACGTGGCCCATCGGCTCGATGGCCCGCGGCTGGCCGGCGGCGCAGTCGAACACCTCGTAGTGCTCGGGCTTGAGGCCGGGCGCGTCGACGACGTTGCCGTGCTCGGCGATGTACTCGACGATCGCCTCGATGGTCTCGTCGGCGTAGCCGAGCTTCTTCAGCGCCTTCGGGACCGTCTGGTTGACGATCTGCATGGAGCCGCCGCCGACCAGCTTCTTGAACTTGACCAGCGAGAAGTCGGGCTCGATGCCGGTGGTGTCGCAGTCCATCATGAAGCCGATGGTGCCGGTGGGCGCCAGCAGCGACGCCTGCGCGTTGCGCCAGCCGTTCTTCTCGCCGATCTTGTTGCCCTCGGCCCACACCTTCGTCGCGAGGCTGCGGACGTCGGCGTCGAGCGTGGCGACGGAGCGGAGGGCGTCGTTGGCGGCGGCGTGCTTGCGCATGACCCGGGCGTGCGCCTCGGCGTTGCGGGCGAAGCCGTCGTACGGGCCGACCACACCGGCCAGCTCGGCGGAGCGCTTGTAGGCGGCGCCGGTCATCAGCGACGTGATGGCGGCGGCCAGCGCGCGGCCGCCCTCGGAGTCGTAGGCCAGGCCGGACGCCATGAGCAGCGCGCCGAGGTTCGCGTAGCCAACGCCGAGCTGCCGGTAGGCGCGGGTGGTCTCGGTGATCGACTCGGTCGGGAAGTCGGCGAACGTGATGGAGATGTCCATCGCGGTGATGATCAGCTCGACCGCCTTGGCGAACGTGGCGGCGTCGAAGCTCCCGTCGGGCTGCAGGAACTTCATCAGGTTCAGGCTGGCGAGGTTGCAGCTGGAGTTGTCGAGGCTCATGTACTCCGAGCACGGGTTGGACGCGGTGATGCGGCCGGTCTCGGGGTTGGTGTGCCAGTCGTTGATGGTGCCGTCGTACTGGATGCCGGGGTCGGCGCACTCCCACGCGGCCTTCGCCATGTCGCGGAACAGCTTCTTCGCGTCGACGGTGGAGATGACCTCGCCGGTCATGCGGGCGCGCAGGCCGAACTCGGCGCCGGACTCGACCGCGCGCATGAACTCGTCGTTCACCCGGACCGAGTTGTTGGCGTTCTGGTACTGGACGGACACGATGTCGGAGCCGCCGAGGTCCATGTCGAAACCGGCGTCGCGCAGCGCGCGGATCTTGTCTTCCTCGCGCGCCTTCGTCCGGATGAACTCCTCGACGTCGGGGTGGTCGACGTCGAGCACGACCATCTTGGCCGCGCGCCGGGTGGCGCCGCCGGACTTGATCGTCCCGGCCGAGGCGTCGGCGCCGCGCATGAAGCTGACCGGGCCGGACGCCGTCCCGCCGGAGGACAGCAGCTCCTTGCTGGAGCGGATGCGCGACAGGTTCAGGCCGGCGCCGGAGCCGCCCTTGAAGATCATGCCCTCTTCGCGGTACCAGTTGAGGATCGACTCCATGGAGTCGTCGACGGAGAGGATGAAGCACGCCGACACCTGCTGCGGCGACTTCGTGCCCACGTTGAACCACACCGGCGAGTTGAAGCTGAACACCTGGTGCAGCAGCATCCAGGTGAGCTCGTGCCCGAAGATCTCGGCGTCGTCGGGCGTGGCGAAGTAGCCCTCGGCCTCACCGGTCGTGCGGTACTTGTTCACCACCCGGTCGATGAGCTGGCGCAGACTCCACTCGCGCACGTCGGTGCCGATGGCGCCGCGGAAGTACTTCGTGGTGACGATCGTCGAGGCGTTCAGCGACCAGGAGTCGGGAAACTCCACGCCCTTCTGCTCGAAGACGGTCTCGCCGGTCCTCCAGTTCTGCTGGACGACGTCGCGGCGCTCCCACGTCACCTCGTCGTACGGGTGGACGCCCGGGGTCGTGTAGATGCGCTGGACACTCAGCCCGCGCACCTTCTTCGCCCGTCCGCCCGGCTTGCTCCCCGCACTGTTGCGGCTCGGCCCGCTCACCGTCTCCGTCATGGACCTTCCTCACTTCCCCCGGCTTCACCCGTGTATCCGGGCCTGTCATTCGGTTGTGTGCTGAACTGCTGACTCACGGTTCCGCGACGGTCAGCGTGGAGTCCCGCTCCTCGCCGTCGGCGGCGTCGCCGTCACCGTCGGCGTCGGCGTCGCGGGGACGCTCGGCCCGCTCGCGGTCGGCCCGCAGCGTCGCGATCTCGTTCTCGAAGTCGACGAGGCTCTCGAAGTCGCGGTACACGCTGGCGAAGCGCAGGTAGGCGACCTCGTCGAGCTCGCGCAGCGGGCTCAGGATGGCCAACCCCACCTCGCGGCTCGGGATCTCCGCGCTCCCCTGCGCACGGAACTGCTCCTCGACCCGCTGGGCCAGCCGGGCCAGGGAGTCCTCGCTGACACCCCTGCCCTGGCACGCCCGGCGCACCCCGGCGACGACCTTCTCGCGGCTGAACGGCTCGGTCGCCCCCGAGCGCTTCACCACGGCGAGCGTCAGCTGCTCGACGGTCGTGAAGCGGCGCTCGCAGGCCAGGCACTGCCGCCGGCGGCGGATGACGGTGCCCTCGTCAGCGGTGCGGCTGTCGACCACCCGGCTGTCGGCGTGACGGCAGAACGGACAGTGCATGAGGGCACCTCCTCGGCGCTGGACCTGTGGACGAGATGGGGACAACCTGTGCACTCTCGACCACTACCTGTGGACAGCTTACAGCTGTGTAACTACTAGATATAGGGGTACGGTACGTCGGCGGGAGGGGCGTCTGCAACCGACATCGCCGTACTCGGCGGAGGGTGTTTCAAAGCCGCAGGTCATGGATGAGTCGATCACTCCCCTCGGCGCGTCGCGGGGATCGGTGGCGCTCCTCACACCGTCGACCGTCCCCACCCCGATCGCGCACCGTTTCCGCAGTTCAGCCGCCGAGTGGCCGCTCGGAGGCCGGCGTGCGCCGGGAGCCCGGTGGGTTGTGGACGACGGTGGGGTCGCGGGGTTGTGGACAACGGAGCGACCACAAGATGTGGGGTGCGGTAGTCCGCTGGGACGAGCGAGGACTGCGGGGGTCGGCGCACGAGGTCATTCGGCCGTGCCGGGGTGGACAGCGTCCGTGACCCGCGTCGACCGTTGGCCGGGCTCGCGGTTCGCCGGGCTCACGGTTCGCTGGCCGCTCACGGCCCACTTCGGGGTGTGGCGACCGACTCCGCTGCTGGTCTTGGGTCCGCTGGCCGCCGCCTGGCCCGCTCGTCGGCTACCGACTTCGACGCCCGTGGGCGACACCCGAACGGCGGGCCATGATCATCCAACTTTTTGGCTGTCATAGCAGCTCAAATCATTGATGATCATCGTGGAACTCATGGTTGGCGGTGGCCGACACTCACCCAGCGGCGACCTGTGTCCAACCTCCTGGCCGGGTACATCTAGGAGCACCTCACCCGCCGCGGGACCGGCGGATCATCGGCGATCACTGGCGTCCCAGCGCCAGTGATCGCCGATGATCAAGCGAACGCCACCCCGCCAGGGTGCGCGGAGGTGGCCGCCGCGGCCAACGACCGGAGGAGGCCAGCGAACCCGTCGCCCACGGCGGAGCCGGTCGCCAGAAGAGGGGCAGCCGCGACAGACCGCGGACCCGAAGCCCGGCCCACTCTCTCCGCGGCCCTCCTGACGCCGCACCCACGAGAGCCGTCGAACAGCAGGGGCCGAGGAAGCCAACGGGCCGGACCCGGCGAACCGGCACGACACACCGGCGGAGGTGGGGACATGGAGGCGATGCCCACCACACCCGCCCGGCGCGTCGGCCGGAACGCGGCCACAGCCCGGCCAGAAGCAGCCGAGACCAGCCGGAAGCCGTCAGCGGCAGCCGGGACCAGCCGGCCCGGAGACCAGCCGGGGGCCGTCAGCGGCAGCCGGGACCAGCCGGGGGCCGTCAGCGGCAGTCGGGCGGGTCAGCGGCCGGCCGGGACCTCGATGAGATCGCCGGGGCGGATGTCGGCCGCCGAGGAGAGGCCGTTGAGCTCGATGATGGCGGCGACCGTCTCGCGCGGGTCGGCCGTGGGTGCGACGTCGGTGGCGAGCTGCCACAGGGTGTCGCCGCCGCGGACCTCGACCGTGGTGACGGCGGCGCCCCCGGTCGAGCCGGCCGGGGCGGCGCCGCCGTCCCAGGGGCGGACGAACGCCAGCGCGCCGGCGACGACGAGCAGCAGCCAGGCCAGCCCGACGACGACGCGGCCGCGGCGGGTGAGGCGCGAGCCGTGCAGGGACGGCTCGGCCGAGCCCACGCACGCGACCGGCTCCGGACGGCCCGCGGGACGCCGGCGCGCCACGTGCCGGCGCGGCGGAGCGTCGATGCGCTCCGGCTCGATGACCACGCGCGCGCGGGTCTCGAACGGCGGGATGTAGGTCGTCGTCGCCATGGTCAGCCTCCGGTGTTGTCGCACAACCGTTCGATAGAACGACTGTACGAATAGTTGTACACGCTGCCACTGACAGAGTCGAGACACGTTCGAACAGATGTTTGATCGTGTCTTGCATTCCGGCTACTGTGACCACATCAATCGACCCTGCGACCCGTTTTCGAACGGACGCATCGACCGCACAGCCGGAGGTGGCGTGGTGGCCAACAACGACGACGACGAGCGCGGTGAGGCAGCCGTCGCCTCGGTGCACAGTTTCCCGGAGACCCACCAGCACCCGGCCGACCTCACGGTGCGGCAGCGCAAGGTGCTCGAGGTCATCCGGGAATCGGTGGGCCGTCGCGGCTACCCGCCCAGCATGCGCGAGATCGGCCAGGCCGCCGGCCTGTCCAGCCCGTCGAGCGTGGCCCACCAGCTCGGCGTGCTCGAGACGAAGGGCTACATCCGCCGCGACCCGCACCGCCCGCGCGCCCTCGAGGTGCTGCCGCCCGGCACCGCGCCCGGCGACTTCACCCGTCAGCTGATGGACGACGAAGAGAGCAACCTGCCGACGCCGTCGTACGTGCCGATGGTCGGGCGCATCGCCGCCGGTGGGCCGGTGCTGGCCGAGCAGGCGGTCGAGGACGTGTTCCCGCTGCCGCGCGAGCTGGTCGGCGAGGGCACGCTGTTCATGCTGCGCGTCGTCGGCGACTCCATGGTCGACGCGGCCATCTGCGACGGCGACTGGGTAGTCGTGCGGCAGCAACCGGTGGCCGAGAACGGCGAGATCGTCGCGGCGATGATCGACGGCGAGGCGACGGTCAAGACCTTCAAGAAGCGCGACGGCCACATCTGGCTGCTCCCGCACAACTCCGACTACGAGCCCATCGACGGCGACGACGCCACGGTGCTGGGCCGCGTGGTCGCGGTCATGCGCCGCATCTAAGTACGTGTTGGGAAAGTGGTTCGGCGTGCCTGCGTGACTGATGTGATGAGTGTGGCGA
>NZ_KQ434753.1:0-155144 GCF_001270745.1 Jiangella muralis
GCTGCGCGCCGACGTGCTGCTGACGTCGACCTCGGCGGCGTCGGGCGGGCTGACCTACCACCAGGAGCAGGAGATCGTGCTGGTCAAGCGGGCGATGATGCGCTCGGCGACCCGCAAGGTGCTGCTCATGGACCACACCAAGCTCGGCGGCACCGCGCTGCACCAGCTGGCGCCGCTCACCGACTTCGACGACGTCGTGGTCGACGACGGCACGCCCGCGGACGTCGTCCGGGCGCTGCGCGACCGCCGGGTCAACGTCCACGTAGCACCACTCGACACCCCCTGACCGCGAGGAGGCGGCATGTACATCGGCGTCGACATCGGCACCACGCTGACCAAGGCCGTCGGCTACGGCGACGACGGCACCGAGCTGTGCGTGCACAGCGTCCCGACCGAGCTGGCGCACGGCGACGGCGGCCGGGTCGAGCAGGACGCCGACGCCGTCGTCAGTTCCGTGACCAGCGTGATCCGGGCCGTCGCCGACGAGCTGCCCGGCCCGCCGGAGCTGGTCGCGCTCACCGGCCAGGGCGACGGCTGCTGGCTGTCCGACGCCGACGGCGTCCCGGTGCGGCCGGCCGCGTCCTGGCTGGACGGCCGCGCCGCCGACGTCGTCCGCCGGTGGGACCGCGACGGTACCGCCGACGCCGTCCTCGCCCGCAACGGCGGCATGATCTTCCCCGGCGCGTCGGCCGCGATCCTGGCCGCCCTCGACCGCGACGAGCCGGACGTCCTCGACCGCGCCGCGACCGCCACGCACTGCGTCGGCACCGTGTTCCGGCGGCTCACCGGCGTCCGCGCCGTCGACCTGTCCGACGCGTCGTACCCGTTCCTCGACCCGCGGACGCGGGACTGGTCCGACGACGTCCTGCGGCTCACCGGGCTGGAGCACCGGCGCGACCTGCTGCCGCCGGTCGTCGGGCCGGGCGGTCCCGCTGCCGGGCTGACGGCGGCCGCTGCGGCGACGCTCGGGCTGCCGGCCGGGACGACGGTGAGCGCCGGGCCGTACGACCTGCTGGCGTCGGCCCGCGGCAGCGGCACAGTCGAGCCCGGCGACGGCCTGCTGATCGTCGGGACGACACTGGCCTGCCAGGTCGTGACGGCGGATCCCGGACCGATCCCGCACCGCGCCGGCCTGCTGCTGGCGACCTGGCAGCCGGACCGGTGGATCCGGGCGATGCCGGCGATGGTCGGCACCGCGTCGCTGGACTGGCTGCTGCAGCTGATCGGGGCGCCGGTGTCGGCGCTGGCCGGGCTGCTGGCCGAGTCGCCGCCGGGCGCCCGCGGCGTGACGGTGCTGCCGTACTGGTCCGCGTCGGGCGAACGGGCGCCGTTCGTCGAGGCGTCCGCGCGCGGCCGGCTCGACGGCCTGCACCTGGCGACGTCGCGGGCCGACCTCGTCCGCGGCCTGTGCGAAGGGCTGGCGTACGCGGCGCGGCACTGCTTCGACGCGGCCGGGCTGACCGGGCGGCTGGCCGTCTGCGGCGGCGGCGCCCAGAGCGCGGCGTGGACGCAGCTCTTCGCCGACGTGCTCGGCCGCCCGCTGGACGTCGTCGACGTGCCGCAGGCCGGCGCGTACGGCGCGGTGCTGTCGGCGCTGGAGGCCCGCGGCGAGACGCCCGGCTGGCCGGTCCCCGCGCACACCGTCGAGCCGTCCGCCACCCACCGCGCGCACTACGACGACGGGTTCGCCGCCTACCTCGACCGGGTCGCCGCCGCGCGAGAGACCTGGTCGCACCCATCGGAAGGGAACGCATGAGCCGGATCCTGCTGGCCGGGGACCACTTCGTCCGGAACGACCTGCTGGCGGACCGGCTGCGCGCCGCCGTCGCCGGGCCGGACCTGGACGTCCGGACGCTCGAGCTGCCCTGGCCGCTCGTCCCGTTCGGCCCGGTCGCGGAGGTCGACGAAGCCTCCGACGTCGAGGAGGAACTGGCCGGCCTGGCCGGCGACGTCGAGGTGATCGTCACGCAGATGGCGCCGGTCACCGCGCGCGTGCTGGCGGCGGCGCCGTCGCTGCGGCTGGTCGTGTGCACCCGCGGCGGCCCCGTCAACGTCAACGTCGACGCGTGCACCGAGCGCGGCGTGCTGGTCTGCAACACCCCCGGCCGGAACGCCGTCGCGGCGGCCGAGCACGCGTTGACGCTGATCCTGAGCACGGTGCGGGCGATCCCGCGCATCCACGGCACCGTCGCGGCCGGCGAGTGGCGCAGCGACCTGTACGCGTACGACGAGTGCGGGCTGGAGCTGGGCGGGTCGACGGTGGGGCTGGTCGGGTACGGCGCGATCGGGTCGCGGGTCGCCCGCATGCTGCTGGCGTTCGACGCCCAGGTGCTGGTGGCCGACCCGTTCGTCGCGGCGGACTCGCTGCCCGACGGCGTCGCGCTGGTCGGCTTCGACGAGCTGCTGGCCCGCAGCGACGTCGTCAGCCTGCACGCGCGGCTGACCGCGGAGACCGCCGGGATGATCGACGCGGCCGCGCTGGCGGCCATGCGGCCGGGCGGCTACCTCGTCAACTCCGCCCGGGGCGGCCTCGTCGACTACGACGCGCTCGCGGCGGCGCTGGCCAGCGGCCACGTGGCCGGCGCCGGCTTCGACGTGTTCCCGGCCGAGCCGCCGCCCGCGGACTGGCCGCTGCTGCGGTCGGACCGGGTCGTGATGACGCCGCACCTCGCCGGCGCGACCCGCCAGACCGCGCACCGGGCCGCCGAGCTGGGCGCCGCCGCGGTGGCCGCGTTCCTGGCCGGCGACCGGCCACCCGGCCTGGTCAACCCCGCCGCGCTGGGCTGACCGGCCGGGCCCACCGGTCGCCCGGTCGCGCGGTCGCGCGTCAGCGCAGCGGGATGGCCCGGTCGCCGAACTCGGCGATCAGGCGCAGCCGGCCGCCCAGCGCGGCGACGTAGGAGTCGATGGTCGCGACTTCGGTCCGCATCAGTTTGGCGGACTCGATGTCGGACACCCGCCGCTGCCCGACGCCCATGATCTCGGCGACCTGTGCCTGCGTCTGGTGTTGCTCGCGGCGGACCTCGGCCAGCCGCCAGGCCGCCTCCTCGGCCTCACGGGCCCGGCGAGCCCTCTCGAGCCCCTCAGGCGACACGGGCCGCTTGGCTTTGGTGTCCTCCCAGCGCACCCACTTCGGCCTGCTCTCCATGGTCGTCTCCCCTCTCGGCCGCCTTGGCCAGCCACTCGTCGAATCGTCGGTCGGCCAGCGGCACTGCCGTCCGGTACCACCGCGACCAGAGGCCGGCTTTGTCGCCGGCCACAAGCAAGACCGCTTGCCGGGCCGGATCGAACGCGAATAGCACGCGGACCGAGCCGGCTCGTAGCTCCTTCAGGTTCGGATGCCGGCTCCCTTCGATCGAGTCGACCGCCGGCCGACCAAGACCGGGTCCGACTCGCTCCAGCAACTCGATCGCCTCGGCTACTCGTTCGTACGCACGCTCGTCCAACCGCAGGACCCATTGCTCGACCTCATCGAGCAGACATACCTCCCACGTCACAACCTTGCCTCCGTAGAGTATCAGGGTTCTAGAACCCCTGCACTCTTGCGTCATGCGTTAGCCCGGAAGTTTGCCCGCCACGGCCGCAGCGGCGGCGCAGCGGTTGCCCGGTGGTCAATCGGTACGATGCGGCATGGCCGACCTCGACGCCGGGGAGTTCGAACGGCGACTCCGCGAGCACCAGTCCGACGACGAGCTGCGCAAGATCCAGCGCTACTTCAAGGACGGCACCAGCGGCGTCTTCCTCGGTGTGCGCATGGGAACGGTGTTCGCGCTGGCCAAGGAGTTCATCGAGCTGCCGCCGGCTGAACTGGAGCGGCTGCTGGAGTCCGACGTCCACGAACTGCGGGCCGGCGCGTTGAGCGTCATGGACAAGCAGGCCCGCCGAAAGCGCACCTCATCGGACCGGCGCCGCGAGCTGTACGAGCTCTACCTGCGCCGTCACGATCGCATCGACAACTGGGACCTCGTCGACCTCGCCGCCCCGTACGTCGTCGGCGGGTACCTGGCCGACAGGCCGCGCGACGTGCTCTACGAGCTGGCCCGCTCGCCGAACCGGTGGGAGCGGCGCACGGCGATCACCGCGACGGCGTACTTCATCAGGACCGGCGACGTCGGCCACACGTTCGCCATCGCGGAACTGCTGCTCGACGACCCCGAGGACCTCGTACACAAGGCGACCGGCGGCTGGCTGCGCGCGGCCGGCGACCACGACCGCGACCGGCTGCTCGCCTTCCTCGACCGGCACGCCGCGACGATGCCGCGGGTGATGCTCCGCTACGCCATGGAGCACCTCGAGCCGGCGCAGCGTGAGCACTACCGGTCGCTGCGCTAGGGCCTACGTCCAGGTCCGGCCGGTGATGCGCTCGTACATCTCGATGTAGACGGCGCGGGTCTTCTCGACGATCTCGTCCGGGACGGCCGGGCCGGGCGGGGTCTTGTCCCAGGTGCCGAGGTCCTGCGCCCAGTCGCGCACGACCTGCTTGTCGTAGGAGACCTGCCGGCGGCCCGGCGCCCACTGCGGCGCCGCCCAGAACCGGGACGAGTCGGGCGTGATCACCTCATCGGCAAGCAGCAGGGTGCCGTCGGGAGCCAGGCCGAACTCGACCTTCGTGTCGACGAGCAGGATGTCGCGCCGCTCCATCAGCTCCGCCGCCCGCCGGTACAGCGTCAGCGTGAGGTCGCGCAGTTGCGCCGCCATCGGCGCGCCGACCTGCGCCTCGACCTCGGCGTACGTCATCGGCTCGTCGTGGCCCAACTCGGGCGGCGTCTTCGTCGTCGGCGTGAAGATCGGTTCCGGCAGGCGGTCGCCCTCGACCAGGCCGGGCGGCAGCCGCACCCCGGACACCGCACCGGTCTCCTGGTACGACGTCCAGCCGGAACCGGCGAGGTAGCCGCGCGCGACGCACTCCACCGGGACGATCTCGACCTGACGGCAGCGGATGGCCCGGCCGCGCCACTCGTCCGGCACGTCGTCGGCGGAGATGACGTGGTTCGGGACGACGTCGGCGAGCTGGTCGAACCACCAGAGCGAGAGCGACGTCAGCACCTTCCCCTTGTCGGGGATCGGCGTCGGCAGCACGACGTCGTAGACCGAGACGCGGTCCGACGCCACGAGGATCACCTCGCCCGGCCGGTCGGAGTAGACGTCGCGGACCTTGCCCTTGTGAAGAAGCTGCACGGCGCCGTTCTAGCACAGCCGGGAACCGCGGCGGCCCGCGCGGTGTATGAACGGCAGAACGACGACGACAGGACCGAACCCATCGCCGACGAGACCGAACAGGCCGCCATCGCCCGCGTACGCGCCGGAGACTCCGACGCGTACGCCGTCCTCGTGCGCCGGCACGCCGCCGACGCGCGCCGGCTCGCGGTCATGGCGGGCGCCGGACCGGACGCGGACGACGTCGTCCAGCAAGCGTTCGTCAAGGCGTACCGCACTATCGGCACGTTCCGCGACGGCGCCCCGTTCCGGCCGTGGCTGCTGCGGATCGTGCTCAACGAGGCCCGCAACAACGCGCGGGCGGCCCGCCGGTACCGGGCGGCGGCGGACCGGTCGTTCCTGCTCGACGCGGCGGCCGCGGGCCTGGCCGTCGACGACCCGGCGGCGACGGCGCTGACGGGCGAGCGGCGGGCGGAGTTGGTGGCGGCGCTGCGGTCGTTGCCCGAGGCGCAGCGCCGGGTCGTCGTCTGCCGGTACCTGCTCGACCTGGACGAGGAGGAGACGGCGACGGTGCTCGGCTGGCCGCGCGGCACGGTGAAGTCGCGGCTGTACCGGGCGCTGCGCCGGTTGCGGACCGAGCTGGCGCCCACGCCGGCCCAGGAGGTGGAGCATGGATGACGCCCTCGACCGGGAGCTGCGCGCCCTCGGCCGCTCGCTCGGCTCGGCCCTCGACGACGACGGTCCGGCGCCGGCCGCGGTCGCGACCGCGGTGCTGGACCGTCTCCGGACGTCCCCGGCACCGGCCGGGCTCCCGCGGTGGCGGCGGGCCGCCGGCCGCGTCGCCCGGTGGCGGCGTGCCGCCGGCCGCGTCTTGCGGTGGCGACCGGGCGCGGGCCGCCGGTGGCGACCGGCCGCCGGCCGGGGCCGCCGGATCGCCGTCGCTGCCGTCGCCGTGCTGGTGGCGCTGGGCCTGACGGCGCCGGTGCGGGCCGCCGTCGGCGAATGGCTCGGGATCGGCGCGGTCGCCGTCCGGCCCGGTCCGTCGCAGCCGTCGGCGTCGGCGCCGCCGTCTGCTCCGGCAGGGCTCTCGCTGGACGCCGCGGCGCAGCGGACCGGGCTGACGCCGGTCGTGCCGCCGGTCCTCGGCCCGCCCGACGGCGTCGAGGTGTCGGCCGACGACCGCGTGCTGTCGCTGACCTGGGGTTCCGGCGACGACACCGTCCGGCTGGACCAGGTCGCCGACCCGTTGTCGCCGGTGTACCTGAAGACGGCGGTACTCGGCTCGACGGCGGCCACGCTCACCGTCGACGGCCGGGACGCCTGGTGGTTCGGCGTGCCGCACGACCTCGTCCTGCTGGCACCGGACGGCAGCGAGCGGACCGAGTCGGCGCGCATCGCCGGCCCGACCCTCGTGTGGGTCGACGACGGCGTGACGTTCCGGCTCGAGGGCGCCGGCGACCGCGGCCGCGCCGTCGAGATCGCCGCGTCGGCACTGGGAACCGGCTGAGCCCGGCCGGTGTAGTCGAGGTAACCACCACCGACCCACCGGAGCCGTCATGCGTCTCGCCCGCCCGGCCGCCGCTCTCCTCGTCCTCGGCGCCATGCTGTTCGCCGCCGCCCCCGCCTCGGCCGGCGGGCCGACCAGCGTGCTGCTGGTGTCGCCGTCGACCGGCCGGACCGCGTCGCTGTACGCGACGAACGAGGCGTACACGACGCTGATGTCACAGCTGGGCATGGAACCGGTGGCCGCCCCCGCCCCCGGCGTCACGCCACCCGGTGTCGGCGGCGACCAGGTCGTCGTCACCTGGATGGTCCACGACATACAGCCGTGGCGGGTCGACCGCATCACCTTCGACGACGACGGCCTGCCCGAGTGGATTCACACCACCGAGGTCATGGGCGCCGGCCCGATGTCCTTCGACGACCCCGGCGTCTCGCACCAGCCGGCCGACGCGGCGGCGCTGGCGGACCTGCTGGTCGACCTCGGATTGACGGGACGGACCGGGCTGCGGCCGGCGGAGGAGGATCCGGACGCGGCGGAGGTGGAGGCCGCGGGCGCGGGCGCCTCCGGGGCCGGCTCTTCCGGGGCCGGCTCTTCCGAGGCCGGCGCGGCCGAGGCCGGCGCGGCCGAGGCCGGCGCGGCCGAGGCCGGCGCGGCCGGGAACGTGACGTCCGGCGGCACGCTCGACGCGGCGACGTGGGCGCTGCCGGCGGTGGCCGGCGGGATCGTGGTCGGCGTCCTCGGCGATCGGTGGCTGCGCCGGCGTCGCGGCGGCGAGGATGGCGGTCGTTGGGAGCTGGTCGACGCCTCCGGGCCGTCGGTCTGACGCCCCGAGGTCGCGCGGCGGCGCCCGACCGCCGTTCCACGCACGCGGTGGCACCCGACCGCGTCGGTCAGCGATCGTCGGGTGGTCCGGCGCGTGATTCGGCGGCGGCGAGGCAGCGCAGCAGGAACGCCCGTTCAGCGTCGTTCCCGCACAGCTCGATCGCGCGCCGATAGGCCACGACCGCGTCGGCCGGGCGATCGAGCCGGTCCAGCAGCCGGGCGCAGGCGGCGTGCAGTGGGTGGAACCGGTCCAGCGCGCCACCCGCCGCCAGTTCGTCCAGCAGCGCCAGCCCGGCCGCCGGGCCGTGGGCCATCGCGACGGCGACGGCGCGGTTGAGGTCGACGACCGGGGAGGGGGCGGTCGCGCGGAGGGCGTCGTACAGGCCGACGATCTGGGGCCAGTCGGTGGCGGCGGCCGTCGGGGCCTCGTCGTGGACGGCG
Source organism: Jiangella muralis (assembly GCF_001270745.1). Taxonomy (GTDB): domain Bacteria; phylum Actinomycetota; class Actinomycetes; order Jiangellales; family Jiangellaceae; genus Jiangella; species Jiangella muralis. The sequence continues at coordinate 7,925 of NZ_KQ434753.1, forward strand.
GCGATGGCGGCCTGCAGCGCGTAGGCCCCGGGCGGCCGGTGCCGTAGCGCGTCGAGCACCAGGGCGCGGCCCTCGGCGACCTCGGCGGGATCCCAGCGGGACCGGTCCTGGTCGTCGAGCAGCACGAGGTCACCGGCGTCGTCGACCCGGGCATCTCGGCGGGCGTCGACCAGCAGGAGCAGCGCCAGCAGCCCGGTGACCTCCGGTTCGGCCGGGAGCAGCCGGTGCAGGATGCGGGCCAGCCGGATCGCCTCGTCGGCCAGTTCGGGCCGCAGCAGCGCGGCGCCGTTGCTGGCCGCGTACGCCTCGGTGAACACGACGTACACGACGCTGAGCACGGCGGGCAGCCGCCCGGGCAGCTCCGTCGCCGACGGCACGCGGTACGGGATGCCGGCCGCGCCGATCTTCTGCTTCGCCCGCACCAGCCGCTGCGCCATCGTCCCCTCGGGCACCAGGAACGCCCGCGCCACCTGCGCCGTCGACAGCCCGGCCAGGTAGCGCAGCGTCAACGCGACCCGGGCGTCGGCGGCCAGCGCGGGATGGCAGCAGGTGAAGAACAGCCGCAGCCGGTCGTCGCCGATGACGTCGGGCCCGCCGTCGTCGGCCGGCTCCGTCAGCCGGGTCAACTCGTCGCGCTCGGCCTCGACCTTCAGCACCGCCAGCTTGGCCGCGTAGTTCTGCCGCCGCCGCAGGATGTCGACCGCTCGCCGTCGCGCCGTCGTCAGCAACCACGCACCCGGCCGCTCCGGCACGCCGTCGACCGGCCAGCGCTCGACCGCCGCCGCGATGGCGTCGGCCGCGACCTCCTCGGCCAGGTCGAAGTCGCCGACCCAGCGGACGAGCGTGGCGAGCAGCCGGCCCCACTCCTCGCGGAAGACCGCCTCGGCGGGGTCGGCCGCCCACCCGTTCACCGTCAGCCCTGATCGAACACCGTGATCGGGCGGATCTCCATGGAGCCGTACCGCGCGCCGGGGCACTTGGCGGCCCAGTCGAGCGCGGTGTCGAGGTCGGGCACGTCGACCAGGTAGTAGCCGCCGAGCACCTCGCGGGTCTCCGCGAACGGCCCGTCGGTGACCACCCGCTCGCCGTCCTTCAGCCGCAGCGTGGTGGCGGTCGCCGTCGGCTGGAGCGCGTTGCCGTCGACATAGACGCCGGACTTGCGGATGGCCTCGTCGTACGCGAACCACTCGGCCATCTCGGCGTCCATCTGACTCTGGGCCGATGCCTCGGTGGCCGGCTCGCTGTAGATCAGCAGCAGGTACTGCATCACTCGGTCCCCCTTCGCGGGTCGTCGCGGGCGGCCCGGTGCCGCCCTTACCATGACGACGAACGGCGACTGCCTTCATATACAACACCTCCCCACCGACAACGGGAACGCCGTCGGGCCGTCAGCTCGCCGTTGGCTGGAACTCGGCCAGGCGATCGGCGTGCGGCGAGCTCTCGGTGGCCGCGAGCCAGTGCGGATGCGAGACGTAGACCACCTCGCTCTCCTCGACGGCGCGGTAGACCAGGTCGGTGCCGGCGCGTAGGTAGATCACCTCGCCGGCGGCCGCCGTGGTGACCGTGCCGCCGCTCTCGACGCTGAACCGGCCGCGGGTGACGACCAGCGCTTCGTCGTACGAGACCGTCCAGGGATTCGACTCCCCCGCGCCGTAGCGGGCGAAGCCGACGGTCATCGCGGCGTCGTGGCGCTGGTCGATCGCGTCGGCCAGCTGCAGGTTCTGATCGAGACGGCGGAACCATTCGAGGTCGTCGCCGCTGGTCGCCTTCGTCACGCCGGACATCTCGCGCTCCTTTTCTGTAGTGGTTGCTACACAATAAAGCAGTGGCGGAGGGTGGCGTCAAGTGGTTAATGTAGTGATCGACACAGAAAGGAGACTGGATGGGGCGCGGGCGACCACGCGGCTTCGACCGCGAGGTGGCACTCGACGACGCCATGCGGCTGTTCTGGACCCGCGGCTACCAGGACACGTCGATCGCCGACCTCACGGACGTGCTGGGCATCGGCTCGCCGAGCCTGTACGCGGCGTTCGGATCCAAGGCGTCGCTGTTCTGCGCGGCGGCCGACCGCTACCAGGACGGCGACGGCGGCCGGCCGGGCGTGGCGATGGCCGAGGCGCCGACCGCACGCGGCGGCGTCGAGGCGTTGCTGCGCGAGAACGTCACGCTGTTCACCCGGCGCGGCGGTCCCCGCGGCTGCCTGCTCACCCGGGCGACGCTGAGCTGCCCGCCGACCGACTCGACGGTGCTCGCGTACCTGGATCGCAGCCGGCGGGACCGGCTGACGGTGCTGCGAACGAGGCTCCGGACCGCCGCGGCCGACGGCGAACCGTTGCCGTCGGATGACGTCGACACGCTGGCGCAGTTCTACGACGCGCAGGTACAGGGGCTCGCGGTCCGGGCGCTGGAGGGGGCGAGCCGGGCGGCGCTGCTGCGGACGGTCGACCTGACGATGGCGGGGTGGGACGCGCTGGCCGCACACTGACCACGGCGCAGGATGCCGGCGCCGTGAGTGCACGGTCGAACAGCACCTGGCCGCCGGCCCGCACGCCGCGGCGCGGCAGCAGTGATCATGCGCTAACCCATCCGAAACCAGGACATAACCACCACTCCCAAGACTGCCTCTGCGCCCGGCACCCCCGCCCGGGCGGACCGACCAGGAGGCCAGTCATGACCACCACCGCCGGTACACCGCACGCCCATTCCAGGCGCAGCTTCCTCACCCGCGTCGGCGCCGTCGGCGGCGCCTCCGCGCTCTACGGCAGCATGGAGGCCCTCGGCCTGTTCGCGTCGCCCGCCGAAGCCGCTACCAGCGACTTCGCCCCGCCCAGGGCCGCCGACCTCCCCGACTCGGCCCGCAGCCGCGGCACGAAGGTGGTCATCCTCGGTGCGGGCACCGCCGGGCTTGCGGCGGCATACGAGCTGGGCAAGGCCGGCTACGACTGCACGGTCCTGGAGGCGCGCGACCGTCCCGGTGGCCGGGCCAAGACGATCCGGCGCGGCGACCGGCTGACCGACACCGACGGGGTGTCGCAGACGTGCGGGTTCGACGACGGGCTGTATTTCAACGCGGGCCCGGCGCGCATCCCGAACCACCATGTGACCCTCGACTACTGCCGGGAGCTGGGCGTCGCGATCGAGGCGCTGGTGAACGCGAACGCCGAGAGCCTCTACTACCACGAGAACACCAGCGGCACCGACTACGGCGAGCTGGCCGGCACCTCCGTCACGCACCGGCAGGCCAAGGCCGACGTGTACGGCTACATCTCCGAACTGCTCGCCCAGGCGACGAATCAAGGTGCACTCGACGAGACCCTCAGCACCGACGACGCCGAGCGAGTCATCGAGCTGGCGAACAGCCTCGGCGGGCTCACCGGCGGCAGGTACGTCGGCAACAGCCGGCGCGGCTACGTCGACGCGCCGGGGGCGGGGCACGACGCGGGCGTCGCCGGGACGCCGCCGTCGATGTCGGCGATCCTGCAGAGCCGGTTCGGGACCCGCTTCGCGTTCGAATTCGGCTTCGACCAGGCGATGATGATGTGGCAGCCGGTCGGCGGCATGGACCGCATCAGCTCCGCACTCGCCGCGGCCATCGGTGGCAAGCGCCGCATCACCTACAACGCCCCGGTCACCCAGATCCAGAACCTGCCCGACGGCGTGCGTGTCAGCTACCGCCTGAACGGCCGTACCCGGACCGTCGAAGCGGACTACTGCATCGCCACCATCCCGCCGATGGTGCTCAAGGGCATCCCGGCGAACTTCACCCAGGCGACGAAGGACGCGCTCACCGTCCCGACCGGCGCGAACACCGGCAAGATCGGCCTGCAGTACGGCCGCCGCTGGTGGGAGGAGGACGACAAGATCTTCGGCGGCATCACGGCGACGAACATGGACATCTCCGGGATCTGGTACCCGTCGTCCGGCTTCCTCGGCCGCAAGGGCGTGGTCGTCGGCTACTACTCCGGCTCCTACACCGACCTCCCGGTGGCGGGACGATCGGAGCGCGCCGTCGAACAGGGCGTGAAGATCCACGGCGACAGGTACCGCGACGAACTGGAGACGTCGATCTCGATCGCCTGGCCGAAGGAGCCGTACAGCCTCGGCGGCTGGGTGAACTGGCCCGGCGGCCGCGGCCCCGCCTACGACCAGTTGCTGCGCCCGGACGGCCGGACGTACTTCGCCGGCGACCACCTCAGCTACCTCATCGCCTGGCAGGCCGGCGCCTTCGAGTCCGCCCGCCAGGTCGTCACCGCCCTGCACGAGCGCGTCGCCGCTACCGCGGCCTGAGAGGAGACCAACCATGCGCAAGCCCACCCGCCGCCTCACCGCCGTCGCCGCCGCGTCCAGTCTCGCCACGCTCGCCATCACCGGCAGCGTCGTCGCCGTCACCGGCATCGGCGCACCCCGGCCACAGGAGGTCCGCTTCAACATCGCGGCGCCCACCCAGGCACCGGACCCGTTCATCGCCAACGGAGTCGCCGTCGGCAACCAGGTGCCGCTGTACTTCTCCAGCGGCATCGGCCCGGGCGCGCTCAACCCGGCGGCGCCGGCCGGGACGCCGGAGCGCTACATCGACCCGGCCCAGTTCCCTGGCGGCGTGCTGCCCGCCGGCGTCACCGTCACCGAGGCGCAGGGCATGAACGCGATGGCCCGCATCAGGGAGAACCTGGAGTCGCAGGGCCTCTCGCTGAGCAACGTCATCAGCATGCGGATCTACCTGGAGGCGCCGCCCGGCACCGAGCGGGCCGACTACAACGGCTGGAACCGCGCCTATCGGAAGTGGATGGCCAACGTGAACCGGGTGACCGGCGAGGTGATCCCCGCCTACACGCCGGTCGAGTTCGCCAACGACACCCGGCCGTCACGCACGAACCTCGAGGTCGACACGCTGCCGGTGGCCGGCTGGCTGGTCGAGATCGAGGTGGTCGCGGCGTACACGAAACGCTAGAACGTGCGCCACAACAGCAGCAGGGCGCGGTCGTCGGCGTCGGACGAGGCGACGGCGTTGATGAGCTTCTGAGCGCCGCCCTCGAAGCCGCGCGCCACCAGGCGCTCGGCCTCGCCCTGGAGCTTGTCGATGCCGTCCGAGAGGTCGCGCCGTGGCGCCTCGACCAGCCCGTCGGTGTAGAGCATGAGCGCGTCGCCGGGCCGCAGGCGCCCCTTGACCGGCTCGTAGTGTTTCTGCTCGTAGACGCCGAGCAGGCCACCCTCGGTGTCGAGGGTGGCCCAGCGGCCGGAGCCGGCGTGGAAGTGGATGGCGGGCGGATGGCCGGCCGAGCGGACCTCGTACTCGCCGGTGGTGAGGTCGACGACGAGATGGACGGCGGTGGCGAAGCCCTCGGGCCAGCGCTGCCGCAGCAGGTAGGCGTTGGCGGCGGGCAGGAACTGGTCGGGCGGCAGCGAGCCGAGCAGCCCGCCGAACGCGCCGGACAGCAGGAGGGCACGGGTGCCGGCGTTGTGCCCCTTGCCGGACACGTCGACGAGGGCCAGCTCGAGCATGCGGCCGTCGGTGGAGCGGGAGGCGACGGCGAAGTCGCCGGAGAAGCTGGACCGTTCGGCGGCATGGTGCTTGAGATCGATCTGCCAGCCGCGCCCCAGCGGCGGCATGCGGCCCTGGGCGGCCAGCCGGTCGCGCAGGTCGACGAGCATCGACTCGCCCATGGTGCCCTGCAGGCCGAGCCGCGCCCGCGACCGCGCCAGGCCGAGCGAGACGACGGCGGTGATGCCGACGACGACGGTGACGGCGAGGAAGGTCTGCCCGCCGCCGATGACGACCCCGCCGGCGATGAGGCAGAACGCGACGGCGCCGACCAGCCAGGCCAGCGCCCGCGGCTGCACGAACAGCCCGCCGAACAGCAGCGGCAGCACCAAGGCGATGGCCGGGACGATCGACTCCCACTGCACCATCGACAACCCGAGCAGCAGGGTGGAGGCGAGGAGGACCGCCATGACGACGGGCTCGCGGAGGAGTCGTCGCGTCAGCGCGCTGGCCGGACGCCCGCCGAAGAACGCCCCGGCAAGCCCGAGCACGCCAGCCGATCGGGTCGTCACACCAGGACCCTAGCGGCAAAGAGAGCGTGGGAGGAAGATCACACAGAATTGCCCGTCAGGGTGCGTCAATGCTGGCAGTTCGGGCACCAGAACAGGTTCCGGGCCGCCGCTCTTCCAGCCGCGACCGGCGTTCCGCAGACGAGGCACGGCTGCCCCGTCCGCCGGTAGACGTACACCTCGCCGCCATGATCGTCGACGCGCGGTGGACGGCCCATCGCCTCGGGCTCGTGCTCCGGCCGGACGGTGTCGATGCGGCCGGTCTCGACACCCCGTTCCATCAGCCCGACGAGGTCGGCCCAGATGGACCGCAGGACGGACCCCGGCACGGACGCGCCAGGACGGGCGGGGTCAAGGCCCGCCCGGAACAGCGACTCCGCGCGGTACACGTTGCCGACGCCGGCGACGACGGACTGGTCCATCAGCAGCACGCCGATCGGCGCCCGGCTGCGTCCGATCCGCTCCAGCGCCCGCCCGGGATCGTCACCGCGCAGCGGGTCCGGTCCGAGCCGGGCGGCGACGGCGTCCTTCTCGGGGTCGCCGACGACCTCGCACCGGGTCGGCCCGCGCAGGTCCGCGTGAGCGGAATCGGCGACCAGCCGCATCCGCACCGCACCCCACACGGGGCCGGCGGGCACCGCCGCGACGTCGAACTTCCCGTACAACCCGAGGTGCACGTGCACCCACCGCCGCCCGGCGAACCCGATGAACAGGTGCTTCCCGTGCGCCTCCGCCCGCACGAGCCGCACGCCGGTGACGACGGCGGCGCCGGCCGCGAACCGCCCCTGCGGACTGGACACGCCGACGACCCGCCCACCGAAGGCACGGCACAGTTCACCGGCCAGACGGTGGATCGTGTGGCCCTCGGGCACGTACCGTCCTTCCTGTGAACGATCGCGAGAAGGGTGTCCGCAAGCTCGACCAGGTCGACCGGCGCTCCCAGGTCGGCGTGTCGCGGGCCATGCGGGCCCGCGACGTGTCGCGCCCGGCTCCCGGCGACATCGAGGCCGCGCTGGAGCGCATCGGGAAGTCCCCGCTGCCGCCGCGGCCCAGCCCGAGGGCCGACCGCGAGGTCGCCGGCGGCAGCGAGTCGCAGCAGGCAAAGGGAATCAGTCGGCCGGCGCCGGCAGCGGAGGAAGCTCGCCGTCCGCCTCGTAACGGCTGAGCATGGCGATGCGGCGGGCATGCCGCTCGCTGCCGGAGAACGGGGTGTCGAGGAACGTCCGCACGAACGTCGCGATGTCGTCGAACGGGTGCATGCGGGCGCCGACGGCCAGCACGCGGGCGTCGTTGTGCTCGCGGGCCAGCCGGGCGGTCTCCTCGGACCACGCCAGCGCCGACCGGATGCCCTTGACCTTGTTCGCGGCCATCTGCTCACCGTTGCCGGAGCCCCCGATGACGATGCCCAGGCTGCCGTCGTCGGAGGCCACGCCCGCACCCGCCCGCAGGCAGAACGTCGGGTAGTCGTCCAGCTCGTCGAAGACGAACGGGCCGTGGTCGACGACCTCGTGGCCGCCGTCGCGGAGCAACTCGACAAGGCGGTTCTTGACCTCGTATCCGGCATGGTCGGAGCCGACGTGGACGCGCATGGGCGTCAGTCTGCCGTACGTCAGCCGAAGACGGGCTCGCGGGTGCGCGTCCGCTTGAGCTCGAAGAATCCGTCGTACGAGGCCAGCGCCCGCACGCCGTCCCACAGGCGGCCGGCCTCGTCGCCGCGCGGCGCCGGCGACAGGACGGGGCCGAAGAACGCGTAGCCGTCGACCGCGAGGACCGGCGTGCCGACCTCGTCGCCGACCTGGTCCATCCCGGCGTGGTGGGTCTCCTTCAGCGCGGCGTCGTACTCGTCGGTGCCGGCGTACGCGGCCAGCGACGCCGGCAGGCCGACCTCGGCCAGCGCCTCGGCGATGACGACCGAGCGGTCCTTCTGGCCGCCCGGGTGGAACCGGGTGCCCATGGCGTCGTAGAGCGGCTTCACCCAGCGCTGGCCGTGCAGTTCCTTCGCCGCCGTGATGACGCGCACCGGGCCCCAGCTGCCGGCCATCAGCCGGTTGTACGACTCACCCAGGTCGCGCCCGGCGTTGAGGTACGACAGCGACATCACGTGCCACGTCACCTCGACCGGCCGGACCCGCTCGACCTCCATCATCCAGCGCGACGTCATCCACGCCCACGGGCAGATCGGGTCGAACCAGAAATCGACGGGGGTGGTCTCACTCATGGGGGTGCCCTTCATAACAGGGGTGCTAGCTGACCGCAGGGTCTGACGCAGTCGGCAGCAAATTGACGTGTCAAGGAGGTCTCAAATCTGGCCAACCGCGCGACGGCGCGGTCGATTCCCGCGCCCCACGGCCAGCGCGACGGCGGATGTTCTGCCAGGATCGAGGCCATGTCTGGCACGAACCTGACCCGCGACGAGGCACGCGAGCGCGCCTCCGTCGTCGACCCCGCGTCGGTGCGCTACACCGTCGAACTTGATCTCACCCGCGACGACACCACGTTCGGGTCGACGACGACGGCGACCTTCGCCGCCACCGAGGGCGCCGAGACCTGGCTCGACCTCATCGCGCCCACGGTGCACGAGGTCGTCCTCAACGGCACCGCGCTCGACCCGGCCGAGGCCTACGACGGCTCCAGGGTCCGGCTCACCGGCCTGGCCAGCGAGAACGAGGTCAAGGTCGTCGCCGACGCCGCCTACATGCACACCGGCGAGGGGCTGCACCGGTTCGTCGACCCGGTCGACGACGAGGTGTACCTCTACTCGCAGTTCGAGGTGGCCGACGCCCGCCGCGTCTACGCCTGCTTCGAGCAGCCCGACCTCAAGGCCGAGGTGACGTTCCTGGTCGACGCGCCGTCCGGCTGGCAGGTCGTATCGAACTCGCCGGGCAAGGCCGGGAAGGCCAGCCACGGCAAGAAGCGGTGGACGTTCGAGCCGACGCCGCGGCTGTCGACGTACGTGACGGCGATCGTCGCAGGTCCGTACCACGTCGAGCGGTCCGAGCACGTCGGCAAGGAGAAGACCTTGCCGCTGGCGCTGTACTGCCGCAAGTCGCTGGCCGAGCACCTCGACGCCGACGAACTGTTCGACGTCACCAGCCGCGGCTTCACGTTCTTCGAGGACGTATTCGGGCTGGCCTACCCGTTCGCGAAGTACGACCAGCTGTTCGTCCCGGAGTTCAACGCGGGCGCCATGGAGAACGCCGGCGCCGTCACCCACCACGAGGACTACGTCTTCCGCAGCCGCGTCACCGACGCCGCCTACGAGCGCCGGGCCGAGACGATCCTGCACGAGATGGCGCACATGTGGTTCGGCGACCTCGTCACCATGCGCTGGTGGGACGACCTGTGGCTGAACGAGTCGTTCGCCACGTGGGCGTCGGTGCTGTCGCTGTCCGAGGCGACCCGGTGGACCGACGGCTGGACGACGTTCGCCGTCACCGAGAAGCTGTGGGCGCTGCGCCAGGACCAGCTGCCGTCCACGCACCCGATCTCCGCCGACATCCGCGATCTCGAGGACGTCGAGGTCAACTTCGACGGCATCACCTATGCCAAGGGCGCCAGCGTGCTGAAGCAGCTGGTCGCCTGGGTCGGCCGCGACGCGTTCCTCGAGGGCGTGCGGGCGTACTTCGCCGAGCACGCGTGGGGCAACACCTCGCTCGGTGACCTGTTCGCGCACCTCGAGCGGACCAGCGGCCGCGACCTGTCGGCGTGGAACGAGCAGTGGCTGCGCACGGCCGGCGTCAACACGCTGCGCCCGGTGGTCACCGTCGACAACGCCGGCACGTACACGTCGGTGGTCGTCGAGCAGACCGCCGCGTCCGAGCACCCGGCCATCCGGTCGCACCGGGCGGCGATCGGCCTCTACGACTACGACGACGACGGCGCGCTGGTGCGGCGGCGCCGGATCGAGCTGGACGTCGACGGCCCGCGCACCGAGGTGGCGGAGCTGCGCGGCGAGACCCAGCCCGACCTGTTGCTGGTCAACGACGACGACCTCACCTTCGCGAAGGTGCGCCTCGACGACCGCTCGCTGGCGACGGTGGTGCACTCGATCGGCTCGCTGGACCCGCTGCCGCGAGCGCTGTGCTGGACGGCGGCGACGGACATGCTGCGCGACGCCGAGATGTCGGCCAGCTCGTTCGTCGAGCTGGTGCTCGGCGGCATCGAGCGCGAGACGTCGATGGGCGTGGTGCAGCACGTGCTCGCGTCCGCGCGAGCGGCCATCGAGCTGTACGCGTGGCCGGCCAACCGGACGGTGCTGTCGTCGCGCTGGGCGGCCGCACTGCGGCAGTCGGCCGGGTCGGCCGAGGCCGGCAGCGACCGTCAGCTCGCCTTCACCCGGGCCTGGGTGTCGGCCGCGGCCAGCGACGAGCACGTCGCGGAGATCAGGGCGCTGCTCGACGGCGACGACGAGTTGCTGCCGGGCCTGGTGGTCGACACCGACCTGCGATGGACGCTGCTGCAGCGGCTGGTCGTGCTGGGCGCGGCCGGCGACGACGCCGTCGACGCCGAGCTCGAGCGCGACAACACCGCCGCTGGGCAGCGGCAGGCCGCGTACGCCCGCGCGGCGGTCCCGTCCTACGCCGCCAAGGCAGCCGCGTGGCAGGCCGTCGTCGAGTCCGACGAGCTGCCGAACGCGCTGCTGTCGGCGACGGTGCGCGGTTTCGCCCACCCGGAGCAGCGCGAGCTGGTGCGTGCGTACGTCCAGCCGTATCTCGACGCCGTCCCGCGAGTGTGGGCGGAGCGGACCAACGAGAGCGCGCAGGCCATCGTGGTCGGGCTGTTTCCGCGGCTGCTCGCCGACGCCGCCACGGCGACGACGGTGCGCGGCTGGCTGGAGACGGCCGAGCTGCCCGACGCCGCCCGCCGGCTGGTCGTCGAGGGCCTGGCCGACCTCGACCGCGCGCTGCGGGCCCAGGACCGCGACAGCCAGGCAGGTTGACGGGTTCTGTGCGGGGTCTCATCTACGATGTAGATGACGGTTCCGAGCATGGTGGGGGAGCAACGACGTGCCACGAGTACCAGCCCGCGAGTCCGCCGGCGGCACCCAGAGCGTCGAACGGGCGCTCTCGCTGCTGTCCGCGTTCACCGAGGAGCAACCCGAGCGGCGCATCTCCGAGCTGGTGGCCGCCACCGGGCTGGGCCAGTCGACGGTGTCGCGGCTGGTCGGCGCGCTGGTCAACCTGGGGTACCTGACGCACCACGGGCGTAGCGGGCTGTACGGCGTCGGCCCGCGGGTCATCACACTGGCCGGCATCGGGCTGAACCAGTCGCCGGTGCACCAGCAGTCCCGTCAGCTCGCGCAGAACCTCGCCGCCACGCTGGGCCTCGGCGTCAACGTCGCCGAACGCCACGGCGCCAGCCTGTTCTACCTGTGCCACTTCGAGGGCGCCAACGCGCCGCGGCCGTCCACGCTGATCGGCCGCGGCGGGCCGCTGCACGCCACCGCCATGGGCAAGGCGCTGACCAGCGAGCTTCCGCCTGACGACCTGCGCGGCCTGATCGGCGCCGAGTACGCCCGCTACACCCCGCACACCATCACGTCGTACGACGAGCTGGCCGCGGCGCTGCGCGACGTCCGCTCCCGCGGCTTCGCGACCGAGCTGGAGGAGCTGGCGTTCGGCCGGGCCTGCGTGGCGGCGCCGATCCGCGACCGGTCCGGCCAGGTCGTCGCGGCGCTGTCGGTGTCGGGCCCGCTGTCGGCGATGAACCTGCCGGCCCGGCAGGACGAGCTGGCGATGATCGCCATCGAGCACGCCGACCAGATCTCGTCCAACCTCGGCTACCACGCCACGGTGACCGCGCTCCCCTGATCACCGGAGGGCGGGCATGACCTCCTCGGCAAACGTGCGCAACTGGCCGGGCGGGCCGCCGAACACCAGGACGTCGGCGCGGTGCTCGGTGACGAGCACGCTCAGCTCGTCGATCCACTGCGACACCGGACCGGCGAGGTAGCCCTCCGAGACGCCGTCGGTGATGGCGCCGCCGACGTTGAAGACGCGGCGGACGGCGGACGGGTCGCGGCCGGCGGCGACGGCAGCGCCGTCGACCCGATCGTTGAGCTCGGGCAGCCGGCGCAGCACGTCGGCGTTGATGGACGGCACCCAGCCATCGGCCAGCCGGCCGGTCAGGGCCAGCGCCCGCGGGCCGTACGCGCCGACCCAGATGCCGATGTCGTGCGCCGGCAACGGCCCGGAGTGCACCCCGCGCAGGTGGTAGTGGTCGCCCTCGAAGCGGAGCCCGCGCTCGCCGCTCCACAGCAGCCGGATCACCTCGATCGCCTCGCCGAGCGCCGCCAGCGCCTCCCCCGGCGTCCGCCGCACGCCCCCGTAGCCCTCGATCGCGTCCCAGAACGCGCCCGCGCCCAGCCCCAGCTCGAACCGTCCGCCGGACAGCACGTCCAGCGACGCCGCCGTCTTGGCCAGCACGCCGGGCGGACGCAGCGGCAGGCAGGCGACGTCGGGGAAGACCCGCAGCGTGGACGTGGCGGTGAGGATGGCGCTCGACAACGCGATGGTGTCGGCGAACCGGCGCTGGTACGGGTGGTCCTGGATGCCGGCGTACTCGAACCCGAGCGACTCGGCCAGCACAGCGGTCTCCAGCAGCGGCTCGGACGCGTCAGGCACCAGGAAGTAGCCGAAGCTCACCATGTGGCCGGCCTCCGATCGCGCCACGGCCGGGCCGCCTCCAGCTGCGCGGCCAGCGACAACAGCGTCTCCTCCGCGCCGTGGCGGCCGCCGAGCATGACGCCGACCGGCAGCGTGACGCCGTCGGCCTCGGTCGTCTCGAGCGGGAGGCTGACGGCCGGCCAGCCGGTGAGGTTCCAGATGCTGGTCCACGGCGTGAACGCCATCTGCGCGGCGAAGTCGGCGGCGGGGTCGGCGTCGTCGCGCTGCGAGCCGACCGGCGCCGGCAGCCGCGCCAGCGTCGGGCTCAGGATGACGTCGTAGGCCGCCCAGGTGGCCGCCGTCTCGCGCGTCGTCGTCTGGATCAGCCCGAGCGCCGACGCGTACTCGATGCCGCTGACCGACCGGCCCTTCTCCCGCAGCCAGCGGGTCAGCGGCAGCAGCAGGTGCTCGTCCTCGGGCGGCACCGGCGCGCTCAGCGCCAGCACCGACCAGACGGCCTCGAAGGAGTCCCAGCGCTGCGCCGCGAACGGCACCGGCGCCGGCTCGACCTGGTGGCCGAGGTCCTCCAGCAGCCGGGCGGTGCGGACGACCGCGGCCAGGCAGGCGTCGTCGACGGGTGCGTCGTCGACGATGACCGGAGTGGTCAGCAGGCCGACGCGCAGTCGCCCGGGCTCGCGCTCGCAGGCGTCGAGGAAGGTGGTGCGCGGCGGCGCGAGCACGTAGAGGTCGCCGGGCCACTGGTGCGACAGCACGTCGAGCAGCGCCGCGGTGTCGCGGACGTCGCGGGTGAGCACGCCGTTGGACGCCAGGCCGGCGCCCTCGGGGTGGTACGGGCCGGGGCTGACGCGGCCGCGGGTGGGCTTGAGGCCGACCAGCCCGCAGGCGCTGGCCGGGATGCGGAGGGAGCCGCCGCCGTCGCTGCCGTGTGCGATGGGCGCGATGCCGGCCGCGACCGCCGCCGCCGACCCGCCGCTGGACCCACCGGCCGACCGCGTGGTGTCCCAGGGCGTGCGGGCCGGCGGCGCGATGTCGGGCTCGGTGTACGGCGGCAGGCCGAACTCGGGCGTGTTCGTCTTGCCGAGCATCAGCGTGCCGGCCTGGCGCAGCAGGGTGACGACGCCGTCGTCGGCGGGCGCCACGAAGTCGCCGAGGGCGGCGCTGCCGAACCGGAACGGCACGCCGGCCACCATCGCGAGGTCCTTGACGGGGCACGGCACGCCCAGGAACGGCGGCAGCTCATCGCCGGAGCGGGTCTCCCGGAGCAGGATCTCGGCCTCGGCGGCCTGCTCGCGGGCGAGGTCGGGGGTCAGGGTGACGAAGGCGCCGACGGACGGGTCCAGCCGATCGGCCCGTTCGAGCGCGTGGTCGGCCACCTCGGACGGCGACACCTCACGCTTGCGAACGGCTGTGGCCAGCTCCAACCCGGTCAGCTCATGGATCTCGCTCACGTCTTCGACCCTACGGTGCCCAGCCGTCCAGCGCTCACGATCTTGCCTGACGTTGTCACAGCCAGCGGTTATGGTGACTTTCACAAGCAGTGACACCCCTGGGTCATCGGAGGCGGCGATGAGCGACGACGGCCGGACGTCCGGCGTGCGGCCCAGCGGGCCCCCGGGCGGCTTCGACGACCCCGATCCACCGGCGGCCACCGGTCTCACCGGGCTGCGGCAACGCCTCGGCACACCGTCCGGCAGCACGGCACCGCGACCGCTGCGCACCCGGCGCCGCGCCGACCTCTCCACGCTGGCCTCGCTGGTGCTGGCGCTGCCGTGGTTCGTGTTCAGCCTCACCGTAGTCGGCATGGTCGGGCTGGGCATCGGCGCGCTGGTGGGCAACACCACCGTCGTGCCCATCCTGTGCATGGTGCTGTGGCTGGCCAGCGGCGTGCTGATCTTCTACCGGCCGGTCGAGGTCGCGGTCGCCCGGTTCTTCCTGCGCGCCCGCCGGCCCACGCCCAGCGAGCGCGAGCGGCTGGAGCACGCCTGGATCGAGGTCAGCCAGTCCGCCGGGCGCGACGGCGGCAAGTACCAGCTGTTCATCGAAGACAGCGACGCGCTCAACGCCTACGCCGCGTCCGGGCACATCGTCACCGTCACCCGCAAGACGCTCGAGGCCATGCCGCACCACCACCTGGCCGCGGTGCTGGCGCACGAGCTCGGCCACCACCTCGGCGGCCACCCGTGGAGCAACCTGCTGGCCTACTGGTACTCGGTGCCGGCGCGGCTGCTCACCCGCATCCTGCGGCTGGTGCTGCGGGTGGTCGTCACGCTGTTCTCCATGCTGTTCGCGGTGGTCGCCCGCATGCCGGGGCTGGCGTCGTTCGTCGCGAAGGTCATCACCTGGTCGCTGCTGCTGTTCGTGCTGTTCTTCGTGACGGTGCTCATGTGGGCGGCGGTCCAGTCCGGCCAGACGTGGGCGCCGCCGACCGTCGCGCTGATCGTGCTGACGCCGCTGATCCTGCCGTGGCTGGCCCGGCGCAGCGAGTACCGCGCCGACCGCATCGCCGCCAACCTCGGCTACGGGCACGCGCTGATCGAGGTGTTCGAGGACTGGCTGCGCCAGGGCATGGACGACGACCGCCGCACCTTCGTGCTGCGGGCCCGGCTGTTCAGCACCCACCCGGCGCTGGCCGCGCGCATCAAGCGACTCGACGCCTACCTGCGGAAGAACGCTTAGGGGCCCCCATGCTCAGTCGACGACGCCGCGGCAACACCCCCTGGGACGTGCTGCGCGACGACCACCCCGACGCCGCCGTGGCCATGGACCGGCTGGTCCAGGACGGCCGGCTGTCCGACGTCGACACCGCCCGCATCGCCGGCGCGCTCGACGCCCGGTCCGGCGACGCCACGGCGCTGGCCCAGCTGGCCGACGAGATCGTCCGGTACGGCCCGGCCGCGCTGGCGCACCCGTCGGCGCTGCACGACCTCCCGGTGCCGCGGCTGGCCAAGCACAACCTGGCAGCCGGGCAGGTCCGGCTCGGCCGCACCGTCCAGGACCCGCACGCCGACACCGTCCTCGCCCAGGACTTCGGCGTCGACCAGGACGTCCTGCGCACGTCGCTGCTGGTCATCGGGCCGCCGGGGTCGGGCAAGACGCGCGGGTTCGCGCTGCCCATCGTCGAGCACCTGTCGCTGTCGGCGCTGGCCGGGCAGTCCAGCGTGGTCGTCGTCGATCCTAAGGGCGACGACTTCGCGCACCAGGGCTGGTTCGACGTCACCATCGACCCCCTCAACCCCACCACCGGGTTCGACCTCTACGGCGGCACCCACCACCCCGACACCGCGGCCGACCGGCTGGCCAGCGCCATGCTGCCGCCGTACGTCACCGACGACATGGCCTACTTCATGGACGGCTCGCGCAACGCGCTGTACGCGTGCCTGGCGCCGTTCCACCTGGCGTTCGGGCGGTGGCCGAAGATCCGCGAGATGCTGGCGCTGCTGCGCTCCGAGCAGGGCATGACCGACCAGGTGAAGGCGAACCTGCGCGGGTCGGAGGGCAAGGAGGCCAAGGCGCTGCTCGACAGCCGCCGCGACCAAGCCAACCGCAACGCCGACCCGGCCGCGTCGCTGGTCGAACGGTTCCAGCTGCTGGCCCGGCCGCGGCTGATGGAGCTGTTCGACCGCGAGAAGACCTTCCGCATGCACGACATCAACAAGCCGACGCGGGTGCGGGTGTCGCTGCCCGAGGCCGAGTTCCCCGACGCCACCCGCATCCTGGCCCGGCTGGTGGTGTCGCAGTTCGTGCAGGTCACGTCCGCGCCCGACACCAACCGCGGCATCTTCAAGGCGCTCGCCATCGACGAGGCCGGCCGTTTCGTCGACGACTACGTCGCGCGCGGCGTGCAGAAGCTGCGCTCCAACAACGCCGGGCTCATCCTGCTGGCGCAGACCATCAGCGACTTCCCGGTGCAGGTCCGGGCCACGGTGTTCGGGTCGGTCGGCTGCAAGGCGGTGTTCGGCGGCATCGACCCGGTCGACGCCAAGGTGTTCTCCGACTGGTTCGGCGACCACTGGGTGTCCGAGGTCAGCTACAGCCAGGGCGAGGCGACCGGCCTGGCCCACACCAGCGGCAGCTCCCGCGACAGCCGCGGCGGCTGGAACCGCTCCGACGGCGAGACCCGCAACTGGGGCGTCACCAAGGGCACCAACCTGCGCCGGGTCGAGCGACCGCGCTGGACCGTGTCCGACATCGTCACCCGCATCCCGGCCGGCCACTGCGTCGTCGCACTGTCCCGCTCCGACGGCACCCGCACCGGCCCGACGCTGATCAACCTGCGCGCCTGAGCGCACGGTCGGCTATAGTTCGATCCGTGATCGCGGTCCGTCGGTATCCGTATTTTGCGCAGGCTCCGGGTGGAGCCGGGCGTGTCATGCGCTGACCGACGAACCACCCGGAGCCAGCTGGGCAGAGACGTCTCGTCTCTGCCCTTCGTCATGAGACGGGCCGGCTCGGTGGTGATCCGACGGGACGTCCCGCTCGTCGCAGAGGAGACGTAGTACCCATGTCCGAGCCCCAGTCCCCCACCGGCGACCTGCGCGTCACCGGGTTCCAGCCGCTCGTCCCGCCGGCCCGCATGCTGGCCGAGCTGCCGATGGACGAGGAGCACGCCGCGCTGGTCCGCGACAGCCGGGCCGAGGTCCGCCGCATCATGGCCGGCGAGGACGACCGCCTGCTGGTGGTCGTCGGCCCGTGTTCGGTGCACGACCCGGTGGCGGCGCTCGACTACGCCCGGCGGCTCCGGCCGGTGGCCGACGAGCTGCGCGACGACCTCGCCATCGTCATGCGGGTGTACTTCGAGAAGCCGCGCACGACGGTCGGCTGGAAGGGGCTGATCAACGACCCCGGGCTGGACGAGACGTTCGACGTACGGCGTGGGCTGCGCATCGCCCGCGAGCTGCTGTTCGAGGTGCTCGGCGCGGGGCTGCCGGTGGGCTGCGAGTTCCTCGAGCCGATCAGCCCGCAGTACATCGCCGACACCGTGTCCTGGGGCGCCATCGGCGCGCGCACCCCGGAGAGCCAGGTGCACCGCCAGCTCGCCTCCGGCCTGTCCATGCCGGTCGGCTTCAAGAACGCCACCAGCGGTGACGTCCAGGCGGCCATCGACGGCTGCACGGCGGCGGCGCACGGCCACGTGTTCTTCGGCGTCGACCACGACGGCCGCGCGGCCGCCGTCAGCACCGCCGGCAACCCCGACTGCCACGTCATCCTGCGCGGCGGCAGCGCCGGCCCGAACTACGGCCCGGACCACGTCCGCGACGCGCTCGCGCTGCTGCACAAGGCGCAGCTGCCGGAGCGGCTGGTCATCGACGCCAGCCACGGCAACAGCGGCAAGGACCACGAGCGGCAGGCGGTCGTCACCCGCGAGATCGCGCAGCAGATCGCGGGCGGCCAGCGCGGCATCGCCGGCGTCATGCTGGAGAGCTTCCTGGTGGCCGGCCGGCAGGACATCGGCGCGACGCCGCTGGTCTACGGCCAGAGCGTCACCGACGCCTGCATGAGCTGGGAGACGACGACGGACCTGCTCAGCGAGCTGGCGGCGGCCGTCCGCGCCCGCCGCACCACCGTCCCAGCCTGATCGACGCCAGGGCTCAGCCGAGCGGAGGCGTCCGTGGGCAGGGGTGCGTCCTGGGTGTGACGCGTGCTGGCCTCGTGTCACGTCCTGGTTCTGCGTCACGCGGGACGCTCGGTAAGCGTTTGCCGGCGAGACGGTGGACAAGCACGTGACGCCAGACCAGCCTGAGCGACCACTGTTGATCCGCGGCAGTCAGTCAGCCAGGCCGCGCTGGACGGTGAGCGTCGCGAGCAGCGCGGGCAGGGCGGGGAAGAACAGCGGGACGGCGGCGGGCGTCGTGAGCCAGCCGCCCACCGCCAGCCCGATCACGAGCACGGCCACAGCCAGCGTGGCCAGCGGCCGCCGCCACGCCACCTCGGCCGTGACCTGCCACGACCGCAGCACCGGCAGGTCGAGGTGGGCCACGACGGCGGGCAGCTGGAGCAGCGTCGCCAGGTACCCCGCCGCCAGCACCGCCATGCCCGCGACGAACGGCGTCGACCGCGCCAGCAGCAGGTAGAACACCACGACCCAGACGGTGAGGATGGGCAGGCCGAGCACCAGCTGCGACGAGCGCAGCGACGCGCGCCAGGTGGCCCAGAAGTCGTGCCACAGCCGCGGCGACCGGTCCAGCAGGTAGCCCCGCAGGACGGCGTACAGCGCGGCCGTGGCCGGTGCCAGCCCGAACAGCACCAGCCCGGCCAGCACGCCGAGCAGCCACAGCAGGTTGAGGGCGGCCAGCCGCCAGGGCCAGTCGAGATACCCGTACAGCCGGCCGAACCGCCCGCCGACCTCGATGTCCGCCATGGTCCTCCCGTGCGTCACAGGTCCAACGCGGTCAGGATCTCATCCAGCAGGGCCCGGCCGCCCGCGTCCAGCGGCTTGGCCGGCAGCCGGACGGCCGTGTGCCCGATGATGCCGCGGCGCACCAGCACCTCCTTGTGCACCGCCCAGGCGATGCCCTGCTGTAGGCCGTGCACGATCAGCGGCAGCAGCCGGCTGAACGCCGCCCGTGCCTCGGCCCGCTCGCCGGCGGTCCACGACGCCAGGATCGGCGCGAGCAGGTCGGGGAACTCGCAGGCCGGCATGGTGCCGATCGAGCCGCGCGCGTACTCGTCCAGCACGAACTGCGCGTTCTGCCCGCCCAGGACGGCGAACCCGGCGCCCTCGTCCGCGACGGCGTCCGCGACGGCGCCGACCTTGGGCACCGTGGGCGGCGCCTCGACCTTCACCGACGTGACGCCGTCGAGCTTGCTCAGCTCGACGATCAGCGACGGTGACATCGCGACGCCGGTGACGCCGGGCGCGTCCTGCACCATGACCTCGGTGCCGGCGGAGACGGCGAACTCACCGATGCCGCCGTAGAACTCGACCAGCTGGTCCGGTCCCGGCTTCACCATGAACGGCGGCAGCACCATGAGTGCGTCGGCGCCGCCGGTCGCCGCCTCGCGGGCCTGCTCCAGCGCCGTCACCGACGACGTCCCGTTCACCCCGGCGACGACGGGGACGGCGCTCCCCACGACGGCGCGCACGTCGTGGAGGATCTGCTGCCGCTCCTCCAGCGTCAGCGCGAACCCCTCGCTGGCCATCCCGAACACCGCGACGCCGTCGACGCCGGAGGCCAGCTGGAACTCGACCAGCCGGCGCAGGCCCGGCCGGTCCAGGGCGCCGTCGGGGAGAAAGGGGGTGGCCAGGATCGGGACCAGGCCGTGGACGGTATGGCTCATACGGTTCGACTCTCCTCGGCGATCATGCGGACGGCTTCCTCGTCGACGTCGACCCCGAGACCGGGGCCGGTGGGCAGGGGGATGCGGGCCGGGCCGGCGGCCAGCGGCGTGCGCACGATCCGCTGCCCGACGTCGGTGGACAGCGGCTGGTACTCGAACGCCGTCAGCAGCTCGACGGCGGCGGCGACGTGCAGGCCGGCGGCCAGCGCCACGGCCAGGCCGGTGGAGTGGTGCGGCGCGACCGGGACGTGCCGGGCGGCGGCCAGCTCGGCGATCACCATGGCCTCGGTGATGCCGGTACGGCCGACGTCGGGCTGGGCGATGGCCATGGCGCCGGCGTCGAGCCACTGCCGGAACTCGTAGCGATGCCGCAGCGACTCGCCCGCGGCGATCGGCACCGGCGACCGGGCGGCCAGTTCGGCGTGGCCGGCGAGGTCCTCCGGCGCCAGCGGCGCCTCCAGGAACCAGCCGGACCGCTCGGCCAGGCCCGCGGCCAGCCGCAGCGCCTCGGTGAGCGAGTACGCCCAGTGCGCGTCGACGGCGATCCGCAGGGCCGGCGCGGCACTGCGGACCGCGTCGACGGTGCCGAGGTCGGCGTCGACGCCGTACCCGAGGTGCAGCTTCACCGCGGTGGCGCCGCGGTTCGCCCAGTCGCGGGCCAGCCAGGCCCGGGCGGCGTCGGACGGGCGCGGCAGCCCGGACACGTACACCGGCAGCTCGTCCCGGAACGCGCCGCCGAGCAGGTCGGCGACGGGGCGCCCGGCCAGTTTCCCGGCGAGGTCCCACAGCGCGATGTCGACGGCGGCCAGCGCGTCGGCCTGGTGCCCGGCGAGGTGGCCGCGCTCGCGCATGAGGTCGCGCAGCCGGGACCACGCCGGACGCGGCCGGGTCGCGTCCATGCCCCGCAGTACCGGCGCGAGCAGCAGGTCGACGATCGAGCCGGGCACTTCGGGGGCCACCGGCGCCAGCGCCTCGCCCCAGCCGGCGGTGCCGTCGTCGGCCGTCACCTTGACCAGCAGCGTCTCGAACCGGTCGGAGTACAGGCTGCGCCAGGGCTCGCGCACGGTATAGCCGGGGCCGATCGCGCTGCCGTCACGCAATGCCCCCAGGTAGGCGTCGTCGGCGGCGACCTTCAGGATGAAGGTCTCCACATCACGAATCACCATCAGGTATCCGAGGAGGGCTTGACGCGATGCAACATATGCGTAACTCTCCCACATAGTGCACGCAACCTTCAATATCGGGAGCGACAGTGGCGTCGGAGCAGAGCACGAACCAGAGCGTCGAGAAGGCGGCGAGCGTTCTCGCGGCCTTCCTCGACGGGCGTGCGCTGCGGGTCTCCGACGTCGCGAAGTACGCCGGGCTGGGTCAGTCGACCGCGTCGCGGCTGCTGGCCACGCTGGAGTCGCTGGAGTACGTCGAGCGTGACCCGGCCAGCAGCCTGTACCGGCTCGGCCCGGCCCTGCTCACGCTGGCCGGCGTCGCGATCAACCAGCACCCGGTGCACCGCGAGGCCCGGCCGGCGGCCCAGCTGCTGGCCGGAACGCTGGGCCTCGGCGTCAACGTGGCGGTCCGGCACGGCTCGTCGCTGTTCTACCTGTGCAACTTCGAGGGCCGGCTGGCGCCGAAGTCGTTCACGCTGATGGGGCAGCGCAACCCGCTGCACGCCACCGGCATCGGCAAGTGCCTGCTGCTCGCCCTCACCCCGGCCCAGCGCCGCGACCTGGTCCCCGACCTGCACCGCTACACGCCACGGACGATCTGCGACCACGGCGAGCTCGACACCGCGCTCGACCTGGCGTCGCTCCGCGGCTATTCCACCGAGGTCGAGGAGCTTGCGCTGGGGCGCGCCTGCGTGGCGGCCCCGATCCTCGACCAGTCCGGCGAGATCGTCGCCGCGCTCTCGATCTCCGGCCCGCTCTCCGCGCTGGGACTCGCCGGCGGCGATCCCGAGCTGGCCAGCACCGTCATCGAAGTGGCCGACTCGATCAGCGTCGGCCTCGGCTATCTCGGTCCCCGGCATGCGCCGGCGGAGCGACACTGACCCACGTTCACCGACAAAGGAGTCCGCGAGAACCATGTCTCGAACCCGACGCACGCTGCGCTGGGCGGCCGCCGCATCGGCCGTCGCCCTGACGGCCACCGGCTGCAACCTCGTCGGCAGTAGCGAGGACGACAGCGGCAACGACGACGCCTCCGGCGAGAACGTCACCATCACC
This sequence comes from Jiangella muralis, assembly GCF_001270745.1. Taxonomy (GTDB): domain Bacteria; phylum Actinomycetota; class Actinomycetes; order Jiangellales; family Jiangellaceae; genus Jiangella; species Jiangella muralis. The sequence continues at coordinate 30,096 of NZ_KQ434753.1, forward strand.
GTCGCGCTGGTCCCGGACCCGCCCGGCGCCAGCGAGTTCTACCGCGCCCAGTTCGACCAGTTCGAGGAGGAGAACCCGGGCATCACCGTCGAGGTGGTCGAGAACCCCTCGGACCAGCAGCTCAATGCCGTCGAGCTGATGTTCCAGCAGGGCGACCCGCCGGACGTCTTCCGGGCCCAGGCCGACGGCTTCGACCGCATGTACGAGCGCGGCTGGACGCACTCGCTGGAGGAGTTCGTCACCGACGAGTTCATCGACCGGTTCCCCGAGGGGACGATGAACCCCGCGACGTCAGGCCTGCACCGCGACGGCGAGCTGTACACGCTGCCGCTGGTCACCGGGAAGTGGGACGTACGCGTGCTGATCTACAACGAGGCAGTGCTGCGCGAGAACGGCTTCGACGCGCCGCCGGAGACGTGGGGCGAGCTGGAGGAGATGGCCACCACCATCACGCAGAACGGCGGCGGCTCCGTCTTCGGCTATGCGCCCACGGACGGCAAGGCCATCGCGGTCGAGATCCTCGCGCAGACCGCGGCACCGTCGTCGGTGGTCAGCGACGGCATCGACTTCCGCACCGGCCAGCCGGCCACCGCGTCGCCGGGCCTGGTCGAGGCGGTCGAGCTGCACCGGCGCATGCAGGCCAACGGCGCCATGGTGACGGGCTGGGAGAGCTGGGACGGCGCCCGCGCGTTCACCGAGTTCGCCGCCGGCACCATCGCGATGTACCCGAGCGCACCATGGCACGTCGCGGAGGTCCGCAAGCTCAACCCGGAGATCGAGATGGGCATCGCGCCACTGCCGGTGCCGGACGACGGGCGAGGCGGCTACACCCCGATGAAGCAGTCGTTCCAGCCGATCTGGTCGATGTCCGCGGAGACCGAGAACCCCGAGCAGTCGTGGGCGGTCATGGACTTCCTCGCCTCGGAGGACTTCCACCGGGCGTACTACGAGGAGTTCGGCACGCTGACGGCGGTCGAGAGCGCCTGGGAGGATCAGGCCGCCGAAAACCCGGATCAGTCGGCGATCCTCGCGGCCGCCGAGGAGGGCATGCGGCTGGTGCCCAATCCGATCCTCACCGGCGGTGGAGGTGCGGCGATCCTGCAGGCCCGGGCGCAGCGGCCGGAGCTCAAGCACACCGACGCCGCGGTCGACGCGATCATCAACAACAAGCCGTTCCAGCCGATCGCCGAGGCCCTCGACGCCCAGATCCAGGCCTTCCTCGACGGGGAGGTCGCGGCCGGCACGGGCACGCTCGATGACATCACCTTCCCCGACTGGGATCCGCTCGAGAACTTCACCCCGGAGCAGTAGTCCATGGCCTCGTTGCACGCCACCGCCCGGCGGCCACCCGCCGCCGGGCGGCCCCGGGCCGCGCGCTTGCGCCGGCACGCCTGGAGCTACGTGTTCCTGGTCCCCGGGATCCTCCTGTTCGGCGGCTTCTCGCTGTGGCCGCTCATCGCCAGCTGGTGGTACGCGTTCTTCGACTGGGACGGCGTCGGCACCCCGACCGACTGGATCGGGCTCGACAACTTCCGCGAGGTGCTCGGTTCCGGCGCGTTCTGGGACGCGTTCTGGCACTCGTTCGCGTTCTCCTTCGCCGCGCTGGTGATCGAGCTGCCGTTGGCGCTGGTGCTGGCGATCCTGCTGAACAACGCCTGGCTGCGCGGGCGCAACGTGTACCGGCTGGCGCTGTTCCTGCCGGTCGTCACGACCACCGCGGTCATCGGCATCGTGTTCGCGATCTTGCTCGACCCGATCCGCGGCGTGGTGAACACCGCGCTCACCGACATCGGGCTGGCCGACTCGCCGATCAACTTCCTCGGCTCGACCACGAGCGCGCTGCCCACGCTGATCGGCATCGACGTCTGGAAGGGCTTCGGCATCACGCTGATCTACTGGCTGGCGGCGCTGCAGACGATCCCCAAGGACATCCACGAGGCGGCGTTGATCGACGGCGCCAACTCGCGGCAGTCGCTGCGCTTCGTCGTGCTGCCGATGCTGGTGCCGCTGGCGATCGTCATCCTGCTGCTGGTCTTCCAGCGCAGCCTCAACACCTTCGACCTGGTGCAGGCCACCACGCAGGGCGGGCCGAACTACTCGACCGACGTGGTGCCGACCTACATCTACCGGTTCGCGTTCGATCCGTTCCTGCAGGCGCCGAGATACGGCTTCGCCTGCGCGGCCGGCGCGGTCTTCGGCCTGATGACCCTGCTGATCAGTCTGATGCAGGCGCCGCTGCTGCGGGGCCGGTACAAGGCGGGAGCGCCATGAGCACCACCGAACTCGTCCGTGAGACGCCGGCGCCGGCCGCGCCGGACCGCCCGGACCGGCGCAACCGCTGGTACCGGCACCGGCGGAAGCTGTGGCACCTGTTCCTGATCCCGTTCTGCCTGCTCTGGGTCTACCCGTTCATCTGGATGATCTCGGCGGCGTTCAAGTCGCAGCGCGAGATGCTGCTGGGCGGGCTGTCGCTGATCCCGGACGAGTGGACGTTCGACAACTTCGACCGGGCCTGGACGACGGCGAAGTTCGGCGACTACACCATCAACACGATCACGTTCTCGATCACCGTGGTGCTGCTGGTGCTGGTCGCATCGTCGACGATGGGCTACGCGCTGTCCAAGCCGGGCCTGCCGGGCAAGAAGGTGATCATCGGCATCCTCGTGGTGACCATGTTCATCCCGCACAGCTACACGATCATCCCGGTGTTCCTGCTGATCAACGACCTGGGCCTGAACAACGGCCTGCTCGGCGCCGCGCTGGCGCAGGCCAGCCCCGGCCTGGTCGTGCCGATCCTGCTGTTCATGGGGTTCTTCGCCGGCATCCCCCGGGACCTGGAGGACGCCGCCCGGGTGGACGGCGCCGGCTACCTGCGCACGTTCGCCCGGGTGCTGCTGCCGCTGGCCCGGCCGGTGATCGGCACGGTCGCGCTGATGAACTTCGTCTTCGCCTGGAACGCGTTCTTCGTGCCGCTGGTGTTCACGCTCGGCGCGCCGGAGCTGCGCACGCTGGGCGTCGGCATGTTCAGCTTCTTCGGCCAGGAGGGCACCGACTGGACCGGCCTCGCGGCCGGCGCCTGCATCAGCACCGTCCCGATCGTGATCGTCTTCCTGTTCCTGCAGCGCACGTTCGTCGAAGGCATCGCCGGCGCGGTCAAGAGCTGACCGCGCCCCTTCACGGAAGGTCTGGCCCATGCACGAGGTACCCCGGGCGGCAGCCTGCCCGAATCCGAGTCTGTCCCGCCGCACCGCGATCCGCCTGCTGGTCGGCGCGGCCGTCCTGCCACCGGTGGTGAACGCGTTCGGCATCCGCACCGCGTCCGCCACGACGGCCGCCGCGGACGGTCAGGCGCCGCTGCCGGACGCGCTGCGCCGGCTGCCGATGCCGAACCTGGCCACCGAGCCCGCCGCGACCATCACCGGCGACCGGCACCGGGTGACGTTCCACCGCGCCACCTGGGACGGCGGCCACACGTTCGTCCGCGAGCTGGAGGTCCGCACGCCCGGCGGCTGGCTGCGCGTCACCGATCCCGCCGCGCGGTTCGACGAGCAGTGGATCGTGCTGACCGGCGACGAGGGCAACCCCACCGACTACTACACGTCGATGACGCCGAACTGGGTGGCGTTCGACTCGCTCGCCCAGATCGACGCGCACACCGTCGAGCTGCGCAGCACCCCGCCGGACGGCTACGACCTCACCGTCCGCTGGTCGCTGGCCGGCGCCAACCCGGAGCTGCAGTGGACGCTCACCGCGGGCGCGGCCGGCCAGTACGTCGTCGGCTACCAGTCGGTCGACGCCGTCACCCCGGACGACGTCGACGAGGTGCTCTGCGGGTCGTGGCAGCACGCCCGGGTGATCGGCGGAGCTCAGTCGCTGGGCGCGTGGGAGCTGTTCGCGCCGATGTCGCTGACGCAGCGCCGCATCGGCGATCAGGACGTCACGCTGGGCGTCTATACACCCGGCGAGGTGCTGCTGTTCGAGCACGAGCGGGAGCCGGGCCCGGACGGCCAGCCGTTCGGGATGAGCCTGCGCAACGACGACCGCGACGTGCAGCCGGTGGTGTTCGCGCCGCAGGCCGGCCGCCGGGCGCCGCTCGCCGCCGGTGAGAGCCGCGGGTACGCGTTCGGGCTCTACGCCGGCTCGGCCACCGTCTACGAGGCCTACACGGACCTCGTCCGCAACGAATACGGCTACACCGACTACCGGCGCAACGCCTATGACACGTCGCTGACCGACACCGTCCACAACCTCATCGACCTGGTGCTGGTCGAGCCGGACGGCGACGACAGCGAGTCGTTCGTGCCGTCGTTCAGCGGCTGGTGGAACCGGGCCAAGGGCTTCGTCGACATCGAGAACGACCAGGCCGTGCGGACACCCATCGCCGGTGTCCTGCTGTCGGCGTACCACCTGACCGGCGCCGCCGGGCTGTACGAGCGGCGGGCCCGGCCGCTGGTGGAGTACCACCTGTCCCGCGCCAACCACGGCAGCACGCCGGTGAAGGGCGCGCTGGTGTACGGCAACCCCGACCTCTACCGCATCGGGCGGATCCCCGGCGACGCGTCGACGCTGGTCCCGCTGTACGAGCAGACCCGCGGGCAGAACGCCGGCATCCACGCGCTGGCGAAGGAGCTGATCCGCCAGCGGCCCGGGCGCGACGCCCGCACCCCGATGAGCACCCCGCTGCAGGCCTACGTCCTCACCGGCAACGAGGCCTACCTCGCCGAGGCCCGGGCCGAGGCGCGACGGCTGATCCGCGACCAGATCATGCGGGCGTACACGACGAACGCCGCCGAGAACGAGTTCGGCTACCACTACGTGAAGGCCTGGACCGAACTGCTGGTGCTGTTCGAGCTGACCGGTGAGCAGGAGTTCCTCGACGGCTCGTACCGCGAGGCGCAGCGCTATCTCGGCGTGATGAACGTGCGGCCGGTCCCGGACACCACGGTCACGGTGCCGAACCAGCCGTTCATCGACAACCAGATCGACTGGTGGAAGACGCCGCTGCTGCCCGACTACCCGCAGACGACGGTGCCGAGCGAAGAGGTGCCGGCGTGGATGGTGTCGTCCTCCGGCGTCACGTTCGAGCAGTTGTCGACGTTCAAGGTCTCCGCGGGCGCGGTGAACCCGGGCGGCGGCTTCACCTGGATTCCGGCGTGGGCGCCGTTCTTCCTGCGCCTCGCCCATCACACCGGCGACGACCTGTTCCGCGACGTCGCGCACAACCTGGTGGTCGGCCGGTTCACCAACTACCCCGGCTACTACAACCGGCAGTTCAGCGTCGCGCACATGAAGCCGGACTTCCCGTACCAGGGACCGCCCGGGGCCGGCGGCATCTACTTCCACCACATCCCCGGCCAGCTCGGCCTGGCGCTGGACTACCTGATCACCGAGCATCAGACCCGGTCCGGCGGCGCGATCGACTTCCCGCGCCAGTTCGAGACCAACTACGTGTTCTTCAAGTACGCGACCTACGGGCACGCGCCCGGCACCTTCCACGGCGAGGACGGCGTCTGGCCGTACTTCCCGAAGGGACTGGTCGTGCTCGACAACCCGCAGGTCAACTGGCTGACGGCGGTCGGAAACGGCAGCCTCTACGTCAGCCTGACGAACGAGAGCGAGACCGCCGAGCGGGTCACCGTCGACGTCGCCACCGCGGGCACCGGGTTGTCCCGGCGGGCCCGCAACCAGGTCGAGGTGCTCAGCGGTGACGGCGTCCGCGCGGCGGCGACGCTGCGCGGCGGCCAGGTCACGACGACGGTGCCGGCGAAGGGGCACGCGGCGCTGGTGGTGCGCGACGTCGACATCGACGTGCCGTGGCACTGGACCAGCGACACCGCCGACCAGAGCGCGGACAGCCACCACGACGAGTACCTCGACCCGGCCACGAACGACGGCCTGGTGCGCGCGCTGCTGCTGGTCCGGCCGGACCGCTCCGGCTACGACGCCTACGTGCAGGTCGACGTCGAGGAGCCGGCGACGGCAGCGCTGACCTACGCGCTCGGCGACGCGCCGTCGCAGCAGGCGCCGGCCAAGGTGTTCCCGTACGAGTGGAGCATCCCGGTCGACGGCCTGACCACGCCGTTCACGTACCAGGTCGGCTCCGGGTCGCGGACGACGGCCGAGCACACGTTGCGGCTGCCGGTCGCCGTGACCGGCGTGCTGCCGGACGGGACGGCGGCCGCCGGCGAGCTGAGCGCGGCGCCGGACACCACGCCGGGCGACGTCGTCCGGGTCCGGGCGCGGGTGCGGGCCGGTTCGGCCGAGCTGGCCGGCGCCGCGGTGGCGCTGAACGTGCCGTCCGGGTGGACGGCGGCGCCGGTGGGCGACGTACCGGCGACGGTGCCGGCCGGCGGCTTCGCGGACTGGACGTTCGACGTCACCGCGCCCGCGGCGGCGACTGGGACGGTCGCGCTGGCGGGCACGGCGACCTGGACCGGCGGGAGCGCCGAGCTGGCGCCGTCCGCCGTCGAGGTGCTGGCGCCGCTGAAGCTCCCCGTGGCGACCGCCGTGCCAGCGCAGCTGGCGGCGCCCGGCGACGCGACCGAACTGACCGTCGCCGTGCTGAACGTCGGGCCGCTGCCACGGTCGGGCACGCTGCGGGTGACGGTGCCGGCCGGCTGGCAGGCATCGGCGACGGAGATCGAGTTCGACGTGCCGGGACGCGAGGAGCGCGAGTACACCGTCACGGTCACCTCCGCCGCGGGCGCGGCGCCCGGCACCGCGCACCGCGTCACCGTCGCCGTGGACGGAGCGGCGCAGCAGGCGGCCACCGTCCGGATCGCCGGCACCGACATCATCATCGACAACGCCGACGAGTGGCCCCGCTACGTCGAGACCGGCTGGTGGCTGCCCAGCACGCTGGCCGGCTGGAACCGCACCGCGTCCCGGTTCAGCGAGGAGGGGCGGCTCGGCGGCGCGGCCACCTGGAACCCGGAGCTGCCCGCCGACGGGGCCTACGACGTGGCCGTCTGGTACCCGTCGAACGAGGCCACCACGAGAGAAGCCGTCTACGTCGTCCACCACGCCGACGGCGAGGACGAGGTCGTCGTCGACCAGCAGCAGGACGCCAACGGCTGGCGCACGCTCGGCCGGTACCGGTTCACGGCCGGCACCGGCGGCTACGTGCGCATCGAGGTCCGCAACCCCGGCTTCCACCGGGTCGACGCGGCCCGGTTCCTGCCCGTCGACGCGGCCGGCCTGCTGCCGGTGCTGTCCGGCCTGACCGGCGCGGACGTCGCGGCGCCCGGCGGCAGCACGACGGTGACGGCGACGTTGCGCGCCCAGGACGGCACCCCGGCGCGGGGCTCCGCGCGGCTGGCCACCCCGGCCGGCTGGACGGTCACTCCCGCGGAGATCCCGGTCGACCTGGCCGGCGGCGCGACCACGACCCTGGAGTTCCAGCTGACCGCGCCGGCCGACGCCGTCGCCGGGACGCTGCACGAGCTCGCGCTGTCGGCGGCCGGCGCCGAGGCGGCGATCGCCGTGGCCGTCGGGACGCCCGATCCCGCCGCCGCCATCGTCGTCGATGACGAGGACGCCGGGTACGCCGATACCGGCGGCTGGAGCGCCAGCAGCCTGGCCGGCCACGACGGCAGCCGGTCGCGGTTCGCCGGCGGCGGCAGCGGCGCGGTCGCCACCTGGTCCCCGGAGCTGGCGGCGGCCGGCCGCTACCGAGTGAGCGTCTGGTACCCGACCAACTCGACCACCACCCGGGCGGCCGTTTACACCGTGGTCGGCGCCGGCGGCGAGGAAACCGTCGTCGTCGACCAGCAAGAGGGTGGCGCCAACTGGCGTCCACTGGCCATCGTTGACCTGGACCCCGCGACCGCGGCGGTCCGGCTGACCGCACAGAACAGCGGCCACCATCGTGCCGACGCGGCCCGGTTCGAGCCCGTCGTGCCCGCGCAGTGAGGACGGACAACAGGTGAAGAGCATGGTGATCGCGGCGGTCGAGGCGTTCCCGCTCCGGCTCGCGCTGGACGGCACGCCCGGCCGCGGCGGCCCCGACTACCAGGCGCCGCACGATCGGCCGACCATCTACTCGCCCAGCCGCGAGACGGTGTTCGTCCGCATCGAGACGACGGACGGGCTGGTCGGCTGGGGCGAGGCGCTGGTGCCGGTCGGGCCGCGGGTGGTCGCCGCGATCGTCGAGGACCTGCTCACCCCGGCGCTGCTCGGCGCCGACGCGGCCGACGTGCGGCCGCTGCGGTACCGGCTGGGCGAGCTGATGCGCGAGCGCGGCCACCTCGGCGGCCACCAGGCCGACGCGCTGGCCGCCGTCGACATCGCGCTGTGGGACCTGCTCGGGCGGGCGACGGGGCTGCCGGTCGCGTCGCTGCTCGGCGGGGCGTTCCAGCGGCGGATCCCCAGCTACCTCACCGCCACCGGCACGGCGACCACGCCGGAGGAGTTCCGGCGGCACTGGTCCGACGGCGTGCGCCGGTTCAAGCTGCACCTCGGGCCGGACGTCGACGAGGCGCTGGAGGTGTTCGACCGCGCGGCCGCCGTGCTGCCGGACGCCGCGTTCGCCGTCGACGTGCACTGCCGGCTCGACGGCGCCTCCGGGCTGCGGCTGGCCCGCGAGCTGGCGGCCCGCGGCGCGTGGTTCCTCGAGTCGGCGCTGCCGGCCGAGCACGCCCGCGGGTACGCCGCGCTCGCGGCCGCCGCCGACCTGCCGATCGCGGCCGGCGAGGCGCACCGGCACCGCTACGAGGTGGCCGACTGGCTGGCCGTCGACGCGCTGGACCTCTACCAGCCCGACATCGGCCGCACCGGCATCACGGAGGGCAACGCCATCGCGACGCTGGTCAACACGGCGTACCGGCCGATCCTGCCGCACCACTCGGCGGCGCTCGGGCTGGCGCTGGCGGCCGGCCTGCACGTCGCGGCGGCGGCGGACAACGCGCCGTACTTCGAGTACGCGCCGGCGACGGTCGAGCTGGCCAACGCGCTGCTGGCCGAGCCGATCGTCGCCGAGCCCGACGCGTACGTGCTGCCCGACGGGCCCGGCCTCGGCGTGGTGGTCGACGAGGACAAGGTCCGTGCCGCCGTCGTCGAACGCTGACCGGCCGGTGCCGTCAGGGCGCCGTCAGCACCTCGACCCCGTCCGGCGTGATGGCGATGGTGTGCTCGCTGTGCGCCGTCCGCGACCCGTCGGCGGACCGGATGGTCCAGCCGTCCGGGTCGTAGACGATGCGGCTGGAGCCGGCGGCGAACCAGGGCTCGACGGCGAAGGTGAGGCCCGGGCGCAGCGGGTAGCCGCGGCCGGGCCGCCCGCTGTTGGGCACGGCCAGGTCCTCGTGCATGGTGCGGCCGATGCCGTGGCCGCCGAACTCCCCGTTCGGCGTGTAGCCGTAGGCCCGGGCCACCTCGGCGATGGCGTGCGAGACGTCGCCCAGCCGGCCACCGGGCCGGGCCGCCGCGATGGCCGCGGCCAGCGCCTCCTCCGTCGACCGGATCAGCCGCAGGTCGGCCTCGCGCGGCGTGCCCGCGATGACGCTGATCGCGCTGTCGCCGGCCCAGCCGTCCAACTCGACCGCGAGGTCGAGGCTGAGCAGGTCGCCGTCGCGCAGCGTGGCGTCGTGCGGCAGGCCGTGCAGGACGGCGTCGTTCAACGACAGGCAGATCACGTTGCGGAACGGCCCGTTGCCGAACGACGGCGCGTAGTCCCAATAGCAGGAGACGCCGCCGCCGGCCGCGATCAGCTCACGCGCGCGGTGCTCGATGTCGAGCAGGTTCACACCGGGCCGGACCATGCTGCGCAGCTCGGCCAGGATCTCTGCGACGAGCCGGCCGGCCGCGCGCATCTTCGCGATCTCGGCCGGCGTCTTCAGTTCGATCATCACGTACCTCCGGTATTATCATACCGGTGGCAGGAATCGGGCCCTCATCTCGGGCCGGGCGAACGCCGACGGGCTGGAGATCGTCAGCCCGCCGTCGACCGGCAGCGCGACGCCGGTGACGAACGAGGCGGCCGCACTGGCCAGGAAGTGCACCACCTCGGCCACCTCGGCCGGACGGCCGGTGCGGCACAGCGGGTAGCCCTCCTCGAGCCCCGGCCGGTCGTCGGCGTCGGTCGTGATCAGGCCGGGCACCACGGCGTTGACCCGCACCCCGCGCGGGCCGTAGTCCAGCGCGAGCTGGCGGACCAGCCCTTCCAGCCCCGCCTTCGCGGCGGCGTACGCGGGCAGCCACGGCGACGCGACCCGTCCGTTCACCGACGACACCGCGACGATCGACGAGCCACGGCCGAGGTGCGGAAGTCCCTGCTTGCAGACCTGGAACGCCGTCGTCAGGACGGCGCCGAGGGCGGCCTGCCACTGCTCGTCGGTGGTGTCGGTGAGCGGCGCGGTCGGCTGGGCCGCGGCCGCCGGCACGATGACGTCGAGGCGCCCGGCCCGCTCCAGCACCGCGTCGACGACGTGGCGGGCGCCGGTGGCAGTGGTGCAGTCGGCCTCGAGGTGGGCGGCCAGCGACGGATGCTCGAGCGGCTGGACACTGACGCCGACGACGGTGTCGCCGGAGGCGGCGAACCGGTCGGCGATGGCCCGGCCGATCTCGGACGACGCACCGATCAGCAGGACACCGCGTCCGGACACCCCGACCTCCCCCATGCCTGCCTCCCATACCTGCACAACTAGTGCACTATTAGCATGACACTATCACCATATGGATAACGAGCTGGGGCTGCCGATGAGGATCACCGAGGTCGAACCGCTGGTCATCGCCACCGGGACCGGGACGTACCTGCTGGTCGTCGTGCACACGGACGCCGGCCTGCACGGGCTGGGCGAGGTCGGCATGCGGTCGCGGCCGCGCGCGGTGCTCGGCGCGCTGGCCGACTTCGCCGACCTCGCCGTCGGCACCGAGGCGCACCGCATCGAGGAGCTGTCGCAGCTGTTCCTGCGCGGCGGCTTCTTCCCCGCCGTCGGCGACGTCGCGGCGGCCGCGGCCGGCATCGACCTCGCGCTGTGGGACCTGCGCGGCAAGGCGCTCGGCGTCCCCGTCCACGAGCTGCTCGGCGGCGCCGTCCGCGAACACGTCCCCGCCTACGTGCACGTGCAGGGGCGCGGGCTGGCGGAGTACCTCGACCACGCGCACCAGCTGGTCGGGCAGGGCTGGCGGCACCTGCGGATCGGGCTGCAGCCGCCGGCCGAGCCGGTGCTGGAGCCGCGGGCGACACTGCGCGCGAACATCGCCGACTTCCACGGCCTGCGCGACGCCCTCGGCGACGACGTCGAGCTGCTGGTCGACGTGCACACCCGGCTGGACCCGGCCGAGGCGGCCGTCTTCTGCCGCGAGATCGAGCCGGCCCGGCCGTTCTTCGTCGAGGACCCGCTGCGGGCGGAGAACCTGGACGCCTACCGGACGCTGCGGGCGCGGACCGCGGTACCTCTGGCGGCCGGCGAACAACTGACGACCCTGTGGGAGTTCCGGCCGCTGCTCGAGGGCGACCTCGTCGACCACGCCCGCATCGACCTCGCCAACACCGGGCTCACCCAGGGCCGGAAGATCGCCGCGCTGGCCGAGGCGCACCACATCCAGATCGCGACGCACAACCCGCTCGGCCCGGTCTGCACGGCGGCGTCGGCCCACTTCAACGTCACGCTGCCGAACGTCAGCGTGCAGGAGCAGGGCCACCCGCACGGCTGGGCCGACGACCCGCTGGTGCCGGCCGGTCCGCTGGTCTCCGCCGGCGCCGTCCGTCCGGGCGACGGTCCCGGGTTCGGCGTGGAGATCGACCTGGCGGCGGCACGCCGGGCGGCGGCCGGCGAGCTGGGCCCGCCGCCCCGCTACCGTCGTCCCGACGGATCGCTGACGAACTGGTGAGGTGCGCATGACCGCGGTGCTCGTGACCGGCGCGGCCGGGAACGTCGCCGGGATGCTCCGGCCCGGCCTGGACGGCCTCGACCTGCGCGCCGTCGACACCCGCGACGTGACCGGCTGGCCCGGCGCCGACGTCCGCGTCGGCGACCTCGCCGACCCCGCCTTCACCGCCGCGGCGGTCGAGGGGATGGACGCGGTCGTACACCTGGCCGCGAACCCGTCGCCCGGCGCATCGTGGCCGCAGCTGCGCGGGCCCAACGCTGACGCCGTCGTGACGCTGCTGGACGCGGCCTGGCGGGCGGGGGTGCGGCGGGTGGTGCTGGCCAGCTCGGTGCACGCGATGGGCGGCTACGTCGCGGCCGGCCTGCCCGGCGGGGTGCTCGTCGACCCGGCGTGGCCGGTGCGGCCGTGCTGCACGTACGGCGCGAGCAAGGCGTTCGCGGAGGCGTACGCCCGCACCGTCGCCGACGGCGGCGGGCCGTCGGTGCTGTGCCTGCGCCTGGGCGGCGTGCTGCCGCTGCCCTTGGACACCGGCAACCTGCTGGCCTGGCTCTCCCCCGGCGACCTGCGGCTGCTGGTGCGGTCGGCGCTGGCGGCGGACGTCAGGTACGGCTGCTACTTCGGGGTGTCGGCCAACACTCGCGGTGTCTTCTCCTACGCCAACGCGGCGGCCGAGCTGGGCTACCGGCCGGAGTCCGATGCCGAGACCTACGCCGCCTCCGTTGCCCCCGGCGACGGCGGCTTCTGCCGCTGGCGCGACGAGGAGGCGCCGACGGCCTGACCCGGCGGATCTTCCTCCCCGCCCCCCTGCTTCAGGAGGCGGCGGTGTCGAGCAGGCCGTCGCGATGGGCGATGGCGGCCGCCTCGCCGCGGCCGGACGCGCCGAGCTTGGCCAGGATGTTCGACACGTGCACGCTGGCCGTCTTGGCGCTGATGAACAGCTCTTCACCGATCTCGCGGTTGCTCCGCCCCGCCGCCACCAGCCGCAGCACCTCGTGCTCGCGCACCGTCAGCCCGGACGGCGCCGCGGGGGCGGGCACGCCGGAGACCAGCGGCAGCTGGGCCCGCCGCGAGAACGCGTCGATCCAGCCGCGGTACAGCCCGGCGCCCACGGAGTCGGCTTCGGCGGCCGCCTGCCGCAGCGCGTCGAGGGCGTCGTCGCGCCGGCCCGCCCCGACCAGCGCCTGGCCGAGCCGGAACCCGGCGTACACGACGAGGTGCACCGGCCCTTCGGCCGCCCGCAACGCCGTCAGCGCCCGCTCCCACGCCAGCACATCGGTGCCGCCGGCGCCCGCCAGCTCGGCGTCGACCAGCACCGTCCACAGGACGACCGGCCAGCCGCGGGACGCCTGGGCGACGAGCGCCCGCAGCCATGCGGCGTCGGCCGCGAACCCGTCCGCGGCGCCGCCGGCCGCCGCCTCGCCGGCGGCGCGGACCCGGGCCCCCAGCGCCTGCGCCCCGGCGAACGCCAGCGGCAGGTCGTACCCGGGCACCGCGACCTCGGCCGACCGCCCGACTTCGGTGGCGACGGCGGACCAGGCCCGCTCGGCATCGCCCTGGGCGAGGGCGACGTCGGCTTCGAGGCGAGCGACCAGGCGGCTGTCCTGCGGCAGCACGACACGGCGGGTCATGCCGGCCCGCAGCCGGTCTGCGGCGGCGGCCGCGGCGGTGACGTCGCCGCGCCAGAGGAGGAGCCAGGCCTGCAGGCCGATCATGTGCCGCTCGTGGTTGGGCGGCGGCACCAGTTCGAGGCCGCGCTCGATCATCCGCTCGGCCCGCTCCCAGTCGCCCAGCGCCATCATCGGCTCGGCGGCGTTGCCGGCCAGCACGACGCCGGAGGTGCGCTTGCGGCCACGCTTGCGGGCGTGCTCGTAGCCCTCGGTGGCGACGTCGACGGCGTCGCGGTAGCGGCCGAGCAGGAAGTAGGCGTCGGATAGGTTGACGAAGTAGCGGTGCAGGTGGTCGGGGCCGGCGGTGGCCGTGGGCCCGGCCCGGCGCAGCTCGTCGAGCGCCTTCTCGACGTCGCCCAGGTGCATCCAGGCGGAGCCTCGGGTGATCTGCGCGGACGCCACGACGCGGTCGAGCCCGATGGCGGTGGCGACCCGCTCGGTCTCGTCGGCGACCTCCAGCGACTCGGCGAAGCGCCAGTCGAGCATGAGCATGGTGGCCAGCCAGTCGAGCGCCTCGGCCCGCTGCACCGACGGCTCGGCCGGGATCAGCTCGCGCGCCTCCATGAGCGCTTCGATGGCGCCGGGCCGGCCCAGCCGGTTCTTCACGCTGCCGAGGTGCGCCAGCAGCCAGCCGGCCCGAACCGGGTCGGCGGACCGGTCGACCAGCCGCAGCCCCTCTTTCACCAGCGACAGCGTGCGCTCGGTCTCGCCCGCCGCGTAGGCCTCGGTGGCCGCCCGGATGAGGAGGTCGAGGCGGTCGCTGCCGGCCACCCGCTCGGGCTCGGCGACCTGGTCCCACAGTTCCAGTGCCCGTTCGAGCAGCTGCTGCGCGGTGGCGTGAGCGTAGCTGCGGACCAGCTCGTCGGCCGCCGTGATCGACCACGCGAACGCTCGCTCGACGTCGTGGGCGGAGTACCAGTGGTGCGCGATCTCGGCCGCGGTGGGCGTGCTGGGCATCAGCTCGGGGTGTGCCTCGAGCGCCTGCGCGTACCGGGCGTGCTTGCGTGCGTGCTCGCCCGGCAGCATGTCGGCGTGCAGGGCCTCGCGCAGCAGCGCGTGCCGGAACGCGTAGCCGTCGCCGTCGACCACGATGACGCCGGCCGAGACGGCCTCGCGCAGCGCGGTCTCCAGCGGCCCGGACTCCTCGCCGGCGACGAACTCGAGGACGGAATGGTCGACGCGGTTGCCAGCCGCCGACATCAGCCGCAGCAGCCGCTGGGTGTACTCGGAAAGCGGCTCGACCCGGACCAGCAGGAGGTCGCGCAGCGACCCGGGGAGGTCGCCGCAGTCGTCGGCGTAGGCCAGCTCCTCGACGAAGAACGGGATGCCCTCGCTGCGCCGGACGATGCGGTCGACATGGGACCGCTCCGGCGGCCGGCCCAGCAGCTCGCGCAACTGCTGGACGACCTCGTCGGCGTCGAGCCGGGGCAGCTCGATGCGGTGCACCTGGCGCAGGCGGTCGAGCTCGGCCAGCAGCGGCCGCAGCGGATGGCCGCGATGCAGTTCGTCGGAGCGGTACGTGGCGACGATCAGCAGCTGGGCGTCGCGCACCCCGCGGATGAGGAAGCGCAGGAGGTCGCGGGTGGCGCTGTCGGCCCACTGGAGGTCCTCGAGCACCACCACCAGCGGACGTTCGGCCGCGACCCGTTCGAACAGCGACGTGACCACCTCGTACAGCCGGCCGCGGCCCTCGGGCCCTTCGGCCGGCGCGACGCCCACCTCGGGCACCAGCCCGGCCAGCACGTCGCCGCCGGGGCCGGCCAGCTCGAGCAGCCGCTGCGCCCCGAACTCGGCGTGCAGCCCGCGCAGCGCGCCCACCAGCGGCGCGAACGCCGGACCCTCGCCGTCGAGCGGGACCGACTGGCCGGCGACGGTGCGGGTGCCACCGGCGACCACCTCGGCCACGAACTCCTCAGTCAGCCGCGTCTTCCCGATGCCGGCCTCGCCGCCCAGCAGGACGGTGACCGGCTCGCCCGCACACGCGGTGGCGTAGGCCTCTCGGAGGTCGGCGAGCTGCCGTTCCCTCCCGACCAGGCCCACGGTGCGGGTGACGTGAATGACCACGCCGTTCATCCTGCCACCCGCCACCGACAGCCCCATACGAATTTCCCTCCAGCAGACCGCGCCCGCTCAGGCGGTGCGCGCCCGGCCGCGCGCCGTGGCGCCGCCGGCCTTGCGGGCGCTGCCCCGCCGCAGAGCGGACAGCGCCTGGCGGGCCAGCCCGTCCCGGCGCGCCTCCGCCTGCAGCTCGCGCGACCGCTGGTCGTGGACGATCCGTGCCGCGTAGTCCCCGTTGATGCTCATGATGCTCGGCTCCTGCCCCTACTCGTTTCTTCCTGATATCGAGCATGGTTCTGAGGCGCCGTGTGACGCATCGGGAGACTGCCGCATTGTGGCCGGACGGAACCGTCTAAGGCGGTCTGAGGTGGCGTCTAAGGTGGCCCGGAAGACCTAGGCGTGGCCGGGTCTGCCGCGTTCACCGCCTTGCGGCAGTGCGCTGGGGTCCGGGGGCAGTCTGGGCACGCCTCACTTCACCCGCGCCGAGTGCACCTCACCCGCGCAAGGACCGCATGACCACCGATGACGACCGTCATCCGGTGCTGCGGCGGGTGACGTGCTCCCCACGCGAGTGACGTCGACGCCCTGGGCCGTGGACGACCAAACGGTGCACCCGGGCGGGCTCTGCCCGCACTTCCCCCGTCCCCCTGATAGCTGCCCGTTCTTGGCCGCGGTGCCGGGGGTCAAGCGGTGCTTCGCCCGCGCGAAGCGCCGTTGGGCTCCGCTTGAGGCGCGGTGCCGCGGCTAAGAAAATGGGCAGCAGGGGGACGGCCCACGTGCCGCAAAGCGGCGAACGCGGCGGGCACCCCGGCGAACCAGACGCGACAGCCCAGGACAACGGATCCACCGTTCGGTGGACCCCGCGGCCCACCACGCGGTGCTCGCCGCGGCCATCGTCCCGGGCGCATCGTGGTGGCATGACGACTTCCGCCATCCGGGTACGCGGCCTGCGCAAGGCCTACGCCGGTGTCACCGCCGTCAGCGGGCTGGACCTCGACGTCGCGCACGGGGAGGTCTTCGCGCTGCTGGGACCGAACGGCGCCGGCAAGACCACCACCGTGGAGATCCTCGAGGGGTACCGCCGCCGCGACGCCGGTGAGGTGAGCGTGCTGGGCGCGGACCCGGCGCGGCCGGACGCCGGCTGGCGGGCTCGCATCGGCATCGTGCTGCAGAGTTCCGGCGGCCACGACGAGCTGACCGTGCAGGAGTTGGTGCACCACTTCGCCGGCTACTACCCCGGCGCCCGCGACCCGGACGATGTCATCGCGGCCGTCGGGCTGGACGAGAAGCGCGCGACCCGGGCGCGGCACCTGTCCGGCGGGCAGCGCCGCCGGCTGGACGTCGCGCTGGGCATCCTGGGCAACCCGGAGCTGCTGTTCCTGGACGAGCCCACGACGGGGTTCGACCCGGAGGCGCGGCGGGAGTTCTGGGCGCTCATCACGTCGCTGGCCGACGGCGGCACGACGATCGTCCTCACCACCCACTATCTCGACGAGGCCGAGCAGCTGGCCGGACGCGTCGGCGTCATCGCCGGCGGGCGCATCGTCGCGCTGGACACCCCGGACCGCCTCGGCGGCCGCGACCACGACCTCGCGGTCGTCCGGTGGAGTGAGGACGGGCGCCAGCGCACCGAGCGGACGGCCGAGCCGACGGCACTGGTCGCCCAGCTGGCCGGCCGGCTGGGCGGCGAGGTCCCCGGCCTCATCGTCAGCCGCGCGACGCTGGAGGACGTGTACCTGCGGCTGATCGGCCAGCCGGAACAGACCCTGGAGGTCGTGTCATGAGCACCGCCGTGAGCCCGGCCCGCATCGCGATGTCGCGCGCCTCGCTGGAGACCCGCAGCTACTTCCGTGAACGCGACTCCGTCATCTTCTCGTTCCTGTTCCCGGTCATCATGCTGGGCATCTTCGCCGTCGTGTTCGGCGGCGAGGACGTCGGGCCGAGCAGCGGCGCCCCGGTCGACTTCGCGCAGTACTTCCTGCCCGGCATGGTCGCCTCGGGCATCATGCTGGTCAGCTTCCAGACGCTGGCGATCAGCCTGGCCATCGAGCGCGAGGACGGCACGCTGAAGCGGCTGCGCGGCACGCCGATGCCGCCGGTGTCGTACTTCCTCGGCAAGGTCGGCATGATCCTGGTCGTCGGGCTGAGTCAGATCGCGTTGCTGCTGGCGGTCGCCGCGGTGGCCTTCGGCGTCGAGCTGCCCACCGAGCCGTCGAAGTGGCTGACGTTCGCCTGGTGCTACGTGCTCGGCACGGCCGGCGGCGCCGTCCTGGGCATCGCGTACTCGTCGGTGCCGCGGTCGGCGAAGAGCGCGTCCGCCGTCGTCGTGGGGCCGCTGCTGGTATTGCAATTCATCTCGGGTGTGTTCTTCGTCTTCAACGACCTGCCAAGCTGGCTGCAGAACGTCGCCTCGGTGTTCCCGCTGAAATGGCTGGCCCAGGGCATGCGTTCGGTGTTCCTACCCGACCGCCTCGAGACGCTGGAGGTATCCGCATCATGGCAGCACGGCCCGACGGCGCTGATCCTGTCGCTGTGGCTGATCGCGGGTCTGGTGATCTGCGTCCGGACGTTCCGGTGGCAGCGCAGGGACGACGGCTGACGGCGGCCGGCGGCGACCCGGTGCGCAGCAGCGTCGCCGAGCTGGACGCGTTCTGGCAGCGCACCACCGTCGCCTGGCACGGCGTCTACCTGGGGCTGCTGGGGCTGCTCGCGCTGATCATCGGCAGCTCCGGCAACCTCTCCAGCGACGACCGCCTGACCGGCCTGCTCGCGGTGACGGCGATGGTCGTCGTCTACCTGCTGCTCGGGCGGCGGCTGCTGGGCACCGACGGGATCGGCTGGCAGGTGGTGGTCCAGCTGGTGGTCAGCTGGGGCTGCCTCTACCTGCTGCTCGGCACCGGCATCTTCGACGCGTACTTCCTGCTGTTCGCCCTGATCCCGCACATCTGGGTGTACCTGCCGACGCGGTGGGCCATCGGCGCGACGTTCGTGTTCCTGTCCGGCCTGGCCGTCATCGAGGTCGGCCGCGACGGCTGGACCGCGGCGGCCGTGCGCGACGTCGCGCCGCAGATAACGCTGCAGATCGGCGTGTCGCTGCTGATGGGGCTGTTCATCACGCACGTGTTCTTCCAGGCGGAGAAGCGGGCCGAGCTGATCGACGAGTTGGAGCGCACCCGCACCGAGCTGGCCCAATTGGAGCACTCGCGCGGCGTGCTGGCCGAGCGGGAGCGGCTCTCGCACGAGATCCACGACACGCTGGCGCAGGGCTTCACCAGCATCCTCACGCTGGCGCAGGCCATCGAGGTGGTGCTGGACCGCGACCCCGGCGCCGTCCGCGACCGGCTGGCGCTGCTGGAGCAGACCGCCCGCGACAACCTCGCCGAGGCGCGTGCGCTGGTCAGCTCGCTGGCGCCGGTCAGCCTGCAGGACGCGACGCTGCCTGAGGCGATCGAACGCCTGGCCGCCCGGTTCGCCGACGAGACCGGGCTGGAGATCAGCCTGCAGATCGACGAGGCCGGCCCGCCGTTGCCGGCGAACGTCGAGGTCGTGCTGCTGCGCGCGACCCAGGAGGCACTGACGAACGTGCGCAAGCACGCCGGCGCCCGCCGGGTCATCGTCGCGCTGCGGTTCCGGTCCGGCCCGCCCGGCGCGGCCACGGTCGCCGTCGTCGACGACGGGCGCGGGTTCCGGCCGGGCGGGGCGCACGACGGGTACGGGCTGCGCGGCATGCGGGCGCGGGTCGAGCAGGTCGGCGGGCTGCTCGAGGTCGTCAGCGCGCCGGCCGCCGGTACCACCGTCCGTGCGACCGTCGGGCTGGCGCCGGCGTAGCGGCGCACTCCATCAGCGCTGGAATGCCCAGGACACCATCAAGGGGAACTCGGCTTGCCAGAAGGGGTCGCCGTGATCGCCGAGCCGCTCGGCCATGACGACGTCCACGCCGGCGTCGAGCAGCGCGGCCGCCCATCGAGTCGCGTTCTCGAGGAACCACGGCTCCAGCGTCCCGGCGACGAGGTACGTGCGCGGCAGCGGGCGCGGCATCACGGCGGGCGGGCGGAAGCCGCCGCCCGGTGACGCGCAGAAGACCGCACCGTAGATGTCCGGGTGGCGAAGCCCCATGGCGAGGGCGAGCTCACCACCGGCTGACGCGCCGCACACCGCGGTGCGGTCGGAGGGCAGGTCGAGGCTGAAACGTGACCGTACCCAGCCACGGACCTCCTCGACGAAGAACCGCTCGTGTGCCGCGAACCGTTCCTCATCGAAGGACGGTGAGTACTCGCCGATCCGGATCATCTCGTCCGGGTCGTCCGTCCGGTGGGTACCGACGATCATGGTGGGCGGCACGTCGGCCGCCTCGAGGTGTCCGCCCCACTGCGAGATGAGCTGGCCATCGCCTGCGAACACGACAGCTTCCGGTGGATCCGGCGGCACGTACACGGTCACCTGCCGCCCGCCGTCGTAGTCGAACGTCTCGGTGACCAGCTCGCCTGCGATCGGATCGGCGCGCGCCGGCTCCGGCTTCTTGCGCACGACATCAGGGTAGCGTGGACGGCCGTGACGATGTTGCGGCTGCTGCTGGTCGACGACCACCCGGTCGTGCGCACCGGGCTGGCCGGCATGCTGGGCGCCGAGGACGACTTCGAGGTGGTCGGCGAGGCCGGTGACGGCGAGGAGGCCCTGGTGCTGGCCCGCCGGCTGCGTCCGGACGTCATCCTGATGGACCTGCGGATGCCCCGGCTGGACGGCGCCGAGGCGACTGCGCGCATCCTGGCCGAGCTGCCCGGCACCCGGATCCTGGTGCTGACCACGTACGACACCGACTCCGACATCGTCCGCGCGGTCGAGGCGGGCGCCACCGGCTACCTGCTCAAGGACACCCCACGGATCGACCTCGCCGCGGCCGTCCGGGCGGCGCACCGGGGCGAGACGATCCTGGCGCCGCCGGTGGCCGCGCGCCTGGTCAGCCGCATGCGGGCGCCGTCGGTGCCGCCGTTGACGCCGCGTGAGCGGGAGGTGCTGGCCGCCGTCGCCACGGGGCTGTCGAACGCCGAGGTCGGGCGGGCACTGCACATCGGCGAGGCGACGGTGAAGACGCATCTGCTGCGCGTCTTCGCGAAGCTCGGGGTGGACGACCGGACGGCGGCCGTGACGACGGCGTACGCTCAGGGCATCCTCGCGCCGCCGGGGTCGTCCCTGCCGTCCTGAGCCCGCCCGGCAATACTATGGGCATGGCTCAAACCCGTACGCGGGTGTCCCGACTGGCGCGGCCCACCATCGGCATCGACATCGGCGGCACCAAGGTCGCCGCCGGCGTCGTCGACGCCGAGGGCACCATCGTCGAGCGCACCCGCCGCGAGACGCCGAGCAAGAGCAAGAGCCCCCGCGTCGTCGAGGACACCATCGCCGACATCGTGGCCGAGCTCGGCGCCCGCCACCACGTGCTGGCGGTCGGCATCGGCGCCGCCGGCTTCGTCGACGGCACCCAGTCCTCCGTGCTGTTCGCTCCGCACCTCGCCTGGCGCAACGAACCGCTGCGCGACGCCGTCCAGCGGCGCGTCGGGCTGCCCGTGGTCGTCGACAACGACGCCAACGCGGCGCTGTGGGCCGAGTGCCGGTTCGGGGCGGCCCAGGGCGAGTCGCACGTCGTGTGCGTCAACCTCGGCACCGGCATCGGCGGCGGCGTGGTCCTCGACGGTGTGCTGCACCGCGGCCGGTTCGGCGTGGCCGGCGAGTTCGGCCACATGATCGTCGTGCCGGGCGGGCACCGCTGCGAGTGCGGTAACCGCGGCTGCTGGGAGCAGTACGCCAGCGGCAACGTGCTGGTCCGCGAGGCGCGCGAGCTGGTGCTGAACGGCTCCCCCGTCGCCTACCGCATCGCCGAGACGTGCGAGGGCGACCCGTCGCGCATCACCGGCCCGATGATCAGCGCGCTGGCCGCGCAGGGCGACCCGGCCGCGCTGGAGCTGCTCGAGGACATCGGCCACTGGCTGGGCGTCGGCCTGGCGAATCTCGCCGCCGCGTTCGACCCCGGCCTGTTCGTGATCGGCGGCGGCGTCTCCGACGTCGGCGACCTGCTGCTGCAGCCGGCCCGCACGACGTTCCGGCGGACGCTGACGGGGCGCGGCTTCCGGCCCGAGGCGAAGGTCGTCCGGGCGGCGCTGGGCAACGACGCCGGGCTGATCGGCGCCGCCGACCTCGCCCGCCGCGAGCGGTCCCGCCGCCGCGACCGCGCCAAGCTGGTCACCACCCGGCTGCTGCTGCCGAGGCGGCGCGACGTCGGCGGCAACGGCACGCCCATCCAGCGCCGGGTCAAGCGCGCCGGCGGCACCGGGACGGCGATCGAGCCGACCCGCTACACGGCGAGCGCGTGGCGGCGTGGGGGTGCCTGACGGATATTGGTGGATGCGGGCGGCGTCCAGTCGTCGGTCCAGCAAGGCGGAGGAGGAGGCCGATGCGGAGCCATCGGCCGACGACGACAACGCCGCTGGACGGCGTCTGGGCGTCGCCCGCGCCGCCGAAGACCCGTCAGGCACCCCCTAGTACGAGTAGAAGCCGCGGCCGGACTTGCGGCCGTGCTCACCGGCGTCGACCATGCGGCGCAGCAGCTCGGGCGGGAAGAATTTGGTGTCGGCGGTCTCGTCCCAGATGTTCGACGTGGCGTGGTGTAGGACGTCGACGCCGGTGAGGTCGGTGGTGGCGAGCGGGCCCATGGCGTGGCCGAAGCCGAGCCGGCAGGCGATGTCGATGTCCTCGGCCGACGCGACGCCGGACTCGTAGAGCTTCACCGCCTCGACGACGAGAGCGCTGATCAGCCGCGTGGTGACGAACCCGGCGACGTCGCGGTTGACGACGATGCAGGTCTTGCCGGACGACTCGGCCAGCTCGCGGGCCGCCGCCAGTGTGTCGTCGGACGTGTGCAGGCCCCGGACCAGCTCGCACAGCGCCATCATCGGGACCGGCGAGAAGAAGTGCGTGCCGACCACCGATTCGGGCCGCTCGGTGACGGCGGCGATCTTGGTGATCGGGATCGCGCTGGTGTTGGTGGCCAGGACGGCGCCGTCGCGGCACAGGCGGTCCAGCTGCGCGAACAGCTCCCGCTTGACGTCGACGTTCTCGAACACCGCCTCGACGACGATGTCGGCCTCGGCGACGGCGTCGAGGTCGGTCGTGGTGGTGATGCGGGCCAGTGCGGCGTCGCGGGCGCCGGCGGTGAGCTTGCCCTTCTCGACGAACTTCGCGGTGCTGGCCTCGATGGCGGCCCGGCCGCGGCCGACGGCGGCGGCGTCGAGGTCGCGCAGCACGACGTTCCAGCCGCCGGTGGCGGCCACCTGGGCGATGCCCGATCCCATCAGGCCGGCTCCGATGACGGCCACACTGCGTCCCATGCTCGCTACCTTCCGGCTCGCTCGTTCGGTTCCTGGGTGATGCCGGGTTCGGCGCGCAGTGCCGGCTCGACCGGCGCGGGCGTGCCGGCCGTCAGCACGGGCGCCATCGGCGGACGGTGCTGCTCGCGCCAGCGCTCCCACCAGTGCGCGCCGACCATGATGGCGGCGACGTAGAGCCAGCCGAGCAGGACGTCGACGACGTAGTGCTCGCCGCCGTAGACCAGCGTGAACGCCATCGCCAGCGGGTACGCGACGATCGGCACCTTCAGCCACCAGCGCTTGGCCAGCGGCCACAGGGTGACCGCGACCAGCATGGAGAAACCGGCGTGCAGCGACGGCAACGCGGCCACCTCGTTGGCGCCGCCCTGGGCGTCGGACAGCCACGCCTGGGCGCTGCGCATTCCCAGCTCGTTCCAGCCGCGGCCGACGAGGCGGTAGACCGGCTCGGCGATGTCGCCGGTGCGTGCCGACGCGTACCACGGCGGCGCGGCCGGCAGCAGCACGTACGTCAGCAGGCCGGTGTAGGTGAGCAGCAGCACCCGCCGGATGTAGGACACCCACATCGGCCGCGACCACATGTAGAACACCGCCGCCAGCACCCACGGCACGACGAAGTGGCTGAAGTAGACGATCGCGGCGCCGACGTCCCACCAGCGCACCGTCGACTCGAACAGGTGCTCCTGCAGCCACACCGTCGGGATGGTGCCGCCGAACAGCCAGCTCTCGATGTCGACGACCTGGCCGACCCGCAGCGGCATGCCCAGGGTGTCGGCGATGCCGCGGGTGTGGTCGTACAGGATCAGCGCCGCCAGCAGTGGCAGCCAGTCGACGAACGTGCGCAGGTGCTCGCGCCACGGCCGGCCGATCTTGACCGCGATCATCCCGGCGATGATCCAGCCGGACTGCCCGACGCGGTCCATCGGGATGCCCTCGACACCGCTGTAGACGACCAGCACGACCAGGTAGACGGCCAGGCAGACGCGGCCTGGCGTCACCCGGCCGCGCCAGCTGTCCCCGAGGCCGGCCGCGGCCTCCGGTTCGTCAGTCATCGAAGTGGTCCGGATCGGGCTCACGGACCACATCGGCGCCCAGGGCCTGCAACTGCCCGACGAGGTCGGGATAGCCGCGGTCGATGTGGTGGACGGCCGACACCAGCGTCTCGCCCTCGGCCAGCAGGCCGGCCAGCACGAGGCCGGCGCCGGCCCGGATGTCGGTGGCGACGACCGGCGCGCCGGACAGCCCGGGCCGGCCGCGGACGACCGCGTGGTGGCCGTCGATGCGGACCTCGGCGCCCAGGCGGACCAGCTCGTTGACGAACATGAACCGGGCCTCGTACACGTTCTCGGTGATCATCGCGGTGCCGTCGGCCACGGCGTCGAGCGCGACGATCATCGGCTGCAGGTCGGTCGGGAAGCCGGGATACGGGAGCGTGACGACGTCGATGGCGCGCGGCCGCCCGGACATCGCCACCCGCAGCCCGGCCGGCCCGGACTCGACGGTGGCGCCGGCGGCGGCCAGCTTGTCGAGGACGATCTCGAGGTGCTCGGCGCGGCCGTTGCGGATGGTGATGTCGCCGCGGGTCATGACGGCCGCGACGCCCCAGGTGCCGGTGACGATGCGATCCGGGATGGTGGTGTGCGTCGTCGGGTTCATGGAGTCGACGCCCTCGACCCGCAGCGTGGACGTGCCGGCGCCGTCGATCTTCGCGCCCATGTCGCCGAGCATGCGGCAGATGTCGACGATCTCCGGCTCGCGGGCGACGTTGTCGATGACCGTGGTGCCCTTGGCCAGCACGGCGGCCATGAGGATGTTCTCGGTGGCGCCGACGCTCGGGAAGTCGAGCCAGATGCTGGTGCCGTGCAGGCCGTGCGGCGCCCGGGCCACCACGAAACCGTGCTCGATCTCGACCTGCGCGCCCAGCTTCTCCAGCCCGGACATGTGCATGTCGAGGCCGCGCGAGCCGATGGCGTCGCCGCCGGGCAGCGCCACGTTCGCCGCGCCGCAGCGGGCCACCAGCGGGCCGAGCACGCAGATCGACGCGCGCAGCCGGCGCACCAGGTGATACGGCGCCTCGTGCGCGATGTCGGCCGGGACGTCGATGACCACGGCGCCGCCGTCGCGGTGGACGTCGCCGCCGAGCTGGCGCAGCAACTCGCCCATGTAGTCGACGTCGGTGATGGCGGGGACGTCGCGCAGCACGGTGCGTCCCTCGGCCAACAGCGCCGCCGCCATCAGCTTGAGTGCGCTGTTCTTCGCGCCGCTGACCCGGACCTCACCCCGCAGGGAGCTCCCCCCGGTGACCCGAAATCTCTCCACGCCCGCTGTACCCTTCCGCCGTTCCGATGAACGGTACGCCTCGGAGGCGTCAACCGGCGAACTGCCCCCCGGGCGGCGCCGCCTCCAGCCAGGTCACGAAAGCCGTGGCCGCAGGCTCGGTCATGGACACCTCGACGCTGCTCCCGTTCGACCGGCAGATCAGCACGACGTGACCGGCGGGCAGCTCGTAGCTCTCCTCCGCGTCGGGCTGGCGCCGTCCGTCGACGAGCAGCACGCCGCGCCGGAACGACCGCCTGGGCCACGTGGTGAAACTGAACGTGCGGAACCACTCCAGGGTGTCGTCGCGGTAGCGCCCGATGCCGAACGCCCAGCCGCCGGACCAGCCGTCGTGGCTGTCGCCGCGCACGCACATGTCGAAGCCACCGTCACGCTGCAGGATGCCCCGGCGGACGTACAGGGCCAGGAGGACCAGCACAGCGGCGAGCGCAAGCGCACCCAGCACCAGCAGGGTCCACGACACCAGCGCCACCGATCACCTCCCCCGAGCGTGGTACCGATGCTCTCAGATCTATCGGCTCGCCGCGACGTCGAGTCTGGCCTGCGCCCACCGGGCCGCGCCGTCGCCGTCCTCATCGAGCGCGTCCAGATCTGCCTGAGCTGCGGCGACGTCGATCTCGCCGGCCAGTTCGGCTTGTTCGGCGAGGATCGCGATCTGGTTCTCCGACACGGACAGGAATCCGCCGGAGACCGCGACCACGACCGCTTCGCCGCCGGTCGAGCGCACCGTCACCGGTCCGGCCACCAGCAGGCCGAGCACGGGCTCGTGACCGGGCATGATGCCGATCTCACCCTCGGGCGTGCGTGCGATGACGATCGAGGCCGCGCCGGACCACACCTTGCGGTCGGCGGCGACCACCTCGACGTTCAGATCTTCGGCCACGATCATTTCCTCTCTCCCCGTGACCGGAAGGGAGCCGCCACCCGTACGGGCGCGACTCCCTGCCGATCAGCGCGGAATGTCTCTCAGGAGGCGAGCTCGCGCGCCTTCTTCTCGGCGTCCTCGATGTTGCCGACGTAGCTGAACGCCTGCTCGGGCAGGTGGTCGTACTCGCCCTTGGTGATGGCGTCGAACGACTCCAGCGACTCCGACAGCGGGACGAACACGCCCGGCTGGCCGGTGAACGACTCGGCCACGAACATGTTCTGCGACAGGAACCGCTGCAGCCGGCGGGCGCGATTGACCGTGACGCGGTCCTCCTCGGTCAGCTCGTCCACACCGAGGATGGCGATGATGTCCTGCAGCTCCTTGTACTTCTGCAGGATCTCCTTCACCCGGGTGGCGATGCGGTAGTGGTCCTCGCCGAGGTACGCGGCGTCGAGGATCCGGCTCGAGGAGTCGAGCGGGTCGACGGCCGGGTAGATGCCCAGCTGCGAGATCGGCCGCGACAGCACCGTCCTGGCGTCGAGGTGCGCGAACGCGGTGTGCGGCGCGGGGTCGGTGATGTCGTCGGCCGGGACGTAGATGGCCTGCATCGACGTGATGGAGTGACCACGCGTCGAGGTGATGCGCTCCTGCAGCTCGCCCATCTCGTCGGCCAGCGTCGGCTGGTAGCCGACGGCCGACGGCATGCGGCCCAGCAGCGTGGAGACCTCGGAGCCGGCCTGCGTGAACCGGAAGATGTTGTCGATGAACAGCAGCACGTCCTGCTTCTGGACGTCGCGGAAGTACTCGGCCATGGTCAGCGCCGACAGCGCGACCCGCATGCGGGTGCCCGGCGGCTCGTCCATCTGGCCGAACACCAGCGCGGTGTCCTTGAGGACGTTGGCCTCGCCCATCTCGACCCAGAGGTCGTTGCCCTCACGGGTGCGCTCGCCGACGCCGGCGAACACCGAGGTGCCACCGAAGTTCCGGGCGACACGGGTGATCATCTCCTGGATGAGCACCGTCTTGCCGACACCGGCGCCACCGAACAGGCCGATCTTCCCACCCTGGATGTACGGGCTCAGGAGGTCGAGGACCTTGATGCCGGTCTCCAGCATCTGCGTGCTGCCCTCGAGGTCGGCGAACGGCGGCGGGTCGCGGTGGATCTCCCAGCGCTCGCTGACCTCGATCTTCGACTCGTCGACGTCGAGCGGCTTGCCGAGGGCGTTGAACACGTGGCCCTTGACGCCGTCGCCGACCGGCACCGAGATGCCCTGGCCGGTGTCGCGGACGACCGCGCCGCGGGTGAGGCCGTCGGTCGGCTGCATCGAGATGGCCTTGACCAGGCCGTCGCCGATGTGCTGCTCGACCTCGAGCGTCAGCGTGCGGTCGCCGCCGGCCTCGGCGGCCAGCTTCACGTCGACCTCGAGCGCGTTGTAGATGCCGGGCATGTGGCCGCCGCCGAACTCGACGTCGACGACAGGTCCGATGACCCGGACCACCCGGCCAGTAGCAGCGGTGGTCTCTGCTGGGGTTTCGATGGTGGCAGTCATGAGGTCCTACTCGCTCCCTGCGGCCGCCAGCGCATCCGCGCCGCCGACGATCTCGCTGATCTCCTGGGTGATCTCGGCCTGGCGTGCCGAGTTGGACTGCCGGGTGAGCGTCTCTTGCAGCTCACCGGCGTTGTCCGTGGCGTTCTTCATGGCCCGGCGCCGGGCCGCCCACTCCGACGCGGCCGCGTCGAGCAGGGCGGTGTAGACCAGGTTGCCGGCGTACTGCGGGAGCAGCGCGTCCAGCACCTCGTCGGCCGACGGCTCGAACTCGTAGAGCGGCAGCACGTCGGTGCGCGCCGGCCGCCCGTTGGAGGAGCCGGCGGAGCCGCCGTTGTCGGTCCGCGCCGCGCCGGCCTCGGCCTGGTGCAGTTCCTCGGGCACGTCCTCGACCATGATCGGGAACAGCCGGCGGGCCCGGACCTGCTGCGTGACCATGTTGCGGAAGTGCGTCGACACGATGTGGATCTCGTCGACGCCGCCTTCCTCGGTCGGGGTGTTAATGGCCTCGAGGAGGTCGTCGGCGATGCCCCGGGCGTCGGCGTAGGACGGCCGGCCGGTGAAGCCCAGGTACTGCCCGCCGAGCTCGCGGCCGCGGAACGTGAACCAGCTGACGCCCTTGCGGCCGACGACGTAGGGCACGGTCTCCTGGCCCTGCTCGCGCAGCAGCCCTGCCAGCGCCTCGCTCTGCCGGATGACGTTGGCGGAGTAGGCGCCGGCGAAACCGCCGTCGCTGGTGACGACCAGGATGGCCGAGCGGCGCGGGTTCTCGACGCCCTCGAGCAGCGGGTTGTCCAGCCGGGCCCGCTCGGCCGCGGCCTCCATGGCCCGCACCAGCGCCTGGCTGTAGGGCCGTGCGGCCTCGGCGTACTGCTGTGCCCGCGCGATCCGCGAGGTCGCGATGAGTTCCTGGGCGCGGGTGATCTTCTTGATCGACTCGACGGAGCGGATGCGCTGCCGCAGCTCGCGAATTTGAGCTCCCATTACGCGTGCGACCTCCCTTCAGGGCCTCGGTACCACATGACGGTCACGCTCACTCGCCGGCGTCGGGACGAGCGGCCTCCTGGATGTCCTGCGCGTCGCGCTTGCGCCGGCGCAGCACCGTCAGGTCCTCCTCGCCCTCGCCCAGGGCCGAGACGGGCTCGTCCTTGACCAGTGGCTGGCCCGAGACGGTGACGTAGATCTGCTTGAAGTCGTCGACCGCCTGCTCGAGCGTCTTGATGTCGTCGTCGGACAGCTTGCCGCTGGCCTCGATGCTCTCCAGGACGGCGCTGTGCTCGCGCACCACGGTGTCGAGGAACTCGCCCTCGAACCGGCGGATGTCCTCGACCGGGACGTCGTCGAGCTTGCCGGTGGTGCCCGACCAGATCGACACGACCTCGCGGCCGACCGACAGGGGCGCCGACTGCGGCTGCTTGAGCAGCTCGGTGAGCCGCTCGCCGCGGTTCAGCTGCGCCTTGCTGGTGGGGTCGAGGTCGGACGCGAACGCCGCGAACGCCTTCAGCTCGTTGTACTGGGCGAGGTCGAGGCGCAGCGTGCCGGCGACCGACTTCATCGCCTTGATCTGCGCGTCGCCACCGACGCGGGAGACCGAGATACCGACGTTGATGGCCGGGCGCACACCCGAGTGGAACAGGTCCGACTCGAGGAAGCACTGGCCGTCGGTGATCGAGATGACGTTCGTCGGGATGAACGCCGACACGTCGTTGGCCTTGGTCTCGATGATCGGCAGGCCGGTCATCGAGCCGCCGCCGAGGTCGTCGGAGAGCTTCGCGCAGCGCTCGAGCAGCCGCGAGTGCAGGTAGAAGACGTCGCCGGGGTACGCCTCGCGGCCCGGCGGGCGGCGCAGCAGCAGCGACACCGCGCGGTACGCCTCGGCCTGCTTCGACAGGTCGTCGAAGACGATGAGGACGTGGTAGCCCTGGTACATCCAGTGCTGGCCGAGGGCCGAGCCGGTGTACGGCGACAGGTACTTGAAGCCGGCGGCGTCGGACGCCGGCGAGGCCACGATGGTGGTGTACTCGAGCGCGCCCGCCTCCTCCAGCTGCTGCCGGATGCCGGCGATCGTCGAGCCCTTCTGGCCGGTCGCGACGTAGATGCAGCGGACCTGCTTCTTCTTGTCGCCACTCTTCCAGTTGTCCAGCTGGTTCAGGATGGTGTCGACGGCGACCGTGGTCTTGCCGGTCTGCCGGTCACCGATGATCAGCTGCCGCTGGCCCCGGCCGATCGGGGTCATGGCGTCGATGGCCTTGATGCCGGTCTGCAGCGGCTCGGCGACCTTCTGCCGCTGCACGACGGTGGGAGCCTGCAGCTCCAGCGCGCGGCGGGTCTCGGCCTTGACCTCGCCCAGGCCGTCGAGCGGCGCGCCCAGCGGGTCGACCACGCGGCCGAGGAAGGCGTCGCCGACCGGCACCGACAGCACCTCGCCGGTGCGGCGGACCGTCTGGCCCTCCTCGATGCCGGCGTAGGCGCCGAGCACGACGACACCGATCTCGCGCACGTCCAGGTTCAGAGCCAGTCCGAGGGTCCCGTCCTCGAACTCCAGCAGCTCGTTGGCCATGGCCGACGGCAGGCCCTCGACCCGGGCGATGCCGTCACCGGCGATGGTGACATGGCCGACCTCTTCGCGGACGGCGGCCGCCGGCTGGTAGGACTCGACGAAGGCGTCGAGCGCCTCGCGAATCTCCTCGGGACGGATAGTCAGCTCCGCCATCGTTGCTCCTGCTCTCTCGCTCTCGAACGGTGGTCTCAAGTCTGGGTAGTGCCGGTCAGCTCACCACGAGCTGACGGCGGGCGGCATCGAGGCGGCTGGTGACGGTTCCGTCGACGACCTCGTCGCCGAGTTCGACCCGGATGCCACCGACGACGTCAGGCTCGACGACGACGTTCAGCAGGACCGGGCCGCCGGCGCGGACCGCGAGCGCCCGTTCCAGCCGCTCGCGGTGCTCGACGGCGAGCGGGGCGGCGACGTGCACCACGGCCACCCGGCGCTGGCGCAGCCGCGCGGCGAACTCCGCGACGCGGGCCAGTTCCGCTTCCAGGCTACGCGCCCGGCGGTCCAGGACCGCGTGCTCGAGCAGCGCGACGGTCTCGGGCGCCGCCTTGTCCTGCAGCAGCGTCCGCACCAGCTGCCGCCGTGCGTCGGCGGGAGCGGCGCGGTCGATCAGGGCCGAGCGGAGGTCGCGGTTGTCGCGCACGACCAGCCCGAACCGGAAGATCTCTGCCTCGACGGCGTCGAGGCGGCCTTCCGACCGGGCGGCCAGCAGGACCGCCTGCAGGCCGAACTCCTCGACCACGGCGGTGAGCTCGCCCGGATTCGCCCAGCGCTCCCGGACGGCCGCCGCGAGGACGTCCGTCGCGGCCGGCTCGAGGCGGTCGCCGGCCAGGCGGCGCAGCAGCGTCTCCCGGTCGTCCGGCGCCCGGCCGGTGTCGGTGAGCGCGCGGCGCACCGACGGACGGGAGTCGAGCAGGTTCGCGAACGCGAACAGCGCCTCGCCCACCGCCGGCGCGCGGCCGGTTGCGGCGTCGACGATGCTCTCGAACCGCAACCGCAGCTCGCCGTGGCTCTCGCCGAGGTTGGCGTCAGGCATACTCACGAGTCCCCTGCGGCCGGCGTGACCGCGTCGGAGGCCTGAGCGGTCTCGAGGTCGGCCAGGAACCGCTCGACGACCCGGCGGGACCGGTCGTCGTCCTGCAGCGACTCACCGACCACCTTGCCGGCCAGCGTGGTCGCCAGGGTGCCGACCTCGCCGCGCAGCTCGCGCAGCACCTGCTCGCGCTCGGCCTGCAGCTGCGCCTCGGCCCGGGCGGCGACCCGCTTGGCCTCGGTCTCGGCGTCCTCGCGTGCCTGCGCCACGATGGCCGCCCCCTGCTGCTTGGCGTCCTCGCGGATGCGAGCCGCCTCGCCGCGGGCGTCGGCCAGCTGGGCGCGGTACTCCTCGAGCAGCTGGTTGGCCTCGGCCTGCGCCTGCTCGGCCTTCTCGGCTCCGCCCTGGATCGCAGCGGACCGCTCCGCGTAGGTCTTCTCGAAGATCGGGTAGACCTTCGCGCGGAGGAAGAAGAACAGCAGGGCGAAGGCGACCAGGCCGACGATCAGCTCGGAGGTGTGCGGCATCAGCGGACTGGGCGCGTCCTCCGCCGCTATCACCGCGATCGGTGCCATCGAGATCGCCATGGCTACTGGGCGAACGACAGACCGATGGCGATGATGAACAGCGCCTCGGCGAGGGCGAAGCCGAGGATCGCGATGCCCTGGAGCACGCTGCGAGCCTCGGGCTGGCGGGCCACACCATTGATGTAGGCGGCAAAGATCAGTCCGATGCCGACGCCCGGGCCGATGGCCGCGAGGCCGAGACCGACCATGTTGAGCGAGCCGTCCATCTTTGTTCCTTTCCCTTTTTGTGAAAGCTCAGTGCTCGTGGGTGAGAGCGCCGCCGATGTAAATGGCGGAGAGCAGAACGAAAACGTACGCCTGAAGAATCTGGACGAAACCTTCGAAGAAGGTCAGTACGATGCTGAACAGGATCGAGATGCTGCCCGCGGTGAAACCGACGAAACCCTGGTATTCGACGAGCAGGTACTCACCGCCGAGGATCGTCAACAGCAGGACCAGGTGGCCCGCGAACATGTTGAAGGTAAGACGGAGAGTGAGCGTGACCGGCCGGACGATGACGGTGGAGAAGAACTCCAGCGGCGCCAGCAGCGGATAGATCCACTTCGGCACGCCGGGCGGGAACATCATGTTCTTGAAGTACCCGCCGAAGCCCTGCCGCTTGATGCCCACGTAGTTGAAGATGACCCACGAGATCAGCGCCAGCACCAGCGGGATCGCGATCTTCGAGGTGGCGGGCAGCTGGAGGACCGGGATGATGCCCGAGACGTTCAGCACCGCGATGAAAGCGAACAGCGTCACCAGATAGGGGACGTACTTGATGCCCTCGCGGCCGATGGTGTCGCGGGCGATTCCGTCGCGCACGAAACCGTAGACGGCCTCACCGGCGAACTGCAGCTTTCCCGGAACCAGGGTGCTGCGTCGCGCGGCGAAATAGAAGAATGCGCCGATGGCAATCGTGCCGAGCACGACAACCAGCATCGGCTTGGTGAAGAACGTGCCCTCGCCGAACAACGGCGGGAAGTCGAAGTCGGCCGGCCCGGGAGTGTGGAATCCCGACTCGGCCACGATCCGAGTGCTCACGTGGTCCTTTCTTCAGCGCGCTCGCGACACGCCCGACGAGGAGGGCCAGGTCAGGGCTTACCGTATCTGACCCATACGAGGTACAGAGCGGCACCCATCCCTACCAGGAGCCCCAGTACGAGGAACACGCGGCTGTTGAGCCACTCGGAGACGAGCCAGCCGACGCCACCCCATACTGCTACTCCGGACACGACCAGCGCGAAGGCATCCCACGCGTTGTTCTGTTCCCGTCGACGTACGTCATCGGGTTCGTCCGGGCTCATGGCGCCTCGAATACTACTGGGTGCCCTTGCCGGTAACGAAATCGGGTCCCACTAAGCGCGCCCGGGGCGCTGTCGAGGCGAAGGTCATTCCGGCTCACCGGCCGGCACCGCGGACCGGGTGCCGCGGCTGTTCTCGCGGAACATCGTCACCGCGTAGGTGAGCGTGTAGACCAGCGCGCAGACCATCAGCGACAGCCCCAGCGCGCGCTCGTCGAGGCCGTCAATGCTGGTCAGGACGCCGAGACCCAGGAAGATCAGGGCCAGCCGCAGGCTGTACGTCACGATCAGCACGCCCGCGCCGGCCATGCCGCTGGCCGGCAGGTAGCGGGCCAGCAGCACGGGCAGCGCGCCGCTGGCGAAGAACGCGATGACCAGCACCGCGGCGACGGCGGCGGACCACAGCGCGGCGCTGCCGGCGGCGAACGCGGCCGTGACGGCGCAGGCGACGCCGACGGCGGCGGTGAGCAGCAGGGCGGGCCGGGCGGCCGCGGCCGGGCTACGCCGGCGCGGCGGCGGGGAAACGGGTGCATTCATGGCGGCCTCAGCCTACCTGGCCGCTCCGACGTGCTGTTTCTCACACGGTGGACGGGTGGCCGCGGCGGAAGAGACGGCGCGGGTGGCCGGTCGTGAACGCGATCATGATGGCGACGGCGAGCGCCAGCAGCACGTAGGTGGTCCAGCCGCCGACCAGCGCGATGACCACCAGGCCGCCGGAGACGAGCGCCGCCCACACCCACATGATCGCGACCGCGCGCCACTGCGAGTGGCCGATCTCCAGCAGCCGGTGGTGCAGGTGCATCTTGTCCGGCGCGAACGGCGACTTCCCGGCTCTGGCGCGGCGGACGACGGCCAGCATCATGTCGAGGAACGGCAGCAGGATGACCGCCAGCGGCAGCACCAGCGGCAGCAGCGTCAGCAGGAAGCTGGAGGTGTCGACGTCCTGGCTGGGCAGCCGGCCGGTGAGGCTGATCGACCCGGCCGCGAGCAGCAGGCCGATCAGCATGGCGCCGGAGTCGCCCATGAAGATCTTCGCCGGGTGCGCGTTGTGCGGCAGCAGCCCGGCGCAGATGCCCACCACCACCACCGAGACCAGCGCCGACGTCGTCATGTACGACGTGTTGTTGTTCTCGACGGACAGCAGGTAGGCGTAGGCGAAGAACGCCGCGGCGCCGATGCCCACCACGCCGGCGGCCAGGCCGTCGAGACCGTCGACGAAGTTCACCGCGTTGGACGCGCCGACCACCAGGACGACCGTCATGATCGCGCCCTGGGTCTGGTCGAGCACGAAGGTGCCGCCGGGCAGCGGCAGCCAGACCAGCTGCACGCCGAGCGCCACCAGCAGGCCGGCCGCAACGACCTGGCCGGCGAACTTGGCCAGCGCGGAGAGGTCCCAGATGTCGTCGGCGACGCCGATGAGGCAGATGACGACCGCAGCGAGGATCAGCGCCCACGCGTCGCTGGACTCGGTGAACACGTCGCGCATGCGGGGCAGGTAGCTGGCCACCAGCATCGCGACCAGCATGCCGGCCAGCATCGCGATACCGCCCAGCCGCGGCACCGGCTCGCGGTGGACGTCGCGGTCGCGGGTGGGCGGGACGGCGCCGACCCAGTAGGCGAACCGGCCCGCCAGCCCCACCACCAGATACGTGACCGAGGCCGCGATGAAGAAGGTCAGAAGATACTCGCGCACCGGCGGACCGTTCCTTACGCTTCCGGGCCCTGCAGCTCGGGGACGACGGCCTGCAGCTCGGCGAGGCCGAGCGCGCCCTGCCGCAGCACCCGCGGGACCTCGCCGGAGACGTCGACGATGGTCGACGGCGTGTCGTTCTCGGTGTCGCCGGCCTCGAGGTAGACGGCGACGGAGTCGCCGAGCTGGTCGCGAGCGTCGCCCGCGGACCGCGCCGGCGGCTGCCCGCTGAGGTTGGCGCTGCTGACGGCCAACGGGCCGGTGGTCTTCAGCACTTCGACGGCGACCTCGTGGTCGGGCATCCGGACCGCGACGGTGTCGCCGGTGTCGCCGAGGTCCCAGCGCAGCGACGGCTGCTGGCGGCAGATCAGCGTCAGCCCGCCCGGCCAGAACGCCTCGACCAGCGCGTCGATGGTCTTGCCGGTGACGGCGACGCCGCCCAGCGTGGCCGGCGAGCCGACCAGCACCGGCACCGGCATGTCCCGGCCACGGCCTTTGGCCTGCAGCAACGCCTCCACCGCCGCGGGCGTGAACGCGTCGGCGCCGATGCCGTAGACGGTGTCGGTGGGCAGCACGATGAGCTTGCCGTTGCGGATGGCGCGGGCCGCGGCGGCGACGCCGCGCTGCCGCTTGGTCTCGTCGGAGCAGTCGTACAGCGGACTCACGCGGACATCATCCCGCACGTCGCGCGGTGACGTACCGCGGGCGTCCGGTGAGATCGAGATGATCGGCCACCTCGGCCCAGCCGCCGTGCCTGTGGAACACGTCCGGGGCGGCCTCGCCCTGCACGTCGGCGTGCTCGGCCACCAGCAGCCCGCCGGGGCGCAGCAGCCGGGCGCCGACGTCGGCGAGCACCCGCATGGCGTCGAGGCCGTCGGCGCCGGACCACAGCGCGGCCGGCGGGTCGTACTCCGCCACCTCGGGGTCGCGGATGGTGGCCTCGGCCGGGATGTACGGCGGGTTCGCGGCCACGACGTCGACCTGTCCGAGCAGCATCGACAGGCTGCGCTCGGCGACCAGCGCGACGTCGTCGCGGTGCACGATGACGGAGTTGCCGGCGGCGTTGCGGCGCAGCCAGGCGACCGCGTCGTCCTCGCGCTCGACGGCGTGCACCATGACCGGGCGCACCTCGGTGGCGACGGAGACCGCGATGGCGCCGGACCCGGAGAACAGGTCGACGACGACCGGCACCCGGCCGGCCGCGACGACCGCCCGCGCCTCGTCGACGGCGGCGCCGGCGGTCAGCTCGGTCTCCGGCCGCGGGATGAACACGCCCGGGCCGACCTGCAGCACCAGGTGCCGGAACGGCGCCTGGCCGGTGAGGTGCTGCAGCGGCTCGCGGCCGGCGCGGCGGCGGACCAGCTCGTCGAACCGGGGCCCGAACGAGTCGTCCGGGTCGGGCTGGGTCAGCAGCGCGCCGCGCTCGACCCCGAGCACGTGCGCGGCCAGCGCCTCGGCGTCGTGCCGCGGCGACGGCACCTCGGCGGCAGCCAGCACACCGGCCGCCGTGCGGAGCTGTTCGAGCAGCGGCGCCGTGCTCACGCGCCGTCACCGCGCTCGGCGGTGGCCGTCAGCGCCGCCTCGGCGTCGGCGTCGACCAGCGACTGCACGACCGGGCCGAGCTCGCCGTCGAGCACGACGTCGAGGTTGTAGGCCTTGTAGCCGGTGCGGTGGTCGGAGATGCGGTTCTCCGGGAAGTTGTAGGTACGCACCCGCTCGGAGCGGTCGACGGTGCGCACCTGGCTGCGCCGCGCGTCCGACGCCTCGCGCTGGGCCTCCTCCTGCGCCGCCGCGAGCATGCGCGCGCGCAGGATGCGCATGGCCTGCTCCTTGTTCTGCAGCTGGCTCTTCTCGTTCTGGCAGGAGACGACGATGCCGGTGGGCAGGTGGGTGATGCGCACCGCGGAGTCGGTGGTGTTGACGCTCTGCCCGCCCGGGCCGGACGATCGGAACACGTCGATGCGCAGGTCGTTCGGGTTGATCTCGACCTCACCCTCGTCCTCGGCCTCCGGCAGCACCAGCACCCCGGCGGCGGACGTGTGGATGCGGCCCTGGCTCTCGGTGACGGGGACCCGCTGGACGCGGTGGACGCCGCCCTCGTACTTGAGCCGGGCGAACGGCGCGGTGCCGGGCTCGGGCGCGCCGCGCGCCTTCACCGCGACGGAGACGTCCTTGTAGCCGCCGAGGTCGGATTCCTCGGCGTCGAGCACCTGGGTGCTCCAGCCGGCCCGCTCGGCGAAGCGCAGGTACATGCGCAGCAGGTCGCCGGCGAACAGCGCCGACTCGGCGCCGCCCTCCCCCGCCTTGATCTCCAGGATCGCGTCGCGGTCGTCGTTGGGGTCGCGCGGCAGCAGCAGCATGCGCAACCGCTCGGCGAGCTCGTCCTGCTTCGCCGCCAGCTCGGCCGCCTCGGCGGCGAACGCGGAGTCGTCGGCGGCCAGCTCCAGCGCGGCGGCGCGGTCGTCGCCGGCCTGCCGCCACGCGCGGTACGCCGCGACGATGGCCGTCAGCTCGGCATAGCGCCGGTTCAGCCGCTTGGCCAGCGACGGCTCGGCGTGCACCGACGGGTCGGCCAGGCGCTGTTCGAGCTCGGCGTGCTCGGACACCAGCGCCTCGACACCTTCGAACACTGGTCGGCTCCCTTCCGAGGACGCGGGCACAAAGGGGGCGGGGCGTGCGAGGAGAACCTCGCACGCCCCGCCCACGAAAAGCTACTTGGCGTCGGCCTTCTTCTTGCCGTACCGCGACTCGAAGCGCGCCACCCGGCCGCCGGTGTCGAGGATCTTCTGCTTGCCCGTGTAGAACGGGTGGCAGGCGGAGCACACGTCGGCGTGGATGACGCCGTTGGCCGCCGTGCTGCGGGTGGTGAACGTGTTGCCACAGGTGCAGGTGACCGTGGTCTCCACGTAAACCGGGTGGATGTCGGACTTCATGCTGCGCACTCCTGGCGTGTCGTGGGCCGCCGGGTCAGCACGACGGGGCGTCGCACCGTGAACCGGAGCCAGCAGATCAGTATTCCAGGTGCGGGCCGCCGCAGCCAAACCGCCACGTGGCCGCCGCGTTCGCCGCTGTGCTGCTGTGCGCCGTCTGGCCGCACGTTGGCAGTCTGGGCACACCTCACTTCACCCGCGCCGGGGGCACCTCGAGACGAGTGACGTCGACGATCTGAGCTGTGAGTCGAGGACACCCAACGGCGCACCGACAGGAACGACGATAGGGGTCCGAGTACGTGAGTACTCGTGCCGCCATACACGCTGGCCAGGGAGAATGCCGCCGGCCGCTCGCTGGCCGCTCGTGGTTGGCAGTTTGGTGGGCCCAGGGCGCCAGTAATCCGCCAACCATCGGTGGCCGCGCACGGCCAGGGTCGGTGGGGACGGCAGCCAGGCAAACGGCGCACGGCGCACCGGGCGGGCTCTGCCCGCACTTCCCCCGTCCCCCTGATAGCTGCCCGTTCTTGGCCGCGGTGCCGCGGGTCAAGCGGTGCTTCGCCCGCGCGAAGCGCCACTGGGCTCCGCTTGAGGCGCGGTGCCGCGGCTAAGAAAATGGGCAGCAGGGGGACGGCCCACTGCCGCAAACGGCGACCTGCGGGACAACGGCGCACCGCCCGGACGTAGCGCTGCCCCGGCCGCTCGTGAGCGATCGGGGCAGCGCGGGACTCAGCGGGCGAGGCGGGTCAGTCGGCGTCCTTGGAGCCGTTGCCGCCGATGGCCGGCGTCGTCTTCTGGACCGTGAGCATGAACTCGGCGTTGCTCTTGGACTTCTTGAGCCGGTCGAGCAGCAGCTCGATGGCCTGCTGCGGGTCGAGCGCGGACATGACCCGGCGCAGCTGCCACATGATGGCCAGCTCGTCGCGGGAGACCAGGATCTCCTCGCGCCGGGTGCTCGACGCGTCGACGTCGATGGCCGGGAAGAGGCGCTTGTCGGCGAGGTCGCGGCGCAGCCGCAGCTCCATGTTGCCGGTGCCCTTGAACTCCTCGAAGATGACCTCGTCCATCTTGGACCCGGTCTCCACCAGCGCGGTGGCGAGGATGGTCAGCGAGCCGCCGTTCTCGATGTTGCGCGCCGCGCCGAAGAACCGCTTCGGCGGGTACAGCGCGCTGGAGTCGACGCCACCGGACAGGATGCGGCCGCTGGCGGGGGCCGCCAGGTTGTAGGCCCGGCCCAGGCGGGTGATGCCGTCGAGCAGGATGACGACGTCGTGGCCCAGCTCGACCAGCCGCTTGGCCCGCTCGATGGCGAGCTCGGCGACCATGGTGTGGTCGATCGGCGGGCGGTCGAACGTCGACGCGATGACCTCGCCCTTGACGGTGCGCTGGAAGTCGGTGACCTCTTCGGGCCGCTCGTCGACCAGCACCACCATGAGGTGGGTCTCGGGGTTGTTCTGCGTGATCGCGTGCGCCAGCGCCTGCATGATCAGCGTCTTGCCGGCCTTGGGCGGCGACACGATGAGACCGCGCTGGCCCTTGCCGATGGGCGCGATGAGATCGATGATGCGCGTCGCCATGGTGGTGGCGTCGGTCTCGAGACGCAGCCGGTCCTGCGGGTAGAGCGGGGTCAGCCGCGAGAACTCCGGACGCTGCTTGGCGGCCTCGGGGTCGGCGCCGTTGATGGTGTCGACCCGGACCAGCGCGTTGAACTTCTGCTGCTTCTCGCCCTCGCGCGGCTGCCGGACGGCGCCGGTGACGGCGTCGCCCTTGCGCAGGCCGTAGCGGCGGACCATGGCCAGCGACACGTACACGTCGTTGGGGCCGGGCAGGTAGCCCGACGTGCGCACGAACGCGTAGTTGTCGAGGATGTCGAGGATGCCGGCGACCGGGATGAGGACGTCGTCCTCGGAGACGGTCGGCTCCTCGATGCGCTCGCGGGCGCCGCCACCGCGGCGATCACGGTCGCGGTCGCTGCGGTCGCTCCGGTCGCTGCGGTCATTGCGATCGTTGCGGCTGTTGCCGCGGCGGTCGCGACGGCGGCGCCGGCGGCCACGGTCGTCGTCATCGTCCTGGGCGTCGTCGCGGTTGCCGCCGCCCTGGCGGGCGCCGTCAGTGTCTTGCCGGTTGTCCTGACGGTCGTTGCGGTCGGCCCGGTCGGCGCGGTCGCGGTTGCCGCCGCGCTCGTTGCCCTGACGGTCGTTCTGGCGGTCGCCGTCGCGGCCGCCCTGGCGGTTGCGGCGGTTGTCCTGCCGCTCGGAGCGGCGCTCGGACGACTCGTCGTCGGTGGCCGGGGCGTCCGTGGCGGGCGCCTCGCTGGCCGGCGCGTCGCTGGCCGGCGCCTCGGTGGCCGGGGCCTCCGCGGCGGGCGCGTCCGCGACGACCACGACTTCGTCGGGACGGTTCTCCGTGGCGGCCTGCGGCCGCTCGGCCCGGCGGCGGGTGCGCCCACGGGCGGGAGCCGCGTCGGCGGCGGGTGCCGCGGCCTCGGCCGCGGGGGTGTCGGTGACGGCCGGTGCGGCGGCGGGCGCCGCGGCCTCGACCGGGATGGTGTTGGCAGCGGCCGGCGCCGAGCCGCCGGACTGAGCCGCCTTGATGGCCGCGACCAGCTCGCCCTTGCGCATGCGGCCGGTGCCCTTCAGCCCGAGGCCGCCGGCGAGCTGCTGCAGCTCGGCCAGAACCATGCCCTCGAGGCCGGCAGCGCGGCGGCGCGCGGGGCGCTTCGCCGCGGTGGCGTCAGTAGACGCGTCCGGCGTCGCGGTGACGCCGGGGATCTCGGTATTAGTCACTCAGGGTCCTTCCCTGGACCGGCATCGGTTCAGACAAGCCGATGCATCGAACACCTCGGGTGGTTCCCGAGGAAAGGCACCACGCGAACTGATGGGCCGCCCCGCTGCCATAGTTCGCATGAGCGAACGGTGGGAGATGGGCGAAGACCACGGCCTTCGGCGACGAACGTCACCACCATGGGGATACCGACCAGCAGAACGTCGGTGCACAGCGAGCGTAGCACGCCGTGGGCCGTTTGACCCACCCCCGTGTGCACCGCTCATACAGTGGCGTACTCCACAACGGCACCCCGCGTGTCCACTTGCAACGAGCGGACGTCCCACCCTTCGGCGAGCGTCTCGACGCGGCTCAGGTCGTCGCCGGCGCCGAGCACCAGCACGGTCGGGCCGGCGCCGGACACGACGGCCGCCAGGCCGTCCGCCCGCAACGCCGTGACCAGCGCGTACGTGGCCGGCATGGCGGGCTCGCGGTAGTGCTGGTGCAGGCGGTCCGCGGTGGCGTCGAGCAGCAGGTCCGGCCGCCGCGCCAGCGCATGGACGAGCAGCGCAGCGCGACCCGCGTTGGCGGCGGCGTCGGCGTGCGGGACGGTGTCGGGCAGCAGGCCGCGCGCCTTCTCCGTCGACACCGCGAAGGACGGGACGCACACCACCGGCGCGACGTCGGGGTGGACGTCGACGCGGGTCGCGCGGGCGGCGCCGGCGTCGTCGCGCCACGCCACCGTCAGGCCGCCGAGCAGGCAGGCGGCGACGTTGTCCGGGTGGCCCTCGATGCGGTCGGCCGCGGCGAGCGCGTCGTCGTGCGCCGTCAGGCCGGTCAGCGCGCGGGCCGCGACGACACCGCCGACGATGGCGGCCGCCGACGAGCCCAGCCCGCGGCCGTGCGGCAGCGCGTTGCGGCAGCGCAACCGCAGCGCCGACGGCTGCTCGCCCAGCTCGGCGAACGCGGCGCGCAGCGACCGGACCACGAGGTGCCGCTCGTCCAGCGGCACCGATCCGGCGCCCTCGCCGTCGACCGTCACCTCGACCGGCGCGCGCGGCCCGCCGAACTCCGCCGTCACCTCGACCTCGTCGTGCAGTGACAGGGCGAGGCCGAGCGCGTCGAAGCCGGGACCGAGGTTGGCGCTGGTGGCGGGGGTGCGGACGCGGACGGTGGCCGTGCTCACGCCAGGCCCAGCGCCTTCGCGGCGGCGGCGGCCTGTGCCGGGACCACGTAGGGGCGGATTTCGCCGTAGTAGGCGCTGGCGGTGTCGACGTCCTTGAGGCCGTGCCCGGTGACGGTGACGACGATGCGCTGGCCGGCGTCGAGGCGTCCCGTGCGCGCGTAGTGCAGCAGGCCGGCCACCCCGGCCGCCGACGCGGGCTCGACGAACAGGCCCTCGCGGCCGGACAACTCCTGCTGCGCGGCCAGGATCTGCTCATCAGTGACGGCATCGATGAGGCCGCCGGAGTCGTCGCGCGCGGCGATGGCGAGGTCCCACGAGGCCGGGTTGCCGATGCGGATGGCGCTGGCCACCGTCTCGGGCGCGGACACCGGGCCGCCGTGCACGAACGGCGCGGCGCCGGCGGCCTGGAAGCCCCACATGCGCGGGCGCCGCCGCGCCGGGCCGTCGGCCGCGTACTCGGCGTAGCCGAGCCAGTAGGCGGAGATGTTGCCGGCGTTGCCGACCGGCAGGACGTGCAGGTCGGGCGCGTCGCCGAGGTCGTCGACCACCTCGAACGCGGCGGTCTTCTGCCCGGCCAGCCGGTACGGGTTGACGGAGTTGACCAGCGCGACGGGGTACGTCTCGGCCAGCTCGCGGGCCAGCCGCAGGCAGTCGTCGAAGTTGCCCTGCACCGACGCGATGACCCCGCCGTGCACGACGGCCTGGGCCAGCTTCGGCCCGCTGATCTTGCCGTCTGGCAGCAGCACCACCGGGCGCATGCCGGCGCGGACGGCGTACGCGGCGGCCGACGCGCTGGTGTTGCCGGTGGACGCGCAGACGACGGCCTCGGCGCCCTCCTCGGCGGCCTTCGAGATGGCCACCGTCATGCCGCGGTCCTTGAACGAGCCGGTCGGGTTGACGCCCTCGACCTTGAGGTACACCTCGCAGGACGTCTGCTCGGACAGCCACGGCGCGGGGACCAGCGGCGTGCCGCCCTCGCGCAGCGTCACCACCGGCGTGGCCGCCGTGACCGGCAGC
This sequence comes from Jiangella muralis, assembly GCF_001270745.1. Classification (GTDB taxonomy): domain Bacteria; phylum Actinomycetota; class Actinomycetes; order Jiangellales; family Jiangellaceae; genus Jiangella; species Jiangella muralis. The sequence continues at coordinate 72,818 of NZ_KQ434753.1, forward strand.
CGGTCGCGGTACTCCTCGATCACTCCACGCCACAGCCGAGACTGGGTCACGACAGCCATGGTGGTCAGTCCCCCTCCACCCGCATCACCGAAAGGACAGCACGAACGGTATCGAGTCGCGTCAACCCGTCGACAGTCGCGGCCAGTGCGTCGTCGGTGGCCTGATGGGTGACGACGACCAGCTCGGCGTCGTCGGGGCCCTCGGCACGCTGCCGGACGGTCTCGATGGACACGTCGTGCTCGGCGAACACCGCGGCGACGGCGGCGAGCACGCCCGGACGGTCGTCGACGTCGAGGCTGATGTGGTACCTCGTGACGGTCTCGCCCATCGGACGGACCGGGCGGTCGGCGTACCAGGAGCCGCGCGGCCCGACAGCGTCGCCGAGGCGGTTGCGGGCGGCGGTGACGAGGTCGCCGAGGACGGCGCTCGCGGTGGGCACGCCGCCGGCGCCGGGGCCGTAGAACATCAGCCGGCCGGCCGCCTCGGCCTCGACGAACACCGCGTTGTAGGCGCCGCGGACGCTGGCCAGCGGGTGGGTGCGCGGCAGCATGGCCGGGTGGACGCGGACGCCGACGCCCCGCCCGTCGGGCGACAGCTCGCAGATGGCCAGCAGCTTCACGACGGCGTTCATCGCCGCCGCCGACGCGACGTCGGCCGAGGTGACGTCCGCGATGCCCTCGCGGTGCACGTCGGCGGCCACCACCGGCGAGTGGAACGCGATGCCGGCCAGGATGGCGGCCTTGGCGGCGGCGTCGAAGCCCTCGATGTCGGCGGTGGGGTCGGCCTCGGCGTACCCGAGCGACTGCGCCTCCTCGAGCGCCTCGGCGAAGCTGCTGCCCTCGCTGTCCATGCGGTCGAGGACGTAGTTCGTGGTGCCGTTGACGATGCCGAGGACGCGCTTGATGCGGTCGCCGGCCAGCGACTCGCGCAGCGGGCGCAGCAGCGGGATGGCCCCGGCGACGGCGGCCTCGTAGTAGAGGTCGACGCCGTGCTTCTCGGCGGCGGTGTGCAGCGTGACGCCGTCCTCGGCCAGCAGCGCCTTGTTCGCCGTGACGACGGAGGCGCCGCGCTGCATGGCGGCCAGCAGCAGCCCGCGGGCCGGCTCGATGCCGCCGATGACCTCGACCACCAGGTCGATGTCGTCGCGCTCGACGAGAGCGCGCGCGTCGGTCGTGAACAAGGCGGGGTCGACACCGGTGATGGAGCGGTCGCGGCCGATGCGCCGGACGGCGATGCCGGCGAGCTCGAGCCGGGCCCCCGCCCGCGCGGCGAGGTCGTCGGCGTGCTCGTGCAGGAGGCGGGCGACCTCCGTGCCGACGACACCGCATCCGAGCAGTGCCACGCGCAGGCTGGCCATCAGTCCCCCTTCTTCGCCCCGGTGAAACGTACGGGCACCAGTCTCCGGGAGGTCCGGACGATCTCGTGCCGTGCATCCATGATGCGAGACATCCGTCTCACCATACGCAGGTCGGCCGGAAGACCTGCACCCGTCAGTCGAGACAGAACTCATTGCCCTCGACGTCCTGCATGACGAGGCACGACTCGTTCTCCTCGTCGGCCAGCAGCAGCTGGAAGCGGCTGGCGCCGAGCGGGATCAGCCGGGCGCACTCGGCCTCGAGCGCGGCGAGGCGCTCGTCGCCCACCAGCCCAGTGCCGACCCGGACGCACAGATGCACGCGGTTCTTCACCACCTTGCCCTCGGGAACGCGCTGGAAGTACAGCCGCGGCCCCACCCCGGTGGGGTCGATGGCCACGTTCTTGTACTCCGGCGGCGTGACGTAGCCCAGCACCTCGCACCAGAAGGCGGCCACGCGCTCGGGCTCCGCGCAGTCGAAGGTGACCTGGAACTGCTTGACCGATGTCATCGGTCCACCCTAGGCGCGGCACGTATCATTCCGCGCGTGAGCGTGCTGCGGGTCACCGTCGGCGGGGTGACGCAGCACTTCCCTCCGTCGGCCGGTGAGGTCATGATCGGCCGGTCGGCGGCCTCGAACGTCGTCGTGCCGGAGTCGAGGGTGTCGCGACGGCACCTGCTCGTCTCGTTCGACGAGGGCTGGGTCGTGCGTGACCAGGGCAGTTCCGGCGGCACCTGGCGCGACGGCGTCCAGGTCGGCGAGGTGCCCGTCGACGGCCCGGTGGAACTGGCGCTGGGCGGACCGTCCGGGCCGGTGGTGTCGCTGACGGCGCCGCAGGCCGCGCCGCCGCGGCCGCCGGGGACGATCACCGTGGGCCGTGCGCCCGGCAACGACATCGTCATCGACGACCTGCTGACCGCCCGCCACCACGCGCGGCTCACGCCGAACGCCGGCGGCTGGTTCCTGGAGGACCTCGACAAGCACCACCAGACGTTCGTCCGCGGCGCCGACGTCGAGACCGCGCAGCTGCGCGAGGGCGACGTCGTCACGTTCGGGAAGGTGCGCTTCGTCGTCACCGGCGACGGCGTGCTGCCGGTGCCGGACTCCCCGTCCAGCGGCGGCCTCGACGTCAGCGACGTGCACTACGCGCTGCCCGGCGGGAAGGTGCTGACGGCGGACGTCTCGCTGGACGTCGCCGGGCCGCGGCTGGTCGCGCTGATCGGCCCGTCGGGATCGGGGAAGTCGACGCTGCTACGGCTGATCAGCGGCGAGCTGGAGCCGTCGCAGGGGTCGGTGCGCTACCAGGGCATCGACCCGCACCACCAGCAGGAGGAGGTGCACGGCCGCATCGGCGTGGTGCCGCAGCACACCATCGCGCACGCCCAGCTGACCGCCCGCCAGGCACTGCAGTACGCCGCCGAGCTGCGGCTGTCGCAGGACACCACGGCGGACGAGCGGCGGCAGCGGGTCGACGACGTGCTGGCCGAGCTGTCGCTGTCCGAGCACGCCGACATCCCGGTGCGGCGGATGTCCGGCGGCCAGCAGCGCCGGCTGGCGATCGCGTTCGAGCTGCTGACGAGCCCGTCGCTGCTGATCCTCGACGAGCCGACGGCCGGGCTGGACCCCGCGCTGGTCCGCCAGATCATGACCGGGCTGCGCGAGCTGGCCGACGGCGGCCGGCAGATCGTCGTCACCACACACGACCTCGCCCACCTGGACCTGTGCGACGACGTGCTGATCATGCTCCCGGGCGGCCGGGTCGAGTACTTCGGCCCGCCGGGCGGCATCGAGGAGCACTTCGGCACCGGCGACTGGGCGGACATCTTCGAGCGGCTCAACGCCGCGACGCCGCCACCACCACCGCCGGCCGCCGCGGGCCCCGACCTGGGCGACCGGCTGCGCCGCCTGAACCCGCAGACCTGGCTGGACCGCCTCAGCGGCTTCGGCCGCCCGGACGCGGCCCCGGCCGCCGCGAAGATCGTCGGGCCGGCGCCGGAGCTCGTCGGCCCGCAGGCCATCGACCAGCGCCGCCGCCGCCAGCAGACGTGGGTGCTGATCCGCCGTCAGCTCCGCCTCATCTGGGCCGACCGCGGGTACGCCGGGTTCCTGCTGGCGCTGCCGATGGTGCTGGCACTGCTGACCTTCGCGATCCCGGACGAGACCGGGCTGGGCCGGCCGGTGAACCCGGCCAGCACCGAGGCGATGCGGCTGCTGGTCGTCCTCGTCGTCGGCGCCGCGTTCATGGGCATGGCCGCGACCGTCCGCGACCTCGTCGCCGAGCGGCGCATCTTCCGGCACGAGCGCGCCGCCGGCCTGATGCCCGACGCCTACCTGGCGGCCAAGATCGTGGTGTTCTGCGGGGTCGTCGTGGTGCAGACGCTGATCCTGCTGCGGCTGGTCTACTGGTTCCGGGCCGGCCCCGGGGACGGCGTGCTGTTCGGCACCGGCAAGGTCGAGGTCGGCATCGCGCTGGCGGCGACGGCGATCGTGTCGGCGCTGCTCGGGCTGCTGATCTCGGCGCTGGTGTCCACGCCCGAGCAGACGATGCCGCCGCTGGTGGTGGCGATCATGGCGCAGCTGGTGCTGTGCGGCGGCCTGATCGAGGTGACGGGTCAGGCGGTGGTGTCGCAGCTGTCCTGGCTGGTGCCGTCGCGCTGGGGATACGCCGCTGCCGCGTCCACCGTCGACATCACCGAGCTGGTCCGTAGCGCACCGGACGACGCGCTCTGGAGCCACAATCCGGCCGCCTGGCTGGGCTCACTGCTGGCGCTCGCGGTGCTGGGGACGGCGTACGCCTGGCTGGCCCGCCGCCGGCTGCGCGCCACCTGACGCCCGTCCGGCAGCAGCCGCACGCGCACCGTCAGCAGATCGGCGCCGAGGACGCGGACGTTCATGGCGTTGAACATCCGCAGCGGGTGCCAGCGGATGATCGCGCGCTGCCGTGCCAGCACGTCGTCGCCGGGCAGCGGCTCGGCGACGCCATCGACCCACCGGTACCGCCAGCCGACACGCAGCCGGATCCGCACCCGCGGGTCGGCGAGGAGGTTGCGGACGTAGCCGGCCCGCAGGCCGTGCTCGGCGATGATCCAGAAGTCGTCGCCCGTCCGGCCGTTGCCGACCGGGGTGCGACGGGGCAGGCCGGTGGTCCGGCCGCGGGTCTCCAGGATCGCCAGGCCCAACGGGTTGAGCCCGAGCCGGAACAGCAGTCGGACCAGCGGGTTGATCACCCACCGCTGCATCGCCCGCACGACGGCGATCTTCGTCCGCCGGCTGCGCGCGGTCACGACGAGGTTCGCCAGGAACAGCGCGGTCTGCGTGAGCGCGCCGGGCAGCCCGGGCCAGGCTCCGGGGTCCAGCGCGTACAGGCCCCACACCACCGCGAGGGCGACGGCCGTGCCCGTCACCAGGCCACGCGGGACTGTCATACGATCGTATGGTCTCATACGACTGTATGATGGCACGCATGGCGCAGCTGTCAACCCCCCGGCCGACGAAGGACGTCATCACCGACGCGCTGCTCGACATCACGGCCGAGCGCGGGCTCGACCACGTCAGCGTCCGGCACGTCGCCGCGGCCGCCGGGGTCGCCATCGGCACCGTCCAGCACTACTTCCCCACCAAGGACGCCATGCTGACGGCGGCCTTCACCGAGGTGGTCCGCCGCATCCGCGAACGCGTCGCGGCGACCGTCCTCGGGCCGGACGTCCGGCGCAACCTCGCCGCCGTACTGCGCGAGCTGCTGCCGCTGGACGAGCGCCGGGCCGCCGAGGTGCGCGTCCAGGTCGCGTTCGCCGCCCGCGCCGCGACGATGCCGGCGCTGGCCGAGCTGCAGGGCGTCATCCTCGGCGAGGTCACCGACGCCATCGCGGCGGCGCTCGCCCACGTGGACGGCGACCCGCCGGAGCGGAGCCAGGCGCGGGCCAGGGTCGTCCTCGCCACCGTCGACGGGCTGGCGCTGCACGCCGTCAGCTCCCGCGACTGGGTCACCCCTGAGTCGCTGACGGCGGCGCTGGAGGACGCGCTCGACGCGCTGCTGCCCGGGTGAGCCGTCAGAGCCAGCCGTTGCGCTCGGCCACCCGCACCGCCTCGACCCGGTTGCGGGTGCCGGTCTTGCCGATCGCGCTGGACAGGTAGTTCCGCACCGTCCCATCGGACAGGTAGAGCCGGCCCGCGACGTCGGCGACGCTGGAGCCGTCGCGAGAGGCGCGCGGGGTGAGCGGCGACGGCCCGGCGGCCAGCGACTCCACGGCCAGCGCGGGGTCGACGACGCGCAGGCCGGCGTGGATGCGGCGGATCGCGTCGGCCAGCTGCTCGGCCGGGCTGTCCTTGACGACGAAGCCGCCGGCCCCCGCCTCGACGGCCCGGCGCAGGTAGCCGGGCCGTCCGAACGTCGTGACGATGAGGACGCGGCACGACGGCAGCTGCTCGCGCAGGACCGCCGTCGCCGCGATGCCGTCGAGGCCGGGCATCTCGACGTCCAGCAGCGCGACGTCCGGGCGGTGCTCGAGCGCGGCGGCCACGACCTCGTCGCCGCGCTCGACCTGGGCGACCACCTCGAGGTCGGACTCCAGCGACAGCAGCGCGGCCATCGCGCCGCGCACCAGCGCCTGGTCGTCGGCGAGCAGCAGGCGGATCACGACACCATCATCGCGGTCGTGGTCCACCCGCCCGTCCCGTCGGGCCCGGCCTGCAGCGTGCCGCCGGCCGCCTCGACCCGTTCGCGCAGCCCGACCAGCCCGGACGACACCGGGCCGGGCCGGGTGCCGTCGGCGCCGTCGTTCCAGACCTCGATCGCGCCGGGTGTGACGGTGACCCGGGCGTGCTGGGCGTGGCTGTGCCGGACGACGTTGGTGACGGCCTCGCGCAGCACCCAGCCGAAGAGCTCGCGCCGTCCGGCCGGTACGTCGTCGACGGCGCCGGGCAGCTCGGCCGCGATGCCGGCCGCCTCGAGCACCGTCGCGGCGCGCACCAGCTCGGACGTCAGCGTGACGTCGCGGTAGCCGGCGACGGTGCCGCGGACGTCCTTGAGCCCCTGGCGGAGCAGTTCCTCGACCTCGCGCAGTTCGGTCCGGGCGCGGTCGTCGTCGGCGCCGACCATGCGGCGGGCCAGCTGCGTCTTCACCGTCGCCGCGGTGAGGCTGTGGCCGACGACGTCGTGCAGGTCGCGGGCGAAGCGCAGCCGTTCCTGCTCGACCGCCATGGACGCGATCTGCTCCTGCGCCCGGGTGAGCCGCAGGTTGGTCTCGCGCAACCGGAAGATCGCGTCCGTCGCCCAGGACGACCCGAGGATCGCCACCACGAACCAGACGCTGACCTGCCAGTCCAGCCCCAGCGACCACGGCACGAACAGCACGGCCACGCAGATGCTGCCGATGCTGGACCACGCTTTGCGCCGCGGCATCACCATCAGCGAGACCTGGCTCAGCGCGAACCACACCACCACGCCGGACTCGCCGGCGAACCCGACCACGAGGCCGCCCAGCAGGCACAGTCCGACGAAGCCGAACCGGCGGATCGGGGCCGGCACCGGCTCGTCGCGCCGCCGGGCCGACCGGGCCTGGGCGAACACGTAGTAGAACCCGGCCAGGAACGCCACCAGCGACAGGTAGCCGAGCACGGTCCAACCCGGCGGGTAGTGCTGCTGGTAGACGCCCACCGCGGTGGGGATCAGGATGACGATCCACACCAGGGCGGCGACCAGCGGCAGCCGCCGTTCGTCGTCCCGGGCCGGCGGCGCGGCCGTCTCGACCGGTGTGGGTGTCATCGGCGCCAACCTAGCGCTCACCGCTCCGCCCGGCCGTAGCGCCAGCGGACCAGCCCGGCCAGCACCAGCGTCCACGCCGCCAGCGTGATCGCGGCCCGGACGACGTCGACGGGCTCGCCGAACGGCGCCTGCGCGAGCGCGTTGAGCCAGTACGACGGGTACCACTGCGCGACCGACTCAAGGCCGCTGGGCAGTTGGTCGATCGGCACGAACACGCCGCCGAGGAACGCGCTGCCGAGCAGCACGACCATGCCGCGCGGCTGCGCCGAGTTCGCCGAGCCGGCCTGACCGAGCAGCGCGCCGAGCAGCGCGAACGGGATGCTGCCCAGCCACAGCAGGAACAGCGACTCGGCCATCGCCGGCAGGTCCGCGCCGCCGCCCTGCGCGGCCAGCCCGACGGCGAACACCAGCGTCCCGGCCAGCATGCCGAGCACCAGCGCGACCACGCTCTTGGACAGCGCGTACGACAGCGGCCGCAGCGGCGACAGCCGCAGCTGGCGGGTCCAGCCGGCGTGCCGCTCCAGCGCGACGCGGCCGCCGGCCGAGATCGTCGCGGCCAGCCCGGCGAACACGCCCATCATCACCATCAGCGACGTCGTGGCGCCGGTGTCGTCGCCCCACATCGCGTTGTACAGCAGGAACAGCCCGGCCGGCAGGCCGGCGGTGAGGACCAGCGCAGCGCGGTCGCGCAGCAGCCTTCGCACCTCCAGAAGGGTGTAGGTGGTGTTCACCGGGCACTCCCCTCCGTGATCGACAGGAACGCCTCTTCCAGGTCGGCGCCGGTCACCTCGATGTCGTGAGCCTCGGGCGAGCGGGCGAGCAGCGCGCGCAGGACGCCGTCGCCGTCGGCGGTGCGGATCCGTACGTCGGCGCCGTCGACGGTGACGGCGTCGTTGCCGAACAGCGCGTGGAGGGTCGCCTCGTCGAGGTCCGGCACGGTCGCGCGGACGGTGCGGACGGCGACGATGGACTTGACGTGGCGCGGTGTGCCGTCGGCGACGACGCGGCCGTCGCGGAGGAGGACGACGCGGTCGGCGAACCCGTCCGCCTCGTCGAGATAGTGGGTGGCGAACAGCACGGTCCGGCCGGCGGCGACGAACCGGCGCATGGCGGCCCAGAACTCGCGGCGGGTGGCGACGTCCATCGCGACGGTCGGCTCGTCGAGGACGACGAGGTCCGGGTCCGGAACCAGCGCGAGGGCGAACCGGACCCGTTGGGTCTGGCCGCCCGACAACTCGGTGGCGCGGCGGCCGGCCAGGTCGGCGAGGCCGGCCCGCTGGAGCACCTCGGCGACGGCGAGTGGGTGCCGGTGCACGGCCGCGAACAGCGCGACCAGCTCGGCGACGGTCGCGTCCTCGAGCATGGCGCCGTCCTGTAGCATCGCGCCGACCAGGCCGGCGTCGACGGCGTCGCGCGGGCTGCGGCCGAACACGGCGACGGTGCCCGCGTCGGGGCGGCTCAGGCCGAGGACGAGGTCGACGACGGTGGACTTCCCGGCGCCATTCGGGCCGAGCAGGGCGACGATCTCACCGGGAGCGACCTCCAGGTCGACGCCGTCGACGGCGGTGAGGGGGCCGTAGGACTTGCGCAGCCCGGTCAGCCGGACCGCGTGCGGTGCGAGGGTTCGTTCGGTCATGTCTCCAGCGTCCGCCGGTGACGGCGGACGCGGAGGTCACGGGCGTCCGGTCCTGGACATGACAGTTGTCATGCCTGGTCGGCGAGCTCCACCGGCCGGGCGATGACGTCGACCATGGCGCCGTTGCGGAACGTGGTGATCGGCAGCGGCACGTCGATGGCGTCGGCGAACATCCGCCGCTGCAGCGCCTGCGCGTCGTCGACCGGCTGGCCGCCGATGGTGACGACGAGGTCGCCCTGCCGCAGGCCGGCCACTTCGGCCGGACTGCCCGGCTCGACGTGCACGATGCGGACGCCCCTGGTGCGGCCGATGCGCTCGGCCAGCGCCGGCGGCACCGGGGCGGGCGCCGTCGCGACACCGAGGAAGGCGCGGCGCACCCGGCCGTCGCGCAGCAGCGTGGTGACGATGCGGTTCGTGGTGGTGTTGATCGGCACCGCCAGCCCCAGCCCGACCCCGGCGACGGCGGTGTTGATGCCGACCACGCGCGCGTTCGCGTCGGCCAGCGCGCCGCCGGAGTTGCCCGGGTTCAGCGCGGCGTCGGTCTGGATGACGTCCTCGATGATGCGCACCGTGCGCCCGCTCTGCGCCGGCATCGACCGGCCCAGCGCGCTGACCACGCCCGCCGTCACCGACCCGGACAGCCCCAGCGGGCTGCCGACGGCGACCACCAGCTGCCCGACGGTCAGCCCGTCGGCGTCGCCCAGTTCCGCCGGCGGCGGGGTATCGCCGTCGGCGCGGACGACGGCGAGGTCGGACAGCCGGTCCCGTCCGATGACGGTGTACCCGACCTCCGTGCCGTCGGCGAACGCCGCCGTCCCCCTGGACGTCGCGCCCACGACGTGCGCGTTCGTCAGCAGGAACCCGTCGCCGGTGAACACCACCGCCGACCCCGTGCCGACGACGCCGGTGCGGCCGCGCCGCTCCCCCTGCACCACCAGGCTGGCGACGGACGGCAGCAGCGTGCCGGCCACCCGGGTGACCACCTGCGAATACGCGTCGAGCTCGTCTGCCACGGCGCACCTCCAGACCGCGAAGATGCAGGCTCAACGTCGGGCGGCCGCGCCGCTACTCCCGTGTCCGCCCTGGGCGGACAGCTCCGCCGGTCGCCGTGAGCCGGAAGTGCGTGGCCAGGTCCGCGGCGAGCGCGGCGGCCTCCCGGGTGCCGTCCACCTCGACGAGGGTTCCAGCAGCAGCGGTGCGACGTCGCGCGGCAGACTGCCGAACCAGTCACGAGCACGGGGCCGGCCGGCGGGCAGCGCCAGCAGGGCCTGCGTCACGAACCCGATCGTCTCGCCGTGTGGTGGATCCGTGCCGGCACGTCACGCGCGCATCTCGTTGAGAGACGAGACCCTGGCTCATCGCCGGAGATCGGGCCCCAGAAGATGTCGCCATCGGCGAGTTCCGAGAAGCCAGTTCCCGCGAGGGCCACGGTCAGGAACGCCAGAGGTCGAGCGACTCCCAGCCTTGGGGAACCCCCAGCGACTCGATCGTCAGTGGGTGCGAGGCAGGGAACTCCTGCAGCAGCGCGACGAGGCGTTGGTTCCACACCGTCTCAGTTTCGATCGAGGGGAGGAGGTAGGCGATCACCGCGAGGGCGTTGTAGGTGCCGAAGACGCCCTTGGCGGTCTCCGTGGCACGGAGATGGTCAAGGGCGGGCACCTGTCCGACCTTGGGCCGCGCTGGGGCATGCTGGAGCTTCCGGTTGAACAGCCGGGCGTGGTGAGCGGCCACGTTCCGCACATAGTTCAGGCTGGCGAGCCAACTGACCATGATCTTCTTCGTCGGGACCCCGAACGCTGTGGCGATCTCCTGCGCGTCCTGCTGGCGCAGCGCCCTGTAGAGGACGGAGACCTGACCGAGCTCTAGGATCTCGGTGAGCGTCCAGACCGGTATCCGATTGTCGTACTTCTCCCGGAAGTGGGCGACGAACTGCTCATCCGACTTTGCCCGCCGCTCGTCGACCCGCCGCAACCACCTCGCGTGGGAGCTGGGAGTCGGCTTCCCGGTGTCGGGGTCTGTGCCCGCTTCGGTGAACGTCTCGGTGAAGCTTGCGGGGTCCTGGTGCGCGAAGGCCGAGGCGCGCCCGAGCACGTACCCGACCCGCATCCGCACCGCGACCTCGATGCGCTCGACCCCGTCCATGACGAGCATTCTCAGCCGCCGGTCGAAGTCGATGACCGACTCGATATGGCGCAGCATCGTGCCCGGCCGGTAGCCGCTGAGCACCCTGGTGCGTTCTCGGCCCTCGTCGTCGACGAACTGCTCGGACTCCCTGAACGGGTAGAGGTAGCCGGTCAAGCGGTAGTAGCCGACCGCTTTCAGGAGCGCGGCCGCGCGGTCCCGGTCACCCACGTCGGCTCCGCGGCTTGCCAGGCGCTCGACCTGCTGCTCAAGAGACAGCCAGGGCTTCGTGTACTCCACCATGAAGATCCTTGGACAGAAAATCAGCCCGCGCCTTGTGGCAACGGGCTGATCATGATGTGGTCAATGCTACCACGGTCAGCTGACGGATCTTCCGAGGCTGCCTGTGCCGCCCGATCCCAGTAGTTCGTCGCTAGGCGACCCTGGCACAGGCCGACACGTCGCACCGCCCGACCCGGGAGCCGGCTCCGCCACGCGCCGGCCGGACCGGCGTGGATCATGGCATGGAACCGGGGATGCTCCTGCGCGGTGGCCCGGCCCGCCCAGCCGTGCTCGGCCCGGTCGCCGTCGTACACCCGCGCCTCGTGAGCATCGGCCAACGCCCGGGCGACGGTGCTCTTGCCCGCACCGGTGCCGCCGCCGATCCAGCGCACGTGTGCGAGCCTCCGGGCAAGGTCGTCAGCCACGGCGGCCAGGCTACCCGGGCGCGCGCGAGAGGATCGGCGCCATGTGCCTCATGCGCTCACGCTGCGCCGATGATCTTGAGCGGCCCAGGCGCACGTCGGCCCAGCGAGGGCTGGGCCGGGTGCGATCACGGAGGACTCGCCGCCGCCGGGTCGGGGCGGCAGGCGGTGTCTCCGGATCGAGGAGCCGGCTATCCGCTCACCTCCATGGCGAGCGACACCGCGAGGCACAGCACCAGGCCGAGTGCCAGACCGGCGACCTGATACTGACCACGCGGGCTCACCAGCCACCTGCGCAGGCGAGCTGGTGCGCGTCGCGTTCCGGAGCAATACACCACCGGGTTCCTGCCCTTCTGAACGAGGGCTCCCAGGGGTGAAACCGCTGCTACGGCCGACCGGGAGCCAATTGCTGGCGGTCCCGGCCGGGACTCCAGTTATTGAGTTGTGCCCATATGGTCGGCGCGCATCGACAACCGGTCAACCCCCGAGTTACGCTCGAAATCGCGCCGGGTGAGGTGCTGCTACACCGTCGACCCCGGTAGCGGCGGGTCGCGGCGCGCCTTTCGGACCACCGGGATTCCCGCGCCGCGGCTCAGCCGACGTCGAGGGCCAGGAGGTCGTCCTCGGTCTCGCGGCGCATGATCAGCCGGGCGTCGCCGGCGCGGACGGCGACGACCGCTGCGCGCGGGACGTGGTTGTAGGTGCTGGCCATGCTGCGGCAGTAGGCGCCGGTGCCGGGGACGGCGATGAGGTCGCCCGCCGCGACGTCGCCGGGGAGGAACTCGTCCTTGACGACGATGTCGCCGCTCTCGCAGTGCTTGCCGACGACCCGCGACAGCACCGGCGCCGCCGACGAGCCGCGCGAGGCGAGCGTGCACGAGTAGTCGGCGTCGTACAGGGCGGTGCGGATGTTGTCGCTCATGCCGCCGTCGACGGCCACGTAGCGGCGCGACGCCCCACCGTCGAGCGGGACGGACTTGACGGTGCCGGCCTCGTAGAGCGTGAACGTCGACGGGCCGGCGATGGCGCGGCCGGGCTCGACGCTCAGGCGCGGGACGGCCAGGCCGTAGCCGGCGCATTCGTGCTCGATGATCTCGGCCAACCCGGCGGCCAGGGCGGCCGGCGGCTGCGGGTCGTCCTGGCTGGTGTAGGCGATGCCGAAGCCGCCGCCGAGGTCCAGCTCGGGCAGCTCGAGCCGGTGCTCGTCGCGGACGGCGGCCTGCAGGCCCAGCACCCGGCGGGCGGCCACCTCGAAGCCGGCGGTGTCGTAGATCTGCGACCCGATGTGCGAGTGCAGCCCGAGCAGCCGCAGCGACGGCGACCTCAGCACCGCCCGCACGGCCTCGGCCGCCTCACCGGAGGCGATGGAGAAGCCGAACTTCTGGTCCTCGTGCGCCGTGGCGATGTACTCGTGCGTGTGCGCCTCGACGCCGACCTTGGTGCGGACGAGGACGGCGGCCCGGACGTCGCGGGCGGCGGCCAGCGTGGCCAGCCGGTCGATCTCCTCGAAGGAGTCGACGATGATCCGGCCGACCCCGGCGTCGAGGGCGCGGACCAGCTCGGCCACTGACTTGTTGTTGCCGTGCAGGCCGATACGCGCGGCCGGGAACCCGGCCCGCAGCGCCACGGCCAGCTCGCCGCCGGAGCAGACGTCGAGGTTGAGGCCCTCGTCGGCGACCCAGCGGGCGGTCGCGACGGACAGGAACGCCTTCCCGGCGTAGTAGACGTCGGCGCCGCCGAGGACGGCGCCGAACGCGGACCGGAACGCCCGCGCGCGGGCGCGGAAGTCGTCCTCGTCGATGACGTAGAGCGGAGTGCCGAACTCGGTCGCCAGCTCTTTGACGGACACGCCGGCGACCCGCAGCACGCCGTCGTCGTCGCGGGCGACGCCGGCCGACCACAGGCCCGGGTAGAGGGCGTTGACGTCGTCGGGTTCGCGCAGCCAGGACGGGCCGCGGTGGCCGGCCTCCGCGTGCAGGGCGCCGGCTTCGTGTGCGCGCATGGTTACATCCGATCTGGTGCGACGACGCCGAGCAGGCCCAGGCCGTTGGCGAACACGACCTTGGTGGCCTCGACCAGCCAGAGCCGGGCGCGGTGCACGTCGGTGACCTCTTCGTCACCCATGGGCAGCACCCGGCAGGCGTCGTAGAACTTGTGGAAGGTGGAGGCGGTTTCCTCCAGGTACCGGGCCACGCGGTGCGGCTCGCGCAGCTCGGCCGCCGCCGCGACCAGCCGCGGGAACTCCGCCAGTGCGGCCAGCAGCAGCGACTCGCGCTCGTGGTCGAGCAGCTCGGGCCGCAGCTCGCCCCTGTCGATGCCGAGCTCGGCCGCGTTGCGCTGGATGGACGCCAGCCGCGAGTGCGCGTACTGCACGTAGAAGACCGGGTTCTCCGGCGCGTGCTTGGTGATCTGGGCGACGTCGAGGGTCAGCGGGGAGTCGGCCGGGTAGCGGCACAGCGAGTAGCGCAGCGCGTCGACGCCGGCCGCCTCGACCACCTGGCCGAGCGTCAGCATGGTGCCCGCGCGCTTGGACAGCCGCAGCTCCTGGCCGTCCTGCACGATCTTGACCAGCTGGCCGATCGGGATCTCGATGTTCTTCTCGGGGTCGTCGCCCGCGCACGCCGCCAGCGCCTTGAGCCGGCCGATGTAGCCGTGGTGGTCGGCGCCGAGCAGGTAGACGCAGATGTCGAAGCCGCGCTCGCGCTTGTCGACGTAGTAGGCGGCGTCGGCGGCGAAGTAGGTGAACTCGCCGTTGCTGCGGCGCAGCACGCGGTCCTTGTCGTCGCCGAAGTCGGTGGTGCGCATCCACAGCGCGCCGTCGGCCTCGAACAGGTGGCCCTGCTGGCGCAGGACGTCGAGCGCGTGCTCGACCCGGCCGTTCTCGTGCAGGCTGCGCTCGGAGTACCAGACGTCGAAGTGGGTGCGGAACTGCTCCAGCTGGGACTGCTGCTCGGCCAGCTGCAGGCGGTAGCCCTCGTCGCGGAACACGACGAGCTGCTCGTCGCGCGGGCGGTCGAGCAGGCCGGGGTGGTCCTCGACGATGGCGGCGGCGAGGTCGGCGACGTACTCGCCGTGGTAGCCGTCCTCGGGCACGGCCTCGCCGTGCGCCCGGGCCATGATGGACGCGCCGAACTTGTCCATCTGGGCGCCGCGGTCGTTGATGTAGAACTCGCGGGTGACGGCGGCGCCGGCGGCCTCGAGCACCCGGGCCAGCGCGTCGCCGACGGCGGCCCAGCGGACGTGGCCGAGGTGCAGCGGGCCGGTCGGGTTGGCCGAGATGAACTCGACGTTCACGGTGGTGCCGGCCAGCGCGTCGCCGCGGCCGTAGGACTCGCCCGCCTCGACGACGGTGCGGGCCAGTTCACCCTGCGCGGCGGCGGAGACGGTGATGTTGAGGAACCCCGGCCCGGCGATGTCGACCGACTCGACGCCGCCGACCTCGCGCAGGCGGGCGGCCAGCAGTTCGGCCAGCGCCTTCGGGTTGGTGCCCGCCTTCTTCGCCAGCTGCAACGCGACGTTCGTGGCGTAGTCGCCGTGGTCGCGGATGCGCGGTCGCTCGACGGTCACCTGGGCAGGCACGCCGTCGGGCAGGGCGAGGTCGCCCGCGTCGACGGCGGCGGTGAGGACGTCACGTACCGCGGCGGAGAGCTGTTCGGGGGTCACCGGCCAAGCGTAGCCATTTCGGCGGCGTCACCGACGGCCAGCCCGGAGAGCAGGCCGTCGAGCGACATGCCGAGCACGTCGGCGACCGCCACGACGGTGAAGAAGGCCGGCGTGGGGATGCGGCCGCGCTCGATCTTGCGCAGCGTCTCGGGCGAGATGCCGGCCTGCGTGGCGACGTCGGCGATGCTGCGCTCGCCCCGCGCGGTGCGCAGCGCCAGGCCCAGCCGCTCGCCGCGTTCGCGCTCGGAGATCGTCAACGGGACTCGCACCATGGCACCGATAGTAATACCGGCACCGGGCGGTCGCGGCCTGCTGACGGCCTACGAGACCGTCTCCTCGTCCGCCGGCGGTCCGCCGCGCGTCGAGTACGAGTTGACCGACGCGGGCGAGCGTGAGTACCTCACGCTGCTGGGCCGGGCGCTCGCCGCACCCGACGCCGCCATGGACGTGCTCGCCGCCGCCGTCGGCCTGATCGAGGACCTGCCGCGCGACGAGGCGCTGCGGCTGCTCCGCGAGCTGCCGCTCACCGACGCCGAGACCGACGCGCTGGCCGGCCTCGACGATCTCGAGGCGGTCCTGCGGCAGCCGACGTAGCCGATGGTCGCGGCGGCCTCGACTTTGGTCCGATGCGCGACGCGGCCGCCACCCGCGAGGCTCGTCACCATGGCCACGACTCCGCAGGCCCGCCCCGCCGGTCCCACCGCCACGTCCGAGCGTGCGCTGGGCCCCGACCTCGCGCGCGGCTTCATGCTGCTGTTCATCGCGCTGGCCAACTCGCACTACTTCCTGCGCGGCGACGTCGTGCGCGGCGGGTTCCCGATGGACGGGTCGCGGCTGGACTCCGCGGTCACCTGGCTGATCGCCACGTTCGTCGACGGCCGGGCGTTCCCGATGTTCGGCCTGCTGTTCGGCTACGGCGTGGCGCACATCGTCCGGCGCAACGAGGCACTCGGCCCGCGCGGCGTGCGGCGGCTGCTGTGGCGGCGCAGCCTGGTGCTGATCGTGGTCGGCTTCCTGCACGCCATGCTGCTCTTCGTCGGCGACATCCTGGCCGCGTACGGCGTCCTGCTGCTGCTCGGCGCATGGACGGTGCGCTGGCGGGCCCGCTGGCTGGCGCTGCTGGCCGCCGCGTTCTTCGCGCTGGGGCTGCTGCCGTCTGCCGACTCGCTGTCGATCTCCACCGATCCACCCGACGCATCGATGCTGTCGCCCGACCTCGTCACCATGTTCTCCGAGCGCCTCGTGGTGCAGCCGCTCATCATACTGCTGGGCCCCATCGGCTTCGCCTGCCCGTTCCTCGTCGGGCTGCTGGCCGGGCGGGCGCGCGTCCTGGAACGGCCGGCCGAGCACCGCCGGCTGCTCACCGTCACAGCGGTCGTGGGCATCACGGTCGCCGTGCTCGGCGCCCAGCCGGTGGCGCTCATGCTGGCCGGCGTCACCGACGTGCCCAGCCAGTCGACGCTGGAGCTGATCGGCTCGCTGCACGACTGGTCCGGCGTGCTGGGCGGGTTCGGCTACGCGGCGCTGATCACGCTGGTGGCGGCCCGGCTGACCGGGCGGACCGGCCGGATCATCGAGGCGATCCGGGCCACCGGGCAGCGCTCCATGACCTGCTACCTGCTGCAGTCGGTGGTGTGGACGGCGGTGTTCACGCCGTTCCTGCTCGACCTGTCCGGCACGCTGACCGTGACCACGACCGCCCTACTGGCGACGGCGACATGGGCGGCCACCGTCGTCGTCGCCGACCAACTGCGGCAGCACGGCCGGCGCGGCCCGTTCGAGGTACTGGTCCGCCGCGTGACCTACGGGCGGCGCTAGGGATCCTTCTATGTTCGTCAAGTCGGGTTGGTGGTTGTGGCGGTGCCTTGGCACTGCTGATCGTGCTGGATTTCGGGACGAACGGGACGTTCGGGCGGCGGTCAGCCTAGCCAAGGTGATGGCCGGTGACCGGGTGAGGTGACTGTCGCCGGGCGACCGTGGCCTCACTGATCAAGGGTGCGTGCCCAACCGCGGCCGGTGCTGCTGGGAGGGGCCGCTGCCGACCGTGCGCCGGCGGCCGCACGTTGGCCGTCTGGGCACACCTCGCCGCCGGCTGCCGTGGCCCCGGGTCCGCCACGGCACACCCACCCGCCGAGTTGATCATGGTGAAATCGGGGTTCCCGGTCGCTGGGAACCCCGATGTGCCCATGATCAACAGCCACCCCCGGGATGGGGGCGGCCACTTCACGCGCGGCGGGAGCACCTCACCCGCGCAAGGACCGCATGACCGCCGGCGACGACGCTCATCCGGTGCTGCGGCGGGTGACGTGCCCACCACGCGAGTGACGTCGACGATCTGAGCCGTGGACAAACGGTGCACCGGCAGGAACGGCGAACGCCAGCCAACGGCGAACGGTGCACCCGGGCGGGCTCTGCCCGCACTTCCCCCGTCCCCCTGATAGCGCCCGGGGCCGCGGTGCCGCGGGTCAAGCGGTGCTTCGCTCGCGCGAAGCGCCATCAGTCCGCTTGAGGCGCGGTGCCGCGGCTGAGAAAAAGGGGCAGCAGGGGGACGGCCCACTGCCGCACGGCGGCGAACGGCAGCAAAGCGGCCAACGCGGCACGATCGCCGGCGCGGTTCCGGTGGCTCCTCGTGCACAGGGTGACGGCAACGGAGTCGGCGGCCGGCCCGCGATCGGTCGCCGGGCCGGCCGGGCCGCGTCAGGTGCGCGGAATGTCGGTGCCGGTGGGCCGGTACTCGGTGAGCACGATGCGCCCGTCGAGGATCCGGCTGCTGGTCAGCTCCAGCTCGGTGGCGGCGATGTCGGCGAAGAACGGGTCGCGGCCGGAGTCGCCCACGACCAGTGGGAACGTCATCAGCCGCAGGCGGTCGACCAGGCCGGCGTCGATCAGCTGCCGGGCCAGCGAGACGCTGCCCATGGTGCGCAGCTCGACGTCGCCCTCCTTCAGCCGCCGGATGTCGCCCTCGAGGTCGTGACACAGCCGGGTGTTCGGCCAGTCGGTCTGGGTCAGCGTCCGGGTGAAGACCACCTTCGGCAACTCGGTCCACTGCTGCCAGCCGTCGTCGCGGGCCTCCGGCGGGATGGAGGCGAGCGCCTCGTAGGTGACCCGGCCGAGCACCACCAGTTGCGGCGCCGCGGCCTCCGAATTGATCCATTCATCCAGGTCAGGACCCATATATCCGAAGTATCCCGGCGAGGTCTCGCCGCGGGCGAACCCGTCGGCCGAGAGGAAGATGTCCACCGTCAGTGTGCTCATACCGGGGTTGACCGGCGCGGCAGCGAAAACTCATCGACTCGACGACCGGCGGCGGCGTCGCGTAGCGTCTCTCGGCGCAGCGATGAGGAGGGCAGCGAGAATGGCCGTCTGCGGCTCGTGTGGGAACCGCGTCTCCGAGCTGGCGCTGGAGTGCGCCAGGTGCCGCGCCCCCATCGGGGCGACGCCGGAGCCGGAGACGGCGGCGGCCGCGCTCCCGCCCCCGCCGCCGCGCGCCGTGGTGACGCCGGTGGCCGTGGCGCTCGCGCCACCACCCGCACCGCCGGCGCCGACGCCGCCACCACCCCCGCCGGCCCGCGAGCGTGAGGCAGTGTCGCGCACCGTCCTGATCATCGCCGCCGCGGCGGCCCTGATCGTCGTCGCGATGATCACGGTGGCGCTGATCGCCCAGGACCCGTCCGGCGACGACGACGCCGGCGGCGAGGCGGCGGCCGCGGGTGAGGTCGCCGCGACCGCGGAGGTCGAGGTGCCGGGCACCGCGCCGGACGGCGTCGACAGCACCGGCGCGACCGTCGGCTACTCCGCCGCCCAGCTGGTCGACGGCGACCCGAGCACCGCCTGGCGGGTCGAGGGCGACGCCGAGGGCGACGAGATCGTGCTGACGCTGCCGGACGCGCGCACCATCACCGCGGTCGGCATCGTCAACGGCTACGCGAAGGTCGACGAGGAGAGCGGCGACCGCCGCTACGGCCAGAACCGCCGGGTGCTGGCCGCGACCTGGGTCTTCGACGACGGCACCGAGGCGACCTTCGAGCTGGAGGAGACGGTCGAGCCGCAGGTGTTCACGCTCGACGCACCGGTCGAGACGACGACGGTGCGGATCCGCCTCGACGAGGTGTCCGGCCCCGGCGGCCGCGACTTCACCGCGATCAGCGAGCTCAGCTTGACCGGCCGCTGACCGGTCACCCCGTGCGGGAGCCGGACCCGGAAACCGAGGTCGTACGCCGTGGCGATCAGGGACGCCACCAGCAGCATCGCGCGGCGACTAGCACCTTGACCCGACGTGACGACGCTTTGTACAGCGTTCCCCGTTCAACGTGACATTCACGACCGCTGACTGCGTTCGCCGGAAATTCACACATTCGAATCCGGCCGACGACCGATGGCTCGGCGTCCCGGTGGCCGGGAACCCGCGCCGCTTCGTCCGGCGACGTCCGCGTAGCGAGTCGACACGCCGGGTCCGACCCGCAATGCTGTGCCGGTGGGTTCGCAGGTGCGCATCGGTTTGCTAGGCCCGTTCGAGTTGCTCGTCGGCGGGCGGCCGGTGCACCTGGCCGGTGACCGCCAGCGCGCCGTGCTGGCCGCGCTGGCGTCGTCCGCGGGTACCGCGATCTCGGCCGACACCCTCGGCGACCTCGTGTGGGGCGATGACCCGCCGCAGTCGGTGCGGCGCACGGTGCAGACGCTGGTGCTGCGGCTGCGCCGCCAGCTGGGCACCGCGTCGATCGTCAGCCGGCCGCCCGGCTACGCGCTGACCATCGACCCCGACCACGTCGACGTGCTCCGGTTCGACCGCCTGCTGAACCGGACCGGCGGCCTTGCCGATCCGGTCGCCGAACTGCGCACCATCGCCGAGGCGCTGCGGCTGTGGCGCGGTCGCCCGTACGGCGACGCCGCGGCCGGCCGGCTGGAGGAGATCGAGGCGCCGCGCCTCACCGAGCGGTACCTGCAGGCGCTGGAACGCGCCACCGACCTGCTGCTCGACTGCAACGCCGGTCCGGACGCCGGGCTGGCCGGCAGCATCGCCGAACGGGTCCGCGCCGAGACCGAGCGGCACCCGCTGCGCGAGTCGCTGTGGGCCCGGCACCTGCGGCTGCTCGAGGCGGCCGACCGCGGCGCCGAGGCGCTCACCACGTACGAGGCCGTCCGGGTCCGGCTGGCCGACGAGCTGGGCGTCGACCCCGGGCCGGAGCTGCGCCGGCTGCACGCGGGGTTGCTGCGCCAGCCCGCTCCCGCGGCGTCCCCCGCCGCCACCGCCGCCCCCGCCGCACCGGCCGCGCCGCCGCTGATCCGTCAGCTCCCCGGCGACCTCGAGCTGGTCGGCCGGGAGCGCGAGCTGGCCCAGCTCGACGACGCCATGGGAGTCGGCCACCCGGCGGCCGCGGGTGCGCGGCTGGCCACCCTGACCGGTCCGGGCGGCGCCGGCAAGACCGCGCTGGCCGTGCACTGGGCACACCGCACGCAGTCGGCGTTCCCGGACGGCCAGCTCTTCCTCGACCTGCGCGGCTTCTCCGCCGACGCGCCGCTGGAGCCCGGTGCGGCGCTGCGCTCGCTGCTGAGCAGCCTCGGCGTGCCGCCGGAGCAGCAGCCCGACGACGTCGACGCGCGGGCCGGGCTGTACCGCTCGCTGGTCGCCGACCGCCGCATCCTGGTCGTGCTCGACAACGCCCGCGACTCCGCGCAGGTCCGGCCGCTGCTCCCCGGCGGCGCCGGCCGGGCCATCATCACCAGCCGCGGCGCGCTGCGCGGGCTGTCCGCGCGCGAGGGCGCCCGCGGCGTGCTCGTCGACCAGGTGACGGTCGCCGACGCCACGTCGCTGCTGCGGGTGCGACTGCGCCGGCACCGCGTCACGCTCCCCGAGCCGGTCCTCGCCGAGCTGGCGGAGCTGTGCGGACGGCTGCCGCTCGCGCTGGTCATCGCGGCCGAATACGTCGCCGCCCACCACGAGCAAGGCGCCGAGCGGCTGATCCCGCGGCTACGCGAGGAACGCAGCCGCCTCGACGCGCTGGACGAGGACGGCGACGACCCGCTGATCAGCATGCGCTCGGTGTTCTCGTGGTCGTACGCCGCACTCGATCCCGGCACCGCCCGCACCTTCCGGACGATGGCCTGGCTGCTGCCGGTGGACTTCGGGCCCGAGCTGGTGGCCGCCGTGACCAGGCGTCCGCTGCCGCGGGCCACCCGCGTCCTCGACCGGCTGGCCGATCTCCACCTCGCCACGGCCTCCGGCGGCCGGTACCGGTGCCACGACCTCATGCGCAGCTACGCCGCCGAACGGGCCGAGATCGAGGACGACCAACGCGACCTGGACGCGGCCGAGGCCCGCTGCGTCGACTGGTACCTGTACTCGCTGCGCAACGCGATGGACGTCGTCAAGCCGATCGACCACCGCGCCGCCACGCTCTACTTCCCCGCGCCGGCCGTCCCGCCGCTGCGCTTCGACGACCCGGTCGTCGCGCGGGCCTGGTGCGCGGCCGAGGCCCGGACGCTGGCATTCCTCGCCCGCCGCGCCCACGACACCGGCCGCTACGGCGATGCCTGGCGGATGGCCTGGCAGCTCGGCCGGTTCCTGCTGCTGGCTGCGCACAGCGACGACCACGTCGAGCTGGCCCGGCTCGCCGTCGACGCCGCCGCCCACGTCGACCCCGCCGCCCTGTACATCGCCGAGAACGGGCTCGGCACCGCGCTCAGGCAGTCGTGGCGGCCGGAGGCGACCGTCTGGTTCGAGCGGGCCCTGGACGGCTGCCGCGCGGCCGGCGACCCCGGCACGGAGTCCGTCGTCCGGATGAACCTCGCCGTCGCCGTCCACCACAGCGGCGACGTCGAGGGCGCCGTCGAGCAGTTCACCGCCGCCCTGAACGCGGCCCGGCACTGGGAGGCCACCGACCCGCAACGGTCGATGCTGTCGCCCAACCTGGCGGCGCTGCACCTCAATCTCGGCAACTCGCTGACCGCGCTGGAGCGCCACCCCGAGGGGATCGAGCACACCGCGCAGGCGCTCGCGCTGGCCCGGTCCGGCGGCAACCGGATCATCGAGGGCATGTCGCTGGGCAACCTCGCCGAGAGCTACTCGGCCCTCGGCGACTACGCCGCGGCCGAGGACCACTGCCGGCGCGCCGCCGCCGTGCTGCGGTCGATATCCGCGTCCGACGGCCTGGTCGACGTGCTGCTCACCACCGTCGAGGTGATGACGGCGACCGGCCGCCCCGACGACGCCCGCGCGGCCTACGACGAGGCCATGGCGATCCTGCGCGACACCGACGACCCGCGGGCGGGCGCGCTGGCCGCCGCGCTGCGCTGAGCTCCGTCAGTTGCCGGGACGGAACACATTGCAGGTGCCGCTCCCGGTGCCGCCGTACCAGTTGGCGAGAGTGCCGCCGTACGGGCTCCGGAAGTCCCTCCAGTACGACTCGGGGCCGGTCGCGAGGTAGTAGTCGCCGATCATCACCCGGTGCTGCTGGCCGTCCGAGCTGGTCCAGTAGGCCTGCCAGACGTAGGGGTCGCCGT
Organism: Jiangella muralis; assembly: GCF_001270745.1. Lineage (GTDB taxonomy): Bacteria > Actinomycetota > Actinomycetes > Jiangellales > Jiangellaceae > Jiangella > Jiangella muralis. Next base: position 95,561 of record NZ_KQ434753.1, read on the forward strand.
TGACACCACACAGGCCCGAGGTATCGCGGTACCAGTAGCGGATGTACACGGTGTTGCCGTTGTAGAGCGTGTAGGTGCGGCCGGTGATGCGGTCGTAGACCTTGACGCCCGACGCCGGCGCGCTGGTGACGCGGGTGCACGTCTCCGTGGTGGTGGTGCCCTGGCAGTGCCAGAGGCTGGCGGCGTCGGCTGGTCCCGCGGCGGCCACGAGCGAGGCGGCGGCGCAGCCGGCCGCGGCCAGGACTCCGGCGGCGCGGCGGCGCAGGCGGGTGGTGACGGACATGACGGTCTCCTCGGGTGCGGTGACGGTGCCGGTCGGCACGGCACGAGTCCACGGCCGGCGCCCGGCGGCCACCAAGGGCCAATCGCGCCGGTCGAGCGGCGGACGGTCACGGACCGGACACGTGGCCCGCGCCGACGCCAGGGGTGAAGTCGTCGCGACGCCGCCGCGACGCCACACGCGAGTTGGCTGCTGCCGTCAGACCACTCGTAGCCGATGGGACCGCTCCTTGCCACGCCGGATCAACCTCCACGTCCCCCTGGCCGGCGACCGCGACCTCAGCGGCCAGATCCACCGGCGTATCCGGCAGGCGATCCTGGACGGCCTGCTGGAACACGGCCAGCTGCTGCCGTCGACCCGCGACCTCGCCGCCCAGCTGTGCGTGTCCCGCACCACGGTGGGGACGGCGTACGACCGGCTGCTCGCCGAGGGACTGGTGAAGGGGCGGGTCGGGGTGGGGACGTTCGTGACGGCGAGCCCGGCGAGACGGTCGCGGGCGGCGCCGCCGGAGTCGCCGCTGCGGCCGGCCCGGCTGTGGGCCACGCTGCCGGCGTCGCGCAGCGTCGCGACCGCCGACGTCCGGTTCGACCTGCGCCCGGGCCGCCCGGACCCGCGGCAGTTCCCGTTCGCGACGTGGCGCTCGGAGCTGTCGCGGCACACGAACGCCGACGCGCTCCGGACGGCGGCCGGGCCGGGTGGACCCGCGGCGCTGCGCTCGGCGCTGGCCCGGCACCTCGGCGTCGTCCACGGGATCGACGCCGAGCCGGAGGACGTCGTCGTCACCACCGGGTCGCGGCAGGCGGTCCAGCTGGCCGCGCGGGTGCTGCTGGAGCCCGGCGAGCTGGTCGCCGTCGAGGACCCCGGGCACCGCGACGTCGCGGCGCTGTTCACCAGCCTCGGGCTGCGGGTGATCCCGGTCCCGGCCGACGGCGACGGGCTGGTGGTGGACGCGATCCCGTCAGGCGTGCGCTGCGTCTACACCCGGCCGGCCCGGCACTTCCCGCTCGGCCTGACGCTGTCCGACGGCCGGCGGCGGGCGCTGCTCGACTGGGCCGTGCGGGCCGACGGCATCATCGTCGAGGACGGCCACGACGGCGAGTTCCGCCACATCGGACGCCCGCTCGACCCGCTCCGCGCGCTGGACCCGTCCGGCCGCGTGCTCTACGTCGGCTCGCTGGCCCGGCTGCTGCGCCCCGACGTGCGCGTCGGCTACCTCGTCGCGCCCCCTCCCCTGCACGCCGCGCTGCACAAGGCGCAGCGGGTGCTGGACCCGGGGCCGCCGACGCCGGTGCAGCTGGCGGCCGCCGCCTTCGTCCGCGACGGGCAGCTGTCCCGGCACGTCCGGCGGATGCGGGCCGTCTACGCCGAACGACGGGAGCGGATGATCGCCGAGGCGACGCGGCGCCTGGGCGAGCACATCGTCGTCCACCCCACCCCGGCCGGCCTCGACGTCCCCGCCCTGTTCCGCGACCCCCGCCTCGACGACGTCCAGGTCGCCCGGCGCGCGGCCGCGGCCGGCGTCAGCGTCGCCGCGATCTCCGACCTCACGCTGACCGGCCGGTACCGCGGCCTGCTGCTCGGCTTCGGCGCCCTCCCCGCCGACCACGTCGACGAGGCCGTCGCGCTGCTCCGCACCGCCGTCGAGGCCACCTAGATGCAGCTGCCGGGTCTCGGCCGTAGCGAGCACCGCCCAGGTGGATGACTCGCAAGGTGCGAGGACGGACGACTGACGAAACGATCAGGTGACGAAACCGCCCGGCATTCGCGCGTTTATGTCACCTGATCATCTCCACGATGCGGACACAAAACGATCAAGTGACAAAGCCGCGGCGAACCTGAGCGATACGTCACCTGATCATCGGCATCCACCTGGACGCCGCTCGCTACGGCCGAGACTTGGGCGATTCACCCTAGAGCTGGAACACCAGCCCGGCCGCCACCGCGACGTCGACGACGGCGCACCACTCGGCGAACGAGCGGGCCACCACCCGGTTCAGCTTCAGGTGCACGACGTCCCAGACGCCGTGGAACAACCACCCGGCCGCCACCAGATACCGTCCCAGCTCCGGGTCGACGACCAGCCCGGCCAGGCCGATACCGCCGAACACCAGCATGCCCACCGCCTGCAGTTGCAGCGTCCCGTCCCGCCACAACCGCCCGCCGATGGCGTTCCACACCAGCACGACCAGCGCGACCGCCCAGAACACGACGCCGGACGAGATCAGGTCGAGCGCGCGGAGCAGGAAGATCACCGCGAACCCGGCGGCCAGCAACGGCCACGTCGCGCGCCGTCGCTCCAACGTCGCGACAACCAGGTACAGAAGTGGCAGCAGCGGCAGGATCCCGGCGAACATCCACGTCCCGTCGTCGGTGCCGGCGCCGCCGGCCATCAGGGTGGACATGCCGAGGGCGAGCGCGGTGGGCCAGCGTGCGGCAATCCGCCGGTACCAGGGTGTCGTTGTCATGTCCCCAGGCTCCGGCCGATCCGCGCGGCGCCGTAGATGCACGGCGTCACCTCCGTGCCATGCGTTCCGCACGGCCGGACCATGCGCCGACCGGTATAGTTATCGCGACCAGGCTCCACGACCGCGAGGAAGCCGCATGATCGAGTTGAAGACCGCCGCCCAGATCGAGGCGATGCGGGCCGCCGGCCGCGTCGTCGCCGCCGTGCACGCGGAGGTGCGGGCACAGGCCGCGCCCGGGGTGTCACTGGCGGAGCTGGACGAGCTGGCCCGCAAGGTCATCGACGGCGCCGGCGCGGGGTCGTCGTTCCTCGGCTACCACCCGAGGTTCGGCGCCACGCCGTACCCGGGCGTCATCTGCACGTCGGTGAACGAGGTCATGCTGCACGGCCTGCCGACGTCGTACCGCCTGCGCGACGGCGACCTGCTCAGCGTCGACTGCGGCGCCCACGTCGACGGCTGGCACGCCGACGGCGCCGTCAGCTTCGTCGTCGGCACCGCGTCGGTCGCGGACGCCGCGCTGATCGAGACCGCCGAGCGCACCCTCGCCGCCGGCATCGCCGCGGCCCAGCCGGGCGGCCACATGGGTGACATCGGTCACGCCATGTCCGCCGTCGGCCGGGGCGCCGGCTACGGCATGCAGAACGACTTCGGTGGTCACGGCATCGGCCGGGCCATGCACGAGGAGCCGTTCGTGCCCAACGAGGGCCGCGCCGGCCGCGGCCTGGACCTGCGGCCCGGGCTGGTCATCGCCATCGAGCCCAGCCTCCTGGCCGGCGGCCGCGACGGCTACCACATGGCCGACGACGGATGGTCCCTGGTGACCAACGACGGCAGCCGCAGCGTGCACGTCGAGCACACCGTCGCCATCACCGACGACGGGCCGCGCATCCTCACCCTGCCGTGACGGCGACGCGTTCGCTCGGCGCCGTCCGCTGCTGATACCCTTCTCAAGCCCGAGCCCGCGTAGCTCAGGGGATAGAGCGTCTGCCTCCGGAGCAGAAGGCCGTAGGTTCGATTCCTACCGCGGGCACCAGCAGGTATCAGCTGTTTCCGCCGCCCGGCCCCGCGTCGGGCGGCGTCACTCCAGCGGGACGGCCGGGTCGAACGTGACGGCGAGGTCGAGGTGGCTGGTCTCCGGGTCTCCGGTGTCGGTGACGCCGAGGACCTCGTAGCTGAGCGGGCCGTGGGTGACGGTGTCGCCCGCGGCGACCTCGTCGGCGAAGTCGCGTTCGACCCGGGTCTCGGTGGTGGCGCCCTCGGCGTACCAGAACAGCGTGTACTCGAACGTCGCGGTATCGCCGTCGATGACCGTGACGCCGGTGCCGACGTCGGGCCAGAGGCCTGTCGCCTGCAGGGTGACCCGCGGCGTCGCGTCGCCGGCGGCGGAGCGGGCCTGGACGGCGACGTCCTGGCCGGCCGGCGGGGTGACGTGGACGATGGAGAGGTTGCTGCCGGCCGGCGCGTCGCAGGCGACCAGCGCGAAGTCGGACCGGTCGCCGATGGTGTCGCCCTCGACGTCGGGCTCGCACAGGTCGATCGCGACCGTCGGCTCCGTCGGCTCGCCGTCGGGGATCTCGCCCTCGCCCAGCGTCGGGCTCGCCGACGCGCCGGTGTCGCCCGCGTCGTCGCCGCAGCCGGCGAGGCCGAGCGCGAGCACCGCGGCGGCGGCCGCGGCCGCGGCGAGCGTCCGTCCGCGACGGGTGGTCAGGGCGTGTCCTCGGTGAGCGGGACCGACGGGTCGAAGCGGACCGCGAGGTCGACGTGGCTGGTGGCGACGTCGCCGGTGTCGGTGATGCCCAGCACCTCATAGCTGAGCGGCCCGTGCGTGACGGTGTCGCCGACCGCGACGTCGTCGGTGTAGACGACGGCGACCTTGGTCCCGCGCTGCAGCGACCGCTTCGGCGTCGGGCTCCAGGCCAGCCGGTAGGTGAGCGTGGCGCGGTCACCGGCGACGGTGACGTCCTTCCACAGTCCCGACGTGGTGAGGTGCGCCCACGGCGCGGTCTCGCGGTCCGGCGCCGAACCGACCTGGATCGACGGACGCTGGCTGACCGGCGCCGTGATGTGGATGATCGAGAGGTTGGTCCCCGCGGGAGCACCGGCGACGACGCGCGCCTTGGCCGTGCGCGTGTGCACGGTGGGGTCGTCGGCCGGCGGGTCGACGAGGTCGACGGCCACCGTGGCGAGCCCGCCGCCCTCGCGCGGTCGTGCGCTCATTTCGTCACCGCCACATAGGTGAACTCGGGCCAGTCGTCGGCCGGCTCCGGGAACTGACCGGAGTTGAATTCGTCGGGGGTCATCGCGACGACGCTACCCTCACCGCCCCAGGGGTTCATCACCAGAACGTTGCCGTCGTCGTCGAACCCGACGACGGAGTACGCGTGGCCACCGCCGCCCAGGACGATCGGCTTGCCGTCCTCGAACGCCTCCTGCATCTGCTGGAACTTGAGCTCGGGCGGGAGGAAGAAGGGCAACGGCAGTTCGGTCTTGTCGCTGCCGGTGCCGGTGGTCGTCTCCAGCCGGTCCGGGGTGTAGGCGCCGTCGATCTCGACGTAGTTGCCGCCCTGGTACTGCGCCATGGCCTTCTCGTAGATGGACGCCCAGGTGATCTCGCCGTCGAGCTCGTCGCCGTTGTAGGCCGGATTGCCGCCGTCGGCCGGGACGAAGCCGTTGACGGTGACCTGCACGGGGCTGCCGTTCTCGTCGTACACCGTGACCGTGTAGGTGCCGTTCGGGTTCTCCTGGATGTGCCGGTCCAGGAACGTCGGGTCGGCGGCCTGGGCGGCGGCGATGGAGGTCAGTGTGGCGCAGTCGCCGATGCCGCCCTGGTCGATGTCGGTGAAACCGTTGCCGCCGTCGGTGAAGTCGGTGTCGGGTGACATGTCGACGTCGCCGTCGACCCAGCCGTCGGCGTCGCCGTGCAGCGTCGGCTCGAGGTTGGGGACGTCGTTGTGGAACTCCTGGACCTGCTCAGCGCTCATGTTGCGCATGAGGAACGAGCTGAGGCCGAGGGACGGCTGGCCGGGATCGGGCTGCTCGTTGTCGGGGTCGCCCTTGTTGTCGCCCAGCCACTGGTTGAGCGCCGCGCGCTCCTCGTCGTCGAGGTTGTCGAGGGCCGCCTGGACCTCGTCGGCGGAGTAGCCGTTGGTCACCGCCCACTCGTCCCAGTTCGACGGCGGGTCCTCGCCGTCGGAGACCCCGGTGATGGTGTCCTCGATCGCCTGGACCTGGGCCGGGTCGATCAGCTTGCCGGTCTCGAAGTATTCCTGGGCGGCGTCCTGGTCGAGCTGTTCGCCCATGTCGGGCATGCCGGGCGCCTGGATGGGGCTGAACAGGTAGTCGAGCGGGTCACCGACGTTGATGACCGGCTGCATCGACTGCGCGAGCAGGTCGAGGTCGCCGCGCGCGCCGGAGGTCCGCTCGGCGAACTGGCCGCGGATGTCGTCGGCCTCGCCCTCGGACCCCATGCGGTCGAACAGCGTGCCCTCGTCCCATTCCTTGCGCAGCTCGTCGATGGCGGTCTTCGCGGTCTCGGCCTCGTCGCTGATGGTCCGGCAGGCGGAGGCCATCTGGCCCAGGTAGTCGGCCATCTGCGTGGCGTCCTTCGCCTGCTGGAGCATGCGGTTGAGGCGCTCTTCGGGCATCGGCCCCTTCCAGACCGCCTCGGTGGCCGCGGTGGAGGTGTCGTCGGCGATGGCCTGGGCGGCCTCGGCGGCCTTGTCGAACCCCGTCGCCTGCTCGGCCCACACGTCGGCGTCGTGCTCGAACGGGTCGGGCTTCTCGAACCACACGGCGTCAGATGTCCTTGTACTCGTCGTAGGCGGCCAGATCGAGCCGGCCCTGATGGTCGGCGCGGCTGTGCAGCACCTGGAGCACCTCGACCGCCTTGACCCGCGCCTCGGTGACCGAGTCGTCGTTGCGCATGGCGGAGAGGTCGGGCCCGTAGACGTCGGGCTGGGCGTAGTCGGCGTCGGGGGCGACCGCGACGAGGCGATTGCCCGCGGCTTCCACGGACGGCGGGTCGATCTCGTTCGGCGGCACGAGCAGATCGTACGGGGACGAATCCCGGCAATTCAATGCCGTGTGTCGCGCAGTCACACGAACGGCCACGACCGGCGAGCCCGGCGGACGGGGCAGCGCCGGCTCAGCCGCCGGCGCCGTCGAGCCAGGCCAGCACGGCGAGCACCCGGCGGTTGTCGTCGGGCGCCTGCGGGAGGTCGAGCTTGGTGAAGATGCTGTTGATGTGCTTGGTGACCGCGCCCTCCGACACGTGCAGGCGGGCGCTGATGGCGGCGTTGGAGCGGCCCTGCGCCATCAGCGTCAGCACCTCGCGCTCGCGGTCGGTGAGGCGATCGACCGGGTCGGGGCGGTTCGCCAGCAGGCCGGCGACGACCTCGGGGTCGAGGACGGTGCCGCCGGCGGCGACCTGCCGGACCGCGGCGAGGAAGCCGTCGATGTCCGCGACGCGGTCCTTGAGCAGGTAGCCGATGGAGCCCTGGCCGTCGGCGAGCAGGTCGCGCGCGTAGATCGGCTCGACGTGCTGGCTGAGGACGAGAACGGGCAGCGCCGGGCGGGCGGGCGATCCCGCTGCTGGCCACGGTCGTCGCGGTCGTCTTCGTGACCCGCCCGGCCGCGTCGTTCGCCGTCGCCAAGGCCAGCCGGGCCCCGGTGCGCGAGGCGCGGGCCGAGCAGGTGGGCGCCACCCGGCTGCCGCGCTGGCGGCTGATCCTCGCCGCGGCGCTGGTGCTGTACGGCGTGGGCTTCGGCGTCGTGACGATGACCGTCACCGCCCACTCCGACGACCCCTACGACGCGATGATGACGGCCGGCAACGCCTGCGTGCTGGTCAGCATCGGGCTGGCGGTGGCCGCGCCGGTGCTGCTGCGGCGGGTCGCCGGGCTGTTCCGCGGCCGCGGCGCGGCGGCCGAGCTGGCGCTGTCGAACGCGGCCCGCCGGTCGCAGCTGCTCAGCGCCACCATGGCGCCGGTGATCGTGCTGACCGGCGCCTCGGTGGGCACCCTGATGCTGGTCGACGTCGACGTGCGCACCATGGCCGGCACCGGCGGCGCCGACGACGTGACCGCCCTGCTCAACGTCGTGGTCGTGGTGATGATCTCGCTGTTCGCCACCATCATGGTGGTCAACGCCTGGGCCGCCGCGGTGGCGCACCGCCGCGCCGAGCTGCGGCGGCTCTGGCTGGTCGGCGCACGGCCGCGCACGGTGCGCGCGTCCGTCGTCGTCGAGGCGCTGGTGACGGGCGGCCTGGGCGCCGGTCTCGGGGTGCTGGCCGCGCTGACCACCGTCGTGCCGTTCTCCTGGGCGCGCGGCGAGGGCCTCGTCCCCGACGGCGGCCTGTGGCTGGCGCCGGCGCTGGCCGCCGCCGCGATCGCCGTCGCCGTGGTGTCCGCCACGGTGGCCGTGCGACGGGTCCGGTTCGGTAGCGGTCCGGCGTCCTGACACGTTCAGAACGAAAACGTCGTCTCACCCATTGAGCCGTTCCGCGCGCGAGGTGGCGCCGCCGCCGCTAACGTCTTGGTGCGTGGACGCCGCTCGATACCGTGCTCACTGTCCCACCTGCCCGTGGACCAGCCGCGATTTCTCCCGCTACTCGACCGCCGAGAACGCGGCACGCACGCACGCGGAGGAGAAGGACCACACGTGCCACGTCATCGACCAGTACGGGTTGCGGGTCACGGGGTCGACGGTCCGGCCCGGCGAGCAGTTCTGAGGCGCATCCGCAGGTCAGGTCATCTCTCCGACCCCTCGCCTACGCTGGGACGATGGCCGCTACGCGCACGGCCGGCCAAGACCTCGCCGGCCTGGTGCTTCCACTCGCCAAGGCGCTCGCCGCGTTGGAGTCCTCCGTCGCGCGCCGCCACGGAATGACATCGTGGCAGTGCGCCGTCCTGCGCGCCGCCGCCGAGCCGCCGGGCCGCACGCAACGCGAGATCGTCGGCGCCATCGGCTACGACCGCAACCGCATCGTCGCCGACCTCGACGACCTCGAACGGCGGGCGCTGCTGTTCCGCCGCGTCGACGACCTCGACCGGCGCTCCAACCGCATCGAGGTCACGGCGGCCGGGCGGCGGCTGGCCCGGGCCGTCGGCCGCGACCTGCGGGCCGGCGCCGACGACCTGCTGGCGGCGGTCGGTCCGGGCGACGACCGCGAGACGATGCTCCGGGCGCTCGCCGCGCTGCGCGACCGGTGCGCCGACGACGCCTGGAGCACGGCGTGGCTGCGCTCGTGACGTTCACGTTCCGGCCGGTCACCCGGGCCGACCTCCCGCTGCTGGGCCGCTGGCTCGAGCAGCCGCACGTCGCCCGCTGGTGGAACCACGACACCGGTCCCGAGGACCTCGAGCGCGACTTCGGCGGCACCGCCGACGGCGCCGAGCCGGGTGAGGACCTGCTGGCCCTCGACGACGGCGTGCCGATCGGGTTGGTGCAGCGGTCGCGGCTGGCCGACTTCGCCGAGTACCGCGACGAGTTCGCCGCGCTCACCGACGTCCCCGAGGGCGCGGCCACGATCGACTACCTCGTCGGCGATCAGGACCGCGTCGGCCGCGGCGTCGGCACGGCGATGATCCGCGACGTCGTCGACGACACCTGGCGGACGCAGCCCGGCGTGCCCGCGCTGCTGGTCGCCGTCGTCGCCGCGAACAGGCGGTCGTGGCGGGCGCTGGAGCGGGCCGGGTTCCGCCGGGTCGCCGAAGGGCCGATGGAGCCGGACAACCCCGTCGACGACCCGCTGCACTACGTCTACCGGCTGGACCGGCCGGTCACGGACAGCGGATGACCAGCCCCGCGTAGGACAGCCCGCCGCCGAAGCCGAACAGCAGCACCGGCGCGCCGACCGGCAGCTCGCGCCGCTCGACCAGCTTCGACAGCGCGATCGGGATGCTCGCCGCCGACGTGTTGCCGGACTCGACGACGTCGCGGGCGACGACGGCGTTCACCGCGCCGAGGCGCTTGGCCAGCGGTTCGATGATGCGCAGGTTGGCCTGGTGCAGCACGACACCGCCGAGGTCCTCCGGCGCGACGCCGCTGCGCTCGCACACCTGCCGGGCGATGCGCGGCAGCTCGGTGGTGGCCCAGCGGAACACCGCCTGGCCCTCCTGCCCGAACGTGCCGGGACGGCCCTCGATGCGCACCGCGTTCGCCATCTCCGGCACCGAGCCCCACGTCACCGGCCCGACCTCCGGCTCGTCGGCGGCCACCAGCACCACCGCGCCCGCGCCGTCGCCGACCAGCACGCAGGTGGAGCGGTCGGTCCAGTCGGTGAAGTCGGTCAGCTTCTCCGACCCGATCACCAGCGCCTTCGACGCCGCGCCCGCGCGGATCGCGTGGTCGGCGGTCGCCAGCGCGTGGGTGAACCCGGAACAGGCGGTGTTGACGTCGATGGCGGCCGGCGTCGTCATGCCCAGCCGCGCCGCGACCCGGGCGGCCATGTTCGGCGACCGGTCGATGGCGGTGCAGGTGGCGACCACGAGGTAGTCGATGTCCGTGGCCGTCAGGCCGGCGTTGGCCAGCGCCTTCGCGGCGGCGTTCGCGGCCATGGCGTCGACGGTCTCGTCGGCGGCGGCGACGCGGCGGGTCTCGATGCCGACCCGGGAGCGGATCCACTCGTCGCTGGTGTCGACCATGGTGGCCAGCTCGGCGTTGGTGAGCACGCGCTCGGGCTGGTGGTGGCCGACGGCGACCACACGGGAGCCTGTCATGCTCGCAGCGTAGCCACCCGGGGAGGAGCGCCGATGACGAGGCACCAATACACGACGACGGTCCGCTGGACCGGCGACCAGGGCGCCGGCACCGCGTCGTACCGCGGCTACTCCCGCGCGCACGACGTCACCGCCGACGGCCGGCCGGTGCTGGCGGCCAGCTCGGACCCGGCGTTCCGCGGCGAGGCGGACCGCTGGAACCCGGAGCTGCTGTTCGTCGCCGCGCTCTCGGAATGCCACCTGTTGCAGTACCTGCACCTGTGCGCGGTGGCCGGCGTGGTCGTCACCGGCTACGAGGACACCGCCGGCGGGACCTTGGAGCTGACGCCCGACGGCGGCGGCGCGTTCACCGAGGTCGTGCTCCGCCCGGTCGTCACCGTCGCCGACGCGTCGATGGTGGAGCAGGCCGTGGCGCTGCACGAGCGGGCGCACGAGCTGTGCTTCCTGGCGTCGTCGGTGCGGATGCCGGTGCGGCACGAGCCCACGGTCACGGCCGGATGACGCCCGGAGAGCTACGTGAGCGGGTCCGCGCCGACTTCGGCGTCGTTCTCGACGAGGTGACGCCGATCGGCCACGGCGCCGACGCGGCGGCCGCGGTGTGGATGGCGCGAGCCGGCGACGCACGGTACGCGGTGAAGTGGACCGGCGGCGGGTCGGCGGCCGGGCTGCTGCTGCCGTCGCGGCTGGCCGAGCTGGGCGTCGGCGGCGTCCCGGCGCCGGTCCCGACGCTGGACGGCGGGCTGTGGTCCGAGCGCGGCGGGCGGCGGCTGTCGCTGCAGCCGTGGGTCGGCGACGCGCGGGCGGTCGACGCCGGCCTGACGCCGGAGCAGTGGACGGCGTACGGCGCGCTGCTCGCGCGGGTGCACGCGGTGCCGCCGGACGACGCCGTCGCGCGGCAGCTGCCGGTCGAGGAGCACCGGCCCGACGCGGTGCTGACGGCGACGGCGCACGTGACCGCGCGGCTGGCCGCCGGGGACGGCGGGCCGGGCGGCGCCGGCGACGACCTCGTGCGCGGGCTGGCCGCGGCGTGGCGCGACGGTGCGGAGCTGCTCGGCGCGCTGACGGCGCGGGCGGCCGTGCTGGGCGCCCGGCTGCGCGAGCGTCCGGCCCGTGCGGTGATCTGTCACACCGACTGCCACCTGGGCAACGTGCTTCTCGGCGCCGACGGCGCCGTCTGGCTGATCGACTGGGACGATGCGGCGCTGGCCCCGCCGGAGCGCGACCTGATGTTCGTCGTCGGCGGGCTGCCGGGGTACGCACCGGTCGGCGAACGCGAGCTGGGCTGGTTCACCGCGGGCTACGGCCCGGCCGGCGTCGACCCGGACCGGCTGGCCTACTACCGGGCGGTCCGCGCGCTGGGCGACCTCACCGAGTTCGCGGCCGAGCTGCTCGACCCGCCCGGCGACCGCGCCGGCCGTGAGTTCGCGCTCTCCGTCGTCCGTACCGAGCTGGCCGGCGCCGGGCTGGCCGCCCTCGCCGTCGTGAGAGCATGACGGCCATGAGGACCTGCACGCACCTCGACACCGTCGCCGAGGTGACGCCGTCGGGCACCGGCTGCGAAGAGTGCCTGCGCGTCGGCGGCCGCTGGGTGCACCTGCGCATGTGCATGGCCTGCGGGCACGTGGGCTGCTGCAACAGCTCGCCGGGCAAGCACGCCACGGCGCACGCGAACGAGCACTCCGACCACCCGATCATCCGGTCGTTCGAGCCGGGCGAGGACTGGTGGTACTGCTACGCCGACGAGCTCACCTTCGAGGTCGAGGGCCAGGCGCCGGCGCCGTCGCACCCGTGATGTCACCACCGGACGATGGCGGGTCGCCCATACGGGTGATTCCTGACACATCAACGGTTGGGCCGGCCTAGGCATTGGGTAGCCTCGGTCGGCGGAGCGGCCGGCCGGGCCGCTGATCAGCGATTCGACCGGTACATCCGGTTCGGGGGACTTCGGTCAGAGGGGAAACGGGACGCCGGTGGACGCAACGTCGCTCGGCCGCCGGTTGCTCGGCGTCGCCGCCGCCTTCGTCGTCGCCGGCGGTGTGCTGGCCACGGCCGGTCCCGCCACGGCCCTCGAGGTCGACACCACGCCGGCCGCGCCCGAGGTCCGGATGCGCGCCTATGACGCCGCCGACTTCGCCGACCAGGCCGTGCAGTTGCCGGCCGGGCTGACCGAGGCGATCCGGCGCGACCTCGGCCAGTCGCCCGAGGAGTACCTGGCGACGGCGGCGGCCGCGCGGCAGGCCGGCCGGGTCGTCGACTCGCTCGGCGACACCGTCCGGTCGGCGTGGCTGGACGGCCAGACGCTGCACGTCGCCGTCACCGGGCGCGGCGCCACGATCGCCGCCCGCAACGCCGGCGCGGAGGTGCAGGTCGGCGACGTCCTGGCCGACGCGCTCGCCGCGGCCCGTGCGCAGAACAAACTCGCCTACATCGACCGAGCGGCCGAGCGGGTCGTCGCCGTCGGCGCGGGCGTCCGGGGCGAACCGGTCCGCCAGGTGCGGCTGTCCGCGCGCTCGGACGAGCACGTCGGCGGCACCGGCGTCGCCGTCCGCGCCCCGCTGGCCGACTACCACTGCTCCGCCGCGTTCGCCGGCGCCGACGCCCACGGCTCGCCGCGGCTGCTGACCGCCGGTCACTGCGGCGTCGGCGCCGACGGCCCGTTCACCACCGGCGTCGACGCGGTGACGCCGGACGCGCCGCTGTCCACCGTCGAGCCGCTCGAATGGCCCGGCCTGATCGGCGACCCACTCGGCGAGTACGTCCAGGACAGCGTCACGTTCGGCGACGGCCACGACGCCGCCCTCATCTCCGTCGACGGCGACGTGCTGCCCGAGGTGGCCGGCTGGGGCCGGGACGCCGACGACACCGCGCTCGCCGTCCACGACTCCGCCCGCGCCCTGGCCGGTGCGCCGGTCTGCGCGGCCGGCGTCGCGTCCGGCTGGAACTGCGGGCGCATCCTCGACGCACGGACGACCGTGCCGGTGAGCGGCCAGGACGTCACCGGCTTCCTGTTCGACGCGTGCGTGCTGCCCGGCGACAGCGGTGGCGCGATCACCGCCGGGACGTACGCGCTCGGCCTGAGCTCGGGCTCGACCTGGCCCGGATCGACCTGCGCCGACGGCGACCCCGTCGCGGGCGGCGACGACCTCAGCGTCGGCTACGCCCTCACCGACGTCGAGGCGCTCTACGGCGCGGACTGGGACCTCGCGGTGCGCGTCGGCGCGCCCGAGGTCGCCGCGCCCGCCGACGACGCCCCCGCCGGACCGACGCCCACGTTCACCGGGACCGCCGACGCCGCCGCGGGCGCCGTCGTCACCGTCGAGATCGAGGACGGGCCGGAGCTGGAGGCGGAGGTCGGCGCGACCGGCCGGTGGAGCGCGCCGGTCGGCGGCGCGCTGGAGCCGGGCACGTACTCCTACACCGCGCGCACCACGCTGCGCCCCGCGACCGGCGACGACCCCGTCACGTCCGCGGAGACGACCGGCGAGTTCGAGGTCGCGGAGCGGGCCGGGCTCGGCGTGAGCTGGCCCGCACCCGGCCACGTCAGCCCGGACGGGCGGCTCGCCTTCGAGGGCACCGGCCAGTCCGGCGCCGCCGTGATCCTGACCGTCGGCGGCGAGGAGCTGGCCCGCACCACCGTCGGCGCCGACGGCACCTGGTCGCTGCGGGCCGACTCCGCCCGCCCGGCCGGCCGGTTCGACGCCGTGCTGACGCAGGAGGCGGACGACGCGGCCGCGGTGCAGCCGGGCGCGGGGACCACGGAGCCCGCCGCCGCCTCGGTCACCGTCGCCGGCGTCGGCGTCGCACCGGGCGCGCCGGTGGTGAGCACGCCGCGAGGCCGGATCGCCGCCACCGACGCGGGCGCCCTCAGCGGCGCCGGCGTCCCGGGCGCCGCCGTGTCCGTGCGCGTCGCCGACGCCGCCGCCGACGTGGCGGACGCGCCGGAGCTGACCACCGAGGCCGGCGCCGACGGCGCGTGGACGGTCCAGCTGGATGCCACGCTGCCCGCCGGGCGGCACGTCGTCGTCGCCACCCAGTCCGTCGACGACCTCACCTCCGAGCCGTCCGCCCCCGTCACCGTCGACGTGACGGCGACCGCCCGGTCGGCGGGCGGCCTCGACGGCCCCGCCGACCCCGCCTCCGACGGCGACGACGGACTGCCCGGTAGCGTGCTCGCCGCGGCAGCCGGAATCGTCCTCGCCGGTGTCGCCGTCGCCGGCGCCCTCGCCTGGCGCCGTCGCCGAACCGCCGGCTGACGCGGCCGCCACACCGCACCCGCCTCAGAGCGTCTGCCAACACACCCGCGACACGCGGGGCGACCTGCGCATCTCCTCGTGACACCAACGGTCAACGCGGTGGTTGTGCCCGAATTGCGACATTCACCACTTGAGCATTCAAATTTCTCGTCACACAGCGTGATGTCGGACATTCACCCTGATAGGTGCCGAGTACTTGAATATGCGGCAGAACGGTGCTGTAGGGTGACACAGGCTCCGGGGTGCCGTCGGCAGTTCCACCTCGCCGGCGGAGCACCGGTGCATTCCATGTCAATGACATTTCATTTTGGAGTTACTGTGAGCACAGCCCTGCTGCGCCGTCGTGGCGTCGCGAGGGTCTCCGGTGTGATGGGCGTCTGCGCTCTCGTGAGCGCGGGCGTCGTCATCACCTCCACGGCCGCATCGGCCGAGGAGGAGTCCGTCACCGGGACTCTGCAGACGTTCGCCACGGAGGCGTTCGCCCCCCAGGCCGATGAGCTCCCCACCGGCCTCGTGGAGGCCATCCAGCGCGACCTCGGCATCTCCGCCGAGGAGTACCTCGCCAACGCGGCGGCCGCCAAGGTCGCCGCTGACGTCGTCGCGGAGCTCGAGGCCGCCGGCGTGAACATCAACGCTTCTGCCATCAGCGGCCAGGACGTCACCATCTACGTCGAGGCCGAGGCCGATGTCGCCGCCGCCGAGGCGGTCGGCGCCACCGTCAAGGTCGGCGTCCCCGAGGTCCCCGACGGCCTTGAGCAGCAGGAGCTCTACGCCCAGGACGACTTCAAGGGCGGCTACGGCTACGCCACCGCCGACGACCCCGAGGCTCCGAGCGCGCTCTACCGCTGCTCGGCCGGCCTCAACGGCACCTCGGGCGGCAACCCCGTCAACTTCACCGCGGGCCACTGCGGCTACGAGTTCGACGAGGGCCACCCGATGTTCCACCTGCCGCTCGACGGCCCGCTGTTCGACAGCGACTCGTGGGTCGGCACCCCGGGCAACATGCCGCCGTTCCTCAGCGAGCCGCTGGGTGAGAACGGGCCGATGCACTTCGGCGCCGGCGAGGACGGCAACGACGGTGGTCTGCTCAACATCACCGAGCCGAGCTGGACCCCGGTCCCCCAGGTCGCGACCTGGGGCGGCGGCACGGAGGCTCCCGACGCCGGCGAGTCCGTGAACGTCTACGACTCCACCGACGCCATCGCGGGCCAGCCGGCCTGCAAGTCCGGCGCCACGTCGGGCTGGACCTGCGGCGAGGTCCTCTACGCCGAGGACACCGTCCAGCTGAGCACCGAAGAGACCGTCACGGCGTTCATCTTCACCGCCTGCATGCTGTCCGGTGACAGCGGTGGCGCGATCGTCTCGGGCAACTACGCCCTGGGCGTCGACTCGTTCTCCACCGCGGCCACCACGGCCACCTGCGACTCCAGCAACTGGGACCCGGCGACGGACTACGACCCGGCCGAAGGCTTCGACGGTGACATCGGCGGCGGCTTCGCCGTCACCAGCGGCTCGGCCAACGCCGAGACCCTGTTCGGCGACGCCTACAGCCTGTCGATCCACGTCGGCACGCCGGCCGTCACCTCGCCGGAGGACGGCGCCACCACCGGCCAGACGCCGACCATCTCGGGTTCGATCGACGCCGCCGAGGGCGCCACGGTCACCGTGGCGATCGAGGACGGCCCGACCGTCGAGGGCACCGTCGGCGCCGATGGCGCCTGGAGCGCCAAGGTCGACGAGGCGCTCGCGCCTGGCACGTACAACTACACCGCCACCGCTTCGCACACCGCGAACGGTGCGTCCGACGTCACCACCGGTGGCGAGACGACGGGCAGCTTCGAGGTCGTCGAGAAGCAGGTCGAGGACCTCGCGGTCGACGCCCCGACCGAGGGCCAGACCACCGGCGACGCCCGTCCGCCCTTCTCCGGCACCGGCCAGCCCGGCGCCACCGTCGCCCTGACGGTCGGCGACGCCGAGTTCGGCTCCGCCGAGGTCGGCGAGGACGGCTCCTGGACGATCGCCCCGGAGAGCGACCTGCCGGTCGGCGTGCGCTTCGACGCCGTCGTCACGCAGACCTTCGAGGACGACACCCAGAAGGTCACGGTCGCCGGCCTCGGCATCGAGGCCGCCGCCGTCACCGTCACGGCTCCGGAGGACGGCTCGACCGTCGCCGGTGACGTGAACTTCGAGGGCACCTCGTTCGCCGGCGCCGACATCGGCCTGCTGCTCGAGGAGGCTGCCGACGCCGCTGGCGACGACGCGCAGCCGCGCCTGGGCCTGCGTGCCGAGGGCCAGGACGACGTCGAGGAGTGGGCCGGCGAGTTCGCGACCGACGACGCCGGCAACTGGACGTTCGACCCCGCCGAGGACCTGCCGGAGGGTGAGTACACCATCACCGCTCAGGCGAGCCTCGAGGGCGGCGACCCCGAGCTGTCCAGCTCCGAGGCCGTGGCCTCCTTCACCGTGTCCAACGGTGACGGCGGCGACAACGGCAACGGCGAGGACGGTGACGAGGACCTCCCCGACACCGGTTCGTCCGGCACCACCTGGATGGTCGTCGGCGGCATCGCGCTGCTGCTGGCCGGCGGCGCCGCGGTGGCCGTTCGCGCCCGCCGCAACACCACCGCCTGATCACCAGGTAGCTAGCACCAGCTGAACCGAGTGGCCCCGGCCCCCGCCTCGTGCGGGGGCCGGGGCCACTCGTTGTTACGGCATCGTGATGTGACCCGCCTCGGTCACGCTGGGTGACGGCGACCCTTCTCAGGGACCGAGCAACGACGCGGGCACCACCGCGATGCCATCGGGCCGACGGTAGGCGTGGCCTCCCGTCGTGACGACGGCGGCATCGGCGACGGTGGCCCCCAATACCGACCGGAGCCAGTTCAGATGGACGACATCTCGGTCGTCGACCGTGCGGGCGACCTTGGCCTCCAACGCCACGATGCGACCGTCCGGCCCGACGATGACGAAGTCCACCTCGTGGTCACCGTTGCGGGTCCGCAGATGGTGGACGCGCGCCTCGGCGGCCTGGGCATACACCCGCAGGCTGAGCGCCACCAGCGACTCGAACAGCGGACCGGTCATGGCCCGGCGCAGGCCGGCCGAGCCGACGGGCGTCGCGGACAGCAGGGCCGTTTCGTCGAGGTCGAGCAGCCGTGCCGCCAGCGCAGGATCGGCGAGGTGGTGTTTCGGCGCCTGCGCCAGCCGGGTCGCCGGGTTGTCGACCGGCAACCATGCCGGCAGCGGATCCAGCAACCACAGCTGCTCGAGCACGTCCCGGTACACGATCGTGGTGGTCTTGGCCGGCTTGTCCGACTCACCGGCGGTGGCGGCGTCGAGCACGGAGTTGTAGGACGCGCTGCTGGCGGTGGCCGCCGCATAAGCTGCGAGCCAGGCGCGGAGCGTGGCCGGACGGCGCACGCGGTGCCCCTGCTCGGCGAAGTCGTGCTCGACGACGCGCGTGAGGTATCCGTCGAGCTGCGCCCTCCGCGGGCGCGGGGCCAGCTGCCGGATTCCGGGGAACCCCGACCTGAGAATCTCCTCGACGTAGGCCGGCAGATCGAGGGTCGCATCGCCCGCGATCGCGCCGGGTGTCCCCGCCAGCAGTGCGGCAAGACTCACCGTCGGGCGGTCCGGCCCACGTTCCGCAAGGCTCATCGGTCGCATCCTGACCTGCACGATGCGACCGGCGCCGGAGTGCACGGGAGCCTCTGCCGGCGCCGCACTCCCGGTGAGCAGGAAGCGGCCGGGTCGCCCGTCGCGGTCGACCGATCGGCGGACGAGATCCCAGACCGGTGGATATCGCTGCCACTCGTCCACCAGCAGTGTGCCGCCGACCCGATCGATGCGAGTCGGATCGGCGGCGACCAGCCGGCGTAGGTCCGGATCGTCCAGGGCCAGCCCTTCGGCGGCTCGTCGCCGCGCCGTCGCCGTCTTGCCCACGGCCTTCGGCCCTTCGACGGCGACGGCGGGCAGGCCTTGGAGGAACTCGTCGAGCTGGGCATCGACGATGCGGGGCAGGTACTGAGCCACCTTGCCAAGCTACCGTCAGCAGGCGTTCTACGCTACCGTTCGCAGACCACCTGCCCTACCGTTCGCAGGCCGTAAGGCGGCCTGGTGCGATGACGACATCGACGCGCTGGAAGGATGTCCAGGTGCGCCGGCTGCTGTTGGACCTTACGCCGCTCAAGGTCAGTGTCCCGTATCGCCGGCTCTGGATCGGCATCACGCTGTCCGGCATCGGCACCCACCTGACCACCGTCGCCGTCGGGTTGCAGGTGTACGACCTGACCGGGTCGACGTTCCGGGTGGGGCTGGTCGGGTTGTTCGCGCTGGCGCCGCTGGTGGCGCTGGGCCTCTACGGCGGGGCGATCGTCGACGCGTACGACCGGCGGCGGGTGGTGATCGTCAGCTCGGCCGGCCTGCTGGCGGTGGCGACCGGGTTCGCGGTTCAGGCGTGGCTGGACCTCGGGAACGTGTGGCTGCTGTACGCGCTGGTCGCGGTGCAGAACGGGTTCTTCGCGGTGAACTCGCCCGCGCGGACGGCGATCATCCCGCGGCTGCTGCCCGGCCCGCTGCTGCCGGCGGCAAACGCGCTGGGCAGCATGTCGATGAGCTTCGGCCTGACGATCGGGCCGCTGCTGGCGGGCGTGCTGATCGACTCGGTCGGCTACGGCTGGACGTACAGCATCGAGGCGGTGCTGCTGACGTTCGCGCTGACGACGCTGCTGGCGCTGCCGCCGATGCCACCGCAGGGGACGGTGCGCCGGGCCGGGCTGCGGTCGGTGCTGGAGGGCCTGTCGTACCTGCGGACCCGGCCGAACGTGCGCATGACGTTCCTGGTGGACCTGTGCGCGATGGTGCTGGCGATGCCGCGGGTGCTGTTCCCGGCGGTCGCGGCGGCGGTGCTGGGCGGCGGGCCGACGACGGTGGGCATCCTGGTGGCCGGGATGGCGGTCGGCGCGTTCCTGGCGGGGCTGTTCTCCGGGCCGCTGGGGCACGTGCGCCGGCAGGGCCTCGCCGTGGTGGTGGCGATCATCGCGTGGGCGCTGGCGGTGGTCGCGTTCGGCCTGGTGCTGCTCGTCGTCAGCGGCCCGGAGGACGGCGTCGTGCACTGGGCGCTGTGGCCGGCGGCGTTCTGCATGGTGCTGGCCGGCGCCGCCGACACCGTCAGCGCGGTGTTCCGGATGACGATCCTGCAGGCGGCCACGCCGGACGAGCTGCGCGGGCGGCTGCAGGGCGTGTTCATCGTCGTGGTGGCCGGCGGGCCGCGGCTGGGCGACCTCGTGCTCGGCTCACTGGCCGAGCTCAGCGGCGAGGCGTGGGCGGCAGTGCTGGGCGGGCTGGCCTGCGTCGCGATCGTCAGCGCGCTGGCGGTGACGCAGCGCCGGTTCCTCCGCTACGACGCCCGGCACCCCGAGCCCTAAGGTGACCGGGTGAGCGAACCGAACGTGTCGACGCACCGCGGCTGGGAGATCGTCCACCTCACGTCCGACGAGCTGAGCGTCGACGTCGTGCCGGGCAAGGGCGGCGACGTCACGTCGGTGCGCTGGCGCCCGCTCGACGTCGAGGTGATGTGGCGGACCCGGTGGGGGCTGCGCCCGCGCGGCGAGCACGTCACGACCGGCAGCAGCGAGGCGCTGCTCATGCAGGCCTACCCGGGCGGCTGGCAGACGGTGTTCCCGAACGCGGGCGCGCCGAGCCGGGAACACGGCGTCGAGTGGGGCATGCACGGCGAGGCCTGGCTGGCCTCCTACGACTGGACGGCGACCGGCCCGGCCGCCGTCGAGCTGCGCACCGACCTCGTCCGCAGCCCGTTCTCCCTCGTCAAGCGCATCGAGGTCGACGGGCCCGCGGTCACGGTGACGGAGACGGCAGGCAACGACGGCGCCGAGCCGGTCGAGGTGATGTGGAGCCAGCACCCGGCGTTCGGCGCGCCGCTGGTCGGCCCGGCGACGCGGGTCGAGGCGGCCGCGCGGACGATCTGGCTGGACCCCACGACGCCCGCGGCGTGGCCCGGCGACGGGTTCGATCGCGTCCCCGCGCCGGGGTCCGGGGTCAGCCGGCTGGCGTTCCTGTCCGACTTCACCGAGGGCCGGGCCGGCATCGTCAACGACGAGCTGGGGCTGCGGGCCGACCTCACCTGGGACACCGCGCTGATGCCGCACGCGTGGTACTGGCTGGAGGCGGGTGGGCGGGCCGGCTTCCCGTGGTACTCGGGTGCGTACGTGCTCGCGTTGGAACCCGCGACCAGCTGGCCCGACGCCGGGGTGGCGGGCGTGCGGTCGACGACGGGGACGCAGGTCACCATCGCTCCGGGCGAGGAGCGCACGGCGACGGTGACGCTGACACTCGGGCCCACGGCGACGTGACCGATACTGGCGGCATGTCGCACTCCCCCGCCACGCGTGTCGTCACCACCGGCCGTCCCGCCCGCGCGGCCGACGCCGCGTTGAACGAGCCGGTCACGTTCGCCTCGACGTTCCACGCCGGCGGCAACGTCGGCTACGGCCGCTACGGCAACCCGACGTGGACGGCGCTGGAGTCGGCGCTCGGCGACCTCGAGGGCGGCCGCGCGCTCGCGTACGCGTCCGGCCTGGCCGCCTCCGACGCCGTCATGTCGCTGCTGCCGGAGGGCGCCGTCGTCGTCGCGCCCGACTGCGCGTACCTCGGCGTGCTGGACCTGCTGCGCGAGCGGGCCACGCAGGGGCGGCTGACGCTGCGGCAGGTGGCGGTCACCGACGCCGACGGCATCGCCGCGGCGGCGAAGGGCGCGGCGATGGTGTGGCTGGAGTCGCCGACCAACCCGAACCTCGACGTCGCCGACATCGCGGCGGCGGCCACGGCGGCCCGCGCGGCCGGCGCGCTCACCGTCGTCGACAACACGTTCGCGACGCCGCTGCTGCAGCGGCCGCTGGAGCTGGGCGCCGACATCGCCGTGCACAGCGTCACCAAGCTGCTGGCCGGCCACTCCGACGTCGTGCTCGGCGCGGTCGTGACGGCCGACGACACCCTGTACGACCGCCTCGACGCGCACCGCCGGCTGCACGGCGCGATCCCCGGCCCGATGGAGGCCTACCTCGCCGTGCGCGGGCTGCGGACGCTGTCGGTGCGGCTGGAGCGGGCCCAGGCCAACGCGACGGAGCTGGCGTCGCGGCTGCGCGCGCACCCGGCCGTGAACGTCGTGCGCTACCCCGGCTCCGGGACGATGTGCTCGATCGAGGTGGCCGGCGGCGCGGCCGGCGCCGACGCCGTGGTCGCGGCGGTCCAGTTGTGGGTGCACTCGACCAGCCTCGGCGGCGTCGAATCGTCGCTGGAGCGGCGGCGGCGCTGGCCCACCGAGAGCCCGGCGGTCGACGAGTCGCTGCTCCGGCTGTCCGTCGGCATCGAGGACGTCGAGGACCTCTGGGACGATCTGTCCCGCGCGCTCACGTCGGCGAGCTGACCGGCCGCGACGCCCACCACAGGTCCTGGTAGGCGCCGTCGGCGGCGACCAGCTCGGCGTGGGTGCCGCGCTGCACGACCCGCCCGGCGTCCATCACCACGATCTCGTCGACGGCGTCCAGCCCGGCCAGGCGGTGGGTGACGACGACCGTCGTACGGCCACGGGTGGAGGCGAGCAGGTCGGTCATGAGGTCGTCGGCGGTGCGCGGGTCGAGGCCCTCGGTCGGCTCGTCCAGCAGCACGACCGGCGGGTCGAACAGCAGCGCCCGGGCCAGCGCCAGCCGCTGCCGCTGGCCGCCGGAGACCTGCCCGCCGGACTCGCCGACCATGGTGTCCAGCCCGCCCGGCAGCGACTCGACCCAGTCGCGCAGCCGGGCCGTCCCCAGCGCGGCCAGCAGGTCGTCGTCGGACGCGTCCGGCCGGGCGAGGCGCAGGTTCTCGCGGATCGACGTGTGGAACAGGTGCGCGTCCTGGGTGACGCCGGTGATGACGGCGCGCACGTCGTCGCCGTCGTAGTCCTGCATCGGACTGCCGTTCAGCAGCACGGTCCCGGCCGACGGCTCGATGAAGCGCATCAGGCAGGCCAGCAGCGTGCTCTTGCCGGATCCACTGGCCCCGACGACGGCGACCCGCCGGCCCGGCGTCAACGTGAGGTCCACGCCGTCGACCGCGTCGACGTCGGCGCCCGGGTAGCGGACGGAGACCCCGTGCAGCGCCACCGTCACCGGCCCGGACGGCGCCGGCAGCGCGGACGCGCCGGGCTCGGCCACCGGCGCCGGGGTGTCCAGCACGGCGAGCACCCGGCGCAGCGCCGACCGCGCCTCCAGCAGCCGCTGCACGGCCGGCACCAACGGCAGCACCGGCTCGAACGAGATCAGGGCGACCAGCGCGACCACCGGCACCATGACCCCGGCCAGCCCGCCGTCGTGGCGCGCGCCCAGCGCCAGCACCGTCACCGCGACCGTCGTCAGGCCCTGCACCAGCATCGCCGCGGCCCCGGCGAGCGCCGTCGTCAGCGCGGTGCGCCGCTCCAGCCGGGCCAGCCGCTCGCTGGCCCGCTCCGCGTCGGCCAGCGCCGTCGCCGTGGCGCCGAACACCGCGAGGTCGGCGCTGCCCTGCAGCAGGTCGGTGTGGTGCGCGGCCAGCTCGGCCCGGGTCGGCGCCAGCCGCCGGGCGGTGCGCCGCTCCGTCGCCACCACGAGCAGCGGGACGACCAGCCCGGCCAGCACCAGCCCGGCCGCCAGCACGACGGCCGCGGACGGCAGCACGACGGCGGAGAACCCGATGGCGACCCCGGCCACCACGATCGCGGTGCTCACCGGCACCAGCACCCGCACGACGAGGTCCTGCACGGCCTCGACGTCGGACACCATGCGGCTGAGCAGGTCGGAACTGCGGTAGGCGGGCAACCCGGACGGCGCCAGCGGCACCAGCGCGTCGTAGACCCTTCCACGCAGCGTCGCCAGGGCCCGCAGGGCGGCGTCGTGGCTGGCCAGCCGTTCGGCGTAGCGGAACACGCCGCGGCCGGTCGCGAACCCGCGGACACCGACGATGGCCAGCGACAACGCGGCCAGCGGCGGCTGTTCGGCGGCCCGGGCCAGCAGCCAGGCGGCGGTGCCCATCAGCGCCAGCGCGGCCAGCTCGGTCGCCACCGACGCCGACACCGCGACCAGCAATCGGCCCACATGAGCCCGGAGCAGACCCGCCAGCCGCCGCACCATCAGCCCACCTCCGCGGGCGTCGGCCCGGCGATGCGGCCGCGCTCCAGCGTCACGACACGGCCGGCGTCGAGGACCATCGCCGGGCGGTGCGCGACCACCAGCACCGTCCGGCCGGACATCAGCCGCGCGGTCGCCTCGACGACGACGGCCTCGCTCCCGGCATCGAGCCCGGCGGTCGGCTCGTCCAGCAGCAGCAACGGGGCGTCGCGCAGGAACGCGCGGGCCAAAGCGACGCGCTGGCGCTGCCCGGCGGACAGCCCGGCGCCGCGCTCGCCCAGCGGCGTCTCGTAGCCGCGCGGCAGCCGGCGGACGAACTCGTCGGCGTGCGCCAGCGTGGCGGCCCGCACGACCTCGTCGTCGGTGGCGCCGGGGCGGCCGAGCCGGATGTTCTCGGCGACGGTGCGGGCGAACAGGTGCGGCCGCTGCGGAACCCAGGCCAGCTGCCGCCGCCAGTCCTCCGGGTCGGACGCCGCGAGGTCGACGCCGCCGGCCAGCACCCGCCCGGACGTCGGCGGCACCAGCCCGAGCAGCACGTTCACCAGTGTGCTCTTGCCCGCGCCGCTGGGCCCGACCAGCGCGACCCGCTCACCCGGGGCGACGGCGAGCGTGACGGCGTCGAGCGCGGCCTCGTCGCGGCCGGGATAGCGCACCGTGACGCCCTCGAACCGGATGCCACCGGCGGCGTCGGGCGCGACGGCCCCGGCGACGGTCACCCGCGCCGGGCGCCCGTCCTCGGCGTCGACCACCGCGAAGCAGCGCTCCGCGACGGCCAGCCCTTCGGTGCTCGCGTGGAACTGCGAACCGAGCGCCCGCAGCGGCAGGTACGCCTCGGGCGCGAGCAGCAGCACCAGCAGCGCCGTCTCCAGCCCGAGCCCGCCGTTGAGCGTCCGCAGCCCGATCGGCACCGCGACCAGCGCGACGGACAGCGTCGCGACCAGCTCCAGCACCAGCGACGAGAGGAACGCGATGCGCAGCGTGCCCATGGTGGCCGAGCGGTGCTCGTCGGCGATACGGCGGACCTGCTCGGCCTGCGCCTTGGCCCGGCCGAACGCGCGCAGCGTCGGCAGCCCGGCGACGACGTCGAGGAAGTGCCCGCCGAGCCGCTCCAGCGCCCGCCACTGCCGCTCGGTGGCCCGCTTCGTCGACATGCCGACCAGCGCGCCGAAGATCGGGATCAGCGGCAGCGTGACCAGGATGATCACCGCGGACGCGAGATCGGCGACGGCGATGCGCACCAGCACCGCGAGCGGGATGACCGCCGCCAGGAACAGCTGTGGGAAATAGCCGGTGAACCACGGGTCCAGCGCGTCGAGGCCGCGGCCGAGCGTCGTCGTCAGGCCGCCGGTGTGCTGGCCGGACAGCCAGCCCGGGCCCAGCTCCTGGGTGCGCCGCAGCACCCGCCGCCGCAGCGTGGCCTTCACCGACGCCGCGGCCCGCTGCGCCAGCGCCTGCTGCGCCCACGACAACCCGGCCCGGACCGCGAACACGCCGGCCAGCAGCGCCAGCGTCGCGGCGAGCGAGCCCGCGGACGGCCCGTCGAGGACGCCGTCGGCGAGCAGCCGGGCCAGCAGTTCGGCCTGCACCAGGATCGCGACGGCCGCCGCCACCGCCAGCAGGGTGAAGGCGGCGGCGACGACGCGGTAGCCGGGCAGTCCGGCCAGCAGCCGGCGGGCGAGCTGACTCAGAAGAACACCGCCGATCCGACGCCGACGCGGTGCCGGAACGTCCACCACATCCACGCCTGGACGGCGAGCAGGACCGGGACCAGCGGGGCGACGACGACCGCCAGCAGGTCGAGGGTGCCGGACGTGGCGAGGCCGTCGAGCAGCCGCGGCGCCGACGCGACGCCCGCGGCCAGCACCGGCGCGGCCGCGGCGACGGCGGTGCAGACGTAGGCCCAGCCGTCGCGCCCACGCTCGTACAGCCGCAGCGCCAGCAGCACGGCCGCGGCGGCGGCGACGCCCAGCACGGCGGCCGGCAGCGGCCGGTCGAGGCCGGCGCCGAACACGGGCGTGGCGACGGCGACGGCCGCCAGCAGCGCCAGCGCGGCCATACCGGACCGGCGCACCGTGACGGCGGTGCGCGTACGGTGCCCAGGCGGCAGCCGCAGCGCGGCGAACACCGCGCCGTGCAGCGTGAACACGGCGACCACGACGGCCCCCCACAACAGTGAATACGGCCCGAACAGTGTCTCAACCCCTGGCCGCCCGTCCGTCGGCACCCCCTGGACGACATTTCCGAGCAGTAGCCCCCAGGCGAACGGCATGGTCGTGCTGGCCACCACGACGACCCGCTCCCAGCCGCGCCGCCACGACGGCGACGGACGCCGGCTGCGGAACCAGATGCCGATGTCGCGCAGGATCCACGACGCCACCAGCCCGACGACCACCGGGTAGTAGGCGGACAGCAGATCCTTCTCCAGCCCGGGGAACGCGCCGATCAGGATGCCGAACGTCGCGACCAGCCATACCTCGCCGCCGAGCAGGAACGGCCCGAGCGCGGTCAGCAGCAGCCGCCGCTCCGGCCCGTCGCGCCCGATGCGACGCAGCGACGCGCCCAGCCCGAGGACGGCGCCGTCGAGCACCGACCAGCCGGTGACCAGCAGCCCGAGCAGGCCCAGCCAGAGCACGTCCATCTCAATCCTTCCCCGCGAGCACGAACTCGGGCTCCTCGCGGCCGATGCCGTCGGAGCCGAGCACGAGGTCGTGCGGGCCGCGCCTGGCCAGCCGGGCGATCAGCCACCAGTCCAGCACTGCCAGCGTCGCGAACAGCAGGCCGAACAGCACGAGGCTGGTCAGCACGGTGCCGGCCGCATGATCGGAGACCGCCTCGGCCGTGGTCAGCTCGCCGTAGACGACCCACGGCTGCCGGCCCACCTCGCGCAGCAGCCAGCCGCAGGCCACCACCACGAACGGCCAGGGCAGCGTCCACACGTAGAACCGGTGCCAGAACCGGCGCAGCCAGGCCGGCCGCGCACGGTCGAACGCGTTCTTGATCAGGAAGAACGCCAGCCCGAAGAAGATCATCATGTACAGCGTGCCGCTGATCTCCATCAGCGGCCACGCGAACGAGACCCAGTGGCCGCCGTCGAAGACCTGCGACTTCTCGTCGGTGAGGTAGCCGAACTGGGCGTACCCGTTGCCGACGGCGAACACCGACGACACCGCGCCCACGACGACCGCGACCCGCAGCGAACGCCGGAAGAAGTCGACGTCGGGGGTGCCGCGCAGGAAGTGCCACGAGCAGATCCCGACCATGACGACGCTGCCGGTCAGCAGGCAGACCGGGACGATGTGCAGCAGCGCGCCGACGGCCTGCGGGTTGGTCAGCAGCGCGCCGAAGTCGTCGATGCGGGCGACGCCGTTCTCGACGACATGGCCGACCGGATCCTGCAGGAACCCGTTGGCGACCATGACCCAGTACGCCGACAGGTACGCCGTCAGCACGACCAGCCAGATCAGCGTCGTGTGCACCCAGCGGTTCAGCCGCCCCCAGCCGAAGATCCACATGCCGAGGAAGGTCGACTCCAGGAAGAACGCGACCAGTGTCTCGGTGGCCAGCGGCGCGCCGAACACGTCGCCGGCGAACGTCATGAGACCGCTCCAGTGCAGGCCGAACTGGAACTCCATGGCCAGCCCGACGACGATGCCCATGGCGTAGTTGACGATGTAGAGCTGGCCCCAGAACCGCGTCAGCCGCTCGTGGATCTCCTTCCCGGTGACGGCCCAGCGGGTCTGGAGGAACGCCACGATCGGCGCCAGCCCGAGCGTGAGCACCACGAACAGGAAGTGGAAGATCGCCGTCAGCGCGAACTGCAGCCGCGACAGGTCCAGCACGCTCAATTCTCGCACCTCCCGCGTAGATTCGGCTGTCTACATGTAGGCACGCTACATGATGATGCGTAGACTACCGACATGAAGGCCGACGCCCTCCGCGGCAACCTCGACGCGCTGATCCTCGCCGTCGTGCGCGACCGGCCGCTGCACGGCTACGGCGTCTCCGAGGCGCTGCACGAGCGCAGCGACGGCGCCGTCGACCTCCCCACGGGCACGCTCTACCCCGCGCTGCGCCGGCTGGAGCGGCTGGGCTACCTGCGCAGCTCCTGGGACACCGTCGGCGGCCGCAAGCGGCGCACGTACGAGATCACCCGCGGCGGCAGGGCCTACCTAGCCGCGCAGCAGCAGGCCTGGAGCGAGATGAGCAGCGTCATGAACGCCATCCTGGGCCCGGCGTGACGTCAGCCGCAGGCAGCTCACCGCCAGCCAGCTGATCCACAGCGTCGACCCCACCGAGAGCAGCGACATCGCCACCAGCTCCGGCCCGTCCCACACCGCCATGCTGGCCGGCGCGAACGCGCTCAGCAGCGCGCCGCTGACGACGTGCAGGACGACGTCGACGAGCGTCACGACGGCCATCACCCGCACCACGCGACGCGTGGGCAGCAGCCGGGCGCCGCGCCCCAGCGCCAGCACCGCGACGGCGGCCAGCGCCATGAACGCGAAGCTGGAGAGGTCGACGGCGCGCGACAGCATGCCGTACCACGGCGCCGGCTCCGGCCAGCCCTGCGCCGCGGCCGCCGTGGTCCACGTATAGGTGGCCAGCGCGAACTGCACGGAGCCGAGGACGACGACCAGCCCGGCCAGGTAGCGCGCGGCCACGGCCGCCAGCTCGGTGCGCAGGTCGGCCGCGACCACCTCGACCGGCCCGAACTCCTCGACGGCCAGCCGCTGCGCCTCGGGGTCGGAGGCGCCGGCCGCCCGGTGCGCGTCGGCGGCGTCGAGCAGGCCGTCGCGCAGTTCGCGGAGCATGCCGCGCCGGGGCAGCAGCGGTCCGCGCACCTCGCGGCGCAACTGGGCCACGTACTGGTCGATCACTCGGGCACCCCCAGGGTTCGCCGCCAGCGTAACGGCCGTGCGGGACCGGGTAGAAGGCCCGGACCGGCATCTCCGGGACCGGTCAGGGATGCCCCCGACGGTGGACAGGATCTCGACTTGTCGGCCCGAGTGATCTAGGCCACGATTGCGCCGATGCGCGGAGGCGGTGACCCCGACTACCCTGTACCAGAGCAGCCGCGCAGATTCGAACGGAAGAAGGCGAACGCGACAGTGGCCCCTACCGGCCCGGAATCGGGATTCGGACCGAACGAGTGGCTCGTCGAGGAGTTCTACGAGAGCTGGCTCGAAGACCCCTCCAGTGTCGACCCTCAGTGGGCGGAGTTCTTCGCCGGCCGCAAGGCCGCCGATGCCGCCCCGGACGCGCCGCCGGGCACCGCCACCGCCGCCACACCGAACCCCGCCCCGACCGCCACTGCCACGTCCCCCGCGAGGACCACCGTGACTACCCAGCCCGCCGCCGCGCCGGCGCAGGCCGCAACGACGCAGGCCGCCCCGGCGAAGCCGACCACCACCGCCGCCAAGGCCGCGCCGCGGCCCACCCCGGCGCAGCCGGCCAAGGCGCCGGCCCAGCCGCAGGACACCTCGGCCGGCCAGCCCGAGATCGTCCCGCTGCGCGGCGCGCCGGCCCGCACGGCCACCAACATGGAGACCAGCCTCGAGGTCCCGACGGCCACCAGCGTGCGCGCCGTCCCGGCCAAGCTGCTGGTCGACAACCGCATCGTCGTCAACAACCACCTCGCCCGGTCCCGCGGCGGCAAGGTCTCGTTCACGCACATCATCGGGTACGCGCTGGTCAAGGCGCTGCGCCAGATGCCCGACATGAACTACGCCTTCGCCGACAACGACGGCAAGCCGGCGCTGGCCAAGCCGCAGCACGTCAACCTCGGCCTGGCCATCGACATGAAGAAGCCCGACGGCACCCGGCAGCTGCTGGTCCCCAGCATCAAGGGCGCCGAGGCCATGACCTTCGCCGAGTTCTGGGCCGCGTACGAAGACGTCGTCCGCCGGGCCCGCGACAACAAGCTCACCGTCGCCGACTTCCAGGGCACCACCATCACGCTGACCAACCCGGGCACCATCGGCACGGTGCACTCGGTGCCGCGGCTGATGAAGGGCCAGGGCACCATCATCGGCGTCGGCGCCATGGAGTACCCGGCCGAGTACCAGGGCGCGGCGCCCGAGACGCTGGCCCGGGTGGGCGTCTCCAAGACCATGACGCTCACCAGCACCTACGACCACCGCATCATCCAGGGCGCCCAGAGCGGCGACTTCCTGCGCATCGTGCACGGGCTGCTGCTGGGCCAGGACGGCTTCTACGACGAAATCTTCCGCGCGCTGCGCATCCCGTACGAGCCGATCCGCTGGGCCATTGACGTCACCACCAGCCACGAGGACGAGGTCAGCAAGCAGGCCCGGGTGCTGGAGCTCATCCACGCCTTCCGCGTGCGCGGCCACCTCATGGCCGACACCGACCCGCTCGAGTACAAGCAGCGCACGCACCCCGACCTCGACATCAGCACCCACAACCTCACGCTGTGGGACCTCGACCGCGAATTCGCCACCGGTTCGTTCGGCGGCACCAAGCGGTTCATGCTGCTGCGCGACATCCTCGGCGTGCTGCGCAACGCCTACTGCCGCACCGTCGGCATCGAGTACATGCACATCCAGGAGCCCGAGCAGCGGCGCTGGATCCAGGAGCGGGTCGAGAAGCCGGTCGACCTCACCGCGCGCGAGGACCAGCTGCGCATCCTGCTCAAGCTCAACCAGGCCGAGGCGTTCGAGACCTTCCTGCAGACGAAGTATGTCGGGCAGAAGCGGTTCTCGCTCGAGGGCGGCGAGTCGCTGATCCCGGTACTCGACGAGGTCGTCGAGGCCGCCGCCGAGGCCGGGCTGCAGGAGGCCTGCATCGGCATGGCCCACCGCGGCCGGCTGAACGTGCTGGCCAACATCGTCGGCAAGAGCTACGCGCAGATCTTCGGCGAGTTCCAGGGCAACATCGACCCCCGCACCGTCCAAGGCTCCGGCGACGTCAAGTACCACCTGGGCGCCGACGGCGAGTTCACCGCGCTCGACGGCTCGAAGATCAAGGTGTCGCTGACGGCGAACCCGAGCCACCTCGAGGCGGTCAACCCGGTGCTCGAGGGCATCGCGCGGGCCAAGCAGGACATCCTCGACCGCGGCGAGGAGTTCCCGGTGCTGCCGATCCTGGTGCACGGTGACGCCGCGTTCGCCGGCCAGGGTGTCGTGGCCGAGACGCTGAACCTCTCGCAGCTGCGCGGCTACCGCACCGGCGGCACCGTCCACGTCGTCGTCAACAACCAGGTCGGCTACACCACGTCGCCCGACCAGTCCCGCTCGTCGATGTACTCCACCGACGTCGCGCGCATGGTGCAGGCGCCGATCTTCCACGTCAACGGCGACGACCCCGAGGCATGCACCCGGGTGGCCCGGCTGGCCTTCGAGTTCCGGCAGACGTTCAAGAAGGACGTCGTCATCGACATGGTCTGCTACCGCCGGCGCGGCCACAACGAGGGCGACGACCCCAGCTACACCCAGCCGCTCATGTACGACCTCATCGAGGCGAAGCGGCCGGTGCGCAAGCTCTACACCGAGGCGCTGATCGGCCGCGGCGACATCACCATCGAGGAGGCCGAGCAGGTCCTGCTCGACTACCAGCAGCAGCTGGAGCGGGTGTTCGCCGAGACCCGGCAGGCGGCGCCGACCACCGTCACCACGGTGCCCACCTACCCCGACAAGCCGGCGCCCGAGGGCGCGGTCGTCACCGCCACCACGCCCGAGGTGCTCAAGCGCATCGCCGACGCCTACCTCACGGTGCCCGACGGCTTCACCGTCCACCCGAAGGTGCTGCCGCAGGTGCAGCGCCGGGCGCAGGCGCTCACCGAGGGCAACATCGACTGGGCCACGGCCGAGATCACCGCTTTCGGCGCGCTGCTGCTCGACCGCCGCCCGGTGCGGCTGGCCGGCCAGGACTCCCGCCGCGGCACGTTCGTCCAGCGGTTCGCGTCGCTGGTCGACCGCAAGACCGGCGAGTCGTACCTCCCGCTGCAGCACCTCGACGAGTCGCAGGCGAAGTTCTACGCCTACGACTCCCTGCTGTCGGAGTTCGCGGCCATGGGCTTCGAGTACGGCTACTCGGTGGCCCGGCCCGACGCGCTGGTGCTGTGGGAGGCGCAGTTCGGCGACTTCGCCAACGGCGCGCAGACCATCATCGACGAGTTCATCAGCGCCGGCGAGGCCAAGTGGGGCCAGTACTCCGGCGTCGTGCTGCTGCTGCCGCACGGCTACGAGGGCCAGGGCGCCGACCACTCGTCCGCGCGCATGGAACGGTTCCTGCTGATGGGCGCCGAGGACGCGTTCCGGGTGGCGCAGCCGTCCACGCCGGCGTCGCACTTCCACCTGCTGCGCTCGCAGGCACTCGAAGCGCAGCACCGGCCGCTGGTGGTCTTCACGCCGAAGTCCATGCTGCGCAACAAGCGCGCCGTGTCCGTACCCGACGACTTCACCGGCACCACCACCTTCCGGCCGGTGCTGCCCGACCCCGAGCCGCTGGACGCCGCGAAGGTCGACCGCGTGCTGCTGTGCAGCGGGAAGATCACCTGGGAGCTGCTGGCCGAGCGCACCAAGCGTTCCGACGACCACACCGCGATCCTCCCGGTCGAGCAGTTGTACCCGCTGCCCGCGCAGGAGATCGCGACGGCGCTCGCGGCGTACCCGAACCTGCGTGAGATCCGCTGGGTCCAGGACGAGCCCGAGAACATGGGTCCGTGGCCGTTCATGGCGCTGCACCTGGCGCCGAAACTGCCCGACGGCGTCCCGCTCCGGCCGGTCACCCGGCCGGCCAGCACGTCGCCGGCCGTCGGCAACCACAGCGTCCACCTCGACCAGCAGAAGGCGCTGCACGACGCCGCGTTCGCCTGATGTACTTCACCGACCGCGGCATCGAGGAACTCGACGAGCGCCGGGGTGACGAACAGGTCACCCTGAGCTGGCTGGCCGAGCGGCTGCGCTACTTCGTCGACCAGAACCCCGAGTTCGAGACCCCGGTCGAGCGGCTGGCCACCTGGCTGGCCCGCGCCGACGACGAGGACGACGACACCGGCGGCGACGCCGAGTGACGGACCCCCGCGACGTCCGGGTGTGCGTCTTCGGCGACTCCTTCGTCGCCGGGGTCGGTGACCCGAAGGCGCTCGGCTGGGTCGGCCGGGTGGCCGCGCGCACACCGTCGTCCACCGGGGTCGCGCTGACGGCGTACTCGCTGGGCGTGCGCGGCGAGGCGACCGAGGAGATGGTCGTGCGCATGCCGATGGAGTGCGCGCCCCGCTTCGCCCGCGGCGACGAGCACCGCGTCGTGCTGGCGCCCGGCGTGGCCGACGCGTTCCGGGGCGTGCCGGTCGCACGGTCGGTGGCGGCGCTGGAGTTCGGGCTCTCCTCGGTGAGCGTCCCGGTGCTCGTCGTCGGGCCCCCACCCGTCGGCGATGACCCCATGCTGGCCCGCATCGGCGAGCTGGACGCCGCGTGGGCGCGGCTGTGCGGCGACCGCGGCGTCCCGTACATCCCGACGTTCGGCCCGCTCTCGGCCAAGGACGCCTGGCGGACCGCTCGCGCCGACGACGGCCTGCACCCCGACCAGACCGGCTACGGCCTGCTCGCCTACCTCGTCCTCAACGGCGGCTGGTACCCCTGGCTGGGCATCGAAGCGCCGATCACACCGGTGAAGGACCGCCGGGCGCCCCGCGCCGAGTCCTGAGTTCGCTGGGGTCTCACGTCACGTCCTCGCCCCGCTACGGCGTGAAGACGACCTTGCCGAAGACGTCGCCGGCGTCGAGCGCGGCGAAACCGTCCCGGGCGTCGGCCAGCGGCAGCACCCGATCGACCACCGGGCGCAGGCCGGTCCGCTCGCAGAACGCCAGCAGCCGGGCCAGTTCGTCGCGGGTGCCCATCGTGGAGCCGACGACCCGCAACTGCAGGAAGAACACCCGGTTCAGCTCGGTCTCGGCGACGTATCCGGACGTCGCGCCGGACACCACCAGCGTGCCGCCCGGCCGCAGCGACCGCACCGAGTGCTGCCACGTCGCCGCGCCCACCGTCTCCATGACGGCGTCGACCCGCTCGGGCAGCCGCGCGCCCGTGGCGAACACCTCGTCGGCGCCCAGGGACGTCACCCGCGCGGCCTTCGAGGGGTTCCGCGACGTCACCCAGACCCGCGCCCCGGCCGCCGCGCCCAGCGCCACCAGCGCCGTCGCCACCCCGCCGCCGGCGCCCTGCACGAGCACCGTCTGCCCGGGCACCACCCGAGCCTGCGTGAACAGCATCCGGTACGCCGTCAGCCACGCGGTCGGCAGGCACGCGGCCTCCTCGAACGACAGCGCGGACGGCTTGGGCACCAGGTTCCGCGACGGCACCGCGACCCGCTGCGCGAACGTGCCCGGGTGCAGTTCGGACAGCAGCGTCCGCTTGGGGTCGAGCGTCTCGTCGTCACGCCAGTCGGGGTGGGAGACGACGGCGTGGACGAGGACCTCGCGGCCGTCGTCGGTGACGCCCGCGGCGTCGCAGCCGAGGATCATCGGCAATCGGCTCGGGTCGAGGCCGACGCCGCGCAGCGACCAGAGGTCGTGGTGGTTGAGCGCCGCCGCCCGCACCGTCACCGCCGTCCAGCCGTCCGGGACCGGCGGCTCGGGCCGCTCCCCCAGGGTCAGCCCGGCGAGCGGGTCGGCGGCGTCCAGGGAGGAGGCGTAGGCGGCGAACATCCCCTGAGCCTAGTAAAGCGCCGACCGCGAGGTCCCTGGCAGCCGCGAGGCCCACAAGGGAAAGGAGACCAGCGATTGGATAGGGACCCACCGGGTTCACTCCGACCGGCTCGGATGGCAGGATGCGTCGGGGCGTCGAGGGCCAGGGTGTGACACTCTGGTCGGGAGCACCACACACGAGGAGGTTTGGTGAGCGAGTCCGGTTCGTCGTTCGGTGACCTGGTAGAGCTTCAGGTACCGGCGTCCAGCGCTTACCTCACCGTGCTGCGGACCACCGCCGCCCGGCTGGCCGCCAGGATCGGGTTCACACTCGACGAGATCGAAGACCTGCGCATCGCCGTCGACGAAGCCGGCGCCATGCTGCTCCCGCTGGCCGTCCCCGGCTCGAACATGCACTGCAGCTTCCAGTTGCACACCGACATCCTCGACGTCGTGGTGTCCGTTCCGGCCGCGAAGACCGACCTCCCCAGCCGCGACAGCTTCGCCTGGACGGTGCTGTCGGCGCTGGCCGGCGAGGTCGCCTCGCGGGCCGAGGACGGCAGGGTGTCCATCATGTTGCGGAAGAAGCGGGGTTGAGTCAGGCGGTGGGCGCTGCTGAGGCGAGGCTGACCAGCGAGGCCAAGGAGGAGCTCGCCGGTCCGATCGTCGACGTCGTCCGGCCGGTCGTGGCGGTCGGCCCGGTCGAAGTCGAGCCGGCGGACGGCGAGCCCACCCGCGGCACGGTCGACCGCGTCACCAGCCGGGCCCTGCTGCAACTGCTGGCCGGCCTCGACGCCGACGACCCCGCGCGCGGCGAGATCCGCAACCGCCTGACGACGCTGCACCTGCCGCTCGCCGAGCACCTCGCCCGCCGCTTCGCCGGCCGCGGCGAGCCGTACGAGGACCTCGTCCAGGTCGCCACCATCGGCCTGATCAAGGCGATCGACCGGTACGACCCCGGCCGCGGCGCCGAGTTCTCCACCTACGCCACGCCGACGATCCTCGGCGAGATCAAGCGCTGGTTCCGCGACAAGGGCTGGGCCATCCGGGTCCCCCGCCGGCTGCAGGAGCTGCGGCTGTCGATCAGCACGGCGACGACGGACCTGCTGCAACAGCTGGGCCGCTCGCCGACCATCGCCGAGCTGGCGCAGGCCACCCGCACCACCGAGGACGAGGTGCTGGAGGCGCTGGAGACGGCGTCCGCCTACAGCACCGTCTCACTCGACTCCCCCGAGCCGGGCGAGAACGCCCCCAGCACCATCGAGACCATCGGCAAGGACGACGAAGCGCTCGAGGGCGTCGAGAACCGCGAGACGCTGGCCCGCATGCTCGAAGGGCTGCCCGACCGCGAGCGGCGCATCATCGTGCTGCGGTTCTTCCGCGGCATGACGCAGTCGCAGATCGCCGGCGAGATCGGCATCTCGCAGATGCACGTGTCCCGGCTGCTGGCCCGGACCTTGATCCAACTTCGTGAGAGCATGTTCCGCTGACCGGCAGCGGTTCCGCGAACCGTAGGCTGTCAGGCATGCGCGCCCTCGTCGTCCTCAACCCGAACGCCACGACGACGTCCGTGCGCACCCGCGACGTGCTGCTGGCGGCGCTGAGCAACGATCTCGACCTCGAGGTCGCCGAGACCACGCACCGCGGCCACGCCATCGAGCTGACCAGGAAGGCCCGGGCCGACGGCGTCGGCCTGATCGTGTCGGTCGGCGGCGACGGCACCGTGAACGAGGTGGTCAACGGCCTGCTCGACCCCGCGCCGGCCGACGGCGAGACCGTCCCCGACATCGCGATCATCCCGGGCGGCAGCACCAACGTGCTGGCCCGCAACCTCGGCATCCCTGAGAACGCCATCGAGGCCACCGGCCTGCTGCTGGACGCGCTGCGCGCCGGACGACGGCAGAGCATCGGGCTCGGCCGGCTCGACGACCGGTTCTTCACCTTCACCGCCGGGTTCGGGCTCGACGCCGACGTCATCCACGCCGTCGAGGACGAGCGCGAGCGCGGCCGCGTGTCCACCGTCCAGCTGTACGTGCGCACCGCCGTCCGCCGGTTCTTCGCCCAGCCCGAGCGGCGGCGCGGCACCATCGAGCTGACGGCCGACGGGGCGACGCCGGTCGCCGGGCTGGCCGTCGTCATCGTCACGAACTGCACGCCGTGGACGTATCTCGGCGCCCGGCCGCTGCGGCCCACCCCGTTGTCCGACCTCAACGCCGGTCTCGACGTGTTCGGGCTGACCAGCCTGCGGCTGGCGCCGACGTTGCTGCACCTCGCCCAGCTGACGACCCGGCGGGGGCCGCGCGGGCGGGCCGTCGTGTCCCTGCACGACCGCAAGGAACTCGTGCTGCGCGCGCCCGCACCACTGCCGGTGCAGGTCGACGGCGACTACATCGGTGAGCGGACGGAGATCACGCTGACCTCGGTGCCGCGGGCGCTGCGCATCGCGTACTGAACGCCGGTTTCCGTCGATCCGAAGCCGGTGAGCACGTCGAACCTGCCAGATGCAGGTCCGCAGGACCCTTGCCAGGGCCAGAGGTGCCAGTTATCGTCCCATCTTGGCTGTTTTGAGCCGATGCTGTGACCGACGCTACACCGACCTTCATGAGACGGATTACACAAAGCCCTTGTAGATGCATCAC
This sequence comes from Jiangella muralis, assembly GCF_001270745.1. Lineage (GTDB taxonomy): Bacteria > Actinomycetota > Actinomycetes > Jiangellales > Jiangellaceae > Jiangella > Jiangella muralis. Next base: position 132,722 of record NZ_KQ434753.1, read on the forward strand.
GAACTTGTCACCCTGGTAGGGCGACGCGGTGAGCCGCGCACTTCGAGCGCGCAGCAGACCGCCGTAAGACTTCGCGTCATCCCCTCGGCCCACGAAACCACAGGGCCGGGCAGGGATTCGTGAACGAATTCACGTACTGCAACGTGGCTGGTCGGCAGAGCCGCCCGGCACCACCATAAAGGAGCTGTGAGAACCATGGATTGGCGCCACCGTGCCGCCTGTCGAGACGAGGACCCAGAGCTGTTCTTCCCCATCGGGAACACCGGGCCCGCGCTGCTCCAGATCGAGGAGGCCAAGACCGTCTGCCGCCGCTGCGACGTACGCGAAGCCTGCCTGAGCTGGGCTCTTGAGAGCGGCCAGGACGCCGGCGTGTGGGGCGGGCTGTCCGAGGACGAGCGTCGCGCTCTCAAGCGTCGCAATGCCCGAGCCCGCGCGCGAGCCTACTGAGCCGGAACACCCGAAGCCGACACTCGCGCCTGAACGCTACGCCCCGCCAGCACCCCGGATTGGCGGGGCGTCGGTACGTCCGCACCCGGCCGCCCGTTCCTCAGCGGGGCGACTCCGCCTCGACCGGCAGGTCCAGCACGACCCGGGTGCCGCCGCCGGCGCGCGGCCCGATGTCGAGCGTCCCGCCCAACTCCCCCACCACCAGTGACCGGACGATCTGCAGCCCGAGGTTCCCGGTGGTGGTCGCGTCGAAGCCGGGCGGCAGGCCGACGCCGTCGTCGTCGACCGTCACCAGCAGCCGGCCGTCCGACCGTTCCGCCGTCAGCAGCACCGCGCCGCCGCGCCGGCCGAGGCCGTGCTCGACGGCGTTCTGCAGGACCTCGGTCAGCGTCATGGCCAGCGGCGTCGCGGTCTCGGCGGCGAGGATCCCGAACGTCCCCGACCGGGTCGCCCGCACGTCCGACGTCGTGGCGGCCACCTCGGCGACCATGCCGAGCAGGCGGTCCGCGACGTCGTCGAAGGCGACGGTGTCGTCGACGGTCTGCGACAGCGTCTCGTGCACGATCGCGATCGAGCCGACCCGGCGCACCGCCTCGTCCAGCGCCGCCCGTCCCTCCGCCGACCCGATGCGCCGCGACTGCAACCGCAGCAGCGCCGCGACCGTCTGCAGGTTGTTCTTCACCCGGTGGTGGATCTCGCGGATCGTCGCGTCCTTGGTCAGCAGCTCCCGCTCGCGCCGCCGCACCTCGGTGACGTCGCGGCACAGCGCCAGCGCGCCGACGTGCTGCCCGCCCGGGTCGAGCGGGATGATCCGCAACGTCATGACGGTGCCGTTGCCCTCGATCTCGGTGCGGATGTGCTGCCGTCCGCCGAGCACGTCCTCCAGCGGCTCGTCCCGCGCGCCCGGCGGCGGCGCCAGGGCGGCGGTCGCCTTGCCGAGGTGCTGGCCGACGAGGTCCGCGGCCAGGCCGAGCCGCCGGTAGACGGACACGGCGTTGGGGCTGGCGTACAGCGCCTGGCCGTCGGCGTCGAGTCGGACCAGGCCGTCGCCGACCCGGGGCGCGCCGCGGCGACCCATGTCGGTGCGGGTGGAGTGCGGGAACCGGCCCTCGGTGATCAGCGTGGCCAGCTGGCTGCCGCACTCGAGATAGGACAGCTCCAACCGGCTCGGCGTGCGGACCGCGATGAGGTTGGTGTGCCGGCCGATGACGGCGATGACGCGGCCGTCGTGGCGCACCGGGATCGCCTCGACCCGCACCGGGACGTCGTCCCACCACTCCGGGTCGCCCTCACGGCGGATGACGCCCTCGGCGTAGGCGGTGTCGATGAGCGGCCGGCGGCCCTTCGCCAGGTACGTCCCGACGAGGTCCTCGACGTAGGCGGTCGGGCCGGTGGTCGGACGCATCTGGGCGACGGCCCGGTAGCCGTCGCCGTCGCGGTCGGGCACCCAGAGGACGAGGTCGGCGAAGGAGAGGTCGGCCAGCAACTGCCAGTCGGCGATGAGCGCATGCAACCAGTCGAGGTCGGCCTCGGAGAGATCGGTGTGACGCTGGACGACGTCGTTGAGCGACGGCACGTCACTGAGCGTAGCTCTCGTCACGTCGCTTCCCTCCATGGAGGTGGTTCTGCGAGGATTGCTCCGTGCAGCAGTCCTACTGGGAGCAGGTCGTCGCCGACGGCTTCCGGCTACCCCAGGGTGCTGCCCTCGACGAGCTCACGATCGAGCTGGTCACCATGCTCGGCGACACCGACCCGCACGTGCGCGAGGACATCGCCCGCTCGGTGCTGCAGACCTGGATCCGCGAGGGCGTCTACGACGACCTGCTGATCGGGCTCGGCGACGGGCTGGCGCTCGGGCTGAAGAAGGGCCTCGGCGAAGAGAGCACCGACACCGTGCTGCGCCGCTCGTTCTCCGCGAGCGTGCTGTCCGAGGTCATCGCCCGCGACAACACCACCCACGGGCTGCACCCGGCCGCCGTCCTGACGTGGGCCGACCAAGCGGTCGGCTGGCTCCTCGGCGAGCGCGACCTCCGCGGCTGGACCCCCAACCAGGGCTGGGCCAACGCCCTCGTGCACGGCGCCGACGTGCTCGGCGCGCTGAGCGCGTCGCGGCATCTGAGCGCCGACGAGTTACGCGTCCTGCTCGACGTCGTCGCCGAGCGGCTGACCACGCCGACGCGGCACCGGTTCTCCGCCGGCGAGGAACAGCGGCTCGCGTACGCGACCATGTCGGTGCTGCACCGCGACCTCGTCAGCATCGAGCCGCTGGAAGGCTGGCTGGAGCGGCTGGCCCAGGCCTGGCGCGACGACGCCCGCCCGCCGTCGTCGCGGGCCGCGGCGCGCGAGAACACCCTCGACTACCTGCGGGCGCTGCACCTGCAGCTGCTGCTGGGCGTGCAGGGCACTCCGGCGCAGAACGTCGCCAGCACCGTGCGCCCGATGCCTGCGGTCCGCTCCGACCTGCTGCTCGCGCTGCAGGCGACGCTGCGCTCCAGCGCGCCCTGGCTGTACCGCCAGCGTTGACAGCGATCGCTTCGCGTTGACTGGCCGGCCGTGCACCCGGGTCTGCCACGTTCGCCCTGGTCCGCACGTTGGCCGTCCCCCTGGCGCCCATTCTCTTAGCCTCGAAACCGCGCCTCAAGTCCGCCCAAGGGGGTCGCTTCGCGACGACGGGGCGTACTTGACCCGCGGCCCCGCGGCCCCGGGCCCTATCAGGGGGACGGGGGCAGTCTGGGCACACCTCGATGCCCGGAGCCGTCTTCGATGGCGAGAAACGTCCGAAAGGCTCCTCGAACACGACCCCCGCCATCGAAGACGGCTCCGGGAATCGAGGACACCCAACGGCGCACCGGCACGAACGGCCAACGGACATCGGCCAACGTTCGCCCACTGCCGCAAACTGTGGCCGACGCGTCCTTTGCACGATCCCCCAACGCCACTGTGTGAGATCGCTGCGTCGAGTGGGGTAGATCACTGTTCCCCTGGCAACAGCGACGCCACCCGGCACACACAGTGATCCCACCCAGTGACGCGCCGGGGGGCACAGTCGTGCCGGGGTTCGGAGACCAACCGAACCTAGACGGCCGTCGCGGCCGCGACGGTCTCGACCTGCTGCTCGGTCCAGGCGCTGCCGCGGACGATGACGCCGATGTGCTCGAAGCCGAGGTCGCGGGCCGCGCGGGCGCGACCGGCGAAGGAGCCGGCGGACTCGCCCGGTTCCAGCGCCATGGCCAGTGTCTTCTCGATCTCGTCGAACGGGCGGCCGACGGTGTCGCAGTGGCGGGCCAGCACGTCGAGCTTGTGCCGGACGGTCTGCCCGCCGTCGGGGATGTCGAACAGGTTGCAGGCGTCGGCGTACTGCGCGACCAGCCGCAGCGTGACCTTCTCCCCCGTCCCGCCGATGACGATCGGCGGGTGTGGCCGGGTGGCCGGCAGCGGGCTGCCGATGGGCCGGTCCAGCTGGTAGTGGACGCCCTGGAACGGCGACTCGTCGCCGGCCCACATCTGCTTCGCCAGCCGCAGCAGCTCCTCCAGCCGCTCGAACCGCTCGGCGACCGACGGCAGGAACAGCCCCATCATGCGGGCTTCCTCGCCGTGGTAACCGGCGCCGACGCCGAACCATGCGCGGCCGCGCGAGAGCACGTCGAGCGTCGTGACGGCCTTGATGAGCAGCGCCGGGGCACGGAAGGTCGCGGCCGACACCATGGTGCCCAGCCTGATCCGCTCGGTCTGCCCGGCGAGATAGCCGAGTGTGGTGTACGCCTCGAGCATCGGGTCCTCGAGCTGCGCGGTCGGGTCGCCCTGCAGTAGATGGTCGGCGACCCAGAGGGTGTCGATGCCGGCGTGGTCGGCGGTGCGCACGACGCGCGTCAGGTCGTCGGTGAGGCCGCCGCCGGGCCAGGTGTAGTTGGTGACGCTGATGCTGACCTTCATGACTCGACCCTAGAACCAAATATTTGGATTCGTCAAACTATTGGAGTCATCCAAGCAGTATGCTGGCCACGTGACCGACCACGCCACGCTCGCCGCCGACACCTGGCGGCTGATGTTCGACCTGCTCATCGGCTCCCGGCCCGAGCGCGACGCCGTCCTGGCCCGGCTCGGACTGACGGCGAACGAGTACAAGGCGCTGCACTCGCTGGACGCCGAGGACGGCCGGACGCTGAAGGACCTCGCTGCCGAGTGGCGGTGCGACGCGTCCACCGCCACCTGGACGGTCGACCGCCTGCAACGCCTCGACCTCGCCGAGCGCCGGGTCCACCCGACCGACCGCCGGGCCCGGCTGGTCGTACTGACGGCGCGCGGCGCGGCGATGCGAACGGAGCTGCTCAGCGCCATGTACGCGCCGCCGGCCGAGCTGCTCCGGCTGGACGACGCGCAGCTGCGGGCCCTGCACGAGGCGCTCGGACCACTTGCCCACGATCGGAGCATGGATTCCGGTACGGTGAACGCGTGAGTATTTCGCAGCGCAAAGACCTCACCCTCAGCGGCCACGCCGGCCAGCACGCGCTGGCCGTCGCCGAGGCGCACGGCGTCGGCACCATGTGGACACTGTCCGGCGCCCACGTGTTCCCGCTGTACGACGCCGTCGTCAAGGCCGAGTCGCCCACCCGCATCGTCGACGTGCGGCACGAGCAGACCGCCGTCTTCGGCGCCGAGGCCACCGCGAAGCTCACCCGCGAGCCGGGGCTGGTCGTGCTCACCGCGGGCCCGGGCGTCACCAACGGCGTCAGCGGCATCGCGCAGGCCTACTTCAGCGGCGTCCCGCTGCTGGCCGTCGGTGGCCGCGCCCCCGCCTGGCGCTGGGGCACCGGCGCGCTGCAGGAGCTCGACCACCCGCCGCTGCTGGCGCCGGTCACGAAGCTGTCGACGACGGCGGCCAAGGCGGCCGACGTCGGCCCGGTGGTCGACCGCGCGCTCAGCGTGGCCCGCTCGGCGCACCGCGGGCCGGTCTTCGTCGACGTCCCGATGGACGAGCTGTACAGCTTCGCCGACGTCACGCTCGAGCTCACCCCGCCGGCGCCGCGGGCCGAGCCCGATCCCGACAGCCTCGCCGCCATCGGCGGGCTGATCAGTGCGGCGCGGCACCCGGTCATCGTCCTCGGCTCGGACGTCTGGATGGACGGCGCCGAGGCGGCCGCGCTGCGCTTCGCCGACGAGACCGGCATCCCGGTCGTGGCCAACGGCATGGGCCGCGGCGTGCTGCCGAAGGGGCACCGGCTGCTGGTCAACCGGGCCCGCTCGGCCGCGTTCAAGAACGCCGACCTTGTCGTCGTGGTGGGCACGCCGCTGGACTTCCGGCTCGGCTTCGGCACCTTCGGCGGCTCGGACGGCGCCGCACCGGCCAAGGTCGTGCACGTCACCGACTCCCCCGAAGGCCTGGCGACGCACGTCGAGCTGGCCGCCAGCGCGTCCGGCGACCTCACCATGATGCTCGACGGCATCCTGCACTCGCTGCGGGCGACGCGACGCTGGGACGACTGGGCGAACGGCCTGCGCGACCAGGCGGCGGCGGCAGTCGAGCGCGACGCCCCGCTGCTGGCGTCGGAGGGCGAACCGATCCATCCGGCGCGCATCTACGGCGAGCTGAACCGCCTCCTCGACGACGACGCCGTGGTCGTCGGCGACGGCGGCGACTTCGTGTCGTGGGCCGGCAAGCTGATCGAGCCCGGCCGGCCCGGCTGCTGGCTCGACCCCGGCCCGTACGGCTGCCTCGGCGCCGGCGCGGGTGCCGCGGCGGCCGCCCGGCTGGCCCGTCCCGACAGCCAGGTCGTACTGCTCTACGGCGACGGCGCCGCCGGCATGTCGCTGATGGACGTCGACACGCTCGTCCGGCACGACCTCCCGGTGGTCATGGTGGTCGGCAACAACGGCGTGTGGGGCCTGGAGAAGCACCCGATGCGGTTCCTGTACGGCTACGACGTCGCCGCCGATCTCCGCCCCGACACCGGCTACGACGCCGTCGTCGAGGCGCTCGGCGGGGCCGGCGAGACCGTCACCGAGCCCGGCGACGTCGGCCCGGCGCTGCGCCGCGCGTTCGACTCCGGCGTCCCCTACCTCGTCAACGTCCAGTGCGACCCCAAGGTCGCCTACCCCCGCTCGACGACGGGCATCTGAGCCGCGTCCTAGGATGCCGGGCGGCGCTCGCAGAAGGCGGCCCGGTAGGCCTGCGGCGTCGTGCCCAGCCGCTTGGCGAAGTGGTGCCGCATGGCCGCCGCCGTGCCGAAGCCGGCCCGGGTGGCCACCGTCTCGACGACGTCGTCGCCGCGTTCGAGCATGCGCTGCGCCGCCGCCAGCCGGGCCGTCAGCAGCCATTCGTACGGCGTGGTGCCGGTCTCGGCGCGGAACCGGCGGGCGAACGTGCGCGGTGACATGTTCGCCAGCGTGGCGAGGTCCTCGACGGTGAGGTCCTGGTCGAGGTGGGCCGTCATGTAGTCGACGACGCCGGCCAGCGTGTGGGCGGTGGTGGCCCGGATCGGCGCCTCGATGAACTGCGCCTGGCCGCCGTCGCGATGCGGCGGGACGACCATGCGCCGCGCGACCATGGCCGCGGCGTCGGCGCCGAACTCCTTGCGCCACAGGTGCAGGCTGGCGTCGAGCCCGGCGGCCGTGCCGGCGCTGGTGATGATCGGGTCGTCGTCGACGTAGAGCACGCCGGGGTCGACCTTGGCCTCGGGGAACCGGGCGGCCAGTTCGGCGCTGTACATCCAGTGCGTGGTGCAGCGGCGGCCGTCGAGCAGGCCGGCGGCGCCCAGCACGAACGCGCCGGAGCAGACCGACATCGCCCGCGCCCCGCGGTCGACGGCGGCGCGCAGCGCGTCGAGCACGTCGTCGGGGATCGGGTTCACCCGCGGCACGGCAGGGATGCCGATGAGGTCGGCCGACGCCAGCCGGTCGAGGCCGTGCTCCATCGTCACCCCGAAGCCGAGCGACGTGCGGACCTGCGGGGACGGCCCGCACAGATCGAAGTCCATGACCGGCAGACCCTGGTCGGAGCGGTCGATGCCGAACGCCTCACAGAGCACACCGAGCTCGAACGGGGCGACCCCGTCGAGCACCAGGACAGCGACATTTCGCAGCATTCCAACAGTCTGCCAGACGACTGGCAGGAAGTCGATGCCTACTGGCAGTCCTGCCACTGTTGGCAGGATCCCGTCGAGAGCAGAATTACTGCCATGAGCACATTACTCGTTCTCCTGGTCCTGGCAGTCGCACTCGCCGCCGCGGGCTCCGCGGCCCGGTGGGCGGTCTCCGGCGGCGGCCCTCGGCGCGACCCGCTCCCGCGGGCCGAAGACGACTGGTCGCCGACCCTTCCGACCCACCCCTACGCCCGCTGACCCCAGTGGCACAGCCCGAAGCCGCGGTATGCACCGTTCGCCGGGTTCTCCGCCGTCGGCGTCCTGGTCTCACGTCACGTCCTGGTTTCCTGTCACGCTTCTGCGCTCGAAACCGCCCGCTGGGCGTGACGGTGGACCAGGACGCGACAGCAGACCAGCACGCGCGGTGCCCGCGAGCGTGAGGTAGGCGTAGCCGGCGAGGTTGCGGCCGTGGGCACGCGCTCCTCGGCCGGACCTCGAGACCACGCCCATGGAGATCTACGGCCGGGTCTACCGCACCGCTGACGCCGTGGCCGAACGGGTCGAGCGGACGCACGCGAGGTGGGCACCACGCGCGGCGAGTTCGACGTCCTCGCCACACTGCACCGCAGCGGCGAGCCCTACACGCTCTCACCCCGCCAGCTCGCCGCCACGCTGATGCTCACCAGCGGCGGCATGACCGGCCGTCTCGACCGCCTGGAACGGGCCGGCCTGGTCCGCCGCTCCCCGACCCGCACGACCGGCGCGCCCTGGTGGCGGGCCTCGAGGCCCAGCGCGCCGCCTGCGGGCGGCCGGCCTCACCCCCGACGAGTCGGCACGGCTGGCCGCGCTGCTGCGCAAGCTGCTCGCGGGCGCCCAGACGGCCTGAGCTCCCTACGCCCGCTGCGCCCAGCGCGCCAGGAACCGCTCGCGCCCCACAACGGCCCGGGTGATCGTCCCACGACCCACCGGCTCGCCGTCGGCGCCGAGAGCGACGACGGAGAACCGCAGGGCCCGCCCGTCGACGGCGGTCAGCTCGCCGCGCACCTCCACGAGGGCGCCGAGCGGGCTCGCCGCGACGTGATCGACCTCCACCCGGGTGCCCACCGTGGTGTCACCGTCCGCGAGCGCGTCGTCGACGGCGGCCACGGTCACGGCCTCCATCCACGCCACCAGCCGCGGCGTCGCCAGCACGGGGACGTCGCCGGACCCGACCGCCAGCGCGGTGTCGACCTCGGTGACGGTGTGCGATTCGGCCGCCGTCAGGCCCGGTGCGAGCGCGGTCACGAGATGACGACCAGCACGTCGCCCTCCTGGACGACATCGCCGGGCCCGACCTTGATCTCGGACACCAGGCCGGCGTCCTCGCACAGGACCGGGATCTCCATCTTCATGGACTCCAGGATCAGCAGGGTCGCCCCCGCATCGACCCGCTCGCCCACGGATACCGCCACGGAGTGGACATTGGCCACCATCTCGGCGGCCACCTGCTCGGCCACGTGCTGACTCCTCTCGCCGCTGAGCAGCATTCCACCACGGCCCCCGGGCGTGGCGTACCCCGGTTCCGCGGCGGTCCGGGTCAGGATGATGATATGGCGCTCCTCCTGCTCGCCCTGGCCGCCGGCCTGGCGGCAGGGTACGCACGCGGCGGGCGGCTGCGCCGGCTGGGCGAGCGCCCGCCCGTCCGCAGCCGGCTCATCCTCACCGCGCTGGGCGCCTATGCCGTCGGCGTGGCCGGCAGCTGGGTCTGGGAGCCATTGCTGCCCGCCATGACGGCGCTGTGCTGGTGCACGCTCGCGTTCTACGCCTGGCTCAACCGCTCCTACCACGGCGCGCGGCTGATCGCGCTCGGCCTGGCGGCGAACGGCCTGGTCATCCTGCTCAACGGCGGCATGCCGGTGTCCGCGCCGGCGCAGCAGCGGGCCGGCGTCGAGACCACGGTGGCGGAGCGGCCGGACGAGGGTGTCGTCACGCTCGCCGGCGACGACACCCGGCTGCCGTGGCTGGGCAAGGCCATCCCGGTCGCGTTCCCGCCCCGCCCCGAGGCGGTCAGCCCGGGCGACCTCGCGGTGGCCGCCGGCGTCGCGGCCGCGCTGGCCACGGCGATGACCGGACGGCGCACGGCGCCGGCCCGGGAGCGTGCCGAGACGCCGCGACGTCCGCAGCAGCGGCCCGTGCCGCGGCCACGGCCGGCCACCCCGCCGCCGCCCCCGCCGGAACCGGCCGACGACCGTGCGACAATGGACGACGACGCGACCGCGGCGGAGTCGCCGCGCGTCACCGCGTGACGGTCTACCGTCCGCCGGCAGCACACCGATCCCGGAGAGGAGTCAGCTCGCCATGGGCAAGAAGGCACGCAAGCGCCGTTCGCGCAAGAAGAGCGCCGCCAACCACGGCAAGCGCCCCAACTCCTGATTGAGGCGCCCCTAGGCGACGAGAGCCCCGAACCTGCGACGGCAGGTCCGGGGCTCTCGTCTGTGCGAAGCCTGTGGTCAGGGCGTCCGGGTCATCTGCACCCGGACCTCCTCGATGCGGGCTCGGATCTTCAGCCGCAGGTCGTCAGGCGCGTGGTCGCAGCCGCAGGCCCGGGCCAACGCCTCGCGGATGACCCGCTCGATGTCGTAGGTCGACAGGCACGGCTGGCAGTCGTCGAGGTGCGCCTTGATCTCGTCGTAGGTGAGGGCGCGGTCATCGAGCTCGTGGTCGAAGAAGACGTAGACCCGATCGAGTACCTCAGCGCAGTCGACTTCGTCGTCGTTGCAGCTCATCCTCCGACCTCCTGAGTGACCTTCGGCACCAGCCCACGCTCACGGGCGTAGTCCTCGAGCAGCCCGCGCAGCTGACGCCGCCCACGGTGCAGCCGGGACATCACCGTGCCGATGGGCGTGCCCATGATGTCGGCGATCTCCTTGTACGGGAAGCCCTCGACATCGGCGAGGTAGACCGCGATGCGGAACTCCTCGGGGATCTCCTGCAGGGCGTTCTTCACGTCGGAGTCGGGCAGGTGCGCCAGCGCCTCAGCCTCGGCCGAGAGCAGGCCGGACGAGGTGTGCGCCTCGGCCCGCGCCATCTGCCAGTCCTCGATCTCCTCGGTGGCGCTCTGCTGCGGCTCGCGCTGCTTCTTCCGGTAGGTGTTGATGAAGGTGTTGGTCAGGATGCGGTAGAGCCACGCCTTGAGGTTCGTTCCCTCCTTGAACTGGTGGAACGAGGCGTAGGCCTTGGCGAACGTCTCTTGGACCAGGTCCTCGGCATCGCTCGCGTTGCGGGTCATGCGCAGCGCGGCCGAGTACAACTGGTCGAGATACGGCAACGCATCGCGCTCGAAGCGCTGCGTACGCTGCTCGGCACTCTCCTGATCAGCCATCACCGTCAAGTCTACCGGCGCGACGGCATCGGCTGCCGGTCGCTCCAAGCACGTGGCACTCACAGTTAGCTGAAACCTCCAAGCTCGGTGTTCCGCTGGCGTCAACGGCGACCGTGCCCGGTTCATTCCCCGAGCGGGGCCAGGAACGCGCTGACGGCGGCCACGACGGCGTCGACGGCCGCGCGCTGCGACTGGCCCTTGAGCACCTTCATCCCGTGGTCGGCGCCGGGGACGGTGACCAGCCGGTGCGGGCCGGACGGGAACTCGTCCGGGCGGCCGAAGGTGTCGCGCTCGCCCTGCACGACGAGCACCGGCAGCTTCTCGGCGGCGCCGGTCAGCTCGGGCAGCCGCGACGCCTCCGGCTTGCCGGGCAGGTGCAGCGGAAACGCCAGGCAGACGACGGCGGCGGCGTCCAGCTCGGCGGCCGTTCGGCAGGCGACGCGCGCGCCGGAGCTGCGTCCGCCCAGCACCAGCGGCACGTCGCGCGGCAGGGTCGCGAGCGCCGCCAGCCACGCCTCGTCGAGCACCGGCGGGCGCGGCGCGACCTTCTTGCCGGCCAGTCGCCACGGCTGCTCGAACCGGACGACGGTGACCCCCTCGGCAGGCAGCGCCAGGGACAGCGCCTCGAGGTCGGCCGCCTTCGGGCCGCCGCCGGCGCCGTGCCCCAGCACCAGCCGCAGCCGCGGTTCGTCGGCGGCGTCGGTCCAGAACGCCGCGTCGCCGATGGGCGTGCTCACCGTCGTGCGGGCCGGCGCCATCACAGCTCCACCGGGTCGACGAGGTGCGGCCCGTTGTTGCCGACCTTGTTGACGTCGGTCGACACCGGGTAGGCGTCGAGCACGCCGGGCACCGCCGGAGTGAGCAGCCGCGTGACGTCGTCGGCGTCCTTGATGGTGGGGTCGAGCCAGCGCTCCCAGCTGTCCGCGCCGACCAGCATCGGCATGCGGTCGTGGATCTGGCCGACGTCGTCGGTGGCGTCGGTGGTGAGGATGACCACCGACCACACGAACGCGTCGTCGGCGTCGTCGGGCTTGCTCTTGTCGCGCCAGATCTCGTACAGCCCGGCCATCGCCAGCGAACCGTCCTTCGGGTGGATGAAGAACGGCTGCTTCTGGCCCTTCTCGCCGCGCCACTCGTAGAAGCCGTCGGCCGGGAGGATGCACCGGCGCAGCTGGAACGCCTTGCGGAAGGCCGGCTTCTCGGCCGCGGTCTCGACCCGGGCGTTGATCAGCCGGTTGCCGATGGCGACCTCCTTGGCCCACGACGGCACCAGGCCCCAGCGCAGCGTGCGCAGCCGGCGCGTCGGCGGCACGTCGGGCTCGTCCTTCTTCCCGCGGGTCATCACCGCGTAGACCTTCTTCGTCGGCGCGACGTTCCAGTCGGGATCGAGGCGCTCGCGCACCTCGTCCCGCTCGACGCCGAACTCGTCGGCGAGGTCGTCGGCGCTCTGGCTGACCGCGTACCGTCCGCACATACGCCCATCCTCGCACCGGCACGCGCGGGTTTCATGGTAGGCAAGGGGTATGAGCCTCGTCCGAATGATCGCCCGCCCGATGCTCGCGACGATCTTCGTCGTCCAAGGCGCGCAGCGCCTGCGCGACCCCGAGCCGGGCGTTGCGGCCGCCACCACGTTCGCCGACCGCTTCGGCCCCACGCTGCAGAAGAGCGCGCCGCAGCTGCCGACGGACCCGAAGGCGCTCGTGCGCATCAACGCCGGCGTGCAGATCGGGGCCGGGCTGGCGCTGGCCACCGGCCGGTTCCCCCGGCTGGCGTCGGTGGCGCTGCTCGCCTCCCTGGTCCCGACCACCTGGGCGGGACACCCGTTCTGGACCGTCGAGGACCCCGCCCAGCGCAACACCCAGCGCATCCAGGCCATGAAGAACGTCGGCCTCGCCGGTGGGCTGCTGCTGGCCAGCGTCGACACCGAGGGCAAGCCGGGGCTGTCGTGGCGGGCGCGGCGCGCGGCCAAGGACGCGAAGCGGGCGACGAAGACGGCCAAGCGCGAGGCCCGGCTGGCCGCCAGGGCCACCGCCGGCCAGGCCAAGGCGGGTCTGCGCTCGGTGCAGCACCGCGCCAAGCCCTGACGGCTCGGGCCCGGCGCGTCACCGCTGGGTGAGCGGCGCGTCAGCGCAGGGCGGCCGCCAGCAGGTCGGCGGCGGCGGCGCGGGCGCGCCTCAACGCGTCGGGCTGCCCGCCGGCCGTCATCGTGACCAGGGCGCCCTCGTGCAGGAGGGCCAGCCGCAATCCCAGCTCCGTCGCCGCCGCCTCCGGGACGCCGGCCTCGGCGACCAGGCGGACGTAGAGCGCGCGGACCGCCTCCTTCTCCGCCCGGATCACCGCGACGCCGGGATGCTCGGTGCCGCCGATCTCGGCGAACGCGTTGACGAACGCGCACCCCCGCTCGGCGTCGCGCTGCCACTCCGCGAGCGCGTCGTACACCGCCAGGACCCGGCCGGGCCCCTCGTCGGGCGCGTGCTCGTCGAGGTACGCGGCGACGAACGCGCTCCACCGCTCGAACCGGCGGCCCAGATACAGCGCGACCAGCGCGTCCTTCGAGCCGAACCGGTCGTACAGCGTCTTCTTCGTGGTGCCGGCCGCCTCGGCGATGGCGTCGACGCCGACGGCGCGGATGCCGTGCTGGTAGAACAACGCGCTCGCGGTGTCGAGCAGCCGCTGTCCCGCCGGTGTGAGGGTGCCCGGTTGCCGTGCGGCCATGCCTGCCTCCTTCGTGGACACTGACAGTATACCGACCGGTGTGTTTACATCGACGGCATGACCACGACGCAGCGCGCCTCCGGTCCGAACGGCCCCGGTCAGGGCAGTCCCGCTCCGGGCAGTTCGGCCTCGGGCGGCCCGGCCTCGGGCAGCCTGGCTCCGGGCGGCCCGGCCTCGGGCACCGCGCGCGCATCCGCCGTCGACGTCGGCGCGGCGGCCGCTCTCGTCGTGTTCTGGAGCAGCGGGTTCATCGGCGCCCGGCTCGGCACCGAGCACGCGCCCGCGGACACGCTGCTGGCGTGGCGTTACCTCGTCGCCGCGGCGCTGCTGCTGCCCGTCGTCGCGCCGACACTGCTCCGGCTGGCCCGCCGCGACCTCGGCCGGCACGCCGTCGTCGGCCTGTTGTCGCAGACGCTGTATCTCGGCGGCGTCGTCACCGGCATCGGTCTCGGCGTGCCGGCGGGCACGGCGGCGCTGATCGCGGCCCTGCAGCCACTGGTCGTCGCCACCGCCGCGCGCCGGCTGCTCGGCGAGACGGTCAGCGGCCGCGCGCGGCTCGGGTTGTGGCTCGGCCTGGCCGGCGTCGGCATCGTCGTCGCCTCCGACATCGGCGGCGGTGGGCCGGTGTGGATCTACCTGCTGCCGGTCGGCGGGATGCTGGCGTTGTCGGCGGGGACGGTGCTCGAGCAACGCTGGCGGCCGGCCGGCGGGATCGCGGCGGCGTTGAGCGTGCACGTGGCCGTCGCCGCGGTGGCGTTCACCGGCGAGGCGGTCGCCTTCGGGCGGCTCACCGTGCCGGAGTCAGGCGGGTTCTGGTGGGCGGTCGCGTGGGTGCTGGTGCTGTCGACCGCCGGTGGATACGGCGCCTACCTGCTGGTGCTGCGCCGCGGCGGGGCGACCCGGGTGAGCAGCCTGCTCTACCTCACTCCCCCGACGACCGCGGTGTGGGCGTGGGTGATGTTCGGGGATTCGCTCGGCCTGGCGACGCTCATCGGGTTCGCTGTGTGTGCCGTGGCCGTGTGGCTGGTGCTCCGGCGGCCCCCGCCATGATCATCGGCGATCCACCACACCATAGTGGGGTGAATCGCCGATGATCATGGAAAGGTCGGCCTACACGACCGGTTCGGCGACGCCGGGGCCGCGTGCGCCGGGCGACCGTGCGTTGAGGCTGCCGCGTTCCGCCAGCCCCCTGCTGCTCTCGCATTGTCGGGGGCGCGATCGGCCGCCTCAGCGGACTCGGTTGGGCGCTTCGCGCGACGGAGGACCGCTTGACCCGCGCCGCGCCGTGGTAGATCGACCCCTCCCGGCCCGGGTGGGGCCCACCCTACGGGCGGGCACTGACAGAGCCGCGCGCGAACCGGCTACCTGCCGACTCGCCCGCCGCTGTGCGCCCGAAACCCGCAGTCGGGCGTCCGTCATGATCATCAACCTTCTGAGCTGTCATGACGACCGAAAAGGTGGATGATCACGGTCAACGCCCGGACTAGACGACTGGTTCGGCGACGCCGGGGCGGAACTCGGGGGCGGCGGAGCGGGCGTCGTCGGCGGCTTGGTCGTCGGGCTCGGTCTGGGAGGCGCGTTCGGCTTCGACGCGCTTGCGGTAGACGTCGACCTCGCGGGCGATGGTGGCGTCGTCCCAGCCGAGGGTCTCGGCCATGAGCCGGGCAACGGCCTCGGCGGATTCGAGGCCACGGTGGGGGTACTCGATGCTGATGCGCGTCCGCCGCGTCAGCACGTCGCTGATGTGCAGCGCCGCCTCGTGGGTGACCGCGTAGACGACCTCGACCTGGAGGTAGTCGGCGGAGCCGGGGATCGGCTGCAGCAGCTCCGGCCGGCCCTCGGCCAGCGCCAGCACCTCGTAGACCATCGAGCCGTAGCGGTCGAGCAGGTGCCGCAGCCGGTGCGGGTGGACGCCGTACTCGTCGGCCAGGCGATCGACCTGGTTGACGAGGGCGTGGTAGCCGTCGGCGCCGACGAGGGGCACCTTGTCGGTGATGGACGGGCGGATCCAGCCACGAAGATCAGAGCGGGCGGCGTCGATGGCGTCCTTGGCCATGACCCGGTAGGTGGTGTACTTCCCGCCGGCGATGGCGACCATGCCAGGCGCCGGCCGGGCCACCGCGTGCTCGCGCGACAGCTTCGAGCTCTGCTCGCTCTCACCGGCCAGCAGCGGCCGCAGCCCCGCGTAGACGCCCTCGATGTCGTCGTGGGTGAGCGGCGTGGCGAGGACGGAGTTGACGTGCCCGAGGATGTAGTCGATGTCGGCCTTGGTGGCGGCCGGGTGGGCGAGGTCGAAGTTCCAGTCGGTGTCGGTGGTGCCGATGATCCAGTGGCTGCGCCACGGGATGACGAACAGCACCGACTTCTCCGTGCGCAGGATCAGCCCGCTCTCGGCGGCGATGCGGTCGCGCGGGACGACGATGTGCACGCCCTTGCTGGACCGGACCCGGAACCGGCCGCGGGTGCCGGCCAGCCGCTGCATCTCGTCGGTCCACACGCCGGTGCAGTTGACGACGACGTCGGCGGTGACCTCCTGCTCGGCGCCGGTCTCGACATCGCGCACGCGGACGCCGGTGATGCGGTCGGCCTCGCGCAAGAACGCGATGACCTGGGTGGACGACCGCACCACGGCGCCGTAGTGGGCGGCGGTGCGGGCGACGGTGAGGGTGTGGCGGGCGTCGTCGGACTGGGCGTCGTAGTAGCGGACGCCGCCGATGAGGGCGTCGTGGCGCAGGCCGGGGAACAGCCGCAGCGCCCCGGCCCGGGTGAGGTGCTTCTGCCCCGGTACGGACCGTGCGCCGCCCAGGGTGTCGTACATGAGCAGGCCGGTCGCCGTGTACGGGCGCTCCCACCAGCGGTGCTTGAGCGGATAGAGGAACGGCACCGGCTTCACCAGGTGCGGCGCGATGAGAGTGAGCATCAGCTCGCGCTCGTGCAGCGCCTCGCGGACCAGGCCGAACTCGAACTGCTCGAGGTAGCGCAGGCCACCGTGGAACAGCTTGCTCGACCGGCTGGACGTGCCGGCGGCGAAGTCGCGCGCCTCGACCAGCGCCACCCGCAGCCCGCGGGTGACGGCGTCGAGCGCGGATCCGGTGCCGACGACGCCGCCGCCGATGACCACGACGTCGAAGTGTTCGGAGCCGAGCCGGTCCCAATTCTCCTGCCGAGCCTGCGGCCCCAGCCGGCTGCTCGGTCCGGCGGTATCGGCCCGCTCACTCACACCGGTCACGTCGATCACGTCTCCTTGCAGCTCAGAGCGCATAAGCGGTCGAATGCCACCAAGGTTCGCTTCCCGCCAGCGGCACCCAGCAACACGCTACCCGCTCAGGTCGCGAAGAACGTAGACAGTTGCTCTACGCACCAGTAAGTTCCGAAGAGACCCTTGGCAACGTTGCCGAGACCAGCCGGGTTACCGGGGACGCCACGGCCGTTGTCGTCAACGGAAGCGGAGGTTCACATGGACCTGAGTTTCGGCGACATCTTCCAGAGCGAGTTCCTCGGCACCGCGATGCTGACGCTGCTGGGCTGCGGTGTGGTCGCCACAGCGATCCTGACACAGAGCAAAGGACTCGGCGGGGGCTGGCTGCTCATCAACTTCGGCTGGGGGCTCGCGGTCTTCTCCGGCGTGTATGTGGCGTTCGATTCCGGCGCCCACATCAACCCGGCCGTGACCCTCGGTCTGGCGATCGAAGGCACGACCGAGTGGTCCGACGTCCCGACGTACTGGCTCGCCCAATTGTGTGGCGCGTTCGTCGGTGCCGTCGTCGCCTGGCTGGCGTTCAAGCAGCACTTCGACGCCGAAGAGGACCAGGGCAAGCAGCTCGGCGTGTTCTCGACCGGCCCGCAGATCCGCAACCCGCTGTGGAACACGATGACGGAGGTCATCGGCACTTTCGTGCTGCTCTTCGTCATCCTCTCGTTCGGCAACTCGCCGGTCGACCTCGGTCCGCTGCCCGTCGCCCTTCTGGTCGTCGGCATCGGCGCCTCGCTCGGTGGCCCGACCGGATACGCCATCAACCCGGCCCGTGACCTCGGCCCCCGCATCGCGCACGCGCTCCTGCCCATCCGGGGCAAGGGTTCGAGCGACTGGGGTTACTCCTGGGTGCCCGTGGTGGGCCCGCTCATCGGTGGCGCCCTCGGCGCGCTGCTGGCCAAGGCGATCTACTGAGCACCCGCCTGGGTACTGCCTGCCCCGTACGACGATGTGAGGAGAAGGGATGAGTCAGTACGTAGCCGCCATCGATCAGGGGACGACGTCGACCCGGTGCATGATCTTCGATCACTCCGGTCGCGTGGTCTCCGTCGACCAGCGGGAACACAAACAGATCTTCCCGCAGGCCGGCTGGGTCGAGCACGATCCGGAAGAGATCTGGCGCAACACCCGTGAGGTCTGCGCGGGGGCACTGGCCAAGCGCGACCTCGTCACCAGCGACGTCGTGGCCGTCGGCATCACGAATCAACGCGAGACGGCCGTCGTCTGGGATCGCACGACCGGGAAGCCGGTCTACAACGCCATCGTGTGGCAGGACACCCGCACCGACCGCATCGTCGACCAATTGGCGAAGGACGGCGGACCGGACCGGTACCGCGCCCGGACCGGGCTGCCGCTGGCGACCTACTTCTCCGGGCCGAAGGTGAAGTGGATCCTCGACAACGTCGACGGCGCGCGAGCCAAGGCCGAGGCCGGCGACCTGGTGTTCGGCAACATGGACACCTGGGTGCTGTGGAACGCCACGGGTGGGCCGGACGGCGGGCTGCACTACACCGACCCGACCAACGCCTCGCGCACCATGCTGATGGACCTCGACACGCTGTCGTGGGCCGAGGAGCATGCCGCCGACATGGGCATCCCGATGTCGATGCTGCCGGAGATCCGGTCGTCGTCGGAGGTGTACGGGAACATCCGCGAGCGCGGCGCGTTCGGCGGGCTACCCGTCGCCGGAATCCTCGGCGACCAGCAGGCGGCCACGTTCGGCCAGGCCTGCCTGTCGCCGGGTGAGGCGAAGAACACCTACGGCACCGGCAACTTCGTCCTGCTCAACACCGGGACGGAGAAGGTGATGAGCGAGAACGGCCTGCTCACCACCGTCTGCTACAAGATCGGCGACAACGACGCCATCTACGCGCTGGAGGGCTCCATCGCGGTCACCGGCTCGTTGGTGCAGTGGTTGCGCGACAACCTCGGCATCATCGGCGCGGCGCCCGAGATCGAGCCGCTGGCCCGCAGCGTCGACGACAACGGCGGGGCGTACTTCGTGCCGGCCTTCTCCGGCCTGTTCGCGCCGTACTGGCGGTCCGACGCTCGGGGGGCGATCGTCGGGCTGACCCGGTTCGTCAACAAGGGGCACATCGCCCGCGCGGTCCTGGAGGCCACGGCCTTCCAGTCCCGCGAGGTCATCGACGCCATGAACGCCGACTCCGGGGTGGCGCTGACGTCGCTCAAGGTCGACGGCGGCATGGTGGCGAACGAGTTGCTCATGCAGTTCCAGGCCGACATCCTCGGCGTCCCGGTCATCCGGCCGGTCGTCGCGGAGACGACGGCGCTCGGCGCGGCCTATGCGGCCGGCCTGGCCGTCGGGTTCTGGGGCAGCGAGGACGACATCCGCACCAACTGGGCGCAGGACAAGCAGTGGGAGCCGTCAATGGACGACGCCCACCGCGAGAAGATCTACGGCACCTGGAAGAAGGCCGTCACGAGGACCTTCGACTGGGTGGAAGCAGAGTAGATCCCCAGGTTCGGTCGTCGGGCACCCGATAGGCTGGGTGCCCGATGACCGACACCACTGCCCCGCTCTGGCCTGCACCGACCGCCGCCGCGCCGGTCGACGCCACCGTCGCGCTGCCCGGCTCGAAGTCCATCACCAACCGCGCGCTCGTGCTCGCCGCGCTCGCCGACGGCCCGTCGCTGGTCCGCTATCCGCTGCTGGCGCGCGACACCCGGCTGATGCTCGAGGCGCTGCGCACGCTCGGCGCCGGCATCGAGACCGAGGGCGACGCCGTGCGCGTCACGCCCGCTCCGGTCCGCGGCGACGCCGCCGTCGACACCGGCCTGGCCGGCACCGTCATGCGGTTCGTGCCGCCGGTCGCGGCGCTGGCCAGCGGCGACGTCCGGTTCGACGGCGACGCGCAGGCCCGGCTGCGGCCCATGGGCACGGTGCTCGACGCGCTGCGAGCGCTCGGCGTCGCGATCGACGACGGCGGGCGGGGCGTGCTGCCGTTCACCGTCGCCGGAACCGGCGCGGTCCCCGGCGGCGACGTCACCATCGACGCGTCGGCGTCGTCGCAGTTCGTCAGCGGGCTGCTGCTGTCGGCGCCGCGCTACGACAAGGGCGTCACCGTCCACCACGACGGCAAGCCGGTCCCGTCGCAGCCGCACATCGACATGACGGTGGCCATGCTGCGCGAGCGCGGCGTCGAGGTCGACGACGCCACGGCGAACACCTGGCGGGTCGAGCCCGGCGCCGTCCGCGCCGTCGACACCGTCATCGAGCCCGACCTCTCCAACGCCGCGCCGTTCCTCGCCGCCGCGCTGCTCACCGGCGGGACGGTCCGGGTGCCGCGCTGGCCGTCGGCCACCACGCAGCCGGGTGCGCAGCTGCGCGACCTGCTGGCCCGCATGGGCGCCGGCGTCTCGCTCGACGACGGCCTGCTGACGGTGCGCGGCACCGGCACGGTGCTCGGCCTCGACGCCGACCTCCACGACGTCGGCGAGCTGACCCCCGTCCTGGCCGCGCTCGCCGCCGTCGCCGGCACGCCGTCGCACCTGCGCGGCATCGCGCACCTGCGCGGGCACGAGACCGACCGGCTGGCCGCGCTGGCCGCCGAGATCAACGGGCTGGGCGGCGACGTCACCGAGACCGCCGACGGCCTCGACATCCGGCCGGCGCCGCTGCGGGCGGGCGTGTTCCGCAGCTACGCCGACCACCGCATGGCGCAGGCCGGCGCCGTCCTCGGGCTGGTGGTGCCGGGCATCGAGGTCGAGGACATCGCGACCACCGCGAAGACGCTGGCCGACTTCCCCGGCATGTGGGCCGCCCTTCTCGGTGCGGAGCCGGCCGCGTGATGGCCCGGCGGACCGCCGCCTCGTCCTACGACGAGCGCGACGTCAAGGTCCGCCCGGGGCGCGGCTCGCGGCCGCGCAGCAAGCTCCGCCCGGCCCACGCCGACGCGATACCGGCGCTGGTGGTCGCCGTCGACCGCGGCCGGTACACCTGCGTGCTCGACGGCCGGACCGTGACGGCGATGACGGCGCGCGAGCTGGGCCGCAAGGCCGTCGTCGTGGGCGACCGCGTCGGCTTGGTCGGCGAGGTGTCCGGCGCGCCGGGCACGCTGGCCCGCATCGTGCGGGTCGAGCAGCGGGCCACGGTGCTACGGCGCAGCGCCGACGACGACGATCCGGTCGAGCGGGTCATCGTCGCCAACGCCGACCAGCTGATGATCGTCACCGCCGTCGCCGACCCCGAACCCCGGCCGCGGCTGATCGACCGCGCCCTCGTCGCGGCGTTCGACGCCGGCATCGAGCCGCTGCTGTGCATCACCAAGGCCGACCTCGCCGACCCCGCGCCACTGGTCGACGCGTACGCGCCGCTGCAGGTCCCCGCCGTCGTGGCGCGCCGGTCGCCGGGCACCGAGACAACAGACGTCCGCGAGGTGGCCGAGCATCTGCGCGACCACGTCACCGTCCTGATCGGCCACTCTGGCGTCGGCAAGTCAACACTGGTGAACCAGCTGGTGCCGGGCGCCGACCGCGCGACCGGCAAGGTCAACGTCGTCACCGGGCGGGGCCGGCACACGTCGACCAGCGCGGTGGCGCTGCCGCTGCCGGATGGCGGCTGGGTCATCGACACCCCGGGCATCCGCTCGTTCGGCCTGGCGCACGTCGACCCCAACCGCCTGATCCTCGCCTTCCCCGACCTCGCCGCCGAGACGCCGGCGTGCCCGCGGGGTTGCCACCACTTCGACGGCGCGCCGGAGTGCGCGCTGGACGTGGCGCTGGCGGCCGGGCGCGTCGACCCGGACCGCTTGGCGTCCTACCGCCGGTTGCTGGCCAGCCGGGACGGTCAGGCCGGCGACTAGGGGTCTCGGACCGTGTAGGTTGACCGATCGTGGCCTACGACGACGACCTCCGCTTCGCTCACGTCCTGGCCGACGACGCCGATTCGCAGACGATGTCGCGGTTCCGGGCCCCCGACCTGCGCGTCGAGACCAAGGCCGACCAGTCTCCGGTCACCGACGCGGACAAGGCGACCGAGGAGGCGATCCGGCGGACGCTGGGACGCGCCCGGCCCCGCGACGCCGTCGTCGGCGAGGAGTTCGGCGCCGGCGGCTACGGCGCCCGCCGCTGGGTCATCGACCCGATCGACGGCACCAAGAACTATCTGCGCGGCGTCCCCGTCTGGGCCACGCTGATCGCGCTGATGGTCGAGGACGAGGTCGTCGCCGGCGTCGTCTCGGCCCCGGCGCTGAGCCGGCGCTGGTGGGCGGCGCGCGGCACCGGCGCCTACACCGGCCGGTCGCTGTCGTCGGCCACGCGCTGCCGGGTGTCGGCCGTGACGTCGCTCGAGCGGGCGTCACTGTCGTACTCGTCGCTGTCCGGCTGGGAGGAGCGCGGCCTGCTGCCGGCCTTCCTGGACCTCACCCGGGCCTGCTGGCGCACCCGCGCCTACGGCGACTTCTGGTCGTACATGCTGCTGGCCGACGGCGCCGTCGACATCGCGGCAGAGCCGGAGCTGGCCCTGCACGACATGGCCGCCCCGTCGATCGTGGTCGAGGAGGCCGGCGGCCGCTTCACCGCCCTCGACGGCGTGGCGGGGCCCCCGGG
>NZ_KQ434753.1:155154-536155 GCF_001270745.1 Jiangella muralis
CGCTGGGCGGCGACGCGCTCGCCACCAACGGCCCGCTCCACTCCGAGGTACTGGCCCGACTCGCCCCGGCGGAGTAGGCCCGGCCTCAGCCGACGTGCTCGACGGCGGCCGCGGCGCCCGGACGCACCCGCCGCAGCAGCACCACGGCCAGCAGCGCCGTCACGCCGACCACGACGGCCCCCGCAGCCGCTGTGGTGGTGAACCCCTGGGTGAACGCCAGCCGGGCCGCGGCCATCAGCGGCTCCGCGGCTGCGGCGGGCAGCTCCTCAGCGACGGCCGCCGCGGCGCCCAGGCTGCCGGTGGCCGCGTCGGCGGCGGGCCCGGTGACGCCGTCGGGCAGGCCGCCGCGCAGCTCGTCGCCGTACACCGCCGCCGCGACGCTGCCCAGGACCGCGATGCCGGTCGCGGCGCCCAGCTCGCCCGCGGTCTCCGAGGTCGCCGCGGCGGAACCGGAGCGCTCGGGCGGCGCCGACCCGACGATGAGGTCGATGACCAGGCTGGCCGCCATCCCGACGCCGGCGACGAGGACGGTGTAGCCGGCGATGACGACCCCGACCTGGGAGTCGACCTCGACCGTCGTGGCCACCAGCACGAAGCCCAGCGCGGCCACCGCGGCTCCGGCGCCGACGACGATGCCCGGCGGGACCCGGCGCACCACCAGGTTCGCCACCGCGATGCCGGCGATGGTGCCGCCGACGGTCGGCAGCATCCACAGCGCCGCGGTGAAGGGCCGGATGCCGAGCACCAGCTGCACGTACTGCACGGCGATGGCGCCCATGCCGGCGGTCGCGAACGTCACGGCCGCGTTGGTCCCGACGGCGGCGCTGAACGCCGGGTTGCGGAACAGCCGGAC
The DNA here is from genome assembly GCF_001270745.1 of Jiangella muralis. Taxonomy (GTDB): domain Bacteria; phylum Actinomycetota; class Actinomycetes; order Jiangellales; family Jiangellaceae; genus Jiangella; species Jiangella muralis. The sequence continues at coordinate 156,008 of NZ_KQ434753.1, forward strand.
GTCGATCATCGGGTCGTCCAGGGAGCGCTGGCGCCGGACGAAGGCCACGCCGAGCAGCAGTCCGCTGTGCCTGGTCAACGGCGTGGTGCTGCAGTGGCTGATCGACCCTGCGTCCGCCCCCTCGGCGGCCGACCTCGCCGCCGCCCTGCGCGTGCTGGCTCAGCCGGACGAGACCGGCGGCGGCCGTTCCCGGGTCGACGCGAGGTAACTGCCGACGGTGTTGACCAGCGCGATGATCGGGACCGCGATGATCGCGCCGATGATCGAGCCGGCCAGCGTGCCGATGGCGACGGCCACCGCGACGGCCAGCGGGTGGACGCTCACCATGCGGCCGAGGATGAACGGCTGGAAGATGTTGCTCTCGATCTGCTGCACCACGATCAGCCCGACCAGCACGACGATCGCGATCAGCAGGCCCTGCGTCACCAACGCCACCAGCACGGCCACCGTCCCGGTGACGAACGCGCCGATCAGCGGCACGAACGCACCGAAGAACACCAGCACCCCCAGCGGCAGCGCCAGCGGCACCTGCAGGATGAACAGCAGGATCGTGATGGTGACGGCATCGAACAGCGCCACCAGCACCGTGCCGCGGATGTACTGCCCCAGCGTCAGCCAGGCGACGTCGCCCGCGGCGGCCGCGCGGGCCCGCGCCCGGGAGGGGAACAGCCGGACCAGCCAGGTCCAGATGCGCTCGCCGTCGTAGAGGAAGAAGATCAGCGCGAACAGCGCGAGCGCCAGCCCGACCAGGATCTCGATGGCGACGGTCGCCGCGGTGGCGGCCTGCTCGGTGACCGCGCTGTCGTCCTGGAAGATGGCGACGGCGCGGTCGATATAGCGGTCCAGCTGCGCCTCGTCGATGCTGAACGGCGGCCCCGCCAGCCAGTCGCGGACCTCCTGCAGGCCCTCCTCGGCCTGGTCGACGACGTCCTGGAACTGGCCGCCGACGGCGTTGCCGACCAGCGTCAGCGACCCGACCACGACCAGCAGGAACCCGACGAAGACGACGGCGGACGCGGGGCCGCGCGCCCAGCCGGCCATGCGCAGCCGGCGCACGAGCGGCTGCAGCCCGGCGGCCAGCAGCAGGGCGGCCACCAGCGGGAAGATCACCAGCCGCAGCTCCCACGCCAGCCAGCCGACGCCGGCCACCGCCGCGGCGATGATGAGCAGCCGCCAGCTCCACTCGGCGGCGTCGCGGACCACCCGGGGCACCGGGTGGCGGTCGGGGACGGGTGGCGACGTCGTGGTGGCGGGTGGCGGCGGCACCGGACCGGGCTGCGCCGCGGGCGGCGACTCTGCCGTCGGCGCGTCGACGGCGTCGGACGTCGCGGCCGGACCGGACTCGGCGGCCTGCGCGAGCCGCTGACGGACGTCGGTCAGCCAGCGAGTCATTCGCACCATGCGGTCCGGCACAAGGGTCAGCCTGACATACCGGGGCGACGGCCCCGGCGGTGTGGTCGGGGCGGCCGCGAAATTCTTTCCGATCCCGCGTCATGATCCGGCGCCGGCCCCGTCGTGATGGGTGCAAGGGTCGGACGAAGCGTGCGCGAGAACGGGGAGTTCCGAGGATGACGATGTTCAACCACGACGACGTTCCGGTGACATCGTTGCTGGCCGCCTGGCTGGAACGGCCGGTGCCGGCAAGTGCACGCGAGCCCGACCCCGCCCCTGGAACGAGCCGGGCGGAGGCAACCACCGGGGAGTTGCCTCCGCCCGGCGTCGAAGCCGTCGTCGACGCGCTGACCGCCGACGAACCCGACCCCGAGGACGTCGTACACGGGCTGACGGTGTTCGCCTGGGAGCGCGCCGCCACGGCCGGCGACCTCACCTGCCTGCTGGACGAACTGGACGAGCTGTGGGACGTGCTCGAGGCGTCGGTGGGCGCGCCGCTCCCCCGCCTGACGGCACGGCACCGTCTGGTCGACGCGTGGGTCGACGCCGTCGCCGCCGAACGTGGCTCGCCGGGCATCGATCCGCTGTCCGGACTGCACACCGCGGGCTACCTCTACGGGCGCGTGCACGAGCTGGACCGGCTGTCCGGGATCGAGCCGTCCGCGCTGGTCCTGCTGGCCATGCGCTGGGACCCGGCGGACGGCCCCTGGAGGCGCATCGCCCGGGTCCTGCAGGCGGCGTCCGCGCTGCGCTCACGGGTCCGGCCGGATGCCACGCTGAGCGTGGTCGGCGCCACGATGGCGCTGGCTCTGGTACCCGACGATGCGCGGGCACGGGTCGAGCGGATCTCCTTGACGAAGGCGGTCGAAACCGGTGAACTGAGCACAGCACATGTGCGGGTCGACGTGTTCGCTGTCCCGGACTCCAGAGCACGATTGCCTGAACTCGTGACTGGGCTGCTTGGGGGGGCTAGTGTCGATCATGAGATCAGGCCGCCCAGGTTTCGCCATTCAGGGAGTAGTTCCCTGGACTGAGCTGCCTGGGCGCAACCGGGATAGCGAGAACAGGTGACGATTCCAGCAGACGCCGCCAGCGACGAACAGCTCATCGCGCGCACGCGCGAAGGCGACATGGGCGCCTACGACGAGCTGTACCGTCGCCACGTCGACGACGCCTCCAAAGTCGCCCGCATCGTCACCAACAACAGCGACGAGGCGCAGGACGTCGTCGCCGAGGCGTTCACCCGGGTGCTCACGCGGCTGCGCGAGGGCGGCGGCCCCGACCTCGAGTTCGCGCCCTACCTGAAGACGGTCGTGCGGCGGCTGGCCATCGACCGCCACCGCACGTCGCAGCGCGACGGCTCGCAGACCGACCCGTCGATCCTCGACATCCTGCCGACCGCCGACGACGCCATGGCCCGGTCCACCGACCGTCAACTGGTCCGGCACGCGTTCGAGACGCTGCCCGAGCGGTGGCAGCAGGTGCTCTGGCACACCGAGATCGAGGGCCGCTCGCCGGCGTCGCTGGCGCCCGCGCTGGGCAGCTCCGCCAACGCCGTCGCCGCGCTGGCCTACCGCGCCCGCGAGGGCCTGCGGCAGGCGTACCTGGCGGTCAACCTGACCACCGAGGTCCAGGCCGAATGCCGCCCGTACGCGCCGAAGATCGCGTCGTACGTCCGCGGCACGCTGTCGGCGCACGACACCCGCGAGATGAGCGCCCACCTCGCCACCTGCACACACTGCCGCGAGCGGCGCGACGAACTGCTGCTGCTCGTCTCCGACATGCGCGGCATCCTTTGGCCCGCCCTGCTGCTGCCGGCCTCCGGCATCGCGGCCGGTGCGGTGGCCGCGGGCGCCGGCGCCGCTGGTGGCGTGCTGGCGTTCCTGAACCCGGTCACCTGGGGCAAGCAGGCCCGACAGGTCGCGGCGGCCGGTGGCGCGGTCGCGGCGGCCGCCGCCATCGCCGTCGCCGCGTGGGCGTTGACCAGCGGCGACGACCCCGCCGACCCGCCCGCCGCAGCACCGTCCGTCAGCGCCGAACCGGAGCCGCCGGCCGACGACCCGCCGGCCGAGAACCCGCCCGACGAGCCGCCCGCGCCGCCGCAGCAGGAAGAGCCGCCGGCCGACGACCCTGTCGAGGACCAGCCGCAGGCCGACCAGCCGGTCGCCGACCAGCCGCCGCAGAACGAGCCGGACGAGCCGGACGAGCCGGTCGAGGAAGAGCCGCCGGCCGAACAGCCGGAGGTCGACCCCTCCCAGCCGTCCGAGACCCCGAGCAGCGAGCCCACGGACGAGCCGACGTCCGACCCCACCACCGAGCCGCCGCCGGCCGAGCAGCCGCCCACCATCGACGTGCAGCCGCCGGCCAACCCGGTCGTGGTCGCCGGCGAGGACGTCACCCTGACGGTCACGGTCAGCGGCAACCCGCCGCCCGACCTGCAGTGGCAGTACGCCAACCCGCCCGCCGGCTCCGCCGACCCGCCCGCCGGCGCCAGCCAGCCCGCCACGTCGGCGGCCGACGCGCCCAAGTCCGGCCCGCAGTTCCTGATCGCGCCGACGACCGACGGCACGCCGTACATCAGCTCCGCCGAGCACCGCGCCGGCCAGACGCCCGACGACGACACGTCCGACTCCCCGGACGCGCCGGCCGAGGCCGACTGGATCGACGTCGCCGGCGCCACCACCGACACGCTGGTCATCGAGGCGCCCGACCGCGAAGTCGACGGCCGCCTGTACCGCGTCAAGGCCACGAACCCGCTCGGCACCATCACCACCGAGCCGGCCGTCATCACGGTGCAGTACCCGCCGGCCATCGAGGAGCAGCCGCAGAACGTCACCGTCGTCGAGGGCGACACCGCCGTGTTCGAGGCGACCGCCGTGGCCAACCCGGCCGCCATGACCATCACCTGGCAGGTGCGCGCGCCGGGCGGCGAGTGGGGCGCGCCGGACCAGACGGTGGCCACCCCGCGCCAGGAGGGCGTCCGGTCGACGCTCGAGCTCACCGACGTCAACGGCGAGCGCGACGGCTACCAGTACCGCGCGGTCTTCACCAACGAGGTCGGCGAGGCGGCGTCCGAGCCGGCCACGCTCACCGTCCACTGGCAGCCCGAGATCACCGCGCAGCCCGAGTCGGTCGAGACCGGCCCCGGCGACGACGTCGAGTTCACCGCCAGCGCCTCGGCCAACCCGGAGGCCACCTGGGCCTGGGAGAGCGCGCCGTCCGCCGACGGCCCGTGGACCCCGGTCCCCGACGCCACCGGCAGCGGCCCCGACGCCACGCTGACCCGTCCCGGCGTCACGCTCGACGACGACGGCACCCGCTACCGCGCGGTCTTCACCAACGAGCTGGGCTCGGTCACCACCGACGCCGCCGCGCTCGAGGTCGTGCGGGCCGGCCGGTTCCAGGTCGACCTCGGCGAGGCCGGCGTGCGCTGCATCGTCGTCGACGGCAGCGGCGTGCCCAGGGCCGGCGACTGCGCCGACGCCCCCGGCCGCGGCTGGGAGGTGCCGGGCGACGGCACCATCGTCTGGCGCGCGACCGGCCAGTGCCTCGACGGCGTCCATCCGATCGACGCGGTCGTCCTGGCCGGGTGCGACGACAGCAACAGCCAGCAGTGGAACCTCGACCCCGACTCGTCGGCGCCGCAGCCCATCCGCAGCGTGAAGTACCACAACTTCGTGCTCGACATCGAGCAGGTGGCGCCCGACGGCCGGGTGATCCTCTTCCCGTCCCACACGGGCATCAACCAGCAGTTCCGCTACCTCCAGCCGTAGCGGTCCGCTGAGCCTTCCCACCGCCCGGTGAGCCCTTCACGGCTCACCGGGCGGTGGCGTTTCCACGGCTATTCATCCGGTTCGTCCCGGCCGGAAAAATTCCCCGAGAAATTCTTCGTCAGGCGCGTCATAGCCGACCCCGATCTCTGTCTTGTCGATCAAAGGCCCTGATCCACTCGACACGACGGCGAAGGGGGAACTGGCCGCATGACCGCACTGGCCGATCACATGAACACGTACACAGAGGACTGGTTCGAGCTGCGGGACGCATGGCGGGCGTATGCCGCCTGCCGGGGCATGGACACCGACCTCTTCTACCCCGAGGGCCGCGGCAGCACGCTGCGGGCCCGGGAGCAGATCGCCAAGAACATCTGCACGTCCTGCCCGGTCGCGCAGCAGTGCCGGGAGGCCGCCTCGGCGCTCCCGGAGCGGTACGGCATCTGGGGCGGGCTGACCGAGGCGGAGCGGGGCTGGTCGCGCCGCTGACGCCGGCCGGCCACGCCACCCCTTCACCGTCGCTCCGCCACCCCGGATACACCGCCCGCACGACGCCCAGAAATGGGCGAAGTCACATCTTTCGCGGCGCCGCGAGGAACGTGACGCGCACCACATCCTTCCCCTTCCGATCCCCGGTTCCCCGCCGCATTCCGCGGACGGCGGGACACCGTGTCAGGCATCTGTCAGACGGATGTCAGACCGGCCGTCGATACTGATCGCATGTTTGCTTCGCTGGGCCGTTATGTCGCCCGACACCCGTGGCAGGTCATCGTCGCGTGGGTCGTGCTGGCGGTCGCTGTGATCGCCACCGCTCCCGCCCTCACGTCGACCACCGACGAGGCCGAGTTCCTGCCCGACCACTACGAATCCATCCAGGCTGCCGAACTGCAGTCCGATGCGTTCCCCGACCGCACCGAGATGGCCGCGATCATGGTCTTCGACCGTGAGGACGGCGAGCCCCTGACCGACGACGACGTCGCCACCGTCGAGCGGATCTCCGGCGAGCTGGGTGACCTCGACCTGCCCGAGTTCGGCGCCATCACGCCGAGTCCGCCGTCGGAGAACCGGCTGGTGCAGACGTCCGTCATCAGCCTGGCCAAGGACGCCGACCCGTTCGGCGAAGAGCTGATGGACAGCGTCCGCGACCTGCGCGAAGACGCGAAGCCCCTGCTCGACGGCACCGGCCTGCGCATGGGCGTCACCGGCTCGGCCGCGCAGGGCCTCGACTCCCAGGAGGCGGCGTCCAACGCCGAGGCGATCGTCGGCATCGTGACGGTCCTGCTGATCCTCGGCCTGCTGTTCATCATCTTCCGCAGCCCGATCATCGCGTTCATGCCGATCATCGTCGTCGGCGTCATCTCGCAGGTCGCGACGGGGCTGATCGCGTTCGCCAACAAGGCGTTCGACCTGCAGGCCGACTCCTCGATCACGGTCATCCTGATCGTGGTGCTCTACGGCATCGGCACCGACTACATCCTGTTCTTCCTGTTCCGCTACCGCGAGGCGCTCCGGCAGGGCCTCGACAGCAAGACCGCCGTGTCGCACGCCATCGAACGCGCCGGCGAGGCCATCGCGTCGGCGGGCGGCGCCGTCATCGTCGCGTTCATGGCGCTGATCCTGTCGACGCTGGGCATCTTCCGCTCCATCGGCCCGGCGCTGGCCATCGCGGTCGCCGTCACGGTGCTGGCGGCGCTCACACTGGTGCCGGCCATCGTGTCGCTGCTCGGCACCAAGGTGTTCTGGCCGTCGAAGGCGTGGAAGACCGAGCCGAAGGCGGCCCGGTTCGGTGCGGTCGGTGAGTCGCTCGGCCGGCACCCGGTCCGGTTCGCTTTGGTGTCCGGACTGATCATGGCGGGTCTGGCGGTGTTCGCGTTCGGGTTCAAGCCGACGTTCGACCTGTCCGACACCGGCGTGCCGTCGTCGGCGGAGTCGACGGTCGCGCTGAAGACGCTGGAGAAGGGGCTGCCGCCGGGCGCCACGGACCCCACCACGGTGCTGCTGCACAGCACCGGCGGCGAACGCCTCGACGACGCCGCCATCGCCGACTTCGGCACCGCGCTCAGCGGCGCGAGCGGCGTCGCACAGGTCGCCACCCCGCCGGCGGTGTCCGCCGACGGCACCACCGCCGCGTTCAGCGTCGTCCTCGACGCCGACCCCACGTCGGACGCGTCGATGGCGAACGTCGAGGGGCCGATCCGCGACATCGCGCACGACGCCGCGCCCGACGGCACCGAGGCACTCGTCGGCGGCACCACGTCGGTCTTCGTCGACCTGCAGGACGCGATGAACCGCGACTACTCGGTCGTGTTCCCGGTGGCCGCGCTGATCATCATGCTGATCCTGGCGGTGCTGCTGCGCAGCCTGGTGGCGCCCTGGTACCTCATGGCGTCGGTCGGCCTCGGCTTCGGCGCCACGCTGGGCGCCACCGTGCTGCTGTTCCAGACGATCCAGGGCGACGACGGGCTGATCTTCATGCTGCCCATCTACATCTACCTGTTCGTCGTGGCGCTGGGCACCGACTACAACATCCTCATGGTGGCCCGGCTGCGCGAAGAGGCCCGCAACGGCCTCGAGCCCCGTCAGGCCGCGGCCTTGGCCGTCCGGCACGCCGGGCCGACCATCGCCGCGGCCGGCCTCATCCTGGCCGGCACCTTCGCCTCGCTGATGCTGGGCGGCAACGCGCTGCTGATGTCGATGGGCTTCGCCATCGCGTTCGGCATCTTCATCGCGGCGTTCGTCATGGCGATGTTCTTCACCCCGGCCCTGACGGCGCTCATCGGGCACGCCGCCTGGTGGCCCGGCCACGGCGACCGGCGCGACGAGCCCGCCCCGCCGGAGGAGGGCGAACTGGTGCGGTCCGCCGACTGATCGAACCGGGACGCACCACCGCAAACGCGCGACGCGGCGCCACGAAACCTCGCAGGTCGTGGCGCCGCGTCGGCTTTTGCGTCACAGTACAGAGCATGAAGTGGGGAATCCGTCTGGTGCTCGCCGCCGCGGCGAACGGCGTGCTGCTGATGATCGCCGCGGTGCTGTTCGACAAGTTCCGCCTGTCCTTCACCGGCTGGCTGATCGGGACCATCCTGTTCACCGTCTTCACCATGCTGTTGCGCGGGATCATGGCGTCGGCGGCGCGCAAGTACGCGTCCAGCGCCACGTTCCTCGGCGGTCTGGTGCTCACGTGGGTCGGGCTGGTGCTGACCGACATCTTCACCGCCCGCAAGAACTTCGACCTCGAGGGCGCCGGCACGTGGCTGTTCACCACGCTCATCGTGTGGGTCGGCACCGTCGTCTACGACCAGGTCGACGACCGCCTCCTCGACGCCGTCCACGGGCGGACGAAGGGCGGCGCGGGAGGCGCCGCCAGCGCGTAGCCGGCGGCGTCGTCGGCGCGTAGTCGGCGAATCGGTCCGGTGTCCGGCGGTGAGATTGGCACTCACGTGTGGACCGATCCGTCCATAGGTTCGGGTCATGACCACCGCCACGCTCACCGCCGCCACCACCGTCCACGCGCCGCTCATCTCCCGGGCGCTGCTGCTCCGGTTCGTCACGATCGTCGGCTCGTCGCTGGGCTTCTACCTGCCGCTGTCGGTGGTCCCGATGGTCGCCGAGGCGGCCGGTGCGACCGGCGCCGCGGGCCTGGCCACCGGCGCGCTGCTGACCGCGTCGATCGCCGGTGAGGTCGCGACGCCGCGGCTGGTCGCCCGGTTCGGCTACCGGCTAGCGCTGACCGCCGGACTGGTGCTGCTCGGCGCGCCCACACTGGTGCTGCTGGCCGCGCCGGACCTGACGGTCTTGGTCGCGGTCAACGTGGTGCGCGGCCTCGGCTTCGGCGTCACGATCGTCGCCGGTGGCGCGTTGACGGCGACCCTGCTGCCCGCGGACCGCCGCGGCGAAGGGCTGGCACTGGTCGGCGTCGTCGGCGGGATTCCCGCGCTGGTCGCGCTGCCGTTCGGGGTCTGGGCGGCCGGGCAGTGGGGCGCCGGGACGGTGTTCGCGATCACGGCGGTCGCCACGCTGCTCAGCCTGGTCGCCGTGCCCGGACTACCCGGCCGGACCGACGGCGCCGGCCGGGGCGGCGGCGGCTCGCACGGGGTGGTCGCCGGCCTGCGCGACGCCGGACTGGTCCGTCCGGCGGCCATCTTCGCGGCGTCAACGGTCGCGATCGGGGTGCTGGTGACGTTCCTGCCGCTGGCCACCGGGTCCACCTCCGTCGCGGCGGCCGCCCTGCTGGTCCAGCCCGCGACGGCGACCGTCACCCGCTGGGTGGCCGGGCGGGTGGGCGACCGGCACGGCCAGGGCCGGCTGCTGGTGCCCGGCCTGCTGCTGGCCGCCGCCGGCCTGCTCGGCGTCAGCGCGACCGGCACCCCGGCCGCCGTCATCGCCGGCGCCGCCGTGTTCGGCGCCGGATTCGGGGTGCTGCAGAACGCGACGCTCGCGCTCATGTACACGCGGGTGAGCCCGGAGGGCTACGGCTCGGTCAGCGCCATCTGGAACGCGGCGTACGACATCGGCATGGCGACGGGCGCAGCCGGCGCCGGACTGGTCGCCGCCGGCGCGGGCTACCCCGTCGTGTTCGTGCTGGCCGCCGTACTGCTGGTGCCCGCACTGCGGCCGGCCGCCCGCGAGCGCCGCCTCGCGGCCAGCTGACCACGGCCGTGCGCCGTTGGGCGCACGTTGGCCGTCCCCCTGGCGCCCATTCTCTTAGCCGGAACCACGCGCCTCAAGCGGACCCGAATGGCGCTTCGCGCGACGGTGACCGCTTGACCCGCGTACTCCCGGCCAAGAACGGGCAGCTATCAGGGGGACGGGGGCAGTCTGGGCACAGCCCGCGCCCGATATGCACCGTTCGCGGGACCCTGCGCCGTAGGCCTCCTGGGTGTGAGGCGCGTCCTGGGTCTCACGCGCGCCGAACACCCATTTCGAGCCCGAAAGCGCGCCTCACACCCAGGACGCGCCTCACACCCAGGTTGGCAGCGCCGACGTCCTGGTCTGCCGTCACGTCCTGGTCCCCAGTCACGCCACCAGCCCCGAACCCGCCATAAAGCGCGACCACAGACCACGACGTCACCCCAGACCAGGACCCGCCCCGGCGGACCGTCGCCACACTTCCCCCGTCCCCCTGATAGCTGCCCGTTCTTGGCCGCGGTGCCGCGGGTCAAGCGGTGCTTCGCCCGCGCGAAGCGCCGATGGGCTCCGCTTGAGGCGCGGTGCCGCGGCTAAGAAAATGGGCAGCAGGGGGACGGCCCACCGCCGCAAAACGGCGAACTGCCGCAAAGCGGCCAACGCGGCAGACCCCGGCGAACCGACCGCCCCTCGGACCAGGCCAGACACCATCAACCAGGGATCAGCCGGCCGGGTGGCCCGGCCCGAGCTCGACAGCGGCGGCGAGGGCTTCGCGGCAGGCGAGGATGGACGGGCGCTGGGCCATGGACCGGCGGGCGGCGGTGAACACCGTCCGGTGCGGCACGCCGTCGAGGTCGACCAGCCGCACCGACGGCGGGCGGCGGGCCCACATGAGGTCGGGGATCAGGGCGACCGCGTTGCCGGTCTCGATCAGCTCGATCTGCGCCGTCAGGTCGGCCGTCTCGAACCGCACGTCCGGCTCGAACCCGGCCTGACGGCAGGCCTGCTCGGCGAAGTGCCGCGACGCCGCGCCATGCGGCTCGGCCACCCAGGGCAGGCCGGCGGTGTCGGCCAGCCGGGTGATGTGCTCCCACGCGGGACCGGGCGGGACGGCCAGGCGGAGGGCGTCGTGGGTGAGGCCGACGCGGTCCAGCTCCGGGTGCCAGGGCGCGGCGTGGTTCGGGTACTGCTCGGCGACGACGAGGTCGAAGTCGCGGGCGAACGTCTCCAGCAGCGCGGTCTCCGGCTCGCGCTGCGTCATGGTGACGCGCAGCCGCGGGTGCCGCTCGGCGAGCGTGTGCAGCAGGTCCGGCATCAGCGCCAGCGCGGCGGACTGGAAGACGGCGAGGCGGACGGTGCCGGTGGCCTCCTGCAGCGACGCGCGCAGGTCCGACTCCGCCTCCTCCAGGCGCTGCAGGACGACGGCGGTGTGCTCGACGAGGATCTCCGCCTGCGGGGTGAGCTGCAGCCGGCGGCCGACCTTGCGCAGCAGCGGGACGCCGGCCTCCTTCTCCAGCAGGGTGAGCTGCTGCGACACGGACGACGGGCTCTGGTGCAGGGCTGCGGCAACGTCGGCGATGGTGCCGCGAACGGCCAGTTCCCGGAGAAGCCGCAGCCGGCGGACGTCGAGCACGGTAGCCTCCAAGAAACAGTAAGCGGATCTGACGAGTACTCGTCAGAAAACATCGCTTTACCTTATGCCAACGGGTGACCAGACTGTGGACATGGCCGTGACCTGGAACGACACCGACGCTCGCGCGGGCGGGCTGAACGAGTTGCTGGCGCTGTCCGACGAGGTCGTCGCGACCGTCCGCCGCTGGCTGGACGAGTCCGCGCAGCACCCCGCCAGCGCGGCCGCGCAGCGGCTCTCCCAGGTGCTGGCCGACCCCAGTGGGCTGCCGTTCGCCGTCGGTTTCGTCGACGGCGTCATCCGGCCCGAGGACCCGAAGGTCGCCGCCCACGCCCTGCGCGAGCTGGCCGCCGACGTGCCCGCGTTCCTGCCCGCGCACCTGCGGCTCGCGGTCCGGGCCGGCGGACTGGCCGGACGGGTCGCGCCCGGGCTGGTCGTGCCGATCGCCCGGCGGGCGCTGCGCGAGATGGTCGGCCACCTGGTCGTCGACGCGCGGCCGGCCAAGCTGGGCAAGGCGATCGGCCGCATCCGCCGCGACTGCGGCCGGCTCAACGTCAACCTGCTGGGCGAGGCCGTGCTCGGCGAGCGCGAGGCCCGCCGCCGCCTCGACGGCACGCTGAAGGTGCTGGACCGCCCGGACGTCGACTACGTGTCGGTGAAGGTGTCGTCGACGGTGGCGCCGCACTCGGCGTGGGCGTTCGACGACACCGTCGCGCACGTCGTCGAGGCGCTCACCCCGCTGTACCGGCGGGCCGCGGCCGCGGCGACGTTCGTCAACCTGGACATGGAGGAGTACCGCGACCTCGAGCTGACGACGGCGGTCTTCACCACGCTGCTGGACCGGCCCGAGTTCGAGGGACTGGAGGCCGGCATCGTCCTGCAGGCCTACCTGCCGGACACGCCGGCGACGATGGTCCGGCTGCAGGAGTGGGCGGCCGCGCGCCGGGCCCGCGGCGGCGCGCCGGTCAAGGTGCGCGTCGTCAAGGGCGCGAACCTGCCGATGGAGCGGGTCGAGGCGTCGCTGCGCGGCTGGCCGCTGGCCACCTGGCACAGCAAGCAGGAGACCGACACCAACTACAAGCGGCTGCTCGACTACGCGCTGCGGCCCGAGCACATCGGCAACGTGCACATCGGCGTCGCCGGGCACAACCTGTTCGACCTCGCCTTCGCCTGGCTGCTGGCCGGGCGGCGCGGTGTCCGCGACGGCGTCGAGGTCGAGATGCTGCTGGGCATGGCCCAGGGGCAGGCCGAGGTGGTCCGCCGCGAGGTCGGCAAGGTCCGGCTCTACACCCCGGTCGTGCACCCGCGCGAGTTCGACGTCGCCATCGCCTACCTGGTGCGGCGGCTGGAGGAGGGCGCGAGCGCGGAGAACTTCCTGTCCGCGCTGGCCGGGCTGCACGACCACGAGGAGCTGTTCGTCCGCGAGCGCGACCGGTTCCTCGCCTCACTGGCCGCGCTGGACCGTGCGGTGCCGCGTCCGCACCGCGTCCAGGACCGCCGCGAGCCGGTGACCGGCGCCGTCCAGGCCGAGTTCCAGAACGTGCCCGACACCGACCCCGCGCTGCCCGGCAACGTGGCGTGGAGCCGCGACATCCTGGCCCGCGCGGCCGCCAGCACGGCCGGCGCGGCCACGGTCGACGCCGCGGTCGTCACCACGGCCGACGACCTGGACGCCGTCCTGGCGACGGCGGAGGCGGCCGGCCGCGACTGGGGCGCGCGGACCGGCGCCGAGCGGGCCGCGGTGCTGCGCCGCGCCGCCGTCGAGCTGGAGCGGCGCCGGGCCGAGCTGCTGGAGGTCATGGCGGCCGAGGCCGGCAAGACCCTCGACCAGGGCGACCCGGAGGTGTCCGAGGCGATCGACTTCGCGAACTACTACGCGAGCCTGGCCGAGCGGCTCGACGACGTCGACGGCGCGGTTCGGCGGCCGGTGCCGCTGACCGTCGTCACGCCGCCGTGGAACTTCCCGGTCGCCATCCCGGCCGGGTCGACGCTGGCCGCGCTGGCCGCCGGGTCCGCCGTCGTGCTGAAGCCGGCGTCGCAGGCGGTGCGCTGCGGCGCGGTGCTGGCCGAGGCCCTGTGGGCGGCCGGGGTCCCGCGCGACGTGCTGCGGCTGCTGCGGGTCGGCGAGTCCTCGCTGGGCCGGCGGCTGGTGTCCGACCCGCGGCTCGGCCGGCTCATCCTCACCGGCGCGTTCGAGACCGCCGAGCTGTTCCGCTCGTTCCGCACCGACCTCCCGCTGCTGGCCGAGACCAGCGGCAAGAACGCCATCGTCGTCACCCCGAGCGCCGACATCGACCTCGCCGTCCGCGACGTCGTGTACTCCGCGTTCGGCCACGCCGGGCAGAAGTGCTCGGCGGCGTCGCTGGTCATCCTGGTCGGCTCGGTGGCGCGGTCGCGCCGGTTCCGCGACCAGCTGGTCGACGCCGTCGCGTCGTTGAAGGTGGGGCTGCCGACCGACCCCACGACGCAGATGGGCCCGCTCATCGGCCCGGCCGACGGCAAGCTGCTGCGGGCGCTGACGACGCTCGGCCCGGGCGAGTCGTGGGTGGTGCGGCCGCGCCAGCTCGACGACGAGGGGCGCAGCTGGTCGCCCGGCGTCAAGGTCGGCGTCGCGGACGGCTCGGAGTACCACCTGACGGAGTACTTCGGCCCGGTGCTCGGGATCATGACCGCGGCCACCCTGGACGAGGCGATCGCCCTGCAGAACCGGGTCGCCTACGGCCTCACCGCGGGCCTGCACACCCGCGACGCCGCCGACGTCGCCACCTGGCTGAACCGCGTCGAGGCCGGCAACCTCTACGTCAACCGCGGCACCACCGGCGCGATCGTCCGGCGGCAGCCGTTCGGCGGCTGGAAGCGCTCCGCCGTCGGCGCCGGCACCAAGGCCGGCGGACCGAACTACCTCGTGGGACTGACCGGTTGGTCTCCCGCGCCGTCCACCGCCGCGGCGCCGCTGGCCGCCGGGCCGGCCGCGCTGCTGGCCGCCGCGCACGCCGCCGGGCTGGCCGGTGCCGACGCGCTGGAGCGGGCGCTGCGCAGCGACGCCGCCGCCTGGCGCGACGAATTCGGTGTCGCCCGCGACGTGTCCGGGCTGAGCGCCGAGCGCAACGTGTTCCGCTACCTGCCGCACCCGGTCACGGTCCGGCACGAGTCCGGCGCGCCGGTGGCTGACCTGCTGCGAGTGGTCGCGGCCGGCGTGCTCGCGGGCGCCCGGGTGACGGTGTCGGCGATCGGCGAGCTGCCCGCCGCGGTGACGTCCGCGGTGACGGCGCTGGGCGTCGGCGTCGCGATCGAGCCGGCGGCGGACTGGCGGCGCCGGGCGGCGACACTGACCGGACGGGTCCGGCTGGTCGGCGGCGACGCGGCGACGTTGTACGAGGCGTCCGGCGGCCGTCCCGACCTCGCCGTCTACGCCCAGCCGGTGACCGAGGCCGGTCGCGTCGAGCTGCTGCCGTTCCTGCACGAGCAGGCCGTGAGCATCACCGCGCACCGGTTCGGCTCGCCCGACCCGCTGGCGGCCGGGGCTACGCTCGCGGGATGACCGCGCGTAACGCCGACGTCCGGGCCGCCCTCGAGTTCCACGCGGCGACGCGGTACTGGCGCGGCGGCGACGGCATCGTCATGGGCACGCCGCCCGACGTCGAGGACGGCATCTGGGAGAAGGACCGCTCGCTCGAGCCGTACCCGTTCAAGGTGTACGAGACGCTCGAGCCGATCGGGATCCCGCGCGAGTTCGCGCCGTCGCCGGTCCCGGCGCTGGCCGCGGTGTCGGCGACGGGCCGGGGCGGTGCCGGGGCGCCGGACCTGGCGTTCTTGGCCCGGATCGCACGACTGAGCAACGGGCTGTTGGACCGCACCGTCACCGTCCGCGGCACCACCATCACCTACCGGACGGCCGGCGGCACCGGCGCGCGCTACCACCTGGAGCTGTACTTCGCCTGCGCCGACCTGCCCGATCTCGGCGCGGGCCTCTACCACTACGCCGCGCACGACCACAGCCTGCGTCAGGTCCGCTCCGGTGACGTCCGTTCCGCGCTGGGTGTCGAGGCCCCGGTCGTCATGGCGGTGACCAGCACGTTCTGGCGCAACGCCTGGCGGTACAAGGCACGGGCGTACCGGCACGCGTTCTGGGACGCGGGCACGTCGCTGTCGCAGGCGCTGGCGGTGGCCGCGTCGGCCGGCGTCCCGGCGGAGCTGGTGCTGGGCTTCGCCGACCAGGAGGTCAACGCCGTCCTCGGCATCGACGGCGTGCGCGAGGCGACGCTCGCGCTGTGCGCGCTCGGCACCGGCGGCCCGCCCCCGCCGGACGTCGCGGAGCTGCCGCCGGTGGACCTGCCGGTGCGGCCGGTGTCGCCGCGCGAGGTCACCTTCCCCGCGATCCCGGCGATGCACCTGGCGTCGTCGCTGGACACCGGCGCCGAGGCGGCGGCCTGGCGGTCGCGCTCCGTCGATGCGGCGCGCCCGGAACCGGCCGGGCCGCTCACCGCGCTGGACCCGCTGCCCGACGACGCGCTGCCGCCCGAGCCGGTCGAGGACGTGATCCTGCGCCGCCGCTCGACCCGCAACTACGACACCTCCGTGGACCTCGGGTTCCGCGACTTCTCCACGCTGCTGGACCGCTCGTCGCGGGCCTACGCCGCCGACGTCCGGCCGCCGCTCGACTGCTACCTCATCGTCAACGCCGTCGAGGCCCTGACGCCCGGCATCTACCTGCACCACCCGGCGCGTGGAGCCGTCGAGCTGCTGCGCGCGGGCGACTTCCGCGCCGACGCCGCACGCATCGCCGTCGGCCAGGAGTACTGCGCGAACGCGCACGTCAACGCGTACTGGCTGGCCGACCTCGGTCCGCTGCTGGCGGCGTACGGCAACCGCGGCTACCGCGCCGCCCAGCTGACCAGCGCGCTGCAGCCCGGGAAGCTGCACCTCGGCACGCACGCACTCGGCCTCGGCGCCGTCGGCTCCACGTCGGCCGACGACGACGTGGTCGAGTTCTTCTCGCCGCACGCGGCCGGCAAGACCTACCTGTTCGTGACGGTGTTCGGCGTCAAGCGGCCGCGAACCGCTCCCCCGCGTCCGTGAGCACGTCGCGCAGGCCGCCGACGATCTCGTCGAGCACCGCGCGGTCGCTGATCAGTGGCGGCGCGATCTGCAGGACGGCGTCGCCGCGGTCGTCGGCGCGGGCGATCAGACCGGCCTCCAGCAACCGTCCGGGCAGGTAGCCGCGCAGCAGCGCGTCGCGCTCGGCGTGGTCGAACCGGCCGTTCGTGCCGTCCTTCACCAGCTCGATCGCCCAGAAGAAGCCCGCACCGCGGACGTCGCCGACGA
Source organism: Jiangella muralis (assembly GCF_001270745.1). Lineage (GTDB taxonomy): Bacteria > Actinomycetota > Actinomycetes > Jiangellales > Jiangellaceae > Jiangella > Jiangella muralis. The sequence goes on from NZ_KQ434753.1 coordinate 172,751, forward strand.
TCGGCAGCGCGAGCAACTCGCCCAGGCGGTCGCGCAGGTACGGCTCCAGCGCGCGGACGTTCTCGAGGACGCCGTCGCGGGCGACGATGTCGATGGTGCGCAGCGCGACGGCGGCGCTGGCCGGGTGGCCGCCGAAGGTGATGCCGTGCCGCAGCACCCGGCCGCCGTCGACCAGCGGCCGCACCACGTGGTCGGTGGCGAGGACGGCGCCCATCGGCAGATAGGCGGCGGTGATGCCCTTGGCGAGGGTGACGAGGTCGGGGGTGACGCCCTCGCGCGCGCTGCCGAACCACTCGCCCAGCCGGCCGCAGCCGGTGATGACCTCGTCGGCCAGCAGCAGGATGCCGTAGCGGTCGGCGATGTCGCGCAGCCCGCGCCAGTAGCCGGGCGGCGGCGTCAGGCAGCCGCCGGCGTTCTGCACCGGTTCGGCGATGATCAGCGCGACCTCGTCCGGTCCGGCCGCGACGACGGCCGCCTCGACCTCGGCCAGCAGCCGGGCGCAGAACGCGGCCGGGTCGGCGCCGTCGGGCGCGCGGAACGCGTTGGTGTTCGACACGTGCGTGACGTCGATGGGCGGCGGGCCGAAGTCGTCCTTGAACCGCGGGACGCCGGTGAACGCCAGCGCGCCGAGCGTGACCCCGTGGTACGCGATATCGCGGGCGATGGCCTTGGTGCGCCGCGGCTGGCCGACGGCCAGGTAGTGCTCGCGGACCAGCTTCCACGCCGCCTCGACCGCCTCGGAGCCGCCGTTGGTGAAGAACGCGCGGGTCAGCCCGGCCGGTGCGAGGCCGGTGAGCCGCTCGGCCAGCTCGATGGCCGGCGGATGCGCCGTCGCCCAGTTCGTGTTGAACGGCAGCCGGGTCAGCTGCTCGGTGACCACCGCGCCGAACTCGGCACCGTAGGAGTAGCCGAGCTGCGCGCAGAACAGGCTCGACAGCGCGTCGACGTAGCGGCGGCCGCGGGAGTCGAACACGTACGGCCCCTCGCCCCGTTCGAGCACCAGCAGGTCGTCGAGCCGCTGCTTGGAGAAATGGAGCAGTAGGTGGTCGGCAGCCGTGCGCTGCAACTCGTCGGGTGTCATGTGGCCTCACCGCCTCCCCGCCTAGTCTGGCGCACGCTCGCACTCGAACCTACTCTAAAAATATTAGAGTAGGTCCATGTGCGCGGCGGAGTTGGACCAGGCACTGACGCTCCCTCCTGAGCAAGCGGCTGCCCAGCTCGCCACCATGCCCGAGGGGCAGTGGTTCGAGCGCAAGTCCGGGCGGGTATCTCCCAAGGACCTCGCACGGGCCATCGTCGCGTTCGCCAACGCCGAGGGGGGCTGCATCGTGGTCGGCCTCCATGACGGTGCCGTCGACGGCGTCGACGCCACCAGGTTCAATGACCTCAAGCAGACCGCGCATGACCACATCGAGCCGGTCCCCCGCGTCAGCATGGAGGAGTTCGACAGCGGTGCCGGTCGACAGCTCCTGCTGATCCGGATCGATCCGGGGCAGGTCGTCCATCAGCACCGCGGCGGCGAATGCTACCTGCGCGTCGGAGACGAGTCCCGTCGACTGGGCTTCCGTGAACGCCAGGAACTGGAATATGACCGTGGGACGGCGCCGTATGACGGAACCCCGGCCGCAATTGCTGCTTCGGAGCTCGCACCTGAGCAGTTGGAGTACTACCGGGCGGCGATCGGTGCTCGTTCGCTGGAGAGCATGCTGGCGGCTCGCAGCCTGGTCGACCACCGCCGGCGACTGACCATCGCGGCCTATCTCCTGTTCGCCGACCATCCACAGCTGCTGCTCCCCCACGCCCACGTCCGGGTGCTCCGGTACGCGGAATCCGAGCGTGGCACCGGGATCAGGCAAGGACTCGCGCACGAAGAGCGTTTCGAGGGAAGCCTGCCGGTCCAGCTCGAGCAGGCTCAGCAGGCGATCGAGAACATCATTCCCACCCGCCGACGACTGGCCCCGTCAGGACGATTCGAGCCGACACCGATCATCCCGCGCGATGCGTGGCTGGAGGGGCTCGTGAACGCCGTCGTGCATCGCTCCTACAGTGCTGCCGGCGATCACATCCGGGTGGAGATCTTCCCCGATCGGGTCGAGATCAGCAGCCCTGGCAGGTTCCCCGGGCTCGCGGACCCGACGTCCCCGCTGACGATCACGCGATATGCCCGCAACCCCCGTATCGCCCGTGTCTGTTCCGACCTCGGCATCGCCCAGGAGCTCGGCGAGGGCATCCGCCGGATCTTCGACGAGGTGCGGTCCGCTGGACTGACTGACCCGATCTACAGCCAGCACCAGGCGTCGGTACGCCTGGTGCTGTCGGCAGCCGATGCCATCCCGGCCGAGGTGCGTGAGCGACTACCGCGGGGCGCCCTCGCGGTGCTGGACGCGATGCGACGGGCCAATCGGCCGCTTGGCACGGGACAGGTCGAGGAACTCGTCGGAATCACACGTCCGACGGCTCTCCGGCAGCTGCGGGCGCTCCAGGATGAACGGTTGGTCCGCTGGGAAGGGAACAGTTCGAAGGACCCACGGGCAACCTGGCGACTCCGCTGACGCAGAGGCGCTGCAACTCGTCGGGTGTCAGGTGGCCTCACCGCCTCCCCGCCCAGTCTGGCGCACTCGGGTGACGAGGACGGCGGAGGCGGCGACGCTGACCAGCGCGACGGCGAACAGCGCCCGGTAGCCGCCGAAGACGGTGATGACCAGCGCGGCGATCGGCGGCGCGACCGTCTGCGGCACGTTGACGGCGACGTTGAACAGCCCGAGGTCCTTGCCGGCGGCCGCCTCGGGGTCCGGCAGCACGTCGATCGCCAGTGCGTTGCCGCAGGCCAGGTACAGTCCACCGGCCAGACCCTGAACCGCCGCGAACACCGCCACCGCGGCCGTCGTCGCGGACGCCAGCGGCACCGCCAGCGCCACGCCGAGGATCGCGGCCGCGGCCACCAGGAACGCCGTGCGCCGGCCGGTCCGGTCGCTCCACCAGCCGCCCACCAAGACCCCGGCCACCGTCGTCGCGAAGCCGAGCACCGTCAGCAGCCCGATCAGCCGGTTGGCGTCGTCGCGGCCGAGCCCCACATAGTCCGTGAGGATGTACAGCTGGTAGGTCAGGATCAGCTGGTAGCCGAGCACGAACAGCAGCCGCGACCCGAACACCCAGAGGAAGTCGGCGTGCTCGCGCGGCCGCTGCCAGAACCCGCGCAGCAGCTCCCGCCGCCCGCCGTCCCGCGGTGGCGCCGGGCCCGGCCGGTCGACCAGCACGAACACCGCGGCCGCCGCGACCACCGAGAGGCCCAGCACGGTGTAGGCGACCGGCCGGTGCTGGACCGCCAGCGGGCCTGCGAACGCCGTCCCCGCGGCCGCCCCGGCCATTCCGCCGCCGGCCAGCACCGCCGACGCGCGGCCGCGCCGGGCCCGCGGGACGCGGTCGGCCAGCGTCGCCGCCGCCGCGACGTCGGTGCCGTTGAGCGCGAACTGGATGACCACCCAGAACACGCAGATCCACGCGACCGAGCCGAGCCCGCCCAGGCCCAGCAGGAACCCGGCGGCCACGACGGCGCCGCCGAGCAGCCACGGCGCGCGGCGGCCCAGGCGGCCCCGCGTGCGGTCGCTGAGCGCGCCGACCAGCGGCTGGGCCACGATGGTGAACCCGAACGACACCGACGTGACGATGGCCAGGTTGGTGACCTTGCGGTCCGGGTCGATCGCCTCGACGTGGTTCGGCAGCAGCACCGCCAGCAACGCGGCGTAGTTCGCGACGACGGCGAACATGACCAGCGCCAGCGACGGCAGCAGCGCCCGCGTGGCGGCCGGCGTGGCAGCCTGCGGTCGGGCGAGGGCGTCGGGCGCGGCCACGTCGGCTCGTCTCGTCGGGGTGCGGGGTCCGGACGATCATGGACGCGGCGGCTTGGGCCCGCAACCCGAACCGGTGGTCGCTCGCCGGGCCTCGGTTGCGCGATGTCGAACACGCGGCCTGCTACGTGGACCCCGCCCGGCCGGGAGGGCCATCCCACCCTACGGGCGGGCACCGACAGTCTGGGCCGACCGCCCGCCACCAACGATCCGAACCGGCGCCGGCCGGCCTCAGTCGCCGGGCAGCAGGCCGAAGCGCCGGGCCCGCAGCAGGGCGGCGTCCCGGCCGGTCACGCCGAGCGCCGCGTACAGCGACCGCAACTCCTCCTCCACCACGCTGGGCGCCATGACCAGCGCGTACGAGATGGCGGCGGCGTCCTCGTGCCGGGTCAGCGCTCGCAGGACCGCCTGCTGACGCTCGGTCAACGTCACCAGCTCCGCCCGCGCCGGATACGCCGGACGGGTCGCCAGCACGGCCGGGTCCAGCGCGATCCCGGCCCGCTTCGCCAGCACGTCACGCAGCGCGTCCGGCAGCAGCGTGAACGAGCGCAGCGCACCGGTGCGGGCAGCGAGCGCGGCGGCCCGGCCGAACGAGTGGTCCGCGGTCCCCGGCGACCCGAGCGCCTCGGCTGCGGCGGCCTCGATCAGCAGCAGCTCGATCCGGTCCCGCGGCGTCGTCTCCGGCGCCCACGCCGCCGCGCCGGCCGTGTGGCCGGCCCGGGCCGGCTCGCCGCGCAGCAGGTGGAACCGGGCCAGTGGCACCGCGGTCCAGGCGGCGTCCGGCCCGGCCGCCCGCAGCAGCGTGTCGACGCGGTTCAGCTCGCCCAGGGCGAGCAGTAGCTCGGCCCGGCACCGGTCGACGATGCGGGCGGCGAGGCCGTCGGAGGGCACCGGGTTGACGGCGGCGGATCGCTCGGCGTCGGCCAGGGCCAGCAGCGGGTCGCCGAAGCTGAGGGCGTACTGGGTCCGCGCGGCGACCGCGAACGGCCACAGCTCGGCCTGCCCTGTGTCGTCCTCGGCCCGCTCCAGGTGGGCGCGGGCTGCGGCGCCGTCCAGCCGGTCCGCGGCGACGAACGCGGCGGCCAGCTGCGCGGGCAGCCGGACCAGGTACTCCAGCCAGCGGGCCGGCGCGGCGTGCCGCTCGTGCACGTCCAGCCAGTACCGGGCGTCGACGGTGGCGCCGGTGGCCGCGTGCAGCAGCGCGAGGTCGGCGGCGATGTGCGCGGTGACGGGGTGCGCGGCGACGTCGTGGGCGGCGGCGTAGGCCTGCGTCCCGGCGGCGACGGCGCGCGGCCCGTTCCCGCCGAGCAGCAGCGCCTGCGCGGACTGGTGCAGCGCCCACGCCCGGTGCATCGGCCAGACGTCGCCGTCGCGGCCGGTCAGTTCGCGCTCCAGCCGGGCGGCGCCGGCGGCGGCGCGCTCGTAGCGTCCGTCCAGACGGTCGGCAACGATCCCGATCGACAGCAGGTGCAGCTGCCGGTCGCTGGGCCGTCCGGGCGTCATCTCCTCCGCCCGCAGCAGCTGCTCGCCGTCCGCCCGGAACGCGCTGGCCAGCGCCTGCAGCGTCCGCACGCCCGGCGGGTGGGACGTCAGGATGCGGGCGGCCGCGGCCGGCAGCCGCAGGTCCGCGACCTCGTGCGGCACCCGCGCGGGCAGCCCGCCGAACGCGGCGACGAGGTCGTCGGACCGCTCGGTGAGCAGCGTCAGCCCGGCCGCGTTCCACACCCGCGCCAGCAGCGGCCAGTCGCCGGCGGAGCGCGCGTGCCGAGCGGCCGGACCCGGCGCACCGGCGTCGAGCAGCGCGCGGGCGTACCGGCGGTGCCAGGCGGCCGGCTGCTCCGGCTCGGCGGCGGCCAGTTCGGCCACCAGCGCGCCGCGCAGCACCGGCGGCAGCGACCACGCGGCGCCGCCGCTGCCCTCGCCGCTGACGCGGGCCTCGCGGCCACCGTCCCCACCCTCCGACGTCGCGCGCGGCCCGGCGTCCACCCCTCCCGGCCGGGTGGGCCTCAAACCTACGCCCGCCCACCGACAACCGGCCGCCAGCGCCCGCAGCTCCCCCGCCAGGTCGTCCCCGACGCCGACGGCGCGCAGGTGGACGGGGGTGATCGGGTCCGCGAGCGCCAGCCGGGACGCGGCCCCGCGGACCGCGGAGGGCAGCCCGTCCAGCACAACCGCCCGCACGTAGTCGGAGGCCGCGCGCCGCCCGTCCTCCGCCGTCGGCGCGTCGATCATCAGCCGAGCCGGGAGCAGCCAGCCGCGAGTGTGCTCGTGGACGGCGGCCGTGCCGCGCTCGCCCCACGCCGCCGCGAACTCGTCCGGCGTGGCCAGCAGCTGCGCGCCCGTCAGCTGCGTGACCTCCAGCCCGGCCCGGTGCGCGGCGGTGACCAGGGACAGCGGACGGCGGCCACACACCACCAGCCGCACGTGCGGCGCCCGGGCCAGCGCGGCGGCGACGGCGTCCGGCTCGGGCAGGTCGTCGCCGCGGTCGACGACGAGCACGGTCTCGCCCGCGGCGGCGATGGCGCCCGGCAGGCCGACGGGGTCGTCGATCCAGGTCACCGCGGTTCCGGCCGCCGCGCGAACCGACACCCACTCGGCCACCAGCGCGGTCTTGCCGGTCCCGGGCAGGCCGACGATCGCCCGGAGCGCGGCCGGGCGGTCGAGGCGTTCGAGCAGCCGGTCCCGTGGCACCCGGCCGTCCGTGCGTCGTTCCACCCGTCCCCTCGCGCTCTCTGCTCCCGTCGTGCGGGTTCCAGAGCAGCAGAGGTCGCGGGGTGGGCCGGGCCCGGTCTCGCGGATATCCCCCCGGTTCTTACCCCCTCAGAGCAGGCCGCGACGACGCGCCTCGGCCACCGCGTCGTCGCGGCCGGACACGTCGAGCTTGCGGTAGATGGCACGGCACTGGCTCTTCACGGTGCCCGCGGCGACGCCGAGCCGGCCGGCGATGACCGGCAGCGTGTCGGACGTCGCCAGCTCGGCCAGCACGGCCGCCTCGCGCCGCGTCAGCGACACCAGCGCGTCGGGCTCGGGGAACAGCGCCGGGAAGCGGGCGACGTCGGCGCGCAGCTCGGCGCCGTCCGGGATCGCCGCCACCAGGGTGCGGAAGTCCGAGCGGGGCATCGCGGCGAACGGGCTGCGCAGCCCGGTGTCGCCGGACAGCGCGACGGCACCGGCGAAGTCCCGCGCGGCCGCGGCCGGATCGCCGGAGCGCAGCCGCGCCGACGCGGCGATCAGGGTCAGGTGCAGGCGGTCGCGCGGGGTGCCACGATGCTCGTGTTCCGGCGCGGCGGTGATGCCCAGCGCGCGGGCGTGGTCGCCGTCCAGCAGCAGGCCGCGTGCCTTGGCGACGGCCAGCCGCGGGTACGGCCGGATGCGCCGCGACGGGATCAGCCGGCGGGCCTCGGCCGGCCGGCCCGCGGCCAGCAGCAGCTCGGCCCGCTGCGCCGTCAGCATGGCCCGCATCGCCGCGCCGAGCGGCTTGCGACTCTTGTCGTCCAGCCCGGATTCCAGCAGCCGCAGCGCCTCGGCCGGCCCGTCGGCGTGCCAGCACTGCAGTGCCCGGGCGTGCAGCACCAGCGGCCACCACTCCATCGTCGGCCAGTGCGGCAGCACCTGCGCGAGCGCGTCGGCGGCGGCGTCCGGACGGTGGTCCTCCAGGTGCACGTAGGCGGCGCCGACGTGCTTGGGGATCGCGTAGAAGCCGGCGTTGAAGAACCGCGGCAGGCCCGGCTCGACCAGCTCGGCCAGCGCCGCGCGGGCCAGCGTGACGCGCCCGGCGGTGGCGTGCGCGAGCACCGTCAGCGACTCCGGGTGCAGCGCGCCGCTGCCACGGACCGGACCGGCCGTCCGATCGGCCAGCGCGCGGACGGCGTCGTCGACGCGGTCCAGCAGCAGATGCGTCGACGCGGTCTGGGTGACGATGAGCGGACGCAGATGGTCCAGCTCGCCGGTGGGGTCGGCGGCCCGCGGCAGCATGCCGTGCAGACGGCGAAGCGCGGGCTGCACCAGCTCGTCGCGGCCGGCGAAGCGCAGGCCGAGCGTGAGCATGCCCTGGATCCACACGTGGTCGACGCTGACGCGGCCATGCCTGGACAGCCGCTGCCACTCCGCCGTCGCGACCCCGGCGGTGAGCATCCGGACCGCCTTCGCGACGTCGCCGACCGCGTAGTGCGCCACCCCGACGAACAGCGCGAGCAGCGGCTGCGCCCGGAGCACCTGCCTGGGCACGTCGGCGCGGCGCACCCAGTGCTTGTCGAGGCCACCGGCGACCTCGCGGAACGCCTGCCCGAGGTGGGTGCGGGCGCGCTGCCACTCCTGCGCGACGACGGCGGACTCGAACGCCGCCGCGCGCTCGCCGCGGTCCTCGTACCAGTCGACCAGCCGACGGTGCGCGTCCCGCAGGCGGTCGTCGTCCAGGCGCCGGCGCAGGGCGTCGCGGACCAGCGGCTGCAGCCGGAACCGCGGCTCGCCCAGGCCGTCCTCCCAGCCACCCAGCCCGCGGTCCTCGACGACGGCCAGGAGCGGGTGGTCGTCGAGGTCGACGCCGAGCAGCTCCGCCTGCCGCACGCCGACGCCGTCGACCACGGACAGCAGCACCAGGTCGTCGAAGCCGGGCAGCCCTTCGAGGTCGCCGACCAGCATCCGCTGCAGCCGCGACAGCGTGTCGTTCTCGCTGGGCGCCGGCCACGGGTGCTCGCGCTGCGGCCGGAGCCCGGCGCGGACCGCGAGCGGCCAGCCGTCGCTCGTCTCGTGCAGCGCCGCGACCTGCTCGGTGGTCAGCGGACTGCGCAGTTCGACGGCCAGCCGGGCGGCCTCGTCGGCGGTGAAGGCGAGCTGTCTCGGCCCGACGGTGACGGCGTCGACGCTCAGCTCCGTCGCGGGGTCCGTCAGCTCGCCGTCGCGGCGCGTGCCGACCGCGAGCTGGAGCCGGGCGGTGTGCCGGACCAGCCGCAGCAAGTCGCGCTCCACCCGCGGATCGACCTGCTCGGCGGCGTCGACGACCAGCGTGAGCGGCCGGTCCGCGGCGTCGAGCAACGGCGGGAGCAGTGTCGGCAGGTGCCCGACCGCGTCGGCGCCGACCTCCACGCCGGCCAACTCCGGGTACACCGTCCCCAGCAGCGCGACCACCCGCGACCAGAACCCCAGCCGCGTCGCGCACTCGTCGTCGGCGGTGACCCAGACCGTCGCGGACCCGGCCGGGCGGCCGCAGGCCCACTGCGCCAGTAGCGCCGTCTTCCCGTAGCCGGCCGGCGCCCGGACGACCCGAAGCGGGAGTTCGCCGTCGCCGAGCGCGGCCAGCAGCCGCGGCCGGCTCAGGTGGTCGCGCGACAGCCGCGGCACACCGGCGGTGCTGCCCGCGCTCACGCCGGGACCTGCTGGAACGTCCGCCGGTAGCGCAGCGGGCTGGTGCCGAGGAGGCGGGCGAAGTGCTGGCGCAGCGACGCCGACGTGTGGAAGCCGGCCCGCCGGGCCACCTCCTCGACCGGGAGCGACGTGGTCTCCAGCAGCTCGCGGGCGTGGTCGACGCGTTGGCGGATCAGCCACTGCAGCGGCGTGGTGCCGCACTCGGCGCGGAACCGGCGGACGAGCGTGCGGGTGCTCATGGCGGCGTGCCGGGCGATGTCCGTGAGCTGGTGGTCGTCGGCGAGGCTGCCGCGCAGCCAGGCCAGCGTGGGCTCCAGCGTCGTCCCGCCGGGCTCGGCGCCCGCGGCCGGGTGGTACTGCGCCTGGCCGCCCTCGCGGTGCGGCGGCATGACGATGCGCCGGGCGACGTAGCCGGCGGCGGCCGCGCCGTGGTCGCGGCGGACGAGGTGCAGGCACAGGTCCAGCCCGGCGGCGACGCCCGCAGCGGTGAGCACGTCGCCGTCGTCGACGAACAGCACGCCCGGATCGACGCGCACCGACGGGTGCCGCGCGGCGAGCTCGTCGGCGTGCGCCCAGTGCGTCGTCGCCCGGCGGCCGTCCAGCAGGCCGGCGGCCGCGAGCAGGTAGGCGCCGGTGCAGATCGAGGCGATGCGGGCGCCGCGGGCGTGCGCGGCGCGGAGGGCGTCGACGACGTCCGCGGACGGGGTGGCCCCCGACTCCGCCGCCGGGACGATGACGGTGCCGGCGGTGGCGACGACGTCCAGGCCCTGCAACCCGGTGATCGCGAACGCGGCCCCGCCCGACGCCGTCGCCGCCAGCTCCGGGTGCGGCGCCCCGACGCGGACGTCGTACAGGCGGCCGTCGGCGGTCAGCCGGGCGTGGCGGTGGCCGGCCGCCCGCGCCGTCGCGAACACCTGAAACGGGATGGCCAGCTCGAGCGCCACCACGCCCGGCAACGCGAGCACCACGACGCTGTGCATGGCGTGAATCTATCGAAGCGTGGCATTCCTGCCGTGGCGACGCCGCCGCGCGGCCGCGAAGACTGTGCGCATGCGAGCCGAGGTGTTGATGTACGACGGGATCGCCGAGATGGACGCGCTGCTGACGTACGACGTGCTGGCGCGGGCCCGGCTGCTCGGCGTGGACGTGTCGCCGGTGCTGGTGACCGCGGACGGGGCCGCGGAGGTGACCGGCTGTTACGGGACGCGGTTCGCCGGCCTGAGCGCCTGGGACCCGTCCCGCGCCGACGCGCTGCTCGTCGCCGGTGGCTGGGACTTCGACGTGATCGAGGCCAGCCGGCTGCCAGGGCAACTGCGGGAGTTCAAGGAGCGGGCGGGCGAGCGGCTGCTGCTGGGCGGCATCGACTCGGGAGCGGTGCTCTTCGGCGCGGCCGGCCTCATCGACGGCCGCCCCGCGACGACCTACCGCTTCGACATGGAGTACCTCGCGAAGTGGGCCGAGGTGATCGACGCCCGCATCGTCGACGACGGCGACCTCGTGACGTCCGGCAGCGGCTGGCTGGCCGGGCTGGACCTCGGCCTGTACCTGGTGGCGGAGCGGCTGGGCGCGCCGCACGTCGCGGTCGAGATCGAAGGCCGCATCGGCCACGATCGCCGCGGCACCGTCTGGCGCCGCTGACCGCGTCGCGGCTGTACCGTCGGTCCATGTCCGTTCTGTCCGGCCTCATCGAGGCACTCGTGTCCGGCCGCGTCGAGATCGTCGACCTCACCGCGCCGCTGTCCGACCAGACGCCGATTCTCGAGTTGCCACCCGAGTTCGGCCAGACCGCACGGTTCGAGCTCGAAGAGATCAGCCGGTACGACGACCGCGGGCCGGCCTGGTACTGGAACAACTTCCGCACCGGCGAGCACACCGGCACCCACTTCGACGCGCCCGCCCACTGGGTCACCGGCAAGGACCAGGCCGCCATCGACGCCGTGCCGCTGACGTCGTTCGTGGCCCCGGCCGTGGTGCTGGACGTCACGGCGCAGGTCGCCGCGGACCCCGACTTCCTCATCGAGATCGATCACCTCCGGGCGTTCGAGGCGGAGCACGGCGCCCTGCCGGACGGCGGCTGGCTGCTGTGCCGCACGGGCTGGTCGGCCCGCACGACCCAGGCGGAGATGATCAACAACACCGCCACCGGCCCCAGCAGCCCCGGCATGTCGGCCGACTGCGCCCGCTGGGTGGCCGAGGAGTCGCCGCTGCAGGGCATCGGGGTCGAGACGGTGGGCACCGACGCGGGCGCCGCGCACTCGTTCGAGCCGGCCTTCCCGTGCCACGCCTACCTGCTGGGCAACGGCAAGTACGGCCTGGCCCAACTGCAGAACCTCGACCGCCTGCCGCCGACCGGAGCGGTGGTCGTCGCGGCGCCGCTGCGCATCGTCGGCGGCTCCGGATCGCCGGCCCGCGTGCTGGCGCTCACCGAGCGCTGACCGCCGCCATGCTCGTCTCCGAGGCAGTCGGGCGCGCGCTGGTCGACGCCGGCATCGACCACGTCTTCGGCGTGGTCGGCTCCGGGAACTTCCACGTGACCGTCGCGATGTCGGCCGCCGGCGCACGGTTCGTCGCGGCCCGGCACGAGGGCGGCGCCGCCACCATGGCCGACGCCTACGCTCGCACGTCGGGCGGCCCGGCCGCGCTCAGCGTCCATCAGGGCTGCGGCCTGACGAACGCGATGACCGGAATCACCGAGGCCGCCAAGTCCCGCACGCCGCTGGTCGTCGTCGCCGCCGAGGTGACGCAGCCGCGGTCGAACTTCTACGTCGACCAGGACGCTCTGGCCCGCGCCGTCGGGGCTGTGCCGCTGCGGATCACGTCCGCGCAGACCGCCGCGAGAGAAGCCGTCGATGCCGTCCACACCGCCGTGCACCAGCGCCGCGCCGTCGTGCTCAACCTGCCGCTGGAACTCCAGGCGCTGGACGCCGTGGACACCGCGCCGCCGCCGCTGCCGTCCGCACCCGAGCCGCCGCGCCCGGCCACCGCCGACGTCGCCCGGCTGACGGCGGCGCTCGAGGACGCCCGGCGGCCGGTGTTCGTGGCCGGGCGAGGCGCCCGGTCCGCGGCGGCGCGGACGGCCGTCCTGGCGCTGGCCGAGCAGCACGGCGCGCTGCTGGCGACGTCCGCCGTCGCGAAGGGACTGTTCCACGACGAGCCGTGGTCGCTCGACGTCTCCGGCGGGTTCTCGTCCCCACTCGCCGCCGAACTGATCGCCGGCGCCGACCTGATCGTCGGGTGGGGCTGCGCGCTGAACATGTGGACGATGCGGCACGGCCGGCTGATCGCGCCCGGCGCGACGGTCGTGCAGGTCGACGACACCCCGGAGGCGATCGGCGCGCACCGGCAGCTCGGCTTCGGCGTGCTCGGCGACGTCGGCGCGACGGCGCGGGCGCTGCTGACCGCCCCGGCCGGAGCCGGCGAGGCGACCGGCCGCGGGTACCGGACGCCGGAGGTCGCCCAGCGGCTGGCCACGCAGCTGCGCTGGCGCGACGTCCCGTACGACGACCTCACCGGCGCCGGCCGGATCGACCCGCGCACGCTGACCATCGGGATGGACGACCTGCTCCCCGCCGAGCGCGTCGTCAGCGTCGACTCGGGCAATTTCATGGGCTACCCGAGCATGTTCCTCTCCGTTCCCGACGAGCGCGGGTTCTGCTTCACCCAGGCCTTCCAGTCCATCGGCCTGGGCCTGTCGACCGCGATCGGCGCCGCGCTGGCCCAGCCGGACCGGCTCCCGGTGGCCGCGCTGGGCGATGGTGGCGCGCTGATGATGGCGGCCGAGCTCGACACGGTGCGCCGCCTGCGGCTGCCGATGGTCGTGGTGGTCTACAACGACGACGCCTACGGCGCCGAGGTACACCACTTCGCGCCGACGGGGCAGGACCTCAGCTCGGTGACCTTCCCCGAGACCGACATCGCGGCCATCGCCCGCGGGTACGGGTTCACCGCCATCACCGTCCGGGCGCCGGACGACCTGGCCGGTGTGCGGCATTGGCTGGACGGACCCCGCGACACCGCCCTGCTCGTCGACGCCAAGATCGTGAGCAGCGAGCCGTCGTGGTGGCTCGAGGAGGCGTTCCGCGGCCACTGACCGCGTGGCCGCACGGAACGGCCGCGGGTGAGCCACCGAGCGGTGGCTCACCCGCGGCCGAGACCGGTCAGCCTCCGGCGTCGGCCTGGCGTCCCAGCGTGTAGTGCTGCTGGACCCGCTCCGCCGTCAGGGCGTGGTCGTACACGGCGACCTCGTCGAGCACGCCGCGCAACCGGGCGCCGGCGTCATCGCCTCGGGCGCCCAACTTGAGGTCGGTCATCCCGTCGACCGGATCGAAGGTGGTGGCCACCGAGCCGTCCAGTTCCCCGTCGAGGTACACGGAGAGGCTGGTGCCGTCGTAGACCGCGACCACGTGGTGCCATTCGTCCGGCATCACGACGGACTGGCCGGTCACGGACGCGAGCTGGCCGTCGCCGCCGAGGGTGAAGGCGCTCAACCGGCCTCCGGGTGTCACCCGCAGCAGGTAGCCGTTGAAAGCAGGGGCGTCGTACTTCTCGACCAGGCCGTACTGCCCGCACACATCGTCGAGGTTCACCCACGCTTCGAGCGTGAACTGCCCGGTCGGGCTCAACGATTCGGAGTCCGGCACGGAGACGTAGCCACCCATGAACTGGGCGGCGGTGTCCGGGTCGCCGGCCAGGCCGCCGGGGTGACCGGGCATCACGGCGCCGGTGTAGGTGCCGTTGTTGCTCGTACCCGAGGCGTCCTGCGCCACGGTGCCGGACGACTCGCCCAGCCGCCAGTAGCCGACCGGCTGGTCGGCCATGACCTGCGCCGCGTACTCACCGGGAGCGGCCTGCGCCGCCGGACCGGCCGGCTGCAGCGACTCCGCCGGATCGGCAGCCGCCGGTTGGACGTCCCGCTCACCCGCGGTGCCGAGGATGCCCTTGACGTAGTGGGCGTCGAGCTGGTCCGCGCTCAGAGCCGTGTCGTACACCGCGACCTCGTCGATCCACCCTTCGAACAGGTCGGCGGCACCGTCGCCACGGGCGCCCACCTTCAGGCTGCCGCCCCCGTCTGTCGGCGCCGTCGACAGTGCCGTCTCGGACTGGAGCCGGCCGTCGATATACGTCCGCAGCGTCGTTCCGTCGTACACGGACGCGACGTGTTGCCACACCACCTGCCGCACGCTGCGTTCGCTGGCCGCGCCGGCACGGTACTGGTCGCCGGCGATGGAGAAGGGCTGCAGCTTGTTGCCGGCGACCAGGCGGACGCCGTAACCGTCCCGAGACGGCAGGCACTGGTCGCTCTCGTACTTCTCCACGAGGCCCTGCTGGCCGCCGGCGGTCGCCTTGACCCAGGCCTCGAGCGTGTACGGGCCGGTCAGGCTCAACGACGAGCTGTCCGGTATGTCGATGTACCCGTTGACCAGCCTGACGGCAGAACTCGGGTCGCCGGCAACGGCGCCGGGCTCCGACGTCTGCACCTGCCCGCGGAACTCACCGGTGTTGCCGGAGCCCGACGAGTCCGCCACGGCCTCGCGCGCATCGGTCTCGTCGAACCGCCAGAAGCCCACCGGCTGGGCCTGTTCCACCAGGTCCGCATAGCTGCCGTCAGCCGGCACGGCGACGCGGAGGTCGACGGTGGCGGTCTGTTCGGCACCTCGATAGGGCTTGGTGACGAGGGTCAGCTCGTAGCTCCCCGGTGCTGCGCCACGCGGCACCGTGACCGTGAGCGGCAGCCTCGTCCACGCGAGTTCGCCCGCACTGTCGACGTCGAACCGCAGCTTGCTCCGGGATGCGCTCCACCCGGCCGGCACCTCGACGTCCACGATTCCACGGACCTCCTGCGGCCCCAGCGCCTCGACGTCGAGCTCGAGCTCCACCGTCTCCCCGGGTTCGACCAGCGTGCGCTCGGGGTCGACGGACGCCACGGCGGCGTACGACGCAGAGCTGACAGGGGTCGTCTCGTAGCCGGCCTCGACGGTCACCGGCTCGCGCACCGCGCCGAGCCGCACCGACTCCGAGGCGGCGTCGAACGGCACCGACGCACCGTCGACCGTCACCTGCGTGAGCCGATGGCCGGCGGGGGCACGCAGGTGCACCGTGACCTCCGCGGCGCTCGCTCGTCCTTCTTCGACCGCCGGCGGCTCGATCCGGGCGGTCACGGACCCGTCGTCCAGGTTCGACGTCACCTCGAAGGCGATCGGGCCGAACGACGACGGCAGGTCGCGCACCGCGAACCGCTCGCCGTCGCGGAGCCAGTCGCGCGGCGTCGCGGGGGCGATGTGCAACTCGGTCGGCAGGCCGGCGGAATCGACGTCCTCCCGCACCAGCATCAGCCGCAGGGCCTTCAGGTAGGTCGCGTTGTTCGGCGAGAGGGGCGGCAGGTACTGCGACCGGTAGTACTCGCCCAGCTGCGGACACGGCGACACCGTCGCGCCCTCACCGGCGACGAACGTGTTCGGGGTGAAGTTGTGCGCCAGCATGCCGTAGAAGCTCAGGCCCAGTCGGTCGGCGTCCTCGGAGTCGGCGAGGAACCGTCCGAGCGAGTACCCGTACTGCTGGTCGATCCCGGTCGACTTGTATCCGGGCGAAGATGGCCACCACGGAGCGCCCTTCGTGTGGCACATCCCGGGATCGCCGCCGGCCAGGTTGAACCGGACCATCCCGAGGAACATCGAACCGTGCCGGTTCAGGTACTCGCGCAGCCCGGTCGCCGTCGGTTCATCCGGCGGCAGAATGCCGGTGGCGAGCGCGTACGGCATGATCAGGTTCCAGTAGCTGCCCAGCGTCGTGTCGGTCAGTCGCTCATACGGTTGCTCCGGGTTGTCGTGAAGCAGCCCGATCGGGACGAAGATCGTGCCGTCCGGCAGCGTGGTCTTCGACCGGTCGATCGCGTCCACCAGGGCATCCTGGAGCTCGTCGGCCTCCTGGGTGAAGGCGTCCGCCTCCGCGGACCTGCCCATGAGCCGCAGCGCGACGCCCAGGTCGCGCATGCCTCGCCACGCCTCCGACTGGTGGTGGATGCCGTACACGGGCTCGGGGATGTCGCTGGCGTACCTCGCCTTGGCGAGCAGTCCATGCGGATCGGCATCGCGTTGTCTCGCGAACTCGGCACGCCACGACTCGAAGGTCTCCAGCCGCTCCTCGATCAGGGAACCGTCCTTGGTCTGCAGGTAGTGGTTGGCCGCGACCTGCATCTTGATCCCGCGCTCCCAGGTCGTGAAGAAGGCGCCCCCTTGGCCGCGGTCCATGAGCTCGTCCAGGTTCTCCCGGAAGCGATCCTCGTAGCCGAAGTCGCCCAGCGAGGTGACGGTCGCGGCGACCTCCGGGACGAACGCGAAGGTCTCGCTGGGCTCCTCGTAGGCGTTGCCCACGGTGAGGTTGAAGCCCATCACGAGGTTGGTGAGCAGGGTGTTGCGCATCGCGTCGGCCGCGTACGACTCGGGCAGCTCGATCTGGGCTCCGGACTCGAGGAGCGTCCGCCAGTACTCGCTCACCTGCTCGCGCGTCTGCTCGAAGACGGTCTCGGAGGCCTCCGCTCCGGGCAGGTCGGCCGGCTCGTTGGCGACGATCAGGTAGACGCTGGCCGGCCCGTCGCTGAGGTCCAGGTCGACGTCGAGCGACGGCGACGCCCAGGTCGCGTCACCGCTGTAGGCGAGAATCACCTTGCCATCGACGCTCACCTGGCCGTCGCCCGCCACGGCACCATCGACACCGGCGGTGTCGACCGAGACCCGCAGGTGGCCGTCCGCCGCCCCATCGGCTCCGGACGCGTCGGCGGTGAAGCGGATCATGCTCACCAGCGGCCCACCGGGCTCCAGCGTCGCGGTGAACGACTCCCGCTCGTAGGCCACGCCCTGCGCATCCGTGTAGCGGTTGAGGAGGATCGGGAGGTAGCCGTCTCGCAGTTCCGGTTCGTCCGACCGCGCCTCGGCCGCGCCGAACCGCTCTTCGCCGTCGGGTCCGACGGCGAACGTCACGCGCTGCGACGCGCGCGCGTCAGACCACTGGCTCAACAACTCGCTGCCATCGGCCACGTGCAGGCTGAAATCGCGTTGGGCGCTCCACTCGTGCGGATCCGGCGCCGGGTAGGTGAGCGGCAGGTAGTACCACGGCGACTCGGCGACCGTGGGCCCACCGTGGTTCACCGGCACGAGCAAGGGCTTCACGTTCTCCAGCGTCGGCCCGTTCGGCAGGGCGAGGAGACGCTCACCCCAGTGATCGGCGCCTTGCTCGAGCGCATGGTCGACCCGGTCGGCATAGTGCTCCGGCAGGGTCAACGCGCCCTCCTGCCCGTCCCCCATGCTCTCGGCTGCCGCCGTCAGCGGAACCGAACGCGGCCGCACATCCCCGCCGAGCGGAGGCGCCATCGGCCCGGCAGCCTCCGCGTGATCGTCCGGGCCGGCGGGGGACGGCGGCACCGCCCAGCCCGCACCGACGGTGCCGAGGGCGAGGGCCGTAGCCACCAGACCCGCGACAACTGCGGTCCCACGACGCATCGGGGATAACAAGACCATCAGCGCTCACCTCGTTCTGTCGCCACATGGAAGCCGGACCGGCAAACCGCCGACGAGCCGGCGAGGTTCGAAATACTGGTCTAGGACGGTATGGGGATGGCTGACGTACTGTCAAGACTTCGCCGATCGCCGGAGCCTCTTGGCCACCGACCGCGCAATGGCGGAACCGAGGACGCTTCCCACCAGGGCCAGCACGGCCAGGACGCCGACCTGGGCGGATGTGGCGGGTTGCCGCCGGGCGGAGGATGCCTCCCGGCCACCGCGAACCCCCAGGCCGAGCGAGCTCGATTGACCGAGACCTGACTGGTCAAGCGGTTGTCGAGTGATTTCTGAGCGCTCGGGTGGGCGAACATCACGGGACGCGGATACAGCTGCGGTGCCCATCACCACGCAGCCCTCGCCAGGTGGATCGCCGTGTCGATCGTGCTGGCAACCGCCCCGAGATCGATGCCTTCTCCCGGCAGCTCGGCGAGCGGAGCAGGTCTCGCGTGCCAGCCAGCGGCACCCCGCCGGCTGCGATTCAGCGCCGCTCGGCGGCCTGGGCCGATACCGGTCTAGGACGGTATTGTCGCCTGGCTTCCGGGCGATGACGTCCACCATGATCATCAACCTTCTGGGCTGCTCTGACAGCCAAAAAGGTTGATGATCATGACCCCGGGCTGAGCTTCAGGGGCTCCGCCGGTCAGAGACCGCCGTACGAGTGCAGGCCGTTGAAGAGGATGTACACGCCGAAGTAGCTGAACAGCACCGTGGCGTACCCGACGAGCGCGACCACCGAGACTTTCGAGCCGACCGATCCACCACACCCACGACCGCGTCCGCCGCGACCGGGACTCGACAGCCGGATCCAGCACCCGCGCCACAACGGCACGCTCTACCGCAGCGGGATCGGGAGCACCCACCTACTGGCGCTCGGACCTGCTGTACATCCTGTCGAGGTACGCGAACCGCGAGGCGGGCGACGTCCCCTGGCCCAAGACCTCAACATCCGCATCGTCAACGCCACCGGCGACGTCCTCCGCGGGCTCGGGCTCGATCCCACCCGCACCTACCAGCGCACAGGCCGACCACTCCGGACCGGCCCGCACGTACGAATGGCCCGAACCCATGTGCAGGGTTCGAGCCATTCCGATACTTCACATTGGTAGCGGGGGCAGGATTTGAACCTGCGGCCTCTGGGTTATGAGCCCAGCGAGCTACCGAGCTGCTCCACCCCGCGTCGCTGAAATGAAGTCTACGCGATCGGCTGCGGTGCGCCAAATCGCGTGGACGGCCGCGTCGGGGTGTCGGTGGCCGGCGGGAGAATGTGCGACATGACGGACTTCCAGGTGCGGCCGGCCCGGCCCGACGACCACCCCGCCGTCGCCGCCATCACGGTGGCGGCGTACGACGCCGACGGGTTCCTGGACGGCGACGAGGAGTACGCCGACGAGCTGGCCGACATCGAGCACCGATCGGTGCAGGCGACGCTGCTGGTGGCGGCCGACGCCGACGGGACGGTGCTGGGAGCGGTCACGTTCTGCCGCCCGCCCAGCCCGTATGTCGAGGTGGCGCGGGCCGGCGAGGCGGAGTTCCGCATGCTCGCCGTCGACCCCGCGGCGAGGGGACGCGGCGTCGGCGCGGCGCTCGTACAGGGCTGCCTCGACCTCGCCCGCGAGCACGGCGACCACACGATGGTGCTGTCGTCGCTGCCGCGCATGGTCACCGCGCACCGGCTGTACGAGCGGCTCGGCTTCGTCCGCCTGCCCGAGCGCGACCTCGAGCCGCTGCCCGGGTTCCTGCTACTCGCCTTCCAGCGCGCGGTCTGACGCCCGCACCGGCCGCGTCCCGGAGCAACGCGGCCTGCGCGGCCCGGAACACGGCCTGCGCGGCCCGGAACGCGGACGGAGCCGCCACCCGAGGAACGGGTGACGGCTCCGGCCGGGTGACGCTACTGCCCCGGAGTGGCCCCGGGGGTGGCCCCGCCGGCGCCCTCGCCGCCGGTGAGCGCGTCGGCTGCCGCGATGGCCGCGTCGAGCCGCTCCAGCGCCGCGCCGTACTCCGCCCAGTCGCCGGCGGCCTGCGCGTCGCGGGCCTCCTGCCATGCGACCCGGATGGCCTCGAGCGCCGCGGTGAGGTCGGCCGGCTGCTCCGTCGTCGGCGGCGGCGTCGTCTCGGTGTCGGGCGGCGGGGTCGTCTCGCCGTCGGTCGGCGGTTCCTCCACGACCGGTGGCTCCTCGGTCCCGGCGCCGGCGTTGCCCTCGAAGATCTGGTCGAGCGCGCCCTGCAGGGTGTCGTCGAAGCCGATGCTGTCGCCGAACTGCACCAGGACGCGGCGCAGCAGCGGGTAGGCGGCCTCGCCGGTGGCCCGGGCGACATAGACCGGCTGGACGTACAGCAGACCGCCACCGACCGGCAGCGTCAGCAGGTTGCCCAGCTGGGTCTCGGCGTCGCCGGAGCGCAGCAGCGTCAGCTGCTGGGCGACGTCGGCGTTCGACTCGAAGTCGTTCGCGACCTGGCCCGGACCGTCGATCTGTGTGTTGCTGGGCAGTCTCAGGATCTGCAGATGCCCGTAGTCCTCACTGCGGGCGTCGGCGTTGACGGCCATGAACGCGGCCAGGTTCGGCCGGCCCCGTGGGGTGTACGTGGTGGTCAGCGAGTACATCGGCGCGTCGGCGTTGGGCAGCTTGATGGACTGGTAGTACGGCGGCTGCTTGACGTCGACGTTCGACGACGGGTCGGCCGGGACCACCCAGCGGTCCTGGCCGCCGTAGAACGTCGAGGCCTCGGTGACGTGGTACTGCTCGAGCATGTTGCGCTGCAGCTTGAACAGGTCCTCGGGGTAGCGCAGGTGGTCCATCAGCGGCGTCGGGATCTCCGAGCGCGGCTGCACGGAGTCGGGGAACGCGTTCATCCACGCCTGCAGGACCGGGTCGTCCTCGTCCCACGCGTACAGCGTGACGGTGCCGTCGTACGCGTCGACCGTCGCCTTCACCGAGTTGCGGACGTAGTTGATGAAGTCGTCGGGCTGCGCGGCCAGCGCCGGGCGCGCCGTGCGGGAGTCGCTGGTGGCCTCGCTCAGCGACACCCGCTGGCTGTACGGCAGCGAGTTCAGCGTCGTGTAGCCGTCGAGGATCCAGACGACGCGGCCGTCGACCACCGCCGGGAACGGGTTGGCGTCGACCGTGAGCCACGGCGCGACCTTCTCGACCCGATCGCGCGGGTTGCGTTCGTACAGCAGCCGCGACTCGGAGTTGAGGCGGTCGGACAGCAGGAAGTTGGCCTCCTGGAACCGGGTGGCGTAGAGCAGCTTGTTCCAGAACGAGCCGATCGGGACGCCGCCGTCGCCGTCGTAGGTGTTGCGCCGCTCGCTGCCGGTCTCGGGGTCTTCCGGGATGTCGTACTCGACCGGGTCGGTGCCCTCGGGCGCGCCGACGATGGAGTAGCTGGGCGAGTTCTCACCGAAGTAGACGCGCGGCTCGTACTCGCCGAGGACGCCCTGCGTGGGGATGTCCTCCTCGGCGAAGTTCGGCGACCCGTCGGACTCGCGGGTGTTGCCGTACGCGGCGACGACGCCGAAGCCGTGGGTGTAGACGGTGTGCTCGTTGATCCAGTTGCGCTGCTCGGCCGGGATGCCGTCGGAGTCGACCTCGCGGACGGCGACGACCATGTCCTGCTCGGCCACCACGCCGTCGTCGCCCTCGACCGTGTAGCGGTCGACGTCGAGCGGGTCGCTGAACGTGTAGAAGCCGCGGACCTGCTGCAGCTGCTGGAAGGCCGGCGGGATGACGCTGGGGTCCATCAGCCGGATGCCGGGGATGGTCGCGGAGTCCTGCGCCAGCTGGCCCTCCTGGACCGACGTGGTGGCGCGATACTCCTCGGTCTCGACGTCCTGGATGCCGTAGGCGTTGCGGGTGGCCTCGATGTTGCGGCTGATGTACGGCGCCTCGCGGCTGGCCTCACTCGGCCGGACCTGGAACTGCTGGACGAGGAACGGCCACAGCCCGCCGAGCAGGACCGCCGACAGCACCAGCAGGCCCAGCCCGATGCCCGGCAGCGTCCAGTTGCGCTGCCAGACGTTGACGAAGAACAGGATGGCGCAGATGGACGCGACGAAGACCAGGATCGTCTTGGCCGGCAGCACCGCGTTGACGTCGGTGTACGAGGCGCCGGTGAAGCGGTCGTTGTCCTGGGTGACCAGCGCGTACCGGTCGAGCCAGTACGCCACGGCCTTGAGCAGGACGAACAGCCCGATCAGGACGGACAGGTGGGCCGTGGTGGCGGGGCTGACCTTCTGCCCCGCGGTCTGCAGCCGGATGCCGCCGTAGACGTAGTGGGTGATGGCGGCGACGACCAGGCCCAGCACGACGACCGCGAACCCGAAGCTGACGAGGTAGCGCCACCACGGGTAGTCGAAGGCGAAGAAGCCGAGGTCGAGGCCGAACTGGGCGTCCTTCTGGCCGAACTCGCCGCCGTTGCGCCACAGCAGGAACGTCTGCCAGTGCCCGGCGGCGCTGGCGCCGGCCATGATCGCCAGCAGGATGGCGGCCGCCGTCAGCACCCAGGTACGGACCGGGTCGATGGCGTCGCGGTAGCGGTCGAGGCTCTGCTGCTCGACGCTCATCGGCCGGTAGCGCGGCCGGACGCGGTAGGCGACCATGCCGTTGACGACGACCGCAGCGGCCATGAGCAGCCCGAAGACCAGGAACAACCCGATCCGAGTGACCAGCTGCGTCGTGAACACCTGGGTGAAGTCGACCGACTGGTACCACAGCCTGTCGGTCCAGAATGTCACGACGAGCACGTACGCGGCGATGAGAACGCCGAGCACGATGAGCGTGGGCAGTAGAGCGCGCGACCGTCGTTGCGGCGCGCCGCGGAACGGTCCGGCGGGTCGGGGCATGTCCTGGCTCACCCCTGCAAAACTATCTCACCGGCCCGCGCGGTTCCGACCCGCGGTCGGAACATCGCTGTCAGCGGACGGTTCGGGGCGAACCGTGACCGGTTCGACGCCTGGCCGTGACCGATGTCGAACCGCACCGCCGCGCGTGCGACGATGCGGTCATGAGCACCACCGACGACCAGCCGAGCGCCCTCTACCGCGCGATCGAGGAGATCGAACAGCACGTCCGCGACGACGGCTGGGACCAGCCGGCGCGGCTGTACGCGCTGGCGCCGACGGCCGACCTCATCTCCCGCGAGCCGGCACTGGCCGCCAACATCGGCATCGAGCCCGACGCGCCCGCCGACTCCCTCACGCCGATCGAGCAGGACGTCGCCGGCCGGCCGATCGAGGACCTGCTCCTCGAGATCGCCTGGCCCGACACCGTCAGCGGCTGCGCGCTGGTGCTCGAGCGCATCGTGCTGCCGCCCGGCGCCGAGGAGCAGATGCCCGACGACGACGGACTGGCGGCCCGGTGGGCCCAGCAGCACCCCGACCGCTCCGACGTCCGCGTGGTCGTCGGCGTCCTGCGCGACGGACGGCGCGCGTCGGTGCTGCGCATCCGCGGCCACGAGGCCGACGACGAGCTGGTGCGCGGCGCCGAACTGTCGCCCGAGCTGGGCAACGCACTGGCCGAGACGTTCGGCTGAAGCCGAGGTTCAGCTGCCGCAGCCTGGCCGTTCGACTGCGCCTGGCCGTTCGACGACTGCGCCCTGGATAAGTGAGTCCGATTGATCGGGTGGATCGTTCGCCGTCGTGCGGCGGTTGGCCGTCATGGCCGCAGTGGGCCGTCCCCCTGCTGCCCATTGTCTAGCCGCGCACGCGCGCCTCAAGCGGACTTGTGGGGCGCTTCGCACGGGCGAAGGTCCGAGAGAATGGGCGCCAGGGGACGGCCAACGTGCGGAACCCGGCGAACGGGTCCGGCCAGCCAACGCGAAGCCCGGACCGACCGAGTCGACCGGCGCGAGGACCGGCCGACCGGCCTGACGGGCCGAGCAGCGGCTGCGGCCCCGAGCTTCCCACCCTACGGGCGGGCGCCGACAACGTTCGCGCGCGACGGTCCGTGCGCCGCCGTCAGGTCGGGCAGGTCGGCAGGTCGCCGGTGTCGCCGCCGACGAACGACTCGATGGTGCTGACGGCGTCGTCGAGGGTCTCGATGGGGACCACCTGCATATCGCCGTTGTTGCCGCCGACCGCCTCGTCGCAGTTGCTGGCCGGGGCGAGGAACAGCGCGGCGCCGTCGTGGTTGGCGGCGGCGATCTTCTGCTGGATGCCCCCGATGGGGCCGACCTCGCCGTCGGGGCTGATCTCGCCGGTGCCGGCGACGTGCACGCCGTCGAGCAGCTCGCCCGGGGTGAGGCTGTCGTAGATCGCGACGGCGAAGATCATGCCGGCGCTGGGGCCGCCGATGCGCTCGTCGATGCCGATGGTGATGTCGACCGGCAGGTCGAACCCGAGCGTCGGGCTGAACCCGACCAGCGCGCGGCCGTCGTCCTCGGCGGCGACGGTGGTGATCGCCTCGGTGAGCTGCCGGCCGTCGCGGTCGACGACGAACGAGACGGTGTCGCCGGGCTCGTGCGCGGTGACGGCGTCGACGACGTCCTCGGGGGTGGCGACAGCGGCGCCGTCGACCGAGACCACGATGTCGCCCGGCTCGAGCACGCCGTCGGCCGGCGCGTCGGCGACCACGGCGTCGACGACGACCTTCTCCGGCACGTCGTAGCCGAGCTTGCGCAGCGCGGCGACCTCGGCGTTCTGCTGCGAGTTGGCGAGCATCGCGGCGTTCTGCTGCCGTGACTGCTCGGCCGTGGTGCCCTCGGGGTAGACGAGCTCACGCGGGACGACGGCGCGGTCGGGGTCGAGCCACGCGCGCAACGCCGTCAGCAGGTCGAGGTCGGCGTCGGCGGACGTGACCCCCACCGTGGTGAGGTCGAGCACACCGTCGGTGGGGTACGTCTCGGCGCCGTCGATGCGGATGACCTGCTGGCCGTTCCACTCCCCCAGCGTGTCCTCGACCGGCCCCGGCGAGTACACGACGTAGGGCAGGTGCAGCATGGACGCGACCGCGACGAGCGCGACGATCAGGGCCCCGGCGACGGCGAGCGTCGCGGATCGGCGGGTCATCGGTGTGGGCGGTCCTCACGGTGAACGGGAACGGACACCGTAAGAGTACGTGGTCAGCCTGTGTGTTCGGCGGCAGCGGCGGTCGCCGCGCGGGCGAGTTCGCCGACCCAGAGGCTGCGCCGGACCGGCCGCGCGCCGTCAGCGACGAGCCTTCCTCGTCGCCGGCCAGGCCAGCCTCCGTTCGCGTTTCAGGGTGAGCCGACCCATTCCTCGCTGCCGTCGTCGAAGCGCTGGTGCTTCCAGATCGGGACCTCGCGCTTGAGGTCGTCGATCAGCTGGCGGCAGGCGGCGAACGCCTCCTGGCGGTGATCGGCGGCGGCCGCGACCACGACGGCGACGGCGCCGATGTCGAGGTGGCCGACGCGGTGGACGGCGGCCAGCGCGCGCAGCGGGTGCTCGGCGGCGACCTTCTCGGCCACTGTTCGCAGCGCCTCGGACACCGCGGGGTGCGCCTCGTAGTCGAGGCTGGTGACGCCGCGGCCGTCGTCGGCCTCGCGGACCGTGCCGACGAACACGACGGTGCCGCCGGCGCCGCGGTCGGACACCGCGGCCAGCACCTCGTCGACGGAGAGCGGGTCGGGCCGCACGTCGAGCAGCCGGATGACGTCCATCTCAGCTCCGCTTCCGGCGGCGGGCCTTGCGGACCACGACCGCCGTCCCGAGAATCGCGACGGTGGCGCCGGCGGCGCCGATGGTGGCCGCCGTGGCGGCGTCGCGCTTGCCGATGCGACGTGACGCCAGCGCGTGCCGGCCGCCGACCTCGTCCATCAGCGCACGCAGCGCCGCGGCGTTGTCGTAGCGCGGCTCCCACCCGGCCTTGCGCAGCCGCTCGGCGGCCACCACCCACGGCCGGGTGACGTAGTGCAGCTCGCTGGCCGGCGCCGGGGTGACGCCGAGCCGGTGCAGCCGCTGGGCGGTGCCGAACGCGAACGACGCCGGCAGCTCGATGCGGCTGCGGCCGGACAGCTCCTCGACGCTGGACTGGTCGAGGTGGCCCTCGCTGCCGACGGCGACCGGGCCGGTGACGCCGTGCAGGACGACGTGCTCGAGCGCCGACGCGAGGTCGTCGACGTGGCAGAACTGCCAGGCCGGCTCGCTGCCGCGCACGACCAGCAGCCGCGGCGCCTCGAAGTGGCGGGTCAGGACGGTGTCGATGCCGGGGCCGACGACCGCGGCCGGGCGGACCACCGTCACCGACATGCCGGGGTGCGACCTTGGCGCCCGCGCGCTGAGGTCCTCGATCTCCAGCAGGTCGCTGATGACCGAGCCGTCGGGCTCCGCCCGCAGCGGGGCGTCCTCGTCCAGCGGGACGTCGTTGTCGGGCTGCGCGCCGTAGACCATGGCGCTGGTGAGGACCGCGACGTGCTTCACGCCGGCCGCCGCGGACGCCGTCAGGATGGTCTGGGTGCCGCGCACGTTGCGGTGCGAGCGGACGGCGGGGTCGTCGGTGATGCCGATGTCGACCGCCGCGTGCACCACGGCGTCGACGCCGGCCAGCCGGGTGACGATGGCGGGATCGGTGAGATCCATCACGCGCCACGTGACGCCGTCGACGTCGCCGCGGGAGTCGTCGAGACCCACCACCTCGGCGACGTCGTCGCTGGCGGCCAGCCGTGCGGCCAGCAGGCGGCCGACCCCGGAGGCGGCACCGGTGACCGCGATCACCAGGCCGTCGCCACCGTTGCGCCCAGCGCGAACCCGGCCCGACTGTCTGCGCACGAAATCCCCTTCAACGACTACCGTGGAACGCATGAGGCGCTCCCGAACGCTTCCCATCCTGCCCGAGGCGCTGCCATGAATGATGTCCCCTTCGGTTTCGGTTCTGCTGACGACCCGGACGACAACCGGCCCGAGAAGCCTGGTTCCGGCTCCGGCGGGGCCGGTGGCTCCGGCCCTGACGACCCCCTCGGCGGCCTCTTCGGCATGTTCGGCGCGGGCGGTCCGGGCGGCCCCGGCGGCAACCCCGACCTCGGCGCCATGTTCCAGCAGCTCGGCCAGATGTTCTCCTGGTCCGGCGGGCCGGTGAATTGGGACCTCGCCAACCAGGCCGCGCGCGAGGTCGTCTCGGCCGCCGGCGACCGCTCGGTCAGCGGTTCCGACCGGCGCGAGGTCGACGACGCGTTCCGGCTGGCCGACACCTGGCTCAACGACGCCACCACGTTCCCGTCCACCGGCGGCTCGCCACGCACCTGGAGCCGGGCCGAGTGGGTCGAGGGCACCCACGCCGCCTGGAAGGACCTCGTCGAGCCGCTCGCCGCCCGGGTCTCCGAGGCCATGAGCAAGTCGCTGCCGCCCGAGATCGCGCAGGCCGCCGGCCCGCTGGTCGGCATGATGCAGCAGGTCGGCGTCTCCATGTGGGGCGCGCAGGTGGGCCAGAGCATCGGCAAGCTGGCCGGCGAGGTGGTCGGCTCGGCCGACATCGGCGTGCCGCTGGCCGCCGGGCACCCGGCGCTGCTGCCGGCCAACGTCCGCGCCTTCGGCGAGGGCCTCGGGGTCGACGCCCGCGACGTCCTGCTCTACCTCGCGCTGCGCGAGGCCGCCTACGTCCGCCTGTACGGCCACGCGCCGTGGCTGCGCGCGCACATCGTCGCGCTGGTCGAGGAGTACGCCCGCAACGTCTCCGTCGACACCAGCGCCGTCGAGGAGAAGATGCGCGAGATCGACCCCCAGCGGCCCGAGGCGCTGCAAGAGGCGCTCGAGGGCGGGCTGTTCGACGTCCCGACGACGCCGGAGCAGCAGGCCGCGCTCGACCGCCTCGAGTTGGCGCTGGCCCTCGTCGAGGGCTGGGTCGACGACGTCGTCACGCAGGCCACGGCCGACCGGCTGCCGTCCGCGGCGGCGCTGCGCGAGACCGTCCGCCGGCGGCGCGCGTCCGGCGGGCCGGCCGAGCAGACGTTCGCCACGCTGGTCGGGCTGCAGTTGCGGCCGCGCAAGCTGCGCGAGGCGGCCACGTTCTGGGCGGCGGTCCGCGAGGACCGCGGCGCCGACGGCCGCGACGCCGTCTGGGCGCACCCCGACCTCATGCCCTCGGCCGACGACCTCGCCGACCCCGCCGCCTTCCTCGTCGTCGACCAGTGGGACATGTCCGGGCTCGACGACACTCCCGCCCCGCCCGAGGGCGAGAACGGCGGCAGCCCGTCCTGATGCCGCCCGACCCCCTGCACGCCGACGCCGTCGCCGTGCTGTCGGGGTGGGCCGCGCCGTCGCCCGGCCAGAACGAGCTGCGGCGCTCCTACCTCGACCTGTTGCGGGCCGAGCCCGGCGCGATGCGGCGCTCGTGCGTGCCCGCGCACCTCACCGGCAGCGCACTGATCCTCGACCCCGCCGCCGAGCGGGTGCTGCTGCTCCTGCACGGCCGGGCCGGCCTCTGGCTCCAGGCCGGCGGGCATTGCGAGGACGGCGACGGCTCGCTCGCGGCGACGGCGCTGCGGGAGGCCACGGAGGAGAGCGGGATCGCGGGCCTGGCACTTGGCGGCGGCGGTTCGCCGGTCAAGCTGGACCGGCACCCGGCCCCCTGTCGCCCCGGCGTCGCCGAGTGGCACCTGGACGTGCAGTACCTCGCGGTGGCGCCACCCGGCGCCGTGGCCACGGTCAGCGATGAATCCCGCGACCTCGGCTGGTTCCGCTACGACGACCTCCCGGCGCCGCTCGGTGGCGGGGTCGTGGAGCTGATCGCCGCCGCCCGCGCCGCCCTCTGACGCAGTCCTCCGACGCCGCCCTCTGACACAGCTCTCTGACGCCGCGCCGAGCTGCCCGGCCGTACGGCGGCCGCTCAGCCGCACCGAGCCCCGCCGCCGGGCGGCCGCTCGCTCGTCGTGGCGGCCAGCGCGACGGTGACTGTCGGTGCCCGCCCATAGGGTGGGAAGCCCTCCCAGCCGGGCGGGGTCCCACTCAGGTCGTACGAGCTGAAACGCGCGACCGGCGCGGCGCCCGGTCACCCGCGGGACGTCGTCCGCGCCCGGTCACCCGCGGGACGTCGTCCGCGCCCGGTCACCCGCGCGCCGGCGCCTGCTGACCCGTGCCCGCGCCGGAGCTCGCACCCGTCGTCCGGCGGCTGGGTCGCAGCGCCTCGACGGTGATCCGGCCGCGCCGCACGCCGCTGCGGGAATCCAGCCAGGCGTCCAGGAACCGCCAGACGGCGGCGGCCTCGGCGGTCTCGCCGCCGACGACCGCGGCGATGACGCTGACGTGGGCGTCGCGCAGCCCGGCGGCCAGGGCGCGGTCGCGGCGGCCGCACCGGGAGCGGACCCGGGCGATCCGTTCGCCGAGATCCACGAACAGCCGCGCCTCGGCCTCGGTCAGCCGGCGCGCGCCGCCAGGCACCCACGGGCCGTCGGCGGGAGCCGGGGCCGACGTCGACGCCACGCGCATGACCAGCTCACGCAGCGATTCGACCGCCTCGACCAGGCCCTGCCGCGAGCTGTGCCGGGACTGCAGCCAGAAGGCCAGCAGCGCGGCGAGGAACGTCGCCGGAACAGCGAGCGCTCCGGTCAGCAACGCGTCCCAGGTGATGGTGCCGGTCGGGATGCCCACGAACGCCTGCGTCGATGTCACCGCAGGACGGTACCCAGGATGCACCACGAATCCACCCGAATCGGGCAGCGAGTCAGGCGGCGTCGCCCTCGTCGCCGGACGCATCGGGCGACGACCCGTCCTCGTCGGACTCGTTGTCCTCGGCGGATTCGTCGTCCTCGCCAGCCGGGGCCGCGCCGGCCGCGTGGCTGTAGCCGTCGAGGAAGCCGCGTGCCCGCTCGGCCCGCGGGTACGCCCCGACCAGCGCCCAGAACTCCGGCCCGTGGTCGTTGACCAGCAGGTGCGCCAGCTCGTGCACCAGGACGTAGTCGATGACCCAGGTCGGCAGGCCCTGCAGCCGGCTGGACAGCCGGATCGAGCCGTCGCTGGGTGTGCACGAGCCCCAGCGGGCCCGCTGGGTGGAGCTCCACCGCACGCTGCTCGGCACCGCCCGGCCACCGAGGTGTTTGCGCGACAGGTCGCCGGCCCGGGCCAGCAGCGCTTCGTCGCTGGGACGGCGCCGCTTCTCCTGGGCCGCCAGCCGGTCGAGCATGACCTGGACCCAGCGGCGTTCCTCGGCCTTGCTGAGGCGCGACGGGAGACACACGACGATGCGGCCGTTCTCGCGGAACGCCGTGACCGTACGCCGGCGGCGCAGCGAGCGCCGTATCTCGACGTCCGGTGCCTCCATGGTTGCACCGTAAACCCAACGGCGGGCGAATGCGTGGATGCAATGTGGATAACCGGTCGAGATCGCCGCCTACGAGGCCAATGCCCGGCTCCGCCACGTTCCTCGGTGCGACGTCGGCCACACTTTCTTCGTACACATGTGGTGGATTGTGTTTGCCCAGCTCAGAGACGCTGACGATGTTGACCCTCCGGGTTGTCAACACACTGCGCACCGGTGGTCCACAAGTACCCCGGTAGTCCTGCACAGGTCGTCCACAGAGTTATCCACAGCCTTGGGATGATCCACCGCCGTTCCCGTTGCCGCCACCTCGGGATCGCCGTACGTTCACTGACATGTCCGGCGGCTCGAATCCCTTGCACACCACACTTCGCACGGGCCGCCCGATCTCGCTCGGTGGGATCTCGGAAAACGATGACACCTTCACCTTCGGTGAGGGCGCGCGTTCGGGGAAGATGCGCGCCCGTCAACGGAACTGAGATCCCGCCGAGCGCATTCTCGCTCGTCATTTCTGCCTCGAAGGATCCGCCGGCTGGCGTAATGTGTCGGCTCAACCACACGGGGGACGCGGCTGACCTGCTGCTTCCGCTCCTGCAACGAGGAAAGGAAGGCCACGAATGGCTGAGACGTACACGGGGGAGTTCTACTGCGTGAAGTGCAAGGAGAAGCGCGAGGCCACCGGCGACATCGTCGTCAACGACAAGGGCACTCGCATGGCGAAGGCCACCTGCCCGGTCTGTTCGACCAATCTGAACCGCATCCTCGGGCGCGTCTGAGGCCGGCCGGGCCCGCGCTCGCGGGCCTGTGGACAGCGGAACGCACGGCGGCGCCGAAACCGGCAGGATGCCGCTGTGCGTCCGATCCTCCATCCCGCGTTGAGCCGCACCTGGCGTGACGAGTCCACCCTGCAGGTGGGCGCGACGCCGCTGCTCGCGCTGGTGGTGGGCGGGCTGAGCCGGCCCGAGCGGGCCGTCGTCGAGGCGATGACCGGCGACGCCGACCTCGCGGCGCTGCGGGAGCTGGCGGCGGAGGTCGGCCTCGGCCGGTCCGCCGCCGACCATCTCACCGAGCTGCTGCTGGCGGCCGGCGCCGTCATCGACGGCGACCGGCTCGGGCCCGGCGACCGCCCCGGCGGCCGGACGAGCGGCCGGACGGACGACCGGCCGGACGACTCCCGTCGGCAGCCCGACCGGTCCAGCGCCGCGCTGCTGTCCCGGACGGCGGCCGGCGGCGGCGACGTGCTGGCCGTCCGGTCCCGGCAGCGGGTCGACGTGCACGGCGCCGGGCGGGTCGGCGCGCAGATCGCGCGGCTGCTGGCGGCGGCCGGGGTGGGGACGGTCGCGGTGCTCGACGGTCATCCCGTCCGCCCGGCCGACGTCAGCCCCGGCGGCCACCCGCCCGACGCCGTCGGCGCGCCCCGGCGCCGTTCGCTGGCCGCGCTGCTCCCCGCCGACGCGGGCGACGAACCCGGCGCCGGTCACCGCCGGCCCGCGATCCCGAGCCTGACCGTCCTCGCGCCGAGCGGCGGCACCGGCCGCGAGGAGGCCGCCGAGCTGGTGCGGCAGGGCATCCCGCACCTGCTCGCCCAGGTCGTCGAGGTCACCGGGGTGGTCGGGCCGCTGGTGCTGCCGGGCCGGTCGTCGTGCCTGCGTTGCCTCGACCTCCACCGCACCGCCCGCGACCCGCACTGGCCGCTCGTCCTCGACCAAGCGCTGCGCCGTCCGCCACCCGAGCCGGCCTGCGACGCCGCGCTGGCCGCCGTCGTCGCCGGGCTGGCCGCCACCCAGGCGCTGGCCTGCCTCGACGGTTTCACGCCGGCGGCGGTCGACGGCACCATCGAGATGACGCTGCCCTCGGGGCTGCCGCGGCGCCGGAGTTGGACCCGTCATCCCCGCTGTGGATGCGGTTGGGCCATTCGGGAGGAGGACGCGGCACAATGGGAGACGTGAGCGATCTGCCACGCAATGCCGTGAACCGCGCCTTCAAGCTCGCGTCACTGCCGCTCGGGCTGGCCGGGCGGGCGACGATGGGACTGGGCCGGCGGCTGAGCGGCGCCTCGGCCGAGTCCGTCAGCGCCGACCTGCAGCAGCGCACGGCCGAACACGTCTTCCGGGTGCTCGGCGAGCTCAAGGGCGGCGCCATGAAGTTCGGGCAGACGCTGTCCGTGCTCGAGGCCGGCATCCCGGAGGAGCTGGCCGCGCCCTACCGCGCCACGCTCACCAAGCTGCAGGAGTCCGCGCCGCCGATGAAGGCCGCCACGGTGCATGGCGTGCTCGCCGCCGACCTCGGCGCCGACTGGCGCGACCGCTTCCGGTCCTTCGACGACTCCCCCGCCGCGTCGGCGTCCATCGGCCAGGTGCACAAGGCCGTGTGGCACGACGGCCGCACGGTCGCCGTCAAGATCCAGTATCCCGGGGCCGGCGACGCGCTGCGCTCCGACCTGCGCCAGGTCGCCCGGCTGGGCCGCTCCATCGGCGCCCTGGTGCCCGGCATGGACGCGAAGGCGCTGGTCGAGGAGCTGCACGACCGCATGGTCGAGGAGCTCGACTACCGCATGGAGGCCGACGCGCAGGACGGGTTCGCGCTCGCCTACGGCGACGACCCCGAGTTCGCGGTGCCGCGGCTGGTCGAGGGCGCCGAGCACGTGCTGGTGTCCGAATGGCTCGACGGCCTGCCGCTGTCGAAGGTCATCGCCGACGGCAGCAAGGAAGAGCGCGACCACGCCGGGCTGCTCTACGTCCGGTTCCTGTTCTCCGGACCGGCCCGGGCCGGCCTGCTGCACGCCGACCCGCACCCGGGCAACTACCGGGTCACGGCCGACGGCCGGCTCGGCGTGCTCGACTTCGGCGCGGTCGCGCGGCTGCCCGAGGGCCTGCCGCCGTCGATCGGTCAGCTCATGCGCCGCGCGCTGGCCGGCGAGGCCGACGAGATGCTCGACGGCCTGCGCGAAGAGGGCTTCGTCAAGGCGCACATCGACCTCGACCCCGAAGGTCTCTACGACTACCTGTCGCCGTTCCTCGAACCGGCCATGGTCGACCGGTTCCACTTCAACCGGCCGTGGATGCGCGAGCAGTTCGCCCGCATCAACGACCCCCGCCGGCCCGGCTACTCCATCGGGCTCAAGCTGAACCTGCCGCCGTCATACCTGCTCATCCACCGGGTCTGGATCGGCGGCATCGGCGTGCTGTCGCAACTCGACTGCGAGGCGCCGTTCCGCGCGGAGCTCGAGCGCTGGCTGCCCGGCTTCAGCGCCTGAGCGGCGTCACCACCAGGCGCCGTCGAGGCGCGCCTCGATCGAGCGCAGGTTGTCGCGGGCACAGCGGTCGCAGTAGTAGAGGGTCCGGTCGCGTTCCACGCTGCTGACCCACGTCAGCGGCGGCTCCTCGGCGGTCGTCCCACAGAGTGCGCACGTCACCGGAACCGATCTGTCTTCAGGCACGCGGGTCTCACCTAGCGTCGTCATCGTTGGTCCCCCCATTGAGCCGAGGCATCCGCGCCCCGGCCAGACATCGTCGATTGCCGCGACGGCCCACCGCAACGACTGGTACTGACCACTTCGGACAACACGACGACCCCGCACCGCCGTGCGGCGGTGCGGGGTCGTTCGGACGATCGACAACTTGCTCGGACGACGCACGACGGACGCTCACGAGGACACGGCCCGTCATCGGACGGACCCGGCCTCACCCGGTCAGTAGGTGCGGCTGCGCAGGGCGACGGCCGCGGCAGCCAGGTTCCTGGCTCGCTGCGCCGCCCGGGCGGCCCGCCGGTCCATCCGGCGGGCGGCCAGCACGCGACGTACTCGTCGCTCTCGCAACGCCCGTTCGCGCTGCTCCGTACAGTGAGCCCGCGCGAGGGCTTCGTTCATGAGATGCATCTCGGTGCTCCTGAAGTCTCGGTTCACGCTGGTATCGGTGGCCTGCGGGTCGTCGGGGTTGGCCGCATCGGGCCGGAGCGTCATGGTCATGTCGTCGTCC
Source organism: Jiangella muralis (assembly GCF_001270745.1). Classification (GTDB taxonomy): domain Bacteria; phylum Actinomycetota; class Actinomycetes; order Jiangellales; family Jiangellaceae; genus Jiangella; species Jiangella muralis. Next base: position 206,698 of record NZ_KQ434753.1, read on the forward strand.
TTTCATCGGGGTCATCGGTCGTCGGCAGGTGCCGTTGGTGCCCGGTCGCGGTGTGCGCTGGTCTCGCTACGCCGCGATCTCGTTCTTACGGGGACGGCCACGCGGACGCTTGCGCGCCACGATGGCTCCGGAGACGAAGAGCTCTCCGCCCCACACGCCCCAGGGCTCGGCCCGGTCCATCGCACCGGCGAGGCACTGCTCCAGTACGGGGCACTCGCGGCACAACTGCTTGGCGTGTTCGACGTCAGCCGGCGACTCGGCGAACCACAGCTCCGGGTCCTTCTTGCACGGCATGGACTCGTCGGCCGCTACGGCCCGATCGAGAACGCTGGTCAGCATCATGAGTTCGGTCACCTCCCTTCCACGTGAGTCGGTTCTGGGCAAACCCTGTTCGGTTTGGGCAAACCCTGTTCGGTTTGGGCAAACAAAAAGGCCGCGGATCCCGGGTGGGGAGTCCGCGGCCTCGGAGGCGCCGGTCTGGTCATGGCTAGACCGGTGGACTCCAAGTGCGGACACGCACGCCCTGCTTGACCCCATCGACGAGGTGCGTCGTGTTGCCTGCCTGCGGACGCACTTCTCCTGTCTGCGGGGCGGTGACGGGCGCGATCATGCGCTCCCAGGAGCTCAGGGAGACGCCACGGAAGGAAGGCGCATAGGCGAAGCCGACACCGCTCTGCAACGGGTTCAAGGTCGTGTTCTCCATCGGGCGTCCTCCTTTCGGCGTCGATCCCGAGCCGGGCCTTCCGACTCGTGGGCACGTCGTATCGCAACGCGCCCGGCAATGCTAATGCGGGTCGCGTGTAAGGGGCAACCCATTTTTACGGTCATTCTTCGACGACTTCGCGGCACAGCTCCAGGACGTCGGCGCCGTAGCGCTCCAGCTTGGTGCGGCCGACCCCCGGGATGGCGGACAGCTGGGTCTCGTTGACCGGCGTGGACTCGGCGATCGCGACCAGCGTGGCGTCGGTGAACACGACGTAGGCCGGCACCTTCTGCTCCTGCGACCGTTCCAGCCGCCAGGCGCGCAACCGCTCGAACAACGCCTCGTCCATGGACGACGGGCAGCTGCCGCACCGGCCGAGCTTGCGGTCGACGGCGTCGACCAGCGGTGCGCCGCAGACCCGGCACCGCGCCGGCGCCCCGGACTTGCGGCCGCGGCCGGTGCCGCGCTCGGGACGGTGGTCGCTGCGGGCGGCGCCGCCGGGGCGGACGCCGTCGAGGAACCGGCTGGGCCGCCGGTTGCCGCGGCCGCCGGGCTGGCGGGCCAGCGACCACGACACGGACAGGTGCTCGCGGGCCCGGGTGACGCCGACGTAGAGCAGCCTGCGCTCCTCCTCGATCTGCGCGGGCGTCTCGGCGTAGCTCAGCGGCAGCGTGCCCTCGTGGCAGCCGACGATGAAGACGGCGTCCCACTCGAGGCCCTTGGCGGAGTGCAACGAGGAGAGCGTGACGCCGTCGGCCGTCGGGGCGTGCTGGGCCGCGGCCCGCGCCTCCAACTCGTCGACGACATCGGCCAGGCTGGCGCCGGGCTTGGCCGCGACGACCTCCTCGGCCAGCGACACCAGCGCCGCCAGTGACTCCCACCGCTCGCGGGCCGCACCGCCGCCGGCCGGCGGGGTGGGCGACCAGCCGGCCGTGGAGAGGATGGCGGACGTGGCCGCGGCGGCGTCGGGGGCGTCGGGCACGCCGTCGGTGGTGCGGACGGCGGCGCGCAGCAGCATGGCCGCCTGGCGCACCTCGCCGCGGTCGAAGAACCGCTCGGCGCCACGGACGACGTAGGTGACGCCGGCGTCGGCCAGCGCCTGTTCGTACGCCTCGGACTGCGCGTTGACCCGGAACAGCACCGCGATCTCGCGCTGCTGCGTGCCGTTGGCGACCAGCTTCGCGATCTGCGCGGCCACCCACGCGGCCTCGGCCAGCTCGTCGCTGTGCTCGACGAACGCAGGCTTCGGGCCGGCCGGGCGCTGCGCCTCGAGGACGACGCCCTGGTGCGCCTCGCGGGCGGCGCGGAGCACGGCGTTGGCGACGCCGACCACCTCGGGCGTGGACCGGTAGTCGCGGAACAGCCGCACGACGGTGGCGCCGGGGAAGCGCTGCGGGAACCCGACGAGGTAGTCGGGCTGGGCGCCGGCGAAGGAGTAGATGGTCTGAGCGGGGTCGCCGACGACGCAGACGTCGGTGCGCTCGCCCATCCAGAGGTCGAGCAGCTTCTGTTGCACCGGCGAGACGTCCTGGTACTCGTCGACCACGAAGTGGTGGTACTGCGACCGGACCTGCTGGGCGACGCCCGGGTGCCCGGACAGCAGGCCGACGGCGGCGAGCAGGATGTCTTCCATGTCGAGGACGTTGCGGTCGGTCTTGAGGTCCTCGTAGGCGGCGTAGACCTTGGCGACGGACTCGGGGTCGACGTTGCCGACCTCACGGTGCGCGGCCGCGGCGGCGGTGACGTACGACTCGGGCAGCACGTTGCTGACCTTGGCCCACTCGATCTCGGAGGCGAGGTCGCGCAGCACCGTGCGGTCGGTGGGCACCCGGCAACGCGACGCCGCCGAGCCGACGATGGGCAGCTTGCTCCGGCTGATCTCGGGGAGGTCGGCCCCGGTGATCTGCGGCCAGAAGTAGCGGGCCTGGCGCAGCGCCGCGGAGTGGAACGTGCGGGCCTGGACGCCCTCGGCGCCGAGCGAGCGCAACCGCCCGCGCATCTCGCCGGCCGCCCGGGTGGTGAACGTGACGGCGAGCGTGCGGCGTGGGTCGAAGGCGCCGCTGTGCACGCCGTGGGCGATGCGGTGGGTGATGGCACGGGTCTTGCCGGTGCCGGCGCCGGCGATGACGCAGACCGGCCCGCTGAGCGCGGAGGCGACCGCTCGCTGCTCGGGATCGAGGCCGGCGAGGACGTCGGGTACGCGCATCGCCCCATCCTCGCAGCCGGTACCGACAGGATGCGAGGCGCCACGGAACAATCCGGGCGACCGGCCGTGTTGGAGTAGCTGATACGGCAACTAAGTCTGAGGAGCGGAGCGTCGATGTCCCGGTTCACCATGTACAGCACCACCTGGTGTGGCTACTGCTTCCGGCTCAAGACGGCGCTCACCCGCGACGGCATCACGTTCGACGAGGTCGACATCGAGACCGACCCGACGTCCGCCGACCTCGTCATGAGCCTGAACGGCGGCAACGCGGTGGTGCCGACGCTGGTGTTCGCCGACGGCAGCGCGCTGACCAACCCGAGCCCGTCAGAGGTCAAGGAGAAGCTGACCGCTATCGCCGGCTGACCTCGTCCGGCAGCGGCGCGCCGTACCAGCCCTCGACCAGCTTCCGGGCGATCGAGATGCCGCTCGGCGGCAGCACGTCGCCGTCGCGCATCGCCGCGGTCAGCTCGTCGCGGCTGAACCAGCGCGCCTCGGCGATCTCCTCGCCGTCCGGCACGGGCTCCTCGCCGGCCGCCGTCGCGTAGTAGCCGAGCATGAGGCTGGACGGGAACGGCCACGGCTGCGCGCCCGCGTAGCGACACGACGTGATGCGCACGCCGACCTCCTCGTACAGCTCGCGGACGACCGCGTGCTCCGGCGTCTCCCCCGGCTCGACGAAGCCGGCCAGCGTCGAGAACCGGCGCCCCGGCCAGGCCGCCGAGCGGCCGAGCAGGCAGCGCTCCTTCTCGTCGACCACCAGCACGATGACGGCGGGGTCGGTGCGCGGGAAATGCTGCGACCCGTCAGCCTCGCAGACCCGGACGTGCCCGCCCTGCTCCGCCCGGGTGGGCGCGCCGCAGCGCGGGCAGAACCGGTGCGTCGCGTGCCAGTTGGCCAGCGCGACGGCGTGCACGGCCAGCCCGGCGTCGCGGTCGCCGAGCACCGCGCCGACCTCGCGCAGCGTCGCGCCGCCGTCCGGTTTCTCCGCCACGTGGACGGCGACGTAGGCGACGTCGCCGTCGAGGCCGAGCAGGAAGCGGTCGCCGTCAGGGGCGTCGGCCGGCGCGACGAAGCGCAGCCCGCCGTCGTCGACCGGCACCGTCCCCTCGCCGACCAGCAGCACCCGAGTGCGGCCGTCGGCCCACAGCGCGTCGACCCATGCGGCGTCCAGGCGGCGATCGGCGGCGCGATCGACGGTGGAGCGCGAGAGGGCGAGGGGTCCGGGCAAGACGTAGGCCTCATGCACGACCCACGACCCTACGCCGGATACCGTGTGCACTCGTGAGCACCCACATTGCCGCCGCGCCGGGCGAGATCGCCGAGACCGTCCTGCTGCCGGGCGACCCGCTCCGCGCCGAGTGGATCGCCAAGACGTACCTCGACGACGTCACCTGCTACTCGCAGGTCCGCAACATGCTCGGCTTCACCGGCACCTACCGGGGGCAGCGCATCTCGGTCCAGGGCACCGGCATGGGCCAGCCGTCCATCTCCATCTACGTGCACGAACTGCTGGCCGAGTACGGCGCGAAGACGCTGGTCCGGGTCGGGTCGTGCGGCGGGCTGCTGGCCGACGTCGCCATCCGGGACCTCGTCATCGGCATCTCCGCGGCCACCGAGTCGTCGATGAACGCGCTGCGCTTCGAGGGCTTCCACTACGCCCCGACTGCGGACTTCTCGCTGGTGCGGGCCTACGTCGAGAAGGCCGAGGCGGCCGGCGCGCGGTACCACGTCGGGCAGATCTTCAGCACCGATTCCTTCTACCACGACCGTCCCGAGCTGCGGGACCGCCTGACGCAGTACGGCGTCCTGGCGGTCGAGATGGAGGCGGCCGCCCTCTACACGCTGGCCGCGAAGTTCGGCGCGCGGGCCGTGGCCGTCTGCACGGTCAGCGACAACCTCGTCACCGGCGAGGAGACGTCCGCCGAGGAGCGCGAGCGGACGTTCGCGGAGATGGTCGAACTGGCGCTGGACTCCGTCTCGGCGTGACCCCACGCCGCTGGGCGGCGGTCTGCGGGCCGGCGGCCGCGCTGCTCGCGGTCGTCGTCGTGTGGCCGCAGGCGTTCGGGTCGTCCGGCGCCTACGGCCCGGCCCAGGTGGTGGCGCTGCGCGGCCTGACGGTGGCTGCCGGCGTCGTCGCGACGGTGCTGGTCGCGGTGCTGGCGGTGACGATCCGGCGGGCGCGGTGGCCGCTGGCGGCCGTCGCCGGGGTGGTCGCGGCGGCGACGGTGTTCTCGGCCGGCGTGCTGCTGTCGCGCGGGCTGTCGTCCGACGCCGTCCCCGCCGAGGCGCCCGGCGAGGTGCGGGTGCTGGCGTTCAACACGCTCTACGACGGCGCCGGACCGCGGGTGGTCGCGGACCTGGTGACGGCGACCGGCGCCGACGTCGTCGTGCTGCCGGAGACGTCGCGCGAGACGACCGCGCGGGCCGCCGAGCTGGCCGGCGGCGGCTTCCAGGTCCTCCACCACCAGGTCGACGCCGGCATCACGTCGGCGACGGGGCTGCTGGTGGCGTCGTCGCTGGGGACGTACGGCGAGCCGCGGCCGGACCCGTCCAGCGGGCTGGGCTCGTTCACCGTCCGGCCGACCGCCGGGTCGGACGGCCCGCCGATCACCGCCGTCCACGCCTGGCCACCCACCGCCGACGCGATGTCCCGCTGGCGCTCCGACACGGAGTGGGCGGTGCGGCGCTGCCGGGACGACGAGGGCGCGATCGTCGCCGGCGACTTCAACGCGACGCTGGACCATCCGGCGCTGCGGTCGCCGGGCCCGTGCGCCGACGCCGCCGGGTCGCGCTCGGCTGCGGGGACCGGCACCTGGCCGGCCGGCTGGCCGTCGTGGGCCGGCACGCCGATCGACCACGTCCTGGCCGACGCCCGTACCTGGGACGTCGTGTCGTTCAGCGTGCTCGACGCGACCGGCGGCAGCGACCACCGGCCGGTGCTGGCCGTCCTGCGTCCAACCGGATAGCGGACTTCCGGTCGCGTCTTCGAACATCTGTGCGATAGTGTGCGGCCATGACGCGCCCCGGAGATCACCCCAGTGCGGCCTGGGCCGGCCTCGCGCCCGGCACCGTGCTCAACGCCGTTCTCGAAACGTTCGAGCCACCCGCGCTGTCCCGGCGCGAGCTGCCCCGGGTCGCGGCCGCCTACCAACGTCAGGGCGCCCACCTCGACGCCATGCAGGCGCGCATCATCGCCGAGCTGGCCGGCCGGGCCGACCCACCCGGCGGCCCGGCCACCGCCGTCACCATCGCCGAGGCGCTGCATCTCGAGCTCGACGCCGCCACCGAACTGGTTTCGCTCGCCGTCGACCTCGTCAACGGCCTGCCCGCCACGCTCGCCGCCCTCGACGACGGCCGCATCACGCTGCCCAAGGCGCGGCTCATCGCCCAGCGCACCCGCCGGCTCGGCCCGGCCACCCGCGCCGCGGTCGAAGCGGTCGCGCTGGCCCGCGCACCGCAGCTCACCGAATCCCAGGTGCGCCGCTGGCTCGACGACGCCATGACCCCCGGCAACGGCGAGAACGGCGCGGACCGCGCCTCGTCCTGACCCGCCCGCCCCGGCCACGAGGCGCGGCCCCGATCCGTGCGGCCGGGCGCCGTAGGTCGGCTCCTGGTCTGCCGACCAGCACGTGCTGGGTCTGAGGCGCGCGAAACGACCGAATCCGGCCCGAGAACGCGCCCCAGACCCAGGACGCGCCCCAGACCCAGGACGCCGAGACCCGGCCCGTCGCCACACTCCCCCGTCCCCTGATAGCTGGGTCAGGAGACCGCGCGCAGAGCGTCCGTCGTGACGGCGGTGAGGGCCAGCGTGGAGACGTCGGCGGGGTCGAACCAGCGGGCGCCGACGGTCGAGCCGCCGACGTCGGCCAGGACCAGCGTGGCCGGCTCGTCGACCACGACGTCGTAGTACGGCCGCACACCGTGCCAGTCGATGGCGAACCCCTCGGGGCCGACCTGCTCGGGTTCGCGGTGGCTGGCGACGCCGAGCAGCCGGCGGATGCGGCCGGCCTGGCCGGTCTCCTCGTGCAGCTCGCGCAGCAGCGCCTGGGCCGGCTGCTCGCCGAAGTCGGTGCCGCCGCCAGGCAGGTGCCAGCAGCCGGCGTCGGGGTAGCCGTCGGCGACCTGGGTGAGCAGGACGCGCCCCCGCGGGTCGCGGACCAGGCCGTACGCGGCGAACCGCTGCACGGTGTGCCGGCCGTCGGCGGCCTGCTGGATGTGGAAGCCGGGCAGTTCGGGCATCTGCTCGGGCGGGAGGTCGACGGTCGAGAGCGGCAGCTTGAGGATCTGCGCGACGAACGGACGCAACTGCAGCGTGGCGGCTTCGTCGAGGCTGACCCAGCGGACGTCGTCGACCATCGGCGAGAGCGGCTCGGGCTCGCCGCTGATCACCTCGGCCTCGAACATGATGCGGTCGGTGTGCAGGGTGACCTCGCGGTGCGGGCGGGCGCGGGTGTCGGCGAGGACGTCGATGGGCGCGACGGCGCGCAGCAGCAGCCCGGACTCCGCGGCGGCCTCACGGACGACGGCGTCGCGCGGGTGCTCGCCGTGCAGCACGCTGCCGCCCGGCAGCGTCCACACGCCAGGTGTGCCCGACCGCACGGACTCGCGGATCAGCAGCACGCGCTTGGACGCATCGAGGCAGACGGCGTACGCGGCGATGCGGCGCAGCGGATTCAGCGCGGGGGTCACGAGACATGAGTCTCACCCCGGCGAGCCATGCCGATCAAGGGCTGTCTCCGAGACCGAGACAATGAGTCATTTCTACTGCCAAACAGGCCGCGAACAGGTATGATGCGCTCTTCGACGCCGACCCGGCACTCTCCCGGCCCATCGGCGGCCGCCGGCGCGCTACACCCCCTCCGACGTGCGGAGATCGCCCGTTCCCGCAGCAGATGAGGCCGGTCTCGTCACAGAAACCCGCCGATCGTCACACTTCGCCGCGTGACCTGGAGGGTTACCACCCAATTGGCCACAGTAGTGGGATAAGTCCCGTGGTCGCGCCTCTCGCGCCGTGGCTTGGGACGCGCCTCTCGCATCAGCTCGACGGGGACAGAGCGGCGGGAGCGCGATGGTCGCCGGACCCGCGCCCGGCAGGGCAGCGTGGCCCGGCGGCCATCGTGAGGTCACTCCTCTGCCACCGGAACGGCCGTGACCAGCGCCGTCAGCTCCGCTTCGTCCATCACGTCGGCCGGCCGGACGGTGATGTCCTGGCGCACGTGGTGGAATGCGGCGCCGACGTGGTCGAGCGGCAGGTCGTAGAGCCGGGCGAAGGCCAGCCGGTACGCCGCCAGCTGGACGGTGCGCGTGGCGGCCTCCTCGTCGGTGGCCGGTGGCCGGCCGGTCTTCCAGTCGACGACGTCGATGCCGCCGTCGTCGGTGCTGAACACGGCGTCGACCCGGCCGCGCAGCAGCAGGCCGGCGACCAGCAGTTCGAACGGCGCCTCGACCTCGACCGGCGTACGCCCGGCCCAGGCGCTGCGCAGGAACGCCTCCTGCAGCGACGCCAGCTCGCGGTCGGGCGCCGCGCCGTCGTCGGCGTAGCCGGGCAGTTCGTCGACGTCGACCAGCCGCGGCGCGCCCCACCGTGACTCGAGCCAGGCGTGGAACAGCGTGCCCCGGCGGGCCAGCGGCGCCGGCGGCCGCGGCACCGGCCGGCGCAGCGCCCGGGCCAGCCGCTCGGGGCTCTCGCGCAGCGCCACCAGCTGCGACACCGACAGGTGCTCGGGCAGCGCGACGTCGATGGGACGCAGCGAGGAGTTGCGCTCGCGCTCGGCCAGCAGCCGCTCGACCTCGGCGTCCCACTCGGTGACCGGCTGCGCGAGGTCGAACAGCACGCCGTCGACGGCGCCCTGAGCAGCCCGGACCATCCCGGCGCCGTCCTCGAGCAGCGCCCGCCGCTGGCCGAGCGGGTCGTACGGCCAGCGCAGCTCGCGCACCTGTTGGGCCAGCGGGTTGGTGTCGTCGGCGTCGGGCGGTGTCGCCCAGACGCCGACCTCGCCGGCGCCGTCCTCGCAAGCCACCTTGATCTCGTGCAGGAACATCGACAGCTCGCGCGGCCGGACGGCGTCGTCCCAGCAGTAGCCCGAGCAGACCAGCAGCCGCCGGGCCCGGGTGACCGCGACGTAGGCCAGCCGGCGCTCCTCGAGCCGGGCCGCCGCGGCGGCGTCGCCGTAGAACGCGTCGACGGCGTCGCGCACGCCGACCTGGTCGGCCGCGCCGGCGAGGTCCAGCGGCGGCAGCGACCCGGCGTCGCCGCGCAGCGCGTACGGCAGCTCGCCGGGATCGCCCAGCCAGGCCCGCTGCCGCTCGCCGCCGGACGGGAACACCTTGTCGACCAGCCCGGTGACGAAGACGGCGTCCCACTCGAGCCCTTTGGCGCCGTGCACCGTCAGCACCTGGACGCGGTCGCCGGACACCTCGACCTCGCCCGGGGCCAGGCCGCGCTCGGCGGTCTCGGCGGCCTCGAGGTAGGCGAGGAAGGCCGACAGTGTGGCGGCTTCGCCGTGCGACTCGAACTCGGCCGCGACGTCGAGGAAGCGGTCGAGGTTGGCCCGGCCGCCGGGGCCGCGGCGGGCGGCCAGCTCGACGTCGAGGCCGAGCGTGCGCTGGACGTCGTGCACCAGCTCGGTGAGCGACTGGCCGGTGCGGGTGCGCAGCTCGCGCAGTTCGGCCGAGAGCGCCCGCAGCCGGCGGTCGCCGTCGGGCGAGAACCAGTCGCCGTGCTGCGGCAGCGCGTCGAGTGCGTCGACGATGCTCAGCTCGTCGACCTCATCGAGCGCGATGCCCTCGGCGGCGGCCTCGCGCATGGTGGGACGGCGCGCGCCGCCGGCGTCGTCGTCGGGCCGGCCCAGCCGCCGGGCCCAGCGGGCCAGCGCGTCGAGGTCGCGCGGGCCGATGCGCCAGCGCGAGCCGGTGAGCAGCCGCATGAGCGCGTCGCCGCGGGACGGGTCGTTCACCACCCGCAGCGTGGCCACGACGTCGCCGACCTCGGCCGTGGCCAGCAGCCCGCCGACGCCGACGACCTCGACCGGGAGGTCGACGGCGCGCAGCGCGGACTCCAGCCGTGGGATCTGGCCGCGGTTGCGGACCAGCACGGCGACCGTGCGGCCGTCGTCGGAGGCATCCCAGAAGGCCCGCGCCCGGCGGGCGACGTCGGCGGCTTCGTCGTCGGCGGTGAGGTGCAGCGACGCGACGACGGTGGACGGCGGCAGGCCGGGGAACGCGGTCAGCTCCGGGACGTCGAGGCCCTGCGCCCGCAGCGGCTGCGAGAGCCGGTTCGCGACCTGCAGGACCTCGGCGCCGTTGCGGAAGCTGGTGGTCAGCGAGTCGAGCCGGGCGAAGTCGTCGGCCTCGGAGCGGAACTCGCGCCGGAACGACGTCAGCGTGCCGGCGCTGGCGCCGCGCCAGCCGTAGATGGACTGGCAGGGGTCGCCGACCGCGGTGACCGGATGGCCGCCGCCGAACAGCGACCGCAGCAGCACCAGCTGGGCGTGGCTGGTGTCCTGGTACTCGTCCAGCAGCACCACGCCATAGGTGGCCCGCTCGGCCTCGCCGACCTCGGGGAACCGCTCCGCGAGGGTGGCGGCCAGCTCGGCCTGGTCGGCGAAGTCGAGCACCTCGTCGGCCTGCTTGCGGGCCCGGAACTCCGCCACGACGGGCAGCAGCGCCACCCGGGCGTCCTGCACGGCCAGGCCCTTCGCGACGTCGGCGTAGAGGAGGTCCTTGGTGCGCTGGCCCTTCGCCTTGGGCAGCGCCTCGATGCCCGCGCGCAGCTCAGCGGCATACTCCTGGACCTGCGACGGCGTGACGAGGTGCCCGGCCAGCTCGGAGTGGAGGTCGAGCACCTTCTGCACGACGGTGGACGGCGCGTAGCCGACGGCGTCCATGTCGCCGTCGTAGGACGACACGACCCGCTGGGAGTACTGCCAGGCCACCGCCTCGGTGATGAGCCGGGCGCCGGGCTCGCGGCCCAGCCGCAGCGCGTGCTCGGCGACGATGCGCCCGGCGTAGGCGTCGTAGGTGAGCACCGTCGGCTCGCCGTCGAGGACGTCGGGCGGGACCAGCCCGCGGACGGCCAGCTGGGACAGCCGGCGGCGGATGCGGGCGGCCAGCTCGCGCGCGGCCTTGCGGGTGAACGTCAGGCCGAGCACGTCCTCGGGCCGGACCAGGCCGGACGCCACCAGCCAGACCACCCGGGCGGCCATGGTCTCGGTCTTGCCGGACCCGGCCCCGGCGACGACGACGCCCGGTGCGAGCGGGGCCGCGATGGCCGCGGCCTGCTCGGGCGTCGGATCGGGCTGGCCGAGGCGACGCGCGAGGTCGGCCGGCGAGATCGACATGATGGTCACGGCGTCACCTGCTCGCCCTCGGGCCACACCGGGCAGGACGGCCGGGCCGGGCAGAACCCGCACCAGCCGCCCTTCTGGGCCCGGAACGACGGCTGGCGCATGCCCTCGGCGGTGTGGCGCATCAGCTCGTGCGCCCACGTCGGCTCGCCGTCGTCGGGGAGCGCGCCCTGCGTCTGCTCCTTCGCCCGGCCCTTGGCGTCCTTGCCGAGCTGGACCAGGCTCGCTCCCCCGGCACGCCGCTCGCCGTCGGCCGCGGCGTCGAACCCGCCCTCCACGATGGCCAGCTGGTACGCGGCCAGCTGGGCGTGCTCCTCGACCTCGGCGCCGGTGGGCGCGGAGACGCCGGTCTTGTAGTCGACGACGACCAGCCGGCCGTCGGTGTCGGCGTCGAGGCGGTCGACCCGGCCGACCAGCCAGGCGTCGCCGACCTGGACGTCGAAGTCGAGCTCGGCGCCGACCAGCGTGCGCGGGTTCTCGCGCAGCCAGCGGCCCAGCCGTTGCACCATGTCGCGGACCCGGCCGTACTCGCGCGCGGCCACCCAGCCCTCACCGGCGTCGATGCCCGGCCAGGCGTTGTCGAGCTCGGTGAGCAGCTTGTCGTCGGACCAGCTCTCGACGGCGGCCCGCTCGGCGAGGTCGTGCAGCAGCGAGCCGATGCCGGCCCGGCGCAGGTCGGAGTCGGTGGCGCCGCACGCCTTGAGCAGCCAGCGCAGCTCGCACCGGTTGAACTCCTCGACCTTCGACGGCGACACCCGTACTGGGCGGTCGGGGTGGCCGAGCGGGTCGGTGACGGAGACCGGGCGCAGGCCGTACCACTCGTCGGGGTCGGCCTGCGCCACCCCGGCCCCGGCCAGCCGGGCCAGCTGCTGTGCGGCGCCGTGCCGGCGCTCGACCGGCTCGGCGGGGTCGCAGACGACACCGCGCAGCTCGGCGACGACGGCGGGAAGGTCGAGCCCGCGCCCCGGCGCCTGCACCAGCCGCTCGACGGCGCCGTCGGCGGGCAGCGGGTCGATGTCGTCGAGGAACCGCGACGGCTGCGACTCCTCGTTGGAGACCGCGGTGACGTAGAGGCGCTGCCGGGCCCGGGTGACGGCGACGTAGAACAGCCGGCGCTCCTCGGCCAGCCGGGCGCTGGCCCGGGTGACGGCGGAGTCGTCGCGGTGGGCGACGAGGTCGACCAGCGACTCGGTGCCCAGCAGGCTGCCCCGCTCGCGGACGTCGGGCCAGACCCCCTCCTGCACGCCGGCCACCACCACGACGTCCCATTCGAGGCCCTTCGCGGCGTGCGCGGTCATGATGCTCACGCTGGCCGTGGCCGGCCCGCCGGGCCGGTAGGTGTCGGCCGGCAGCTGCTGGTCGCGCAGGTGCTCGGCGAACCCCTCGGGCCGGGCGCCGGGCATGCGGTCGACGAACGTCGCGACCGCGTCGAACAGCGCGACGACGGCGTCGAGGTCGGCGTCGGCGGCCGGCGCGGCCCGCCCCCGGGACAGCGCGGCGCGGGTCCAGCGGGCCTCCAGCCCGGACCGCGTCCACACCGCCCACAGCACGTCCTCGGCGGTGGCGCCGTCGGCCTCGGCCGCCTCGCGGGCCGCGGTGATGAGGCCGGCGACGCGGGTGGCCGGCGCGACCGCGTGGTCGTCGAGGAACCGCAGCTCGTCAGGGGTGGTCAGCGCCTCGACCAGCAGCTCGCCGGAGGCGCGGCCGCCACCGGCCGTCAGCTCGTGCGCGCGCAGCTCCTGCCGCAGCCGCCGCACCGCCAGCGCGTCGGCGCCGCCCAGCGGTCCGGTGATGAGGTCGAGCGCGGTCTCGACGTCGAGCTCGCGCAGCCCGGTGACCAGCTCGAGCACCGTCAGCAGCGCCCGGACCGGCGATTGGTCGGCCAGCGGGACGTCCTCGATGCGCACGCTCACCGGCACCCCGGCGCCGGCCAGCGCGCGGCGCAGCACCGGGATGGCGGGCGCGCTGCGCACCAGCACCGCCATGCGGTCCCACGGCACGTCGTCGAGCAGGTGCGCCGACCGCAGCCGGCCGGCGACGAACGCGGCCTCCTGGCTGGCGCTGGCGAGCAGGTGGACGGACGCGCGGTCGGCGCCGTGGTCGCCGGACCCGGGCCGCGCCGCCGTGTGCAGCTCGCGGTGCCGGCTCAGCCCGCCCAGCCGTGCCGCGACCCGTCGCGACGCCGCCAGCAGCCGCGGCCCGCAGCGCCGGGACGCCGCGAGCGCCAGGACCGCGCCGGGCGAGCCGTCAGCGGCCGGGAAGCGGTCGGCGAAGCGGCGGATGGCCTCGGGCTCGGCGCCGCGGAAGCCGTAGATGGATTGGTCGGGATCGCCGACGACGAGCAGCTCGCGGCCGCCGCCGGCCAGCAGCCGCAGCAGCTCTTCCTGCGCCGGGTCGCTGTCCTGGTACTCGTCGACGACGATGAACGCGCGCGCCTGCCGCTCGCGGGCCAGCAGCGCGGGGTCGTCGCGCAGCAGCCCGGCGGCGGCCCGCACCAGCTCGGCCTGGTCGAGCGTCGGCGGGTAGCGGAACGCCGTGACGCCGGCGTACTGCCGGGCGAACCGGGCGGCGGCCAGCCAGTCGTCGCGCCGGTGCAGGGCGGACAACTCGGCGAGTTCATCTGCACCGAGGCCGCGCTCGACCGCCCGCATGAGGAAGTCGCGCAGCTCGGCGGCGAACCCGCGGGTCAGCAGCGCCGGGCGCAGGTGGTCGGGCCAGTAGCCGGCGCCCAGCTGCTCGACGTCGCCGCGCAGCAGCTCGCGGATGAGGACGTCCTGCTCGGCCCCGCCCAGCAGCCGCGGCGACGGCTCGCCCTGCGCGACCGCCTCGCGCCTGAGCAGGCCGAAGGCGTAGGAGTGGAACGTGCGGGCCAGCGGTTCGCGGATGGTGCGCCCGAGCCGGCGGGCGATGCGTTCACGCAGCTCACCGGCGGCCCGGCGGCTGAACGTCAGCACCAGCACCCGGCCAGGGTCGACGCCGTCGTGCTCGACCCGGTGCGCCACCGCCTCGACCAGCGTGGTGGTCTTGCCGGTGCCCGGCCCGGCCAGCAGCAGCAACGGCCCGCCCCGGTGCTCGACGGCGGCCTTCTGAGCGTCGTCGAGGCGGACCGGCGGCGCGGCGGGCCGGACGGTGCGCACCAGACGCACGGCTGCGGGACGCCTCACCGACTGCCGCTCCTCTCCACTGCTCCCCGACGACTGCTCCCATCCCACCACGCGGGTCCGACAGGGTCGCTCTCCCGCGCCGGTCCGCCCAGTTGGTGAGGCTCCCCGTTCCGCGCCGTCGACCCTGGCCTACGCCCATGATCATCAACCTTTTGCGTCGCCAGAGCAGCACAAAAGGTTGATGATCATGGAACGGGGAGCCGGTCAGTCCGGGTACCAGGCCGCACGTCGCAGATCGACCCGCTCGCCGTCGCGGGTCAGCGGCGTCCCCTCGGCGGCGAACTCCTTCAGCGCCCGGACCTCGTGGCCGCGCGGCGGGCGGCCGGCCGCCGTCACGACGCGCCACCAGGCCGCGGTCCCGCCGACCGTCGACATGACGGTGCCGACCTGCCGCGGTCCGCCCCGCCCGAGCGACAACCCCACGACGTCGGCGATGGCGCCGTAGGACATGGCCCGGCCCGGCGGGATACGCTCGACCACACGCAGCACCGCCTCGGCGTACTCGTCGTCCATCCGCCCATGGTGCCTGACCACCGTGCGCGCCCCGGCGTGCGACGATGCTCCTTCGATGACAGAGCACAGAGACAGCGACAGCACGCCGGCCGACGAGATCGTGGTCGACGAGCCGCCGCTGCCTCCCCGCACCAGGCGACCGGCCGACGTCGTGTCGCTGCTGATCGTGAGCGGCGTGCTCACCGGCCTGGTCGCGATGTCCATCATCGCCGAGCGGACGATGACGGCGATCACCGAGGATCTCGCCGACCTCAACACCCGGGTGCCGGGCGGCATCGTCGGCATCGTCGACTTCACCGCGAACCTGGCCGGCGTCGTCATCCCGATCGTGCTGGTCGCGGTGCTGATGATCCGCGGCCGTGTGCGCATCACCGTCGAGCTGCTGCTGGCCGGCGTCACCGCGTCCGTCGCCGCCGCGCTGGTGTCCGCGTGGCTGACCGGGCCGGCGCCGCAACGGCTGCACGACAGCATGGTCCCCATCGTCGACGGCGTCGAAGGCACGCCGGTGCCGGCCTACTCGGCGCTGCTGGTGGCCGTCGTCACCGTCGTGTCGCAGCTGGACGTGCGGCGGCTGCGGCAGGTCGCGCTGTTCGCCATCGCCGGCACGTACGCCGTCGAGCTGCTGCAGGGCGACGCGACCGTCGGCGGCCTGCTGATCGCCACCAGCGTCGGCGTCGCGGCCGGGCTGCTGGTGCGCATCATCGGCGGTCAGCCGTCGCTGGCGCCGAGTGGGCAGAAGATCGCCGCGACGCTCGAGGCGGCCGGCTACCAGTTGAAGGCGCTGCGCGCGGACCCGTCCGGCGACTACCGCCGGCTCACCGCCGAGACCCCCGACGCCCGCTACAGCGTGCTCGTGCTGGACCGCAACCACGAGGGCGCCGGCACCATCGCCCGGACGGTCGACCAGCTGCGCACCCGCGAGGAGGTGCTGCCACGGCAGACGGCGACGCTGCGCGACGCCATCGACCGCATCGCGCTGCAGTCGTTCGCCGTGGCCCGGGCCGGCGCCCGCACGCCTGAGCTGCGCACCGTCCTGCGCATCGACGGCGACTCCGCCGCGCTGGTCTACGACTACGTGCACGGCACCGCGCTGAGCGACCTCGCCGCCGACGAGGTCACCGACGACATGCTGGTCGACCTGTGGCGCCAGCTCCGCGACCTGCGCCGCGGCCAGGTCGCGCACCGGCGGCTGTCCGGACGCACCATCATCGCCGACGACAGCAGCCGCATCTGGCTGCTCAGCCCGTCCGGCGGCGAGCTGGCCGCCACCGACATCGCCATGCGCACCGACCTCGCCCAGGCGCTCACCGCCACCAGCATCGTCGCCGGCCCGGAGCGCGTCGTCGACACCGCGCTGGAGGTGCTCGGCCCGGACGTCGTGCGCGCGGCCATCCCGCTGCTGCAGCCGATCGCGCTGACCCCGGGCACCCGGCAGCAGGTCAAGGGCCACCGCGAGGTGCTGATCCGGCTGCGCGACCGGCTGGTCGACCGCCTCGGCGCGCCGGCCGAGCCGCTGCGGCTGCAGCGCATCCGGCCGCTGTCGCTGCTCACCGGCGTCGGCACGGTCGTCGCGGTGTACCTGGTCGGCACCCAGCTGTCCGACGTGTCGCTCAACGAGCTGTGGGAGCGCACCGACTGGCGGTGGCTGATCCTCGCGGTCGGACTGATGTTCGCCAACTACGTCACGATGGCGATCGGCCTGCTCGGCTTCGTGCCGGAGCGGGTGCCGTTCTGGCGCGTCGTGGGCGCGCAGGTCGCGATCGGGTTCCTGCGGCTGATGGCGCCCACGACGGTGGGCAACGTCGCGATGAACATCCGGCTGCTGACGAAGTCCGGTGTGGCGGCGCCGCTGGCGGCGGCGAGCGTCGCGGCGAACCAGGTCGCGCAGGTCGCCGTCACGTTCCCGCTGCTGGCCGTGCTGGCGGTGGTCTCCGGACACAACGCGCTGCCGGGCCTGCCCTCGTCGAGCACGCTGATCGTGGTGCTCGGGCTGCTGCTGGCGGCGTCGGTCGTCACGATCATCCCGCCGGTGCGGTCGCGGCTGCGGACGCTGTGGAGCGACTTCGCCGAGCGCGGCCTGCCCCGGCTGCTGGACGTGCTGAGCGACCCGCGGAAGCTGACCATGGCCGTCGGCGGCATCCTGGGCCAGACCACGAGCCTGATCCTCTGCTTCTACGCCTGCCTGCTGGCGGTCGGCGAGACGGTGAACCTGGCCGGGCTCGCCGTCGTCCAGCTGGTCGGCAACACGCTGGGCACCGCCGTGCCGACCCCCGGCGGCCTGGGCGCGGTCGAGGCGGCGCTGACCGCCGGCGTCAGCACCCTGGGCGTCACGACCTCCGCGGCCGTGACGGCGGTGCTGGTCTTCCGCATCGTCTCGTTCTGGCTGCCGATCCTGCCAGGCTGGGTGCTGTGGACCCAGATGCGGCGGCGCGACCTGCTCTGACTCGCGGGTCGTCGCCATGAGCGAGCCGGGCGCATGCGACGATCGGTCTGCGATGACGGAGACGACCGAGGCGACACGCGCGCGGCGGGTCCCGGCCGGCAAGATCGTGGTCGAGGAGCCCCCGCTGCCTCGACGTACCCGGCGCCCGATCGACGGCCTGCGCCTGGTGTTCGTCCTGGTCCTGATGACGGCGCTGGCGGCGCTGGCCGTGGTGGCGGAGCGGACCCTCACCAGCCTGACCGCCGACCTCGCCGCCCTCAACCGCGTCGTCCCGAGCGGCCCGGTCGACTTCATCGCGCTGGCATCCGAGCTGGCCAGCCTGCTGCTGCCGCCGGTGCTGGTGTTCCTGCTGATGGTGCGCGGGCGCATGCGAACGACGGTCGAACTGCTGGCCGCCGGGGCGGTGGCCTCCGTCGCGGCGGCGCTGCTGTCGAACTGGCTGGCCGGGCCGGCGCCGGAGCGGCTGCACGACACCTTCGTCCCGGTGGTCGACGGGTTCGACGGCACGGCCGTGCCCGCGATGCCGACGCTGCTGGTCGCGATGATGACGGTGGTGTCGCGGCTGCAGCTGCCCCGGATCCGGCAGGTCGCGACGTTCGCCATCGCCGGCAGCTTCGCCGTCTGGCTGTTCCAGGGCGAGGTCACCGTCGGCGGCCTGCTGGTCTCCCTCGCCCTCGGCCGGGCGATGGGGCTGCTGGTCCGGCTGATCAGCGGGCAGCCGTCGCTGGCGCCGAACGGGCACAAGGTGGCCGCCGTCCTGCGCGACAACGGCTACGACGTCACCGCGCTGCGCGCCGACCCCGTCGACAAGTACCGCCGCTACATCGCCGAGAGCTCACAGGGGACGCTCGGCATCCTCGTCCTGGACCGCGACAACGACGGCGCCGGCATCGTCGTCCGCGCCGCCGACCAGATCCGCACCCGCGAAGAGGTGCTGCCGCGGCAGATGGTGACGATGCGCAACGCCGTCAACCAGATCACGCTGCAGGCCCTCGCCGTCTCGCGGGCCGGAGCGCGGACGCCGAAGCTGCGCAACGTCCTTCGCATCGGGTCCGACGCCGCCGCCATCGTCTACGATCACGTGCCCGGCACGATCCTCGCCAACATGGCGGCCGACCAGGTCACCGACGCCATACTCGAGGACCTGTGGCGGCAGCTGGGGCGGCTGCGCCGCAACGAGGTGGCGCACCGGCGCATCTCCGGGCGGACCATCCTCATCTCCGACGCCGGCAAGGTCTGGCTGCTGGACCCGTCCGGCGGTGAGGTGGCCGCGCCGGAACTGGCGATCCGTGCCGATCTCGCCCAGGCGCTGGTCGGCTGCGCCCTCGTAGTCGGCGTCGACCGCACCATCGCCACGGCCATCCGGGTGCTCGGCCGCGACGTCGTCAGCGCCGCGATCCCGCTGCTGCAGCCGGTCGCGCTGGCCCGCTCGACCCGCCTGGACCTCAAGGGCCGCCGCGACGTCCTCACCAAGCTGCGCGACGGCCTCGTCAGCAGCACCGGCCAGGAGCCCGACGAGCCCGTGCGGCTCCAGCGGCTGCGGCCGTTGTCACTGCTCACCGGCGTCGGCGCGGTGTTCGCCGTCTACCTCGTCGGCACCCAGCTGTCCGACGTGTCGCTCACCCAGCTGTGGTCGCAGACCGACTGGCGGTGGCTGTTCATCGCGATCGTGCTGATGTTCACCAGCTACCTCGGGGCGGCGTTCGCGCTGCTCGGGTTCGTGCCGGAGAAGGTGCCGTTCTGGCGGGTGGTCGGCGCGCAGGTGTCGCTGGGCTTCCTGCGGCTGTTCGCGCCCGCCACCGTCGGCGTCGTCGCGATCAACATCCGGGTCCTGACGAAGGCCGGGGTGGCGGCGCCGCTGGCGGCGGCGAGCGTCGCGGCGAACCAGGTGGCGAACGTCTCCATCACGTTCCCCGTCATCGGCATCCTCGGCGTGGTCTCCGGGTCGTCGGCGGCGCCCGACATCGACCCGTCGCTGAACACGCTGATCATCGTGCTGATCGTGCTGGCGGCCGCGGCCGTGCTGGCGCTGATCCCGCCGGTGCGGCTGCGGCTGCGGGCGCTGTGGGGCGAATTCGCCCAGCGCGGGCTGCCGCGGCTGCTCGACGTGCTCAGCAACCCGCGCAAGCTGCTGATGGCGCTGGCCGGCATCGTGCTGCAGTCGGCCAGCCTGATCTTCTGCTTCTACGTCTGCCTGAAGGCGGTCGGCGGCGCGGCGAACCTCGCCGCCATGTCCGTCGTCCAGCTGGTCGGCAACACCCTCGGCATGGCGGTGCCGACGCCCGGCGGCCTCGGCGCCGTCGAGGCCGCCCTGACCGCGGGCGTCAGCACCCTCGGCGTCGGCGCGACGACCGCCGTCACCGCCGTGCTGGTGTTCCGGCTGGTGTCGTTCTGGCTGCCGATCCTGCCCGGCTGGGTGTTCTGGACCTGGATGCAGCGCCGCGACTACCTGTGACGGCGCGGCGAAGCGGGATCAGTACGAGGGCTGCGACGGGTCGATCTGGCTGACCCAGGCGGCCACCCCGCCACCGACGTGGACGGCGTCGGCCAGGCCGGCGCCCTTGATGACGGCCAGCGCCTCGGCCGAGCGCATGCCCGACTTGCAGTGCAGCACGACCTGCCTGTCCTGCGGCAGCTTGCCCAGCGCCTCGCCGGTGAGGAACTCGCCCTTGGGGATGAGCACCGCACCCGGGATGCGGTTGATCTCGTACTCGTTCGGCTCGCGCACGTCGACGAGGAGGAAGTCGCGCTGGCCGGCCTCGCGCTCGTCGAGCCAGCTCTTCAGCTTCACCACCGAGATGGTGGCGTCGGCCGCGGCCTCGGCGGCTTCGTCGCTGAGCGTGCCGCAGAACGCCTCGTAGTCGATCAGCTCGGTGATCGGCTCGGCGGTGGGGTCCTTGCGGATCTTCAGCGTGGTGTAGTTCATGTCGAGCGCGTCGTAGATCATCAGCCGGCCCAGCAGCGGGTCGCCGATACCGGTGATGAGCTTGATCGCCTCGGTGACCATGATCGAGCCGATGGACGCGCACAGCACGCCCAGCACGCCGCCCTCGGCGCACGACGGCACCATGCCGGGCGGCGGCGGCTCGGGGTAGAGGTCGCGGTAGTTCGGCCCCTGCTCGGCCCAGAACACGCTGACCTGGCCCTCGAACCGGTAGATCGAGCCCCACACGTACGGCTTGCCGAGCAGGACGGCGGCGTCGTTGACGAGGTAGCGGGTGGCGAAGTTGTCGGTGCCGTCGAGGATGAGGTCGTAGCCGGAGAAGATCTCGAGCACGTTGTCGTTGTCGAGACGCGTCTCGTGCAGGACGACCTCGACGTACGGGTTGACCTCCTTGACGGAGTCGCGCGCCGACTGCGCCTTGGACCGGCCGATGTCGGACTGTCCGTGGATGACCTGGCGCTGCAGGTTGGACTCGTCGACCTCGTCGAACTCGACGATGCCCAGCGTGCCGACGCCGGCCGCGGCGAGGTACAGCAGGGCCGGCGAGCCGAGGCCGCCGGCACCGACGACCAGCACCTTCGCGTTCTTCAGCCGCTTCTGGCCGGCCATGCCGACGTCCGGGATGATGAGGTGCCGGGAGTAACGGCGGACCTCATCGACTGTGAGCTCAGTTGCGGGCTCCACCAAAGGAGGCAGGGACACGATCGGCTCCGTCAGTTCGAGGCGTGAGTTGTTTCCTCTGCCAACGGTGCCACGGCAGGCCGCATTCCCTGCTCGAGTGTTCGCCTGGTGGACGCAGGTGTCCGGATCCTGGACGCGTCGCGGATGAACTCGCGGATGACGGCGGCGACGGCGCCCGGATGCTCCATCATCGCGACGTGCCCGGTGTTGGGCATGTAGACGAGCCGGGCGTAGCGCAGCGCCCGCCGCCACCGGGTGCGTCCCCACGGCCCGACCAGCGCGTCGCGCGCGCCCATGATCACCAGCGTCGGCCGCAGGAGGTGCCCGGCCGCCCGCCAGGCGGACTGCCGTCCCTGCTGCGTGTAGTGCCGGACGATCGAGCGCAGCGCGGACAGCAGGACGGCGTCGGCGTACGGCTTACGCATCCAGGCGTCGCGCTGCTCGGCCGCGAACGTCAGTTCGGCGGCCGGGATGACCGCCACGTCGGCGAACAGCACGGCGGCCAGCCGCGCGGCCTGCTTCTCCGGCTCGACGTACGCGGCCGACCGGAGGATCCGCTCCCCCAGCCACGGCACGGCCATGACGGCGGTGGCGCCGGCCGCCCACGGGACGCGGTACTGCGGCATCGCCGGCGAGACGAGGCTCAGCGTCAGCACGAGGTCGGGTCGCCGGGAGGCGACGTAGACGCAGATCATGCCGCCGAGGGAGTTCGCGACCAGGTGCACCGGCCGGTCGAACGTCTCGAGGAACGCGACGACGTCGGCGACGTACTCGGCGACGGTGTGGTGGTCGCCGGGCGGGGACTCGCCGAAGCCGGGGAGGTCGAGCGCCCACTGCCCGGCGTCGTCGCGCAGCTCGCGCATGAGCGCCGTCCAGTTCGTGGACGACCCGCCCAGCCCGTGGACGTACACCAGCGGGGTCCGCCCGTCGGCGCCGTCGGCCGCGGGCGGCGTGGCGTGGCGGACGAAGACGCGCCGCCCGGTCGAGAGCGTCCGCAGCTCCCCCGGCCAGGCCTCGATCCGTTCCACACTGAGATGTTGACACACCGCCGACTGCGGGAACGGTGAGCGGGTACCGTCGACGAGAGGCACTTTCCGGGAGGTGCACGGTGACCGAGCGTTGGCACGACGACGATCCCGAGGTCGCCGAGGGCGATCTGAGCGAGCAGCAACGCGCCCTCGTGGACGATCCGGACGACTCCGGCGACGACGCCGAGAGTGACGTCCCCGACGGCGTCGACCCCGCCGATGCGCAGGAACAACGCCAGCCGGTCGGCTTCGACGACGACGACTACCGCTGAGGGTTCGACGCCGGGAACGATACGATCCCGACATATATCCAATCCGAGGAGTGCCGTGACGACCGTGCCCGCCATCCCGGCCCGCGGCATCCGCATGCCCCGGGACCAGCGCCGCACCCAGCTGCTCGGCGCCGCCCGCGAGGTGTTCGTCGCGCAGGGCTACCACGCGGCAGCCATGGACGACATCGCCGACCGCGCCGGTGTCAGCAAGCCGGTCCTCTACCAGCACTTCCCCGGCAAGCTGGAGCTGTACATCGCGCTGCTCGACGCCAGCAAGAACGAGCTGCTGACCACCCTGCACCGGGCCATGGCCTCCACCGACGACAACAAGCAGCGGGTCATCGCGACCGTCAACGCCTACTTCGAGTTCGTCGACAACGACTCCGGCGGCTACCGGCTGCTGTTCGAGTCCGATCTGCCGAACGAGCCGGCCGTCCGCGAGCGGCTGGACCGCCTGACCGAGCTGTGCGCCCAGGAGGTCAGCCAGATCATCGCCGACGACACCGGCCTGCCGCCCGAGGAGTCCAACCTGCTCGCCGTCGGCCTGGTCGGCATCGCGCAGGTCACGGCCCGGTACTGGCTGTCGTCCGGCGGCACCATCCCGCGCGCGGCCGCCGCCGAGTTGGTCGCCACACTCGGCTGGCGCGGCATCCGCGGCTTCCCCAAGCGCGACGGCTGATTACGCTCGCGGCGCACACGACGCCGGCGGCGGAATGGGCTCGACTAGCCTTGCGGTTGACCACACCGACAACAGGTCCTTGGGCCGAGGGGAGAACAGGGTGGCCGTGGAGGTCAAGATCGGCGTGCACAACGCCACGCGGGAGCTCGTGCTCGAGAGCGGTCAGACGCCGAAGGAGATCGAGAACACCGTCCGTACGGCGCTCAGCGACCCCAACGGCCTGCTCGACCTCATCGACGAGCGCGGCCGGAGGCTGCTGGTGCGCACCGAGCACCTGACATACGTCGAGATCGGCGAGCCGGTCGAGCGCCGGGTCGGCTTCGGCACTGTCTGAGCTTCCGCTCAGGCCGACAGGCCGAGCTTGGTCATCCGGTCGGTGTGCTTCTTCGTGATGCGCGCGAACAGCTGACCGAGCTCGGCGAGGTCCATGCCGGGGCGGTCGACGCCGCCCACAAGGAGGGCGGCCAGGGCGTCCCGGTCGACGGCGACGCGCTGGGCCTGGGCCAGCGCCTCGCCGACCAGGCGGCGGGCCCACAGGGCGAGCCGTCCGGCCAGCCGCGGGTCGGCGTCGACGGCGTCGCGGACCCGGCCGACGGCGAAGTCGGCGTGGCCGGCGTCGGCCAGCACGTCGATGACCAGCTGCCGCGTCAGCGGGTCGACGGTCTCGGCGACCTCGCGGTAGAAATCGGCCGCGATGCTGTCGCCCACATACGCCTTGACCAGCCCTTCCAGCCAGTCGGCCGGCGTGGTGTTGGCGTGGAACTGCTCCAGCGGCACCCGGAACGGCGCCATGGCGTCGTCGACCGGCGCGCCCAGCTCGTCGAGGCGGTCGCGGATGCGCTCGAAGTGGTGAAACTCGGTGACCGCCATGCCGGCCAGCGCGGCCTTGTCGGCCAGCGACGGCGCCAGCCCGGCGTCGGCGGCCATGCGCTCGAACCCCGTCAGCTCACCCAGCCCCAGCAGGCCGAGCAGATCGACGACGCCGGCCCGGTAGGCGGGGTCGTCGAAGGCGTCGTTGGCGCTCACGTTGGCAACGATAACGGCGTGGCGCGGATGACGGTGGACAGCACTCCATTCCACTTGCCGTTACACTAGGCGATGGTATAGATGGCGTCCGGGCGAAACGGGCGCCCCCTGGGGACGAACCGGACGTCCGTACGCGTACCATGCGGCCTCTGGGCCCGCCGGCGAACACCGTCGGCGCGCGGCCCGGTTGGCGCGTCGCGTACACAGCGTCTCGCGGCCCTGGGGTCCTGCGACGAATGAGGCGAGACGCCCTGACAACCTTCACCGACCTGGGTGTGTTCCCACCCATCGCCGAGGCGCTCGAACGCCTCGGCATCACCGAGGCGTTCCCCATCCAGGAGATGGCCATCCCGGTCGCCCTGACCGGCAACGACCTCATCGGCCAGGCCCGCACGGGCACTGGCAAGACGCTCGCGTTCGGCATTCCACTGCTGCAGCGCATCGTCGCTCCCGGCGACCGCGACTACGGCCTGGCCAACGAGCCCGGCAAGCCGCAGGCGCTGGTCGTCACTCCCACCCGCGAACTGGCCGTGCAGGTCAACGGCGACCTCACCACCGCTTCGGCGGTGCGCAAGGTCCGCATCGTCACCCTCTACGGCGGCCGCGCCTACGAGCCGCAGGTCAGCGCGCTCACCAAGGGCGTCGAGGTGGTCGTCGGGACCCCCGGCCGGCTGCTCGACCTCGCCGCGCAGGGTCACCTCGACCTCGGCCACGTCAAGGTGCTCGTGCTCGACGAGGCCGACGAGATGCTCGACCTCGGCTTCCTGCCCGACGTCGAGAAGTTGATCGCGGCGACGCCGGAACTGCGCCAGACCATGCTGTTCTCGGCCACCATGCCGGCTGCCGTCATCGGGCTGGCCCGCCGGTACATGCGCCACCCCGTCAACATCCGGGCCGAGTCTCCCGACGACACCCAGACGGTGCCCGCCACGGCGCAGTTCGTCTACCGGGCGCACCAGCTCGACAAGGACGAGATGGTCGCTCGGCTGCTGCAGGCCGAGGGCCGTGGCCTCGCCATGATCTTCAGCCAGACGAAGCGGGCCGCCCAGCGGATGGCCGACGAACTGCGCGACCGCGGGTTCGCCGTCGCCGCCGTGCACGGCGACCTCGGCCAGGGGGCGCGCGAGCAGGCGCTGCGGGCGTTCCGCGGCGGCAAGGTCGACGTCCTCGTCGCCACCGACGTCGCCGCCCGCGGCATCGACGTCGAGGGCGTCACCCACGTCGTCAACCTCACCTGCCCCGAAGACGAGAAGACGTACCTGCACCGCATCGGCCGCACCGGACGGGCCGGCGCGTCGGGCGTCGCCGTCACGTTCGTCGACTGGGACGGTCTCACCCGCTGGAAGCTGATCAACGACGCGCTCGACCTTCCTTACCCGGAGCCGGTCGAGACGTACTCCAGCAGCGAGCACTTCTTCCACGACCTCGGCATCCCGCCGGGCACGAAGGGCATGCTGCCGCGGTCCGAGCGCACCCGCGCCGGGCTCGACGCGGAGCAGATCGAGGACCTCGGCGAGACCGGCAAGACCCGCAGCCGTCAGCCCCGGGCCCGCCGCGGCGGTGGCCGGCGCCGCACCCGCGGCGGCGAGCCCGCGGCGGTCGGCGCGCAGGGCCGCTCCGAGCACCGCTCCGACGAGGAGGCGCGGCCGCGGCGGCAGCGCTCCCGGCGCCGCACCCGCGGCGGCAAGTCCGTCGAGGACGGCGGCTCGGGCCACTCCTCCGAGGCCGACCCGACCGCGACGTCCTGACGCGATCACGCCGCGACGCCCGCCACCGACACCCGGTGGCGGGCGTCGCGGCGTTCGGGTCCGGACATGGCGAAGGGATCCGGTGACCCCACGGGGGAGGGAGTCGCCGGATCCCTTCGGGTCCAGGTGCGCCTTCCGATGACCGCCGGCGCAGGGGTGGTGTGACCTCGGGGTGGAGGGTGCCGACGGTCATCGGAAGGCTGCGCGGCCGGGGTCGCAGGCGCCCCCTGCTGATCGGCCGTGCACGGGAGTCCGACGTGGTACCAGCCCGCCGTCTTCCCGGAGCCAACGCTACGAAGGGCCCGGTACGCCGACATCCGTAGTGAATACGCAAATTCTTCCGCGCCGATCACCGCGATCATGGTCATCTGCCTCTACCGTTGGCCTGCATGCACGCCACTCACGCGCTGAGTCATTGGCCGCTGGTCGGCCGGTATGACGAGTACGCGGCCGCGCTGCACGTCCTGACCGGCAACGATTCCGCGACGGCGTACGGCGTGCTGCTGATCGGCGAGTCGGGTGTGGGCAAGTCGACGTTGGCGAGCCGGCTCGAGGAGGCGGTCACCGAGACGGCATATGTGGTGACCGTCACATCGCCGAGCCGGGCGCAGCCGGTCATGCTCGGCGCGCTGGCGCCGCTGCTGACCGACGTCGGGGCGCATGCCGACGCCAGCCCGATCTCGGTGTTCCAGGCGGCCGCCGCCCGGCTGGCCGGCGACGCCGGTGGCCGGCCGGTGGTGCTGCGGGTCGAGGACGGCCACCTGCTGGACGGCGCGAGTGCGAGCGTGCTGCGCATGTTGGCGATGTCGCGACGGGCCCGGTTGCTGGTGACCAGCCGGCCGAACCCCGCGGTCCCGGACGACCTGCTGGCGCTGTGGAAGGAGGGCTGGCTGCGCTGGATCGACGTCGCGCCGCTGGACCGGGCCGAGACGACGCTGCTGCTGCGCGAGGCGCTCGGCGGTGTCGTCGGCCGCGACACCGACCGCCGCATGTGGGAGGCGAGCCTCGGCAACCCGCTCTACCTGCGCGAACTGGTCCGCTCGGCGCTGAGCCGGGACGAGCTGGTGCACAACCACGGCGTGTGGACGTGGACCGGGCCGGTGCTGCCGGGCCGGCTGATCGAGCTGGTCACGGCCGAGCTGCGGCGCCGTCCGGACGGCGAGCGCGAGGTCCTGGAGATCGTGTCGCTGGCCGAGTCGCTGCCGCTGCCGCTGCTGTTCGAGCTGGCCGACACCGACACCGTCGACCCGCTGGTCGAGGCCGGCCTGCTGGTCGTCGACAACGCCGCGGCGCCGCCGACGGCCACGCTGTCGCACCCGGTGTACGGCGAGGCGATCCGCAGCCTGGTGCCGCCCGGACGGCGGCGGGTACTGCGCGAGCGCGTGGTCCGTCACCTCCCCGGACCGCACGACGCGTCGCTGCCGGACCTGCTGCGGTGGGTGTCGTGGGCGCTGGAGGCGGGTTCGGTGCCCGAGCCGGAGCTGCTGGTCGAGGCCGCCGCGCTGGCCAACCGGCTGCAGCAGGCCGCCGACGGGCGCCGCTTCGCCGACCTCGCGCTGCTGGCCGACCCGGACGACGTCGTGGTGGCCGGCGCGCTGGCCGAGCGGGCCCGCGCGCACCGCGTCCTCGGCGCCGTCGACCGGGCCCAGGCCGACCTCGACCAGCTGCACCTGCTGCCGGACGACGTGCTGACGCCGCCGCTGGTGGCGCACGCCGCCATCACCGGCGCCGACGTGCTGTTCCATGGGCAGGCCGACCCCGTGGCCGCGGTGCGGCTGCTGGACGAGGCGCTGCCGCGGGTCGCCGTCTGCACGCAGTCGTCCGCCGTGGTGCGCGGGCACCGGCTGGCCGTGCTGATGAACGTCGGGCGCACCGACGAGGCGCTGGACGAGGCGGTCGACTTCCTCGCCGACACCACGCTGCCGCTGCTGGCCCGCATCCAGCTGACCGCGTCGGTGCAGATGTCGCTGGCCCGGGCCGGCCGCGTCGCCGAGGCGCTGCGGCTGGGCGAGCGGTACATGATCGCCGCCCGCGAGTCGCTGTCCGAGGCGACGGCCTACCTCATGCCGCTGCGCGCCGCCGTCACCGTGATCCGGCTGTTCGCCGGCGACGTCGACGGCGCGGAGCGGATGCAGGCCGACGAGTCCGACCTCGACATCGGGCAGGTGCACCACCACCGCAACGTCCCGGGGCTGGTCGAGGGCCAGCTCGCGATGGCCCGCGGTCGCTGGTCGGAGGCGTCCGGGCACCTCGGCGGGACCATCGCCGCGCTGCGCGAGGCCGACCCGCGCGGACTGCTGCCGGCCGTCCTGGCGCTGGCCGCGGAGTCCGCCGTCTGGCTCGGCGACGTCGACGACGCGGCCCGGTTACGTGAGGAGGCGCTGCGCGAGCCGGTCCACGAGACGTCGACGATGTTCGGACGGCGCCGCCGCACGCTGCTGTGGGTGGGCCTGGCCCGCAGCGAGAGCGACGCCGTCGACAACGCCATGGACGCCGCCGACGCCGCTGCCACCGCGCACCTGCCGCCGGCCGAGCTCGACTCGCTGCACGTCGCGCTGCTGGGGCTGGCCGACGGGCTGCCGACGGCGCGCGAGCTGACGCTGGCCGACGTCGCAAACCGGATGGCCGCCGCCGCCAAGCAGTGCGACGGCCTCCTGCGCGCCGACGCGATGGCCGGCTACGCCCGGGCCCTGGCCGACGGCGACTCCGAGCTGGCAACGGCGTTCGAGGCGACGCTGGCCGGCTTCGGCATCTGGGCCAACCCGCCGCGGCAGCAGACCGTCGCGCTGACCCGGCGCGAGCAGGAGATCGCCCCGCTGGCCGCCGCCGGCATCTCGTCACGCGACATCGCCCGCCGCCTGACCATCTCGACCCGCACCGTCGAGAGCCACCTCGCCCGCATCTACGCGAAGCTCGGCATCACCAGCCGGGCCGAGCTGCCGGCCGCGTTGAGCGGGCGCTGAGCGCCGTCACGGCGGCGGCGTCAGGACGACCGCCGCCTTGAGGTCGGCCCACAGCTCCGGCCGGACGGTGACCCGCGGGCCGAGCCGGTAGACCCTGGTCTTCGCCGGTCCGCGCACCCACAGGTGCACCTCGGTGGGTCCGCGGTGCGCGGCCAGCACCTCCGCCAGCCGCCGGGCCCAGTCCGGCGTCACGTGCGCCGCCAGGGCGTCCAGCCGGACCGGCGCGTCGGCGCTGCTCAGGTCCGGTGTCGTCAGCTCCGAGACGACCAGCCGCGGCACGTCCTCACGTTTGTCCAAGCGGCCCTTGACCAGCACGATCGCGTCCTCGGCCAGGCCGGCGGCGACCAGCTGGTAGGTCGCGGGGAAGACCATGCAGTCGATCGAGCCGGCCAGGTCCTCGACGGTGGCGATGGCCCAGGCGTCGCCCCGCTTGGTCACCTTGCGCTGCAGGCCGGACACGATGCCGCCGATGGTGACCACCGCGCCGTCGGGGTGGTCGCCACCGGTCAGCGCCGAGATCGCCGCGTCGGCCCGCTCGGCGAGAAGGTGCTGGACGCCGAACAGCGGGTGATCGGAGACGTACAGGCCGAGCATCTCCCGCTCCTGGGCGAGCAGGAACGCCTTGTCCCACTCGTCGTCCGGGAAGTCCGCCGGCGCGCCGGTGGCCGGGTCGCCGTCGCCGGTGCCGTGGTCGCCGAACAGGTCGAACTGGCCCTCGGCCTCCTTCCGCTTCACTGCGACGGCGGTGTCGACCAGCGGCTCGAACCGGGCGGACAGGCCCTTGCGGGTGTGCCCGAGGGCGTCGAACGCGCCGGCCTTGATCAGCGACTCGACCGTCCGCTTGCCACACGCGGCCGCGTCGACCTTGGCCAGGTAGTCCGGGAAGGACGCGAACCGGCCCTGCTCGTCGCGGGCCCGGACGATCGCCTCGACGACCGACGTGCCGACGTTGCGCACCGCGCTGAGCCCGAACACGATCGTGTCGTCGCCGCGCGGCGTGAAGTCGGCCACCGAGTCGTTGACATCCGGCGTCAGCACCGTGATCCCCATCCGCCGGCACTCGTTGAGGTACACCGCCGACTTGTCCTTGTCGTCGCGCACCGACGTCAGCAGCGCGGCCATGTACTCGGCCGGGTGGTTGGCCTTGACGTAGGCGGTCCAGTACGAGACCAGCGCGTACGCGGCGGCGTGCGCCTTGTTGTACGCGTAGCCGGCGAACGGCACCAGCACGTCCCACACCGCGCGGATCGCCTCGTCGGAGTAGCCGCGGTCCCGGCAGCCGTCGCGGAACGAGCCGAACTCCTGGTCCAGCACTTCCTGCTTCTTCTTGCCCATCGCCCGGCGCAGCAGGTCGGCCTGGCCGAGCGTGTACCCGGCCAGCACCTGGGCCGCCTTCTGCACCTGCTCCTGGTACACGACCAAGCCGTAGGTGAGGTCGAGCACCTCCTTCAGCGGCGCCTCCAGCTCCGGATGGATCGGTGTGATCTGCTGCTGCCCGTTCTTGCGCAGCGCGTAGTTGACGTGCGAGTTCATCCCCATCGGGCCGGGCCGGTACAGCGCGGTCACGGCGGTGACGTCCTCGAACTGGTCCGGGCGCATCAGCCGCAGCAGCGACCGCATCGCGCTGCCGTCGAACTGGAAGACGCCGAGCGTGTCGCCGCGGCCGAGCAGCTCGAACGTCGGGCGGTCGTCCAGCGGCAGCGCCAGCAGGTCGACGTCGGCGCCGGTGCCGCGCCGGACCAGGGCGACCGCGTCGTCGAGGATGGTGAGGTTGCGCAGGCCGAGGAAGTCCATCTTCAGCAGGCCGAGCGACTCGCAGGTGGGATAGTCCCACTGGGTGATCGTGACGCCGTCGGAGTGGCGCACCCACACCGGCACGTGGTCGACGATCGGCTCGCTGGACATGATCACGCCGGCCGCGTGCACACCCATCTGGCGCACCAGGCCCTCGACGCCCTTCGCCGCGTCGATGACCTTGCGCACGTCCGGCTCGTTCTCGTACATGCCGCGCACCTCGGCCGCCTCGGCGTAGCGCGGGTGCTTCGGGTCGGTGATGCCGGACAGCGTGATGCCCTTGCCACCGACGTCGGCCGGCATCGCCTTGGTGACGCGGTCGCCGACGGCGTACGGGAAGCCCAGGACGCGGGCCGAGTCCTTGATCGCGTTCTTCGCCTTGATGGTGCCGTAGGTGCCGATCAGCGCGACCTTGTCGGCGCCGTACTTCCGCGTCACGTACCGGATCACCTCGGTGCGCCGCCGCTCGTCGAAGTCGATGTCGACGTCGGGCATCGAGACCCGTTCGGGGTTGAGGAAGCGCTCGAAGATCAGCCCGTGCACCAGCGGGTCGAGGTCGGTGATGCCCATCGCGTACGAGACCAGCGACCCGGCCGCCGATCCGCGTCCCGGCCCGACAGCGATGCGCTGCTCCTTCGCCCACATGACGAAGTCCGCGACGACCAGGAAGTAGGCGGGGAAGCCCATCTGGACGATGACGTCCATCTCGTACTCGGCCTGCCGCCGGTACTCGTCCGTGACGCCGTCCGGATAGCGCCGCAGCAGCCCGGCCTCCACCTGCTCGCGGAACCAGGTCACCTCGGTGTACCCGGCCGGGACGGGGAACCGCGGCATCAGGTCACGCTTCTCGAACCAGCCCGCGGGGTCGATCTGCTCGGCCACCAGCCGGGTGTTGCGGCAGCCCTGCTGCCAGGCGTCGGAGGAGTCGACGGCGTACATCTCGGCGGCGGACTTCAGGTGGTAGCCGGTGCCGTCGAACCGGAACCGGTTCGGATCGGACACCGTGGCGCCGGTCTGGATGCACAGCAGCGCGTCGTGCGCGGCCGCCTCGTGCGCGTATGTGTAGTGCGAGTCGTTGGTGACCAGCGGCGGGATGCCGAGCCGCCGGCCGAGGCCGAGCAGGCCGTCGCGGACCCGCCGCTCGATCTCGACGCCGTGATCCATCAGCTCCAGGAAGAACCGGCCGGCGCCGAAGATGTCGCGGTAGTCGGCGGCGGCCCGCAGCGCGGCGTCGTCCTGGCCGAGCCGCAGCCGCGTCTGCACCTCGCCGGACGGGCAGCCGGTCGAGCCGATCAGCCCTTCGGCGTGCGCGGCCAGCGCCTCCTTGTCCGTCCGCGGCCACTTCTGCAGCCAGCCCTCCTGGTAGGCGTCGGACGAGAGCCGGAACAGGTGGTGCAGGCCGGTGCGGTCGGCCGCCCAGATCGTCAGGTGCGTGTACGCGCCGGAGCCGGAGACGTCGTCGCGCTTCTGGTGCGGCTGGCCCCACAGCACCCGGGCCTTGTGCCGCCGCGACTCCGGCGCGACGTAGGCCTCCATGCCGATGATGGGGGTGACGCCGGCTGCGGCGGCCTGCTGGTGGAAGTCGTACGCGCCGTGCAGGTTGCCGTGGTCGGTCATCGCGAGGTGCGTCATGCCATGATCACGGGCGGCGGTCAGCAGGTCCCTGACCCGAGCGGCGCCGTCGAGCAGCGAGTACTGCGTGTGGACGTGCAGGTGCGTGAACGGTTCGGGCACTCCCGCCCCCGGTCAGGCGTCGCCCTCGAGGTCGCGGGCGATGGCCCGCAACCCGATGGCCACCTCCCGGGCCGACGGCGCCCGCTGCGGGTCGACCAGCCACTGCTGGGTGAGCCCCGCGACCAGCGCCGAGTGCACCGACCCGACCGCGCGCGTCTCCTCCGTCGGCTCGATGCCGTCCAGGCCGTGCAGCTGCGCGGCGAGGCCGGTCCGCGACCGCTCGAGCGCGTCGGCCAGCTGCTGGCGGATCTCCGGCGACCGCTCGGCCTGAGCCATTGCCTCGACGCTGGCCACCATCAGCGCCCGCTCGGTGAGCTGGGAGTCGATCATCCGCGCCCACATCGCGACGATCCGCTCCCCCGGCGTGCCGGCCGCGGCGTCCTCGTCGCCGGACGTCGTCGCCGCGCGGTCGCCCCACTCCCACAGCGACTCCAGCAGCGCACGGTTGAGCAACGCGTCCTTGGAGCCGTAGTGGTAGTTGATGGTGCCCAACGGCGCCCCGGCCGCGGCGGCGATGTCGCGCGAGGTCGTGCGCGCGTAGCCACGCTCCTCCAGGCACCGCTTGGCGGCGGTCATGAGCTGTTCGCGATGTCCCATGGGCGGCAGCGTACCCCAGATTTGAACAAACGTTCAGAACGAACGTTCAAATCTGATGGCGTGCCGGAATGACCTGCCACGTTGCCCCCTGGGCACGCCTCACTTCACGCGCCCCGGGAGCACCTCACCCGCGTCAGCACCGTATGGCCGCCGACGAGCACCGTCATCCGGTGCTACGGCGGGTGACGTGCCCACCACGCGAGTGACGTCGACGCCCTGAGCCGTCTTCGATAGCCAGAACCGTCCGGAAGGCCCCTCGAACACGACTCCCGCCATCGAAGACGGCTCCGGGAATCGAGGACGACCGAACGGTGCACCGGCACGAACAGCGAACGGCAGCCAACCAGGCGAACAGCGCACCGGGCGGGCTCTGCCCGCACTTCCCCCGTCCCCCTGATAACTGCCCGCACTTAGACCGCGGTGCCGCGGGTCAAGCGGTCATCGCCGCGCGAAGCGCCATCAGTCCGCTTGAGGCGCGGTGCCGCGGCTAAGAAAATGGGCAGCAGGGGGACGGCCCACCGCCGCAAAGCGGCCAACGCGGCGGGCCATCGGCGGCCAACGCGGCAAACCCCGGCCAAGGCGCAGACCTCGGCGAACGGCGGGCGCCGGCTGCGAGGTCAGCTGCGGACGACGACCACGGGGGTGCCGACCTCGGCGTGCTCCCAGAGCGCGACGGCGTCGTCGAGGTCCTGGCGGATGCAGCCGTCGGAGAGCGGCGTGCCGAGCTGCGACAGCGTCTGCACCTCGGCGCCGGAGGCGGTGGCCACCGGGAGGTCGTGGAAACCGATGTTGGAGTTCTCGCCGCGGAAGAACCGCACCATGTACTCCATGGTCTCGGTGCCGTGCCAGCTGACGGCGTCGCGCGACTTCGAGAACACGTCGAAGGTGCCCGTGGGCAGCTGGTCGTAGCGGCTGCCCGACACGTAGTAGGTGCGCAGCACGGTCTCGTCGGCGTCGACCAGCCAGACCACCTGCTGGGTGATGTCGAACACCACCCGGTGGCCGGAGCCGCTGTCGGCCGGGAGCGGCGCGGTGGCGACCGGCTTGACGTTCGGGTCGACGGGCGGCGGGACGACCTTGACCATGACCGGCTGGCCGACCTTCGCGGACGGGACGCGCGCCTCGCCGCGGGAGGCGTCGTCGCCGTCGCGCTCGGACAGCGGCGGCAGCACGCCCGCGCTGGCCGGGACGTCCGGCCCGGTGGCGGTGCCGGCCAGCCCGAACAGGCCGGCGGTGACCGCGAACGAACAGCTGAGGAACGTCACCCGCACCCCGTGGATGCGGGATCGGCGACGGACGCGGGAACGACGTGACGAGTGCCGCGTTGCCGATCGGGACGAGACGCCGTAGCGCCCTGCCATCCGCGCTCCTTCAGGTCGGTGGGTAGCCGCCAGATCAGCGTACGCCACCGCACCGTCGCTGTGGCCGCGCCCACATGATCATGCTCTCGGGAGCGCCCGGATAAACGTGATGGACCAGACAAACGCGATCAGGACGGTTCCAGGCCCGCCCAGGACGCGCGGGTGGACGTGGACGCCAGGCCCTCGGGGCAGTGCTGGCGGTAGTCGCACCAGCCGCACAGCGCCGACGGCCGCGCCGGGAACCGGGCGTCGCCGGTGTCGCCGGCCTTGAACGCGGCGTCGGCCGAAGCGCACTCGGCGGCGATGGCGTCGGCGCGGTCGAGGTGCCGGGTGAGGGTGCGGTCGTCGTGCTCCCACACCGCGACGGTGCCGGACGGCAGGTGGTGCAGCTCGACCCGGTGGCACGGGGTGCGCAGCGTGCGGGCGGCCGCGGCGGCGTAGACGGCCAGCGCCAGCGAGCTGCGGGCGTCGTCGGTGGTGAGGACGTGCCGGCCGGTCTTGTAGTCGACGATGACCAGTTCGTCGCCGCGGTGGTCGACGCGGTCGATGCGGCCGGTGAGCGACGTGCCGCCGTGGACGAGGCCGACCGTGCGCTCGACGCCGCGCGGTTCGTCGTCGGGGTCGAGCTTCTGGACGTAGCCGGTGACCATGTCGCGGCCCCGGACCCGCCACACCTCGGCCTGCTCGGCGTCGCGGAAGCCCTCGGCCGTCCAGTACTCGTCGACCATCGCGCCGGCCCGGTGCACCGTGCGCGCCTCGCGTGGCAGCCGCCACCAGCCGGCCAGCGCGTTGTGCACGACCGCACCGAGGGTGTTGTGCGCCCAGGGCGGCCCCTTGGGCGGCTGCGGCCGGTCGAGGTAGGTGAACCGGTAGCGGCGCGGGCAGTCGAGCCAGGTGTTCAGCCGCGTCGGCGTGGCGCCGTAGAGGCGCCGCGGCATGCCGTCGAGGATGGGCTGGCTCATGGCGTCATTCTCCCCGAACCCACCGACAGACTCGTCACCCCGCGCCCTCGACGAAGGCGCGGACGGAGTCGGCCACCAGCTGGACGGCGATGGCCGACAGCAGCAGACCGGCGATGCGGGTGACCAGCAGGATGCCGGACTCCTTCAGCACCCGCAGCAGCAGCACGCTGAACCGCATCGACGCCCAGATCGCCAGCAGCACCGCCGCGATGCCCAGCCCCAGCGCGAGGAAGTCCCAGCCGCCGTCGGAATCCTGCACGAACACCATCGTCGCGACGATCGCACCCGGCCCGGCCAGCAGCGGCGTCCCGAGCGGCACCATGGCGACGTTGCCGGCGGCCGCGGTGTCCGGCTGGTCCGCCTTCCCCGTCAGCAA
Source organism: Jiangella muralis (assembly GCF_001270745.1). Taxonomy (GTDB): domain Bacteria; phylum Actinomycetota; class Actinomycetes; order Jiangellales; family Jiangellaceae; genus Jiangella; species Jiangella muralis. Next base: position 242,237 of record NZ_KQ434753.1, read on the forward strand.
CTCCAGTGCGACCAGCAGCAACAGCAGTCCGCCGGCGCCCTGCAGCGCGGGCAGGCTGATGTGCATGTAGTCGAGGATGGTGCGGCCGAACAGCGCGAAGACCGTGATGACGCCGCCGGCGACGGCGACCGCCTGCCAGGCGGCCCGGGTCCGCTCGGCTGGGCGCCGGTTGCCCGTCAGCGCGAGGAACACCGGCACCGTGCCCGGCGGGTCCATGATCACGAACAGCGTCACGACGACCTCGCCGAACAGCTGCCAGTTCATCGCTGCGCTCCGGGTGGGCTCGGGTGACCGGCGGGATCAGCGCCCGCCGGCCAGCGATCGTAGCCGCTCCCACTCCTCCGGCGCCGTCGTGTTGACGCCCAGCTCGTGGTCGAGCTTGCCGGTGCCGTGGTAGTCGCTGGAGCCGGTGACGACGAGGTCGAGGTCCTGCGCGATGCGGCGCAGCGTCCGCCGGCTGGCGTCGTCGTGGTCCTGGTGGTCGACCTCGATGCCGTCGAGCCCGGCGTCGCGCAGCGCCTCGATGCCCGACGGCGTCAGCGCACGGCGGGCGCCCTCGCGGCCCCACGGGTGCGCCAGCACGCACACCCCGCCGGCGGCGTGCACCAGGTGGATGGCCTCGTCGACGGGCGGGGCGTACTTCGCCGCCCAGCCGGGCCGGCCCTGGCCGAGCCACCAGGCGAACGCCTCTTCGCGGTCGCGCACGTAGCCCTTGGCGATCATCGCGTCGGCGACGTGTGGACGGCCGACGGTGGCGGCGTCGGGCGAGCGCGCCAGGATGTCGGCGACGTCGAGGGGGAACCCGGCGGACGTGAGCGCTGCGGCGATGCGGGCCAGCCGGGTGCGGCGGTCGTGCCGGACCCGGCCCAGCTCGTCGGCCAGCGGCGGGTTCCCGGGGTCGACGAGATAGGCCAGCAGGTGCACGCCGTGACCGCGCAGGTCGGTGGAGATCTCCGCGCCGGGCACCACCTCGACGCCGGTCTCGGCGCCCGCCGCGAGCGCCGCCGTCCAGCCGTCGAAGGTGTCGTGGTCGGTCAGCGCGACGACGTCGAGGCCGACCTCCTTGGCCCGCCGGACCAGGTCTTCCGGGCGGTCGGTGCCGTCGGAGACGCTGCTGTGCGTGTGCAGATCGATACGCAACCGGGGCACCCTCGATGGGATCGCTGGACGTCCGATGACCTCACTGATCGTAGCCGGGTGTAGGGGGTGTCTGACGGATATTGGTGGATGCGGGCGGCGTCCAGTCGTCGGTCCAGCAAGGCGTCGAAGTAGGTCGATGCGGAGCCATCGGCCGACGACGACAACGCCGCTGGTCGGCGTCTGGGCGTCGATCCGCGCCGCCGAAGATCCGTCAGCCACCCCCTAGCCACGGCGGAGGCGTTCCGTACGGCAACAGGTCGGCCTCGTGGCCGAGATCACGTAGATCGACCACCTCGACGTCCTCCAGCAGCAGCACGCCGGCGGTCTGCGGGTACAGGATCGCCCACAGCCAACTGCCACCCCAGTGACCTGCGTAGACGGCGCGGTCGGCCGGACCCTCGACGAACCACAGCGGCACCGTGCGACCCTGCACCAGCACCTTGGCCCGCGGCTCGCCCTCGACCGCCTTGCCCGGGTCGGTGCCCTCGAGCCCGGCCAGCCCCGCGCCCAGCCCGACGCCCTGCTCCTCCGCGACGAGCAGGAAGTCGCCCGGGCCGCCCAGCGGGTTCGGCCCGCTGATGCCGACGCCGCAGGCCCGCACCCCGCCGGCGTCGTCACCGGCATGGATGACCGCGCCGACGACCCAGCCGCGCGGCAGCGGCCACGGCAGCCACAGCGGCACGTGGGAGTCGCGGGCCAGCTGGTGCACCAGCGGCGCACTCGGCGTCGTCACCGGTGCCAGCGGGTACACCTCGCCGTGCAGGTCGCACAGCCACCGGCTGGACCACGCGCCGGGCGGGCGTGCGGACGCACCGCACCGTGGACAGGTTCGTTCGCCTCTCACCCGACCGACGCTGACGCCTCACCGCCCGCCCCGTCAAGCACCTCCAGCCAACGGGCGACCTACCCGGAGTGAAATGATCACGTTCGGTCCGGAATCGCCGACCCGTTCGCCGTAGTCCGCACGTTGGCCGTCCCCCTGGCAGTCTGGGCACGCCTCACTTGCCCGGAGCCGTCTTCGATGGCGAGCCGCCATACAGAGCTGGCCAGGGAGAATGCCGCCGGCCGCTCACTGGCCGCCCGTGGTTGGCAGTTTGGTGGGCCCAGGGCGCCAGTAATCCGCCAACCATCGGTGGCCGCGCACGGCCAGGGGTCGGTGGGGACGGCAGCAGGGGGACACCTACTGCCGCAAAGCGGCGAACGCGGCGAGCACGACGGCGAACCCGCGTGAACCGCAGGACCAATCAGGGGGCGTTCCAGCGGCCGATCGCCGGCGTCTCGCGCTCCCACCCGAGGACGGACACCGTCGCGGTGTCGAGGCGCAGGTGGGCGCCCGCCGCGACCGGCCAGCCGCTCCACCGTGCGCCGACCACCCGCAGGACGTGGCCGTGCGCGAACACCAGGACGCGCTCCCCCTCGACCGACCGCAGCCGGGCGATCAGGCGGTCGACCCGGGCCTCGACGTCGGCCGGGCGTTCGCCACCGGGCGCGCCGTCGGTCCAGAGCGACCAGTCCGGGTCGGTCGCGCGGATCTGCGGCGTGGTGATGCCCTCGTACTCGCCGTAGTCCCACTCTCGCAGATCGTCGTCGAGCTCCGGGTCCGGGAAGCCGGCCAGCTCGGCCGTCACGTGGGCCCGCTGCCGGGGGCTGGACAGCACCAGGTCGAACACGGCGCCGTCGAGCCGGTCCGCCAGCGACCGGGCGGCCCGCTCGCCCTCCGGCGTCAGCGGCAGGTCGGTGGTGCTGGTGTGCTTGCCGTCGCGGCTCCACTCGGTCTGGCCGTGCCGGACCAGCCAGATCTCGGGACGGTGAGTCTGCGGGTCCGGCTGCCGGATCGTCGCCATGCTGGTAACGCTAGCGCTGGGGATCGGCTCGGCGAGGAGGAATCGTGACGGTGACGGAGTGGGCGTTCTACCGCGACGGCCGGCGGCAGACCGGCCAGGACTACGACGACGCCGTCGCGCAGACACGTCAGCGGCAGGGGTTCGTCTGGATCCGGCTGCACGAGCCGGGTGAGGACGACCTGCGCGGCATCGCGGCCGACTTCGGCCTGCACCCGCTGGCCGTCGAGGACGCGCTGGACCCACGGCAGGGCACCAAGATCGGCCACTACGACGGGCTGGTCTACCTGGTGCTGCGCCGGGTCCGGTACGACGGCGGCGGGGTGCGCGACGCGGGCCGGCTGACGATGCTGGCCGGGCCGGACGTCGTCGTCAGCGTCAGCGAGGGCGACCCGGACACCGTCCAGGCCATCGCGGAGCAGTTGGAGAGCCGGCCGAAGCTGCTCGGCCACGGCCCGGCCGCCGCCCTGTATGTGGCCGCCGACTCCACCGTCGACGAGTACGTCGAGGTGGCGGAGGCGTTCGAGGCCGACCTCAGTGAGATCGAGGCGGCCGTGTTCGACGAGGTCAGCGGCAACCAGGCGGGGCGGATCTACCACGCCAAGCGGGAGCTGCTGAAGCTGCAGCGGGCCATCGCGCCGCTCGGGCTGCCGGTGCGGTCGCTGACGCAGCGGGCGCCGGAACTGGTCCCGCCGAAGGTGCAGACCTACTTCCGCGGCGTCGGCGACCACGTCGACCGGCTGCACACCCAGCTGGGCGGCTACGACGAGATCATCGGCTCGATGCTGCAGGCGAACCTGGCGCAGCTGTCGGTGGCGCAGAACAACGACATGCGCAAGATCACGTCGTGGGCGGCGATCGTCGCGGTGCCCACGGCGATCGCCGGCATCTACGGCATGAACTTCCGCCACATGCCCGAGCTGCACTGGCGGTTCGGCTACCCCGGGGTGATGCTGCTGATGGCGGCGCTGTGCTGGATGCTGTACGTCAATTTCAAGCGTCGCGACTGGCTCTAGGAAACGGTCCCGGTGCCGGTCTGCAGCGAGAGCCGGGCGAGCTGGTTGCGCGCCTCCTCGGCGTGCTGGTGCTGGCAGAACACCTCGTAGCGGCCGGCCACGGTGACGCTCTGGGACGTGAAGTCGCGGCGCCCGCCGGTCAGCGCGTAGCCGACCAGCCCGAAGATCATCATGAAGATGGCGCCCCACAGCACGCTGAGCAGGATGATCGCCAGCCAGCCCTCGTCGGTGAACAGGCCGAGGAGGAGGCCGACGAACAGGCCCAGCCAGGCGCCGGTGGCCAGGCCGCCGAGGGCCGCCTTGCCCCACGACAACCGCCCGGTGACGCGCTCGACCTGGCGGAGGTCGCTGCCGACGATGGCAAGGTTCTCGACGGGGAACTTCTGGTCGGCCAGGTAGTCGACCGCCTTCTGTGCCGCGGGGTAATCGTCATACGTGCCGACGACGATGCCGGTGGGAAGACCGGGAATGGGACTCACCATGACACACCTCCTAGGGGGCGACAGTACCCGCGCGGACGATCAACGCACGGCTCATTCGCGCACACATTGCCGGAACGTCGCTGCTGAGCGGGGCGAACCGGGCGGAGTGCCCCTACGCGGTGGAGGCGATGAGCCAGTCGGGCAGCTCCGCGGCCACGGTGACGCCGAGCGCCAGCACCAGTGCGCGGTGCGCCTTCGGCTCGAACGGCTCGATCAGCAGCGACATGCCCGCCTCGGACGGGGTACGGTCGGCCTTGCGCTGATTGCACGACACGCACGCCGCGACGGTGTTCAGCCAGCTGCGCTGGGCACCGCCGCGAGACGTGGGCACGATGTGGTCGATGGAGTTGGCCCGGCCGGCGCAGTAGGCGCAGCGCCGGGCGTCGCGTTCCAGCACTCCGCCGCGTGACCACGGCACCTTGCGGCGGTACGGCACGCGGACGAACCGGAGCAGGCGCACGACCAGCGGTGTCGGCAGCTCGCGGGTGGCCGAGCGGATGAGCTTCTCGGTGTCGGCGTGCTCGACGACGGCCTTCTCGGTGAGGATGAGGATGATGGCCCGGCGCACCGACACGACGGCCAGCGGCTCGTAGGAGGCGTTCAGCACGAGTGTGTTCACGGCACACGCCTCCTTCCCGAGCCCCGGGTCAGGGCTCGCCGCTCTGACTCTAGTGTGGCCTACGCGCTCGACAAGGAACGTAACGGCAAAAACTGGACCAATCGCTGGCGGTGCCCGCGCGCGCGGACCCGCCTCTACAGTGCAACGACGCCGCCGGGTTCACAACGGCTTTTCCTGCTGGTCCAGGTCGAGCCGCGGCAGCGACTCGCCCGACACGGAACGCCAGACGTCGGTGACGCGGTCCTGGATGACCTCGACGACGTCGCGCAGCGGCAGCCCGGTGAACTCGTCGGGCAGGATCGGCTTGCCGACGCGCAGCTTGATGGTGGGACGGCGGACGATGGACGTGAGCGCGCCGCCGAGGCTGCGCGCGATGGACCCGGAACCGATGCGCCGGGCGTCGTGGTGGGCCACCGGGATGACCGGCGCCTTCGCGTCGGCCGCGAGCCGGCCCACGCCGAAGCGGAACCGCCGCGGCGAGCCATCGGGCGTGGCCGAGACGTCGCCCTCGGGGTAGATGCCGACCACCTCGCCGCGGGCCAGCGCGTCGTACGCGGCCTTCAGCGCGGCGGCGCCCGCCTGCCGGCCGCCGACCTCGATCATGCCGGCCTGCCGCGCCAGCGGGCCGATGAACGGGTTCTCGAACACCAGCGACGACGCCATGAAGCGGACGTGACCGTGGGTGACGCCGCAGCCGTCGCGGTGGCACGGGACGCTGGGCCGCAGCCCGGCCCGGTAGAGCGTGGAGAGAACCGGCGGCACGTCGGCGATGGTGGTGTGGTTGACGGCGACGATGGCCGGCCCCTGGATGGGCAGGTGCGACAGGCCGTCGGGATCGACGCGACCGAACCACTTGGTCAGACCCACGGCAACCGCACCCACGAGTTCCACGGGGGAAGATTAACCCATCGGCCCGGCGAGCCGGTGAAGCAACCTCGTCACGGCGCCTGGGTGGCGGGCGCGGTGGGCACCGGGATCTTGGTGAGGTCGACCACGGCGTCCTCGGCCGGCGGGGTGACCGCGACCTCCGTCCCGTAGTCGGTGAAGGAGATGACGCCGGCACCGGCCGACGCGCCCTTCTCCTCCAGCCGCAGCGGCAGCGGCTCGCCGGTGGCGGCGACCCACAGCGTGCCGCCGGTCTCCGGGAACAGCAGGCCGACCGCCGGCTGGCCGTCGACCTCGCGGACGGCGGTGAGCCCGTCAGGGGCGTCGGCGCCGAGCACCGCGGCCGCGAACGTGGACCCGTCGGAGAAGATGGCGAAGCCGGCCGCCGCCTCGGGCGAGATGAGCAGCCACTTGCCGGCCAGCGTGGTGCCGACGTCGGCGCCCACGACCTCGGCCAGCGACGCGTCGCCGGTCACGTAGACGGCGCCGGGCGTGGCGACCAGCTGGACCGGGTTCTCGGCGCCGACAGTGCCGGTCGAGCCGACGCCGTCCTTGAAGGCGATGTTGATGGTGTTGCCGCTGACCGTGGTGCCGGTGACGCGGTAGGAGCCGGTGGCGCGCATGGCCGCCAGGGACTGCTCCAGCACCTCCGTGGCCGCCAGCTCGTCGATGCCGTTGGGCGCCTCGGTGAGGCCCTCCTCGACACTGAGCTGCGCCAACGGCGAGACCGCCGAGTGCTCCGGCCCGGATGCACACGCCGTCAAGGCGATGGTCACGAGCGCGGCGGAACCGGCTGCAGCCAGTCGGCGAACGACCAGTTGCATGAGCGGCTGACCTCTTCGGTTCAAGGGTCGGCTCGGTGTCGAGCACGAGGCGGCTCCGGATGGAGCGCCTGATGGAGCATACCCACGCTCCGGCCGCGCCGTCACCGAAACGTGACCTGATCAAGGCGGCACGGCTACCCGTTCCCGGACGTTCCCCCTGATCAACGCGGGTGTGACGAAAGGGTGTAATCTCGTTCACGAGACAACTGAATACCCACGACAGGGGAGCGCTGCAGCGCTGAGAGTGCGGGACGAGCCCGCAGACCCTCGAACCTGATCCGGGTAATGCCGGCGCAGGAAGTCGACACATCGACCGCAGCAGCGCGTCCCACGGGATGGTCCCCGTGGCGGCGCGCTGTAGCACGTCTTCGAGGCCCCTCGTCGTATCCGTACGAGAGGAGCTGTCCGATGAGCGAGCCGGGAACCATCCAGGTGCGACGGCACCGCTGGCGCACCGTCGACATCGTCGTCGCGTCCGTCATCGGTGTCGTGTTCGGGGTGGTCTTCGCCATCTGGAACAACCTGCTGTACTCGGTGATCAACGCGCCGCTGGGCTCGATGCCGATCGCACCGCTGGCGTCCGGCGTCTGGCTGGTGCCGGCCGTCCTCGGCGCGCTGGTGGTGCGCCGACCGGGCGCGGCCCTGTACACGGAGGCGCTGGCGGCCGTGGTGTCGATGTTCTTCGGCTCGGCGTGGGGGCTGTCGGTCTTCCTGTCCGGCATGTGGCAGGGGCTCGGGGCCGAGGTCCTGCTGGCGTTGCTGGCGTACCGCCGCTGGGGGGCCGGTGCGGCGCTGCTGGCCGGTGGCGGCGCGGGCCTGGCGATGGGGCTGTACGAGATCGTCGCGTACGTCCCCACCTACTCCGCCGACTGGAAGGTCATCTACGTGGGGTGCGCCATCGCGGCCGGAGTGGTCGCGGGCGGGCTCGCGTGGCTGCTGATGCGGGCGCTGGCACGGACCGGCGCGCTGGCGCCGTTCGCCGCCGGGCGGTCGCAGGGCGAGATCTGATGACGGTGTCCGACGGCGGCGCCGCGGTCCGGATCCGCGGCTTCGGCTGGCGGTACGCGGGCCGCAAGGCGTGGGCCTGCCGCGACGTCGACCTGGACGTCGCTGCCGGTGAGCGGGTGCTGCTGGTCGGGCCGTCGGGTGCGGGCAAGTCGACGCTGCTGCGCGCGGTCGCCGGGCTGCTGGACCCGGAGACGGCGGCGGAGGTCGAAGGGTCGGTGCAGGTCGACGGCGCGCCGGCGGCGGCCGCGCGGGACCGCGTCGGCATGCTGCTGCAGGACCCGGAGGCGTCGCTGGTGATGTCGCGCTCCGGCGACGACGTCGCGTTCGGGCTGGAGAACGCCGGGGTGCCGGCGGACGAGATCTGGCCGCGGGTGGACGAGGCGCTCGCCCGGGTCGGCTTCCGGCACGGACGCGACCGGCCGACGGCGGCGCTGTCCGGCGGCGAGCAGCAGCGGCTGGCGCTGGCCGGCGCGCTGGTCCGCCGCCCGTCGGTGCTGGTGCTGGACGAGCCGACCGCCAACCTCGACCCGGACGGGACGGCGACGGTGCTGTCCGCCGTCGACGCCGCCCTGGCCGGCGCCGGGACGACGCTGCTGCTGGTCGAGCACCGGGTCGACGCCGCGGCCGGACTGGTCGACCGGGTGGTCGTGCTGGAGCCGGGTGCCGGGGTGCTCGACGACGGCCCGCCGGACGAGGTGTTCGGGCGGCGCGGCGCCGCGCTCGCCGCGGCCGGCGTGTGGGTGCCGGCGCCATGGGGACCGGCCGCTCCCCCGTTCCGCCCCGGCCCGGGCGGCGACGTCGTGCTGACGGCGCGCGACCTCACCCTGACCTACCCGAGCACCCGGCGGCCGGCGCTGTCGTCGGCGTCGCTGTCCGTGCGGCGCGGCACCGCGGTCGCCGTCACCGGACCGAACGGCAGCGGCAAGTCGACGCTGGCGATGCTGCTGGCCGGGCTACTACCGCCGGACACCGGGTCGGTGCTGCTCAGCGGGTCGGAGCGGCCGCTGCACCGGTGGCGGGCCCGCGACCTGTGCCGCCGCGTCGGGACGGTGTTCCAGGACCCGGAGCACCAGTTCATCACCCGCACCGCCCGCGACGAGCTGCTGGTCGGGCCGCGGCGGGCCGGCGTACCGGCCGACGCGGCGGACCGGCGGGCGGACGAGCTGCTGGACCGGCTGCGGCTGACCCGGCTGGCCGGCGCGAACCCGTTCACGCTGTCCGGCGGCGAGAAACGGCGGCTGTCGGTCGCGGCGATGCTGACGACCGCGCCGGACCTGCTGGTGCTGGACGAGCCGACGTTCGGGCAGGACGCGCGGACGTGGGCGGAGCTGCTCGAGCTGTTCGTGGGGTTGCGGGTGGGCGGGACGGCGATCGTGGCGGTGACGCACGACGAGGCGTTCGCGGGGGCGCTGGCCGACGCGCGGGTGACGGTGTCCGGTGGCGCGCTGCGCGACGTCGTGGAGGTGCGGTCGTGACGCTGCTGCAGACGCACCTCTCCACCGACCCGGCCGCGCCGCTGGCTCGCCGGAATCCGGTCGCGAAGCTGGCGGCCGCGCTGATCCCGTCGATGCTGCTGCTGGTCAGCGTCGACCCGGTGTCGGCCGGGCTGCTGCTCACCGCCTGGCTGGTCTCCGTGCCGGCGTGGGGTGTCGGCTGGTCCGGGCTGCTGCGGCGGCTGTGGCCGCTCGCTCTTGCGGTCGTCATGGTGAGCCTCGGCAACGCCGTGTTCACCGCACGCAAGGGCGGCGCGACGCTGCTGGAGGCCGGCCCGCTGCTGGTCACGTCGGAGAGCCTGGCCACCGGCGCGACGGCCGGCCTGCGGGTGGCGGCCATCGCGCTGCCCGGCGTGCTGGCGGTGCTGACCATCGACCCGGTCGACCTCGCCGACTCGCTGGTCCGGTACGTGCGCGTGCCGGCCCGGTTCGCCTACGGGTCGCTGGCCGCGTTCCGGCTGGCGCCGCTGCTGGCGGCCGAGTGGGAGGTGCTGGGCCGGGCCCGGCGCGCCCGCGGACTCGGCGGCGACCGGAACCCGCTGCGGGCGCTGACGGTGCTCGGCGGACGGCTGTTCGCGCTGCTGGTGGGCGCGGTGCGGCGGGGGACGCACCTGGCCGTCGCGATGGACGCCCGCGGCTTCGCGGCGTCGGCGCACCGCACGTGCGCGCGGCGGCCGGTGTTCGGACGGGCGGACGCCGCCCTGGTGGCCGCGTCGGCCCTGCTGACCGCCGTCGCCGTCGGGGTGGCCCTGGCGACCGGCGCCTGGTCGCCCGTCCTGTCCTGACCGGCTGGGTCCGCCACCCGCGGTGGAGGTGGCGGACCCGGACAGGACGCCGGCGGTCAGGGCCCGATGCGGCGGAGCAGCTGCGACAGCGTCGCCAGTTCCACGTCGTCGAAGCGGCCGACGACGTAGTCATGGACGCCGCGGAGGTGGGTGCCGGTGGCCTCGCGCAGCCGCTCGTACCCCACGTCCGTCAGCACCGCGTAGAAGCCGCGGCCGTCGCGTTCGGCCTGGGCGCGTTCGAGCAGGCCCTCGTCGACCATGCGGTCGACGAGGCGGGTCAGGCCGCTGGGCGAGAGCATGACACGCTCGGCGAGCTCGCTCATCCGCAGCCGCCGGCCGTCGGCCTCCAGCAGGCGCACCAGCACGTCGTACCAGGCGAGCGGGAGGTCGTGGCTGGCGAGTAAGTCGGCCTCGAGGCGCCGCATGACCCGGGACTGGGCGCGGATGAACAGCCTCCACACCTCGAGCTGCTCAGGTGTGACCCACTGATCGGTGTCCTTGCTGGCCGTCATGGTGTCCAGATCCTAGACGCCGGTGCCCGCCCGACGGCGCAGAAGCGCGGCGGACGTAGCATCGACACCATGAGTGCGCTCCCCACCGTCGACGACGTCACCGCGGCCCTGGCGGGGGTCAAGGACCCGGAGATCAAACGGCCGATCACCGAGCTGAACATGGTGAAGTCGGTGGACGTCGCGGCCGACGGCCGTGTCACCGTCGCGGTGTACCTGACGGTGTCCGGCTGCCCGCTGCGCGACACCATCATCCGCGACGTCACCGCGGCGGTCATGGCGCTGCAGGGCAGCACGTCGGTCGAGGTGGTGCTCGACGTCATGTCGGCCGAGCAGCGCAAGGAGCTGTCCCAGCAGCTGCGCGGCGGCGCGCCGGAGCGGGAGATCCCGTTCACCAAGCCCGATTCGCTCACCCGCATCTATGCGGTCGCGTCCGGCAAGGGCGGCGTCGGCAAGTCGTCGGTCACGGCGAACCTCGCCGCCGCCATGGCCGCCGACGGCGTCAGGGTGGGGCTGGTCGACGCCGACATCTACGGCCACTCGATCCCGCGCATGTTCGGCGTCGAGGGGTCGCAGCCGACGGTGGTCGAGCGGATGATCATGCCGGTACCGGCGCACGGCGTGAAGCTGATCTCGACGGAGATGTTCAAGCCCGACCGCGACATCCCGGTCGCCTGGCGCGGGCCCATGCTGCACCGCGCGCTGCAGCAGTTCCTCACCGACGTCTACTGGGGCGACCTCGACATCCTGCTGCTCGACCTCCCGCCCGGTACCGGCGACGTCGCCATCTCGCTGGCGCAGCTGCTGCCCAACGCCGAGATCGTGGTCGTCACGACGCCGCAGCTGGCCGCCGCCGAGGTTGCCGAGCGGGCCGGCTCCATCGCCATGCAGACGCACCAGCAGGTGGCCGGCGTCATCGAGAACATGTCGTTCCTGCCGTGCCCGCACTGCGGCCCGGAGCACCGCCTCGAGCTGTTCGGCAGCGGCGGCGGGCAGCGCGTGGCAGACGGCCTGTCGAAGCGGCTCGGCGCCGCGGTGCCGCTGCTCGGCGAGATCCCCATCGACACCCGGCTGCGCGAGGGCGGCGACACCGGCACGCCGCTGGTGCTGGACGAGCCGGATCTCCCGGCGTCGATCACGCTGCGCCAGGTGGCGAAGCGGCTGTCGCACCGTCAGCGTGGCCTCGCCGGCATGTCGCTGAGCCTCTCGCCCGCCGGCTGATGGCAGGCACGTCCTAGCCGGCATGGCGTTGAGCCTCTCAATCCCGCCGGTTGTGGCAGGGTCGGCGGCATGCGTCGTGTCGCCGTCCTGCTCAGCGCCCTGCTCGTCGTCGCCTGTGGTGACGGTGACGGCGGCAGCGCAGCGACCCCGGCCGGCGAGCCGCCGGGCAGCCCGATCACCGCAGACCTCACCGTGCCGCCGGGCACCGTCCTGCTCGGTGCCCCGTTCCCGCACGCCGGTGGGACGGAGGCGCTGCTGCTGGTCGACGGCGACCCGGTCGCGGCGTTCGGCGACCTCGTCGACCAGGTGCGCGCCGCCGGCCTGGAGCCGCTGACCTACCACCCGGACGACGACGCCGAACCGGCCGCCTGCCAGGTCGCCGACGTCACCTACCCGGACGCCACGGGCGAGCGCTGGCCGCTGGGCAGCGACGACCTCCCCGACGGCCCGCTGGCGCTGGAGTGCGAGACGCACGCGTTCGGCCCGGACGGCACCCGGCTCGACCTGAACCTGCTGGTCAGCGAGCGCCCCGACCCGTACCTGTCGTTCGTCCGCGTCACCGAGGCCCACGACAGCCCGTCGTCGCCGCTGCCGGGCATGGAGGCCGCGGCGCCCACACCGTCGGGCGAGTCGCCGGTCACGCCGCCGCCGGTCCCGGACGACCTGCCCGGGCCGGGCGACCCGATCGGCGCGCCGTTCACCCCGTCCGGCGAGGAGCATCGGCTGCTCGACGGCTACGAGCTGCTCGCGCCGGCCGTCCGGCCGACGTGCACGACCGGCGGATTCGTCGCGGTCGTCCGCGGCACCGGCGGCCAGAGCACCGCCGACGCCGTCGGCGCGTGGGCCGAGCACCTCGGCGACGAGTCGTTCGCGCAGGTCCCGGCGCCGGGCTCCGACGACACGGCGACGATCGGCGGCGTCGAGACCCGGCAGGTGGTGCTCAGCGGCGCGGGCGCCGGGACGGTCACCGTCACCGGCGCGGGCGAATACGTGCTGCTGGACCGCTGCAACGACTGATCACGGTGGTCATACCGCCACGGTCGGGGACCCGGCTCGGGCCGGGCTGTGCCGCGCCTGTGCGGCTGCTGTGAGTGCCGGCAGCCGGACGGTGAACGTGGCGCCGGTCGCGCTCGCCGTCGGGCCGGTGACGGTGATCGTCCCGCCGTGCGCGTGCACGATCGCCTCGGCGATGGCCAGGCCCAGCCCGGTCGAGCCGCCGGTGCGGGTGCGGGCGGTGTCGCCGCGGCTGAACCGCTGGAACAGGCCGGGCCGCTGGTCCGGCGCGATGCCCGGGCCGTCGTCGGCGACGCTCAGCACGACGTGGTGGCCGCGGCGGCGGCCGGACAGCGTCACCGTCGTCCCGGCCGGCGTGTGCACGCGGGCGTTGCCCAGCAGGTTGGCCAGCACCTGCCGCAGCCGGGCGTCGTCGCCGTCGACGAGCAGCGGCGCCGGGCGGGCGCCGAGGTCGAGCCGCCAGGCGTGGTCCGGCCCGGCGGCGTGCACGTCGGCGATGGCGTCGACGGCGAGGCTCGCGAGGTCCACCGGCGCCCGCTCCAGCGGCCGGCCGGCGTCCAGGCGAGCGAGCAGCAGCAGGTCGTCGACCAGTCCGGTCATCCGGCGCGCCTCGGACTCGACCCGGCCGATGGCGTGCGTCGCGGCGGGCGGGACGTCGTCCGGCGAGCGGCGCACCAGCTCGGCGTAGCCGCGGATGGAGGCCAGCGGGGTGCGCAGCTCGTGGCTGGCGTCGGCGACGAACCGGCGGACCTGCTGCTCGGACTCGTGCCGGGCCGACAACGCGGTCTCGACGTGCGCGATCATCCGGTTGAACGCGGCGCCGACCGCGCCCACCTCGCCGCGCTCGGCGGCCAGCGCCGGCGGCACCCGCGGGATGTGCCCGACGGCGCCGCTGTCCAGCGGCAGCTCCGACACCTGGCGGGCGGTGACCGCGACCCGGTCCAGCGGCCGCAGCGCCCGCCGCACCAGCACCGTCGCCGCGGCACCGGCCAGCACGACGCCGGCCCCGGCCAGCGCGACCTCGACCGTCACGTACGAGCCGACGGTGCCCGAGACGCCGTCGGAGCTGAGCGCGGTCACGACGGCGTCGCCGCGCGGCGTCTGCGCGGCCACGGCCCGGTAGCTGCCGAGCCCGGGCAGCTCGACGGTGCGGACGTGGCCGTCCAGCGGCAGCTCCTGCAACGCGGCCAGCTGCTCGGCGTCCAGGGGCTGGAACTTCCCGGCGTCGTCGACGTACCCGGCGTCGACCACCTCGCCGTCGTCGTAGTAGACGCCGACGGTGCCGGCCGCCTGGCCGAGCGGCAGGTACGAGCCGCCCGGCGGGCCGTCGTGCCCGCCGGAGGCCGGCGGCCCCGGCTGCGGCGTCGTCGCGGCCCGTTCCGAGGCCAGCCGGACCTGCTCGTCCAGCTGCTCGGACAGCGTCGAGCGCAGCGCCACCGCCGAGACGACGGCCAGCGCCGCGGTGACGCCGAACACCAGCGCGACGACGATCCAGACCAGCCGCCGGCGCAGCGGGTGCCTGGTCACGGCCGCGCCTCGGCGGCGGGTTTGATCAGGTAGCCGACGCCGCGGACGGTGTGGATCATCGGCTCGCGGTCCTTGTCGATCTTGCGCCGCAGGTACGAGACGTACAGCTCGACGATGTTCTCCTGACCGCCGAAGTCGTACTGCCAGACGCGGTCCAGGATCTGCGCCTTGGACAGCACCCGGCGCGGGTTGCGCATGAGGAAGCGCAGCAGTTCGAACTCGGTCGCGGTGAGCCTGATCGGTTCGCCGGCCCGCTGCACCTCGTGCGCGTCCTCGTCCATCACCAGATCGCCGACGGCCAGCACGGACACCTCCGTGGGGTGCGCCGCCCCGGCCCGGCGGAGCAGGCCGCGCAGCCGGGCCACCAGCTCCTCCAGACTGAACGGCTTGGTCACGTAGTCGTCGCCGCCGGCGGTGAGCCCGGCCACCCGGTCCTCGACGGCGTCGCGTGCGGTGAGGAACAGCACCGGCACGCCGGGACGGTGCGCCCGGATCCGCCGTAGCACGCCGAGCCCGTCGACGTCGGGCAGCATGACGTCCAGCACGACGGCGTCCGGCGCCTCGTCGATGGCGGACCGGATCGCGTCCTGGCCGGTCAGCGCCGTCGTCGTCGCCCAGCCCTCGTAGCGGAGAGCGGCGGTGAGCAGTTCGGCCAGGTTCGGCTCGTCGTCGACGACGAGGATGCGGGGCGGCAGCGTCTCTGTCATGCCTCCGGTCTAAGGGCCGTGGTTGAGGGTCTGCTGAGACGACCCTGTGAAGTTCCTGTGAGGGGCGGAGCCGCCGGGTCGGCTCCGCCCTTCCGGTCAGGTCGTCGCGGACGACTCGGCCGGCGCCTCGTCGCAGCCGGCCCCGCCATGGCCCTCGCCGGGCTGGCCCGGCTGGGCCTGGTCCGGCCGGGCCTGGTCCGGCCGGCCCTGGTCGGGTGCCGTGGACTCCGGCGCGGACGGTGCGCTCTCGCCGCCGTCCGGCGTGGACGAGCCGGAGTCGGCGGCCGCGGCGATCCCGTAGCCGCCGAGCAGCAGCCCGCCGGCGACAGCGGCGGACACGATCGGCGTGCGCCAGCGCCGCAGGCGGTCGCGGGTGTCAGTCGTACTGTCGGGCATGGATCCTCCCCGTGGTGGACGGACGCGCACCGGCTGGTGCACGTCCTCCTGACCTTCGGCGCCGATCCTGTGCTCAGCCCACGCCGGAGCTGTGCGTGCCCTGTGAATCCGTGACGCCGTCCGCGTCGACGTCGACCAGCTTGCCGCCGGCGCGCAGGCCGCGCAGCTTCGCGTCCGGGTCGACCGCGGCCAGCCGCGACGACACCGTCAGCGACCCGTCGACGTCCGGGCGGACCCCGAAGAACCCCTCGATCACCAGCGCGGACCACGAGCCGGCCGACGAGCAGGCCCAGTCGATGAGGTAGGGGAACTGCGGCGGCGACTTCACCGCGCCACCGTTCAGCGGCTCGGCCGCCTCCTCGACGAAGTGCGCCTGACCGGGCGGGCCCTGGTTCGCCGTCCGCGCCAGCCCGGGAAGCCACGAGGCGGCGACGTCGGGACGGCCCAGCTCGATCAGCGACCGCGCGGCGTCGGCCGGCCAGGCCGGGTAGGCGCCGTTCCACTGGTGGTCCGGGCGGACGCTGAACGCGGCGTCGTCGTCGTACGGCGACAGCGCCCGCATCCAGGACGGCGTCTGCAGCTCGCGGACGAAGTACTCGACCATCTCCTCGCGCCGCCGTTCGGGCAGGTCGGCGGCGATGGTCATGCCGACGGTGGTGAAGTCGTAGCAGTGCCGCACCGGCAGCATCCGCCCGTCCGGCTGCCGCGCGTGCCAGAACCCCTGGCCCTCGACGTACAGCTCGCCGACGTGCGGCAGCAGCGCGTCGGCCTTCTTCCGCAGGTCGTCGGCCAGACCGTCGTCGCCGCGCAGCGCCGCGACGTCGGCGGCGGCCCGCATGCACCACACGTTGGCGGCGTTGAGGCTGGCCACCTCGTGCACGTACGAGCTGACGCACTCGAGCAGGTTGTCGATGTCGCCGTAGTCGGCCAGCGCGTGCTCCTTGCGGAACCCCTCCCAGGCCGTCGCCCAGTCGGCGACGTGCGCCGCGACCGGCTGCGCGGGCCCGTCGTGCGCGGCCAGCTCGACGTCCAGGAAGCCGGGCTCGCCGTTCCACCGCACGTAGTCGCGGACCAGCCGGATCATCGCGTAGTCGTTGACGGAGTACCAGTAGCCGGCCGGCCCGCCGGTCTGCCACTCGGTGCCGAAGTGCCGGTGGATGTCCAGCGCGATCCAGTGCTCGATCTGCTGGCGCATCGGCACCGGGTCCAGCAGCGCGTGGATCATCGAGCTGAGGCTGAAGTCCCAGATGAACGTGGTGGCCTGCCAGTACCGCGGCATCACCGTGTCGTAGACGCGGTCGAGGTGGCTGGCCGGGCTGTCGCGGCGGAACCAGATGACGCCCATGACGCCCCACCAGTACAGCCGGCGCAGCGCGTCGTTCGACGTCTCCAGCGACGGCACGTGCCCGCTGAACTGGTCGTTCCCGGGCGTGAACGCGGCCCGCAGGGTGTCGTCCCAGAGCTCGCGGGCGGCGGCGACCTGGCCGGGCACGTCGGCGACGACGGTGTCGTACGTGGCCAGCACGCCCTCGACGTCGACGCCGATCACGTGCACGTAGCCGAACCGGTACCGCTCGCCCGGCGCCAGCGTGACATCCACCTCCAGCGACCGGTCGCCGGCCCGCGCGCCGTCCGTGTCCAGGCCCTGCACGCTCACCGCGGCGGTGGTCGCGGCCCGGCCCAGCAGGGCGGTCCGGCCGGGCACCGGGGCCAGTGTGTTCGGCTCCGACGGCGGCTCCGGCACGCGCCACGGCCCGGCCTGGGTCACCGTCGACGCGACCGACAGGGCCAGCCGGACCTTCCGCTCGTCGCCGGACGTGTTCGTCACGGCGATGTCGACGACCACGCCGTCGACGCCCGGCGGGGTCACCGTCGTCGACTCGAGGGCGAGGTCGCCCAGCCGCGCGGACCGGACGACGCGGTCGGGCCGCCACTGAATCGTCACCGGCTCGCCGTAGGACCGGAACAGCCGGCCGTCGACCCACAGCGAACCGGTGACGGTGTCGCCGTGCGAGATCGGCGCGAAGTTGACGCTGCGCACGGCCGTGATGTCGTGGTCGGCCTGCGCCGCGCCGAGGAAGTTCGTCAGGCCGGGCGGGTTGACCATGTCGTCGTAGCGCTGCGTGATCGGGTCGGAGACGAAATCTTCGACGGTGGGGATGAGTCGCATCGGTTCAGCGTCCTCCGAGATCGACGGGACCGGCCGCTGCCGGGTCGGCCCAGTCGGTATTGGGCAGCAGGGGGTACCAGCCGGGCCGGCCGGGATCGCGGTCGTACGGGTAGCCGCCCAGCTCGCGGTAGAGCTCGGCGTACTCGGCGACCTTGTCGCGGTCCAGGTCGACGCCCAGCCCGGGCCCGGCGGGCACGTCGATGCCGCCGTCGCGGTACCGGAACGGGCCGCCGGCGATGACGTCATCGGTCAGGTGGTGGTAGTGGGCGTCGGCCGCGAACGACAGGTTCGGCACGACGGCGCCCAGGTGCAGCATGGTGGCCAGCTGGATGCCCAGCTCACCGGACGAGTGCACCGCGACGCCGAGTTGGAACGTCTCGCACACCCCGGCCGCCTTCACGCACGGGCGGATGCCGCCCCAGAAGGTGGTGTCGAGCAGGACGACGTCGACGGCGGGGTCGCGGACGTTCGCGGCCAGCTGCTCGAAGTTCACCACGACGGTGTTGGTGGCGATCGGGATCGACGTGCGCTCGCGCACCCGGCGCAGGCCGTTCATGCCCCACGTCGGATCCTCGAGGTAGTCGTTGCGCAGGCCCTCGATGCCCGCGGCGAACCGGATCGAGTCCTCCGGCGACCACGCGCCGTTGGGGTCGTGGCGCAGCCGGTCGCCGGGGAACGCCTCGGCCAGTGCCCGGTAACACTCCAGCTCGTAGTCGGGCGGGAAGACGCCGCCCTTGAGCTTGTGCACGGTGAACCCGTGCCGCTCCTTCAGCTCGCGGGCGTGCGCGACCACCTGCTCCGGCGTGCGGACCTCGCCGCTGCCGTCGGCCGCCTGGTAGCGGAAGAACAGGTAGCTGGCGAACTCGACGTGGTCGCGGACCCGGCCGCCGAGCAGGTCGTGCACCGGCACGCCGAGGTGCCGGCCCTGCAGGTCCAGGCAGGCGAACTCGACGGCCGCGAGCAGCTGGGTGCGGTTGTTGTAGAGGCTGGCCGTCGGGTTGGCCAGCATGAACCGCAGCGTCTCGGTGCGGGCCGGGTCGTGGCCGACGAGGTAGTCGCGCAGGCCGCGCACGGCCTCCTCGGCACTCTGGCCGCCGCCGCCCATCTCGCCCAGGCCGACCAGGCCGTTGTCGGCCTCGACCTCGACGATGGTGCGGACGAACCGGCCCCAGTGCGCGCCGTTGCTGTGCCGCAGCGGCGCCTGCAGGGGCACCGTCACGGTGGTGGCGCGCACGTCGACGATCTTCACGAACTCAGTTCTCCTTCGCGTGCTCGGGCAGCGCCACCGGCAGGCCGGCCCGCAGGCCGCCGTCGACCACGAGGTCGGTGCCGGTGACGAAGCTCGCCTGCGGGCCGGCCAGGTAGGCGACCGCGTCGGCGACCTCGGACGGACGCGCGACCCGGCCCAGCGGGTGCGACCGGCCCCACTCGGCGACGAGGTCGTCGGCCGGGCGGCCCTCGGCGTGCAGGCCGGCGGCCCAGCGCAGCATCGGGGTGTCGACCGAGCCGGGCAGGACGGCGTTGACGCGCACGCCGTCGGCCGCGTGGTCCAGCGCCATCGACCGGACCAGCGCCACCAGCGCGCCCTTCGACGCCGCGTACGCCGCGACCCGGGTCTGCGACTGGTACGACTGCACCGACGCCACGACCACGACGGCACCGCCGCCACCGGAGCGCAGCAGCGGCATCAGGTGGTGGCAGACCGCGAAGACACCGCGCACGTTCACGGCGATGACCTCGTCGAACAGTTCCATGCTGGTCTCTTCGACGGTGCCGTAGCGCTGGATGCCGGCGGCGCACACCAGGGTGTCGATGCTGCCGTGCTCCGCCGTCAGCTCCGCGGCGCACCGCTCGACGGCGCCGTCGTCGGCCACGTCCAGCGGCATCGTCCGCACCTGGCCGTCGAGGTGCGCGGTGTCGGCGGCCAGCCGGTCCAGCGCGGCGGCGTCGCGGTCGAGCGCCACCACCAGCTCACCGTCGCCGGCCAGCCGCTCGACGACGGCCCGGCCGATGCCGGCGCCGCCGCCGGTCACCACGGCCACTCTCATTCGGATACCCCCTAGAACTGGCCGAGGTTGAGGCCCCGGCTGAAGATCCGCTGCGTCGACAGGAACAGCACGACCGTCGGCAGCGACACCAGCAG
This sequence comes from Jiangella muralis, assembly GCF_001270745.1. Classification (GTDB taxonomy): domain Bacteria; phylum Actinomycetota; class Actinomycetes; order Jiangellales; family Jiangellaceae; genus Jiangella; species Jiangella muralis. The sequence goes on from NZ_KQ434753.1 coordinate 262,017, forward strand.
ACCGCCGGCCAGCACGGCCGTCAGCTGCAGCCCGCCGTAGGTGTCCTGCAGCGCGGCCGCGGCCGTCATGAGCGGCCGGACCTCGTTGGACTGGCTCAGCGCCAGCCCCAGCAGCAGGTCGTTCCAGACGAACGTCGCCTGCAGGATGAACACCGCCACCAGCGCACTGGTGGACATCGGCAGGTAGATGCGCCAGAAGATCCGCCAGGTGCTGGCGCCGTCGACGACCGCCGCCTCGAACACCTGGTGCGCGATGCCGCCGAGGAAGTTGCGCATCACCAGCGCCGCGAACGGCACGGTGACGGCCGTGTAGATGGCGATCATGCCGAGCCGGCTGTCGTAGATGCCCGCCTCGACGTAGCCGACGAACAGCGGCATCAGGATCATCTGCAGCGGGAAGACCGTGCCGCCGAACACCAGCACGAACCAGAAGAAGCCGTGCTTGAGCCGCAGCGCGACGATGGCGAAGCCGATGGCGGCGCCGAACAGCACGGCCAGCCCCGGCCCGATGATGCTGTAGAGCAGTGTGCTGGTGACGGCCTCGCCCAGGCCGCCGATCTCCCAGGCCTCGCGCATGTTGTCGAACAGCGCGAAGTCGCCGATCGGCCGCCACACCTGGTCGGCGGCGTACTGCGCGGGGGCCTTGCTGGCGTTGACCAGCAGCAGGTAGATCGGGGCCAGCCAGATGGCGCCGAGCACCAGCAGGACGGCCGGACGGAGGATGCGTGCGGTCATCGGGTCACACCACCCGCTCGGGCGACAGCTGCCGCCGCAGGTAGGTGATGGCCGCGAGGAACGTCACGACGCTGAGGAACACCGCGACCGCCGAACCGGCGCCGTAGGCGCTGTTCACGAACGTCTCCTCGTACATCGTCACCGCGAGGGTCTCGGCGTTGCGGCCCGGGCCGCCCTTCGTCATGATCCACACGATGTCGAACGTCTTCAGGCTGGCCACCAGCGACAACCCGACCACCACGGTGGTCAGCGGACGCAGCATGGGCCAGTGCATGTGCCGGAACATCCGCCAGCCGGACGCGCCGTCGAGCCGGGCCGCCTCGATCGGCTCGCGCGGGATCGACTGCAGCCCGATGACGAACAGCAGCGCGTTGACGCCGCTCTGCTGCCAGGACGACGCGCCGATCATCACCAGCGTGTTCAGCGGCGCGTCGCTCAGCCAGCGCAGGTCGGCGCCGGGCAGGCCGAGCGCGTCCAGCGCCTGGCTCAGCCCGCCGCCGTTCTGCAGCACGAACCGCCAGACCACGCCGACCGCGACGCCGGAGATCGCGTACGGGATGAGGAACGGCAGCCGCAACCAGCCGCCGAACCGCATCCCGTGCGACAGCACCGCGATCAGCAGGCCCAGCCCGACCGGGACCGTGATGCTGCCCACCACCCAGAGGAGGGTGTTGCGCAGCGACGTGGCGAAGTTCGGGTCGTCGAACATCGCCCGGTAGTTGTCCAGGCCGACCCACGACGGCGAGCCGAGCCCGTTGTACTCGGTGAAGCTGATCCACGTCGTCCAGAGGAACGGCAGGTACAGCAGGACCGCCACCACCAGGACGGCGGGAACGCTGAAGCCCCGCGCCGACCAGCCGTACGTGGTCCGGCGGCGCCGCCGCGGCTCGGGTGGTGCCGAGCCGTGGGGCGGCGTCGTGGGTGCGGCCGTGGCCGGCGCGGACATCGCTCGTTCCTCTCTCGGTGCGCGGGCCTCAGCCCTGCTCGGCCCAGTAGGCCGCGGCCTCGGCCTCGATCGTCTCGAGAATCGGCAGCGGATCGCCGGGGTTCGTGACGAACGCGCTGAAGCCGTCCAGTGCCGCCGTCAGCACCGGCGTCGGTGTCGCCTCGAAGTACCGCTCGAGCAGCTGGTAGTCGCCGCTGCCGGACTGCGTGTTCAGGTCGGCCAGCAGGCGGTCCTGCACCAGCGCCTTCGGGTTGAACGACACGTCGCCGCGGGCGTTCGCCCACGCCGTCTGCGCCTCGTCGGTCATCCACCACTCGGCGTACTGCAGCGCGGACGTCTCGTTCTCGGCGCCCTTCGCGGTGCACATGGGCCCGGTCTCGAAGATCAGCGACGTCTGGTCGAGGTCGGGGTTGACGTTCGGGATGACGAAGAAGTCGTAGTCGGTGCCGGAGACCATGTCGACGCTGTTGAGCTGGCCGCTCAGGAACGTGCCGAAGTTGATCATGGCGACCGTACCGGCCTTCAGCTGGTCCTGCGGCGCGGTCTGGTCACCCGGGTCGCCGAAGTAGCCGGCCTCGAGCATGCCGCGCCACTGCTCCATCACCTCGACGACGCCGGCGTCGGTGTACTTGGCCTCGCCCGTCGACAGCTTGTTGTACAGCTCGGGGTCGGTGCCGGCGAGCAGCGTCTGGAACCAGACGAACGAGAACAGGATGTTCGTCTCGTAGAACGGGGTGACGCCGTTGGCCACCAGGGTGTCGGCCGCGGTGATCAGCTCGGCCCAGCTGGTCGGCTCGGCGATCCCGTACTGGTCGAAGACCTGCTTGTTGTAGTACATGACCCAGTAGGCCGCGTTCATCGGCACGCAGTACGTCTCGCCGTCGACGGTGAAGTGCTCCTGCATGGCCTCGGGCACGTCGCCGTTGTCGATCGCGGTCCGCCAGATGTCCGACGTCGGCGCCAGCAGGTCCTCGGCGACGAGGTCTTCCAGCTCGCTGCCGGTGTGCCAGGTGAAGAGGTCGGGCTTCTCGTCGGTGCGGAAGGACTGCCGGACGAACGCCGAGTACTGCTCGGCGTCGGAGTAGCCGGTGAACTCCAGGCCCAGCCCCAGGCTGGTCTCCGACACGTCGGACACCTCCAGGAACTGCGGCTCCCACGCACCCTTGTCGGTGTAGAAGTTGATCAGTCCGGGGCCACTCGCGCCCTCGGCATCGTCGTCGTCGCCCCCGCACGCGGCCAGGACGAGCGTCGACGCCGCCAGCGCCGCCACCCCAGTGTGACGCAATCTCACGTGACTCACCTCATAGCATTCAGGTATGACATCGGGTGTAACCGATCAGCATGTGCCCGTGACAGCGCAGTATGCCCTAATCGGTGGTTACCGCCCGGAATCGGGTCTCCTGCTGCGAATGGCCTCGATGACGTTGTCGAGGTGCTCCTTGCTGGCGCGGAAGGCCTCGTCCGCGTCCCCGTCCAGCACGGCCCGCGCGATGCGCCGGTGCTCCTCGAAGTCCTCGCCCTCGTCCCCGTGCAACCGCAGGATCTCGCGCTGTTCCTGAGCGTGTACGAGCACGATCGAGTCGACCACCTCGGCCAGCACCGTGTTGCCGGACGCTTGCGCGACCGCCCGGTGGAAGTCGAGGTTCACGACCCAGAGCCGCTCGTTGCGCTCAACGAGACAGCGCTCCGCCTCCCGCAGCGTCTCGGTGATCAGCTCGACGCCGTCGGGGTCACGGACGGTGGCGCCCATGGCCGCGATCGGCGGTTCGATGGTGCTGCGCGCCAACAGCAGGTCGACCAGGCTCTCGCTGGTCAGCAACGGTCCGTGTGGATTCGGCAGCACCGAGCGGCGCACGTTCTCCCCCACGTACACCCCCGAGCCGTGCCGCAGCACCACCACGCCCATCGCCTCGAGCCGGCGCAACGCCTCGCGCATGGTCGGGACCGCGACGGCGAACCGGTCGGCCATCGACCGGACGGTGTCCATCTGCGCCCCCGCCTCGAGGCGGCGCTCCCGGATCAGCGCGACGACACCGGCGGCCAGCTCATCGGCCAGCGTCCGGCGACCCGCTTCTCCAGCAGTCACAGCCCCGTCCCCTTCGACGTCGTAAGCGGCGTTGGGAGAGATTAGATCACTAAATCACTTTTCTGTCGATAGTCGTGACCCTGTCGTGACCCTCGAGTCATGACCTGCCGCGGTTCGGGGGCGCGAAGGCGCAGGTCGGGTGACGTCTGGTGAGTGGGCTACTGGCGGCCGCGACGGGGTTTGGGTCGCGTGGCCACCGGCAGCCTGGCCGACCCATTCTCGTAGCCGCGCAACCGCGCCTCAAGTACCAATCTGGCGCTTCGCGCGACGACCGGAGCACGTCACCATGATCATCGACGATCGACCACGTCAGGGTGTGGTGGATCGCCGATGATCTCGGCCGGACCGAGAGGTCAGGTGGCGTCGGGGTCGAAGCGGGGCGAGCGGGCCGCGTCGGCAGTGACCGGCTCGGTCTCAGCGGCCGGCGCCGGTTCCGCGTCCGCAGGGGCCGCGTCGGCCACGGGAGCGGCCGGGGTGTCCTCCATCGGCGGCGGAGGCGTCTCCTCCTCCGGGGCCGGCGGCACGTCCGCCGCTGCCGGAGGGACGTCGACGGTCTCGCCGGTGCGGTCGCCACCGGTGGCGGCGGAGCGGGCGGAGGGCCGCGCACCGTTGCCGTTCCCGTTGGTGTGCCGGGAGGGCGAGTCGTCATCGTCGTCGAGACCGAGGTCCATGCCGTCGAGAACCTTCTGGCGGACGAACGACTTCGGGTTGCGCAAGTCGGAGAGGGTCTTCAGATCCTCTTTGTCGATGCCGAGGTCGCCGACCGTGCCGGAGAGGTCCTTGCGGGCGTTGGCCACCATGGTGCGCAGGTCACGGACGAACGACGCGGCCTGCCGGGCCATGTCTGGCAGCCGGTCGGGGCCGAAGACGAGCAGGGCGACGACGAGCAGCACGAACACCTCGCCGATACCTATGTCGAACACCGTCGGCCCCCACGTCCGTTACGTACGTGCATCCGTCCCCGCAAGACTACGTGCCGCGTCAACCGACTGCCGAGCCCAGGGTGAGCGTGAATTCCAGCTCCTCGCCCTCACGATCGATGACGACGGTGATGTCGTCGCCGGGCTCGTGGGCGCGCAGCCGGACGATCAGCTCGGCCGGGGTACGGATATCGGTGCCGTCGACGGCCACCACGACGTCGCCGGACTCGATGCCTACCTCGTCGGCCGGGCCGCCGGGCGTGACGCCGGGACCGTTGTCGCCGTTCTCGGCGACCCGGGCGCCGGTGCCGACGAAGCCGTTGTCGAGCAGCACGCCCATGACCGGGTAGACGGCCTCGCCGTCGGCGATCAGCTGCTGCGCCGTGCGCTGCACCTGCTCGATCGGGATGGCGAACCCGAGCCCGATGGACCCGGCCTGCTCCCCCATGCCGAGGCTGGCGATGGCGGAGTTGACGCCGATGACGCGGCCCGAGCCGTCGACCAGCGGGCCGCCGGAGTTGCCCGGGTTGATCGCGGCGTCGGTCTGCAATGCGTTGATGTACGACTGGTCGTCCTCGCCGCCGGCGGAGACCGGACGCTCCAGCGCCGACACGATGCCGCTGGTGACGGTCGCGTCGAGGCCCAGCGGGCTGCCGATGGCGACGACGGGGTCGCCGACGGCGACGGAGGCGGAGTCGCCGAAGACGACCGGGGTGAGGTCGTCGGCGTCGACGCGCAGGACGGCGATGTCGTAGCTGGGGCTGGTGCCGACGAGCTCGGCCACGAACCGGCGGCCGTCGGTGAACGCCAGCTCGATGCCGCCGTCGCCGGCGGTCGCGATGACGTGGTTGTTCGTGATGACGTAGCCGTCCTCGGAGATGACGAAGCCCGACCCGCCGGCGTCGGCCACGCTGACCGACACGACGCTGGGCAGCAGGTTCGCCGCGACACCCGCGATGGACTCGGGCGGCCGCTCGGCCAGCCCCGCGGGGTCGGCCCCGATGACGGTGACGGTGCCGCCGCTGCCCGGGGAGTCGTCGTCGATGGCCTCGGCCACCAGGCCACCGGCGCCGCCCGCGACCGCCGCCAGCACCAGGATGCCCAGCGTGGCCAGTCCGCGGCGTTTCTTCGGCGGCCGCCGGTGCCCGGTGCCATCACCCGGCGAGCCCGCCGCGTCCGGCAGCACCGGCGGCGCACCCGTCCCGGACGGGGCGGCGGCCGCCGGCGCCAGGAGCCGCGTGGTCCCGGGCCCGCCCGGCGCCGCGCCGTTCCCGCCGGGCGCGATGGGCCGCGTCGCCGCGACCGGGCTCGCCGCTGGGGCGGGCCGGCTCGTCTCGTCGGAGTACTGCCACGAGCCACCCGCCCAGGGATCGCCGCCCGGGGTGGGCGCCGGCCCGAGACTGCTCCAGCCTGCCTTCATGGCGACATTCTCCCAGTCGTCGGCGCGGGACGCACCGGGCGGCCGCGGGTGATGACGATCAGTCGAACGGGTTGAACCACGAGCCGACCCGCTGCGCGCCCCGGGAGATGCGGTCGAGGAAGCCGTCCTTGTTCTCCTCGGCAGTCGCGGCGGGGTCGGGCGGGAGGTTCTTCAGCAGGTCGCGGACGGCGTCGAGCGGCGCCTCGGCGACCACGGTGATAACCCGGCCGCCGCTGGACCAGGTGAGCCGGGCCGGCGGGCCGGGGCGGGGGTAGACGACGCCGCCCTCGTAGTCGGCGGTGCCGTAGCCGTCGAGCTGGTCGGGGTCGAGCCACCCGGCCTGCTCGAACACCGACACCGTCATGACGCCGTCGGAGTAGCTGAGCTGGATGGCGTCGCCGACCCGCCGCGCCTCGTAGAGATCGAGGCCCCCGCCGATCGAGCCGGGGCAGTGCCAGCCCTCTTCGCGCAGCTGCTCGATGTCGTCCCAGCGGAGCATGGAGCCGGTGTCGTCGTAGCTGGCCGCCGGCCCGACGCCGTCGCCGGCGCCGGCCTTGCAGCAGTTGGCCGCTGCTCCGACGGCGATGGTGACGAACGCGCTGGCCGACAGCGTGTAGCCGTCGCTGGTGTAGGACTCGCGGCGCAGCGGCAGCGCGGTCTCGCGGTCCAGCCACAGCTTCGCCGCGACCGAGCCGTCGCTGCGATAGGCCACGACGATGTCGGTGGAGCGCCCGGCGACGGAGTCGGCGCCGACCAGCCGGACGGTGTAGGCGCCGAGCAGGAGGTCGGCGGGGTCGTCGCCGGCCAGCCACCGCGACGTGGTGCGGCCGTCGAGGATCGCTGCCTGGCGGTCGTGCAGGCTGATCGACGTCTGGCCGCCGGCCGCGTGCTGGACCTGGACGACGGCGCTGGTGGCCGCGCCGGACTGGGTCAGCGCCGACCAGGTGGAGACGTACTGGGTGCCGCTGTAGGAGACGTGGTCGCCGGCCTCGGCGGACTGCCGCAGCAACTGGACCGCCCGCGGGTCGTCGCCGACGTCGCGCGAGGAGGCCGGGACCGCCTGCACGAACACCGCCAGCGCACCGACGATGAGGGGCATGGCCAGGACCGGCACGACCAAGGCGGCCAACCCGCCGGTCCTGCCCTGCCCGACGCGGTAGCCCAAGCTCACCAGCCGTCTCCGGTGGAGCTGTTGGTGGTGACCAGCAGCGACGCCGGCTCGACGAACGGCAGCCCGCCGGTGGAGCGGGCGTGCTCGACGGTGAACTGTTCGAGCGGCGGCACGACGCTGACCGGGGTGTCGGGGCTGCCCGGCGGGTTGCCGGTGCCGCCGAGCGAAGCCAGCAGGATGAGCATGGCGCCGGTGGTGCACATGCCCAGCGCGACGACGCGGACGGTGCGGACCCGGCGGCTGGCGCGCCCGCTGGGACGCGTGCCGGACGGGCCGGACGGCGGCCGGGAGTCGCGCGGACGCCACGCCGCCACCGGGGCGGGCTGCATGGCCGACGCCGGCGCGGCGGGCGGCAGCGGCTCGCCCGGCTCGGCCAGCGCCAGCAGGCTGGCGACCAGCTTGTCGGACGGCGCCATGGCGGGCAGCGAGCGCAGCGCGTTGCGGGCGTCGCGTTCCAGCTCGACGGCCTCGCGGCACTGGGCACAGACGGTCAGGTGCACCAGAGCGCGGTCGCGTTCGTGGTGTTCGAGGCGGTCGTCGACGAGGTCGCTGATCCGCTCGTCGAGGTGTTTCATGCGGAGTCTCCGTGTTCACGCGGCGCGTCGGCCTCGTGCTCGCCGACGCTGAGCGCGCTGGCGTCGTCGGGCGCACGGTGGTCGAGCGCGGCCCGCAGCTGGGCGCGGCCGCGGTGGATGCGGCTGCGGACGGTGCCGAGCTTGATGCCCAGCGTGGCCGCGATCTCCTCGTAGGACAGGCCCTCGATGTCGCACAGCACGACGGCGGCGCGGAAGTCGGGCGGCAGCGCCTCGAGCGCCTTCTGGATGTCGGCCTCGAGCATGCTGTCGGTGATGACGCGCTCGGGCGTGGGCTCGCGGCCGTGCAGCCGCTCGGCGGCGTCGTCGGCGAGGGCGTCGAACCGGATGCGCTGCTTGCGGCGGACGGAGTCGAGGAACAGGTTGGTGGTGATGCGGTGCAGCCAGCCCTCGAACGTGCCGGGTGTGTAGGAGGACAGGGAACGGAACACCCGGACGAAGACGTCCTGGGTGAGGTCCTCGGCGTCGTGCGCGTTGCCCGTCAGGCGGTACGCCAGCCGGTAGACCCGTCCCGAGTGCTCTCGGACGATGTCTTCCCAGCTCGGCGGCGTCCAGGTCTCAACGTCGGCCACCCGGGGTCCTTCCTCGACACGGCTCGTCGGCACGAGCGCTACGTCCATCGTCACCCATTGCCCCTTTCGTAGCCAATCAGGGAAGCCCCCCATCTATTCCTGACGTTCCCTGTCCTCCAGAACGATCCGGGAGGCCGACGGGGTTCCGGATCCCACGACGCGGATGCTTGACGGCCTAAGCTCAGGGCTGACACAGTTCGCGCGCGACACAGGACGTTCCGACCTGGAGGCCGTCATTTCCACGGGCAGTACCGCCATCACGCCGCAGTCGTGGGCCTACGCCGAGGCCTACCTCGACGAAGACCACATCGTCGGCCGCGCCCGGCAGCGCGCCGCCGAGGTCGGCGCCGTCCCGGTCGGCCGCGGAGCCGGGGCAGCGCTACGCATGCTCGCCGCCGCGCTCGACGCCCGCACCGTCGTCGAGGTCGGCACCGGCTGCGGCGTCTCCGGCCTGTACCTGCTGTCGGGCATGCGCGCCGACGGCGTCCTCACCAGCGTCGACATCGAGTCCGAGCACCAGCGGCTGGCCCGCGAGGCGTTCGCCGAGGCGGCCGTGCCGGCCAACCGGACCCGGCTGATCGCCGGCGCGGCGCTCGAGGTGCTGCCACGGCTCACCGACGGCGCCTACGACCTCGTCTTCTGCGACGGCGACAAGACCGAGTACAGCGACTACCTGCAGCAGGCGCTGCGGCTGCTGCGCCCGGGCGGCGTGGTGGCCTTCGACAACGCGCTCTGGCACGACCGCGTCGCCGACTCCGCCCAGCGCGACCCCGACACCGTCGCGATCCGCGAGCTGGTGCGCCTCGTCCGTGAGGACGACCACCTGGTGCCGGCGCTGCTGCCGGTCGGCGACGGCCTGCTGGTCGCGGTCAAGCGCCCCGACTAGCGTGCGATTCGTCCTGGCTTCATGATCATCAACCTTTTGTGTCGTCAGGGCCGCGCGAAAGGTTGATGATCATGGGGTGGGCGTGGCGCTGACGCCTCGCGATGCCGGACCCGTCACGCCTTGGCACTGCTGGTCACCACTGGAACCGGGCATTCCGGGCACCCGGGCGGTGACCAAGCATGCCAAGGCGAATGGCCAGCCCAACGCCCCACTCTCGCCGCCCCGGGGTGCGTAGAGGTGCTCATTGCGAACCGGGCGGACAGCCGGGATCACCTTCCGTGATCATGTGCGCTAGCGGCGCCCCAGCGACCGCCAGGGAACATGATCATGGTGACGGAGGGCGCCGGCGCCGCGCCGGCGAAATCCGGCCGTTTCCGCGATCCGGGCGAATGACCGGCCGGTAACCGGGCACGATAGATCTCGTGCCCGAACTGGTCCGCCCTACCGTCGAGGTCCACGAGTCGTGGCTGGAGGCCGTCGGCGAGCCGGGCTACGAGCCGCGCTGGGCCGACGACCTGCAGCTGGCCGACATGGTCCGGCCCGAGGGGTTCGCGGCGTACGTGCGCCGGCAGATCGACGACGAACGCGAGGACGCGCACCGCTCGCGCGGCATGGTGCCGTCGACCCATCTCTGGTACGTCGACGGGCCGCTCTTCCTCGGCCGGCTGTCCATCCGGCACCACCTGACTCCGTGGCTGCGCGACTACGGCGGCCACATCGGCTACGACGTCCGCCCGTCCATGCGCCGCCGCGGCCACGCCACCGCGATGCTGCAGCAGGCGATGCCGTGGTCGGCCAAGCTCGGCATCGACCCCGTCCTGGTCACGTGTGACGTCGACAACGTGGCGTCGCGCCGGGTGATCGAGGCGGCCGGCGGCGTCTTCGACGACGAGCGGCACGGCAAGCTGCGCTACTGGGTGCCCGCGAGCTGACGCGGGGTCACACCGCGACGCGGACCCGCTCGGGGTGGGTGTAGACGTTCATCCCGCCGCCGCGGACGAAGCCGATCAGCGTCAGCCCGCACTCGTCGGCGAGGTCGACGGCGAGGCTGGACGGCGCGGAGACGGCGGACAGCACCGGCAGCCCGGCCGCGGCCGCCTTCTGCACCAGCTCGAACGACGCCCGCCCGCTGACCTGCAGCACGTGCCCCGACAGCGGCAGCAGCCCGCCCATCAGCGCCGACCCGATGACCTTGTCGACGGCGTTGTGCCGGCCGACGTCCTCGCGGACCGTCAGCACCGACCCGGTCGCGGTGAACAGGCCGGCCGCGTGCAGGCCGCCGGTGCGGTCGAACACCCGCTGCTCGGCGCGCATGCGGTCGGGCAGCGTGGCCAGGACGCCGACATCGACGCGGGTGGGGTCGTCGGCCAGCCGCCAGCGCAGCGAGGCCCGCACGTCGACCACACGGTCGGCGCCGCAGACGCCGCAGGCGCTGGTGGTCTCGAACGCGCGGGCGCGCGGCGGCTCGACGCCGTGGGCGAGCGTCACCTCGATGGTGTTCTGCTCGTCGACGCACTCCTTCATGCCGGCGACGTCGGTGTGGTCGGCGACGGCGCCCTCGGCGACCAGCCAGCCGGCGATGAGGTCGAAGTCGTGGCCGGGCGTGCGCATGGTGGAGGTGAGGATGCGGTCGCCGACGCGGACCAGCAACGGCTCCTCGACCGCCAGCGTGTCGGGGCGCTGGGCCGAGCGGCCGGGCCGCAGCCGGAGCACCGGCCGTCGAGTCGTCATCTGCCCCATGGCACCACCGTAAGGTCCGCGATCGGCCCCCGTCGCCTTCTTCGTACCCACTCCGCACGATCCGACCCGTACTGGTCCAGACCGGTCCACCCCTCGGCGGACGCCGTCGCCGGGCGTTACCGTCGGTACATGACCACACGGGCGCCGCGAGACGACAACGACGAGGCCGAGGTACGCGTGGGCCGCCCGGCCACCAGCGCGGCCGGGGTCCCCGGCGTCCTGCACGGCCTGGCCGCCGTGCTCGAGCAGTCCGGCGTGCGCCGCGGCGCCAAGACGCTGCGGCTGGTCAACCAGCAGAAGGGCTTCGACTGCCCGGGCTGCGCGTGGCCCGAGCCGGGCAAGCCGCACCTGGCCGAGTTCTGCGAGAACGGCGCGAAAGCGGTCGCCGAGGAATCCACCGTCCGCCGCGTCGACGCCGCGTTCTTCGCCGAGCACTCCGTCGCCGAGCTGGCCGGACGCACCGACCACTGGCTGGGCCAGCAGGGCCGGCTCACCGAGCCGATGCTGCGCGACACCGGCGACACCCACTACCGGCCGATCGGCTGGGACGCCGCGTTCGGCATCGTCGCCGACGCGCTGACCGGCCTCGACAGCCCCGACGACGCCGTCTTCTACACGTCCGGGCGCACCAGCAACGAGGCCGCGTTCCTGTACCAGCTGTTCGCCCGTGCGCTCGGCACGAACAACCTGCCCGACTGCTCCAACATGTGCCACGAGTCGTCCGGCGCGGCGCTGTCCGAGACCATCGGCGTCGGCAAGGGCAGCGTGTCGCTCACCGACATCACCGACCACGCCGACCTCATCGTCATCGTCGGGCAGAACCCGGGCACCAACCACCCGCGCATGCTCACGTCGCTGGAGGAGGCCAAGCGGCGCGGCGCGCGTATCGTCGCGATCAACCCGCTGCCCGAGGCCGGCCTGCAGACCTTCAAGAACCCGCAGAAGGCGCGCGGCGTGGTCGGCAAGGGCACGCTGCTGTCCGACCTGTTCCTGCAGGTGCGCCTCGGCGGCGACCTCGCGTTCTTCCAAGCGGTCAACCGCATGCTGGTCGACGCCGGCGCGGTCGACCACGCATTCATCGAGGAATACACCACCGGCTACGACGACGCCGTGGCGGCCTGGGCCGAGCTCGACTGGGACGACGTCGCCACCGCCACCGGGCTCCCACGTGAGGCGGTGGAGGCGTTCGTCGACGAGGTGCGGCGCGCCGACAGCGTCATCGTCTGCTGGGCCATGGGCCTGACGCAGCACAAGAAGGCCGTGCCGACCATCCGCGAGATCGTCAACTTCCTGCTGCTGCGCGGCAACATCGGCCGCCCGGGCGCCGGCGCGTGCCCCGTCCGCGGGCACAGCAACGTGCAGGGCGACCGCACCATGGGCATCTGGGAGAAGGCGCCGGCCGCGTTCCTCGACGCGCTCGAGACGGAGTTCGGGTTCAGCGTGCCGCGGCGGCACGGCCACGACACCGTCGACTCCATCCGGGCCATGCGCGACGGCCGGGTCGGCGTGTTCATGGCCATGGGCGGCAACTTCGCCGCGGCCACCCCCGACAGCGACGTCACGGCGGCGGCCTTGCAGTCGGTGCCGCTGACGGTGCACGTGTCGACGAAGTTGAACCGGTCGCACGCGCTGCCCGGCCGGCGCTCGCTGATCCTGCCGTGCCTGGGCCGCACCGAGCGCGACGTGCAGGCCGGCGGCGAGCAGTTCGTCACCGTCGAGGACTCCATGAGCGCGGTGCACGCGTCCCGCGGCACCCTGAAGCCCGCGTCCGCCGAGTTGCGCAGCGAGGTGGCGATCATCTGCGGGCTGGCCGAGCGGGTGTTCGGCGGCGGCTCCGGCGTCCCGTGGCGGGAGTTCGCGGCCGACTACACGACGGTGCGGTCGCGCATCGCGCGCGTCGTCCCCGGCTTCGACGACTACGAGGCCAAGGTGGCGGTGCCGGGCGGGTTCGTGCTGCCGCACCCGCCGCGCGACTCCCGATCCTTCCCGACCGCCAGCGGCAAGGCCCAGTTCAGCGTCAACGAGCTGGAGGTGCTGCGGGTCCCGCCGGGCCGGCTGATCCTGCAGACGGTCCGCTCGCACGACCAGTTCAACACCACCATCTACGGCCTCGACGACCGCTACCGCGGCATCCGCGACGGCCGCCGGGTGGTCTTCGTGAACCCGTCCGACCTCGTGGCACTCGGGTTCGAGGACGGCGCCATGGTCGACCTCGTCAGCGAGTGGACCGACGGCGACCGCCGGGCGCCGTCGTTCCGGGCGGTGTCGTACCCGACGGCGCCAGGCTGCGCGGCCGCGTACTTCCCCGAGACCAACGTGCTGGTGCCGCTCGACCACACCGCCGAGGTCAGCAACACGCCGGCGTCGAAGTCGGTGGTCATCCGGCTGGAGCGCGCGTCCTGATCTTGCGCGGCGCTTCGACCAGCCGGCGCAGCGAATCGACGTCGCCGGTGACGGAGAGCCGGCCGGCCGCGACGGCGTCGTCGAGCGGGTCGGCGCCGTCGAGCACCGCCTGCCAGGCCGCCTTCGTCGCCCGGACGAGGACGTCGGGGGCGGCCGCCGCCGGGCCGCGGGCCAGCTCCGTCAGCCGGCCGGCCTCGACCCGCAGCCGGTAGACCTCGCGGCCGAGCGTGACCTCGTACGTCGCCGACCAGTCCGCCACGGGCTCGGCGAAGAAGGTGCGCAGCCCGAGCATGACGGAGTCGGCGCTGACCTCGCCGGTCAGCGGCAGCACCGGCGAGCGCACGCCCCAGCGGGCCAGCGCCTGGAACACCGGCTCCAGCCCGGCCCCCCACTCGGTCAGCTCGTACACCCGGGCGGCGGCCGGCGGCGGCAGCTCGCGGCGGCGCAGCACGCCGTACTCCTCCAGCTCCTTGAGCCGCTTCGACAGCACGGCCGGGGTGATGCCGGGCAGTGCCGCCTGCAGGTCGCGGTAGCGGCGCGGGCCCAGCCGCAGCTCACGCACCACGAGCAGGGCCCAGCGCTCGCCGACGATGTCGAGCGAGAGGGCGATCGGGCAGCCCTCGCCGTAGGTCCGGGTCACTTGCGCCTCCTTCAGAACTATGGAAAGAATAGCACTAGCTACATCTTTCATAGTGAGGAGTCGAAGATGACCGAGCGGATGATCCCGGCCGGCGATGCTCAGCTGTGCGCCGAGGCGTTCGGATCCCCGGACGACCCGGCGATCCTGCTGATCGGCGGCGCGGCCGCGTCGATGGACTACTGGGAGGACGAGTTCTGCGAGCGGCTGGCCGCCGCCGGGCGGTACGTCATCCGCTACGACCTGCGCGACACCGGCCGGTCCACCGACTACCCGGCGGGGTCGCCCGGGTACACGGGCGCCGACCTGGTCACCGACGCCCTCGCCGTGCTCGACGGGTACGGCGTCGCCGCCGCGCACGTCTACGGCATCTCGATGGGCGCCGGCATCGCCCAGACGCTGGGCGTCGAGCACCCGTCACGCGTGCTGACGTTGACGCTGCAGTCGACCAGTCCCACGGGCCCCGGCGGGCCGGACCGCCCCGACCTGCCGCCCATGTCGCCGCAGCTCACCGAGGTGTTCGCGTCCGAGGCGCCGCCGCCCGACTGGTCCGACCGCGACGCCGCCATCGACGTGATGGTCGAGGGCCTGCGCCCGTTCGACGGCGCCATCCCGCCGGACCTCGCGGAGGAGCGCGCCGTCGTCACCCGCATGTACGACCGCACCACCGACGTCGCGGCCAGCCAGACCAACCACTGGATCCTGGCGGGCGGCGAGCTGGACCGCGCCCGGCTGGCCGAGATCACCGCGCCGACGCTGGTGCTGCACGGCACCGACGATCCGCTGCTGCCGTTCCCGCACGGCGAGGCGCTGGCCCGCGAGATCCCCGGCGCCCGGCTGGTCCCGCTGGAGGGCATGGGCCACCAGTACCCGCCGCGCGCCGTCTGGGATGTCGTCGTCGCCGAGGTCGTCGCCCACACCGCCGCCCGGTGAAGCGCCCCGGTAAAGTGCCCGGATGCCTGCCCCGGACGACCTGACCGAGCATCGCGACAACCCCGGCGACGACATCTGGGTGCACGGCCGCCCCGAGGCGCGCCCCATCGAGGTGACCGACTACGACCCGGACTGGCCGGCGCGCTACGAGGTGCTCGCCGCCCGCATCCGCGCGGCGCTGGGCGAGCGGGTCCTCGAACTGCAGCACATCGGCTCGACGTCGGTGCCCGGACTTCCGGCCAAGCCGATCATCGACGTCGACCTCACGGTCGCCGACCCCGCCGACGAGCCCGCCTACCTGCCGGTCCTCGAAGCGGCGGGGTTCGTGCTGGTCATCCGCGAGCCGAGCTGGCACGAGCACCGCGCGCTGAAGCACGCCGACCCGAACACCAACCTGCACGTCTTCGGTCCCGGCTGTCCCGAGGTGACCCGCCAGCGGCTGTTCCGCGACTGGCTGATCGAGCACCCCGACGACCTCGCCCGGTACCGCGACGCCAAACTGCGCGCCGCGGCCGAGACCACGACGTCCGGCGGCATCGTCACCGACTACAACCGCCACAAGGAGCCGGTGATCCGCGAGATCTACGACAAGATCTTCCGCGAGCAGGGGCTGCTCTGACCGATGGCGATCGTGCTGAGCACACCCGGTGTCGACGAGCTGCCCGCAGCGGTCGGCGCGCTGCGGGAGTGGCAGAACGACACCGCGCCGATGCACCTGCATCCGGGCGACGTCGGCTGGTTCTGGCGCTACGGCGCCGAGGCCGCGGCCGCGGCGGTCCGCACCTGGAGCCACGACGGCCGCATCCTCGCCGCCGGGCTGCTGGACGGGCCAAGCCTGCTGCGCATGACCACCGCGCCCGGCGCCCGGCGCGACGAGGAGCTGGCGCGGCAGTTGGCCGGCGACCTCACCCGTCCCGGCCGCGGCGTCCTGCCCGAGGGCAAGGCGTCCGTCGAGGCGCCACAGGACGCGCTGCTCCAGGAGCTGCTGGCCGACGCCGGCTGGGGTCTCGACGAGCCGTGGCAGCCGCTGCGCCGCGACCTCACCGAGCCGGTCGAGGATCCGGGCGTGCGGGTCGAGGTCGTCGGCCCGGAGCGGGCGGACGAGCGAGCCGCCATGCAACGGGGCGCGTTCGACGGGTCGACGTTCACCGCGGAGCGCTGGCACGCGATGGCCGGCGGGGCACCGTACGCCGACGCCCGCTGCCTGATCGCGTACGACGACCGGGGCGAGGCGGTGGGTGCGCTGACGGTGTGGTCGGCCGGTCCGGGGCGGCCCGGCCTGCTCGAGCCGGTCGGCGTGCACCGCGACCACCGCCGCCGCGGCTACGGCCGGGCGATCACCGTCGCCGCGGCGGCCGCCCTGCGCGAGCTGGGGTCGTCGAGCGCCATCGTCTGCACCCCCAGCTCCAACGTGGGCGCCGTCGCCGCCTACCGGTCGGCCGGCTTCCAGGACCTCCCCGAGGTCCACGACCGGCTCCGGGCGGCTTAGGCCGGGCCTGGTCCGGCGGCGAAGCCCGCGCCGCCCTCGGCGACCGCGACGACGTCGAACGGCTCCTGCAGCACCGGCGCCGACCCGATCAGCTGCGACCCGGGCGACTCCGCGGCGACCTCGGCGAACGAGGCGGCGAATGCGTCGCGGGCGGCCGCGGTCTCGAACACGTAGGTGCCCTCGAACCACTCGCCCGGCCGGGTGCGCCACGTCTTGAACCGCAGGCCGTCCATGCCGGTGAACCGGGCCAGCGACGTGCCGTGGACGTACTCGCGCAGCGCCGCGTCGACGCCGTCGGGCGCCTCGGCCAGCGACCAGCGCACGGTCAGTCCGTACATCGATCTCTCCTCGGAAGTCGTCAGCCGACCGGGGCGCCGGCCTCGAGCCAGTACAGCAGGGCCCGTACGCCGAACCCCGTCCCACCCTTGGTCAGCTCGCCCTTGTCGGACTCGGCCCGCCCCGGGCCGGCGATGTCGAGGTGCGCCCACGGCACGTCGCCGACGAAGCGCTGCAGGAACAGCGCCGCCAGGATCGACCCGCCGCCGAGGTGTTCGGTGTCGATGTGCGCGACGTCGGCGATGGCGGAGTCGAGCCCGAACCGGTAGTCGTCGACCAGCGGCAGCCGCCACAGCCGCTCCCCCGCGGCCTCGCCGGCCTCGCGCAACGCGGCGGCCAGCTGGTCGGACGTCGCGTACAGGGCGGCGTGGCCGCGGCCGAGCGCCGTCGTGGCCGCGCCGGTGAGCGTGGCGACGTCGACGATGACCGTCGGCTCCAGCTCCGCCACCGCGTAGCCGATGCCGTCGGCCAGCACCAGGCGGCCCTCGGCGTCGGTGTTGAGCACCTCGACCGTCGTGCCGTCGTACTGGCGGATGACGTCGCTGGGCCGTTGCGCGCCGGCGCCGGGCATGTTCTCGGCGGCCGCGACCAGCCCGGTGACGCGGACGTCGACGCCCAGCTCGCGCACGGCCGACAGGACGCCCATGACGACGGCGCCGCCGGTCATGTCCGTCTTCATCGTGACCATGCCCTCGCGCGGCTTCAGCGACAGGCCGCCGGTGTCGTACGTGATGCCCTTGCCGACCAGCACGACGTGCGGCGTGCCCGGGCCGGCGTTCGGCGGGTCGTAGCGCAGCGCGATCAGCCGCGGCGGCCGGTCGGAGCCCTGGCCGACCGCCAGGATGCCGCCGAAGCCCTCGTCGGCCAGCGCCTTCTCGTCGCGCACCCGGACGTCGAGCCGGTGCTCGGCGCCGATGCGGCGGGCCTGCTCGGCCAGCCACTCCGGGTCCTTGACGTTCGACGGCGTCTGCGCGAGGTCGCGGGCCGTCCAGCTCGCCCCGGCGACCGCGACCGCCGCCGCGACGACGTCGGCCCGGGCGCCGTCGCCGGTGATCACCAGCGTGCCGAGCGGGCGCTTCGCCTCGGGAACGGGCGTGCTCCGGAAGCCGGCCAGCGCGTAGGTGGCCAGCACGGCGCCCTCGACGAACGCGCGCGTGGCGGCATCGTCGGCCGTCGCGGTGACGGCGGACGCGAGCCGCTCGGCGCCGCGGGCGGCCCGGGCCAGCGCCGCGCCGGCCTTCCGGTACGCCGCGGCCGACCCGTCGCCGAGCCCCACCAGCAGCACCCGGGTGACGTCGACCTCACCGTCGACGCTCGCGGCGCCGCGACCCTCGGCGTACACCTGGACCGACACGACCTCGCCGGCCTTGCCGGTGCCGCCGTCGCGTTCGAGCGCGGCGAACAAGTCCAGCCCGAGCGCCTCGGCGACCTCCGCGCCGCCCGGCCCGATCCACGGCGAGCCGTCGTCGCCGTCGTCGCCGTCAGCGCTCGACGGGTCGTCGGGCCACACGGCCAGCGCCAGCAGGCCGGCTTCGGCGTCCAGCAGCGGCCGGGCGTCGACCACGACCTCGGTGGGGCGAACAGTGCTCTCAGCCGACACGCATACTCCTCGTCCTGACTGCCCGGTCCTCCGGGCAGAGTAATGCCCCCGCCCAGCGCCGCCGGCGCCGGACGAGGGCACCTATTCAATGCTCACGGCAACGACACGTCAGCCGACGACATCCTTCAACGCATCACCCAGTGCGCCGGCCTCGTCAGCAGTGAGCTCGACGACCAGACGACCGCCACCCTCGATCGGGACGCGCATGACAATGCCACGACCCTCCTTGGTGACCTCGAGCGGCCCATCGCCAGTCCGCGGCTTCATCGCCGCCATCCGCGCACCCCTTCCTTTTCAGGCGCACACCCAAACCCCCTGATGTCCAGGGAGCACCAGCCATGTGCGTCACGATGGAGGTCATTATCCCGCATGTTGGTCGTCGCGGGGAGACCGCGGTCGGTATGTCCTCACTGGTTGTCGGTGGGGGCTGGCAGGATGGGGCACTGTGAACGCCAGATCCGCCCTGTTCGACCTCTATGGCGATCACGTGCGCTCGCGTGGCGGCAGGGCCCGGGTCGCCGCGCTGGTGCGGTTGCTCGCCCCGCTCGGCGTCGCGGCGCCGGCGGTGCGCACGGCCGTGTCGCGCATGGTCAAACAGGGCTGGCTGCGCCCGGTGCGCATCGACGGCTCGCCCGGCTACGAGCTGACCGAGCGGGCCGACCGCCGCCTCGAAGACGCCGCCGCACGCATCTACCGCACCAACGGCCGGGGCGACTGGGACGGCCGCTGGCACGTCGTCGTGCCGGAACGGTCGGCGCAGCGGGCCACCCGCGAGCGGCTGCGCAACGGACTGGCCTATCTCGGCTACGCGCCGGTCGGCGACGGCACCTGGATCGCCGCGCGCGCATCGCCTGAGCTGGGGTCACTGCTCGACGCCGAAGAGCTGCGGGCCGAGCGGTTCAGCGCCCGGCACCAGGGCGACGACGCCGAGCTGGTGCGCCGCGCGTGGGACCTCGACGCCGTCGGGCGGTCGTACCTGCGGTGGCTGTCCGACGCGCGCGGGCTGCTCCAGTCGCTGCCCGGCCGGCCCACCGACGAGCAGGCGTTCGCCGCCCGCAGCCGGCTGGTGCACGAGTGGCGCAAGTTCCTGTTCACCGACCCCGGCCTGCCGCGCGAGTTGCTGCCCGCCGTCTGGCCGGGCGACGACGCCGCCGCCTTCTTCGACGACCAGGCCGCCCGGCTGCAGCCCGCCGCCGGCCGGTTCGTCGACGTCTGCCTGTCCGCCGGAACCACCAAGGGAGCCGACCAGTGAGCCTGGTCCGTTACGAGACCGACGACGCCGTCGGCGTCATCACGATCGACCGCCCCGACTCGATGAACAGCCTCGACACCGCCACCAAGGTCGCGCTGCGCGACGTCGTGCTGGCCGCGGCCGCCGACGAGGCGGTGCGCGCGGTCGTGCTGACCGGCGCCGGCCGGGCGTTCTGCGTCGGGCAGGACCTCAAGGAGCACGCCGCGGCGCTCGCGTCCGGCGACTCCGGCCTGGCCACCACGGTGCGCGAGCACTACAACCCGACGGTCAAGGCGCTGCTCACCATGCGCAAGCCGGTCATCGCCGCGGTCAACGGCGTCGCGGCCGGCGCCGGCGCGTCCTACGCGTTCGCCTGCGACTTCCGCGTCGTCGCCGACACCGCGGGGTTCAACCTCGCGTTCGCCGCCATCGGGCTGTCGTCCGACACCGGGTCGTCGTGGACACTGCCGCGGCTGGTCGGCTGGGCGAAGGCGCGCGAACTGCTGTTCCGTCCACGCACCGTGCTCGCCGACGAGGCGTTGACGCTGGGGCTGGCCACCGAGGTCGTCGCCCCACCTGAGGTGCTGCCGCGGGCCATGGAGCTGGCCCGCGAGCTCGCCGCCGGCCCCACGCTCGCCTACGCGGCGCTGCGTCAGGCGCTCGACTTCTCCGCGACGCACGGCCTCGACGAGTCGCTGGCGCACGAGGCCGACATGATGCAGTGGACCGGCGGCACCGACGACCACCGCGCCGCCGTCGAGGCGTTCCTGGCCAAGCAGCCGGTCGTGTTCCGTGGCCGCTGACCTCGTCGACGGCCCCGACGGCCGGCCGCGCTGCCCGTGGGGGCTGAGCGCCCCCGAGTACGTCGCCTACCACGACGACGAGTGGGGCCGCCCCGTCCACGGCGACGTCGCGCTGTTTGAGCGGCTGACGCTGGAGGCGTTCCAGTCCGGCCTGTCGTGGCTGACGATCCTGCGCAAGCGCGACGGCTTCCGGAAGGCGTTCGCGGGCTTCGACCCCACCGCCGTCGCCGCGTTCGGCCCCGGCGACGAGGCCCGGCTGCTGCAGGACACCGGCATCGTCCGCAACCGCGCCAAGGTGGCGGCGGCCATCGCCAACGCCCGCGCCCTCATCGCCCTCCAGGATGCCGGTGGCGACGGCGCGCTCGACCGCCTCATCTGGTCCTTCGCACCCGCCTCTCGCCCGGCGCCCTCCTCCCTGGCCGACGTCCCCGCGACCACCCCCGAGTCGGTGGCCCTGGCGAAGGCCCTGAAGAAATCCGGCTTCGTCTTCGTCGGGCCGACGACGGCGTACGCGGCCATGCAGGCGTGCGGCCTGGTCAACGATCACCTGGCCGGCTGCGTCGCCCGCTGACCGCCAGAGCGCCGGCGATCAGGGCGCCGAGCGCTCCACGAAGGCGGCGAACCGGCGCAGCGCCACCCCGAGACCGAGCCGCACCGCCGGCCGTACCACCGGCCAGCCGGCCCGGCCGGCGGCGCCGAGCGGAAGGTCCAGCTGCTCCTCCCAGCGCACCTCCGCCGCCTCCGCACCGATCGCCCGCACCGAGAACACCCCCGGACCACGCACGAGCCGCCCCGTGTGCAGCACCTCGCACCGTCGCGGCGGGTCCCAGGCCGTCACGATCATCGTGTCGAGGAACCCGGCCCGCCCCACACCGGTCCAGGCCTCCAGTCGCGCCCCCACCTCGCGGCCGTCGCCGAGACCCAGGATGCGGACGCGGGTCAGCGGCATCCACGCGCTCTGCGCCGGCCAGTCGGTGAGGACGTGCCAGACGACGTCGGCGGGGGCGGCCAGCCGCCGCGACACCGACACGTCGGCGCTCACGGCGCGCGCACCGGACCGAGCGCCCGCGCCCGGACCCCACCGCTCACCGCGAACCCCCCAGTTCACCCCGCTGTTCACCCGGCACCCCCATGCGCTCGCCCAGCACGTCAGTGCACTCTCAGTACCCCGTGCTCGGCGGATCACCCTCGTCGGGGCGGGCGGGACGGCGCGGGAGCGGCCCACTGGGGCCGGGCAGCCGCGCCTCCAGCTCGGCCAGCCGGTGGTCGCGCCAGGCGAGCTCACGCTGCAGGCGGTCGAGGACGAGGTCGACCTGGTCCATGCGGTAGCCGCGGTGGGCGACGGAGAAGCGCAGCTCGGCGATGTCGTCGGAGCCGACGGCGCCGTCGGGCAGCAGCTGAGCGTCGGCGCCGGGTGTCTCGGGTTGCAGCACGTCGCCGCGGCCGAGCACCAGCAGGACCGCGCCGAACAGCACGGCCGCGGCGATGATGACGAAGACGGCGAACACGGCACAAGGGTGCCACGTCCGGCGTTCCACCTCCGCGCCACACCAGGTGACGCGGCGTGCGAGGCTTACTGGCGAGCTGATGGCGATCTGAACATGAGGAGTCCTGTGGGTGTGCTGCGCCTGGGCCGGTCGGAATTCCCGCCCGGACGGTTCGCCGTCATGGCGATCGTGAACCGCACCCCCGACTCGTTCTACGACCAGGGCGCGACGTTCGGGTTCGAGCAGGCGTGGCGCCGGGTGCAGCAGGTGGTGGCCGAGGGCGCCGACATCGTCGACGTGGGCGGGGTGAAGGCGGGCGCCGGCGAGCACGTCAGCGAGGACGAGGAGATCGACCGCGTCGGCGGGCTGGTCAGCACGATCCGCGAGACCTACCCGCAGGTCGTGATCAGCGTCGACACGTACCGGGCGCGGACGGCCGACGCGTTGTGCGCGGCGGGCGCGGACCTCGTCAACGACACGTGGGCCGGCGCCGACCCGGAGGTCGCGGCGGTCGCGGCCCGGCACGGCGCCGGGCTGGTGTGCAGCCACACCGGCGGAATGCGGCCGCGGACGCTCCCGCACCGGGTCGCTTACGACGACGTGGTCGCCGACGTCCTGGCGCACACGACGGCGCTGGCGGAGCGCGCCGTCGAGCTGGGCGTGCCGCGCGAGGGCATCCTGATCGACCCGACGCACGACTTCGGCAAGAACACCTTCCACTCGCTGGAACTGACCCGGCGCCTGGACGAGCTGGTCGCGACCGGCTGGCCCGTGCTGGTCAGCCTGTCGCGCAAGGACTTCGTCGGCGAGACCCTGGATCTTCCCGTGGACGAGCGGCTGACCGGCACGCTGGCGGCCACCGCGGTGTCGGCGTGGCACGGCGCCCGGGTGTTCCGTGCCCACGACGTCGCCGCGACCCGGCAGGTGCTCGACATGGTGGCGTCGATCCGCGGCGACCGGCCGCCGGCGGCGCCGTTGCGCGGCCTCGCCTGACGACTGAGGCCCCCTCAGCCGCCCGGACCGGCACCTCAGAGCCCATCGGGCACCGAGTAAGGCCCCATCCACCTGGGAAGATGCGGCAGACACCGCATGTGGCGACCACCCCTTACGGACCAGACTCTTCAGTGTCAGAAGAAGAAGCACCGAGAGAGGTCCGGTCATGAACACCACGTATGTCGCCCAGCTCGTCCACGAGGAGCGTGCGGGCCGGCTGCTGGCCGAGGCCGACGCCGACCGACTCGCCCGCACGGCGCGCCGCGCCACCCGCCGCGCCAAGCGGCCCGCCGTCCGATCGGCGTGGGTGATCCGCCACCTGCCCGGCCGCCACGCGGTCTGACGAGACGAGACGTCCACCATCCAGGCCCCGGTGTCCACCACGGACACCGGGGCCGCTCCCTGTGACGGCGAAACCGGCCCCGGCGTAGCAGGATGGTCACTGTGGCATTGGCAGCGATGAGTCCCGCGATGGTCGGCCGCAGCGAGCAGCTCGACGGCCTTCGGTCGGCGCTGGCCGCTGCCGTCGGCGGCGTCCCGGTCACGGTGGTGCTCGGCGGCGAGGCGGGCGTCGGCAAGACCCGCCTGGTGACGGAGTTCGCGGCCGAGGCCGAGCGCGACGGTGCGCTGGTCGTCGTCGGCCAGTGCGTGAACCTCGGCGGCGACGGCCTCGCGTACGCCCCGATCACCGGCGCGCTGCGCGACCTCGGCGGCCGGCTCGGCACCGACGCGCTGCTGGCCGCCGCGGGTCCCGGACGGGCCGCGCTGGCCAGCCTGCTGCCCGACCTCCCCGGCGGCGACGGGCAGCCGGACGGCACCAGCCAGGGCCGCGTCTTCGAGGCGGTCACCGGGCTGCTCGAGCACGTCGCCGCCGAGCGCCCGCTGGTGCTGGTGCTCGAGGACCTGCACTGGGCCGACCGCGCCACCCGCCAGCTGCTCGGCTTCGCGGTCCGGGCGCTGGGCAACGCCCGCCTGCTCATCGTCGGCACGTACCGCAGCGACGAGCTGTCCCGCGACCATCCGCTGCGGCTGCTGCTGGCGGAACTGGAACGGGTCCGGACGGTGCACCGTGTCGACCTGCCGCGGCTGACCGAGCACGAGGTCGCCGAGCAGCTCGCCGGGCTGGCCGGGGCGGAGCCGCCCGTCGACGCCGTCCGCCGCATCCACGCCCGCAGCGAGGGCGTGCCGTTCTTCGTCGAGCAGCTGGCCGATCTCGACGACGGCACGACGCTGCCCGAGTCGCTGCGCGACCTGCTGCTGGTCCGGGTCGAGCAGTTGTCCGACGCGTCGCAGCGGCTGGTCCGGCTGCTCGCC
This sequence comes from Jiangella muralis, assembly GCF_001270745.1. GTDB lineage: Bacteria > Actinomycetota > Actinomycetes > Jiangellales > Jiangellaceae > Jiangella > Jiangella muralis. Next base: position 286,312 of record NZ_KQ434753.1, read on the forward strand.
GTCGGCAGCGACCACGTCGGGCACGACCTGCTGGCCTCCGTCGCCGCGGTCGACGCCGACGCGCTGGACCGCACGCTGCGCGAGGCGGTGTCGGCGAACGTGCTGCGGGTCGACGGCGACGGGTACGCGTTCCGGCACGCGCTGGTCCGCGAGGCCGTCCACGCCGATCTGCTGCCCGGCGAGCACGCCCGGCTGCACGCGCTCTACGCGGCCACGCTGGAACGGCGGCTGGCGTCCGGCGCCGGCCCGCGCCGAGCGGTCACCGCCGAGGCGGCGCACCACTGGTTCTGCGCGCACGAGCACGAGAAGTCGTTCGCCGCCTCGCTCGACGCGGCGGCCGAGGCGCGCTCGCTGGCCGCCTACGACGAGGCGCAGCGCAACTTCGAGCGGGCGCTGGAGCTGTGGGACCAGATCCCCGAGGCCGCGGCAAAGGCCGGATGCGACCACGCGGAACTGCTCGCCCGCACCGCCGCGGCCGCCAACAACGCCGGCGAGCTGGACCGCGCCCTCGCACTGGTCGACGCCGCGCTGGCCGAGGTCCGTGCCGCCGGTGACGCCGTCGAGCCGAGCCGCGTCGCCCGGCTGCTGGGCTTCCGCGGCACGCTGCTCAGCGAGCTCGGCCGCGGCGGCGCCACCGAGGAGGTCGAGCGGGCGCTGGCGCTGATCCCGGCCGACCCGCCCACGGCGCGGCGGGCCCGGCTGCTGCAGAAGTACGTCTCGCGGCTGATGATGGACGGCCGGCAGGCAGGCGCCGTCGCGCTGGGCCGTGAAGCAGCCGAACTGGCGCACCAGACCGGCGAGGCGGAGTCGGAGTTCCGCGCCTACGTCGTGCTCGGCCCCAGCCTGGTGCACTCGGGCCAGGTCGAGGCGGGCCTGGAAGCGCTGGAGACCGCGCGCCAGCTGGCCGGCGAACGGCCGGAGTGGCTGGTCAGCTACTACATCAACATGTCCGACGCGCTGCACCTGCTCGGCCGCTACGGCGAGGCGGAACAGGTCGCGCAGCAGGGCATCGACCGCGCCGGCGCCGTCGGCCTGGCCCGCACGCTCGGCACCATGCTGGCCGGGAACGCCGCCGAGCCGCTGATGGCGCTGGGCCGCTGGGACGACGCCGAGCGGGTCATCATCCGCGCACTCGAGCTCCGGCCGCCCGGACGGCACGTCTGGCACCTGTCCGGGCTGCGGTCCTGGCTGGCACTGTGGCGCGGCGACGTCGAGGCCGCGTCCCGGTTCGCGTTCGAGGTGCACGAGCGGCTGGCCGGTCACGATCCCGGCCCGCAGTACGTGCTGCCGGCGACCCGCGCGGCCGCCGAGGCGGCCCTCGGCCGCGGCGAGCCGAACCTCGCCTGGGAGCTGATCCGCACCGCCATCGACGCCACGCCCGGCCAGCAGTTCGGCTACGAGCTGCCGCTGCTCGGCGCGGCCGGTTGGGCGCTGGAGGCCCGCGCCCGGGCCGGCACGGCCACCGACGACGACGCCGCGTGGCTGCGCGGCCGGTTGGAGCCGACGAGCGGCTGGGGCCCGGCGCCGACGTGGGCACCCGTGGTCCGGGCGCATCTCGCCGGCCTCGACGGGCCGTCACCGGACGCCTGGCGCGCGGCCCTGGACACCGTCGAGGCCGCCGAGGGCCCGGCGCACCTGCGGCCGTTCGCCGGCTACCGGCTCGGCGAGGCGTACGTCCTGCTGGGCGAGCGGGCCGCCGCCGAGGAGCCGCTGCGGCGGGCGGCCGAGCAGGCCGACTCGCTCGGCGCCGGGCTGATCCGCGGCTGGATCGACGACCTCGTGCGGCGCGCCCGTCTGGGACTGCCGCCGTCCGGATCCGGCGGCCCGGGCACCGGTGGCCCGGGCACCGGCGCCTTCCCCGCGCTGACCGACCGCGAGCGCGAAGTGCTGCACCTGGTCGCGGCCGGGCGGAGCAACCGGCAGATCGGCGAGGAGCTGTTCATCAGCACCAAGACGGCCAGCGTGCACGTGTCGAACATCCTGGCCAAACTCGGGGTGTCGGGCCGCGGCGAGGCCGCGGCCCTCGCCCACCGCGAAGGACTGCTGGACGACGACCCCGCGCGGCAGGCCGGCTGACGCCCAGGCCGGGAAGCCGGTGCCGCTGCCGCCGGTGCCGCTGCCGACCGGCCCTTCAGGCCGGTCGGCCGGTCGGCCGGTCCTCGCGGGGTCGGGCCGGTCCACTCGGTCGGCCGGGCTTCTCGTTGGCTGGCCGACCGTGCGCCCGGGTCTGCCGCGTTGGCCGTCCCCCTGGCGCCCATTCTCTCAGCCGCGGCACCGCGCCTCAAGCGGACCCATGGGGCGCTTCGCGCGATGGGGTGACCGCTTGACCCGCGCTCCCGCGGCCAAGAACGGGCACCTATCAGGGGGACGGGGAAAGACTGGGCACACCTCGATGCCCGCCGCCACGGTCCCGGTCCGCCGTGGCACCGCCACCGCCGATTTGCCCATGATCAACAGTCGCCGGGGGGTTGGGGCGGCCACTTCACGCGCGGCGGGTGCACCTCACCCGCGCCAGGACCGCATGGCCGCCGCCGACGACGCTCATCCGGTGCTGCGGCGGGTGACGTGCTCCCCACGCGAGTGACGTCGACGATCTGGGACGTCTTCGATGGCCAGAATCGTCCAACGGCGCCCGGAACACGACTCTCGCCATCGAAGACGGCTCCGGGAGTCGAGGACGACCCAACGGTGCACCGGCACGAACAACGAACGCCAGCCAGCCAGATGAACGGCGAACGGTGCACCGGCCAACCGTTCGCCCGGGCGGGCTCTGCCCGCACCTCCCCCGTCCCCCTGATAACTGCCCGCACTTGGCCGCGTGCGCGCGGGTCAAGCGGACCTTCACCCGCGCGAAGCGCCCCACAAGTCCGCTTGAGGCGCACGCACGCGGCCAAGACAATGGGCAGCAGGGGGACGGCCCACGTGGCCAACCGCCGCACGACGGCGAACCGCTACGCGATCCCCAACGCCACCGTGTGGATTCGCTGCGCCGGGTGGGGTCCATCACTGTTCCCCTGGCAACAGCAACGCCACCCGCCAAGCACAGTGATCCCACCCAGTGATCTCGCCCGGGGCGCACAATCGCCGCGCCCAACGATGCGGGGATCGACGTGAGATCGCTGCGGAAACGACGCGGCATCACTGTCGCGGACACGACAGTGTTCTCACATCGATCACGCAGCGATCCCACACCGTTGCGCCGGGCGGGGTCTGCGTACCACGAGCGCGGAACCGGCAACGCGAACCGGCTCGCGATGAGCTGTCAGTTGACCGGGCCGCCGACGCCGAGGTTCTCGGGGTCGTCCATGTCGCCCTGCGAGCGGTGCAGCCGCCGATTCACCAGCCAGGTGACGAACCAGAGCACGACGCCGATGGCGAGCAGGATGCCGGCGATGCGGTACTGCTCGCTGTCGCGGCCGGTCCACGGCGTGGCCAGGTACGCGCAGGTGATGGCGCCGATGATCGGGATGACCGTCGGCGTGCGGAAATGCTTGTGCTCGACCGGCTGGCGCCGCAGTATCAGCACGACGACGTTGACGACCGCGAACACCGCGAGCAGCAACAGCGCCGTCGTGCCGCCCAGTGCCGGCACCTCGCCGACGAACGTGATCAGGCCGACCGCCAGCACCGTCGTGAAGATGATCGCCACCCACGGCGTGCGCCGGCTGGGGTGCACGCGGCCCAGCGGCCCCGGCAGCACCCGCTCGCGGCTCATGCCGTAGACGAGGCGACTGGCCATCAGCATGTTGATCAGCGCGGAGTTGGCGACCGCGAACATGGTGATGAACGCGAAGATCTTCAGCGGGAAGCCGGGCGCGCCGGCCTCGACCACCTGCAACAGCGGGGTGTCGCCCTCACCGAGCTGGTCGACGGGGACCAGCGCCACGGACGAGATGGCCACCAGCACGTAGATGATGCCGGTGATGATCAGGCCGGTCAGCATGACCTTCGGGAAGATCCGCACCGGGTCCTTGCACTCCTCGGCCATGTTGACGGAGTCCTCGAACCCCACCATCGCGAAGAACGCCAGCGCCGTGGCCGCGGTGACCGCGCCGAAGACGCCCTGGCCCTGGGTGTCGAACTCGGTGACGCGGGACATGTCGGCGTCGCCGCCGCCGATCGCCCACAGCCCGATCATGATGATGATCAGCAGGCCGCTCAGCTCGACGCAGGTGAGCACGACGTTGGCCTTGACGCTCTCGCCGACGCCGCGGAAGTTCACCGCCGCGACCAGCAGGATGAACAGCAGCGCGACGCCGGTGATGCCGACGCCGGTGCTCAGCTCGACGTCGAACGCCTCGGACAGGTTCGACGCGAACGCCCGCGACGCCGTCGACGCCGACGTGATGCCCGAGCACATGACCGTGAACGCCACGATGAACGTGACGAAATGGACGCCGAACGCCTTGTGCGTGTACAGCGCCGCGCCCGCGGCCTGCGGGTACTTCGTCACCAGCTCCAGATAGCTGAACGCGGTGAGGATGGCCACGATGAACGCGACGAGGAATGGCAGCCAGGCCGCCCCACCCACCTCGGCAGCGACCTGACCGGTGAGCGCGTAGACCCCGGTGCCGAGAATGTCGCCGACGACGAACAGCAGCAGCAGACTCGGGCCCATCACCCGTTTCAGGCTGGGCTGTTCCGATGGCTGACGGGGAGCCTCATCGGTCCGCACGGGCGCATCTGCCATGTGCCACCTCCAATCGGTTGCCTTGGTCTACCTCTTGGAGGGTGTGCGGCGCAAGCAGTGACACGGCGAGTCAAAGCCTGGAATGCGGGAGTTGCAGGGCTATTCGCGGCCCGCCGCCCGACGTGCTTCCTCGGCCTTGGCCAGCACGGACATCACGTCGTCGAGGTCGTCGGTGACGGTGAGGAGGTCGAGGTCGACGGGCGAGATCTTCTTCTCCACGACCAACGTGTCACGAAGCCAGTCGACGAGCCCTTTCCAGTACGACTGACCGACCAGCACGATGGGAAATGCGGTGACCTTGTGCGTCTGGACGAGCGTCATGGCCTCGAACAGCTCGTCGAGCGTGCCGTAGCCGCCCGGGAACACCACGAAACCCTGCGCGTACTTGACGAACATGGTCTTGCGGGCGAAGAAGTAGCGGAAGTTCACCGCGAGGTCGACGTAGGCGTTGATGCCCTGCTCGAACGGCAACTCGATGCCCAGCCCGACCGACGTGCCACCGGACTCCTGGGCGCCCTTGTTGGCGGCCTCCATGATGCCCGGCCCGCCGCCGGTGATGACGGCGTACCCGGCGCCGGTCAGCCGCGCGCCGAGGTCGACGGCGAGCTGGTAGGACGGGTCGTCGGGCCGGGTGCGGGCCGAGCCGAACACGCTGATGGCCGGGCCGAGCTCGGCGAGCGCGCCGAAGCCCTCGATGAACTCGGACTGGATGCGCAGCACCCGCCAGGGGTCGGTGTGCACCCAGTCGGTGGGGCCGGCGGTGTCGAGCAGCCGCTGGTCGGTCGTCGTCACGTCGTAGCGTTTCCCTCGCTTGATCACCGGTCCGGCGTACCTCACCGGCCGTTCGAACTCGTCGTGTCGGGTCACGCGGCCAGGCTAGTGGTCACGCCGCGAGCCAGGCCCGCAATCGGGCTTCACAGGCCTCGATCTCGGCGACGTGGACGCGTTCGTCGTCGGCGTGCGCGAGCTGGGGGTCGCCGGGGCCGTAGTTGACCGCCGGGACGCCGAGCGCGTCGAACCGGGCGACGTCGGTCCAGCCGACCTTGGCCCGCGGCTCGCCGCCGACGGCCGCGACGAACGCCGCCGCGACCGGGCGGTCGAGGCCTGGCCGGGCGCCGGGCGCGGTGTCGAGCAGCCGCACGTCGTAGCCGTCGAACACCTGCCGCACGTGGTCGAGCGCCTCGGCCTCGGTGTGGCTGGGCGCGAACCGGTAGTTGACGGTGACCTCGCAGCGGTCGGGGATGACGTTGCCGGCGATGCCGCCGCTGATGCCGACCGCGTTGAGCCCCTCGCGGTAGTCGAGGCCGTCGACGGTGACCGTGGCCGGCCGGTACTCGGCCAGCCGCTGCAGCACCGGGCCGGCCGCGTGGATGGCGTTGCTGCCCATCCACCAGCGGGCGCTGTGCGCGGCGGTGCCGGTGAGCTGGACCGCGACCCGCAGCGTGCCGTTGCAGCCGCCCTCGACCGCCGCCGACGACGGCTCCATGAGCACGGCGAAGTCGGCGGCCAGCCAGTCGGGGTGCTGCCGCGCGACCCGGCCGAGACCGTTGCGCTCGGCCTCGACCTCTTCGTTGTCGTAGAAGACGTAGGTGACGTCGCTGGCCGGCGCCGGGACGTGCGCGGCCAGCCGCAACCCGACCGCGACGCCGCCCTTCATGTCGACGGTGCCGCGGCCCCACAGCACGCCGTCGTCGAGGCGGGTGGGCAGGTTGGCGGCGACGGGCACGGTGTCGAGGTGCCCGGCCAGCACCACCCGCGTGGGACGGCCCAGCGCGGTGCGGGCGACGACGGTGTCGCCGTCGCGGTGGACGGTGAGGTGGCCGAGCGAGCGCAGCGCGGCCTCGACGGCGTCGGCCAGCGGCCCCTCCTCACCGCTCGGGGAGGCGAGGTCGCACAGCTGCGCCGTCAGCGCCGGCGCGGGGAGGTCGAGATCGAGAACAATGCCCACAAGCGCCTCAGCTTACGGTTCGCGGCGTGAAGGCGCAGAACTCGTTGCCCTCGGGGTCGGCCAGGACGTGCCAGGAGAGGTCGTCGCCGGGCTCGCGCAGCACCGTGGCGCCGCGCTCGGTGAGCAGGGTGACGTCGGCGACGTCGACGTCCCAGTGGACCCGGTTCTTCGCCGCCTTCGGCTCGGGCACCGGGACGAAGCACAGGTAGTCGAACGGCAGCCGGCCGTCGCTCTCGAGTGCGGCATGGTGCTCCTTGGGCTCGCGCTCGGCGACCAGCCCGAACACCTCGCCCCACCACGCGGCCTGCGCGTACGGGTCGGCGCAGTCGACGACGACTTCGTAGAGCCGGCCCGGCAGCGACGTCCGTTCGGGCCGGAGGAACGCGCAGAACTCGCCGCCTTCGGGGTCGGCCAGGACGTACCAGGAGTCCTCGTCGTCGGGCTCGCGCAGCACGGTGGCGCCGAGCGACAGCAGGCCGCCGATGTCGCCCACGTCGACGTCGAGGTGCACCCGGTTCTTGACCGTCCTGGCCTCCGGCACGGCGTCGACCCAGATCTGCTCGCCTTCTGCATCTCCGTGCAGGTGCGTAGGATCGTCTGAGTCTGGCCGGCGGCCCAGCGCCGCCGCCCAGAACTCGGCGAGCCGCGGCTGCTCGCTCGCGTCGAGGCAGAGCGCCTGCCAGGTGGCGACGGGTGTCGGGTGCATACGGCCACGCTAGCCGAGGGCACCGACACCCCCTGTCCGCCCGAGTACCCACCAGGTGACCCGACGACGATGAGCTCCCTGCCGGCCGCTCCGCCCGACGACCAGCATCTGTGGTCCCGGGCGCGCCGCGGCGACCCGGCGGCGTTCGGCGAGCTGTTCACCCGGCACTCGACGGTGGTCTACAACTACTGCTTCCGGCTCACCGGCAGCTGGAAGACCGCCGAGGACCTCACCTCCGTCGTCTTCCTGGAGGCCTGGCGCAAGCGCGACGACGTCGCCGCCGAGGCCGGGTTCGTGCCCTGGCTGCTGAGCCTGGCCGGCCGGGTGGCCCGCAACAGCACCCGCGCGGTCCGCCGGCACCGCCGGCTGCTGGCCAAGCTGCCGCCCGCCGTCATCGCCGGTGGCGCCGAGGACGCCGCGCCGCCCGACCCGTCCGTGCCGGCCGACCCCGCCGACCCCGCCGACGCCGCGGCCCGGGCCGACGACGAACGGCACATGCGGCAGGTGCTGCGGGTGTTCCGGCGGCTGCCGAAGCAGGAGCAGGAGGTGCTCGCGCTGTGCGTCTGGGGCGAGCGCACCTACGCCGAGGCCGCGGTGGCGCTCGGAATCCCCGTCGGCACAGTACGCTCGCGGCTGGCGCGAGCTCGAGCTCACATGGAGCGGCTCACCGAGGCCGCGACCACGAAGACCGCCGAGCCGCAACCCGGCTCGCGCCCCGAAGGAGCGCACCACACATGAGTTCCACCGGCCTCGACCTCGCGTTCGCCCTGCCACCCAGGCGCGACCTCCCCGCCGACCGTCGCGACGCCATGCGCCGGCTGCTGGAGGACGCGGTCGCCACCCGGCCGCACGGGCGGCTGCTGGCGACGCCGCGACGGCCCCGGCTGCGCCCGGCGATGTGGCCGGCGGTGGGCATGGTGGCGGCGTCCGCGGTGGCCGCCGCCGTCCTCGTCGTGGGCAATCTCGGGTCCGACGGCGCCGACACCGCCTACGCGGCCACGCCGCCCGTCCTGGCCGCGGAGCTGGCCATGGGGCAGCCGGCCGGCGCCGAGCTGCGGTCGCTGGCCACGACGGCGTCCCAGGCGCACGCGGAGCTGTACACGACCGCCGACGTCACCGTCAGCACCGAGAGCTGGCTGCTGACGGTCACCGAGACCGGGGGGCAGCCGGCGGAGGGCGCGGCCCCTGCCGAGGGCGCCGCCGCGAACCTGGCGCTGGGCGCGCCGGCCGTCACGTCCGCCGTCGTGCCGGTGCTGCGCGAGCAGCGGTTCCTGGCCGACGGCTCGGTGCACGTGCGCGAGACGCAGGGCGAGGCCCGGTTCCCGACGGCGGACTGGAGCGAGGCCGACGGCACCGCCACACCCGGCGCCGTCCTGCTGGACGAGACGTTCCCGGCCGGCGGCCTGGCGTCGGGGTACCCGGAGTCGCTGGCCGCCGACCCCGCCGCGCTGCGCGCCCAGCTGCTGGCCGTCTGGCCGCAGGCCGGCGACCCCGCGGCGGCGCTGTTCCAGTCGCTGAACGAGGTCGCCTCGACCCGCGTCCTGGACACCTCGGTGCAGGCGGCGGCGCTGACGATGCTGGCCGACGAGCCCGGTGTCGTCGCGCTCGGCGAGATCACCGACCGGCGCGGCCGCACGGCGATCGCGTTCGGCACCGACAGCGACGACTCCGGCCTGGACCGGCGGCACGTGCTGATGGTCGACCCGCGGACCGGCCGGCTGCTCGGCTACGAAGAGGTGCTCACCGGCGATACCGGCGCCCTGGACGTCGAGGCGCCGGTGGTGGCCCAGTACACCGTGTTCCTCTGACTGGCGCTGCCCGGGGTGTGCCCGGCGACGACCGGGGCGAGGGCCGGCGTGCTTGTGCGGGGTTTTGCGCCGGAGTACGGTCCCCGCCCGGCTGGGAGGGAGTCCCACCCTACGGGCGGGCACCGACACTCTCGGCGTCGCGGCCACCACGCCCGGACCCCGCGGCAGCATCGCCTGAACTCGAGGCCCTACGCCCGCACCCGGGCCACCACGCCCGGCGTGGTCGCCCGGGCCGCGGCCCATCGTCAGTTCCGGCCCATCGCCGGGTGCCGTCAGGCGCTGGAGCAGGTCCAGTAGCTCATCCGGTTGTCGGCGGAGGCGCCGACGTAGGAGTCGCTGGCGCCCGGGGTCATGGTCCACAGCCGCGCGCCGCCGAGGTAGTCGTAGGCGTGGTAGTTGCGGCCGGAGTTGCGGTTGACCCACGACGACGCGGTGTTGTCGAAGCCCCAGCTGCTGGCGTAGGCCGAGCAGGTGCTGGAGAACTGGTACCGCGTGCCGTCGAAGTTCGACGACGTGTAGTAGCAGTAGTAGCCGGACTGGCAGGTCGAGGCGCTGCCCCGCGCCTGCAGGTCATCGGCGACCGGCTCGAACGGCTGGGCCAGCCCGGTGATGCCGAGCGCCTCGACGACGTCGGAGCGTACGCCGTCGCCCAGGCCGAACGGCGCCGCGTCGGCGCCGGGGTCCGGCCACACGACGATGACGTCGCCGTCGTCCCAGGCCATGGCGTTGTCGGAGAGCTGGACGCCGCCCGGTTGGTGGTCCAGCGCCGCCGCCATCTCGGCCGCGAGCGGGCCAGTGGGCTCCGCTTCGGCGGTGTCGGCGCTCGCGTGCGCACCGCCCGCCGCCACCAGAACCGTCGTCGCGACCCCCGCAAGGGTGGCGAGCAGCCGTCGTCGCACCATCGGCGCCTCCCAGCACTCGTGTCTTCTGCGGGCGCGCCGCACGGCGACCACCGTGCTCACGCAGCCTGCCGTGTTCCGTAGGCTGAGCCCATGACCGACGTGCGACGGGCATGGGGCTTCGGCCTGGCCACCATAGCCGCAGATGGAACGATCTTGGATGTTTGGTACCCATCGCCAGCTCTCGGCAAACCGCCCATCTCGTCCGACGACGCCCTCATCGAGCTGCGCGACCTCGAGGTCGAGGACCGCGACCGCGAGGTCCGCCGCACCGTCGTGCAGACCGCCATCGACCTCGACGCGCCGCCCGCCGACGCCCAGGACGCCTACCTCCGGCTGCACCTGCTGTCGCACCGGCTGGTCGCGCCGCACGGGCAGGTCCTCGACGGCCTGTTCGGCGTGCTGAACAACGTCGTGTGGACCAACCACGGCCCGTGCCCGGTCGACGGCTTCGAGCGGACGCGGCTGCGGCTGCTGCGACGCGGCCCGGTCACGGTGTACGGCATCGACAAGTTCCCGCGCATGGTCGACTACGTCGTGCCGTCCGGGGTGCGCATCGCCGACGCCGACCGCGTCCGCCTCGGCGCCCACCTCGCCGCCGGCACCACCGTCATGCATGAGGGGTTCGTGAACTTCAACGCCGGCACGCTCGGCTCGTCCATGGTCGAGGGCCGCATCTCCTCCGGCGTGGTGGTCGGCGACGGCTCCGACGTCGGCGGCGGCGCGTCGATCATGGGGACGCTGTCAGGCGGCGGCAAGGAGGTCATCACCGTCGGCGCGGGCTGCCTCATCGGCGCCAACTCCGGCATCGGCATCTCGCTCGGCGACGGCTGCGTCGTCGAGGCCGGCTGCTACATCACCGCCGGCACGAAGGTCGGGCTGCCCGACGGCCGGGTCGTCAAGGCGCTGGAGCTGTCCGGCGGCGACGGCCTGCTGTTCCGCCGCAACAGCGTCACCGGCGCCGTCGAGGCGCTGGCCAGGTCCGGCGACTGGGGCGGGCTCAACGCCGTCCTGCACGCGAACTGACCCGGAACCGCCGCCCGGGCCACGAACGTTCTCCAGGTCACATGAGTCGCGCTGCCCGCCTCACGGCCACCCTCGGTACCCTGCTCGCCCTCGGCGGGTGCATCGCCGCGCTGCTCATCTGGTGGGTCGGCCGCGACGACAACCCGCTCATCCGCCGCAACGACTGCCGGGCCTCCGTCGACGGCCGCACCGTCACGCTGTCGCCGGAGCAGGCCCGGCACGCCGCCACCATCACCGCCGTCGCGCTCGAGCGCGGCCTACCGGCCCGCGCCGTCACCATCGCCCTGGCCACGGCGTACCAGGAATCCGACATCTACAACATCGACTACGGCGACCGCGACTCCCTCGGGCTGTTCCAGCAGCGGCCATCGCAGGGCTGGGGCACTCCGGAGCAGGTCCAGGACCCCGTCTACGCCGCGGGCGCCTTCTACGACGCGCTGGTCGAGATCCCGGACTACCGCGAGCTCGAGGTCACCGTCGCCGCGCAGGAGGTGCAGCGCAGCGCGTTCCCCGACGCCTATGCCGACCACGAGGACGACGCGCGGGTGCTGGCGTCGGCGCTCACCGGCAACTCCGCGGCGACGTTCTACTGCACGTTCCGGGCCGACGACGTCGCGGCGCAGACCGAGGGCGACGACGGCCTCACCGACCGCGCCCGCGCCGTCCGCGACGAGCTGGCCGGCACGTTCGACGACCTCGACATCGGCGGCTTCCAGGCCGGCGGCGTCGACTCCGGTCATGTGGAGGGTTCGGCGCACTACGACGGCCGCGCGCTGGACGTCATGTTCCAGCCGTACGACGACCCCGACGTGAACCGCCGCGGCTGGTCGGTGGCCCACTGGGCGGTCGCGAACGCCCAGGAACTGGACATCGCGACCATCATCTACGACGACAGGATCTGGTCGGCGCGCCGGTCCGACGAGGGGTGGCGCGAGTACACTCACCCGTCCGGTGACACCGCGGATGTCACCCTCCGCCATCTGGACCACGTCCACATCGACGTCGCCCCAGGAGAGTGATCAGGGTCGTGAGCATGACGGGCGGGGTCGTCGCCACCCCGCAAACGCTGAGCACGCGCGCCGGCGTCCAGATCCTGCAGGCCGGCGGCAACGCCGTCGACGCCGCCATCGCCGCGTGCGCCGTCCAGGGCGTCGTGGCGCCCGAGACCTGCGGCGTCGGCGGCGACCTGTTCGCGCTGGTGCACCGCCCCGGCGACGCCGCGCCGCTGGCGCTGAACGCGTCCGGCCGGGCCGGGTCCGGGGTCGACGCCCCAGCGCTGCGGGCCGCCGGGCTGAGCGAGATCCCGCGCGACCACGCGGCCGCCATCCCGGTGCCGGGCTGCGTCGACGGCTGGGCCGCGCTGTCGTCGCGGCTGGGCCGGCTGGGGCTGGCGGACGTGCTGGCGCCGGCCGTCCGGCTGGCCGAAGAGGGCTTCGCGGCCAGCGACGAGCTGGTGGCGGCGTTCCGGGCCGGCGCGGCGGAGCTGGCGGGCGTCGAGGCGGCCGGGCCGATGCTCGCGGCCGGGCGCGGCTCCACCGTCGTCCGGGAGCAACTGGCCTCGACGCTGCGGCTGATCGCCGGCGGCGGCCGCGCCGCGTTCTACGAGGGCGCGCCCGGCCGGGCCGTCAGCGCCGCCACCGACGGCGTCATCACCGCGTCCGACCTGCAGCGGAGCCAGGCCGACTGGGTCGAGCCGCTGTCCGTCGACGCGTGGGGCGGCACCGGCTGGACCGTCCCGCCGAACTCGCAGGGCTACCTCGGCATCGGCGGCTGCGCCGTGCTGGAGCGCCTCGGCTGGGCCGACGACCCGGGTGACCCGCAGGCGTGGCACCTGCAGATCGAGGCGCAGCGGGCGCTGGCCGCCGGGCGCGACGACGTCGCCGTCGACCCCGGCCGGGTCCCGGTCCCGCTCGACCGCCTGCTCGACCCCGCCCGGCTGGACGCCGTCGCCGCCTCCGTCGACCCCGCCGCGGCCCGCGACCGGCACGCCCCCGCGCCGGCCGCCGGCGGCACCGCCTACCTGTGCGTCGTCGACGGCGACGGCATGGGCGTCTCGCTGATCCAGTCCAACTTCCACGGCATCGGCTCGCTCGTCGGCGCCGGTGCGGCCGGGTTCCTGCTGCAGGACCGCGGCCGCGGGTTCTCGCTGGTCGAGGGGCATCCGGGCGAACTGGCGCCGGGCCGGCGGCCGCTGCACACGCTGTCGCCGACGCTGTGGACCCGCGGCGAGCGGCTGGCGATGGTGCTGGGCGCCCGCGGCGGCCACGTGCAGCCGCAGCTCGTCCAGCAGCTCGCCGCGTTCGTGCTCGGCGCCGGGCTGGACCCGGACGAGGCCCAGGCGCGGCCACGGTGGACCATCGAGCCGCCGGAGGGCGGCACCGGCGCGCCGGCGCCGTCCGGGTCGCGGGTGCGGGTCGAGCCCGACGTCCCCGCCCGCATCGTCGACGGCCTGCGCAAGCGCGGGCACGAGGTGGTACCTGGAGACGGCCCGCAGTCCGGCTGGGGACCGGTCTCGCTCATCCAGGTCGACGACGCCGGCTGGCGGCTGTCCGCCCGCGATCCCCGCGTCGCGACGACGGCGGTCGCGACGGCTTAGGTTAGGGAGATCATGACCGACCCCACCCCGCCGCCTCCGCCCCCGCCGCCGTCCGGCTCGCCGCGCACCGCCGTCTGGCAGGTCGCCACCGCGCTCGCGCTCGCCGTCGGGCTGGTGCTGGCCGGCGTCACGTACATCGTCATGGACCGGCGCGTCGACGACGCACGGGCCGAGCGCGACGCCGCACGGGACGAGCTGGCCGCCGCCGAGGAGTCGTCGTCCGGCCTGGGCGGGCTGGAGGACCTGTTGGGCGAGGGCGGCCTCGGCGACCTGCTCGGCGAGGGCGGGCTGGAGGACCTGCTCGGCGGTGACCTCGGCGACCTCGGCCTGGGCGACGTCGACCCGATCCTGCTGCAGTGCCTCGGCTCCGGCGGCATGGGCCTGGGCGGTGGCGACGGCTCCATCCCCGACGCCGACGTCGAGACGCAGGTCGCGGCCATCGCACAGCTGGTCGAGGAGGAGCGCGGGCTGCCCGCCGGTGACGACGTCGACATCGAGTTCGTGAGCCTCGACGAAGTGCAGCGGCGGGCGGTCGAGCTGACCCAGGAGGAGCTGGACCCCGAGCGGGCCGCCGTCGACTCCCGGCTGCTGGCCGCGCTGGGCGCCGTCGAGCCGGGCACCGATCTCGCGCAGGCGCACCTCGACGCCCTCGACGCCGGGGTCGGCGGGTTCTACGACCCCGAGACGCGGCAGCTGGTCATCGGGTCCGAGGAGATGGACGGCCTGGGCGCGCTGATCACGGCACACGAGCTGGTGCACGCGCAGGCCGACGCCGCCATCGGGCTGCCCGACCAGGAGGCCATCGCGACCGAGTCCGGGTCCGACGCCGCCTACGCCGCGCTCAACGCCATCGAGGGCGACGCGTCGCTCTACAGCCAGCAGTTCGTCGGGCAGCACCTGCCGCTGGACCAGCTGCTCGCGCTGCAGGAGACCTCCGGCCAGACCACCGCCGACCTCGACGAACTGCCGCACTTCATCGCCCGCCAGCTCGAGTTCCCGTACGTCGAGGGCTTGACGTTCACCTGCGACGTGTTCCTCGACGGCGGCTGGGAGGCGGTCGACGCCACGTACGCGACGCTGCCGGCGACCACCGCGCAGGTGCTGTTCCCGGACCGCTACCGCGCCGGTGAGGCCGCCGTCGACGTCCGCGACCCGGCCGGTCCCGGCGGCGACTGGCAGCAGCTGCGCATGGACACCTTCGGCGCGGCCGACCTGCTGTTCCTGCTCGAGGCGCCCGGCGACGACGAGTCCGCCGCGCTGTCCGACCCGAAGGACCTCGCCGCGGCCTGGGCCGGCGGCGAGGTCACCGTCTGGGGCGACGGCGACGCCACCGCGCTCGCGCTGGTCCTCGCCGACCGCGGCGACGACGGCGGGACGCCGCTGTGCGACACCGTCACCGACTTCTACGCGGCCGCGTTCCCCGACGCGCAGGCCGCCGAGGAGGGCGGGCGCACCGTGTTCACCGGCACCGACCAGTCGGCGGTCGTGTCGTGCTCCGGCTCCGAGGTGGCGCTGGGCATCGGCCCGGACGCGGCAACCGCGTCGGCGGCCGTCAGCTGAGCAGGCGCTTCGCGGCGGCGTCGACCCGCTCGTCGGTGGCCGTCAGCGCGATGCGGACGTGCGAGCCGCCGGCCGGGCCATAGAACGCGCCCGGAGCGGCCAGGATGCCGCGATCGGCCAGCCAGCCGACGGTGTCCCAGCACGGTTCGTCGCGGGTCGCCCACAGGTACAGGCCGGCGGTCGAGTGGTCGATCCGGAACCCGGCCTCGACCAGCGCCGAGCGCAGCACGTCACGCCGCCGCGCGTAGCGTCCGCGCTGCTCGTCGACGTGGGCGTCGTCGTCGAGGGCGGCCACCATGGCGGCCTGCACCGGCGCCGGCACCATCAGCCCGGCGTGCTTGCGCACCTCGAGCACCTGACGTACCAGCGCGGGGTCGCCGGCCATGAAGCCGGCGCGGTAACCGGCCAGGTTGGACCGCTTCGACAGCGAGTGCACGGCCAGCAGGCCGTCGAGCGAGCCGCCGTTGACGGCCGGGTCGAGGATCGACACCGGCCGCTCCTCCCAGCCCAGCTCGAGGTAGCACTCGTCCGAGACGACGACGGCGCCGCGCTCGCGGGCCCAGTCGACCACCTTGGCGAGGTGGGCCGCCGGCAACACCCGGCCGTGCGGGTTGGCCGGCGAGTTCACCCAGATCAGCGCGACCCGGCGCGGGCCGAGCGCGGTGACGGAGTCGCTGGCGACCGGGTCGGCCCCGGCCAGCCGGGCGCCGATGTCGTAGGTCGGGTAGGCCAGCTCCGGGAACACGACGGTGTCGCCGGGGCCCAGCCCGAGCAGCGTCGGCAGCCCTGCCACCAGCTCCTTCGAGCCGATGGCCGGGATGACGGCGGCGGGGTCGAGGCCCTGCGCACCGGCCCGGCGGCCGAGCCAGCGCACCGCCGCCTCGCGCAGCGCGGGCGTGCCCAGCGTCGTCGGGTACCCCGGGGCGTCCGCCGCCGCGGCCAGCGCGCGGCGGATCACCTCGGGAGTGGGGTCGACCGGCGTGCCGACCGAGAGGTCGACGATGCCGTCGGGGTGGGTGGCCGCCCGCTCGCCGTACGGGACCAGGGCGTCCCAGGGGAAGTCGGGCAGCTGGAACCGCTGCGGCACCGACTCAGGTCTCCTCGTGCTCCTGCGGCGGCAACGCCGCGATGATCGCGTGATCCTTGGCGATGGCGCCCAGCTTGGCCGCGCCGCCCGGCGAACCGAGATCGTCGAAGAACTCGACGTTGGCGGTGTAGTAGTTCTTCCACTCGCCGGGGACGTCGTCCTCGTAGAAGATCGCCTCGACGGGACAGACCGGTTCGCAGGCACCGCAGTCGACGCACTCATCCGGGTGGATGTAGAGCATCCGCTCGCCCTCGTAGATGCAGTCGACCGGACACTCCTCGACGCAAGCGAGGTCCTTGAGATCGACGCAAGGCTGCGCGATGACGTACGTCACGGCGGTGTCCTCCCTATCGCAAGCCGCTCCAGTGCCCACCGGTGCGGCCGATCAGTCGTACTGAGCCCTAGTATCGCGGGTGCCCGGAATCCATCGTGCACCAAGGTCAGCCTATGAGACAGCCCAGTACGAATCAGAACCCGTCCGACCTGGTCGGACGGCGTGTCGTGGTCCGGTACCGCCTGCACGGCGAGGAGTTCGGCGGCACCGACGTGCTCGGCGTGCTCGTGTCGCGCACGGACGACGAGCTGCGCGTGCGGCCGTCGCGCGGCGGCGACGTCGTCGCGGTGCCGGCGGCGGACGTCGTCGTCGTGAAGGAGATCCCGGAGCTGACGGTGACCCGCCGCGACGTCCGCGACCTCGAGGCGGCGGCGCTGCTCGGCTGGCGGGCGCTGGAGACCGAGTGGCAGGGCGGGTGGCTGCTGCGAGCGTCCGGCGGATTCACCGGCCGGGCCAACTCGTGCCTGCCGCTGGACGACCCCGGGCTGCCGCCGGCCGACGCCGTCGCGCAGGTCGAGGACTGGTACCGGGCCCGCGGGCTGGTGCCGGCGTTCCAGGTCCCGGAGCCGCTCGGCCGGACGCTCGGGCCGGTGCTGGACGCGCGCGGCTGGCCGGCCCCGGAGGACCGCACCTTCGTCATGGTGGCGCCGGTGTCCGTGGTGCTCGGCTCGGAGCGGGCCGGGCTGGCGCCGGTCCGCGTCGACGACCACCCCGACGACGCCTGGCTGGCCGGTTACCACTACCGGGGCGGCGAACTGCCCGCGCACGCCGTCGACGTGCTGGTCAACGCCGCCGCTGCCGGGTTCGCGTCGGTGGACGACGACGGCGTGCGGGTGGCGATCGCCCGGGGCGCCGTCAGCGACGCGCCGAGCGGACGGCGCTGGCTCGGCGTCACGGCGGTCGAGGTCGCGCCCGCCGCCCGGCGGCGCGGCCTGGGCGGGCACATCGTCGCCGGGCTGGCGGCGTGGGCCGACCGGCTCGGCGCCACCGACGTATACCTGCAGGTCGCCGAGCCGAACGCGCCGGCCCGCGCGACGTACCGTAAGGCTGGCTTCGCCGAGCACCACGCGTACCACTACCGCCGGCTGCGCTGAGCCGGCGGTAGCGGCCCGCGTCAGTCGTCGCCGCCGCCCTCGCCGTTGCCCTCGCCGGGGTCCGGGCCGCAGATGACCCGGTGGTTCGGGTTGTAGGTCCACGGGTCGGCCTCGTCCTTGACGAGGTTGCCGTCGGGGTCGAGCACCTGCCGGTACGACGTGATGGTGAAACCCTGGCTGCCGCCCTGCGCTGAGCAGTTGCCGGACGTGTCGTAGATCGTCTGCGGGGACGTGTAGTTGGAACGTTCCGACACCGACGTCTCGACCTGGAAGTACGCCGTGCTCCAGATCTTCACGTTCAGCGTGCCCTGGCCGCCGGACCGGCTGGGCGTGAAGTTGGTGTCGACGACGACGCCGTACGGGGTGTCGTTCTTGAACCGCATGTCCTTCGAGCCCCAGGCGACCGTCGCCTCCTGGCCGATCGGGTAGCGGTCGAAGTAGATCGAGTGCGGCCAGTGCTCGACGTCCTCCAGGCCGGCCAGGAAGGCCGCGTGGAACGTCGTCGTCGCCACCTGGGAGACGCCGCCGCCGAGGGACTCCTCCAGCCGGCCGCCGTCGATGATGGTGCCGGTGGTGAAGCCGTTGGCCTCGGTGCGCTCGCCGACGATGCCGTTGAGGCTGAACTCGTCGCCGGGCAGCAGCAGTGTGTTGTCGATGCGCTGGGCCGCGGTGCCGATGTTGACGTTGCGGTACTCGGCGTGCGGGAAGCGCGTCGTGAACTCGGCCACCACCTCGGTGACGCCCAGCTCCTCGGCGGCGGCCGTCGTCAGCTCCGGGTCGACCTCAGACAGCTCGACCGCGGCCTGCCGCGCGTCGCCCTCGGCCGTCAGCACCGGCAGCAGCGCCGCGCTCAACGTCTCGGGCGCGATGCCCATGCCCCGCTCGGCCGGCACGACCACCGGCTCGCCGCCGTCGATCGTGACGGTGGCGTCGCGGCCCTCCTGGCCCACCTCGGCCAGCTGCTCGCGGGCGACCTCCGTCAGCTTGGCGCCGTCGAGCGCGGGCTGCAGGGTGCCGGCGTCGTCGGGGGCCATGGTCAGCGCCTGCCCGACGAGCTCCGGCGGCAGCTCGACGCTCTCTTCCCCCGCGACGACCGTCACGGGCGCGGACATGGCCGGCTCGGCGAACTCGGCGACCGCGCGCTGCACCTCGTCGGCGCTGACCGCCGGCGCCACCTCGTCGATGGCCAGCTGGACGTCGCCGATCGGCAGCGTGGACTCGTCGCCGAAGAACGCGCCCTCGAGCCGCTCGATGGTGGCGTCGAGGTTGACCGCGCGGCCCACCTGCGGGTCGCTCGTGACGACCTCGCCGCCGTCGAACGCGACCGCACCGTTCACCGGCTCGATGTCGGCCTGCGCGGCGATCTCCGTCAGCGCCGCCTCCAGGGTCGCGCGGTCGACGGCCGCGACCGGCGTGGTCTCGCCGCCGCCGAGCAGCGCCTGGAACAGCGACAGTGGGTTCGCGCTGCCGCCCGGCACCGCGTCGATCGTCGCCGGCACGTCGACCGTCAGGCCGGCCACCGACGGGACCACCTCGAACGACGTCTCCTCGTCGCCGACGGTCAGGTGGAACGGCTGGTCGACGAGCTCGGGCAGCTGCGCGTTGAGCGTCTCCTCGGCCTTCTCCGGCGTCATGCCGCCGACCTCGATGCCCGCGACCGTCGCGCCTCTGGCCAGCGAGTCGCCGGCCACCGCGTACGCGATGCCGTAGCCGATGCCGAGCACCACGACCACGCCGGCCACGACCAGCGCGGCCACCTTCACCCGGCTCCGGCCGCCGCCCTCGCCGTCGTCGCCGGTGGGCTGGTCGCCCTCGCCGCCGCCGTCGCCGCCGCGTTTGGAGTCGAGCAATGCGGCCGCTGTGGCGGCCTGTCCGAAGGAACGCTGCTGCTGACGCCGCGACGCCCGGCCGGCTTCGCTCGGCTCGGCGTCCTGGGTGATGGTCTCGGCTTCGGCCGCGGCGGCTGCGGCTCCGGCTGCGGCTGCCGTCGGGTCGACGGCGCCGAACTCCTGGGTCGGCTCCTCGGCCGGGCCGCGGCCGGACGGATAGATGCCGGCCGCGCGGGTGCCGGGCTCCGGGCGCGGGCGGGTCGGCTGAGGCGCTTCGGCGGCCTCGTCCTGCTGCGCTGCCGGGACGGCGTCGGAACCGTTCTGGGCCGCATCCGGCTCGTTCGGTGCGCCGGGATCGCTCTGCTGCCCTGCGTCCGGGCTGTCCTGCCCGGCGTCAGGGTCGTTCTGCCCGGCGTCGGGCCCGTTCTGAGCGGCCTCAGGGCCGTTCTGGGCGGCGTTGGCGCCCTCCTGGGTGCCGGCGGGGCCGTTCTGGGCGGCGTCGGGCGCCGCCTCGGCGGTCCCGTCGACCGGCCGGCCGTCGTCTCCGGCGGCGCGAGCCCTGGCGGCCATCACGTCCTGCACGACGCGGGGCTCCTCGTGGCGCTGGCCGTTACCCTCGGCCGCCTCCGCGGCCGTCGGCACCGGACCGGAGAGGCGGGGGTCGACCGGGGGCCGGCCGCTGCGGTCGCGGTCCTTCACGTTCGAGCGGCCGGGCGCCGGGCGCTGTGCCGCCGTCCCACTCGGCGGTGTGCTGCCCCGCTGCTCCTCCGCGTCGCGGCGGGCGGTGGACTCGGCCTGCTCGGCGGCCCGGGCGCGAGCGCGGGCGGCCTGGGCGCCGCTGAACGCCTGCGCCGTGGCCGCGAACCGCGCTTCGTCGGCGGCCGGCGGGGCCTGCATGGCGCCGGCGGGGCGGGCCTCCTTCTGGATCGGCGGCAGCATCGACGGTTGCGGCGACGCGGCGCCCAGCGGTGCCGAGGCCGGGCGCTGCCGGGTGGGCAACGCCTCCTGCTCGGCGTCGTGGTCCCGCGGCGACTCCTGCGGCTCCGTCGCACGCGACGTGGCAGCATCCGTGGCCGGCTGACGCGTCTCGTCGGCGCCACGGGCGTCCCGGGGCGGCCCTGGCTTCGGCCGGCGTATGTCGTCGGCGCCAGCGCTCGTGGCCGCCGCGTTGCTGGACGATTCAGACGGACGCGCAGCACCGCTACCGGACGATGCCGGCCCGGGCCGGCGCGGAGTTCGATCGCCGCCGGCGGGCTGGCGATCAGCCACTGGCCCGCGGGCGTCGTCCGGTCGCCGCCCCTCGGCGCGAGGATCGGGACCCGGCCGGCCGCTGTCCGAGGCGGGACGGTCGCCGTCCGGGGCGGCACGGTCGTTGCCGGCGGGGGGCGAGGCACTCGGCCGGGCGTCCGCCTCGGCCTGGGCCTTGGACTCGGCCGCGGCCTTGGACTCTGCCGCCGCCTTGGCGTCCGCCGCCGCGCGCGCCTTGGCCGCCCGCTTCTCCGCGAGCGCCGCCGCCGAGGCGGCGATGGTAGTGGTGCGCCGAGCCGGCGCGCCTCCCCCGCCCGCGCCTGCAGCACCCGCGCCCGCGGCGCCGCCGCGCACATCGCCAGTGCTCGCGCCGGAGCGCCCGCCGTCCGCGGCTGGACGGCCGGATGTGCCGTTCGTCTCAGCCGCGGGGTCTGCGGATGCGTCCTCAGCCGGCCCGGTAGGGTCTGCGGAAGACGTCGCCGCCGACCCGTCGGCGGGCAGGCCGGCCTCGACGCCGGCGTCGTCGCCACGGTCGGTGGAACCGGCCGCGGCGCCGCCCCGGCCAGGTGGGTTGTCGGTCACGCTAGGGCACCTATCGGTTTGAATATGCGCAATTCGTCAGTAGTCAGGTCTCGCCTCGCGCATCTTACGTCAATGGTCGAGTCGATCTCGCGCCGACGCCGAGACCCAAGGCAATGGCATACGCCGTGGTGCCGCCGAACAGGAATACCAGGCCGGCTTCGTCACCGAGGATGACGCGGTCCTCGCCGGGCGGCGCCTGCGCCAGCCACAGGACCGGGCCGAGCCACAGCGCCGCCACCACCGCGAGGCCCACCCGGCTGCGCGCGCACGCCCGCGTCAGCACCGCCAGCGAGACGGCGCCGCCGACGGCGAGCAGGATGCCGGCCGGGTTCTGCCACCGGTGCACGAACGCCCCGGCGACGGCCACGACCACCGCCGCCGCCCCGAGCCCGGCGACGGCGAGCGTGGAAAGCACCCGGGCCCACCGCGACCGGTGTGCGGGCGCCGCCGACGGCCGCACCGACGGCGCCGCACCGGGCGCGACGGTCACGGCACGACGCCGGCGAAGAGGTCGGTCTCGAAGCCCGAGGCGGCGCCGCGCGTGCCGTGTGCCAGCCGGAAGTACTCCTGCGCCCAGATGGGCTGCCCGACGTTGTCGGACAGCGTGAAATACGGCCAGTGGACGTCGATCTGGGTGGCGTGTGCCCGCATGGCCGCCAGTTTGGCGTCGAGGTGGCCGGTGCCGTCGATGACGGCGTCGACGTCGGCGAGGTCGACGACGTAGCCGAAGTCGTCGGCCGAGGCGATGTTCTCGAAGCCGGCGTCGCCGCGCTCGCGCAGCGCCGTGAGCGCCTCTTGGAGCACCTGCCGCGGCGTCGCCGTCCAGTACACCTTCGCGACGTCCCAGGCGGCGCCGAGGTCGGGACGGTAGGAGCGGACGGCGGCGAGGTCGCGCGCGTACGTGGCGACGCGGTGCGCCTGGATGTGGTCGGGGTGGCCGTAGCCGCCGTGTTCGTCGTAGGTGACCAGCACCTGCGGGCGGATCTCGCGGATGACGGCGACGAGGTGGTCGGCCGCCTCGCGCAGGTCGGCGGCCCAGAACGAGCGCGGGTCGAGCTGGTCGGGCGCCACCGCGCGGCGGCCGTCGGCGCCCCACACCATGCCGGAGTCGCGGTACCGGCCCGGACCACCCAGGAACCGGTGGTCGGCGACCTTCAGCTGCGCCATGGCGTCGGCCAGCTCGCGGGCCCGGTGCGGCCCGAGGGCGTCGTCGTGCTCGGGCGCGAGGTGCGCCAGCGCGGGCAGCACGATCTCGCCCTGCTCGCCCTGTGTGCAGGTGACGAGCGTGACGTGGGCGCCCTCGGCGACGTAGCGGGCCATGGTGGCGCCGGTGCCGATGGACTCGTCGTCGGGGTGCGCGTGCACCAGCAGCAGGCGGCGGTCGGGTAGGTCGACGGGCATGCACCCAGCCTATGCAGGGGGTCCGACAGCCGGCCGATCGCCGGGGTTCGGCCATCCGCCGGCCTCCGGACGGCCTACTCTAGGCGTGTCCCGCGGACCACCTCCCCAGGAGGAGCGACGTGCCAAGCAGGGGAAAGGGAACGAGCCTCCAGCTCGCGCTCCCGAACGGTGTCGACCCGGCCAGCCGCTGGCGGCTCACGGCCCGGGCGCACGAGAGTTTCCTGCGGTCCGACCCGTCCGGTGACGACGAGGTCCGGCCGGTCGTCCTGGAGTCGTGGCGCCGCTCCGCCGCGCTGCACGTCGACCCGGACCGCCGCGACTCCCCCATGACGCTGGTCGACGACGCGCTGGAGGAGGCGCGAGCCACGCACCCGCTGCGTCACGCCATGCCGGTCTTGCGCCGGCTGCTGGTCGACGACGCCGCCGACGCGGGCGTGCTGGTCATCGTCGGCGACGCGCGCGGCCGCATCCTGTGGGCCGAGGGCGACGACGACCTGCGCCGGCGGGCCGAGCGCATGCATCTGCAGGCCGGCGCCGACTGGTGCGAGGACGCCATGGGCACCAACGCCATCGGCACGGCGCTGGCGGTCGGCGACACCGTGCAGGTCTTCGGCAGCGAGCACTTCGCCCGCACCGTCCAGCCGTGGAGCTGCACCGCCGCGCCCATCCGCGACCCACGCACCGGGCACATCATCGGTGTCCTCGACATCACCGGCGGCGCGTCGGTGGTGACGCCGCAGTCGGCGTTCCTGGTCCGGTCCGCCGTCGCGGCGGTCGAGGCCGAGCTGCGGCTGCTCGGCGGCGCGCTCGCGGCCACGCCGGGCAGCCGGCTGGAGGTGCTCGGCCGCCCGCGCGGACTGCTCGTGCACCTGGGCCAGAGCCTCGAACTGAGCCTGCGCCACACCGAACTGCTGCTCCTGCTCACCGGCCAGCCCGACGGCCTGCCCGCCAGCGAACTGGCCTGGCAGCTGTACGAGCACGACGCCGCCGAGGTCACCGTCCGCGCGGAGATGTCGCGGCTGCGCAAGGCCGTCCCCGAGTTGCTGTCGCCGGCCGGCCAGTACCGCCTGCGCACGGCGCTGCGCACCGACGCCATGGACGTCGCCGACCGCCTGACCCGCGGCGACCACCGCGGCGCCGTCGAGCTGTACCGGGGCGACCTGCTGCCGCGGTCGGCGGCGCCAGGGGTCGTGGCGCTGCGCTATCGGCTGCACGGCTGGCTGCGCAACGTGCTGCTGCAGTCGGGCGACGGCGAGGCGCTGCGGCGCTACGCGATGTCGCCGTCCGGCCGCGACGACGCGCAGATCTGGCGGGCCTGCCTGGACGGTCTCGCGCCCGACTCGCCGCAGCGCGCGGAGGCCGCCGCCGTCCTGGCCGGCCTCGACGGCGAACTCGGCCACACCGGCTGACGCGCAGGCCGGGTCGGGCTCGATGCAGAAAGGCCGAAAGAGCTCGACCGGGCGGGCTCCATGGACCCAGCCGGGCTCGTCCAGGACGCTCTCAGAGTTCGACCGGGCGGGCTCCATGGACCCAGCCGGGCTCGTCCGGGACGCTCTCGGAGTTCGACCGGGCGGGCTATGGGCGGGCTGGGTTTATGGGCGGCCCGCCCGGTCGTGAGACGAGGGTAGGCGACGACACGTTGCAGTCGCGTTGCGAGCGCGACCGCCCTGCTCAGCCGCTCAGTGCTGGATGACGACGTCCTCGCGGACGGCGGCGTAGTGGCAGGCCGACTCGTGGTCACTGCCGGGCCGCACCGTCAGTTCCGGGTCTTCCTGGGCGCATTTGTCGGTGGCCTTCCAGCAGCGGGTCCGGAACCGGCAGCCGCTGGGCGGGTTGGCCGGGCTGGGGACGTCGCCGCTGAGGATGATCTGCTGCCGCTGCCCGCGCACCGACGGGTCGGGCACCGGCACGGCGGACAGCAGCGCCTGGGTGTAGGGGTGCGTCGGCTTCTCGTAGATCTGGGCCTCGCTGCCGATCTCGACGATGCGGCCGAGGTACATGACGGCGACGCGGTCGGCGATGTGCCGGACGACGGAGAGGTCGTGCGCGATGAAGATGTAGGACAGCCCGAACTCGTCCTGCAGCTTCTCCAGCAGGTTGATGACCTGCGCCTGGACGGACACGTCCAGCGCGGACACCGGCTCGTCGCAGATGATGATCTCGGGCCGCAGCGCCAGCCCGCGGGCGATGCCGATGCGCTGGCGCTGGCCGCCGGAGAACTGGTGCGGGTAGCGGTTGATGTGCTCGGGGTTGAGCCCGACGACGTCGAGCAGCTCCTGAACCTGCTTGCGCCGCTGGCCGCGCGGCACGACCTCGGGGTGGATGTCGAACGGCTCGCCGACGATGTCGCCGACGGTCATGCGCGGGTTCAGCGACGAGTAGGGGTCCTGGAACACGATCTGGATGTTCCGGCGCAGCTCCCGCAGCGCCTTGCCCTGCAGGTCGTAGATGTTCTGGCCGTGGAAGTACGTCTTGCCGCTGCTGGGCTCCTCCAGCCGCATGAGCAGCTTGGCCAGCGTCGACTTGCCGCTGCCGGACTCGCCGACGATGCCGAGGGTCTCGCCCTTGTGCAGCTGCAGCGAGACGCCGTCGACGGCCTGCACGGCACCCACCTGGCGCTTGACCACGACGCCGGTGGTCAGCGGGAAGTGCTTGACGAGGTTGTCGACCTCGAGGACGACGTCACTGCTGGGCGGGTTCGATGTCACCATCGAGCACCTCCTGTGCGAAGTGGCACGCGCTGAAACGGCCGGGAACGACCTCGGCCAGTGCCGGCCGCTGCTCCTTGCAGATGTCCCGCGCGTAGGGGCAGCGCGGCCGGAACTCGCAGCCGGCCGGGATGTTCGTGAGGTTCGGCGGCAACCCTTTGATCGCCGAGAGCTCCTGGCCCTTGAGGTCGACCCGCGGGATCGACTCGAGCAGCCCCTTGGTGTACGGGTGCGCCGGCGACGCGTAGATGTCGTGCACTGGCGCCTGCTCCATGATGCGCCCGGAGTACATGACCTCGATCTTGTCCGCGACGTCGGCGACGACGCCGAGGTCGTGGGTGATCAGGATGAGGCCCATGTTCCGTTCGCGCTGGAGGTCGGCGAGCAACTGCATGATCTGCGCCTGGACGGTGACGTCGAGCGCCGTGGTGGGCTCGTCGGCGATGAGGACGTCGGGGTCGAGGGCGATGGCCATGGCGATCATGATGCGCTGGCGCATGCCGCCGGAGAACTGGTGCGGGTAGTCGCCGGCCCGCTCGCGGGCGGCCGGGATGTGCACCTGCTCCATCAGCTCGATGGCGCGGTTCTTCGCGTCCTTCTTCGACATGCCCTCGTGGACGCGGTACATCTCGGCGATCTGCCAGCCGACCGGGAACACCGGGTTCAGCGCGGACAGCGCGTCCTGGAAGATCATCGCGATGCTGCGGCCGCGGTAGGCGCGCCGCTCGTCGTCGGGCAGCGCCAGCAGGTCCTGGCCGCGGAAGCGCACCGAGCCGCCGGTGACGAACCCGGGCGGGGTGTCGAGGATGCCCATGATGGCCTGGGCCGTGACGCTCTTGCCGGAGCCGGACTCGCCGAGCACCGCCAGCGTCTCACCCTCGTGCAGCGTGTAGGACACGCCGTTGACGGCCTTGGCCACGCCGTCGCGGGTGCGGAACTCGACCCGGAGATCCTCGACCTCCAGCAACGGGGTCAGCCCGGCCTGGTCCGGTCGCGGCGCGATGCCGGCTTCGGTGGTCGCCACTCGTCGCCCTCCTCCTGTGATGTCGCTCAACGCAGCTTCGGATCGAGTGCGTCGCGGATGGCATCACCGAGCATGATGAAGGCCAGCACACACAGCGACAGCGCTGACGCTGGGAACAACAGCATATGCGGCGACGTGCGGACGTAGTCCTGCGCGCGGCTGATGGCCAGCCCCCACGAGACCACCGGCGGCTGCAGGCCGACGCCGAGGAACGACAGCGTCGCCTCGGCGGCGATGTACCCGCCGATGGCGATGGTCGCGACGACGATGACCGGGGCGATCGAGTTCGGCACGACGTGCTTGAGGATCATCCGGGCGCCGCCGGCGCCGAGCGCGCGGGCCGCCTGGACGTAGTCGGCCGAGCGCACCTGCAGCACCGACGAGCGAGTGATGCGCATGATCTGCGGCCAGCCCAGCACGGCCAGCGCCAGCACGACCTTGGAGATCGTGACCAGCTCCGGTGTCTCGGCGTTGCCCGGGAACGAGACCAGCACGATCAGCGCGCCGAGCAGCAGCGGGATGCCGAAGAAGATGTCGCCGAGCCGGGACACGAGGGTGTCCGTGGCCTTGCCGTAGAAGCCGGCCACGGTGCCGGCGACGCCGCCGAGAATCAGCACGCCGAGCGCCGTCAGCACGCCCACCATGATCGAGGCTCGAGCGCCGTAGATGGTGTGCGTGTAGACGTCGCAGCCGTTGTTGTCGTAGCCGAACCAGGCCGCGCTGCTGGGGCCCTGACGGCTCAGCGCGAGGTCGCAGTCGGTCGGCGTGAGCGACGTGAACAGGCTCGGCACGACGGCGATGGTCACGAAGAACAGGAACAGCACGGCCGAGATGATGAACGTCGGCTTGCGAACGAGATCGTGCCAGGCGTCGCGGCCGAGGGTCCGGACGGTGGTCTCCGTCGCCGCGGGCGCTTCCACCTCGAGGACGACGGGCGGTGTGGGGTCAGCCATGACTGATCCTCGGGTCGAGCCAGCCGTAGATGAGATCGACCAGCAGGTTCACCAGCAGGAAGACGAGCACCAGCACGGTCACCGCACCGGTGACCATGACGCCGTCCCTGGTCGTGATGGAGCGGAAGATGAGGTTCCCCACGCCGGGGACGTTGAAGATGCCCTCGGTGACGATGGCGCCGCCGAGCAGGGCGCCGAAGTCGGCGCCGATGAACGTGATGACCGGGATCAGCGAGTTGCGCATCGTGTGGATGCCGATGACCCGGCGTTGCGGCAGGCCCTTCGCGATGGCGGTGCGGACGTAGTCGGCGCGGCGGTTCTCCGCGAGGCTCGTCCGTGTCAGCCGGGCCACGTAGGCCAGCGAGAGTGAGGCGAGCACGAACCCCGGCAGGATCAGGTTGTACAGGCTCGCGTCACCGCCCACCGTGGCCGGGAAGATCCCCCACCGCATGCCGAGGAACAGCTGCAGCACCGAGCCGATGACGAACACCGGGATCGAGACGACCACCAGGGTCGAGACCAGCACCAGGTTGTCGATGAAGCTGCCGCGCCGCAGGCCGGCCAGGATGCCGGCGCCGATGCCGATGAGGATCTCGAAGGCGATCGCGACCAGGGCCAGCTTCACCGTGGTGGGGTAGGCCCGCAGCAGTTCCTCGCCGACCGAGAGACCCTGGAAGGTCTCGCCGAAGTCCCCTTGCAGCAGGCTGCCCAGGTACTTGACGTACGCGATGGGCAGCGGGTCGTCGAGGTTGTACTTGTCCGTCATCGCCTGGACGTAGGCGGGCGGACACGGCCGGGCACCACAGCGGCCGGCGAACGGATCGCCCGGCAGCGCCCAGACCAGGGCATAGATGATGAACGTCGTGCCGATGACCACCGGGATCATCTGGAGCAGGCGCCGCGTGACGTACCGGCCCATGGCTCAACCTTTCCGTTCGCAGGCGGTTCGCGCCAGCGTACGGGGCGTCCATCTCGACATACGACGAGATGGACGCCCCGCAACCGACCGCTGCGACCCTAGACCATCAGTTACTTCACCGTGATGGACAGCGGGTCGACGTAGCCCTTCCAGGTGAACCCCGGCTCGTTGACGTTGTCCGACCAGCCGCGCTGGCCGTTGTCGTACCAGAGCGGGACGATCGCCATGTCCTCGGCGAGGAGTTCCTCGGCCTGGTTGTACAGGTCGAGCGCCTCGTCACCCTCCAGGCCGGCGGCCTGCTGGATCAGCGCGTCGAACTCCGGGTTGTTGTACCCGCCGTCGTTGGCCGAGCCGTTCGCCGTGTACAGCGGCGCCAGGAAGTTCTGGATGGACGGGTAGTCGGCCACCCAGCCGGTCCGGAACGGGCTCATGATCTCGTTGGCGTTGACCCGGCCGCGGAACGAGCCGAAGTCGGGGTCGTAGTCGCCCTGGCAGTCGACGCCCAGCGTCTCGCGGATCGACGTGCAGGCCGCCTCGACCCACTCGCGGTGACCGCCGTCGGAGTTGCTGGCGATCATCAGCGTGCCCTCGACCCCGGCCGTCTGCGCGTACAGCTCCTGCGCCTTGGTGGCGTCGAACTCGCACCACTCGCCGCAGGTGCCCTCGACGTAGCCGTCGTTACCCGGCGGGACCCAGCCGGTGGCCGGGACGTAGTTGCCCGGGCCGTAGGCGGCCGCGATGACGGCCTCACGGTCGATCGCCAGCGAGATGGCCTTGCGCAGGTTCGGGTCGGCCCAGACCTCGGTGTTCGTCAGCGGGAACGTCATGCTGGTGAACCGGGTCGTCAGCGGCGCCGAGGCGGAGCGGCCCTCGAGGTCGGTCTTCCAGACGTCACCGGCCAGACCCACCGGCGGGATCTTGTCGAGGATGTCGAGCTGGTTGGCCACGACGTCGGCGTAGGCGGCGTCGAGGTCGGCGTAGATGCGGTACTCGATGTTCTCGACCTGCGGCTTCGGGTCGCCCTGGTAGTCGGCGAACGCCTTCAGGTTGATCGAGGTGTTCGGGACCTCCTCGACGAACTCGAACGGGCCGTTGCCGATCGGGTGCTCGATGAAGGCGGCCTGGTCGGTGAAGAAGCTCTCCGGCATCGGGTAGAACGCCGAGTAGCCGATGATCGTCTCGAACAGCGAGTTCGGCGAGCCGAGCGTCACGGTGAACGTCTTGTCGTCGACGACCACGAGGCCGCTCATCGTCTCGGCGGTGGCCGAGCCCGGGACGAACGCGCCGGTGTCGTCGGTCTGGCCGGCCACAGTGTCGAAGCCGGCGATGTTGGCGCCGTCGGGGCCGAAGAAGTACTGGTTCAGCTGCGCATTGGCGCCCACCGCGCCGAAGTTCCACGCGTCGACGTAGCTCTGCGCGGTGACCGGGGTGCCGTCGTGGAACGTCCAGCCGTCCTTGATGGTGATGGTGAACTCGGTGAAGTCCTCGTTCGGCTCGATCGACTCGGCCATGGCCAGGCCGGGCTCGGCGGTGTCGGGGTCGTAGGAGACCAGGCCGGTCCACATCGCGTCGACGATGTTGCCGCCACCGACCTCGTTGGTGGTGGTCGGGATCAGCGGGTTCTCCGGCTGCGTGCTGTTGATGGACACCGAACCGGTGGGGCCATCGCTGGAACCGGTGCCCTCGCTGCCGGAACCGCCGTCGCCGTTGTCGTCGTCGCCGCCACAGGCGGCGAGCACGAGCGTCAGGCCTAGCGCTGCCGCCGCCATGGCTCCTCTGCGAGCAGAGCCTCGCATGGAATCCTCCTCAAACGGGCCTGCGCCCGGTGGTCATCGGACGTGACCGATCGGCCTCGCCACATTTGGTGCGGATCTGCGCGCAGCCGGGTAGGGTCGCGATCCTGATCCGCGCCCTCATTTCTAAACCCGCTCATCCCTGCGGGCAAGTCTGACCGGACTACCGTCGCACAACGCAACCGGACTGTGACCATACCGGCTGATTGCTGTGATCCTGCCGCGTGAGCTGCGAATTCTTCGGCTGAATCGATCCGATCACGGCAGGTTTGCGGGGCTTTCCGGTGGTGACGATCACAGCTCAGCGCAGCCTGGGGTCGAACGCGTCGCGGACCGCGTCGCCCAGCATGATGAAGGCGAGCACCGTCACGGAGAGGAAGGCACCGGGGAAGAGCAGCATATGCGGCGACTGGCGGATGTACGAGCGCGCCTCGCTGATCGCGGTGCCCCACGAGATGACCGGCGCCTGCAGGCCGATGCCCAGGAACGACAGCGTCGCCTCCAGCACGACGAACACACCGAGGATGATCGTGGAGTACACGACGACGGGCGCCATGGCGTTGGGCAGGACGTGCCGCAGCAGGATGCGCCCGGCGCCGGCGCCGAGCCCGCGGGCGGCCTGCACGTAGTCGGACTGCTTGACCTGGATCACCGTCGAGCGCATCAGCCGGGCCACCGTCGTCCAGCCGAGGATGCCCAGCGCCAGCACCACCTTGCCGATGGTCTGCCAGGCCGGCGTGCCGACCGCCGACGGGAACGTCGCCAGCACCATGACCGCGCCCAGCAGCATCGGGACGGCGAAGAACAGGTCGGTGAGCCGCGACAGCAGCGCGTCGAGGCGCCCGCCGTGGAAGCCGGCGACCATTCCGACGACGCTGCCGACGACCGCGATGACGAGCGTCGTCAGCACGCCGACCAGGATCGATGCCCGCGCGCCGTAGATCGTCCGGGAGTACATGTCGCAGCCCTGCAGGTCGTAGCCGAACCAGGCGCTGCCGCTGGGCGCCTCGCGGGAGTGGGCGAGGTCGCAGGCCCGCGGGTCGACGTCGGTGAACAGACTGGGCACGGCCGCCATCGCGATCAGCACCAGGATGATCGCGGCCGAGGTCAGGAACAGCGGGCTGCGGCGCAGGTCGCGCCAGGCGTCGCCGGCCAGCGAGCGGGGCACGGCCGCCACGTGCGTGCCGCGCCGCCTAGACATGACGGATCCGCGGGTCGAGCACCGCGTACAACAGGTCGACCAGCAGGTTCACGAACAGGAACACGAGGACGAGGACGGTGACCGCGGCGGTCACGGTGGCGCCCTCGTGCGCGTTGATGCCGCGGAAGATCATGTTGCCGACGCCCGGGATGTTGAAGATCCCCTCGACGACGACCGCGCCGCCGAGCAGCCCGCCGAAGTCGGCGCCGACGAACGTCACGACCGGGATCAGCGAGTTGCGCAGCGTGTGCACGCCGATGACCCGCTGCCGCGTCAGGCCCTTGGCGACCGCCGTGCGGACGTAGTCGGTGCGCAGGTTCTCGACCAGGTTCGCCCGTACCAGCCGCGCGACGAACGCCAGCGACAGGCTGCCCAGCACGATCGCCGGCAGCACGAGCGAGTACAGCGTGCCGTCGGAGGTCACCGGGAACCAGCCCAGCCGCACCCCGAAGGTCACCTGCGCCAGCATCCCCAGCACGAACACCGGGATCGACACCACCACCAGCGTGCTGACCAGCACCAGGTTGTCGAGGAAGCCGCCGCGGCGGATGCCGGCCAGCACGCCGGCGGCGACGCCGATGACCAGCTCGACGAGGATGGCGAGCACCGTCAGCTTCAGCGTGATCGGGTACCGCTGCAACAGCTCGTCGGCGATGGGCACGCCGGCGAACGTCTGGCCGAAGTCGCCGGTGAAGAGGTTGCCCATGTACTGCAGGTACGCGAGCGGCAGCGGGTCGTCGAGGTTGTACTCGGCGGTCATCCGCGCCACGTAGGTGGGCGGGCACGGCCGGTCGCCGCACTTCGCCGCGAACGGGTCGCCGGGCAGCGACCAGACCAGCGCGTAGATGAGGAACGTGGTGCCGATGACCACGGGCACCATCTGGCCGAGGCGCTGGACGACGTAGCGAGTCATACCTACCTTCAGCGATCAGCAGCGCTCCGGGTGCGCGCCGGAGTCAGACTGTACGGCGCGCCCTAGGCGTCAGCCGGTGGTGGTGACGCTGAGCAGGTCGACGGTCTGGAACACGGTGAGGCGGACGTTCTCGACGTGGGTCGAGTAGCCGGCGATGTTGACCCGGTGCCACAGCGGGATGGCCGGCATGAACTCGGCGAGCAGGCTCTCGGCCTCGTGGTAGAGCGCGACGCCTTCCTCGCCGGTGGCCGCGGCGGCCTCGCCGACCAGCCGGTCGAAGTCATCGTTGCTGAAGTCGCCGTCGTTGGCGGAGGCGCCGGTGGCGAAGATCGGCACCAGGAAGTTCTCCAGCGACGGATAGTCCATCTGCCAGCCGGTGCGGAAGATGCCGCCCAGTTCCCGGTTGGTGACCAGGTCGCGGAACGTGGCGAGGTCGACGACGGGGATGCCGACGCAGGGGATCTCGAGGGTCGTCTGGATGTTGTTGCAGACGGCGTCGACCCAGGCCTTGTGGTCGGAGTCGGCGTTGTAGGTGAGCTCCAGCGGTTCCTCGATGCCCGCGGTCTCGGCGTACAGCTCCTGCGCGGCCGTGGGGTCATACGTGCAGTACACGCCGCACGCGTCGTCCTGGGCCTCGGGGACCACGGGCGACACCCAGCCGGTGGCCGGGACGCGGGCGCCGGCGAAGATGGTGTCGATGATCTCCTGCCGGTTGATCGACATCGAGATGGCCTGCCTGATCCGCGGATCCACGGCGGTCGCCGCGGCGAACGTGATGGTCTCGAAGACGCCGGTCTCGCGCCGGAGGAACCGGTCGCCGAGGTCGATCTTGTAGGTGTCGCCCGCCAACGCGGACGTCGGCAGCAGCGGCATGATGTCGAGCTGGTTGGCCTGCAGGTCGTTGTAGGCGGCGTCGTCGTTCTCGTAGATGCGGTAGACCGCGCCGTCGATGCTCGGCTTCACCTCACCGTTGTAGTCCGGGTACGCCGCGAGCCGGACGTCGATGTTCGGCTCCCAGGACTCGAACTCGAACGGCCCGGTGCCGATGGGGTGCTGGCCGTACGCCTCGGGGTCGTCGTAGAACGACTCGGGCAGCGGGGCGAACGCGGTGTAGCCCAGGCGCATCGGGAACTGCGACTCGGGCTGGCTGAGCGTGACGGTGAAGGTGAGATCGTCGACGACCTGCAGCCCGGACATCGTCTCGGCCGCCGCCGAGCCCTCGGTGTACTCGCCCGTCTCCTCGTCGAACTGCCCCTGCACGTCGGCGTAGCCCTGGATCGGCTCGAAGAAGTAGCTGTTCAGCGTGGCGTTCCCGCCGAACGCGGCCCAGTTCCAGGCGTCGACGAAGCTCTGCGCGATGACCGGCGAGCCGTCGTGGAACGTCCAGCCGTCCTGCAGCGTGATGGTCCAGGTCTTGCTGTCCTCGCTGGTGATGTCGGCCGCGATCTCGTTCTCGGGCTGCCCGGTCTCGGCGTCGTAGCGGACGAGGTAGGAGAAGACCTGGTCCAGGATGTCGCCGCTGCAGACCTCGTTGCTGTTGGCCGGGACGAAGGCGGCCTGCGGATTGCAGCCGCGAACGGTGACGGTATTGGCGCTCTCGCCGGCCTCGTCGTCGCCGTCGCCGCCACAGGCGCCCAGCACGAGCGCGACCGCGACGGTTCCCAGCACCATCGACCTGCGTGGCGAGACTGGCATCGGATTCCTCCTGGATTGCGCCCGAGGCGAGGCTGCGGGGTCCCGTCGCCAGCGCCACTACGGCCGTTTTGGCCGATTTGGGCACATTAGTGCCCGTCACTTTCTATGTGCCGTCCTCGTCCCAGGGCAAGTCCTGTGGATATCCGCGTTCACACTCGCAACGCGAATGTGACCTCCCCCCGGACGAGCGACATCATCGCTCACCAGTGCCGACGGCGCACGTCCGGGGGAGGTGACAGGCTATTGGGCGTGCTTGCGACGGGCCGCCGCGCGGCCGCGGGTGGAGGCGTCGAGCACGACCTTGCGCAGCCGGACGGCCTTCGGCGTCACCTCGACGCACTCGTCGTCGCGGCAGAACTCCAGCGCCTGCTCGAGCGACAGCTTGCGCGCCGGCACGAGCTTCTCGAACTCGTCGGCGTTGGAGCGGACGTTGGTGAGCTTCTTCTCCTTGGTGATGTTGACGTCCATGTCGTCGGCGCGGGAGTTCTCGCCGACGATCATGCCCTCGTACACCTCGGTGGTCGGCTCGACGAACAGCGTGCCGCGCTCCTGCAGGTTGATCATCGCGTACGACGTGGCCGCCCCGGACCGGTCGGCCACCAGCGAGCCGCTGGGCCGGGTGCGGAGGTCGCCGAACCACGGCTCGTAGCTCTCGAAGACCTGGTGGGCCAGGCCCGTGCCGCGGGTCTCGGTGAGGAACTCGGTGCGGAAGCCGATGAGGCCGCGGGCCGGGACGACGAACTCCATGCGGATCCAGCCGGTGCCGTGGTTGGTCATCTGCTCCATGCGGCCCTTGCGGGCGGCCAGCAGCTGGGTGATGGCGCCGAGGTACTCCTCGGGGCAGTCGATGGTGAGCCGCTCGACCGGCTCGTGCACCTTGCCGTCGACCTCGCGGGTGACGACCTGGGGCTTGCCGACGGTGAGCTCGAAACCCTCGCGGCGCATCTGCTCGACCAGGATGGCCAGCGCCAGCTCGCCGCGGCCCTGCACCTCCCAGGTGTCGGGCCGCTCGGTCGGGAGCACCCGCAGCGAGACGTTGCCGACCAGCTCGGACTCGAGCCGGTCCTTGACCAGCCGGGCCGTGACCTTGGTACCGCCGGACCGGCCGGACAACGGCGAGGTGTTGGCGCCGATGGTCATCGACAGCGCCGGCTCGTCGACGGTGATCAGCGGCAGCGGCCGCGGGTCGTCGATGTCGGCCAGGGTCTCGCCGATGGTGATCTCGGGGATGCCGGCGACGGCGATGATGTCGCCCGGGCCGGCCTTCTCCGCCGTGACCCGCTCCAGCGCCTCCGTCATCAGCAGCTCGGTGACCTTGACCCGCTCGATGCTGCCGTCCTTGCGGCACCAGGCGACCTGCGTGCCCTTGGCGATCTCGCCTTCGCGGACCCGGCACAGCGCCAGCCGGCCCAGGAACGGCGACGCGTCGAGGTTGGTGACGTGCGCCTGCAGCGGCGCGCCCTCGGTGTACGTCGGCGCCGGGATGGTCTCGAGGATGGTGGTGACCAGCGGGGCGAGGTTCTCGGAGCCGGGCACGGTGCCGTCGGCCGGCCGCTCGAGCGACGCCTTGCCGTCGCGGGCGCACGCGTAGACGATCGGGAAGTCGAGCGCGCCCTGGTCACTGGTGTCGTCGAGCAGGTCCAGGAACAGCTCGTAGGTCTCGTCGACCACCTCGGCGATGCGCGCGTCGGGCCGGTCGGTCTTGTTCACCACGACGACGATCGGCAGCCGCCCCTGCAGCGCCTTGCGCAGCACGAACCGCGTCTGCGGCAGCGGCCCCTCGCTCGCGTCGACCAGCAGCACCACGCCGTCGACCATCGACAGGCCGCGCTCGACCTCGCCGCCGAAGTCGGCGTGTCCCGGTGTGTCGATGATGTTGATGGTGTTGTCGCCCCAGCGGACGGCGGTGTTCTTGGCGAGGATCGTGATGCCCTTCTCCCGCTCCAGATCACCGGAGTCCATCACCCGGTCGGCGACGTCCTGGTTGGCGCGGAACACCCCTGACTGCCACAGCAGCGCATCGACGAGGGTGGTCTTGCCGTGGTCGACATGGGCCACGATGGCGACGTTGCGGAGGTCGTCGCGGCTGCGCACGGACATGCGGGGAACCCGTTCTGAATGGGGGGAGTTGACAGCCCATCCTACGGCGTGCCGGCCCGCCACCCGGCATCGTGAATGTCCACAGGTCCGAGCGAACCAGCGCCCAGTCCACAATCGGCCCTTTCGCCGTGGCGGACCGACCTCCATGCGATCCACGATGGATCGCATGGAAGCGCCCGGAGAGCTGATGCGGCTGGCAGCCGGCCAGGACGGCCTGGTCACCAGGCGGCAGGCGCTGGCGCACGGCATGTCGCCGCAGCAGATCCGGCACGCGCTCGGCCGCGGCGGGCGGTGGCAACGACTGGCGGCAGGTGTGTACGCGACGTTCACCGGCCCGCTGAGTCCACGCCATCGGATCCAGGCCGCACTGCTCTATGCGGGCGCCGGGGCCATGGTGACCGGCGGCCAGGCCTGTCGTGCATACGGGCTGCGCTACGCACCACACCACGATCCATTGACCGTGCTCGTCCCCTGGTCAGCGCGGCCGGCGCGGCTGCCGTTCGCGCAGATGCGTCGCACCCGGTCACCACCGGATCCGCGTCTCCTCGCCGGATTCCCGGTGGCCCCACCCGAGCGTTCCGTCCTCGACGCCTGCGCGGGTGCCCGGTCGCTGCGTACCGTCCGCGCGCTGCTGTGCGAGGCCGTGCAGGTCGGCCTCACCACCCCGGAACGACTGTCGGCCGAGTTGGCCGGCGGCCGCTGGAACGGCGCCGGGCTTGCCAGGCGCGCAATCGAGGACATCCACGCCGGCTGTCGCTCCGCGCCGGAGTGCGAGCTGCGCGATCTCGTGCGTTCCTCGCTCCTCCTGGACGAGCCGAGGTGGAACCGTCCGCTCCCTGACGTGACCGGTCCGCCGTTGATCCCGGATGCCTGCTGGCCCGATGCTCGCGTCGTCGTCGAGATCGACTCGGCCGAATGGCACCGGCTCGGCGACCGCGTCGAGCAGACCGAGCGGCGCCGCGCCCGGTACGCCGCGCTCGGCTGGGTGGTGCTACCGGTGTCGCCCGGCCGCCTGCGAGACGAGGCGGCCGCAGTGCTGGCGGAGATCGAGGCGGCCGTCCTCGCCGCACGGCAACGCGGCGCCGAGTGAGCGCGGCCGATGACGGTGTGGCATCGCTGCAGCGAGTGGGTGGCACGGCTGTCGCACTGGCGACAGCGACGCCACCCACTCGGCGCAGCTGCGCCACACCGTTCGAACGGCGGGGCAGCTCAGACGACGCGGGTGTCGACCTCGGCGAAGTGGCAGGCCACCGGGTGGCCGACGCCGGTGTCGATCAGCGGCGGCTCCGTGGTGGCGCAGATCTCCTGCGCCTTCCAGCAGCGGGTCCGGAACCGGCAGCCGCTGGGCGGGTCCAGCGGGCTGGGGACGTCGCCGGCGAGGATGATGCGTTCGCGGCTGCGCTCCTCCACCGGGTCGGCGGTCGGCGCGGCCGACAGTAGCGCCTGGGTGTACGGGTGCGCGGGCCGCTCGTACACCTCGTCGCGGGTGCCGGTCTCGACCACCTTGCCGAGGTACATGACGGCGACGCGGTCGGAGATGTGCCGGACGACGGAGAGGTCGTGGGCGATGAAGATGTACGCCAGCCCGAGCTCGTCCTGCAGGTCCTCGAGCAGGTTGACGACACCGGCCTGCACGGACACGTCCAGGGCGGAGACCGGCTCGTCGAGCACCAGCAGCCGCGGTTCCAGGGCCAGTGCGCGGGCGATGCCGATGCGCTGGCGCTGGCCGCCGGAGAACTCGTGCGGGTAGCGGTTGCCGTGCTCGGGGTTGAGGCCGACCAGCTCGAGCAGCTCGGCGACGCGCTTCTTGCCGCCGCCGCGCCACTTGCCGTGCACCTTGAGCGGCTCGGCGATGATGTCGTTGACCGGCATCTTCGGGTTGAGCGAGGCGTACGGGTCCTGGAACACGATCTGCAGGTCGCGCCGCACCTCGTTCATGCCGCGCGCGTCGAGGGTGGTCAGCTCCTTGCCCTGGAACACGACCGAGCCTGACGTCGGCTTGTGCAGCTGGAGGATGGCGCGGCCGGTGGTCGACTTGCCGCAGCCGGACTCCCCCACCACGCCGAGGGTCTCGCGGGCGTCGACGTGCAGGGAGACGCCGGTGACGGCCTGGACGTGGCCCACGACGCGGCGCAGCAGGCCGCCGCCGTAGACGGGGAAGTGCATGACGAGGTCGGTGACGTCGAGCAGGTGCTGCCCGGCGCCGCCCTCGGGCACCGTCTGGGGCGTGGTCTCGGTAGAGGTGACCATCAGACCGCCTCGCTCTCCGTGCGGAAGTACACCGTCGGGTCGTCGACGTCCGCGAGCTTGTCCCAATGGTGGCACGCCGCGACATGGCCCAGCTCATCGGTGGCGGCCAGCGCCGGCTCCGACTCGTGGCAGACGTCGGTGGCCAGCGGGCAGCGCGGCGAGAACGGGCAGCCCTTCGGCAGGTTGATCAGCGACGGCGGGGTGCCGACGATCGGCCGCAGCCGCGACCCGGCGCCGCCACTCTCCAGCGCCGGGATCGAGCCCAGCAGGCCGGCGGTGTACGGCATCCGCGGCTGGTAGAAGATGCGGTCGGTCTCGGCGATCTCGACCGGCTTGCCCGCGTACATGACCAGCACCCGGTGCGCCATGCCGGCCACCACGCCGAGGTCGTGCGTGATGAGCACGATGGCGGCGTTGACCTCGTCCTTCACCTGCACGAGCGTCTCCAGGATCTGCGCCTGGACGGTGACGTCGAGGGCCGTGGTGGGCTCGTCGGCGATGATGACGTCGGGGTTGTTGATGACCGCCATCGCGATCATCGCGCGCTGGCGCATGCCGCCGGAGAATTCGTGTGGATAGTTGTCCAGCCGCTTCTTCGGCTGCGGGATGCCGACAATCCCCAGCATCTCCTCCGCGCGCGCCATGGCCTGCTTCCGCGGCATGATCTCGTGCGAGAGGACGGCCTCGGCCAGCTGGTCACCGATCGAGTAGACCGGGTTCAGCGCGGTCATCGGGTCCTGGAAGATCATCGCGATCTTCCTGCCGCGCAGCGCCCGCTGCTGCTTCGCCGACTTCGTCAGCAGGTCGTCGCCACGGTAGAGGATCTTGCCGGCGATGCGGGCGGACTTGGGCAGCAGCCCCATGACCGCCATCGACGACACCGACTTGCCCGAACCGGACTCGCCGACGATGCCGAGCACCTCCCGCTCGTGGACGGCGTACGAGACCCCGCGCACGGCGCGGACCAGGCCGTCGTCGGTGGGGAACGAGACGGTGAGGTCCTCGACCCGCAGCACTTCCTTCTCGCCCGGGCCGGCGGTCTCCTCCAGCTTGGTGGCGACGTGCACCTCAGCGGCGGACTCGGTGACGGCGGGCTGGTCCGGCCCGCCGCTCGCGCCGGGGCCGGGCAGTGGGGCGCCGATCGGCATGCCTGGAGTCGTCATCAGTCACGCACCCGGTTCTGTCGAGGGTCGAAGGCGTCGCGCAGGCCGTCGCCGATGAAGTTCACCGACAACGCGATCGCGATGATGAACACACCCGGGAACCAGAACAGCCACGGTCTGGTCGAGAACGCGGTCTGGTAGTTGCTGATCAGCTTGCCCAGCGAGGTGTCCGGGTCCTGCACGCCGAAGCCCAGGAACGACAGCGCCGCCTCCAGCAGGATGGCCGTCGCGATGGCCAGCGTGGCCGCGACAATGATGACGCCGACGATGTTCGGCAGCATGTGCTTGACGATGATCCGCCGGGCCGACGTGCCGGCGGCGCGGGCGGCCTCGACGAACTCCTTCTCACGCAGCGACAGGAACTCGCCGCGCACCAGGCGGGCCAGCCCGGTCCAGGTGACCAGGCCGATGACCAGCCCCAGCACGACGATGCCGGAGCTGCCGTAGCGACGGCCCAGCACCGCGGCGATGACCAGCAGCGGGATGGTGATCATGACGTCGGTGAAGCGCATCAGCACGGCCTCGGTGCGGCCGCGGAAGTAGCCGGCGGTCGCGCCGACCAGCGTGCCGATGAAGGTGCCGACGAGACCGACGACGAACGCGATCGTCAGCGACTGCTGCACCCCGCGCATCGTCAGCGCGAAGTAGTCCTTGCCGACGTTGTCCTGGCCGAATGGGTGCTCGCCGAGGTGCATGCCGCTGCCGCCCAGCCAGGTCGGCAGGACGCTCAGCGTCGGCCGGCCACCGTTCTCGACGGTGGCGATGGACCAGTAGTCCTTGTCCCACCAGCCGGGGACGCTGGCGAAGCCGATCGAGCTGAACGCCAGCAGCACGATCAGCGCCAGCACCACCAGGCCGCCCATGGCGGCGCGGTGCCGGAAGAACCGGCGCCGCACCATCTGCGCCTGGGTGCGGGCGACGACGGTCATGCCCTGCGCGTCGGCGGCCACCGCCGCTCCGGGGGCGGGCCCGGGATCGGGAGTCGAGGGATTGCTCATCGTTTCGTCCTCCTCACGACAACCGGATGCGCGGGTCGAGGAACGCGTAGGCGATGTCGGCCAACATGTTGAACAGCACGGCCGCGGTACCGGCGATCAGGAAGAAGCCCATCACCGGGTTCGGGTCGACGGCTCGCAGTGAATCGGCGAACAATCGTCCCAGGCCGGTCCAGCCGAACACGTTCTCGGTGATGACGGCGCCGCTGAGCACGCCGGCGAAGTCGAACGCCATGAGCGTCGTGATGGGGATCATCGCGTTGCGGAACGCGTGCTTGACGATGACGCCCCGTTCGGCGAGGCCCTTCGACCGGGCCGTGCGCACGTAGTCCTGGTTCAGCACCTCGAGCATGCTCGACCGGGTGTACCGCGTGTAGGTGGCGAACGAGATCAGCACGATCGCGATGGTAGGCAGGATCAGGTGGGTGGCGCGGTCCAGACCCTGTTCCCAGAACGTGCCGTCGAAGTTCGGGGTGCGCGCGCCGATGGTGGCGATGACGCGGCCACCGACCTGGTCGGAGTAGGTGTCCCAGGCACCCAGCAGCCGGTCCAGGAAGAGCAGCGCGCCGGTGCCGAGGCCGGTCAGGACTGCGGCCTGCATGGCCTGCCGGCGCTGCAGCCCGCCCAGGCCGTAGCCGAGGCCCAGTCCGACGGCGACGGTGACCAGCGCGAGCCCGACGATGGTCAGGCCGCTGGGGTCGTCGAGCACGGAGGCCAGCGCGAAGTGACAGACGATGCCGATGCCCGCCGACGCGAGCGCGGCGTACAGGACGTTGCGATAGGTGAACCCGGCCACCAGCGCGGTGGTCAGGAAGGCGATTCCGACGGCGGTGACGGCGATGACGATGATGCCCAGGCCGGGGTCCTCGAACCACCGGGTCTCCGACAGCAGCCAGAGGGCACCGGCCGAGGCGACGAACGCCGCCGCGAACGTGGTGAGCCGTCTGGTGCGGTCACCGGAGATGACGATCATCCAGAACAACCCGCTGATGACGCCGAGGACCACGGCCACCCCGATGGGGACGGACGGATCGGCGAGCCAGTCGTTGAACCGGATCGCGCCGTACTCCTTGAGCAGCACCGCCACCCAGAAGATCGGCAGCGAGAAGAAGAGGAAGGCGCTGAACGTGACGGTGTAGTCGAGGCTGCTGTACTGGCGCAGCGCGGTGACGATGCCGACGGTGATGCCGAGCACCATCGCCAGCACCGTGGCGGCGATGACGAGCTGCAGCGTCTGCGGCAACGCCACGCCGAGCAGCGCGGTGACGTCCTGGCCCTGGAGGTTCTGGCCGAGGTCGCACTCCATGGCGAACGGCACCAGACAGCCCGCGGCGCCCTTGAGCCAGATGAAGTAGCGCAGCGGCGCCGGTGTGTCGAGGTTCAGCAGCCG
Organism: Jiangella muralis; assembly: GCF_001270745.1. GTDB lineage: Bacteria > Actinomycetota > Actinomycetes > Jiangellales > Jiangellaceae > Jiangella > Jiangella muralis. The sequence goes on from NZ_KQ434753.1 coordinate 328,224, forward strand.
GATGCGCGCCTCGATCAGGGCCTCGCGGTTCGGCGCCCGCGACTCCTGCAGGTCGCCCAGCGGATTGCCGGCGTTCGCGGTGAGGAGATACATCACGAACGTGGCGGCGAGCAGGATGAAGAACGAGACGATCACCCTGCGCACGATGAAGACCAGCATGGCTACACCAGCCCGTCGACAGTCATGAGATCAGATCCAACCCTCGTCAGGTCCGCGCCCGCAAGCCGTCGGGTGCGACGGCGCCTCGGGCGCAAGGCTCGGGCCAGGGACACGAGGCCCCTGGCCCGAACTTCGGGCCGGTCCGGCCGGGATTCCCGGCCGGACCGGCATACGGACGGTCAGGACGTGCGCGCCCACTCTTCCAGGTTGAACGACACCTGGGTCTGAGCGGCGTTCTGCTGGACGCCCTCGACGTTCGGGCTGTGGGCGGTGACGCCCGGGTGCGCGTACAGCGGGATGCTGAAGAGGTCGTCCCAGAGGTTGGTCTCGATCTCGGTCAGCAGCTCGACCTGGCGGGTCTCGTCGGTCGTGACGACCAGCTCGTCCCAGGCCGCGTCGACGTCCGGGTTGGAGTAGCCGTACGGGTTCTGGCCCTCGGCGGTGCGGTAGAGCGAGGCGCCGGAGGTCATGACACCCGAGCCGGCCCACGCGAACAGCGCGACCTCGTAGCTGGTCACGTCGGTGATCCCGGCGCCGAGGTCCTGGGTCGGCGTGTCGACGATCTCGAAGCCGGCCTGGTCGCAGGACGCCTTGATGGCGGCCACGGTGTCGGCGCGACGCGGGTTCGGGTCGGAGCGCAGCACGCGGATCTGGGTGCCGGCGAGGCCGGCAGCGTCGATCAGCGCCTTCGCGCCCTCGATGTCGGGCTCGTCGTACTCGCCGCCGTAGGCCTCGCCCACGACCTGGTCGTACTCCGGGTCCCACGGGAAGAACTCGCGCAGGTTCATGACGACGGCCTCGGGGTTGGCCGGCTTGATCAGGTTGTCGACGATCTGCTGCCGCGGCACGCACATCGCGAACGCCTGGCGCAGGTTCGGGTCGGCCATCACCGCACCCGGGGTCTGGTTGAAGTCGAGGTGCTCCCACGTCATCTCGTCACCCTTGATGACGGTGACCTGGTCGCCGAGGGCGTCCAGCGAGGCCACGAGGTCGACATTGACCTGCGGGGCGATGACGTCGACCTCGCCGTTGGCCAGCGCCTGGACCTGCTGGTCCTGCGGGATGAACCGGATGACGATGGTGTCGGTGGCCGGCGCGTCGCCGTAGTAGCTCTCGTTGGCGACCAGCGTCAGCGACTGGCCGGCTTCCCAGCTGTCGATCACGTACGGACCCGAGGAGGGGATGAGGGCCGGGTCGAGGAGCGCGCCCGGGCCCATGTCCCAGCCGGTGTTCCAGAACTCCGCGACCGGGGCCAGCGCCGCCAGGTCGTCGTTCTGGATCGCGGTCACGAGGTCTTCCGGCGTGATGCCGGCCTGCTCGGCCACGGTGTGCGCCGGCAGCATGCTGGTGTTCGTCACCTGCTGCCAGTCGGCGAACGGCTCGGAGTAGACGAACTCGACTTCCTTGTCACCCGGCTGGCAGGTCGGCTTGGCCACCAGGTCGTAACCGGTGGTGCCCGGGACACGGAACAGGGGGACCGGGTTGCCGTCCTCGCCGATCTCCGCGGTCTCGTAACCGGCGCCCTGGGTCGCCCACTCCAGCAGCAGGTCGTCACAGTCGATCGCCGTGCCGTCGGACCACACCGCGTCCTCGGCGAAGGTGTAGCGGACGGTGAGCGGGTTCTCGGAGGTCATCTCGTACGTGCCGAAGGCCTCGTTGCGGACGATCTCGCCCTGCGGACCGTAGTCCCAGAAGCCGTCCTGAACGCCATTGAGGACGAACGCGTTCCAGGTGCCGTTGCCGGTCTCGGAGTTGCCGTTGTACGACGTGAACTCCGTGTCGGACGCCACCGTGATGGGACCGCCCGACGAACCGCTCGGGGCCTCGGTGTCGCCGCTCCCGGAGCCGCTGTCGTCGTCATCGCCGCCACATGCAGAGAGCGCAAGCGCCCCTGCTGTGAGCACGGCGAAGAACGCCATACCCCTGCGCTTGGTGGTCAAGGTCTGACTCCTCGTGTGTCGGATCGCAAGGATCGCAGAATGAGTGTGGCTAAGACCACCACCGCTACTGACGTACACACAAGGTGACAGGGCGCGCCGTTACTGACCTGCAACCCAACTGGGGCGGCAGGCTACGAAATCACAACGGATCGGACACGAACCTTCCGGGAAATTCTCCTGTCTAATCCGTCTTGGACAGGACGGAAATCGTTCGGCCCATCCCCAATGCCGCGGCCGCGGTAGCGATTCCACCGACGATGAATGGCAGCCGGAGGTCGACCGCGCCGAGTAGTCCGCCGATGAAGGTGCCGACCGGCATCAGCCCCCAGCCGAAGGTGCGCCAGGCCCCGTGGACGCGGCCGAGCAGCCGGCTCGGCACCAGTTCCTGACGGATGGTCATGCTGACGACGTTCCAGGCGGCCACGCTCGCCCCGGCGCCGACCATGCCGGCAGCCGCGGCGGCCGGATGCGGCACGAACCCGCACAGTGCATAGGACGAGCCGGAGATCAGCACGGACCCGACCATGACCCGGCCGCGGCCGAACCGCTCGGCCAGCCGCGGCACGATCAGCGCGCCGAGCACGGCGCCGACCGCCGCGGCCATGGCGAACACGCCGAACCCGGCGGGCGGCAGGCCGAGCTCGTCCAGGACATAGAGGACGAAGACCGCCTGGGCCAGCGAGCCGAACACCGTGAGCACGATGGTGACGGCCCACAGCCGGCTCAGCACCGGGTGGCTGAGCAGGAACCGGATGCCCTCGGCCAGCGACCGGCGGGTCAGCGCCTCCTTCGGCTCGCCGTCGGCGCGCGGGGCCCGGGCCGCGCCGATCGGCAGCGTCAGGACGAGGACGGCGGCCAGCAGGTAGCCGGCCGAGTGCACGACGAACGGCAGCGCGGCCGCCACCGCGAACAGCACGCCGGCCAGCGGCGCGGCGACGAAGTTCTGCGCGACGACCTCGGTGGCCTGGAACCGGCTGTTGGCCCGGACCAGGCCGTCGCGCCCGGCCACCGCCGGCACCATGGCCTGCAGCGAGCCGTCGGCCACGGTCTCGAACGCGCCGAACACGAACACCGCGCCGATCAGCACGGCGATGACCATGTGGTCGGCCGCGACCAGCACGCACACCGTGGCGGCGACCACCGCCCGCACGCCGCAGGCGACCGCCGCGACCCGGCGCCGGTCGAAGCGGTCGACGACGCTGCCGGACAGCACGCCGAACAGCAGCCACGGCAGGAACTGCGCGACGCCGACCACGGAGATGAGGACGGGGTCGCGGGTCAGCGAGGCGGCCAGCAGCGGCGCGGCCGTCGCGGCGAACCCGTCGGACAGGTTGGCGCCGGTGGCGGCGCCCCACAGCCGGCCGAACGCCGGGCCGAGCTCGCGGGCCGGCGCGGTCGTGATCGTCACGGGAGGTCCTGGTCGGGAACCGGGAAGGTGTGCAGCTGCACCTCGACGATGCGGGCGTCGTCGCCGGCCTCCGGCTCGCGGCCGTCGACCCGTTCGCGCCAGGCGTCGATCACCGCCGTCAGCTCGGCGCTGAGCGCGGCGAGTTCCTCGACCCGCAGCCGCAGGTGCGCCGTCGAGTTGATGGTGGCCTGGCCCCACTCGCGCGGGACCTGGAGATGGCCGGCCGACAGCCAGTGCCCGAGGCGGGCCGACTGCACGCGCCGGAACTCGTCGACGACCAGCCGGGCGGCCTCGCCGCTGCCGCCGCCGGACAGCTCGTAGCTGTCGAGCTCGGCGCCGCCGGGATAGGCGCGCCAGTACTTCTCGCGGCCGGCGCCGCGGGTGGGGTCCTCCTCGACGAACCCGTGCTTGGCCAGTTGCCGCAGGTGGTAGCTGGTGGAGCCGGTGCTCTCGGCGAACCGCTCGGCCAGCATCGTCGCCGTGGCCGGGCCGTACGTGACCAGCGCGTCGTAGAGCTGCACCCGCAGCGGGTGCGCGAGCCCGCGCAAGGTGGTGGCGTCGATGCGACGCCGCGGAGCCTCCGGCATGCCCGCACGGTAGCGAATGCCAACACTTCTTTGCAAGCATTCGTTTGCATGCCGTCGCGATTTACACAACAAGATCGTCCAGAAAATCAAGGGAACAGTCGTGTGACGTTCATCCCATCGCAGGCAACCCCTGGATTCGGGGCCGCACCCGTGCCAGGCTGCCGCGTATCGCGACCGCCGACGCTCGCGGGAGGCAGTGATGGGAGTGACCGAGAGCCGGGCCGCAGTGGCCGAGGCCGTGTCCGCGCTCGACACGGCGGTGGCCACCCTGCGACTCCATTACGGCGACACCCTCGGCGTCCGGCGGCTGGTCAGCGACGTGGTCCGGCTCGGCGACGACCTCGACGAGCTCGGCGACCCCCAGCCCGGCCACCGGCCGCATCAGGTCAGGCAGCTGGAGATCGTCCCTGACGAGCCGTACGACCCGAGCATGTGGGCCGGCGCCGAGGACGAAGGTCTGGGCGCCCCCGACCGGCGGGCGCCATGACCGGCTGACCGCCGCGCGAGGCCGCAACCGTCCCCGTCCCCTCCCCCGTATCTCCGAAAAGAGCGTTCAAAGACATGGCCGCCCCCACCGGAATCAAGTCTCCGACCCGGGCCCGGATCGCCGCCCGCACCCTGCGCACTGATCGCTGGTGGCTCTACCCCACGTTCACCGCGCTGGTGCTGGTCGCCTTCGTGGCCTACGCGACGTACCGGGCCTTCTCCGGACAGCACTACTTCGCCGAGCCGTACCTGACGCCGTTCTACTCGCCGTGCGTCACGACGGAGTGCGTCGACGGCTCCCGCCACCTGGGCACCTGGGTGGGCGACTGGTGGCCGTTCTCGCCGGCGGTGCTGATCCTCGTCATCCCGCTGAGCCTGCGGCTGACCTGCTACTACTACCGCAAGGCCTACTACCGCTCGTTCTGGATGTCGCCGCCGGCCTGCTCGGTCGCCGAGCCGCACCGCCGCTACACCGGCGAGACGCGGTTCCCGCTGATCCTGCAGAACGTCCACCGCTATGCGCTGTACATCGCGCTGGCGTACAACGTGCTGCTGACCTACGACGCGGTGATGGCGTTCAAGTCGCCCGAGGGCGAGTGGGGGCACATGGGGCTGGGCACGCTGATCCTCGTGGTCAACGCGGCGCTGCTGGGGCTGTACAGCCTGTCGTGCCACTCGTGCCGGCACATCATCGGCGGACGGCTGCGCAACTTCTCCAAGCACCCGGTGCGGTATCGCCTCTGGGGCGGGGTATCCGTCCTCAACGGGCGGCACGCGCAGCTGGCGTGGGCATCGCTGGTCTGGGTGGCCTTCACCGACTTCTACATCTGGATGGTCGCGTCCGGCACCTGGTCCGACCCGCGGTTCTTCTGAGGAGCAGAGCGACACCATGGCTGAAATCGAACGCCACAGCTTCGACGTGCTCGTGGTCGGCGCCGGCGGCGCCGGGCTGCGGGCGGCCATCGCGGCCCACGACGCGGGCGCGAAGGTCGGCATCGTCTGCAAGTCGCTGCTGGGCAAGGCGCACACCGTCATGGCCGAGGGCGGCATCGCCGCCGCCATGGCGAACGTGTGGGCAGAGGACAACTGGCAGGTGCACTTCCGCGACACCATGCGTGGCGGGAAGATGCTCAACCACTGGCGGATGGCCCAGTTGCACGCGCAGGAGGCGCCCGACCGCGTCCGCGAGCTGGAGGAGTGGGGCGCGCTGTTCGACCGCACCCCCGACGGCCTGATCTCGCAGCGCGACTTCGGCGGCCACCGCTACGCCCGGCTGGCGCACGTCGGCGACCGCACCGGCCTGGAGCTGATCCGCACGCTGCAGCAGCGCGCCGTGGCCCTCGGCATCGAGGTGTTCATGGAGTGCACCATCACCAAGCTGGTCAAGAGCGACGGGCGCATCGCCGGCGCGTTCGGCTACTGGCGCGAGTCGGGCCGGTTCGTCGCGTTCGAGGCGCCCTCGGTCGTGCTGGCCACCGGCGGCATCGGCAAGTCGTACAAGGTGACGTCGAACTCGTGGGAGTACACCGGCGACGGTCACGCGCTGGCGCTGGAGGCCGGCGCGAGCCTGGTGAACATGGAGTTCGTCCAGTTCCACCCGACGGGCATGGTCTGGCCGCCGTCGGTGAAGGGGATCCTGGTCACGGAGTCGGTCCGCGGTGACGGCGGCGTGCTGCGCAACAGCGAGGGCCGCCGGTTCATGTTCGACTACATCCCCGAGTTCTTCAAGGCCGAGACGGCGGACTCCGAGGAGGAGGCCGACCGCTGGTACGAGGACAAGACGAACAACCGCCGGCCACCGGAGCTGCTCCCCCGCGACGAGGTCGCGCGCGCCATCAACTCCGAGGTCAAGGCCGGTCGCGGCTCACCGCACGGCGGCGTGTTCCTCGACATCGCCTCGCGCCGGACGCCCGAGTACATCCGCCGCCGGCTGCCGTCGATGTACCACCAGTTCAAGGAGCTGGCCGACGTCGACATCACGGCCGAGCCGATGGAGGTCGGCCCGACCTGCCACTATGTCATGGGCGGCGTGGCGGTCGACCCCGACACCGGCGAGTCGGTGGTTCCGGGCCTGTACGCCGCGGGCGAGGTGGCCGGCGGCATGCACGGCGCCAACCGCCTGGGCGGCAACTCGCTGTCCGACCTGCTGGTCTTCGGCCGGCGGACGGGGCTCAACGCGGCCTACGCGGTGGTCCGGCGGCGGGCGGAACGGCCGACGATCAGCGACGAGGAGATCCGCGCGGCGTCCGAGCACGCGCTGGCGCCGTTCAGCATCGAGGGCGGCGAGAACCCGTACACCGTCCAGCACGATCTCCAGGAGGTCATGCACAACCTGGTCGGCATCATCCGGACCGCCGAGGAGATGGAGCAGGCGCTGACGGACCTCGCCGCCCTGCGCGAGCGGATCACCCGGCTCAGCGTCGAGGGGCACCGTCAGTACAACCCGGGCTGGCACCTGGCGCTGGACCTGCACAACATGCTGCGGGTCTCGGAGTGCATCGCCCGTGCGGCGCTGGAGAGGACGGAGAGCCGTGGCGGGCACACCCGCGACGACTACCCCGCCACCGACGACTCCTGGGGCAAGCTCAACCTGCACTGCCGCCTTGACGGCGAGGCCGTCGGCATCACCCGCGAGCCGCTGCCCCAGATGCCCGACGACCTGCGCGAGCTGTTCAACTAGGAAGGCGTGAACGTGGGATACGACCTGAAGATGAAGGTGTGGCGAGGCGACGCCACCGGCGGGGACCTGGTGGACTACACCGTCCCCGTCGAAGAGGGCGAGGTGGTTCTCGACGCGCTGCACCGCATCCAGGCCACGCAGTCCGGCGACCTCGCGGTGCGGTGGAACTGCAAGGCCGGCAAGTGCGGCTCGTGCAGCACGGAGATCAACGGCAAGCCGCGGCTGGCCTGCATGACCCGGCTCTCGACGTTCGAGGAGGGCGAGACGGTGACGGTGACGCCGCTGCGCACCTTCCCGGTGGTCCGCGACCTCGTCACCGACGTCTCGTACAACTACAAGGTGGCCGAGACGGTCCCGGCGTTCGCGCCGGAGCCGCGTCCGGCCGACGGCCAGTACCGCATGCAGCAGGTGGACGTCGAGCGTGGCCAGGAGTTCCGCAAGTGCATCGAGTGCTTCCTGTGCCAGAACGTGTGCCACGTCATCCGTGACCACGAGGAGAACAAGCAGTCCTTCTCCGGCCCGCGGTTCTTCCTGCGCTACGCCGAGCTGGAGATGCACCCGCTCGACACCAACGACCGCCGGGCGCTGGCGCGCGAGCAGGCCGGCATCGGCATGTGCAACATCACCAAGTGCTGCACCGAGGTGTGCCCCGAGGGCATCCACATCACCGACAACGCGATCATCCCGATGAAGGAGCGCGTCGTCGACCGGTCCTTCGACCCGGTCACCTGGCTCGGCCGGAAGATCTTCCGCCGCGACCAGCTCGAAGAGGCGCAGGTCCCGCAGACGGGCGCGGAGTAGCGTCCGCACATGGACGTCATCGAGTACACGCCCACGCGCGAGCAGTACGCCTACACCTTCGGTGGCGCCGCGCCGGCGATGCGCGTCAAGCCGGGCACCGCGCTGCGGCTGTGGTCCGACGACGCGTTCGGCGGCGTCCTGCGCTCGCCCGACGACCTCTCCAGCGCCAAGGTCGACCTCCGGTTCGTCAACCCGCAGACCGGGCCGTTCTACGTCGAGGGCGCCGAGCCGGGCGACACCCTGGTACTGCACCTGGTCGCGCTGGAGCCGGCCCGCGACTGGGGTGCGTCGGCGGCAATCCCGTTCTTCGGCGGCATGACCAGCACCGACCGCGTCGTCACGCTGCAGGAGGCGCTGCCCGACAGCACGTGGATCTACGAGCTGGACCGCGACCGCGACACGGTGGCGTTCGTGGCCCGGCACAGCGACCACCGCATCGAGCTGCCGGTCGCGCCGATGCTCGGCACCGTCGGGGTGGCGCCGGCCGGCGGCGAGGTGCGCTCGTCGCTGGTGCCCGACCGCTTCGGCGGCAACATGGACACCCCGCAGATGCGGGCCGGCACGACGGTCTTCCTCGGCGTCAACGTCGAGGGCGCGCTGTTCTCCGTCGGCGACGGCCACTACCGCCAGGGCGAGGGCGAGGCCTGCGGCACCGCCGTCGAGGGCGCGATGACCACCACCCTCATCGTCGACCTCGTCAAGGGCGGCGCGCCGGGCTGGCCCCGGCTCGAGGACGACGCGCACTGGATGACCGTCGGGTCCAGCCGCCCGCTGGAAGACTCCTGGCGCATCGGCAACGCCGAGCTGGTGCACTGGGTCGCCGAGCTCTACGGCCTGCACACCATGGACGCGTACCAGCTGTGCTCGCAGCTCGCCGAGGCGCCCATCGCGAACGTCGTCGACGCCAACTACAGCGTCGTGGTCAAGGCGGCGAAGGCGCTGCTGCCGGCCGCCGACGCCTTCGGCGGCATCCACGCCGACCTGCGCGCCCGCGCCCGCACCCTCTGACGAAAGGCCAGCCATGGACCTGCAGCTCAACGGCGCCCGCGTCCTCGTCACGGGTGGCACCCGCGGCATCGGCCGGGCCATCGTCGAGGCGTTCCTCGACGAAGGCGCCACGGTCGGCTTCTGCGCGCGTGACGCCGACGCCGTCAGCGCCACGCAGGACGCGCTCGGCGGCCGCGGCGCCGTCACCGGCAGCGTGGTCGACGTCGGCGACGGCGAGGCGCTCGCCGCCTGGGTGGACCGGTCGGCCGAGTCGTTCGGCGGCCTCGACACCGTGGTGGCGAACGTCAGCGCGCTGGCGATCCCGGACACCGAGGAGAACTGGCAGCTCAGCCTCAACGTCGACGTCATGCACACGGTCCGGCTGGTCCGGGCGGCACTCCCGCATCTCGAGCACTCGTCGATGCCGTCGATCATCGCCATCTCCAGCGTGTCCGGCCGCGAGTCCGACTTCGCCTCCGGGCCGTACGGCACGGCCAAGACCGCCATCCTCGGCTACATCAGCGGGCTGGCCCTGCAACTGGCCGAGAAGGGCATCCGCGCCAACACCGTGTCGCCGGGCAACACCTACTTCGAGGGCGGCGTCTGGGCGAGCATCGAGGACGGCAACCCCGACCTATACCAGACCGCGGTGGGCCTCAACCCGACCGGCCACATGGGCACGCCGCACGAGATCGCCGCGCCCGTGGTCTTCCTCGCCAGCCCCGTGGCCGGCCGCATCAGCGGCGCCAACCTCGTCGTCGACGGCGCCCTGACCCGCGGCATCCAGGTCTAGGTCGCTTGGTCTCCGAGACTCCGGCACTCGAACCGAGTCTCGAACGGGCGTCGCGTGGCTGGTCCCGCTCCACCTGTGCAGACGGAGTGTCTGACCAGCCACGTTCGGTGACACCCGCCGCCACTGGGTGAGATCACTGTGCGTTGCGGGTGGCGTTGCTGTTGCCAGGGCAACAGTGATCCACCCCACTCGACGCAGCACATCCACACAGTGAGCTCGCGTTGGCTGGCCGACCTTGCGCGGGTCTGCCGCGTTCGCCGAAGGGCCGCCACGTTGGTCGTCCCCCTGGCGCCCATTTTCTCAGCCGCGTGACCGCGCCTCAAGCGGACCCAGATGGGCGCTTCGCGCGTTGGGGGTCCGCTTGACCCGCGGTCCCGCGGCCAAGAACGGGCACCTATCAGGGGGGACGGGGGCAGTCTGGGCACGCCTCACTTCACGCGCGCCGGATGCACCTCACCCGCGTCAGCACCGCATGACCGCCGATGACGACCGTCATCCGGTGCTACGGCGGGTGACGTGCTCTCCACGCGGGTGAAGACACGGCCACCTCGATACCCGCCGCCGTCTTCGATAGCGAGAAACGTCCGAAAGGCCCCTCGAACACGACTCCCGCCATCGAAGACGGCTCCGGGAGTCGAGGACGACCAAACGGCGCACCGGCACGAACAACGAACGCCAGCCAGCCGAACGGCGAACGGTGCACCGGGCGGGCTGTGCCCGCACTTCCCCCGTCCCCCTGATAGCTGCCCGTACTTGGCCGCGTGCGGGCGGGTCAAACGGACCTTCGCCGGCGCGAATCGCCCCACAAGTCCGCTTGAGGCGCGCGTGCGCGGCTAAGACAATGGGCAGCAGGGGGACGGCGAACCGTCCACACTCATCCAGGACGGATTGACGGAGGTACACCATGACCCTTCTCGACGACGACGGCGTCCGGGCGGCCCTCGAAGGGTTGCCCGGATGGTCCGGCGACCCGTCCGCCATCACCCGCACCGTCGAGGCGCCGGACTTCTCCACGGGGATCCGCATCGTCGACGACGTCGCGGCGGCGGCCGAGGCGGCCGACCACCACCCGGACATCGACATCCGCTGGACCAAGGTGACGTTCACGCTGGCCACCCACTCCGAGGGCGGCGTCACGCGCAAGGACATCGACCTCGCCGGCACCATCAACGACCTCGCCGCCCGGCATGGCGCGACCTGATCAGGGCCTGTCGGTCACGAGGTGTGCCGCAGCACGCTGACGGCGAAGTCGGCGTCGTCGTGCCACGCGCGGAGGTCCCAGGTGGCGAACCGGTGCTCCACCCGCAGCCCGGCGTCGGCCACGTACCGGTCGAAGTCGGCCAGGGCGAGGTGCCGGTTCACGTGGAAGCCGGCCACCACGAAACCGTCCGGCACGACGTGCGCACCCACCCGCCGCAGCACCTCGGTCTCCGTGCCTGACGCGACGAACACCAGCACGTTGCCGGCCAGGACGGCGCCGTCGAAGGTCTCGCCGAGGTCCAGCTCGGACAGGTCGCCGACGAGGTAGCGCGGACCCGGATAGTCGGTCCGCGCCGCCTCGATCAGCTCCGGGTCGACGTCGACGCCGACGACGGTGTGGCCGCGTTCGTGCAGGGCGGCGGAGATGCGGCCGGTGCCGCAACCGGCGTCGAGGACGCGGGCGCCGCGCGGCAGCATGGCGTCGACCAGCCGTGCTTCACCGGCGAGGTCGGCGCCGTCGGCCGCGAGCTTGCGGAACCGCTCGATGTACCACTGCGAGTGGCCCTCTTTGGTCTCGGACAACCAGCGCGTCGGCTTCGCCACCCCACCATCACATCACGCGAGCACCAGCCCGAGGAGGTCGGGACTGAACCGGACGCCGCTGGAGTCGACCTGCTTGTCGACGACGGTGAAGCGGACGGTGTGCCGGCCGCGGCCGAGCGCGACCCGGCCCACCTGCTCGGTCCGGAACGCCCGCACCGACACCGTCGACGTGTCGATCGGGCCGCCCAGCCGGGTGCCGTCGACGTCGATGACGACGACGCCACCGTTCGCCTGGTGCCGGAACCGCGCGTACAGGTCGTACTGGCCGCCCCGGGTGATCTCGATGGTCGCTTCGAGGTACTGGCCGTAGTCGGTGGCCCGCACCTCGACGACGCTGCCGCCGCTGGCCGCCGGGTCCGCCGTCGGCACGACCGTGAGGCCGGGCGTCGCGGTCATCGGCAGCGACTCGACCTCGAACGACAGCCGCGTCGCCGGGCCGCGGCGGCCGGTGTCGGCGCCACCGGTCAGCCAGGCGAGGTCGAACGCCGCGAACACGATGTCGCGCGAGAAGCTGGTCGTCACGCCGGGAACGTGCTCGCGTCCGTACAGCACGCCGATCCGCCCGTCCGGCAGCGCGACGGTGTCCGAGTAGGACGCCGGCCCTTCGGTCAGCACGCGGCTGTACGGCCAGCTCATGCCCTCGTCGTAGGAGATCGAGACGGTCATGTTGCGCCGGGTCGGCGACTCGGTGCGGGAGAACACCAGCCGGCTGTCCTCCCGCGCGCCCAGCCCGGTGAGCCGGACGATGCCGGTGTCGATCGCGTTGACCGGCCGCGTCGAGGCATCCAGCACCGGCGGCGACCAGGTGGCGCCACGGTCGGCGCTGACGGAGACGATCCGCGGGTGCGTGCCACCGGACGCGTACCGGCCGAGCACCACCAGTGCGCCGTCCGGCCGCTCGATCAGCCGCGCCTCGTTCAGCGGGTACGCGCCGTCCAGCGGGACGCCGCCGCCGGCCTGCCAGCTGGCGCCGCCGTCGTCGCTGTGGATGACGGTGACGCCGTAGCGCCGCTCGGCGACCGGGAACGCGATGGCGCGGCGGTGCCAGACCTGCAGCACCAGGCGGCCGTCCGCGAGCTGGATCCCGTGGCCGGGGCCGGGCATGTGCAGCGTCTGCCCGTTCGGGTCGCCGTCGAACAGCCCGGTCAGGTCGGTCGGCTCCGACCAGGTCTCACCGTCGTCGTCGCTGGTCACGACGTACAGGCGCGAGCTGTCCGGGGAGCCGCCGGTGTTGCCGTCGTCGCGGAAGCACTCGGCGTGGAACAGGAAGATGCGCCCGGACTCGCGGTCGACCAGCGGCGTCGGGTTGATGAACGACTGGACGCCGTCGGAGCGGCGCACGTAGCGCAGCGGCTCCCACGTGCGGCCGCCGTCGCGGCTGCGGCGGACGGCGAGGTGGTGCGGGTCGGCGTCGTGCGGGGTGATGCGGGCCTCGGCGAAGGCAAGCACGGAGCCCGCCACCGTCGTCGTCAGGCCGAAGACGTGGAAGACGGACAGGCCGTCGTCGCCGGCCTGGAAGACCAGCGACTCCTGGAACTCGCCCTCGGCGGAGCCGGCGGCGGCGAACGACGGCGTGGCCGAGGCCAGCACACCGGCGGCGGCGGTGCCGAGGACGAGGGTGCGACGGCTGAGTTCCACGGTTCTCCTTAGCGAGGGGTGATCAGGTGGGCGTCGAGCGGACGGAGCAGGTCCAGCAGCGCGGCCCGCTCGGCCGGGGTGACCGGTACGAACGGCGCGGCGACGTGCGGCGGGCAGAGCCCGAGGGAATCGAGGACGGCCTTGACGGATGGGACGCCCGGCCGGACGGCGTGCATCGTGATCAGCTGGTCGACGATCTCCTGGGCGGCGTCGGCGTCGGCCACCCGGCCGGACCGGAACGCGTCGTACAGCTCGACGCTCGGCACCGGTGCGACGTTCGCGATGCCCGGCACGATGCCGTCGGCGCCCGCCTCCAGCCCGGCCACCAGCTGCCGCTCCGAGCCCTGGCTGACACCGACGCCGGCGCGGCGGCGGGCGGCGGCCACGATGTGGCCGAACAGCGCGAGGTCGCCGGAGCTGTCCTTGATGCCCACGACGTGCGTCATCGCCAGCACCTCGTCCAGCACCGCGGGTGTCATCGGCACGCTGTAGCTCGGCACGTTGTACGCGACCACCGGCACGCCGAGCCCGGCGAACGCGGCGAAGTGCGCGACCACCTCGTCGTCGCGATGCCGGAAGTAGATCGGCGGGCTGACGACGACGGCGTCGGGCTCGGCCAGGCGGACGGCGGCGGCCCGCTCCAGGGCCTCCGCGGTCCCGGCGGCCGTGACGTTGACCAGCACCGGGCCGTCGCCGGTCAGCTCACGCCAGCGGGCCGCGACCCCGGCCGCGAACTCCGGCATCGAGGCCTGCGTCAGCAGCGGCCCCTCGCCGTTGCTGCCGAACAGCATGAGGCTGCGCGCGCCGGCCTGGGCCAGCGCGTCGAGCAGGGCGTACGCCGCCGCGGCGGACGGCTCGCCGGGTGCGCTCATCGGCGTCACCAGCGGCACCATGACGCCGCTCAGGAGATTTCGGCCGTCCACGTCAGTACCCCTTGATCGTCGGCCAGGCCAGCTCGACGCCGTCGGCGGCCAGCTCGTCCTGGAAGGCGGCCAGCCGGTCGCCCTGCTCGTGCACCTGTCCCGGCTCCAGCCCGCCGGCCATGCAGTGCGCCGCCAGCGCGCCGGCCACCTCGCCGACGTTCCATTCCACCGGGTGCAGCCGGTAGCAGCCGTTGGTGATGTGCGTCGTGCCGATGTTCTTGCCGGCCGGCAGCAGGTTGCGCACCCGCTGCGGCAGCAGCGCGCCGAGCGGGATCTGGAACGGGCTGCTGGCGACGTCGATGTAGGTGTCGCCGCCGGTCGATGGGTGCAGGTCGATGCGGTACATGCCGACGCCGACGGAGTCCCGGTACTCGACCGCACCGGCGTCGCCGCGCACGGCCAGCGACAGGTCCTGCTCGACAACGCGCCGCCGGGACAGGATGCGCCGTGACTCGCGGATGTACGGCGCCTTCGCCAGCCCGTCGGTCGTGCCCATGACGTCGCCGCGCAGCCGCAGCCCGGGCCAGCCGGTGCCGCCGTCGGGCCGCGGCGCCTCGGTCTGCAGCCAGTACAGCATCGACATGGACAGCTCGCGGGCGCCGGCGAGGTGCTTGTCGCGCTCCTCGTCGCTGACGCCGATCAGCGGGCCGGGCAGGTAGTCGATCATCGGCCAGTTGACGACGGTGACGTCGCTGTCGGCGAACCCGGGCCGGAACACCGACCGCGAGACGATGCGCCGGAACGCCCACAGCTCGCGGTCGCCGGGGTCCTTGGACTGGTCGGCCACGACCGGGCCGGTGTCGCCGTTGGGCAGGAACGCCCGCTCGAACGGCTCGAGCGTGCGCGGGTCCGGCGCACGCAGGCTGATCAGCGGGTTCGGCCACTTCGGCGGCTGGTACTCGCGCCAGGCGGCGTACCCGGCCGGACGGTCGACGGTGTGGTCCTCGCCGGCGCGGTGGTCGACCGCGAACACCCACGAGAACGCCTGCATGTTGTCCGGCTGCGCCTCGTCCGGCGCACTCGGCTCGCCGGTGTCGTGCCGCGACTCGAACCCGGTGACGTGCTCGGTGCCGGTGAGCGGCAGCAGGTCGCCCAGCTCGGTCGCGTCCAGGACGTACGGGGCGCGCACCTCCAGCCGGTCGCCGTCGGGGCCCTCGACCACGACGGCGGTGACGCGGTCGCCGTCGACGGAGGCGGCCACCGGGCGGTGCCGGTACAGGACGCGCAGCCGGCCGGCCGCGATCCACGGCGCCACCATCGCCTCGAGCACGGCGGCGCCGGCCCGCGGCTCGTGACAGAGGCGGCTCACCCGGCCCTGGCCGGGGTTGAGGTCGCGCGCGTCGCGGGCCCAGTCGGCCAGCGGGTACCAGGTGCGGTAGTAGGCGCGGATGTTCTCGCGCAGCTCGCGGTAGCTGCGGGTGCTGCCGAACCGCTCGATCCAGGTGTGCTCGTCCGGCGGGACGCCCTGGCTGGTCAGCTGGCCGCCGATCCAGTCGGTCTCCTCGGTGAGCAGGACGGACCTGCCTCGCCGCAGCGCCGCGAGGGCCGCGGCGACGCCGCCGAGCCCACCGCCCACCACGAGGATGTCGGTCGTCGTTGCCGTCTCACTGCTCACGCGGGTGTTCCCTCTCTGACGAACTGGACGTGCCGGGTGCCGCCGTCGACGGTGACGGCTTGCGGCTCGCCTTCGATGCACACATCACCCGTGCCGGTGACGGTCGCGCTGACCTCGTCTGACGTGCGCCGGTACGCGGTGACGACGACGCCCGGCGCGGCGTCGACCAGCACGGCGCCGTCGAGCGTGACGACCAGCCGGTCGCCCGCCGTCACCGTCAGCCGGCCGTCGCCGAGCGGCAGGTTGCGCAGCTCGGCCGGCCGGCCCGGGTGGGCGAAGCGCCAGCCGTCCGCCCGGGCCTCGGCCAGCTCGCCGAACGCGAGGTGGGCCAGCAGCCCGCCCCACGCCATCAGCCCGTCCGAGCGCTGCTGGAACCCGGTGAGGTCCTCGCCGTCGAAGGCCGGGTAGTTCTCCCGAACCGCGCTGTGCGTCTCCCACTCGGCGAGGAACAGCTCCAGCAGCGCGCCGGACACCGCCCGGCTGTGGTCGCGCAGGTCGTAGCGGCGCAGCCCCTGGACCGCGAGGTAGGCCATCGGCGCCCAGATGCGGCCGCGCCAGTAGGTGGCGGCGAAGCCGGTGTCGTTACGGGCGACGCTGGGCAGCGGCCGGTCGCCGCCGAGCACGTCCGGCGCGAGCAGCGCGTCGGCGATCTCCGCCGCCACCTCCGGCGACGGGAAGCCGCCGAGCAGCGGGTAGAGCAGCGTCGGCGAGACGTGCGGGTCGTGCGTGCCGTCGGCGCGGACGTTGCGGTAGCCCTGTGCGTCGTCGTCCCAGAACAGCGTCGCCGCGGTGGCCCGGTCATGCTCGGCCTCGGCGGTCAGCCGGGTGGCGGTGGCGTCGTCGCCGAGGATCGTGGCGATGGTGGCCAGCGCCTCGGCATCGGCGACGTGCAGTGCGTTGAGGCCGGCGTCGGCGAGGTCCATCGTGTGCGTCGCCGGGTCGTAGGTCGCCTCGTCGTACATCGGCGAGTCGTCCAGTCCGGACTCGCGCTTGGTGCGGTCCAGCGTGGCCGACTCCGGATCGCCGTCGATCGGGTCGGATCCCCAGGTGAGCACGCCGTGTGGGCCGCGTCGGTGTGCGGGCCACCAGTCGTGCCAGGCCAGCAGGCCGGGGAAGGTCTCGTCGAGCAGGCGCCGGTCGCGGGTGTCGTCGGACAGCCCGCCGGCGAGGTACGCCGACAGGACGGTCATGGCGCCGACCGGCGGCTGCGACCGGTCCCAGGTGGTGCCGCGCTCGTCGCTGACCCGGTTCGGGATCATCCCGGCGGCGTCGGCGAACGGCAGGATCTGGCCCAGGATGCCGCGGGCGTAGTCGCGGTCGACGACGCTCGCGACCAGCCCGGTGAAGAAGGTGTCCCACGCGTGCAGCGCCCAGCTGCCGTAGAACCCCTGCCGCTCGACGCTGACGAAGTCGCGCGACGTCGGGGTGAGGACGCGGTCGAGGTCCGGCACGTGGATGGTGTTCCAGCTGACGGCGCGGGTGAGCGCATCGGCGGCGGTCCCGTACCAGCCGGCCGACCGGGGCCGGACGGCGTCGGCGGCGGCCCGGTGCTCCTCGACGACGGCGCTGGTGTCCCGCACCGTCGCCGCCGAGGCGAGCGGCGCGATGAGGAAGTCGTCGCCGTCCCGCTCCAGCCGCCAGCCGCTCTCGTCCGGCCAGTCGACGACGACGGTCCCCTCGGATTCGGCCCGCACGTGCAGCTCGTCGCCGGGGCCGCCGGCCATGACCAGCCGCAGCTCGACGCCGTCGACCTCGACCGTGACCTCGGCGAACGAGCCGTCGACGGTGTGGTGGCCGAGCCGGACCAGGCCGTGCCGCCAGGTGAAGCCGTCAAGCACGGCAGTCCCGCCGGCGTCGAGCAGGCCGAACCGGACCCGCAGCCCGGACGGCAGGTGCGTCATGCCGGTGTGGGTGCGGACGTCCCAGGTGTTCCAGCCTCGGGGTTCGGGGACGGTCATGCCGTCACCGCCGGGCCGGCGTCGTCGAGGTCGAGGGCGGCGTCGAGCAGCGCGCGGGTGTACTCGTGCTTCGGCGCCGCCAGCACCTCGGTGGCCGGGCCCTCCTCGACGATCTGGCCGCTGCGCATGACGGCGACGCGGTCGGCGATCTGGTGCACGACGCCGAGGTCGTGCGAGATGAACAGCATGGCCAGGTGGTGGGTGCGGCGCAGGTCGACCAGCAGCCGCAGGATCTGTGCCTGCACGCTCACGTCCAGCGCCGACACCGCCTCGTCGCAGACCAGCAGCCGCGGCCGCACGGCCAGCGCGCGGGCGATGCTGACCCGCTGGCACTGCCCGCCGGACAGGTCGCCGGGCCGCCGGTCGGCGACGTCGGCGTCCATACCGACGTCGGCGAGCAGCGCGTGCAGCGCCGCGGTCCGGTCGCCGTCCGGTGCGGTGGACGGGTGGGTGCGCCACGCCTCGCCGATGATCGCGGCGATGCTCATCCGCGGGTTCAGCGACGACCGCGGGTCCTGGAACACCATCTGCACGGCCCGCTGCAGCTCCGCCGGGCGGCGCCCGACCCGCTCCAGCGGCCGGCCCTCGAACGTGACGGTGCCGGCGTCGGGCCGCTGCAGGCCGGCGACGCAGCGCGCGACGGTGGTCTTGCCCGATCCCGACTCGCCGACCAGCCCGACCGTCTCCTCGGCGCCGACATCCAGGCTGACGCCGTCGACGGCCACGAACGGGTCGCGCCGCCGGCCGAACGTCACCCTCAGGTCGCGGATCTCCAGCAACGTCACGACAGCACCCCCTCGGCTGCGAGCCGACGATCAGGTGACGAACTAGTCTGTTCCGCCGCGTCTTCGTCACCTGATCGTTTCCGGTCCACATGCTGGAGATGATCAGGTGACCAAACGCCCACCGCTGCCGGGCTCCACGTCACCTGATCGTTCCCGAGAAGATGATCAGGTGACACAGCGGCGATCAGGGATCGGTCTCGCGCCGGACGGTTCACGGGGCGAGCACCTCCTCGGCGAAGTGGCAGGCGGCGGCGCGGCCGGGGGCGACCTCGCGGACGGCGGGCACCTCGGTGCGGCAGCGGTCGCGGGCGATCGGGCAGCGCGGGTGGAACGGGCAGCCGGCCGGGCGGTTCGCCGGGGTGGCCGGCGCGCCGGGCAGCGGGTCGGCCAGCGCGGTCTTCGTCCGGACCGCCGGCACACTGCGGACCAGCGCCTTCGTGTACGGGTGGGCCGGGCGGCGCAGCACGACGGGCGCCGGGCCGCGCTCGGCCACCCGCCCGGCGTACATGACGACGACCTCCGAGGCGACGTTCGCGACCACCCGCAGGTCGTGGCTGACCAGCAGCACCGACAGCCCCTCGTCCTGCTGGATCGTCTGGAGCAGCGTCAGGATCCGGGCCTGGACGGTGACGTCGAGCGCCGTCGTCGGCTCGTCGGCCAGCAGCAGCGACGGGCTGCCGGCCAGCGCCAGCGCGATCATCGCCCGTTGCCGCAGGCCGCCGGAGAACTCGTGCGGGTAGCGGTTCGCCCGCTCGGCCGGGTCCGGCACGCCGGCGCGGTCCAGCAGCTCGACCACCCGCCGGCGCACCTCGGCCCGGCCGACGCCGTCGCGGCGCAGGATCTCGCCGACCTGGCGGCCGATCCGCTGCGTCGGGTTCAGCGCGGCCAGCGGGTCCTGGAAGATCATCGAGATCTCGTGGCCGCGGGCCTTCCGGCGGCGGGCGCCGTCGGCGTGCAGCAGGTCCTCGCCCCGCCACAGCAGCCGCCCGCCGGTGCGGGCGCCGTCCGGGAGCAGCCCGATGATCGCGTTGGCGGTCATCGTCTTGCCGCTGCCGGACTCCCCGATCAGGCCGACCGTGGTGCCGGCCGGCACGTCGAACGACACGCCGTCGACCACCCTGACGTCGCCCCGCGTCCCCGGCAGGTCGACGGTCAGCCCGTCGACCTGCAGCAACGCCTCGTGCTGGGCCACTGGGGCGCCGCCGGTTCGCGCCGTCCGCACGTCGCTCACGAGCCCGAGACCGTCACCTTCGAGAAGTCGGGCAGGCCGCTCGGGTCGGGGGTGAAGCCGTCGAGGTCGCTGTTCCAGGCGTAGGCCAGGCTGACCGCCATCGGGTACATGCCGACCGCGTCGCGCCAGATGATCTCGCTGGCCTGGCCATACAGGTCGGTCCGCTCGGCCTCGTCGCTGGTGGCGCTGGCGGCGGCGAGCAGGGCGTCCAGCTCCGGGTTGCAGTAGCCGTTGCGGCCGGCCGCGCAGGTGTAGAGGCGGCCGAGGTTGCTGGCCGCGTCGTACGTCGGGGTGGCCAGCTGCTGGAAGTTGACGTCCCAGTTCAGCGCCAGCAGGTCCTCGGTGAAGACGGCCTGCTCCTTCTCCAGCGGCTCGACGGTGACGCCGATCTCGGCGAGGTCGGACACGACGGCCTGGATGAACGGGCGGAACTCGGCGTTGGCGAACTGCAGCCGCAGCGTCTGCGAGAAGTCGAAGCCGGCCGCCGTCAGCGCCGCCTGGGCCGCCTCGGGGTCGAAGCCGACCGGCTCCTGCGGCGAGTGGCCCAGCACCAGCGGCGACACCGGCGCGTCGGCCAGCTCACCGGTCTCCGGGTAGAGCGTGGAGATGATCGTCTCGAAGTCGACCGCCTGCCACAGCGCCCGCCGCACCTCCGGCGTCGTCAGCGCCGGGATCGACGAGTTGAACCACATCGTGTACACGGCGGTGCTCTGCACGGTCTCGACGGTCAGCGTGTCCTCGCCCTGCAGCGCGCCGAGCTGGTCGTCCGGGATGCCCCAGACGACGTCGACCTCGCCGGTGCGCAGCGCGGTCAGGCGCGCCGACAGCTCCGGGATGTTCCGGACGGTGACGGTGTCGACCTGCGGCACGTCGCCCCAGTAGCTCTCGTTCGGCGCCAGCTCGAGCGAGTCGCCCGGGGTGAACGCGCCGACGGTGAACGGGCCGGAGCCGACCGGCGCGGTGAAGAACGCGGTGTCGTCGGGCGCGACGCCGGCCGGGATGACGTAGAAGATCAGCAGCTTGCCCGGGACGGCGGCGTCGGGCACCGGCGACGTGATGGTCACCTCGGTGTCCGACGCGGAGGTCATCGTGTACTCGGGGAAGTTGCCGGCGTTGGGGCCGTCCAGCGCGATCATCCGGTCGAACGACGCCACGACGTCCTCGGCCGTCACCGGCTCGCCGTCGCTGAACGTGGCGTCGTCGCGCAGGGTGAACGTCCACTGCGTGACATCGGCGTTCGCCGTCCACTCCGCGGCGAGGTCGCCGACCAGCGAGCCGTCGGCGGACGGGCGGACCAGCCGGCTAAAGATCGCCTGGCCGGCGAACTGGGTGCCGGTCGAGGCGCCCTGGGCGCCGTGCGGATCGAGGCTCTCGATCGGGTACGTGCCGGCCGCGACGATGTCGCCGCCGGTCGCCTCGCCGGAGTCACCGGCGTCGGCGGTGTCGTCACCGCCGGACGTCGTCGAACACGCCGCGAGCAGCAGCGCGGCGGCCGCGGCGACGGTCGTCGCGAGGCGGCGGCCCCTGAATCGGGTCATGGGATGGCTCCTTTGTCGCTGGTCTTCTATTCGCTTGTGGGACTTGGCGCCGCTTGGGACCTCGCGGTCGGCTTCAGGGTTACGCGTCGCGGCGGCCGCGCCCGTACCGGGCGGTCAGCTGGTCGCCGAGGATCCCGACGTTGATGATCAGCAGCGACAGCGCGATGCCGGGGAGGGTGGAGATCCACCACGCCGTCTCGAGATAGGCCTTGCCGTTCGCGATGGTCTGCCCCCACGACACCGTCGATGAGGGCAGCCCGATGCCGAGGAAGCTCAGGCCCGCCTCGGCCAGCACGACCAGCGCGAACTCCAGCGTCGCCAGCGCCACGATCGGGCCGGCGGTGAACGGGAGGATGTGCCGCCAGAGGATCGAGCGCTGCGGCACGCCGAGCACCCGGGCCGCGTCGACCCAGGCCCGTTCCCGCAGTGACAGGGCCACGCTGCGGGTGACCCGGGCGAACGAGATCCACGCGGTGGCCGACAGCGCGACCACCACCAGCAGGACGCTGCGCTGGAACGCCCCGGCGATGACGATGGCCAGCAGGATCGCGGGGAACGCCAGCAGCACGTCGAAGATGCGGGCGAGGACGGCGTCCAGCCAGCCGCGCGCGTACCCGGCGACGGCGCCGAGCAGCAGCCCGACGACGCTGGCCACACCCACCGTCGCGACGCCGATGAGCACCGACGTGCGGGCGCCGTAGACGATCTGGGCCAGCACGTCGCGGCCGAGGTCGTCGGTGCCGAGCCAGGCGGTGCCGCCGTCGGCCGTCGTCGACCCCGGCGACAGCAACCGATCCTCCAGCGGCGTGTGCACCGGGTCGTAGTCGAGCAGCAGCGGGCCGACCAGCCCGACCAGCACGTACAGGCCGATGACGACGTACGGTACCTTCCCCAGCCAGCCGCCGCGGCGGCGCCGGGTGGCCAGCGGCGTGTCCAGGGTGACGGCGGCGGTCACGACGCCCCCTCCATGCGGATGCGCGGATCGAGCTGGGTGTACAGCAGGTCCGCGACGAGGTTGAGCACCATGACGATGCCGGCGATCAGCAGCGTCACGGCCTGGACGACGGCGTAGTCGCGGTTGGCGACGGCGTCGACCACGAGTGATCCGAGACCGGGCCAGGCGAACACGTTCTCGACGATGACGGCGCCGCCCATCAGCGCGCCCATCTGCAGGCCGACCACCGTCACGACCGGGATCAGCGAGTTGC
Source organism: Jiangella muralis (assembly GCF_001270745.1). GTDB lineage: Bacteria > Actinomycetota > Actinomycetes > Jiangellales > Jiangellaceae > Jiangella > Jiangella muralis. Next base: position 350,764 of record NZ_KQ434753.1, read on the forward strand.
GCAGCGCGTGGCCGAGCAGCACCTGCGGCTCCGTCAGCCCCTTGGACCGCGCGGTCTGCACGTACGGCTCGCGCATCGACTCGGCGACGGAACTGCGGGTCAGCCGGGCGACGATCGCCGTGAACGGCAGCGCCAGCGTGATGGCGGGCAGCACCATGTGCTGCGGCGTGCCGACCCCGGCGCTGGGCAGCAGCCGCAACCCGAGCGCGAACACCAGGATCAGCATGATGCCGACCCAGAACGTCGGGAACGACTGCAGCGCGATGGTGGCCGCCGACACGACACGGTCGACCACGCCGCCCGGCCGGCCGCCGGCCACCAGGCCGAGCGTCAGGCCGACGACGACGGCGATGGCGGTGGCCGCCAGCGTCAGCTCGATGGTGGCCGGGAGCCGGTCGAACACCGCCTCCATCGCCGGCCGGCCGAGCCGGTGCGAGTCGCCGAAGTCGAGCCGGACCGCGTCGCCGAGGAAGCTCAGGTACTGCGCGAACATCGGCCGGTCCAGGCCGAGCGTCTCGTGCAGCCGGGCGATCTGCTCCGGGTCGGCGTCCGGCCCGAGCATGACGGTGGCGGGGTCGCCCGGCGCGACGCGGACGATGACGAAGATCAGCGAGGCGGCGCCCCACATGACGAACACGCCGATGAGCAGCCGGCGGAGGACGACCCGGATCATGGCCGCCCGCCTCGGGGCGCCGGGCCGATGGAGTCGCCGGGGACGAACGTGCACGGGATGGTGAGCTGCCGCGCGGCCGGCTGCGCCTCGCCGAGCAGGCCGACCAGCATGCCCACGGCGGCCCGGCCCATGTCGGCGCGGGGCAGCGAGAAGCGCGTCCAGTCGCGCAGCTCCGGCGTCCACGACGGCGGTTCACCGAGCAGCGCGATGGAGCAGTCCTCCGGGAACCGCACCCGCTCGCTGTCGGTCATCGCCGTCAGCGCGTCGACCAGCCGGTTGTCCTCGGTCGGCTCGACCAGGATCGCGGTGACGCCGTAGTTGCCGATCCAGTGCAGGACGTGCTCGGCGGACAGGTCGGCGGGGTCGGCCAGGCCCTGGATCAGCCGCTCGTCCACCTCGAGGCCGGCCGCGGCCAGGCCCTTGCGGTAGCCCTGCTCGCGGTCGCGGGTCGGCTCGGTGTCCTCGATGGCGCGCAGGTAGAGGATGCGCCGGTGCCCCTGCCGGTGCAGTTCGGCGACCATCGCGCTGGTGGCGGCGACATAGTCGGCCCCGACGTAGCTGACCTCGCCGTCGTCGACCTCGCGGCGGCCGATGAAGACGAACGGGAAGTCCTCCTGGACCAGCGCGTTCAGCTCTTCGCGGCGGACGTTGCGACCCAGCAGGACGCAGCCGTCGGCGAGCTTGAGCCGGTTCGCGCCGCCGGCGTAGATGGACCGGTCGGCCGCCGAGCTGACCGAGCTGAACAGCAGCAGGTCGTAGCCCTGGGCCGCAGTCTCCTCCTCGACGCCGAGCAGGAACGGGTAGTAGAAGTCGCGCTGGTCGGTCGGGAACACCGGCTCGAACGTGTACAGCCCGAGCAGGTGGTTGCGGCCACCCTTGAGGCTGCGCGCCGCCACGTTGGCCGAGTAGCCCAGCTCGGCGGCCGCGGCGAGCACGGCCTGCCGCGTCGACTCGGCGATCTGGTCGCTGGCCGCGCCGCCGCTGATGACCAGCGAGACGGTGGCCTGCGAGACGCCGGCGTGGCGGGCGATGTCGACCTGCGTCGGCCGGCGTCGTCGCCCCTGGGGTGGCACGTTCGGATCTCCACTTCATACGTATTAGGGATCGTGTCGCCGACATTACGCGTACCTTTCGCGAACCGTCAAGGCGTAGTGCTCGCCGGCTTAGCGTGACAGGATTCGCCATCAGGCAGCGCGGTGGAGCCATGGCCCGGACGACGTGCACGACGGCACGATGCGAGGGTCCGACCGCCGTCCACGCCGATACACCGGAGGCCCTCATGACCCTCACGCCCGCCGCACCCGCCGCGCCGTCCGCCGTCGACGTCTCCACGCCAGGTGTCCTGGAGGAACGCTTCGACCAGGACGGATTCGTCATCCTGAAGGATGCGCTGAGCCGCGCCGAGCTGGACGCGCTGCTCGCCGAGACGGCCCGGATCTGCCGTGGCGAGCTCGGTTCGATCGAGGGCGCCCTCGCGTCGTCCCCGGACGAGACCGACGACGAGGTGATCCGCCGGTTCCTCTGCGTCCACTACCCGCACAAGCTGTCGTCGCTGATGCTCGACACGATGCGCCATCCCGTCATCGTCGACAGCCTCACCCGGATCATCGGGCCGAACGTCAAGGCGATGCAGTCGATGCTGTTCGTCAAGGCCGAAGGGAAGCCCGGCCAGGCGTGGCACCAGGACGAGATGTTCATCCCTACGCGCGACCGCTCGCTCACCGCCGCGTGGATCGCGCTCGACGACGCCACCGTCGAGAACGGCTGCCTCTGGGTGCTGCCCGGCTCGCACCGCGGCGGCGTCATCTACCCCAACCGCGAGCACGACGACCCGCGCTACGACTGCACCGTCGAGTCCTTCGACTTCCCCTGGACCGACGACGACGCCGTGCCGGTCGAGCTGACCGCCGGGTCGGTGCTGCTGTTCAACGGCTACCTGCTGCACAAGTCGCTGCCGAACAGCGGGCGGCACGGCTACCGGCGCGCGCTGGCCAACCACTACATGAGCGCGGAGTCGCTGCTGCCGTGGGCGCTGCCGCACGAGGGCCAGAGCATGGCGCAGGCCGACTTCCGCGACGTCGTCCTCGTCGCCGGCCGCGACCCGTACGCCTACAAGGGCACCGAGCAGCTGCGGCAGCCGCGGATCCGGCCCGACCGCGACGGTGGCTGTGACCGCTGAGGGCGCGTTCTCCGGCGGGTTCGAGGTCGGGCTGGTGCCCCGCCTCGGGCCCGCCGTCGCCGACTACCCGCCGGGCTCCACCTTCGGCCCACGCGACGCGCGCACCTACGAGTTCGTCTGGCTGCTGTCCGGCAGCGCGACCTGGCACTGGGACGACCTCACGGTGCCGCTGGCGCCGGGGACACTGCTGCTGGTGCGGCCGGGGATGCGCGACTCGTTCCACTGGGATCCGCGGCGGCCGACGCGGCACGCGTACGTGCACTTCACGCTGGCCGGGCCTGGCGGGCAGGGCGGCGCGGCCTGGCCGATCCTGCGAGACCTCGGCGGGCGGCCGGACCCGATGGGCGCGCTGTGCCACTACCTGCTCTGGCTCGGCACCGGCCGTCCGCCGGGCTGGCGCGAGCAGGCCGCCGAGACGCTGCGGCTGCTGGTGCTGACGTTCCGCGCGCCGCCCGCAGCCTCGGGCGACGCGGCCGGCGGGCTGCCCGAGCCGGTCGTCGCCGCGATGTCCGCCGTCCGCTCCGCCTGGTCCGACGGCGTCGCCCGGCCGGTCGGCCTGGACCGGCTGGCGGCGGCCGCCGGGGTGTCGGTGTCGACGCTGTGCCGGGCGTTCCAGCGCCGGTTCGGGCTCGGGCCGGTGGCCGCGCTGGAGCGGCTGCGGCTGGCCCGGGCCGAGCCGCTGCTGTGGATGAGCAACCTGTCGCTGCAGGCCATCGCGGTGCAGTGCGGCTTCGCCGACGCCTACCACTTCTCCCGCCGCTTCCGCGCCGTCTACGGCGTCGCGCCGAGCGCCTTCCGGCCCCCCCCGCCGCAGGCCGCTCCCCCGTCCCCGCTGGCCGTCGCAGGGCTGGCCGCGCTGGAGCCGCTGACCCCGTCGCCGCTATAGCTCGACCTGTACGGCTTCGTAGTGCGGCTTGATCTCCTCGTTGAGGTAGGCGCCCATGCTGTCGGCCGCGAACATCGCCTCGACGTCCAGGGGTTCGACGTCGAGGTAGCGGTAGACCGCGCCGGACTCGAACTCGACCTCGAGCGTCCACGTCTGCGGGTCGTAGCCGACGGAACGCAGCGCGGACGACGAGACCGGCCAGCGTCTGATCATGCCCATCGGTGTCGATGGTCGGCGCTGGGCCCGGGCCGGTCAAGGGTGGCGCCCCAAATACGTTGTCGCAGGGCGCCGACGAGGCTAGGCTCCGCTGTCTTGTGCGGGCCTTTCCCGATCCGGATCCCGGCGAGCCGAGCCGCTTCACCCCCGGCGGCTACCTGCTCTGGCTGGTCCGCACCCAGCTCGGCATCGTGCTGCTCGGGGCGTTCTACGGCTGTCTCTGGCCGACGGCGCAGGCGCTGATCCCGTACGGGGTCGGCCGGGCGATCGACGACGGGCTCACCGGCCGCGACCGCGGCGACCTGTTGCTCTGGGGCGGCGTGGTGCTGGGACTCGGCATCCTCCAGGGGGCGGCCGCCATCCTGCAGGACCGGTGCGCGCTGACCAACGCGCTCGGGGCGCGGTACCGGACGCTGCAGCTGGTCACCCGGCAGGCGGCCCGGCTCGGCGCGACGCTGCCGCGGAAGTCGTCGGCCGGCGAGGTGCTGAGCGTGGGCGTCTCCGACGTGCAGCAGATCGGCCGGGCGCTGGACCTCAGCTCGCGCGGCATCGGCTCGGCCGTCGCGATCGGCGTGGTGGCCACCATCATGCTCGCGACGTCGTGGCAGCTCGGGCTGGTCGTCCTGGCCGGCGTGCCGATCATGGTGTGGGCCGTCGGTGCGCTGCTGCGGCCGCTGCACGACCGGCAGGCGCGGCTGCGCGAACAGCAGGCGGAACTGAGCGCTCACGCCGTCGACATCGTCGGCGGGCTGCGGGTGCTGCGCGGCATCGGCGGCGAGGAGATGTTCGCCGGCCGCTACCAGACCGAGTCGCAGCGGCTGCGGCACGCGGGCGTCCACGTCGCCCGCGCCGAAGCCGTGCTCGAGGTGGTCCGCATGCTGCTGCCAGGGCTGCTGGTGGCGACGGTCGTCTACCTCGGCGCGCGCCAAGTGCTGGCCGGCGACCTCACCAGCGGCCAGCTGGTCGCGTTCTACGGGTACGCGGTGTTCCTGGCGACGCCGATCCGGCGGATCACGATCTCCGCGGGCGAGGTGATGAAGGCGCTCGTGTCGGCGCGGCGGGTGGTCGACCTGCTGGCGCTGGAGCCGTCGATCGACGGGGGCGGTTCGGCGCCGCTGCCGGACGGGGGCGACCTGGTGGACCCGGCGTCCGGGCTGGTGGTCGGCGGCGGCCGGTTCACCGGGGTGGCGTGCACGTCACCGGCCGACGCCGCAGTGCTGGCCGACCGGCTGGGCCGGTACACGGAGGCCTCGGATGGAGCCGACGTCACCTTCGGCGGGGTGCCGCTGCGCGAGGCAGGGCTCGACGAGGTGCGGCGGCGGATCCACGTGGCGGGCAACGAGGCGCGGCTGTTCGCCGCTCCGCTGCGGTCGGAGCTGACGGCGAACGGGCGGTCCGGCGACGAGCGGGTGCTGGCCGCCGTCGACGTCGCCTCGGCGGCCGACGTGCTCGAGGCGCTGCCCGCCGGGCTGGACACCGTCGTCACCGCGGGCGGCAAGGAGTTCTCCGGCGGCCAGCAGCAGCGGCTCCGGCTGGCCCGGGCCGTGCTGACGGAGTCCGACGTGCTGGTGCTGGTCGAGGCGACGAGCGCCGTCGACGCGCACACGGAGGCCCGCATCGCCGCCCGGCTGGCCGTCGCACGGGCCGGCCGGACCACCGTCGTCTTCGGCACCAGCCCGGTCCTGCTCGACCACGCCGACCGGGTCGTGCTGGTCGACGACGGCGCGGTCGTCGCGGCCGGCACGCACGCGTCGCTGCTGGCCGATCCGCGCTACCGGGCGCTGGTCGCCCGCGAGGAGGGGATGTCACAGTGAGCGGCGGGCTGCCCATCGCCACCGTGCGCGACGTACGCCGGCACGCCCGGCGGCTGGCGCTGCGGCACCGGCGCGAGCTGACCGGCGCCGTCGTGCTGCACGCGCTCGGCGCGACGTCCGGACTGGCCGGCCCGTGGCTGCTCGGTCAACTGGTCCAGGACGTCAGCCGCGGCGTCGACGACGTCACCCGGGTCACCGCGCTGATCTGCGGTTTCGTCATTCTGCAGGCCATGCTGACCGGGCTGGCGAGTTTCGTGTCGGCGCGACTCGGCGAGAAGGTGCTGGCCCGGCTGCGCGAGGAGTTCGTCGACGGCGTCCTGGCACTGCCGCTCGGGACGGTCGAGGAAGCCGGTACCGGCGACCTCATCACCCGCACCACCCGCGACGTCGACCTGCTGGCCCGCGCCGTGCGGTACGCGGTCCCGGCCACGCTGATCAGCTCGATGACGATCGTGCTGACGCTCGGCGGGCTGCTGCTGCTCGGGCCGCTGCTGGCCGCGCTCGCGCTGGTGGGGGTGCCGCTGCTCTGGGCGGCGACGCGCTGGTTCCTCCGCCGGGCCCGCGACGCCTACCTGCGCCAGAACGCGTCCTACTCGCAGCTCGCCGAGGGCCTGTCCGAGACGGTCGACGGCGCCCGGACGGTGGAAGCGCTGCGGCTGGGCGACCGGCGGTTCGCGCGGGTCAACCGCGACATCGCGACGTCGTACTCGGCCGAGCGCTACTCGATGCGGCTGCGCACGGTGTTCCAGCCGACCATCGACGTGGCGTTCGTGCTGCCGGTGGTCGCGACCCTGGTCGTCGGCGGGCTGCTGTACCTCGACGGCCACGCGTCGCTGGCCGCGGTCACCGCCGCGACGCTCTACACCCAGCAACTGCTCGACCCGGTCGACACGCTGCTGTACTGGCTGAACGAGGCGCAGGTCGGCGGCGCGGCGATGGCCCGGCTGCAGGGCGTACGCAAGGCTCCGGTGAACCTCCCGGGTGACCACGCGGTGGCGCAAGCTGACGCCGTCGTCGCCGGGGGGTTCGAGCTGTGCGGGGTGAGCCATGACTACCGGCCGGGCCACGACGTCCTCCACGAGGTCGACCTCACCATCGCGCCGGGTGAGCGGCTCGCCGTCGTCGGGCCGTCCGGCGCCGGGAAGTCGACGCTCGGGAAGCTGCTCGCCGGCATCCACGCTTCGAGGGCCGGCACCATCACCGTCGGCGGCGTGCCGGTCGACTCGCTGCCCCTGGACCGGCTGCGGACCGAGGTCGCGCTGGTCACGCAGGAACATCACGTCTTCCGCGCGACCCTGCGCGACAACGTCAGGCTCGGACGCCCATCGGCGGACGACGCCTCGGTGGAGGCCGCGTTGCGGGCGGTGGACGCGTGGGACTGGGCGTCCGTGCTGGGGCTGGACACTGCCGTGGGTGCGGGCGGGATCGAGCTGTCGCCGGCGCAGGCCCAGCAGCTCGCGCTGGCCCGGCTGGTGCTGGCCGACCCGCACACGCTGATCCTCGACGAGGCGACGTCGCTGCTCGACCCCAGCGCGGCCCGGCACCTGGAGCGGTCGCTGGCCGCGGTGCTGGCCGGCCGGACGGTGATCGCCATCGCGCACCGCCTGCACACCGCCCACGACGCCGACCGGATCGCCGTCATGGAGGCCGGCCGGATCGTGGAGCTGGGCAGCCACGACGAGCTGGTCGCCGCGGGCGGCGCGTACGCGGCGCTCTGGCGGTCGTGGCACGGCCAGGACTGAGGATACTGAGGATCAGGTCCGGTACTGGGCCTCCTCGGCCGTGCGCTTCAGCTTCTCGACGTAGTCGGTCCACCACTGCGCGTCGCGGTCGGGGAGGTTCGACACGCCCTGGCGCAGGCCGATCGCGCCGTCGACGGTCTCGCGGACGATGTCGGCGTGGCCGGCGTGCCGGGCGGTCTCGGCGATCATGTGCACCAGGATCCAGTGCAGCGTGACGGTGTTCCCGTCGGCCGGCCACCACGGCACCGTGCCGGTGTCGTCCAGCGCCAGCGCGTCGATGGTCGCGTCGGCATGCGTGATCGCCCGCTGGTAGAAGCCGGCCACCCACTCTCGCGACTGGTCCACCGTCGCCCAGAGGTCGGCGTTGGCCTCCGCGTCGTCGTCGAGCCAGGGCAGCGGCTCGGGCGCGGGCCGGTCGAAGACGTTGCCGAAGTACTCGTACTCCATGCTGGCGACGTGCTTGACCAGCCCGAGCAGGTTGGTTCCGGTCGGCGTCATCGGCCAGCGGGCGTCCCGCTCGCCGAGCCCGTCCAGCTTCCATCGCAGCGCGTCGCGCTGAGCCTGCAGATAGCGCTTGAGGGTGTCCTTCTCGTCCGGCATGGTGGCGACGCTACCCCGCGGGCGGCACCGCGGCGACGGCCTCGATCTCGACCAGTGCGCCCGGCACGGCCAGGCCCGCGACGAACGCTCCGGTGATGGCCGGCGGGTTCGGCCGCTGCCCCCAGACCTCACCGAACGCGGCGAAGCCCTCCTGCAGCGACGCGCCCTCCTTGGTGAGGATCGTCCACTTCACGACGTCCTCCGGCCTGGCGCCGGCCGCGTCGAGCACCGTCAGCAGGTTGGTGAGCGCCTGCCGGGTCTGACTCGCGATGTCCGGCCCGACGACCTGCCCGCTCGCGTCGACGCCGTTCTGGCCGCCGATGAAGATCAGGTCCGCGCCCGCGGCGACGCGCACGGCCCAGCTGAACGCGGGGTTGGTGTGCATGGACTCGGGGTTGATGTGCGTGATGAGCGTCATGGCGTCAACGTAACCGGTTATAGTGGTTTCATGCAACGCCGCGAGGATCTTCCCCTCTCCGTCCGCGTGCGGTTCCTCACCGGGCGGGTGTCGCTCGACATCACCCACACCGGCGGCGAGGGCGAGTACGCGCGGTGGGAGATCGTCCACACGCCGGGCGACCTCGCCCGCTGGCTCGGCGTCATCCTGTCCGTCGACGGCCTGACCGCCGGTCCGGCCGACCTGGCGGCGATGCGGCCGGTGCGCGCCGCGATCACGGACGCCGCCCGGTCACTGGCCGTCGGCGGTTCGGTCCGGGCCTCCGACGTCGCGACGATCAACGCGGCGGCGGCCGTGCCCCCGCTGGTGCCCACGCTGGGCGCCGTCGGCGCGGGTGTCGGCTACGCGGCCCCGACGACGGCCGCCGCGCTGTCGTCGATCGCGCGGGACGCGATCGACCTGTTCGCCGGTCCGCTGGCCACACGTATCCGCGTCTGTGCGTCCGAGACCTGCGGACTCCTGCTCGTCGACACGTCCCGGCCCGGGAAGCGGCGGTGGTGCTCGATGCAGCGCTGCGGCAACCTCGCGAAGGTCCGCGCCCATCGTGGGCGCGCGTGACGGCGGGTGCGGCCATGGCACGCTGGTGCGGCTATGCTGGGTGCTGCCGGCGGAGGTGCTTCCACCACCAGTGATGCCGGTTGGCCGCGACGCAGTCCCACACCGGTGCTGCGTCGCGGTCATTTTTGTCCACCTCCGCGCGTGCTCCCAGGTCGGCGCGGTGTCCGGCCGTACGCTCGGAGCGTGCCGTCCCGCAGCCGAGCCGCGACCCATGCGCGTCGCCGGAAGCGCCGCATGGGCAAGGTGGAGCACGACCTGACCGACGCCCAGTGGGCGGCGCTGATCGCCGCCTGGGGCGGCTGCGCCTACTGCGGCGCCGACGACGGCCAGCTGCAGAAGGACTGCATGCTGCCCATCTCGCGGGGCGGCCGCTACACGCTGGCCAACGTGGTGCCGGCCTGCCGCTCGTGCAACGCCAGCAAGTGCAACGCCGAGGTCACCACGTGGATGCGCCGCAAGAAGCTGGACGAACAGGCCTTCCTCGTCCGGCAGGTCGAGATCGTCCGAACCGAGGCGTAGACGAGATCTGCCTCAGACGTTGAAGCGGAACTCGACGACGTCGCCGTCGGCCATGACGTAGTCCTTGCCCTCCATGCGCACCAGGCCCTTCGCGCGCGCCTCCGTCATCGAGCCGGTCGCGACCAGGTCGTCGAAGGAGACGACCTCGGCCTTGATGAAGCCCTTCTGGAAGTCGGTGTGGATGACGCCGGCTGCTTCGGGGGCGGTGGCGCCCTTGCTGATGGTCCAGGCGCGCGCTTCCTTGGGACCGGCGGTGAGGTAGGTCTGCAGGCCCAGTGTGTCGAACCCGACCCGGGCCAGCATGTCGAGGCCGGACTCCTCCTGGCCCATCGACTGCAGCAGCTCCAGCGCCTCGACGTCGTCCAGCTCGGACAACTCGGCCTCGATCTGGGCGTCGAGGAAGATCGCCTCGGCGGGCGCGACCAGCGCGCGCAGCTCGGTCTTGAGGGCGTCGTCGGAGAGCTCCTCGTCGTCCATGTTGAAGACGTAGAGGAACGGCTTGGCGGTGAGGAGGTGCAGCTCGCGCAGCGGCTCGAGGTCGAGGCCGGCGGCGAAGACGGTCTGCCCGCCGTCGAGGATCGCCTTGGCCCGCTCGACGGCGGCGACGGTCTCCTGCTTGTCCTTGGCCATCCGCGCCTCCTTGACCAGGCGCGGCAGGGCGTTCTCGATGGTCTGCAGGTCGGCGAGGATCAGCTCGGTGTTGATCGTCTCGATGTCGGCCTTCGGCTCGACCCGGCCGTCGACGTGGACGACGTCGGGGTCGTTGAAGACGCGGATGACCTGGCAGATCGCGTCGGCCTCGCGGATGTTGGCGAGGAACTTGTTGCCCAGGCCCTGCCCCTCGGACGCGCCCTTCACGATGCCCGCGATGTCGACGAAGCTGACGGTGGCGGGGAGCTGGCGGGCGGAGCCGAAGATCTCGGCCAGTGTGCCGAGCCGCGGATCGGGCACGCCGACGACGCCGACGTTGGGCTCGATGGTGGCGAACGGGTAGTTCGCGGCCAGCACGTCGTTCTTCGTCAGGGCGTTGAACAGCGTGGACTTGCCGACGTTGGGCAGGCCGACGATGCCGATGGTGAGACTCACAGGTGCCAAGGGTACGTGGCCCGGCGGCCGGCGACGAAGCGGATCTTGAAGTGCGACGAAAGCCCTGTTCCGGGCCGGTTCCCGCCGCGCCTCCCCGACTTTGTCGGAGGCTCCCGGCAAAGTAGCCCCCATGAACGTCTCCAGCGTCCTCGTCGCCCTCGTCGCCCTCCTCCTGGGCGGCGTCGTGGGCGCGCTGCTCGTCCGCGTCCGCACGGCCGGCGCCGCCGCCACGGTGTCCGCCGAGCGCGACGCCGCGCGGGCCGAGCTGGACTCCGTCCGGCGCGAGAAGCACGACCTCCAGGCCGAGCGCGAGGTCGACCGCGAGCGCATGCTCGACGCCCAGGCCGAGCAGACCCGGCTGGAGACCGAACTGGCGCACGCGCGCAGCAGCGGCGAGGAGAAGCTGGCCATGCTCCGCGCCGAGCAGGAGCGGCTGACGCAGGAGTTCCAGCGGCTGTCCACCGACGCGCTGCGGCAGAACCGCGCCGACTTCCTGGAGCTGGCGACGGAGCAGTTCAAGGGCTCGGAAGAGCGGGTCAAGACCGAGCTCGAGCACCGCCGGCTGGCCGTCGAGGCCATGGTGCGGCCGCTGAACGACCAGCTGGAGAAGGTCACCGACCACGCGAACCAGCTGGAGAAGGCGCGGGCCACCGCCTACGGCGAGCTGCGCACCCAGGTCGAGACCATGGGCAAGAGCTCCGACCAGCTGCGGCTCGAGACCCAGCAGCTGGTCACGGCGTTGCGCGCGCCGCAGGTGCGCGGCCGGTGGGGCGAGCTGCAGCTGCGCCGGGTGGTCGAGGCGGCCGGCATGGTCGAGCACGTCGACTTCGCCGAGCAGGCCACCGCCGACACCTCCGACGGCAAGCTGCGCCCCGACCTCCTGGTCAACCTCGCCGGCGGCAAGAAGGTCGTCGTCGACGCGAAGGTGGCGTTCAACGGCTACCTCGAGGCGATGGAGGCCCGCGACGAGGCGACGCGCGACAAGCGGCTGGCGGCGCACGCCCGGCACCTGAAGACGCACATCGACCAGCTGGCCGGCAAGCGGTACTGGGAGCAGTTCACCCCCACGCCCGAGTTCGTGGTCATGTTCGTGCCGTCCGACGTGTTCCTCAACGCCGCCATGGAGCGGGATCCCACGCTGTTCGAGCACGCCTTCGAGCGCAACGTCGTCATCGCGACGCCGTCGACGCTGGTCGCGCTGCTGCGCACGGTCGGCTACACCTGGCGGCAGGAGGCGCTGGCGCAGAACGCGCAGGACGTGCTGGACCTCGGCCGCGAGTTGCACTCCCGGCTGGCGACCATGGGCGGTCACCTGGCCCGGCTCGGCCGCCAGCTCGACGGCGCGGTCAAGGCCTACAACGACGGTGTCAGCTCGCTGGAGAGCCGGGTCCTGGTCAGCGCCCGCAAGATGGCCGACCTCAAGGTCGTCGACGAGGAGTTGGAGGCGCCGCCGCAGGTCGAGCGGGCCGCCCGGCAGCTGCAGGCGCCCGAGATGGTCGACGACGCGCTCATCGCGCTCGAGGACATCCAGGTCGACCCCCGGTTCGGCCTCGGCCCGGCCAAGGGCTCGGGCGGATCGCGCCGGCGGCGCAGCGGCACCGACGGCTGACGCCCGGCCGGCGGCGACCGGCCGGCCGCGACGGGGTGGAGACGAGTACCAGCGCAACCGGGGACGGACGCCGCGGCGGCGTCCGTCCCCGGTGCGGCGCGGCCTTGGTCGCCGCATGGTGTCCCGGCGGCGAGCTCGGCACAGCGGCGGGCGGCGGGCCGTGACATGGATCCGCGCCGGACCCCGTAGGACCCGGCGCGGTAGGACGGTCAGCGGCTCAGACGAGCCAGCGGTTCTTCTGCACCAGCGGGAGGCGTTCCCAGAGCCGGCCCAGTCCGAGGTAGCGGCCCGAGAAGGTCAGCGCCAGCACGATCAGCATCAGCGCCTCGGTGATGTGCTCGTCCATGAACGGGTTGGTGTCCAGCGGCAGCGACGCCATGTACATCATGGCGAGCATCAGCACGCCGGCGACGGCCGCGACCCGCACGCCGATGCCGAGCATCAGCGCCAGCCCGATGCCGAGCAGGCCGATCATGAACAGCCAGTCCACCCAGGTGTTGCCGGCGAGGTCTTCGAAGAAGCCCTTGAACGGGCCCTCGACGCCGGACAGGAAACCGGTGGTCGGGCTGCCGCCGTCGATCCAGGCGTTCTCGCTCGGGGTCGCGTAGCCGAGGCCGAACGTCTTGTCGAGGAACGCCCAGAGGAAGGTCCAGCCCAGGGCCAGCCTCAGCAGGCCCAGAACGTACTGGAGCGCGACCGGACGAACGTCGGGGGTAGCGGCGCCGACGACGGGCTCGGGCCCCGTGTTCCTGATCGGCGCATCGTGGCTGCTGGACGTGGTCATCGTCCCGTCCCTTTCTGGGAGTGTCGCCGGCCTCTCCGGCGCTGATTCCAGTCCATCGCGACGGGGGTGCAGGGCGCTGCGGGCGTTGGTCGTCAGTCGATGGGACGTTGGTCCTGAAGCGCAGGTCAGAGCGCGGCCGGACGGCGGATCCGGCGGCCCCGGACGATCTCGGGGACGATGCGGATGTAGTGCGGCCGCTCGCCCAGCGCCCACGGCGTCAGCCCCAGCCTCGCCAGCTCGCGTCGCTCGGTCTCGTCGGAGACCGCCTCGGCCCGCCCGACCAGCACCACCGACCACCCGGCCAACGCGTCCTCGTCGTACTGGTCGGCCTCGAACGCGACGACGGCGGACCGGGTCGCGGCGGCCAGCTTCGAGCCCATCCCGGTCCGGATGATCACGTCGTCGCCGTCGAGGACGAAGTTCACCGGCTGGATCGCCGGCAGCGCGGCCTCGGTGAACACGATGCGCCCGATCGGGACCGTCCGCAGCAGCGCGAAGCAGTCCGACCGGCCGAGGTTCTCGAGGCCGGGGGAATCGGCACGGGCAAGCGCGTCCACACCTTCAGATTCCACAGACCGGACCCGGGCGGCCAGGGACCAAGGTCCCACCGCGTGTGCCGGAAGTCCGCCGTGGGGGTCCAGGTGATCGGTCCGGCCCGGTTCCGGTCGTATTCTTGCTCGGACACACGAGAGGAGAACGCCGGGATGAGCGACCTGCCCGCGCGGCGGCCGGAACAGCGGGCGAGCGACGACGATCGCGAGCTGGTGGCCGAGGACCTGCGCGACGCCTTCGGGGAGGGCCGGCTCGACAACGACGAGTACGAGCGCCGCATCCAGGCGGTGTGGGAGTCGCGCACCTACGGCGACCTCGACCGGCTCACGGCCGACCTGCCGCAGCCGCTGCAGCGCGAGCGCCGTCAGGCCGAGGAAGAGGAGCAGAAGGCCGTCGTCGAGCGGAAGAAGCGCGAGCTGCGCGAGTACATCGACGAGTGGCAGGGCTGGGCCGGCGGCGCCGTCATCATGATCGGCATCTGGGGCATCAGCAGCATCGCGTCGGGCGAGCTGCAGCGGTTCTGGCCCATCTGGCCGCTCGGCATCTGGGGGCTGATCCTGCTGATCGCCGGCCTCGGCGGCAGCAAGGACAAGAAGAAGAGCTGACCGCCGTCAGTCGGAGGTCGCCGACGTCCTGAGATCGCGGCGCAGCTCGCGCGGCAGCGAGAAGATCAGCGACTCCTCGGTGGTGCGGTGCTCCTCGACGGTCGGGTAGCCGCGCTCCCCCAGCCAGGCGACGACGCCGGCGACGAGATCCTCGGGTACCGACGCGCCGCTGGTGAGGCCCACCGTCGACACCCCGGACAGCCATGCCTCGTCGATCTCGGACGCGTTGTCGATGCGGTAGGCGGCGTCGGCGCCGGCGTCGAGGGCGACCTCGACCAGCCGCACCGAGTTGGACGAGTTGGCCGAGCCGACCACCAGCACCAGCTCGGACTCGGCCGCGACCTCCTTGATGGCGACCTGGCGGTTCTGGGTGGCGTAGCAGATGTCGTCGCTGGGCGGGCTGATCAGCGCCGGGAACCGCTCGCGCAGCTTGCCGACGGTCTCGTAGGTCTCGTCGACCGACAGCGTGGTCTGCGACAGCCACACCACCCGGGAGGGATCGCGGACCTGCACCTTGTCGACGTCGTCGGGGCTCTCGACCAGCTGGATGTGCTCGGGCGCCTCGCCCGCGGTGCCCTCGACCTCCTCGTGCCCGTTGTGGCCGATGAGCACGATGTCGAGGTCGTCCTTGGCGAACCGGCGGGCCTCGTTGTGCACCTTGGTGACCAGCGGGCAGGTGGCGTCGATGGTGCGCAGCCCGCGCTCGCCGGCTTCGGCGTGCACCATGGGCGACACTCCGTGCGCGGAGAAGACGACGAGCGCACCCTCGGGCACCTCGGACAGCTCCTCGACGAAGACGGCGCCGCGCTCTTCGAGCGTCTCGACGACGTGCTTGTTGTGCACGATCTGTTTGCGGACGTAGACCGGCGGGCCGTAGTGGTCGAGCGCCTTCTCGACGGTGACGACGGCGCGGTCGACACCCGCGCAGTAGCCCCGCGGGGCGGCCAGGAGCACTCGTCCCGAATCAGTCATGTCTCCCATGGTAGGCGCGCGCCTAGTCGGAGCCAGCAGGTACGGTGCCCATCGTGGCCCTCGACACCTCCCCGGAGAAGCCCGCCCCGGTCCGCGTCATCTCCCAGCTGATCGGCCAGTGGGTGGCCCGGCTCGGCCCGGTCTGGGTCGAGGGCCAGGTCGCGCAGTACTCCCGCCGTCCGGGCACGTCGACGGCGTTCCTCACGCTGCGCGACCCGCACGCCGAGGTGTCGGTGACCGTCACCTGCCCGGTCGGCCTGCTGGACACGCTGGAGGCGCCGCTGGCCGAGGGCGCCCGCGTCGTCGTGCACGCGAAGCCGTCCTGGTACTTCACCCGCGGCACGTTGTCGCTGGCCGCCGACCAGCTGCGCACCGTCGGGCTGGGCGACCTGCTGGCGCGGATCGAGCGGCTGCGGAAGATCCTGGCCACCGAGGGGGTGTTCGCCGACGCGCGCAAGCGGCCGCTGCCGTTCCTCCCGCGGGTAGTCGGGCTGATCTGCGGGCGCGACTCGAAGGCCGAGCACGACGTGCTGGAGAACGCGCGGCGGCGCTGGCCGGGGGTGCGGTTCCGGGTCGAGCCGGTCGCGGTGCAGGGGTTGAACGCCGTCAGCCAGGTCATGGACGCGCTGCGGGTGCTCGACCGCGACCCCGAGGTCGACGTCGTCGTCATCGCCCGCGGCGGCGGGTCGGTCGAGGACCTGCTGCCATTCTCCGACGAAGCGCTGGTCCGGGCGGTCGCGGCGGCGGCGACGCCGGTGGTCAGCGCGATCGGGCACGAGGCCGACACCCCGCTGCTGGACCTCGTCGCCGACGTGCGCGCGTCGACGCCGACCGACGCGGCGAAGCGGGTGGTGCCCGACGTTCTGGAGGAGGCCGAGCGGGTGGGCCGGGCGCGCGAGCGCATCCGGTCCGCCGTCCGGCACCGGCTCGACCGCGAGCGGCACGGCCTCGACTCGCTGCGGTCCCGCCCGGCGCTGGCCGACCCGCAGCACGGCCTGCGGCTGCGCGCGTCCGAACTGGACGCCCTCGTGCAGCGGGCCCGGCGCACCGTGCGGCACGCGCTGGACCGCGCCGCCGTCGAGGTCGACCACACCCGAGCCCGCATCCGGGCGCTGTCGCCGGCCGCGACGCTGGAGCGCGGCTACGCCGTCGTGCAGAAGGACGACGGTACCGTCGTGCGCCAGCCCGCCGACGTCACGGCCGGCGACCACGTGCGGCTGCTGGTGACGGGCGGCGAGATCGCGGCCACGGTCGACGGTTCCTCGCCGGCCTGACGCTGGTAGGTTGGCTGTCCATGCAGGCCGCCGAACCCACCTACGAACAGGCCCGCGACGAGCTCATCCAGATCGTCGCGAAGCTCGAGGCCGGCGGCACCACGCTGGAGGAGTCGCTGGCGCTGTGGCAGCGCGGCGAAGAGCTGGCCGCCCTGTGCGAGCGCTACCTCGACGGCGCCCGCGCCAAGCTCGACGCCGCCAGCGCCGCGGCTGCCGACTCCAGCGAAAGCTGATCACACCTCGCCGTCGTACGGCGTGCGCCTGCCCTCCGCGGTGAGCCGGGCCAGCCGGTCCCGGTAGTCCGCCGGCGCCGGCCTGGCAAACCCGCCACGCCGGATCTCGGCATGCGTCAGCCCACGCTGCGCCAGCCAGGCGCGCTCCCCCTCCGTGGCGTCGTCTTCGCTCTCACCCACGGCGTACTCGATGTAGGGCGTCTCTCGCGGATGACCCCAGTCCTCGGCCGAGACGGGGTACGGGTCGTCCGGCACGGGCTCGGGCCCGAAAAGGTCATACCAGAGATTGCGCAACCACTCGTCGTTCAGCCACTGGTGATCGCGCTTGCTCATCGGGGTGTCCGACGAGTCGCGGATGTGCGCCGCCAGTTCCGCCTTGAACGCGGCGAGCTGCCCACTCCGATCAGGCTCGCTCTGCCACTTCGCGACCGATTCGCATCCCTCGGTGTAGCTGTCCGGGTAGCTGTCAACGCCGGTGAACCAGTTTCCGAGGATGCGGTCATAGTTGCGGGTCGTCTCTGTCACGAGGTCGTGCTCCTCAGCCGGGTGAACTTCTCATCTGGGACGCCGGTCGGATAGCAGGTCACCATCAGCCACGCGCCGGAGTCGGCCCTGTCGAGGATCATGGCAGCTCCAGCGTCCTCTCCTTCGGCGATCTGGTCAGTCCGGACGATCGGCATCGGTCCTCCTCCGGCTTTCATGGTGTCCTTCCGAGCATCCTTCCAGTGACGCGCCATCTCAGGCGTGGATGTACCCGCACCACGGAACCCGGTCGTGTCACCGGGCTCGAGGCCAGCGACGTCGGCAGGTACGAAGATCCGCGCACGGCCCATGCTGGCCTGTTCCTCGAGGTAGGCGTGCAGGCCGGCGAGCGTCCCGCCACAGTGCGCCAACAGGGCGTTGACTGGCTTGGCCAGTGACTTCACCGTCGTGAACTTCCCGGCAACGTGGCCGAGACCGTGTTTGGTGCGCACCCTGCCGTCGGCGTCGCGCAGCCAGGAGTTCTTGGCGTCGCTGCGGCCCATGGGGTCCTTCTTCCAGCTGACGCGGGCCATCAACGCCTCGTCCGGTACGTCGGGACCATGCAACTGAACGGCGTGGCCGCGCGGATGGCAGACCATCGCCAGGATGTCCTCGCGCACGGACTCGTCGAACGCCGAACGCAGCCCGGCGGCCACCGAGAGCGGGATCGCGTTGACCGTGGGCACGCGCTCGGCCACCTCGGACGGCTGCCGCTCGTCGACGGCAGCGTCGGCGACGAGGTCGCGGACGTAGTCGCGGCCGGGTCCCGCAGGGAAGGACGCCACGACGGCGTCGGGACCGGAGCCGAGAACGGCCAGGGTGACAGGGCCCGGTACGCCGGTCAGCAGCGCCACCAACGCGCCCGCCTCGTCGGCGAAGACCCGCGCCAACCCGGCCAGCGAGTCCGCGGCCGCCGTCAGGCCTAGGGCCACCAGCGGCGGCACCTGCTCGGCCACCGCCACACCCTCCGGGCGCGCGCCACTCGCCGCCCGGGCCACCACGGCCGCCTGCGACCGCGCTTGGTCCAGCGGCGCCGCGCTGCTGCGATCGAGATCCAGCCAGGCGTCGAGCAATCCGGTCAGCGCCCGCCGGACCGGCCCGCTGCCGTCATCGCCCGCCACACCATCGAAGGTGCCGGCTGCCCACCCGCTGTGACACCGTCAGCGCAGCAGCCGCACGAAGTCCTCGAGCTTCTCGTAGGAGACAGTGCCGCGGACGATGGTCATCGCGCCGCCGTCGACGCGGACGAGGGCGCGGTCGGGCTGGTCGTCGTCCTCGAGGAGGCGTTCCCAGGTGACGCCGTCGATGGTGCTCTCGCCGTCGGCGGCGAAGTCGGCCAGGCGGTCGTCGCGGTAGCTCTGGATCTCGCCGTCGGTCTGCTCCAGGCCGACGAACGCGTCGCCCTCACCGATGAGGAAGCCCAGCTTCCAGCGGTCGCCGGACTCTTCCTGGGCGAAGTCGACGCTGGTGGCGCGCCAGCCGTCGGGGACGGGCTCCGGCGCGAGCACGGGGTACCCGTACTCCGCACGGGCGACGGCGAGCGCCGGCTGGTAGTCGACGGGGTCGGGCAGCCGCGGATCGGAGTCGCTAAGCAGGTTGAACACGATCGCGATCGCGGCGATCACGCCCGCCAGGACGCCGACGCTGCGCAGGATGTCGCCCAGCGAGGGGTTGCCGCGAGTCGAGGTGGCTGCCACGTACTCCATCGTCCCAGGACGCCGCCCACGACGGCGCGGCGGCCCCACCCGATCGGTGTACTCAAGTTACGCAACGGTGACACGTCGATGTGGGCTGGATCACACTCGGGCGTCAACCGACCACCCCCGCGAGAGGAGCCGCACGTGTCCGTCATCGACCGGCCGACACCGCCGCCGCCCACCGACGTCGACAAGGCGTTCCTCGGCCACGCCACCTACCGCAGCCTCGGCGAGCAGCAGCTGAGCCCGACCGAGGAACGCTTCGAACGCGGCCGCCGCACCGCCGGCCTGTTCCTGGCCCCACTGGTCACGATCATCGCGCTGCTGCTGCCGCTCGGCCTGGACGACCAGCAGCACACGCTCGCGGCGATCCTGCTCGGCGTCATCGTCCTCTGGGTCACCGAACCGGTGCCGATCCCGATCGGCGGGTTCATCGGCATCGGCGCGATCGTGCTGCTCGGCGTCGTGCCGGCGGCGGAGGCGCTGGCGCCGTTCGGATCGCCGACGGTGTTCACGTTCATCGGCGCGTTCATCCTGGCGCAGGCGATGCTCAAGCACGGCCTCGCCAAACGGTTCGCGATGTGGATGCTCAACCTGCCCGGCGTCGGCTCGTCCACCACGCGGGTCATCATCGTGTTCGGGCTGATCACCTGCCTGCTGTCGGCGTTCGTGTCGAACACGGCGACGGTGGCGATGCTGCTGCCGACGGCGATCGGCATCCTCACCGTCATCGCGAAGCTGCTGCAGGCGAAGGGGCTGGTCGCGCAGGACTTCGACCCACTGCGGCTGCGCGTCGGCGCGGCGCTGATGCTGATGCTCGCGTACGGGGCCAGCGTCGGCGGGTTGCTGACGCCGGTCGGGTCGCCGCCGAACCTGATCGGCCGCGGGCTGATCGAGGAGGCGACCGGCGAGACCATCTCGTTCCTCGACTGGATGATGCTCGCACTGCCGATCTGCGCACTGATGTTCGTCGCGCTGGCCATCGTCCTGCTGCTGCTCAACCGGCCCGAGATCAAGCACCTCGAGGGCGTCGCGGAGTGGGTGGCGACGGAGAAGGCGGCGCTCGGCCGGTTCTCGCAGGCGGAGAAGAACACGCTGATCGCGTTCAGTGTGACGGTCACCCTGTGGATCTTCCCGGGCGTCATCGCGGTCGTGGCCGGCACCGACTCCGAGCTGTACGGCACCGTCAGCGGCCGACTGAACGAGGGCATCGTCGCCGTCGTCGGCGCGGCGCTGCTGTTCCTGCTGCCCACCGACTGGAAGCGGCGCGAGTACACGCTGCGCTGGAGCGACGCCGCCCGGATCGACTGGGGCACCGTGGTGCTGTTCGGCACCGGCATCATCTTCGGCTCGCTGCTGGAGTCGACCGGCCTGGCCGAGACGATCGGCAGCGGCGCCTTCGATTCCATGGGCCTGACCAGCACGTTCGCCATCACCGCGTTCGCAGTGCTGCTGGCGATCGTGATCTCGGAGACCACCAGCAACACCGCCGCGGCCGCCGTCGTCGTGCCGATCATCATCCCGATCGCGGTCGCCGCGGGCGTCAACCCGTTCGTACCGGCGCTGGCCGCCACGTTCGGCGCGTCGTTCGGGTTCATGCTGCCGGTGTCGACGCCGCAGAACGCGATCGTCTACGGGTCCGGCGTCGTGCCGATCACCAAGATGATCCGCTCCGGCGTCTCGTTCGACGTGCTCGGCGCGATCCTGATCCTGCTGCTGCTCCCGGTCATGGTGAGCGTGCTCGGGCTGGGCGGGTGACGACATGACGCGGACGATCGCGGTGATCCCGGGCGACGGGATCGGCCCCGAGGTGATCGCGTCGGCCCGGACGGTGCTGGACGCGCTGGACCGGCGGCACGGCCTGGACCTCGGCTACGAGACGTTCGACTGGTCCTGCCGCCGCTACGCGGAGACCGGCGCGATGATGCCGGCCGACGGGCTGGAGACGCTGGCCCGGTTCGACGCGATCCTGCTCGGCGCGGTCGGCTGGCCGGGCGTGCCGGACCACGTGTCGCTGTGGGGGCTGCTGATCCCGATCCGCCGGGCCTTCCGGCAGTACGTCAACCTGCGGCCGATCCGGGTCTTCGACGGTGTCGGCAGCCCGCTGCGCACGGCCCGGCCGGGCGGCGTCGACCTCGTCGTCGTCCGCGAGAACGTCGAGGGCGAGTACAGCGAGATCGGCGGGCGGCTGAACCGCGGCTTCCCGGACGAGTTCGCCGTGCAGGAGTCGGTGTTCACCCGGGCCGGCGTCACCCGGATCGCCGACTACGCGTTCGAGCTGGCCCGCGGCCGGCGCGGCTACGTCACGTCGGCGACGAAGAGCAACGGCATCGTGCACACGTTGCCGTTCTGGGACGAGGTGGTCGCCGAGCGGGCCGAGGAGTTCCCGGACGTGCGCTGGGACCAGGAGCACATCGACGCGCTGGCGGCGAAGTTCGTGCTGCAGCCGGACCGGTTCGACGTCGTCGTCGCGTCGAACCTGTTCGGCGACATCCTCAGCGACCTCGCGGCGGCCGTCGCGGGCAGCATCGGCGTGGCGCCGTCGGCGAACATCGACCCGACCGGCACGCACCCGTCGATGTTCGAGCCCGTGCACGGCTCCGCGCCGGACATCGCCGGCCGGGGCCTGGCCAACCCGGTCGGGACGCTGTGGTCGTGTGTGCTGATGCTGGAGCGGCTCGGGCACGAGAAGGCGGCGACGGAGCTGATGACGGCGATCACGACGGCGCTGCGCTCGGCCGAGACCCGCACCCCGGACGTCGGCGGCAGCGCGAGCACCGCGGACGTGACGGCCGCCGTCGTCGAGCTGGTGGCCGGCGGGTGACGGCAGGCAGACTGGCGTGATGGGGCCGCTCGCGAGGCCATGGCGACGATGGAGCCTGGTGCGCAGCACGGTCGTCATCCAGTTGACGGTCGTGCTGGGCATCGTCGTCGCCGTCACGGCGATGGTGGTCGTGAACGCCCAGCGCGAGGCCCGCGAGGCGGCCGGCGACCGGTCGCTGTCGGTGGCGCGGGCGGTCGCCGCGGCGCCGTCGGTCATCGCGGCGTTCGACTCCGACGACCCCAGCGCGCACCTGCAGCCGTACGCCGAACGGGTCCGGGCCGGCGCCGACGTCAGCTTCATCACCATCATGTCGCCGGACCGCGTCCGCTACACCCATCCCGACCCGGCGCAGATCGGCGGCACCTTCCTCGGCAACGTCGGCGACGCGCCGTCCGGCGGCACGCTGCGCGAGACCTTCGCCGGCACGCTCGGCCCGTCGGTCCGCGCCGTCGTACCGGTGCGATCCGGCCCCGGCGGCGGCGCGGTGGTCGGGCTGGTCGCCGTCGGCGTCACCATCGAGAACGTCGGCGAGCGGGTGGCCGAGCAGGTCCCGTGGATCGCGCTGACGGCGCTGGCGGCGGCCCTGCTCGGCGTCGCCGGGTCGGTGGTGGTCGGGCGCCGGCTGCACCGCGTCACCGGCGGCATGGGCCCGGCCGAAGTCACCCGCACGCTCGCGTACTACTCGTCAGTGCTGCACGCGATCCGCGAAGGACTGCTGATCCTGGACGAGCACGGCCGGGTGGTGCTGGCCAACGACGAGGCGGTCCGGTTGCTCGGCCTGCCCCGGCCGCTGCCGCCGGACCTCACCCTCGACGACGTCGAGCTGCCGCCCGGCGTCGTCCGCGCGCTGACCGGCGAGGGCAGCACCGTCGACGAGATCGTGCTCACCGAGGAGCGGGTCATCGTGGTCAGCCGGATGCCGGCCCGGACGGACGACTCCGCCGCGGGCCGCGGGCGCAGCGGCGCGGTGGTGACGATGCGCGACCACACCGAGCTGGAGCGGCTCGCCCGCGAGCTGGACTCCGCGACCAGCTTCTCCGACGCGCTGCGGGCGCACGCGCACGAGTCGGCGAACCGGCTGCACGCCGTCGTGTCGCTGTTGGAGCTGGGCCGCTCCGACGCCGCGCTGGACCTGGCGACCGCCGAGCTGGCCACCACCCAGGCGCTGGCCGACCGCGTCGTCGCGGCCATCGACGAGCCGGTGCTGGCGGCGCTGCTGCTCGGCAAGATCGCGCAGGCCGACGAGCGCGGCGTCGCACTGACGATCGAGGCGGCCGGGTCGGCGCAGGAGGCCGGGGTGGCCACCCGCGACCTGGTCACGGTGGTCGGAAACCTGGTCGACAACGCCGTCGACGCGGCCGGCGCGGGTCCGTCGCCGCGCTGGGTGCATGTGGCGCTCGACGCCACCGAAGGGCTGGTGGTCGAGGTCGGCGACTCCGGCGCCGGCGTCGACGCGGCCGACCGCGACCGCGTCTTCGACCGCGGCTGGTCGACGAAGGACGGCGCCGGCGCGCACCAGGGCCTGGGGCTGGCACTGGTCGCGCAAGTGGTGCGGCGGCTGGACGGCGAGATCGAGCTGGCCGGCGACGGCGGCGCGACGCTGTTCCGGGTCACGCTGCCCGCCGCCGCCGTCGTGGAGCCGGCATGAGCGCGCCGCTGCGCACCCTCGTCGTCGAGGACGAGCCGATCGCCGCGGCCGCCCACGCGACCTACGTCGAGCGGGTGCCGGGCTTCGAGCTGGCCGCCGTCGTGCCGTCCGGACGCGAGGCGCTGGCCGTGCTGTCGCGCGAGTGGGTCGACCTCGTGCTGCTGGACATGAACCTGCCCGACCTGCACGGTCTGGACGTCTGCCGCAAGCTCCGCGCCGCCGGGCTGAGCACGGACATCATGGCGCTGACGGCGGCCCGCGACCTCGCGATGGTGCGCGCCGCGGTGTCGCTGGGCATCGTCCAGTACGTCATCAAGCCGTTCACGTTCGCGATGCTGGCCGACCGCCTCACCCGCTACGCCGCCTACCGGGCCCGGACCAGCGCGGACTCCGAGGCGACCAGCCAGCACGAGATCGACCGCCTGCTCGGCGCGCTGCGCGCGCCCGACCTGTCCCGGCTGCCGAAGGGACTGGCCGAGGAGACCCTGGACCAGGTGGTGGCGGTGCTGCGGGAGCACGACGGCGCGTCGGCGCAGGAGGTCGCGGCCGCACTGTCGGTCTCGCGGGTGACGGCGCGCCGGTACCTGGAGCACCTGCACGACCTCGGCCGGGTCGAACGGGCGGCCCGGCACGGCGGCGCGGGCCGGCCGGAGCTGAACTACCGCCTCACGCCGGATAGACGCTGATCTCGCTCGCCTTCACCGACGCCCACACCTGCCCGCCCGGCTCCAGGCCGAGGTCGGCGACGGCGAGCGGCGTGACGTCCGCGAGCACCGGCACCGCGCCGTCCGCCGTCACCCGGACCAGGTCGCCGTGCGCCTCGAGGTCGGCGATGACCAGCGGCCACGCGTTGCGCGCCGACCCGTCCGGCCGGCGCGGGCTGAGCGTGACGGCGACCGGCGGGAACGCGATGTGCACCGGCCCCGTGGCGTCGTGGGCCAGCGCGACGACGGCGCCGGACGGCAACTGCGCGGTGCGGCCCGACGCGGTGCCCGTCAGCAGGTTCAGGCCGACGAGGCGGGCGACGTAGTCGGTGCGCGGCCGGCGGGCCACCTCGGCCGGCTCGCCGTGCTGGACGACGCGGCCGCGCTCCAGCACGACGACGCGGTCGCCGAGCACCATCGCCTCCAGCGGGTCGTGCGTGACGACGAGCGTGCAGCCGTCGTAGCCGCCGAGGTGCCGGCGCAGCTCCGCCCGCACGGCCGGCCGGGTGCCCGCGTCGAGCGCGGCCAGCGGCTCGTCGAGCAGCAGCAGCCGCGGCTCGACGATCAGCGCGCGAGCCAGCGCGACCCGTTGCGCCTGCCCGCCGGAGAGCTCGCCCGGACGCCGTCGCTCGTAGCCGTCCAGACCCATCCGGACCAGCCAGTCGCGCGCCTCGGCCCGGGCGCGGTCGCGGGGCAGGCCGCGCGAGCGCAGCCCGAACGCGACGTTCTCCAGCACGCTCATCTTCGGGAACAGCAGGTAGTCCTGCACGACCATGCCGACCCGCCGGTCCCGCGGCCGGACGTGCACCCCGGCGGCGGGGTCGTCGAGCGTGACGCCGTCCAGCTCGACCCGGCCGGCGTCCAGCGGCAGGATGCCGGCCAGCAGCTGCAACGCCGTCGACTTGCCCGCGCCGTTCGGCCCGAGCAGCGCCACCACCTCGCCGGGCGCGACCGCGAACCCGGCCCGCAGCTCGAGGTCGCCGCGGCGCAGCGTGAGGTCGGCGTCGAGGCTCATGCGGCCCCGATCCAGCGCTCGCGCAGCCCGATCAAGATGGTCACCGAGACGGCGATCATCAGCAGGCTGAGCACGATGGCGACGTCGCTGTCGCCGGCGTTGATCGCCACGTACGCCTCCAGCGGCAGCGTGCGCGTGGTGCCGGGGAAGCTGCCGGCGAAGGTCACCGTCGCGCCGAACTCACCCAGCGCCCGGGCCCAGCACAGCACCGCGCCGGCCAGCACACCCGGCATGACGGCGGGCAGCGTGACCCGGCGGAACGTCGTCCAAGACGTGGCGCCGAGCGTGGCCGCGACGTCCTCGTAGCGGCGGTCGGCGGTGCGCAGCGCGCCCTCGACCGCGACGATGAGGAACGGCATCGCGACGAACACCTGCGCCAGCACGACCGCCTCGGTGGTGAACGGCAGGCTGACGCCGAAGGTGTCGTAGAGCCAGCCGCCGACCAGCCCGCGGCGGCCGAACACCATCAGCAGCGCGACGCCGCCGACCACCGGCGGCAGCACCAGCGGCACCGTCACCAGGCCGCGCAGCACCGACCGGCCGGGCAGCGCCGTCCGGGCCAGCAGCCAGGCGATCGGCACGCCGCACACCAGCGCGACCCCGGTCGCCACCGTCGCCGTGACCAGCGACAGCCGCAGCGCCGTCAGGACCTCGTCGGAGGTCAGGATGGACGGGAGGTCGCCCCACGGCGCCCGCGCGATCAGGCCCACCATCGGCAGGACCAGGATCGCGACGCCGAGCGCCGCGGGGATCAGCAACGCCGCCGGGACCCGGAGGTCCGCCGTCCGCCGGCTCACGGGGTCAGGAAGCCGGCTTCGCCGAGGATGCTCCGGCCCGGCTCGCCGGTGATCGCGTCGGCGACCGCCCACGCGCCGTCCGGGTTCGGCGCGTCGGTCAGCACGGCGACCGGGTAGTCGTTCACCACCTGCTCCGACTCGGGCACGTCGATGGTCTCGACCGCGTCGCCCTCGGCCGCCGCGTCGGTCAGGTAGATCAGCGCCGCGTCGGCCTCGCCCAGCGCGACCAGCGACGCCGCCTCCTTCACGTCCGTCGTCAGCGTGTCGGGCGCCGCCGTGACCCCGGCCGCGTCGAGCAGCCGCTGCGCCGCCCCGCCGCACGGCACCTGCGGTTCGCAGATCGCGATGCGCAAGTCCGGGTTCGCGAGGTCGGCCAGCCCGGTGACGTCGCCCGGGTTGCCGGCCGGGACGGCCAGCGCGAGCGTGTTGCGGGCGAAGATCCGCGGCTCGCCGTCCACCACGCCGCCCGCGACCGCCTCGTCCATCGTCTTCGTGTCGGCCGTGGCCAGGACGTCGGCGGGCGCGCCGGCCAAGAGCTGCTCCACCAGGCCGGACGACGGGCCGAACGAGTAGACGATCTCGAGGTCCGGGTAGGTCGCCCGGAGCTGGTCGGACAGCGTCTCGAACGACTCCGTCAGCGACGCCGCCGCCAGCACCGTCACCGTGCCGCTGGGCGCGTCGTCGGCCGGCGCGGTGGTGCTGGCCGCGCCGGCCGCGGCGTCGTCGCCGTCGTCTCCCCCGCAGGCGACGGTGAGCAGCGCGGCCGCGGTGACGGCGAACGCGAGCCGGGCCCGGCTCATGCCCGGCCCGCCGGCAGGTCGACGACGACGTTCGTCGCCTTGACCGACGCGATGGCAGCGACGCCGACGTCCAGCCCCAGCTCGTCGGCGGCCTCGCGGCTCATCAGCGACACGACGCGGTGCGGACCCGCCTGGATCTCCACCTGAGCCATCACTCCGTCCTTCTTCACCGAGATCACGATGCCGGGGAAGTGGTTGCGCGCGGACTCCCGCGGCGTGGGCAGGGCCGCCTCGTCGGGCACGTTCTCCCGCGCCACCCGCGCCAGCTCCACCCCGTCGACGACCATGCGCCCGGCGTCGTCGCGGTCGAGCCGCAACCGCCCGCCGTCGGCCCACCGTCGCAACGAGTCGTCGCTCACCCCCAGGAGGCGAGCGGCCTCAGAGATCCGAAATTGCGGCACAACGGACAGCATAGACCCGCACCTGCGGCGCCGCCACGCCCGTGAGGGCCGCGGTTCGGTCAGCGCGGCGGCCCGGCGGCCGGTTGCGAGGCGGACGTGTGTTCGATAAGATCATCTTCAGTTGATCACGCCGTCACCGGGAGCGGCAGCAGTGGGTTCCCGGGCATCGAAGCAGGGCACCACACCAGGTGTCCCACCTCGTCCACGGTCGCAGCAGGGGTCTGTCTGCGGTCGTCCACCCCGGCCCGACGGGCTCATGCGGGTGGCCAGCGCTCGAACCTCGGGCGCCCCCTCACCGTGGACGAGAAGGGACCGTGTGATGTCCGATCCGATCGACCGCCTGGCCGCGGCGCCACCGGGCGCCGAGCTCGCCTCCCTGCTCGCGTCCGTCGATGTCACTCGACTGCCCCCGCACGGCCTGATCGCGGTGGCGCTGGCGCGGCAGCGGCAGATCGCGCACGAAGAAGCCGCACTGCTCCACGTGTTCGCCGAACTGGCCGACCGCCCGGAATACCAGCGCTGCGGCGCCCCGGACGACCTCGGCGCCGGGCACGCCCATCGTGCGGTCGAGGCGGCCGGCGACGAGGTGTCCCTGGCGTTGCGCTGGACCCCCGGCCGGGCCACCGCACGGGTCGCGCTCGCGGTCGAACTGCTCACCGACCTCCCCGACACCTTCGCCATGCTCGACACGGGACACATCGACGCCGACAAGGCACGACTGATCGCCGACCGCACCCGCTGCCTGCCCGACCCCGCGGCCCGCCGCCGCGTCGAAGCCGCCGTGCTACCCGACGCGCAAACACGCACCCGGCACGCACTGGACCAACGACTGCGCCGCGAGGTCATCACCGCCGACCCCCACGGCGCCGAGCACCGGCGCCGCCTGGCCGCCGAGCAGCGCCACATCAGCCGCCCCGAACCCGCCGCACCCGGCGGCGAAGACGGCATGGCCACCCTCACCCTCCACGGGCCCGCCGAAGACCTCACCGCACTGTGGACCGCCACCGACGCCGCCGCCCGCCACACCCGAACCGGAGGCGACCCCCGCACCCTCGACCAACTCCGCTTCGACCTCCTCACCGGCCTCGCCTGGACCGCACTCGAATCCGGGCACCTCGGCTGCTGCAACCCCACCTGCACCCGCGGCCCCGCCAGCACGAACGATCCCGGCGAGCCGACTGCCCACCACCCTGCCGCCCACCTCCTGCCAACCCAGTTGCTTGCCGGCCCTACCGGGGCCGCCCGCGCCGACTCTCACTGTCACCCCGGCCGCCTGCGCCACACCGCCCGACCAGCTCACGCCACAGCCGACCAGCCCACGCCACCCGGTCACCGCGCACCACCCGACCAGCCAGCACCGCCCAACCAGCCAGCACCGCCCGACCGGCCAGCCAGACCCGCCGGGCCTGCCGGGCCGGTGGTCCTCGGCCGCCGCCGCGGCCGAGCAGCCACCGTGCACGTCACCGTGCCCATCGACACCCTCACCGGCGCCAGTCAGGCGCCGGGCGAGCTCGACGGCTACGGCCCCATCACCGCCGGCACCGCCCGCAGCATCGCCTCCGACGCCACCCTGCGCCGCCTGCTCACCGACCCCACCGACGGCCGGCTGCTCGAGTACGGCCGCACCACCTACGCACCACCGGCCGGCCTCGCCGCGCACATCGTCGCCCGCGACCGGACCTGCCGCTTCCCCACCTGCCACCGACCCGCCACCGAGGCCGAGATCGACCACCAACAGCCCTACGCACACGGCGGCACCACCGGGCCGGACAACACCTGGGCACTCCACGCCGGGCACCACCGAGCCAAAACCTGGCACGGCTTCACCACCACCACCGACCCACACGGCACCACCCGGTGGACCACCCCCGCAGGCCACCACTACCCAGTCGAACCCGAACCCATCGGCCCCATCCGCGCCCGACCAGAAAGAAGCCACCTCGCAGCCGACAACCGCGGCCGGGAGCTGGTGCCATTCTGACCCGGAGGTCAGGGTGCGAGTCGGGCGGAGCCACACGTGTGCCTCATGGTCATCGGCGGCGGCTCGCGCGGCGGCGGAGCAGAATGGCCGCGATCAGCACGAGGCCGAGCCAGCCGAAGCCGGCCCAAACGCTGCGGGACGGGCCCCAGCCGAAGCTGTCGTTCCCATCGGCGGCGTCGGCCGCGCCGAGCGGGTCAGCAGCCGCGCCGAGTGGGTCGGCGGCCGCGAGGACGATCGCGGCGAGGACGGCCAGCAGCATCAGCACCGGCAACGGCCGGCTGGACGGGCAGAACCGGCTGGACGGGCTGGGCGGGCGACGCTGGGCAGTCCGAGTGGACAGGCTGGACGGGCTCATCGGCGCACGATCACCCACGTCGGTGAACCCTCCGGCGCTGGTCAGTGGCCGAGAATTGAACGGCGCTTGTCGCGCGGCGGGCGCACGGTGACCTCGCCCAGCAGAACGAAGCCGCGCACCCGGTAGACCGGCGCGCCCGGCGTGACCGGCTCGCGCAGCTTCATCTTCCGCTCGCCGAGGATGTTGGTGCCTTCGTCGAGGCGGACGTCGATGCCCTCGGGCACGATCATGGTGAGGCTGCCCAGCACGATCGACGTCTGGATCTCGACCTCGGGGGTGCGGACGACCGCCTCGGTGAAGTCGAGCACGACCTCGCCCAGGATCGACGTGACGTCCATGCGGGCCGGCACTTCCCAGCGCCCCTCCCGCTTCTCGTTGCTGAGCACGCTGGTGATGCGCTCGGACGGACGGACCGGCCCACCGGACGGCGGCAGTGGCGGCTGCACCTCGGCACCGACCCCGGTCGTCCCGGCCACGGGGGCCACTGGCGCCGGGGCCGGCCGGCCCTGCTGCCAGTTCGCCGCCGGGTTGCCGCCGGGCAGCGGGTACGGACCCTGCGGGAGGTCGCGCGTGATCGGCTGCAGCTCGCCGTACGTGCGCGCCTTGAACGTCGCCTCGAGCCGCTCTTCCAGCTCGGTGAGCGTGAGGCGGCCGTCGCCGGCGGCCTGGCGCAGCGCCTCGGCGACCCGTTCGCGGTCGACGTCGGAGCAGCGCAGGTCGGCCGCGCTGCGGACGTCGGGGTAGTCGGCGCTGGGCGGCGCGGGGGTAGGCGGCGTGGACGGGGCAGGCGGCGCGGGCGTGGACGGCGCAGACGTAGGTGCAGGCGGCGCGGGCGCCGGCTTCGGCTTGTCGGGGACCTCGCTCATCGTTCGCCCGCCGACTTGCGCTGGACGTTGACGCCACCGAAGACGGCCTTGCCGGTGATGCGGACGACCGGCGCACCCGGACCCGGCTGCGGGGCGCGGTTGGTGTCGTCGTTGAACGCGCCGAAGATGCCGTCGCCGTCGACGGACACCCGGAGGTCGGGCGGCACGATGATGTTGACCCCGCCGAAGACCGCCTTGATCTCGATCTCGACCTCCGCCACTTCGAGCGTCGCCTCACGCAGGTCGAGGTCGGCACCACCGAAAACGGCCTTGACGCGGTAGTACTGCGGCACGACCCAGTCGCCGCGCCGCTGGATGCCGCTGAACACGACCTTCGCGCTGCGCGACGACGGCACACCGCCGACGCGGGCCGACGGCGACTGCGACGGTGCCGGTGCGGCGGCGGCGCGGCGCGCGAGGGCGGCGGACGGCGGCAGCGGAAGGTCACCGGGGAGATCGCCGACCACCGGCTCGAGGTCGGCGTACGTCTTGGCGGCGTACAGCGCCTCGATGCGTTCCTCCAGCTCGGTGAGGCTCAGCCGGCCGTCGGACGCAGCCTGGCGCAGGACATCGGCGACCTGTTCGCGGTCGGCGTCGGATGCCCGCATGGCCCGCTGGTCACTTGTCTCGTCCACAAGTGACGACCTTAGCAATCACCCGGCCGTCCGGACGGAGGAGAATACCCTGAGATCTACCCCTGAAGAAGGAGCGGCACCAGCCACGGCGAGGCCCGACGTCAGTCCCGGATGATCAGGGTGCCATCGGGGTCTCCCCGGTCTCGGGCGCCGGATCGGCCGAAGCGGCCGCCGGATCGGCCGGAGCGGCCGCCGGCGGACCGCCGTTGCCGGCCGCGTCGGGCGTCCGGTCCCCCATCGCCTGGACCGTGAGGTTGTCGCCGGACTCCGGGTCGAAGACGTGCACCCGGCGCAGATCCAGCCAGAGGCTGGCCGGCGACCCCTCGGGGATGCGGCTGCTGGCGTCGAGTGCCACCACCAACTGGGTGCGCAGCGCCTCGCTGTCGAGCTCGCGTTCGAGCTCGGCCAGCTGCGCGCGGATGTCCTCGGGCGCCTCGTACGGCACGTAGGCGTACTGCTCGTTGCCCAGCCATTCGATGACGTCGATGGTCGCGTCGAACACCACGCCGTGCTCGCGGGCGGTGTCGGAGACGACGGACGCGTCCTCGAACGCCTCGGGCCGGGCGCCCAGCAGGACCACCTCGTGACCACTGAGATCGAGGGCGCGCGACGGCGGCAGCCGCCACTCGCCGAACGGGGTGTGCAGGCTGTCGCCGACCACCGTCGCGGAGATGAAGTTCATCGGCGGCGACCCGATGAACCCGGCCACGAACAGGTTGACGGGGTTCTCGTACAGCTCGCGCGGGCTGGCGACCTGCTGGATGACGCCGCGGCGCAGCACGACGACGCGGTCGCCGAGCGTCATCGCCTCGACCTGGTCGTGCGTGACGTACACCGTCGTGATGCCCAGCCGCTTCTGCAGCCGGGAGATCTCCGTGCGCATCTGGCCGCGCAGCTTGGCGTCGAGGTTGGACAGCGGCTCGTCGAACAGGAACGCCTGCGCCTCACGGACGATCGCGCGCCCCATCGCGACGCGCTGGCGCTGGCCGCCGGAGAGGTTGGCCGGCTTGCGGTCGAGGTGCTCGTCCAGCTCCAGCAGGTCCGAGGCTCGCCGCACCCGCTCGTCGACCTCCTTGTCCGGCGTCTTGGAGAGCCGCAGCGGGAAGGCGATGTTCTCGTACACGGTGAGGTGCGGGTAGAGCGCGTAGTTCTGGAACACCATCGACAGGTTGCGGTCGCGCGGCGCCTTCTCGTTGACCCGCTCGTCACCGATGCGCAGCTCGCCGCTGGTGATGTCCTCGAGCCCGACGATCATCCGCAGCAGCGTCGACTTCCCGCAGCCGGACGGCCCGACCAGGATGACGAACTCGCCGTCGGCGATGTCGAGGCTCACGTTCTTGACCGCGTGGAAGCCGTCGCCGTAGCGCTTGTTGATGTCCTTCAGCGTGATGGCAGCCATGGGATCTCCTCCATTAACAGCGGGGTCAGCCCTTGACGGCGCCCTGGGTCAGGCCGGACACGATCCGGCGTTGGAACAGCAGGACGAGGATCACGACGGGGATGGTGACGACCACCGCCGCCGCCGCGATGGCACCGGTCGGTTCCTCGAACTGCGAGGCGCCGGTGAAGAACGCCAGCGCCGCGGGGACCGGCCGGGCCGCCTCGGTCGAGGTCAGCGAGATGCCGTAGATGAAGTCGTTCCACGCGATGAAGAACGAGATGATCGCCGTGGTGAACACGCCGGGCGTCGCGAGCGGCACGATCACCTTGCGGAACGCCTGCCAGGTGGTCGCGCCGTCGACCTGCGCGGCCTGTTCGAGCTCCCAGGGGATCTGCCGGAAGAACGCCGACATCGTCCAGATCGAGATCGGCAGCGTCAGCGACAGGTACGGGATGATCAGGCCGAGCCAGGTGTCGTACAGCCCGATGTTGCGCCACAGGTTGAACAGCGGCGTGACGATCGAGATGACCGGGAAGATCGCCACCGCGAGCGCCGTCGTCAGGATCAGCCGCTTTCCGGGGAAGTCGAGCCGGGCGATGGCGTACGCCGCGAACATCGCCAGGACCACCGAGATGAACGTGGCGATCAGCGAGATGCCGATGGAGTTGCGCAGCGACGACAGGAACAGGTCCTGGGCGTCACCGCGCAGGATGCTGTCGTAGTTGTCCCCCACCCAGTTCGTCGGCAGGAACTCCCCCGTCGCCAGGTCGCTGGGGGTCTTGAACGACAGCGAGATGATCCACGCCACCGGGAACAGCGCGTAGACGATGACGACGACGCCGGCGACCCACCACCAGGCCTTGGTGCCGCGCGAGAGCTGCTGCTCGTCCATCACCGCTCCCCTCTCGCGCTGGCCAGATCGACCTTGAACAACTTGATGAACAGGAAGCTGATCAGCACGACGCAGAGGAACAGCAGCACCGAGACCGCCGAGCCGAGGCCGATCTCGAGCCGGCTGATCGTCTGTCTGTACGCCAGGAACGAGACGACCTCGGTGTTGTTGGCGCCCTGCGTCATGATGAAGACGTTGTCGAAGATGCGGAACGCGTCGAGGGTCCGGAACAGCAGCGCGACCATGATGGCGGCCTTCATGTTCGGGATGGTCACCTTGTACATCCGCTGCCACCAGGTGGCGCCGTCGACCTTGGCCGCCTCCTGCAGGTCCTCCGGCACCTGGGCCAGCCCGGCGAGCAGGAGCAGCGAGATGAACGGCGTCGTCTTCCAGATCTCCGAGGCGATGATGACGAACACCGACGTGCCGAACTCGCCGAACCAGTTGGTGTCCGAGCCGATGCCCGGCACGAAGTCGAACCAGGAGTTCACGAACCCGGAGTTGATGTCGAAGGCGTAGAACCAGGCGAACGCCGAGACGACGGTGATGATCGCGTACGGGACGAGGATGGCCGTGCGCAGGATCGGCCGCAGCGTCGTCAGCGCCCGGTGCATCACCAGGGCAAGCGCGAAGCCGAGCACGGCCTCGATGGCGACGGTGATGACGGTGATGAGCACCGTGACGCCGACCGCCCGCCACCACACAGGGTCGGTCAGCACCACGACGTAGTTGTTCAGCCCGGTGAACTCGCGGGCGTCAGGGTCGGTGAGCCGGTACTTGAACAGCGACTCGTAGAACGCCTGCAGGATCGGGTACGCGGTGACCAGCAGCATCACCACGAACGCCGGGCCGGCCAGCCACCAGCCGAGCCGCCGCTCGGCCCGCACCCGGTCGCTGACCGGGATCTTGCCGCCTCGACCGCCGTCGTCCGCCGAACGGCCGGTGTCGCCCGTGGTCTCCGTCACGCTCATAGCAGCCTCTCCCCCTTCAGCACCTCGGTGATCAAGGTCGTGGCTTCCTCGGGCGAGGAGTCGGGTGTCACGGAGTTCGGCGGGTGCCAGGTGTTCTGCAGGCCGGTGGAGACCTCGTTGTAGTACGGGGTCTGCGGCCGTGGCGCCGCCGCCTCGAGCGACTCGCGGATGAGATCGGCCATCG
This sequence comes from Jiangella muralis, assembly GCF_001270745.1. Lineage (GTDB taxonomy): Bacteria > Actinomycetota > Actinomycetes > Jiangellales > Jiangellaceae > Jiangella > Jiangella muralis. Next base: position 385,196 of record NZ_KQ434753.1, read on the forward strand.
GGAAGGCGTCCTGGACCTCGGAGTCCTCGTAGGCCTCGGTGTTGGACGCCGGGTTGCCGTTGGTGACCATGTAGTAGGCCTGGTTGTCGGGCTGGACGATGCACTGCGCCGCCGCGATGGCGAGGTCGGTGTGCTCGCTGAACGCGCCGATGCCGAGGTTGATGCCGCCGTACGGCGGACGGGAGTCCTCGCCCTCGGCGACCGCCGGGTACTGCGCCCAGCCGATGTCGTCGACCAGCGACTGGTCGAGGTTGCCGCCCTCGACGCCGGCCAGCGTGGCCGCCCAGACGAACGGCCAGTTGACCATGAACGAGCCGCGGTCGCCCTGGAACTGCAGCATCGACGCGTTCTCGTCCTCGTTGGCCAGGCCGGGTCCGCCCAGGCCGTTGCGGGCGATGTCCTCGATGATCTGCGCGGCGGCGCGTCCGGCGTCGGTCTCGAGGCCCAGCTGCACCTCGTCGGCGGGCGCCTCCGGGTTGTCGATGATCTCACCGCCGCCCGAAGTGACCAGCGCGTTGATCCACACCGTCAGCGCCTCGGCCCGGATGCCCTGGACGCCGAGGTACTTGTCCTGCGACTGGGCGGCGTCGATGATCTGCTGCCACGTCACCGGCTCGTTCTCGGGGTCCAGCCCGGCCGCCGCGGCGACGGACTTGCGGTACCAGAGCAGCTGGGTGTTGGCCCAGAACGGGACCGCGACCAGCTCGTCGCGCCAGGTGGCGCCGTCGATGGCGCCCTGCACGACGTTCTCGGTGACCGCTTCCGCGACGTCGTCGGGGATCTCGGCGAGGAACCCGGCCTCGGCCAGCTCTGGGATGAACGGCGGGTCGAGGCTGATGATGTCGATGGACGAGTCGTTGGCGGCCAGCCGGCGGGCCAGCTGCTCGCGCTGTGCCGACGCCTCGCGCGGCAGCAGCGACGTCTCGATGCGGTACTCGCCGCCGGCCGCTTCGGTACACCGCTTGGCCAGCTCCGCCTGGCCCCCGTTGTCGGGGTTGATGTACCACGTGAGTGTCGGAGTGGAGTCACTACTGCCGCAGGCCGCCAGCCCCATCGTGAGGGCGGCAGCGGCTGCGACGCTGACGGTCCTTCTGCCCACATCGCCTCCATGGAGCAGGGCTGTCGCTCCAGGTGACCGCTACGGCATCGGAGCGTCAGGGTGTGAGTCGAACCTACGACATCCGGTGCCGCCGGTCGAGGACATACGGTGATCTCGTGTTCGACACCCCGCAGACGCTGGTCCGCCACGACGGCGTCGACGGCGAGGTGGTGGTGCGGCGACGGTCCGGCTCGGACGGCCCGGTCTACGAACTGATCGTCAACGGCACGTTCCTCATGGACACCGCGGAGACGTCGACGGAGCGGCTGCTGGCCGGCCTGCTGCTGGACCGGCACCCGTCGCCGTCGGCGGTGCTGGTGGCCGGGCTCGGCTTCGGGTTCACCACCGCGGCGCTGCTGGCCGACGACCGGGTGGGGCGGGTGGACGTCGTCGAGATCGAGCCGACGCTGGTCGACGTGCTGCGGCGCGGCGTCGTGCCGGGGCTGGACGCCGTCGTCGCCGACCCGCGGGTGCGCATGGTGGTCGACGACGTGCGCGTCATGCTGCGCGCGGCGCCACCGTCGGCGTACGACGGCATCCTGCTCGACGTCGACAACGGGCCGCACTTCCTCGTTCATCAGGCCAACGCCGAGGTGTACGAGCGGCCGCTGCTCTCCGTCGCCGCCCGGGCGCTGCGTCCGGGCGGCCTGCTGGCGGTGTGGTCGGCAGCGCCGGCGCCGGCGCTGGCCGGCGTGCTGGCCGACGCCGTCGGCGAGGTGGAGCAGGTGGTGCGGACGGTGTGGCGCGAGAGCCGCGAGGTCGACTACCACGTGTACGTCGCCCGCCGCACCACCTGACCACGCCGCACCACCTGACCACGCCGGGCCGCCGTCAGGCCGGGATGCCACGCGCCTCCAGTGCGTCCTCGACGATGCGCAGGCCGGCCAGCCCGGGCATCTTGCTGATGTGGTCGTCGATGGTGCGCGCCGCCTGCCGCCCGTCCGGACCGCTCATGAGATGGCGCAACACGTGCCGCACCTCCGTCTCGGCCATGACGCCGGAGCCGACCGGTCCCCACGACCTGCGCAGCGCGAAGCGGGCCACCCGCTGTGCCTTCTTGCTGCGGGCCAGCCGGTCGCGGGCCTGCGTGGCGTAGAAGGCGACGTGCCGCGCCTCCTGCTTCGCGATGCGTTTGAGCAGTTCGGCGAGGACGGGGTGCTGTTCGAGCTGGGCGAGCCGGTTGTAGGCCGTGATGGCCGACCACTCGTTCGCCGCTCCCCAGATCATGTGCACCGCGACGAAGTCCTCGCCGATGACGTTGGCCAGCATGGACTGCTTGATCGGGTCGAGCTTGTCGCGCCAGCCCATCTTGAGCCGGGTGGCCTTGAGGTGGTCGTAGTCGATGGCCAGCCCGTGGAGGTTCAGCACCTCGGCGAGCGCCTCGCCGTGCCAGAACTCCTCCATGTTCCACATCGTCATGAAGGCGGTGACCTGCGGATCCTTGTGCGACGGCGTGACGAGCATGTCGCGCAGGTAGCAGACGGTGTGGTACTCGACGTCGCACATGTAGCGCAGGCTGCGCAACGTCTCGGGCGGCAGCGGGTTGGTCCGGAACTCGTCCAGCGGCAGATCCTGCCACTGCACGGCTCGGGACGTTCGGGTGTATTCGCGGATGTCGAAGGCCATGACGTGCCGGGGCGAGTGCCGGAGTGGGGTGCCCGCGCCCGTCCCTCCCTAGGTCCTCATAAAACGGAGGCTCATTCTTTATAGAACGAGTATGCCTGCCTCACATAGTGCGTGGCAATGTGCCATGGGTCACCCGGTTTTCCCCCGATCTGGACCCGGAGACGGGACCTCCCGCGGGAGTACCCCGCGGCACCACGCGTACGCCCGGTCGACGATGATGGGCACATGAGCGAGCAGGAGTACCGCATCGAACACGACACCATGGGCGAGGTACGGGTTCCCGCGGCGGCGAAGTACCGCGCGCAGACCCAGCGCGCCGTCGAGAACTTCCCGATCTCCGGCACGCCCATCGAGGGCGCGCTGATCCGCGCGCTGGCCTCCATCAAGGGGGCGGCGGCGCAGGTCAACGCCGAGCTGGGGGTGCTCGACGCCGACATCGCGAAGGCCGTCCAGGACGCCGCCGCCGACGTCGCGAGCGGCGACTACGACGGCCACTTCCCGATCGACGTCTTCCAGACCGGGTCCGGCACGTCCAGCAACATGAACACCAACGAGGTCATCGCCACGCTCGCCACCGAGCGGCTGGGCCGGCCGGTGCACCCGAACGACCACGTCAACGCGTCGCAGTCGAGCAACGACGTGTTCCCGACGGCCATCCACATCGCCGCCACGCGCGCCGTCGTCGAGGACCTCGTCCCGGCGCTGCGCCACCTCGAGGGTGAGCTGACGCGCAAGGCCGTCGAGTTCGTGTCCGTCGTGAAGAGCGGCCGCACGCACCTGATGGACGCCACCCCGGTCACGCTCGGCCAGGAGTTCGGCGGCTACGCCGCGCAGGTCGCATACGGCGTCGAGCGGCTCGAGGCCGTGCTGCCGCGCGTCGCGGAGGTCCCGCTCGGCGGCACCGCCGTCGGCACCGGCATCAACACGCCGCCCGGGTTCGCCGCCGCCGTCATCGGGCGCATTGCCACCGACTCCGGGCTGCTGTTCACCGAGGCGCGCAACCACTTCGAGGCGCAGGGCGCCCGCGACGGCCTGGTCGAGCTGTCCGGCCAGCTGCGCACCGTCGCGGTGTCGCTGTACAAGATCTCCAACGACGTCCGCTGGATGGGCTCCGGCCCGCGCGCCGGCCTGGCCGAGATCGCGCTGCCCGACCTCCAGCCCGGCTCGTCGATCATGCCGGGCAAGGTCAACCCCGTCATCCCCGAGGCGCTGTGCATGGTGTCGGCGCAGGTCGTCGGCAACGACGCCACGGTGGCGTTCGCGGGCGCCGCCGGCAACTTCGAGCTGAACGTCATGCTGCCGGTCATCGCCCGCAACGTGCTCGAGTCGATCCGGCTGCTGGCCAACATCTCGCGGCTGTTCGCCGACCGCTGCGTCGCCGGCATCGTGGCCAACGAGGAGCGCTGCCGCGAGTACGCCGAGTCGTCGCCGTCCATCGTCACGCCGCTGAACCGCTACATCGGCTACGAAGAGGCGGCCAAGGTCGCCAAGCAGGCGCTGGCCGAGCGGAAGACCATCCGCGAGGTCGTCGTCGAACGCGGCTATGTCGCCGGCGGCAAGCTCACCGAGGACCAGCTCGACCAGGCGCTCGACGTGCTGAGCATGACCCGCCCGCCGACTGTCTGAGCCCGGCAGCGCGAAACCCCCGGCACCTGCGCTCGGTGCCGGGGGTTTCGCGTTTCAGCCTGGGGTCAGTACCAGCCGACGGACTCCGAGTGCGCCCACGCGCCGCACGGGTCGCCGTACCGGCCCTCGATGTACCAGAGGCCCCATTCGATCTGGGTGACCGGGTTGGTGCGGTAGTCGTCGCCGAACCGGGACATCTTGCTCGCCGGCAGCGACTGCGGGATGCCGTAGGCGCCCGACGACGGGTTTTCGGCCGTGTGCCGCCAGTTGGATTCGCGGGTCCACAGGTTGTCCAGGCACTGGAACTGGTCGTCGCCCCAGCCGTAGTCGGCCATCAGGGTGCGGGCGGCGGACTGCGGGTCCTCGACGGCCCGCTCCAGCGACCGGGCGGCCTCCTCGGCAGCGGCCTGGCGGGCCGCCTCCGCGGCGGCAGCCGCTTCGGCCTCCGCCTGCGCCTGGGCCTCCGCCTCCGCCTGAGCAGCCGCGGCGGCAGCGGCTTCGGCCTCGGCCTGCACCTGGGCCTCGGCGGCCGCGGCGAGGTCGTCCTCGAGGGACGGCAGCTCGGGTGCCTGGGCCTTCGCGCCGACCTCCGGGAGAGTCAGCTGCTGGGTGCTCACGGCGGCGGTTCCGGAGCCGGTGGAATCGACGAGCCACCCCGTGAACAGGGTGGCGAGAAGGGTGATCGAGGCGAGGATGCCGAGGCCTGCTACGACTCGGCGCAGGCGTCTGCGTCTCCGATGCACGGGTGGGGGAACCTTCCTGTAGGGCCCCACCACCCTGCAATGGAAACGTGATCGTTGCCAACTCGACGGCGTGTCACACGGCCCATCGTGACGCTCTGCCGCTACGCAGGGACAGCCCGCCGAAGCGGCCGCGCACCCCGTCGCCGCTCCCCCTGGTCGTCGGCCCTGACCTGCGGGAACTCCCGCGTCACCGGAGGCGACACGGGAGTTCCCGACATAGCTGACGAATCAAGTAAATGAGACGTCGCTCACCCGGGCATCCGCTCCAGCATCTCGGTGACCAGCGCGGCGATCGGCGAACGCTCGGACCGGGTCAGCGTCACATGCGCGAACAGCGGGTGCCCCTTCAGCTTCTCCGCCACCGCGACGACACCGTCGTGCCGGCCGACCCGCAGGTTGTCGCGCTGCCCGACGTCGTGCGTCAGGACCACCCGGGAGTTGCTGCCGATGCGCGACAGCACCGTCAGCAGCACGTTGCGCTCCAGCGACTGCGCCTCGTCGACGATGACGAACGAATCGTGCAGCGACCGGCCGCGGATGTGCGTCAGCGGCAACACCTCGAGCATGCCCCGCTCGACCACCTCGTCGATGACGTCCTGCGTCGTCAGCGCCCCGAGGGTGTCGAACACCGCCTGCGCCCAGGGGTTCATCTTCTCCGACTCGCTGCCCGGCAGGTAGCCGAGGTCCTGGCCGCCGACCGCGTACAGCGGCCGGAACACGACGACCTTCTTGTGCAGCCGCCGCTCCATCACCGCCTCGAGCCCGGCGCACAACGCCAGCGCCGACTTGCCGGTCCCGGCCCGCCCGCCCATGGAGACGATGCCGACCTCGTCGTCCAGCAGCAGGTCCAGCGCGATGCGCTGCTCCGCCGACCGTCCGTGCAGGCCGAACGCCTCGCGGTCGCCGCGGACCAGCTTGATCCGCTTGTCCGCCGTCATGCGGCCCAGGCCGCTGCCGCGCTCGCTGTGCAGCACCAGACCCGTGTGGCAGGGCAGCTCGCGGGCGTCCTCGAGGTCGGCGTACCCGTTCTCGTACAGCTCGTCCAGCAGGCTGCCGGCCACCTCCAACTCCGCCATGCCCGTCCAGCCGGACTCGACGACCGTCTCGGCGCGGTACTCCTCGGCGTGCAGCCCCACCGACGACGCCTTGACCCGCATCGGCAGGTCCTTCGACACCAACGTCACGTCGTGCCCCTCGGCGGCCAGGTTGCGGGCCACCGCCAGGATGCGGGAGTCGTTGTCGCCCAGCCGGAACCCGGCCGGCAGCACCTCGGGATCGGTGTGGTTCAACTCCACCCGGACCGTGCCGTCCTCATCGCCGACCGGTATCGGGTCGTCGAGGCGACCATGCTCCACCCGCAACTCGTCCAGCAGCCGCAACGCTGCTCGGGCGAAGTATCCCAGCTCGGGATGGTGGCGCTTGGCCTCGAGTTCGGTGATCACCACGATCGGCAGGACGACCTCATGCTCCGCGAAGCGGAGTATCGCGTACGGGTCGGCCAGCAGCACGCTCGTATCGAGAACGTAGGTGCGGCGAGCCGGCTCCTGCCGGGTGGTGCGACGACGGGTCTGAGTCTTGGAAGCGGCCACGTCCGTCTCCCTCACGCCTGATTGCACCCTGATGAATCAGGCGTCTGTGTCGCGCGGAGTGCCGGGACCGAGCCCACTGGGCCGGGTGCCGGCCCTCCGTTCGCGCCATGGTGTCAGCACGTAGGACGGGCCTCCCGAGCGGCCGGCTACTCACCGTCCGCCACTGCCTAGATTACTGCCAAGCATGATCCCGGCGATAGGACACGCCTGAACGGCCCGTGAACGATGTGGTCTCGCCGGTCAGCGCTTGACGCCGACACCGCCGGCGATGCACTCCTGCGCCTGGCTCAGGTGGTTGAGCTCCGGGCCGTCGGGCCACCAGCGCGCACACAGCGTCACGCCCGGGTCGACCATCTCCAGTCCGTCGAACAACTCCTCGATCTCGGCCTTGGTGCGGAACGTCCCAGAACCCATAGGGCTGCCGCGGAAGTGCTCCTCCATGTGCCGTGCGACGGAGCTGTGCTCGTTCTCGGGGTCGAGGAAGTGTGAGATCGCGACGTACGACCCGGTCGGCAGCGCGTCGATGTAGCGCTTCATGAGCCCGGCCGGACCCTCCTTCGAGCCCTCGTAGTGGTGCAGGGTGCCGAACTGCAGGAAGGCAACCGGCTCGGAGAAGTCGATGTGCTTGCGCACCACCGCGTTCTCCAGAACCTGCTCGGGCTCGAAGATGTCGGCCGCCACGAAATGCGTGTAGGCGTTCTCTTCGAGTAGCGCCCGACCGTGTGCCAGGACCACGGGGTCATTGTCGATGTAGACGACCCGCGCCTCGGGATCGAACCGCTGCACGACTTGGTGGACGTTCTCGGCCGTCGGCAGGCCGGATCCGCAGTCGAGGAACTGCTTGATGCCCGTTTTCGAGGCGATGAAGCGGCAGGCGCGGATGAGGAACGCCCGGTTGTCGAGAGCGAGGTCACGCGCCTCGGGAGCCGCCGACTGGACCCGGCGGAACACCTCACGGTCGATCTCGTAGTTGTCCGTGCCGCCGAGGAACGCGTCGTAAACGCGCGCGATGCTCGCGCGGCTGGGGTCCACGCCGACCGGCACGCGAGCTTCTCGAGGAGCGTCAGGCATTGAATCAGTCCTTGCTCTAGACCCGGCATTCGATCGCCCATAGCGTAGGTGTGGGTGATCATCAGCGCAATGGGTTCGAGGCCCGGCGCGCCGACGTCGGCCGCATGCATACGTGCGCCTCGATCATGCGGCGGCGGCTCCGTGGGATGATGAAGGCTGCGAACACCACGGCTCGGCCCACCGGCCAGGCTGGACACGCGGGCGAGCCGACGAGGGAGGTACGCACGTGACGAGCAACGACGCGCGGAGCAACAGCCTCGCCGAGGCACGCTCCACTGCGCCCACCGCACGTCGTATGATCCTCGGCGCGCAGTTGCGGCGCCTGCGCGAGGCCGCCTCGCTCTCCCGCGCCGACGCCGGCTTCACCATCCGCGCCTCCGAGTCGAAGATGAGCCGGCTCGAGTCCGGCAAGGTCACCTTCAAGGAACGCGACATCGCCGACCTGCTGACCACCTACGGCATCAACGACCCCACCGAGCGCGATGCCTTCCTCGGCCTGGTGAAGCTGTCCAACCAGCAGGGTTGGTGGCACCGCTACAACGACGTCATCCCCGGCTGGTTCAACGACTTCGTCGGCCTCGAGGAGTCGGCGTCGCTCATCCAGTCCTACGAGCACCAGTTCGTTCCCGGCCTGCTGCAGACCGAGGACTACGCCCGCGCCGTCATGACGCACGGCCGTCCGCAGTACGCCACCGACGACATCGAGCAGCGCATCGACGTGCGCCGACGCCGGCAGCGCATCCTCGCCCGCCCGGGCGCGCCGCACCTGTGGGTCGTCCTCGACGAGTCAGTGCTCCACCGCCCGGTCGGCGGCCGCAGGGTGCTCGACGCCCAGATCAACGCGATGCTCGAGGCGAGCAGCCTGCCGCACATCACGGTGCAGATCGTGACCTACGACCGCAACTCCAACGCCGCCGAGGGCGCCTTCACGCTGCTTCGCTTCGCCGAGAAGGAACTGCCGACGCTCGTCTACATCGAGCACCTCACCGGCGCGCTCTACCTCGACCGCCTCGACGAGGTCGAGACCTACGGACGCGTGCTCGACAGTCTGGCGGTCGACGCCGAGACGCCCGAGAACAGCCGCCAGATCCTGGCGAAGCTCCGCGCCGAACTCTAAGACTCCCTGCGGCTCGGCCGAGGTCGCGGCGCCGCGCGTGAGCCCGCCACCCTGACGATCCGCGCCCGGCCCCATCCCGAGCCGGCCTGGCCGCCGCGACGGGCGCCGTCCGTGCGACAAGCTGCGGCGTCACCCTCCGAGCGACCTGCATGTCACCAATGACGGACGCACGCTCGATGCGAGGATGGCGCCCAACTCCCGCATCGATCATGCCTCTCGCGCAACAATCACAAGACCAATACTGCGTGCATCTGCACATGCACGAAGATCGTGCTACCTTCGTCTGCAAGATCAGGTGCACGAGTGGTCCGGTCGACGCCATTGGGAGATGAGCGGCATGGACAAGATCGACAACGGCATCATCGCGTCGGACATCCCCGCCGCCAGGTGGCGTAAGAGCACCCGGAGCGGCGCGCAGGGCAACTGTGTCGAGGTCGCTCCGCTCCCCACCGGCGCCGTCGCCGTGCGCAACTCGCGGCACCCCGACGGTCCGGCGCTGGTCTTCACACACGACGAGATGACGGCGTTCGTCGACGGCGCGAAGGCGGGCGAGTTCGAGTTCGAGCAGCCCGAGACGTCGGCCGCTCCCACGGCGGACGTGGACGATGGCACGCCGACGCACTACGAGGCCATCGGCAACGAGCTGGCCAGCCTCACGGGCCGCCTACTCGAGGGCGAGGCCACGCTCGACCGCGACTCGTCCGAGCGGCTGCTGCGCCTGCTCACCGGCATCTCCCAGCTGCAGCGGCAGCACCAGGTCGACAGCGACGGCAACTGCGCCATCTGCCGCCCCAGATCGCGCCGATGGGGCAGGTCCAGCGAGTGCTCGGTGCACGTCGCCCTCAGCACGTACCTGGGTGCGTCGCTGATGGTTCCGGCCGGCGCCGCAAGGCACTAGGCCTGAAACGCCACCCGGCCCACGGGGACTCAGTCGAGCTGAGAGGACGAGATGCTCACGGCAGAGGTGCACGGACGGGCCGGCTCGCGCGGGGGACGGGCCGGCGCATGACCGCTGAGAACGAGGCGCCGGAGCGCCGCTGGGCGCCGACCTACCGCGCCCATTGCCCCACCTGCCGCAAATCCGGGCGCAAGTTCTCGTCGTACGGCAACGCCGAAGAGGCGGCCCGCGGCCACGCCGGCAAGCACGTCCACACCACCTACGTGGTGGACCAGTACGACATCCGGGTCGTCGGCTCCGTCCAGAGGCCGGACAGCGTAGCCGAGGCGTGATCCGCGCCCACCGATGACTTTCCGCTCTCCGCGCGGTCTGCCTGATCAGCAGACCCAACGAGAGGGAGACCCGATGAGCACCGCCAGCCTCGCGAGCATCCTGCTGTCCAGCACGGACCCGGACCGCCTCGGCGCCTGGTACGCCGCCGCGCTCACCCCGTCCGACGACGCACGCGTGGGCGACTACCGGATGCTGCGCTACGGCGCCTTCCACCTGATGATCGACCAGCGCGACGACGTCGGGGCGGCGAACCCCGAGCCGGGCCGGATGATCCTCAACTTCGACGTCGACGACGCGCGTTCCGTCGTTGGCCGGCTGTACGACATGGGCGTCAGCTGGCTGGCCCCGCTGGAGGACCGCGACGGCAGCCTCTTCGCCACCGCGATCGACCCGGACGGCAACTACGTCCAGATCCTCCAGATCAGCCCGGAACATCAGGCCCAGTTGGCCGCGGACCAGTCATGACCTCCGCGCTCACGGCCCTCCCGTCCATTGCCGACGGTCGCCGGCCAGTCCATTCGGCGGCGTATCGTCGGCGGAGGACGAGGGAGGCCACGGTGCACACCACGACCATCGGCGAGACGACGGGCGACTTCCAGCAACTGGCCCAGCCGTACCGGCGCGAGCTGCTCGCACACTGCTACCGCATGCTCGGCTCCGTCCACGACGCCGAGGACCTCGTGCAGGAGACGTATCTGCGCGCCTGGCGCGCCTACGACCGCTTCGAGGACCGCTCGTCGCTGCGCACGTGGCTCTACCGCATCGCGACGAACGCCTGCCTCACCGCGTTGGAGAGCCGCGGCCGCCGGCCCATGCCGACGGGGCTGGGCGGGCCGAGCACGGAGCCGAGCGGCGACCTCGTCGAACGGTCCGAGGTGCCGTGGCTCGAGCCGCTGCCCGACCCCGCGTCCGTCGTCACGTCCCGCGAGAGCGTCCGGCTGGCGCTCGTCGCGGCGCTGCAGCACCTGCCGCCGCGGCAGCGTGCCGTCCTCGTGCTGCGTGACGTGCTGCGCTGGAAGGCCGCGGAGGTCGCCGACCTGATCGGCACGTCCACCGCCGCCGTCAACAGCATGCTGCAGCGGGCGCACGCCCAGCTCGACAAGATCGCGCCGTCCGAGGACGACGCCGTCGAGCCGCTGCCGCCGGAGCGCGAGGAGCTGCTGGAGCGGTACGTCACGGCGTTCGAGTCCTACGACATCGACGCGCTCGTGCGGCTGCTGACCGCCGACGCCGTCTGGGAGATGCCGCCGTTCGCCGCCTGGTTCGTCGGCCCGGCCGACATCGGCGAGCTGATCCGGGTCCAGTGCCCGATGAAGCGCGCCGGCGATATCCGCATCGTCCGCACGTCGGCCAATGGGCAGCCGGCGCTGGCGCAGTACCTGCGCGGCGACGACGGCGTCTACCGGCCGTTCGCGGTGCAGGTCGTGTCGGCCGGCCGGACCGGTCTCACCCACATCGCGCAGTTCTTCGACGTGAGCCTGTTCCCGCGGTTCGGGCTGCCGGACGTGCTGCCGTGACCGGCCCGCCGGCCGACGCGGCGGAGCTGCTCGAACGAGCCCTCGGCTACACGACGGTCAGCCTGGGGCTGGTGCGGCCGGACCTGTTGACGCGGCCGACGCCGTGCGCGGGCTGGAACCTCGGCGCGCTGCTGCGGCATCTGAACGACTCGCTGCTGGCGCTGCTGGAGGCGACGGAGACCGGCTGGATCGCAGTGCCGGGTGCCGCCGCCACGAGGACGGAGGCCGAGCCGGACCCCGTCGGTACGCTGCGGCACCGCGCCCGCACGCTGCTGGCCCGGTGCGCCGCCGGCTCCGGACCGGACGTCGTCGCCGTCGGGGAGGGGTGGCTGGCCGCCCGGACGGTGGCCGCCACCGGCGCGCTGGAGATCGCGGTGCACGGCTGGGACGTCGCCCGCGCGTGCGGCGCCGACCGGCCGCTGCCGTCGTCGTTCGCGCGGCGGTTGCTGGAGGTGTCGAGCCTGCTGATCGACGACGGGGACAGGCCGGTGCGGTTCGCTTCTCCGCTGCCGGTCCACGACGGCGACGAGGCGGACGTACGGTTGCTGGCCTTCCTCGGTCGCACGGCGGCGCAGGCGGTGGCTCCCGGATCTCGGCCGTAGCGAACCGACGTTGTCGGTGCCCGCCCCTAGCGGCCGTAGCGGCGTTCTCGCTCGCTGTACGACCGGAGCGCGCGGAGGAAGTCGACCCGGCGGAAGTCGGGCCAGAGGGCCTCGCAGAAGTAGAACTCCGAGTTCGCGCTCTGCCACAGCATGAACCCGGACAGCCGCTGCTCACCGCTGGCCCGGATGACGAGGTCGGGGTCGGGCTGGCCCTTGGTGTAGAGGTGTTCGGCGATGCCCTCGACGGTGACCACCTCGGCCACCTCCTCCAGCGAGGCGCCCTTGGCGGCGTGCTCGTGCAGCAGGGCCCGGACGGCGTCGGCGATCTCGCGCCGTCCGCCGTAGCCGACGGCGACGTTGACGTGCATGCCGTCGAGGTCGCGGGTGCGGTCGGCGGCCTCCTTGATGACGGTGGCGGTGCGCGGCGGCAGGAGGTCGAGGGCGCCCATGGGGTACACCCGCCAGCGGCCGGTGGCGGCGATGTCCTGGATGAGGCTCTCGATGATCCCGAGCAGCGGGACGAGTTCCTCCTCTGGCCGGTTGAGGTTGTCCGTCGACAGCATCCAGAGCGTGACGACATTGACGTCGAGCTCGTCGCACCAGCCGAGGAACTCGCGGGCCTTCTCGGCGCCGGCCTGGTGCCCACTCGAGGTGGGTGCGCTGAGCGCGCGCGCCCAACGGCGGTTGCCGTCCATCAGCACGGCGACGTGCTGCGGCAGCCGGCCGCGGTCGAGCTGACGCTTGATGCGCTTCCCGTAGATGCGGTAGGCGAGGTCGGACAGACCCATCGACCGATGCACCTCCAGCATCAGGACGTCTCTTCCACCCGCCCGAGAGTACTCTCATGCACCGCTGATGCGGTGAATTCACAGGTACGGTGGGTTCATGGCGTTCGACGAGCAGGTGCGCGACGCGGTCGCCGCGGTAAAGCCCCGGCTGCGTGGCTGGCTGCACGCCGGAACGTTCCCCATCGCGGTGCTGGCCGGAGTGGTGCTGGTCATCGTGGCGCCGACCACCCAGGTGCGGGTGAGCGCGGCCATCTACACCGCCACGGCGGCGCTGTTGTTCGGCATCAGCGCGGTCTACCATCGCGGCCGGTGGTCGCCGCGCGCGCAGGGTGTGCTGCGCCGGTTCGACCACGCCAACATCTTCCTGATCATCGCCGGCACGTACACGCCGTTCACGCTGCTCGTCCTGCCCGAGACCGACGCCACCGTGCTGTTGTGGCTGGTGTGGGCGGGCGCACTGCTCGGCGTGGCATTCCGGGTGTTCTGGGACGGCGCGCCGCGCTGGCTGTACGTGCCGATCTACCTGGCGCTCGGCTGGGCGGCGGTGTTCTGGCTGCCCGAGTTCGCGACGCACGGCGGGGCGGCGGTCGTCACGCTGATCATCGTCGGCGGGCTCATGTACACGCTGGGCGCCATCGTCTACGGCACCCAACGGCCGAACCCGTCGCCGCGGTGGTTCGGCTTCCACGAGGTGTTCCACGCGTTCACGCTGGCCGGCTTCGTCAGCCACCACGTGGGCATCTGGCTGGCCGCCTTCGGCGTGGGCGCCGTCGCCGTCACCTGACGCGTCACGGGGTCGGGCCGGCGGCCCGGACCTCCTCGACCTGGGTGAGGGCCTGACGCAGGTCCGCGAGCCACTCGTCGGCGTTCGTGGAGACCAGGCGGACGCACCAGGCCAGCGCCTCGGACCGCGACCGCGCCACGCCGGCGTCGACCAGGGTGTCGAGGACCTGCCGCTCCGGCTGCCGCAGCCGGGTCATGACGGGCGCGGCGAGCCGGGTGAACAGCTCGCGCCGGTCGCCGCAGTCGACGCCCCAGGCGACCTTGCGGCCGCTGCGGTGCTCCAGTTCGCGGGCGATCTCGATGCGATGCTCCCGCGTGCTCTCGCGGAACGCCCCGATGCGGCCGGCCACGGCGGCGTCGCGCTCCACCTCGGAGACGTCGTCGGTGGCGGGCGCCGGGATGCGGCCCACGACCGTGATCTCCTCGCGGTCGACGGTGACCTCGATGGGGCCGTCGAACCAGTTGTCCGGCAGCCGGCCGGTGAGCCAGCCGCGCAGCCTCTCGACGGTGTTGTCGTCGTCTTTACTCATGTTGCGATGATTACATCATTACACCGCTACGCCAAGAGGCGTCCGCTCACGGCGAAGCGGCCGCCAGCAGCGTCCGCGACAGCTCCCGCCAGCGCGGCCGGAACGCGTAGACACCGGCCAGCCGCAGCCGGGTCGCCCGCTCGTAGGCCGGCGCCCGCGCAAGCGTCGCGTCGTCCGGATCCAGCCCGGCCAGGAAGGCCGACCGCGCCGACCGGGCCAGCGAAGGCGTGAGCGCCTCCTGGGCGACCCGCAGCTCGAGGTGGACCAGCACGTTGGCGACGTCGAGGGCACGCTCCCCCGCCGCGACGGTGTCGAGGTCGAGCAGCCCGAGCCGGCCGCCGGGCTGGAGGACCGCCTGCTTGTCGTGCAGGTCGCGGTGGAGCAGGCCGACGGGGCCGGGCGGACCGGTCCGCAGCTCGGTCAGCGGACCGGCGACATCGACGGGCGGCAGCAGCCCGGACACGGCCGCGGCCCGCAGCCAGCGCACGGTGACGGCCTCCTCGTCGGCGGCATCGTGAGTGGCGGTGACGGCAACGGTCGACGGCGGGGTGCCGTGCAGCCGTCGCAGTGCCGCGCCCAGCCGCTCCCACCCGGCCAGCAGGCCGGACGACGGGCCCGCCTCGTACAGGGTCGGCCCGGGCAGCTCGGACTGCGCCAGGACTCCGTCGCCGAGCGGCCGGTCCAGCGGCCGCGGCACCTCGGCGACCCCGCGCAACGCGGCGGCCAGCGCGGTGAGCCGGCCGGCCAGCGCCACCTCCGCACCGGGCGGCAGCACCTTCGCGTAGCACCGGCCGCGGTCGCCGTCGAGCAGCACGACCGCCCGGCGTCCCGGACGGTGCACCAGCAGCCGGCTGCCCGGCCGCGCCACCAGCCCGGCCAGCGCGGGGAGCTTCCGGTCGGCGCCGTCCGGCTGCAGCACGACGCCGTGCGCGGGGACGTCGATGGCGCCGCTGGTGGCCGCCACCACGTCGGCCCGCCTGACGGCGTCGGCGAACCACTGGCCGGCCAGCCGCTCACCGGACGGGGTGGCCAACTCCAGCAGGACGTGCTGGTCGCGACGCGGCCACGCCCGAACCACCGCCAGCTCGGCGCCGGTCACGGGATGGGCGACCCGGTCGGGGTGACGCGCCGTCACGACGCCACCAGCCGGCGGGCCCGCTGCACGTGTGCCGCCACCTGCCGGGGCCAGTCCGCGTGCCGGGCGCGGAACGGCTCGGCGGCCCGGCGCAGCAGCGCCGCGGCGGTCAGCGGGTCGAGCCGGTCCAGCAGCGCCGACGGCGGGCGGTAGCCGTCGAGTACCTCACCGAGCACCCGGGCCGCGCGGTCGTCCGGGGCGGCCCGGCCGGCGACGATCTCGGCGGCGGCCCAGCCGGCGAGGTCGGCGGCGGGATCGTCGGCGCAGAACCGGTCGAGGTCGAGGAGGGCGAGCCCGGCCGGCCCGGCGATCACCTGGTCGGCCGAGAAGTCGCCGTGCACCGGGACGACCGGAGGATCCCACCCGGCCAGCGCCGCGGTGATCGTCCGCGCCGTAGCGGCAGCCGGCGCCGCGGCGTCCGGCAGCACTGCCGCGACCGCCCGGACCGCTCCGGCCAGCTCCAGCCGGTGCGACGGCCGGGTCCGGCCCGGCACGACCGCGCAGTCGTGCAGCCGCCGCAGCAGCGCGCCTGCCTCCCCGCGGGCCGGGCCGTCGAGTCCGCCGCGGTCGAGCGGGTCACCGTCGATCCAGCGGTAGGCGACCAGCCCGTGCCGCGGCCGCGCCGCCAGCAGTTCGGGCACCGGCAGTCCCGCCGCCCGCACCGCCCGGTGGTCGTCCACCACGGACGACGCGAGCGGCGGACGGTGCACCTTGACGACCCGGTCGCCGATGACGCCGACCCACCGGCGCTCGGGCTTGTACCGCAGGGTGCGCAAGCCGGTCCCCAGCGTGGCGAGGGCGGGCAGCCGGCGGTCGTGGGCGGCGTCGCCGTACGCGAGCAGGAGGACATCGTCGACGATCGCGCCCCGCAGCTTCGCCAGCTTCGGCGCCGCACTCGGGGCGACCGCCTTGACGAAGCCGGCCCGGGTCGCGCCGGGCCAGGTCAGCTCGACCGCGGCCACCAGAGCGGTGCCCGGCTTGTAGCGCAGGTACCGGACGGCGACGGCGTCGGGCGGCGGCCGGTCGCGCGCCGCCCACCGCGACCGCAGCCAGGCGGTCAGCGCGTCCGGGTCGAGGAGCACGGCCAGCCCCGGGACGTCCGGGTCGCGGGCGGCCAGCAGCCGGTCAGCGTCGGCGAGCATCGACGACCTCACCTCGCCTCGGCAGCGGGCGGGGCCGGTACTCGACGACCTGCCCGGCCTCCAGCCGCACGACGACGTCGCAGTCGGCGACCTCCTCGGGCACGTGCGAGATCACCAGCGTGGTCCGGCCGCGGGTGAGCGCGCGGATCGCGTCGCGGACGGCGGCCGAGTTCTCCCGGTCCAGCCCGGTGGCCGCCTCGTCGAGGACGACGATGCGGGCGTCGCGCAGCACGGCGCGGGCGATGGCGATGCGCTGCCGCTGCCCGCCGGAGAGCCCGGTCCCGCGCTCGCCGAGCACGGTGTCGTACCCGTACTCGAGCCGCCGGACGAACTCGTCGGCGTGCGCGACCTGCGCGGCCGCCTCGACCTCGGCGTCCGTGGCGCCCGGCCGGCCGTACCTGATGTTCTCGCGCACCGACGTCGCGAACAGGACGCTCTCCTGGAGCACGACGGCGACCTGCCCGCGCACCGACGCCAGCGTGAGGTCGCGCAGGTCGTGCCCGTCGATGGTGACGGCGCCGCCGGTGGGGTCGTAGAGCCGCAGCACCAGCGCCGCGAGCGTCGACTTGCCCGACCCGGACGGGCCGACCAGCCCGACCCGGCAGCCGGCCGGGATGCGCAGGCTGACGTCGCGCAGGGCCCGCTCTCCGGTGCCGTAGTCGAGGTCGACGTGGTCGAACCGCAGCTCGCCGCGGAAGCGGGGCGCGCGCCGGGCGTGCGGGGCGTCGGTGATGTCGGGCACCGTCTCGAGCAGGTCGACGATCCGCTCCCCCGAAGCCGCCGCCTTGGCCAGCCGCCCGGTGTACTTGGCGAGGTCGCGCATCGGTTTGAAAGCGCCCTTGAGGTAGCTGACGAACACCACCAGCTCACCCGGCGTCAGCGCGCCGTCGAGCACCCGCATCCCGCCCATCAGCAGCACGGCCGCCGTGGCGACGCCGACCAGCAGGTCGGTCTTGCGCTCCAGGCCGGCCGCCAGCCGGGACGCCTTGACGCCGTCGCGCAGCGCCCGCTGGTTGTCCGCGCCGAACACCCGCTGCAGGATCCGTTCCAGCGAGTACGCCTGAACGACGGTGATGGCGCCGAGGGTCTCGCCGGCGGTGCCGGCCAGCTCGCCCTCCCGGCGGCGCTGCAGCCGCGCCGCCGACGTGATCTTCCGGCTGGACCGCGAGCTGGCCAGCACGAACACCGGGAACGCCGCGACGACGATGAGCGCCAGCCGCCAGTCCAGCACCACCATGACGGCCGTCATCCCCAGCAGCGCCACCACGTTGCCGAGCAGCGGCAGCGCCGCCGTCACCGCCACCTCCTGCAACCGGCCGACGTCGCCGACCAGCCGGGTCAGCAGGTCCCCGGTCTTGGTCGAGCCGTGGAACCGCAGCGAGAGCCGCTGCACGTGGGCGAAGACGTCGGCACGGACGGCGGTCATCGCACGGGTGCCGGCCAGGGCGAAGCAGACCGTCATGAGGTACGCCGAGAGCGCCCGCAGCCCGGCGGCGGCCACCAGCGCGACCGCGCAGACCAGCAGCAGCGCGACGATCCCGGACCGGTCCGCCGCGCCCGGCTCCACCACGGCGTCGATGACGTACTTCAGCGGCCACGGCTCGATCAGCCGGAACGCCACCTCGGCCAGCAGACAGGCGAAGCCGCCGATCAGCAGCCACCGCTCGGGCCGCAGGTGCGGGCGCAGGTAGCGCAGGGTGCGGCGCAGCCCGGGCAGCGCCGAGCGCAGGTCCGCCCGCCGGGCCGCCATCACACCGTCTCCGGCACGGGTGCGTCCAGGCCGACCCCCGCCGCGGCGAGCGTCCGCGTCACCACGGCGCGCCAGGTGTGGTGCCGCTCGACGCCGGCCCGGGCGGCCCGGCCGAGCCGGCGCCGGCGGCCGGGGTCGCGCCGGAGCCGGATCAGCTCCCGCGCCAGCGCCGCCGCGTCGCCGGGCGGCACCAGGACGCCGTCGACGCCGTCGCGCACGACCGTCGGCAACTGCCCGGTGCGGCTGGCGATGACGGGCAGCCCGGTGGCGAGGTACTCGTAGACCTTCAGCGGCGAGAAGTAGGCCCCGGCGTCCGCCGGATACGGCGCGGTCGCGACGTCCATGGTGCGCAGCAGGGCGGGAATGGCGGACGGCGGGACGGCACCGGTGAGCTCCGCGGATCCGGCGCAGCCCGACGCCTCCAGCGACGCCCGCAGGCCGGGCGCGCCCGGCCCGTCGCCGACCACGAGCAGCCGCGCCTCCGGGCACTCGTGCCTGAGCTGGGCGAACGCGGCGGCCAGCACGCCGACGCCGTGCCACGGCTTGAGGGTGCCGACGAAGCCGACGGTGAAGGGGTGCGGTCCACGCCCGGGCGCGGGCCGGAACCGGTCGACGTCGACGCCGTTGGGCTGCACCAGCACGGGCGCCGGCCCGGCGACGGACCGGACCCAGTCGGCCACCGGCTGGGACACGCAGCTCACCACGGTCGCGCACATCGCGGCGGCCCGCAGCACCGACAACGCCTCGTCGCGGTGCGCGAGCGTCCGGTGCTCGGCCTGCTCGTCGACCAGCGGCGCGTTCACCTCGAGCACCGCGGGCACGCCGGCCGAGCGGGCCCAGCCCATGGTCGCGGCGTTCCACAGCGAGTACCGCTCGTAGACCAGGTCGAACGGCCCGGCCGCCCGCACGGCCGCCTCGATCTCCCGGGCCTGGCCGAGCAGCTCGCGCTCGCGGCCGGCGGCGTCGCGGGTGATCAGCGTGGGCAGGCGATGCACCCGGACGCCGCCCAGGCCGGGCGGCACCACACCGCCGGTGCGACGGCAGAACAGGTCGACCCGCGCGCCCAGGCCGACGAGCACCCGCAGGACCTCGGTGACGTGCACCGACGCGCCCTTCGACCCGAACACCGGCACACCGGGATCGGCGCAGACGTAGGCGACCCTCATGGCGCCGGCTCCGGCGTGACCAGCAGCTCGTCCAGTTCGCGTGCCTGCCGGACGGCGTCGAACTCCTTCTCGACCAGGCCGCGCGCGGCCGTGGCCAGCCGGGTCCGCAGGGCGGTGTCGTCGAGCAGCCGGGCGACGGCACGGGCGAGGCCGACGGGGTCGCGTTGCGGCACCAGCAGCCCGGTCGTCTCGTCGCGCACCACCTCGCCGATGCCCGCGACGTCGGTCGACACGCACGGAGTCCCGAGCGCCATGGACTCGAGCAGCACCGTCGGCAGGCCGTCCTGGTTGCCGTCGGTCCCGACGACGCACGGCGCGGCCAGGACGGCGGCGGACCGCACGACGGCGCGGACCTGCGGCTGTGGCAGCGGGCCGGTGAACTCCACGACGCCGGTGAGTCCCAGCCGGGCCGACCGCTCGCGCAGTTCGGCCTCGAGCAGGCCGGTGCCGACGACGCGGCAGCGGAACTCCCGCCCGGCGTCGGCCAGCAGCCGGCACGCGTCCAGCAGCACGTCGAAGCCCTTCTTCTCCACCAGGCGGCCGACCGCGGCGACGACCGGCGGGCGGTCCGCGGCGTCCGGCTGGAACGGGAACGCGTCGAGGTCGAGGCCGTTGTAGACCCGGTGGACGCGGCCGGCGGCGGCGCCGTAGCGGTCGGCCAGGTAGGCGGCGTTCCAGTCGCTGACGGTGACGGCATGCGCGGCGCCGGTCAGCTTGCGGCGCAGGTCGGCCGGGTCGACCGACTCGTGGAAGATGTCCTTGGCGTGCGCGGTGAACGAGTACGGCACGCCGGTCAGCAGCGACGCCAGCCGGGCCACCGTCGTCGCCACCGAGCCGAAGTGCGCGTGCAGGTGGGTGAGGCCGGCCCGGCGCACCCGCACCGCCAGGTCGACCGCCTGCCCGGCGTCCTCGGCGTCGGCGGCCAGCAGCTCCGGCAGCGCCTCCGGCAGCCGGGGCAGTTCGGCGGCGGCCGCGGCGAGTACCGACCACAGCCCGTCCGGCCGGCGGATGCGCGGCACGTAGGTCACCGGCGCACTCACCCGGGCCAGCGTGTCGTGGAACCGGCTGTCGGCCGGCGGCCGCAGCGAGAAGATCTGGATCTCGGTGCCGCGGGTCTCGCGCGCCAGGATCTCGGTGACGACGAACGTCTCGGAGAAGCGCGGGTAGACCTTCAGCACGTAGCCGATGCGCGGGCGGTCAGGCGACATGGCCGGCCTCCTCCCGACGGGCGGACGCGGATTCGATCAGCGGCAGCGCGAGCGCCGGGATGCGCTCGAGCCCGTCCAGGTCGACGGTGGTCGCCGGACGCCGGACGGTGGACCGCGAGCCGGCCGCGCCGGTCGCGGCGGTCAGCCAGCCGCCCAGCACGGCGGGGTCGAGACCGTCCGGGTGTAGCACGTCCAGCAGCCCGGCGGCGGCCAGCCGCTCGGCCCGGACCAGCTGCTCGGTCCGTGGCCGCACCCGTGGCACCACCAGCAGCGGCGGCCCGGCGGCGATCACCTCGCAGACCGTGTTGTAGCCGCCCATCGAGACGACGGCGTCCGCACCCTCCAGCCACGACTCGACCTCGTCGACGAACTCGAAGACCCGCAGCTCCGGCCGGGTCCGGGCGATCGCCCGCAGCTCGGCCTGCCGGTGATGCGGCATCCGCGGGCCGGTGACCAGCACGCCCACGTGGCCCACCGGCATCGGCGTCGTCGCGAACGCCCGGGCCAGCGCCCAGCCGTCGGCGCCGCCGCCGACCAGGCCGAGCACGAACGGCCCGCTGACCGGACGGGGCGGCACGCCGTGCGGCCGCCGGTGCCGCCCGCGGGCCAGGTACCCCGTCGGGACCACCATGCCGGCCAGCCGCTCCGGCAGCCCGAGGTCGGCCGTCGCGTCGTGCACCCGCGGGTCGCCGTAGTACCAGATCTGGTCGTACCAGCGCTCGATCGCCTCGGACGCGCGGTCGCGGGCCCACTCGCGCCGCGCCCGGCCGGGCTCGTCGAGGACGTCACGCAGGCCGAGCACCACCCGGCCGCGCCCGGCCAGCGTCTCGAGGATCGGCACCAGCTCGCGCCCGAAGCCCCACGGGTGCCGGTCGACGATGAGCAGGTCCGGGTCGAACGCCCGCAGCGCCGCGTCGATGGTGGCGGACCGGAGCCGGACCAGCTCGCCCACCGGCACCGACAGGTGCCGCGAGCGGTACTGGCCGCCCTCGTCCTTGGCCATCCCCGGCAGGCCGACGATGTCGCAGCCCGGCGGACGGGTCAGGGCGGACGCCTCCGGGGCGCCGGTGAGCACCAGGACGTCGGGCGCCGGCCGGATGCGGGCGAGCGCGCCGGCGATGGCGAGATTGCGCCGGACGTGGCCGAGGCCCTGGGCGTCGTGGGAGTACAGGGCCACGCGCGCCCGTCCGAGGCCGGACAGCGATTGCACCGTCATGGAGGGGGCACCCTTTCACCGAGGCGTCGAGATGACTGCTCGGTGACCAGGTTTCAGCCCGCACGTGGCGTGCGGATGAACCGACGATGAGCGTGCTCTCATCCGCCCGGCGGCCGGGGCGGCGCGGACTCAGCCGGCGAGCTGGACGGCGAGACGGGCGGGGTCGGTGGTGGGGAGGTCGCAGACGAAGCCGCGGCACACGTAGGCGGCCGGGGCGCCGCCGGCCAGCGTGCGGTCGCGCAGCAGCGGCACGGCGGCCGTCGCCGGGTCGGCGGGGTCGCCCGCGACCACCACGGCGCCGGGCGAGGCGGACCGCAGCGCCACCTCGTACAGCGCCGTCGTGCGCGGATCGTCCGCCGGGCCGACGACCGCGACCTCCGCCGGGCCGGCCAGCCACGCCTCCGCGGCCGCCAGTCCCCAGCCGGCGAACCGGGGCGCCCGGGCAGCCAGCGCGTCGTACAGGCGCAGCGCGTCGCCGGCGGCGGAGCGGTGCCGGTCGGAGCCGGTGTACGCCGCGAACGCGAGCAGTGCGCCGGCCGCCGCCGACCAGCCGGACGGCGTCGCGTTGTCGGTGGGGTCCTGCGGGCGGCGCAGCCCGGCCAGCCGGACGTCGGTCGTCTCGGAGCCGGTGTCGAAGAAGCCGCCGTCGGGGTCGGCGAACTGCGCCAGGACGATGTCGAGGAGCTGCTCGGCGAACGACAGCCAGACCGGGTCGCCGGTGACCGCGACCAGCGCCAGGAACCCCTCGGCGACGTCGGCGTAGTCCTCCAGCACCCCGGCGGGCGTCTCGGCGACGCCGTCGCGGGAGACGCGGAGCAGCCGGCCGTGCTCGTCCAGGTGCAGCCGGACCAGCAGGTCGGCGCAGTCGACGGCGGCGGACACCCAGGCCGGCTGGTCGAACAGCGCGCCGGCCTCGGCCAGCGCCGCGATGGCCAGCCCGTTCCACGCGGCCACGACCTTGTCGTCGCGGCCCGGCGTGGGCCGCGGCAGCCGCGCGTCGAACAGCTGGCGGCGCACCCGCGCCCACCGAGCGGCCTCGTCGTCCGACGGCGAGCGCAGCAGCCGCAGCGTCGACGCACCGTGCTCGAACGTGCCGGTCTCGGTGACGCCGAGCAGCGTCGCCGCCCAGGCGCCGTCGTCGTCGCCCAGGACCTCGCGCAGCTGCGCCGGTGTCCACACGTAGAACGCGCCCTCCACCGGCGCCGCGCCCGGGACCGGCGGCGAGTCGGCGTCCAGCGAGCTGGCGAAGCCGCCCTCGGCCGTGCGCAGCTCGCGGAGCAGGAATTCCGCGGTCTCGCGGACGACCCGCGCCGCCTCCCCGGACCGCGTCGCCCGCCACAGGTGCGTGTACACGCGCAGCAGCAGCGCGTTGTCGTACAGCATCTTCTCGAAGTGCGGCACGACCCACCCGGCGTCGACGCTGTAGCGGGCGAACCCGCCGCCGAGCTGGTCGTACAGGCCGCCGCCGGCCATCGACGCGCAGGTCTGCTCGACCATCGACAGCGCGCGGCCGTCGCCGGTGCGGGCGTGGTGGCGCAGCAGGAACTCCAGCACCATCGACGGCGGGAACTTCGGCGCGCCGCCGAAGCCGCCGGAGGACGCGTCGAACTCGCCGGCCAGCCGGGCGACGGCGGCGTCCAGCCGGTCCGCACCGGGCGGGCCGTCGCCGGAACCGACCCGCGCTCCCCCGCCGAGCGCCGCGCCGATGCGGTCCGCCGACTCCGTCACGTCGCCGCGCCGCTGCGTCCACGCCTCCTCGACGGCCTGCAGCAGCTGGCTGAACGACGGCAGCCCGTGCCGCGGCTGCGGCGGGAAGTACGTGCCCGCGTAGAACGGCTTGCCGTCGGGCGTGAGGAACGCCGTCATCGGCCAGCCGCCCTGCCCGGTGAGCGCCTGCACCGACTCCATGTAGACGGCGTCGACGTCGGGACGCTCCTCGCGGTCGACCTTGATCGCCACGAAGCGCGCGTTGAGGTACGCCGCGACCCGCTCGTCCTCGAACGACTCGTGTGCCATGACGTGACACCAGTGGCACGCGGCGTACCCGACGCTCAGCAGCACCGGCACGTCCCGGCGGCGCGCCTCCGCGAACGCGTCGTCGCCCCATTCCTGCCAGTCGACCGGGTTGTCCGCATGCTGCAGCAGGTACGGGCTGCGGGCGTCGCGCAAGCGGTTGGCCATGCCGGCCAGCCTAGGCGGCGTGCGCTCAGACGGTGCGGCGCGACCTCCAGCGCAGCGCGGCGCCCACCGCGAGCCCGGCCGCGGCGACCAGCGCCACCAGGCCCAGCGGGCCGCCGGTGCCGGTGTCGGGCAGCGGGTGCTCCGGGCTCGGCGACGGTGACGGGCTGGGCGTCGGCGTGGGAGTCGGCGTCGGGGTGGGAGTCGGCGTCGGCGGCTGCTCGACCGGCGGGTCGACGAACGTCACGGCGGCGATCTGCGTGCCGGCGTTCTCGGCCGTGATCGACACGACGTCGCTGGTGACGTCGTCGGGCAGCAGGTACCCCTCGGGCGCGGTGATCTCGACCCAGTAGTAGTCGCCGAAGTCGAGGCTCCCGACGGTGCACAGGCCGTCGTCGCCGGTGGTGCAGGTGCCGACGACGTAGTCGCCGTCGGCGAACACCAGGTCGAAGACGGCGCCGGCCAGCGAGTCGCCGGTGTCCTCGGCCACCTTGTGCACGGCCAGCTCGGACAGCAGCCGCGGATCGTGCACGACCACCTGGGTGAGCTCGCCGCCGGCGTTCGACGCGTCGATGACGACCGGGTCGCTCACCGGGTCGGCGGGCAGCTCGTAGCCCTGCGGGACCGCGATCTCGACCCAGACGTAGGTGCCGAAGTCGAGGTCGCCGACGGTGCAGGTGCCGTCGTCGCCGGTCGTGCAGGTGCCGACGACCTCGCCGCCGGCGTCACCGGCGTGCAACTCGAACTCCGCGCCGGGCAGCGCCGTCCCGTCGAACGCGTCGACCTTCAGCACCGACAGCTCCGACAGCAGCCGCGGGTCGCGGTACTCGAACGGCGTCGGCTCCTCGCCGACGGTGGACTCGTCGACGACGATCGGGTCGCTGACGGTGTCGGCGGGCAGGTCGTAGCCCTGCGGCGCCGCGACCTCGACCCAGACGTACGTGCCGAAGTCGAGGTCGCCGACGATGCAGGTGCCGTCGTCGCCCGTGGTGCAGGTGCCGACGACCTCGCCGTCGGCGTCACCGGCGTGCAGCTCGAACTGGGCGCCGGCCAGCGGCGCGCCGTCGGTGTCGTCGAGCTTGAGCACCGCGAGCTCACCCGGCTTGCGCGGGTCGTAGAACGTCAGCGGGGCGATCTCGGTGCCGGCGTTCTCGGCGGTGACGTTAACGAATGCGCTGTACGGGTCGTCGGGCAGGTCGAAGCCGGGCGGCGCGACGGTCTCGAGCCAGTAGTACGACCCGAAGCCGAGGCCGGTGACGGTGCAGAGGCCGTCGTCGCCGGTGGTGCACTCGCCGACGAGCGTGTCGCCCTCGGGCGCGTCCATGACGCCATCGGCAGGATCGTCCACGTACAGCTCGAAGGTGGCCCCGGCCAGGGGCGCGGCGCTGTCGGACCCGCCGTCCAGCTTGAGCACGGACAGGTCGGTGAGCACCTGCGGGTCCGCGAACGTCACCGTGACGGTCTCGCCGGCGTTGTCCGGGCCGATGCCGATCGGGCCCTGGTAGGCCGGGTCGGGCAGCTCGTAGCCGGTCGGCGCGGCGGTCTCCTCGACCCAGTAGTCGCCGAAGAGCAGGCCGTCGACGGTGACCGTGCCGGTCGCGTCGGTGACGACCTCGCCGGGCGGGTCGACCACCGCGTCGTCGGCGGGCTCGAAGACGCCGTCGCCGTCGTCGCGGCGCACCACGAACGTGGCGCCGGCCAGCTCGTCGCCGGTGCTCGCGTCGGTCTTGACGATCTCGATGGACGAGCGGATCTGCCGGTCGGTCAAGGTCGACACCGGCAGCTCGCCACCCGCGTTGTCGCGGTCGATGGTGGTCATGCCGCTGAACCGGTCGGCGGGCAGCTCGTACCCGGGCGGCGCGGCGGTCTCGTACCAGTAGTAGCTGCCCCAGGCGAGGTCGCCGATCGTGCAGGTGCCGTCGTCGCCGGTGGTGCAGTCGCCGATCAGCGTGTCGCCGCCGGGCGCGTCCATGACGCCGTCGCCGTCGTCGAGGTACAGCTCGAAGGTGGCGCCGGCCAGCGGCTGCTGGGTGTCGGCGTCGAGCTTCAGGACGGTCAGCTCGGACGGCAGCCGCGGGTCCTCGAACGCGTCCTCCAGGACGACGTCGGGGGTGTCCGCATCGATGACGATCCCTTCATGGACGGGGTCGGCGGGCAGGCCGTAGCCGGTCGGCGGCACCGTCTCGGTGACGGTGTACGTGCCGGTCAGCAGGCCCTCGACCAGAATCGAGCCGACGGTCGGGTCGGCGTCGTTCTCGCCGTTGTCGACGACGGTGATCGACACGCCATCCGCGGCGCCGGCGGTGCCCTCGACGGTGAACGTCGCGCAGCAGACCAGGTCGTTGGACTCGGCGTCGACCTTGCTCCACGCGAGCGAGCCGAGGCCGTTGACGAACGTGACCGTCACGGCGCCGAACTCCTCCAGCGTGACGTCCTGCGGCTCGCCGTCCTGGATGTAGCCGGGCGGCGGCGTGGCCTCGGTGATCGTGTAGTCGCCGGGCTCCGCCGGGTCGATGACGATGACGCCGTCGGCCGGGTCGGCGTCGTTCGCGTCGTTGTCGGTGATGGTCAGGCTGTCCGGGTCGGCCGCACCGGGGATCGGGTTCGGCTCGACGGTGAACGTCGCGCCGCCCAGCGGCTGGCCGTCGGGGTCGTGCTTCTCGATGGTGAGCGCGCCGCACCGGGCCTCGGTGTCGACCGGGCCGGTGAGGTAGTCCTTCAGCTCCGAGCTCTGACTGGCGCCGGGCGCGCTGCGGATCCACAGCGAGGAGAAGCCGGTGAAGTCGCACTGGTCGCCGTCGAGCAGCGCGCTGAGGTCGAACCCGACCTCGACGAACTGCTCCGCGCCCAGCGGCGACACGGCACTCGGCGTGCTGATGGTGGAGTCGTTGACGGCGAGGGCGACGTCGGAGGGGTCGGCCGCGGTCACCCACGCGCTGCCGTCCCACCTCTCCACCGACTCCAGCTCCAGCGCCTGGCCGCCCTGGTTGAACAGGCTGAGCCGCAGGTCGCCGACGCTGCGGTCGGGCACCGGAGTGTCGTTGCCGTTGACGGTGTTGGGCAGCTGGTTCAGCTCGACGTACCAGTGGACCGTGCCGTTGTCGGTGCCGCGCTCCCACCCGAGGTACAGGTACTGGTCGCCGTCGACGACGCGGTCGAAGAGGTAGGCGTCGCCGATGTCGCCCTTGCCGGGCGCGCTCGCCGACCCGTCGTCGTTCCACGACGCGGTGTCGTCCTCCGCGCTGCCCTGGTCGAACACCGTCGTGTCGGTGCCGCCGAGCGGGTCGGGAACGATGTCCACCAGCGCCGGGAAGATCTCGGCGCTCCCCCAGTCGATCGGGTCGCCGTCCGGGCCGGTGGCCGTCGTCGTGTTGTCGAAGCCCTCGTAGAAGTTGCCGTCGACCTCGAAGCCGCCCACCAGCTCGTTGCCGTTCTGGTTCGCGGCCGCGCCGCCACCGGTGGCCGTCACCGAACCGGCGACCAGAAGGACACCCACCACGGCCCGCACGAACGGGCGTCGCATACCGGACATCATGTCCGCCCCCATGTGAAAAGAATGCCCGCGCGCCGAATGGCCGGGGAAAGTAGAAGGGTCAAACGCCCTTCGGCGCCGGACGAGCCACGAGAATTCGCGACTCCGGCACCGAAGGGCGACTGCCCCCCGGCCTTGGAGAATTTCTCCACGCTATGGAAGTCGACCCGCCGAGACCACTCGTGGACTCGGCTAACGCAGCAGAGCATGCACCTACCAGCCGACGGCTGTCAACGCAAACGCACACATTGCCACGCGCCACGCTTGCGTGCCGGCGGACGCGACGCGAATTCACGCCGCCGGCACACAAAGCGGGCAAGGCCGAATGGCATTCAGCCGATTCGGGAGAGCGCGCCCGGACCGAATACCGGCCCGGTGACATAGAGCCGTCCGTGCGACCCAGCCGCGACGCCGCCGGGGAGAATCAGCTGACCGGCCGCCAACTCGGTGCGCGCACCGCCCGGCCGCACCCGGAACAGCCCGCCCACCGGCGGGTCGACCAGACCCAGCTCCCACTGGAGCCAGCTCTGCTGCACCAGCTCGACGGCATACACGCTGCCGTGGCTGCCCGCACCGAGGTCGACGATCGAGGTCAGGCCGTCGGCGAAGCGCCGGCAGTCGCCCTTCTTCGGCCGCTCCGGGTCGCACACCGCGTTGCGGGAGCCGGGCTTG
Organism: Jiangella muralis; assembly: GCF_001270745.1. Taxonomy (GTDB): domain Bacteria; phylum Actinomycetota; class Actinomycetes; order Jiangellales; family Jiangellaceae; genus Jiangella; species Jiangella muralis. Next base: position 413,517 of record NZ_KQ434753.1, read on the forward strand.
ATCCGCCAGATCTGCGACGTGTCCGGCGTCGCCGGGAAGCCGCGCAGCTCACCGACGTACCAGTAGCCGTCCGAGCCGACCGTCACCGAGGTCGCCACGGCCTCCGCCACGATCGGTGTTCCCGCGGGCGGCAGCGGCTCGCCGTCGAACTCCGGCGGCAGCCCTTCCGGCACCTCCACCGTGCGCGGCTTCAGCCGCGCGACCGTGACGATGTGCCCGTTCGGGTACACCCGGAGCAGGTCGTTGCCGGCGGCGTCGGCGACCAGCACGCTGCCGTCCTTCAACGCGGCCACGCCGAACGGGTTCGACTCGGTGGGCTCGCCCTCCTGGTTGTACGGATCCGGGTCGCCCTGCTGGTAGGCCGCGATGTCGGCGACCGGCGTCGCGTCCTTGCCACGACGCAACAGGAAGAGCGTGGCGGCACCGGCGCCCGGCTCGCCGCCGCCGGTCAGGGCGTAGGCACTGTTGTGTCGCCCGGCCGCGACCGCCGGGGCGAACCCCGTGTTCGGCACCGAGCCGACGACCTGGACCTTCGGGTGCCGGCCGCGGTCGGTGACCAGGCTGATCGTGCCGTCGGACGCTCCGACCAGGATGCGGCCGGCCTGGTCGACGTCCACGCCGCGCGGGCCGTCGAACTGGGCCACCGGTTTCGGCGTCGACGAGCCCTTCGCGGCGGCGGCCGGCGCGGAGGCGACCGCCGCGACGGCCATCACCCCCGTGGCCAGCACTGCTGCTGCTACGCGTGCACGCGACGTACGCGTCATGAGAACCCCCCAGTTCCCCGTCGCCCGCGTCCCCCTGTGAGGCCATGGCCTCTGGCGCGGGCTCCACCCAGGAATAAACCGTGCGCGGGCGACGGGGTCAAGGGGTGCCAGCACCACGAATCAGCGGCCGGGCTCGAAGGCCTCCGCCATCGCCTGCTGGTCCAGCGCCTTGTCGTTGAGCTCGTTGAGGCTGTACCAGTTGCCGAAGTCGTCGCGGAACACGGCCTCGATGCCGTAGGGGCGGTCGGCCGGCTCCTGGATGAACTCGACCCCGCGGGCCTTGTACAGCTCGTACGTGGCCCGGCAGTCGTCGGTGTTCCAGGCGCCGGAGCTGAGCGCGCCCTTCGCCATCAGTTCGCGCAGCGCCGCCGCGGTCTGCTCGTCGTGCATCGGCGGACCCGGCACGGTGAGGTTGAGCTGGAAGTCCGGGCTGGCCGGCGGGCCCACCGTCAGCCAGCGGAAGCCGTTCTCCATCGTGACATCGGTGCGCAGCTCGAAGCCGAGCTTGCCGATGAAGAAGTCCAGCGCCTGGTCGTAGTCGCTCACGTATGCGGTCGCGACGCCCAGCTTGGTGATCATGTTCGGTTCCTTCCTTCCGTCGGTGCTTCGACGTTAGAAGGTGCGGGCGGCCGCGGGCTTCTCCAGGATTGCCGTCTTCGGCTGGGGCCGGCCCCACATGAGCACGTAGCAGCCGGGGATCAGCCGCGGCGCGGAGGCGAGCGCGTCGCGCTGGAACCGCGACGGCGACACCCCGACCAGCTCGGAGAACAGCCGGCTGAACGAGCCGAGACTGGTGAAGCCGACCAGGTGGCAGACCTCGGTGACGTTGAGGTCGGCGACGCGCAGCAGCTCCTGCGCCCGCTCGACCCGGCGGCGCTGCAGGTAGCGTCCCGGCGTCTCGCCGTATGCCGCCTTGAACGCACGGACCAGGTGGTAGCGCGAGTAGCCGGCGGCGGCCGCGATGCCGGCGAGGTCGAGCGGCTCGGCATAGTGTCGGTCGACGAAGTCGCGGGCGCGGCGCACCGCGACCAGTGTCTCGACGGCGGCCGACCCGGGCGAGGCCGCCGTCCGCCGAGCGGCGCGGCGGCGGTCCGGACCAGTCATCGCTCCGGCGGCTCCTGGTGCCCGCGCATCCGCTCGACGTCGTCGACGCCCTCGGGGTCGAAATCGACCCGGCGGATCTGCTTGCGCAGGCTCCGGTAGAGCAGGAACAGCGCGGCGACCAGGAAGATCAGGACCAGGAGGCCGTACAGGCCAGGGCCGACCCCGGAGTCTTCCGCCTCCGACTCCGCCGCGATGTACGCCACCGCCTGCAGGATGCCCATCAGAACTCTGTCTCTCCTCGTTACCGGCCGGTCCCGCTGCGGGCCTCACGGCAGGCGGCGGGCATTCCTCGTGTCGTCCCCCGCCGGCCCATTGTGACACCGCTGGCCGGCATGGTGCTCACCGCAGTCCCGCGAAGAGGTCGTCCTCGGGCGTCGAGGTGGGCACGTGCGACGTGACCAGCTCGTAGTCCTCGGTCGGCCAGGTCTCCCGGGACACCTCGAGCGGGACGGCGAACCAGTGGCCGTCGGGGTCGATCTGGGTGGCGTGCGCCAGCAGCGCGCGGTCGCGCACCGGGAAGTACTCGGCGCACTCGACCCGGGTGGTGACGCGGTCGTCCCAGTTCTGCTCGCCGTCCCAGTTCTCCAGCCACTCGGCGTACGGCGAGTCGAAGCCGCGCCGCAGCATGGCGTCGTGCAACTCCTGCATGCGCATGCGGCTGAAGGAGTGGTGGTAGTAGAGCTTCAGCGGCTGCCACGGCTCGCCGCTGCCCACGTAGCGGGTGGGGTCGGCGGCCGCCTCGAACGCCGCGACGGTGATCTTGTGACACATGATGTGGTCGGGGTGCGGGTAGCCGCCGTTCTCGTCGTAGGTGGTGACGACGTGCGGGCGGAACCGGCGGATGGCCTCGACCAGCGGCTCGGCCGCCTTCTCGACCGGCATGAGGCCGAAGCAGCCCTCGGGCAGCGGCGGCAGCGGGTCGCCCTCGGGCAGCCCGGAGTCGACGAAGCCGAGCCACTCCTGCCGGATGCCGAGGATCTCGCGGGCGGCGTCCATCTCGCGCCGGCGGATCTCGGAGATGTTGGCCAGCACCTCGGGGCGGTCCATCTTCGGGTTGAGGATGGAGCCGCGCTCGCCGCCGGTGCACGTGACGACGAGGACGTCGACGCCCTCGGCGACGTAGCGCGCCGTCGAGGCCGCGCCCTTACTGGACTCGTCGTCGGGATGTGCGTGGACGTGCATCAGCCGCAGCTGCTCGGACACCGGAAACCCCATCGGTCGAACGGAAACGTGTATGCGTGGCGGCGCCCACCGGCGGGTTGGCCCCCGCTGCCCGGAGCGGCGCCGTCTGTAGGCGGGGCGGGCGTGCCCTCGAGCGCCGCCTCCGGGATAATGGTGCCGCACGCCACTGACAACAACGCCCGCAGCCCCTGGGGACATCCCGATGAGCGACCACGACGCCGCCGACCGCGACCTGCTGGCGCAGCGGTACGGACGAGTGTCGGCGGGCGGCCCCGCGGCCCGCAACGGCCGCGGCGTCCTCGTCGCGGTCGTCATCGGCGTGCTGCTGGTCACCACGGTCGTCGGCTGGATGATCGTGAGCGCGGCCCGCGGTCCCGACGTCGACGCCGAACTGCTGTCCTGGGACGAGCCGCGCGACGGCGTGCTGACCGCCCGGGTCGAGATCCGCCGCGACGCCGACCTGGCCGTCACCTGCGACCTCGTCGCCGTCGACGTGCGGCGCATCATCGTCGGCCAGCTCGACCTGGAGGTCCCGGCCGGCCCGGACGAGCACCTCGTCGTCCCCGCCGACATCCCGCTGGAGGGCGACGGCATCGTCCCCGAACTGCGCGGTTGCCGGCCCGCGTCGGAGTAACGGCCGCAGCCGATAGCCCTGACCTGCGACAATCGTCGGCTTGCCACATTGCTTGTATTCTTGTTCTTTCCCCGTCAGCACTTGGACCGGGCGAACGGCCCGGCGGCGAAGCACACCCATACGACGTGCGACGCAACTATAGACAACCCGAGGAGCAGTTGCCGTGACCGCTACCAGCGACAACGTTGCTTGGCTCACCCAAGATGCCTACGACCGCCTCAAGCAGGAGCTCGAGCACCTGATGGGGCCGGCCCGGCTCGAGATCGCGCGACAGATCGAAGAGGCGCGCTCCGAAGGCGATCTGTCCGAGAACGGCGGGTACCACGCAGCCAAGGACGAGCAGGGCAAGCAGGAAGCCCGCATCCATCAGCTGCAGCAGCTGCTCCAGCGCGCGCAGGTCGGCGACCCGCCGGACGACGGCGTGGTCGAGCCCGGCATGATCATCGAGGTCAAGTTCGAGGGCGACGACGCCGCCGAGCGGTTCCTGCTCGGATCGCGCGAGCTGGCCTCGCTCGACGACTCCGTCGACATCGACGTCTACTCCCTGAAGTCGCCGCTCGGCGCCGCCATCAGCGGCAAGAAGGTCGGCGAGAAGGCGTCCTACCAGGCGCCCAACGGCGCCACCATCACCGTCGAGGTCGTGAACGCCAAGCCGTACGGCGCCTGAGCTCCCCCGCACGCACCGACGCCGCCCGCCCGGTCATCGCGACCGGGCGGGCGGCGTCGTGTTCGGCGGCCGTTACTTGCTGGCCGCCTTCTTGTACTTGCGCACCGCCAGCGGTGCGAAGACCGCGACGATCAAGAGGCACCACAGCAGCGCGGCGACCACCGAGTGCTGCATCGGCCAGGCATCGGACTGGACCAGGCTCTGGTTGCCGAACAGCTCGCGCGCGCCGGACGCGATGGCGCTGACCGGGTTCCACTCGGCGATCGCCTGGACGACGGCCGGCATGGTCGACGGGTCGACGAAGACGTTGGACATGAAGACGACCGGGAACAGCCAGATCAGCCCGGCGGACGCCGCGACCTGAGGGCTGCCGACCGACAGGCCGATGAACGCGCCGACCCAGAGCATGGCGAACGCGAACAACATGAGCAGCCCGACAGCCGCCAGGAACTGGCCGAACCCGTTGTGGAACGTCCAACCCACGATGAAGCCGCAGACGATCATGATGACCAGCACGATGAACTGGTTGACCAGGTCGGCGATCACCCGCCCCGCGATGACCGCGGACCGCGCCATCGGCAGCGAGCGGAACCGGTCGATCAGGCCTTTCTGCATGTCGTCGGCGAGGCCGACGCTGGCCGGCGCACAGGCGAACGCCATGGTCTGCACGAAGATGCCGGCCATGAGGAAGTCGACGTAGTCGACGCCCGGCACGTTGATGGCGCCGCCGAACACGTACGCGAACAGCAGCACGAACATGATCGGCTGGATGAACATGTAGATCTGGTTGTCCGGGACTCGCCAGCCGGCCCGGATGTTGCGCCACGTGATGGTCATGGCGTCGGTGAATGCCTGGTTGAAGCCGACGCGACTGGGCGCGGCGGCGGTCGGCATGACGTCGGTGGTCACGATGCACTCCCCTGGGCCGTCTCGGCCTGCGTGTCGTCGTCCTCCGCGTGCCGGCCGGTGAGCTTGACGAATACGTCGTCGAGCGTGGGCCGGCGTAGCGCGATGTCGTCGATGCCCACCCCGGCCTCGTCGAGGTCGCGGATGACCTGCATCAGACCCTTCGAGCCGGTGTGCGTGGGCACCGTGAGCTTGCGGGTGTGGTCGTCGCGGACGCACTGGCCGCCGCTGCCGACGTTGAGCACCTGCTCGGCCTTCCCCAGCGCCTCGGGCTCGTGCACGATGACCTCGATGCGCTCGCCGCCGATCTGCGCCTTGAGCTGGTCGGCGGTGCCCTGGGCGATGATGACGCCGTGGTCGATGACCACGATGTTGTCGGCCAGCGCGTCGGCCTCTTCGAGGTACTGGGTGGTCAGCAGGATGGTGGAGCCCTCGGCCACCCGCTCGCGGATGACGTCCCAGAGGTCGAGCCGGCTGCTGGGGTCGAGTCCGGTGGTGGGCTCGTCGAGGAACAGCACCTGCGGGTGGACGATGAGGCTGCCGGCGAGGTCGAGCCGGCGCCGCATGCCGCCGGAGTACGTCTTCAGCGTGCGGTCGGCGGCGTCGGCGAGGTTGAACTGCTCGAGCAGCTCGGCCGCACGCTTGGACGCCTCTTTGCTGGACAGCTGGTAGAGACGGCCGAACAGCCAGAGGTTCTCGCGGCCGGTGAGGTTCTCGTCGACCGCGGCGTACTGGCCGGAGAGGCCGATCTTCGAGCGCACCGCCTGCGGTTCCCGGACGACGTCGTGACCGGCGACGACGGCCCGCCCGGCGTCGGGCGCGAGCAGGGTGGTAAGCATGCGAACCGTGGTGGTCTTGCCGGCGCCGTTCGGCCCGAGCAGACCGACCACGGTGCCCTCGGGCACGACGAGGTCGACGCCCCCGACGGCCTTCACGGCCTTCTCCCCGGAGCCGAAGGTCTTGACCAGACCCTCGGCGGTGATGGCGTTCACGGTGGTGTCCTCTCGTGTGGGTTGGAGGCATCGTGGCAGGTGCCCCCGACAAGGTCGGGCCGCATCGGCGCGCCCGTCCCCGGCGGCTACCAGTGCCAGCTATTACTTATATAAGCGAAGTCTTCTACTATCAACCTCAGCCGAGTAGCGCAGTCGCCTCGTCGAGGTCCAGCTCGCCGGCGGCCAGCCGGCGCAGGATCTCCTCGCGGTCGACGGCGCCAGCGGCGGGAGCGCCGGTCTCGGCCGGCGTCTCGAGGCCGAGTCGCTCGAGTAGCTCGGCGAAACGCTGCCGGGCGGTCGGGTAGCTCACCCCCAACTCTCGCGCGAGCTCCCTCATATTGCCCCGGGACACCAGGAAGGTGCCAAGGATTTTCTGATCCTGCGCGGTGAGCGAACAGTACGGGCAGGGGGCGAACCGGCCGGACAGCTCGGTGCCGCAGGACTCGCAGCCGAGCCGGGTGACGTGCAGCTTCACCCCGCAGACCGGGCAGTCGGACGGCGGCTGGTGCAGGTGCTGCGAGAAACCGCCGATCATCGGAGCGTCCCCTCGGGCAGGCGGACGGTGATGTCGCCCATGACCACCTCGGCCTGGATCTGCCCGGCGCCGGTGCCGAGCACGATGTCGCGGTCGCGGTCGCGCCCGGTGCGCTCGGGCACCGTGCGGAACCGGCCGAGCTGGACGTCGGAATGGATGCGGACGTCGGAGCCGTCGAGCAGCGTCAGCTGCAGCGAGCCGGACTCGCAGCGCATGCGCGAGTGGCCCACCACCTGCCGCGTTTCGACCTGCGCCGACCCGGCCTGGACCAGGAGGTCGACCGGCGCGGCCAGGCCGTGCGCCCGCAGCGACCCCGCCGTGACGCGGACGTGGTCGAGCGCCGGCACGTGGTCGATCTGGAGCGAGCCGGCGATGACCTCGGCGCCGACGGAGAGTTCGGGGTTGACCCGGACGTGGAGGTCGAGCAGCTGGCCGGGGTTCTGGAAGCGGCTGGCGATGTCGCGCCAGCGCCCGCCCGCGAGCAGCACGAACGCGCCGTCGCCCGGCATCAGCTCGGACTCTCCGGTGACCTGCAGTGTGGCGCCGTCGCGCCGCACCGTGTGCTGGCCGTTGACGGCCACCGTGGCGACGCTGGGGTCGCCGAGGATGACCACCCGCCGCGAGGTGGCCCGCACTTGGACCCGGGTGATGCGCTGCGCGGTGACCGGGCCGCCCGAGGGTCCGGACCGCCCAGCGGTTCCGGCGCCGGCCGCGGCCCCCGCGGCCGCTCCGGCGGACGTCCCAGCGGTCCCGGTGGTCGCGTTGACGGGGTCGGCCGTCGCTGCGCCCGCGGACTCGGTGGTCTCGGCGCCGGTGGGCGCGACCACCGTCGCGTCCTCGATCTGGTCGAGCAGGACGGCCGCCCGGGTGGGGTCGAGCCGCCCGTCGGCCACCTGCTCGAGGATCTCACGCACGCTGAGGGTGTTCATGCCCCCATGGTGGAACCTGAACTACCAAAACGTCAAGCGCGCCTTCCAGATTGATAGGTCAGTCTTCTGAAATGGCAAGTCGATAGCCCGCCTCGCGCAGTCTGCCCAGCACTCGCTCGCAGTGCTCCGGACCACGGGTCTCCAGCTGCAGGGCGATCTCGACCTCGTCGATCGACAGCGTCGACGCGGTGCGCTCGTGCACGACGTCGAGCACGTTGGCGTCGACGGACGCGAGGTCGGCCAGCAGCCGGGCCAGCCCGCCGGGAGCGTCGGGCACCCGGACCCGCAGCGCGAGGTACCGTCCGGCGGCGGCCATGCCGTGCCGGATGACCCGCAACAGCAGCAGCGGGTCGATGTTGCCGCCGGACAGGACGGCGACGACCGGCGGCTCGTACGCGCCGGGGTCGTCCAGCAGCGCGGCCACGGCGGCCGCGCCGGCCGGCTCGACCACCAGCTTGGCCCGCTCGAGCAGCAGCACCAGCGCCCGCGACAGCGACTCCTCGGAGACGGTGACGACGGACTCGACGTACTCCTGGATCATCGCGAACGGGACGTCGCCGGGGCAGCCGACCGCGATGCCGTCGGCCATGGTCGTCATCCGCTCCAACGCGACCGGCTTCCCCTCCGCCAGCGACGTCGGGTAGGCCGCGGCACCCTCGGCCTGCACGCCGACCACGCGGACGCCCGGCTTGAGGTGGTGCACGGCCAGCGAGATGCCCGCCGTCAGGCCGCCGCCGCCGGTGCCGACGACGATGGTGCGAACGTCCGGGCACTGCTCCAGGATCTCCATGCCCACGGTGGCCTGACCGGCCACGATGTCGGGGTGGTCGAACGGGTGGATGAGCACGGCGCCGGTCTCGGCGGCGAACGCGCGCGCCGCGAGCAGGGCGTCGTCGATGCTGGCGCCGGCGAAGCGCACATCGGCGCCGTAGGCCCGGGTGGCCTTCTCCTTGACGATGGCCGCACCCTCGGGCATGAACACCGTCGCCTTCGTGTGCAGCATGCTGGCCGCGAGCGCGACGCCCTGGGCGTGGTTGCCGGCGCTGGCCGCCACCACGCCGCTGGCGCGCTCCTGTTCGGACAGCCGGGCGATGCGCACGTAAGCGCCGCGGATCTTGAACGATCCGGCGCGCTGCAGGTTCTCGCACTTCAGATGGACTCGACCGCCGACCCGTCCGGCCAGCCAGCGGGAGTCCTCGAGCGGAGTGGGCCGCACGACGTCGCGCAATAGCTCGCGCGCGGCTTCCACGTCCGCCATGGAGACAGTACTCATGACGACGATCCTGTCACCCGGCTGCCTATGATCGCTTCTCGACCTGCACGCGCATCTAGCCGTGCCCGGATACAAGATATAGAGTGAGACAGTGAAACTAGCCTGGTTGTGCAGTCATGAGTCCTACCAGCCCGAGGTCCTGCTGGAGCACGCCGTCCTCGCCGAACAGGTGGGATTCGACGTCGTCACCGGGGCCGACCACTTCCACCCGTGGGTCGACGACGTCTCGGCCGCCAGCTACGTCTGGTCCTGGTTCGGCGCCGTCGCGCAGGCCACGTCCAGGGTCGAGCTGGCCACCAGCGTCACCGCCCCGCTGTTCCGCTACCACCCGGCGCTGATCGCGCAGGCCGCCGCCACCGTCGACCGGCTCTCCAACGGCCGGTTCATCCTGGGCGTCGGCACCGGCGAGGCCATCAACGAAGCGCCGCTGGGATACGCGTTCCCCGGCTACAAGGAGCGCATCGCCCGCATGCGCGAGGCGCTGACCATCATGCACGGCCTGCTCGCCGGCGAGAAGCTCGACATCGACGGCGAGTTCTACCAGGCCCGGACGGCGAAGCTGTACAGCCCGCCCATCGGGCGCACACCGGTCTGGATGGCGGCCGGCGGCCCGAAGTCCGCGACGTTCGCCGGTGAGACCTGCGAGGGCCTCATCACCAGCGTCAAGGACCCCGCCGAGACCGTCGCCAACATCATCACGCCGTACCGCGAGGCCGCTGCGGCCCGTGGGGCCGACACCACCGTGATGGCCACCCGCTGGGTCGTTCTCGCGGGCAGCGACGACGAGGCGTGGGAGGCGCTGGTCTCGATGCGGGGCCTGCGCGCGCCCGGCCGGCTCGAGGTCGCCGACCCCATGGTGCTGCGCGAGCGCGCCGACGCCATGGACCGGCAGGAGATCCTCAGCAAGTACACGATCGTCCGCGACCTCGACCAGCTCACCGAGGCGTACCGCCCCCTCGTGCACGACGTCGGGGCCGACTACGTGGCGATCCAGGTGGCCAGCGCCGACCCGGCCGACACCATCCGGCGCATCGGCGCCGAGGTGCTGCCGGCGCTGCGCGAGGCCGCCACGTCCTGATCCGCGTCCTACCGACGGCCGGCGACCTCCAGGGGTCGCCGGCCGTTCGCGTTCGTGCGGGTCAGGGGGCGGGCGGAGGCGGCGGGGCGGGCGGTGCGGCCGGGCCGTCCGGCGGCGGTCCATACCCCGGCGACCCGGCCGGCGGCGGCCCGGGCGGGGCGGCCGGCCACGCGGCGTACGGCCGCTGCCCGCCGGCCGACGCCGTCCGGGCCGCGAGCGCCGCCTCCTGGCGCGTCGTCAGCGTCCGCACCATGACGACGGCCAGCACCGCCGCCGCGATGTAGCCGACGTTCGCCGCCAGCGAGAGGCCGTCGGAGTTCTGCAGCCGGTCGAGATAGTCGGCGTCCAGGGCATCGGGCGCACCCGCCGCGGCGGCCCGGTCGAGAGAGGCCGAGACCCCGAGGCAGATCGCCCACACCACGACGATCCCCGGCCCGCGCCGCTCGGCGGCGGTCGTGCTGTGGCGGGCGTTGCCGTGCAGGTTGATCGCCGGGATCACCAGGTTCGCCAGCGGGATGAACCAGCCGCCGATCGCCCAGCCGGGGCCGCTGACGCCACCCTGCGCGCCGAGGAGGCGGCCGTTCTTCGCGTGCCGGTACTGCCACACGATGAACACCACCGCGGTCGCGAGGAACACCAGGACCCAGAGGATCACGGCCACGGCCACGAACCCGTCGGCGTCCTCGGCCCGCTGCCGGTCGATGCTGCCGCTGTCGATGACCTCACCGACGTAGCCGATGCGACCGGCATAGGCGGCGATGGACAGCACGCTGGCCGCCGCGATGATCGCCAGCAGCACGGTCAGCGCGGTGCGCAGGCCACCCAGCCCGGACGGCTCGCCGGCCGCCGGCTGGGGCGCCCAGGTGGGATTGCCCCAGCGCTGGTCCCGGTCGTCGTAGAAGCTCATCAGTCCCTCGATTTCACGCGGCGTCGGCACACCCTAGCGGGCGCCGCGCGGCACGGGGAAGGGTCAGCCCAGCGCCTGGCCGAGGTCGGCGAGGAGGTCTTCGACGGTCTCGATGCCGACGGAGAGCCGGACGAGGTCGCCGGGCACCTCGAGCACGCTACCGGCGGCGCTGGCGTGCGTCATGCGGCCGGGGTGCTCGATCAACGACTCGATGCCGCCCAGCGACTCGCCCAGCGTGAACAGCCGGGTGCTGTTGCAGACGTCGACGGCGGCCTGCTCGCCGTCGGCCAGGCGGAACGACACCATGCCGCCGAACCGGCTCATCTGCTTGACGGCGACGTCGTGGCCGGGATGCCCGGGCAGCCCCGGGTACAGCACCTGCGACACCCGCGGGTGCCCTTCGAGCAGCTGGACGACGCGCTCGGCGTTGTCGCAGTGGCGGTCCATGCGGACGGCGAGCGTCTTCAGCCCGCGCAGCACCAGCCACGCGTCGAACGGGCCGGCGACGGCGCCCATGGCGTTCTGGTGGTAGGCCAGCTCGTCGCCGAGAGCGGCGTCGGAGACGACCAGCACGCCGCCGACGACGTCGGAGTGGCCGCCGCAGTACTTGGTGGTCGAGTGGACGACGACGTCGGCGCCGAGTGCCAGCGGCTGCTGCAGGTACGGCGTGGCGAACGTGTTGTCGACGACCAGCAGCACACCGGCGTCGCGCGACACCGTCGCGAGGGCGGTGATGTCGGCGACGCTGAGCAGCGGGTTGGTGGGCGTCTCGACCCAGATCAGCTTCGTCTCGGGACGCACCGCCGCCCGGACCGCCGCGACGTCGGTGACCGGCGCCGCCGTCCAGCTGACGCCCCACCGTTCGGCGACCTTGCTGACCAGCCGGAACGTGCCGCCGTAGGCGTCGTCCGGGATGACGACGTGGTCGCCAGGCTTCAGCACGGTGCGCAGCAGGGTGTCCTCGGCGGCCATGCCGCTGGCGAACGCGAGGCCCCGGACGCCGCCCTCGAGCGCGGCGATGCACTCTTCGAGCGCAGTGCGCGTGGGGTTGGCGGTGCGGCTGTACTCGTACCCCTCGCGCAGCCCGCCGACGCCGTCCTGGGCGTACGTGCTGGTGGCGTAGATGGGCGTGATGACCGCACCGGTCCGGGGGTCGGGCTCCTGGCCCGCGTGGATGGCTCGCGTCTCGAATCCGTGCACGAGATGCGACTCTACGTCGCCGCGGGAGCGGCGGCGACGCGAACCGGCTCACGGACCTGCAACTTCGGCAGCAGCAGGTGCACCAGCGGGCCGATCGCGAGCGCATACACCACGGTCCCGGCGCCGACGGTGCCGCCGAGCAGCCAGCCGGTGGCGAGCACCATCACCTCGATGGAGGTCCGGACCACTCGCACCGAATGGCCGGTGCGCTGGACCAGCCCGGTCATCAGGCCGTCGCGCGGGCCGGGCCCGAGCCGGGCGCCGATGTAGGCAGCGGTGGCGACGGCGTTCAGCACCACGCCGGAGACCAGGAACACGATCTGCACGGCCAGCGGCTCCGGCGACGGCAGCAGCCAGATGGACGCGTCGGCGGCCAGCCCGACCAGCAGCGCGTTGGCGATGGTGCCGACGCCGGGCCGCTGCCGCAGCGGAATCCACAGCAGCAACACCACGACGCCGACCAGGATGACGATGGTGCCGATGGTGAGGCCGGTGCGCTCGGCGATGCCCTGGTGCAGCACGTCCCACGGGTCCAGGCCGAGGCCGGCCTCGACGAGCAGGCCCATGCTGAAGCCGTAGAGCAGGAGTCCGGCGAAGAGCTGGGTCAGGCGGCGCGTCATCACGGACCCATACTCACCGACAAGTGGCCTGTTCTTCCATAGCCAATCGTGCCAGAGTGGACTTGTGCGCACTGTCACAGGCCCGCAACTGGCGACGATGATCGGCGACCGGTCCGAAGCCGGCGGTCCGGCGTACGCCCGCGTCGCGGCGTCGATCCGGCGGCTGGTGCTCGACGGCCGGCTGCCGCTGGAGACGCGGCTGCCCGGCGAACGCGGCCTGGCCGCCGCCCTGGGCGTCAGCCGGACGACGGTCACCGCGGCCTACGACGAGCTGCGCGACGGCGGGTTCGCCGTCAGCCGGCAGGGCTCGGGCACCCGGACCGCGCTGCCGCCGTCCCGTGGCGGGGCACGCGACGGCGAGCCGGGCGCTGCCCCGTGGTGGACGCCGTGGGCCTCCGACGGCTCGGACCTGCTCGACCTCGCGCACGCCGCGCCGGAGGCCCCGGCCGAGGTGCGCCGCGCCTACGATGCCGCGCTCGAGCAGTTGCCGCGGCACCTGCCCGGCTCCGGGTACCACCTGTTCGGGCTGCCGGAGCTGCGCGCGGCCGTCGCCGACCGGCTGACGGCGCGCGGCCTGCCCACGCTGCCCGCCCAGGTGCTCGTGACATCCGGCGCGCAGCACGCGTTCACGCTGGTCCTGCAGCTGGCCACCGGCGTCGGCGACCGCGTGCTGGTGGAGCAGCCGACGTATCCGAACGCACTGGACGCGATCGGGCGGCACGGCGCCACCGCTGTCCCGGTGCCGCTGGCCGGCGACGGCTGGGACCTCGGCGCCATGGCGGCCGCCGTCCGGCAGACCGCGCCCCGGCTGGCCTACCTGATGCCCGACTTCCACAACCCGACCGGGCTGCTGGCCACCGACGCCGAGCGGCGCGACCTGGGCGCCGTCCTCACCCGCAGCCGCACGCTCACCGTCGTCGACGAGACACTGGTCGAGCTGGCGCTGGACGGGCCGGTGCCACCGCCGCTGGCCACCTACCTGCCCGACGACCTCACCGTCACCGTCGGCAGCGCGAGCAAGACGCTGTGGGGCGGGCTGCGGATCGGGTGGGCGCGCGCGAGCACCGCGCTGATCCGCCGGCTGGCCGCCGTCCGGGCCGGCGTCGACATGGGGTCGGCGGTGGTCGAGCAGCTCGCCGTCGCCGAACTGCTCGGCGGTCTCGACGCGGCGCTTCCGGCCCACCGGGCGGAGCTGCGCACCCGCCGCGACGCGCTGGTGGCGGCGCTGGCGCGGCGGCTGCCGACGTGGCGCGCGCGGGTGCCGGCGGGTGGGCTGGTGCTGTGGTGCGACCTCGGCGCGCCGGTGTCCAGCCGGCTGGCCGGCGCGGCGGAGCGGCACGGCATCAGGCTCGCGGCCGGCCCGCGCTTCGGCGTCGACGGCGCGTTCGAGCGGTGGCTGCGGCTGCCGTACACGCACCCCGCGGACGTCATCGGCCCCGCCGTCGAGGCGCTGGAGCAGGCGTTCCGGGCGGTGACGGCGGACGGCCGCGCCGCCGCGGACCCCGTCGTCGCCGTCGCCTGAGCCGGGCGGGGAACGCAGCGACCGTCCCCGGTGTTCACCTCTATGGAGGTGTCTGCGAATGTCGCTGTTCGATCGCTTGGTGAAGACGAAGAAGGTCGGCCCCGAGGAGGCGCTGCCCGGCCGCGACGCCCGTCCGTTCGGGCTGGCCGGCATGCACACCGTCCTCGGCACCCCGATCGAGGCAGAGCCGCCGGCCGGGTACCAGGAGGCCGTCTTCGGCATGGGCTGTTTCTGGGGTGCCGAGCGGATCTTCTGGCGGCTGCCCGGCGTCTGGACCACCGCCGTCGGCTACGCCGGCGGGTACACGCCGAACCCGTCCTACGAAGAGGTATGCACCGGCCGCACCGGTCACGCCGAGGTCGTCCGCGTCGTCTTCGATCCCGCCGTCATCAGCTTCGCGGGCCTGCTGAAGGCGTTCTGGGAGGAGCACGACCCCACCCAGGGCATGCGTCAGGGCAACGACATCGGGTCGCAGTACCGCTCGGCCGTCTACACGACGTCACCGGCGCAACTCGAGACCGCGCTCGCCGGGCGCGACGCATACGCGGCCAAGCTGCGGGCGGCCGGCCACGACGACATCACCACGGAGGTCGAACCGCTGGGTGCGTTCTACTACGCCGAGGACTACCACCAGCAGTACCTGAGTGACGCGAAGAACCCGAACGGCTACTGCGGCCTCGCCGGCACCGGCGTCTCCTGCCCCATCGGCACCGGCACGGCGCTCTGAGCACGGCGATCCCAGCCATGAACGACCGGCCATGCAGGTGCATAGACGTTCGATCACTCAGGTTGCTACGCTTCTTGTAGCGGAGACCGGCGACAAGAGGCCCAGGGGGCCTCTTCCCCAACGGGGATAGCCGGTCTCTTCACGTTGCCCGGTTCCACGGCAAGAAGAACGACTGTACGGTCGGCTTGACGCACGGCTCCCACCAACCACACCGTCTCCCTTCAAGCACCCGCTGCGCCGCCCAGAGACCGTAGTCGGCTACCTGCAACCCCCACGACGTCGCGCCGTCCCATACACAGAGGACGATCCTCCGGCTGACCTGGTCGCAGACCTCACGGATGGCTGCTCGCGCCGCCGTCGCTCGGGCATGTGTTCCGAACGAGCTGACAATCGCGTACAAGGTGTCGTCCGCTTCGGCGACCTGCTTGGCGATCTCCTTGAAGTGGAGATACCAGGCCATTCTGTACAGCCCCATTTCACCGCGCTCTCGTACCCCTGCGTAGGCGTTCTCTTTGAGGAGGAACGTCAGGTCGAAGCGTGGCTGTTGCTCTTTGATGAGAGAGAACATCTCGGACTTGGTGGCCTGCGTGTCGTTCTTCGCATGAAACCCTCGGGGGAGGTTGAGGCCTCGGCTCTCGAGGCGTGCACGCAGGCAGAGGCCGTCCCACAGCTCCTTGCCGTGCTCACGATCGAAGACCGCGGTCCCGAAGCCGAAGTACGTCGAAGCGCCCTGCTTGCCAGCCGAGACGTCGTAGTCCAGATTGCCCGTCTCGTCGGCGTACATATAGATCTCCGCCACCCGCGTCACAGTAGGTCGATCAAGATCGCCGCTGCAACAGGACGCCTCCCCGACCCTTCGTCAGGGGTAGGGCCAGCTGTTGGCCAGGCAGCCGTCCAGGCCGTAGGTCTGCTGCAGCATCACCGGCGCCACCTCGCCCGGCCCGGGGCAGTCGACGTGGCCTTGGCCGAGGGCGTGGCCGACCTCGTGGTTGACGACGTACTGGCGGTAGCCGGCGACGTCGCCGTTGTAGTGCGGGACGGCGACCGCCCAGCGCAGCCCGTTCAGCACCACGTTGTCGCCGTTGCGGCAGGACACCTCGCCGCGGGTGCGCAGCGGCGCGCACAACTGGTCTGTGGTGTCCGGGCTGGCGACCAGGATGCGCAGGTCGCCGTCCGACGGCACCCGCTGGAACGAGCGGTGGCCGTCGGCGATCCAGCTGCGCGGGTCGGCCAGCGTGGCGTCGACGACCGCGGCCACCTCGATCGGGTCGAACGGCAGCCCGGTCTCGATCTCGACGGTGTACGTGAGCAGGGTGCTGCCGGTGCCGGCCCGGCCGCTCTCGCCGGGCGTGACGGTGAAGGTGCCGGGCCCCGTGGCGGGGACCTCCGGGGTGGACGGCGTCGGCGTGGCGGTGGGCCGTGGCGGCGGCCGTTCGGCCGCCATGACGACGACCATCTTGGGGGCGTGCCGCTCCGGCGGCGGCGTGGCCGCGTTGCCCGCCATCGGCTCGCCGTCGGGCATCAGCGTCCAGCCGGCGAAGCCCAGCACGGCCAGCCCGAGAGCGAACCCGGCGACACGGCGGCCCCGGCGACACGGCGGCGGTGAGTCCGGTGCCCGGCGACGCCCCCGGCCGCGATGACCGGCGCGACGCACTCGGGAGGCCATGCGGATCATGCTCTCACACGGTTCTCGGACCGATCTCAGAGCGGCCGGGCAGTCACGGCTGACACGTGACGGCGGCCGTTCCGCTGGGGATCTCGCCGATCTGACCGTCGTCCAGCACCTCGGACAGGAGTTCCCCGTCGTCGGCGTAGGCGCGCACGACGTACGGCAACGGCCCTTCGCACGGCCGTTCCTGGTCGATCAGCCGGATGCGGCCCGTCGGATCGAACCAGTATCCGTTCCACAGCA
Source organism: Jiangella muralis (assembly GCF_001270745.1). Classification (GTDB taxonomy): domain Bacteria; phylum Actinomycetota; class Actinomycetes; order Jiangellales; family Jiangellaceae; genus Jiangella; species Jiangella muralis. Next base: position 430,469 of record NZ_KQ434753.1, read on the forward strand.
CGGCGTCCTGCTCCGGCCCGTCCGCGTACTGGACGGTCACCCGCGTCGCCGGGTCGGCATAGCTGCCGGCCCCCATGCCCACCTCCACGATCAGCGCCTCCGGTTCGTCCACCACCGGACGCCCCAGCGGCAGCTGCGGGTAGCCGTCCCCTCCTGACGGGAGCGCACACCAGACCAGTTCCTCGCCTGTGGGCCCGGCGACCACCCAGGTGGCCAGCGCCTCGGGCGACGCAGGTTCGGTCAGCTGGACTCCGTGTAGCGAATCCCAGGCTTCGGCCGGATCCTGGTGGCCGGCGAAGCAGGTGTCGACCGCGGCCGTCAGCTCGTCGCCGGTCAGCTCGCGCCACTCAGGCTCCGCCTGAATGTCTGCCCCTGCGGCGAGGCCGGGCGCGTCGTCGTCGCGGCCGAGCGCGACCATGCCGGCCGGCACGGCGACGGCGGCCACCGCGCCGACGGCCACCACGCTCCGGGCGGCGGTGCGGCGCCGGCGGGCCCGGCGCCACGCCGTGGCGGCCAGGCCGGGCACCGGCAGGGCGTCGTCGGCCGCCTCTTCCAGGGCGGCTCGCAGGTTCGTCTCGATGCTCATCGTCGCAGCTCCTCCACGTCGTCGGTGCGTTCATCGAGCTCCGGCACGAGGGTGCGCAACCGGGCCAGCGCACGATGCGCCTGGCTGCGCACCGTCCCGACCGAGCAGCCCATGATCTCGGCGACCTCGGCCTCGGGCAGGTCCTCCAGGTACCGGAGCACCAGGACCGCACGCTGCCGCGGCCCGAGCAGCCGCAACGCGGAGCGCAGGTCGAGCCGGCGGACGGCGTCGACGGCGCGGTCGGCCTGCGGCTGCTCCGGCACGGTCGCGCCGAGCACCTCGGACCGGGCCGACCGGCGCCGCCACCATCGGGCGTGGTCGTGGTAGATGATGCGGCGGACGTAGGCTCCCGGGTCGTCGACCGTCCACCAGCGTCCGGCCAGCTTGGCCAGCGCGCCCTGCACGAGGTCCTCGGCCCGGTGCCGGTCGCCGGTGAGCACCACCGCGACCCGCAGCAGCGCCGTCGATCGCGCCGCCACGAACTCCGTGAACTCACGTTCCGCCGCCGCGTCCACATCCGCTCCTCGCCGTCGCCTCACCCTCTATGACGACGTGGCCGGCGCCTCACTATGCACGACGGCGGCGCCGCCCCCGAGATGGGGCGACGCCGCCGTCGATCGGTGCTGCGACTCAGCCGTGTGTCGCCAGCCGTCGCCGGGCGAGGAACGCCGCGGCCGCGCCCCCGGCCAGCAGCAGCGCCAGCGCGAGGCCCGTTCCGGCGCCGGCACCGGTGTCCGGCAGTTCCTCGCCGTCGCCCGGGTCGTCGGTCGGGGTGGACGTCGGCTGCTCGGTCGGCTCCTGCGTGGGCTGCTCCGTCGGCTGCTCGGTGGGCGTCGGGGTCGGTGTCGGCGCCGCGCCCTCCACCGTCACCGTCACGAGCGCGGGAGCGGAGTCGATCTTGCCGTCGTTGGCGATGACGTAGAACGTGTCCTCGCCCTCGAAGCCCGGCGCCGGGGTGTAGGTGAGCGTGCTCGGGTCGTCCTCGTAGCTCAGCTCGCCGAACTCCGGGGCGAAGACCTTGAACTCCAGCTCGTCGCCCTCGGGGTCGCTGCCGGCCAGCTCGATCGTCACCGGGGTGTCGATGGTCGTCTCCGCCGCGGTGGTCTCGACGACCGGCTCGGTGCGGGTCTCAGCGGTGTCCGCGATCGCCGCCGCGACGGCGCTCACCTGCGTGTAGACGCCCGGGTAGTCCGGCCGGGCGCAGCCGTTGCCCCAGCTGACGATGCCGACCTGGACCTGCTCGCCGTTCTCGTCCTCGCGGAACAGCGGGCCGCCGGAGTCGCCCTGGCAGCTGTCGATGCCGCCCTCGGCGAAGCCGGCGCACAGCTCGACGCCGGGCGCGAAGCCCCAGCCCTCGTCGTCCGGGTAGGAGGCGAGGCACTCGTCGTCGGAGACGAACGGCACCTCGGCCTCGAGCAAGAACTGCTGCTGCTCGCCGCCCTCGACGTCGGTGCCCCAGCCGGCCACCGTGAACATGCCCTCGTCGTACTCGTCGGTGGTGGCGAGGGCGAGCGTCGGGACGTCCTCGACCGGCTCCTCCAGCTGGATCAGCGCCCAGTCGGGTGACCCGCCGCCGATGCCCTCGGCGTTGGCCGACCAGACGTACTCGCCGCCGACCTCGACGATGTCCTCGCCGGCGAGGTCGACCGAGCCGATCAGCGCGGTGATGTCGGTGTTCGGGCCGGTGCCGGGCGCGACGCAGTGCGCCGCCGTCAGCACCAGGTCCGGCGCGTACAGGGCACCGCCGCACAGCCCGCCGCCGATGTCGAGGCGGACCATCCACGGATAGTCACCCTCGGCGGCCGGGTCGCCGCCGACGATGCGCGGCAGGACGTCCAGCGTCTCGAAGGCCTGGTCGAGCAGGGTGACCGCGGGATCCGGCGTCTCCTCGGACGACGCGACGCCGGCGGTGCCGAGCAGGCCGGTGCCGGCCACGACGGTGGCCAGCAGGGCGCCCGCGACGCGGACACGATGACGCAAGTGGTAACGCAAGGATTCACTCCGATTCGGCACATGGATTCGCATTCGATGATCACGATCTCCGGGGCGGCACGGAATTCGCCGGGCCCGGAACCGCGGGGAACGGTACCGGAAGCCGCCCCCCCGTCGCGGACCCGACAACACCGTTCCGACCAGGAATTTCACCGGGCCGGACCGGCTCGGGGGGCATTGCCCCGTTTCGTCCGCGACTGGTTCCGCGACACCCTGACATCGTGTCAATGGACACAAATACGGCGATGGTCAATAAACTTCGGCCATGCAGTCGATGTGGGACTGGTTCGGCGAACACGCCTGGGTGCTGGCATGGGTCGGCACCGCGCTCGTCCTCGGGACGATCGAACTCACGACGCTCGACTTCTTCTTCCTCATGCTGGCCATCGGCGCGGCCAGCGGCGCCGTCGCGGCCGCCATGGGCGCGGAGTTCCTCGTCCAGGTGCTGGTCGCGGTGGCGGTCGCCGTGGCACTGCTCGGCGTCGTGCGGCCGATCGCGAAGAAGCGGCTGCTCAAACCGACCCCGTCGTCGTTCGGCGCGGCGGCGCTGGTCGGCCAGAGCGGCGTCGTCATCGAACGCGTCGACGCCCACAACGGGCTGATCAAGCTGGCCGGCGAGGTGTGGTCGGCGCGCAGCTACGACGGGACGTCCGCGTTCGAGGCGGGCGCCACCGTCGGCGTCGTCGAGATCCGCGGCGCCACCGCGCTCGTGCTGGACGAGTCCTGACGCCGCTGCTCCGGGTCAGATCGTGGCGACGTAGCCGAGGAGGTCGGTGCGGGTCAGCACGCCCACCGGCTTGCCGTCGTCGACGACGAGCAGCGCGTCGGCCGTGCGCAGCGCGTCGACGGCGGCGGTGACGGCCTCGCCGGCGCCGACCATGGGCAGCGCCTTCGACATGTGCCGCTCGACGCGGTCGGTGAGGTGCGCGGCGCCGGTGAACAGGGCGTCCATCAGGTCGCGCTCGACGACGGCGCCGGCCACCTCGGCGGCCATGACCGGCGGCTCGGCCCGCACGACCGGCATCTGCGACACGTTGTACTCGCGCAGGATGTGGACGGCGTCGGCGACGGTCTCGGCCGGGTGGGTGTGCACCAGCGCCGGCATCTCGCCGGTCTTGCCGCGCAGGACGTCGCCGACGGTGGCGCCCTCGACCGGCGGCAGGAAGCCGTACGACGTCATCCAGGCGTCGTCGAAGACCTTGGACAGGTAGCCGCGACCGCCGTCGGGCAGCAGCACCACGACGACGTCATCCGGCCCGGCCCGCTCGGCCACCCGCAGCGCGGCCACGACGGCCAGCCCGCAGGAGCCGCCGACCAGCAGGCCCTCTTCGCGGGCCAGCCGGCGGGTCATGTCGAAGGAGTCCTTGTCGGACACCGCGACGATCTCGTCGCACACCTCGGTGTCGTACGTCGTGGGCCAGAAGTCCTCACCGACGCCCTCGACGAGGTACGGCCGGCCGGTGCCGCCGGAGTAGACCGAGCCCTCCGGGTCGGCCCCGACGACCTGCACCCGGCCGCCGGACACCTCCTTGAGGTAGCGCCCGACGCCGGTGATGGTGCCGCCGGTGCCGATGCCCGCCACGAAGTGGGTGATGCGGCCGTCGGTCTGCTTCCACAGCTCCGGGCCGGTGGTCTCGTAGTGCGAGCGCGGGTTCGCCGGGTTGGAGTACTGGTCGGGCTTCCAGGCGCCGGGGGTCTCGCGGACCAGCCGGTCGGAGACCGAGTAGTAAGAGTCGGGGTCCTCCGGCGCGACCGCCGTGGGGCAGACCACCACCTCGGCGCCGTACGCCTTGAGCACGTTCCGCTTGTCCTCGCTCACCTTGTCGGGGCAGACGAAGATGCAGCGGTAGCCCTTGCGCTGCGCCGCCAGCGCCAGCCCGACGCCGGTGTTGCCACTCGTCGGCTCGACGATGGTGCCGCCGGGCCCGATGAGGCCGGCCTTCTCGGCGTCCTCGATCATGCGGGTGGCGATGCGGTCCTTCACCGAGCCGCCCGGGTTCAGGTACTCGACCTTCGCCAGCACGGTGGCCGGCAGCGCCTCGGCGACGGCGCCCAGCCGGACCAGCGGGGTGTTGCCGATGAGGTCGAGGACGTTCTCGTAGTACTCCACGCTGCTGAGATTAGCCGAGGGCGTGGCTCGCCTCGGCCGAGCCGTCCGGTTCGCTAGAGTCGAACGGTGGTCGGCATGGTCAGCGCTCGGACGGCACGTCGTCTCGCCGCGGCCGCCGCGTACGGGGGTGGTGGGCTCAGCCTGATCGGCGCCGCCGGCTACGGACTGCTGCGGCTGCAGGCGAAGCTGGCCCGGCGCACCATCACCGGCCGCCCGCTCGGCGGCCCGCCCGACCCCGACGGCCGCTACGGCAGCGGCGACGACCCGCCGCTCTCGTTCGTCGTCGCAGGCGATTCCGCGGCGGCCGGGTACGGCGTCGCGACCGCCGAGGAGACGCCCGGCGCGCTGCTCGCCGCCGGGCTGGCCGAGGTCGCGCACCGCCCGGTCACCCTCACCACCGTCGCGCAGGTCGGCGCCCAGACGGCCGACCTCGCCGACCAGCTCGACCGCGCGAAGGCCGCCGCCCCCGACGTCGCGCTGCTCATCGTCGGCGGCAACGACATCACCCACCAGGTGAAGCTGGCCGAGTCCGTCCGGCTGCTCGACGAAGCCGTGCGGCGGCTGCGCGAGACCGGCTGCCAGGTCGTCGTCGGTACCTGCCCCGACCTCGGCACCATCCGCCCGATCCGCCCGCCGCTGCGCTGGCTGGCCCGGCACGCGAGCCGGCAGCTGGCCGCCGCCCAGACGATGGCCGTCGTCGCGGCCGGCGGACGCACCGTCTCGCTCGGCTCCATCCTCGGCCCCGAGTTCGACGCGGCGCCCGGCGAGCTGTTCAGCGAGGACCAGTTCCACCCGTCGTCGGCCGGCTACGCGCACGCGGCCGCCGCCGTGCTGCCGTCGCTGATCGGCGCGCTCGGCCTGTGGGCTCCCGGCGACGAGACGCCCGAGCTCGGCCGCGGCGACAGCGTGCTGCCGGTGTCTCTCGCGGCGGTCGCGGCCGCCGACCACGCCGGGACCGAGGTCGCCGCCGCGACGCTGGGCGGCCGGGCCCGCGGGCCGCGCGGCCCCTGGGCCCAGCTGCGCAACCGCCGCCGGCGGCCGCTGCCGGAGACGCCCGAGCGGGTCTGACCCCGCCGCACCGGCCCGCTCGCGGGGCGCGGCGGGTATCCTGGAGTTACCAGCGAGTAACCCACGGTCGAAGGAGCCCGCCATGCCCGAGGCAGTCATCGTCGCCACCGCGCGGTCGCCGATCGGGCGGGCCTACAAGGGGTCCCTGGTCGGCGTGCGGCCGGACGACCTGGCCGTCGCGACCATCCGGGCGGCGCTCGACCAGGTCCCGGCGCTCGACCCCGCGACCATCGACGACCTGTATGTGGGGTGTGCGGAGCCGCGCGACGAGCACGGCGGCAACGTCGCGCGGCGCATCGCCGTCCAGCTCGGGCTCGACGCGATGCCGGCGGCGACGATCAACCGGTTCTGCGCGTCGTCGGTGCAGACGGCGCGCATGGCGTTCCACGCGATCAAGGCCGGCGAGGGCGACGTGTTCGTGTCGGCCGGCGTCGAGTGCGTGTCCCGGTACGTCGGCTTCGGCGGCGCCGGCGTCGACCCGGCCGAGACGCAGAACCCGGCGTTCGCCGACGCGCAGGCGCGCACGGCCAGGTACGCCGAGACGAACGAGACGTGGCACGACCCGCGCGACGACGGTCAGCTGCCCGACATCTACCTCCAGATGGGCCAGACCGCCGAGAACGTCGCCACCTACGCCGGCGTCACCCGCGCCGAGCAGGACGAGTTCGCCGTCCTCTCCCAGTCGCGGGCCGAGCAGGCGGTGAAGGACGGCTTCTTCGCCCGCGAGATCGTCCCCATCACCCGGCCCGACGGCCAGGTCGTCGACACCGACGACAGCCCGCGGCCGGGCACCACGCTGGAGAAGCTGGCCGCGCTGCAGCCGGTGTTCCGGCCCGGCGGCACGGTGACGGCGGGCAACTGCACGCCGCTCAACGACGGCGCCGCTGCCGTCGTGATCATGTCCGACGACCGCGCCCGCGAGCTGGGCCTGACGCCGCTCGCCCGCATCGTCGCGACGGCCACGTCGGCGCTGTCGCCGGAGATCATGGGCCTCGGCCCAGTCGAGTCCACCCGCCGGGCGCTGGACCGCGCCGGCATGACCATCGGCGACGTCGACCTCGTCGAGATCAACGAGGCGTTCGCCGCCCAGGTGGTCCCGAGCGCGCGGCAGCTCGGCATCGAGTACGACAAGCTCAACGTGCACGGCGGCGCCATCGCGCTCGGCCACCCGTTCGGCTCCACCGGAGCACGCATCATGACGACCTTGGTGAACGGCCTGCGCACGCGCGACGCGTCGATCGGCCTGGAGACGATGTGCGTCGGCGGGGGCCAGGGGATGGCGATCATCCTCGAGCGGATGGGCTGACGCCCCGCGGCCAGATGGTCTTGGGTGTAGGGGTTGTGCCCTCCGGAGTCCTGCGGCACAGTCGATGTACGGAGACCTCGACACCCCGGAGGCAGCCATGAGCCTGAATCACTCCGACGAGACCCATCGCAACCTTCTCGCCCGCGTTCCCGGCGTCACCGGGCGAGAACTCCCGGAGTGGTTCGCGGCCTTGGAGGCCGGACCGTCCTTCCTGCGGTTCGACGACCGGGTGAGATGGCTCCGCGACGAACACGGGCTGGCGCACGGCCACGCGACGGCCATCGTGCACGAGGCCGACCTGCGCCGCGCCGCCCGCAACTTCAGCTGAGACGCTGACACGAACGGCCCGCCCCGTGAACTGCACGGGACGGGCCGTTCGTACGTCAGGCGGCGCTGCCGCCGGGGTCATTCACCCCGGAGGATGGCCAGCAGCCGCAGGATCTCGAGGTAGAGCCAGACCAGCGTGACGGTGAGGCCGAACGCCGCCGTCCAGGCGAACTTGGCCGGAATCCCAGCCTTGACGCCCTTCTCGATGAAGTCGAAGTCGAGGATCAGGCAGAACGACGCCAGGCCGACCGCGAACAGGCCGATCAGCACGCCGAACCAGCCGTCGCGGAAGCCGAAGGCGCTGTCGGACGAGCCGAACCACATGAACATCAGGTTGACCAGGCTGAAGATGCCGTAGCCGATGAGTGCGATCATGACGCCGCGACGGAACCTCGGCGTCACCCGGACCTTGCCGCTGCGGTAGACCAGCAGCGTCGCCGCGAACACGCCCAGCGTGCCGAGCACGGCCTGCGCGACGATGCCGTCGAGCGGGCGGCCGGAGACGGCGTAGTTCTCGAAGATCTGGCTGATGCCACCGACGAACAGACCCTCGAACGCGGCGTAGGCCAGGATCAGGGGCGGCGACGGGTTGCGCTTGAACGCGTTGACCAGGCCGAGCACCAGGCCGACGATCAGGCCGATCATGGCCAGGCCCGGGTTCATCCAGCCGATGACGGCGCCGGCGAGCAGCACCGCGAAAGTGATGCCGGTCTTCGTGATGACGTCGTCGTACGTCATCCGCCCGGTCTGCACCGGCGTCGCCGACGGCGCGGCGTACATGTTCTGCAGTTCTTCAGCACTCGGCGCGGCGGCGTCGTAGGTCGCGTGCCGTCCGTTGAAGCCCTCAGCCCGGCCGAAGATCGGGTTGTTTCCCTGCATCGTTCTCCTCCAACGCCCCACGGCGGGGCGAGTCAGGTGCGTTCCGCAAGTCTACTGATCACGCGTGGTGCGGACACCCCCGGGCGCACGGCCCAGGCCGCAATGGTGACACCTCATCCACACGTTGGCACAACCCATGAAGAGGGACTTTCCGCTACCCTGGGCCGCGCGTCCGGCCGGGTCCGGCGCACCAACGGGGGAAAGCGGAGGTCAGCATGGTGTATCCAGGGTCGCCCACAGGTCCGGACGAGCCGGATCCCGGACCGGTCCCGCCGCCTCCGCCGCCGTCCGGCCAGCCGCTCCCCTACCCCGACGCCGCCGACGCCGAGCCGGCGATCGTGCCGCGCAAGCGCCGCGGCCTGCTGGCCGGCGGCATCGCGGCGGCGGTCCTGCTGGTCGTGCCCGGCGCGGTGTTCGCGTGGCAGGCGCTCGACGGCGGCGGCACGCAGCCGCACGACGTGCTCCCGTCCGACGCCATCGGCTACGTCCGGCTCGACCTCGACCCGTCCGCCGGGCAGAAGATCGAGGCGTTCCGGTTCCTGCGGAACTTCCCGCTGTTCACCGAGGCCACCGGCATCACCGACGAGGACGCCGACCTGCGCGAGCGGTTCGTCGACGAGCTGGCCGCGTCCACCGGCTGCGACATCGACTTCGCCAGGGACGTCGAACCGTGGGCCGGCGAGCGCATCGGCGCCGCCATGACGCCGCCCGCGGGCGACGCCGACGCACCGGGCTACGTCGTCGCGCTGCAGGCCAGCGACGAGGACGCCGCCACCGCCGCGATCGACCGCATCCTCGGCTGCGGCGGCGACGGCGCCGAGACCGAAGGGCTCGGACGCGCCTACGTCGACGGCTACCTGCTGGTCACCGACACCCAGGAGAACGCCGACGCCTACGCGGGCGCCGCGGCCGACTCGTCGCTGGCCGACAACGCCGAGTTCACCGAGGCCATGGACCTGCTCGGTGAGCAGGGCATCGCCTCGGCGTGGATCTCCGGCGGCGCCATGTTCGACCTGTTCGACGCGTCGGCGGGCTCGTTCGGTGCCGGCGCCGGCGACGAGGGCATGCCGTCGCTGGACGACCTGCGCGACGTCGTCGACCAGACGTACCGCAGCGTCGCGCTGTCCCTCCGCTTCGACGACCGGTACGCCGAGCTGGCCGGTGTGGTCAGCGGCAGCTCGTACCGCGCTCTCGCCGGTGGCGGCGTCGACGCGTCCGTGCCCGACGACACCACCCTGTTCATCGGCCAGCACGACGCCGGCCAGTACCTGCGCGACACCTGGGACACGTCGCTGGAGGCGATCCCCGACGGCGCGGAGATGATGGCCGAGCTGGAGGCCCAGACCGGCATCGTCCTGCCCGACGACCTCGCCACCCTCCTCGGCGACGACCTCGTCGTGGCCGCCGACGCGAGCAACCTGGACCTCGACGACGCGGACGGCCTGTTCGGCGTCGAGATCGGCGCCCGCGTCGTCACCGACCCGGACGCGTTCGCCGACCTGTGGGATCGCGTCGAGGGCCTGGCCGCCGACGCCGGCGCACCGCTGGACGAGCTGCCGCTGCGGACCACCGACGACGGCTACGTGCTGGCCACCTCCGACGACTACGCCGACGTCCTGCTCGACGGCGGCGGCCTCGGCGACACCGACGCCTACCGCACCGCGGTCGCCGGCGCCGACGACGCCGACTCCGTCCTCTTCCTCAACGCCGACGCCGTCACCGAGCAGCTGCTCGCCGCCGGTGGCGACTCCCTCGGCGACGCCGAGCGGGAGTCGATCGAGGCGCTCCAGGCGCTCGGCCTGGCCCTGCACCTCGAGGACGGCCACCTGGAGCTGAGCCTGCGCGTCACCACCGGCTGAGGTCAAGGGTGTGTCTCCCAGGTCCGTGGCCTACTGCGCGACCCCCAGGCGGCGCCTCGCTGCGTTCTCGTCAGTCGCCATAGGCACCGCTATGTCTCCTTCCTCGGCCTTGCGAGGCATCCACCTGGACGCCGCTCGCTACGGCCGAGACCTGGGAGACACACCCTTGCTGTACCCGGCGATGGGGGCCTTGGGAGGGACAACTGACACCCCATCGCCGGGCACGGTCGTGACGGCTAGCCGGCCGCGTCGACCCGCCAGCCGCGGTCGATCTGCTGGCTGACGGTGTTGCCGGCGGCGTCGGCGACGGTCACCCGCAGCGACGCCAGGCCGCCGGCCGCGGCCGGGACGGTCGCCACCAGCGTCCCGTCGCCCGACGGGGTCACGGGGGCCGGCTGCCAGCTGGCGCCGTCGTCGAAGGACACCTCGGCGGTCGCGGTGAACTCGCCCGGGCCATCGGCGCCCGCCGGGTAGGACGGACGCAGCTCCACCGGGTAGGACACGCCGGCCGGGACCTCGTTGTACAGGCCCGCCTCCAGCCCGTAGTCCAGCTGGATCAGCGGCAGCACCTCCCGCAGTTCCGACGGCCGCTCGGACCGGAAACCCCACGTCGTCAGCGTGTGCGTCCACAGGTCGGAGAAGTTGCCCCCTCCGGCGGTCGTCTCCAGTGACAACTCGAAGTCCGCCGCCGCCCCGGGCACGGTGAACTGCGCTTCCGACCAGCCGGCCCGCCCGACCTCGACACCGTCGCGGCGCAGCACCAGCTCCGTCTCGTCGCCGAACTGCTGCTGGTTGAAGCCGTACGTCGACGGGCCGTAGAGGTACTGCGGCATCGACACCCGGATCGCGTCGCGGAACCGCGCGGCCGGCATGCCGTACTCCTCCGACCCGGTCAGCGCCGGCGTGCCGGGCGCCACGAGCGGGCCCCACCAGACCTGCTCGGTGCTGCTGCCCGCGGTGTACGGCCGGATGCCCGACCACGTCCAGTACACGTTGAGGAACTCCGGGTGCGGCTGGGCGAACCGCTGCCACTCGACGCCGTCGGCGCTCAGGTACTCGGTGCGGTGCACCGGCCCGTTGCGCATGATGCCCATGGCCGACCCGAGACTGGCGGTGCCGGTGACCGGGACCCACGCCTCGCGCCGGCCCATCTCCGCCGACGCCTGCCGGTACTCGGACTCGACGGTGGCGAGGTCGTCGTGGTCGACCTCGTAGCTGCCGCCGTCGGGCACTCCGTCCTCGACGAACGCGAGCTGGTAGCTGTACTCGGCGTCGCGGCGGCCGGTGACGTCGAGCTCCAGCCCCGGGGTCGCCGCCATGGCGGCACGCAGCTGCTCGCCCACCGGCCGCTCGATGACGTACGCGGGCAGTGGCGCGTTCCAGAACGACGGCGCCCACGGTCCGGGGCCGGTGTCGGCCACCAGCAGGAACGCCGCGCCGGCCGTGGCGGCCAGCTGCAGCTGCTCCTGCATCGCCGCGCTGCCGCCCCGCCGGGTGACCAGCGCGATCGCCCCGGCAACGTCGACGGCGGCGAACTCAGCTGCGGTGCCGGTGCCGGCGTCGACCACCGGCAGCGGGCCGGAGCCGGCGTAGGCGGCCGGCGCGGTGGCCGGGACCGGCGCCGGCAGCAGCCGCTCGCCGTCGGCGCTCAGCTCGAGCGCCGGCTGGGTGAGCAGCCACGTCGTCGACACCTCGAACGTGCCGGTGCGGGCCGGCCCGCTCTCGAACGTGTACAGGTCGGTGCCGAGATACCCCTGTCCGGCGGTCATACGGATCGACTGCTCGCCGGCCTGACGCGCCCAGACGACGTCGAACCCGTCCACGCCGGCCTCGCGCGGCGTCGCCACCTCCAGCGGCTCGGCGTCGCGCGCGTCGTAGGCCAGCGCCACATCGGCGCCGATGTGCAGGTCGGGCTCGGCGGCGAGTGCGAGGCTGGTCTTGATGAGGTCGGGGCCGGGGGTCTCGACGGTGGTGACGACGGTGTAGTCGCCTTCGGGCACCTCGACGGTGGCGGTGCCCGTGGTCCGTGGCGTGAACACCCGCTTCCACTCGCCGGTCTCGATGTTCCAGAGGTCGACCGGGCCGTGGGCGGGTGCGCCGTTGCGGTCCACCGCGCTCACCGTGACGGTGTGCACCGGACGCTCGATGGTGAACGTCGTGACGCTGTGGACGGCGCTGTCGCGGTCGCGCGGGTCCTGCGCGACGATGCGGCCGGTGTAGGTGCCGCCGGTGCTGGCCTCGGCGGACACCTCGACCCGGGTGCTGGCGCTGCCGCCCGGCGGGATGGAGAGGACGGGGTTGCGCACCCGCATGGCGGGCCGGCTCGGGTCCGACCCGCCCGGCCGGGTGACGTCGGCGCTGACGCGCAGCGTGACGCGTCGGTCGGTCGGGTTGTGGTAGGTCAGCGTGCGGCTGACGACCGGCGCGTCCATCGCCAGCTGCCCGAAGTCGACGACGCCCTGGTCGACGGTGATGGACTCGCTCACCGCGGCGGCGACGTCGATCCGGCCGGCGCCCTGGAACGTCAGGCTCTCGTCCAGCGGCGTGCTCGACGTGATCAGCCGCTGCTTGAGTTGCTCGTCGGTCCAGTCCGGGTGGCTCTGGGCCAGGATCGCGGCCGCGCCGGCGACGTGCGGCGTCGCCATCGAGGTGCCGTTCAGCGAGGTGTAGTGCCCGTCCAGCAGGTTGCCCAGCGCCGTCCCGGCCGCCCGCGCCGCGACGATGCCGACGCCGGGCGCGACCACCTCGGGCTTGACCGCGCCGTCGCCGAGCCGCGGGCCCCGCGACGAGAATCCCGCCGCCTGGTCCTGCTTGTCGACGGCGCCGACGGTGAGCGCGGACGTCGCGGCGCCGGGCGAGCCGACGGTGCTCTCGCCCGGGCCCGCGTTGCCGGCCGCGATGACGAACAGCGCGTCCGACTCGGCGCTGAGCCGGTCGACGGCCTGGCTCATCGGATCGGTGCCGTCGCTGGCGCCGTCGGTGCCCAGGCTCATGCTGACGATGTCGGCGCCCTGCGCGACCGCCCACTCCATGCCGGCGATGATCCAGTCCTCGTAACCGGAGCCGGTGTTGTCCAGCACCTTGCCGATCAGCAGGTCGGCGCCCGGCGCCACGCCGACATGTGTGCCGCCGGACGCGGCGCCGGTCCCGGCCACCGTCGCCGCGACGTGCGTGCCGTGACCCTGGCCGTCGACCGCGATCTGGCCCTCGGGGTCGGCGTCCTCGGTGAAGTTGCTGGCGCCGGTGACCTGGCCGGCGAGGTCCGGGTGGGTGGGGTCCCAGCCGGTGTCGAGGACGGCGACGGTGCTGCCGGTTCCGTCCAGCCCCTGCTCCCACGCCTCCGGCGCGCCGATCTGCGGCACCGACTCGGCCAGCGTCGCCTCGACCCGGCCGTTCAGCCAGACCCGCCCGACCGCGCCGGACACGACGTCGTCCCAGACCGAGCGCACGTCGTCCTTCGCCGCCGACACCGACAGCGCGCCGATGCTGGGCAGCTCCCGCTCGGCCCGGGTGCCCGAGGGAGCCTCGGGCACGCTGCGTATCCCGGGGCCGTCGGGCGCGGACACCAGCAGCGGCAGGTCGGTGCGGGCGGCGTCGTGGTAGCCGGCGCCGGCCAGGTAGGTGAGGTCGAACAGCCGCTCGTCCAGCACGCCGGACTGCACGTACGGGACCGCCTCGTCCGGCAGCGCCAGCACGTGGCCGTCGCGCTCGGCGAACGCCGGCGGCTCGGCGCCGGGCGACGTCTCCGACCACGCCGCCTGCCGTCCGTCCGGCGCGACGTGCAACGTCACGACGTCGCCGGTGAGCAGCGTCAGCTGGTACGTGTGCCCGGTCGCGGCCGAGCCGGTGGCGGGGGTCGCCGTTGCCGCGCCGCCCGCGGGCCCGGCGGCGGGCGCCGTCGCACCGGAGCCGAGCAGCAGGGCTGCGGCCACGGCCGGGACGAGCAACCGGGCGCGAGTGCGGCGCCAGGACAGGATGGTGCGGGGCATGGGACCTCGTCTCCTCGGGCCGCGGCCCCGCCGCCCGACGGGGGTTGGCGGGCGGCGGGGTAATCCGCGGCGGGGGATCACCGTGTGCCCACCGTTCCGTACCGCGCCGTCCGTTGCGATTGGGCGAATCACCCATTTATGTCCGGCGCGGAACCGTCAGAGCGGTTCCCAGCGCTCGCCGTCGGCGGGCTCCGGCTCGTCGGCGGGCACGTCGTCGTCGGTGTCGTCGGGGTCGGGCGGGTCGCTCACGTGCATGAGGTCACGGTCGGACACTCCGCAGCCGTTCGCGAGTGGGGAGATCACCCATTCTTCTCGGCGACGGCGACCGCGAGCGCCGTCCGCGACGCGACGCCGAGCTTGCGCATGGCCGCGCTCAGGTGGCGGTCGACGGTGCGCGGCGAGAGGAACAGCGCCTCGGCGACCTGCCGGTTGGTGAGGCCCTGCGCGACCAGCCCGGCGACCTCGGCCTCGCGCGGCGACAGCTGGTCGCCGTAGCCGCGCCGGCCGCCGCGCCAGGCCCGGGCGACCTCGACGCCGTTGCCGCGCAGCACCTGGGCGACGCGGTCGGCGTCCCAGCGGGCGCCGAGGTCGAGCAGCCGCAGCTGCACCGTCGCCAGCAGGTCCAGCGCGGCGGCGCCCGGCAGCAGCACCAGCGCCTGCCGCTCCAGCGCGAGCAGCTCCTGATAGGGACGGGGCAGCGCGGCCCACGCCGCGGCGGCCACCCCGAACAGCTCCGCGGCGGCGGCGCCGGAGCCGGCCACGATGCCCCGGCAGACCAGCAGCGCCGCCTGCGGGGCCGGCGCCGCGCGGTCGCCCAGCCCGGCCGCGAACAGGTCGGTCAGCTCGCGCGCGTCGTCCGCCCGCCCGGCCCGCACCAGCGCGTCGACGTGCGCCGGCGCCAGCTCGGTGGCCCACAGCCAGATCCCCTTGCGCACGACCATCGCCATCGCCGGCTCGGTGACCCGCAGCGCGTCCGCGACGGCGTCGTCGGCGAGGAGGAGCCGGCCCAGCGCACCGGCCGGCCCCGTTTGCACGTCGACCAGCCCGCGCCGCACCGCCTCGGCGACGACCACCCGGAACTGGTCGGCGGCGTCGTCGCGGCGACCGCCGGCGAGGTCGAGCAGGCCGAGGATCATCCGCGCCTCGAGCAGCGCCTCCGGCAGCGTGTCGGCGGACCCGGCCAGCTCGGTGACCCGCGCCGACAGCCCGTCCCAGGCGCCGCCGTGCCAGTCCAGGTTGGCCCGGGTGATCAGAGCCGAGTTCACCAGCCGCTGGTAGCCGGTCGCGGCAAGGAGGTCGACGGCGCCGTCCAGCTGCCGCCCGGCGACCGCGTCGCGGCCCCAGCCGATCGCGGTGTGCCCGACGTTCATCCGGCAGCGGCCCAGCTGGCGGCGGTCGAACAGGCTGTCCGCCGCGGCGGCGTCGATCTCCTCGGCGGCGGCCCAGCCGGCCGCTTCGCCCATCATCAGCAGCGCGCTGGCACGGTCGACCGCGAGCCACGTCTGCTCCTCCGCCGGGACCTGCGGGAACAGCGCCGTCGCGCGGTCCAGCCAGTCGCGGTGCCGGGTGACCGGCCAGACCTGCCCGCGCGGATGCGACAACGAGATCATCGCCCGCACGGCCAGCTCCGGGCGGCCGGCCAGTTCGCCGGCGGCGGTCTCGACGTGCTCGATGCCGGTGTCGAAGTCGCCGAGCTGCAGCCAGAGCCGCCCGAGCAGCAGCCGGATCTCGCCGCGGCGGTCGGCCGGCAACTCCGGGCGGTCCAGCGCGGCGGCCAGCGTCGTGGCGACCACCACGGCCAGCTCGCCGAGCGCCGCGACGCCCCAGGTGGCGGCCTGGCCCAGCTTGTGCGCCAGCCGGGCCTCCCGGTCCGGCGGATGCGCGGCGGCAGTGAGCAGGTCGTTCAGTAGGACGACGGCGGCGCGGTCCTCGCCGGCCTCCAGCGCGACGTCGGCGGCGGCCTCGGCGTGCCGGCTCCACGCGGCGACGTCGCCGGCCTCACGGAAGTGCCGGCTCAGCCGCAGCACCGGCGGCGTCGGCAGCTCCTGCAACGCGGCGGCGGCCTGGCCGTGCAGCAGCCGCCGCTCGGACACCGGCAGCGCCTCCTCCATCGCCCGCGACGCCAGCACGTGCCGGCCGACGAACCGGCCCGGCGACGCCTCACGCAGCAGCCCCGACGTCAGCGCGGCGGCCAGCCCCGGCCGCGCGTCGTCCTCGTCCAGGCCGGCGACCCGCGCCAGCAGGACGCCGTCGGCCGGCTCGGCCAGGACGGCCGCGGCCTCCAGGATTCGGCGCGCGGCCGGCGGCAGCCGGTCGACCCGTTCCAGCACCGAGTCGCGCACCGTCGGCGGCACCTGCAGGTCGTCGACGGCGCGCCGGGACCACTCGCCGCCGCGGCGGACGATGTCGCCGCGTTCACGCAGCAGCGACAGGCTCTCCTCCAGCGCCAGCGGCACGCCCGCGGTGCGGCGGTGCAGGAACGAGACGAACTCCGCCGAGACGTCGTCGGTGGCGAACATCGACGCGACCAGCGCGGTCGTCTCGCCGACCGTCAGCGGCTCCAGCGCCAGCTCCAGGCGGCGCAGCCCGGCCGGCGGGCGCGCCGTCAACCGCAGCAGCGGCGACGCGGCCGGGACGTCGGTGCCGCGGTACGTCACGACCAGGCTGAGGTCGTGCGCCGTCGCCGCGACCAGCAGCGGCAGGAACTCCAGCGTCGCGGCGTCGGCCCAGTGCGCGTCCTCCAGCACCAGTACTTCGACGCCGGACCGCTCGACCAGCTCGGCCAGCGCACGGAACAGCCGGTGCCGGGTGGAGCTGGGGTCCGCCAGCGGCTCCAGCGCGGGCGGCAGGTGCTCGGCCCACTCCGGGAACAGCGGCCGCAGCGCCCCCGCCAGCGGGCTGAGCCGCACCCCGTCGACCGGCAGCCGGTGCAGCGCGTCGACCAGCGGCCCCAGCGGGAACGGCTCGGCCAGCGGCGGGCAGGCCGCCACCAGCGTCGTCGCGGGATCCAGCGAACCCAACGCTTCCTGCACCAGGCGGGTCTTGCCGATGCCGGCCTCGCCCTCGACCAGCGCGAACACCGGCTCGCGCGGCGCGGCGAGCGCGGACGTGAGTGCGGACAGCTCGCGCTCGCGCCCGACGAACGCCGTCCCCGGCACCGCGTGCTGGCGGTCCACCCACACCTCCCGTCGCGCCGCAGGAACGTCGTCGCCGGCCGGTCCGCCCCGCCGAGGTCGGCAATCAGCCAGCCTAGAGCAGCGGCAGCCGCGCCTGTTGACCGGTTCGGTAGGCTCCTGTGACCCACCAGCGTCACACGTCGTCACGCACCGCTGCCCCCGGTGCGGCGAGGGGGTGCATCGTGGACCAGCCCGACGACACCGCGCTCGTGTCGGTGCCCGCCCTGGTCGGACGCGAGCGCGAGTCGGCCCTGCTGACCCGGACGCTCACCGGCGGGCCGGCCCTGGTGCTGGTCGAGGGCGAGGCCGGGGTGGGCAAGAGCCGGCTGGTCCAGGAGTTCCTCGCCTCCGGCGCGGGCCGCCGGCTGCGCACCGTCGTCGCCGCCTGTCCGCCGTTCCGCGACTCCCTGACTCTCGGGCCGATCGTCGATGCCTTGCGCGCCGCACCTGAACCGGTGAGCGGACGGCGGCTCAGTCCGCTGGCCGGGGCGTTGCGGCCGCTGTTCCCGGAGTGGGCCGGCGCGCTCCCGCCGGCGCCCGAGCCGCTCACCGACCCCGGTGCGTCCCGCCACCGGATGTTCCGGGCACTGGCCGAGCTGGTCGACGGCTCCGCGCTGGACCTGCTGGTGCTGGAGGACGTCCACTGGGCCGACGACGCCACCGTCGAGTTCCTGCTCTTCCTGCTCGCCGACCCGCCCGGCCACGACCTCGCGATCGTCCTGACCTACCGGCCCGACGACCTGGGCGCGGCATCGCTGCTGCGGCGGTTGACCGCTCGGCCGCCGTCCGGCCTGGCCCACGCGCGGCTGACACTCGGGCTGCTGGACGTGGCCGCGACGGCGGACCTGATCTCGTCGATGCTCGGTGGCGAGCCGGTGTCCACCGCGTTCGCCGCGTTCCTGCACGACCGCACCGACGGCCTGCCGCTGGCGGTCGAGGAGTCGGTCCGGCTGCTGCGTCAGCGCGACGACGTGATCCGCCGCGACGGCGAGTGGGTGCGGCGCAGCCTGACCGAGCTGACGGTGCCGCCGACGGTGCGTGACTCGGTGCTGGAACGGGTCCAGCGGCTCGGGGCCGACGCCCGGTCGGTGCTCGAAGCCACCGCCGTCCTGGCCGAGCCGGCCGGCGACGACGTCATCGCGGCGACGGCCGGCCTGGCCAGGCCGCGGGCCCGGGCCGCGCTGGCCGAGGCCGCACGGTCCGGGCTGCTCGGCGACGACGGGCGCGGCCGGCCGGCGTACCGGCACGTCCTCGTGGGCCGGGCCGTGTACGACGCGATCACCGGGGCGGAGCGACGGCGGCTGCACGAGCGCGCCGGGCGGGCGCTCGAGCGGCTCCGCCCGCCGCCGGTGATGCAGCTCAACCGGCACTTCCGCATCGCGGGCGACCTGCCCCGCTGGACCCGCTACGCCGAGCGGGCCGCCGACGCCGCGATCGCCTCCGACGACCAGACGACGGCCGTCGCCGTTCTGCAGCCCGTCGTGGCCGGCGGCGAGCTACCGGCACCGGACCTCGCCCGGCTGGCCGCCAAGCTGGCCACCGCCGCGAGTTCCCGGCGCGAGTCGCTCGACGCGGCCCACGCGCAGGTCATCGATGTTCTGCGGGACGTTCTCGAGCACGGCGGGCTGGACGCCACGGCGCAGGCGGAGCTGCGGATCCCGCTGGGCCGGTTGCTGTTGCAGTCGGGCGAGTTCGAACCGGCCCGGGTCGAACTGGAGCGGGCGGTGCCGGGCCTGACGCACCGGCCGGGCGCGGCCGCCGTCGCGATGACCCTGCTCGGCTACCCGTTGCCGGAGCCGCGGCCGGCGGCGGAGCACCTGCGGTGGCTGCACCGGGCGGAGCGGGCGGCGCGGGAGGTCCCGGCAGAGTTGGATCGGCTCGCGTTGACCGTCGACCGCGCCGCGGCGTTGCTGGCCCTCGGCGAACCGGACGGCTGGGACGTCGCCGCGCGGCTGCCCACGGACCTGCCCACGACGGAAGGGCGCTGCCAGCTCGCGCGCGGCCACGCGAACATCACCTACGCCGCGCTGCTATGGGGGCGCTACGCGACCGCCCGGCGGCACCTGGACCACGCGATGGAGCTGGCCGAGACGGCCCGCTTCGCGCGGCTCAGCACCACGGCGGGTGAGCTGTTGGTGCTGACCGAATGGCTGACCGGCGACTGGTCCGGGCTGGCCGGCCGTGCGACGGCGCTGGCCGACGACGCCGCACCGGACGCGACCCCGGCCGCCCTGCTGGTCGGGGCCCTGCTGGGTGTCGCGGCGGGCCGGCCAGGCGCCGGCCGCGAGCTGCGTGGCCTGCTCGCGCGGACCCGGTCCGACAGCATCGCCGTCCTGCCGCTGATCCCGGCCGCTGTCCTGGCCCGGCAGGAGCTCACCACCGGCCGTGCCACCGCCGCCCTCGAGCTGACCGAGCGGCCGACGACGGCCGTGCGGACCTCCGGCACCTGGATCTGGGCGACCGAGATCGCCCCGGTCCGGGTGGACGCTCTGCTGGCGGCCGGCGAGCGGGACGCGGCCGTGGCGTTCGTCGCCGACTTCGGCCGCGGGTTGAGCGGCCGGGACGCGCCGGGACCGCAGGCCGCCCTCACGACCGCCCGCGCGAGCCTGGCCGCGGCCTCCGGCGACCACCTCGCCGCCGCCCGCGCGTTCACCGACGCCGCCGACCGCTGGTTCCGGCTGCCGCGTCCGCACGAGGCGCTGCTGGCCGGCGAGCGGGCGGCGGGCCACCTCGTCGCGGCCGGCCGGTCCGAGGACGGACTCGCGCTGCTCGCCCGGATCCAGCAGGCACTCACCGACCTCGGCGCCGGTGCCGACGCGACCCGGGTCGCGGGCACGCTGCGCGCACACGGCATCCGACCGCCCGCGGGGGCCGGCGCCCGCCGCGGCCGGCGCGGCTACGGCGACCAGTTGTCGCCCCGCGAGCTGGAGGTGGTCCGGCTGGTCATCACCGGACGGACCAACCGGGAGATCGCACAGACCGTGTCCCGCTCACCGAGGACGGTGGCCGCGCAGCTCGCCTCCGCCATGCGCAAGCTCGGCGTGACGTCGCGCACCGCGCTGGCGGTCACGGCGGTCGAGGCCGGGCTGGCCGGCGACACCACGGCCTGAGCGTCCGCACGCATTCTTTGAGTCATTTGCCGGGTTACAACCGGATCGCCGCGCCGTGACACTCGGTGCACCCGTTTTGCGCACGACCCGGAGGAAGCCCATGCGCGATCCGCAGACCGTCGGGCCGCCGCCGGATCACGAGACCGCGGATCCCGCTCCCGCGGTCCCCGCTCCACCAGCCCCCGAACCTGGACCCGATCCCGACGGCTACGAGCCGCTCTGACCGGGCCGGAGAGGCGACGATGACCCCGCACACCATCCGAACCCACCCACGACTCCGGCGCTTCGCGCTGGCGGCCGTCGCGGTCGCCGGTCTGCTGGCCGCCACGACGGCGCACGGCGGGGACGACCCCGCGACCGCCGCGCCGCTCGACGGCGCACCGGTCAGCCTGCCCACCATGCCCGGCGAGACCGTCACGATCACGCTGATCACCGGCGACCGGGTCGAGGTGATCCCGGCCGCTGACGGAGCACCAGAGGTCGCCGGGGTGGAACCGGCGCCGCGCGCCCACGGCGCGCCGATCGGCTTCCAGACCTTCCGGCACGACGACGACGTCTACGTCGTGCCATCCGACGCCTCCGGCCTGCTGGCCGCCGACCGGCTGGACCCCGAACTGTTCAATGTCAGCGGACTGCTCGAGGACGGCATCACCGGCGCGGCCGGCCTGCCGCTGATCGTCCAGTACGACGCCACCCGCCGGCAACCGGCGCAGGCCCTGCCCGGCGGCGAGCGCGGCCCGTCGCTGGAGAGCATCAACGGCAGCGGGCTGCACGTCGATGCCGCCGATGCCGCCACGTTCTGGGCGGCGGTGGACCCGGCGCCGGCGGCGAGCGCCGCGGCCCGGCTCGATCGCGGCCTCGCCCGCATCTGGCTGGATCGCCCGGTCGAGGCGTCGCTGGACGTGAGCGTCCCGCAGGTCGGGGCTCCGGAGGCGTGGGAGGCCGGGTACGACGGCGACCGTGTCACCGTCGCGGTCCTGGACACCGGCGTCGACGCCGGCCACCCCGACCTCGTCGGCCAGGTGGCGGACAGCCGCAGCTTCGTGCCCGACCAGGAGGTGGCCGACGGCCACGGCCACGGCACCCACGTCGCCTCCACCGTCGCCGGCATCGGCGGCCGCTACCGTGGCGTCGCCCCGGGCGCCCGGCTGTTGGTGGGCAAGGTGCTCAACGATTCCGGGTCCGGTTCCAGCTCGTGGATCATCGAGGGCATGGAGTGGGCGGTCGAGCAAGGCGCCCGCGTCGTCAGCATGAGCCTGGGTGGCGATCCCACGGACGGCACCGATCCGATGAGCCAGGCGGTCAACCAGCTCAGCGCCGAATCCGGCGCTCTGTTCGTCATCGCGGCGGGCAACAGCGGCCCGGAGGCCGGCACCGTCGGGGCGCCCGGCGCCGCCGATGCCGCGCTCACCGTCGCCGCGGTGGACAAGCAGGACGACCTGGCGTCGTTCTCCAGCCGAGGTCCGCGGGTCGGCGACGCCGGGCTGAAGCCGGACCTCGCCGCACCCGGCGTGAAGATCGTCGCGGCGCGTGCGGCCGGTACGTCGCTCGGCGAACCGCTGGACGAGCTGCACACCGCCGCGAGCGGCACCTCCATGGCGACCCCGCACGTGGCAGGCGCCGCCGCGATCCTGGCCCAGCAACACCCCGACTGGTCCGGGCCGCAGCTGAAGGCCGCACTCACCAGCACGGTCGCCGACGTCGGCGGCACCGTCCCCGAGCTGGGCGCCGGCCGCCTCGACGTCGCCCGCGCGACCACACAGGGTGTGGTCGCCGATGGTCCGCTCTGGTTCGGGCACCTGCCGTATCCGCAGACGGCGCCGGTGACGCGCAGCGTCGCCTACACCAACACCGGCACCGCACCGGTGGTGCTCGACCTGACCGCCACCCTGACGACGGCGGGCGGCGCCCCGGCGCCGGACGGGCTGATCGCGGTGCGACCGCGCTCGCTCACGGTCCCCGCCGGCGGCACCGCCACGGCCGAGATCGTCGTGGACGCGTCCGGCGGCTCCGCGGCCGGCCTCTACCAGGGCCGGATCACCGCCGCGTCGGCGACCGGTTCGGTGCGCCTCACTACCGTGACCGGCGTGTACGTCGAGCCGGAGACGTTCGACCTGACCGTCTCCGCCACCCTGCCCGAAGGGAGCACCGCTGCGGCGTTCGGCGGCTGGCTGGTCGTGCGCAACGACGGCTGGATCGACTTCGCCGACAACCTCGTACGGCTGCCGGCCGTGCCGAAGGCGACCGTCGAACTACCGCGCGGCGACTACACCGTCGCCACCCAGATCGGCTGGTACGACGCGAACGGCGAAAGCAACATCTGGCTGCCGCTCGAGCCGCAGGCACAGCTGGACGGCGACACCACCGTCCGGTTCGACCTGGCGGAAGCGGCTCGGCTCGGCGCGTCCACCGACCAGCCGGCCGAGGCCTACGGCAGGTGGCTGCGCTACGAGCGAACCGGTGCCGGTGACGCCTGGAGTCTCAGGGCGGAACTGCCCGGCGCCACCGGCGCCACCAGCGCCACGTCGTTCTGGATGACGCCGACCGATCCGGTGGACGCGGGCACGCTGGAGCTGACGTCGCAGCAGGTGCTCGGGCCGCCGCTGCTGTCCATGCAGACGCTGGGCGCCCGGCCACTGACCCTGCGGCCGCGGTACCGCTCGGCCGACATCACGGTGCCGAAGCTGGACACCGTCCGCCCGTTCCCGGTCGTCGATGCCGGCAGCGGCACGCCCGAGGAGCAGGCCGGCGCCGACGTCGCCGGCGCACTGGTGCTGATCTCGCCGGACGACCTGTGCACCCCCGGCTGCGCGTCCGGGCTCGCCGACCGGGTGAGCGCCGCGGCACAGGCCGGCGCGGCCGGCGTGCTGGTGACCGGTCCCCTGGCGCGGCCCGTGCTCGGCGCCACGCCCCTGGCGCTGCCGGTCGCGACGCTGCCGCCGGCGGACGGCGCGGCGCTGGCCGCCGAGCTGGACCAGCGCCCGGTGCGCGTGCGCCTCGGCGGCGACCCGAGCGTGCCGTCGCTGACCCTCGTCACCCATACCGAGACCGGTGCCGTGCCCGCCGACCTCGACTACGAGGTGGCCGACGAGGAATTGGCGGTGGTGCACCATGACCTCCACCTCGACGCCGCGGACGGAACCGCCACCCGGCGACTGTTGTGGTGGGTCGGTCGCGATAAGGCCGAACTGCCCTACGTCACCGCACCGAGGCGGCTGACCGTGCGGGTCGGGCCGGCCGATCCGGGCATCGTGCACACCATCGAACTGCAGGACGACGACAACTCCGACGGCGGGCTGTACCTGGAAGACACCCGGCAGGTGTTCGGCGCCGCGGGCCCGTACGAGGTGGCGTGGAACAGCGGGCCGCTGGTGCCGGGGCCGGCCACCCGGCCGACCGGTGACGGCCTGACGTCGGCGCTGAGCGCATGCGCCGGCTGCCGCCTGGGCGACGTGTTCCTGCCGTTCATGTACCTGGGCCCGTCGGCCGAGCACGAGGCCTCCATGCTCGGGCTGGTCGAAGGCGGCGCGCTGGTGCCGGGCCCGCACATCTGCCGGCCCGACGACCCGGAGCACCCGCCGAGCGGCCCGCCCAGGTACCAGTGCGAGGTGCGCCTCTACGACGAGGACGGCGACGAACTCGAGCCGCGCCTGGTCAGCGAGAGCGGCGCCATCCCGCCGATCGGTGCCGCTGCCACGGAGGAGGACCGATGAGCACGATCACGACCCGCCGCGGCGCCGTCGTCGCCGCACTCCTGGCCCTGGTGGTCCTGGCCACCGGCTGCCGCGTGATCGCCTACGACCTGGCGCCGGAGCCGCAGCGCTACCAGATGACCCTGGACCAGCGGACGGGTGTCAGCACCGTCCACACCTCCTGGGAGTTCGTCTCGGCGCACGTGGCCGAGGACGACACCCCGGCGGGCACCATCTGCTTCGGCAACTGGGTCCCCGAGCTCGGTCTGAGCGGTCCGTGCGAGGCGGAACCGCTGATCTTCCTCAGCTACGAGTTCGGGCTCGCGCTGGACAACACCGCACGAGCGGGGCGGCCGCACACGATCGCCGTCACCGGCTACTACGAGGACGGGACCAACGGACTGGAGGTCACCGAGCTCACCGCCTGGGCGAGCTATGACGACGGAGCGGAGTGGGCGCCGGTCGACGTCGAGCCCACCGGGCCGGGCACGTTCGACCTGAGCCTGCGCCACCCGGGCCTGGACCGCACCTCCGGCAGCGTCGCGCTGCGCGTGCGGGCCGAGGACGGCGACGGCAACACCGTGGAGCAGACCATCCAGGACGCGTACGCGCTGCGGCGCTGACGCATCCCGGCCGCCCGGGCCACCGCGCTGGCGGTGGCCCGGGCGAGCTACGTCCAGGGGTAGGTTCGGTGCAGCAAGGGACACGGGGGAGGTGCGGTGGACGATCATGTTCACACCAGCGGGGCACTGGGCCGCAGCGTCGGCGCCGTCGAACCGGCCCGCGAGTTCGCCGACGCGCTCATGGCGTTCCTGTCGGCGTCGCGGCGCACGCGCGGCCGGCTGCAGCCGCTGTTCGACGACATCACCGTCCCGCAACTGGTGCTGCTCGACGCGATCGAGGAGTGCGGCCGCGACGGCGTGGGCGCGGTCGCCGAGCTGACCGGGCTCAGCCAGCCGACGGTCACCCGCAGCGCCGGCGCCCTCGTCCGCGACGGCCTCGTCCAGTACGGCAGGGTCGACGGCGACGGCCGGCGGCGGGTGCTGGAGCTGACCGAGCGGGGCGACGCCCTGCTCACCGCCAAGCGCGCCGTCGTCGCGGGCCACCTGGCCGGCGCGTGGGAGAACCTCTCCCCCGCCGAGCAGGCCCTGGTCGTGCCGTTGCTGCTGCACCTCACCGAACTGGTCGACAAGCTGTTCTGACCGCGGTGTCACCAGCGGCGGCGCACCGTCCCCTTCGGCCCGGCGACCAGACTCGCCGCCGGCACGTCGTCGGCCACGACCGCGCCGGCCGCGACGACCGCGTCGCGGCCGATGCTGACGCCGGGCAGGATGGTCGCGCCGGCGCCGATCCACACGTTCGGCGCCACGTCGATCGGCGCGCCGGTGAGGTACTGGCGCCGCTCGCCGGGGTCGACCGGGTGGCCCATCGTGATGAAGGTGGCCTTCGGGCCGACCATCACGCCCTCGCCCAGGCTGATGCCGGCGAAGTCGAGGAACGTGCAGCCCTGGTTGACGAAGACCCGCTCGGCGAGGTCCAGGCGCAGGCCGTGGTCGGTGTAGAACGGCGGATAGATGGTGACCCGCGCCGGCAGCGGGCGGCCAAGGATCTGCTCGAGCAGCGCCGCCTTGCCCGCCTCGTCGTCGAACGGGAGAGCGTTGAGGCGCGAGGTCAGCTCGGTGACCCGCAGCACCCGCTCGCTCATCGCCCGGAACTCGGCACCCAGCACCCGCTCGCCGGTGGCCAGGAGTTGCGGATCATGGATCGGCATGAAGCGGTCGCGGCTCACCCGGCGATTGTCGCGCACACGCCGCCAGGGGCTGGCCTTCCACCTGTTCCTGCTATATAAATCGGCGTACCCTTGAAGTGACGAGCCGGTCACTCTGGGTACGTCGAACGGTGAGTACCGCAGCCGCAATGACGCGGAGGTGAGCAACGTGAGCTATGGGTCGGCACACCTCGTGCATGCGATGCTCGACGGGTTGCGCTACGTCCTGTGGGTCGTCGTCAGCGGGTTCGCCGTGGTGGGCGCCGCGTTCTACGGCGGGTCCGGCGTGGCCGCCGTCTGGCAGAAGTCGGGGCCACCCGCACGCCGGCGCCAGGACGAGATCGCCCGCGAGGCCGCCGAGGGCATCGCCGAGATCGAGGCCTTCCTGGCGACGCAGCGACCCGTCGACGAACCGCCGGAGCCACCGCCGGCGCCACGCCGCAAGCGCCCGCCGACGTCCGGGGACCCCGTCTGATGCGACGATGCGGGCATGACGGAGGAGTACCGGTTCTACGGTGACCTCGCCGAGTGGTGGCCGCTGATCTCACCGCCGGACGACTACGCCGACGAGGCCGCCGTCGTCGCGTCCGCGCTCGATTCCGCCGACCTCGACGTCCGCGAGGTGCTCGAGCTGGGCAGCGGCGGCGGGCACAACGCCGTCCACCTGAAGCGCCGGTTCACGATGACGCTGGCCGACCTGTCGCCGCGCATGCTGGCGGTGTCGCGCGCGCTGAACCCGGAGTGCGCGCACGTCGAGGGCGACATGCGCGACCTGCGGCTGAGCCGCGCGTTCGACGCGGTGTTCGTGCACGACGCGATCGGCTACCTGCTGGCCGAGGAGGATCTCGCCGCGACGGTCGAGACGGCGTTCGCGCACTGCCGGCCGGGCGGCGCCGCGGTGTTCGTGCCGGACCACACGACGGAGACGTTCGCGGAGCGCACCGAGCACGGCGGCGCCGACGCCGACGACGGGCGCGGCGCGCGGTTCCTCGGCTGGACCTGGGACCCGGACCCGGACGACACCTGGGTGCGAACGGAGTACGTGCTGCTGCTGCGCGAGACGGACGGCAGCACCGAGACCGTGCACGAGACGCACCGGACCGGCCTGTTCGGCCGCGACGTGTGGCACCGGCTGCTGGCCGCCGCCGGGTTCGAGCCGCTGGTGCTGACCCGCCGCGACGGCCCGGACGACGCGCCGCGCGACCGTTCATCGGGCACCGTCCGGGCTGACCGGCGCCGGCCCCGGACGCTAGCGTGCGGCCGGGACGATGTTGTGGTTGAGGTGGAAGACGTTCTCGGGGTCGTAGCTCGTCTTCACGGCGGTGAGGCCGTCCAGCTTGGCCGGACGGTACGCGCGGCGCACGCCGGCGGCGCCCTCGTCGCTGAGCGCGTTGACGTACGCGCCGCTGGAGAACGGCTCGAGCGCGGTGGCGGTCCGGCGGGCGACGGCGATGCGCCCGGCGTCCTCGGCGGCGTCGTCCCACCGGGCGGCGGCGACGTACTCGAAGGCGGCGTCGCGCTGGCTGAACGCGGCGTCGTCGTCGGGGACGTCGGCGATGGCGCCGCCGTAGGCCTGCAGGCTGATCCCCATGTCGGCGTCACCGTGCTCGACCATCGCCTCGATCGCCTCGTCCGTCAGGCCGCGCACGTAGTGGCCCTTCCAGTAGCGGCGGTACGCGTGCCCCTCCGGGGAGTCCTCGCGGGTCTGCAGCTCGACGTAGGACAGTTCGCCGACGTTCTCCGTCACCGGCACGCCGAGCGAGCGCAGCGGCGGCAGCAGCTCTGCCGCACGCTCCGTCGGCCCGGCCCACACGTACCCGACGGTGGCCAGCCCGCGGCCCATCGACGCGGCGAAGGTGGCCTGACGGGGCGCGTCGGCGCTGAGGTCGCGCCAGCCGCGCAGCACCGCGGCGGCCTGCTCCAGCGGGTAGGTCAGCTCGGCGACGTAGGCGCGGGTCCCGGTGGCGTGCAGCTGGAACTCGAACTCCGTGACGATGCCGAAGTTGCCGCCGCCGCCGCGCAGCGCCCAGAACAGCTCCGGGTGCTCGTCGCGGGTGACCCGCAGCCGGTCGCCGTCGGCCGTCACCAGCTCGTAGGAGACGACGTTGTCGCAGCTCAGGCCGTACTGACGGGCCAGCCAACCCATGCCGCCGCCGAGCGTGAGCCCGCCGACGCCGGTATGCGAGACGTTGCCGGCGGTGGTGGCCAGGCCGTGTCGCTGCGCCTCGACGTCGAGCGCGCCGAGCAGCGCGCCGCCCTGGACCCGGGCCCGCCGCGTGGCCGGGTCGACGGTGACCGCGCCCATCGGCGTGAGGTCGATCATCAGGCCGTCCTCGGGCACCGACATGCCCAGCACACTGTGGCCGCCGCAGCGCACGCCGATCTCCAGGCCCAACTCACGGCCGAGCCGGACGGCGGCGGCGACCTCATCGGCGTCGGCGCAGCGGACGATCATCCGCGGCCGGCGGTCGACCATGGCGTTCCAGACCGAGCGGATCCGGTCGTAGTGCCCGTCGCCCGGCAGAACCAGGCGGTCGCCGAGCCGTTCGCGAAGCTGTGCTGTGGTCATGTGCCGAGCATCACAGCCGGGCGGGCCACGCGATAAGGTCCAATGACATGGCCGGAACCCGGACCAATTCCACCCGCGAGAGCCTGCTGGTCACGCTCGACCGCGAGTGCGGCGAACCACTGCACCGGCAGCTCGCCGCGGCCGTGCGCGACGGCGTCCGGTCCGGCCGGCTGCGGCGCGGCACCACCCTCCCGCCCACCCGCCGCCTGGCCGGTGAGCTGGGCGTGTCCCGCGGTGTCGTCGTCGAGGCGTACCAGCAGCTGGTCGCCGAGGGCTACCTCACCAGCCGCACCGGCGGGTACACCGAGGTCGCCGCCGCGCCGGCGGCCCAGCCCGCACCGTCGGCCCGGCCCGCCCCGCCCGCGCCGGCCGTCGACTTCGGCTACGGCCGTTACGACGTCGCGAACTTCCCGCGCGCCGCGTGGCTGCGCTCGATCCGCCGGGCGTACGCGCAGGCGCCGAACGAGCGGTTCGGGTACCTGACCGGGCGTGGCGTGCCGGAACTGCACGAGGCGCTGGCCGACTACCTCAACCGGGTCCGCGGCACCGCGGCCTTCCCCGACACCATCGTCGTCAGCAACGGGTACGCGCAGGGCATCGCGCTGCTGGCGCAGGTGCTGGCCGCCCGCGGTGTGCGCCGCATCGCCGTCGAGGACCCGTCCGCCGACGACGACCTTCGGCCGGTGGCCCGTGCGCTGGGCCTGGACGTCGTCGGGGTGCCGGTCGACGACGACGGCATCCGCACCGACGTCCTGGCCGGTGTCGACGCCGGCGCGCTGGTGCTGACGCCGACGCACCAGTGGCCGACCGGCGCAATGCTGTCCGCGCCGCGCCGGGCCGAGGTGCTGCGGTGGGCGGGCGAGCGGGGCGCGCTGGTGATCGAGGACGACTACGACGCCGAGTACCGCTACGACCGCCTGCCGGTGGGCGCGATGCAGGGGCTGGCGCCGGACCTTGTGGCCTACTCCGGTACGGCCAGCAAGACGCTGGCGCCGGGGCTGCGGCTGGGCTGGCTGGTGCTGCCGCGACCCTGGGTCGACGACGTCGCCACGACGAAGCTGCTGGCCGACCGTGGCTCGCCGGTGCTCGACCAACTGGCCTTCGCCGACTTCCTCGCGTACGGCGAGTTCGACCGGCACCTGCGCCGCATGCGTCCGGTGTACCGGCAGCGCCGCGACGTGCTGCTGGCGGCGCTGGCCGCCCGGTTGCCGGAGCTGGAGCCCGCGGGCATCTCGGCGGGGCTGCACCTGGTGGCCTGGCTGCCGGACGGCGTCGACGAGGCGGCGCTGGTGGCCGCCGCGGCCCGGCAGGGCGTGCGCGTGAATGGGGTGACGCCGTACCGCCTTTCTCCGGCCGCGCGGGGTGGATTGATCTTCGGCTATTCCGCATTGAACGAACGCGCAGTCGCGGACGGAGTCGCGCGGCTGGCCACCGCGTTCGCGCGCCTGCGCCGGAGCTGACCCGGACCGCCCGGCGCCAGCCGGCGGCCGCGGCCGCCGGCTGGAAGATCCGCTGGTCGAGGACGTGTCCGCAGGTTTTTCTGGATCCAGATGCGCGAAACGGGTCGATGGGTTAATGTTGTTTCAGAGCCGCCCTGCCGTTTTGCCCCCCAAATTGGCAGGGTGGCCCTTTCTTTGCCCGGACCCCTTTCCGAGGCCGCTAAACCACCCACCGCGGTGATGTCTGTCACATCCTTTCCCGCACCTTTCTCCGCTCGCCACTTTCGGTCGTTCTGGTCACGCTCCACCCATGCGCTATCCTGTGAACCACCAACATAGTGAAGGGGCATCACGACATGACGACCCCGCCGCACCACGCCGTGGCCTTCGACCGGATCCTCGAGCTGGTGATCGTCGTCAGCGACGACATGACCCGCACGTTGTCCGCGCAGGGCCTCACCGATGCCCGCGCGCACCTGCTCTGGGAACTGCATCACCGCGGCCCGTCGACCCAGCGGGTGCTCGCCGACGCGCTGCGGGTCAGCCCGCGCAACATCACCGGGCTGGTCGACGCGCTGGTCGCCACCGGCCTCGTCACGCGCGAGCCACACCCCACCGACCGGCGGGCCACCCTGGTCACCTTCACCGAGCGCGGCGCGGCCATGACCGCCGCCATGGAGCGCGACCAGCAGGAGTTCGCCCGCATCCTCTTCGCCGGCATGCCCGACGACCGCGTGACGGCACTGGTCGACGGGCTCGACGATGTGCTGGCGCGGCTGAAGGAGCACGGCCTGACCGTCGACGCCGCGCGCGCGGCCGCCAACCCCGGGAACGAGGCCGGGCGATGACCGAGACGACCGAGCCCGCCGGCGGTGCCACCCTCTTCCAGAAGGCGGCCGCCTTCGAGTCGGGCGTGTGGCGCAGCCTCTACATCATGCTGGCCCGGCGCCCGCGGGTGCCGGAGCCGGGCGCCACGCCGTTCGGCTACCTCGAGCCGGTCTCGCTGATCCTCTGGGTGTTCATCATCGGCTCGGCGATCGAGGTGGTGGTCGTCCACTTCATCATCCCGTGGCCGGTCGTGCAGATCATCGCGCTGGTCATCGGCGTCTGGGGACTGATCTGGATGCTCGGCTACGCCGCCGCGCTGCGGGTGCACCCGCACGCCGTCGGCCCGACCGGCCTGTGGGTGCGCAACGGGTCCACCGTCGACATCGCGCTGCGCTGGTCCGACATCGACGCGATCCGCATCCAGAAGCGCACGCTGCCGGAGTCGAAGACGGTGCAGGTGGCCGACGGCGACGACGGCGACGTGTTGCAGGTGGCGGTGTCGAGCCAGCTCAACGTCCACCTCGTACTGTTCGAGCCGGTGACCGTGCGGTTGCTGGACGGCCCGGTGACCTTCACCGAACTGCGCTTCTACGCCGACGACCCCAAGGGGCTGGTCGTGCTGGCGCGCGAGCACCTCAGAGCGTGACGACCACCTTGCCGCGGGCGCGTCCCTGCTCGGAGTACCGCAGGGCGTCGGGGAGTTCGGCGAACGGGTAGCTGCGGTCGATGACGGGGACCACCCGGCCGTCGTCGAGGTACTCCGTCAGCGCCAGCAGGTCGGCCCGCCGGTCCCGGTGGCCGACGACGTCGGTCATCGTCATCCGCTGCGACACGAACGGATGCAGCGCGAGCGCGCCGAACGCGTGCCCGATCGGCTGCACGAAGCGCCCGGCGGGCCCGCCGACGATGACCAGCGTGCCATCGCGCGCGAGGATCCGCCGGAACGCCCACGCCGAGTGCCCGCCCACGGCGTCGACGACGACGTCGAACGTGCGCTCGCCGCGGGTGACGTCGGCGGCCGTGTAGTCGACGACCTCGGCGGCGCCGAGGCCGCGGACGAGGGTCGCGTTGCGACCGCTGCACACGCCGGTGACCTCGGCGCCCATCGCGACGGCCAGCTGGACGGCGAACGTGCCGACTCCGCCCGACGCGCCGTTGACCAGCACCCGCTGGCCGGCCCGCACCCGGCCGTCGTCGCGGACCGCCAGCAGCGCCGTCATGGCCGCCAGCGGGACCGCGGCCGCCTGCTCGAACGAGAGCGAGCCCGGCAGCGGGGCGAGGTCGGCCGCCAGCACGCACGTGTACTCGCCGAAGCCGCCGCCCGCGACCAGCGCGAACACACCGTCGCCCGGGGCGAGGCCGGTGACGGCCGGCCCGACGGCGGCGACCTCGCCCGCGACGTCCGCGCCGAGGATCTCGATGCCCGGCCGGCGCAGCCCGAGGGTGCCCGGCAGGAGACGGGACAGCCGCGGCTCGCCGCGGACGTGGTGCCAGTCGTAGGGCTGCGCCGACGTGGCCCGGACCCGGACCAGCACCTCGTCGCCGGCCGGGACCGGGGTCGGGACGTCCACCAGCTCGAGGTCGGCGGGGGAACCGTACGAACGCATGACGTACGCCTTCATCGCACTCTCCTGACCTGGGATTCTTACGACGTAAGGTGGTCGTACATCGTAAGGTAGCCGTACGCCGTAGGGCTGTAAAGACTCCGGCGCAGCTGGGTGAACGATCAGTGCCGCCCAGACGCCCCGATCCCGCGCCCATGACGGGCGGGTACGCCTCGGTGAGAGCCGGCCAGATACTCCGTCTGCAATGTGCAGCAGGCACGAGGCACGCAACCCCTGCCCAAACTCGGCTCAAGGGTCGGAGTTCGGACACCGAGCGACGTCAGGGTGTCACCCTAGATCCGCTCGGGCGTCAGGAGCGGACCGGTGACGGTCCCTTCCTGGACGATCCGCAGCTCGTCCTCGGCGGCGAGACGGTACCCGACACGAAGCTGTACGGCGTCGGCGCCGGCGGGAACCGTGCCGACCACCAGGAGCGCATCGCCGCCACCGACACCGGCGTTCTCGTCGACGACGAGCTCCAACGGGTACTCCGCCCCGTCGATCAGAACGCTCGCGCCCTCGACGGCGCAGGCCACCACCACACCGTCGTGATCATCGTCACTGACGGGTAGCAGGGTGCCAGGACGCGTCATCATCCGGACCTCGACCCACACCTCGCCCTCGGGCGCCCATCCTCGCTCGGGCAGATACCCGACCATCCGCAGATCGGCCTGGATCACCGCCCCCACCATCGTGTACCAGCCCGCGGGCGGCTCGATCACCGCCTCCAGGGTCCCTCCCCAGGGGACCGTCTCGATGAAGGGAGACTCGCCGACGAGATCCGCCGTCGCCACGGAGACCACCGCGTCACGACCCTCGAAGGTGAGCACCAACTCGGCGTCGCCGCCGTCGCCGGGCAGGACAGCGACCTGCGTCCCAACGGCCGCGGGATCCAGCTCGACCGGGACCTCGGTGTCACCCGCCCGCAGCATCGTCTCCGTCCGGCCCGGCGCCCACTCACCGGCATAATCGCCATCCGACACCGAGACTTCGACGAGGACGGCACCACCCGGCGCGCGGACGGTCTCGCCATCGACGAACGCCTTCTCACGCACTCCGAGCGCCTCGACGAGGTAGACGCCGTCGGGCATCCGCACCGCCACTCTCTCGTCCAGCAGCTCGATGCTGGGAGAGAAGGCGGTGTCCCCCACCGGAATCGTCGGGCCCGCGGGCGCACAGCCGACGAGCAGAGCGGCGAACACGAGCAGCACCACACCGGCGGCCGCATGACGGCGGCGTGGGGAAAGCGGGCTCATTCCTCGTCATCCTCCGACGTACGTCTCGACCAGCCGATCATTCGTCCAGGTACACCAGCGGATCGCCGCCGGGGCTCGCGCGGTCCTGCAGGACGATGGTGAGGATATCGAGCCCGCGGGGCGCAGGACGTCGAGCATCTGCTCGCCCACGGCAGCGTCGGCGGCGAGGCTGACGCGTCCGATCGCAGGTGCGCTGCCGGGCAGCGCCTCCCCCCGTTCACGATGAGCGGGCACCCGGTACGGCGAGGCATGCGTCGAATGCATGTGACCGTTCGTGAGCGGCCATGGGCCTGGGCATGTCTGTCGGGGGGGGTGACGTGAGCGCCAACCGTTGGCGCTCACGTCACCTCGCCGGATCGTGATCGCTCACCCCTGGGCCGTACCGGCCGCCCCGATGGGTGACGACGCGGTGAGGTTCGGTCCTTGCGCGGGGAGTCGTCAAGCGGCGCCGCGGTCCTCACCGGTGCGCACCCACCGCGTCGGCCTCCCGCCGTCGTCACGAGTCACAGCGACCAGCAGCCCGAGGATCAAGAGGACTCACTCGTCCGGCGGCCGCGCAACCGGTCGAGGCCGTCGAGAATGAGGTCGAGACCGAACTCGAACTCGGCCTGGTCGTCGCACCAGCCGAGCGTGGAGCCGGGGTCGTCGTGCGCGATCTCGGCCAGCATGCCGGCCAGCTGCGGCAGCCGCTCGGCCAGCCCGGCCAGTTCCTCGGGCGCGGCGGAGCCGTCACCGGGGTCGAACAGCTCCTGGCTGAAACCGAGCGCCCGGCTGCCCAGCGCGTGCAGCGCGTGGTGGCCGAGGTCGTAGGAGAACCCGCCGTCGCGCATGAGGCCGAGCAGGCGGTCGTGGTAGCGCAGGATCTCCGGGCTCATCGCCGCGCGGGTCTCGAGCACCGACGGCGCCCACGGGTGGCGCAGCAGCACCTCGCGGGCGGTGAGGATGCGGCGGCGGACGGCGTCCTTCCACCGCGCGCCCCCCGACGGCACGTCCAGCGCGTCGACCGCCTCGTTGATCTCCCGCGCGACGACGTCGGCGATGCCGTCGAGCACGTCGTCCTTGTTGGCCACGTGGTAGTACAGCGACATCGCCTCGGCGCCGAGCACCTCGGCCAGCCGCCGCATGGTCAGCGCCCCGAGACCGGCGTCGTCGGCGATGCGCACCGCCGCCCGCAGCACGCGGTCGCGGTTCAGCGGGGCCCGGACCGGACCCGCTTCGGCATCGGCCACCACGCACATCACCTCGGCTGGCATCGTACAAAACCGGGCCGGCTACCCGGCGTCCACCGCCGTCAGCACGGGCCGGCCCAGCGACGCGGAGAAGGTCCAGACGGAGGCGAAGTCCCAGCCCATGGCCGCGTACGTCGCCTGGGTAGCGGCCTCGACGGCGGTGCGGGTGGCGCCGTTGAGGGTGTCCGCACCGGTCGCCGGCACCGACTGGGTCCTGGCGTCCACTGTCTCCGCCGCGGCGTTGCCGGTCAGCGTCGCGGTGTTCCCGGCCAGCACGCGGGCGACGACGCGGTGGGCGTACCCGGTGGCGACGACGCGGGAGTTGAGCGCCATGCTGTCCCGCAGCGTCGTGCCGGTGTAGGCGTAGCCGCTGATCCCGCCCGCGTTCGCGTTGCCCACCACCTCGATGTGGCCGGTGGCGTAGGTGCGCTCGGTCAGCGAACCGGCGCCGGTGATGCCGGCCACCCCGCCCGCCTGCCGCCCGGCGACGGCGTAGACGGAGGCGGTCGAGTAGCTGTCGCGCAGTTGTCCGTACGAGTACCCGACCACGCCGCCCACGGTCGAGCCGCCGACCATCAGGCCGGACGTCGTCACGCGCTCGACGACGCCGCGGCTGGTGTCGGCCAGGATCCCGACGTTCGAGCCGGCGGTCTCCACCGCAGCGTCGTCGACGGCCAGGTCGTGCACGCGGCCGCCCGCGGCGACCAGCGGGAACAGCCCGCCCGTCGACGACGTGAAGCCGGTCAGCCGGTGCCCCGCCCCGTCCAGCTCGCCGGAGAACCCGGTCCGCGCGACGGTGAGCCCGGGGTGCCCGCTCAGGTCGAGGTCGGCCGCCAGCCGGTAGCGCTGGTCCGGGAACGCGGTGAGCTGCGCCAGTTCGGCCACGGAGGACACCAGGTAGGCGCCGTCGGCGTCCCGCGGCAGCGACGGCACGCCCGGCTCGCCCGTGCCCGGCGGCACGTCCTCCGGCACCGACCGCAGCACCGGCCGGCGCCCGTCCGCGGACCAGGTCCAGACGGTGTCGAGGTCCCAGCCGAGCGTGTCGCGGAAGAATGCCGGGTCCTGCACCTGCGCGGTCGTCGCCGAGGCGCCCGCGAGGTTGTCCGCGGCCGGCGGGTCCAGCACGGCGGGCACCTGCGCGACGAGGCTCTCGACGGCCCAGTTGCCGGCCAGGGACGCGGTGTTGCCGGCCAGCACCCGGCCGAGCACGCGGTGGGCGTATTCGGGCGCCGTCACGGTCGGGTTCAGGGCGACGGAATCGCGCAGCACGGTGCCGGTGTAGCCGTAGCCCGCGACGCCGCCGGCGTTCCGGGTCGACGCGCCCACCGGCCCGGCCGCGTAGACCCGCTCCGTCGTCGACCCGGCCAGCGCGACACCGACCACGCCGCCGGCCTCGGTCCCGTAGCTCTGCACCCGCGCCGTCGAGTACGCGTCGCGCAGCACGCCCGCGTTGTCGCCGACGATGCCACCGGCCCGCGAACCGGCCGTGACCAGGCCGGTCGTGTAGACCCGCTCGACGGTGCCCGAGTTGGTGTCGGCCACGATGCCGCCCCGCGCGGTTACCGTCGCGACGTCGGCGCCGACGATCGCGAGGTCGTGCACAGCGCCTTCGTTGACGCCGAACAGCCCGCCGCTCGTGCTGGTGAGACCGGTCAGCGTGTGCCCGTCGCCGTCCAGGTCGCCGGAGAACGCCTCGACCCGCGCGACGACGCCGGTGAGGTCGAGGTCGGTGGTCAGCCGGTACGACGCGGCCGGGTCGGTCCCGATCTTGCCGAGGTCGTCGGCGGAGTCCAGCAGGTACGGGTCATCGGCGGTGCCCGAACCGGCCAGCGCCTCCCGCAGGACCACCGCCGGGCGCAGTTCCTTGCCCTTGCGCGGGCTGTCCCAGAAGTGCACCCGCACCGTGTCGTGCGCGCCGGCGGTCAGCGGCGGGTCGAACGCGACCCACTGCTCGGCGCCGCGCTCGTCGAGGTCCACCTCCACCAGGCGCGTGTCCAGCACCTCGCCGCCCGCGTCGGAGCGGACCGCCTCGACGGTGACCGTGCGCGGCGCGCCCGGGTGGCTGATCAGCCCGACCCCGTCGAGCGCCGCGTGGCTGACGTCCCACGACCCCGACGGCCGGGCCAGCACCGCCCGGTCGACCAGCCGGCCGTCCACCGTGTACGTCGACAACTCCAGGCCACGCCGGGTCGCCTGCAGGGCCGTGCCCATCTGGCTGTCCTCGTCGTCGACGACCTCGGTCCACGGCTGCTCCGTCGCGGTCCCGAAGGAGGGACCGGCCGGGCCGAGCGTCAGGAACGTCGTGCCATCGACGACGCCGCGCGCGTAGACGTCGTCGTGTCCGCCGACGTACAGGTCGACGCCGAGCCGGCTGAACAGCGCCGCGACCTGCTGCCGCCGCGCGTTCTGGCCCGGCCCGGGCGTCCCGGCGCTGCCGAAGAACGCCTCGTGTCCGACGACGACCGTCCACGGCTTGCTCGCGGCGTGGACGTCGTCGACCAGCCAGTCCAGCTGGTCGTCGAGGTCCTGCGTGGTGTTCAGCACCGCCACGTGCACGTCGCCGCGGTCGAACGAGTAGGTCGTCTCGCCCGCCGGGCCGCCGCCGGGTAGCGCGTACATGCTGGACGTGATCGCGTTGCGGTCCGGCGAGACCAGGTTGTACTCCAGGTCGCCGTCGCTCTCGGCGTCGCCCACCACCGGCGCGACCTGCAGGTCCAGGCCGGCGTAGGCGTGGTCGAAGACATCTTCCCAGTACTCGCGGTGCACGCCGCGGGCGACGAGGTCGCCGGTCTGCACGACGGTGTCGCCGCCCGGCACCCGCTCGCGGATCGCGGCCAGCGCGCGGCGCCACAGCCCCAGCTCCTCCGGCGAGCGGGACGCCGCGGCGAGGTCGCCGAGCAGGTAGACCGGCCGGTTCTGCTGCCCGCCCGCGACGAACGAGCCGCGCACGTCCGACCACGCGGCCTCGTCCTGCGCGCGAGGCGCCGCGCCGTCCACCGCCACGCCGAACCGGTACTCGTAGCGAGTGGTGTCGCGCAGCCCGGTCAGCGCGAACTCGTGGCTGCGCAGCGGCTGGCCGGTGACGGTGTCCTGGTAGACGTCGCCGGGCTTGCCGATGGTGTTCAGCTCGTACGTGGTGTCGCCGGTGGACGTCAGCACCGGGGCGCTGCGCCAGGTGCGGTGCCCGGCCGGACGGACCTGCGCGTACACCGTGCCGACGGTCGCGTCGGTGCTGACGCTGAGGCCGGCGGTCCCGGACTCGGCGCCGACGGTGGCGACGCTGCCGAAGAACTGGAAGACGCCGGCCGGGTCGGCGCCGTCCTGGTCGACCCGCAGGCGCTGCAACTCGGCGCCGACGTTGCCCGCGCCGTCCGTCGCCTTCACGACGACGACGTGGTCGGAGTAGCCGCGCACGGTGAACGCACCGCCCTCGACCGGGATCTGGCCGTTGTCGTCCCACACCTCGTAGGTGACGGCGGGCGTCGCGCCGCTGTCGTCCGTCGCGGTCACCGCAGGCAGCGCGACGGTGTCGCCGTAGGCCACGGTCGTGGGCGTGGCCGGGTCGACCTCGATGGCCGGCGCGTAGTCGGCGCCGCGAGTCGTCTCGCCGACCCAGACCGGCGCGGACACGACGACGTCGCCGTCGGCCTGCGTCGCCACGACGTAGAAGTAGTCGCCGTCGGCGGCCGGCAGCTCCGGCGTCACCCACACCTCACGGCCGGACACCGCGGGCGCCTCGTACGCCAGCACACCGCCGTTCGTCCGCACCCGCACGGAGGTGAACGCGTCGGCGCCGTCGGGGTCGGTGAGGCCGATGTCCAGCGCGACCGAACCGGTGTCCGCCGGCAGGATCGAGCCCATCAGGCGCCCGTTCGCGCCGAACTCCAGCACGGTGTTCTGGTCCTGGGTCGAGTACATGCTGCGTTCGCGCATCGCCCGGTAGACGCCGTCGCGGCTCTTCTCCGCGGCCCAGACCCCGGTGATCGACTCGTCGCCGGTCACCCAATTCGCGCCGTGCTCGTCGCCGTTCCACACCGGCGCCAGGTGCCAGCCCTCGTCCAGCGCGATCTGGAACTGGGCCAGGTTGGTCGCGTTCTTCACCTCGATCAGGTCGACGCGGTCGTCGACCTCCGGGTCCAGGTGCGCGAACGCGGCGAAGTCGCCCTTGCCGGCCGGGTCCGGGTGGTTGAACTGCGCGATCGCCTTGGGATCCTGCTTGAGCCGGGCGTAGAACGTCGGCAGGTCGTACTTGAGGTCGCCGGTGGCCGCGCCGAACGACAGCGAGTCGCCCTCGCTGCGCGCCGTCGTGAACCAGTCGGTGTTGAACAGGTTCATGTGGCCGGAGGTGTCGTACCAGGTGATCTCCTCGGCGGGGAGCGTCACCAGGTCGTCCTGCTCGGCGTTGAACGCGTCGGACTCCTCGTGCAGGTAGCGCCACTCGTCGGACACGGCGTCGCGCCAGTCGGTGGTGAAGTCGTCACTGTTGCGTCGGTCGTAGAGCACGTCGTGCTCGGACACCGTGAAGAAGTCTGCGTCGCTCTCCGCGGCCACGTGCTCGAACGCGTCCCGCGGCGTCTCGACGCCGTCGCTGACCTCGGTGTGCGCGTGGAACTCGCCCGTGTACCAGGTGCGGTCCAGGTAGGTCGGCCGGTCCTCCGCC
Organism: Jiangella muralis; assembly: GCF_001270745.1. Taxonomy (GTDB): domain Bacteria; phylum Actinomycetota; class Actinomycetes; order Jiangellales; family Jiangellaceae; genus Jiangella; species Jiangella muralis. The sequence goes on from NZ_KQ434753.1 coordinate 469,916, forward strand.
GCGGCCGCCGGACCCGGTGGCAGCACCGGCAGGGCCGCCGCCGAGACGGCGAGGACGGCCAACGCGGATACCAGCCGGACACGGGTGGATCGGGCGGATCGGACGGAGAGCGACACCTGCGACTCCTCGGGACGGACGGCGCGAATCGGCACGAAGCCGTCCGCCAGGGTGCCCGGCCCGGATGACCGCCGCCTGGTGTCCGAGGCGACGGAAGGTGACGGTGCGGTGAACTACCGGCCGGTAGACACCCGGCCCGCCCGTGATCAACCACGCCCGAACGTGTCCGAATTGTGGGCCGACGTTTCCGTCCCGTAACGATTCGAGTACGTGACGCAGCGTGTCGATCACGCCGGGAGACCGGCAAGAGTGCAGGTCAACGCGGTACCACTCCCCAAGAAGCGCGCCGACGAGATCTTTGCGGAGACACCAGAGTTGCGAAAGAGGTCCAACCTCTCGTTATGGTGTGCCCTCAATAGAGGTTGGACCACTTGGAGAAGCCGATGCAGAAACCAGGCGTGCGCTACCGGGGCTACCGCAGTTTCGACTACCTCGAGCCGCACACCGACTTCCGCGTCTTCGACCTCGCCCAGGAGATCGGCCGCGTACCGGCGTACGACCTCGGGCTGGACGAGGAGCAGGCGCGGCGGGTGACGGAGATCCTCGGCCGCGAGCACGTCATCTCCCTGCACGAGCACCCGAAGATCCTCACGACCGACCCGTCGTTGCTGAAGGAGTACAACGGCACCGGCCGCAACGCGTTCGGGTTCGAGGGGATCGCCCGGTCGGGCATGACCGCGTTCTTCGACAACTTCATGAACGGCACCAACACCGTGACGTCCGAGCACGGCTGGAAGTGGAACGACGTCGTCTTCGACCTCGGCCTGCGCTTCGCCGACGTCGCGCAGCAGAACCACGTCGTCCTCGCCCGCACGGTCGCCGACCTGGAGCGGGCCAAGGCGGACGGGCGCATCGCGATGGTCGCCGGGCTCGAGGCCGCGACCGCGATCGAGAACGAGCTCGACCGCCTCGACGTCCTCTACGGGCTCGGCGTGCGGCAGATGGGCATCGCCTACTCGATGGCCAACCAGCTCGGCGCCGGGCTGGCCGAGCCGCAGGACGGCGGGCTCACGCTGTTCGGTGGCCGCGCCGTCGAACGGATGAACACGCTCGGCATCGCCATCGACATCTCGCACTCGTCGGACCGCACCAGCCGCGACGTCATCGAGCGCTCGTCGGTGCCGGTGTTCATCACGCACGCCGGTGCACGCACGGTCTGGCCGACCAACCGGATGAAGCCGGACGACGTCATCGTCGCCTGCGCCGAGCGGGGCGGCGTCATCGGCATCGAGGCGGCGCCGCACACGACGCTGTCCGAGGCCCATCCCGAACACTCGCTGGAGTCGGTCATGGACCACTTCCAGTACTGCGTCGACCTGGTCGGCATCGACCACGTCGCGTTCGGGCCCGACACCAACTTCGGCGACCACGTCGGGCTGCACGACTCCTTCACCGGGCACCTCAGCATCGCCGGCGCGCACGGGCACGTGGATCACCCGCGGGTCCCGTACGTCGCCGGCGTCGAGAACCCGGCGGAGAACTTCACCAACATCGTCGGCTGGCTGGTCAAGCACGGCTGGTCCGACGACGACATCAGCAAGGTCATCGGTCTGAACATCCTGCGCGTACTCAAGGAGGTCTGGTGAAGGGCACGATCGGACGCATCCGCAAGGCCGGCGCGGCGCTCGCCGTCGCGACGATGATCGCGGTGACGGGCTGCTCGCTCAACGAGAGCGGTGACTCCACCAGCGGCTCGGGGAGCACGGACGGCTCGGGCGAGCAGGCCGGTGGCGCCACGCTGCGCATCGGCACCACGACGGACATGGAGAACTTCAACCCGCTGCAGTCGCTGTCGAAGACGGACAGCTGGATCCTCAACGCCACCTACCCGACGCTGCTGCGCATCGACGAGAACGCGCAGAAGGTGCCGGAGCTGGCCGAGGAGTACACCACCGAGGCCGACGGCAGCGTCGTCGTGTTCCACCTGCGCGACGACTTCGAGTGGTCCGACGGCACGCCGGTGACGGCGAAGGACGTCGCGTTCACCGCCCAGGCGATCATGGACTACCAGCTGGGCAACGTCGCGGCGAAGCTCACCTGGGTCACCGGCATCGAGGTGCGCGACGACCAGACCGTCGCGTTCACGCTGAGCGAGCCGTACGCCCCGTTCGCCGAGGGCCTCGGGTTCTGGATGCGGATCGTGCCCGAGCACATCTTCAGCCAGGCCGGTGACCTCTCGCAGTTCGCCAACGACACCGACTGGGTCGGCGCCGGCGCGTACATCCTCGACTCGGCCACCAAGGGCCAGCGGTACACCCTGAAGGCGAACGAGAACTACCCGTACGCCCCCGAGGGCGGCGCCGCCGTCGAGACCGTCGAGTACGTCGTCTACCCCGACATCAACACGATGATCCTGGCGCTGCGCAACGGCGACATCGACCTCATGGGCTCGCCGGTCCCGGTGTCCGCGGTGGCCTCGCTGGAGGGCGAGGAGAACATCGAGGTCGAGACGGTCGGCTCGCTCGGCTTCGCGCATCTCACCTACAACATGCAGAACCCGGTGCTGGCCGACCAGGCGGTGCGGCAGGCGCTGTCGATGGTGGTCGACAGCAAGTCGATCATCGAGACGATCCTGCAGGGCGACGGCCAGGAGATGGTCGGCCCGATCTCGCCGGTCTTCGCCGACTACGACAACACCGACCTCGAGGCGTACCCGTTCGACCCCGAGGGCGCCCGCGCGCTGCTCGAGGGCGCCGGCTACACCGACGCCAACGGCGACGGCATCCTCGACGACCTGGCCTTCGAGATGGTCTGCGACCAGTCCAACGCCAACCTCACCCGGGTGGCCGAGGTGGTCCGCGACGACGCCGCCGAGGCGGGCATCCAGATCGACCTCGCCTGCATCGAGCGGAACACGTTCCTCAGCCGGACCCGCGGCGGCGAGTACGACATCGACCTGTCGCAGTGGGGTGTCTTCGACAACCCGATGGACCAGCTGCGCAGCACCTACCTGTCGTCCAACCCGGGCGGGATCAACTACAACCTGGTCGCCGACCCGGAGCTGGACGCCCTGGTGAACGACGCCGCGGTGACGGCCGACGTGGACCAGTTCGTGGAGAAGATCAAGGGCATCGACGCCTACGTGCACGACCAGGCGCTGCTGACCCCGCTGTACGTGGAGAACTTCCGCTTCGCGTACCGCGGTGACCGGTTCACCGGCTTCGACCCGTCGCCGTCGGACCTGCTCGGCATGGTCACCGGCTACTCGCTGTCCCAGGTCACGACGGTCGACTGACCGTCCGTCCACAGCCACCACACATCGGGAGGGTGGGTAGCACACGGTGTTGAGGTATGCCGCGAGTCGGCTGTTCCGCGCGATCCTGACCATCTGGATCGCCGTGACGGTGACGTTCTTCCTGCTGCGGCTGCTGCCGGCGGACCCCACCCTCCTGGTGGTGGAGGGCGACATGACTCCGGAGATGCAGGACGCGCTCCGGAGTCAGTACGGCCTGGACCAGCCGATCCTCCAGCAGTACGTGCTCTACCTGGGCCAGCTGGTCCAGGGCAACCTGGGTGTCTCGTTCCGGCAGCTGGTGCCGGTCAGCGAGCTGCTGCTGAACCGGCTGCCGTGGACACTGCTCCTCGCCGGCTCGGCGTTCGTGCTGACGCTGCTGATCGGCATCCCGCTCGGCGTGAAGGCGGCCGTCGGACGCGGCGGCACGGTCGACCGCGGTGTGCAGTTCTTCGGCATCACGTCGAACGCGCTGTTCATCCCCAGCGTCGCGATCCTGCTGCTGGTGGTGTTCGGGTCGAACCTCGGCTGGTTCCCGATCGGGCAGGCCATCGACCCGGACACCCGCGGGCTGGCGGCGTACGCGTCGCTGCTGCACCATCTGGCGCTGCCGCTGTTCTCGCTGGTGCTGGTCCAGCTCGGGCCGTACGCGCTGACGCTGCGGACGAACATGGTCGAGGTGCTCGGTGAGGACTACATCACCAGCGCCCGGTCGCGCGGGCTCACGCACCGCCGGGTGGTGTGGCGGCACGCGCTGCGCAACGCGGTGCTGCCGGCGCTGATGCTGATGGGCCTGCAGCTCGGCACGCTGATCGGCGGCGCCGTGCTGACCGAGACGGTGTTCGCCTATCCGGGCGTCGGCCGGCTGATCTTCGAGTCGGTGCAGCAGCTGGACTTCCCGGTGCTGCAGGGCGCGTTCGTCATCCTCGCGGTGACGGTGGTGCTGGCCAACCTGCTCACCGACCTGCTCTCGATGGTTCTCAACCCAAGGATCCGCACATGAGCACCGAGCCGCAGTCCCTGAAGGTCGACACCCCGACGGCGGCGCTGACCAGCACCCGGCGCCGTCGCTCCGGTGGGTTCTTCTCCGCGCCGTCCGGCTGGCTGTCGGTGGGCACGCTGGGCCTGTTCGCGCTGGTCGCGATCTTCGGGCCGCTGTTCGTCGACTCCCCCAGCGGCCTGGGCACCGACATCCTGCAGTCGCCGTCCGCGTCGCACTGGTTCGGCACCGACGACCTCGGCCAGGACGTGTTCGCCCAGGTCGTGTGGGGCACCCGGATCAGCCTGCTGGTCGGGGCGGTGGCGTCGCTGATCGCGATCTGCATCGGCACGCTGCTGGGCCTGGCCGCCGCCTACGTGAAGCGGCTGGACCCGGTGGTCACCACCGCCACCGACGTCATGCTGTCGCTGCCGATGCTGCCGCTGATGATCCTGGTGACGGCGCTGGCCGGGCCGAGCGTCGTCACGCTGATCACCGTCATCGGGCTGCTGTCGTGGCCCGAGGTGACCCGGATGATCCGGGCGAACGGGCTGGTCGTCGCCGCGATGCCGTACATCGACGGCGCCCGCGTGCTCGGCGCCGGCGCGTCCCGGATCATCTCCCGCGAGATCCTGCCCGCGGTCATGCCGCTGGTCGTCGTCAACGTGCTGCTCACCGCGGCCCGCGCGGTCATCGCCGAGGCCGGGCTGTCGTTCCTCGGCATGGGCGACCCGTCGGCGTGGTCGTGGGGCCGCATCCTGCTCAACGCGCAGCGCTCCGGGACCATCGCGACGGCCTGGTGGCAGACGCTGTTCCCGTCGCTGGCGATCCTGCTGCTCGTGCTGGCCGCGACCATCGCCGGCATCCGCTACAACGACTCGCGCGACCCGCGCACCCGAGGAGTGTGACCCGTGCACCTGCCCGACTCGTTCTACCTCGGTGCCCTCGACCGCGTGGTCGAGCGGCTCGGCGCCGACGGCCACGACGGCCTGCTGGTGACCCACCCCGCCGACGTCGCCTACCTCGTGGGGTTCTGCTACGCGGTCACCGAGCGCCCGGTGTACCTGTGGATCGGCGCCGACCACGACCGGTTCGTGCTCGTCCCCGAGCTGGACCGCGAGTACGCCGAGCAGCAGCGCATCCACGCGCCCGTCCAGACCTACTTCGAGTACCCCGGCGTCACCAGCCCCGAGGAGCACCTGGGGCAGCTGCTGCGCCGCCGCGGCCTCGGCGCGGCCCGCATCGCCTACACGTCGTCGATCTCGGTCGGGACGTTCGACCGGCTGCGAGGCGTGCTGCCGGACGCCACCTGGGCGACGACGGACGTCGTCGCCGGGCTGCGGCTGACCAAGGCGCCGGAGGAGATCGCGCTGCACCGGCAGGCCGCGGACATCTGCGACTCCATGCTGGCCGCCGGCCGCGCCGTCATCGAGGACGCCATCGCCGCGGGCGGCGAGCTGCCGCGCGAGGGCGAGATCGCCCGGCACGTCATCGGCCACGGCACCGACCTCGTCTACCAGCGCTACGACCACGTGGTGTTCACGACAAAACTGGCCGGCGGGCTGGTCTACGCCGGGCCGAACGCCGCCAACCCGCACGGCCTGCCCAGCAGCCGCCGGGTCCAGCGCGGCGACACGCTGATCCTGTCGCTCGGCGCGGCCGTGCTGAGCCGGTTCGTCGAGAGCGAGCGGACGTTCGTCATCGGCGAGCCGAGCGCGGACCAGCGCCGCTACTTCGAGACCGCCCGCACCGCGCAGCACGTCGGCACCGAGGCCATGCGCGTGGGCCGCACGTGCGCCGACGTCAACGCCGAGTGCCTCGACGTCATCCGCGACGGCGGGCTGGGCGAGTACCTGCGGCACCGTCAGGGCCACGGCATCGGCGTGCAGCAGCACGAGGCGCCCTGGGTCGAGGACGGCGACCCGACGCCGTTGGCCACCGGCATGGTGCTGTCCAGCGAGCCGGGCGTCTACGTCCCCGGCCACGGCGGGTACCGCATCTCCGACACCGTGCTGGTCACCGACGACGGTCCCGAGCGGCTCACCACCTACCCGCGCACCCTCGAGGAGAACGTGATCCCGGCATGACGAACTCCCGCACGTTCACCGAGACCATCAACGGCGCGCGCCTCGTCATCGAGGAGCTCGGGCCGCAGGACGCGCCGGCGATCGTCGTCCACCACGGCGCGCCGGGCCTGGGCTCGCGGTCCGAGCCGCTGCGCTCGTTCGGCCCGTTCGCCGACGCCTACCGGATCGTGACGTTCGACGCCCGCGGCTCCGGCTCGTCCTCCGACGACGGCCCGTTCAGCCACGAGCAGTGGGTGGCCGACATCGAGGAGATCCGCACCCGGTTCGGCCTCGGCGACATCGTCATGGCCGGCGGCTCCTACGGCGGCTTCCTCGCGATGGAGTACACGCTCGCGCACCCGGACCGGGTCCGGGCGCTGGTGCTGCGCGACACCGCCGCCGACACCTCGCACGACCACCTGGCCGTCGAGCGGGCCCGCGACTTCGACGTCGTCCCGATCGACCCGTGGGCGATCGAGCGCATCGGCACCGGCAACTTCGCCGACAACACCGAGTTCGAGCGGTACTGGCGGGCCATCCTGCCGCTGTACGACCACCACTACGACCCCGCCGCGGTCGAGCGGAAGGCGGCGAACACCCAGTACCACTTCGCGACGCACAACGCGGCGTTCGGCGTGAACATGCCCGCCTACGACCTCACCGGCCGGTTGCCGGAGATCACCTGCCCGGTGCTGGTCACCGTCGGACGGCACGACTGGCGCACGCCGGTGCCCGCGTCGGAGCTGATCGCCGGCAGCGTCGCCGACGGCCGGCTGGTCGTGTTCGAGCACTCCGGCCACTCGCCGCAACTGGAGGAGCCGGAGCTGTTCCAGGCGACGGTGCGCGGCTTCCTACGCGACGTAGGGGTCACCCCTCATGGCTGAGACGATGGTCGCCGCGCCGCGCCAGCCCGCCGAGGGCGCGCCGGTCCTGAGCGTGCGCGACCTCAGCGTCGAGTTCGACACCCGCGACGGCATCCGGCCGGTGGTGCAGAACGTCAGCCTCGACGTGTACGCCGGGCGCACGCTGGCGGTGCTGGGCGAGTCCGGCTCCGGCAAGTCCGTCACCGCGCGCTCCGTCATGGGCCTGATCGATCCGCCCGGACGCATCACCGGTGGCCAGGTGCAGTTCGGCGGCAGGGACCTCGTCACGGTCTCCGCCGAGGAACGGCGGCTGGTCAGCGGCGAGCAGATCGCGATCGTCTTCCAGGACGCGCTCTCCGCGCTCAACCCGGTCTTCACCGTCGGCGAGCAGATCGCCGAGCTGCTGCGCACCCGGCGCGGGCTGAACCGGCGCGCGGCCGCCGCCGGCGCCGTCGAGCTGATGGCGCGGGTGCGGATCCCGGCGGCGAAGCAGCGGGCCAAGGAGTACCCGCACCAGTTCTCCGGCGGCATGCGCCAGCGCGCGATGATCGCGATGGCGCTGGCTCTCGAGCCGACCGTCCTCATCGCCGACGAGCCCACCACGGCGCTCGACGTCACCGTCCAGGCGCAGATCATGGACCTGCTGCTGGACCTGCAGGACGAGACCGGCATGGGGATGATCCTCATCACCCACGACCTCGGCGTCGTCGCGGAGACCGCCGACACGCTGGCGGTCATGTACGCGGGGCGGATCGTCGAGCGTGGCCGCGTCGACGACGTGTTCGCCCGGCCCGCGCACCCGTACACCCGCGGCCTGCTGCACTCGATCCCGCGGCTGGACCGCGAGGACGAGGCGCTCTGGGCGATCCCGGGCTCGCCGCCCACCGTGCTCAGCCGGGTCGCCGGGTGCGCGTTCGCGAACCGCTGCGACGTCGCGATCGACCTGTGCACGACGTCGCGCCCGGACCTGACGCAGGTGCTCCCGGCCGGCCGGGCCAGTGCCTGCCACCGTCACGAGGAGGTGCTCCATGGCCGCGTCTGAGCCGGTGCTCTCGGTCGAGGACCTGACCCGGCACTTCACCGGTCGCCGCGCCGTCCTGCCCGGACGCCCGGCGCCGGCCGTCCGCGCCGTCGACGGCGTCAGCTTCCAGCTGCACGCCGGCGAGACCCTCGGCATCGTCGGCGAATCCGGCTGCGGGAAGTCCACGCTGGCCCGGATGATCGTCGGGCTGGAGACGCCGACGTCCGGCGTCGTCCGGTTCCGCGGCACCGACGTGCACGCCGTCCGCGGCCGCCAGGCCCGCGAGCTGCGCCGCCGCGTGCAGATCGTGCTGCAGGACCCGTACACGTCGCTGAACCCGCGGCGCACCGTCCGCGAACTGCTGCGCCAGCCGTTCGAGATCCACCGCGACCTGCTGCCACGCAAGCAGCAGGAGGCCCGCATCGCCGAGCTCGTCGAGCTGGTCGGGCTGGACCCGGACCATCTCGACCGGTACCCGTTCCAGTTCTCCGGCGGGCAGCGCCAGCGCATCGGCATCGCCCGCGCGCTCGCGCTCTCCCCCGACGTCATCGTCTGCGACGAGCCGGTGTCGGCGCTGGACGTGTCGATCCAGGCGCAGGTCGTGAACCTGTTCCAGCGGCTGCAGCGGGAGCTGGGACTGGCCTACGTGTTCATCGCGCACGACCTGTCCGTCGTCCGGCACATCTCCGACCGCGTCGGCGTGATGTACCTCGGCAAGCTGGCCGAGCTGGGCTCGCGCCGCGACGTCTACGACAGCCCGCGGCACCCGTACACGTCGGCGCTGCTGTCCGCGGTGCCGATGCCGGACCCGCAGCTGCGCGGCCGGCGCAGCCGCCGGCTGCTCGAGGGCGACCCCCCGAGCCCGGTGGACCCGCCGTCCGGCTGCCGGTTCCGCACCCGCTGCTGGAAGGCGACCGACGAGTGCGCGACCGTCGAGCCGCTGCTCGCCGGCGACGACCGGCACCGGCAGGCGTTCGCCTGCCACCACCCCATGCCCGCCCAGACCGCATGACCGTGAGGAGCACAGTGACCACGTCCCCCGCCCCCGCGTACGACGGCTACCGCGCCTACTCGTACCTGAAGGCCGGCGCCGACTACCAGGACTTCCGCCTGGCCGCCGAGATCGGCCGCGTCCCCGCCTATGACGGCGGGCTGACGGAGGACGAGCGGGCCCGGGTGGCCCGGCTGCTGGCGGAGAACGTCGTGATCTCGCTGCACGAGCACGCCGTCGTCCTGCCCGAGGACGCGGACGAGATCCGCCGCTACAACCGCACCGGCCGGCAGCGCACCGGCTACGAGGGCCTGGCCCACTCCGGGCTGACCGCGGTGGTCGACAACTTCATGGCCGGCGCGTCCTGCGTCACCAGCCAGCACGGCTGGAAGTGGGACGACATGATCTACGCGCTCGGCTTCCGGCTGGCCGACCTCGCCAAGCAGGACTTCGTCGTGCACGCCACCACCGTGCAGGACATCCGCGACGCCAAGGCGGCCGGCAAGGTCGCGCTGATCGCCGGGCTCGAGTGCGCCACGATGATCGAGAACGAGCTGGACCGCATCGACATGCTGTACGGGTTCGGCGTGCGCCAGCTGGGCATCGCCTACTCGCAGGCCAACCTGCTCGGGTCCGGGCTGTCCGAGCGCTCCGACGCCGGACTGACGCACTTCGGCCGGCGCGCCGTCGAGCGGATGAACAAGCTCGGCATGGCCATCGACATCTCGCACTGCGGCGACCGCACCGGCCTCGACGTCATCGAGGCGTCGTCGGTGCCGGTGATGATCACCCACGCCGGCGCCCGCGCCGTCTGGCCGATCCCCCGGCTCAAGCCGGACGACGTCATCCGGGCCTGCGCGGAGCGGGGCGGGATCATCGGCATCGAGGCCGCGCCGCACACCACGCTGTCCGAGGCGCACCCGGAGCACTCGCTGGAGTCCTTCATGGACCACTTCCAGTACTGCGTCGACCTCGTCGGCATCGACCACGTGACGTTCGGCCCGGACACCATGTTCGGCGACCACGTGGCGGTGCACCGGACCTACGCGGGCAACTACGCGCACAAGGACGAGAACCGGATCGAGCACCCGCTGGTCGACTACGTCGCCGGGGTGGAGAATCCGGGCGAAAGCTTCCACAACATCACCGGGTGGCTGGTGCAGCACGGCTACTCTGATGCGGACATCGCGAAGGTGCTCGGGGGCAACACCATGCGAGTGCTGGAGGCGGTGTGGCGCTCCACCGATGACGACCGATGAACACGCACGAGGGTGGTAGTCGATCATGAGGCGGGACTCCGCGGCGCAGAGCGCCCTGTTGCGGTTGCGGCACCTCGTCGCGACCGAGTTCGCACCGGGCGACCGGCTGCCGCCGGAGAAGGAGCTGGCCGAGACGCTGGAGGTGTCGCGGACGACGGTGCGCGAGGCGCTGGTCGTGCTGGCCGCCGAGGACATCGTCACCCGCCAGTGGGGCGCCGGCACGTTCGTGAGCGAGCCGCCGAAGGTGGCGTCGCTGAACATGTCCGCGATCGAGTCCTACCGCGACCGCGTCGGGTCCGGCGGCCGCGCCGTCACGCTGCTGGACGCATCCTGTGAGCTGCTGCCGTCGCCGCCGGTCGCGGCGGCGGCGCTGCGACTGGAGCCCGGCGCGAAGGCATGGCACATCCGCCGGCTGTTCGCCGTCGACGGCGACCCGTCGGCGCTGATGAACGAGATCGTCCCGGCCCAGCTGTTCGGCCGGCCGATCGACCCCAGCCCCATGCTGCGCATCGAGACGTCGCTGTACGAGCTGCTCAACCGGCACACCGCGGGCGCCGCCATGCACGCGTCGACGGAACTGGAGGCGGTCTGCGTCCACGGCGACGACGCCCGCGCGCTCGACCTCGCCGACGGCGCGCCGGCGCTGCAGGCGACCCAGATCACGTTCGCCCGCCGGGGCGAGCCGGTCGCCCACGGTGTGTCGTTACAGCGCACCGACCTCGTGCGCATGCGCATCACCCGCTGACCACCATGATCATCAACCTTTTGGGCTGCTATCACGACGCAGAAGGTTGATGATCATGGAACGCCCATTTCTCGTTACGACAGGCGCGCATCGGGCCTTGCCAATATGCTCATGCCGCCCATCTACCGCGGGAGGATCATCGTGGCTGGACGCAGCAGGAAGAAGAAGGAGGTCGTCCGGGTCGAATCCGCCCCGGAAGCCACGACCGAGGGCGCTGCCGACCGACCTACCTGGACGCCCACACCCGAGGCGAAGCAGCAGGCCACGAAGTTCCGGCTGATCGCCGCCGGGCTCTGGCTGCTGGCCATCGCCGGCGAGGCGTTCGCCATCTTCTGGGTGCTCCGCCAGGACCCGGTCAACATGGTCCTGCTGATCGTCATGATCGTCGTGATCGGTGCGCTGGCCATCGGCGGGTCGCTGCTGTGGAAGCGGGCCAACCGGCTCGATCCGGCGTCGAAGAGCGAACCGACCAGGTTCTTCGTCCAGAACCAGCTCGGCGCGATCATCACCGTCATCGCGTTCCTGCCGCTGATCGTGCTGATCTTCGCCAACAAGGACATGGACGGCAAGCAGAAGGGCATCGCCGGCGGCATCGCGGTCGCCGTCGCCGCCGTCGCGGTGTACTTCGGCATCGACTTCGACTCGCCCTCGGTCGAGCAGTACACCGAGGAGTCGAACATCATCGAGCAGCTGACCGGCGAGGACCTCGTCTACTGGACGCGCTCCGGCTCGGTCTTCCACGTCTGCGAAGAGGTGCCCGACGTCAACCGCGAGTCGCAGGACGGCCGCATCTACGAGGGCACCGTTGCCGACGCCCACGCCGCCGGCAAGTCCCGGCTGGTCAGCTACTGGCAGCGCGAGGCGGTCAACTACTGCGGGTACACCCAGGAGCAGGTCGACGCCGTCGAGGCCGGCGGCTCCGGCGACGACGCGACGCCCCAGGACGGCGCGACGGCGCCCGCGGAGGACGCCGCCACGCCGTAGCCGGTCAGCCGACCGGGTAGGCCTGCCGGAACAGCTCGTCCGGGTCGTAGCTCGCCTTGACGGCGGCCAGCCGGCGGCTGGTCTCCGGCGGGTACAGCTCGGCCACGTCGGCCGGGTCGAGCGAGCTCATCAGGTTGCCGTAGGCGCCGCGGGTGTGCGGGGCGAGCGTCGCCCAGTAGGCGTCGAACGCCGCGCGCGCCTCCGGCGCCGGTGACAGCGCGACGGCCGACAGGAAGGCTTCGCTGTCGCGGTGGGCGAACGCCGTCTCGGTGCCGGCCACCCGGGCGACGGCGCCGCCCAGCGCGCGCACCTGGCCGACGACCGGCGGACCGGCGGTCAGCCCGGCCAGGTAGGCGTCGATCAGCTCGTCGCTGAGGTCCGTGGTCAAACGGTTCCTCGCCAGCGGCGGCGCGCCGCCCGGCGGCACCGGAGGCGGCGGGGCGAGGATCTCGCCGTACGGCCGGACCCGCAGGTCCAGGACGGTCGCGTCGCCGAGCCGGAGCAGCGGCTCGACCACCGCCTCGGCCGCCTCGGCGTCGCCGTGCGCCACGCAGACGCCGATCAGCAGCGACTGCGGCGCGAAGCCGTCCGGCAGCAGCACCATCATCGACGTCAGCTCGTCCGGCGCCGCGCGCATGGCGTCGCGCCAGCCACGCAGGACGGCGGGTGCGTCGCCGCGCGGGTAGCCGATGTGCCCGAAGTACACCTCCGGCACCGGCTGGGCGATCACCTCGAACGCGGTGACGACGGCGAAGGCGCCGCCACCGCCGCGCAGCGCCCAGAACAGGTCGGCGTTCTCGGCGGCGCTGGCCCGCAGCACGCGGCCGTCGGCGGTGACGACCTCGGCCGCGACCACGGCGTCGATGGTGAGGCCGAACCGGCGCACCATCCAGCCGATGCCGCCGCCGAGGATCAGCCCGCCGACGCCGACGTCGGTGGTGTCGCCGGAGGAGATCACCAGGCCGTGCGGTTTCAGCGCCTCGGTGACGGCGGCCCAGCGCGCCCCGGCGCCGACGCGGACCAGGTGGCGGTCCGCGTCCAGCACCTCGACGCCGTCGAGCGGGCCGAGGTCGAGCACGATGCCGCCGTCGTTGGTGGCGAAGCCGGGGAACCCGTGCCCGCCGCTGCGCACGGACAGCAGGAGGTCGTGCTCGCGGGCGGCGGCGAGGGCGCGGCGGACGTCGTCGATGGTGTGGGCCCGCACGATCAGGGCCGGGCTGCCCTGACGCTGGTAGGTGTTGCGGTGGGTGTCGTACGCGTCGTCGCCGGGGCGGATCAGCTCGCCGTCGACGACCAGTGTGGATACGTCGCTCATACCGGGTCGACGAACGAGCGGCCGCCCAGGGGACGGCCCGGGTCAGAGTTCTTCCAGCCGCCGGGTGAGGAACCGCCGCTCCGGCGTCGTCGTGGCGAGGTCGAGCGCGCGCCGGTACGCCGCACCCGCCTCGGCGTCGCGGCCCAGCCGGCGCAGCAGCTCGCCGCGGGTGGAGTGGAAGTACAGGTAGCCGTCGAGGTCGAGGCGGTCGACGGCGCTCAGTGCGGCGGCGGGGTCGCCGGCCTGGGCCAGCGCCACGGCCCGGTTCAGCTCGACCACCGGCGAGCCGGTCAGCTCGGCCAGCCGGCGGTACAGCCCGGCCACCCGCGGCCAGTCGATCCGCTCGCGGGTCTGCAAGGACGCGATGGCCGCCTGCAGCACGTACGGCCCGCCGCCGCCCAGCTCGATCGCGCGGTTCAGCTCGGCGCGGCCGGCCGCCAGCAGCGTCCCGTCCCACAGCGAGCGGTCCTGGTCCTCGAGCAGCACGAGGTCGTCGCCGTCGAACCGGGCGGCCTGACGGGCCTGGTGGATCAGCATCAGCGCGACCAGCCCGTGCACCTCGGGCTGGTCGTCCAGCAGCGCGGCCAGCACCCGGCCCAGCCGGATCGCCTCGGCGCCGAGGTCGACGCGGCCGCTGTAGCCCTCGTTGTAGATCAGGTAGATGATCGCCAGCACGGCGTCGAGGCGGTCCGGCAGCAGCCGCTCGTCCGGCACCGCGAACGGGATGCCGGCCGCCTTGATCTTGGCCTTGGCCCGGGTCAGCCGGCGCTTCATCGTCTCCTCGGAGACCAGGAAGGCGCGGGCGATGTCGGCGGTCTCGAGGCCGCCGAGCGCGCGCAGCGTCAGCGCCACCTGCCCCTCCAGCGCCAGCGCCGGGTGGCAGCAGGTGAAGATCAGTCCGAGCCGCTCGTCCTTGATCACGGTGTCGTCGAACTCGTCCATGGTGGCCTCCGGTGCCGGCAGGAGGTGCAGCTTCTCGGCCAGCGTCCGCTCGCGGCGGATGCGGTCGATCGCCCGGTTGCGCGCCGTCGTCACCAGCCACGCGGCCGGGTTGTCGGGCGCGCCCGTCTCGGGCCAGCGCGCGGCGGCGATGGCGAACGCCTCCTGCGCGGCCTCCTCCGCGCGGTCGAGGTCGCCGAGGTACCCGGCGAGCGAGGCCAGCACCCGGCCCCACTCGTCGCGGAAGATCTCGTCGAGCGCCGTCAGCGCAGCCCCACCAGCGGCCGCACCTCGACGACGCCGCCGTGGCGGGCCACCGGGATGGCCGCGGCCAGCTCGATGGCCTCGTCGAGGTTCGCCGCCTCGATCAGGCAGATGCCGCCGAGCACCTCTTTGGTGTCGGCGAACGGCCCGTCGGTCAGCAACGTCCGGCCGCCGGCCACCCGGACGCTGGTCGCGGTCTCGGCCGGCTGCAGTTGCGCGCCACTGAGGAACCGGCGATCGCCGCGCAGGGCCTCGTACTCGGCCCTCACCGCGGCCCGCTCGGCGTCGGACAACTCGGCCTCGTGGCCGGGCTCGGCGTAGAACATCAGGGCGTACTGCATGGAAACCTCCGAAGGCGCGCTCTCACCACTATGACGAAGCAGCGGCCCGGAATGGGACAGCGTCGGGACTATTGCCTCACGATGCGCGCCTCCCGCGGGCCGAGCACCAGCTCCTCGCCCCGCCAGACCACCCGGCGGTCGTCGCCGCGGTGGTTGAGCAGGAAGGTGGCGTCGCCGCGGACGATCGCCTCGACGCCGTCGGCGCTGCGGTCGAGGACGCCGCCGACCCCAGCGGCGTCGAGCAGGGCGCCGGCCACCCGGCCGAGGCCGGCCGCGTCGGGGTGGGTGGCGACGTACCAGGCGGAGCCGGAGCCGACGCTGTTGCGGGTGACGGCCGGCCAGCCGGCGACGTCACCGGCGGCGAAGGTGGCCAGGACGTCGGCGCCGTCGGCGTGGGTGTACTCGCTCCACAGCCGGCCGGTGAGCGGGCCCAGCTCGCCGTCGACGGGGATGTCCGGTGGCTCGGCGCCCGGCGGGCCGGCCAGCGGCGCGAACTCCTCGACGCGGACGCCCAGCGTGGTGGCCAGCGGGCCGAGGTAGCCGGACGGGTGGACGTGCAGCGACTCGTCGAGGACGCCGGACTGGAACGTGACCGCCAGCGCGCCACCCGACGCCGCGAACGCGTGCAGGCCGTCGAGGGCGGCGGCGTCCGCGGCGAACAGGACCGGCGCCACGACCAGCCGGTACGCCGAGAGGTCGGCGCCGGGCCGGACGAAGTCGACCGTCACCGACCGGTCCCAGAACGCCCGGTACCAGTCGGTGACGATGCCGAGGTAGCTCAGCGCCGTCGGCCGGGACGGCTGCTCCAGCGCCCACCAGGAGGTCCAGTCGAACACGATCGCGACGCGGGCCGGCACCGGCTGCCGCTCCAGCCACCCGAGGGTGCCCAGTTCGGCGCCGAGCGCCTCGACCTCGCGGTAGATCCGGGTGTCCGGCCCGCCGTGCGGCACCATCGCGGAGTGGAAGGTCTCGGCGCCGCTGGCCGCCTGCCGCCACTGGAAGTACATGATCCCGTCCGCGCCGCGGGCCAGCGCCTGCATGGACAGCACCCGGTTGCCGCCCGGCGGCTCGGCGCGTTGCGCGGCCGCCAGTTCACCGCGCTCGGCGCCTGCTCCATCAGCACCCACGGCCGGTCGCCCGCCAGCGAGCGCATGAGGTCGCGACCCAGCGCGGCGGTGGCCGGCGAGTCCGGGTCGGCCGGGTCCGGGTAGCTGTCGTCGGAGACGAAGTCGACCTCCTCGGCCCACCGCCAGTAGTCCAGCGCCCGGAACGGCCCCATGAAGTTGGTGGTGATCGGCACGCCCGGGCTGAACTCGCGCAGGATCGCCGCCTCGGCCCGGTGCAGGTCGAGCAGCGCGTCGGAGCTGAACCGGTCGAAGTCGAGCACCTGGGCCGGGTTGAGCAGCGTCGGCGCGGCCCGTGGCGGCTCGATCTCGTCGAAGTTCGCGTAGCGCTGCGACCAGAAGGCCGTCCCCCACGCCGCGTTCAGCGCGTCGACGGTCTCGTACCGCGCGCGCAGCCACGCCCGGAACGCGTCGGCGGCGTGCTCGCCGTAGCAGCGGCTCACGTGGCAGCCGAACTCGTTGTTGACGTGCCAGGCGACCAGCGCCGGATGCGAGCCGTAGCGCTCGGCCAGCGCCCGCACCAGCCGCCCGGCCAGCCGCCGGTAGCTGGGCGAGTGCGGGCTGTAGTGCTGCCGGCTGCCGCCGCCGAGCCGCACACCGTCGGCCGTCACCGGCGCGATGTCCGGGTAGCCGCGCAGCGCCCACGGCGGGGGCGACGCCGTCGCGGTGGCGAGGTCGACGCCGATGCCGCCCGCGTGCAGCCGGCCGAGCACGTCGTCGAGCCACTCGAACTCGAACCGGCCGTCCTCCGGCTCCAGCTGCGCCCACGAGAACACCCCGACCGTCGCGACGGTGACGCCCGCGCGGCCCATGAGCCGCACGTCCTCGTCCCAGACCTCGCGGGGCCACTGCTCCGGGTTGTAGTCGCCGCCGAACCAGAGCGTCATCGGGTGCTCCCCCTCGTTCCGTGAACCCGGCATCGTCGGCACGCTGCTCGACCGATCACCGCGGGTAGGCGCTGGCGGTGAGGTAGAGGGCGTCGGGGCGGAAGACCAGGCGGCCGAGGGCGATGATGCGCTCGTCGTCGCCGAACAGCCGGCAGTGCACGACCAGCAGCGGCGCGCCGGGCGCCACGTCCAGCTCCGCGGCCAGCTCACCCGTGGCGGCGATGGCCGTGACGGAGTGGTCGCTGCGCACCAGCGGGACGTGCTCGACGTCGCGGAAGAACGTGGTGACGCCGTCGGTCAGCGAGTTGATGCGCACCTCGTGGCCGTTCAGCGTGGCCGGCAGCGTGTGCTCGACCAATGCCGCGGCGACGCCGTCGACGTCGTAGGAGCGGCTGACCCGGAACACCGGCGCGCCCGCGGCCAGGCCCAGCAGCGGGCCGCTCTCGTCGTCGGCGGCCTCACGGTGCACGCTGACCATGCGCACGTCGTGCCCGGCGCCGGCGCCGCCGAGGATGCTCGACACCGAGCAGATGTAGTCGATCGGGTACGCGATGGCGCGGTCGAGCGTGACCCGCTGCGGCGCCGTGATCAGCGTGCCCACCCGCCGCCGCCGCTCGATCTCGCCGGCCGCCTCGAGTGTGGCCAGCGCCTCGCGCAAGGTGCCGCGGGACGTGCCGAGCTGCTCGCTCAGCTCCTTCTCCGGCGGCAGGCGGTCGCCACCGCGGGCGCGCTCCTCGGCGATCAGCGCCCGCAGCCTCGACGTGACGGTGTCGACGCGCGGCCGGCGGACCGCGTCGGACGTGCTCGAAAGCGTCATCAGACCATGATCCTCTCGTGAATGGTTCGACCATATAGCCATGATCCCTACGGCACAACCCCATTGCTGCGGCTTGACGACCAGATCAAGGCAGCGTAAAAAGGTCCACAACTTTCCCCGGTCTTAATCGCCTTATTGGTTCAACCAAAGGAGCGTTCATGATCGCCACGCACGCGCCGCGGAGGGCGTCGTGACGGGAGCCGGCGCCGACGCCGGCCGGTACGGCCCCGCGCTGCGGGTCCGCCGGTTCGACCTCGGCGCCCGGCTGGGCCGGTTGGGACTCGGCGCCGCCGGGTTCGCCGTCGTCGGCGTGGCCTGGCACCTGATGGCCATCGGCGAGGTGTTCGGCACCGGCCTGTTGCCGACGCCGGTCGAGGTCGGCCGGGTCATCGTCGACGGGCTCGGCAACGGGCTGCTCGACGACCTGCTGATCAGCTTCCGCCGGGTCCTCATCGGCGTCGGGCTGGGCCTGGCCATCGCCGCGCCGATCGGCTTCGTGCTCGGCTGGTTCGGCATCGCCCGGGCGATGTTCAACCCGCTGGTGAACTTCCTCCGGGCGCTGCCGCCGATCGCGCTGGTGCCGCTGGTCATCGTCTACTTCGGCATCGGCGAGCTGTCGCGCGGCATCGTCCTGGTCTGGGCCGCGTTCTTCGCGACCATCGTCATCGTCTACGAGGGCGTGGCGGCCATGGAGGAGAAGTACGTGCGCGCCGCCCAGACGCTCGGCGCGACCCGGTTCGAGATCCTCGCCAAGGTCGTGTTCCCGCTCTCGGTGCCGCACATCATGACGGCGGCCCGGGTCTCGCTCGGCATCGGCTGGGCGTCGCTGGTCGCGGCCGAGCTGGTCGCCGCGCAGCAGGGCCTCGGCGCCGTCATCCAGAACGCGAGCAACTTCCTCGACATCCCGACGGTCTACGCCGGGATCATTCTGATCGGCGTCTGCGCGCTGGTCATGGACACCGGGATCCGGATGCTCTCGGCCTACGTCGTTCGCTGGCAGGACAGGGGAAGCCGATGACCCACCCCACCACCACGACCCGCGGGCTGACCGTCCGCGGCGTCAGCAAGGACTTCGGCAACGTCAACGTCCTGCGCGACGTCGACCTCGACATCGCCGAAGGCGAGTTCGTCGCGGTCGTCGGGCCCAGCGGCTCGGGCAAGAGCACGTTGCTCAACGCGATCGCCGGCTTCGTCACGCCGGACCGGGGCGAGCTGCTGGTGAACGGCGAGCCGGTGCGCGGACCAGGGCCGTCGCGGTGCGTCGTGTTCCAGGAGTACGCGATCTTCCCGTGGCTGACGGTGCGCCGGAACATCGACTTCGGTACCCGGCTGCGCGCGTGGAAGGGCACCCGGCAGGAGCGCGCCCGCGTCACCCAGCGCTACCTGGACATGATGGGCCTCACCGACTTCGCCGACGCGCTGCCGAAGACGCTGTCCGGCGGCATGCGCCAGCGCGTCGCCATCGCCCGCGCGTACGCCGTCGACCCCGAGATCCTGCTGATGGACGAGCCGTTCGCGGCGCTCGACGCGCAGACCCGCGAGCAGATGCAGGAGGCGCTGGTCGACATCAACCAGCGCGAACGGCGCACCGTCCTGTTCGTCACCCACCAGGTGGAAGAGGCGATCTTCCTGGCCGACCGGGTCGTCGTCATGAGCGCGCGACCCGCGACCGTGCAGGAGATCGTCGACGTCCCGTGGGGCGACCGGCGCACCCACGAGATCAAGACCGAGCCGGAATTCGTCCGGCTGCGCCGGCACATCGAGACCCTACTGCGTTCGAGGAGATGATCATGCGGACGACGACGTCTGCGGCCGTGGCCGGATTTGCCGCGCTCGGCCTGCTGCTCACCGCTTGCGGCGGTGACGACGGCGACAGCGCCAGCACCGAGGGCGGCACCGAGACCGTCCGGATCGGCTACATCCCCGGCCCGGCGCCGGCCATGAACCTGCTGCTGGCCGACGAGCGCGGCTACTTCGCCGAGCAGGATCTGGAGGTCGAGCTGACCCCGTTCCAGACCGGCATCTCGCTGTCCAACGCGCTCACCGGCGGCAGCATCGACGTCGGCGTCATGGGCGCCGTCGTCGCGAACTTCCCGGCCCGCGGGCAGGGCAAGCTGTTCCTGCTGAACAACCTCGAGGCCGACATCCAGCAGATCTGGGCGGCGCCCGGCTCCGGCATCGAGTCTGTGGCCGACCTCGCCGGCCAGCAGGTCGCCACCACGACGGGGTCGGCGGCGCACCTGCTGCTGCACGTCGCGCTGGAGGCCGAGGGCGTCCCCGCCGACGACGTCGAGATCGTCAACCTGGACATGCCCGCCGTCGCCAACACGTTCGTCACCGGCGGCGTGCCGGCGGCCGCGCTGTGGGCGCCGTTCGACGCGCAGGTCGAGGAGCAGTTGCCCGACGCGCAGCTGATCGCCACGTCGGCCGACTACGAGGACGCCGCCATCGCCGGCGGCTGGGTCGCCAACAACGACTACTACGACGGCCACAAGGACGCCCTCGCCCGGCTGGCCGAGGTGTGGCTGCGCTCGAACGAGGACCTCACCACCGATCGCGACGCCGCCGTCGCCGAGGCGTGCCCCCGGCTGGAGGAGTTCATGACCGCCGAGGACTGCGCCGAGATCTACGGCAAGACGCAGACCTACGGCAACGACGAGTGGGCCGCGCTCTACGAGGACGGCACCGCGCTCGACTGGGTCGGCCGCATGGAGCAGGTGTTCGTCGACATCGGCGCGCTGCCCGAGTTCGTCGAGCCGGACACGTTCTTCGACACCTCCGTCTTCACCGACGCCGTCGCGTCCTGACCCGAAGGAGATCCCCCGACGTGACCGGGCAGCCCCCGAACGTCCTCATCGTCATGGTCGACCAGCTGACGGCGTT
Source organism: Jiangella muralis (assembly GCF_001270745.1). Lineage (GTDB taxonomy): Bacteria > Actinomycetota > Actinomycetes > Jiangellales > Jiangellaceae > Jiangella > Jiangella muralis. The sequence continues at coordinate 490,743 of NZ_KQ434753.1, forward strand.
CGGCCTCGGCGCGTACGGCAACGACGAGGTCCTCACCCCGCACCTGGACGCACTGGCCGGCCGCGGCGTGGTGTTCGAGAACGCGTACGCCAACTCGCCGCTGTGCGTGCCGTCGCGCGCGTCGATGATGACCGGGCGGCTGCCCAGCGGCGTCCCGTGCAACGACAACGCCGAGGAGTTCCCGGCGTCGGTGCCGACGTTCGCGCACACCCTGCGCCGGGCCGGCTACCGCACCATCCTCGCGGGCAAGATGCACTTCGTCGGGCCGGACCAGTTGCACGGCTTCGAGGAGCGGCTGACCACGGACATCTTCCCGGCCGACCTCACCTGGACCCGGCCGTGGGAGGACCTCGGCGACCCGCCGCGGCTGTCGGGCAAGCAGCGCAGCGGCGGGCGCGAGTACGTCGACATCCTCAACCGGTCCGGCCCGCAGCCGTGGACGTACCAGATGCACTACGACGAGGAGGTGCGGTTCCGGACGCTGCAGCGGCTGCGTGAGCTGGCGCTGGACACCGGGCCGCGGCGGGCCGAGCCGTGGCTGCTGGTGACGTCGATGACGCAGCCGCACGACCCGTACGCGGCGCCGCCGGAGTACTGGGACCGGTACGAGGGCCGGCAGATCCGGCTGCCGGACCGGTCCGCCGTCGCCGCCGAACGGCACCCGCTGGACGCCTGGGTCAACGCGTTCCACGGCGTCGACCTGCACGAGGTCACCGACGAGCAGGTGTACCGGGCTCGCCGCGGCTACTACGCGATGATCAGCTACGTCGACGACGTCGTGGGCGGGCTGGTGGCCGAGCTGGGCCGGCTCGGCCTGTCCGACGACACCGTCATCATGTTCACCAGCGACCACGGCGACCAGCTCGGCGAGCAGGACATGTTCTTCAAGCGCACGCTGCGGGAGTGGTCGGTGCGGGTCCCGCTGCTGGCCGCCGGGCCGGGCGTCGCGGCCGGGCACCGCGTCGCCGCGCCGGTGTCGCTGGCCGACCTGCACCCGACGCTGGCCGAGCTGGCCGGCACCACCCTGCCGGGCTGCGTCACGGACCGGTTCGACGGCGCCAGCCTCGCGCCGCAGCTGGCCGGCCGCGACGCCGAGCACCCGGACGTGATCCTGGAGAACTACGCCGAGGGCACCATCGCGCCGGTACGGGCGGTCATCCGGGGCCGGACCAAGCTGATGCGCGCCCCGGGGCTGCCGGACCAGCTCTACGACCTGGGCGCCGACCCCGGCGAGGAGCGCAACGTCGTCGACGACCCCGGCTACGCCGACGTGTCCGAGCGGATGCGCACCGACCTCTCCAAGGCGTGGGATGCCGAGGCGGCCCGGCGGACCATCGTCACCAGCCAGCGGGTGCGGGCGTTCCTCGGCGAGGCGATGGTGCACGGCCGGCACCACGCCTGGGACCACCAGCCGGACGCCGGGCGGGCGTGGGTCCGCGGCGCCGACGACGACCCGTGGGACCCGCTGTTCGGCTTCTGACCCCCGAGGGTGACCAAGTCGATGTCACAGTTGGCCGCCGCCGGGCGTCGTATGGGTATGGACCCGCACCAAGTTCTCGGCGTGCGGCGGGGCGCGACCCCGCAGCAGGTGACGCAGGCGTTCCGCCGCGAGGCCCGCCGCGGCGGCCACCCCGACACCGGCGGCGACGCCCACGCCTTCCGGCGGCTGGTCGCCGCCCGGGACGCGCTGCTCACGCCGGCGCCCGCCGGCCCGGCGACCCCGCCGGTCTCGTCCCCGCCGCCGCGACCCCGGCCGGCTGCTCAGCCTCGGCCGCGCCCGGCCGCCCGCCCGGCGCGGCGAGGTTCCGACTCGAGCGCCCTGCCGCTGATCGTGCTGGCCTTCGTCGCCTTCATCACGGTCCCGCACATCCTGCTCGCGATCGTGCTGGTCGTCGTCCCCTAAGACGTGCTGAAGTGCTGGTAGTCGGGGTCGGAGAACAGGCCACCCCACTCCCAGCCGGCCCGTTCGAATGCCTCGCGCACCACGCCGCCGTCCTGGATGACGCCGGGGACGGGCGGTGCGCCCGCGCTGCGGTCGACGTCGAGGTACGGGAGGGCGGCGGCCGGGCGGACGTCGCTGTCGACGACGTACGGGTTCTGCACCGGGTTGACGTCGATGGCCCGCCCGTAGGCGTGGTTGGACCACGTCGTCTGGCCGGCCACCCGGCGGCAGTTGTAGCCGGACGTGTTGTTGGCCGCCATCGACCGGTCGTCGTCGCCGCCGTACTCGTCGACCAGCAGCATCCGCTCGATCGGGAACCGGGCGGCGTAGAGCTCGGCGAACACGTCGACGACACCGGCGGCGACGTCCGCGTGCACGACCAGCTCGCCGCGGCGCGCACGGCCGTCGAACCCGATGTGGGTGACGGTGACGTGGCGCAGGTCGGTCAGCGGGACCGGGCAGGCGACGGGATCGTGGGAGCGCATGGCGAGGCTGACCGACGGGCCGATCGGCTCGATCGACGACGCGAACCCGGGCGGCTCCGGCGCGACGCCGTCCACGACCGGGTCCGCCACCGGGTCCGGGCCGGGTCCCGGTGCGAGGCCGGTGCAGCCGCGCAGCTCGTGCCAGGCGCGGACGGCGGCGGTGGCGGCGCTGCCGTCGAGCTGGGCCGGGCCGCCGCCCTCGAGCCCGATGGCGCCGGGCCGCCACTCGTCACCGACGATCTGGCCGTCGCGGACGGACAGCAGCAGCACGCCGGACTCCGCGGCCCGGCCGTGGTACCAGTAGAAGTTCCCGAGTCCGTAGGCGACATAGGTGTCGCCCATCAGCCCGGCGCCGGACGGCGTGTGGGCGTGCGCCCCGACGACGATGTCCGCGCCGGCCGCGGCCAGTTTCGCGGCGAGGCTCTCCTGCGACTCGACCGGACAGGCGTTGTACTCCTCGCCCCAGTGCAGGTAGACGATCACGAGGTCGTCCTTCGCGGCCGACGCGCGGACCGCCTCGGCCAGCACCGCAGCGCCGTCGCCGCGGGCCGACGCCAGCCCGGGCCCGGTCCCGGGCGCGGCCGCCCAGGTGGGGTCGGCGCTCTCGACGGGTGAGGCGTCGGCGGCGTGGACGGCGATGTCGGTGCCCTTGACGCGCACCCGGTGCGGCGCGAACGCCTGCCGGTCGGTGCGGCCCGCGCCGACGATCGGGACGGCGCCGGTCTCGCCCGCGGCGACGGTGTCGGCCACGCCGGCCGCGCCGTAGTCGGCGCCGTGGTTGTTCGCGACGGACACGACGTCGACGCCGGAGCGGGCGAGCACGTCGAGCGCGGTGGGAGGGGTGCGGAACCAGTACCGGTTCGACGCGACCTCCAGCTCCTTCGCGGCCGGCTCGCCCCGCGTCGTCACCGCCGACTCGAGGTTGACCATCGCCAGGTCCGCGGCGCGCAGGAGGTCGGACATCGGGCCGAGCGTGGCATCGGCCGCGGCCGGGACGCCGGAGAACTCGCCCTCGAAGTGGACGTCGCCGGCGAAGGCCAGCCGCAGCGTCTCGTCGTCGGCCACCGGATCGGGGGCGGCCGACGCGGTCGCCTCGGGCGACGGCGCCACGACCGGCGGCTCCGGCGCACCCGTCGACGCGACCGGCGCGTCGGGCAGCGGCACACCGGCGAGAACCCCGGCCACGGCGAGGACCGCCACGAGAACGAGCCGGTGACTCGGCATGTCCCGATCATAAAAGGGACATCTCAGAAGACTCTGAGATCCGGCGGCCGATGTGACCGAGTCCGGATGATCTCGGGCGGCCTCGAGCAGCCTTGGCACGCCGGATCGTGCCACAAACGCGGCATTTTCGGCGTGCTAGGTCACGTCCAGCCTCGGACCGCCGAGCCGGTGGTGTGAGGTGCGCAGACGGGCGGAACCGTGGCCGGCGCGTCCCCTTCGCACGATCCCCACCTCACTGTGTGGAGCCGCTGCGCCGGGTGGGGTGGATCACTGTTGCCCTGGCAACAGCCACGCCACCCACCAAGCACAGTGATCCCACCCAGTGACGTGCCCGGCGGGCGCACAATCGCCGCGCCCAACGATGCGGGGATCGATGTGAGATCGCTGCGGAAACGACGCGACATCACTGTCGCGGACACGACAGCGTTCTCCCATCGATCACGCAGCGATCCCCACATCGTTGGACGCGGCCGGGACTACTCCAGCCCTCGGCGGATCGCGGCGATGATCTTCGGCCGCAGCTGCGCGACCGAGACGACCTCGTCGACCGAGCCGACCTCGACCGCCCGCCGGATGTCGTGGACGCGGTCGAACTCGGCCGCGACCTCGGAGATCTTCTCGGCCCGCAGCGCCGCCCGCAGCTCGGCCAGCTCGACCAGCAGCGGGGCGCGCTCGCCGTTCGTGGCCTCGCCGATCTTGCGCTCCAGGGCGCCCACCGCCGGGTCGGCCGCGGCCCGCTTGTCGACCTCGGCCGCGAACACGACGGCCGCGGCGGGCGCGCCGCCGAGCACCGAGGCGTAGGAGCCCTCCAGCGCCAGCACGGTCATCCGCGGGTTGAGCCGCTTCGAGAACACCACGAACGCGCCGCCGTGGTAGCGGGAGATCACGCAGAACACGATCGGGCCGCGGAAGTTGACGACCGCCCGGCCGATCTCCGCGCCGTACTCCAGTTGCAGGTTGCGCATCGACTCCGGCGACCCGTCGAAACCGGACAGGTTCGCCAGCACCACCAGCGGCCGGTTGCCCGACGCGGCGTTGATGGCCCGGGCGATCTTCTTCGACGACCGCGGGAACAGCGTGCCCGCGGTGTAGGTGTCCGGGCCGTCGGTGGGCGGGAAGCCGCGCCGCGGCACCGGCTTGGACTCGATCCCGATCAGGCTGACGGAGTGCCCGCCGAGCCGGGTGTCGGTGACGACGGCCGTCTCGGCGTCGGCCATCCCGGCCCACCGCTCGCGCAGCGGCGCGTCGGCGTCGGCGACGGCGCGCAGCACCGCCCGGATGTCGAACGGCTTCTTCCGGTCCGGGTTGGCGGCGGCGGAGAACACGTCGCCGACGGTGCCGAACTCGCCGCCGTGCGGGTGGGTGGAGATGTCCCGGTCGTCGGGGTCGGTGCTGACGGCGACCCGGGGCGCCGTCTCCCCCGGCAGCACGTACGTCTGCTCGTAGTGCGCCATCAGGACGCCGAGCGCCTCGGCCAGGTTCGGCACCCAGTACTGCGCCTGCCCGTTCGGCCCCATGACGCGGTCGTAGCCGCCGATGCCGTAGTTGTCCTCGGCCGACACGCTGCCGGAGAAGTCCAGCGTCTGCTTGCCGGTGAGCACCATCGCCGAGTCCGGGGTCATGATCAGCACGCCGCGGGTGTGCATCAGCATGGTCGCCTCGGCGTTCCAGTACGGCTGCGCGCCGACGTTGATGCCGGCCACCACGACGTTGATCTCGCCGCCGCGCTGGGTGAACTCGACGATGCGCCGCAGCGCCGCCGCCACCCAGTCCATGTTCTCGGTGCCGGAGTCCATCGCCACCCGGGCGCCCGCGGACAGCGCGAACCACTCCAGCGGCACGCCCAGTTCCTCGGCGAGGTCCAGGGCCGCGATCACCCGCGCGCACTCGGCCTCGGCCAGCGCGCCGAGCGACTTCGTCGGGTCGCCGCAGAGCACGATCCGGGTCACGCCCTCGGGGTAGAGCGGCGTCGGCGTCGTCACCTTCGCGACGATGATCCCGGCGCTGTTGCGCCCGCGCGGCCGGTCCACCTCGACCAGCGCGCCGGCCTCGGTCAGGTCGAGCTCGGTGAGCGTGCCCTCGCCGGCCAGCACCGACTCCAGCTCGTACGGGTAGACCAGGCCGCGGCGGCGGGCCCGCAGCACCTTGCCCGCGTAGTCGTCCAGCGGCGCCAGCGGGGTCGTCGGCGGCGCGATGATGTCGGCGACGGTGCCGGCGCCGGGCTGGGCGTGGAACCGGATCGAGATCGGGTGCACGGTGCCGTCCGGAGCGGCGATGCGGCCCTGGGCCAGCACCTCCTCCAGCCCGGCGCCCTCGCTCAGCGGCGTGATCTTGGCCTGCAGCGCGGCCAGCTGGTCGACGTCGGCCTCCACCACCGGCCAGACGGTGACCCAGACGTGGTTCTGGTCCAGCCGCGCGCCCGCGCGACCCCGCGCGGTGCGGACCCGGCGGATCGCCTCCAGGCACTGCTCGACCGCCCGCTCGGCGTGCGGCAGGCCGATCACCTTGCCGGCCTCGTCGCGGACCACCGCGAGCTGCCGCACCTGGGCGCAGGCGACCAGCCGCCGGTCCGCCGGGTTGGTCTTCGCGACCGCCTCGTAGAGGATCACGTCGCCCGGCGCCTCCAGCCGGGTCACGTCGAACTCGGTCAGCCGCCACAGGTTCAGCCGGCGGCCCACCATCGGGTGCATGCCGCGGACGAGATCGTCCTCGGCCAGCGCGAACTCCACCGCGCCTGCCACCGGGCGGAAGGTGAAGTAGTCGACGCCGCGGTCCGGCTCCGGGCAGGCCGCCACCGAGACACGACGGGCCCGGGCCGCGTACGGCTGGGCGGCGATCAGCTCGTTCAACCGGTCCGAGGTCTCCTGCGGGTCCTCCGGCATGCCGGGCCAGCGCAGGTAGATCTCGACGACGTTCTCGTGGTCGCCGGCCAGCGCGGCGCCGATCCCGGCGGCCAGGGCGCCGCCCGCGGACAGCTCGGCGATGTCGGCGATGGTGGAGATCACCCGGGTCGAGCCGTGCTCCTCGGAGTGGAACTCGGCGGCCACGACGGGACGGCCGGCGATGTCCGTCACGGTGAGGTCGTGCATCGCGTACTCGCGGTAGTGCCGGCGGATCAGCACCTCCAGCAGCGGCTCCGCCGCCGGGAAGCGCTCGAACATCCGGTCGCGGAGGAAGCCGACCAGCTGCTCCGGGATCTGCGCCAGCGCCTCGATCCGCTGCTCCCGGTCCGGCGCGTCGGCCGCGGTCAGCGCGCGCACCTCGTCGGCGACGCCGTCCAGCACCTGCCGCCGCTCGGCGTCCACCAGCGGCTGGTCGAACCAGCGGAACCGGATCGACCGCGCGAGGTCGCCGACGACGGGGAAGCGCAGCTGGGTCGCCCGGACCAGCCGCTCCAGCTCGCCGCGCGCGGCCCGGGCCAGCCCGGTCGCCGGCCGCGACTCGGCCAGCCAGACCTGCAGGATCGACGTGGCGATCTCGACATCGGTCTCGGTGTGCTGCTGCGCCAGGAAGACCCGGAACAGCGCCTCCGCCAGCTCCGGCGTGCGCTCCAGGTCGGTGACGCCGTAGTGCCGCAGCACCCGCAGCAGCCGCTCGCGGAACTGCTCCGGCAGTCCGCCGCGCTCGGGGTCCAGTGACTGGAGGAAGGTATGGAAGTGCTCGCGGGTGCTGTGCACGCGCAGTTCGGTGTTGCCCTCGTCGCGGGCCGGCCGGTTGCGGCTGAGCTCGGCGAAGTCGGTGAACAGCCAGAGCAACCGCATCTCGGCGCGCAGCACGCCGGGCCGGTCGTCGGCGAGGTGGTCGCGCAGCCGCAGGTGGTCGGCGATGGCCGCGCGCCGCTGCTCCGGGTCGACGTCGAAGCCCATCAGCAGGCCGCGCAGCCGGTTCAGCGCGGCGATGGCCTGCGTGCGCTCGGTCCGGACGGGGCGCAGCGCGGCCACCTCGGCGGCCGGGTCGTCGCCGGGCCGCTGGTCCTCCGCCGGCGCCGCGGACGGCTCGCCGATCGGCTCCAGCCGGGCCAGCGGTGCGCCGGTCTCGACCTGGCTGCCGGCGCGGACCACCAGCTCGCGGACCCGGCCGGCGAACGGCGCGGGCAGCACCGTCTCCATCTTCATCGACTCCAGCACCAGCACCGGCGCGCCGGCCGCGACCTCGTCACCGACGGCGACAGGTGTCGCGACGACCAGCGCGGGCGCCGGAGCGCGCAGCATGCCGCCCTCGTCGCGGCTGATCCGGTGCGCGACGCCGTCGACCTCGACGAGGTGCACCGGCGGATGGGCCGCCGTCACCAGCCGGAACGTGTGCTCGCCGACGTGCAGCCGGCCGTGCACCTCGTCCAGCCGGTCCAGCCGCGCCTCGACCAGCTGCTGCACGCCGTCGGCGTCGACCAGCCCGACCTGGTAGGCGTCGGCCGCGCTCTGCCGCACCGTCAGCGTCGACCGGACGCCGCGCAGGTCCAGCTCGATCAGCTGGCCGGGCTCGTGCTGGGTCTGCGGCCGGCCGCCACGGGCGGTCTCCAGGAACCGGGCCACCTCGACCCGCTCGGCCTCCTCGTACGCCTCGATCGCGGCCGCGACCAGCGCCACCCCGGCGTGCCGCCGCGACACCAACCGGCCCTCGGTGCGGACGCGGTCGATCCAGCCGGTGTCCGCGCAGACCACGCCCGGCGCCCCGACGACGCCGCCGTCCGCGTCGAACGGCCCGGTCACCTCGGGCTGGTCGAGCAGGTCCAGGGCGAAGCTCTTGTTGGTGGCGCCGCCGTCGATCACCACGGTGGTCTCGCTCAGCGCGCGCCGCAGCCGGGCCAGCGCCTCCGCCCGGTCCGAGCCGTAGGCGATGATCTTGGCGATCATCGAGTCGAAGTCGGCCGGGATGGTGTCGCCCTCGGCGACACCGGTGTCGACCCGGATGCCCGGGCCGGTGGGGAACTCCAGCCGGCTGATCCGGCCCGGCGCCGGCGCGAAGTCGCGGTCCGGGTCCTCGGCGTTCAGCCGCGCCTCGACGGCATGGCCGCGCTCGGCCGGACGCTCACCCGTGAGCGGCGTCCCGGCGGCGATCCGCAGCTGCAGCCGGACGAGGTCCAGCCCGGTCACCTCCTCGGTGATCGGGTGCTCGACCTGCAGCCGGGTGTTCACCTCCAGGAACGCGAACGACCGCTCACCCGGGTGGTACAGGAACTCGACCGTGCCGGCCCCGGCGTACCCGACGGCGAGCGCCAGCCGCTCGGCCGCGGCCTTCACCTCGGCAACGCCGTCAGGCGGCAGCAGCGGCGAGGCGGACTCCTCGATCACCTTCTGGTTGCGGCGCTGGATCGAGCAGTCGCGGACGCCGACCGCCCACGCCGTGCCCTGCCCGTCCGCGATGACCTGCACCTCGACGTGCCGGGCACCGGTGACCAGCCGCTCCAGGAACACGACGCCGCTGCCGAACGCGCGCTCGGCCTCGTCGCGGGTGCGCTGGTACGCCTCGGTCAGCTCGGCCGGCGACGTGATCTTGCGGATGCCACGACCGCCGCCGCCGGCGCTGGCCTTCAGCATCAGCGGGTAGCCGATCCGCTCGGCCGCGGCCAGCGCGTCGTCGAGGGTGTCGACGCCGCCGCCGCTCCACGGCGCGACCGGGACACCGACCTCCTCGGCGATCAGCTTGGAGCCGATCTTGTCGCCCAGCCGGCGCATCGCCTCCGCGCTCGGCCCGACGAAGGTGATGCCGAGCTTCTCGCACAGGTCGGCGAAGCTCGGGTCCTCGGCGACGAAGCCCCAGCCGACCCAGACCGCGTCGGCGCGGACGTCGATCAGGGCCTGCTCCAGCCGGGCGAGGTCCAGGTAGGGCCGGCGGGCGGCCGGGCCCAGCAGGTACGCCTCGTCGGCCTCCCGGACGAACGCCGCCGTCGCGTCGACGTCGGTGTGCAGCGCGATCGTCCGCACCGCCGTGGCGTCGTCCGCGGGTCCGGAGCGGGCGTTGAGATCCCGGACGGCGTGGATGAGCCGCATCGCGGCCTCTCCCCGGTTGACGATCGCGATACGGGAGATGTCTGGCACCATTCGACCCTGTCAGGCGAAGGCCGCCCCATCCCGCCGCCCCGGATACAAGGTCTCGGGGTGCGGGTTGTCCGAACCCCACAACCCCGCACCGCGCTCAGGCGCTCAACCAGTGCGCGACCAGCAGCGCGACGAACGCGACGTCCGGGCCCGCGACGACCCGGTCGACGGTCTGGACGGGGACGGCACCCATCGGCGTCGCGATGACCGTCAGGCCGGCGTCGGGCCGGCGCGCGGATCGCCGGCGCAGGACGACGGCCACCGGCAGCGCGGCGAGCGCCAGCCCGGCCTGCGCCGGCAGCGACAACCCGGCCGTCACCGTCGCGGCGATGACCGCGCAGACGACGACGGCGGGCGCGGCCAGCGCCGCGGCCGGGCCGTTGCCGTCCAAACCCCAGATGCGCGGCAGCGCGGGCGAGGCCAGCCACGCCTCCGCGGCCCGGGCGGTGACGCGGGTGACGACCAGCTCGGCCAGCACGACGACGACGAGCGCCGGGGTGAGCCCCAGGATCTCGTGCGCGGCGAACGCGATCGGCACGGCGACGGCGCCGATCGTCAGCGCCGCCGGCAGGCCGCGCAGGAACGCCGCCGCGGCCAGGCCGACCGGGCGCGGCCCGCGGAACACGGCCGCGGGCAGCGCCCGCTTGGTCGCCTTGGCGTCGCGGTTGCGGACGATCCGGACGACGTCGCCGTCCATCAGCGTGATGCCCGCGACGATCGCCCACCGGTGCCGGGCGCCGCGGAGCAGCTGCCAGCGCGGCGTCAGCTCCGCGACCGCGTCACGGCGGCGGGCCACACCGCCCCCGGTCACGACGGCGGCCGCACCCGCCACCGCGGCGACGCATGCCGTCACCGTCGCCGCGACCGCGCCCCACGCCTCGGCGGCGGCGATGACCACGGCGGCCGCGCCGAACGCGATCGGGAGCAGGCGGGCCGTCCGGTCGAGGTCGCGCCGCTGCAGCTGGACGGCCACCAGCAGGAGCAGTTGCAGCGCCGTCCACACCGCCACCGCCGGGACGACGGACGGCAGCTCCGCGGCGTCCAGCGCCAGGCCCGCCGTCACCGCGACGACCGCCCCGGCCACCACCGAGACCAGCAGCGCCCGCCGGCCGGCCGCGCGGATGGCGACGTCCGGCCGCCGCCAGGACACCCAGTGCAGCCGGGCGGCGGTCAGCGCGACCGGCCCGACGAAGGACCAGCCGGCCGTCCAGGCGCTGAGGACGAACCCGAGCAGCGCGACGGCCACCCAGGCCGCCGAATGCCCCCGCTCCTCGGCGTCGGTCAGCAGCCGCGGCACGCCGCTGTTGCCGAGGGCGTACAGGACCATCGCGGCCAGCGCGACGCCGAGGAGGACCTCGTACCAGTCGCCCTTGGAGCGGGGCCTCACGCCCGGTCCGGCGTGAGGTCGAGGACGGCGCAGCCGAGCCGGTCGACCAGCGCGCCGGAGTGACTGGCCAGCACGATGCACCGATCGGGCGTCGCCAGCGCCGTCAGCTCGTCCGCCAGCGTCTCCACCCCGGCCGCGTCGAGGTGCTGTTCCGGCTCGTCGAGCAGCAGCACCCGCCACGGCCGCACCCGGGCCGCCGCCAACGCGGCCCGGCGGCGCTGGCCGGAGCTGAGCGAGTCGGGCATCCGCCGCCCCAGCGCGGCGACGCCGAACGCGTCCAGCGCCCCCGCCAGCTCCGCCTGCGTGAGCCCCGGCGCCATCAGCGTCAGGTGGTCGGCCACCGTGAGGTCGGGCAGCCAGGTGAAGTCGTCGAGGATGCCGAACACGGCCCGCCAGTGCCCTGCCGACGACGGCTCGGACCGCTCCCCGCCGACCTCGATCACGCCCGCGTCCAGCGGGGCCGCGCCGGCCAGGCACTCCAGCAGGGTCGACTTCCCGGTGCCGTTCGGCCCGGTCAGGGCGAGGATGCCGCCGCCAGGCACCGCCAGCTCCAGGTCGTCGAACACGACGAGGTCGCGGTAGGCCTTGCGCATGCCGGTGGCCCGCAACGTCGATCGTGGGTTCATCTCACCGACGACGATATGTCACGGTGCGATACCGTGCCGTCCTGGTCGCGAGAGCGGAGGCGGTGGCTGGTGCGGTTCGACGCCGAGGTGCGACTCAACGGGAAGACGGCCACCGGCATCCCCGTGCCCGACCACGTCGTCGAGGGCCTGGGCGGCGGCCGCCGGCCACGCGTCGACGTCACACTCAACGCCTACACCTTCCAGATCACTCTGGGCACGATGTCCGGCCAGGTCATGATCCCGGTCAGCGCGGCCGTCCGCGACGCCGCCGGTATCGCGGCCGGCGACCGCCTGGACGTCGAGATCGAGCTCGCGGCCGAGCCCGCGCCGGTCGCCGTCCCCGACGACCTGCGGGCGGCCCTCGCCGTCGCACCCGAGGCGCGGGCCTTCTTCGCCGGGCTCACGCCGAGCCAGCAGCGCGGCTACACCGAATGGGTCGAGCAGGCCAAGAAGCCCGAGACCCGGCAGCGGCGGGTCGAGCAGAGCGTCGAGGCGCTGGGCGAACGCCGCGCGCGTCGCTAGCGGCGCCTGCCGCACCCGCCCGCACCGGTTAAGATCGGCCCAACGTGACAAACCGACCGGAACGCGGGGGACGATGTCATGAGCAAGGTCAAGGCCAACCCTGAGACGCTCAACGACGTCGGCAACAACATGATGACCTCGTCGCGCGATCTCACCGAGTCCGGCGCCGGTGTGGGCGAGCAGAGCACGTTCGACCGCGGGTCGCTCGGGCAGGCCACCGTCGGCGTGATGATCCACGAGAGTTACAGCACCGCCATCTACTCGTCCGCGCGGCTGATCGAGAACCTCTGCGCCGTCCTCGAGTCCGACGGCGAGAACATCCAGCGCGCCTCTCGCGACATCGACGAGGTCCTGAACCGCAGGAAGCCGTGACGCGTCGAAGTGACGACGACGATGCCACGACGAGAGGACCCGCGATGCGCCTGGGGCGAGCGCTCACGGCGGCGGTCGCCGTGACGGCCCTGGCCGGCTGTGGCGGCGACGACGAGCCTGCCGGCGACCAGACGACGGCGCCGCCGGCCGCGCTCGACGTCGCCCTCGACGCGCAACTCGGTGCCGGCGCGCCCACCGGGCCCGAGTACCCGCCGGGCACGTCCGGTCTGGTCGCCGACTACACCGTCACCAACAACGCCGACGTCGCCGTGCTCGTGGTGCAGCGGCGGCCGGCCGACATCACGCCGGAGGTCGACGTCCCGCTGCCGGACACCGACGAGTCCAGCTGGGTGTACGCCGACGACGCCGGGCAGATCCTCGTCACCAAGGAGGTGTTCGCCACCACGGGCGGCGACACCGGCACCGCGTACCGCGCGCCCGCGGTGCGCCTCGAGCCCGGCGAGACCGTCACCGGCCGCGCGTTCACGCTGACCCCGCTGCGGCGCATCGCCCCCGACGCCGGCACCTTCGAGGTGCCCGGACCGAGCACGCTCCCCGACGACGCCACGTCCTGGTCGTTCTGCGTCCAGGTCGCCCCCGACCCCGGTGAGAGCGGCGAACCCACCATGGCCGACCACACCCCCGACCGCCGGCTCGTCTGTTCGACGCCCGCCGACCTCCCGCCGGACGCCCTCGGCGCCGGATCCTGACCACCGGAGGCGAACGATGACCGTCACGCACCCCGACGTCTGGGACCTCCAGGCCGACACCGGGTTCCTCGACACCGCCCAGCAGGCCTGGCGCACGCTCGCGACCGATTTCGGCACCGAGGCCACGAACCAGCGCAACCGCGAGGCCGAACTGCGCCTCAACTGGGAGTGCTCGATGGCCGACAGCTACTTCGCGCACGCCACGGAGGTCGCGACGGTCCTCGGCGACGCGTCCGACGCCTACGGAGGCATCGCCGACCTTCTCGGCCAGCTCAAGACCGACGTGCACGACGCCCAGGACGAGCTCGATGCCAGCTTCGCCCGCGCGGCGGCCGGCCTGAAGTCCGCCGAGCGCGCCAACGGCATGGTCACGTTCACGCCGTGGAAGGACGACGACGACCTGAGCCACGTCCAGACCGAGTTCGACACCGCCCAGGGCATCGTCGACGACGCCATCACGCTGATGCGCACCCGCGACGCCACGCTGCTCGAACTGGGCCGCGACCTCTACGCGCTGGCGGAGGCGTGGTCCGACGCCGCCGACGGCACCGACCCCGGCTGGACCATCCCGACCGGCGCCACGTACGGCGTCCAGACCACCTCCCTCGACGGCACCACCGTCATCACCACGGGCGACGGCAACGACAAGGTCGTGGTGAACGTCGACCCCAACACCGGCGAGACCGTGGTCACCATCACCGACGCCGCGGGCGTCTCCACCACCCAGCGCATCGCGGCCGGCGAAGAGGTCGTCATCAACACCGGCGACGGCAACGACGAGATCCTGGTGCCGCGCGGCACCGAGGTGCACGTGCGGTTCGCCACCGGCGGCGGCGACGACTCCGTCTCCGCCCAGGGCACCGACGGCGACATCGAGACGTTCGGCGGCGACGGCATCGACACCATCGAGACCGGCACCGGCGACGACTTCATCAGCGGCGGCCGCGACGACGATTACGTCGACGGCGGCGCCGGCAACGACGTCCTGGCCGGCCGGCTCGGCGACGACGTCATCTACGGCATGGACGGCAACGACGTCATCCTCGGCGGCGACGGACGCGACTACCTCGAGGGCGCCACGGGCGACGACCGCATCTTCGGCGGCGACCACCACGACACCATCTCCGGCGGCTACGGCGACGACCGCATCTTCGGCGGCAACGCCAACGACACCATCTACGCCGGCGGCGGCAAGGACACCATCGACGGCGAGTTCGGCGACGACACGGTCTACATGGAGGAGGGCGATGTCTCGCCCGGCGGCGAGACCGTCGTCATCGTCGAGATCCCGTCCGAGGAGGAGTACCTGCGCTGGATGCAGTTCGAGGTGGGCGGCTCGCAGGAGTTCAAGGACCGCGTGCTCGCCGACCTCCACATGATGGCGTCCAGCCCGACCGGCCAGAAGATGCTCGACCGCATGGGCGAGCACTACGACAACTCCGGCTTCCTCGGGTACGGCAAGGACAAGGTCACCATCGCCGAGCACCCCGGCGGCAACAACAGCGCCTCCTACTCCGGCGACGACTTCCGCGTCGAACTCGACGTCAACCACACCTCGCCCGGCTACGACATGGGCTACACCGAGGACTACGACATCACCCCGCCGTCGGTGTTCTTCTTCCACGAGCTCGGCCACATCAACCAGTACCGCAGCGGCGAGAGCGACCAGTTCGACGGCCAGGACTACTCCGACGGCACCCCGCTGATCGAGCGCCAGAACGTCGGCCTCCCGTGGGACCACGACGACGACGGCGACACCGACGAGCAGATCGATCCCGACTACGACTTCGACTACACCGAGAACGGCTTCCGCGAGGAGCTCGGCCTGCCCAACCGCAACAAGTACTGAGCGCGCGACGGTCGGGTCGTGCGGGTGCCCCCGGTCGGACTTGAACCGACACTGTCTGGCTTTTAAGGCCAGTGCCTCTGCCGATTGGGCTACGGGGGCCGCACACAGTATTGCGCCCGGCAGGCCGCCTGTCTCCTGACGAACCCTCCCATATCGGACACGATTGGATCACGTGTCACCCGGTCTGAGCACCGGGGACGGCTACAGGTAGGTCTGCCGCGGGAAGACGGCGTGAGCGCCGGCCACACGGTCGAGGAAGAGGAAGCCCGCACAGTGGTCAATCTCGTGCTGCAACGCCCTGGCCTCGAACGCGTCGGTCTCGACGGTTAACTCCTCGCCGCTGCCGGGCAGCAGTCCGCGGACCGTCAGCCGGGTGGCGCGCTTGACGTCGCCGGTGAGGTCGGGGACGGACATGCAGCCCTCGCGGCCCTTCTCCTTACGGGACGCCTCGACCACCTCGGCGTTGCAGAGCACGAACGTGCCGTGGTTGGTGCGGGTCTTCGGGTGCTGGCTGACGTCGACGGCGAAGAGGTGGGCGGCGACGCCGACCTGGCAGGCGGCGAGGCCGACGCAGCCGGGAGAGACGCGCATGGTGGCGACGAGGTCGGCGGCCAGCTGCACGATCTCCGGCGAAGCCGGGTCGACCAGCGGCGACGGTGTGGAGAGGACGGAGTCAGGGGCGGCGACGACGGAGCGGACGCGGCCGGGCACCCCGAGGTCGACCTCGGTCCAGTCGGCGATGCTCACAGGACGTCGGTCTCCTGCGGCCGCAGCGTGACACCGACGCCCAGCTCGGCGCCGGCATCGCGCAGGGAGGCGGCGACGGCGTCCGCGTCGGCTTCGGCGGGCAGGTCGACCTCGGCGACGGCGACGTAGAGGTCGCCGGTCAGCCGGGTCGTGAGGTCGGTGATGTTGCCGCCGGCGGCCGCCAGCACGCCCGTCACCGCGGACACGATGCCGGGACGGTCGCCGCCGTGGACGGTGAGCACGTACGGGCGCAGCGACCGGGACCCGGCGCCGTCCTCGTCGGGCACGGCGGCGGCCGACACCTGGAGCCGTCCGTCGGCGGCCAGCGGAGCCAGCGCCTCCCGCACCTGCTCCGGTGACCGGTCGCCGGAGCAGATCAGCATCATGGCGAAGTGACCGCGCAGCAGGGTCATGGTGGAGTCTTCGAGGTTCAGGCCCAGACCGGCGAGTCCGGCGGTGGCGTCGGCGATGATGCCGGGGCGGTCGTGTCCGATGACGGTGACGGCGATGAGGCTCACAGGCTCCATCCAACCGGACGCACCAGGGGGAGGTCACTTCGGCCGTCGCGATGTGGGCGCACCGCCAGCACCTGGTCGACGCCGATGCGGGCGGCGTCGAAGGAGATGGCCGACGCCGCCATGTAGAGGCGCCACACCCGGGACCGGCCCTCACCAGCCAGGTCGACGGCGCGGTGCCAGCCGCGTTCCAGGTTCGCCACCCACGCGCGCAGCGTCCGCGCGTAGTGCTCGCGCAGCGCCTGCACGTCGCGCACCTCGAACCCGCCCGCCTCCAGCCGGCCGACGACGTCGCCGATCGGGATCAGCTCGCCGTCGGGGAAGACGTACGCGTCGATGAACGTGCGCCGCGGCCGCGCCAGCCCGCCCGCACGGGGCCGCCCGGACCGCACGATCTGGTGGTTGAGCAGCCGCCCGCCGGGCCGCAGCAGGCCGTACAGCCGGTCCGCGTACTCGGGCCACGTCGCCGCGCCCAGGTGCTCGGCCATGCCGACGCTGGCGATGGCGTCGTACGGGCCGTCGGCGACGTCGCGCCAGTCCTGCACGCGGATCTCGATGGCGCCGGACAGCCCGGCGTCGGCGACCCGCTGCTTGGCGTACTCGGCCTGCGGCACCGAGAGCGTGACGCCGACCGCCTCGACGCCGTGGTACTCGGCGGCGTGCAGGACGAGCGACCCCCAGCCGGAGCCGACGTCGAGCAGCCGCATGCCGGACCGCAGCCCCAGCTTCTGGCAGATCAGCTCGTTCTTGGCCCGCTGCGCGTCCTCGAGCGCGGCGCCGTCGGCCCAGTAGGCGCACGAGTAGACCATCGACGGGCCCAGGACCAGCTCGTAGAAGTCGTTCCCGACGTCGTAGTGGTGGCTGATGGCGGCCCGGTCGCGGCGCTTGGAGTGACGGTCGCCGGCCAGCACGACCTCCTCGGGCGGCGGCTTCAGCGGCGGCCCGACGGCACCGAGGACGACCGCGAGGCGGATCACCTCGGCGCGGTCGGCGGCGGTGAACCGGCCACGGTCACCCAGCTTCCGCAGAGTGTCGTCGAGACTGGTCAGCGCGGCGTCGAGGTCGCCCTCGACGTCGATCTCGCCGGCCACCCACGCCCGCGCGAGACCGATCTCGTCGGGCTGCCAAAGCAGTCGGCGCAGCGCCCGGCGGGACCGGATGACCAGCACCGGGCCGTCCGCGGGCCCGGCGTGCGCGCCGTCCCAGGTGCGGATGCCCAGCGGCAGCGGCCGTCCCAGCAGCCGCTCGAGCAGTCCGGCGATGCGTCCCGCCGCTCCCCCAGTGGACATGGCGACCTCCCCGTCCCTACCTCTCACGCTAGCGAGACGGCACGGTCGCTGCCACGGCTTTCGGCCGGGGCAACCCCACGGCGGGCGGGTGCTGTGCGCGGTGGCTCAGCCGCGCGGCAGCCGGCCGCCCGCCGTGGTGGCCGTCTCCGCCGGAGGCCGTTCCTTCGACGGCGCGGACCGGGCGGCCCGCGGCGCCGACGGCAGCGCGGCCCGGCGGAAGTCCTCGCGTGGCATCCGCATGCGGCCGAGCGTGACGACCTCGCGCTTGAACAGCAGCGCGAGCGTCCAGTCGACCACCACGCGGGCCTTGCGGTTGAACGTCGGCATCTTGCTCATGTGGTACGTGCGGTGCATGAACCAGGCCGCGAAGCCGCGCACCTTGATGCCGTAGGTGTGCGCGACGCCCTTGTAGAGGCCGAGGCTGGCGACCGAGCCGATGTACTTGTGCTTGTACGGCTTCGGCACCTGGCCCTCGAGCGTGGCGACGATGTTCTTGGCCAGCAGCTTCGCCTGACGGACCGCGTGCTGGGCGTTGGGCGCCGTCCAGACGTTCGGCTCGCCGGCGGTGAGGTCCGGGATCGCGGCGTTGTCGCCGGCCGCCCACGCGTCCTCGATGCCGTCGATGCGCAGCTCCGGCAGGCAGCGGATGCGGCCCTTCTCGTCGAGCGGCAGGTCGGTGTCGGCGAGGACGGGGTTGGCCTTGACGCCCGCCGTCCACACGATGGTGTCGGCGTCGAACGGCCGGCCCTTGGACAGCACGACGTGGCCGTCGACGCAGGACTCCAGCAGCGTCTCGAGGCGGATCTCGATGTCGCGCTTGCTCAGCTCGACGACGGTGTACTCGCCCATCTCCGGCCCGACCTCGGGCAGGATGCGACCGGCCGCCTCGACCAGCACCCAGCGCATGTCGCTGGGCTGCAGCTGCGGGTAGTAGCGCAGCGCGTAGCGGGCCATGTCCTCCAGCTCGCCGAGCGCCTCGACGCCGGCGAACCCGCCGCCGACGAAGACGAACGTCAGCGCCCGTTTGCGCACCTCGGGATCGGTGGTGGAGGCCGCGACGTCGAGGCGGTCGAGGACGTGGTTGCGCAGGGCGATGGCCTCTTCGATCTGCTTGAAGCCGATGCCGACCTCCGCGAGACCGGGGATCGGCAGCGTCCGCGAGATCGACCCGAGCGCGACGACGAGGATGTCGTAGCCCAGCTCGTAGTCGGCGCCGATCTCGGGCTTGACGGTGACGCTCTTGGTGGCGTGGCTGATCGAGGTGACCTCGCCGGTGATGACTTCGCAGCGCTTCAGCACCCGCCGGAGCGGCACGACGACGTGCCGCGGCTCCAGCGACCCGGCCGCCGCCTCGGGCAGGAACGGCTGGTAGGTCATGTAGGAGCGCGGGTCGATGACGGTGATGCGGGCCTGGCTGCGCTTGAGGGCGCGCTGCAGCCCGAACGCGGTGTACATGCCCACGTACCCGCCACCGACGATGAGGATGTGCGGGGTTCCGGTGCGTCCGACTCTCCCGTTCATGTTCACCAGACTAGGGGCTTGTGAATGCGTTCACAAGCCCTTCGACGGTGCGCTCGCCCACATCCGCGGTGTCTCGGACCGGAAGCTGTGCCCGAGCTCGTCGCCGAGGCCGAAGTAGTGCCGGAAGTTGTAGATCAGCGGGCTCCACCGCGCCGGGTCGACGTGCTGTGTGCCGGGCACGACGACGTCCGGGGCGGCGTGCACCCTCAGCACCCGGGCCTCGACCACGACGAACTCTCCGCCCGCGTCGGGGCGCACCGCTGCCACCGTCGCCTCGAACTGCAATGTGCACTCGGCCACGACCGGCGGGCGGACGAGGTCGGCCGGCCCGGGCGTCAGGCCGGCCGCCGCGAACTTGTCCGGCTCGTACCGGTGCCGAGGCTTGCTCGCCGGCACCGGGTCGCGACCGGTCAGCGGGGCCAGCCGCTCGACCGCCGGCCACAGCTGCGGGCTCGGGAAGTTGATCGTCAGGTCCGGCCGGACGGCGAGGTTCGCCGCCGTCTGCCCCTCCGTGCCCAGCCCGAGCACCACCACCTGGCCGAGCGCCCACGCCGACGACATCGGCGCCAGGTTGGCCGAGCCGTCAGGGTTCTCGGTCGCCAGCAGCGCGACCGGGGTGCCGACGTACAGGATGCTCGGGGTGATCGTCACGTGCGCCATGCCCGCCGACGCTAGGACGGTGACGGTTCGGCGCCGGCCGAAGTGTCGCGGGGCGATGATGGTCGGCATGACCGACACCGCCCTGGCGGGCGCGGCCCTGGCCGGGCTGGCCGGACTGCTCGCCGACCGCACCCGCGCGACGGTCTGCCTGGCACTCATGGACGGCCGGGCATGGACCGCGGCCGAACTCGCCCGCACCGCCGGCGTCGCGCCGTCGACGGCGACTGAGCATCTCAATCTGCTGGTGTCCGGCGGACTGCTCGCCGAGGTACGGCAAGGTCGGCACCGCTACCTGCGGCTGACCGACGACGCCGCCGACCTGGTCGAACTGCTGGCCGCGGCCGGCCGGTCCGGCACGGCGGGCGCGGTCGCGGTCGCGGTCGCGCCGGTACGGTCGCTGACGGCGGCGCATCGGCGCCGCGCTCTGGCTGCCGCCCGCACCTGCTACGACCACCTGGCCGGAGCGCTCGGCGTCGCGGTGACGGACGCGATGACGGCGCGCGGCCTGCTCTCCTGGGACCGCGGCCTCGCCCTCACCGACGACGGCGACCGCTGGCTGTCCACGCTGGCCGGCGCCTGGCCCCCGGCGTCGCGCCGTCCGCTGGTGCGGTCCTGCCTGGACTGGACCGAGCGCCGGCCGCACCTCGCCGGGGCGACTGGCGCGGCCCTCTGTTCCCACGCCGTCGCTGCCGGGTGGGTGGTGCCGTCGCGGCGATCTCGCGCGCTGCGGGTCACCGACCTGGGGCGCGCCGCGCTGCGCGATCAGCTCGGACTGGAACTGCCGCCCGCCGAAGCGATCGGTTCGGCCGACGCTGTCGGTGCCCGCCCATAGGGTGGGAAGCCCTCCCGGCCGGGCGGGGTCCACACGTCGGCTGAACGGCCAACGGCACACCCGGGCCAGGCGGGAAGGTACGGTCCACGGGACGGCAGACGTCGGCGCGACGGGGACGGGCCGGAAATTCTCGGCCGCGAGTGTCGATTCCGCCGGTCGCCGCGTGACGGATCGGGTGACGGCACCTACCGAGAGGACCAACTCATGTCGCACTACGCGATCCTGATCTACGACTCCGCCCAGCCGGCCGGCCCGGCACCCGACCGCGACCCGCACGACCACCACGCCGACGAGCTGGCGGCTTCCGGCGCCATGGTCGCGGCGTACGCGCTGCAGCCCGGCGGCCAGGCGCGGTCGGTGCGGGCCGGCGGCGTCACCGACGGGCCGTTCCTGGAGACGAAGGAGGTCGTCGCGGGCATCTACGTCGTCGCGGCGCCCGACCTCGACACGGCGGTCGCCATCGCCGCGCGGAACCCGGCCGTGCGGCAGGGCGGCGGCGTCGAGGTCCGCGAGATCGAGAGCGGCACGCTCCCCGGCTGACGTCCGGCGGTCAGCGCGCGGCGGCCGCCCGGCCGAACACGTCGTCGAGCATGGGCTCGGTGAGCCGGCCGGTGAAGGTGTTCTGCTGGCTCGGGTGATAGCTGCCGATCAGCAGCACCGGCGCCACCCCCGGCCCGGACGGGTCCAGCGTCACCTCGGCGCCGTGCCCGAACACCGGCCGCGGCCGGGGCACGGTCAGCCCGGCCCGGCCGAGCGTCCGCAGCGCGGCGGCCCACGCGAACGACCCGAGCGCGACCGCCGCCCGCACCGTCGGCAGCACCAGTTCGACCTCACGGTCCAGCCACGGCGCACAGGCGTCCCGCTCTGCCGGCGTCGGTTTGTTGTCCGGCGGCGCGCAGCGGACGGCGGCGATGATGCGCGCGCCGGTCAGCTCCAGCCCGTCGCCGGCGTGCGTCGCCGTCGGCTGGTTGGCGAGGCCGGCGCGGTGCAGGGCGGCGTAGAGCCAGTCGCCGCTGCGGTCTCCGGTGAAGACGCGGCCGGTGCGGTTGCCGCCGTTGGCCGCGGGCGCGAGGCCGAACACCAGGACGCGCGGCCGCGGATCGCCCCAGCCCGGCGTCGGGCGGCCCCAGTACGGCTGGTCCGCGAACGACTTGCGCTTCTCCCGGGCGACGTCCTCGCGCCAGGTCACCAGCCGCGCACAGGCCCGGCAGACCGATGACCGCGCGACCACCTCGTCCAGCGACGCGCCGGCCGCCAGCCGGGCCACGTCCTCGGCCGACGTCGCCACCGGGGTGTCCGCGGTGGCGACGTCGCCGGGCCAGCCGGTCCCGGGCGGGACGGGGCTGGGGAACGGGTCGCCGGTGAGCGGGTGTGGGAGGAGCACCGCCTCATTGTGCCCGGCCGCTCCCCCGCTCGGTGAGCGTCAGCCGGGGACGAGGCTCCAGGCGATGCCGTCGAGGATGTCGTGTTCGCTGACCAGCACCTCGTCGACGCCGGCGCGGTCGACGACGCAGCGCAGGACCAGCGCGCCGGCGGCGATGACGTCGGCCCGGCCGGGGTGCATCGGGCCGATGGCCAGCCGCTGGTCGTGGGTCAGCGTGAGCAGGCGGTCGCTGATCGCCCGCACCTGCGCCGCCGGGATGCGGCTGTGATGGATCGCGGCGGAGTCGTACTCGGCCAGCCCCAGGTGCATCGCGGCGACCGTGGTGACCGAGCCGGCCACCCCGACCAGCGTCCGGGCGTCGCCGATCGGCACGTCGGCCGCCGCATCAGACAGTACGGCCTCGATGTCGGCCCGCGCCGCCGCGACCTCCTCGGACGTGGGCGGATCGGCCTGGAACCGGCGCTCGGTCAGCCGGACGCAGCCGATGTCGACGCTGCGGGCGGCCGCGACGCCGTCGGAGCCGACCGCCAGTTCCGTCGAGCCGCCGCCGATGTCGACGACGAGGTACGGCGCACCACCGTCAGGGGGGAGCCCGCGGACGGCGCCGTCGAACGACAGCCCGGCCTCGGCCGCGCCGGACACGACCTCGGGCTCGACGCCGAGCACGTCGACGACGCCGGCGACGAACTCGTCGCGGTTGGCGGCGTCGCGGGTGGCGCTGGTGGCGACCATGCGGACGTGCTCGGCGCCCAGCTCGCCGATGACGCCGGCGTACTCGCGCAGCGTCTCGAACGTGCGGTCCAGTGCCTCGCGCGCGAGCACGCCGGTGCGGTCGACGTCCTTGCCGAGCCGGACGATGCGGAGCCGGCGGTCGAGGTCGTGCTGGGCGCCGTCGCGGAGGTCGGTGACGAGCAGCCGGATCGAGTTCGTGCCGCAGTCGATGGCGGCGACGCGGGTCATTCAGGGCTCCAGTCGCAGGTCGCCGGGGTCCACGTCGGCGCCATCAGCGCCAGCGCGCGGTCGCCGAACGGGTTGACGCCCGGCCCCGCGGCGAGGCTGTGCGCGACGAGGACGTGCAGGCACTTGACGCGGTCGGGCATGCCGCCCGCGGTGACGCCGGCGATCTCGTCGACGTGGCCGATCGCCTCGCGCCGGGCGAGGTACGACTCGTGCGCGACGCGGTAGGCGGCGGACAGCTCGGCGTCGCCGGCGAGTTCGTCGGTCCACTCGCGCATGACGCCGACGGACTCCAGCGTCGACGTGGCGGCGACGGCGCGCGGGCAGGTCAGGTAGTACAGCGTCGGGAACGGCGTGCCGTCGGGCAGCCGCGGCTCGGTCTCGACGACGGACGGGTGGCCGGCGGCGCACCGGGCGGCGACGGCCCGGACCCCGCGCACCGGACGTCCCAGCTGCTGGGTGACGGTGTCGAGGTCGGCGCGGGTGGGGGTTGCGGTCACTCGTCGGCCGGCTGTTCGGGCGGCGGGCTGTCGGCGAACGTCACCGACGCCCAGAGCCGCTCGTACCAGTTGCCCTGCCCGGCCGGGGGCAGCCCGCCCGCCTCGGCCGCGCTGGTGTCGTCCCGCGCGTCGGGGCCGGGCAGCACGATGTAACTCTGCTCACCGGGCAGCACGAACCCGAGCCGCTCGCGCGCCTGCGCGGCCACGTAGGCGTCGTCCTCCCACAGCCGCAATTCCTGCTCGAGCTGCTCGACCGACGCCGTCAGCTCGTCCTGCTCGCGTTGCAGCTCGACCCGCTCGCGGTGCTGGTCGAACCAGGTCCGCAGCGGGTAGGCGTACGAGACCAGCAGTACCGCCAGCACCAGCGCGAGCACGGCGGCCCGGCCGGTGACCGACGGACGCCCGCCGGGCTTGGCCTGTGGACGGCGTGGGGGTGGCGGCGGAGGCGCACCGTCGCCGGAGTCGACGGCGGTGCGCGGCCGCGCGGCGGCGGTGCCGCCCTTGGGCGCGCGAGCCGACGGCCGGCCGGCCCGGCCCGCGCTGGGTCGTCGCGCCGTGCCAGCGCCCGCCGCGGGGCGGGCGCTGGGCGAACGGCGCGACGTGGGCACGGCGGCTCCTACCCCTGGAACCGTGGGAAGGCCGAGGCGCCGGCGTAACGAGCGGCGTCGTCGAGCTCTTCCTCGATGCGCAGCAGCTGGTTGTACTTCGCGACCCGCTCGGACCGGGCCGGGGCGCCGGTCTTGATCTGGCCGGCGTTGGTGGCGACCGCGAGGTCGGCGATGGTGGTGTCCTCGGTCTCGCCGGACCGGTGGCTGATCATGCAGGTGAACCCGGACCGCTGCGCCAGCGAGACGGCGTCGAACGTCTCCGTCAGCGAGCCGATCTGGTTGACCTTGACCAGCAGCGAGTTGGCGGCGTGGTCCTTGATGCCGCGCTCGAGCCGCTCGGGGTTGGTGACGAACAGGTCGTCGCCGACGATCTGCAGCTTCGAGCCCAGCACGTCGGTGAGCGCGGCCCAGCCGGACCAGTCGTCCTCGGCCAGCGGGTCCTCGATGGACACCAGCGGGTACGCGGCGGCCAGCTCCTCGTAGTACTTCGTCAGTTCGGCGGCCGAGATGCTCTTGCCCTCGAAGGTGTACTTGCCGTCGTCGAAGAACTCGGTCGATGCGACGTCGAGGGCCAGCGCGATCTGCGCGCCCGGCGTGAAGCCGGCCTTCTCGATGGCGGTGACGATGATGTCGAGCGCGTCGCGGTTGCTCGGCAGGTTCGGCGCGAAGCCACCTTCGTCGCCGAGGCCGGTGGACAGGCCGCGCTCCTTCAGCACGCCCTTGAGCGTGTGGTAGACCTCGACGCCCCACCGCAGCGCCTCGCGGTAGGTCTCGGCGCCGATCGGCGCGATCATGAACTCCTGGATGTCGACATTGCTGTCGGCGTGCGCGCCACCGTTGAGGATGTTCATCATCGGCACCGGCAGCAGGTGCGCGTTGGGACCGCCCAGGTAGCGGAACAGCGGCAGCTCCGCCGACTCGGCGGCGGCCTTCGCGACCGCCAGCGAGACGCCGAGGATGGCGTTGGCGCCGAGCTTGCCCTTGTTGGGGGTGCCGTCCAGGTCGATCAGCGCCTGGTCGATGAGCCGCTGGTCGCTGGCCTCGAAGCCCAGCAGCTCAGGGGCGACCTCGTCCATGATGGCCGTGACGGCCTTGTCGACGCCCTTGCCGAGGTATCGGGCGGGGTCGCCGTCGCGCAGCTCGACCGCCTCGAACGCGCCGGTGGAGGCGCCGGACGGGACGGCGGCGCGGGCGATGGTGCTGTCGTCCAGAGCCACCTCGACCTCGACCGTCGGGTTGCCCCGGGAGTCGAGGATCTCGCGTGCTCCGATTGCTTCGATCGTGGCCACGTATCGTCTCCTGCGGTGTGTCGCTGTCGTCGTCGTACGCGGGCGCAGAGACGACGGCGGCGCTGCACGCTCGTACGACCGCAGCCTACCCGGACCAAGCACCCGTACCGGTCGCGACGGGCCGCCCTGCACTCGACCGTAAAATCGACTAGTCTTTGGTCGGAAAATCGACTAGTCTCTAGTCGAAACTACGACCAGGGGGCGGACGTGGCTGACCTCGTTCCTCGCGCGGCGGCGGCGCGGCTGGCCGAGCTGACCGAGCACCTGCGGGTCGTCATGGTCAGCGGGCCCCGCCAGTCCGGCAAGACGACGCTGCTGCGCGAGCACCTGCGGTCGGGCGGCACCTTCCGGACGCTGGACCGCCCGGAGACCCTCGACGCGGCGCGCGACGACCCGGCGACCTTCGCGACGTCCGGGCCCGTCCCCCGCACCATCGACGAGGTGCAGCTCGGCGGCGACCCGCTCATCCGCGCCATCAAGGCCGACGTCGACGCCCATCCCGAGCCCGGCGGGTTCGTCCTGTCCGGCTCCAGCCGGTTCCTCACCATCCCGACGCTGTCCGAGTCGCTGGCCGGGCGCGTCGCGTTCGTCGATCTGTGGCCGCTGAGCATGGCCGAGCGCACCGGGTCCGGGTCCGACGCCGTCACCCGGTGGTTCGGCGACGTCGGCGCCGCCCTGGGCGACTCGGCCTGGAGCCGGCCCGACTACCTGGCCGCCGTGACCGCGGGCGGCTATCCCGAAGCGCTCACGATCACGTCGGCGCTGGCGCGGCGGGCGTGGTTCGACGGCTACCTGAGCACCGTGATCACCTGCGACATCCGCGACTTCGCCACCGTCACCCGTGGTGACGCCGTCGCCACCCTGCTGGCGCTGGTCGCCGCCCGGGCGGGCGGAACCGCCGTGCTCGCCGATCTCGCGCAGTCGGCGAACCTCGCCCGCGACACCACCAGGAACTACCTGTCGTACCTCGACATGGTGTACCTGACGACGACGGTGCCCGCATGGTCGTCCAATCTCACGTCACGGCTCAGCAAGACGCCGAAGCTCTACCCGACCGACTCCGGTCTCGCGGCGCACGTCCTCGGGGTCGACGCCGACACCCTGGCCGAACCCGGGCATCCGGCGCTCGGCCCGCTGCTGGAGACGTTCGTCGCCACCGAGTTGCTCAAGGCCATCGCCGTCGCCGGCCAGCGCATCTCGTTGTTCCACCTCCGCACCGCCGACCGGCAGGAGGTCGACTTCGTCCTCGAAGGGCCGGGCGGCCGCATCGTCGCGGTCGAGGTGAAGGCGTCGGCCTCGCCGGGAGCGTCGTCGCTGAAGGGGCTGCGCTGGCTCCGCGACAAACTGGGCGACCGCCTGCACGCCGGCATCCTGCTCCATCTCGGCGCCGAGGCCGCCTCGCGCGGCGACGGCATCTACGCCCTGCCGGTCTCCTCGCTCTGGGACCACCAGCCGCTGGGATCGCTGTAGGTTCCGGACGCGAATCGTCCGGAACCGGTCCTACAGTGCCCGCATGGCTATCGCACGCTTCCCGAGCCTCGTGATCGACTGTCCCGACGCGAGCGCCCTCGCCACGTTCTACGGCACCCTGCTGGACTGGAAGGTCACCACCTCACCCGGCTGGGCCGAGGTCCGCGCGGACTACGGCCAGTGCATCTGCTTCCAACAGGTCGAGGACTACACGCCGCCGCAGTGGCCGGGCCAGGTGGTGCCGCAGCAATTTCACCTCGACGTGGTCGTCGACGACCTCGACGCCGGCGAGGCGGCGGTGCTCGAGCTCGGCGCGGCCAAGCACGAGCACCAGCCGGGCACGTCCTTCCGGGTCTTCCTCGACCCCGCGGGGCACCCGTTCTGCCTCTGCGTGGACTGACCTCTTACTCGGAGGGGACCAGCTCGATCAGCGACATCGACGGGTTGGGGAGGTCGAACGCGACCTCCACCACCCCGCCGGTCGCGGTGACGGTGCGCGGCGGGTGCAGCTGGTCCAGCCGGTCCGCGGCGCGCAACTCGGCCCACTGCGCGTCGGTCGGCCAGGCCGCGCCGTCGCCGATGCGCCGCCACACCGCGGGGACGCACGAGTGGTCGTCGTCGACGCGGTGGTGACGCAGCTCGTAGGCGCCGTCGGGCAGGCCGGTGAAGCGCAGCTCGACCCGCCGGCCCAGCTCGTCCGAACCGGCCGCCTTGGACTGGTCCAGCGTCCCGTTCCACACCAGCGCGGCCACGCGGCCACCGGACGGATCGGACGCGGCCAGCGACTCCACCAGCGAGTCCGCGCCGTCGCCGTCAGCGCGCACCGAGAGCCGCCGCGACGGCAGCGCCGCCAGCATCGCGAGCGCCCACCACCGGGGCTTGCGCAGCTCACCGACGGTGCGCAGGCCGAACCCGCCGTGGAACAGGCCCGGCGGCCGGCCCAGCTCCTCGAAGTGGTCCGACACCACCCAGTACGCCAGCGCCTCCAGCCGGCCCATCGACGAGCGCATGCCGCGTAGCAGGAACACCGCCGCGAACACCGAGTCGCTGACCTCGTGGAAGTGCGTCGGGGTGACGCCCCACTCCGTCCACCAGATCGGCGTCCCGGCCCGGCCGTGCCGCGCCAGCACCGGCCGCAGGTCCAGCGGCGGCGAGCCGTAGGTGTGCGTCGAGAGGAAGTCCAGCGGCTCCTCCGTGGCCGCGAGCAGCTGGTCGATCCAGCCGGCCGCCGCCGACGCCGGGCCGCCGACCCGCAGGCCCTCGTCAACGTCCTTGACGGCGCGCGCGGCGACGTCGTGCAGGCGGAAGAACTCCTCGGGGGTGCCGGACCAGAACACCTCCAGGTTGGCCTCGTTCCACACCTCGAACGCCCACCGGTCGCGGACCTCCTCCAGCCCGTACCGGTCGACCAGATGCGCCACGAACGCGCGGACGAGGTCGTACCAGCGGCCCCAGTCCTTCGGCGGCGAGATGATCGCGCCGTACTCGAACACCGTCGCCGACGGGTCGGCGGCGAGGTCGCGCGGCATGAACGAGATCTCGACGATCGGCCGCAGCCCGAGCGACAGCACCATGTCGTAGACGCGGTCGACGCCGCTGAAGTCGTACACCGGCGCGCCGTCGACCTCGCGGTAGACGCCGAGGTCGTCGCAGAGGATGCCGTGCGCCCGGACGGTCCGGACGCCCAACTCGTCGTGCGCCGCCTTGAGCGCGGCCCGCAGCTCGGCGCCGATCTCGTGCCCGCCGGTGCGGTCGGTCGACAGCGCGTGGGACAGGTGCTCGCTGCCGATCATCGGGGCCCACGGCCGGTCCAGCTCACCCTCGTCGGACTCGGTGTCGACGACGACGGCGACCGGGTCGCCGTCCGCGCCGGTCGAGGCCGCGACCACCGGAGCGCTCAGCTCGCCCACGTTGTCCACCGACGCGACGGCGGCGACGGCGTACCAGCGCTGGGCGCCGGGCGTGCCGGTGGTGTCGGCGTACGGCCCGTGCGGGACGGAGAGCACGTCGCGGCCCTGGTGGTCCAGCGGCTCGAACGGACCGTCCGCCGACTCCGCCACGTGCACCAGGTAGCCCGCGGCGCCGTCGACCGGCTCCCACGACAGCGTGACCTGGGCCCGCCCGGGTCTGGCGGTCAGGCCGCCGGGAGCCGGCAGCGCCACCTCGGCGCCACCCGCGTCGCCGCTGGCCCGGCCGAGCCTGGTCTCGAAGTCGGTGCGGGCGTCGATCTCACTGCTCACGCGTCTTTCCTCCCACGTGGATCACTTGATGCCGGTCATCGCGATGCCCTGGACGAAGTACCGCTGGACCGCGAGGAACAGCACGATCACCGGCACGACCACGACGACCGCCCCGGCCAGCAGCAGGCCGTACTGCGTCGCGTTCTGGCCGACGGAGTACAGCGCGAGCGCGACCGGCAGGGTGTACATGTCCTCCGTCTGCGCCACGACCAGCGGCCAGAGGAAGTTGTTCCATGAGCTGAGGAACGTCAGGATGCCCAACGTCGCGAGCGCCGGCCCGGTCAGCGGCAGCATGACGCTCCAGAAGATGCGCAGCTCGCCGGCGCCGTCGACCCGCGCGGCCTGGATCAGCTCGTCCGGCAGCCCCAGGAAGTACTGCCGCATCAGGAACACGCCCAGCGGCCCGACCAGGTACGGCAGGATCAGCCCGGGGAACGTGTTCGTCAGTCCCATGTTGCTGACCAGCACGAACAGCGGCACGAAGGTCACCATGCCGGGCACCATCAGGGTGCCGAGCACCAGCGCGAACACCACCCGCTTGCCGCGGAAGTCCAGCTTCGCCAGCGCGTAGCCGAGCATCGAGCCGAACATCAGGTTCCCGGCCGTCACCACGACCGCGACGATGGCGGAGTTCAGGAAGTAGGTCGGGAAGCGCAGCCGGTCGAACAGCTCGCGGTAGTTCTCCAGCGTGAACGTCTCCGGCAGCCAGGTCGGCGGGATCGACCGCACCTCGGCCTCCGGCTTCACCGACGACAGCACCATCCAGACGAACGGCAGCGCCATCGCCAGTACGCCGACGGCCAGCACGAGGTACAGCCAGCGCGACGACGAGCGGCGCGGGCTGCCGGGCGGGCCGTCCTGCGGTGCCTCCGGCCGGACGTCGTCGGCGGCCGGCAGCGGGGTCTGCGTGGTCATCGTCGCCTCCTCACGCCTTCGGCCGCAGCGCGCGGAACTGGATCGCCGTCAGCACCACGATCGCCACGAACAGCACGTAGCTGGCCGCCGCGGCGTACCCGTAGTTGCCGAAGCTGAACTGGTCGTAGATGTAGAACGAGACCGACCGGGTCGCGTTGAGCGGCCCGCCGTTGGTCATGACGAACGGCTCCTCGAAGAACTGCAGGTAGCCGATGCCGGTGATGACGGCGCCGAACAACAGCGTCGGGCGCAGCAGCGGCAGTGTCACGTGCCGGAACCGCTGCCAGCGCCCGGCGCCGTCGACCTCGGCCGCCTCCAGCAGCTCGCGCGGCACCGTCTGCAACCCGGCCAGGAAGATCACCATCAGCGTGCCGAGATTGCGCCACGCGGCCATGACGATCAGCGACGG
The DNA here is from genome assembly GCF_001270745.1 of Jiangella muralis. Lineage (GTDB taxonomy): Bacteria > Actinomycetota > Actinomycetes > Jiangellales > Jiangellaceae > Jiangella > Jiangella muralis. The sequence continues at coordinate 521,234 of NZ_KQ434753.1, forward strand.
CAGCGCCAGCGACGGATCGCCCAGCCAGTCCGGCCCGCCGATGCCGACGGCGCCGAGCAGCTGGTTGACCGGCCCGGTGTCGGGCTGCAGCAGGAACCGCCAGACGACGGAGACGGCGACGATGCTGGTGACGACCGGCAGGTAGTAGCCGAGCCGGAAGAACGCCCGCAGCCGGGTGATGTTGTTCAGGCCGACCGCCGCGGCCAGCGCCAGCACCATCGTCAGCGGCACGCCCACGAGCACGAAGATCGCCGTGTTCACCGCGACCTTGCGGAACAGCGCGTCCTGGAACAGCGCCGTGTAATTGTCGAACGCGGCGAAGTCGACGGCGAACGGCGACCGCACGTCGGTGCTGCGCATGTCGGTGAAGCTCATGAGCAGCGACGCGAACACCGGACCGGCGGTGAACGCCGCGAACAACAACAGGAACGGCAGCGCGAGCAGCCAGGCGGTGCGGGCCTGCCGCCGTTGCAGCAGGGTCCGGCGCCGGCCGGCCGGCGAGCCGCCCGCGGGGGTGGGGCGGCTCGCCGGAGCCGAGGTGGCGGTCGTCATCGGACTACTGCAGTCCGGTCCCGATGGACGATGCCTGCGACTGCATGTCGGCGACGGCGTCGGCAGGGCTCATCGCGCCACGGACGGCCGCCTCGACGTCACCGTCGATGACCGCGGCGACCTGCTCCCACGTCGGGACGGCCGGCGGCGCCTCGGTGCTCTCCAACTGCTCGCCGAAGACCGAGACCAGCGGATCCTCCGTCAGCGGGCCGTCCTCCCAGGCAGCCGGCTTCGACGGCAGGTCGGTCAGCGTCTCGTACCAGCTCTGCTGCACCTCGACCTCGGTGAGGTACTCGACCAGCTTCCAGGCGCCATCCTTGTTGTCGGAGTCGGTGAAGACGGCCAGGTTGCCGCCGCCGACGAACGATGTGCCGGGGCCCTCGTCCTTGCCGGGCAGCGGGACGACGGCGAACGCGTCGGCCGCGCCGGCGTCGCGGACCAGGCCGATGTGCCACGGGCCGGAGATGAACGAGCCGATGGCGCCGTCGGCGAACAGCTGCTCCAACGCGCCCGGCTGCAGCACGGTGTCCTGCGACAGGCCGTCGGTGTAGAAGGACGCGTAGTACTCCAGCGCCTCCGTCATCTCCGGGCTGTCCAGCGTGTACGCGTCGCCGTCGGTGAGCTGGGCGCCGTTCTGCCAGGCGAACGGCATGAACGTCTGCCACGAGCCGCCCTGGCCCGGCTGCAGGTAGATGCCCTGCTGGGCGCCGGCCTGCTGCAGGCCCTGGGTGAACGCCTTGAGGTCGTCCCACGTCTGCGGCGGCTGCAGCCCGGCCGCCTCGGCGAGGTCGGTGCGGTAGAACAACGCGCGGGTCTCGACGTACCACGGGACGCCGTAGGAGGTGCCGTCGACGACGGTGGACGCCCACGGGCCGGGGAAGAAGTCGTTCTCGTCGAACAGGTCCGTCGGCGTCGGCTCCAGGCCGCCGGTCTGGGCGAATTCGCCCATCCAGGTGGTGCCGATGAGGCTGACGTCGGGCGTCTCGCCGGCCGCGATGGCGGTGGCGATGCGGTCGTGCGCGCCCTCCCACGGGACCGGCGTCACCTCGACGGTGGCGTCCGGGTTGGCCGCCTCGAAGTCGGCCAGGAAGGCGCCGAGCTCCTCGCCCTCGGTGCCCATCGCCCAGACCTCGATGGTGCCGGTGGCCGGGCCGTCGGCGACGTCGGCGGACGGCGCCGCGCTCTCGTCGTCGCCCGCGTCGTCCTCGCGCCCGCACGCGGTGAGCGCCAGTGCGGTGGCAGCGGCCAGGGCGGCCACTCGGACCGGCAGGCGTCGCCGGTGAGACGGATCGAGAAAGGCAGGGATGTGTCGTCGACTCATCGAGGGGCCTCCTTCGGGTGCGGCCCGCAACTGCGGCGGACCACGAGCTGAGTGGTCAGGACGTCGTGTCGTGGTTCGGAATGGTCTCCGCTGATCCGGGCGTCCAGTAGCCGGGCCGCCCGGGCCCCCATCTCGCGCATCGGCTGACGGACCGTCGTCAGCCCCGCGTAGCGCGCCGCCATGACGTCGTCCCACCCGGTGACGGCGACATCCCCCGGTACCTGGACCCCCTGTTCGGCCAGCGCGACCGTGAGGCCGAGCGCCAGCTCGTCGTTCGCACAGACGACGACGTCCGGCAGGCCGCCGGCGGTGAGCTCGGCGGCCACGCGGGCGCCGTCGTCCTCCTTGAACCCGGCCGGGATGGTCCGCTCCGGGACCTCCGCTCCGGCCTGCGCGAGCGCGCCGCGGAACCCGGCCCAGCGCTCGGCGACGTCGGTGGAGTCGACCGGGTCGCCGAGGAAGGCCATGCGCCGGTGGCCGTGCGCAAGCAGGTGGTCGACGACGGAGGCCGCGGCGACGACGTTCTCGGTGCGGACGGAGTCGGCGCCGGCGATCTCGGTGCGCGCCATCAGCACGACGGGGACGCCGCGCTGGACGACCTCGGCGACGACGTCGTCGTGCACCGTCCGCCCGAACACCGCCAGCCCGTCGACCCGTCCGGCGAGGTCGAGCACCATCTCGTCGGCGGACTCGCGATTCTGGGTGCTGAGGATGAGCACCGAGCGGCCCAGCGTTGCGGCGACCTCCTCGTAGCCCAGCACGACCTCGGCGTAGAACGGGCCGGAGAGGTCGGGGAAGACGATGCCGTTGGCGGCGTGCCGCCGTTCGGCCAGCGAGCGGCCGAGCTGGCTGGGCGTGAAGCGCAGTTCCTCGATGGCGGCGTCGACGCGCTCGCGGGTGGCCGGGTGGACGAGGTCGCTGCCGCGAAGGGCGCGCGAGACCGTCGCCACGGACACGCCCGCATGCCGCGCCACGTCACGGATCGTCACGTTGGCGCGGCCGGCCGTGCGGCGTCGCTGGGGGCCCTTCGGCTCCGCGTCTTCCATCGTCGGATCGCTCCTTTGGTACCGGTTACATAAACCGGTTACATCGGCTACATTCGGGCATCATGGCCGAGCCTGTCAACCCATTGTCTGTAGCCGGTGATGCTGACCTGCGACGACTCGCTGAGGTGAGCGTCGAGCTGATCGCGCGGGCCCAGGACCCGTCCGGCGCCTACCCGGCGGCCGTCGGCTTCGCGCCGTACGGCTTCAGCTGGTTCCGCGACGGCGCGTTCGTCGCGGAGGGGATGAGCCGGGCCGGCGCCGTCGAGTCGGCCACGGCCTTCCACGAGTGGTGCGCGCGGGTGCTGACGCGGGAGGCGGCGGCCGTGTCGTCACTGGTGTCGCAGGTGGCGGCCGGCTCTCAGCCGTCCGACGTCGACCTGCTGCCCGCGCGCTACACGCTGGCCGGCGACCGTCACGACGACGACTGGTGGAACTACCAGGTCGACGGCTACGGGACGTGGCTGTGGGCGCTGCGGTCGCACCTGACCCGGTGGGGGCTGCCCCTGGCGCCGTACGCGTCCGCGGCGGAGGTGGCCGTGCGCTACCTCGTCGCAGTCGGGGCCCGGCCCTGCCGCGACTGGTGGGAGGAGCACCGCGACCACACGCACGTCTCGACGCTGGCGTCGGTGCACGGCGGGTTGCGGGCGGCCGCGATGCTCGGCGTGCTGCCGGCGACCGCGGACATGGCGGCCGATCGCATCGCGGACCTGGTCCAGCGCGAGGGCCTGCACGACGGTGCGCTGCGCAAGTGGCTCGGCTCGACGGCGGCCGACGCCAGCCTGGTGGTGGCCGGGGTGCCGTTCGGGCTGGTCCCGCCCGGCGGCCCGGTAGATCGTGCGACGGTCGCGCGGGTGACGTCGGAGCTGTCCACCCCGGGCGGCGGCGTGCACCGCTACGTGAGCGACACCTTCTACGGCGGCGGCCAGTGGCCGATCCTGGCCGGGTTCCTCGGCTGGCACCACGCCGTCGCCGGGCCACGGGACCAGGCGGTGGCGCTGCTGCGCTGGATCGCCTCGACGGCGGACTCGTCCGGGTCGCTGCCGGAGCAGGTGCCGCCGCTGCTGGCGCCGGACGTCCTGGCGGAGTGGACCGAGCGGTGGGGGCCGAGCGCCCAGCCGCTGCTGTGGTCGCACGGCATGTACCTGGTCCTGGCGTCGGAGCTCGGCGTCATTCCATGATCATCAACCTTTTGCGTCGTCCCAGCAGCACAAAAGGTTGATGATCATGGCGGCCCCGGCGTCCGTTCCACGAGCCAGTCGCGGACCGCGCGTGCCGTCTCGTCGACCGGCACGTCGGTGGTGTCGAGCAGCGTCATCGGCGGGTCCATGGTGGCCGCGGTGGCGTCGATCCAGGCGGCGTAGTCGAGCATCTCGGCGATGCGCGGCTCGTCCCACTCGCGCCACGCCGGGCGCTTGCGCAGCCGCGCGGCGAGCACGTCGGGGTCGCAGGTGAGGCACAGGTAGTCGATGCGCTCGAACAGTGCCCGCTCCGGCAGCGGCTCGAACTCCGGCGGCACGACCGTCCCGCACAGCACCACCGGCCGGCGGCTCTGATGGATCATCGCCGCCATCCGCAGCCACGTCGACCGGAACGGCCGGTGCTCCGCGCCGTCGTCGCGCAGGCCGGCCACCCACAGCACGTCCTGTTCCAGGACGACGAACCGGTCGGCCAGCTCGGTCGCGAGCAGCCGCTGCACTGTCGACTTACCGGTGCCACTGGGGCCGGTGACGCAGAACAGCGGGAGGCGGAGGAACGGCCACCGGTGGCCGCAGTGGGCGCACCGGATGACCGCCTCCGGCTCGATCTGCGGGCGGTCGGCGCGTTCGCCGCAACGCTCACAGATCAGCAGGTTCACGCGTACGTCAGTCGAAGAGCTGGTCGAGGAAGCTCTTGCGCCGCTTCTTGCCGTAGCCGTACGGGCTGGGCGAGTCGCCGTAGCCGCGGCCGCGGCCGTACGGGGCCGGGCTGTCGCGGTACGGCTCCTGGTACGGCTGCTGGTAGGGCTGCTGCTGCGGCGGGGGCGCCTGGCGGCGGCTGGTCTCCAGTGGGGGCGGCGGCGCGTTGTACTGCTCCTCGGCGGCGATGATCTGCTCGAGTTCGCCCTTGTCGAGGAAGATGCCCTTGCAGTCGTCGCACTGCTCGACGTGCACGCCCAAACGGTCATACGTCTTCATCTGACCGCTGCACTTCGGACAGGTCACGGAAGATCCCTTCGTCGTTGTCTGGTGACAACGTTACCGGTGGTGGCCCGGGTTCCGGCTGCATTGGGGTGAGGCAGCCGGTACCGTGCCAGGGTGACGCAGTCCGAGGCGCCGCCGCCCACCCGTGGCGCCGTCCGTTCCGCCGTCGAGGCCCTCCTCCGCACCTGCGCCGATCTCGAGCGGCGGGCGGCGGAGGACGTGGCCGAGCAGTCCCAGGCCCGGGCCGCGCAGGTGACCGTCGAGGTCGGTCGCGCCCGGTCCGCCGCCCTCACCACCCAGATCGAGGCGCTCACCCACCAACTCGACGCCGACCTGAGCGACCGCCTCGCCGACCTGCGCCACCCGTACGTGACGGAGATCCACGCATTGCTCGCCCTGCTGGCGCCCTGGCACGGGCTCGCGCCACTCCCCGCGCTGCCGCCGTCGCCGGCCGGTGGCGCCCTCACCGACCACTTCCCCAACGGCTTCGCTCGTGACTACGTCCACGACCTGCTCGCAACGGTCGACCGCAGCGTCACATTGGCCGGCGACGTGTCTGCTGAGGTCGCTGCCGAGACGGAAGACTCTGCCGACGAGGCGAAGGACCTGATCGGCGAGCACCTGCCCGCCGACCTCCGCGAGGAAGGCTTGCGGATGCTCCGGGACCACACGTGTCATGCAGTCGAGCGGCACGGGCCGCATATCGCCACGACGGCGCAACTCGCCCGCCTCATCTGGCTCAAGGACCCGTCCGGACAGGAGATCTGGCAACTACTGCCGAATGGGGCCGCAGAGTCCAGCCACTGGTGTGGCCCGGTCAGCGGAGGCTTCACGTCACAGGCGGCGATGGCGAAGGCACTTGCCGTGTTCCTCCGATGGGCACACGACCACGCCGGTAGCGTGAACGAACTGATCACCAAGTACACGAAGACGAAGACCAAACGTTTTGGCATCCATGTGAGCGCGCAGTTGGCCGGGCTCGTGGCGGGTGACACGGCCGGCTATCGAGGCACAGCTACGACGAGCAAGGCCCGCACCGCCGACTGGCTGGCGGCGCGCGAGCGGACGATGACATACGGCGCGCCACCGGTGTACGGCGTACCGTACGACACGATCGCGGAAGGCATCGATCCTGGTGTGACCCTTGCCTTCAAACGAATCGGCAAGGAGAGCTGGCGCCTCGTGACCTGTTACCCGGTCGACCGCCAGAACCCGGAGAACAAGCGGCTGGAGGACCTGACGTGATCCCGGCGACCGAGAACTTCAAAGCCTACTTCGGCAATGGCTTCCACCTGGCCGACGAGCTTCCGGAGTTCTATGTCGAAGCATGCGAGGAAGTCCCCGAGATGCTGGCCGGCGATGATGACGGCAGCTACCGGTCGTTCCACGACGAGTTCGCCGTACACATCCGCGATTCCTCGTATGCGCCGTGGTCCGAGGGCGACTCGCAGTGGATCATCGACGAATGGCTGCGCAACGTCTGGTATGACGCCTTCGGGCCGGAGCAACCGCCCGGTGATCCCTATCCGGTCCCGGCTGAGGATTGGGGCACACGCCGACTCACGCAATACATGCTGCACGCCGTGAACCGCCGGCCAGAGCTCAGTTCGCCGGGGGCGCCGGCGTGGCTGGAGGCGCGCGGGCTGACGTTCGCGGACGTGGCCGCGGGGGTGGAGTGGTCGGCGGCGGCAGAGTCCGTGTCGTTCCGGCCCGCGCCGGAGGGGTGGCTGGAGCGGCTGCACGACCTCACCGCGCGGGGCCTGCGCGCGGAGCAGCCGGGCGAGCGGTAGACCACTCGCCCGGCCGGCCCCGGGGCATGGACCCGCGTCAGCCGAACCCGGGCGGCGGCCCGCCGCCGGTGACGTTGCCGCCGCGCATGGGACCGCCGGTGGGACCGGCGTCGGACGTGGGCAGGTCGGCGTCGAGATCGGCGAGGACGACGAGGTCGCCGGCGGCGAGGCCGTCGAGGATCTCGGTGCGCTCGGAGCCGACGACGCCGAGGGTGACGGGGGTGGTCTCGACCTCGCCGTCGGACAGGACTCGGACCGCACCGCCGTCCGCGGTCAGCGTGATCGCCGAGTTCGGCACCGTCAGCACCTCCGTCGCCTCGCCCAGCAGGAACGACACGTCCGCCGAGGCGCCACCAGCGGCGTTCGCCGGCGGTTCGGCGACACCGACGACGACGGAGTAGAGCGGCCTCCCGGACGACGTGTCGGGGATCAGGCCGATCGACACCACCTCGCCGCTCACGGCCTCCGCCGCGCCCGCCGGCCGCACCTCGGCCGCCGTCCCGACGGCGAGGCTGCGCAGGTTGGTCTCCGAGACCTCGGCCGTGACGGTGATCGCGCCGGGCGCGACGACGGTGATGGTGGCACTGGTGTCGGCGGTCGCGCCGGCGGTGACGCCGACCGCGGCGACGGTCCCGGTGATCGGCGCGACGATCGTCGCCGCGGCGAGCGCCTGCTCGGCCTCCAGCACCCGCAGTTCCGCCTCGCTCACCGCCGCCTGGTCGTCGGCCAGCTGGGCGGCGTCGGACAACGCGCTGTCCCCGCCCGGCCCCTGCTCCCCCTCCGACGGCGACGACGGCGCAGCGGGCGACGACGGCTGCTCCTGCGGGGTGTCCGGCTCCTCGGCCGCCGCGAGCAGCTCGGCCAGCGCGGCGATCGCCTCCTGCAACGCTTGCTGGTCCGCCGCGGCCCGCTGCTGCGCCTCCTGCGCCGCCCGCAGCGCCGCCACGCACGGCTCGAGGTCGGGCGCGGCCGGCTCCGACGGCGTCGGGATCGGCGTCTCCGTGGGCGACTCCGTGGGCGACGGCGACGAGGTGGGGCTCGTGGTCGGCGCGGAGGACGTCGAGGTCGTGGTGAACGCCGCCTCCGTCATCGCCGTCTCGCAGGCCTGCTGCTGCGCCTCGAGCGCCGCGACGGCCGCGGCGAGGCTCCGGGCGGCGGCCTCCTGTGCCACCAGCACCGCCTGCTGCAACGCCGCCAGCTGCCCGGCGGACCCATCAGACCCGGGCCCATCCCCCGCCGGCCGCACCGACGCCGACACGATGACCGCGGACGCCGACGTGGACGCCGACTCCGTCGCCGACACCGACTCGGCCTGAGCGTCGACCGTCGCTTCCAGGGCGGCCTCGGCCTGGGCCAGCTCGGCCTGCGCGTCGGCGAGTCCGGCGGCGAGGTCGGTGGTGTCGAGCGCGGCCAGCTGCTGACCCACCGTCACGGTGTCGCCCACGGCCACGTCGACGGACGCGACGGTGCCGGACGTGCCGAACGCGGCCGCCGCGGACGACGCGGCCTCGACCGTCCCGGTGCTGTCCAGCGTTTCCGCCACCGACGCGAACTCGGCGGCGACGGTCCGGTAGGACGGCTCCTCGCCGGCCACGGCGACGGCCCACACGCCGGCCGCGCCACCCGCGACCACCACCGTCAATCCGCACGCCACCGGCAGCCGCAGCCGACGCCGACGCCGCGGCCGGCGGCGCAACGCGAACGCCTGGTCAGACACCGGGCACATCCCCGCCCGGCCGCTGGCACTCGCCGTCGACGGCGGGTGAGACGGCGATGGTCGACGCGGTGACGGCGCCGGTCGAGTCGGCCTCGCCCGCCACGATGACGCAGGCGCCCTCGGCCAGCGCCTCGGGCCCGGCCGGCGCCTCGGTGGTCCAGGTCGTGGCGGCGGACGTGGTGACGGTGACGACGCTGGGCTCCGGCTCGGCGGTCGGGGAGTCGCGGCCGGGCCGGAGCACCTCCACGGTGAACGTCTCGCCGGAGACATCGATGACGGCGCCGGCGGACGGCGGGGACGGGCGCTCGGTCGGCGCGCCGTCCGGCGGCGGCCCCGTCGGCCGGTCACCCTCGGCGAACCCACCGCCCGGCCCGCCACCGGGCCCGCCACCGGCGAACCCGCCGCCTGGCCCGCCGCACGACCCGTCCTCGGCCGGCTGGGTGACGGCGACGCTGGTCGCGGCCACCTCGGTCGCCTCCGGGCCACCGTCCTCGGACAGCACGACGACACAGGCGCCGGCCGCGAGGTCCGCCGCCGACCCGGCCACCGTCGCCGTGATCACCGTCGCGTCGGTGTACGTGACCGCGACCTGCCCGGACGCGCCCTGGACCTGCAGCGTCGTCCCGTCGATCGTGGCCACCACGCCGGTGGCGCCGGGGCGGGAGACCGGCGGAGCCTCCGGCTCGCCGGAGTCCGCAGACGTCTCCAACGAGGTCGCCGGTTCCTCGGCGGACGAGCCGCAGCCGCCGGCCACGGCGGCGACGACGGCGAGGGACAGCAGCGCCCACCACGGGCGCCGAAGGGTCGCGATCATGCTGAGTCACTCCTGAGATCGTGGGTCATTCGCTACGCAGGGCATCGATGGGCGCGAGCCGGGCGGCCCGCCCGGCGGGGTAGACGCCGAAACCGACGCCGACGGCCAGGGCCATCGCGACGGCGGCGACGGTCGCGGGGATGGAGATCTCGATCGGCTGGCCGATGAACCGCGGCAGCAGTTCGGCGCCGAGCACGCCGAGGCCCGCGCCGAGCAGCCCGCCGGCCAGCCCGAGGACGGACGCCTCCAGCAGGAACTGCCGCCTGATCACGGCCGGCGTGGCGCCGAGCGCCTTGCGCAGGCCGATCTCGCGGATCCGCTCGGTGACGGAGACGAGCATGATGTTCATGACGCCGATGCCGCCGACGACCAGCGAGATCCCGGCGATGCCGGCCAGCAGGATGGTCAGCGTCCGGTCGGTCTCGGTGGCGGTGTCGAGCAGCGACTCCTGCGTGGAGATGGTGTAGTCGGGCTCGTCCTGGTCGGTGAGCCCGTGCGCGGTGGCCAGCGCCGCGTCGACCTCCTGGTACGCGGCGGACAGCTGCCCGGCCGACGCCGCCTCCACGTAGATCGTCGAGACCGACGCGGACCCGGCTGCCAGCCGGGTCGCGGCCGTCGTCGCCGGCACGAGGGCGAGGTCGTCCTCGTCCCCCGAGGACGACGAGCCGACCGAATCCAGCACGCCGACGACGGTGAACGCGGCCCCGCCGGCCTGCACCGTCTGCCCGACGGGGTCGGCCGGCCCGAACAGCTCGCTCGCCGTGTCCGGGCCCAGCACCATGACCGCGGCCTCGTTCTCCAGGTCCTGGTCGGTGAGGAACCGGCCCGAGGTCAGGCTCCGGTTGCGCACGTCCAGCCAGGCCGGGGTGGTCCCGTTGACGGTGCTGGTCCAGTTGGTGCCGCCGGACGTGAGCGACTGCGGGCCGCCGCTGACCGGGGCGACGGCGGCGACGTCCGGCGCGACGACGTCCGACGCCAGCACCTCGGCGTCGTCCATGGTGAGGGTGGTGGCCGAGCCGCTGCCACCGCGCAGGCCGGACGCGTCGGTCGTGCTGCCGGGCGTGACGATGAGCAGGTTGCTGCCGAGCGCGCTGATCTGGGCCCGGACCTCGGCCTGGGCACCCTGCCCGAAGCCGATGGTGAGGATCACCGAGGCGATGCCGATGAGGATGCCGACGACGGTGAGCAGTGAGCGCAGCTTGTGCGTGCGGACCGCCTCCCAGCCGGTGCGCAGCGTGTCGAGCCAGTTCATCGGCGCACCGCCGCTGCCGGGGCCGCCAGTTCGCCGTCGTGGATGCGCAGCACCCGCTGCGCCTCGGCGGCGACCCCCTCTTCGTGCGTGATCAGCACGATCGTGCGGCCCTGGTCGTGCAGTTCGTCGAAGAGCGCGAGCACTTCGCGGGTGGAACTGGAGTCCAGGTTGCCGGTCGGCTCGTCGGCCAGGATCAGCGCGGGGTCGGTGACCAGCGCCCGGGCGATCGCGACCCGCTGCTGCTGGCCGCCGGACAGCTCCGGCGACCGGTGCTCCACCCGGTCGGCCAGCCCGACGCGGTCCAGCGCGGCCAGCGCCCGGCGCCGCCGTTCGTCGCCCGGCACGCCGGCGTAGGCCAGCGGCAGCTCGACGTTGCGCAGCGCCGTCAGGTGCGCCAGCAGGTTGAACTGCTGGAACACGAAGCCGATGAGCCGGTTGCGGATCTCCGCCAGCTCGTCCTCGCTCAGCTCGCCGACGTCGACGCCGACCAGCCGGTAGCTGCCGGACGAGGGCGTGTCCAGACAGCCGAGGATGTGCATGAGCGTCGACTTGCCGGAGCCGGACGGGCCCATGATCGCGACGTACTCGCCTTCGCCGATGCCGAGGTCGATGCCGCGCAGGGCGTCGACGTGCAGCGTTCCGGTCTGGTACCACTTGCGGACGGCGTCGAGCCGCAGCACCACGTCGCTCACCCCTGTCCTCCGCCCGGGACGCCGCCGGGACCGCCGCCCTCGCCGGGGAACCCGCCACCCGGGAAGTCGCCGCCGGGGAATCGGATGCCCGGTTCCCCCTCGTCGTCGCCGCCACCGCCGCGACCGGCCGGGAGCGGCACGACGACCTCGTCGCCGGCCTCGATCCCGCTGACGATCTCGGTCTGGACGCCGAAGGCGGCGCCGATCTCGACCGGCGTCTCGACGTGCGCCCCGTCGTCGGCCACGACGGTGACCGTGGTGGCGCCGTCGGTCGTGGTGACCGCGGCGCTCGGCACGGTGAGCACGTCGGTGTGCTGCTCGACGATGATCGACACATCGGCGCTGCCACCGGCGTAGACGCCCTCGACGGCGCCGGTGACGGCGATCTCCACCGGGAACGTCGCGGTGCCGGAGCCGGCGTCGGAGGCCACCAGCCCGATCGAGCTGACCGTCCCGTACACGACGTCGCCGCCGTCCGACGGCGTCAGCTCGGCCTGCAGTCCCTGCTGCAGCCGGGCCAGGTCGACGCTGCCGACGCTGGTCTCGACGACGAACGCGTCGGTCGTGATCACGGTGACCTGCGCGCCCGTGCCGCTCGCCGCCGACGAGGACGAGGACGAGGAGGACGTCGACGGATCGCTGCCCCCGGTCGTCCCCGACGACCCGCCGCCGACCTCGTCGCCCACGGCGATGTCCACCGACGCCACCGTGCCGGCGATGGTGGACGTCAGCGTGGCGTCGTCCAGCGCCTCCTCGGCCTGCGCCACCCGCGACTCCGCGGCCGCGACCGACGCCTCGTCGGCGGCCAGCTGGGTGTCGGCGGCATCGGCGTCGGTGTCGGAGTCCAGCCGCTCCTGGGCCGCGTCGAGGGTCGCCTCGGCCGCGTCCAGCTCGGCCTCGAGCGTCTCGGTGCCGACGGTGGCCAGCGCCTGGCCGGCCGTGACGACGTCGCCCTCGGTCACGTCGACGGAGAGCACCTCGCCGCCGACGGCGAACGACAGCTCTGCGGTCTCGGCCGGTTGGAAGGTGCCGGTACTGGTCACGGTCTCCTCGTAGGTGCCGACGGTGGCCTCGGCTGTGGTGGTCGACGACGTGGACGCCGGATCGTCCTGGCTCACGGCCCACGCCGCGCCGGCGACGGCGACCCCGAGGGCCGTCGTCGCCAGCAGAACAGTCGCCCGTCGCGCTCGACGGGACTTCGGTAGCAACCGCACCCGGAACACGATGGTGGATCTTCCTGGCACCGCCCTGGGACGAACCTGGCAACCACCTGTGAACGGCATTCACAGCGAATTCCCAGCCGGCTGCCAGGGTGCTCTCAGGCGGAACCGGCATCGTGCGGCCATGGCCGCACGCGAACCGGACGGACGCCTCGTCGTCGTGGACGACGAGCCGAACATCGTCGAGTTGCTCGCCGCCAGCCTGCGCTACGCCGGATTCGAGGTGACGACGGCGCGCAGCGGCCGTCAGGCGCTCGACCTCATCCTCACCGAGCGGCCCGACCTCGTGGTGCTGGACGTGCTGATGCCGGACCTCGACGGCTTCGCGGTGGTGCGCCAGCTGCGCAGCCACCAGGTCGACGTGCCGGTGCTGTTCCTCACCGCGAAGGATGCCGGTGACGACCGCGTCATGGGGCTGACGATCGGCGCCGACGACTACGTGACCAAGCCGTTCAGCCTGGAGGAGGTGGTAGCCCGGATCCGCGCCATCCTGCGCCGCTCCCGCGGCCGGGACCTCGGCGCGGCGACCGCCCGGCTGTCCTACGCCGACCTCGAACTGGACGACGACCGGCATGAGGTGCGCAAGGCCGGCCGTCCCGTGGACCTCTCACCGACGGAGTTCAAGCTGCTGCGCTACTTCCTGGCCAACCAGGGACGGGTGCTCAGCAAGGCGCAGATCCTCGATCACGTCTGGTCCTACGATTTCGGCGGCGACGCCGGAGTGGTCGAGTCCTACATGTCCTACCTGCGCCGCAAGCTGGACCAGGGCACGCCGAAGCTGCTGCACACGGTGCGCGGCGTCGGCTACGTCCTGCGACTGCCGCGCGACAGCCCGTGAGGACGCGGCTGGCCCGGCGCGACCGCACGCCGCTGCGGACCCAGCTGCTGCTGGTCGTCGTCGCTCTGGCCGCGGTGACGGTGCTGGTCACCAGCGTCGTGGCGGCGTCGGTGCTGCGCGACTACCTGATGGACCGCGCCGACGACCAGTTGCGGCAGGCGGCCGGCCCGTTCGTCGGGCCGGCCCGGCCGGGCCTGCCGGACTCCGACGCGCGCCCGTTCCGGCCGATCGGCAACTACAGCGTGACGATCTTCGCGCCGGACGGCACCCCGGTCTGGAGCACCGACGATGCGACGACGCAACGGCCCGGGCCGGAGCTGGACGCCGGGTCGGTCCCGGAGCTGTCCGGATCGCTGCTCACCGTCGACGCCGTCGAGGGCGACACGACCTGGCGGGTGCTGGTGCTGCCGCGCGACGACGGCGGATTCGTCGCGGTCGGCCTGCCGCTGACCGACATCGCGGCGACGGTGAACCGGTTGCTGCTGATCGACGGCGTCGTGGCGGTGTTCGCACTGGCGGCGCTGGCCGGCCTGGCCAGGTGGATGGTGCGGACCCGGCTGCGGCCGCTGGAGGAGGTCGAGGTCACCGCCGAGGCGATCGCGGCCGGCGACCTGAGCCGCCGCATCCCGCCGCGGGACCCGCGCACCGAGGTCGGCCGGCTGTCGGCGGCGCTGAACGCGATGCTCGGCCAGATCGAGTCGGCGTTCCTCGCCCGCCGGATCTCCGAGCGCGAGGCGCGCCAGTCCGAGCAGCGGATGCGCCGGTTCATCGCCGACGCCAGCCACGAGCTGCGCACGCCGCTCACCTCGATCCGCGGCTTCGCCGAGCTGTACCGGCAGGGCGTGGTGCACGACGAGCCGGAGGTGCGCCGGCTGCTGCGCCGGGTCGAGGACGAGGCGGCCCGGATGGGATTGCTCGTCGACGACCTGCTGCTGCTGGCCCGGCTGGACCACCAGCCGGTGCTCGCCCGGGCGCCGGTGGACCTGATCGAGATCGTCGTCGAGTCCGTCCTGCAGGCCCGGCTCGTCGCCCGCGACCACGACCTGCGGCTGCACGTCGACGCCCGGGCGGTCCCGCTGGTGACCGGCGACGCGCTGCGGCTGCGCCAGGTGGCCGACAACCTGGTCCGCAACGCGACCGTGCACACCCCGCCGGGCACCGTCGTCGACGTGTCGGTCGGCGACACCGCACAGGGCTGGGCGGTGCTGGAGGTCCGCGACGACGGGCCCGGCCTGACCACCGAGGACGCCGCGCACGTGTTCGAACGGTTCTACCGCGCCGACCCGTCCCGGTCGCGGGCCGACGAGGCTCGCCACAGCGGCAGCGGACTCGGCCTGTCCATCGTCGCCGCGGTGGTGGCGGCGCACGGCGGACGGGTCGAGCTGCGGTCGGCGCCGGGCGAGGGTGCGACGTTCCGGGTGCTGCTCCCGCCGGCCGGCGAAACTCAGCCGGCCTCGGCGGCCTTGACGGCGGCGACGTAGCGGCGGGGGGGGGGGGGGG
>NZ_KQ434753.1:536165-548094 GCF_001270745.1 Jiangella muralis
AGCGGCGGGTCGAGTCGCGCAACGCCTGCTCGGGGTCGACGCCGCGGTCGCGGGCGGCCGCGGCCAGTGCGAACAGCGCGTCACCGATCTCCTCGGCGGTCTCCGGCGCGTGCTCCGGCGCCGCCGGCGGCGCGACCGGCACGCCGGCCTTCTCGACCCGGTGCACCAGCTTGGCGGCCAGCGACAGCGCCGGCTGGGCGAGCGGTACGCCGTCGACGGCGGACTCGCGGCCCTTCTCCTCGCGCTTGATCCGCTCCCACCGCTCGCCGACGTCGGACGCCGTCGGCGCCTCGACGTCGCCGAAGACGTGCGGGTGCCGGCGGATCAGCTTCGCCGTGATGCCGGCCGCGACGTCGTCGATTCCCCACGGCCCGGACGGCCGCTCCTCGGCCAGCCGGGCGTGGAACAGCACCTGCAGCAGCAGGTCGCCCAGCTCTTCGCGCAGGTCGTCGTCATGGCCCGACTCGATCGCCTCGAGCGTCTCGTAGGTCTCTTCCAGCAGGTACGTCGCCAGGCTGCGGTGCGTCTGCTCGGCGTCCCACGGGCAGCCGCCCGGTGAGCGGAGCCGGTCCATGACGGCGACCAGCTCGAGCAAGCGCGCGCCCGGCTGGTCGGTCACGAAGCCGATTCGGAGATCGAGCCGGTGTCGGCGCTGACGGCGAGGTCGTCGCCCCATTCGCCGTAGCGCGGGTTGACCTCGACGTTCAGCTGGTCGCCGAGGTCGGCGAGGGCCTGCGTGAGCCCCGCGTTGTCGCTGCCGGTCTCGTCGGAGTACGCCTGCGCGATCAGCTGGTCGGCGACGCCGGCCCGGAACGCCTGCTCGGTGTAACCGGCCTGCGCGAGCGCCGCGCTGAGGTCGCCGCCGGGCGCCTGTGCGGAGATCTCGTCGATGGCGTCGTCGATGTCGGCCTCGCTGACCTGGATGTCTTCGTCGGCGGCCAGCCGCAGGAAGATCTCGTGCTGGATGTGCCGGGTCAGCACGGTGCGCTGGAACGCGGGCATGCCGCCGGCCGTCTGGACGTCGAAGCCGTCGAGCCGCTCGGCGTGCTCGACCTCGTTCTGCAGGTCGTCGACGGTGAAGCGGTCGCCGTCGACGACGACGGCCGCGCCGATCTGCTCGGAGTCGCATGCGGTCAGCGCGACGGCGCTGGCCGCAGCGAGGGACGCGATGACGAGGCGGCGGATGGTCGACACGGTGATCCTCTTCGTTGGTTCGGCCCGCAGCGGGTGGACGCTGCCCGGGCGCATCTTATCCAGCATGGGTTCCGGCGCGTTCGGGCTGGTGGGCGATGACGTCATCGATGACGGTCTTCGCCCAGGCCAGCAGCTCGACGCCACGCAACTGCGGCCCGCCGATCTGGGCCGGCCGCGGCCGGGGCACCAGCATCGTCCCGACGGCGTCCTTGACCAGTGACTTCGGGTACAGGCGGCCGAGCCGGACCCGCTGCCAGTCGGCCAGCTCGACATGCGCGAACCGGATGTAGGTGCCCTGGACGGTGACCTCGGACAGCCCCGCGCGCCGGGCGTGCGCCCGGAACCGGGCCACCGCCAGCAGGTTCTCGACCGGCTCCGGCGGCGCGCCGTAGCGGTCGACCAGCTCCTCGAGCACGGCGTCGACCGCGGCGTCGTCGACCGCCTCGGACAGCCGCCGGTACGCCTCCAGCCGCAGCCGCTCGCTGGCGACGTAGTCGTGCGGGATGTGGGCGTCGACCGGCAGCTCGACGCGGACCTCGGGCTGCGCATCGGCGCCGTCGCCGCGGTACTCGGAGACCGCCTCGCCGACCAGCCGCACGTAGAGGTCGAACCCGACGTCGGCGATGTGGCCGGACTGCTCGCCGCCGAGCAGGTTGCCCGCGCCGCGGATCTCGAGGTCCTTCATCGCGACCTGCATGCCGGCGCCGAGGTCGGAGTGCTGGGCGATGGTGGCCAGCCGCTCGTGCGCCTCCTCCGTCAGCGGCGTCTCGCGCGGGTAGAAGAAGTACGCGTACGCCCGCTCGCGGCCACGGCCCACCCGGCCGCGCAGCTGGTGCAGCTGCGACAGCCCCAGCCGCTCGGACCGGTCGACGACCAGCGTGTTGGCGTTGGAGATGTCCAGGCCGGTCTCGACGATGGTCGTGCAGACCAGGACGTCCACCTCGCGCTGCCAGAACGCGTTGATGACCTGCTCCAGCGCGTGCTCGCCCATCTGGCCGTGCGCCGTGGCGACCCGCGCCTCGGGCACCAGCTCGCGCAGGTGCGCCGCCGTCTTCTCGATGGTGTCGACCCGGTTGTGCACGAAGAACACCTGGCCGTCGCGCATCAACTCGCGCCGGATGGCCGCGCCGACCTGCTTCTCGTCGTACCCGCCGACGTAGGTGAGGACGGGGTGCCGCTCCTCCGGCGGGGTGGTGATGACGCTCATGTCGCGGATGCCGGTGATCGACATCTCCAGCGTCCGCGGGATCGGCGTGGCCGACATCGTCAGCACGTCGACGTCGGCGCGCAGCTGCTTCAGCTTCTCCTTGTGTTCGACGCCGAAGCGCTGCTCCTCGTCGACGATCAGCAGGCCGAGGTCCTTGAACCGGACGTCGCCGGTGATGAGCCGGTGGGTGCCGATGACGACGTCGACCGTGCCGTCGTGCAGCCCTTCGATGGTGGCCGTGGCCTCGGCGTCGGACTGGAACCGCGACAACGCCCGGATCGTCACCGGGAACGGCGCGAACCGCTCGGAGAACGTGGAGAAGTGCTGCCCGACCAGCAGCGTCGTCGGGACCAGCACGCCGACCTGCTTGCCGTCCTGCACCGCCTTGAACGCCGCCCGCACCGCGATCTCGGTCTTGCCGTAGCCGACGTCGCCGGCGATGACGCGGTCCATCGGGATCTCGCGCTCCATGTCGGCCTTGACCTCGTCGATGGTGGACAGCTGGTCAGTGGTCTCGACGTAGGGGAACGCGTCCTCCAGCTCGCGCTGCCACGGGGTGTCCTGGCCGAACGCGTGACCGGGCGCGGCCTGGCGGGCGGCGTACAGCTTGATCAGCTCGGCGGCGATCTCCTTGACCGCCTTGCGGGCGCGGCCCTTGCGCTTGGCCCAGTCGCTGCCGCCGATGCGGTCGAGGTGCGGCGCGTCGCCGCCGACGTACTTGGTGACCTGCTCGAGCTGGTCGGTCGGGACGTACAGGCGGTCGGCCGGCTGGCCGCGCTTGGACGCCGCGTACTCGACGACGAGGTACTCGCGGGTGGCGCCCTGCACCGTCCGGCTGGTCATCTCGACGTAGCGGCCGACGCCGTGCTGGTCGTGGACGATGTAGTCGCCGGGCTTGAGCTGGAGCGGGTCGACCTGGTTGCGGCGCCGGCTCGGCATGCGGGTGGTGCCCTTGGTGGACACCCGCTGACCGGTGAGGTCGTCCTCCGTCAGCACCGCGAGGGCGGCCGCGTTGGCGATGAAGCCGTGCTTCAGAGCGCCGGTGGTGACGAGGACGACGCCCGGCTTCGGGGCGGTGTCGACGTGCTCGACGTAGCGCGCGGGCACCTCGGACTCGCCCAGCACCTCGACGACGCGCTCGGCGGTGCCGTGGCCGCCGGTGACGAGGACGGCGCGGCCGCCGGAGGCCAGCCAGCCGGAGAGGTCGGCGACGGCGCGCTTGGTGTCGCCGCGGTACGTCTCGGCCGGGCGGACGTCGACCTCGCGGGTGTCGACGGCGCCGGCCGTCACCATCGCGTCGCCGAGGTCCACCGCGTAGAGGTCGGCGTCGAGGTCCGCCTTCTCCGGCGTGGCGTCGGAGCCGCCGAGGCCGAAGGAACTGAGGCTCCACCAGGGCAGCCCCTGCCGGATCGCCTGCGCCCGCACGTCGCCGAGCGTGTGGTACGCCGCCGCGCCGAGGTCGATCGGCGCGGTGCCGCCGCCGGCCGCCGCGGCCCACGACGCGTCGAGGAACTCCTGGCTGGTGGCGACCATGTCGTGCGCCCGGGTGCGGACCCGCTCGGGGTCGCAGACCAGCACGTGGGTGCCCGCGGGCAGCAGGTCGATCAGCATCTCCATGCGCTCGACCAGGACCGGTGCCAGCGACTCCATGCCCTCGACGGCGATGCCGGCGGCGATCTTCTCCAGCATCTCGCCCAGCTCGGGGTGCTCATGCGCGAGGGCGGCCGCGCGCCGCCGGACGTCGTCGGTGAACAGCAGCTCGCGGCACGGCGGCGCCCACAGCCCGTTCTCGGCGGCGTCGGTGGAGCGCTGGTCGGCGACGGTGAAGTAGCGGACCTCCTCGACGGTGTCGCCCCAGAAGTCGACCCGCAGCGGGTGCTCCTCGGTCGGCGGGAACACGTCGACGATGCCGCCGCGGACGGCGAACTCACCGCGTCGCTCCACCAGGTCGACGCGGACGTACGCGGCGGCGGCCAGCTGCTCGACGACGGAGTCGAGGCTGACGTCGTCGCCGGGCCTCAGCGCGACGGGGCGGAGGTCGGCCAGCCCCGCGACCTGCGGCTGCAGCACGCTGCGCACCGGCGCGACGACCACCCGCACCGGCCCGCCGGACTCGTCGTCGGGGTGCACCAGCCGGCGCAGCACCGCCAGCCGCCGGCCGACGGTGTCGCTGCGCGGGGACAGGCGCTCGTGCGGCAGCGTCTCCCACGCCGGATACTCGACGACCGACTCGGGCGGCAGCAGGCAGCGCAGCTCAGCGGCGAGATCCTCGGCCTCGCGCCCCGTCGCGGTGACGGCGAGCACCGTCCGCCCCGCGCCGACGCCGTCGCCCTCGCCGTCGGCCGCGATGGCGCCGGCCACGAACGGGCGCAGCGCCGGCGGCGCGGTGAGGTCGAGCGCGGTGACCGCGCCCGTGCGCGCGTCGGCGACCGCCGAGCGCAGGGTGGGATCGCCGTCGTCGCCGAGCAGGGCGGACAACAGGCCGCTGAGAGACATCGGTAGACCTTCCGGGCACGCAGACGTGCCCCCAAAACCTGGTGGAGTGGGGGTCGTCTACGAGAATACGACGTCTCGGGCCCGACCTCGTGGTCAGTGCTCCAGTTGGGGCAGCTTCTGCAGCGGCTTGGGCAGCCACCAGTTGCGCTCACCCAGCAGCGCCATGATCGACGGCAGCAGCACGGCCCGCACGATGGTCGCGTCGATGAGGATCGCCGCGGCCAGGCCCACGCCCAGCTGCTTGAAGTCGATGGCGCCGAGCGTCGCGAAGATCGAGAAGACCGCCACCATGACCACGGCGGCGCTGGTGACGACGCCGGCGGAGCGGATGATCCCGGTGCGGACCGCCTCGCGCGTCGTCATTCCGGCCTTGGCGCCCTCACGGATCCGGCTGACGACGAACACGTGGTAGTCCATCGACAGGCCGAACAGGATCACGAACAGGAACAGCGGCAGCCAGGTGATGATCGCGCCGGTCGACTCGAACCCGAGCAGCCCTTCGGCCCAGCTGTTCTGGAACACCAGCGTCAGCAGCCCGTAGGACGCGGCGACGGAGAGCAGGTTCAGGCCCGCGGCGGTCAGCGCCACCGCCAGCGACCGGAACGCCATCACCAGCACGATGATGGTCATCAGCAGGACGAACCCGATGACGACCGGCATCCGGTCGGCGAGCAGGCCGCGGAAGTCGACGTTGCCCGCGGTCATGCCGGTGACGCCGGTCTCGGCCCCCTCGACGCCGTCGAAGGCGGCCGGGACGAGGTCGTCGCGCAGCGCCTGCAGCGAGTCCTCGGCGCGGGCGTCGTCGTGCTCGTACGGCACCGGCACGTCGATGCGGGCGACCGAGCCGTCGACGGAGTACTCGGCGGCCAGGCCGTCACCGGCGGCGAACTCCGGGTCGGCGGCGACGGAGTCGTTCAGCGTGACGACGGCGCCGTCGACGGCGTCCTGGTCGAGCGGCGAGCCGTCGGGCGTCCATACGGCGACGTCGTGCGCCGCGCCCTCGGAGGGGAACGCCGTCGTGATGGCGTCGTAGGTCTGCACCTCGGGCACGTCCTTGGACAGGTCGGAGATGCCCGGCTGCGACAGCTTCATCCCGAGCGCCGGGGCGGCCAGCGCGAGCAGCGCCAGCAGGCCCGCGACCAGCGCCGTCTTCGGGTGCCGCAGCACCGGGCCGAGGATGGCGCGCCACCCCCGCGGCTCGCCGCCGTCGCTGCGGCGCAGCCGCCACAGCAGCGGGACGCGCGGCCGGTCGATCCAGCGGCCGAAGATCGCCAGCAGGGCGGGCAGCGCCGTCACGGACCCGACGACGGCCACGGCGACCACCAGGATGGTGCCCACGGCCAGCGACTGGAAGGTCGCCTCACCGGCGAAGAACATGCCGGCCATCGCGATGACGACGGCGATGCCGGAGACCACGACCGCCCGCCCGGACGTCGCGGCGGCAACCGCGACGGCGTCCATCGTGCCGCGGCCCTTCTCCCGCTCCTCCCGCTCCCGGCGGACGTAGAACAGCGAGTAGTCGACGCCGACCGCCATGCCGACCAGCAGCACGACCGAGGCCAGGATGTCCGTCGACGGCACGACGAAGGACGCGAACGCCGACAGCCCCATGGCCGCGATCACCGACGACAGCGCCAGCAGCACCGGCACGGCGGCGGCGATCAGCGCGCCGAAGACCACCAGCATGATCAGCAGGCTGACCGGCAGCGACAGGTACTCGGCCCGCTTCAGGTCGTCCTCGTAGACCTGGTCCAGGGCCTCGCCCAGCGACGCGTCGCCGACCTGCCCGACGGTCAGGCCGGTGCCGTCGCCGCCCGCCTCGACCACCCGCGCGACCTCGGCGGCGGCCGCGCTCGCGGCGTCCTCCTCCTCGGCGTCGGTGCCCGCGGGGACGTCCAGCGTCACCTCGTACAGCGCGGCGGTGCCGTCCTCGGACACCTGCGGGTCGGCCACGCCCGCGACGCCCGGCGCGGCGGCCAGGTTCGCGGCCAGCGTGGTGACGGCGTCCGAGCCGGTGTCGACCGCGCCCCCATCGGCGGCCCGGACCAGCACCGACTCACTGAACGGGTCGTCGAAGTCGGCCTGGAGCAGCGCCTTGTCGGCGCCCGCGGACGCACCGACGCCGCCGTCGCCGTCCTCGACCTCCTTGGTGCCGACGGCGCCGCCGCCGACGATCGCGGCCGCGACGAACGCCAGCCAGAGGACGATGGCCAGCCATTTGTGGGCGGCGCTCCAGCGGGCGACGCGCACCACGAGTCCGTGGCGCGGCGGCGGGGGCGGTTGCGGCGCCGGTGTGGGCGGCCGATCGAGCGGCAGGGTCGTGGTCATGGTGCGTCCCGTCGGTGAGAGTCCGGTGAAGTCGCGTCTCACTCTCGCCGCGCCGGGACCGCGCGGTAACCCGGAAAGCCCCCGATTCGCCCTGGGGGATACCCCCGGTCGCGTGCTGGGGTCAGCCCAGAGACACGAGCCTGACCAGGGGACTTCTCAGTCGGCGTCAAGGCAGGAGGGTGAATGCCTCCACATGCGCCGGCCGCACCGCCGCGAAGTGGCGTCGGTCGACGGTCGCCACTTCGTGCAGCCCCAGCCGTTCCGCGGTGGCGACAACGACGGCATCGACGAAGCCCAGTGGGAAGTCCGCGTACTGGCGCACCAGCTCGGTGGCCCTGTCGAGATCGGCGGAGCTGAACGGCACCAATTCGATCTCGCCCGCCCGAACAGCGTCGAGGAACGTCGCCTCTGCCCGCGTCCCCAGGCCTTTCTGGATCAGGTAACACACCTCGACCAACACCGGAACCGGAACCAGGATCGGCCCGGTGATGCTGCCGAACAGCTCGAGGCAACGTGCATGCCATCGGTCGCTGCGGTCAGCAAGAGCGACCAACGGTCCGGTGTCGACGAGGACGGCCATACGATCATCCTGCCCACACCGACCGACAGTGTCCGGGCGACACCCGGTTAGTCCTTGCCGAAGCCCTCATCGAGATAGCGGTCGGCGTTCTCAGCGAGATCGCCGCGACCGGATTCACCGATCCCGGCGAAGGACAGCCCCTGCGCGCCTGAGTCGCCTGGCCTGCGCTCGCGGCCCGCGGCAGGCGCCTCAACGAGGTCCTGCGCCAACGCACGCAGATGACGCACCTGCCGAGGCGTCAGACGATCGATCAGCTCGTGCAGGTGCTGGTAGTCCGCAGCTGCAGTCATGCCACAAGTATGCGACGTCACTATGGAGTTCTGCATAGGGCTATGGAGGAAACACTCAGCTGTCGGCGGCAATCTCCGCGGAGCGCACCGTTGCCGAGGCGAGGAAATCCTCGTCGACGGTGTGGCCGAGGCCGGGGCCGGTGGGCACCTCCACCACACCCGCGGCGGCGGTGATGGGCGGTGTGACGACGTCGCGCTCGTAGTACTTGTCCGACGCGGACACGTCGGACGGGAGGGTGAAGCCGGGCAGGCTGGACAGCGCGACGTTGGCGGCCCGGCCGACGCCGAATTCGTGCATGCCGCCGCACCAGACCGGGATCTCGTGCTCGGCGGCGAGGTCGTGCGCGGCCACCGCCGGGCCGAGCCCGCCCAGCCGCGACACCTTGATGTTGAGCACCTTCAGCGCGCCCAGCACGACCGCCGTGCGCAGGTCGTCGAGGGTGTCGATGGACTCGTCGAGGCAGACGGGGGTCTCGATGTCGCGCTGCAGGGCGGCGTGCGCGAGCAGGTTCCGCGGCGCGAACGGCTGCTCGATCATCGACAACCCGTACCCGTCCAGCGCGCGCAGCGCCCGCACCTCGTCGTCGGACTCGCCGTAGGCGCCGTTCGCGTCGACGTGCAGCATCAGGTCGGGGAACGCGGCCCGGACGGCGCGCACCGGCTCGACGTCCCAGCCGGGCGCGATCTTCAGTTTCACCCGCGGGTACCCGGCGTCGACGTGCTTGCCGACCTCGACCAGCAGGTCGTCGACGGTCGGCTCGATGCCCAGCGACACGCCCGCCACGACGGAGGCCCTGGTCCCGCCCAGCGCCGTCGCCAGCGACACCCCGCCGGACAGCGCCCACAGCGTCCAGGCCGCGATGTCGACGCCGGCCTTGGCGAACTGGTGGCCGCGGACCTTCGCCCACAACCCGGCCACCTCGGCGGGGTCGTCCCAGCGCGCGCCGACGACGGACGGCAGCAGGTACCGCTCCGCGACCAGCCAGCAGGTGTCCACCGTCTCCGGCGAGTAGAACGGGTCGGACGCGGACGCGATCTCGCCCCAGCCGGTCGCGCCGGACTCGTCGGTGAGCCGGACGAGGATGTGGTCGAGGTGGTCCTTGGCGTGCGAGCTGGTGCGGAACCGGTGCACCAGCGGCAGCCGCACCAGGTGCAGGGACGCATGGATGACGCGCACGGTCATTCCTCCCAGTAGAGGTCGAGGTCGTGGGCCAGCCGGTCACGCTCGGCCAGGCGGCGGCGGGCGCCCTTCGCGCTGGCGGTGGTGAGCGTGGCCAGCAGGTGCACGACGGCGGCGACGGCGGTGGGCGAGTCGGCGTACGAGGCGCTCGCCGTCGGCACCACGATGGACTGCGCGGCGACGGCGGTGAGCGGCGAGTCAGCGGTGTCGGTGACGGCGACGACGGTGCCGCCCGCGGCCGCGAACCGTCCGGCCAGCGCGACCGTCTCGCGGCGGTACCGGCGCAGCGAGACGGCCACCAGCACGTCGGTGTCGCGGACGTCGGCGAGCACGTCGAGGTGCCGGACCAGCGTGCCGTCGACCAGCGTGACCTTGGACAGCCCGGCGGAGAGATCGGCGGCCAGCAGCGAGGCGTACGCGAACGACTTGCCGGTGCCGGAGACGAACCGCCGCCGCGCCGCCACCACCGTCGCCGCCGCGGCCGCCACCGATCCGTCGGCCGCGACCCGCTCGAACGCCTCGGCCAGCGTGCGGGTCTCCTGCTCCATCACCCTGGCCTGCAGCGACGCCGACGACGACGGCCGCTGCAGGCGGGCGCCGAACCGCTGGGACGGGCTGCTCAGCTCGGTCATGGCGCGGACCGGACGAAGCGGTAGGCGCCGGTGTCGGGCGAGAGCCGGACGCACGACACCGCGACCGAGCCGTCGGCCAGCAGCGACGCGATGACGGCGCCCAGCTCGCGCCGCTGCTCGGCGGTGGACGTCAGCGGCAGCGGCAGCCAGGTGTCCGGGCCGGCCGGACGGGGCCGCAGCCAGCCGGCCGGGTCGTCGAGCCCGGTGGGCAGCCCGGCCGGCGCCGGCGCCTCGCGGCCGCGGCGCTCGTCGTCGAGGTCCCAGTCGACGATCAGCCGGTCGGTGTCGGGCAGCCCGAAGAACTCCGACCGGAACCACCGCCCGGCCGCGCCGAGCACGTCGAGGTTGAAGTGCGCGTTGCGGACCACCGACGGGTCGAACGACCAGCGCATATGGGTCTGGCCGCCGGCCAGGGCGACCTCGCGCTGGCCGCGTTTGAGCGCCCGGCCGAGCCCGCGGCCCTGCTGCCCGGCCGCGACGACGGCGGCCTGCGAGTAGTGGTAGACCTCGCCGCGGTCGATGCCGACGAAGCCGTACGCGAACGCGACGAGCTCGCCGCCGGCGCCGCGGACGCCGACCACCGAGCCGCCGTTGGCCGCCAGCGACGAGAGCAGCCGCGGGTTCACCGAGTGGGCGGGGTCCTGGTAGCCGAACACCTCGCGGTAGAGGCGGGCGGCGGAGGCGAGGTCAGCGGCCGACGTGAGCCGCTCGACACGCGGGGTCATGACCCTCCTAGGGGGTGTCTCCCAAGGTGCAGATACGGATCGCAAATCGCGCACTACAACCCGTCAACCGACCACATCGACGATGATACGGAACGTATAGTCGCACCATGAACGGTACCGCACCAGACCTCGACGCGCTGCTCGCCCGCCTGGAGCGCTACGTCCGGCTCGAGTCGCCCACCGGCGACGCCGCCCGGCTCGACGCGCTCGGCGAGGTCCTGCTGGCGCGGCACCGCGAGCTGGGCGCGACCGTCCGCCGGGTCCCGGCGCCGGCCGGCGACCACCTGGTCATGGAGCACCCGGGCCGCGGCCCGCAGGCCGGCGCGGCGCCGGTCCTGTTCCTCGGCCACCACGACACCGTGTGGCCGGCCGGGCACGTCGACGGGCCGATGCCGTGGCGGGTCGCCGATGGTGTCGCGCACGGGCCGGGCGCCTACGACATGAAGAGCGGCCTGGTCGTCATGGAGGCGGCGCTCGAACTGGCCCGCTCCGGCGGGGCCGGGCACCCGCCGGTGCGTGTCGTGGTGGTGGCCGACGAGGAGATCGGCTCGCCGACGGCGGGCGCGCTGGTCGCCGAGGCCGCCCGCGACGCCGTCGCCGCCCTCGGGTTCGAGTCGCCGCACCCGGACGGCTCGCTGAAGGCCGGGCGACGCGGCAGCACCCGGCTGCGGCTGGCGGTCGAGGGGGTCGAGGCGCACGCCGCCCTCGACCCCGACGCCGGCGTCTCCGCCGTCGACGAGCTGGTCGACCAGCTCATCCTGGTCCGCTCGATCGTCCGGCACGCCCCGGGCGACGTGCTGTGCAACGTCGGCACCGTCGCCGGGGGCGGCCGCACGAACGTCGTCCCGGCCGCCGCGCACGCCGACCTCGGGCTGCGCTTCGCCGACGCCGAGTCCGAGCGGGTGGTGCTGGACGGGCTGACGTCGCTGCGGCCGATCCGCGCCGGCGCCGCGGTGACCGCCGAGGTGCTGTCGCGGCGGCCCACCTGGGTGCCGGACGAGACCACCGCCGGACTGCTCGGCACCGTCCGGCGCGCCGCGGCGAGCATCGGCCAACGCGTCGACGGCGCCCCCGCGGCGGGTGGCGCCGACACCAACACCACCGGATCGCTGGGCGTGCCGACGCTGGACGGCTTCGGCCCGCTCGGGGCCGGCGCCCACGCCGTCCACGAACAGGTGGTCGTCGCGTCGCTGGCGCAGCGGGCCGAGCTGGTCGCGGCGGTGCTGGCGGAGCTCTAGCCTCGATGTTTCGTCTGGCCTGCGTGGCCGGGGATCGGTCACGGTGTGTTGGTGGCTCG
>NZ_LFXL01000010.1 GCF_001270745.1 Jiangella muralis
GCCGAGCCATAGGCGTCCTGCACGACCGCCCGGCTCCTGGTCGTGGTGCCGTCTGTGGTCATGGTGAACTCCTGACGTAGTGGCGGCCGGCGGCCACGAGGCAAGCCCTCGCCGGCCGCAAGATGCGGTGAAACGGGCGTAGTCAACAGCTAGGAAAACGCCGCCTGCTGGTGCCGGTAGCTGTGGAGTGTCTCGGCGAGGGCTTCGTCGATGGAAGTGGCATGGACGCCGAGCTCGGCCGCGATCTTGTCGCTGTCGACGATGAAGGGCTCCGCGAACTGGTACTGCATCTCCAGGAGCTCGCGCACCGTCGGGTTCACCACGCCCATGGCGCGCAGTATGAGTGGCGGAATCGCGCGCAGCCTGGTGCGAGTCTGGCCGGCCTGCTGGTAGACGACATCGACGAGTTGGCGAGTGGTGCGAGTCTCGGCGTCGTTGGGTAGGTGCCACACCTCGCCCGGTGCGTCCGGGTGTTCGCCGAGGACGGCGAGGGCCTCGCCGATGTCGGGGATGTAGGTGTAGGTGTGCGGCTGATCGGGGTCGCCGAGCACCGTGGCAGTCTTTCCGGCCAGCGCGGCGGGAAAGACGCGGTCGCCGAGATTGGACTGGGCACCACCCAGGGGGCCGAAGTAGTCCGAGGCGCGGCCGATCGCCACCTGCACCCGGCCGGCGTCGTGTGCCGCGAGAAGTTCGCGAGCCATCCGGCCCCGGAGCTGTCCCTTCTTGGTGTGGGCGTCGTAGGCGCGGTCTTCGGTGAGCGCACGGCCCGCGGGGCGTCCGTACATGTAGACGTTCTCCATGCTGACGAGGCGGGCGCCGGTGGCTCCGGCAGCGACGAGCACGCCGGCCTGCAGAGCGGGGAACTGGGCGGTCCATTCCGGGTAGGGAGGGTTGAGCGTCTGATAGACGACCCGAGCGCCTTCGGCGACGGTCACGGTGAAGTCGGGGTCGCGGGCGTCGCCGCCGACGACCTCGACATCGTCGGGCACGCGTGCGTGGCCGGACCGGTTGACCAGCCGGACGGTCTCGCCGCGGCGACGTAAGGCCTCGAGCGTGGCAATGCCGATCGCGCCCGTTCCGAAGATCACGTGCCCGGCGGTGGTCACACCGTCTCCTCAGCCCCCGCCGGCACGACAGGGCCGTCCGCGCCGTAGGGCAGGAGACGCTGAAGTAGCAATCCAGACAGCGCGGAGAAGGCGAGCGCACCGTAGGCGCCGAAGATGGTGAACTGCTCGTCCACACTGATCCCGCCAAGAGTGGTGACGGTCCACCCCAGAGCCCACATGACGGGCATCGCGGCGGCCCACACCCAACGCGGGTGGACGTGGCGGGGTAACGCGAAGGCCTGTGCCGGGCCTAGGACGGCGCCTGTGAGGACGCCCATCAGAGCGAGGTCGGCCAGCGAGGTGCCGTAGCCGACGACCGAGGCGCCGAGGAGCAGCCCCACGCTCATGCCGACGGCGGTGGCCGGGATCCATCTGAGTGGATCGAGTCGCCGGCGGCTCACCAACACCTGGCCGGCGCCGAGAACCAGCCCAGCGACTCCACCGCCCAGCATCGCCGCAGCGGCATCGTCGACGCGACCGCTGACCGCAGTGCCTGCCAGGCCGGCGACGGGAAAGACCAAGAACCCCGCGGTCCAGATGAGCGAGGTTCGCAGCGCGGATGTTGAGGAGGCATCTGGTCGGGTCATGGGGTCAGCTCCTCGGCCAGCGGGAGGCATGGCCTTGGTTGACTTCCGGATCCCGCCATTTCTGTACGTGGTACAAATATTGTACGACGTACAGAAGAAGTCAAGGGAGTCATGGATGCAGACCTCGGGCGGACCTACGGCG
The DNA here is from genome assembly GCF_001270745.1 of Jiangella muralis. GTDB lineage: Bacteria > Actinomycetota > Actinomycetes > Jiangellales > Jiangellaceae > Jiangella > Jiangella muralis. Next base: position 1,836 of record NZ_LFXL01000010.1, read on the forward strand.
TCGACAGGATCCAGGCGTGGTCGTCGACGGACGCTGAGCGAGGACGAGATCCTCGACGCGGCGATGGCGCTGCTGGACGAGGGCGGACCCAAAGCGGCCTCCATCCGTGGGATCGCCGCCGCGGTCGGGGTCGCCCCGAACGCCGTCTACACCTACTTCCCCGACAAGGCCGCCGTGGTCGAAGCGCTCATCGAGCGGCTGCTCGGAGAGGTGAACCACGACGTCTTCGCCGACCGCGCCCAACCCTGGCGGCTACGGCTGGAAGCCCTCGCCCTGGAACTCAGGCGACGACTCTGCGAACACCCCGGAGCCGTGCCGTTGATGATCGGCGGTCCGATGAACGGGCCGCACGCGCTGAGCCTGAACGAACGGCTCCTCGAACTCCTCGCCGACGCCGGCCTCGACCCGGTCGACGCCGCCCGCGCGTCCTACCTGCTCATCGTCTATGCCTTCGGGTCGATCGCCCTGCAGCTCGCGGACGTATCCGAACCCGGCCCGGCGCCACCAGAACCAGAACGGATAGCCATCAGGCACCACGCCTTCGCCCGGATGCCTGCCGGCCGCTACCCGAGGGCTGCCACGGTGACCACCACCATGGCCGAGTACATCTCCACCGAGCAATATCTCTGGGGCTTGCACCGCCTGTTCGACGGCATCACCGCGCACGCCGCCGCCCGCACGGAATCGAGCTAGCGCGGCCCCGCCCGACGAAATCGGAGGTCCTGGCCGGTCGCCCACCGTCCAAGCGCGCCCCCACCTGGGCCTGCCATGCCCGCGCCCGCCCCGGTGACTCAACGGCCGGCCAAGACCTCCGCCGCCGCGGCCGCGAGGCCCGGCGGCCACGAACGAGGGAGGTGCAGACGACACTTGTGTGGCCCGCTCGACACCCTCGCCGCGGCTGATCAGCCGCCGAGGTCCGGAGCGACACGTCACGATGTGATGTTGCCGTGACGTTACGCCCGCCATCACACCCCGTCAAGGGTACGGTCGTCGCTGCGGTGCCGTCGGGGTGTAGTCGTCAAACTGACTGGCTGGGATGGTTCCACGCAGGGTCGGGACGCCCGTCGACGACCGCTGCGGCCACGTCGCGGAGCTTGCGGTTGGTCGACCGGGCGTGATCACGCATGATCGCGAACGCATCGTCCATCGACACGGCCAGCCGCTCGGCAAGCACACCCTTCGCCTGCTCGATCATGATGCGACTGTTCAGCGCCGCCTGGAGCTGCTCGGTGACGGCCTCATGCCGGCGGACGGTGCGTTCGTGCAGGATCCCGATCGTGGCCACGTCGGCCAAGGCCTGCGCCAGCGCCAGAACCTCCTCATCGAGGGCACCACCCGTCTCGTCGAACAGGTTCATGGCCCCGACCACCTTGTCTCGCAAGCGCATCGGCAGCGCATGGACGGCGGCATAGCCGCTCGCGCGAGCGGCCGGAGCGAACCTCGGCCACCGCTCGTCATCGGCCCGCAGGTCAGCGCTGTGCACCGCGACACCGGTCTGATAGCACTCCAGACACGGACCCTCGGAGTTCTGCAACTGGAACAGCTCCAGCAGCCGTGTCTGCTCGGCGGAGGCGGCGACGAGGTTCAGTGTCGCGTGGTGGTCGACCAGGACGATCCCGCACGCCGTCACGTTCAGCAGTTTCACGACGCGCTGGGCGAGGACGTCGAGGAAGTCGATGACGTCGTAGTCGTCCACCAGTGTGTCGGCCAGCTCGACGAAGGCCTCTCGCACCTGTCGGTCGGTGGTGGTCATCGTTCGCCCTCCGTTTCCTGATCGTCCCTGCTCGGAGGCGTACCCATGGTCTTGTTCCCATCGCCGTCGGTCGTCATGCCGGTGTCTACGTCGGGGAGGAACCGGAATCGGCGGGCCACCAGATCGGCTGCGGCATCGGCCAGCCGCAGATCGTGGAGGTAGGCGTACGCGCGCAGCCGGGACAGCGCCTCCGCCACGCCGATGCCGAGCTGGACACTCGCCATGCCCGCCGCCTGGTGGACCTCGGCCCGCCGTTCCGGAAGATCGCGGCCGGTCACCTTCTCCGCATCGAAGCCGAGGCCGCTGCGCTGGTCGAGCGCCAGCACCAGTACGGCGTCGGCGTAGGCCAGCACGTCGGCGAGCTCGGCCGGACTCAACTGGCCCGCGGCGCGTCGATACACGTTCAGCACACCGAGCCGCGCGGCGCCGGCACCCACCGGGAACGCGAACACCGCCCGGACCTCGCGGGCCACCGCCCCGGCCGCGAAGGCCGGCCAGCGTCGACGCGCCTGGGGCTCGGCCAGATCCGCCGCGAGCACCGGGCGATCGCCGCCAGCGGCGTCCACGGCCGGCCCTTCGCCGAGGGTGAACTGCAACTCGTCCAATTCCTCGCTCCACTCGCCGACGGTCAGGACCGGTTCGCGCAGACCTCGCCCCCGGCTCACCGAGAGACCCGCGCCGATCGCCCCCGTGGCCTGGACGCACGCAGCCAGGGCATGCCTCGTCGTCGGCTCCACGCCCTCGGCCAGAGCGTGGGCGAGAATCGGGCCCCACACCCGACGCCCACGCAGGTCAGGCACCGAGCGCGCCAACCAGCGGCCACGACCACGTCGGCATGTCCACCCCCTGAACGTAGGCTGGCATCGTCGCAGCCCATCGGCAGATCCGCCAGCGCCACCGGCGCCCACACCGTCGGAACGCGCCCCGCTTCGCATGAGGCGGTGCATACCGCCCACAGGACGGCATGCACGGCGTGGCCTTCACGCTCCGCGGATGCGGGCTCGGGCGGCGGTCGGTGCGGGCCGAGAGCGTGGCCGCGTTCCAGCAGCGGTGCCGAGGCCTGGCGACATCGCGGCGGGCCACCCGTCGTCCACAATCGACCTGCGGCCGTCGCGCAGGTGCGGATCGATCACCGACCACACGAACGGGCTGTGACCCTGCTGATCGGTCCACGGGTGAAAATGGTCGGAGATCCACAGCGCCTCGAACCCCGCATCCTGTGCCCGCACCGCCTGCCGGACCAGTTCCCGCGCGGCCCCCAGTCCTCGCTGGCCAGGAAGTACCCGAACCGCGTCATCGTCCTTCTCCCCTCGCTCGCCCTGCTCTGTGGGGTCCCTACCCCGCCGGCCCTCGAACATGACCGCAGCGGATGCCGCCCGTAGGCTGCCACGGTGAGGACCATCGCGACCTTGGACGATCTCGTCGCCCTGGTGGACGATCGCCCCGGCCTCTTCGTGCGTTTCTCCCACGGACCCGAAGCCGACCTAGGATCGCCGAGCCTCGACTACGAAGCCGACGTCGAACTGCCCGGCCTGTCCGTGACCCCGTTGAACCCGGAGCCGTGGTGGACCCGAACAACCCTCGACTGGGTGGCTCGCCGCGTCTGCAAGTACGCCGAGCTCGCACAGAAGGATCCGTCCCGACGGCCATGGATCCTCACCGGGCAGGTGATCGGACAAGGACCAGATCACGAGCCGCTACTCGACGCCGTCGAGCCCCTCGCCTGGCTATCTACAGACGCCCTCGCTAAGGCGCTCGACCACTACCGCCGTGCATTCGACAAGGGCCGCGACTCTGCCGACTGACCGTGGCGGGCGAGCCGGTCGGACGCGACGGACGACAAGCCCACCCAGGCGGAAGGAAAGGCCGAACAGGCCAAGGCAGACCTCAAGCAAGCGGGCGAGAAGGCCAAGGACGCTTTCAAGTAGGCATCCTCGGAGCTGGGCGTCCTCTGTTTCTCGTCCCGGGGTCGCCCGGCTCTTGCGTCTGCTCTCGAGTGCGGCTGCCCGTTGCGCCGTCGGATCGTCCGCCCTCTATCCGTCTTGTCAACGCTCAATCGCGCAGGGTGATCAGGACTCCGCTACGCGGCCGGGTGGGGATCCGGGCGAGGTCGACAGTGAGGTCCTGCGGCGGGAGGTCTAGAGGGGTTCGTGCCAGCCGCCGCACCGCCTCCTCCAGCAGAACGAGGGTGGCGTCCTCGCCCGGACAACGGTGCCCATGCCGCAGGTCGCCGCCGCCCTGTGGGACGAGGATGTCCGGATCTGCTGGCCGGCCCCAGGAAGCGGCCGGGATCGAATCGATAGGGATCGCGCCAATGTGCGGGATCGTGATCGGTTCCGTCGACGTCGAGGATCACGTAGCCACCGGCCGGCAACCGAAAACCGAGCACATCCTGCTCGGTTCGGGCGCGGGCGGCGTGGATCGGCACGAACTGGCACCGGCGGCGGACCTCATGCGCGAACGCAAGACGCGCGGCGGCGTCGCCTGCGGCGATGCGGTCTCGCCAATGCGGCTGGTGGTGCAGGGCGACGCCGGCGAACGCGACGAACCAGGCGACCGCGACCGTCGGCCGCACCAGGTTGAGCAGCGCGACGCCGGCGGCCCGGCCGGGGAGATCTGCTGTTCGGGCGACCGCGTCCAGCGCCGTGTCGTGACTGGGACGGATCAGGTCGGCCCGCACCTCACGTACCAGCCCGGTCGCCCAGCGGTCCAACTGCCGGCGGGCGCTCAGGGCCCGTAGATAGGACGGACCAGGGCTGGCGAACCCATCGAGAAACGGCCGCCAGCTGACCGGCCCGTCGGACGGTCTCCGGCGGGTCCGCCATGATGCCCGCCCACGGTAGTGCCGTCGCCGTCAGGACCTGGACGGCCTGGTCGAACAGGATCACCGGGCGGCCGGTTCCCACGTGCGGGCCGCGGCCGCCCATCGGTCGTGCGCCCGTTCTCGCAAGTCTGCGGTAGCCGCCGCTGTCAAAACGTCCAAGTACAGCAACTTGTGTCGGTGGTGTTCAGCGTCGTCGAGGCCATGCACCGACTCTTGGCCGAACAGGACGCGGCTCACCGGTTGGGGAATCGCGTCGCGGCGCAACCGTGGATCGTAGAACCGCCGCACGCCCTCCGCCCCGCCCACGACCGCGGCCGGCCGGCCCAGGAATCGCGCCGCCACCGCGGGTCGACCCCGCCGTAGCGCGCTCGCCCATCGGTAGCCGCCGCGGAGCAGGCCAAGAGATTCGTCAATCATCACTGGTGCGCTCAGCCCTCGTCGTGGTCGGAGGGGTCGAATCTCCAGAACGTGCTCGTGGCGCCGTCCGGCTCGTGTTCGCGGTACCAGAAGCGCAGGTCGTAGGTATCGAACGCCTCCAGCCACTGGTCCCACGTGACGGACTCGCTGCCGTCGTCCCCGCCGGGCCACGCCAGCCGCAGGGCATCGGCGGGAAGGCGACCGCCTTCGGCAGGTCGGGTGGTCGCCGGTGTGGCGCCACGAGTCGACGCCCAGGAACGGATCACCTGGTGATTGCGGGTCACCAGGATCTGCCCGGCATGGTCTTCGTGCACGTCCGGGCCGGCCGCGGCCTTGTGCGTCGGTTCGCTCACGACAGTCCCGTTCCCCGTGCTGGCCAGGGCAAACCGGTGCCGGACGCACTGGGTACGGGCCGATGGAAGTCTCCCCCAGCACTCGGCCACGGATCCGCGTCGCGACCCTGAATATCTGGGCACGCCACGGCGACTGGGCCGCACGCCGGGGCCTGTTACGAGGCGAGTTCGCCCGGTTCACTCCCGACCGGGTGACGCTGCAGGAGACTGTGCTCACCGACACGTAGGACCAGGTTGCCGAGCTGTTCGGTCCGGAGCACGCCATCATTTCAGAGAGGGCGGCGCACTACCGACGGGGTCGGATGCACGATCGGGCAGTGCGCCGTCGTCGAGGTGGTGACACCGCTCGGACCGCTGCTGTTTCGCCAATCACAAGCCGAGCTGGCAGCTCGAGCACGAGCGCGAACTCCAGGTGTCGGCGCAGCCACCGTCATCGAGCGACTCCTACCCATCGCCCAACCTCCTCAAGGGCGATGTCTCCACGCCAGGAGGGAAGCTCACGGTCTGGGGTTCATGAAGTGGTGAGTTTCCGAGGAGCGACCTGCCTGCTATTTCAGCGGCCGCGAGACAACAACGCCCACCCGCACCGATCCGAGGTGCGCCCACGTTGACGGAGCCGTCGAACCACCGGGCGCCCGGGTCGACCTCGGTGAGGGGAGCCGGCACTGATGACCCCAGGGCGGGCCGCCGTCGCCTCTGGGCTCCCGCCACGTCAGCCTGATGGCGGCGGATTCACGTCACGGACCTCGATGGTGACGGCGGCCGCGTCGATCATCGGGACAACCGGTCCGAGGATGGCGGCAACCTGGGCCAGGATCAGTCGGCGGACAGTTGCGGCCGCGGGGTGGATGCGCTCCGGGTAGTCGACCGCGACACCCGCGACGACCGCGACCAGAACGTCGCCGTCGAGGTCGAGGCGGACGTGCGTCAGGTCGACGCCGGGCACGGAGTCGACGGCCTCCTGCAGATGGGTCGTGATCACCTGGTCGCTGACGTGGAACGGCCCACTGGATGCCACACCACGAACCGGGCGCGATCTGCGGGTGGCGGCGAGGACGTGCTGGAGGATGCGCTGCGACGCGCCAGCCCAGGCGTGGTCCGTGTAGGACCGCAGCGCGGCCGCGGCACGGTCCACGACAGCGATGTCCGGATCGGCGAGCTCGCCGTCGGTCCCGCGCTCGGAGCCCGGCCCTGGGGTCATCGCCATGACGCCAGCCTCTCGGCCAGACTCTGTCGTGCTCGGTACAGCCGACCACGGACAACACCTCGCGAGGTGTGCATGATCCCGGCGATCTCCTCGTAGCTCAGTTCGTCGACCTCTCGAAGGATCCAGGCGATCCGCTGGTTGTCAGGCAGTGTCGCAAGCGCGTCGTCGAGTGCGGCGACGAGGGCGTTCTCGATGGCCCCCCGAGCGGGATCGTCGTGAACCGTCGCCGGCCGGTCGTCCTCGGGCTCTCGTGGTTCCGGACGACGACGACGCCTAAGATTGTGCGCCTTGTTCAGGGTCAACCTGAACAGCCACGTGCGCAAGGCCGCGTCGCCGCGGAACTCATCGAGGCTCTGCCACGCCGCGACCAGTGCGTCCTGGACGGCTTCCTCCGCATCGCCGTCGTCGAGCAGAATTCGCCTGGCGAGCCTGAACATCGCCGGACCATGCCGATGGGCGATCACAGTGAATGCCTGCCGATCACCCAGGCCCGCGCGCCGAGCGAGCACGAGATCGTCGTCGCCGACGACGAGCGAGTGCTGACCCTCTGCCATCTGCCGGACGTACCCGACAATCAGAATTTAACTGTCCAAATCCGGACGAGAGTCCGGAACCAGCCGAGGCATCTACTGTGACGTACATCACATCAAAGACGGTGTGACGGTTGGCGAACGGAGAGTGTCCAACGATCGTCAGCCCGGCGCGAAACAGGCACCTGGCAGGTGTCGAAAGGGGGGCACGTCCATGGGGGATACGGAGAACACGAGGACTACGGGGGGCACGACCGGCGTCGCGGATCCACGCACCGCCGGTCCGCTGGTCACCGACCAGGGCCGCACCACCATCGCGGAAGGTGTCGTCTCGAAGATCGCCGGCATCGCAGCTCGCGAGGTAGCCGGCGTCTACGACCTCGGCGGAGGCACGGCGCGTGCCGTGGGAGCGCTGCGCGAGCGCATCCCCGGCTCGAGAGTGAATCTGCAGCAAGGAGTCGCGGTCGAGGTCGGCGAACGCCAGGCCGCCATCGACATCGACATCATGGCCGAGTACGGCCTCTCCATCGTCGACCTGTCCACCGGCATCCGCCGGAACGTCGTCGCCGCGGTCGAGCGCATGACCGGCCTCGACGTCACCGAGGTGAACATCAACGTCAACGACGTCCACGTCGAGGGTGAGGACGACGATGCATCCACGGAGAGCCGGGTCGAATGAGCCCCGCGGACGACAGCGATGCTGGAGGACGCAGGGAGCAACTGCTGGCCGACCGGATCGCCGAGGCGGTCTTGTCCGTCGACGGTGTCATCGAGCTGCACGGCGGCCTGTTCGGTGAGGTGGGAACGTACCTGCCCGGCCGGCGGGTGCCAGGGATCCGGCTCGGCCCCGGCGACGGGGTCGAGATCCACCTCGTGGCGCGCTGGGGTGTCCCCATCCCACGCATCGTGGACGCGGTGAGACGTGCCGTCGCCACCGTGACGGAGGGCGAGGTCCAGGTGACCGTCGAGGACGTCTCGGTCGGCGCACCGGCCGGCGGCACAACGGGGAGGGAACTGTGAACGCGATGACCACCGGCCTGCTGGCCGGGATTCTGCTCGCCGTCGCGGCTACGACGGGCGGCGTCGGCGGCTTCTTGCTGGCCGTCGTTCTCGGTGCCGCGGGGCTGGCCGTCGCCGGCCAGTTGGCGGGTGAGCTGGACCTCGCCGCTCTGTGGCGCAGCCGGGAGCGAGAATGACGACCACTCTTCCTCCGGCCACACCCCCGGCGACGCTCCCGGATGCCGGCGGCCGCGGTGACTTGACGATCCACGAACGTGTCGTTGAGCGGACCGCCGAACGCATAGCCGCTGAGACCACCGGGTGGGCGCACCGGCCGTCCGGCTGGCATCGAATCAGCGGCACGGCACTGCCACACGCGGAGGCCACGATCGTTGGCCGGCACGTCCGTGTCGCGGTGACGGTCGGAGCGGGCAGCGACCGGACCCTGCCGGCCATCGCCGGGGCGGTACGGACGGCGGTCGGCATCCACGTGAACGAGCTCACGGGCCTCGATGTCGACGAGGTAGATGTCCGGGTGACGCGTCTCACCGGCTCTCCCCCGCCGGGCACGCCGGCGTTGCCGGCCGCCGCTCCGCCTGCGGCCGCCGGCCCGGCCCGGCGGGCCGGTGTCGTCCTTGCCCTGCTGCTGATCGCCGTCGGCGCACTCGCCGTCTACGACATGCTGACCGGCCTGGACGCGATCGACGGCCCGCTGCCTGTCGAGCGCGCCCTGGACCGGATCGACGGACTGCAACCGCAGGACTGGATGGTCCCCGTGGGCATCATCGTGGCGCTGGCCGGGCTGTGGCTCGTCCTGTCGGCGCTCCGGCCGCGCCCGCGCCGGGCGCTGGCGCTGCGGGCCGAGAGCGGCGCGTATGCATCGCGCCGAACCATCGAGCACATCGCCGTGGACACCGCGACCCAACATCCCGGCGTCGTCGATGCACACGCCCGGGCCCGGCGCCGCACGGTCACCGTCCGCATCCACACCGACGGTGAGGCCGCGACCACGGGCGAGGTCCGCGGCGCTCTCATCGACCGGCTCGATCGGCTCGAAGGCGCACCGAGGATCCGAGTGTCGGCCAGACGCGCGGGAGGCAGGAGATGAGCGGTTTCGCGGCGGGCCTGGAGCGGACGGTGGTTCTCCTCGTCGGCCTGCTGCTGGTGGCCGTCGGCGCGAGTGCCGTCGCGTGGCAGCAAGGCTGGATCCCGGACGCCGTCGATCGAATCGACGCCTCAGCCCTGACCGAACACACCGGAGAACCATGGTGGCCGTGGGCCATTGGCGGCGCGGGCATCGTCCTGATCGTCATCGGCGTCTGCTGGCTGGTCGCGCACGGGCGCCGTCACACCATCAGCAGGTTGCGACTCGCCGGTTCCAGCCGGCAAGGACGACTCGCCGCCGATGCCTCCGCCGTCGTCGACGCCGCCGGCGCGGCCTTCGAGACCGCACCCGGAGTGGCGTTCCGCGGCGGACGGCTCTGGCGCGACCGGGGCGAGCTCACTGTGGATCTGAGAGCATCCGCCGCTCCCAGCACGGATCTCGCCGAGGCAGCCGCTGCCGCCGATCGTGCGGCGACCGCGGCGCGATCTCACCTGGGGGATGACAGTGACGCACACCTTCGCGTCGTCCTTGTTGGCGCCCGGCGCCGCGCCGGGACCAGAGTCCGTTGAGACCCTCGCCCGCCCGGTCAATCCCGCCGGACAGCGACATCGCTATAGGTAACCGTGACCGCGCAGCACCGAGGAAGGGAGTCCCATGGGTGCAGAAGACAAGATCAAGAACGCTGCCGAGGACAGCCCTGATCGGAGTCATCACCGCCGGACATTTATCCGGAAAGTCCGCAATATCCTGTTCGACCTCCTCAGCTCGTGGTACCCGACCCGAGTCGAGGCCCCGACGCGGTTCTGGAGGATCCATGTCGAGGAACCACAACGAGATCGTCCGCAGGGTCCTTCTCGACACGCTGATGCGCAAGGCGGAGGCCGATCTCTACCCGTCGTCGACGATGCTCGACCAGATCGAGTCGCTCCTCACCGAGGACGACATCGCCGAGTACGCCGCGATGCTCGTCGATCGCATCGACGGTGACCTTTATCCGAGCATTCCGATGATCCAGCGGGTGCTCCGGCTCACGACCTGAGACCCGCAATGCGCGGATGACAGCGTCGCCCTGCGGCGCACCCGATCGGGTGCGCCGCACCAACACCACACATCGGGAAGCACCACAAGGGAGTGAATGATGGAAACGGCCACCCGGGTCGCCGCAGCGGCGGCCAGCGGCTACATCCTTGGCCGCACGAAGAGACTGAAGCTGGCGATCGCCGTCGGCAGCATGCTGGCCGGCAAGCGGCTGGCCACCGATCCGCGCGGCATGATGCGGCAGGCCGGCGAGTTGGTCGAGAGTCGCCCGGAGCTGGCGAAGCTGTCCGATCAGGTGCGCACGACGCTGTTCATGGCTGCGCGTGGCGCAGCGGTCGGCGTTGTGGGCCAGCGTATCGACCGGCTGAGCGACTCCATCCGCGACCGCTCCGACCGGCTGACTGGCGCGGTCACCGACAAGGTCCCGCTCGACCGCGGGAGTGGCGATGAGGACGAGGAGCGCTCGGACTCGCGCAGCGACGAGGACCAGGACGACCGCGACGAGGACCAGGACGAGAGCCGCGGCTCGCGGCGCCCCCGGCGTGGCGACGACGGCGACGACTCCGGCCCGGAGGGGGGCGGCACGGAGGAGCCCGGCGAGCGGTCTCGGCCGCGTAAGCGAGCCGCGAAGAAGACGCCGGCCAAGCGCGCTGTGTCGGAGCGCGGTGACGCGCCCGCCCGCAAACGGACGGCGAAGAAGTCCGCCTCGTCCGGCCGGTCCCGTTCCGGGTCGAGGGGGTGACCGACATGGCGACGCGTGGCGACATCGACACCCGTCCGGACCAGGGCTTCCGCGGCCTGCTCGGCGAGCTGCCGCTGGACCGGCTCAAGGACGAGGCGAAGAACGGCCTGACCTCGCTCGGCGAGTGGGCGGTCAAGTCCGCCGGTGACCGCATCGGCAAGACGACCGGCAAACTCGAGGACGTCGCGGCCGGCGGGCCCATCGGCGGTGGCGCGCTGGTCGGAGCCGCCAAGGACGGCGCGCCCGGCGCGGTCAAGGGCGCGATCAGCGGTGTCAAGGACAAGGTCGTCGGCGCCTTCACGGGCGGCGGCTCGAAGGGCGGCGACAAGGCGACCCGCTCGACGAACATCATCGAAGAGATCGACATCGGCGCCCCGATCGACGTGGTCTACAACCAGTGGACCCAGTTCCAGGACTTCTCGAACTTCATGAAGAAGGTCGAGGGTGTGGAGCAGAAGGCCGACGAGAAGCTGGACTTCAAGGCGCAGGTGTTCTGGTCGCACCGCACGTGGTCGGCGACGATCATCGAGCAAGTTCCGGACGAGTTGATCGTCTGGCGCTCCACTGGGGAGAAGGGCCACGTCGATGGCGCCGTGACGTTCCACGAGCTGGCGCCCCGGCTGACCAGGGTCGTCGTGGTGCTCGAGTACTACCCGAAAGGGCTGGTCGAGCGCACCGGCAACATCTGGCGGGCCCCGGGCCGCCGGGCCCGGCTGGAGCTCAAACACTTCAGAAGGCACGTGATGATGAACCTCCTCCAGGACTCCGACCAGGTCGAGGGCTGGCGCGGCGAGATCCACGACAGCGAGGTCGAGGAGACCGACGACGAGGCGCGCGAGCGCGAGGCCGCCGATGCCGGAGACGAGGAGCCACTCGAGGACGAGGCAGACGAGTACGACGAGGAACCCGCCGAGGACGAAGAGGACGAGGAGCCGCTCGAGGACGAGGCAGACGAGTACGAGGAAGAGCCGGCCGAGGAGGACGAGGCGGCCGCCGACGAGGACGAGGAGCCCGCGCCTCGGCGCCGCCGCACCCGGACCCGATGAGGGCCTTGGGCACCCGAGTAGAGCGAAAGGTGAGCACATGACTGTGGTGAACCAGCGACGTACCGGAGGCGGCGGCCAGCTCCAGCGCCCGTCGTCCAGCGGGCTCGCCGACGTCATCGACATCATCCTGGACAAGGGCCTGGTGATCGACGCCTACGTGCGCGTCTCGCTGGTCGGCATCGAGCTGCTGACCATTGACGCCCGCATCGTCATCGCCAGCGTCGACACCTATCTGCGCTTCGCCGAGGCGACCAACCGGCTGGACCTGTACGAGCACGGCGGCAGGGACCTCACCGAGCTGATGGGCGACGGCGTGCACCAGGCCGCGAAGGGCAAGACCTCCGGCGCCATCGAGGGCATCAAGGATGCCGTCACCGGCGACGACGAGGACGAGCACGAGGAACGGCGCCGGCCAGTCAAGAAGGCGACGGTTCGCCGGCGGAGGAGAGAAGGCGAATGACGCTCACGAAACCGGGGGCGACGATGGACGAACCGGCGGCCGGATCGGCTGTGCTGACGGCACAGTACGTGTATGCCATCGTGCCGGCCGGCACCGTCGTGCCGAACGATCTCACGGGTGTCGACGACGGCGGTGTCGAGCTGGTCGGGCACGGCGCCATCGCCGCGGTCGTCGGCGCGGTGGCCACGGACCGCCCGTTCGGCCGGCGCGAGGATCTGCTCGCGCACAGCCGGGTCACCGACACGCTGGCCCAGGACTGCGCCGTGATCCCGGTGCGCTTCGGCGCGGTCCTGGCCGACGCCGGCGACGTCGTGGCCGAGTTGCTCGCGCCGAACGCGGAGCTGTTCGCCTCGGTCCTCGCCGAGCTGGCCGGTCTCCGCCAGTACGTCGTCCGGGCGCGCTACGACGAGGAGGCCGTGCTGGCCGAGATCGTCGAGGAGAACCCGGACATCGCCGTCCTGCGTCACCGCACCCGCGACCGCTCCGTCGAGGCGAGCTGGAACGAGCGGATCAGGCTCGGCGAACTGGTCGCCCGCGCGCTGGAGGTCAAGCGCGACGTCGACAGCGCGGACCTGCTCGACCTGCTCACCCCGCACGCCGAGGACTGGAACATCCGCGTCGCCGGCGAGGTCGACCATCTGGTCGACGTCGCGTTTCTGGTGCCCGACGAGCGGGTCGAGGAGTTCGAGCGGGCCGCCGAGGAGGCGGCGAACAGCCTGGCGGGGCGCGGCCGGGTCCGGCTGGTCGGCCCGACGGCGCCGTACGACTTCGTACCGGGAGACGACACATGGGTCTCCTGACCGGGCTGGTCACGTTGCCTCTGGCGCCCGCCCGCGGTGTGGTCGCGCTCGCTCGGCTGATCGGCGACGAGGCCGAGCGGCAGCACCACGACCCTGTCGCCGTCCGCCGAGCCGTGGAGCAGGTCGACCGCGACCGTGAGGCGGGCCTGTTGTCGGAGGAGGAGGCCGCGGCCATGGAGAACGAGCTGATCGGACGGCTGCTGTGAAGGCGTCGGACGCGGCCGCGCGCGCGGTCGAGCAACTGGCCACACTCAGCGGGCGAGCCGCGGAGGCAGTCACCGGTCTCGAGCGCACCGAGGACGGCTGGCGCGTGCGCGTCGAGGTGCTCGAGCTGGAGCGGATCCCGCCCTCCACCGACGTGCTGGCCGAGTACGCCGTCGACCTCGACGGTGACGGCGACCTGACCAGCTACCAGCGAGTGCGCAGGTCCACGCGCGGCTCGTCGAGGGAGGAGGACTGAGCACATGACGGAGGGCAGAGAGCGCGCCCCGCTCACCCGGCCGTACGGGTCAGCACTCGCCGCGCCGCCGCAACCGGCGAACCTCGCCGACATCCTGGAGCGGGTGCTCGACAAGGGCATCGTCATCGCCGGCGACATCCGGATCAACCTGCTCGACATCGAGCTGCTGACCATCAAGATCCGGCTGCTGGTGGCGTCGGTCGACAAGGCCCAGGAGATGGGCATCGACTGGTGGCGTCGCGACCCGATGCTGTCCGGGAACGACTCAGGCGATGGGTGAGACCGGCAGCTACCTGTACGCCATCGCCGAACCGGTCGACGACGGCGTCCTCGGCCGCCTGCGCGGCGTTGCGAAGGAGCCGGTGCGCGCCGTCCGCCACCGCGACCTGGTCGCCGTGGTCGGAACCGTCGATACCAGCGCAACCGGCTCCTTCGGCGAGGAGGCGCTGGCCCGCAACCTCAACGACCTCGGCTGGCTGGAGGCGGCGGCACGCGCCCATCACGCCGTCGTCGACAGCGTCGCCCGCGCGGTCCCGGCGGCGCCGCTGCGGCTGGCCACCATCGTCGCCGACGACGACGGCGTCCGCGACCGGCTGGAGCGCTGGCACGACGGCTTCCGGCGCGCTCTCGACGAACTCGCCGGACGCGCCGAATGGAGCGTCAAGGTCTACGCGCCGTCGTCAGGCCCGGACGCAGAGCCGGTGCCTCCGGCCGGAGCGCCGGGCGCGGGCGCGGCCTACCTGATCCGCCGCCGGGCCGCCGCGACCGCCCGCGACGACGCGCTCGCCAGGGCCGCGCAGACCGCCGACGACGTGCACGCGGAACTGGCCCGGCACGCCGTCGACACCCGACGGCTCGCCGTGCACGACCACCGGCCGGAAGGCGGCGACACCCCGATGAGCCTCAACGGCGCCTACCTGGTCCCGAGCGACCGCGCCGACGCGTTCGTCGCCACCGTCCGAGCGCTGCGCCACCGGTACGCGGACAGTCGGATCGAGCTGGCCGGGCCGTGGCCGGCCTACTCCTTCGTCACCGTGGACGAGTCGTGACGGTGGCAGGGGCGCGGCCCGCGGGTGGGCAGATCGCGCTGGTCGACCTGCTCGACCGGCTGCTCGGCGCGGGTGTGGTGCTGTCGGGCGACATCGTCGTGTCGCTGGCCGGCGTCGATCTCGTCGAGATCAGGCTGCACGCGCTGATCCGCTCCATCCGGGCGGAGGAACAGCGATGACCGAGCCGATGCACGTCCTGCCGAACCGGATCGAGACCGACGCGGACTCCGTCGAGCGCGACCTGCTCAAGCTCGTCCTCACCGTCGTCGAGCTGATCCGGCAGCTGATGGAGCGGCAGGCGCTGCGTCGGGTCGACGAGGGCGACCTCAGCGACGAGCAAGTCGAGGCACTCGGGCAGGCGCTGCTGCGGCTCGACACGGCCATGGCGGACCTGCGCGGCCGCTACGGCCTGACCCTCCGTGACCTGAACCTCGACCTCGGCCCCCTCGGCACCCTCCTCGGGGGCGACTGATCCGTCAACCGGACGGTGGGCGGTGCAGGACGCAGAACTCGTGGCCCTCCGGATCGGCCAGGATGGCGAACCCCTCGCGGCCGGTCTGACCCACGTCGACGCTGGTGGCGCTCAGGGCGAGCAGGCGCTCGACCTCCGCTTCCGCCGTCCCCGCCGTCGCGACGAGATGGTGGCCGCAGGTGGGCACCGCACGATGGCGGCCACCCTGATCGCGACGGCCAAGGCGCTGGCGGCTATCCCTCGCGGGGGACGTCGCCGCGCCAGGCGCCGGAGGCGAGGCCACGCGCTTCGATGAACTCCTTGAAGTTCGCCATGTCACGCTCGGCGGCCATCGCGACCAGCCCGGTCTTCTCGCCGGCCTTCTCGGCCATGCCCTCGGGCTCCATCTCCAGCTGCAGCGTCACCCGCGTGTTCTCGGCGTCCAACTTGTGGAACGTCACGACGCCGGCCTGGTCGACGCCGCCGGTGGAGCGCCACGCGATCCGCTCGTCGGGGTGCTGCTCGGTGATCTCGGCGTCGAACTCGCGCTGCACGCCGGCGATCCGCACCGTCCAGTGCAGGTGCCGGTCGTCGAGCTGCCGGACCGTCTCGACGCCGTCCATGAACTTCGGGAACTCCTCGAATTGGGTCCACTGGTTGTAGGCGGTCGTGATCGGGCAGTGCACGTCGACCGTCTTCGTGGCCGTGGTCATCGGTGCTCCTCTCGTGTCGTCGTTGGTCGGTCCCTCGGCCCGTACCCGGGCCCACCGTCCGGTAACGGCGCGTGCGGACGGCCCGAACCGGGTACGGACGATCCGCGCGGAAAGGGGTGGCGGTGCGACTGCGACGATGGGATCCAGCCGGGCCCGCGATCCTGCGCCGCCGCCGGGGCCGCGGCTTCGGCTATGTGGACGTCGACGGCGAGCCGCTGCGCGACGAGGAGGCCTTGGCGCGCATCAGGGGTCTGGTGATCCCGCCGGCCTGGGCGGACGTCCGCATCTGCCCGTGGCCGCGCGGTCACCTGCAGGCCGTCGGCACCGACGACGCCGGGCGGCGGCAGTACCTGTACCACGAGGCCTGGCGCCAGCAGCGCGACCGGGAGAAGTTCGCCCGCGTCCGCGAGTTCGGGCGGACGCTGCCCAAGGCGCGTGCCCGCATCGCCGGCGACCTCGCCACCCGCGGCCTGAACCGTCCCCGCGTCCTCGCCGCCGCTGCGCGGCTGCTCGACATCGGGTTCTTCCGCATCGGCGGCGAGGCCTATGCGCAGGAGAACGGCTCGCACGGCCTGGCCACGGTGCTCCGCTCGCACGTCAGCGTGGCCCGCGGCGGGTCGGTCGTGTTCGAGTACCCGGCGAAGTCCGGGCAGGAGCGGGTCCAGGCGGTCGCCGACGACGCGGTCGTCACGGTGGTGCGGGCGCTGATGCGGCGCCGCGCAGCGGACCAGACCCTGCTCGCGTACTACGAGGACCGGACCTGGCACGAGGTCCGCTCGTCCGACGTCAACGACTACCTGCACGAGATCTGCGGCGACGACACCAGCGCCAAGGACTTCCGCACCTGGCACGGCACCGTGCTCGCCGCGGTGGCGCTGGCGACGGCGTCCGACGACCCCGCGGCGCTGAGCCGGACCGCCCGCCGCCGCGCCGAGGCGCACGCGATCCGGGAGGTCTCGGAGTACCTCGGCAACACCCCGGCGGTCGCCCGCTCCGCCTACGTCGACCCCGCGGTGATCGAGGCGTTCGAGCAGGGGGTCACCATCCGGCCCGCCCTGCGGCGGCTCGGCATCGACGAGCCCCTGGCCGGCGAGGACACCCGGGAACGGGTCGAGCGCGCCGTCCTCGACCTCCTCGACGAGGTCGGTTAGCCGCGACGGGGGACGAACTCCTGTGCCTTGGTCTTCACCCCTTGTACGAGGACGCGCCAGGCGTTGGGGTCGCCCTTGAGCAGGGCCTCCGTGGTCTCCTTCAGCTGCTCGAACGTCACGTGCGGCGGGATCGGCGGCACCTCCGGATCGCAGCGGACGTCCAGCAGGACCGGCCCGTCCGCCGTCAGCGCGCGGTCCCATGCGTCGCCCAGCTGGTCCGGGTCGTCGACGGCGATGGCGTCGAGGCCGAGACCGCGGGCCAGCGCCGCGTAGTCGACGTCGGGCAGGGTCTGCGACTCCTCGAACTTCGGCGCGCCGCCCAGCGCCCGCAACTCCCACGTCACCTGGTTGAGGTCGTTGTTGTGGAACACGCACACCACGAGCCGCCGGTCGTACCAGCGGTCCTGGTACCGGGCGACGGTGATCAACTCGGCCAGCCCGTTCATCTGCATCGCGCCGTCGCCGACGAGCGCGACGACCGGGCGGTCCGGGTGGGCGAACTTCGCGCCGATCGCGTACGGCACGCCCGCGCCCATCGTCGCCAGCGTGCCCGACAACGAGCCGCGCATCGCCCCGCGCATCCGCAGCAGCCGCGCGTACCAGAATGTCGACGACCCGGAATCGGCGGTGACGATGGCGTCGTCGGGGATGCGCAGCGACAGCTCGTGCACGACCCGCATCGGATTGACGGGGCGAGCGTCGACCATCGCCTGCCGCTCGGCCGTCTCCCACCAGTCCGCCACGCTCGCCTCGACCCGTGAACGCCACGACCGATCCGGCGCCGGACGCAGCAACGGCAGCAGCGCCCGCAGCGTCGCGCCCGAGTCGCCGACGAGGTTGACCTCCGTCGGGTACCGCATCCCGAGCACGGAACCGTCCAGGTCGATCTGCACCGCGCGGGCCTGACCGAACGCGGGCAGGAACTGGCTGTACGGGAAGCTGGACCCGACGATCAACAACGTGTCGCAGTCGCGCATCAACTCATAGCTGGCCCGGGTGCCGAGCAGCCCGATCGACCCCGTCACGTACGGCAGGTCGTCGGAGAGCACGTCCTTGCCGAGCAGCGCCTTCGCCACCCCGGCGCCGGTCGCCTCGGCCAGCTGCATCACCTCGCCGGCCGCGCCCCGCGCGCCCTGCCCGACCAGGACCGCGACCCGCTCCCCCGCGTTCACCACGGCGGCCGCGGCCTCGAGCTGCTCCCGCGCCGGCACCACGACCGACGACGGCGCGTCGGGCGGTCCGGACGGCACCTGCCGGAACACGTGCTCGGGCGCGATGTACGCCAGCTCCTGTACGTCCGCCGGGATGATGATCGCCGTCGGCGCCCGCCGCGTCGCGGCCGTGCGAAACGCCCGGTCGATGGCGTTCGGCAGCTGCTCCGGCACGTTCACCTCGGTCAGGTATTCGCTCGCGACGTCCTTGAACAACGTCTGCAGGTCGACCTCCTGCTGGTAGTGCCCGCCCATCGCGGCGCGCGCCGTCTGCCCGACGATCGCGACCACCGGCACGTGGTCCAGCTTGGCGTCGTAAAGGCCGTTGAGCAGGTGGATCGCCCCGGGTCCGGACGTCGCGACGCAGACGCCGGGCCGCCCGCTGAACTTCGCGTATCCGACGGCCTCGAACGCCGCCATCTCCTCGTGCCGCGACTGCACGAACCTCGGCTCGTCATCCGCCGCCTCGAACGCCGCGACGATCCCGTTGATGCCGTCGCCCGGATATCCGAAGACCTGCCCGACCCCCCACTCGCGCAACCGCTCCAGCAGCCGGGCCGCCACTGTCTCCGCCATGATCCCTCCTTGCTCGGCAGTTGTGGATTCGGTACCCGAATGCTCGTGGTCCGATACCGGCATGGCCGGGCGGTCGCCGGGTACGGCGCGAGGAGTCGACGAAGGGGACGTCATGACCGGCGTGTCGTACTGGCTGAACAGCACCGGTGATCCGCCGCTGGCGCCGTCGCCGCCGGTGAACGCGGACGTGGTGGTGCTGGGCGCCGGGATCGCGGGCATCACGACGGCGTACCTGCTGAAGCAAGCCGGGCTGACGGTGACCGTGATCGAGGCCGGCGACCGGCTGGCGGCCGGAGTCACCGGGCACACGACGGCGAAGGTCACCAGCCAGCACGGCGCCATCTACTCGTCGCTGACCAGCAGGTTCGGCCAGGACACGGCCCGCGCGTACGGTGCCGGGCAGCAGCTGGCGATCGACTGGATCGAGACCGAGGCGGCCGCGATCGGCGCCGACGCGGACTGGTCGCGGCGTGACTCGTACGCCTATGCCGAGCGGCCGTCGTCGGTGGAAGGGCTGCGCCGCGAGGCCGGCGCCGCCGCCGACGCCGGCCTGCCGGCGAGCTTCACCACGGAGACCGGCCTGCCGTTCGACGTGGCCGGTGCGGTGCGGTTCACCAATCAGGCACAGTTCCACCCGCGAAAGTGGCTGCTGGAGCTGGCGACCCGCATTCCCGGCGACGGCGGCACCATCGTGACCGGGATCCGCGCGCTCGGGCTCACTGAGGGCGACCCATGCGTCGTCGTGACCACCGCCGGCCCGGTCCGTGCCCGCCACGTCGTCGTCGCGACCCACTACCCGATCTTCGACCGCGGCCTCTACTTCGCCCGGCTCGAACCACGCCGCGATCTCGTCGTCGCCGGATACCCTGCCGCGGCCGGCCCGGACGGCATGTACATCAGCACCGAGGACCGGCACTCCGTCCGCACCGCCCCTGCGGGCGACGGCCGCTCCCTGCTCCTCGCCGGCGGTGAACCGCACCGCGTCGGCGCACGCACCAGCGTCGCCCGCCACTACGACGCGCTGCGCACCTGGGCTCGCGAGCGGTTGTCACTCGATGAGCCGGCGTACCGGTGGCTCGCACACGACCTCACCACGGTCGACGCGCTCCCCTACGTCGGCGGGTTCCACCGTCGGACCCGGAACGTGTGGGTCGCCACCGGGTTCGGGCACTGGGGCATGACCAACGGCACGCTGGCCGGGACCCTGCTCCGCGACCTCATCACCGGGGTCGAGAACCCGCTGGCCGGTGTGCTCGACCCGCAGCGGCTCACCGTCCGGCAATCCGCGACGGAGTTCGTCAAGGCCAACGCCTACGTCGCGACCCGTTTCGTCGGGGACCGCGTGGACGCTCTGGCCGCCCGTCGCGGCGCAGAATCCGTGCCGGCGGGCCGCGGCCGCATCGTCACCGACGGCCCGCGAGCGATCGCCGCCTACCGCGACGACGACGGAGCCCTGCACTGCGTCTCCGCCCGCTGCACCCACCTCGGCTGCCTGGTCGTGTTCAACGACGCCGAACGCACCTGGGACTGCCCGTGCCACGCCTCACGCTTCGACACGGACGGACGCGTCCTCGCCGGCCCGGCGGTCCGCCCACTCTCGCCCGCCGATCCGCCAGACTGACCGCCGACGTCCCGCGCACGAGCACCCGGTCACGTGCGCGGTTCGGGGTCGATCGCCGCCTCATCCCCCTTCTCCGTGGCGGCCGGCCCGGCGCCCACCTTCTCGTGGATGTCGTCGATCTTCCGCTCGATCCGCTCCAGGTCCTCGGCGTCGGCCTGGAACAGCAGGTGCTTCGCGGCCAGCGCGCCCCCAACGGCGCAGATTCCGCATGATGACCCCTTCAGTCGGGCGTGACCTCGTCGCGCAGCTCGTCCTTGGACATGCCGGCCGTGCCGTCGACTCCGAGGTTGCGCGCCTGCTGGGCCAGCTCCGCCCGGGTGGCCTCCCCCGGCCGGTCACCGAGGTGCTCGGCCCGGGCCGCGAGGAACGCCTCGCCCAGCTCGGCCCGGCGCTCGTCGCTGAGCCGCTGCCGCATGCCCGGCAGGACGGTGTTCTCCTCCTCCTCGACGTGGTGTCCGACGGAGTCGACCAGCTCGCGCAGGACCGCCTCGTACCGCGGGTCGTGCGCGTCCATCCCGGCGAGCCGCTCGAGGATCGCCTCGGCCTCGGCGTGCTCCTCCTGGCTGTGCGCCACTTCGTCGGTCTCGCCGGCCTCGTCCCGCGCGACGGGGTACACCTCGGCCTCCTCGGCCCGGCTGTGCGCGACCAGCAGCGCCGTCACCTCCGTCACCGCCAGGTCGCGCCGACCGGCGTCGGTGCGCAGGAGCTCGAAGAGCCGCTCGATCTCCCGGTGGTCCTTCTCGATCAGGTCGACCACGTCACGGCTGTCGGTCATCGTTGCCACCCTTCGGTCACGCCGGTCCGGACTGGCCTGGATGTACCCGGCGCCGGCAGCCGCATGCGCCGGGACGTGCGCCACCCGCGCAGCTGGGTACGACCGCCGTAGACACGACGCCGGGAGCATCGATGACGAGCACGTTCGCGCAGTGGACGCTCGACGTCCGGGAGGTGGACCTGGTGGCGCGGTTCTGCTCCGCGGCGCTGGGCTACCGGATCGAGCCGACGACGGCGACGGCGCCCACTTGCGGCCACCCGCCGGCGCCCCGGCCGGCGCGCTCTCGGTCTGGCTGCAGCCCAGTGCCGGGCCGAAGCAGGAGAAGAACCGCAACCACCCGGACCTCGTCGCCGCGGCCAGGACGGCGGAGGCTGAGGTCGAGCGGTTGCGCACGCTCGGCGCCACCCGCGCCGACGTCGGCCAGACCGGCCGCGAGGGATTCACCGTCCTGGCCGACCCGGAAGGCAACGAGTTCTGCGTCCTGCACCGCCGGTCGTCCTGACCCGCGCCGCTCAGTTGCCCAAGAGCGTGCCCAAAGGGCCGGGACCGAGATCACGATGGACAGGCCTCGCTGCTCGGCCATCGCGGTGTCCAGGCGCATCAGTGCCTGGACGAGCGCCTCGACCTGGTGGAGGCGTCGGCGCGCGCCGCTCGTCAGACCGGTCGGGCCTCGCGATCGATCCGGGCGCGGAGCTGGCCGAGGATGCGTGCCAGCAGCCGCGACACCTGCATCTGCGTCACGCCCAGCTCCTGTCCGATCTCCTGCTGCGTCAGGCCCCGGAAGAAGCGCAGGTAGAGAATGTGCCGGTCGCGTGGCTGCAGCTCCCGGCAGGCCGGGCCCAGCACCGTCACCGCATCCGCGCGGGCGAAGCCGTCGTCGTCCTCGCCGAGCGCATCCGCGAGCGGGGTGTCATCGTCACTCATGCGGTGGTCGATGGACGCGGCCGTGAAGCACACGTGCGAAGCGTCGGCCTCGCGGATCTCGTCGACCCCGACGCCGAGGTACTCGGCCAGGTCCGGCGCGGTGGGCGCCCGGCCCCGGTCCTGCGTGAGCTCCGCTCTGGCGGCCGTCAACTCGGCCGCCAGCTCCTGCACCCGCCGCGGCGGTCGCACCGTCCACCCGTGGTCACGGAAGTAGCGCTTCACCTCGCCGCTGATCGTCGGGACCGCGAACGAGACGAAATCCCCGCCTCGGCGGGGATCGAACCGCCGCACCGCGTTGACCAGCCCGAGATTGGCCACCTGCAGCAGATCGTCCCGCTCGATGCCGCGCCAGTAGTAGCGCCGGGCGATCGACTCCGCCAACCCGAGGTTCAACAGCACGACCTCGTCGAGCAGCCGCAACCGCTCACGACCCCGGGCGTCGGCCGAGCGCTGCAACAGGTCCAACGTCAGTCGCTCGTGATCATTCTGGTTCTGGTTCTGGTGCTCACTACCGTGCGTCGCATGTACCTGGCGCATGACATGCACCCTCTCCAGATGAGGAGCGGACGTGGCAAGGTCTTGACCACGCCCACCCACCGAACCACGACACCAATTCGTTTATCAAGCATTTCTGGACAGAAAGGTCTGTCTACCCCCTGACGGCGGCGCCCTCGGCGCCCGCACCACCCGACCCCGAACCCGCCATCAAACCGCGCCGACCTGCGTCGACGCGGCAGCCAGCACCGTCACACGCCCGATTCACGAGCGGCGCAGCCCGATCTGCCGCCCGTACGGACCAGCGCCATCGAACGCAGCAGCTGCCGCAGCGTGTGTGCTGCGACCCGGCGCAGGTATCGATGTGCATGTACCGGGTAAGGGATCGGCACGCCGAAAACAAGGGGGAGGTCACCATGCCCAGCAAGTCGGCGAACGTGAAGAACGAGAAGCAGTACGAAGCCCTCAAGGACAAGGGCATGTCGAAGGAGCGGGCCGCGCGCATCGCCAACTCCCCGGGCGCGTCGAAGCGCGGCGGGAAACAGAGCGGCTCCGGCGGCGACAGCTCGCAGGGCGGCACCACCGCGCAGAAGAAGGAGGCCGGCCGCAAGGGCGGCAAGGCGACGGCCCGCAAGAGCTGAGCCAGGCGAGCAGCCTCGGCAACGAGCGCCACCCCTGGCCGCCGCGAGGCACCCGAGCGCCGCCCCCGCGCCCGGGCGACGGGGGCGCAGCGGACGCGGGGACTTGGTCATCTCTTGGCCGGGTCCCGAGATGACCCGCCTATCTCCCTAGTACTGCGAGCGGGCGTTGTCCAGATCCGAACGTCCCCACGCGCCAGGGCGTGGATTACGGCGCGGCGATCTGCTTGCGGGACTTCCGAGGATTCGGGTGGCGCCGAGCTCGGTGCCGATTTCCTGCCGGTTCAGATCCTTTGAAGAAGCGCACGTGGGACCCGCCGGTCGTGCGCCTTCACTGCGCGGCAGACCAGGGCCAGCGCCTCGGCCCGGGAATAGCCGACCTCGTCCGCGCCGAGGGTCTCCGCGAGCGAGGTCTCGTTCCCGTCGTCCTCGCGGTAGCCCAACGAGGTGGTCGTGAAGCACTCAAACGCGGCGCTGGCCTCCAGGACGTCCTCCAACCCCGGCCCCGACGCGATCGGCGAGACCGGCCGCGTCGGAGGCGGCGCCGTTGACCTGCGACCTCTCCTGGGTCGCCGCGGACATACCGCCGAGGCCAGTTCCTGCACCCGCCGAGCGGGCGCACCGCCCAGCCGTGGCCGCGGAAGTACACCTGCGCACTCCTCGAGGGCGTACGGCGTCACGTCGATGCCGCTGTCGGGCCAACCACGATGCGGCCCGCGAGAGCCCTCCTGGCCGGATAGGTGGCGTCGAAGGTAGATCCATCACCGGGCGACGGGCGGAAGTGGTCCACGCGACCCCGGGGCCTTCCGCGGCCCGCTCGGTGGCCAGCCAGAACCTCGTCGCGGGCGGATACGGCTGGGCAGATCGTCCGGTCGGGGCGTGTCACGGCCTGCCCGGGGAGCGGCCGCTCGGGTCCGGGACGGTTCCGCCCAGGGTCGCCGCCTGGACGGGGGTCGGGGTGAGGTGTCCACGAGGAGCCGGAAGACGTCGGGCCGGTTGTAGTGCCCGGTCGGGTCCATCAGGCGGCGGGCCGACGCGACCCGGCCAAGGTCCAGGTCGGCGACGAGGGTCTGTTCTCGTTCCCGGATCGGGCCGGCGAGGATGCTGCCGTCGGGTCCCACGATGGCGCTGTTGCCCTCCTCGACCCAGGGCCCGCGCGAGGCGAGGAAGCTCGCCGGCAGGAGCCGGTCCCGGTGCGGGAAGCCGGCCGGCACCATGGCCTCGTGCAACACCGGGTTGACGCCGACGACGTACATCCGGTTCTCCCGCGCAAGGTGTCGCAGTGTGGCGATCCACGCGTCACCGACGGCCAGCGTCGGCGCCAGCCAGACGTCGATCCCTTGCGCGTACAGGTGAAAGCGGGCCAGCGGCATGTAGTTCTCCCAGCAGATCAGCCCGCCGATGCGTGCCACGCCGGTGTCGACGACCGGAAGGGTCGAGCCGTCCCCCGGTCCCCAGACCGTCCGTTCCGACCCCGTGGGCACCAGCTTGCGGTGCCGCCCGGACAGCTGGCCATCAGGCGAGAAGTACAGCACCGTGTTGTAGATCGTGGCCCCAGCCGGCTCCCGCTCCTGGACCCCGATGACGAGCCAGACGCCGTGGGTCGCCGCGATCCGCGCCAGGCGGTCGCAGCCCGGCGAGCCGACCACGACGGCGTTGGCCACCAGGAGACGGAACCACTCCTCGTCGCCGTCCCAGATCGGCCGGGTGTCGATCCAGATCGGGGTGCCGGGCACGAACGCTTCCGGAAAGACCACCAGCTGGGCACCCTGACGCGCAGCGTCCGCGGTGAGCGCCTCGACGCGGTCGAGGGTCGCCTCACGGTCCATCAGGACATAGCCGGCCTGCACGGCGGCCACGGTCAAGGTGTCCATCGCGTCGCCCTAGCCCTTGGTCCCGACCGCCAGCAGGTACTCCGCCTCGAACCGCGCCTGCTCGTCGGTGCCGCGGTTCCACCGGTCGCAGAACGCCTCGAGTGCCACGTCGAACTTCTCCGCCAGGTCGTTCTTCTCCGCGTTGGCGCGCGCCGCGATCGTGGGTCCGTAGAACGCCTTGAAGTGCTCGCCGTAGTCGTGGGCGCGGGTGAACGCCGTGATCTCCAACATCGCCCGTTCACGCCTGGCGAAGGTCACCCGGTCGCCGAGGAGCTCGTCCAGGTGGGCCTCGCTCCCCCACAGCGGCGGGGACGACGCGCCGGGCGGGGGCGGCGGCGCGCCGGACCGGGCTCTCTGCCGACCGCACGGTTGCCGCGCACACTCGGGTGCCGACGTACAGCATCCAGACGCGTACTGCCTTGGCGATGGCTGGGCATCCCGCGTAGGTCAAGGATTCCCATGACACTGCCCTGTCGGCATTACCGTCGCTCACCAGCCCCTTCCCGAATAGAGGGACAGCCGTGAGTCTGCCGAGAGTCGACCACATCGACGATCGCCAATGGCTCGCGTGTCCGGTACCGAGCTGGCGTCCGCAGCCTTCTCCGCCGACGCCGACCGGCGCACGACCAACGCAGGTGACCCAGCGCGCCACGACAGACGCGAACCACGTTCACCGCGTACCTCGTTACAGCCAATGGACCCGGCTTCGCCATCGCACGACACGGATCTCCCGATATTCGACCTGGCACAGCGTGCCGTCGCCCACGCCGACGAACTCGGATCCCTCCTGCCGCGACCGCCATACCGTTGGGCGATCTCGTCGCCGCGCCTAGCGGCGGATCTCATCTTTCCAGGTCGAGAGTGGTTTGAAGGGTGAGTCCAGGTGGGCAAGTCCCCCCTCGGACACGCCTACTCGGCCTTGCCAGCCGCATCTTGCTCCACGGGGAGCAGGGTCTGGCAGGAGTCGTAGGCGAGACTCAGATCCAGCTCGTCATACAGGTCGGCCGTCTCGCCGCAGTTGACGTCGTGAAGCACTGGGCGATCGGTGACCGTGCCGCTCAGTTCCTGATCTCGCCAGCAGCCACCAACTTTCTCCCCACTCACTCGGCGGCCCCACCCGGCTAAGCATGCTGATAGCAACGTGATCTACACCCCTGCAGCCCATACTCCGGGGTCGTCCGCGCCCGAAACGGTTGGCGGAACGCACCTGTCGAAACGAGGACCCCAGCTGGCTCGAGGTGACCCATGGATGAGCGCAACGCAAAGCGCCGGTCACCTCATCGAACGCCTGCCCGAGAGCTGCTCAGCGTGGCAACGGCTGCGGAGTACCTGGAGGTCAGTGAGCGTACGGTTCACCGCATGATCAACTCTGGCGAGCTCCGTGCCTATCGGATCCGCAAACGCGGCATGATTCGCATCGCCAGGGTGGACCTGGAAGCTTTGCTTCACGAGGTCAAGCCCGGAGACGTTAGGCCGTAGCCGACGTCCGGGCCATGAGGAGTTCCCCTCGGACGGTGCCTCGCCCGCAACACACGCGCACGCATGCGTCTTGCCGAGGAAATTCGAGATCGTCCGGCGCCCTTGGCACTCCGCCTGAGTGACGAGATAGTGACGCGCCACCTGGAAGATCAGGTCGAAAGTGGCGTCCACCTGCAACGATGTGTAGTGGGCGCAGTAGGGTTCGAACCTACGACCCCTGGTTTGTAAGACCAGTGCTCTACCGCTGAGCTATGCGCCCCGTCGCCGTGCGAAGGAAGGGTCAGGGTATCGGGACGACGCCGGGACGCCGAATCGGTGTCAGGCGGTGCCCTCGGGTGGCGCCTTCTGTGGTTCGGACGCGGCGAGGGCGTCGGCGATGGCCGACTGTGTGGGTCTGGCCGAGGGTCGGCCGAGGACGCGGTCGATGGCGCTGGCGACGTCGGCGGAGAGGTCGCGGCTGTCGGTGCGGCGATGCCGCCCGGGGCCGGGCATGCGGATGGCGAAGCCGCGGTCCATGGTGGTCTCGACGGCGAGGAACTCGGCCGTGGCCGACGCCTCGCAGGAGCGGCACACGGTGTGGCCGAGCCGGCGCACGAGCGTGGTGGCGCCGCAGACCGAGCAGTGGTCGAGGTCGGTCGACCAGCCCTTGTTCTGCTGGCAGTCTGGGCAGATCAGCACCTGCTCATCGGCCCGGACGCCGCGCACCCACAGGTTCGTCCCCCGGGCAGGGTCCGACTGACGGGCGCCACAGCGGTAGCACGGCACGAGCGAACTCCCTTCCTGCTGTCGTTCTGGATCGCGGACGTCGGAGGCGCCCGGACCGTCAGGCCGCACCGAGCGAGCGCAGCACGCGCCGGTAGTCGTCAACGTC
This sequence comes from Jiangella muralis, assembly GCF_001270745.1. GTDB lineage: Bacteria > Actinomycetota > Actinomycetes > Jiangellales > Jiangellaceae > Jiangella > Jiangella muralis. Next base: position 29,398 of record NZ_LFXL01000010.1, read on the forward strand.
CCGGGCATCGGGAAGCGCGTTGACGACGTCCCAGCGGACGGTCCCCCCAGCGTCCACTACGAAGGTACCCCGAACCGCGCAGCCGCGGTCGTGATCGAAGACACCGTACGCCGCGGCAACCGCCCCATGTGGCCAGAAGTCGGACAGCAGCGGGAAATCCAGCCCGGCGCCGTCGGCGAAGACCCGCAGCGCGAACATCGAGTCGCACGAGACGGCGACGACGTGCGCGGTGGCGCCGACGGCCGGGATCAGGGAGTCGCGGATCGCGGCCAGCTCGCCCGTGCACACGTCGGTGAACGCGAACGGGAAGAACGCCAGCACGACCGGCCGGCCGCGTAGCGAGGAGAGCCGGACTGCCGAACCGTGCTGGTCCGGCAGTTCGAAGTCCGGTGCCGGAGCACCGACCAGGCTCACTTCCGGGCCGACCCCTTGGGTGCGACCAGTTTGGTGCCGGACCAGTCGTCGGCCGCCGACACGGTGGACGTGGTGGACAGGCCGGCGGTCAGCGCGGCGTCGGCGATGTCGCTGGCCTCGACCGAGCCGTCGCGGCCCACTTTCGGGGTCAGCAGCCACACGACGCCGCCAGGCGCGAGGTCGGTGGTCGCGCCGATGAGGGCGTCGGTGAGATCGCCGTCGTCGTCGCGCCACCACTGCAGCACCACGTCGGCGACCTCACCGGACTCGCCGTCGAGCAGCTCGGTGCCGGTGACTTCCTCGATGTCGATACGCAGATCGTCATCGCTGTCGTCGTCCCAGCCGAGCTCCAGGACCACCTGGTTGGGACGGAAGCCGAGCTTGGCCGCCGGTCCGTCGTTCTGGTCCGAGTGGCCCGCGATCTGGCCCACCGATCGTCCTCCTCGCAGTCGTCGCGGCCCGCCCCCTGCGTTCCGCGTTTGCTGTAGTCCACCCAAGGACGCGCCGTCGCGCAAGTGAACCCGCCAGACCAAGCCTGACACGCTTGCCCGAACGGGCCTATGGTGCCCCTGCTCAGCGCGCTTGGAAAGACGTCCGCGGGTCCGAATGTGACGTACGGCCGCCGAGCGAGCAGGATAGGAACCAGTGACCATCATGAAGGGACAGTCGTGGCTGCCGACCGCTCGCCGATCATCATCAACGGCCTTCCGAGCCAGCTCCCTGACATCGACGCCGACGAGACCAGGGAGTGGCTGGAGTCGTTCGACGCCGCCATCGACCAGCGCGGACGCAACCGCGCGCGGTACCTGATGCTGGCGCTGCTGCAGCGCGCGCAGGAGCGGCAGGTCGGCGTCCCGAGCCTGCGCAACACCGACTACATCAACACCATCCCACCCGAGGCGGAGCCCTGGTTCCCGGGCGACGAATTCGTCGAACGCCGCATCCGGGCCTATATCCGGTGGAACGCGGCCATGATGGTGCAACGCGCCCAGCGGCCGGGAGTGGGCGTCGGCGGGCACATCTCGACGTACGCGTCGTCGGCGGCGCTGTACGAGGTCGGGTTCAACCACTTCTTCCGCGGCAAGGACCACGCCGGCGGCGGCGACCAGATCTACTTCCAGGGGCACGCCTCCCCCGGCATGTACGCCCGCGCCTACCTCGAGGGCAGGCTGTCGGAGAGCCAGCTCGACGGCTTCCGGCAGGAACTGTCGCACGCGGGCCTGGGCGGCGGGCTGCCGTCGTACCCGCACCCGCGGCTGATGCCGCAGTTCTGGGAGTTCCCGACGGTGTCCATGGGCCTGGGCCCGTTGAACGCCATCTACCAGGCCCGGTTCAACCGCTACCTGAACCACCGCGGCGTCAAGGACACCAGCCAGCAGCACGTGTGGGCGTTCCTCGGCGACGGCGAGATGGACGAGCCCGAGACCGTCGGCGCCATCGGCCTCGCCGCCCGCGAAGAGCTCGACAACCTCACGTTTGTCGTCAACTGCAACCTGCAGCGCCTCGACGGCCCGGTGCGCGGCAACGGCAAGATCATCCAGGAGATGGAGGCGCTGTTCCGCGGCGCCGGCTGGAACGTCATCAAGGTCATCTGGGGCCGCGAGTGGGACCCGCTGCTGGCCGCCGACACCGACGGCGCGCTGGTCAACCTCATGAACGTCACGCCCGACGGCGACTACCAGACGTACAAGGCCGAGTCCGGCGCGTACGTCCGCGAGCACTTCTTCGGCCGCGACCCGCGCACCCGCAAGATGGTCGAGGACATGTCCGACGACGAGATCTGGGGGCTCAAGCGCGGCGGGCACGACTACCGCAAGCTGTACGCGGCGTACAAGGCGGCCACCGAGCACACCGGCCAGCCGACCGTCATCCTCGCCAAGACGATCAAGGGCTGGACGCTGGGCTCGCACTTCGAGGCCCGCAACGCCACCCACCAGATGAAGAAGCTGACCGGCGACGACCTCAAGCTGTTCCGCGACCGCCTCTTCATGGAGATCCCCGACTCCGCGCTCGAGGACGTCTACCACCCGCCGTACTTCCACCCGGGCCAGGACTCCGACGAGCACGCCTACATGATGGAGCGGCGGCAGAAGCTGGGCGGCTTCCTGCCCGACCGCCGGACGACGGCGAAGCCGCTGGTGCTGCCCGGCGACAAGGTCTACGAGGTAGCCAGGCGGGGCTCCGGCAAGCAGGCGGTGGCCACCACGATGGCGCTGGTCCGGCTGCTGAAGGACCTGCTGAAGGACCCCGAGATCGGCAAGCGGCTGGTGCCCGTCATCCCCGACGAGGCCCGCACGTTCGGCATGGACTCCCTGTTCCCGACGCTGAAGATCTACTCGCCGCACGGGCAGAACTACACGCCCGTCGACCGCGAGCTGTTCCTGTCCTACAAGGAGGCCAAGGACGGGCAGATCCTGCACGAGGGCATCAACGAGGCCGGCTCGGTGGCGTCGTGGACGGCGGCGGCCACGTCGTACGCCACCCACGGCGAGCCGATGATCCCGCTGTACATCTTCTACTCGATGTTCGGTTTCCAGCGCACCGGCGACGGCTTCTGGGCCGCGGCCGACCAGCTGGCCCGCGGCTTCGTCCTCGGCGCCACCGCCGGGCGCACCACGCTCAACGGCGAGGGCCTGCAGCACGAGGACGGCCACTCGGTGCTGCTCGCGTCGACGAACCCGGCGGTCGTGCACTACGACCCGGCGTTCGCGTTCGAGATCGGCCACATCATCAAGGACGGCCTGCGCCGCATGTACGGCGAGCAGTCCGAGAACATCTACTACTACCTGACCATCTACAACGAGCCCTACGTGCAGCCGGCCGAGCCCGAGAACCTCGACGTCGAGGGCCTGCTCAAGGGCATGTACCTCTACCACCCCATGCGCACGGCGCCGGGCGACGACGTCCCGTATGCGCAGATCCTCGCCTCCGGCGTCGGCATGAACTGGGCGCTCGAGGCGCAGCAGCGGCTGGCCGAGGAGTGGCAGGTCGCGGCCGACGTCTGGTCGGTGACGTCATGGAACGAACTGCGCCGCGAGGCCCTCGACGCCGACGAGTGGAACCTGATGCACCCGGGCGAGGAGGCCCGCGTCCCGTACGTGACGGCGCGTCTGCGCGAGACCCGCGGCCCGGTCGTCGGCGTCAGCGACTACCTGCGCGCGGTACAGGACCAGATCGCGCCGTACGTGCCCACCGACTACTCGTCGCTGGGCACCGACGGCTTCGGCCTGTCCGACACCCGGGCGGCGCTGCGCCGCCACTTCAAGGTCGACGCCCAGTCCATCGTGGTCAGCGTGCTGACGCTGCTGGCCCGGCGCGGCGAACTCCCGTGGGAGACCGTCAAGCAGGCGCACGACCGCTACAACCTCGACGACGTCAAGGCCACCACCGCCGAGGAGGCGGGCGGCGAGTCCTGACGCTCAGCCCGCGGTGGCGTGCATCTCCCAGACGAGGAACTCGGCGGCGCCGCGGGCGGTCACCGTCCGGCCGCCCTCGTCGGTGAACCGGACGGCGTCGCCCTCGTCCAGGTGCCCGGCGGTCTCGACGTCGACGACGCCGCGCGTGACGTAGACGTGCACGAACGGCGCCGACGGCAGCGTCAGGACGTCGCCGGGTCGGGGCCGCGCGACGTGCAGGGCGGCGGCCGGCTGCCCGAGCCCGACGGCGACGTCGCCTGCGTGCCGTCGCAGCCCGCTGACCACCGGGACCAGCCCGCCGCCGGCGAGGTCCGCCGTCACGTCGGCCTGCCCGTACGACGGGTCGGCGCCCGGCGCGCCCGGCGGCACCCACATCTGCACGAACCGCGCGCCCGCGCCGGTGGCCAGCTCGGAGTGGCGGACGCCGCGACCGGCGCTCATCCGCTGCACCACACCCGGCGCCAGTGAGCCGCCGTGTCCCGCGGTGTCCTCGTGCGCCAGCGCGCCGGACAGCACCCACGTGACGATCTCGACGTCGCGGTGCGGGTGCACCGGGTACCCGCCGTGCGGCCGCGCGACGTCGTCGTTGGCCACCACCAGCAGCCCGAAGCCGACGTTGCCCGGGTCGTAGTGCGGCCCGAACGAGAACGAGTGCCGCGACACCACGCCGTCGCCGGGCGTGACGAACCGGTCGCCCGCCCGCCGGACGTCGACGCTCACAGCCCGGTGCGCGCGCCCGCCGACTCCATGCGGGCCAGCCACTCCCCCATGCGGCCGGCCGTCGGCGCCGTCAGCAGCAGCCCGCCGACGCTGAACAGCGCGCCGATCGCCACCGGCAGCCACACCCCGCGGGCGAACGAGTTGACCAGCCCGATCAGCGTCGGCAGCTCGGCGAAGACCAGGCTGATGAAGGCCGCGCTGCGCAGCTGGCCGGACGCCTTCACCGCGTCGGGCGCGGCGCCGACGGGCCATGGCCGGACGACGCGGCGCGGGACGAGGAACGCCGCGGCCAGGAACACCACGCTCACCACGATCTGGCCGAACGCGTCGGTGCCCGTGCCCGGCTCGTCGCCGACGGTGAAGATCGCCACCAACGCGATGGCCACGACACCGCCGAGCATGGCGAGACTCACCAACCGCAGCGCGCGGCCCAGGACGTCGGTGGGTGCGCCCTCACCGGGCGATGTGGGGGTCGACATGGCCCGCAGCCTAATGCCCGGCGCGAGCGGGGCCCGACGCCGGACCGCCCCGATTGTCCGGTCACCACAACGACCACGCCCCTGGTCCACCGCCGAGGGGCCCCAGCCGCGTACGCTGCCGAGCATGCGGTCCACCTCCGACGCCGAGCGCCCCGGCGCCCACGGCACCAGCCGGCACGAGCGCTCCGTGCACCTCCTGGAGCGCGCGACCGGACGGCTCGCCACGGCGGCGATCGCCCGCATGGAAGACACCCTCAGCTGGTACCGCGCGATGCCCGCGGAGCAGCGGTCCTGGGTGGGCCTGGTGATCCAGGCCGGCATCGCCGCGTTCGTCGACTGGTACCGCAACGCCGACGAGTCCCGCCCCACGCCGACGGCCGACGTGTTCGGCACCGCGCCGCGCGACCTCATCCGCTCGATCAGCCTGCAGCAGACCGTCGAGGTCGTCCGGGTCGCGATCGAGGTGGTCGAGGACAACGTCGAGGACGTCGTCGGGCCCGACGACGTCCGCGACGTCCGCGAGGGGGTGCTGCGGTACTCCCGCGAGGTCGCGTTCTCCGCCGCGCACGTCTACGCCCGCTACGCCGAGGCGCGCGGGTCGTGGGACGCCCGGCTGGAGGCGACCGTCGTCGACTCCCTGCTGCGCGGCGAGGTCGACGAGGACGTGCGGTCGCGGGCGTCCGCGCTGGGATGGACGGCGGCCAGCGGCGTCGTCGTCATCATCGGCCGGCCGCGGCCCGACGACGGCACGTCGGCCGACGAGATCCGCCGCTCGGCCCGGCACGCCGGGTACGACGTGCTCACCGGCGGGCAGGGCGACCGGCTGGTGGCGGTGCTCGGCCGGGTCGAGGACCCGTTGCAGGCGGCGACCGCGATCGTCACCCACTTCGGCCCCGGTCCGGTGGTCGTCGGCCCGCTGGTCCCGGACCTCGTGTCGGCGGCGACGTCGGCCCGGCCCGCCGTGACGGGGCTGCTGGCGGCGGCCGGCTGGCCCGACGCGCCCCGTCCCGTCTCGGCCGGGTCGCTGCTGCCCGAGCGGGCGCTGGCCGGCGACCTGGAGGCGCTGAACGACCTCGTCGCCGAGCTCTACGTGCCGATCGCCGAGGCCGGCCCGGTCGTGCTCGAGACGCTGGCCGCGTACCTCGAGACCGGCGCGTCCGTCGAGGCCGCGGCCCGGCTGCTGTTCGTCCACCCGAACACCGTGCGGTACCGGCTGCGGCGGGTCACCGACGTCGTCGGGCTGACCCCGACCGACCCCCGCGACTCCTACACCCTGCGGCTCGCGCTGTCACTCGGACGGATGAACCCGCCGGCCATCGAGTGACCGCCGCGGGCGTCGTTGTGGGAAACCCCCAAACTTAGTGGGACGACCTTGTGACCGCGGCCGACCCCTTCTACGCCCGGGTAGCCGCGAGGCTTGAGGGGTGCTTGTGATCGTCGCTCCCGGTCAGGGATCCCAGACGCCCGGTTTCCTCACGCCGTGGCTGGAGGACCCGTCGTTCGCGGCCCGCATCGACTGGCTGTCCGCCGTCGCCGGGCTGGACCTCGCCCACTATGGAACCGAGGCCGACGCCGACACCATCCGCGACACCGCCATCGCCCAGCCGCTGCTGGTGGCGTCTGGTCTGGTCACGGCGCTCGCGCTGTTCCCGCACCCTGCCGACGGGTTCGCGACGGTGGGCGCGGCGGCCGGGCACAGCGTCGGCGAGATCACCGCGGCCGCCGCCGTCCGCGTCATCACCGCAGAGCAGGCCATGGTGTTCGTCCGCGAGCGCGGACGGGGCATGGCCGCGGCGGCCGCGAAGGAGTCCACCGGCATGACCGCCGTCCTCGGCGGCGACCCCGACGACGTCCTCGCGACGCTGGAACGGCACGGCCTCACCCCCGCCAACGTCAACGGCGCCGGCCAGGTCGTCGCCGCCGGCACCGTCGCCCAGCTGGAGGCGCTGGCCGGCGACCCGCCGCAGGGCGCCCGGCTGCGCGCGCTCCCCGTCGCCGGGGCATTCCACACCACGCACATGGCGTCGGCGGTGAAGCGGCTGCGGCACTACGCTCAGTCCATCAGTACCCACGACCCCCGCACGCTGCTGCTGTCCAACCGCGACGGCCAGGTCGTCCACGACGGCCGCCAGGTGCTCGACCGGCTGGTCGACCAGGTGTCCAACCCGGTCCGCTGGGACCTGTGCATGCAGGCCATGGCCGACCTCGGCGTCACCGGCGTGCTGGAGGTGCCGCCGGCCGGCACGCTGACCGGCCTGGCCAAGCGCGCGCTGCCCGGCGTCGAGACGTTCGCGCTGAAGACGCCCGACCAGCTCGACGCCGCCCGCGCGTTCGTCGAGCAGCACGGCGGCCAGCCCAGCCCGCTGGCCACCAACCCGACGTGGCGCCTCGTCGTCGCGCCGGTCAAGGGCACGTTCGCGGCCGGCGGCGCCAAGACCGGCGACCTCCTGGCCGCCGGCGACACCGTCGGCACCGTCGGGTCGCTGCGCGACACCGTCCAGGTCACGGCCGGGCACGGCGGCACCATCATCGAATGGCTGGTCGAGGACGGCGACTCGGTCGCCCCCGGCCAGCCACTGGTCCGGCTGCACCCCGAGGCGGTGGCGTGAACATGAGCGCACTCACGATCCAGTCCGAGCGGCAGCCGCGCGCGTCGCGCATCCTCGGCATCGGCGGCTACCGGCCCAGCCGGGTCGTCACCAACGCCGAGATCGTCGAGCAGATCGACTCCTCCGACGAGTGGATCCGCACCCGCTCCGGCATCGAGAGCCGCCGCTGGGCCGGCGACGACGAGACCGTCATCTCGATGAGCCTCGCCGCCGCCCGCAAGGCGCTGGCCGACGCCGGCATCCAGCCCGAGCAGGTCGACTGCGTCATCGTCTCCACCGTCACGCACCTCTACCAGACCCCGTCCGCCGCCGCCCAGATCGCCTACGAGCTGGGCACCAACCGGGCCGCCGCGTTCGACGTCTCCGCCGCGTGCGCCGGGTTCTGCTACGGCCTGTCGCTGGCGTCGGACATGGTGCGCGTCGGCACCGCCGGCCACGTCGTCGTCATCGGCGTCGAGCGGCTGTCCGACCTCACCGACCGCACCGACCGGTCGACGGCGTTCCTGTTCGCCGACGGCGCCGGAGCCGCGGTCGTCGGACCGGCCGCCGGCGCCGCCGACGCCGGCATCGGCCCCGTCGTGTGGGGCTCCGACGGCCAGCACCTCGAGCACATCACGCAGAAGGAGAACTGGCGCGACGCCCTGTTCAACGAGACCGGGCCGGCGATGCCGCACCTGGTCATGCAGGGCAACCCGGTCTTCCGCTGGGCGTCGTACGAGATGGCGAAGGTGGCCCAGGAAGCGCTCGACGCCGCCGGCGTCACCGTCGACGACCTCGACATGTTCGTGCCGCATCAGGCCAACATGCGCATCACCGACGCGATGGCGCGCCAGCTCAAACTGCCCGAGCGGGTCGCCATCGCCCGCGACATCGCCACCCAGGGCAACACCTCGGCGGCCTCGATCCCGCTGGCCATCGAGCGCATGCTCGAGACCGGCGAAGCCCAGAGCGGCGATCTCGCCCTCATCATCGGCTTCGGCGCAGGGCTGGTTTACGCCGGCCAGGTGATCCGCATCCCCTGACGTCAGGCCACGTGCCCGCCCGACGCCGTGCGGGCACCTACGATCGTCACCGACCACGAATCGGTCACGAGGCATCACCCACACCAACGAGGAGAACCACAGACATGGCCAGCACCGAGGAGATCCGCGAGGGTCTTGCCGAGATCGTCAATGAGATCACCGGCGTTCCCGCCGAGGACGTGCAGATCGACAAGTCCTTCACCGACGACCTCGACATCGACTCGCTGTCGATGGTCGAGGTGGTCGTCGCGGCCGAGGAGAAGTTCAACGTGAAGATCCCCGACGAGGAGGTCAAGAACCTGGCCACCGTCGGCGACGCCGTCACGTTCATCGAGAAGGCAGGGTCCTAAACAGATGTCGCATTCCCAGGCACGAGTCGTCGTCACCGGGCTCGGCGCCACCACGCCCGTCGGGGGCGACGTAGCGTCGACCTGGGAGTCCCTGCTCGCCGGTCGATCCGGCGTACGCAAGCTGACCCAGGAGTGGGTCGCGGACCTGCCGGTGCAGATCGGTGCGCCGGTCGCCGTCGACCCCTCCGAGGTCCTCCCCCGCGTCGAGGCCCGGCGGCTGGACCGCTCGGCCCAGTTCGCCATCATCTGCGCCCGCCAGGCGTGGGCCGACGCCGGATTCTCCGGCAAGGCCAGCGAGGCGGGACTCGACCCCGACCGCGTCGGCGTCGTCTGCGCCTCCGGCATCGGCGGGCTCACGACGCTGCTGTCCAACTACGACCAGATGCTCGCGTCCGGCCCGCGCCGGGTGTCGCCGCTGGCCATCCCCATGCTGATGCCGAACAGCCCGTCCGCGAACGTCAGCATCGAACTGCAGGCACAGGCCGGTGCGCACACGCCCGTCAGCGCGTGCTCGTCCGGCGCCGAGGCGCTCGCCTACGCCGTCGACATGATCCGGCTGGGCCGGGCCGACGTCGTCGTCGCCGGCGGCACCGAGGCGGTCATCTCTCCGCTGCCGATCGCCGCGTTCGCGAACATGATGGCGCTGTCCAAGCGCTCCGACGACCCCACGGCCGTCAGCCGCCCGTTCGACAAGAACCGCGACGGCTTCGTCCTCGGCGAGGGCGGCGCGCTGATGGTGCTGGAGTCGGCCGAGCACGCCGCGGCCCGCGGCGCCCGCGTCTACGCCGAGATCGCCGGCTCCGGCATGAGCGCCGACGCCCACCACATCGCCCAGCCCGAGCCGACCGGCCGCGGCGTCATCACGGCGATCCGCAAGGCCCTGACCGACGCCGGTCTGTCCCCCGACGACATCGCGCACGTGAACTGCCACGCCACGTCCACCCCGACCGGCGACGCCGCCGAGTCCGTGGCGCTGAACGCCGTCTTCGGCGACCGCACGCCGTCGATCCCGGTCACCGCGCCGAAGTCGATGATCGGGCACCTGCTCGGCGGCGCCGGCGCCGTCGAGTCGCTGGCCACGGTGCTCACGCTGCACCACGGCCTGGTGCCACCCACGGCGAACGTCGACGACGTCGACGACGACATCAACCTCGACATCGTCCGCGGCACCCCGCGAAAGCTCGACGACGGTCCGCTGGCCGCGCTGAACGACTCGTTCGGGTTCGGCGGGCACAACGTCGTCCTGGCCTTCAGGAGGACCTGATGACGGCTCTGGCGGATCGTTCGGCATCGTCCAGCACCGCCACCCCGACGGCCAAGCCGCCGCGGGAGCAGGACCCGCGGCACCCGAAGCACCGGCTCGACGCCCTCTTCGACGACGGCTCGCTCGAGCTGATCAGCGCCGACGACCTCAGCGGCATGCTCGCCGCCGTGGGCACGGTGCACGGCACTCCGATCGTCGCGTTCTGCTCCGACGCCACGGTCATGGGCGGCGCGATGGGCGCGGACGGCTGCCAGGTCGTCGTCGACGCCTACGAGCGGGCGCTGGCCGACGGCGTCCCGATCATCGGACTGTGGCACTCCGGCGGCGCCCGGCTGCCCGAGGGCGTGCTCTCGCTGCACGCCGTCGGCCGGATCTTCGCCGTCATGACCCGCGCGTCGGGCAAGATCCCGCAGCTGTCCGTCGTGCTCGGCCCGGCCGCCGGCGGCGGCGCGTACGGCCCGGCGCTCACCGACATCGTCATCATGGGCCCCGAGGGCCGGGTCTTCGTGACCGGCCCCGAGGTGGTCCGCTCGGTCACCGGCGAGGACGTCGACATGCTGCGCCTCGGCGGCCCCGAGCCGCACGGCCGCCGCTCCGGCGTCGTCCACGTCGTCGCGAGCACCGAGCGGGAGGCGCTGGACCGGGCGCGATCGCTGGCGGCGCTGCTCGGCTCGCCGGGCACCCTGTCCGTCTCGGCCGTTGCCGATCGCGACCTCGGCGTGCACTTCCCGGAGTCGGCGAAGCGCGCGTACGACGTCCACCCCATCGTCACGGACCTTCTCGACGACGACACCGGCGTCGAGCTGCACCCGCGGTGGGCGCCGAACATCACGACCACCCTGGGCCGGTTCGGCGGCCGCACCGTCGGCGTCATCGCGAACAACCCGCTGCGCCTCGGCGGCTGCCTCGACTCCACGTCCGCGGAGAAGGCCGCCCGGTTCGTCCGCATGTGCGACGCCCTCGGCGTGCCCCTCCTCGTCATCGTCGACGTTCCCGGCTACCTGCCCGGCGTCGGCCAGGAATGGGACGGCGTCGTCCGGCGGGGCGCGAAGCTGCTGCACGCGTTCGCCGAGGCGACCGTGCCGCGGGTGACGCTGGTGACCCGCAAGGTCTACGGCGGCGCGTACATCGCGATGAACTCGCGCGCCCTCGGCGCCACGCGCGTGTTCGCCTGGCCGACCGCCGAGGTCGCCGTCATGGGCGCCGTCGCCGCCGTCCGCGTCCTGCACCGGCGCAAGCTGGCCGAGGTGGCGCCCGAGCTGCGCCCCCAGGTCGAGGCGGAACTGGCCGAGGAGCACGCCCGCATCGCCGGCGGCCTCGACCGCGCCCAGGAACTCGGCGTCGTCGACGAGATCATCACGCCGGACCGGACCCGCTCCGCGCTGGCCCGCGCCATTGCCGAGGCTCCCGAGCGGCGGGGCGCGCACGGCAACATCCCGCTCTAGGGTGTGTCTCCCAAGTCTCGGCCGTAGCGAGCGGAGTCCAGGTGGATGCCTCGCAAGGCCGAGGAGGGAGTCATAGCGGGGTTCTATGACGACTGACGAGAACGCAGCGAGGCGCCGCCTGGGCGTCGCGCAGTAGGCCACGGACTTGGGAGACACACCCCAGCTTTCCCGGCCCGGACTCCCGCCTCGCCAGGGCCGTCTGGCGGGGCGGGAGTTCGCTTTCGTCCCGCAACGGGAGCTCGCTTTCGGCCCCACAAACGGAGCGCCCCGGACCGCGTTCGGTCCGGGGCGCTGCTACGTGGTGAGGCCGCTGTATTTCCCGGTCACCGGGCCGGGGACAACCACCGATGCCGGAGCGGCCACGTCTTGAGGTGTGTTACTAGTCCGTGACCATACCGAGGACTCGGCGTCTTGTGAAGGCCCTGCCGGGGATCAATTTCGTCCCGTCCGCCGGCCTGCTCAGACGACCTGGTGCAGCCACCGCACCGGCGCCCCGTCGCCCGCGTACCGGAACGGCTCGAGCTCCTCGTCCCAGGGCGCGCCGAGCAGCCGGCGCAACTCCTCCTCGAGGTCGACCTCGCCCAGGGACGCCTTCACGACGGCAGCCTTGATGCGGTCCTCGGGGATCATGATGTCGCCGTGGACGCCGGTCACCGCGTGGAAGACGCCCAGCTCCGGCGTGTAGGAGTAGCGGGCGCCCTCACAGCCCAGGCTGGGCTCCTCGGTCACCTCGAAGCGCAGATGCATCCAGCCACGCAGCGCCGACGCGATCTTGGCGCCGGTGCCCGACGCACCCTGCCACGACAGCTCGGCACGGTACATACCGGGTGCGGCCGGCTGCGCGCTCCAGTCCAGCTTCACGCGCACGCCAAGAGCGCCGGCCACTGCCCACTCGATGTGTGGGCACAAGGCCGACGTAGCAGCGTGAACGTACAGAACGCCACGAGTCGTCACCGGATCCTCCTGCGGTTCGAGGGACGCCTTCCCCTGCGACCTCGTTCCCGCCCAGGTGAACCTGCGACGGCTCCATTGTGCACGACGAACCCTCCCGCCGCCACGTTCCCCGCCGCACCCGCCCCGGCGTGTCCCCGCGGATCTCGCACAGCCCAGCGCGACGAGCGGACACCCGCCCGCGCGAAGCGCCAACCCGACACGGCGCCCGACCCAACACCATGCGGCCCCGCGCCGCCCGGCCCGCTGCGTCGGCCCCGCGCCGCCCGGCCCGCTGCGTCGGCCCCGCGCCGCCTGACCCGCCCGGCCCGCTGCGTCGGCCCCGCGCCGCCCGGCCCGCTGCGTCGGCCCCGCGCCGCCTGACCCGCCCGGCCCGCTACCTCAGCCCTGCCGCGACCGCGCACCGTCCAGTGCATCCCGGCCCGAGGCGGCCTCAGCACCCCGCCCGCTCTGGCCGAACAGCACACCGTGCTCGTCGGGGCTCCGCACCTTCAGGTGTTCACCCGCCGGGCACACGTCCGCCGTCGAACGCTGCGCCGGCTCGATATTCAGTTGGCAGTGTTGATGCGCACCTCCTCTGCGTCGAAGAACCGCCCGATGACTTCGGCGTCGGCGACGACGGCGGGGTGGCCGGCCCAGGCGGGCGGCAGCGCGCCGAACGGCGACACCGTGAGGGTGAGTCGGCCGCGACTGGTGCGGCGCCGCCAGGTGCCGGCGATCTCGCCGTCGCACAGGACGATGCCGGGGTTGGCCGCCGCTGCCCAGACCTGCCGGCGCGCGGCGGCGTCGGGCAGGAGGAAGTCGCGATCGGCCAGTTCGGTGAGCGGATCGTAGGGACCGAGCAGCCGCAGCTCGCCAGGCTTCGGCGGAGCCTGGAGCAGCGGCAGGTCCGCGGCGAGCACCCAACCACGCCGCCCGTCGACCTCGACGTCGGTGAGGTCGGGCTCGGCCAGTGACCACCACCGCTTCGCCGCCGCCGGCGTGAGCGACAGCCAGGCGGCGAGCTGAGCCGGCCGCACGGGCCCGGCCGCGTGGACGAACCGGCGGACGAGCTCGGCTCGGGCCGCGTCTGTCCCGCCACCCGGAGCAGCCCAGACTGCCGACGCCGCGGCACCAGGGCCCGACGCCCCAGCCGTCGCGCCGTCCACCTCGGCAGAGAGGAGACGGAACCGGAACACCTTCGACGACTCGACCTCGATGACGAGCGCGGCCTGCAGCGTGGCGTAGCGGAACAGCGCGTCCTGCACGTGGTGCACCCCGCACCCCTGACACCACGGCGCCAGCCGCCGATCGACCCGCGGCGAGACGGCGCCGGACAGCTCGCCCTTGGTGCGCGCCACCCCGTCGGCCATGATGTCGCGCACGACGGCGGCGACGTCGTCGACGGCAGCGCCGAAGCCGGTCCCGAGGTCGGCGCCGAACGGGCCGATCGCCTGCTTCGCCAACTCCGCCCCATCGTCGACGCGCAGAGCGGCGGCCAGCAGGCCGAGGTCGTCCGATCGATGCACATGCATGGCGGCTCGCACCGAATGCACCAGTACGCCCCGATCCGAGGCGGCCGCAGACGCCCCGCGCAGCGCCAGCGCGAGCCGCGCCGTGGCACCCACTGGATGATCCTGCACGCCCGTGAGCAGCACCGATCCCGAGCCCGACAGCCCGCCGGCCGCGGCTCGATAGGCGAGCACCTGCGCACGCGTGATCATGAGCCCACCCTGCCACCCGGCACCGACAGCCTCAGAATGCCATCCATAGTCTGTCGACCCATAGTTCCCACGCCCCCGACCGTGGACGAGTGTCCACGACCGAGGAGTACGCCCGCGGCCTGCGCGAGGCGTTCGGCGCCCGGCTGCAAGAGCTGCGCGACGCCGCCAAACCCGAGCTGAGCCAGGAGGCCCTGGCCATCGCCGCCGGGTTGGATCGCTCGTACGTCGGGATGCTCGAGCGCGCCGAGCGGACCCCGTCGATCTTCGTCGTGCACCTCCTAGCAGGGGCGTTGGGACGGTCGGCCAGCGATCTGCTGCCCGCTCACCCACCACCCGTTCTGCCCACTGTGCCCGAATAGCACCCTCACCCAGAGTGACCCAACCTGCGCATGCTACTCATAGTCTGTAGATCTTGGAGGGGGCGACCCGCAGCGTAGACGGGTGCCCCAGCCTCCCGACGACGAGCGCCGCGCCCTCAGCGCGTTCGGCACCCGCATCCGGGAACTCCGCCGTGAGCTGGGCCTCAGTCAGGAGGATCTTGCCGAACGCGCCAACCTCCACCGCACCTACGTCGGCTCGATCGAGCGCGGCGAACGCAACGTGGCGCTGCTGAACATCCATCGGCTCGCCCATGCGCTGGGAGTCACCGCCCGCGATCTGCTCTGACGCCGACGGGTGCTCGCCATAGTCTGTCGACGAAACGATCATCATGCCTCGACGGTGAGGGGATGCCCGCACACGACGACGTCAAGTCCCGCAAGGCCGAGTTCCTCATGGCCTTCGGCGAGTCGGCGCGCGCCCGCCGCGCGGCGCTCGGACTGACGCAGCGACAGCTGGACGCCCTCATGGGCTACCGCGGCAAGTTCTCCGGCGGCGTCGAACGCGGCACCCGGAACCTGACGCTGGACAACCTCTACCTGCTGGCGGCGGCCCTCGAGGCCGACCCGCGCGACCTGCTGAAGGGCAGCCAGCAGCAGCCGCCGCCCGCTCCCTGACGTCGAGCGCGCTTCCGCACCCTGGCGGCGAACCTGACGTTCGCATCGCGGCTGGATGCGCTCGGGCGACTTCCTGACACCCTTGCGTCTCAAGGATCGGTGTCAGCCAGCCCTGCAGCCGCTCAGTGACCCGCTCGCGAGGCCCCGGCGGATGAAGGCGACCTCATGCGGTTCGACCCGAGCAGGACGCGCACCGACGACCCCGCCCCGGCCAGGGCGGAGATCGGTCGGGCCGACGTCCAGCGATGTGACGGCGGCGGTGCCTCCCATACCTCGCGCTGCGCTGGTCTCGTCGGCGGTGGATCACTCGCCCTGTCGCGCCGCTTGCCCCGAGGTGCCGTCGCTGTACGGGCCCCAACGCTCGAGGGGTCCGAGACTCGCGTCGATCAGGTCCTGGTTCTTGAGATCGACGACGTAAACGCCATTCCACAGGAAGAATCCGATCCGCTCGAGCAACGCCCCGAGCCGGAGGCAGGTCAACTCCGCCGCCACCCGGTCCTGGCCGCGGCTTCTGAAGTCGGCGGGCGAGAGGCGGCACACCGCGAGCCGGGCGTTGTTGGAGAAACGTTCCAGCGCGGCGGCGATGAGCGGCGCAGCAAGGCCATGACCGCGCCATGCCTCCGCCACTTCGAACCAGCCGACGATGACCATGCGTGACGGGCCTTCGCCGACCCTCGCGTCGAGCTCGGGCACCAACGTACCGTCAGCGAGGTCGATGATGGTCTCGGCGATGAACTCGAGGGCCCACTCTCCCAGCTCGATGGAGTCGAGCAGGTTCCGCTCGCCGTCGAGGTCTGCGACGGCCAGCTTGATGTCCGACACGTGCCGGTAGCGTGGGTCGCAGACGTCGAGGTCCCAGACATCGGCCGACACCTCCCAGTGCTCCGGCAGATCGTCATCGGCCATGGTCTGCCACCAGAGCATGCGGTGGCGGACAGTCAGTTCGACGGACATCGGGTTCGCGGGCAGATCAGCCATCCCAGCCACCTCGCACCCTCGAAGGGCCATGCCGACAAGAACTCAGATCCGTGACGTCGTGTCGCGGATGGAACATCGCTCGCCTGCCTCCGTCTGTGGCGGGCCGGTCAACTCGACGGTGGTACCGGAGATTTTCCCCCAGCGAGCCAGAGATGCAAGTCGGACAACACAAGACAGCGATTCGCGCGTCGGACAACGGCGCCCGCCGCGCAGGCAGAGTGCGCCATATCAACGCATCGGCGTGTCGCTAGGGGATTTCCAGCTTTCCTGGCGCCGAGGACGTGAGCCGTCCAGCCGACTGCCAGGAGCAGACCTGCCGGTTGCGGATCTGGGGACGGGTCAGGATGCGCTGAGCTGCTGATGCACCCCGTGAGTAGCGTCGACGTCAGCACCTGCCAGCCGCCCGCGCAATGCCCTGACGCCATCCTCGAGCGTCTCGAGCGCCGCCTTGACGGTCAGGTCAGCACGCTGCGTCGCGCCCGCTGCCCGCTGCAGGCGCTCGACTTCGCCGCGCAGCCGCTCGTTCTCCTCGAGCAGCTCGACCAGCCGGCGGTGTTGCGCACGCCGCGACAGGGTGGAGCCTGGCGAGCCGGCGGCCGCAGCATCGTCGCGTGCGTCCACCTCGACCCCGACCACGCGAAGCTCGGCCCCGACGGTGCCGTAGTAGTCCGCCGCCTCGCCCGCCTCGAGCATCTGCTCAACCTCGGCGGCTTCGCGCGGGAGAGTGATGAGACTGCCACGGTCTCGCTGCGAGAGCCCGAAGATGTGAGCCAGCCGCCGCGGCCCACTCCGGTCGATGCGCACCGATCCGAGAATCTGGTGCCGACGTGGGTCACGCGGGTCGTCGAGCTGCACGCCCGGAAGGTAGGTGCGGATCGCGCCGTCCGGGATGGCGTGGAGTTCACCGACCATCTCGTTGAACTCGTGCTCGACCTCGCCGGCCAGCAGGAATGCGTTCCCCAGCCCCACGACCTCCCACATGACGTCGGCCGCCCAGGAGTAGAACGCCTCCGTGTCACGCTTGCCCTGCCGCGCCACATAGACCGGACCGAGCCTGGAACTGTCCGCCAGGTAGTCCATGAGATCCGGCAAGTCGGCGGAATCGACCCAGGTCGGAGCCGTCGCGCTCGGTACTACGCCATCGAGGCACGAGAGGTCGGCCAGGATCGATCGCAGCACGGCCGGCACGGACATGAAGGGGACACGTGCAGGTGGGTCGCCGTCGTCGTCGGCGACCTCAATCTCCGTCCGGAGCCAGCCCGGGCGACCAGCATCCTCGACCGCGGTGATCGTGGTTCGCCAGATCTCGGTCCGCCCCTGCGCGAATGGGTGCAGGCGCCGCCACCGATAGACGGCTCTGCCGTCGTTCTCGTGGCGGGCGATCGTGATGACGTCGTCGGGATCGAGAACATACCGACCTGGTGCACCGGCATGGATGCCTATCTCCTTCGTCTTCGACCACCGCTCCATGTGCTCGATCACCGTAGCCACGCAGGGCCCCGCCTCGACCTCCAGGAATGACCGGAATCCCACAGACATCAGTCGGCCCTCCTGTCGTGCGAGCGGATCGCGTTTCGGTAGATAATACTTGAGTTTTGAATTACACCCAAGCCCTGCTGGCCGTGTTTTTGAAACGATTCGGTATCAGCTGGGAAGGCGGCGGCAGGTACCGCCGCAGAGGCTTGGCCGGCTCCGCAGTCGATGAACAGGTGTTTTACTCTCGCCAGCTGATCACGACCAACACAGGATGGCGGACTGAGACATCCACGCGCCTCCGCCCGTCAACCCCGACCTTGTTTTCGATCTGTGAAACTCCTCAGCTGTGGCTCATACAGGCGTCCAGAACGTCATCGGGCAGCCGCCGACGGGAACGTGGCGGGCTCGAACGGATACAGCGGGCGGCGCCGGCGCCGGTAGTCGAAGCGCTCCAGGCCCATCGCGGTGACGCCGTCGGTGTCGACGACCACCAGCCGCGACGCGATCGGCGCGTACGCCGCACGAGGCCCGTTGACGCCCTTCGCGACGATCACCTGGAACGTCGCGGGGTCGAGGCCGAGGGCCGTCAGCTGGCGGCGGCTGGTGTTCATCGTCTGCCGCGACATCAGCACGATCGTCGGGCCATCGGTGGTCTCGAGGACGGCGGTCGGGCCCATGTCGAACCAGCGGAATCCACCGTGCGTCGGCGCCGGCTCCTCGAATCGGCCGTCGGAGATCACCCGGACGCGGCCCTTCACCGGCACCGGCGCGCCGGCCGAGTGGTCATGCCGGGCGCCGACAGACAGGCTCACCTCGGCCCCCACTCCGGCGGCGACGCACGCCGCAGCGGCCTCGGGGTCCCACAGCGTCTGGACCAGGGAACGCAGCCCGCGGCGCAGCGCAGCAGTGAGGATCACGGTGGAGTCGCCGGGCGCGCCGGCCCCGATGTTGTCGCCGACGTCGAGCAGCACGACCGGCCCGGGCTCCTGTTCGGCGAGGTCCAGCGCCTCCTCGACGGTGTGCCCGCGGGCCTGCAAATCGTCGCGGCACGACCAGACCGCCTCGGCCAGCTCCCATGCCGCCCACTCGGCGGCGAGCAGGTCGCCGTCGTGCACGGTGAGACAGGACATGCCGACGTGCGGCACGTCGGCGTACGGGAAACCCTCCAGCACGCCGGCCCACAGCATGCCCGGGCGCTCCGCGACCCGCCCGGCGGCCGCGATCAGCGACGCCATCGGCTCCTCGCCGGTGTCCTGCCGGGCGATGTTCACCACCAGCGGCAGCGGCACCAACACCTGCACCGGCGTGATCTCGCCACGCGCGGCCCGGACCACCAGCTCCGTGCACCGCGCACCCTGCACGGCGGCGTCGACGTGCGGGTTGGTCTGGTACGCGAGTGTGACGGTGAGCGCGTCGACCAGCGACGGCGACGCGTTGCCGTGCAGGTCGAGGACGGCACCGACCGGCACGCCGGGCCCGATGACGGCACGTACCCGCCGGGCCAGCTCGGCATCGGCGTCCGGAAGGTGCTCGGCTACGGCGGCGCCGTGCAGGTTCAGCAGGACGCCGTCCCACGGACCGCCGCGGGCCAACTCACCGAGCATCTCGCCGGCCAGCCACTCGAACGCGTCCTGGGTGACGGCGCCGACCGGGTTGACGAACGCGAAGGTCAGCGGAACGATCTCGACGCCGAGCCGCTCGCCCGCGGCGAGATAGCCGCCGATCGTCGTCGACGAGCCCTCGTACTCGTCGATGACACCGGCACCGCGGAAGAGCCCGCCCGACGCGAACAGGGCGCGGTCGGCCTGCAGTGGCGAGAACGTGTTGGCCTCGTGGAACAGTCCCAGCAGCGCGAGCCGCACCGGTCAGCCCTCCCCGTCGCCGGCATATGCGACGACGTCGATCTCGAACCGGACCTCGTCGGTGAGACAGCCGGTGAGCGTGGTCCGGGCCGGCAGCGGCGACCGGAAGTACTCGCGGTAGAGCCGGTTGAACTCCGGGACGTCGGCGATCTCGTGCACGTAGCAGCCGGTCCGGACAACGTGCCGCAGGCCGAGGCCGGCTTGCGCGAGGACCCGGCGGACATTGTCGACCGATCCGTGGAACTGCTCCTCGAACGTGCCCGGCACCAGCCGCCCCGCTTCGTCGACCGCCGCCTGCCCGGACACGAAGACGAAATCGCCCGCACGCACGAACGGCCGGAACGGCGCGGCCGGCGCCTCCTGTTCGTCCGGCCCGGCGGCGGCCTCCGAGCCCGCCGTCACAGCCACTCCGTGAGCGTCTTGGCGAACCGGGTCAGCGCGGCGTCGAGCTCGCCCGGCCCGTGGGCGGCTGAGACGTACCAGACGCCGCGCGGCGCCACCCAGACGCCGTGGCCGACCAGCTCCTCGGCCAGCTCCTCATACCGGGCCAGGTCCAGCTCCTGCAGCGTGCGGTAGTCGACGACGTCGGCATCGCCGAAGGAGACGTGGAACGCGGCGGGCAGGCCGGCGGCACGCAGCGGTATGCCGTAGGTCTGGCCCAACTCGCGGATGCCGGCCATCAGCGCGGTGCCGTGCTGATCGATGGCGGCGTACGGCGGCTCGTCACGCAACAGCTCCAGGCTGGCCTTGACCGCGGCGGTCGCGACCACGGAGCCGTTGAACGTGCCGGAGTGGTTGACCTCGCCGGTGCCGAAGTGCTCCATCAGATCTGCCCGGCCTGCCAGCGCCGCCACGGGCCACCCTGCGGCCAGTGCCTTCGCGTAAGTGGCGAGGTCGGGCGTGACGCCGTACCGGCCGGCGGCGCCGTCGAGGCCGAGCCGGAACCCGGACAGCACCTCGTCGAAGATCAGCACGATGCCGTACGCGGTGCACAGTTCGCGGACCCGCTCGAGGTAACCGGGCCGCGGCTCGATGACGCCCGCGTTGATCATGACCGGCTCCATGATGACGGCGGCGATCAGATCACCCTCGGCGGCGAGCAACGCCGCCAGCCGGTCCGCGTCGTTCCACGGCAGCACGACGAAGTCGTCGAGGTGGCTGGCGAGCTGTCCAGCACTCGCCGGCCCCCAGCCGTCGCCGTCGGGCGCCGTCAGCACGTTGTCGAGCCAGCCGTGGTAATGACCCTCGAAGCGGACGATCTTCGTGCGCCCGGTGGCGGCCCGGGCCAGCCGGAACGCCGCCTGCACGGCCTCCGTCCCGGACACGCCGAAGCGCACCATGTCGGGCCAGCCGAGCGTCTCACAGACCAGTTCCGCCGCCTCGATCTCGAGCTCGTGCTGGCCACCGAAGATGACGCCGGTGCGGCTGGCCTCGCTGACCGCCCGCACCACGGGTTCCGGCGCGTGGCCGAGGAAGTTCGGGCCCTGACCCAGCAGGTAGTCGACGTATTCGTCACCGTCGACGCTGCGCAGCCAGGGTCCGCTGCCGCTCTCGAAGAAGATCCGCGGACCGGCCAGCCGGATGTTGGAATGGACACCCCCGGGGGTCCGCCGGCTGGCGCGCCGGTGGAGCTCCCGGGAACGGGGACGAGATCGAGCATCTGCGGTCATGAGGGTCTCTCCTGCCGGGGCGGGCTGAACCGTGACACCGGTACCAGGGCGTTTTATTTATCGAAACAGGCGCTCCACTTGGCAAATCACGCTACGATTGTGGAAACCGCGCGTCAAGGGGGCCAGTTCGCCGGCAGCCATGAGCTGCGCGCGGCGATCGACCGCCCGGCAGTCGGATTTCCGCGGTCGGCCCGAACTGGCCCCTGGTAAACGATCTTGCGTTCAGTATGCTTCTGAAACGACAGGTTCGGAACAAAAAACCCTTGGAGGCGGCGCCATGCCACGCAAGCGGGCCGCAGACCGCGACCACGACGACCTCGAGCACGCGCACGCGCACGCGCACGACGACGAGACCATCGATATCCATGCAGCCCCAGACCCGGCCACGGCCACCCCGGAGCAGGCCAGGAAGTACAACAACCGGTCTGTCGAGCGAGTCGTCTCGATGCTGAATGCTCTGCAGGAGGCGCCGGAGCCGATGTCGCTGGTTGAGATCCACCGCTCCATCCGAATGGCGAAAGCCACCGCCTTCCGCTACCTGTGGACGCTCGAGAAGCACCGGTACGTGGAGCGCGACACCGACGGCCGCTACCGCCTCGGGCTCGGCTTCGTCGGCATGCAATCCCGCGACCTCGACGTCCTGAAGGAGCGCGCACGACCGTGGCTCGAACGGCTGCGCGACGATACGGGCGAGACCACGAACCTCGGCGTGCTCGACGGCAGCGCGGTCCGATACGTCGAGGTGGCCGAGAGCCACCGTACGGTGCGCATGGCAAGCGCACCAGGCAGCCGTGACCCGCTGTATTGCACCGCGCTCGGCAAGGCGATCACCGCTCAGCTTCCCGAGGATCTCGTGCGCGAACTCCTCGATCAGGAGGAGATGACGCCGCGCACGCAGAGCACCATCACGTCGGTCGACGACTACCTCGCGCAGCTCACCACGGTGCGACTGCGCGGCTACGCGGTCGACGACGGCGAGAACGAGGTCGACGGCCGGTGCGTCGCCGTCGCGATCCTCGGCAGCCGCCTTCCCGCAGCACTGAGCGTGAGCGGCCCTGCCAGCAGGTTCCTGCCCGAGGACGTCGCCGGTGTCGCCAGCTCACTCATCGAGATCGCGGCACGGCTGCAGCCGATGAGACGCGACTAGACCGTCACAACGGCAGGGGGCGTGAACCGATGGCCGGACAGCAGGCCACGCAGGCGATCCATTGTCGCGCCGAAGTCGGCGAAGGCCCGGTCTACGACGAGGCGAACGACTCGCTGTACTGGGTGGACATCCCTGCGGGCCATCTGTGGCGGTGGAGCCGGTCTGACCGCAGCATGGCATACCAGTCCATCGGAGAGGCCCTTGGGAGCGTCGCTCTTATCGACGGCGGCGGCTTTCTCCTGGCCACCCGCCGTGGTGTGCTGATCCAACCGAGCTGGGCCGACCTTCCCCGTCTCTGGCTACCGATCGAGCCCGACCTCGCGACCCAGTTCAACGACGGCAAGTGTGATCCTCAAGGCCGCTTCGTGGCCGGTACGGCCGCGACCGATCCGAGGTTCACCGGCGCCCTGTACCGCGTCGACCACGACGGCACGACCGAGCAGCTGATCGACGGCATCGGCATGTCCAACGGTCTGGACTGGAGCCCCGATGGCGAGTACTTCTACCACGTCGACACGCTGTCGCAGACCGTGCAGAGGTACAAGTGGGACGCGGACGCGGGCGTGCCACGCGATCCGGTGGCGTTCATCGAGGTGCCATCGAGCGACGGGTTGCCCGACGGCCTCACGGTCGACGCCGAGGGCTGCCTGTGGCTGGCGGTCTGGGGCGCCGGGGAGATCCGCCGCTACGCTCCCGACGCCCGGCCGCTCGGCGCGATCAGCGTCGCCACCCCGAACGTGACGAGCTGTGCGTTCGGCGGACCGCGACGAGACCAGCTCTTCATCACCACTGCGGCACTCGCCGCGCCCCAAACGGGCCGCGCCGCCGCCCTCGCCGGCGACGTCTTCGTCGTCCGCACGCCGGTCCAGGGCCAGGCCCAGCGACATTTCCCCCGTCGCGACATCCCACCGGAACTCCTCGAACCCAAGCTCTCCGAGCTCTGACCGCCGGCACAACACGAGCGAGGTCGTGTCGCTTGGCTCACCAGGCCGTCCAACCTCCGTCGACGACGATCTCCGTGCCGGTGACGAAGCTTGCCTCGGCCGACACCAGGAACGCGATGGCGGCAGCCACTTCCTCCGGCTGCCCCATCCGGCCCATCGGGGTCGCGTCAGCGAGAGCCTTCATGGCGTCCGACGCCAACGGGACCTTTCCCACGTTGATCATGCCCGGCGACACCGTGTTCACGCGCACACCCATCGGGGCACCGGCCACGGCAAGCTCGCGAGAGAGCATTCGAAGCGCCCCCTTCGATGCGGAATAGGACGCGTCACGGACCGGGCCGTCGGCGGTATGGGCCGGCAACCTCGGCTGATAGAAGGCGTTGTTCAGCGCGACTCGTCCGTAGACGGAGGCGACGTTGACAACGGCACCGCCACCGGCGTCCTTCATCCGGCGCATTGCAGCGAACGACAGGAACGCAGCCGCCTCGACGTTGAGTGCGAAGTTGTCTCGCCACCTTCCGAGATCCTGGGCGAACAACGGGGCGAGGTTCGAGTCTCCGGCGTTGTTCACCAGCGCGCCGACGGTCTCCGTCCTGGCGTCGACGGCATCACAGATGGCACTCCGACCGGCTTCCGTGGTCACGTCCGCAGGAACGATGACGGCGGGTTCGGCGCCCAGCAGGTCCGCGGTCTCGTCCAGCAAAGCTTTCCGGCGTCCGACCAGAACGCACACGAATCCCGCGTCAGCCAGCCGCACCGCGGTTGACCGGCCGATTCCGGTTCCTGCCCCCGTGACCACAGCGAGCCGGCCGTTGTTCACTGGTGCCTCCCGGCGAGGTGACGGTCAGAGGAGTCCAGCCCCGTGGCCCACATGTCTACCTGCGGTGCCACATCGGAGAACGTCACGATCGGAAGCTTGCCGG
The DNA here is from genome assembly GCF_001270745.1 of Jiangella muralis. Taxonomy (GTDB): domain Bacteria; phylum Actinomycetota; class Actinomycetes; order Jiangellales; family Jiangellaceae; genus Jiangella; species Jiangella muralis. The sequence goes on from NZ_LFXL01000010.1 coordinate 53,766, forward strand.
CAGCTGCGCCGAAGCGGCCGAGATCCTTCCAACCCGCCCCGGACAGAATCAGGACTGGATGGGCGTGGCGGTCCACGCGCCCGGACTCGACGTCGCGGACCAGCGCGGCAAGCGTCGTTGCCGCCGCCGGCTCGACGAAGATGCCCTCCACCGTGGCGAGTAGACGCTGGGCCGCGAGAATCTCGTCGTCAGACGTCATCGTTCCCCAGCCTTGGGATCGCTCGACGGCTTCAACGGCCATCGGCCCGTCTGGCGGGCTGGGCACCTGGAGCCCCGAAACGAGGCTGTCGCAGTGCGCGATCACCGGGATGGGGACGCCGCCGTCGAGAAAACGAACGACCGGCGCACATCCACTCGGCTGGCAGGCGACGACGTGGGCGTCGTGTTCGCGCTGGCGCAAACCACGAGCCAACGCGACCAGCAGACCTCCGCCCCCAGCGGGGACGAAGACGTGACTGGCGGTGGGGACCTGCTCGGTGAGTTCGTAGCCGATCGTGTCGACTCCTCGCATACCGTCGTGGTTCATCGCGTGCGCGGTGATGCCGAGGTACAGGCCGTGCCGCTCGGCCGCGTCACGGATCTCGTCCATCAGCCCGGTGAGCTCACGACTCGTCGCACCATCGCCGACGCCGTCCACGCCGATGACGGCGACCGCGTACGGCTGCAACGGGATGCTCTTCTCCAACGGAGCCGTTGCGACCAGGCAGAGGAAGCCCGGCAGTCCGGAACGTGTGCCGTACGCCGCCATCGCCAGCCCAGCGTTGCCCGACGAGGACGCGATCCATCCCCGCTTGCGCTGCTGGCGGGCCAGTGACAGGGACATGGCTGCCACCCGGTCTTTGTAGGAGCCGGTGGGGTTCTGGGTCTCCAGCTTCGCAGACAGTCGCCGGAGGCCGAGCCGTCCGGCAATCGCGGGCAGCTCCACCACGGGCGTGTCGCCCTCCCCAAGCGTCACGAACTGGTCGACCCTTGGCAGATCGGCGGCGAAACGGCTGATCGTCATCCCACCGCTCCGCTCTCGACGCGACCCAATGCGAAGAGCACCTCGCCCGCGCGGGTCCTCGCCTGCCGGCGCAGGAACATCACCATGCCGTCGGACGGCGTCGTGATGGTTTCCAGCAGTTCGCCGGCGTAGGAGTAGAGACGACCCACCTCCTCGCCGGACCCGACGACGGCACCCGCATTCACTGTGCTGACGAAGAGACCGTCGTGTCGAGCGGCGACGCCCGCGTCGAGATCACCCCCGTCGTAGACCCACCGCGGCCCTGACACCGGCCGTCGACGAAACGGCGCCGGCAGCATGCCGAACTCCGCCAGAACCGAGAGCACGCCGCGGACGTACACCTCCAGCTGATCGGAGCGGATGCTCCCCCCGCCGGAGCTCTCGGCGTATATGGCCGGGATGCCGCGCTCGATCGCCACGCTGACGCTCCGCCCGGGGGCCACGGCTGAATGTGCCCAGACCAGTGGCGCTCCGAACGCCAGCGCCGCCCGTTCCGACTGCTCCGCACCACTCCTCCATTGGACGAAACCGCAGAACAGCGGCATCCGGTAGCGGCGTCCTGCCGAGTGGAGATCCACCAGCAGATCGGCGTCGGCGATCACGCCATCGGTGAGGCCCGCGGCGATGGCAGCGGTCTGAGATCCGCCATCACCAGGGAAGGAGCGTGCCAGATCAGCACCGTCCAGCGGGCTGGTCCGGCTCGCCGCGGCCCAGGCCGCCGGGTGGGCCGGCGCCACGGCCCGCACGGTGCCAGCGAGTTCAGCGTCCCGAAGCTCATGGAGCACCTGCAGTACCGCAAGGACGCCCTCGTCCTCGTCGCCGTGGACGCCGCCGAGCAGCGCGAGTGTCGGCCCGGGCCGCTGGCCGCGTGCCGTCGTCATGGTCACGCCGCTGGCGAGCATGGTGTGGTCAAGTGATGTCTGCATCCGCCCCTGCCTAGAACGTCGTCGGCGCCACACTGCCCGCGCCCCTGTCCTAACATCCAGATCTCGGCAATACTGAAACACAGGTTCCATTTCAATGCTACTGCTCGGCCCAGATCGAGAGTGGAGACGGCATGCGAGTTCTGGTGACAGGTGCTGCCGGCCGGGTCGGCGCGAACATGGTCAAACGGCTGGTGACCTCCGGCGCGGACGTCAGGGCGATGATCCTTCCCGGTGATCCACACCGGCCCAAGCTGGACGCGTTCCCCGCCGTCGACGTCGTAGAGGCGGACCTCGGTGATCAGCGCGCGATCGACCACGCGTGCCGCGACGTCACGCACGTCGTACACCTGGCGGCCCAGTTGATCCGCGGCGACACGCCGGTAGATCGCTTCTACGACGTCAATGCGCTCGGCACTCTCCGCCTGCTCGAAGGCGTCTTGCGCTCCAGCGCGAAGCCCGAGAGGTTCGTGCTGGCGAGCTCGGACGGCACCTACCGGCCGGGCCGGCCACCGGAATGGCCGCTGCGGGAGCGTTCGCGGCAGGAGCCGGCCGACCACTACGGCACCAGCAAACTCCTCGGCGAGGTGATCCTGCGCAACCACGCCGCCCAGTTCGACATCCCCTACTCGATCGTGCGTTTCGCGACTGTGGTCAGCCCGGAGGAGGCCGGGACCATGTTCCGGCTGAGCTTCTGGCGAGCGGTGCTCGGCTGGCAGGCACTGGGGCGCAACTCACATCTGTGGCCGCTGTTCGACGGCCAGCCGAACCTAGTGAAGCTGTTCGACGAACAGGCCGGCCATGCCGCACCGGACACCGCGGTGGGCCTGCGTGATCCCGACCTGCAGCCCTGGACCATGTCCTTGCTCGACGTGCGGGACGCCGTCGAGGGCGTCTACCGCGCCCTCACGGAACCCGGCGCTGTCGGACACGCGTTCAACCTGGCGGAGCGGACGCCGTCGCGACACGACCAGGCCGCGACGGTGATTTCCGAGATGTACGGCGTACCCAAGCTCATGGTGACGATGCCGATCCGGCACCGCCTGGAGTTGAGCATCGACTCCGCCATCGGCCGCATCGGATTCTGGCCGGAGCGCGATTTCCGCGGCATGGTGCGGGACGGCCTTCGAGCCGACGCCGACTACGTATGCGCGCAATCCACCTCGGGCGTCGCATCGATTTGGGATCGGAACACTGGCAGCGCGGCAGCGACATGACCCGGACGGCGCAGGAACGAATATCGGACAGGTCCGAGTTGATTTAATGTCCAGTGAATGCTACTCATAGCATTCGCCTACTATGTGTACACCGGGCGGGCGTTGACAGCACAACGACACGGTACTTAGCTTCTCACTAAGAACTATCTATTTCATTGAGCAAACCTCGGGCCATTGGGGGTGAGTCCGACTCGAGCTCATCGGTGCCAACAGATCTGTGTGGCCTGCGCCGTCGGGTGGGTTCCTTCCAACCACTCCGCAGCGGTCGGCAACTCGCCGTCGGCGAAGGGCGGAGGGCTCCCGATGAGTGCGGGGCCGCCGACTCTGCAATGTCGGCGGTCCCGTTCGAGCACGTCCGACAGGCGAAACCTCGCATCATCATCGATCGCCTCGGGCCCTCGCCAGCTCCTCGGGCCTGCCGATGTCCTGCCAGCCCTCGTGCAGCCGCCAGAGTCCCACCGGCTCACCTCGGTGCAGACAATCGTCGAGCAAAGAGGTGATAGGAAACAACTCTCCTGGTGGGATTCGGTCGAGCAGCCTCGGCTCGATAACATATATGCCGGCGTTGACCGACCACGAGACCGTTGGCTTCTCGACGATCCGCCGCAGACGGCGGCCGCGGTCGGCCTCCAGAACCCCGAAAGGCACCTGGTGCTGATGCGCACTGGTGGCGACCGTCGCGACCACGCCTGCCTCCGCGTGGGTATCGAGCAGGTCACCCACGGCGAATTCGGTGACGAGGTCGCCGTTCATGACGAGCACGGGCGCGGCTGGCGCATGCGAGCGGAGCAACCCCAACGGGCCGCCGGTGCCCAACGGCTGGTTGGGCTCCTCGCGGAGATACGTGATGGAACAGCCGAAGCGCGCGCCGTCGCCGAAGTGCGCCTCGATGACGTCGCGTAGGTGATTTACGGAGATGAAGATCTGGTCGATGCCCATGCCGACCAGATGGAGTACGAGGCGCTCGAGGATGGGCCGACCCGCCACCGGCAGCATCGGCTTCGGCACCGTATCGGTGAGCGGCGCCAGCCGGGTTCCCCGGCCGCCGGCCATCAGCACGGCCCAGTTGTCCCGCCGATCGCCGCCGATCACCCGTTGGCCCGCGTGTACTCCCACGACACGGCCAGACGCATCGACCACCGGTAGCTCGGCGATTCTGAGGGCGCGCATGACGTCGAGGACGTGCGCGCGGCTGTGATCGGGCGGGACCGTCGCCACCGGAGGGTGAACGTGCTCTCGAGCCGGGTCGGCCATGCCCGCGCCGGCAATGAGCGCTTGATGGATCGCCGTTGCGTCGAGCACGCCGACGAGCCTGTCCCGCTCATCGACGACGTGCACCGTCTCCACACCATGCTTCTCGATGACGACGAGGCAATCCCGCAAGGATGCCTCGGCACTGGCAACCACGTCGGCCAGCTTGGTCTCGTATCGGTTCATTCGCCGGCGACCTCCCTTCAGCCGTGAGCTCACCGCGGCGGCCCTGACGTGCATCCACACTCACGCCCGCAAGGGGCGCGTCGGCAGGGGGCGACTTCTCTTGATCTCCCCGGCGGCGTCCGCGGAACCGCGTCTGAAGTGGCCCCCTGGCCGTTGAGCCACCCCGGGCGACAGCATCGACACGGGACCGGACGAGGACCCGGTCTCACCCAATACGCGACCTAGGAGTTCGTGTGGAGACCAGAATCCGGGTCGCCGTCACCGGAGCAGGAGGCGGTGTCGGGCAGAGCATCCTCAAGGCGCTGCAGGGCAGCGCGTACGACGTGGTGGCACTCGACGCCCATGCTCTGGCCACCGGGCTCTATGCGGCGCGGAAGTCCTATCTGATCCCTCGTCCAGACGACCCCGACTTCGTCGACGAGGTCCTGACGATCTGCCAGAAGGAGAGCTGCCGGCTGCTCTTTCCCGGCCTCGACACCGAGCTGCCCGTGCTCGCGCAGGAGGCGCGCAGGTTCGTCGAAGTCGGAACCATCCCGATCGTCTCCTCACCGGACGTCGTCGAGCTCTGCGACAACAAGCTGGCCACCTACCAGGCCCTCTCCCGGCATGGGATCGGCGTTCCAGTGACGATGAACCTGAGCGGGAACGCCACCGCCGGTATTCCTCTTCCGTACCCGTACGTGGTCAAGAAACGGGAAGGCGGGTCCCGCTCCCGCGATGTGCACGTCGTACGCAACGCCGGCGACCTGACCGCCCTGAAGGCAAGCGGCGTCGACCTGTCGCTGTTCGTCGCCCAGGAACACATCGATGGGGAGGAGTTCACCTGCGGTTCGGTCAATCTCGACGGCACGTGTCATGGCGTCATCGTGATGCGCCGATTGCTCCGCGACGGTGACACCTACAGGTGCTTCGTCGTCAGCGATGACACCGTCGAGGCCGAGGTGTACAAGGCGATGGACGCCGTCAAGCCGTTCGGTGCGTGCAACGTCCAGCTTCGAATGCGGGACGGCCGGCCCTTCATCTTCGAGATCAACGCTCGTTGCTCCGGCACCACGGCGGCACGAGCGATGAGCGGATTCAACGAGCCGAGAATGATCGCCGACTATCTGTGTCGCGGGATCGCACCGTCGTACGCCGTCACGGAGCAGACGATCCTGCGGTACTGGCGAGAGCGTGTCGTGCCGAACTCCGCCGTCGAGGACCTGACACGTGATCGCGTCCTCACACGGTCCAGCCCCGAGCCCTTGTAGCGCATGGCACTGGTCGTCTTCAGCGATGTTCACGGCAATCTTCCCGCCCTCGAGCTCATGCTCGAGCACGCCGGTCATGCCGACGGGTACGTATGCCTGGGCGATGTCGTCGGCTATGGGCCGTGGAGCAATGAGTGCGTCGACCTCGTCACCGCGCTGCCGAATCTCGTCTACCTCGAGGGCAATCATGAGGCTGACTTCGTCCGTGGGCGCTACGCGGGCCGGAATCCGGTCGCCCAGCAGTTCTTCGACGTCTGCCACCCTCGGTTCACCCGGTTCGAGGAGATCTCGACGCTTGACACCAGTCACCACCGGAACGGGTTCACCTTCGCTCATACGATCGACGGCCGCTACATCTTTCCCGACACACCCATCGGCCTGGACGGCAACTACGTGCTCGGTCACACGCATCGTCAGTTCAGCGTGCGCCGGCCGCCGTTCTGGCTGCACAACCCAGGCAGTGTCGGCCAGAACCGTCGCTACATCGACGTCGTCGACTACATGACCCTGGAGGCCGAGACGATGACATTCAGCCCCCGCTCGTTCACCTATGACGTCGACCTGGTCGTCAACGAGATGCGGTCTCGGGACTACCCCGCGTCATGCGTGGGCTACTACGCCGGCAAGCCGCGCCGCGGCTGACCGCCAGGGCGGTTCACGGACTCGCACCCCCGATCGGCGAACGTCTTCGGCTGCAGGGACCCCAGCTCGACGTTCTTCACGATCGCGACGATGCGGGCGGCGGCTCGCCCGTCGCCGAACGGCGACACGGCGCTTCGGGCGAGTGCCTGGTGCCCGGGCGTCAACGCGAGGCGGATCGCGGACTCGATCTCCTCCGCCTGCTCACCACAGTCGATCACCGAGGTCGCCCTCGGCCGGCCGTCCTGGCGGGTGCCGATGTTGACCGTGGGTGTCTGCAGTGCTGGTGCCTCCACCAGACCGCTGGAGGAGTTCCCCACGACCATGGCGGCCTGCTTGACCAGGCTCAGGTAGCCGGTCTGACCGAGCGAGGACACGACACTGACGCGGGAGGCGTGGCGAAGCCCGTAGGCGCGGATCGCGGCCGCGACACTCGATCCGTCCCGGTCGACGTTCGTGGCAGTGAAGACCACGCTTGCGTCGGGCACGCGATCGAGAGCCGTCAGGAGACCGACGAGACCGTCACGGCTTCCGTCCGGATCGGCCGTCGCCGGGTGATAGGTCACGACGATCACGGGATCCCGAAGTTCCATGCCGATCCGACGTTCCAGTTCCGGACGCCCGAGGAGGGGTGCCGACCTGATGGTGTCCAAACTGGGAACGCCAGTCGAGTGGACGGTCTCGGGGCGCTCCCCCATCTGGATGACCCGCTGGCGAAATTCCTCGTTCGCGGTGAAGTGAAGGTGGGCCAGCTTGGTGATCGCGTGGCGAGCGGAATCGTCGGTCGAGCCATAGGACAGCTCACCGCCGCTGATGTGCGCGATCGGGAGCAGGCGCATGCTGGCTGTCACCGCCGCTGCGAGCGCCTCATAGCGATCCCCGAGCAAGATCAGCAGGTCTGGCCCGACGCGATCGAGTGCCTCGGCGCAGCCGATCACGCCGAGCGCGAACGATTTCGCCGCACCCGTCGCGGTGTCGCTCGCCAGTACCATTTCCACCCGTTCGTCGATGCGAAAGCCGTCGGCTTCGATCTGGCGCACGGTCATGCCCTGGTCCGCGACCAGGTGGCCGCCGGACACGATGAGGCTGAGCTCGATCTCCGGGTCGTCCTCCAATGCGTGGATCAGCGCGAGCAACGGCCCGTAGTCGGCCCTGGAGCCCGTGAACACGCACACTCGCCGCATCGCCGTCACGCTTCACCAACGGGGACGTCGCCCGTCGGAGGCGCCCCGGAGGACGCCAGTGCCGTTCGCAGGGTCGCCTCGTAGTCCCACCTGGGCCGGTATCCCAGGAGGCGCCGAGCCTTGGCGGTGGCCACTTCGAAAGCCAACGTCACCGGCAGCCGGACGGTCACGGCGTCGACGCCGGCGAGCTTCCGCATGACCGCGGCGGCCTCGGCTGTCGTCGTCGTGCGCGGGCCCAGGATGTTGAAGACCTCGTTCGCCGCGTGGGGGTGATCGATGGCCAGCTCGGTGCCGGCGACCGCGTCGCGGACGTCGGTCAAGTGGATCGCCCATGGCTCACCTCGCGGTCCGGCGAGGTCCACGGCTGGGTTGCCGTCACGGCCGGCGGTGGCCGCGTCGACCAGGTGCGCGAGGTCGCCGCAGGCCGCGAAGAGCGGCCAGAGGTTGCTCCGCCGGCCGGCCTGAGCGTGCGCCACGAGGAACGTTCGCACCCAGTCTCTGCGGAAGAGCCCGATGGACTCGTCGGGTGCGATCACCGACCCCAGGCGCAGGATCGTGTACTCGATCCCATGGAGCACGTGATAGTTGACCACCACCTGCTCCGCGAGGACTTTTGACATGCCGTAGTAGTCCCCGGGGACGGCGGGCTGCAGCTCGGTGATCGGCACCGTCGTGGGGACACCGGGACGGTAGACGTTGTCCGTGCTGGCCAGGACGAACCGACGCACCGGCTTCGCCTGCGATACGGCGGCCTCGAGGAGTCGCAGTGTTCCCCCGGCGTTGACGTCCACGAATTCGTCGGCAGGCGTATCACCGATGGTCATCCGTGCCGCCAGGTGGACGACGACGTCCACCTGGCTGACGGCACGAGTCAGCGCCGCGGTATCGGCGAGGGATGCTTCGACCACCTCGATGTCATCCGCAATCGACCGATGTGGCGACCGCCCCCCTGGTCGTACGGTGCCCCGAACCTGGTGACCGGAGCGCAGGAGCCTTAGAGCCAGGCTCGTCCCCACCCGGCCGGCCACGCCTGTGACAAGGATCCTCATCGCCGATGTTCACTCCTTCATCACTCGTTGTCGCCGGCATCGCGGCCGGCAGCAGGACTCACCAAACCGACCAGCCGCCGTCGACGACGATCTCCGTACCGGTGATGAACGCCGCCACATCGGAGGCCAAGAACTCCACCACGGCGGCGACCTCGTCGGGCTCGCCCATGCGCTGCAGCGGTGTCGCCCGAGCGAATCCGGCGATCCGATCGGCGGCAAACGACCGCTCGGGAGTGTCGATCATGCCGGGCGACACCGTATTCGCCCGGATGTTCCACGGACCAGCCGCTACGGCCAGCTCACGGGTCAGAGCCGCCACCCCACCCTTGGAAGCGTGATAGGCGGGTGCGCGCACGGGTCCGGACGGCCCGTCGGTCGAGTACACCCCGGCGTAGTACTCCGTGTTCAAGCCGAGCGAGCCGTACACCGACCCGACGTTCACCACGCAACCGGTTCGATGTGGCTTCATCCGCTCGATCGCCCAGGCCGAGAGCACCGCGACCGCCACCAGATTGGTGTTCAACTCGCCAGACCAGTCCTCCGTCGACTGGCTGAACAGCGGCATCGCCGTGCATCGGGCGGCGCAGTTGACCAGCATGTCCAACCGCCCACCCGAGACCACTGCCCAGGTCTCGGCAACGGCCGAACGCCCGTGGTCTGTCGCGATATCGCACGTCACGGTCGCGATCGGCCAGCCCAGGGTCGCGGCCTCATCCGCCGTGCTGCGCAGATCGTCGTCGTCCAGACCGGCGATCACGCATCGCCACCCGTGCTGCACCAGGCGCAGCACGACGGCCCGGCCGATCCCCCGTCCACCACCCGTGACGATGGCAACTGGGCCAGAGGAACGCCCGCCAGAACCGTCGGTCGCTCGTTCACGCATTGCCAAGCCCTTTGGTCAAGGCGGCGATCACCGCGATCTGGTCGTCCGCGGTGAGATGCGCCGAACTCGGCAACGACAGGCCGCGCCGATAGACATTGTCCGCGACCTCACCGGCCAGCCGTTCGACCGAGCGGTACGGTCGCTGCCGGTGCAACGGTGGCCACAGTCGGCGGGCCTGGATCCGCTCCTCGGCCATCACCGCGAGTACCGCGTCAGGATCTGCTGCGCCGTCGCTGAGCAACACGGAGTAGAGCCAGTGGGTCGGTTCGGCCCAAGCGGCGCGCGGCGGCGCCGACACCGGCAGATCATGCAGCAGCCGGTCGTATCGACTGGCGATGGCCCGCTTCGCGCGTAGCCGATCCGCCAGCCGTTCGAGCTGTGCGACGCCCAGCGCTGCCGCCAGATTGCTGAGGCGGTAGTTGTACCCAACGGTGTCATGGACATATCTGCCGCCCGAAGCCTTCGCCTGGGCGCACAGATGCCTCGCGGTCGCGGCCAGTCCGCCATCGTTGGTGACGATCATGCCTCCACCGCCACTGGTGATGATCTTGTTGCCGTTGAACGAGAAGCAACCGAAGGCGCCGACGGTCCCGGCCTGCCGCCCCTGGGTATCGCACACCGCGCCCAGCGACTCCGCCGCGTCCTCGACGATGACGATGCCGAATCGGTCCCGCAACTCGACCAACGGCTCGAGTCGCGCCGGGTGGCCTAGTACGTGCACGACTTCGACCACATCCGGCATCGGTGCACCCGTCCGAGCCCGCCGCACGACGTCGTCGTGGAGCAGTTCGGTGTTCATGTTCCATGTGTCGCGCTCGCTGTCTACCAGCAGGAGGTCGGCGCCGGTATAGCGGATCGCGTTGGCCGACGCGATGAACGTGAAATCCGAGACAGCCACCAGCGCACCCGGCTGAGCGCCGGCCAGTCTGAGCGCCACGTGCAGCGCAGCCGTGCCGGTGGCGCACGCCACCGCGTTCCCGGACCCGACGGCGTCGGCGAACGCGGCCTCGAAACGCTCCACGAAGGGCCCTGCCGCGATGAAGCCGGAGTCGATGCACTCCTGCAGGTACCGGCCCTCGTTCCCGTCCAAGGTCGGTACTGCGAGGGGAATCACCGCTGATACCTCGCCGTCAGCTCGGCGTGGACTCTCGGCTCCAGCCATCGCGCGGTGGCGGCCAGCCCTTCGGTCAGCGGCGTCGACGCTTGCCAGCGCAACTCGCGCTTCGCCCGGCTCGCATCGGACAACAGCACCTGCACCTCACTCGCCTCCGGCCGGACCCGTTCTGCCTCGCTGATCGCCTCGGCCTCGGTACCGACGACCTCGCAGCACAGCGTGAACAGGTCACCGATCGACACCGTGGTCCCTGTCCCGAGCTGAACGACCGACCCCGCTGGCAGGGTGGACGCGCCCATCCGAACGAACCCGTCCACCGTGTCAGCTACGTAGGTCAGATCTCGCCGCGGTGTGAGGCTGCCCAGCCGCACGGCCCCGGCGCCGGAAAGCAACTGGCCCAGGATCGTAGGCACCACGGCCCGGGCCGACTGCCGCGGCCCGTAGGTGTTGAACGGCCGCAGCGTCAGGACGTCCGCGCCGAACGAACGGACGTATGCCTCGCAGAGCTGATCCGCGGCGATCTTGGTGGCCGCGTACGGGGACTGCCCGCGCAATGGATGATCCTCGGTGATCGGCACTGACGTGGGAGTCCCGTACACCTCACTCGTCGAGGTGTGCACCACCCTGACACCCGAATCCCGGACGGCCTCGAGCACATTGAGCAGGCCGATGATGTTGGTGTCGATGAACGACCGCGGCGCCTGATAGCTGTACGGAATCGCGATGAGGGCCGCCAAGTGGAAGACGACGTCGACACCACGCACTGCATCCTCGACCGAACGCGCGTCACGGACGTCGCCCAGCCGGAACTCCAGATCGGCTCGCTGTGTCCGGGCCAGCTCGTCCAGCCAACCATACGAGCCGTTCGAGTTGTACACGCAGAAGGCGCGCACGCTCGCCGCCTCGGACAGAAGACGCTCCACCAGATGACTACCAATGAATCCGTCGGCCCCGGTCACCAGCACCCTGGCGCCGCTCAGGTCGCTCACGCCGCGCTCCTCTCGACCCAGCTCACTCTGGTCCGCGGAGACGCCCGGCAGGAGGAGGCGCTTTCTGGCGCCAGGCACAGCGCTCGGATCCGGACTCCGCGCGTGCGGTATCTTGGTTAGTGAAACGCTCGTCTCGTTGTCCAGCGCAGCAGCCCACTTTGAGTGCCCGCTTCGCCGTGGCAGGCGCCTGGCGTGAATTCGAGGAGACGCGTGTGACCGCACCGACGCACCTGCGAGTCGAGCACCTCGACGAGGCGCTGGGGATCACCATGCAGAATCCGCGGCTGTCGTGGCGGATTCCGGCAGGTACCCGCCGGCAGCTCGCCTACCAGATCCGGGCCGGCGCATGGGACTCCGGCCGAGTGGATTCGAGCCGGTCACTGCTGGTGTCGTACGCCGGACCGTCGCTCCACTCGGGCGATCGTGTCGAGTGGAGCGTCCGGGTCTGGACCGACGCCGGAGAGAGTTCATGGGCAGCCGCCTCCTGGTGGGAGATGGGATTGCTCCGCCCAGACGACTGGATAGCTGAATGGATCGAGCCCACCGAGTCCGACGAGACGCGCGCCACGACGCCCCGCCCTGCCCATCTCCTGCGCGGGTCCTTCGACGTCGACCGTCCCGTGGCCAGGGCACGACTGCACGCCACCGCACACGGGATCTACGAATGCTTTCTCAACGGGCGCCGGATCGGTGACCTGGAGTTGACGCCGGGATTCACCAGCTACGAATCCACGTTGCAGGTGCAGACGTACGACGTCACCGACCTGCTGGTTCCTGGCGAGAACACGCTGGGCGCGGTTCTGTCCGACGGTTGGTTCCGCGGTCAGAACGGAGGACTGCGCCTCACTGACATCTACGGCGACAGCGTTGCGCTGCTCGCCCAGCTCCAGCTGTATGGCGTCGACGGGTCACAGACGTCAGCTGGGACGGGTCCGAACTGGTCCTCGCGGATCGGGCCGATCCACGCTGCGGACCTGATTCAGGGACAAGGCGTCGATTTCCGCACGACGATCGGCGAGTGGTGCCGGCCTGACCCACGGGACACGGGCTGGTCTGCGGTAGCCGTCCGCGACCACGACCTGACTCGGCTCCGATCCTCGCCCGCGCCCCCGGTGCGGCGCACCCAGGCACTTCGACCGGTCGCCGTCACCCGGCCGCGCCCCGACCGGCAAGTGTTCGATCTCGGGCAGAACATCAACGGCTGGATCATGCTCACCAACCTGGGCCGCGACGGAACCGAGTTGCGCCTGACCCACGGCGAGGCGCTCGACGAGTACGGAGACGTGACGCTCGACCACCTTGTGGTGCAGCCGAGTGAGGAGCTAGTGCAACGAGAGCCGAAGTGCGCGAACCTCGACCTCCCGCTCCAGGAAGACCACGTCAAGTCGGCGGGGACTTCGGACGACCGGTTCGAACCCCGGCACACGATCCATGGATTCCAGTACGTCCGAGTCGAAGGTCACCCGGACGGCCTGACGGAGGACGACCTGACCGGCATAGTCGTCCATACCGATGCCCGTCGCACTGGGTGGTTCGAATGTAGCGACGACCGGATCAACCGGCTGCACGAGGCGGCGGTGTGGAGCTTCCGAGACAACGCCTGCGATATCCCGACCGACTGTCCTACGCGCGAACGGGCCGGCTGGACCGGCGATTGGCAGATCTTCGTCTCGACGGCGGCGTTGGTCTACGACGTCGCCGGCTTCTCCGCGAAGTGGCTGCGCGACCTTGCCGCCGAGCAGGAGCCGAGCGGCCGCGTGGTGGACCAGATCCCCAACACCGTGCCCATGGACCTGGCGAAGCTGCTGGGTTTCGAGAACGGCGCCGCGGGCTGGGGCGACGCCGCGGTCGTCGTGCCATGGGAGATCTACCGCGCTTATGGCGACCGAGATCTCCTGGCCGAGCAGTGGCCGTCCATGACCGCATGGGTCGAGTACGCCGCCGGCATCGCCCGGGCGCAGCGCCATCCGGACCGAGTGGCATCGCGGCCCGGTGCCGCCCCGCACGAGACATTCCTCTGGGACGCCGGTTTTCACTGGGGGGAATGGCTCGAGCCTGGGATCGACGACATCGGGGCGCACATCGCGGGACTCGCGGCCAGCGACCACGGCGACGTCGCGACTTCCTATCTCCACCGTTCGGCGCAGCTCGTGGCCAAGATCGCCGCAGTACTGGGCCGCGACGACGACGAGAGGCACTACCGAGGACTTGCGGCTGCTGCCCGGGATGCCTGGCAGCGCGAGTTCATCAAACCTGACAGGACCCTGACGCACGCCACTCAGGCCACGCATGTCCGAACGCTCGCTTTCGGCCTGGCTCCGTCCGACCTCCGTGCATCGCTGACGCGGCAGCTCGTGGGCCTGGTCCGTGCCGCCGGGACGCACCTGGGCACCGGATTCCTAGCTACGCCGCACCTGCTGCCCGTCCTGGCCGACAACGGGCATCTGGAGGTCGCCTACGACCTCCTGCTCCAGGACACCCCGCCGTCGTGGTTGACGATGATCGACCGAGGCGCGACGACCGTCTGGGAACTCTGGGGAGGGCTCGACGAGAACGGCACGGCCCGGGCGTCACTCAACCATTACAGCAAGGGTGCGGTCATCTCGTTCCTGCACCGCCACGTCGCGGGCATCCGCCTGCTCGATACCGGTCCGGCGTACCAGCGGTTCGAGATCGCGCCCATGCCTGGCGGTAACCTCACCTGGGCACGAGCCGTACACGAATCCCCCTACGGCCGCATAGAAGCGTCCTGGCAGACGGACGCACACAGGTTCAGGCTCGACCTCGATGTGCCGCCGGGCACCAGCGCGCTGGTTCGCCTTCCGGACGGCCGGAATGTCGAAACCGAGCCCGGGAGATCGAGCTACACGTGCCTCGTCCGTTGTTGAGCGATCCCTCATGCCAAGGTCTCGAGAATCTTCACCGCGCTGCCCACTCCATCCTCGGTGCGGATCGACTGGCCAAGCGAGCGCGCACGGCTGGCCATGCCCTGATCTGTGGCGGCGAGGCGAATCGCCTCGGCAAGCCGTTCCGGACTCAAATCTGCTTGGGGTTGTGGGGACGGCGACACGCCGCTGGCGTGCATACGGGCGGCGTAGAAGTGCTGCCCGGTCATGAAGGGACACACGACCTGTGGACGACCGGATGCCATGGCTACGGCCGTCGTACCGATACCACCATGGTGAACGATCGCGGCCATCCTCGGGAACAACCAGTCGAACGGCACCTGGCTGATGTGCAGAACTTGATCATCACGCGTGCCGGGCACGATGCCGCCACGAGCGGCATCGACAATGGCGCGTGCGCCGGAGAGCCTGATCGCCTCTCCCACCACTCGTCCCGTTCGCACGGGGTCGGTTCCGACCAAGCTGCCGAACCCGACGTAGACGGGCGGTGCCCCGCAATCCAGGAAGTCCAGCAGCTCCCGCGGCGGCGACCAGTCCGCCGCGGGCGGCAGGAACCAGAAGCCTGTGGTGTGCGACCACGATGGATAGTCCATCGGCTGAGGCAGGAGCATCGGGCTGAAGGCTTGCAGGACGGTGGCCGCGTCGCCGCCAGGGCGCCGTAGAACGTTCCGGTGACCGCGACGACGAGGTAGGCGTAGGACCTCACGGCGCCACCGGGCGCTGTTTCGGTCGCCGACGATGCCTCGGATCCACACGTTGGTCGCCCGATAGGACAGGCGGTTGAGCACACTCGGGATGCGGAACGGCACCATCGGATTGGCGAACGACCTCGTCGACACGGACACCGGCTCGACGCACACAGGGACACCCGGCACCGACAACCGTTCGGCGATCTCGTGGCCCAAGGTGAGCGCGTGGAACACCACCAGGTCCGGGCGGTACTCGAGGGCAGCAGCGCCGAGGTCGTCCAAGGATCGCCTCATCATCGGCCTGAACCGCCGCATCGCCCGCCCACCACGTGCTAGACCGCCGAGACCGCCGAAATTGGTCTCGAACGCCGCGCTAACGACAGCATCGCTCATGACCTCATCCCATCGATCATGGACGCCGAGAAACGGCACACTGAACGGCGACGCAAGCACCGCTGACCTCGATGGCGCCCCCAACGCCACCTGGTGGCCAGCATCTCGCAGCGCACGAGACAGGGCCACGAAGGGTTGAACGTCGCCACGTGTACCGAGCGTCATGACCAGGACCTTCATGAGGGGATGCTCTCCGCTGAGCAGCCCTCCAGGGAGGGGACGGATTACACGCGGGGCCCCGCCGCAGACGGAAGCCGCCCCCGAGGAACCGCGACAGAGAGACTGATATCACCGTATTCATGCGATTCGGCATCTCAACGCTGGCAACCGATGAGGGAGTCAGACCGGACAAGATCGCCGAGGAAGCCGAGCGGCGCGGATTCGAGTCTCTCTTCTTCTCCGAGCACTCCCACATCCCGGTATCGACGAAATACCCGCTGCCCGGACAAGAACTTCCGCGCTCGTATTGCCGATCACTCGATCCGTTCATCGCGATGACAGTCGCCACAGAGGCAACATCGACGTTGCTCGTGGGTACCGGCGTAGCCATCCTCGTCCAACGCGACCTTCTGTACACAGCGAAGGAGGCCGCAACCCTGGACTATCTGTCGAACGGGCGGCTGATCCTCGGAGTCGGGGTGGGATGGAATTTAGACGAGATGCGCAACCATGGCATCGACCCGCACACACGCGGTGCGCTACTGGACGAGCAGATCCCGGCCTTGCGTGCGCTCTGGACGCAAGATCGGGGCGAATACCACGGTGAGTACGTCGACTTCGATCCCGTGCTCACCTGGCCAAAGCCGATACAGCACCCGCACCCCCCGATATATGTCGGCGGAAGCAGCCGGGCAGCGGCGGACCGCGCCCGGCGACTTGACTGCGGATGGATGCCGATAGCCGTTGACGAACCGGCCAAGATCACCAGTCAGCTCGACCTGGTCCGAGACGGCACTGGATCAGACGTACCGGTGACTGTCTGTGTGCTGGACGACGACGTCGACGTGGTCGCCGGATACGTCGATGCCAAGGTCGAGCGCATCCTTCTCCACCTCGACCCCGCTCCTGAAGGAGCGACGTTCAACCGCCTCGATCAACTCGCCGAGCTGATCGACGCCGCACTCTGACCCGATCGTGAAGGAGCAGCGAACACCATGAGACCCCGACGGATCGGCGTGATCGGCACCGCGAACACTCATGCGTACGAGTTCATCGGCATCATCAACGGCTGGCGCGACGGAGTGCCTCTGCCGGAACGGCTCAGTACGGGACTGCCTACCGGCATCATGCATGAGGCCTTCGGCACTTACCTGCGCGATGCCGCTCGACTGTGGCCGGAGAGCATCTCCTTCGACGATGTCACCGTCACCCGGCTGTGGCCCGAAAACGCAGGCGAAGGCGAGCTGATAGCGGCGGCGTGCGGGGTGCAGATCGTCGATGAACCCGCCGACGCCACCCAGGACGTCGATGCGGTCATGGTCCTCACCGAGGATCCGCACCTCCACGTACCACATAGTGCCTATAGCCTCGACGCCCGCCTACCCACATTCGTGGACAAGCCACTTGCTCGTGACATCGAGCAGGCGACCGCGATCGCCACACGTGCTGAGGCCAGTGGGACCCCGTGGTACAGCTGCTCGACCTTGCGGTTCCAGCCAGGCATCGACGCGCTCCGAGAAGCGCTGCACGTAGACCACGGCGGTGTCCGAAGCCTCTACATCCAGTGCCCGCTGCGCGCACAGCTCTACGGCATCCATGGCGTCGAACTCTTCCGGACCTTGGTGAAGGACGCGTCGGTGCAGAACATCCACGCACTGTCAACGGAGCTGACCGAGGTCGTCATACTCGAGCTCGATGGCAACAGAACCGTGACGCTGGCGAACAATGGCCTGGTGGACAGAATGAGCTACGTCGCCGTCATTCAGACCCGGATGAGCGATCACCTCTGGAAGGCCCAAGACTTCGGCTTGATGAACGCACGCTTTCTCCGATCGTTCGCGGACTTCACGCGAACCGGAAGAGCACCTGTCGACGTGGACGAATGTCTCGCCTCCTTTACGACGTCAGCTCGAATCCTCGACGAACTCGCCGCCAACAGGCGCCAAACTCGATCGATGGCCTGATCGACCGCCACCGGCCACCGCAGCACAAATCGCTTCGGAGACACCGAGAGCGGCCGAGGTGATGGCTGCACAGTCGACAGGGAGATCTCGGTTCACAGGGCCGCGGATTCGGCTGGCTGGACGCATCTCGAAACCTGTGCCCAACACCGCCGCGCCGTCGCACTGCTCCAAGTCCTGGAACGTGCATGCCCGTTCCTCGCATTCGCCGAGTTCCATCAGCACTCGGCGGGTGATGCCGTCGAGGATGCCCTCCGACAGCGGGGGCGTGAATATCCGACCTCCGGAGGCCCAAGCGAACGACAGCACCGGGCCCTCGAGGACGCGACTGGTGCGCTGGTCGAAGAAGAGCGCCGCGTCGAGACCTGCCTCCCGTGCCAAGCGATTCGCGTGCATGTTCGCGGCATACGAGAGCGACTTGACCCCGGCGAGCAGGGGCGTCACCAGATGGGGCACCATGAGAAGCGAGAAGGCCGCTGGGAAGAGAAGGCGCTCCTCCTCGAGCACTATCCGTGTACCGGCGCGAGTGACGATGATCCGTATGAGGTGCCCTGGCGCGATCAGAGCACACATCCGAGCGCACTCGTCGAACAACGACGGCGCATCGTAGGTGAGATGGAGCGCGTCAGCCGACGCAGCGAGTCGGTTGAGGTGCGCCTCGAGAGCGAAGGGGGCATCGCCGTAAAGGCGCACGACCTCGAACACGCCATCTCCGCGAGTGAATCCCTCGTCCAGCACGGGAACGGTGACATCCGCCACCGTGAGACACACTCCATTGACCATGGCTGCCAGCTCATGGCCCCGCTGGGGCCCAGATGTATCACCGCTCATGGGGCCTCCTGATCGTTCTGGCCCACGCGTCCACGCGCCCGGGCAGCTGTCCGACCTCGATGGGACGGTCGGCGTCGGCGTCGTTCGCAAAAGCCGACAGGTCCTTCCAGCCGGCGCCGGAGAGAACGACCACAGGGTTGTCCGCTGCTGTCAGCCGGCCAGACGCGGCATCGCTGATCAATGCCGCCAGCGCCACAGCGGCGGCCGGCTCGACGAGCACCCCCTCGGTCGTGGCCAGGAGCCGTTGTGCCTGGCCGACAGCGTCATCGGTGACCACAGTTCCCCAGCCCCCGGATTCGACGACAGCCTTGGCTGCGAGCAGTCCGTCAGGTGGGTTCGGCAACTGCAAGGACAGAATGCTGCTCTCGCCGCGCCGGATCTCGGGGACCGGGATCTCCCCCGCCAGGAAGCGGACGATCGGCGCACAGCCGACGGGCTGGGACGCGATGACCCTGGAGGGCACGCTTCGGATCCGCAGGCCTCTTGCCGTGGCCGTCAGCAGACCGCCGCCGCCGGCCGGAAGGTAGACGTGGGTCGCCTCGGGATCCTGCTCGGCCAGCTCGAAACCGAGCGTATCCACTCCCCTCATGCCATCCGGATTGAAGGCGTGCAGCGTGACGCCCACGAAAAGGTCGTGCCTCGCAGCCGCAAGAGACACCTCCTGCAAGAGCTCGCTGAGCGCCGTGCTGGTCGACTCCCGATCGATGCCGTCGACCGGGACGACCTCGACGTCATAAGGCGCGAGAGCAAGTCGCTTCTCTCTGGGAGCCGAGCCGCCTATGAAGATCTGCCCAGGCAGCCCCGCCCGCGTTCCGTACGCCGCCATTGCCAATCCGGCATTTCCTGACGACGTCGTGATCCAGCCAGGATTCCCTCGCTGCAAGGCGAGCGACACCGACATCGCTGCCACCCGGTCCTTGTACGAGCCCGTGGGGTTCAGTGTCTCCATCTTCGCTGCCAGCCGCCGTAGGCCAAGCCTCGCAGCCAGCCGCTCGAGGGACACCAGCGGAGTGCTTCCCTCGCCCAGGCTGACGAATCGATCGACAGGCGGCAGATCCCTGGCGAATCGGCTGAGCCCGGCACCGTTCTCGGTCAATGTACGCCTCCCGGCCTCGACTCGAATGGGTACGCCGTGGCCATCGGTGGGTCCCGGTGACACGGCCTAGGCGAGGGACCCGACCCCGGTCTTCGAATCGGCCGGCACGTATGTCTGCGCTGGCGGCTCCACGTCAACGGCGGTCTGGACCATGCTGCGGTAGTCATGGCGCGGCCGGTAGCCGAGCGTGGTCCGGGCCGCCTCGATGCTGTCTTCGAGGCGCCAGGTGAGGGGCATCTCCACGACGAGTTTCGGCAGTTCCAACAGCTCCGACACGACGGTTGCACCCTCGTCGTGCGTTGTCGAGGCAGCCGCAGCGACATTGAACGCCCGTCCAACGGCGGCAGGCTCCGTCAGAGCCAGGTAGATACCGTCGACCGCGTCGCGCACATCGAGCAGATGCATCGCCCAGGGAACACCGCCTGGACCGACCAGGCCAACTGCCGTGGCGTCGGGGCACCCGACCGCGGCGGCGTCGAGGATGTCGCGCAGGTTCGGCTGTCCGTGGAAGAGCGGCCACAGGTGATTGTTCTTACCCTGCGCCTGCCAGGAGAGAAACGCCCGCATGAAGGGCAGCTGGAACAGCTTCGGCGCTTCTTCCGGACTGACAACTGTGACGAGCCGCGCGATCGAGAACGGGATGTCGAACTGGGCTGCATGATTTCGGAGAATGATCTCACCCAGCAACTTGCTCGTGCCGTAGTAGTCAGCAGGTTCCTGCACGACATCCTCGGTCAGCGGGGTCGCCGGCGGTGCACCCGGCCGATACGTTCCCTCCGTGCTCGCCAGCACGAACCGCTCGATGTCTGCGCCCGAACGGAGGACTCCTTCCAGGAGCCGCAACGTCCCGAAGGCGTTCGTGTCATAGAACTCGTCCACGGGGGTGTCCCCGCGCACCAGTTGCGCCGCGAGGTGTACGACATGACTGACACCCCTGCACGCATCGACGATTCGAGCCTGATCCTTCAGATCGGCCTCGACGATCTCGATGTCGGCGAACCCATCCAGCTTCTTCCGTTGCGGATCGCCGGGCGCGACCATCGCCCTGACCGGGATCTGGGTGTTGACCAGCCGCTTCACCATGTTGGCGCCGACTCGACCCGTCGCTCCAGTAACGAGAACCTTCATTTCAGCCGCCCTAAGATCGATCTCACCCACGCCGACTCGGCCACACCATGGAACGCCTCGCAACAAATGCCGGCCAGAACGCCAGCGATCACGGCTAGTCCGATCTTCGATCGGCGCGACGATCACCAGACATTCTATGCAACGGAACGGCTGTTTCAGTCTTGTGCGTCAGCATGCGCATGTCAACCCGATCTGGGCAGCATGGCGAAGCCCCAGGTGCTGAGAGAAGGTCGTCAGGCCATCTGCACCGGCCGAAGGGCGTCGTCGATCTTGCCGATGACATCGGAGTCAAGGCGAGTGCCCGACGCCAGCACGTTGTCCTCGAGCTGCGTCAGCCTCGAGGCGCCGACCACGACACCCGACACCGCCTGCCTGCGCAGGCACCACGCCAGGGCCAGTCTGGCCGGCGACACACCCGCCGTCTCCGCGACGTCCCGGAAGTCCTGTGCGGCCTCGAGAACCCCGGACTTGAAGTACTGCTTCGCCATCCATTGCCAATTGGGGCCAGCGGCACGGGTGCCCGGCTGTGGCTCCGTGGCCGGACGATACTTCCCGGTGAGCACGCCGTCCGCCAGCGGCGAGTACGCGAGCACCCCGACTCCCAGGTCCGCGCACGAGGCCAATGCCCGCTGTTCGGGAGCGCGCCACAGTGCCGAGTACCGCAATTGGTTACTGACGGGAATCGCCAAGCCCACCTCACGGCACAGCTTGACGAGGTGGTGAAGCTGCGCAGGGTCCCATTCGGACACACCCCAGTAGAGAATCTTCCCGCTCCGGACAAGATCGGTCATGGTGCTCGCCGTCTCCTCCACAGGCGTGTCCGGGTCGAAGCGATGACACTGGTAGAGGTCGATGTAGTCCATGCCCAGGCGTCGCAGCGATCCATCCACTTGGCCGACGATGTGCTTACGTGACAGGCCACGCTCCAGCGGTGTCGGTCCCATCGGCGCGCACACCTTCGTCGCCACGATGTACGTCTCGCGAGCCAGAGGCGCCAGCGCGCGCCCGAGCACCCGTTCCGCATCGCCTTCGTCGCCGTGGGGATACACATTGGCTGTGTCGAACAGGTTGACGCCGAGCTCATGCGCTCGGCGCGTCACATCGATCGCCACGTCCGCTGGAGCGTCTCCACCATGAGTCAGCCAGGTGCCCAGCGCCACCTCGGACACCTCGAGCCCGCACCGACCCAGTCGTCGATACCTCACGTCGTCGTCCTCCTTCGTCATGTCGCCCCCGCGTCGTGATATCAGCGACGCTGGTGGCGATGACAGGAGTCGGCCTCCGCCTAGTGGATCAACGCGTGACCCCGAAGGCGATCAGATGATGGCGTCGGCGGCATCATGCGACGCGCCGAGACTGACCGCCCGCGCCGCATTGACCAGGCTCTTCGTGTATTCGTGCTCGGGGTACCTCAGAACGCTGGCCGTTGGTCCAGACTCGACGATCTCACCGTTTCGCATGACGATGACCTGTTCACAGACCCGGCCCACGACGGCAAGGTCATGGGACACGATGACCATGGTCAGACCCAGCCGGCGACGTATCTCGATAAGCAGGTTGAGTACCTGCGCCTGGATCGACACGTCCAAAGCGCTGGTCGGCTCGTCGGCGTAGAGCATCGTGGGATTCACGGTGAGCGCCCGCGCAATGGCCACACGTTGGAGCTGGCCGCCGGAGAGCTGGTGGGGGTAACGCTGCAACGCCTCCGGACCGAGCCCGACGACTGTCAGCCACTGCCCGAGCTCCTCATCGGACGGCGTGCGCCGTTCCAGTGACTTCGTCGGCTCCGCCAAGGACTGCCCGACCCGCATACGCGGATCGAGGGAGCTGGCAGGGCTCTGGAACACGATCTGGTTCCGTCGCCGGAAACCGCGTGGCTCACGATCGAGCCATTCGGAGATGTCCCGCCCGTCATAACGCGCGATCCCCGACTGCACCGGCATGAGGCCGCACAGCACGCGGATCAGGGTCGACTTGCCTGAGCCTGACTCGCCGACGATTCCCAGTGTCGAGTCCTGCTCGATCGAGAAGCTGAGGTCCTTCAGTACGGGAGCACGCCCGTAGCTGAACGAGAGCGCGTTGATCTCAACGAGTGCCATGTGAGCCCGCCTTCACGTCCACTGAGGGATTCCAGCAGGTGAAACGACGTTCGGAATCCACGTTCTTCATCGGGGGGACGGCTTCGCAAGCATCGGTGGCGTATGCGCAACGGTTACGAAAGGCGCATCCGCTGGGCGCCGCGCCCGGTGCCGGCACGGATCCCGTGATGGTCGGCAATGGCTGGCCGATCAACACATCGGTCTCGTCGGAGGAGATCAGCCCCGGGTTGGCCGCCACCAGGGCCTCTGTATACCGATGGCGCGGATCGCCGATGACCGCGTCGCTCGGGCCGACCTCGACCAGCCGCCCGCTGTACAACACGGCGACCTGCTCGCTCACAGCCCTGACGACACCCAGATCGTGGCTGACGAAGAGCATCGCCATCTGCTTCTCGCTGCTCAGCCGGACCAGGAGGTCCAGGATCTCCTTCTGGACGGTGACGTCCAGAGCCGTGGTCGGTTCGTCGGCGATGAGCAGCTTCGGGTCGCATGCGATCGCCATCGCGATCAACACTCGCTGTTGCTGACCACCAGACAGTTGATGGGGGTAGCAACGTGCGAGCCGGTCGGGGTCTGGGAGCCGAACCTGTGTCATCAGGTCATGCACCCGCGCACGCAACTGTGCGCGAGACGTTCGGGCATGCAGCCGGATCGCTTCGCCGATCTGCCGGCCCACGCGCATGGTCGGGTTGAGCGCACGCAGCGGGTCCTGGAAGATCATGCCCACATCGGAGCCACGGATCCTGGCGAGATCCTTCTCACCGCATCCGATCAGCTCGCGGCCGTCGAACTGCACCGACCCGGTCACTCGGCAGTCACGATGCTGCAGCCCCACGAGGCTCATGGCCGTCATCGTCTTACCTGACCCGGATTCGCCGACCAGGCCCAACCTGGCGCCCCGCTCGATGTCGAGTTCGTCGATCCCGACGATCTGGTTGTTGCCCACGTGGATTGTCAGGTCACGAATCGTCAGCATCAGACCACCACCTCGCGAGCGTGCCGCGGGTCGAGCCTCGACCGAAGCCCGTCACCGAGGAGATTGAATCCCAGCACGGCGAGCATGATGCACACGCCCGGGAACACGACCAGCGACGGAGCCTGCCCGATGACGGACTGTGACTCGAACAACAGGCGTCCCCATGACGGCGTCGGCCGCTGCGCACCGAGTCCGAGGTACGACAGAGCCGCCTCGGTGAGGATCGCGCCGGCGAACATCATCGAAGCCATGACAATGATGAGGGGGCCGAGATTCGGAAGGACGTGCCGGAACAACACGAACGACCGACTACGCCCGTACGCCATCGCAGCCTCGACGAACTCGCGAGCGAGCACCTGACGCGCGGGCCCGATCACGATCCGCGCGGCTCCGGGCACGAACCAGACGACGATCGCCACGATCGCGGTCGTGTTGCTCGGCCCGAAGAACGTCGCCAGGACGAGAGCGACGAGGATGCCGGGCAACGCGATGGCGACGTCCGTGGCTCGGGTGAGTGTGTCGGACCAGAACCGCCCACCGCCTGCCGCGGTGAGTCCGAGCGCAACGCCGAGGACGACTGCTCCAGCCGTGGAGAGGACCGCAACCAGGAGCGAGTTCAGGGCCCCGGCCATCAACTGCGCCACGACGTCCCTGCCCAGCTGATCGGTGCCGAGCAGGTGTCCGTCGGTCCAAGGCGGCGCCATCTTGTTCGTCACGTCCAGTGCAGCCGGGTCATAGGGCGTCCACACCAATGAGAGCAACCCCGCAAGGACGAGGAGCGCGACGAGCGCTGCCCCGACGATCAGCTGCGGCGACCTGCTTCGTCTAGCGGCCATGCGAGCCCGCCTTCTCCGCGTCACGGACCCTCGGGTCGAGAAGGCCGTACGCGATGTCCATCAGGAAGTGCAGGACCAGGACGAAGAGGATCGTCAGGAACGCGAGCGACTGGACCACGACAACCTCTCGGCTGGTCACGGCTGTGATCATCATCCGACCCAGCCCGGGCAGCGTGAACACCATCTCCACCACGACGACACCAGTCACGATGCTTCCGAGCTGCAGCGTCGCAACCGTCACGAGCGCGATCGAGGCGTTGCGAATCCCGTGCGTGACTGCGGCCTGGCGTAGCGTCCGGCCCTTCGCCATCGCCGTGCGGATGTAGTCCTCCCGCAGGACCTCGACCATCGACGATCGGACATACCGGCTGAATACCGGAGCGAGAACGGTCACCGAGATGGCCAGCACCGGAAGGATCAAGCTCCGGATCGCTCCGGTCACGCTCTCGCTCCATGGGACGTATCCCCCGGTCGGCAGCCATCCCAGCTGCACCGACACGAACGTGATCAGCAACAGCCCCGCCCAGAAGGTCGGGATCGAGATGCCGAGCTGCGCGATCAGGTCGATCGCGCCTCCTCGCTTCTCTTCGAGATGGAGAGCGGAATACGTCCCCAGGGCGAGGCCCACGATCCAGGACAGGATCAGCGCCGTCGCGGCAAGGCTCACTGTGAGGCTGAGGCGAGCCACGATCTCGGAGAAGATGTCATAGCCCGCGGCGTACGAGCGTCCGAGATCACCGCGCACCAAGCCGCCCATCCACGACAGGTACTGTTCGATCAACGAGCGGTCCAGGCCCAGTTCGCTTCGTAGCTCGGCCCGCGCCTCTGGCGACGCGCCAGGCCCGAGGATGACGGTCGCGACGTCGCCGCCGAGAAGCCTCAGCAGCAAGAACACGACAATCGATCCCGCCAGTGCCGAAACGACGAGCACGACCGCCTTACGGAGAATCAGTCGTCCCATCGACGCTCACCTCCGCAAGGTCGGTCGGCTGGCCGGGTTCAGCTCGCCCAATGGAGTCCCCGGAGATCGAACTCGACGTACGACCGATAGGGCTTCACTCCTTCGAGCTCGTCGCTCATCATGTGGAAGATCTGCACGTTGAACAGCGGGATCACGTAGGCGCGCTCGGCCTGCGCCTCGACGGCCTGCCGACGCAGATCGGCCCATTCATCGAGGTCCGTCGAACGATCCGCCTGCGCCAGCAACTCGTCGACCTCCGGCATGCAGTCGGCAGTGAGCCACGCCGCCGGGCACATGAAGGCGTCGGCCTGCTGCGAGCCCCCGATGAGTCCCATCTGGTAGTCGCCCGACTCGGTCTCCTCGATGAACCTCGGGAAGTCGCTGATCCCCTGCTGCTCGACGGTGATACCCGCGTCCGTGAGCTGGGCGGCGAGGATCTCCGCGTCGGTCCAGCCGGCGGGATACTTGAGGCCGATGCTCAGGTCCTCGGCGCCCGCCTCGGCCAGCAATTCCTTCGACCGGTCCGGATCGTACGGATACGGGCACTCATCACTGTTCCAAGGCTCCGTCGGCGGGTTGACGAACATGCACGTCCCCTGCCCCGTACCTCCGGCCTGGGTACCGAGGTCGTCCCGGTTGATCGCATGCGCGATCGCCTGCCTCACGCGTTCGTCGGCGAAGGCCGGATCCTTGGCGTTCAGGAAGGCGAAGAAGATCGCCTGTGCCGGCTGTTCGAGCGGCTCGAGGCCCTCCGCGGCGTCAGGGTCGATCCCCATGCCCTCAACGGTCGACCGAGTGGTTTCGATCAGCGAGACCTCGCCGGCCAGGAGCGCGTTCACGCCGGCCGTCGGGTCGGGGATGAAGCGCCAGGTGATGTCCTCGAAGTACGGGAGTTCCCCCCAGTACTCCTCGAACCTGGCCAGTGTGACGTTGACGCCGTGTTCCCAGGCCTCGAACATGAACGGACCGGTGCCCACCGGCGCCTCTGCCAGCTGCTCGGCGTCTCCATCCGGAATGATCATCCCGCTCTCGCGTGCCATGGCCTGAATGAATCGCTGGCTGGCCACCGAGAGCGTGACTCGAACAGTCCGGTCGTCGACCTTCTCGATCGATTCCACCGACTGCAACGGACCAGAGACCGACGCGTTCAACGCTGCGCGGTTCAGCTCCAGCGAGTAGATCACGTCGTCCGCTGTGAGATCGGTCCCGTCGTGGAAGGTGGCCTCGCGGAGCTTGAAGACATACTCAAGCCCGTCCTCACTGACCTCGTACGACTCAGCAAGCAGCGGTTCGAGTGTTCCGTCCTCCATCCGCTCGAGCAGCGGCTCGACGACGTTGTAGGTCAGCAGGATCAGGGGCGCGAGCTGGTTCGCTTGCGTGTAGTCGTAAGTGGGCGGTTCGGTGTCAATCGGGCCGACCACCAGACTGGTGGATCGGTCCGGGACGGACTGGGCCTGTTCGCCAGAGCCGCTGTTGCCATCACCGTTTCCGCTGCATCCAGCCAGCCCAAGACCCAGGCTGACGACCAGCACCGCGGACATACGGATTCGACGTCTCATGTTGCCACGCTCCTTCACCGTCGGATCTGAGTCTCCGACATCAGTCCGCGAGCGAGCGGTTCATTGAGCGCAACCTTTGTTTCAAACTTAGGGCGCGGGATCAAGGCTGTCAAACATCCGGTCGCCGCCACCTCGGCCGGACCCGCCAAACACCCAGCCTCCGCGCCGGGCGTCGCACGCCAGACGCCCAGCGCGGCGTACTCATCAGCCGATCGTTCTAGGTGACAGGCCCGCCTTGACACCCGCTAGGGCGATGGAACAGGGTGATCGAACGAAACCCTTAGATCGTTTAATGAAACGCATCGCCACGAGGGGATCCATGAAGCACACATCCATCGAGCGCAGCAAAGACCTGCGGGAGTCACTGGAGCAAGGGTGGCGCCCCTTGGATACGCAGATCCGCTCGTGGTGGGATCTGGACATCGCCTCGGCGGCAGAGGCCGACATCCGCGCGACGCCACAGGGCAGCGAGCCCCTGCTGTTCCTTCCCTTTCCGTATGTGAGGCCCGGAGGCGCACAGGGTGCCTTTGCGGCGATGTACTGCTGGGACACGTTCTTCATCAACGAGGCGCTCCTGGCGCACGGGCGGCTGGATCTGGTGAGGAATCACATCCTCAACTACCTTTTCATGATCGAACGTTTCGGCTACATGCCGAACTCCAATGACCGCGCCACACAAACGCGATCTCAGACCCCTGTCCTGCCCATCAGCATTTGGAAGTACTACCTCGCCACCGGCGACGACGACCTCCTACATCGCGCGTACCCGCTCTTGAAACGCGAGTACGAGGATTACTGGAATGCTCCGCACCATCGAACGCCAACCGGGCTCGCCACCAACCGGGACGTCGGCGACGAGTACCTCACCGCCGAGCTGGCCGCCGAGGCGGAGACTGGCCTCGACTGGACGCCGATCTTCGCCGGCGACGTTCGCCGATGCGTGCCGCTGATCACCAACTGCGCGCTGGTGCGCTACGCGCGGTTGATCGCCATGATCGGCGCGCGCCTAGGACGCCGCGGTGAGGCTGCCGATTTCGCCCGCCAAGCCGACACTCGTGCATCGCTCATCCGGAAGTACTGCTGGAGCGAAGAGACCGGTTTCTTCCACGAGTACGACTACCAAGCGCAGCGAATGCTGCCGTATGTGTCAGCGTGCGCCTACTGGGCGCTCTGGGCGGGCGTAGCGACAGAGGACCAGGCGAAACGCTTGGCACGCAACCTTCCTTCGCTGGTCCAGCGCTATGGCCTGGCCAGCACCGACCAGGAGTACGCCGACGCGCGCCCCGACTCGTCGTATGCACCCGACCCCGAGACCAGCGCCGAGGTTCCCCACCACTCCGGAGGCGGTGGCAACCTCCAATGGATGTACCCCGCCGGATGGGCGCCTGAGCAGATCATCGCGGTCGAAGGGCTCGACTCATACGGCTACGGCGATCAAGCAGAGCAGGTCGCCAGGGCCTTTCTGACCGTGCTCGTCGAGCAGTACCACGAGACGGGCGAGCTGTGGGAGAAGTACAACGTCCTCGACGGTGGCCTCGTCGTACCGAACTCCCGCTATGGGAACCTGCCGATGCACGGGTGGAGCGCCGCTGCAGCGGTGATTCTCGGGAGGCGCCTGTTCACGACCGGCGCGAACGATCACCCCTAGTGCCGCCCCTGTCGCTCGTCAGATCGACTGACCGGCCACCGCCTGCGCCCATGGGTGCCTCGCCTTGCCACCCGAAGCCGGCGCTTCCAGTGTGGCGCCGGCCGCCCGGGTCAGCGCCTCCACCTGGGCTCTCTGCGGGTACATTCGTTCGACCCATGCGCGAGAGGCCAGTCGTGTGTGGTCCATGCTGTCGCTCAGCAGGAGGGTCACGACCTTCTCCACGATTCCCAGGACGTCCGAATCGACGACGGCATGACTCCCCGGAGCCTCGAACAGCTCGGCGCCGCCCCCCGCCGGGTAGCCCACGACCGCGCATCCAGCGGCAAGTGCCTCTGCGACGGGGAGGCCGAAGCCCTCGTCCCGCCCTAGCGCGATGAAGACCGAAGCACGGCCCAGCGCCTCAGCAGCCTGCTCTTCGCGCATGCCCTGGATCGCTCGTAGGCGGACCTTGGGTACCCGTTCGTCCCCGGCGAGCAGCGCATGCAACAACTCCGCCTCGTACGGCCGTTTCCGCGGCATCCAGGCCACCATGTCCTCGCGCTCCTTGGAGGGGCGGAACAGATCCGTGTCGACCGCCAACGGGATGTGCATGACTCCGTCGATCGGGATCACCGACGTCAGCCTTGCTGCGATGTCATAGCTTGCCCTCGACGACACCCACATCAGCGGACGTGGGCTCCAGACCGGGTAATCCGCCCACGACGTGTTCTCGAAGGTGGTGAAGTGGTTCTGGTTGTAGATGACCTTCCGGCAGCCAGGAGCCGGATCGGCTCCCGCGAACACCAGTGGCTCCGGCACGACCAGCAGATCAGCTTTATCGAGTTCCATCGTCGACCCGAACACCACCGGCGCAGAACTAGTGAACCACTCCACCTGCGTACCATTCGAATAGTGCCAGATACAGGCGTCATAGCCAGACTCGATCAGTAGCTCCACGTGACGATAGAGAACACGAATACCGCCCGCTGGAACGATGACGTCCGGCGCAACATAAATGATTCGACCTGCCATTGCCACCCCATTCGGCCACTTGTAGCTCAAGCCTGAGCCCCGCACGAGGACACAAGTAAATTCAAGAGCGATTCGAGTGGGCGCGAAAGGAGGCGCGTTACGCCCTCCATCTGGCAGCGGCCGACCGCACCGCGCCTCTGGAGTCCGGCGCAGCAGCCTCAGGCACAGAAGCTCCAGGTCACGCGGACGTCCCGTCCTTGCGGCCGTACTGAAAGCCTCGCGTCAGGCGGGCCGGCCGCACGGCGTCGTGGCCGCACCGGATCGACGGGGAGCGGCAGATGCGTGGTCGTTCCATCCACCGGACATTCGCCAACTCGTCGTCTATTTCGCTGAGCGAATCGGCCTTTCCAAGCCCTTCCAACGCGTCGGCGATAGGCGGGTCGACGGCACGTCATCGAGTTGGATTACCGTCCATCCATCGACGACACCAGCAACACGAGCGGAAGGGTTCGCGAAGTGGACAGATCCCGTCGCAAAGTGCACCAACAGCGTGACTCATTCCGCCGTACGGTCGGACTGTACGCCGCAAATAACCCCGGCAGCGGCGTGCTCGAAACGAGGTGTCAAAAGGTGAATCGTGAATTTCACGACAACATCGACCTGCCCATCGGACAGATCATCCGCACCGCCCGCCAGCAACTGCACATGAGCCAGTACACGCTAGCGGGCCGTCTGGCAACGATCTCCGGAAAGCGCACGATGGGTCGCGACAGGGTCGCTCGATGGGAGCGTGGCCGCCAAGTCCCTCGCCGTGAGTGGCGGCAATGGCTGTCCGTTGTCCTCGAGGTACCGTCCGAGCGGCTGGATGCGGGCGCCATCGCGGCCCGCCAACAGAACCGTCTCGGCCGCGCTGTCAGCACCGCGCGCGGCGGCAGGCCCGAAGCGTCTCGCCGGCAACAGGGCACTCCAGCTCTCCTGCCAGTATTTCGTTCCCGGATACAGGCCGGGATTCTCGCGGCCACGTTGTTGAACCCCCACCGCGCGTTCAGCCTTACCGAGCTCGCCGACCACGCAGGCGGGTCTCTGGCTTCGGTCTCCAAGGAGGCCAAGCTGCTCGAGGACGCCGGATTTCTGGTCACACGGAGCGAAGGTGCAATCCGCCTGATGCGGGCGGCCACCGACAAGCCCACGCTGGGGCCACTCACCGAGCTCATCCGAGTCACCTACGGCGTGCCTCAGATCATCGGCGAGGAATTCAGCCGCGTCGCCCATGTCGCGCGCATTGCGCTGATGGGCACCTGGGCCGAACGGTTCGCCGGAGTGATCGGCCCGGAGCCCGAAGCCATCCATGTGCGGGTCACCCCGCCTGCGAACGCACAGCCCGATCAGGACGCTCTGTCCGCAGCCACGGCACGGGCACGACGTCGGCTGCACCGCCCGGTACACGTCACGGTCGCCGCGGCTCCAGATGATCCGCATCCTCGGATTGACGGCACACGGGTGGACATCCCCCATCAACGCAATGGCCGGCCCGTCGTACGCATCACGCCGCTCGAGGAACCGACCGCGCCCATCGGCACGCCGTGGCGACCCGGCGCCGACGTCGTCACACGTCTGGTCGCCAGTGGCCAGCTCGAGCTGTTCAATGGCCCCACAGCGGACAGCCGGCCATACCTCGACGCGGCAAACCACCACCTCGCGTCGGCTCGCGATGTTGCGTCGCAGGCGGCCGGGTCGGCGTTCGTCTTGCTCAGCCACGCCGCACACATGATCGGCTGCAGCCTTCTCGCGGCGCAGGGCCTGCGACCGGCAGCAGGAAGCAACGGCGACGTCGTCAGCACCTGTGTCGTCGCGCAGTTCGGAGCACAGTTCGGACACGTCGAGCTACTCCGCCAGCGGCAGCTCACCTTGAACCACCCCGTCGGGCGTGACAACAGGATCATCGCCGACGACGTCGCCGCCGCTATTCCGGCACTGGAGGCGCTGTTGAAGACCGCGCGGGACCTGTCACTGGAGCTGGATCTGTTCGGTTGAGGTCACGTGCGCAGGCGGCCGAGCTCCTGCTCGAGCGCGTCCGAGTAGGAGTTCGGCTGCGCACGCAGCAGTCCGGTGATAAGCGTGTCCTCGACCCGGCGCGCGACAACGGGCTGATCGAACAGGCTCCGGTCGCGGTTCAGCTGCCGTGTCAGCGGGCGCAACAGTCCTTGGACGAACGCACGGACGATCGCGCTACCTCGGTCCGTGACCAGGTCGAAGCGCAATGGCCGAGTCACCGGGCGACCGAGCAGCCTGCTCAGGTGGCTCGTGACCTGCGACTCGCGCAGGACATAGGCGACAACCCCGCAATCGGCCGTCCATTGCGAACGCACCGACCGTTGGGGTGACAACACCACCGTGTCGCCGGCCCTCGCAGCCGTCTGCTGGTCATCCTGCTGGACCAGACATGCACCCGTGACCACGGTCTGGACGAGGTAGCAGCCGAGTTCGTACGGCTCGGTCCGAGCCTCGGCACCGAGTGCCACGTAGCTGACGGCCGCTCGATCGATCAGGCGGCCGTTGATCGTCACGTCAAGTCCGGGCGTCACCTCGACAACCTCTATCGGGTGCTCCCCCATGTACGTACTGACGGCCGCGCGGAACTCGGCTGGTTCCTTCGTGCGAAGGACGGGGAACCGATCGAGCGGCAACGTGCCCATGCGGTTCACCGCGTCAGCGTCTCCGACGGCGATTCCCCGAACCGTCGGCGGTATCTGACGGCGAATCGGCCGGAGTGGCCGAAACCCCACCTGGCAGCCACCCGTGCGACGGTGGTCGTATCGCGATCAGCGGCCCGCAACTCCTCACGCGCCCGCCGCATGCGTACCGACACCAGGTACTCGCGCGGTGTGACTCCCACGTGCTGCTTGAAGGCCACCTGTAGCGCCCGCACACTGACCTGGGCCATCTTGGCGAGGCTCGCTACCGTGTGCTCCCACTCGGGATGGTTCTCGATCATTTCGCGGACCTGTGAGACGGCACGGTTCGGAATCACCGAATGCTTGGACTCGTGGAGCAGGTGCGAATAGTTGCTCGGCTGCGCGACGAGGAGCGACGTCATGAGCATGTCCTCGAGCTCCGAGACCACCAGGCGGTTGGTCACCATGCTGCCTTCGGCGTGATCCAGTTCGTCGACCAGGATGCGGAAGTACGCCGCCCAGGTCCGGCCGAATCCGGTGCTGATGTCCATACCGAGGTCGAACCGGACCGGCATCGGAAGCGGCACATCGACCAGGTCCCGCAGGTGCGCCTCGAGCGCGGGTCGTTCCAGCCGGAGAATGAGCTGAGCGCAATCCGCCGACCAACGTTGAGTGAGCGGGATCGTAGGCGACACCACCGACGCCGTCTCCGGCGTCGACAGTAGTTCGTCGCCTCCGCAGTGGACCGTGCTCCTGCCTGTCAACGGCACCTGGACCACGAAGAACGAGCCCAGCTCACCGGGTTCGATCAGTACTTCGCCGCCGTAGGCGACGTAGTTCGCTGCGAGGCGATCGATGCGCTTCGTGTGCATGCGGGCGCGTACCTGCGTGGACCCACCGACCAGATCCAGCCGATGCGGCACGAACACCTGACCCACGAGGTCACGGGCGTCGTCCAGGTCCTCGGTGTAGAACAACTCGAACAGCTGCAGTGGCGGTGCGCTCATGGCGGGTCCCTCTACGGATCTTCCCGGCCTTGTGGCGTTCGGCGCTTCCGAAAACAGCCCTAGTCGGGCGAGACTCCGTCACGATAGCCCCGTTCGGAGCGAGTCGTCACGACTGCAGCGTGTCACAGATGCAGGCCAATTGTCACAAGATCGTCGGTGTCCTCGGATTGGCCCCTACCGGCGACGGCTCACGTCGCACAGACTTGATGACGTCGAGTCGCGCCGCGCGAAGGGACTATCCGTGCCCGCGTTCATGGAGCCGTTCCGCATCAAGGCCGTCGAGCCGATTCCCTTCCCCAGCCTGCCGGAACGTCGTCGCGCGCTGCACGAGGCCGGGTTCAACCTGTTCCGGGTGCCGGCTCGCGCCATCACCATCGACTTACTCACCGACTCGGGGACCAGCGCGATGTCAGCCGCACAGTGGGCGGCCCTCATGGTCGGCGACGAGTCGTATGCCGGCGCGCGGTCGTACGAGCGGTTCGAGACAGTGGTGCGCGAATTGACCGGCTATCCCGAAGTGATCCCGGCGCACCAGGGCCGTGCGGCGGAGCGCATCCTGCTCGGCCGGTTGTTGCGGCCGGGCGACGTCTCGGTGGCGAACACCCACTTCGACACGACACGGGCCAGCGTGGAGGCGGCCGGCGCCGAGGCCGTCGACCTCCCGTCCGAGCAGACCGGCCCAGCGCCGTTCGGCGGCGACATATCCGTTCCCGCGCTGCGCGACCTGCTGTCCGGCCCCGGCGGCTCCCGGGTGCGGTGTGTGGTGCTGACGGTGACGAACAACGCCGGCGGCGGGCAGCCGGTGTCGCTGGCCAACGTCGCCGCGGTCCGCGAGCTGTGCGACCGGCACGGTGTGACGCTGCTGCTGGACGCGTCGCGGTTCGCGGAGAACGCATACCTCATCACCGAGCGCGACCCGGCACACGCCGGCCGCGCGCCCCGCGACGTTGCCCGCGAGGTGTTCGCGCTCGCCGACGGCTGCTGGGCAAGCCTGAAGAAGGACGGCGTGGCGAACATCGGCGGGCTGATCGCGCTGCGCGACGCCGAGCTGGCCCGCCGCTGCCGCGACCAGCTGATCGCCGTCGAGGGCTTCCCGACGTACGGCGGGCTGGCCGGACGCGACCTGGAGGCGCTGGCCCAGGGCCTGCTCGAGGTGACCGACCCGGACTACCTGCGGTATCGCGCGCAGACGGCCCGGTGGTTCGGCGAGCAGCTGGCCGAGGCCGGCCTGCCCGTGCTGCAGCCCACCGGCTGCCACGCCGTGTACGTCGACGCCGCGGCCCTGTTGCCGCAGGTGCCGCCGCATCGGCTCCCGGCGACGGCGCTGGCCAACGAGCTGTACCTGGCCGGCGCGGTGCGGGTCTCCGAGCTGGGGACGCTGGTGTTCGGCCGGCCCGCACCGGACGGCGGCAACGACCTTCCGGCGCCACGCGAGCTGGTCCGGTTCGCGCTGCCCCGGCGGGTCTACACCAGGAGCCACCTCGAGTACGTCGCCGAGAGCGCGGCGACCGTCGTGGCAAAGGTGGCGGAGATCCCGGGCTACCGGATCGTCGAACAGACCGGGCCGCTGCGGCACTTCACGGCCGTGCTCGCGCCCGGCGAGTCCGCCGGGCCACCCGGGCGGCCCGGGCAGCCCGCTCCAGGTCCGACGAGCCCACGTCCAGAACCTGGCTGATCCACTGCCGCCAGTACGGACCGGGGATGCGTTTGCCGCGCTCCCAGCGGGCAACCTCGTCGCGGGTGAGCGAGCCGTTGCCGGAGATGCGAACGAGTTCGTCGGCGACGCCGTACTGGCTGTAGCCGAGCCGGGACCGGGCCTGGCGGATCACGGTGCCGACGGCCTCATCGGGGGACGTCACGCCTGCGGTGCGGACGATCATCTTCACACATCGAGCCTGATCAATCGTGCACGGGCACGCCAGGACAGAACACGAAGAGTCCTGGCCAGTTCGCGAAAAGCCGCAGGTCAGCGGCCTGTCTCGCGAACAACGGAAACCGGCCCCCTCCCCAGGGCACCGCCCGGGTGCCACGCTGGACGATCGACTCCATCCCCGGGGAGGCGTACGTGAACCGCCCGCTCGTCACGCTGGTGAACCCGAACCTGGTGCACCCACCCATCACGCCGTATGCGCTGGACATCCTCGCCACGTCGTTGGAAGCCGCCGGTTTCGAGGTGGACGTGGTCGACCTGACGCTGGTGCGCGACCGGTGGCGGCACACCGTCGCGACGTATTTCGGCGAGCACCGGCCGGTTCTGGTGGGCATGACGTTCCGGAACACGGACACGATCTACCCCCAGGAGCAGCGCGTCTTCCTCGACTCGCACCGCGACATCGTGCGTGAGGTGCGGCGGTGGACGACGGCGCCGATCGTGGGCGGCGGGGTGGGGTTCTCGTCCATGCCGTTCGCGCTGGTGGACTGGTTCGGCCTCGACTACGGCGTCAAGGGACCGGGCGAGGTGACGATGGTCGAGCTGGCGACGATGCTGGCGAACGACGACTCGCCGGCGAAGGTGCCGGGTCTGATCATCAACCTCGGCCGGGGCGACGTCCGGCAGATCCCGCACCGCACGCAGCTGATCGCGGACGGCCGAGTCGAGCTGGTGAACCGGGTGACCCCGTACACGCGGCGTTCCGGCGTGCCGGACAAGGTCGACAACCTCGCGTACTACGAGCGCGGCGGGCTAGGCAACATCCTGACGAAGAACGGCTGCACGTTCGCCTGCGCGCACTGCGTCGAGCCGGATGCCAAGGGCAACCGGTTCGCCCGCCGCGCCGAATCCGCCGTCGTCGACGAGATGGAGCTGCTGACGGCGCAGGGCGTGCACGACCTGCACACGACGGACAGCGAGTTCAACCTCAACATCGCGCACAGCAAGGCGGTGCTGCGCGAGATCGTCCGGCGCAAGCGCATCGACCGGTACTCGCCGCTGCACGAGCTGCGGCTGTGGATCTACGTGCAGCCGGCGCCGTTCGACGAGGAGTACGCGGCGCTGCTGGCCGAGGCCGGCTGCGCGGGCATCAACGTGGCGCCGGACCACGTCCGCGACGACGTCCTGAACGGCTGGAAGGTGACCGGCCGCGGCACCCGGTTCTACGGCTACGCCGACGTGCAGCGGCTGTGCGACCTGGCGACGCAGTACGAGATGCTGACGATGGTGGAGGCGCTGCTCGGCATGCCGGGCGAGACCGCCGAGACCATGCACGACTGTGTCGACGGCCTGCTCGCGCTGGACGCGACGGTGGTCGGTTTCACGCTGGGCCTCCGCGCGTTCCCGTACTCGCCGCTGGGCCGCGACCTCGCCGCCCGCAGCGGCGGCACCCGTGCCGTCCCCGGCCTGCAGTCCAACACGGCGACGGCGCCGATCCTGCTGTCGACGCTGGACCAGTGCCACAGCCGGGTGGAATACGAGCGGCAGTTCATGTTCGACCCGATGGGCGGGTTCCGGCCGGTCTACTACTTCTCCCCCGCGCTGCCCGAGGGTGCACGAAACACCCGGCCCGGCGACCGCTGGCTGACCAGCCTGGAGCTGCTGTGGGAGTGGGTGCCGCTGCATGACCGCCCGCGGGTCATGCTGCCGACGGCGCCGGGACTGACGCCGGAGGACAACAACTACGCCGACAACCCGTTCCTGCTGCGGCTCACCGCGTTGGGCTACAAGGGCGCCTTCTGGTCACACTGGCCGCTGCGCGCGGAGATCATGGGTGGCACCGTCCCGGCCTGAACCGTCCCGAGGGCGAAACCCGGCCCCTGGGGTCGGCGATGACGTCCCGCCTAGCGTCGCCTCATGCGAGTCGGGATCCTGACCGAGCCCATCCGATGACCCGTGCTCCCAGCGCCTCGGCCGTGGAGCTGTCCGTAGCGCCAGCGCCGGGCGGCTCGCGCGGTCAGATCCTGCGCGCGATGTCGGGACTGTGCCTTGCGTCCTTCATCGTCACACTGTCCGGGACGATCGTGTCCAACGCGCTGCCCCGCATCCTCGCCGACCTCGGCGGCAGCCAGAGCCAGTACCCGTGGGTGGTGACCTCGTCATTGCTCACGGCCACCGCGACCGCGCCGATCTGGAGCCGGCTGGCCGACCGGACGAGCAAGCGGTTGCTCTTCCAGGCCGCGTTGGCATTCTTCGCCTTCGGTTCTGTTCTGTGCGGCGTCGCGCCGACCACAGAGATCCTCCTCGTCTTCAGGGCGATCGAAGGGATCGGAATGGGTGGTTTGGGGGCGCTGGTCTATGTCGTCCTGGCCGCGCTGATCAGTCCTCGTGAACGAGGACGGTATGCGAGCTTCGTTACGGCGGTCGCCGCGACCGGGACCGTCTGCGGGCCCCTTCTGGGCGGAGTCATCATCGAAGCGCCGATGCTCGGCTGGCGTTGGTGCTTCTGGGCACCAGTGCCGCTGGCCATCGCCGCCGTGGTTCTGCTGCAGCGAACGTTGCGGTTGCCAGCATCGTCTGACAGGGCGCGGGTCGACTGGATCGGCGCCCTCGTCATACCCTCCACGATCGGTGTCTTCCTGGCCTGGGTGACACTGGCCGGCCGGGAGTTCGGCTGGCTGTCCTGGGCGAGCGCCGCGTTCGTTGTCACGACCGGTCTGCTGATCATCGTGGGGGTCACCGTGGAACAGCGCGCGCCGAACCCGTTCCTGCCCCCGTGGCTGCTCCGCCAGCGCACGATGCTGCTGGCGCTGGTCGCGAGCGTGGTCATAGGCGGTATCTCGATGGCGACGTCGGTGTACCTCGCCCAGTACTTCCAGGTCTCCAGGGGCCAGAGCCCCACCGCGTCCGGCCTCCTGCTACTGCCCATGGTGGCCGGCATCGTGTCGGGGACGATCCTGTCGGGCCAGCTCGTGAGCCGCCTGGGGCGTTGCAAGCGCTACCTCGTGATCGGAGCGGCCCTGGCCTCCACCGGCCTCGCCCTGCTGGGCACGATCGACCGGACGACTCCCCTCGAGGTCATCGCCGGGTACATGGTCATCCTCGGCCTGGGCGTCGGTTCCAGCCTGCAGAACCTCGTCATCGCCGTGCAGAACGAGCTCGCCTACCACGAACTCGGGGCAGGCACGTCCGTCGTGCTCTCGTTCCAGTCGCTGGGCGGGGCCATCGGCCTCGCGATCCTCGGCTCCATCCTCGCGTCGCGAGTCGCCGAAGTGCCCGTCCAGGATGCCGCAGCAGCCTACGGCGATGCCACCGCGTTGATCTTCCGGATTGCGGCGGTCAGCGCGCTGGTCGCCCTCGCAGCGGTCCTCCTGCTGCGCGACACGCCTCTCCGGACGACCGTGGACGGTCCGGAGGTGGACGCCGAGTCGGTACGACGACAAGGCCCCGCCGGGACCGGCGGGGCCTGACGTGACCACGCTTCAGATGGTGCGGACGTTCTCCGCCTGCGGGCCCTTCTGGCCCTGGGTGATGTCGAACTCGACCCGGGCGTTGTCCTCGAGCGTGCGGAAGCCGCTGGAAGCGATCGCGCTGTAGTGCACGAAGACGTCCGCGCCGCCACCGTCCTGCTCGATGAAGCCGAAGCCCTTCTCACCGTTGAACCATTTGACAGTGCCCTGCGCCATGCTGTGTTGCTCCTCTTCGTGGGTTGGTATCAACCGCCGCAGACCTTAGCACGTAGCTGACCGGGGGCTATTGCTGGCGCTCCCTGGCGCGTCGCTTGCCTTCGTGCATGGCGGCGACCCGCGCGACCGGAATGGTGTGGCCTTCGTCGACGAGGTCGGGGGGCAGACGCTGCGGCGCAGGCATGGCCTCAGCCCAGGGATCGGCGCCCCCGAGGAGGGCGGGAGCCGTGTGGACGGTGAAGTCGAGCGGGGTGACGGAGTCGAGGCGGTCCCACTCCACGGGGAACGACACCGGCAGGCCCGGCCGCAGCCGCGGGCTGTACGCCGCGACGACGGTGGCGCCGCCGGCCCGGGTGGAGTCGAGGAACACCTTCCCGTCACGGTCGTCCTTGATGTACGCCGTGGTGGCCAGCGCCGGGTCGAGCCGCTCGGCGCGGGCGGCCAGCGCCCGGGTGGCGGCGGCGACGTCCTCGTGCGAGTGCGGCTCCAGCGGCACGAAGATGTGCACGCCCTTCGAACCGCTGGTCTTCACCGCGCCGGCCAGGCCGTCGTTCTCGAGGGCCCGGCGGACGAGGTGGGCGGCGGCCGCGGCGACGGCGAACGACTCGCCCTCGGGCGGGTCGATGTCCATGATGAGGTGCGTCGGGACGTCCCACCGCTCGGCCAGCACCAGCGTCGGGTGGTACTCGACGGCGCGCTGGTTGGCGAACCACAGCAGCGTGCGGCGGTCGTTGCACAGGGCATACGACACCTCACGCTTGGACGCCTGCGCCCACAGCTTGACGGTGGGGATCCAGGACGGCGCGTACTTGGGCACGTTCTTCTGCATGAAGCCGGGCTGTCCGGGCCGGACCCGGACCACCGACAGCGGCCGGCCGGCCAGCCCCGGCAGCATGCGCTCGTGCACGGCGTCGAGGTAGTCGACGAGGTCGCGCTTGGTGGCGTCGCCGTCGTCGGACAGCGCCTGGTCGAGGTGGGTCAGCGGGACACCGTCGCGTTCCTCGTCGGCGCTCATGAAGCCAACCTATCCCCCGCTGAGGCGCAGGCCCCAGGTCAGCGTCCACGTCTCGTCGGGCAGCAGCCAGCGCAGCGCCTCACCGGTGCGCAGCGCGTTCGGCGGCGCCGTCATCGGCTCGACGGCGACGGCGTCGACGGGGCCGTCGGGGCCGGGGAAGTAGTCGGTGACCCACAGCTGGACGTAGCCGAATGCGGGCTCCTGCCACAGCTCGAGCGTGCGGCCGTCGGGCGCCCGCAGCGACGTGGTGACGACGCCGCCGTCGACGTCGAGGTCGGTGAAGCAGCCGTGCGCCGTCCCCGCACCGGTCGGGACCCCGCCGCGCAGGTCGTGGCCGGTGCCGGTGACGTCGAAGGTGCCGGTCGGGATGCTCCGCTCGTCCAGGTGGAAGGCCCGGCCGGCGGGCAGCGTGAGGGTGAGGTCGCGCGCGGGCACGTCGCCGATGCGCAGGTACGGGTGGGCGCCGACGGCGACGGGGGCGGGCCCGGCGCCGGCGTTGCGGATGCGGTGCCGGACGACGACGCCGTCGGGCGTCAGCTCGTACTCGACGGAGGTGTCCAGCGTGAACGGGTAGCCCGCCTGCGGCGTGATGGGGGCGGCCAGCGTGACGGCCGCGGCGCCGCCGCCGGCGTGGGCGTAGCGGGTGGTCAGCAGCAGGCCGTGGACGGCGTGCCCGGCGGCCTCGGTGATGTTGAGTTGCTGCTCGACCCCGGCGTGGTTCCAGCGGCCGCCGTCGACCCGGTTGGGCCAGGGCACGAGGACGGCGCCGGCGGCCAGTGGCGGCGGGCCGAAGGCGGTGTGCGGCTCGATCAGCTCGGTGCCGCCGACCGTCAGCGAGCGCAGCGCCGCCGCGAATTCGGACACGACCGCCCGGGTGTCGCCGAGCTGGATCGCATGGGTGCAGTCCACGGGCTCTCCTCGCTCAGGTGACGGTGCCGGCCGCGGTCACTGTAACCGGGCGCCCGGTAGCCTGCCCGCGACGCCATCGACGCACGGAGGGGGCCACATGCCGCTGATCGACGCGCACCAGCACTTCTGGAACCCGGCGACGGTCGCGTATCCGTGGATGGATCCGGCCGACGCGGTCATCCACCGGCACTACGGCCCGGAGCACCTGGCGCCGCACCTGGAGCGGCACGGCATCGCCGGGACGGTGCTGGTGCAATCGGCCGACAGCGACGAGGACACCGACGCGATGTTCGCCGTCGCCGCGGGGTTCCCGGCCGTGCTCGGCGTCGTCGGGTACGTGCCGCTGGACGACCCGGCGCGGGCCGCGGACCGGCTCACCGAGCTGGCGGCGCGGCCCGGCTTCGCGGGCATCCGCAACCTCATCCACGACCGGCCGGACCCCGACTGGCTGCTGCGACCCGAGGTGATCGACGGGCTGCGGCTGCTGGAGCGGGCCGACGTGCCGTTCGACCTCGTCGCGGTACTCCCCCGGCACCTGGAGGTGCTGCTGGAGCTGAGCGAGCGGCTGCCGGAGCTGCGCGTCGTCGTCGACCACCTGGCCGCGCCGCCGTTCGGCGGCGACCCCGGGCCGTGGCGCGAACTGCTGGCCGCCGTCGCGGCGAACCCGCGGGTGCACGCGAAGGTGTCCGGCCTGTACCCGGCGCCCGGCACCGACCTGCGGCCGTGGATCGACACCGCGGTCGAGCTGTTCGGCCCGGACCGGCTGATGCTGGGCAGCGACTGGCCGATCGCCGAGCGGGCCGGCGGGTTCGACCCGGTGTGGTCGGCGCTGGTCGACGTCGTCGACGGGTACGGGCCGGAGGTCGCGGCGCCGCTGCGGTCGGTGACGGCGCGGCGGTTCTACCGGCTCGGCTAGGCGCCAGGTGAGGCGCGCGCTGACGGGCCGGCCGGGCCGCGGCGGTTCGTCGCTGCTCGGGTAGTTTTGCCTGCATGCAGAATGCCGCGGAGGAGCAGAATCCGTTCGACACGATCAGCGAGCTGCCCTACCGGCTGCCGCCGTTCGCCCGCATCGAGAACGCCCACTACCGTCCGGCGTTCGAGCGCGGCATGTCCGAGCAGCGGGCCGAGGTCGAGGCCATCGCCACCGACCCGGCGCCGCCGACGTTCGAGAACACCGTCCTGGCGCTCGAACGCTCCGGGCAGCTGCTGCAGCGGGTGGCCGCGGTGTTCTTCAACCAGGCCTCGTCCGACGCCGACGAGGAGATCCAGCAGATCCAGGGCGAGGTGTCGCCGAAGCTGGCGGCGCACTCCGACACCATCCACCTCGACCGGCGGCTGTTCGCCCGCATCGACGCGCTGCTCTCGTCCGACGCGGAGCTCGACCCCGAGTCGCGGCGGCTGCTCGAGCGCTACCACCTCGACTACGTCCGCGCCGGCGCCGGGCTGAGCGACGAGCAGCAGGACCGGCTGCGCGCTATCAACGAAGAGCTGTCGGCGCTGCAGACGTCGTTCCAGAACAAGCTGCTCAACGACACCAACGCGGCCGCCGTCGTGGTCGATGACGCCGCCGAGCTGGCCGGGCTGTCCGCCGACGCCGTCACGGCCGCCGCCGAGACCGCCCGCGAGCGCGGCCTGGACGGCAAGCACGTCCTCACGCTCGGGCTGCCCAGCGGCCAGCCGGTACTGACGTCGCTCACCGACCGCGGGCTGCGCGAGCGTATCCATCGCGCGTCCGTCGGCCGCGGCGCCAACGGCAACGAGCACGACACCCGCGAGACGACCGTGCGCATCGCGACGCTGCGGGCGGAGCGGGCCGCCTTGTTCGGCCACCCCGACCACGCGACGTACGTGCTCGAGGACCGCACCGCGAAGACCCCGGCCGCCGTCCACGACATGCTCGGCAAGCTGACCCCGGCCGCCGTCGCCAACGCGCACGCCGAGGCGGCCCGGCTGCAGGAGTCCATCGGCGACGAGTTCGAGCTGCGAGCGTGGGACTGGGCGCACTACTCCGACCAGGTGCGGCGCGCGACGTACGACATCGACGCCGCCGAGCTGCGGCCGTACTTCGAGCTGGACCGGGTGCTGCGCGACGGCGTCTTCTTCGCCGCCGGGGAGCTGTACGGGCTGACGTTCACCGAGCGCGACGACCTCGTCGCCTACCACCCCGACGCCCGCGTCTTCGAGGTGTCCAACGCCGACGGCAGCGGGCTGGGCCTGTTCATCGGCGACTTCTTCACCCGCGACTCCAAGCGCGGCGGCGCCTGGATGAACTCGTTCGTCGACCAGTCCGCGCTGCAGGGCACGCAGGCGGTCGTCGTCAACAACCTCAACATCGTCAAGCCGCCGGCCGGTGAGCCCGCGCTGCTGACGTTCGACGAGGTCATCACCATGTTCCACGAGTTCGGCCACGCCCTGCACGGCCTGTTCTCCGACGTCGCGTACCCGACGTTCTCCGGCACTCACGTGCTGCGCGACTTCGTCGAGTTCCCGTCGCAGGTCAACGAGATGTGGGCGGTCTGGCCGGAGGTGCTGGCCAACTATGCCGTGCACCACGAGACCGGCGCGCCGCTGCCGCAGGACCTCGTGCAGCGGCTGCTCGACTCGCAGATCTGGGGCGAAGGCTTCGCGACGACGGAGTACCTGGCGGCGACGCTGCTCGACCTCGCGTGGCACGAGATCCCGGCCGGGACCGTCGTCGACGACCCGCTGGCGTTCGAGGCGGCGGCGCTGGAGCGGGCCGGCGTCGCGCTACCGGCGGTGCCGCCGCGCTACCGCACGTCGTACTTCGCGCACATCTTCTCCGGCGGCTACAGCGCGGGCTACTACTCCTACATCTGGAGCGAGGTCCTCGACGCCGACACCGTCGAGTGGTTCAAGGACAACGGCGGC
Organism: Jiangella muralis; assembly: GCF_001270745.1. Classification (GTDB taxonomy): domain Bacteria; phylum Actinomycetota; class Actinomycetes; order Jiangellales; family Jiangellaceae; genus Jiangella; species Jiangella muralis. The sequence goes on from NZ_LFXL01000010.1 coordinate 97,698, forward strand.
CTGCTGCGCGACAACGGCGACCACTTCCGGCGCACGCTGCTCTCCCGCGGCGGCAGCATCGACGCCATGCAGGCCTTCCGCGACTTCCGCGGCCGCGACCCGCAGATCGAGCCGCTGCTCGTCCGCCGCGGCCTGGCCGGCTAGGCGGCCGGCCACGACACGTAGGGTCGGGACATGGACAGCGTGCGCATCGTGGAGCAGTGGCCGGTCGACCACGCGGCGACCGCGGTCGTGCGCGCCGACGGCACCCTGGCCGGCGCGCACGGCGACCAGCAGCGGCAGTACCGGCTGGCGTCGGTGACGAAGCCGCTCACCGCGTACGCCGCGCTGATCGCCGTCGAGGAGGGCGCGGTGCACCTCGACGACCCCGCCGGGCCCGAGGGCTCCACCGTCGCCCACCTGCTGGCGCACACGTCCGGGCTGGCCTTCGACGAGCACAAGGCCGCCTGGGCGCCCGGCCGCCGCCGGCTCTACTCCAACGCCGGGTTCGAGCAGCTGGCCGACCACGTCGCCAAGCGCTCCGGCATCCCGTTCGCCGACTACGTCCGCGACGGCCTGCTGGGGCCGCTCGGCATGACCGGCACGGTGTTCGAGGGGTCGCCGGCGTCGGGGGCACGCTCGACGGTGGCCGACCTCGCGTGGTTCGTCGCCGAACTCATGGCGCCGGCGCTGCTCGACCTGTCCACCGTCGAGCAGGCCACGACGGTGCACTTCCCCGGGCTGGCCGGGGTGCTGCCCGGGTTCGGCATGCAGCGGCCGAACGACTGGGGCCTGGGCTTCGACATCCGCGACGGCAAGTCGCCGCACTGGACCGGCGCCACGAACTCGCCGCGCACGTTCGGCCACTTCGGCCAGGCCGGCACGTTCTTCTGGGTCGACCCCGACCTCGGCGCCGCCTGCGTCGCGCTGGCCGACCGCGACTTCGGCACCTGGGCGGCCGAGGCGTGGCCGCCGTACAGCGACGCCGTCATCGCCGAGCTGCGAAGGTAGTTACTGCGGCAGAATGCGTCCGGTGCGCATCGGGATGCTGGGACCGCTGGAGGTCCGTGCCGACGACGACGCGCCGGTGTACGTGGCCGGCGCGCGGCTGCGCACGCTGCTGATCATGCTGGCGCTCGCGCCGGGCCGGCTGGTGCCGATCGCCCAGCTGATCGACGGCATCTGGAGCGACGAGCCGCCGGCCGGCGCCGCGAACGCGCTGCAGGCGCTGGTGTCGCGGCTGCGGCGGGCGCTGCCGGGGCTGGCGATCGAGTCGCACCCGGCCGGCTACCGGCTGTCGCTGGACCCGGACGCCGTCGACGCGGCACGGTTCGAGCGAGCGGCCGCGGCGGCCCGGTCGGCGGGCGACGACGCGGCCACGGAGGACGGGCTGCGGACGGCGCTGGCGCTGTGGCGCGGGCCGGCGCTGCTCGACGTCGCCGGGTCGGCGTACTTCGAAGCGGCGCGGACCCGGCTGGAGGAACTGCGGCTGACGGCGACGGAGGACCGCGTCGAGGCGGCGCTGCGACTGGGTCGCGGCGCCGGGCTGACCACCGAGCTGACGACGCTGGTCGCCGAGTACCCACTGCGGGAACGGCTGGTGGGCCAACTGCTGCGGGCGCTGGTCGCGGCCGGGCGCCCGGCGGCGGCGCTGGCGGCGTACGAACGGACCCGCGAGGCGCTGGCCGACGAGCTGGGCACCGACCCGTCGGCCGAGCTGACCGCGCTGCACACCAGCATCCTGCGCGGCGAGCTGCCGCCGGCATCCGCCGCGGAGCCGGCGCCGACGCCCGTACCCGCCGAACGTCCTGCGCCACGGACCAACCTGCGGGCCGGGCTGACCAGCTTCGTCGGCCGCGACGCCGACGTCGCGCAGGTGCGCGCCCTGGTCGACGAGTACCGCCTGACGACGCTGACGGGGCCGGGCGGGTCGGGCAAGACCCGGCTGGCGGGCGAGGCGTCGCGCGGCCTCGTCGAGGGGATGTCCGACGGCGTGTGGCTGGTCGAGCTGGCGCCGGTCGGGTCCGGCGCCGACCTGCCCGTCGCGGTGCTCAGCGCCCTCGACCTGCGCGGCCAGCTGTTCGCCGCGGCCCCCGACGAGAACCCGATCAGCCGCCTGATCGGGGTGCTGCGCTCGCGCACCGCGCTGCTGGTGCTGGACAACTGCGAGCACGTCGTCGACGCCGCCGCCGAACTGGCCGAGCGGCTACTCGGCGAGTGCCCCGGCCTGCGCATCGTCGCCACCAGCCGCGAGCCGCTGGGCCTCATCGGCGAGGCGGTCTGGCCGGTGGAGCCGCTGGCGCTGCCGCCCGAGCACGGCGCCGCCGCCGGCGACCTGCTGGCCTTCGACGCCGTCCGGCTGCTGGCCGACCGCGCCCGCGCCGCGCGTCCCGGCTTCACCGTCACCGACGCCGACGCGCCCACCGTCGCCCGCATCTGCCGCGCACTCGACGGCATGCCGCTGGCGATCGAGCTGGCCGCGGCCCGGCTGCGCACGATGACGGTCGACCAACTGGCGGCCCGCCTGGACGACCGGTTCCGGCTGCTCACCGGCGGCAGCCGCACCGCGCTACCTCGCCACCAGACGCTGCGCGCCGTCGTCGACTGGAGCTGGGGCCTGCTGCCCGAGCGAGAGCGGCTCGTGCTGCGCCGGCTCGCGGTCTTCGCGCACGGCGCGACGGCGGAGGCGGCGGCCCACGTGTGCGGCGACGGCGCCGACGTGCTGGACGACCTCGTCGCGCTGAGCGACAAGTCGCTGCTGGTGGTCGACGACGACGGCGACACGCCGCGGTACCGGCTGCTGGAGACGATCAAGGCGTACGGCCTGGAGCGGCTCGACGACGCGGGTGAGCTGGACGCCGTCCGCCGGGCGCACCTGGCCTACGTCACCGACCTGGTCGAGCGGGCCGAGCCGCACCTGCGCCGGGCCGAGCAGTTGGAGTGGCTGCGCCGGCTGCGCGTGCTGCACGACGACCTCGCCGTCGCCGTGCGCGGCGCCGTCGCCGCCGGGGACGGCCCGGGCGCGCTCCGGCTGGCCACCGCGGCCATGTGGTACTGGTGGCTGTCCGGCCACCGGAGCGAGGGCGCCGAGCTGACGACCGAGGCGCTCTCGGCGCCCGGTGAGGTCGACAACGTCGTCCGGGCCACCGCCTACGCGGGCCTGGCGATGATCGCCACCGCCGGTCTCGGCGACGAGCAGGAGGTCAGAGACTGGGTCGAGGAGGCCGAGCGGCTCTCCGGCGGCGAGCGGAGCAACGTGCTGCTGCGCATGGTCGGCGGTCTCGGCGACTTCATGCGGTACGGCGACGACCTGTTCGCCGCGTCCATGTCGAAGCTGCTCGACGACGAGGACGTGTGGGTCCGGGCGCTGGGGCGGCTCAACCACGCGCGGCTGCTGCCGTTCACCGACCGACGCACGCCGTCGGAGCTGGCGCTGGCCGAGTTCCGCGACACCGGCGAACGGTGGGGCATCTCGTTCGGGCTGACGACCCTGGGCGACCTGCTGGCCCGGCAGGGCGACCTGGCGACGGCGCTGCGCCACTACGAGGAGGCGATCATCGCCGCCGGCGAGGTCGGCACCGCCGAGGACGTCGTGTTCATGCGTGGCAAGGAGGCGCAGCTGCGCTGGCTGCTCGGCGACACCGAGGGCAGCGCCGCGGCACTGGACCGGGCCCAGCGGGAGGCGGCCGGCCTGGCCTGGCCGGACTCCGTCACCGGCCTCGCGCTGTACGCGAGCGACCTGGCCCGCTGGGCCGGCGATCTCGACGCCGCGCGCGAGGCGATGGCCCAGGCCGAGTCGCTGCTGACGACGATCTCCATCCACCCGCTGTTCTGGGCGATGATCCACGACTCGCGCGGCTACCTGGCCGCCGCCGGCGGTGATCTGGAGGCCGCAGCCGCCGAACGGGCCCAGGCGATCGAGGTGGCGCTGAGCATCGGCGACGAGGAGGTGCTCGGCCGGGTGCTGGCCGGCCTCGCCGACCACGCGGTCCGGCTGGGCCGGCCGACCGACGCCGCCTGGCTGCTGGCGGCCACGGCGGTGCTGACCGGCGGCCTGGACCGGTCTCGCGCCGAGCCCGACGCCGCCGAGGCGGCCGTTCGCGCCGCGCTCGGCGACGAGACCGCCGCCGAGCTGACCGCGGCGGCCGAGCGCGAGCTCGCGGGCCTGGACGCGACGACGGCCATCTCGCGGGTGCGCGAGCTGGCCGTGTCGATTCTGGGCCGGCCGGTCAGCGGACCGGAGGCCGGCGGAACAGCTTGAGCGCCCAGAAGTAGCTGACGATCCCGATCGCCGCGGTCCAGGCCAGCGCGATGACGGCGTCGTTGCCGATCGCGGTGCCCAGCAGCAGGCCGCGCACCGTCTCGATCACCGGGCTGAACGGCTGGTACTCGGCGAACCAGCGCAGGCCGGCCGGCATCGAGTCGGTCGGGACGAACCCGCTGCCCAGGAACGGCAACAGCACGAGCAGCGTGGGCAGGTTGCTGGCGGTCTCGACGCTCTTCGCCTTGAGGCCGAAGGCCACGGCCAGCCAGGTCAGCGCGATGGAGAACAGGCAGATCAGGCCGATGGCGGCGGCCCACTCGGCCACGTTGCCGTTCGTCCGGAACCCGATCAGCAGGGACACGCCGATGACGATGGCCAGGCCGGCCAGCGTCTGCAGGAAACTGCCGATCACGTGCCCGGTGAGCACCGCGCCGCGCGAGATGGCCATGGTGCGGAACCGGGCGATGATGCCCTCGTACATGTCCATGGCGACCGAGATCGCGGTCCCCTGCACCGACGCCGACACCGTCATGAGGATGATGCCGGGCACCAGGTAGTTGATGTAGTCGTCGCGGTCGCCGGCCGGGCCGCCGAGGCCGGCGCCGAGCGTCTCGCCGAACACGTAGGCGAACATCAGCAGGAAGATCACCGGGATGCCGATCAGCTGCACGGTCATCGCCGGGTAGCGGACCCAGCGGCGCATGTTCCGCCGCAGCATCGTGCGGGAGTCGCGGGCGGCAAGGGTGAGTGGCGTGCTCATCGGACAATCTCCTTCTCAGCGGGACGACCCGTCAGAGCCAGGAACACGTCATCGAGGTCAGGGGTGTGGACGGTGAGCGACGCGACCTCGATCGAGGCGACGTCGAGGTGGTCGAGGACGGCGCGCAGCGAGTGCACGTCGCCGTCGCTGGGGATCTGCAGGGCGAGCGCGGCGTCGTCGCGGGTGGAGCCGGCGAACGCGCGGGCGGCGTGGTCCAATTCGGCCGGGTCGGTGAACTGCAGCCGCAGGTGCCCGCCCGGGATCAGCCGCTTGAGCTCGTCGGACGTGCCCTCGGCGACGAGCTTGCCGTGGTCGAGCAGCGCGATGCGGTCGGCCAGCTCGTCGGCCTCCTCCAGGTACTGCGTGGTGAGGAAGATCGTGACGCCGCCGGCGACCAGCTCGCGGATCGCCGCCCACATGGTGCGCCGGGTGCGCGGGTCCAGGCCGGTCGTCGGCTCGTCCAGGAAGATCACCTTCGGGTCGCCGACCAGCGTCATCGCCAGGTCCAGCTTGCGGCGCATGCCGCCGGAGTACAGCGACGGCGGCTTCTTCGCGGCGTCCACCAGGTCGAACCGCTCCAGCAGTTCGGCCGTGCGGAGGCGGCCCTCGCGCCGGTCCAGGTGGTGCAGGTCGGCCATCAGGAGCAGGTTCTCCTCGCCGGTGAGCAGATTGTCGACGGCGGAGAACTGGCCGGTGACGCCGATCGCGCCGCGGACGCCGTCGGCGTCGGTGCCGAGGTCGTGGCCGGCGACGCGGACGCTGCCGCCGTCGCCCTGGATCAGCGTGGAGAGGATCTGCACGGTGGTGGTCTTGCCGGCGCCGTTCGGGCCGAGCAGCGAGAAGACCGTCGCCTCGGGGACGGTGATGTCGATCCCGTCGAGGACGGTCAGCTCGCCGTACGACTTGCGCAGGCCGGTCGCGGCGATGGCCGTCGGGCGGTCGAGAGTCATGGCTCCTCGTTTCGTGATGTCACGGTGCTGATGCGACCACACTGCGCCGGGCCCCTGATGCGGGCGTGAGACCGCGCTGACACGGCGCTGATACGGCCGCTGACACGGACGTGTGCCGAGGTCAGTAGGCTGTGCGGGTGCCACTTCTCCCTTCCCTGGCTGCCGCTGCCTTGCTCCTGGGGGCACCCGCCGAGCCGCCTGCCGGCACCATCGACGCGATGATCGAGCAGTTGCGCGACGACCCGATCCTGGTGCAGCCGTCGATGGCCATGGGCGACTCCGCCGCGGCACACGACCTGCTCGCCGAGGCCGCCGCGGACGCCGGCCTGTCGGTGTACGTCGTGTTGGCCGATACCCCCACCGACCTCGCCGGCACCGGCGCGGTGTCGGAACAGGCGGCCGCGCTGTTCCGCGCCGAACTGGGCGACGGGCTCTACTACGTCGAGTTCCGCGACGGCATCGCCTACACCCGGTCGTGGGGCGGCGGCGAGTTGGACGAGGCCTACACCGCGCCGGTCACGTTCGCGATCGAGCGGGCCGAGTCGAATGCGGCGGGCGAGTACCCGCGCGCGTCGGCGCTGTTCGAGGCGGTATTGACGGTGCGCTGGGCGGCCGCGCCCCTGGAGGAACTGCCCGACGACGTCGTCGACGAGTACGCGGCGCAGCCGTGGGCGTTCGTCGCCGAGTCCGACTACGACCGCGCCGACAAGGCGGCCGGCCGCTGGGTGGCGTTGCTCGCGACGACGTTCGGCCTGCTCGTCGCCGGGGCGATCATCACGCCGGTGGTGCTCCGGGCGAAGCCGGCGACCGCTCGGGGCGCGGCGGGGGCGACGGCGGCGGCCCGGGCGAAGGCGGCTCGGGCGAAAGCGGCTCGGGCGAAGGCGACCGGCCGCGGCGCGGCGGGCCGGGGGAAGGCGACCGGCCGCGGCGCGGAGGGGCAGCGGTCCGGGCAGTCGTCCGGGTCCGGGCAGTCGTCCGAGTCCACGTCGTCGTCCGCGTCGTCGTCCGAGTCCGCGAGTTTGTCGGCGCCCGCCCATAGGGTGGGCCCCACCCGGGCCGGGCGGGTCATGCCTACCACCTCAGCGGTGCCCGACGACATCGCCGACACGGCCACGCGGCGGCTCGACGACGCACGGCGGCGCCTGGCCGGCCTGTCGCCGGAGCAGCTGACCTCCCCCGCCGGCACGGCCGCGGCGGACGCCGTCGAGGCCGGCGACCTCGTCCTCGGCACCGGCGACCCACTCGACGCCGTCGGGGCGACGGTGCTGGCGGCGGTCGCCGTCCGGGAGGCCGAGCGGGCCACGTCACCGAAGCGGGAGCCGTACCGGCCGTGCTTCATCAACCCGCTGCACGGCGAGGCCGGCGCCACCGTCCGCATCGACGGCTCGTCCATCGACGCGCCGGTGTGCCGCGACTGCGCCCGCAGCCAGGACCGGTTCCTGGCCGTCCGGCGGCGGCTGCGCGGCTGGGCGCCGTACGTCGAGACGTCCACCGTCTGGGCGCGGACCGGGTTCGGCGCGCTGGTCGGCGACCTCGCCGCCCAGGTCCTCGACGATCGGAGCGCACGCCGATGAGACGGTGGCTGGCGGGACTGCTGATCACGCTGGTCGTCGCGGCGGGCGGCGGCGCCCTCGCGTGGTGGCTGGCGACGCCCGACGTCGTGCCGGAGCGGCCGGTGCCGGAGCGGGCGCGGGCCGCGGCGGACGTGCTCGGCGACGCGCACGTCTACGTCGACCCGAGCGCCGCGGGCACGTACGCCGACGCCGACCTCGCCCGGCTGGAGGCGGCGGCCGCCGCGTCCGACCCGCAGGTCTTCGTCGTCGTGTGGCCGGCCAGCCGCGAGGCGGGCTACGGCTCGCCGTCCGACGTGCTGCACAGCATCGGCGACCTCACCGGACGGCCCGGGCTGTACATCCAGGTCGACCCCGGCGTGGACCTCTACACCAGCGACGTCGGCATCGAGGGCGAGCACTACTCCATCTACTCCGCGGTAGACGACGCGACGCAGACCGAGGCGGCGGCGGTGCTGCAGGCCATCGACGAGAACGACGGGCGGGAGTACGAGGTGGGCGAGGACACCGGCAGCCACTACTGGGGCGGCACCGGCGGCACCATCGCCGCCGGCCTGACCATCGGCGCCTTCAGCGGCTTCGGCGCAGGGCTGCTCGGGCTGGGCGTGTGGGCGCTGGCCCGGCGGCGGAGGGCGGCGGCATGAGCGACGTCGTCTACCAGCCCGATCCCGCGGCCATCGCGGCCGACCTCGCCGACGACGGCGTGCACGTCGACCCGTCCCTCGCCGGGGAGTTCGCCGCGGAGCAGGTCACCACCCTGGCCGCAGCGGTCGACGACGCCGACCAGCCGGTGTTCGTGCTGGTGGTGCCGCTGAGCTACGACTCCGAGGTGTCCGCCAACCAGCTGGTGTCGCTGGTGCACAAGGAGGCCCCCGCGGACGGCGTCTATTTCGTGACGAACCGGTCCGGCGATGGCTGGCGGGTCCAGTCGACGACCTACAACGCGGTGACGAACAACGAGGACGCGCTGGCCACCTACGTCGCCGGTGACAAGTACCCGAGCGACCTCGTGCTCCAGGTGAACGAGACCGTCGGCATCTTCGCCAGCGGCAACGCCGAGCAGCAGTACGAGGAGCACTTCCCGGACCGGCAGGAGACCGTCACCAGCACCGGCGACGACGGCTCGTCGCAGGTCCTGGGGATGGACCCGCCGGTCGCGATCGGCGCCGGCATCGCGCTGGCCGTCGTCGTCGCCGTCCTGCTGCGGCGGCGCCGGCCGCGCGGCGAGGTCACGCTGAAGCGGCGGGCGCTGCGCCGCATCTCGTCGGCGCAGACCAGCGACTGGCGGCGCCGGGCCGAGACCGAGACCGCGGCGCTGGGCGAGCGCATCCAGGCGCTGGAGATCGAGCACGGCGACGACGGCGCCACCTGGGCGGCCGCGCTGGACCACTACCAGGCGGCGACGGCGATCCTGGACCGCTCCGAGGCGGCGGCCGACTCGATCGGCGCGCTGGTGCTGGCCCGCCGCGGCGACGACGCGCTCAGCCACGCCGCCGACGGCCGGTCCTGGACGCCCACGGCGGCCTGCTTCTTCAACCCGCTGCACGGCCCGGCGACGACGAAGGCCCCGTGGAAGACGGCGGCCGGAACCCGCAACGTGCCCTGCTGCGGCGCGTGCCGTCGCGACCTCGGGAAGCGGCGCGAGCCGGAGATCCTCGACCTCCCCACCGGCGACACCGTGGTGCACTACATGGACGCCGGCGCCGAGCCCTGGGCGTCGACGGGGTTCGGCGCGCTCGCCCCCGACCTGCTGGACCGGCTCCGCTCACTCCCATGATCATGTCCCCTTGCGGTCGCTGACACGCCTGTTCTGTTTCAGGACATCGCTGACAGTTGATGTCTCGGGACATCGCTGACACCTCGAGGCAGGTCTTGGACCGTGGGGTTCATGGCCGGAACGGTGACAGCGATGGATGTTCGGATGGCGGCGGCGCTGGCCGGGGCGGTGCGCAACGTGTCGGCGTTCTGCGCCGAGCAGCAGATCAGCCGGCAGACGTTCTATAAGTGGCGCCGGCGGTTCGCCGCAGAGGGGGTGGCCGGGCTGACCGAACGGTCCCGCCGCCCGGCCAGCTCACCGGGGGCGATCCCAATGTGGGTGCAAGAAGAGATCCTCCGGCTGCGCAAGCAGCTGCAGGAGGACGGCGCCGACCATGGTCCGGACTCGATCCGCTGGCAGCTGTTGACTGTTCATGATCCAGCCGTAGTGCCCAGCCGGGCCACGATCTGGCGGATCCTGGCCCGTCACGGGCTGATCGTGGCCGAGCCAGCGAAGCGACCGAAGTCCTCGCTGCGCCGGTTCGTGCACGCCCGCCCGAACGAGTGCTGGCAATCGGACTGGACCGGGTGGACGCTTGCCGACGGCACACCGGTGGCGATCGCCGGCACACTCGATGACCACTCTCGCTACCTGGCGGCCCTGCGGGTGGGACTCGGCGAGGCCGACGCGCAGTTGGTCTGGTCCACCATGACAGCCGCGATCGCCGAGTGCGGCGTGCCCGCGATGTCGTTGACCGACAACGGCCTGGTCTACTCCGGATACCGGCGCGGGAAGACCGTCGCATTCGAGACCAACCTGCGCGCCCTGGGCGTCCGGCCGATCTGCTCCAGCCCCTACCACCCACAGACCTGCGGCAAGATCGAACGGCTCTGGCAGACCCTCAAACGCTGGCTACACGCCCGCGACCCCGCCACCAGCCTCGACGAACTCGCCGCCCTCACCGAGACCTTCCGCCACTACTACAACACCGAACGACCACATCGAGCGCTGCACCCACCCCAGACCCCCGCACAGGCGTTCGCCGCCACCGTCAAAGCGCGCCCCGCACCCTTCCCGCTACCCACCCCGGTCACCGTCACCACCACCACGATCACCGAACACGGAGTCACCGCCGCCCACGGCTACCTCGTCGCCGTGGGACGCCGCTGGGCCGGCCACCACGCCACCGTCATCACCGACGGCACCCACATCTCGATCTTCTCCGGCACCCGCCTCATCCGCGAACTCAACGCCGACCCCACCCGCAAATACCAACCCGCCACCACCGCCCGCTACGACCTACGCGGACACCGAGAACCCCGACCCATGACACCCTGACTGTCAGCGATGTCCCGAGACACCACCGTCAGCGATGTCCCGAGACACCACAGGTCGCTGACACGCCGTCAGGGAACATGATCATGGGGGTGGGTGCGGCTCAGGTCGTCGTCAGGGTCAGCTCGAAGGTGTACATCGACGCCCGGTAGAGGTGCGAGCCGTACTCGACGGCGCGGCCGGTCTCGTCGTAGGCGATGCGGGTCATGGTGAGCAGCGGCGCGCCGGAGTGCTCGCCGAGCAGCCGCGCCTCGGCCGCCCGCGCCGCCCGTCCGCCGATGGTCTGGGTGGCGATCTTCAGGTTGACGCCGGCCGCGCGGATGACGGCGTACAGGCCGGTCCGCTGCAGCGACTCCGCGTCCAGCCGGACGATGTCGGCGGGCACGTAGTTGCTCATGATCGACAGCGGTTCGTCGCCGGTGAAGCGGAGCCGCCGGACGGCGTAGACGGTGTCGCCCGCGGCCAGGCCGAGCGCCTCGGCCACCACCTCGCTCGGCTCCTGCAGCTCGAACGACAGGATCTCGGTGCGCGGCTGCTTGCCGGCCGCGGTGAGGTCGTCGTACAGGCTGGACAGCTCGACCGGGCGGCGCACCTTGGGCTGCACGACCTGGGTGCCGACGCCGCGCTTGCGCACCAGCAGACCGCGGTCGACGAGGTACTCGATGGCGCGGCGCATGGTCGGGCGGGACAGGCCGAGTTGGTCGGCCAGCTGGATCTCGTTGTCCAGCCGGGTGCCGGGCGGATACGCGCCGGACTCGATCAGCTGCTCCAGGTGCTGCGCCACCTGGAAGTACAGCGGCACCGGACTGGTGCGGTCGACCACGAGCGCCGGGATCCCCTCGGTCACGCCGAACCCCCTCACCTGGCTGCTGCGTACGTCAGTATGTTAGGACATTTGCGCGGCGGCTCGTGTGACAGGCCAGCTGAGGTCCCAGTGAGGTCACAGCGCACGGAAGGTCTAGACCTCATCAGAAAGTCATGACAATCTGACAGCCGGACATCGAGGTTCGGCTGCTCTGGAGGGATCGATGAGGATCAACACCGGGCTCGGCGGCATGGCCGGCCTGCTCGCAGCGACGCTCGTCCTGGCGGCGTGCGGTGGCGACGACGACGGCGGCGGAGGCTCCGCGAGCGGCGACCCCTCGCAGAACGCCGAGGCCACCGAGGTCACGCTGACCATCACCGACAACGCCATCGCCGGCGGCAAGAACTCCGAGGGCGCGGCGTGGATCACCGAGTACGTGATCCCCGAGTTCACCGCCATGCAGGAGGCGAAGGGCGTCGACGTCACCGTCGAGTTCGAGGAGAACGGCGTCGACGACGAGGACTACAAGACCAAGATCGCCCTCGACCTGCAGTCCGGCGGTGGCGGCGACATCATCAGCATCGACGGCATCTGGACCGGCGAGTTCGCCGAGGCCGGCTACATCACCCCGCTCACGGACGTCGCGGGCGACGCCGTCGACGACTGGGACGGCTGGGAGCAGATCCCCGAGGCCGTCCAGCAGGCGATGTCGTTCGACGGCCAGGCCTACGGCATCCCCGTCGGCACCGACGGCCGCGTCATCTACTTCAACAAGGACCTGTTCGCGCAGGCCGGGTTGCCGGAGGACTGGCAGCCCACCAGCTGGGACGAGATCCTGGAGGCCGCGCGGGCGCTCAAGCAGCTCGACGGCGTCACGCCACTGCAGGTCAACGCCGGCGTCCCGATGGGCGAGGCGACGACGATGCAGGGCTTCCTGCCGCTGCTGGCCGGCACCGGCGAGCAGATCTGGGCCGACGACGCCTGGACCGGCGCGTCCGAGGGCGTCACCGAGGTGCTCGACTTCTACGGCCAGGTGTACGGCGACGAGGCGCTCGGCGACCCGCTGCTGCAGCAGGAGGCCCAGGGCCGGGACACCTCGTTCCAGCTGTTCGCGTCCGGCCAGCTGGGCATGCTGATCGAGAGCGACTACCTGTGGCGCTCGGTCGTCAACCCCGACGGCGGCATCGCGCCGATGGCCAACCGCGACGAGGTCGTCGGCTGGGCGAAGATCCCGGCCCGCGAGCCCGGCGCCGGCCTGAACGGGCAGGACTTCGTCAGCATGTCCGGCGGCACCGGCCGCGTCATCAACCCGAACACCGAGTTCCCACAGCAGGCGTGGGAGCTGATGATGTTCATGAACTCTCCCGAGGCGTTCGAGGCGCAGATCGAGATCGCCGGCGCGCGGATCACCCCGCGCGACGACGTCAACGCCCAGGCCCTGGCCGGCGACCCGCTGATGGAGTTCATCGCCGCCGAGGTGCTGCCGATCACGGCGTACCGGCCGGCGCTGGCGATCTACCCGCAGGTGTCGGTGGCGTTGCAGAACGCGACCGCGGCGGTGTCGTCGGGCACGTCGGCCGACGACGCGGCGACGGACTACCAGAGCGAACTGGAGGGCATCGTCGGTGACGACGGTTCCATCGCCGACTGAGGTCGACCCGGCGGGCGCTCCCTCTCCGGAGGGCGGCTCCCGCCGGGCCCGCGCGGTCGACGACGGTGACGCCGCGGGCCTCGGGCGCTGGCGGGCCACCGGGTTCGTCGCGCCCGCGCTGCTGGTCGTCGCGGTCTTCCTGGTCTTCCCGGCGATCTGGACGCTCTATCTGGGGCTGACCAACTGGCGGCTGACCGGGTTGGCCGCGGCCGAGCCGGAGTTCGTCGGCACCGAGAACTACACCGACGCGCTGAGCGACCCCGCGTTCCGCAACTCGCTGATGCTGACGCTGGTGTTCGTGTTCTTCTCCGCGATCATCGGCCAGTCGATCCTCGGGTTCGCGCTGGCGTGGACGGCGCGCCGCCTGCGGCCCGCCGTGCGGTCGGTGCTGGAGACGGTGGTCCTGCTGGCGTGGATCATCCCGGCGTCGGTCGTCGCGTTCCTGTGGCTGGCGCTGCTGGACCGGCGCGAGGGCACGCTGAACGCGCTGCTCGGCACCGACGGCACGGCGTGGCTGCTCGAGTACCCGATGCAGTCGATCATCGTCTTCAACATCTGGAACGGCACCGCGTTCTCGATGCTGCTGTTCAGCTCGGCGCTGGCGTCGGTGCCGCCGTCGCAGTTCGAGACCGCCAAGATGGCCGGTGCCGGCACCTTCGCCACCCTGCGCGACGTCGTGCTGCCGAACATCCGCGGCCACATCCTCACCAACACGCTGCTGATCACGTTGTGGACGTTCAACGTGTTCGCGCCGTACCTGATCACCGCCGGCGGGCCGCAGGGGCGCACCGAGATCCTCGGCATCTACATCTACCGGGTGGCGCTGCGCGACGGCGCGCTCGGCCAGGGCGCCGCGCTCTCGCTGATCATGATCATCATCAACCTGATCGTGGCGTCGGTGTACCTGCGACTCTTGAGGGAGCGCCGCGCATGACCGTCCGCGAGTCCCTGGGCGCCGTCGGCCGCTACGTCTTCGTCGGCTTCGTGTTCGTGTTCTTCGCGCTGCCGCTGCTGTGGCTGCTCACGGCGCCGTTCGACGCCGCTCCGTCGGTGCAGGTGTCGCTGCCGGACTTCACGCTGCAGAACTTCCGCACGCTGTGGGACAACCCGTACGCGATGCGGTCGCTGGGCAACTCGGTGATCATCGCCGCCGGGACGATGGCGATCACGCTGGTGCTGGCCGCGCTGGCGTCGTACGCGCTGTCCCGGGTCCGCATCCCCGGCCGCGACACGCTGCTCTACCTGCTGCTCCTGCTGTCGTCGATCGTCACCGGGACGGCGGCCATGGTGCCGACGTTCCTGCTGATGACGGAGCTGGGGCTGATCGACCGGCAGCTCGGCGTCGTACTGGTGCTGACCGGCGGGCTGCTGCCGACGGCGATCTTCATCCTGAAGGACTTCATGGACTCGACGCCGCGCTCCTACGAGGAGTCGGCGCGGGTGTTCGGCGCGTCGTCGCTGCAGATCCTGCGGCACGTCGTCATCCCGATCGCGCGGCCCGGGCTGGCCACGATCGCCGTCTGGGCCGTGGTGCAGGTGTGGGGCAACTTCCTGGTGCCGTTCATCCTGCTCCGCTCCCCCGACCGGCAGCCGGCCGCCGTCGTCATGTTCACCTTCTACACCGAGGGCGGGCAGCCCAACCTCGCCCTGATCTCCACGTTCTCCCTGCTCTTCTCCATACCGGTGGTGCTCATGTACCTGTTCGTGAACCGCCGGTACGGCTTCCGCTTCCACGGAGGGATCAAGCGCTGATGGCGGCGATCACCACGTACGAGTTGGTCAAGGAGTACCCGGGCGGCGTCCGCGCCGTCGACGGGCTCGACCTCACCATCGAGGACGGCGAGTTCTTCGCACTGCTCGGCCCGTCCGGCTGCGGCAAGACGACGCTGCTGCGCACGATCGCCGGCCTGGAGACGGCGACGGCCGGCGGCCTGTCCATCGGGTCGCGGGACGTGACGACGCTGCCGCCCGGCGAGCGCCGCGTCGCGATGGTGTTCCAGGACTACGCGCTGTTCCCGCACATGACCGTCGCGGACAACATCGCCTACCCGCTGAAGATCCAGAAGGTGGACCGGTCGTCCCGGCTGGCCACCGCCGAAGACGTCGCCGAGGGGTTGTCGCTGGCCGGGCTGACGGCGCGGCGGCCCGGGCAGCTGTCCGGCGGGCAGCAGCAGCGAGTGGCCCTCGCGCGCGCCGTCGCCAGTAAGCCCGACGTGTTCCTGTTCGACGAGCCGCTGTCCAACCTCGACGCGCGGCTACGGCTGGAGGCGCGGACGTTCCTCAAGCGGCTGCAGAGCGACCTCGGCGTCACCACCGTCTTCGTCACGCACGACCAGGCGGAGGCGCTGGCGCTGGCGGACCGGATCGCGATCATGCGGTCGGGGAAGATCCAGCAGGTCGGGTCGCCGCGCGACGTGTTCCGCCGTCCGGCCAACACGTTCGTCGCCGGGTTCGTCGGGTCGACGCCGATGAACCTGCACCCGGGGGTCGTCGAGGGCTCCTCCGTGCGGGTGGCCGGCGCCGTGCTGCCGCTGCCGCCCGGGGTGTCCGGGCTGGCCGACGGCGCCGCCGTGATCTGGGGCGGGCGGCCGGAGTACCTGCGCTGGTCGGCGTCGGCCGTGCCGGACGCCATCGGCGGCACCGTCACCGTCGTCGAGAACCTCGGCGCGTCGGTGCTGGTCACCGTCGAGGCCGCGGACGGCGTGCTGGTGCAGGTCGTCGTCGACGAGGACGAGGAGCCGACGCCCGGCACGCCGGGCTGGGTCGCCGTCCGGCCGGACCGGACGCTGCTGTTCGACGCGGAGACGGAGCAGCGGCTGGAGCCGGTGGCGGCCTCCGTATGACGATGGTGCTGTCGCGGCGGCTGTTCCCGGCCGACCGGGTCGCGTCGCCGTACCTGTCCGTGCCGTTCGAGGTGCCGGCGGGGACGTCGTCGGTGCACGTCGAGCTGTCGTACTCCGGTGAGGGCGCGGTGATCGACCTCGGCTGCTCCGGCGCCGCGGGCTGGCGTGGCTGGTCCGGCGGCGCGCGGCGGCGGTTCACCGTCACACCCGACGCCGCGACGCCCGGCTATCTGGCCGGTGAGCTGGAGCCGGGCGAGTGGTCGGTGGTGCTCGGGCTGTACCGGGTGCCATCGTCCGGTGTGCCCGTCACCGTGTCGGTGGTGCTGGACGATCCGTCGGCGCCGCTGGACCCGGAGCCTGCGGGGCCGCCGGTGCCGTCCGCCCGCCCGCCGCGGCGCGCGCTGCCCGCCGACGCCGGGCTGACCTGGCTGGCCTGCGACTTCCACGCCCACACGCTGCACTCCGACGGCTCGCTGCCGATCGCTGGGCTGGCGGCACTGGCCGTCGAGGCGGGCCTCGACGTTCTCGCCGTCACCGACCACAACACCGTGTCGCACCACGCCTCGCTGCCGTCGGTGGGGTCGCGGTACGGGGTGACGTTGCTGCCCGGCCAGGAGGTGACGACCGACCGCGGCCACGCGAACGCGTTCGGCCCCATCCCCTGGGTCGACTTCCGCGAGCCGCCGTCGTCGTGGGTCTCGGCAGTCGCCGCCTCCGGCGGGTTGCTGTCGATCAACCATCCGCTGTCCGGGGACTGTGCGTGGCACCATCCGCTGGACGTGCGGCCGCCGCTGGCCGAGATCTTCCACCACTCCTGGATGGCGCACGAGTGGACCGGTCCGCTGGCGTGGTGGACGGCGTGGGGACTGTCGACGGTGCCGATCGGCGGGTCGGACTTCCACTCGCCGGCGGACGGGCGCCCGCTGGGTCGTCCGGTGACCTGGGTCGCGGCTGCCTCGCCTGCCGTTCCGGACGTCCTGGACGCGCTGCGGGCCGGGCGGACGGCGTTGTCATGGGGCGTCGCTGAGCCGGTCCTGGTGCGGGTGGACGGCGAACTGGTCGCGGTGGGTGGGGACGGACTGTTGCTCGCGGACGTGTGGGGGCGGCGCCAGGTGGTCCGGGGCGAGCTGGCCCGCTTCCCCGGCGCCGAGGGACCGCATCGCCTCGAGACCGCCCACACCGCCGCCGTCGTCGCCGTGACGCCCTAACTCGCCGCCTCACGGTACGCGGCGGTCAGCAGCGCCAGCAGCCCGGCGACGTCGTCGGTCCGGACGTAGTTGCCGGTGCCGATCTCGCCCGGGTACCGCTCGTCCAGCTCACGCAGTGTGTCCGGCGCCTCCTGGAGGAACACCGAGCGGAAGGGCGAGACGTGCCCGCCGTTCTCGTTCCACAGGGTGACCAGTCCCCGTCGCTGGCCGCTGAGGTGCACCCGGAGGGTCCAGCGATCTCGGCCCGCCGCCGTGTGGAGGGTGGCGAGCCCGCTCGTCTCCAGCTCCATCGCCCAGGCCAGCAGCTGGTGGAGCAGCGGCCGGCGTTCCGGCACGACGGTGTCGATGGCGGCCTCGAACACGCCCGGCCCGTCGGTCACCGTCGGCTCCGGCGCCGGGACGCGCGCCGGCAGCGGCTGGGTGAGCGCCCGCTCCGGCTCGATCAGCTGTGGGACCAGCACCCGCCGCCCACCGACGTCGTACGCCGTCACCGTGACGAGGTCGAGGTCGAGCCGCTCGTTGCTGACGTCCTGCAGGTAGCCGACCAGCTCGATCAGGTCGGCCGGCGCCTCGTCGATGACGACGACGCAGCGCAGCCGGCCCTCGTCCAGTGCCGCCGAGAGCGCCGCGCGGAACGCGGCACTGTCGAACGCGGGGTTCGCCGTGACGGCCTCCACTCCGGCGCCGATCGAGTCGAGACGCCGCTCGGCGAGGTGCGACGCGAGCAGCGCCTCGAACCCCGCCGTGTCGAGGCGGCGCAGGTGGGCCGCGTAGCCGAGCACCTGCGTGAGGACGGCCCTCCGGTCGGTGTTCGACGCCAGCTTGATCTCCACGACCACTGGCCGTCCGGTCGCCGTCTCGACCGCGACGAGGTCGGCGTAGCCAGAGCCGCACCGGACCTCGCGGCCGAGGACGGTCAACTGCGGGGCCCCGGCCAGCGGCAGCATGCCGGGCTCGGCCTCGATGAGGTCGTGCAACTCCTGTTCGAGGGCGAACCCAGCCGGTGCCAGTGCCACCCACCGGCCATCGTTCTGGGCCCAGATACCCGGCATGGCGCCACCGTATCGAGGCCGCCGGACAGATCGGTCAGCGTGTGGTCGAGTCGGAACTCGCAGGCTGTTCGGTCAATACCGAACAGCGAACACCCCCTGGGATCAGGCCCGGGGCGAGAGGCCGTGGCGGAAGACGCGGACGAGGGTCTCGGTGGCTTTGTGGCGGGGCAGGGCGCCGGTGGACACGGACTCGGCCGTGACGTAGATGAGGGAGTACATGACGCCGATGACGAAGGCGGGGTCGATGGCCGGGTCGAGGTCGCCGTCGCGTTGGGCGGCGCGGATGAGGTCGGGCAGGGCTTCGTCCTCGTCGTCGCGCCAGTTCGGATTGCCGGCGAAGCGGGCGGGGTCGCTGAACAGGAACAGGATCTGATCGGCGAGGTCGACGATGGCGGTCATGATGTTCTCGACCGTCTCGATGGGGGTGCTGGACGCGGCGACGGCGGCGTCCCAGGCGGTCTCGACCTGGGCCTGCGAGTCCAGCAGGAGGGCGTCGACGAGGGCCTGGCGCTCCGGGAAGTAGCGGTGCAGGGTGCTGCGGCTGACCTCGGCGCGGTCGGCGATGTCGCCGAGGGACGCGGAGAAGTCGCGCGCCCACAGGGTGGCCGCTGCCTCGAGGATGGCCCGCCGGGTGCGTTGGCGTACGCCGGAGTCGATCGTCGTCACGCTCCCTTATATTACACAGCTCCGCCATAATAGAACATGCGACATTGAAAATGGGACACTGATGTGTCATTCTTCCCTCATGACGGAGGAACGACCGACCCCAGACCTGCCGGCCCGCGCCAAGATCCGGCTGCTCTGGGCCTATGCCCGCCCGCACAAGCGCATCCTGATCATCGGCCTGCTGCTGGGGCTGGTCGCCACCGGCGCCGAGCTGGTCACCCCGCTGGTCACCAAGTCCGTCCTCGACGGCCTGGAGATGGACGAGTCGCTGCGAGGGCCGGTGACGCTGCTGGCGGTGCTGCTGGTCGCCGGCGCGACGGTCGAACTGATCCAGACGATCCTGCTGGGCACGCTGGCCGAGCGGATCATCCTGGCCGCACGCACGGGCATGGTGCGGCACCTGCTGAGAACGAAGGTGACGGAGCTGGGGTCGCGCAGCGCGGGCGAGATGGTCACCCGCGTCACGTCCGACACGATCCTGATCCGCGAGGCGACGACGTCGAGCATCGTGAACGGGGTCAACGGGCTGGTGGGGCTGGTCGGCGCGCTGGCGCTGATGGCCTACCTCGACCTCGTGCTGCTGGGCACGACGCTGGGTGTCATCGTCGTGGTCGCGATCCTGGCCGGGCTGCTGATGCCGAAGCTGGCGAAGGCGCAGCAGGAGGCCCAGGAGGAGATGGGCGCGCTGGGCGGACGGCTCGAGGGCGTCCTGCGCGCGCTGCGCACCGTCAAGGCGGCCCGGGCGGAGGCCCGCGAGACCGGCCGGATCGCCCTGCACGCCGAGCGGTCGGCGGAGAAGAGCATCCGCGCGGTCCGGCTCGAGGCATGGGCGTGGACGATCACCGGCGGCGGCATCAACCTCGCCGTCATGCTGATCCTCGGCGTCGGCGCCTACCGGGTCGCGGCCGGCGACATAACGGTGACGACCTTGGTCGCGTTCCTGCTCTACGCGTTCCAGCTGATGATGCCGGTGATGCTGCTGACGATGAGCCTGACGTCGGTGCAGTCCGGCCTCGCGGCGGCCGCCCGCATCGGCGAGATCGACGCGATGGCGACGGAGTCCGACGAGCCGGCGGCGGCCCCGGCAGCGACAACGACGGCGGCGGCCGACGCCGCGCTGGAGCTGCGCGACGTCGAGTACCGCTACTCCCCCGAGTCCGCGCCGGCGCTCGACGGCGTCAGCCTGACGATCCCGCGGCATGGGCACACCGCGATCATCGGGCCGTCCGGCGCCGGCAAGACGACGGTCTTCTCGCTGCTGCTGAAGTTCCTGCAGCCGCAGCGCGGCGAGATCGTGCTCGACGGCCGTCCGTTCCCCGAGTGGCGGCTGTCCGACCTGCGCAGCCGCATCGCCTACGTCGAGCAGGACACCCCGCTCGTCCCCGGCACGCTGCGCGAGAACCTGGGGTACGCCGCGCCCGAGGCCACCGAGGACGAGCTGTGGGCGGCGCTTGCGACGGTCCGGCTGGACCAGCGGGTCCGCGAGCTGGAGCACGGCCTGGACACCGTGCTGTCGCCGACGACGATGTCAGGCGGCGAGCGGCAGCGGGTCGCGCTGGCCCGGGCCCTGGTGACCGACGCCGAACTGCTGCTGCTCGACGAGGCGACGGCGCAGCTGGACGGCCTCAGCGAGGCGGCCGTCGCGGAGGGCATCCGCCGCCAGGCCGCCACCGGCGCCGTCGTGACGATCGCGCACCGGCTGTCGACCGTCATCGACGCCGACCAGATCGTGCTGCTGGAGGCGGGCCGGGTCCGCGCCGTCGGCACCCACCAGGAGCTGCTCCAGGCCGACGAGCTCTACGGCGAGCTGGTCGCCGCGCTGCGCATCTCCACGGCGCCGCAGCCGGTCACGACACCCTGATCGTCGCGATCTCCCACGGCCCGAGCTCGACGTCGACGCGGTCGCCGTCCACGGGGAGCGGCTCCAGCGCCCGGCCCAGCAGGTCGGTGCGCCAGGCCGTGACGAACGCCCCGGTGACGGTGGCCGTCGTCGGCGCGGCGGACATGGCGACCAGGCGCAGCTCGGTCTCGTCGCCGCGGGACCGGATCGACGAGGCGACGACGCCCGGCCCGCTCACGCCCAGCCCGGACGACGACGGCGGCAGCTCGGCGCCCGCGGCGGCCAGGCCCGGCACCACCTGCGCGTCGTGCCGGAACTCCTCGGCCAGCCGGGGCGCCGACGCCGGTCCCCAGCCGCCGGCTCGCGGCACGACCGCCAGCCGGGCCCGCACCGGCACGCCGGCGTACTGGGCGCCGGGCACCGGGAACTCCGACCCGGCCGGCTCGTCGCGCAGCGGATGCAGGTTGACGCTCATCCAGCCGACCGCGCGCAGCAGCGTCAGCGCCAGCTCCGCACCGTCAGAGGCCAGCTCGTATTCGGTGACGTGGTCGAGCAGCACGGTCGCAGGGCCGGCGGACACGAACGCCGACGCCGGGAAGGTCGGCAGCGGGTACTCGCCCCAGCCGCCCTCCGACGTCAGCCCGCGCACCGTCACCGCGAACTGCCCGTCGGCCGCGGACTCGGTGACCGGCGCCGGCAGCGGCACGTGCAGCCGGACCCGGTGGTCGCGGGCCGGGTTGACGAACGATACGTCCAGCCGCACGAACGGCTCGCCGGCCCGCAGCTCGACCGACGTCGTCACCTCGACCGGCACGGTCTCGGCGGCGCGCACGTCGAGGTCCGCGGACAGCGACACCGGCCAGTCGTAGCGGCGGACCACCCGCAGCACGCCGCGCAGCGGGCCACCCTCCTCGACGGAGACGCTCACCGAGGACGGCGTGTCGACCAGCACGTCAGCGCTCGGCGGGCCGTAGTTGTAGCTGTCGCCGCGGTCGCCGCCGGACACCAGCCGGCCGACGCCGCTCAGCTCGGTCCCGTCGGCGCCGCGCACCGTCAGCGTGCCGTCGCCGGCCACGACGACGCGCACGTCCGCCGAGGTCAGCGACCGCTCCTCGACCTCAACACCCGGCCCGCCGTCGACCCCGGAACCCTGGGAAGAGCGCACCGCGACCTGCCCGGACGCGTCCAGCGGGACGGCGGCCAGCACCCGGCGGCGCTGCTGCGCGACCGTCCGGACCCGCCACTCCCCCGGTGCCTCGACGGCGGCCGCGGCCAGCTCGGCGCGCAGCGCCGCGAGGTCGAACTCCGGCGTCGACGGCACCCGCGCGACCTCGAAGTCCAGTGCCCCCGGCGTGACAGCGTACGACTCGATCTGCTGGCCGAACAGCTCGCGGCCGTGGATGCGCCGGATCACCTTGTCGAGGTCGGCGGCGGCCAGCTTCTCGTCGCCGAGGAGGGTCTCGGAGCGGCTCAGCTCCTGCACCGGCAGCGCCGTCCCGTCCGGCAGCTGCACCGTCACCTCAGCATCGGCCGACGGCGCGGGGACGTCCAGCTCGGCCAGCACGGTGCGCGGCCACGGGACGGTGTTGACGACGGCGTGCGCGTCGGCCGGCACCCGCGCCGCGACCGAGCGGAGCACCGCGGAACGGACCGCGCGCCCGGCCTGCTCGGCCTCGGCCAGCCGGGCCGCGACCTGGGCGGCGGTCTCGTCGACACCGCAGCCGGTGACGGAGTCGTGCGCCGTGGACTCGACGATCTTCCGCCAGGCCAGCAGGAACGCCTCGCGGTAGTCGGCGGACGGCTGGAACTGCGCCGCCAGCGCCTCAGCCTCCCCGACGACGCGCTCGGCGCGGGCCATGGCCTGCTTGAGCCCGACCCGGATCGAGATGACGCCGGGCAGGATGTTGCCGCGCGCGTGGCTGCGCAGCTCGCCCACCACGACCGGCAGCCGCGGGTCGTCGGGCCGGAACCGGGTGACGTACTCCGCCAGCGAGGCCACCGTCAGCCCGGAACCGCCGGGTCCGCGGACCAGCTCCATCAGGTCCGGCCGCGGCGCGGAGTGGTCGGTGCCGAGCATGCCGAGCACGGGCTCGTCGCCGTACCAGGACCGGGTCTCGGCGCGGTAGTCGTCCACCGCCGAACCCAGCCGGGCCGGGATCGCGAACAGGTCCAGCGCGTTGCCGTAGCCGTCGAACAGGTACTCCACCCGCACCGAGCTGCCGTCGGGCGCCTCCCAGCGGAACCCATGACCCGTCACGGCGCCGGGAGCTCCGCGCCACAGGGCGGCGTGCTCGATGCCGGCCCGGGCCAGGATCTGCGGCACCTGCGCCGTGTGGCCGAACATGTCCGGCAGGTAGCCCACCGGCATCGCCCCGCCCAGCGCCTCGGCGCCGTGCCAGCCCAGCTCCAGGTTGCGCACGATCGTCTCGCCGGAGCACAGGAACTCGTCCAGCAGGATGTACCAGGGCCCGACGGACAGGCGGCCCTGCCGGACCAGCTCGGCGACGCGGTGCCGGTTCTCCGGGCGCAGCTCCAGGTAGTCGTCGACGGCGGCGAACTGGCCGTCGAGGGTGAACCGGAAGTCCGGATCGGCCTCGGCCCGCGCGATGACGTCGTCGAGGACGTCGGCCAGCTTCAGCCGGAACACCTGGAACGGCTCGTACCACTCGCGATCCCAGTGGGTGTGCGGCACCAGGACGATCTCGGGCTCGGTCACGCGCGCGCCGCCTCCCCGCCGACCGGCTCGTCGCCGGCCAGCAACCGGATGATCCGCTGACTGGTCAGGATGTCGGCGCGGCCCTCGGCGACACCGGCCCGCGGCCGCTCGCCCGCCGTCACCATGCGGTGGAAGTCTGCCAGCTCGTTCTCGAACGACTCGCCGGTGGAGGTGAACACGGAGCGGACCTCGCCGCCGGCCGCCGTCCCGGCCGGCGGCGCCTCGACCACCTCGAGCCGGGTCGGGTTGTTCAGCACGTACGGCGTCCCGAACGTCACCCGCAGCGAACCGTGGCCGTGGTGCACCGTCAGCGTCTCGGTGTACGCCGGGTACCCGGGCAGGTAGTGCCAGCTCATCCGGGCCCGGACGGCGCCCGGCAGCTCGCCGGTGACCTCGACCGACCCGGGGCCGCGGCCCGGCTCCGCGCCGGCCGGCCACTGCCGTGCGCCGTCGACGGTGACCAGCCCGCCGAACACCGCCCGCAGCAGCGACGTGTCGTGTACCAGGCTGCCGAGGACGACGTTGGCGTACAGGTGCCGCAGCCGGTCGGACGTGCCGGCGCCGATCGCGGCGTCCAGCAGCCGCCCGGACTCCGCGGCCAGCCGGCTGACGGCGTCGGGGTCGACGTCGCCGAGCGGCGCCGGGCGCAGGTTGGCGAAGGCCAGCTGCGACTCACCGGACGGATGCAGCACCTCGACCTCGACGGCGCGGACGTCGTCGATGCCGGCCAGCCGCTCGCTCAGCTGCCAGACCGCCTCGTCGTGCTCCTTCATGTAGGCCAGCAGCAGCGCCGGCCGGCCCAGGTCGCGTTCGGCGGCGGCGAGCGCGTCGGCCCCGGCGGCGGTATAGGTCAGCGGCTTCTCGCAGAAGACGGCGACGCCGGCCCGCAGCGCCTTCAGCGCGACGTCGCCGTGCGAGCCGGAGGTCAGCAGGACGACGCCCTCGGCGCCGCTCTGCTCGATCATCGTGCCGGCGTCGGCGTAGCGGCGCTCCTCGGGGACGCCGTACTGCTCGCCGACGGCGGTGCGCAGCGACGGCGCGAGGTCGCAGACCGCGACCAGGTCGAACAGATCCCAGCGACGGGTGATCAGCGGCAGGTGGACGGATTGCGCGACGGCGCCGAGGCCGGCGATGGCCAGCCGGACGCGGTCGCTCACGGCAGCCACCGGCGCAGCGCCTCGCGGTTGGCGCGCTGGTCGTCGATGACCCGCTCCGGCGGGTCGGACGGCGACGGCACGACGTCCTGCTCGACCACCAGCCAGCCGTCGAACTCGCTCTCGAACACCGCGTCCATGAAGCCGTCGAGGTCGAGGTCACCGGCGCCCAGCTCGACGAACGCACGCCGCTCCCAGACGTCGCGCATGCCGCCCTTCTCGCGCAGCACCTGGTCGAGCACGGCGGTGCGGGCGTCCTTGAGGTGCAGGTGGTTGATCCGCGAGCCCCAGCGCCGCCAGCCCTCGACCGGGTCGCCGCCGCCGATGAGCAGGTGGCCGCTGTCGAAGGTCAGGCCGACGTCGGTGCGGGCCAGGAACTCGTCGATCTCGGCAGGCGTTTCGACGTACGTGCAGGCGTGGTGGTGGAACGTGGGCTCCAGGCCGGCGGCGCGCACCCGTGCGGCGGCGGTCTCGACGTTGCGCGCGAGCCGTCCCCAGCCGGCGTCGTCGAGCGCGAGTCCGGGCGCGGCGCCGCCCGGGTTGGCGCGGCGCAGGTCGCTGCCCATGTCGGCCAAGGTCGGCAGCGGCTTGCGGGCCGGGTCCAGTTCGGCGGCCGCCACGAAGATCTCCAGCGCGTCGTCGAGGCCGGGCAGCGCCGCCCGGAACGCTGTGTCATCGGTGAACGGCAGGTCGACCCAGCCGCCCACCAGCACCAGCTCGTACTCGCGCAGCCGGCGGCGCAGCTCCTCGCCGCGCCCGAGCCAGCCGACCGGGCCGAGGTCGACGCCGTCGTACCCCAGGTCGCGCAGCGGGCCGAGGATCTCCGCCGGGTCGGGCAGCGGCTGGTCCGCCGTCAGCTCGAAGACGCCGAAGCTCACCGGTGCCCCGGCAATGCCCTTCATCGCCACCATTCCCCTATCGTCGGCGCTGGCTTTGTCCTGACAACAGTACGTACAGTCAGCCTGCCATGTCCGGCCGGGTCCGCGATTCGGGCGCGGCGGGCGACACGCCCTGCCCTTATCATGAGATTTCTCTCCTGCCCAGAGGGTCCCGGAATCTTTGTGCGGTCTCGTGCGTTCTGAACGTATGTTCGCTGATCGTGCGGGTACGGTCCGGACGAGTCGACCTCGAGGGGGACCCATGGCAGCTGCACCGAAGGCCACCAGCGCGACGCCGCGGCGTCGTCAGGCGCGTTCCGAGGGCGAGCCCGACCTCGTCGGCCGCTACCTCGCGCAACTGGGCTCGACGCCGCTGCTCACCGCGGCCGAAGAGGTCGACCTGGCCAAGCGCATCGAGACCGGTGTGTACGCCGAGCGGTTGCTGGCCGGTGCCGTGCCCTCCAAGCGCAAGCTGACCCCGTCCTACAAGACCCGGCTCGAGGTGCTGGTCCGCGACGGCGAGGCCGCCCGCGACCACATGATCCGCGCCAACCTGCGGCTGGTCGTGTCGGTCGCGCGCAAGCTGTCCGGACGCGGGCTGCCCTTCCTCGACGTCATCCAGGAGGGCAACCTCGGCCTCATCCGCGCGGTCGAGAAGTTCGACTACGCCAAGGGCTTCAAGTTCTCCACCTACGCCACGTGGTGGATCCGCCAGGCCATCCAGCGCGGGCTGGCCGAGCAGACCCGCACCGTGCGGCTGCCGGTACACGTGTCCGAGACGGTGGCCAAGCTGCACCGCATCGACCGCGACCTCCAGCGGCTGCTCGGCCGCGACCCCACGGTCGACGAGGTCGCCGAAGAGGCCGGCATCCCGGTCCAGAAGGTCGTCGAGCTGCGCCGCGTCTCCCGCGACCCGCTCAGCCTCGACACCCCCATCGGCGACGACGGCGAGTCCAGCATCGGCGAGCTGATCGAGGACGACGACGCCGTCCAGGCGTCCGACATCGTCGAGCGGCGGGCGCTGAGCGAGCAGCTGCGCAGCGTCCTCGACTCGCTGCCCACGCGCGAGGCCAAGATCATCGGCATGCGCTACGGCCTGGTCGACGGCCACGAGCACACCCTGCAGGACGTCGCCGACGAGGTCGGCGTGTCCCGCGAGCGGGTGCGCCAGCTGGAGAAGCACGCGCTCATGCTGCTGCGCGACCCTCGGCGCAACGAGTCGCTGATGGCCTGGGCCAGCTGACCTTCGCCGCGACCGACGATCGTCCCCCGATCAGGTGACCAACCAGCCCTCAGCGGCGCGAGTTGGTCACCTGATCCATGTCCGCTACGCCGGCGGCGTGAGCAGCGCGTCGACGTCGACGATGTCCCGGGTGGCGATGGAGCGCCAGATCGCCTCGCCGGTCGCCACCGCGCGAGCGCCGTCGGCGGAGTCGGCCGGCAGCGCCAGCTCCAGCGACTCCCGGCTCGGCCCGGCGAACAGGTCGTGCCGCAGCATCGGGTCGGCGCCCTCGTGGCCGCCGGCGACGGTGGCGACCTCGATCGTCTGCGCCTCGCCGAACAGCGGCCGGTAGGTGATGTCGTCCGACCCGGGCAGCGCGCCGCCGCCGGGCAGCCGGCTGTGCAGGGTCTCGATCTGCCCGTGGGTGCCGTTGATCGCGACCCGGTAGCCCTCCCACGGCGACGAGAAGTCGATCGTGTAGGACAGCGCGATGCCGCCGCGGTACGCGACCAGCGCGTTGTAGGTGTCCTCGACGTCGATCTCGTCGTCGTACAGGTACATGTCCTGGCCGGCCGGGTACTGGTGGCCGTAGGACAGCCCGAACAGGCCGACGCGGTCGGCGGCGGCGCCGTCGGGGAAGGTGTTGCTGCCCAGCTGGGCCTGGTAGTACGGGTCGTTGTCGCGCAACGCGGCGCCGGTGAGCGGCCGGCCGTTCTCGTCACGCGGACGGTGCGGGCTGTCCGGGCCGTAGTAGTGCCGGCCGCCGACCGCGAACACCCGCTCCGGCACGTCGTCGAGCCACCACGACACGAGGTCCAGGTGATGCGTGCTCTTGTGCACCGACAGGCCACCGGACAGCTCGCGGCGCCGGTTCCAGCGCAAGAAGAAGCTGGCGCCGTGCCGGATGTCGACGTGGTAGTCGAGGCTGACGTGCGTCGGCCGGCCGATGGCGCCGTCGAGGATGAGCCGCTTGATGGTGCGGTGGCGCAGCGTGTAGCGCAGGTTGTGGGTGACCCGCACCGTCGCCTTCGACGCCTGCTCCGCGGCCAGCACGGCGGCGGCGTCGGCGGCCGTCGTGACCATCGGCTTCTCCACGATGACGTCGACGTCGCGGCGCAGCGCGGCCAGCACGTAGGCGGCGTGCGTGTGGTCCGGCGACGCCACCACGACGACGTCCGGCCGCGCCTCGTCGACCATGCGGTCGAAGTCATCCGGCGCGTACCACGCCAGCGGCACGTGCCCCGGCGGCAGCAGCGACTCGTTGAACGCCGTCACCCGCGCCTCGTCCGGGTCGACCACCGCGACGACGTCGGCGTGCTCGGAGTAGTTCTCGGTGTTCTCGCCGTAGCCGAGCGCGGTGTCCGCGCCGCCCAGCGAGCCGAGGATGGGCCGCACGAAGCTCGCGACCCCGCGGTTGGACAGTCCGGCGATGGCATAGCGGGTCATGGTCCCCGAGCCTTGCAAGGTTCGACTGCAAGTGTCAAGGCAATCTTGCAGTCTGGGAAGCAAAAGGGCAGTTCACAGCGAGACAACCGATTGCGATAGTGTGCTGCGGTGACTTCCACACCACTCGGCTTCGCACCCAACCTGGACGGCTACGTGGACGCCGCGCTGGACCTCCAGCGCCACGTCGAGCGGCGCACGCGCCGCCGGCTGGCCGAGTGGGAGGCGGCCGGCGAGGTGGCCTCGGTGGACGAGGTGCGGCGCGAGACCGAGCGGGTGCGGGCGGCGGTGCTGCGTGGCCTCGGCGGCCTGCCGCCGTCGGACCGGACGGCGCCGCCGGTGCGCTGGTGCGGCGTGGTCCCCGGCGTGCCGGACGATGCGGGGTACAGCATCGAGCGGCTGATCATCGAGACCGCGCCCGGCGTCCACGCGACCGCCAACCTCTACCGTCCCGCCCACGACGCGACGCTGCCGGCAACCCCCGAAGACGCGACGCTGCCGGCAACCCCCGACGATGCGACGTTGGCAGCACCCAGCGACGACGCGACGTTGTCGGCGCCCGCCCGTAGGGTGGGGGCCCTCCCGGCCGGGCGGGGTGACACTCCGGCCGTCGTGTTCGTGTGTGGCCACGCCGACGAGGCGAAGGCGTATCCGCAGTACCAGGCGGTGTGCGCCCGGCTGGCCCGGGCCGGTCTCGTCGTGCTGGCGCTCGACCCGTTCGGCCAGGGGGAACGGCTCGGCTACCTCGACGCCGACGGCCGGCCGGTCGTCAACGCCGGCACCGCCGAGCACACGTACGCCGGCCTGCAGTCGTGGTGGCTGGGCCAGTCCCCCGCGCGCTGGTTCGTGCACGAGGTGCGCCGGGCGATCGACCTGCTCGAGACCCTGCCCGGCGTGGACGGGCAGCGCATCGGCCTGACCGGCAACAGCGGCGGCGGCTGGCTGACCACCGTGGCCACCGCTGTGGAACGACGGATCGCCGCGGCCGCGCCGGCCACGTTCGTCACCTCGCGCGGACGGTACCTCGACGGCGGGCAGCACCAGGACGCGGAGCAGATCCTGCTCGGCGGCACCGAGCACGGCGTCGACCACGCCGACCTGCTGGCCGCCGCCGCGCCGCGGCCGGTGACGGTGCTGGCGGCGGAGTACGACTTCTTCCCGATCGAGGGCACCAGGGAAACCGTGGCGCGAGCCCGCCGCAGCTACGAACTCAGCGGCGCACCCGACGCGCTCACCCTGGTCACCACGCCGACCACACATCGATACGCGCCGGAGCTGGCAGCGGCGGCCACCCGGTTCTTCTGCGCCGCCTTCGGCCTGCCGGAGCCTGACGACGAGTCGGAACCCGCCACGCTGGCGCCGTCCGCCCTCGCCTGCACGCCCACGGGACAGTTGGGCGGCGACTCCGCCTACCTGCACGACCTCACCGCCGCGGACTACCGGGCCGGCGGCGACGACGATCTGGAGGCCTGGCTGCGCGAGCGCGTCACCCTCGGCCGTGACGTGCCTGCCGCTCCCGGCGTCCGCTGGCTGCCCGGACCGGCCGGCAGCTGGCACGGGTTCTGGCGCGCCGAGTCCGACCTGTGGGGCGCCGGCGTCCTGCTGCCCGGCACGACCAACGCCCGCCCGGGCCTGCGCCTCGTCCTGTTGCACGACGGCACCACCGAGCTCACCACCGACCATCCGGTGCTGACCAGAGCGGCCCGCGACGACCGCGTCGGCGGGCCGCTGCTGGTGCTCGACGTGCGCGGGCAGGGCGCACTGCTCCCTCGCGACCGCTCCGGCCGGTCCCCGCGTAGCCACGACAGCACCATGTACAAGCTGCTCAGCGACCTGCTCTGGCTGGACGACAGCCTGGCCGCGGCCCGCGCGTTCGACGTCACGCGGGCCATCGACGTCGTGCTGGGCGACCCGCGGGTGCGCGCCGAGTTCCCGGGGATCGGCCCGGACCGGCCGGTGCACCTCCACGCCGCCGGGCTCGGAGCGCACCATGCGATGCTGGCCGCGGCCGCCGATCCGCGCATCGCCGACGTGACGGTATCCGGGCCGGTGGTCGACCTCGACCGCATCCTGACCACCCGGCTGCACGACGACGGCAGCGGCGCGTGGCAGGGGGTGCTGCCCGGGCTGGCCGCGCGGGCCCCCGGGCGGCGGCTGCACGACCTGCTCGGCACCCGGCTCAAGGAGGTTCCATGACGCTCGACGCCCGCACCGCGCTGGCCGGCGGCACCCCGGTGGACTGGCTGTTCACCGGCGACAGCATCGTCGCCGCGGCGAAGTGGACCGGCGTGCACCGCGGCTACGCCGACCTGTTCGCCGAGCGGGTCCGCTACTGGCTAGGCCGCCGCGACGACACCGTGCTGAACACGGCGGTCAGCGGCTGGCGGGTGCCGAGGCTGCGCGACGCGCTGGAGACGTCGGTGCTGCGGCACGCGCCGCACGTCGTGATCATCGGGCTGGGCAGCAACGACGCCAACGACGGGCCGGGCGGGCGGGCGGCCTTCAGCCGCGAGTACACCGACGTCGTGCGGCGCATCCAGGCGGCCGGCGCGGCCGTCGTCCTGCAGACGCCGCCGGCGGTGGCGCCGACGCAGGAGCAGGCCCCGCACCTCGACGCCTACGCCGACGCCGTCCGCGAGGTGGCCGCCGCGACCGGCAGCTACCTCGTCGACCACCACAAGACGTGGACGGCGGACGGCGACGACGCGCTCGCGCTACTGGTGGACGGGCTGCACCCGGGCCCCGAGGGGCACCAGAAGCTGGCCCGCGACCTGCTCATCGCGCTCGGCGACGCCCACCCCTCCTGGAGTTGATCTTGGAGTTATCGCGCAGTCACCGGGCGAAATGTCCGGTAGGCGGCGCGATAACTCCAAGATCAACGGGGGTCAGGCCACGGGTTCTGGTTCGTAGGCGACGCGCGAGCGAGTGCCGCGCTCCCGCGGGTCGGCCACCGGCACCGCCGACAGCAGCGCCCGCGTGTACCCGTGCTGCGGGTCGGCGAACACCTGCTCGGCCGGCCCCTGTTCGACCATGACGCCGAAGTACATCACCGCGACCTGATCGCAGATCCGCTCCACCACCGACAGGTCGTGCGAGATGAACAGGTAGGTGAGGCCGAGGTCGCCCTGCAGCTCGGCCAGCAGCTCCAGGATCTGCGTGCGCACCGACACGTCCAGCGCCGACACCGCCTCGTCGGCGACGACCAGCCGCGGCTCGGTGATCAGCGCACGGGCGATGCCGATGCGCTGCCGCTCGCCGCCGGAGAACGCGTGCGGATACCGGCCGGCCATCGCGCGCTTCAGCCCGACCCGCTCCAGCATGGCCTCGACCCGGCCGTCCAGCTCCGACCCGGACGCCAGCCCCGCGACGCGCAGCGGCTCGCCGATGACCTGGCGGACCGTCATGCGCGGGTTGAGCGAGCCGTACGGGTCCTGGAAGACCATCCGGACCTGCCGGCGGTACGGCAGCAGCTCCTTCTCGCTCAGCCGGGCGAGGTCGGTGACGCGGCCGTCGGCGCCGGAGTACAGCAGCTTGCCCGCCGTCGGGCGGTACGCGCGCAGCACGCACCGGCCCAGCGTCGTCTTGCCGCAGCCGGACTCGCCGACCAACCCGACGGTGCTGCCCTCCGGGATGTCCAGCGTGACCTTGTCGACGGCGTTGACCCGCTCGGTGCGGCGGCGGCCGAACAGCGTGCCGGCCGCGGCCTCGAACGTCATCTCCAGGTCCTCGATCCGCAGCAGCGGCCGCTCGGGCTCGGCGGCGGCCGGCTCCGGCTCGGTCACCGTGACGGCGCCGCGCTGCGGCAGCGCGGCCAGCAGCTCCTGGGTGTACTCGTGCTGCGGGTCGTGGAAGATCTGGTCGACCGGGCCCTGCTCGACCACCTTGCCGTGCCGCATGACGACGACGTCGTCGGCGATCTCGGCGACCACACCGAGGTCGTGGGTGATGAACATCAGCGTCATCCCCAGCGACTGCTTCAGCTCGGCCAGCAGGTCGAGGATCTGCGCCTGGGTGGTGACGTCGAGCGCGGTGGTCGGCTCGTCCGCGATCAGCAGCGACGGACGGCAGACCAGCGCCATCGCGATCATCGCCCGTTGCCGCATGCCGCCGGAGAGCTGGAACGTGTACGCGCCGAACCGCTCCTCCGGCCGCGGGATGCCGACCCGGCGCAGGTCGTCGATCACCCGCTCGCGGGCGGCCGACGGCGACAGCCGCTCGTGCAGTTCGAGCAGCTCGCCGATCTGGTCGCCGATGGTGTGCACCGGGCTCAGCGACGACATCGGCTCCTGGAACACCAGGCCGATGTCGCGGCCGCGGATCGACCGGATGCCCGGGCCGGTGGCGTCCAGTGCGGCGAGGTCGACGACGGCGCCGTCGGGCGACGGGCGATACAGCACCCGGCCGGAGTCGACCCGGCCCGGGTGGTCGACCACCTGGATGATCGACCGCGCGGTGGCCGACTTGCCCGAGCCGGACTCGCCGACGATGCACGTGGTGGAGCCGCGGCGGATCCGCAGCGACACGTCGTCGACGGCGTGCACGGCGCCCTCGTCGGTGTGGAACGTCGTGCACAGGTTCTGCAGCTCCAGGAGCGCGCCCGGGTCCATCGGCCGGTCGTCGTCGACGGTGGCCGCGGCGATCTCGCGAGCGGCATCCCGCTCCAGGTTCCGGCGTCGCCAGCTCACGTCGTCTTCCTTCCGTACGGATCGGCGGAGTCACGCAACCCGTCGCCGACGAAGTTGAACGCCACCACCGCCACCACGACCGCGAGACCGGGCAGCAGCAGCCACGGCGCCGTCGCCACCACCTGCACGCTCTGCGCGTCCTGCAGCAGCACGCCCCACGAGACCGCCGGCGCCCGCAGCCCGAGGCCGAGGAACGACAGCGACGTCTCGGCGAGGATCATCGCCGGCACCGCGAGGCTGACCGTCGCGATGATGTGCGACAGGAACGACGGCAGCATGTGCCGCGAGATGATCCGCCGCGTGTGCACGCCGTCCAGCTTCGCCGCCAGCACGTAGTCCTCGGTGCGGGTCTGCAGCAGCCGGCCGCGGATGACCCGGGCCAGGCTGGTCCAGCCGAGCAGCGACAGGATGATGGTGATCATGAAGTAGGTGCGGGTGGGGCCCCACTGCGGCGGGATGGCGGCGGCGAGGCCGAGCCACAGCGGCAGTGTCGGGATCGACATGATCAGCTCGATGATGCGCTGGATGACCGAGTCGATCCAGCCGCCGAAGTAGCCGGAGATGCCGCCCAGCACCAACCCCAGCACCAGGGATATCGCCACCCCGGCGAGGCCGAGCGAGAGCGAGATCTGCGCGCCGTAGATGATCTTCGACAGCAGGTCGCCGCCGGTGCGGTCGGCGCCGAGCAGGTAGAACCGCTCCCCCGCCTCGGTCGGCCCGAACAGGTGGATGTTGGTGTCGATCACGCCGAGCAGCGAGTACTCGTCGCCGCGGACGAAGAAGCCGAGGTTGACCACCCGGCTGGTGTCCTCCTCGAACACCCGGGCCAGCGTCTCCGGGTCGGTCGACCCGGTGGTCGGGTGGACGTAGAACCCCTCGGAGAAGGAGAAGCTGGGCAGCTGCGGCGGCTGGTAGGCGTGGTCGGCGCTGGTGGTGTCCTTCGAGAACGGGGCGAAGAACCCGGCGAAGACCGTCACGACGTACATCGCGATCATCACCCACAGGCCGGCCATGGCCAGCTTGTGCCGGCGGAACCGCCACCAGATCAGCTGGCGTTGCGACGCGACGCTGACGTCGGCGGTGTCGCGGCCGGTCTCGGCCTCCGGGGTGCCGGGCGTCTCGACGTCCTGGCTGGGCAGTTGGTCGGTGCTCATCGGCCTCACGCCTTCCCGAATCGCACGCGCGGGTCGATGGCGGCCAGCAGCAGGTCCGAGATCAGCGTGCCGATGACCGTCAACACCGCGATGATGAGGATGATGCCGCCGGCGAGGTACATGTCCTGCGACTTCAGCGCCTCCAGCAGCAGCGGCCCGATGGTGCCCAGGGCCAGCACCTGCGCCACGATGATCTCGCCGTCGAACAGTGACGGCAGGTGCCAGCCGGCGGTGGAGATGAACGGGTTCATCGCGATGCGCACCGGGTACTTCGTCACCAGCCTGCCCTCGGACAGCCCCTTCGCCCGCGCCGTGATGACGTACGGCTTGTTCAGCTCGTCCAGCATGTTCGCCCGGGTCACCCGGATGATCCCGGCGGTGCCGGCGAGGCCGATCACCACCACCGGGATCCACAGGTGGCCGAGCAGGTCGACGAACTTCCCGACGCCCCACGGCGCGTTCACGTACTCCGGTGAGAACATCCCGCCCACGCTCTGGTCGAACAGCGCGAACCCGAGGTACGCCAGCACCAGCGCCGCGAGGAACTGCGGCACCGCCAGCGCCACGAACCCGATGCCGGAGATGGTGTAGTCGCCCCAGGTGTGCTGCTTGATCGCCGAGTAGATGCCGGCCGGCAGCGCGATCGCCCAGGTGAACATCAGTGTGGCGATGCCCAGCGCCAGGGTGAGCGGCAGCCGGTCCGCGATCAGCGTCGACACCGGCTGCTGGAACTGGAACGACAACCCGAAGTCGCCGTGCAGCACGATGTTGCTGATCCACTTGACGTACTGCACCCAGAACGGGTCACCGATCCCGTAGCGATCCCGCAACGCCTCCATCTGCGCCGGGTCGACGCTCTGCCCGGCGGCCTCGAGCCGGGCCACCTGGGTGCTGAGGAAGTCGCCGGGAGGCAACTGGATGATGAAGAACGCGATCATCGAGATCGCGATCAGAGTCGGGATCACATGCAGGACCCGCATCGCTATGAAGCGCCACATCAGGGCGAGAGTCCTTTCGTCACTCGGCGAAGTAGAGCTGCTCCGGCTTGGAGATCCCCTCACGGCCGTAGTAGAAGGACAGCTTCGGCTCGTCGCCGCGCACGTTCTTCAGCGCGGTCTTCACGATGACCGGCTGGAACGGCAGCCCGACCAACCCGATCGCGTAGACGTTCTCGTCATGCTGCTGCATGATCGCCCGACCGGCCTCGATCCGGCCGTCGTCGGAGTCGGCGGTGCGCATCGCGTCCCAGGTGTCCATCAGCTGCTGGAACTCCGGGGACGGCTGGGCGCCCTCGGCGCCGGAGGTCGAGTACCACTTGCCGAAGGCCGGCGCGGTGTGGCTGTTGTCGGCGGTCGGGACGAACCAGACCGGCTCGAGGTCGAAGTCGTCGGACGGGTGCGCGACGCCGTCGAAGTCGAAGTCGTTGGCCATCCGGATCTCGGTGTACAAGGTCTGGTCGACCGGCCGGCTGACGACCTTGATGCCGACCTCGGCCCAGTGCTTGCGGACCATCTCGAACACGTCGGTCGGGGCCAGCCCGGCGTCGAAGTCGAGGTAGGTGATGACGAACTCCAGCGCGACGCCGTCGGCGCGCAGCCGGGTGCCGTCACCGTTGCGCTGGGTCAGCCCGATCTCGTCGAGCAGCCGGTTCGCCTCGTCGACGTCGTACTCGATGAACCGCTCGCCGCTGCCCTCGACGTAGTAGTCGGAGGACTCGGTGGCGATCGGGTGCCGGATGACGCCGAGCCCGCCGAGCAGGGTCTCGTTCATCTCCTCGCGGTTGACGGCGTGCGAGAGCGCGGCCCGGAACCGGACGTCGCCGAACAGCTCGCGCAGCACCGGGTCGGCGTGCGAGAGGTTCGGGCAGATCGCCATCAGGCCGGCCGACGGCTGCCAGCGCAGCACCTCGAACGCCTTCTGCTCGGCGTTCTGCAGGTACACCTGGGTGGAGTTGTAGCCGAGGTAGAAGCCCTGGAAGTCGAGGTCGCCGTTGGCCGCGCGCAGGTCCAGCGCGTCCTGGTCGAGCACCTGGATCTGCATGGTGTCGATGTAGGGCAGCTGCCGGCCGTCGGGGTCGGTCTTGTAGTAGAACGGGTTGCGCTCCAGCGCCGCGGTGCCGCTCTGCGCGTTGGCCGGGCTGGTGACCAGGAACGCGCCCATGACCGGCCGCTCGACGTTGGTCCACCAGTTGTCCCGGTCGAAGAAGTACTGGTCCCAGGTGTCGAACCCGGCCGCGCTGGCCGCTGCCGCGACGGTGGCGGGGTCGGCGAGGTCGGCGTGGAACTGCTCCATGTAGTGCTTGGGCTTGATGAACTGGAAGCTCACGCCGGGATGACACAGGAACTTCTCGAACAGCGCGAACGGCTGGGTGAAGTTGATGATCACGGTCAGCTCGTCCGGCGTCTCGATGGTCGGCCGGGTCTGGCCGGCGTCGGAGAACCAGAACGCCGGCGACGGGAACAGCACGTCGTGGTTGAGCACGTGGTCGACGGTGAACTTGAGGTCCGCGGACGTGAACGGCGCGCCGTCGGACCACTTGAGGCCCTCGCGCAGCACGAACGTGTAGGTGCGGTTGTCAGGCGACTTCTCGAAGCTCTCCGCCAGGCTGGGCTGCGAGCCGTCGGCGTCCTTGTTCCACTCGATCAGTCCGACGCTGGCGAAGGACTGCAGCGCGCCGTCGTGCGTCGGCGTGGTCTGCGCGCGGCGCAGGTTGCCGCCGAACCGGCCGACGCTGTCCCACGGCTCCACCACCATCGGGGTGGACGGCAGCCGCTCGGCCAGCGCGGGCAGCTCGCCGGCGTCGACCCGCTCGGTCAGCATCGGCGACTCCAGCACGTCCGGGTCGCCGCCGGCCGACCCGAACGGGTTGGGCGACTCGTCGTCACCACCCGAGCACGCGGCGGTGCCGAAGACCGCGAAGGCGGCCGCAAAGCCGCCACCGGCCTTCAGCAACATCCTGCGCGAGACCACGATCTGTTCTGCCGACATCGGCAACTCCTCACATGTCCGGTGCATTCAGCAGGTCGGTCGCCCACCAGGGCGTTGACGCCGTTCGCGGCGCCGCGGCGAGTTGGGCGTTCACTCAGATCAGGAACGCCGGTCGCGGAAGCGTTGGGGAGAACCTACCGACCGCAAGCGGTTGCCGCAATAGCAACAGCTTGCTGTTTCATTGCAACAGCGGCCGGTTCGGGGCCGCGTCACCCTCCCCCGGCGCCCAGGCCGGATCGAGCGGCTCCTGCGTCGCGAAGTCCGACGTGACGTCGACGAAGCGGCGCTGCGCCCCGGACTCCGTCACGGCCGCCGCGACGTCCAGCACATGCGCCGCGACCTCGGCGTTCGCCCGGTGCGGGCGGTCCGCCGCGATGGCCTCGGCCAGCTCCGCGACACCCAGCCCGCGGCCCAGGCGGGCGCCTTCGGTGGGCACCTCCCGCCAGTCGTCGGTACCGGCCGGACAGAGCCGCAGCGGGCCGTCGAAGCGGTTGGGGTCGGGCAGCCGCAACGTGGCCTCGGTGCCGCCGATCTCCAGGAAACCGTGCCGTTTGCGCGGCGAGTCGAAACTGAAGACGGTCGTAGCGACGGCGCCGGAGGCCAGCTCCAGCACGGCCGTGGTGTGCGTCGGCACCTCGGCGGCGAACCGCGTGCCGGCCCGCGGGCCGCTGACGACGACCCGTTCGGCCGGGCCCTCGCGCTCCATGGCGGCGACCCGCCGCACCGGCCCGAGCAGCACCGTCAGGGCCGTCAGGTAGTACGGGCCCATGTCCAGCAGCGCACCGGCGCCGGACGCGAACAGGAACTCCGGCGCCGGGTGCCAGCGGTCCGGCCCGGGGTCCTGGAAGCAGGCGATGGCCGACACCGGCCGGCCGATCGCGCCGGAGCGCACCAGCCGCAGCGCGGTCTGCACCCCGGCGCCGAGGAAGGTGTCGGGCGCGCTGCCGACGCGCCGCCCGGCCTGCCGCGCGGCGCTGAGCAGGAGGTCCGCCTCGGCCCGCGACCGCGCCAGCGGCTTCTCGCCGTAGACGTGCTGCCCGGCCCGGAGCGCCGCGACGCCGATCTCGGCGTGCGCGGCGGGGACTGTCAGGTTGACGACGATGTCGACGTCCGGGCGGCCGATGACGTCCTCCGGGCCACCCGCGTGCGGCACGCCGGCCGCGTCCGCCGCCGCCCGTGCCCGCTCGACGTCCAGGTCGCCGCAGGCCACGACGTCGAAGCCGGGAATGCGGGGCAGGTTCTCGAGATAGGTCCGGCTGATGGTGCCGCAGCCGACGACGCCGATGCCGACGCGCGCGCTCACGCCGCCACCGCCTCGTCGAGCCGGGCCAGCGCCGCCCGGTTGCGGGCCAGCAGGTCCAGCACCGGGCCGGCGCAACGGTCGATCTCCAGGATCCGCGCGGCACCGGGTGGGGCGGCGGCCAGGACGGCGGCCACCGGCAGCGTGCCGTGGCCCAGCTCGACCTGGTCGGCGGCGACGTCGCCCGGCCCGTCCTTCACGTGCAGGGAGCGGACGCGGTCGCCGAGCCGCCCGAGCAGCGCCGCGACGTCCGCGCCGCCGACGTGCGCCCAGTAGAGGTCCACCTGGAAGCCGACCTCCGGCGGCGTCGACGCGGCCAGCAGGTCGAGGCCGTGCTGCCCGTCCGGCAGCGTGGCCAGCTCCCAGTAGTGGTTGTGGTAGGCCAGCGCGAGCCCGGCGCGGGCGGCCTGCTGCTGCCACGCGGCCAGCCGGGCCCCGACGCGGCGGATGCCGTCGGCGTCGGCCCAGTCCTCCGGCTCCGAGCGCGGGATCACCAGCGTGTGCGCGCCCAGCGCGGCCACCCGGTCCAGCGTGGCGGGATCCGTGTCGCGGGCGTGGACGCTCGGGATCGCGAGGCCGTGCCGGTCGGCGTCGGCGCGCAGGCCGGGCACGTCGCTCAGGTCGTACGGCTCGACGGCGTCGATGCCGGCCGCGGCCAGCGCGGCGAACGCGCCGGCCCGGTCGCCGGCGTCGCGCAGCGAGTACAGCTGCGCGCCGACCTGGGCGCTCATGCCGGCTGCCCGGCGTCGAACCAGGCCCGCACCTCGGCGTCCAGCGGCGGCACGTCCAGCGCGCCGCCGCCCGAGCGCAGCGACGTCGTGGCCGTCGCCGCCGCGGCGACCGCGGCCCGTGCGTCCACCGGCGAGGTCTGCGTCGCCCCGCCCTCACGGACGAACCGGAGGAACTCGCTCAGCAGTGCCGGGTCGGCGCCGTGGTGCCCGCCGGGCGCGTCCGGGATCGGGAACGTCTCGTCGCCGTCGGGCGCGAACTCGGTGCGCCGGTTCCACAGCCGCACGACGCCGCCCGGGCCGAGGCCGAAGTTCTCCAGCCGGCCCTCGGTGCCGATGACCGTGTAGTTGCGCCAGTAGTCCGGCGTGTAGTGGCACTCGGAGTAGGTGGCGTACACGCCGTTGTCCAGCGCCATCGTCATCATCGAGAGGTCCTCGACGTCGATCACCGGGTTCAGCCCGGTCTGCGCCAGCGGCGGCCAGTTGCGCTCGCGGTCCAGCCACTCGGTGACGACCTGCCCGGTCCGGTCCGTCCGGTCGGTGACCTGGCCGTACACCGTCAGCCCGCCCATCGCGCTGACCCGGCTGGCGTGCCCGCCGGCCAGCCAGTGGATGACGTCGATGTCGTGCGCGCCCTTCTGCAGCAGCAGCGAGTTCACCTTGGACCGCTCGGCGTGCCAGTCCTTGAAGAACCGGTCGCCGCCGTCGCCGACGAAGTAGCGGCACCAGATCGCCTTGACCTCGCCGATCCGGCCGGACGCGATCAGCTCGCGCAGCAGCTTGATGACCGGCATGTGCCGCATGTTGTGGCCGACGTACAGGCGGCTGCCGGTGCGCCGCGCGGTGGCGAGGATCTGGTCGGCCTGCTCGACGGTGATCGCCAGCGGCTTGTCGACGAACACCGCGACCCCGGCCTCGAGCAGCGCGCACGCGTGCTCGGCGTGCAGGTGGTCCGGCGAGGTGACGAACGCGGCGTCGACGCCGACGCCGATCAGCTCGTCGACGGTCGCGGTGGCCACGACGCCGGGGCCGAACCGCTCGGCGGCGCGGTCACGGGCCCGCGGCAGCGGGTCGCAGGCGGCGACGACCTGCGACGACGGGTCCAGGTCGGCGGCGGTCTTCGCGATGATCCCGCGGTTGCCGTTGCCGACGACGCCGAGCCGCAGCGGGGCGTCCGGGCCGGGGGCGGGACGGTTCGGAGTGGTTGACGGAGCAGCCATGCCCAGGGACGCTACGTGACGCAAACGGTTGCCGCAAGGAACCATCGACGATCATGGCGACATGCAGTGTGAACGTGTCGCAACTTCGCATAGGTACGCTACGCTCGGCGTGTTTGCAGCATGATGCACCCGCGACCACGCAGGAGGAGACACCGATGAGCGTCACGCTCGCCGACATCGCGCGGGCCACCGGCCTGTCCGCCTCCACGGTCTCGCGTGCGCTGTCCGACCCCGACAAGGTGAACCCGCGCACCCGCGACCGCGTGCGCAAGATCGCCCAGGACATGGGCTACGTGCCGAACCAGGTGGCGCGCTCGCTCACGTCCGGGCGCAACGACCTCATCGGGCTGATCGTGCCGGACATCGCGAACCCGTTCTTCCCGCCCATCATCAAGGCGGTGCAGGCGCGGGCCAGCGCCAAGGGCAAGACGGTGCTGATCGCCGACGTCGACGAGCACCCGTCCGACGAGATCCAGCGGGCCCGGGTCATGCGCAAGCGGGTCGACGGCCTGGTCGTCGTGTCGCCGCGCACCCCCGACGACCGCCTCGACCAGCTGGCCGAGCTGAGCCCCATCGTGTTCGTGAACCGCGAGGTCAAGGGCGCGGCGAGCGTCATCATCGAGGACTCGGAGGGCATGCGCGAGGCGGTCGAGCACCTCACCGCGCTCGGGCACCGCCGAGTCGGCTACCTCAACGGCCCGCGCCGCTCGTGGTCGAACACCCAGCGGCAGAACGCCGTGCGCGAGGCGTGCGCGGCGCACGGTGTCGAGCTGGTCGAGTTCGGCCCGTTCGAACCGCAGATCCAGGCCGGCGTGCGCGCCGCCGACCTCGTCCACGCCTCCGACGTCACCGCGGTCATCGCCTACGACGACATGATCGCGCTCGGCCTGATGGCGCGGCTGAACGAGCGCGGCGTGCGGGTCGGCCCGGACATCAGCGTCATCGGCATCGACGACAGCCCGATGTCCGGCATGGCCTACCCGACGCTCACCTCGATCCACGTGCCCGGCTCCGAGGCCGGCGCCCGCGCCGTCGACATCGTCCTCGACCTCGCCGACGCCGCGGGCGACACCGAGCCGTTCGTCGTCCAGCTGGAGACCCGGCTGATCGTGCGCAGCTCCACCAGCCCGGTCCGCGAGCGTTAGGAGAGCTCCCCCGCCGTCGCGGCGGCGCCGTGCCGGGCCAGTTCGTCCAGGTAGCGGGCGACGTCGGCCACCCAGGCGGCGTCGGCGGCCAGCTCCTCTGGGGCAACGGCGGCGGCGCGCAGCACCCGCGCGACGTCTGACGGGAGCACGCCGCGCAGCGCGTCGCGGGCCGGGTCGTTGACGGTCAGCGGCCGGCCGTCGTCGGAGCGGCCGGCCAGGACGAAGCGCAGCCAGGCCGCCACCACCAGCGTCGCGGCGGCGGACGGACGGCCGGCGGCGCGGGCGGCGAGGATCGTCGGCAGCACCCGGACCGGCAGCTTCTGCGAGCCGTCCGCCGCCACCTGGTCGCAGCGGTGCCCGAGCGCCGGGTTGGCGAACCGCTCCAGCACCGACGCCGCGTAGGACGGGAGGTCCCAGCCGGGCGGCGCCTCGATGGTGGCCAGCACGTCGCGATGCAGCGCCGCCACCGCGGCCCGGATCGGCGGGTCGGCGACGGCGGCGGCGATCGTCTCGTGCCCGGCCAGCGCGCCGAGGTAGGCGATCATCGAGTGCGCGGCGTTCAGCACCCGCAGCTTGGCCGTCTCATGCGGCCCGACGTCGGCGACCAGCTCCGCGCCGGCCAGCTCCCAGGCGGGACGCTCGCCGGCGAAGTCGTCCTCGATCACCCACTGGGTGAACGGCTCGGCCGCGACCACCGCGTCGTCGGCGGCGCCGGTCAGCCGGAGCGCGTCGGCGCGGTCTGCCGGCGTGCTGGCCGGGACGATGCGGTCGACCATCGCGGACGGGAACCGGGCCGACGCCGCGAGCCACGCCGTCAGCTCCGGGCCCAGGGCGCCGGGCAGCCGGGCCGCGAACTCCCCCACCAGCGCGCCCAGCCGAGCGCCGTTGCCGACCAGGTTGTCGCAGGACAAGACCGTCACCGCGCCAGCGCCGGCCGCCATGCGCCGGCGCAGCCCGCCGACCAGCAGCCCGAGCCCGGTCCGTGGCCGCTCCCCCGCCGCGACCGCCGCGACGTCGGCCCGCACCGCGTCGTCGTCGAGCAGCGCGCCGGTGACGGGGTCGGCCAGGTAGCCCTTCTCGGTGATCGTCAGCGTGACGACCGTGACCGCGGGGTCGGCGAACCGGGCGGCCACCGCGGCCCAGTCCGACGGCGCGTGCCACGCCTCGGCGACGGACCCGACGACGTTCGCCGTCACCCGGCCGCCGGAGCGCTCCAGCACCGTGTACAGCCCGTCCTGCCGGCGCAGCGCCGCGACGACGTCCGCCGATCGCGGCGCCACCTCGACGATGCCCCAGCGCGGGTCGCCGGTCGCGGCCATCGCGCGGTCGGTGTAGACGGCCTGGTGCGCGCGGTGGAACGCCCCGACGCCGAGGTGGACGACGCCGGGCCGCGGCGCCGGCTCGCCCGGCACCCGCGACAGCGCGGTCACCGTCACATCACCGCGCCGAGCTGCCACGGTGCGAACTCCTCGTCGCCGAAGCCGAGCGCCTCGCTGGCGGTCTGTTGTCCGGACGCGGTGGCGACGACGATGTCGAGGATGCGCCGGCCCAGCTCGTCCAGGCTCATCTCGCCGTCGGCGACGACGCCGCAGTTGAGGTCCATGTCCTCGGTCATCCGCTGGTAGACGGCGGTGTTGGTGGCCAGCTTGAGGCTGGGCACCGGCTTGCAGCCGTACACCGAGCCGCGGCCGGTGGTGAAGCAGACGACGTTCGCGCCGCCGGCCACCATGCCGGTGACGGAGACCGGGTCGTAGCCGGGGGTGTCCATGAAGACCAGGCCGCGACTGTCGATGCGCTCGGCGAATCGGCGGACCGCGCGCAGCGGCGTCGAGCCGGACTTCGCGACCGCGCCGAGCGACTTCTCCAGGATGGTGGTGATGCCGCCCTCCTTGTTGCCCGGCGACGGGTTGTTGTCCAGGCTGCCACCGTGCTTGGCGGTGTACTCGCGCCACCAGGCGATGCGCGCCAGCAGCGCGTCGGCCACCTCGCGCGACTCGGCCCGGGCGGCCAGCAGGTGCTCGGCGCCGTAGATCTCCGGCGTCTCGCACAGCACCGCGGTGCCGCCCTGCGCGATCAGCAGGTCGGCGGCGACGCCCAGCGCCGGGTTCGCGGTGATGCCGGAGTAGCCGTCGGAGCCGCCGCACTTCAGGCCCAGCACCAGCTCGGACACCGGCACCGGCTGCCGCTGGACGTCCAGCCGGTCCAGCACGTCGGCGACGGCCTGGACCCCGGCCCGGACGGCGGCCGCGGTGCCGCCGGCCTCCTGGATCGTCATGCCGACGACCGGGGTGTGCTCCGGCAGCTCCAGCTCGGCGATCTGGTTGACCTCACAGCCCAGCCCGAGCACGATCAGCGCGCCGAAGTTCGGGTGGTCGGCGTACCCGGACAGCGTCCGCTTGAGCAGGTCCAGGCCCTCGCCGTCCGACGCCAGCCCGCAGCCGCTCCCGTGCGTGATCGCGACGATGCCGTCGACGCTCGGGTGCGCCGCCAGCCGTCCGGACATCCGTACCTGGTCGGCGATCAGCTTGGCGACGGTGGCCGAGCAGTTCACCGACGTGATGATGCCGACATAGTTGCGGGTGGCGACCCGTCCGTCGGCGCGGACGATGCCCTGGAAGGTCGCGGCGGGCACCGGCTCGGGGACGACGCCGCCGCCGATCGCGACGTCCTGGTCGACGGTGTCGTGGTAGCCGAGGTTGTGCAGATGCACGTGGTCGCCGGGCTCGATCGGCGTCGTCGCGTGCCCGATGACCTGGCCGTACTTGAGCACCGGGGCCCCGG
Organism: Jiangella muralis; assembly: GCF_001270745.1. Classification (GTDB taxonomy): domain Bacteria; phylum Actinomycetota; class Actinomycetes; order Jiangellales; family Jiangellaceae; genus Jiangella; species Jiangella muralis. The sequence goes on from NZ_LFXL01000010.1 coordinate 141,792, forward strand.
CGCCGACGGCGCTCAGCGCGACCTTGTGACCGGCTGGGACGAGCTGGCGGCTGACCAGCCCGGTGCCGGGCACCGGCGTGCCGGCCGGCAGCGGGTCGAGCGTCACCGCCACGGAGTCGTCGGCGCGCAGCCGCACCAGCCGGGTGGGTTCGGGTGTCACAGGGGTCCTCCAGAGGGTGGTGCCGGCAGCCAGCGGCCACGCAGCACGGTGGCCCAGGGCCGGAAGCCGGGGTCGAAGATCGCCAGGTCCGCGTCCATGCCGGCGGCGACGGTGCCGCGGCGCGCGGACAGCCCGGCGACGGCGGCGGGCCGGCTGGTGGCCAGGGCGACCACCTCGGCAAGCGGCCAGCCGAGGTCGTCGTGCAGGTGGGCGAGCATGCCGGGCAGCGTGCTGGTGCTGCCGCCGAACGCGTCGGCGCCGGCCACCATGCCGACGCCGTCGCCGACGACGCACTCGACGGTGGCCAGCCGGTAGCGGTACCCGGCGGGCATGCCGGTACCCGGGGTGCCGTCGGAGACCACGACGAGGCGGTCGCCGGTGCAGCGCCGGGCGATCTCCAGCAGCTCGGGCGGGAGGTGCCGGCCGTCGGCGATCACCTCCGCGGTGAGGTCCGCCGCGGCCAGCGCGCCCTCGAGCAGGCCGGGGACGCGCCAGGGCCCCTCGCGGCGGGTGGTGGACTGGCCGCTCCACAGGTGGGTGACGTGCGTCAGCCCGGCGCCGGCCGCTTCGGCCAGCTGCCGCGCCGTCGCGTCGCTGTGCCCGGCCGCGACAACGACGCCCGCGGCGGCCAGCCGCCGGGTGGCGTCGACGGCGCCGGGCAGCTCCGGCGCGAGCGTGATCATCCGCAGCGTCGCGGCCTGCTCCAGCAGCACGTCCACGTCGCGCGGTGCCGGCGGGACCAGGACGGCGGGATCGTGCGCGCCGCACTGGGCGGCCGCGAGGAACGGGCCCTCCAGGTGGACGCCGAGCACCCGGGCGGCGTCGGCGGGAGTTCCGGCGACGAGGCCGGACAGCGCCGCGATGCGCGCCGCCAGCACGTCCACCGGCGCCGACACCAGGCTCAGCTGCACGCTGGTGACGCCGGCCGCGGCGAGGTGGCGCAGCACCGCCGTCACCCCCGCGTCGCCGGCGTCGTCGAAGGCGTGGCCGGCGGCGCCGTGCACGTGCAGGTCGATCAGCCCCGGCGTGACGACCCGGCCGCCGACGTCGACGACCTGGGCGTCCGCCGGCACAGGGCCGGCGCCGACGGCGACGATCCGGCCGCCGTCGGCCAGCACCGTCCGGTCAGGCTCGACCCGGCCGTCGCTCACCACCGTCGCGTGCGTCAGCGCCAGCATCGCTGCCACCTTTCAGCAACCGTTTGGATCGGGCTCAGCCGACCGGGACCTCCAGCTGTCCGGCCGACTCGGGGTCGAGGAACAGTGTCGCGTGCCCGGCCGTCCGCAGGATGGTCGCGGGGCAGGCCGGGCTGATCTCGTCGCGCAGCGCGGCCGCGACGGCCGCCGCCTTCCGCTGGTCCGGCGTGCAGACCAGCACCCGGGCGCCCGACAGCAGCGCCGGCACGGTGAGCGAGATCGCGGTGGCCGGAACGGTGGCGTCGTCCGGGAAGTGCCCCTCCCCGACCTGCTGCGCGCGCGACTCCGGCGTCAGCGTGATGACCCGGGCCAGCCGCTGGTCGGCGAAGTCGGCCTCGTTCGGCTCGTTGAACGCGATGTGGCCGTTCTCGCCGATGCCCATGCAGATGAGGTCCAGCGGCGCGGCCCGCAGCAGGTCCTCGTAGCGGCGGCACTCGGCCTCGGCGTCGGGCGCGTCGCCGTCGATGTAGTGCACCTGCTCGGGCCGGAACGGCTCCTCGATGCGCTCGCGGATCCAGCGCCGGAAGCTGGCCGGGTGGTTCGCGTCGATGCCGACGTATTCGTCCAGGTGGAACGCGGTCACGCGGTCCCACGGGACGTCCTGCGACCGCAGCGCCTGGACGAACGCGAACTGCGAGTTGCCGGTGGCGAAGACGGCGCGGGCGCGGCCGGTGCGGGCGACGGCGTCGCGGAGGACGGCGGCCGCGCGTTCCGCTGCCGCCTGGCCCATCTCGGCGGTGCCGGAGTGCACCTCGACCGCGAGCTCGCCGGCCTGGAACTGGGTGATCGGTTCGGACACAGAAACCCTCCTGTGGGCATCGCTGGACGACGTCGCTGCAACCCTACTGCAAGTATTGACACAAATGCACAACCGCTTGCAGTATCGACCGCACCTACCCCGCTCCCAGGTCTTGGAGGATCGATGAGCTCCATTCCGGATGCCCGCCCCGACCGCACGGAGAACCACACCCTCACCCGCCGCGCCTTCACCGCGGCCGGCGCCCTCGCCGGCGTCGGCGCGTTCGTCGCCGGCTCACCCGCCTTCGCCGCCGTCCGCCGCGGCACCGCCGATGCCCTGGTCCCCGCGTTCCCCGGCGCGCTGGGCTGCGGCATGTACACGACCGGCGGCCGCGGCGGCGACGTCTACGAGGTGACCAATCTCAACGACTCCGGCGCCGGGTCGCTGCGGGAGGGCGTGAAGGGCAGCAACCGCACCGTCGTCTTCCGCGTCTCCGGCACCATCTACCTCAACTCGCGCCTGGACCTGACCGGCTCGAACCTCACCGTCGCCGGCCAGACCGCGCCCGGCGACGGCATCTGCATCGCCGGCTACCCCACCCGCATCGCCGGGCAGAACGTCGTCGTCCGGTACCTGCGCTGCCGCATGGGCGACATCGCCGGCGTCACCGAGGACGCGATGTGGTTCCGCCGCACCGCCGACGTCGTGCTGGACCACTGCTCGCTGACGTGGAGCACGGACGAGGCGCTGTCGCCGTACGAGAACACCCGGGTGTCGGTGCAGTGGTGCATCGTCGGCGAGAGCCTGACGATGTCGGTGAACCCGGAGGGACGGCACGGCTACGGCGGCATCTGGGGCGGCGAGAACGTGTCGTTCCACCACAACCTGATCATCCACAACTCCAGCCGCAACCCGCGGTTCGCGCCGGTCAACGCCACCGGGCCGGACTACGCGCTGAGCGTCGACCACCAGAACAACGTCATCTACAACTGGGGCTTCAACTCCGCGTACGGCGGCGAGGACTCCGCCGGCATCAACATGATCGGCAACTACTACCGGCCCGGGCCGGACACGCTGGCCGAGGTCCGCGACCGCATCGTCGAGCCGACAGTGAGCACGCTCGGCGGGCCGGGCACCTGGTACGTCGCGGACAACTACGTCGACGGGTCGCCCGAGGTCACCGCCGACAACACGCTCGGCATCGACGGCACCGTGCCGATCACGCTGCGCACCGCCCCGGTGCCGTTCCCGCAGCCGCTGCCGGCCGAGGCGGCGACCGTCGCGTTCGAGCGGGTGCTGAACGAGGTCGGTGCGATCCTGCCGCGCCGCGACTCCGTCGACGCCCGGCTGGTCGAGGACGTGCGGCGGCGCACGGGCCGGCTGATCAACTCGCAGACCGAGGTGGGCGGCTGGCCGTCGCTGGCGTCGGCCCCGGCGCCGGTCGACAGCGACCACGACGGCATCCCGGACGCGTGGGAGCAGGCCAACGGCCTGAACCCGAACGACCCGGCGGACCGCAACACCGTCGGCGCCGACGGCTACACGAACCTGGAGCGCTACCTGAACTCGATCGCCGGCCCGGCGGCGGCCAACCCGTCCGTCACGCTGCTGCAGCCGGGGACGAACGCGCTGGTGGCGGCCGCGCGGACGGACGCGCGGGTGGTGCTGAACGCGAACGCGACCGGCCACGGCGCCGACATCGACCGGGTCGAGTTCTACGCCGGCGACGAGCTGATCGGCACCGCCACCAGCGCCCCCTACCGGGTCGAGTGGACCGGTGTCGCCGACGGCAGCTACTTCGTCACCGCCCGCGCCGTCGACACGTCCGGCAACGCCACCTCCACGACGTCGACCCCGGTGCACGTCAATCGGATCACCCGCACCGCGCCCTGGGTCGGCGCCGACATCGGCTCGGTGCCGGTGCGCGGCGCCACCTCCGTGGCCGGCGACGCGGTCACGGTGAAGGGATCGGGCTCGATCGGCGGGACGGCGGACAGCTTCCGGTTCGCGTTCCAGCGCCGCGGCGGCGACTGCGAGATCGTCGCCCGGGTCGACGCGATCAGCAAGGTGTACCCGGAGGTGGCCGCCGCGGTGATGATCCGCGCCGACCTCGCGCCGTCGGCCCCGTTCGCGATGATGGAGCTGACCTACCTGGGCAGCGGCAAGGTGTCGCGCTTCTCGATCCGGTCCGCGCGCGGCGCCGAGGCCGCCGTCACCCAGTACCCGGAGGTGCCCGAGGAGGTGCCGATCGACACCCCCTACTGGGTCCGCCTCACCCGCCGCGGCGGCACCGTCGCCGGCGCCGTCTCCCCCGACGGCGTGACGTGGCACGAGGTCGGCGCCGCTGACCTCGCCCTGCCGCCGTCCGCCTTCCTCGGGCTCGCCGTCGACGGCCACCAGGAGAACACGTCCAACGCCCGCTACACGACGGCCACGTTCGGCGCGGTCACCCTTAGCTGAGGCGCTACCCCGGCACGCGGTGGCGGATTGTGGTCGTCCCGGCGACCACAATCCGCCACCTCGTCGCTCCCAGCCGGGCGCAACGAGCCGTCAGGTGGTCGTCGGGAAGGAGTAGCTGGCCGCGATGGGGTGGTCGACCCGCGGCCAGCGCGACGTCACGACCTTGGCGCGGGTGTAGAAGGCGATCCCTTCCGGGCCGTGCATGTGCGACTGGCCGAACAGCGAGTCCTTCCAGCCGCCGAAGGAGTAGTAGGCCATCGGCACCGGGATCGGCACGTTGATCCCGATCATCCCCACGCGCACGCCGCGCTGGAACCGCCGCGCCGCCTCGCCGGAGCCGGTGAAGATGGCGGTGCCGTTGCCGTACGGGTTGGCGTTGATCAGCGCGATCGCCTCGTCCACGTCGGCGGCGCGGACGACGGACAGCACCGGGCCGAAGATCTCGTCGCGGTAGACGTCCATCGACGGGGTGACGTGGTCGAGCACGGTCGGGCCGACGAAGAAGCCGTCCTCGTGGCCGGGCACGACCAACCCGCGGCCGTCGACGGCCAGCGTCGCGCCCTGGCGCTCGCCGCCGTCGATGTAGCCGGTGATCCGGTCGCGGGCGGCGGCGGTGACGACGGGGCCCATCTCGCTGGCCTCGTCGCGCCCGGGGCCGACCCGGACCGCGGCCGCCTTCGCCGCCACCGCCTCGACGAGCCGGTCCGCGTCGGCGCTCGCGCCGACCGCGACCGCCGCCGAGATGGCCATGCACCGCTCCCCCGCCGAGCCCATGGCCGCCGCGATCAGGTGGTCCGAGGCGAAGTCGAGGTCGGCGTCGGGCAGCACGACCGCGTGGTTCTTGGCGCCGCCGAGGGCCTGCACGCGCTTGCCGTTCGCGCCGGCCCGCTCGTGGATGTACTTCGCGATCGGGGTGGAGCCGACGAACGAGACGGCGGCGACGTCGGGGTGGTCCAGCAGCGCGTCGACGGCGGCCTTGTCGCCGTTGACGACGCTGAACACGCCGTCCGGCAGCCCGGCTTCGGCCCACAGGCGAGCCACCAGCTGCGACGCCGACGGGTCGCGCTCGCTCGGCTTGAGCACGAACGCGTTGCCGCAGGCGATGGCGACCGGGTGCATCCACATCGGCACCATCACCGGGAAGTTGAACGGGGTGATGCCGGCGACGACGCCGAGCGGCTCGCGGAAGCCGTACACGTCCACGCCGGTGGAGACCTGGTCGGAGTAGTCGCCCTTGAGCAGGTGCGGGATGCCGCAGGCGAACTCGATGACCTCGATGCCGCGATGCACCTCGCCGAGCGCGTCGGAGACGACCTTGCCGTGCTCGTCGGCGATGATCTCGGCCAGCTCCCGTGCGTGCCGGGTCACCAACTCGCGGAACGCGAACAGCACCTTGGTGCGCTTGGTGAGCGACGTCTGCGACCAGCTCTCGAACGCCTTCGCGGCGGCGGAGACGGCCAGGTCGACGTCGGACGGCTCGGCCAGCAGCACCTCGGCCTGCTGCTGCCCGGTGGCCGGGTTCCACACCGGCGCGGTGCGGGTCGACCCGGCCCGCGTGGCGCCGCCGCCGATCCAGTGCTCGATGGTCCTCATGCGTCGTTCTCCTCCGTGTCCGGCCCCAGTAGCGGCCGTTGCGCCTTCTTCTGCCGCTCGTACTCCGCGCGCGCGGCGCGGGTGGTGTCGAGTGCCGCCGTCTCGCTGACGGGGACGTCCCACCAGGAGTCGCTGTCCGGCGCGCCGGCCAGCGGGTCGGTCTCGACGTGGATCAGGATCGGGCCGCCGTCGGCCGGTGCGGCCTTCGCGTCGCGCAGCGCCGCGTGCAGCTCGTCCACCGTCCCCACCCGGACGACGGTGACGCCCAGGCTGGCGGCGTTGGCGGCGAGGTCGACCGGGAGTGTGCCGCCGTCCAGCCGGCCGGTCTCGCCGGACCGGTACCGGTAGGCGGTGCCGAACCGCTGCGACCCGAGTGACTCGGACAGCGAGCCGATCGAGGCGAACCCGTGGTTCTGCACCAGCACCACGACGACCTTGACGCGCTCCTGGACGGCGGTCACCAGCTCCTGCGCCATCATCAGGTAGGAGCCGTCGCCGACCATGACGAACACGTCGCGGTCGGGCGCGGCCATGCGGACGCCGACGCCCGCGGCGATCTCGTAGCCCATGGTCGAGTAGCCGTACTCGACGTGGTAGCCCTTCGGGTCGCGGGTGCGCCACAGCTTGTGCAGCTCGCCGGGCATCGACCCGGCCGCGTTGACGACGACGTCGCGCGGCCCGCTGATCTCGTTGACGGCGCCGATGACCTCGGTCTGCGCGGGCAGCGGCTGGTGCCCGGCGGTGTAGGCGGCGGTGACGACGGCGTCCCACTCGCGGTTCGCGCCGGTCGCCGCGGCCCGGTGCGACGGCGGCGCCATCCAGCCGGCCAGCTCGGACGTCAGCGCCTCGAGCGCGGCCCGGGCGTCGGCCACCAGCGGCAGGCCGGCGTGCTTGGCGCCGTCGAACGCGGCGACGTTGACGTTGACGAACCGCACGCCGGGGTGCTGGAACGCCGTCCGCGACGCCGTCGTGAAGTCGCCGTACCGAGTGCCGATGCCGATCACGACGTCTGCCTCGCGGGCGAACCGGTTCGCGCCCGGCGTGCCCGTCGCGCCGACCGCGCCGAGCGCGAGCGGGTGGTCGTACGGCAGGCTGCCCTTGCCGGCCTGGGTCTCCGCGACCGGGATGCCGGTGGCATCGGCGAACACCCGCAGCGCGTCCGTCGCCTCGCTGTAGATCACGCCGCCGCCGGCGACGATCAGCGGGCGCTGGGCGGTGCGCAGCAGCGCGACGGCGCGGGCCAGCGCGGCCGGCTCGGGGACGGGCCGCGGCACGTGCCACACGCGCTTCGCGAACAGCGGGGACGGCCAGTCGAACGCCTCGGCCTGCACGTCCTGCGGCATCGCCACCGTGACGGCGCCGGTCTCGGCCGGGTCGGTGAGCACCCGCATCGCGCCGAGGAGGGCGCCCGGCAGCTGCTCGGGCCGCCAGACCCGGTCGAAGTACCGCGACACCGGCCGGAACGTGTCGTTGACGGTGACGTCCGGCGCGTGCGGCTGCTCCAGCTGTTGCAGGACGGGGTCGGCGACCCGGGTGGCGAACACGTCGCCGGGCAGCAGCAGCACCGGCAGCCGGTTGATCGTCGCCAGCGCGGCGCCGGTGACCATGTTCGTCGCGCCCGGCCCGATCGACGACGTGCAGGCCAGCGTCGACAGCCGGTTGCGCATGCGGGCGTAGCCGACCGCCGCGTGCACCATGCCCTGCTCGTTGCGGGCCTGGTGGTACGGCAGCGCGTCCGGGTCGGCCAGCTCGGCCTCCAGCAGCGCTTGGCCGAGGCCGGCCACGTTGCCGTGCCCGAAGATGCCGAAGCAGCCCTCGATCAGCCGGTGTTCGACGCCGTCGCGCTCGGTGAACTGCGCGGCCAGGAACCGGACCGTGGCCTGCGCGACCGTCAGCCTCATCATCGTTCCTTCCCCATGGGCAGACGCGGGTCGGGCGCCTGCGCCGCCCACTCGTCGCGGACCCAGGCGTGCGCCGGGTCGTCGCTGATCAGCCACTCGCGGGTAGCGCCCGGCCCGGCCATGACGTTCAGGTAGTACAGGTGGTACCCGGGCGCGGCGACGGACGGGCCGTGCCAGCCGTGCGGCACCAGCACGACGTCACCGCCGCGCACCTCGGCCAGCAGGTCGATCGGCCGGTCGTCGGTGCCGTAGACCCGGTGGAAGCCGAACCCGGCCGGGTCGCTGACCTCGAAGTAGTAGATCTCCTCCAGCTCCGACTCGACGCCGGGCTGGTCCACGTCGTGCTTGTGCGGCGGGTACGACGACCAGTTGCCGGCCGGCGTGATGACCTCGACGGCGATCAGCCGGTCCGCGTCGAACGTGCCGGCCGACCCGAAGTTGTGCACCTGGCGGGTGGAGCTGCCGGCGCCACGGAGCTCGACGGCGACGTCGCTCGCGGGCAGGTAGCGGGCGGCCAGCCGGTTCGCGCAGGGCGCGGCCGGCAGCGCGAACCGGGCGCCGTCGGCGGCGGTGACAGTCACCGTCGCGTCCCGCGGCACATAGACGGTGTCGGACGGGCCGCTGAACACATCGGGACGGCCGATCAGCTCGAACCGCTCGCTGTCGACCTCGACCGTGCCGCCGCCGTTGAGCGGCAGCACGAACAGCTCCTCGGCACCGGACCCGAACGCGTGCGACTCCCCCGGCCCCAGCTCCAGCACCCGCAGCGACGTCCACCGCCAGCCCTCGACGGTCGACGGGGTCAGTTCGACGGCGTACGGGCCGCGCGCGGCGGACCCGGCCGGGCGGTACCAGCTCATAGCAGGCTCACCGCCGTGTCGACCGCCGCCGCGACGTCACCGTCCGGCGGGTACAGCAGCGTCCGGCCGACCACCAGGCCGAGCGCCGTCGGCAGCCGCAGCACCTTCTCCCACTGCCGGAACGCGGCGTCCGGGTCGTCCGGCACCTCGCCGCCGAGCAGCACCGCCGGCAGCGTCGACGCCGCCAGCACCCGCTCCATGCCGGCCGGGTCGTCGTCGACGACGGGCAGCTTCAGCCAGGTGTAGGCGGACGTGTTGCCCAGCCCGGCCGCGACCGTCACCGACCGGATGACCGCCTCGGTGGACAGGTCGTTGCGCAGCCGGCCGTCGTCGTCGCGGTAGGAGATGAACGGCTCGACCAGCGCGATCTTCCGGCGTTCGGCGAGGTCGTCGACGGCCTGCCCGCAGGCCTGCAGCGTCGGCGCCGTCGCCGGGTCGCCGGGGTCGATGCGCAGCAGCATCTTGCCCATCTCGAAGCCCATGGCCTCGATGCCGCCGGCGTCGTAGCCGGTGAACCGGTCGTCGACCTCGAAGACCGTGCCGGCCAGGCCGCCGCGGTTCATCGAGCCGACCACGACCTTGTCGTCCAGCGCGCCGAGCAGCAGCAGGTCCTCGAGCACGTCCGCCGTGGCCAGCACGCCGTTGACGCCGGGCCGGCTCAGCGCGACCACCAGGCGGTCCAGCAGCTCGCCGCGGTCGGCCATCGCCAGCGCGTCGCGACCGGCCCGCAGCGCGCCGCGCGCCGGGTGGTCGGCCGCGATGACCATGAGCTTGCCGGTCGGGCCGAGCAGCGAGCCGGGCCGCTTGCGGGCGGCGGCGGCCGCGGCGATCGCCTCGGGCCGGTGGATGCGCGTCTCGACGATGGTGCGCACGTGATCAGCGGACATCTGGCCCCTCCAGGAACGCGGCCACCTCGGCCGTCGTCGGCATGGCGTCAGAGCAGGCCAGCCGGGTCGCGACGATCGCGCCGGCGGCGTTGGCGAATCGCACGGCATCGCCGAGGGGGCGTCCGTCCAGCAGCTGATGGCACAGCGCGCCGCCGAACGCGTCGCCGGCGCCCAGCCCGTTGAGCACGTCGACGAGGATCGGCGCGACCTCGTACTCGCCGGTGTCGTCGACGGCGAGGACGCCCTTCGGGCCCTGCTTGACGACGGCGACGGCGACGCCGTGCTCCTCGCGCAGGGCTCTCGCCGCCGCGTGGGGATCGCGGGTGCCGACGGCGGTCTCGGCCTCGTCGACGTTGCCGACGGCGTGCGTGACGTGTTGGAGGGCCTGCTGGATGATCGGCCGGGCGGCCTCGCGCGACTCCCAGAACATCGGCCGCCAGTCGAGGTCGAGGACGGTGATGCCGTTCCGGCCGCGCGCCTCCAGCGCGGCCATCGTCGCCGACCGGCTCGGCTCCTGGCACAGCCCGGTGACCGTCGCCCAGAAGATGCCGGCGTCCCGGACCGCGTCGAGGTCCAGCTCATCGGTGTGGATCTGCAGGTCCGGCGCGGTCGGCGTGCGGCCGTAGAAGTAGATCGGGAAGTCGTCCGGCGGGAAGATCTCGCACAGCGTCACCGGCGTCGCGAGGTCGTCGACGGCCGTCACGAACCGGTCGTCGACGCCGTACCCCGTCAGCGCCTTGTGCACGAAGCGGCCGAGCGGGTCGGCGCCGGTGCGGGTGATGACGGCGGACCGGCGGCCGTGCCGGGCGGCGGCCACGGCGACGTTGGTGGCCGAGCCGCCCAAGTACTTGGTGAACGTCGTGACGTCTTCCAGGCCCACCCCTGCCTGATTCGGATAGATGTCGACGCCGACGCGGCCGATGGTCAGGACGTCGTGGCTCATGCCCTGATCTCCTCGATGGTGACCATGCGGCCTTCGTTGCGGGACAGCGTGGCGGCCTCGGCGACGTAGAAGCTCTCCAGCGCGTCGGCGACGGTGCACGGGCTATCCCGCTCGCCCCGGGCGACGTCGACGAACGCGGCGATCTCGGCCTCGTAGGCGGGCCGGAACCGGGACCAGAACTCGCGGAACGGCGTGCCGCCGGGGAACGTGACGCCGGGTTCGGCGGAGGTCAGCGCGGCGTGCTCGTCCAGCCCGACGACGTACGTGCCGGCGGTGCCCGCGACCTCCATGCGCACGTCGTAGCCGGCGCCGTTGTAGCGCGACCCCTGCAGCGTCGCCAGCGTGCCGTCGTCGAGCGTCAGCACGGCCGCCGACTCGTCGACGTCGCCGCTGGCGGCGAAGACCTCGGCGCCGCGGTTCGCGCCCGTGGCGTACACCGTCGCGACCTCGCGGCCGGTGACCCAGCGCAGGATGTCGAAGTCGTGGATGTGGCAGTCGCGGTAGATGCCGCCGGAGGTCGGAACGTACGACGGGTGCGGCGGCTCGGCGTCGGCGGTGATCAGGTGCAGCCGGCGGACCTCGCCGAGCGTGCCCGCGCGGACCGCCTCGCGGGCGGCGACGTAGCCGGCGTCGAACCGGCGCTGGAAGCCGATCTGCGTCGCGACGCCCGCCGCCTCGACCGCGGCCAGGACGGCGCGCGTCCCGGCGACGTGGGAGGCGACCGGCTTCTCGCAGAACACCGGCAGCCCGGCCGCGGCGGCGGCGATCATCAGCTCGGCGTGCGCCGACGTGGCGGCCGCGATGACGACCGCGTCGACGTCCGTGAAGGCGTCCGCCGGTGTCGCCACGGCCTCGACGCCCAGTTCGGCGGCGACCTTGCCGGCCCGGACCGGATCGGCGTCGGCCACCCGGACCGCCGTCACCGCCGGGTGGTCGCGCACCACCTGGGCATGCGCCGCCCCGATGCGGCCGACTCCGACGAACCCCACACGCATGCGCACTCCTTCGACTTTGTCTAGACAAACTAACATGCTGACGAACTCTGCTCGTGCCGTCCTGCGAACCGCGCCAGGCCCCGAGGTCTATCGTGGAAGCGCATTCCTTCGGACGACGGGAGACTCATGGCCGAGCAACCGCGCGGTTCGGTCACGCTGATGGACGTCGCGGCCCGGGCCGGCGTCTCGCTGGCCACCGCGTCGCGCGCGTTGAACGGCAGCACCCGCAAGGTCGGCGACGACCTGCGCGAGCGCGTCCTCGCCGCCGCCCGCAGCCTCAATTATGCCGCGAACGCGCAGGCCCAGGCCATGGCGCGGGGGCGCACCAACGTCGTCGGCCTGGTGGTGCACGACATCGCCGACCCCTACTTCTCCTCCATCGCCGCCGGTGTCATGGAGGCCGCCGAGGGGCAGCGCGTCCTCGTCACGCTCGGCAGCACGCTGCGCCGCCCCGAGCGCGAGGTCGACTACCTCGTCGCCCTGCGCGGGCAGCGCAGCCGCGCCGTCATCCTCGCCGGCAGCCGCATGGACGACAGCCCGGTCGCCGACGCGCTGCGCCGCGAGATCGACATCTTCGAGAACGACGGCGGCAACGTCGTCGCGATCTCGCAGAAGCAGCTGCCCGTCGACACCGTCGTCATCGAGAACCGCCTCGGCGCCCGCGACCTCGCCACGTCGCTGGTCGGGCTGGGCTACCGCCGCTTCGGCGTGCTGGCCGGGCCCGACGCCGTTCTGACGGCGCGCGACCGCGTCCACGGATTCCGCGAGGGTCTCGGCCGCTCCGGCATCGACCTCGACCCCGCGTTCGTCGTGCACGGCGCGTTCACCCGCGACGGCGGCCACCAGGCCATGAGCGCCCTGCTCGGCCGCATCGGCGAGCTCGACTGCGTCTTCGCCGTCAACGACGTCATGGCCGTCGGCGCCATGGTGGCCGCGCGCGAGCACGGCCTGGAGATCCCCCGCGACCTCGGCCTCGCCGGCTTCGACGACATCAGCACCCTGCGCGACGTCAACCCGGCCCTGACGACGGTCCGGCTACCGTTGGAGAAGGTCGGCGCGTCGGCGTTCGAGCTGGTGATGAGCGCCGCCGACCGCACCAAGCCACGTACCCGGCGCATCAAGGGCGAGGTCGTCCTCCGCCAGAGCACCCGCACCACCGCACCCTGACCCGCGACTTCGTCACCTGATCGTTTCGCCGAAGATGATCAGGTGACGGAAACGCCCGGCGTTCGCGCGTTGTGTCACCTGATCATCTCCACGATGCGGACACAAAACGATCAGGTGACGAAGACGCGGCAAATCTGAGCGATACGTCACCTGATCGTCGGCCTCCGGCGTGTTGCGTCCGCGGGTAAGCGCCTTCCCTATTTGGGCAGGTGGCACGACTAATTCGCCCCGAACCGCCCGCCACCAGGAGACATCCCCGCCGCACCAGAGGTTGCGCGCCCGCGCCGCGACGCCGTACGGTGTGTGGGCAAGCGCTTTCCACAGGAGGTGGCATGGCAGTCAAGTCGCTCGGTGTCGTGATGAACGGCGTCACCGGCCGCATGGGATACCGGCAGCATCTGGTCCGGTCGATCCTCGCGATCAACGAGCAGGGCGGGGTCGAGCTGTCCGACGGCTCCCGCGTCACGCTCGACCCGGTCCTGGTGGGCCGCAACGAGGAGAAGCTGCGCGACCTCGCGACACGGCACGGCCTGGAACGCTGGACCACCGACCTCGACACCGCACTCGGCGACGCCGCGAACGTCGTCTACTTCGACGCCCAGCTGACCTCCGTGCGCGAGGAGGCGATCGTCAAGGCGATCGACGCCGGCAAGCACGTCTACACCGAGAAGCCGGTGTCCGAGACCGTCGAGGGCGCGCTGACGCTGGCCAAGCGGGCCAAGACGGCCGGAGTGAAGAACGGCGTCGTCCACGACAAGCTGTTCCTGCCCGGGCTGCTCAAGCTGCGCCGGCTGATCGACAGCGGGTTCTTCGGCCGCATCCTGTCGGTGCGCGGCGAGTTCGGCTACTGGGTGTTCGAGGGCGACTGGCAGCAGGCGCAGCGGCCCAGCTGGAACTACCGCAGCGAGGACGGCGGCGGCATCGTCGTCGACATGTTCTGCCACTGGGACTACGTGCTGACGAACCTGTTCGGCCGGGTCGAGGCGGTCACCGCGCGCGCCGTCACGCACATCCCGGAGCGGTGGGACGAGCGCGGCCGGCGCTACGACGTCACCGCCGACGACGCCGCGTACGGGATCTTCGAGCTCACGGGCGGCGTGGTCGCCCAGTTCAACTCGTCGTGGGCGGTCCGCGTGCACCGCGACGAACTGCTGGAGTTGCAGGTCGACGGCACGCTCGGCAGCGCCGTCGCCGGGCTGCACCACTGCGTCATCCAGCCACGCACCGCGACGCCGCGGCCCACGTGGAACCCCGACCTCGCCGACGAGCAGCGTTACCGCGAGCAGTGGCAGGACGTGCCCGACAACGCGCCGCCGCAGAACGGCTTCAAGGCGCAGTGGGAGCAGTTCGTGCGGCACGTCGTGGAGGACGGCCCGCACCCGTACGACTTCCTCGCTGGGGCCCGCGGGGTGCGGCTCGCGCAGGCCGGGCTGCAGTCGTCCGACGGCGGCTGCCGGGTGGAGTTGCCGGAGTTGACGCTGTGACCGGCCTCGAGCTGCGGCTGCCGGGGGCGGACGGCGCGCTGCGCGCGTACACCATGAACACGCCGGGCTCGTGGGAGCGGCCGGCGGCACCGTTCACGTCGCGGGTCGCGTTCGCCGCCGCGCACGTCGTCGCCGACCCGCTGGGCGAGAACCGGCCCGGCGCGCCCGCCGTCATCGACTGGGAGCACACGCTGGCGTTCCGGCGGCACCTGTGGTCGTACGGGCTGGGCGTCGCCGAGGCGATGGACACCGCGCAGCGCGGCATGGGCCTGGACTGGGCGGCGACGCAGGAGCTGATCCGGCGCGGCGCGGCCGAGGCGCGGGCCGTGGGCGGGCGCATCGCGGCCGGGGCGGGGACCGACCAGCTGACCGGTCCCGCGTCCCTCGATGCCGTGGTGGCCGCCTACGAAGAGCAGCTCGCCGTCGTCGAGGACGCCGGCGCGCAGGTCATCCTCATGGCCAGCCGCCAGCTGGCCGCCGTCGCGACCGGCCCGGACGACTACCGCAAGGTCTACGACCGGCTGCTCGCGCAGGCGTCGGCGCCGGTGATCCTGCACTGGCTGGGGCCGATGTTCGACCCCACGCTGGCCGGCTACTGGGGCGCGTCGGACGTCGCCGCCGCTTCGGACCAGGTGGTCGCGCTGATCGAGGACCACGCGGCGAAGGTCGACGGCATCAAGGTGTCGCTGCTGGACGCCGCGTTCGAGGAGGCGCTGCGGTCGCGGCTGCCCGCCGGGGTCCGGCTGTACACCGGCGACGACTACAACTACCCGGCCCTGATCCGCGGCTCGTCCGACGCGCTGCTCGGGATCTTCGCGGCCATCGCGCCGGCGGCGTCGGCGGCGCTGCAGGCACTCGACCGCGGCGACCTCTCCGCGTACGACGACGCGTTCGCCCCGACCGTCCCGCTGGCCCGGCAGGTGTTCGGCGAGCCGACCTATTACTACAAGGCCGGCATCGCGTTCCTCGCCTGGCTGTCCGGCCTGCAGCCGGGGTTCGTCATGGTCGGCGGGCTGCAGAGCGCGCGGTCGCTCCCCCACCTGGTGCGCACGTTCGAGCTTGCCGACGCGGCCCGGCTGTTCCCGGATCCACCGCTGGCGGCCGCCCGGTTCACGTCGCTGCTGTCGGCCTACGGGGTGGTGTGATGGACCGGCTGTCGCTGAACCAGCGGACCACCGAGCGGTGGTCGGTCGCCGAAGCCGTCGACGGATGCGTCCGGGCCGGCATCGGGTCGATAGGGCTGTGGCGCGAGCCGGTCCAGTCGTGCGGCGTCGCGGCGGCGGCCCGCATGGTCGCGGACGCCGGCCTGCGGGTGTCGTCGCTGTGCCGGGGCGGATTCATCACCGCGTTCCCCGGGCCCGGCCGCGACGCCGCGCTGGACGACAATCGGCGGGCGATCGAGGAGGCCGCCATGCTGGGCGCGGACTGCCTCATCATGGTGGTCGGCGGGCTGCCGTCCGGGTCGCGGGACCTGGCCGGGGCGCGGGCCCGCGTCGCCGACGGCATCGCCGCACTGATCCCCGACGCCGAGGCCGCGGGCGTCCAGCTGGCACTGGAACCCATGCACCCGCTCTACTGCGCCGACCGCGGCGTGCTGTCGACGCTCGACCAGGCCCTGGACCTGGCCGCCCCCTTCACCCCGTCGTCCGTCGGCGTGGTCGTCGACACCTTCCACGTCTGGTGGGACCCGGTGATCGAGGCGGCCATCGCCCGGTCGGCGGGGCGCATCTCGAGCTTCCAGGTGTGCGACTGGATCACCCCCTTCCCCGCCGACGCCCTGCTGTCGCGCGGCATGATGGGCGACGGCCACATCGACTTCCGGCACCTCCGCCGACTGGTCGAAGCGGCCGGGTACGACGGCCCGATCGAGGTCGAGATCTTCAACGCCGACCTCTGGGCCGCCGACCCCGACGAGGTGGTCGCCCTCATGCGCAAGCGCTACGAGGAACACGTCCTCGGCTGACCCTGAACCGATTGGGAACCGGGCCCCCTCGCCTGCTAAAGTTCAGCGTCGGCCGGAACGTTCGGTTCGCCGATCCCGCATAGCTCAATTGGCAGAGCATCTGACTGTTAATCAGAGGGTTCCTGGTTCGAGTCCAGGTGCGGGAGCCAAACACCAAGGTCACAGGCCAGAGGGCTGTTTGGCTCCACCCGCGAGGCCACACCTTACCCACAGTTTTCCCCCTGGGCGGCCTCGCCGAGCGCACGCTCCAACGCCTCGGCGGCGGCAGGGTTGAGCACCCGCCGGCCCATGTAGACGTCCTGAGTCATCGACGGCCGAGCGTGCCCGAGCTGATCCGCGACCTGACGCGCCGAGTGCCCCGCGTCGTCCAGGACGGTCGCCGTCGTCTTGCGGTAGGCGTGCGATGTGATCCACGACATGGCCTCCTCTCCCCTGGCGTCGCGGATCGCCCGGCTCGCGTTGGACGGATCGCGGAACCCGCCGATGCTGTCCGGGAACACCGGTCTGTCGAGCTGAGTTCCGGGCACGAAGCGACGGCGCAGCATGGCGACACCGAGCGGCGGGAGCAGCAATAGCCGCTCGTTGCGATTCTTCGTCCACTTGCGCAGCAGACCCTCACCGTTCACGCGGATGATCGTGTGCGTGATCTCGACCGTCCCCGACACCAGGTCGACCTGACTCCACAGAAGCGCCAGCGCTTCACCGATCCGGCAGCCGGTCGACAGCATGAACACCGTCAGGTCGGGGAGATCACGCCGAACCGCCAGCTCGTCAGCTCGCAGCGCAGCCAGCCAGGCGGCAGCCTCGCCATCGTTCAGCGCCCGCGCCTGCTTCGACCGCGTCTCGATCTGCTCGACCTCGCGGACCGGATTCGCGAAGACCGCACCGCGCCGCACGGCCAGGCCCATGATCCCGGAGATGACGCTCCGGCAGGTCTTGGCTGTCGGTCCGCCCGCATCCGTCGCGATCTTGCCGATGACACGGTCCAGCAGCGGCGTCGTGACCTCTCCGAGGCGGACCTCAGCCAGCGCCGGGAGGACATGGTTCCTCAAGTGCTTGCGGTAGGTGTCGAGCGAGCCCGGCGAGCGCTTGTCGGCCTCCACCTGCTTGCGGAACCGTTCCAACCACAGATCCGCCGCCTCGGAGAAGCGATGCGTGGCCGTCAGCTCTCCCCCGCGGCCTCCCCTGGCACGCTCGGTCAGCTTCGTCCGCAGCGCGTTCGTCGCGGCTGTCTTGGTCTTGCCGTGCGCCTCAACCGGCCGAGTCCGACCGTCGAAGTCCCGATAGAGCGTCCTGGCCATGTGACGGATCGGCTTGCCGGCGTCGTCGACCTTCGCGACGTAGACGCGGATCTTGCCCCAGGTGCCGAGGGGCATGGGTGCGCGGGCCATCACGCGGCCTCGGTCACCGAGTCCAGCCACGCTTCGACAGCAGCGGGCCGGTACCGCAGGTTGCGGCCGACGCGAGCTGCGGGCGGGCCGTACTTCTTCCACCGCCACTGATACAGCGTGGCCACGGGGACACCGAGGTAGTCGGACACGTCCCGCGGGGTCCACAACGGTTCTGCCTGCACAGTCATCGTGTTCCTCCAAGTAGGTCTTCCTGGTTCCGGGGTTCAGGTGCGAGCAGCGTCCGCTCGTCGAATGCGAGTGAGGGTGTGGGTGCGGACGGCCTGGGCGGCGTCGTGGTCGGTGAGGTAGCCGCGCCCGGCATACGTCCAGGACCCGAGCGTGACGATCGTGTCGTCGGTGTCCGCCTGGTCGGGGTCGGTGTCGAGGACGTCACGGACGGTGGCGTCGGGGTTGAGGCGGGCGCGGCGGCGGCGCCAGGTGCGGCGGGCCGAGCGCAGCTCCCCGAACGTGACCGAGTAGCGGCGCGACTTGGTGATGGGGTGGCCCCGGTAGCCGAGTGTGCCGAGGTGGCGGCCGATGAGCCGGTAGTCCTCATGCACAGCGGACAGGGCGTGCGCGGCGGCGATGATCCGGATCGCGTGTTCGGTGGCCCCGGCGTGGCGGGCGTCCATCGCGGAGCGGATGCGGGTGTCGACGGGCAGCCCGAACGCCTCCACGCCCTTGGTCAGGTACTTGGACAGGTACGCGGCGACCTGTTCCGGGTGCGCCGGCCCAGAACTGTTGTCGCGGCCTGCGCCGGCGGTGATGGTGCGGGTGTCGAGTTCGGTGCCCCACCGCAACCGCAACGTGTCGCCACCGGGTGCGGGCGCATCAACCCAGATGTGGGCGGCGGCGTCATGGACGGCCTGTTCGAGCTGAGCGACGGTGATGGCCAGGTCCGGCGGGGTGGCCGGGCCTGCGGGTCCGTCGAGGCGGAACGCGGCGTGCATGTGCGCCAGCCCGCGGGCTTGCAGCTCGGTGACCTTGCCGTAGGCGATCCGGCACCGCTGGGCGAAATCCTTCTGCGTCAGGCCCGCGGCCTTGGCCAGGTGGCGGCGCAACGACTGGGTGAAGTAGCGCCACAGCTCCGGGGCGTGCCACTGCCAGATGGCGTGCCCTGTGTAGTCGTAACACTCGAAGCAGAGCGCTTGCCCGGCGACAGTGTCGTCACGGTCGTGGCGGGCGAAGCAGTACAGCGGGCGGCCATGTGGGCAGACCGGCTTGTCCCGGCGGGGACGACACGGCGGGCGGCGACCGTTCTTGGCCGGGTCGGTGGCGCGGTGCACGGCCCCGAACGACGGCGCGGTCAGCGTGACGAACGTGGCCGGGTGATCCCGGACGGTGTCGGGGACGTCCTTGCCGCCCATCAGCCCGCAGGCCAGCACATGCCACGCGTCGCCCTTGTACTCCCGCGAGCAGGACGGGCAGACCGCTTCCCGGCGGTTGCCGCAGCGCACGTAGGTGTAGCCGTCGTGCTCATCATCAGACGAGTAGTTGCCGACGACCTCACCCGTGGCCGCGTCGACGTGCACGGAGCTGCCCTGCAGTCGGATCGGGTTGGTACACCCCCGCGTGGACCGCTCGGCGTCCGACACCGAGAGCCGGGCGGCGAGCTGGTCCACGTCGAGCGTGGCCAGGGCGGCGGTCGACGTCACGGGTCAGGGCTCCAAGAACCAGCGACCGCAGCAGCAGGTCGGCAGACGGCGGTCATCAGCGCTCAGGCGAGTGCCGTGCGGGTTCGGGCACTCCTCACATCGCCTGTCGGCACAGACATTGCAGCGGTAGACGGTGGTCATGCGGCGGCCCTCACGTCCGTGACGGTGGTCCTCGGGAACGCGGTAGCGGTGATCAGGTGGCCGAGGTGTTCGATGACGGCGGGGACGACGGCGTTGCCGAGGGCGGTGCGTCGGTCCATCCCGCGGGGAACCCCATAAGCCACTCGATCCAGGTCGGGTTCAGCGGGCCACGCAGGACGTCGACCAGCCGGGGTCCGCCGTGTTTGCCGGCCCTCTTCACCAGGGTGGCGGGGCTGATGCAGCCGCGAGCTCCGTCGGAGGCCATCGGTGTGGGCCAGACCGAGCAGCCGGCGGCGTGCGTGTGGGGCACCCACTGCACAAGCGGAGGCCCACCCCACGCGGTGGCGGTATCCAAGTCGAACAAGGTCGGCGTGGACGAGGTCCAGTCCTCGGGTGCGCAGACCGGGCACGTTCTCCCACAGCACCCAGGTAGGTCGGACGGCGGCGATGACGTCGGCCATCGCGGGCCACAACCAGCGTTCGTCTTTCGGTCCGAGGCGTCGTCCGGCGTTCGAGGACGGTTGGCAGGGGAATCCGCCGGCGACGACATCGACCCGCGGCCTGTCCGGGACCGAGTGCCACCAGTTCGCGGCGGTGCGGACGTCGTCATGGCGGGGTACCTCCGGCCAGTGTCGGGCCAGCACGCGCCGGCAGTAGGTGTCGATCTCGACCTGACCCACGATGCGCATGCCGGCGCGTTGGAGGCCGAGGTCGATGCCGCCGATCCCGGAGAACAGCGACAGCACGGTCAGGGCACTCATGCCGCCGCCTCCCCGTCCTCGTCCCGGTCTTCCTGGTGGTCGCTGTCGGCCGGGGTGAGGCCGGGTGTGACGAGCGGCAGCAGGGTCCGGAGGTCGCGGCGGTGGTGGGCGGTGTCGGTGGCGATGCGTTCGGCGAGGTCTTCGGGGACGTAGGGGAAGCGGACGCGTTCGAGGTTGCCTTTGTCGTCGGCGACCACGGCCACGCCGGGTGTGAGTTCGCTGATGCCGGTGGGGGTGATGGTGGTGCCGTCGAGGGCGTCGTCTCCGAGGATGGAGACGGCGGCGGCGCGGGATTTGACCCGCCACGCGGTACGGATCGAGGTGTTGTCGCGGATGTGGGTCGGGAGGGTGTCGCCGGTCGGCTTCTGCGTGAGCAGCCGGGTCACGACCCCGGCGGATCGGTACTTCTTGACCAGGCGGCCCATGAGTGCGGTGATCTCGTTGGCCAGCTCGCGTTGTGCCTTGTCGGTGATGGCGCGGGCCTCGGTCCAGGTCTGGACCTCATCGACGATGACGACCAGCCACGGGTGTTCGGGCACGATGGGCAGGTTCCAGTAGTTGGAGTTCCCCCGCCGTTCGCGCTGCGTCCTGACCCGGTGTTGAGCGACCCGCACCACGGTGGCGAGGGCGTCACGGACGACGGTGAAGTCCTCGTCATCGGCGATGTAGATCGAGGCGCGGGGTTCGATCCAGGCCCAGTCCTGACCGCCCTTGCCGTCGATGACGACGAACTGCACGGCGGGGTTCTGCATCAGCCCCGCCACGAGCGAGGTTTCGCCGGCCGTCTTGCCGGAACCGGGAAGTCCCCCGCCGACCTCGCCGGACACGTTGGCATACGAGCGGTGCCGCCACATGCCGTCCTCCCCGACCGCGAACGGCACACGCGCGAGGTCCAGCGACGGCGCAACGTTCGTCAGGGTGAGGCCGTCTGCGAGCACGTCGCGGCGGGAGACGAGCAGCCGCACCCACCCCGGTTTCGGGGAGGTGACGCGGACTTCCCGGGCGGACAGGGCGTGGGCGAGGTCTTCGGCGCGGCGGGTGAAGTCGTCGGGGATCTGCCCGGCCCGCAGCCGGACGTGGAGTTGGTCACCGGCCGGGACGGCACGCACCCGGACCAGGATCGGTGCCTCGTCGTCGCCCTTCGGGTTGGGTTTCTTGGTCAGCCCGCACGCCTGGCAGAGCCGCCGCCAGCGCCACCGGTAGAGCAGCGGCCCACGGATCGAGCCGAGCAGCCGGGACCGGATCGGCGCGAACGAGCGCGGGTGCACGTGGTGCCACACGACACCGAGGGCGACCGGAGCGACGGCGGCGGCGAGCAGGAGCGGCCCGTCAGCGACCGTCACGAGGACGGCGACCAGGACCACGGTGAGGGTCAGGATCAGGTGCCGGAACGGCCACCGGAAAGTGGCCCAGCCACGGTGCCAGGCACCACGGACGCGGCGGCCGATCCAGGCGAGCGGGATCGTCTTGGCGAGGGTGAGAGCGGTGTTGGGGTTCATCGGGGCAGTCCTTCGTCGTCGAGCTGGGCGGCCACAGCGGCGCGCATGTTGGCCTCGAAGCGCTCCACGCGGGTGGTGCACCAGCAGTCCGGGCAGAGCGTCCCGGCCCGGTACAGCGGCATCCCCGCGCCGTTGAGGCGGGTACCGCAGCGGTTGCAGTGCCGGGTGTGCAGACGCGGGCGGCGCGTCCTGCGAAGCAGGGTGGGCATGGGTCACACCACCCGGTCGATGGTCTGGCGCGGGATCATGCGGCGGCAGGTGTCGCAGTACAGGAACGCCGTGACCTTGGAGATCCACATCGGGTCCGTGACCTGGCGGCAGAACGAGCAGCCACCGTCACGGCGAGCGTTGGGAGTCGGCATCAGGTGCCTCCGGGGTCAGAGCCGGGACGGGTCGGGCAGACGCCACTCGGCGTCGGGGTCGGGCAGACACTCCGGGCAGCGGGCGTTACCCGCCACGGACCCGGCGTCGTTGAAGACGAACCAGCCGCCGGACTCGCCGGAGTCGAGCGTGGTCGCGCGGCAGGAGTCGCAGCACAAGATCCGGTACATGGCGGGTCACCTGGCGAACCGGGTCGCGCGGATCAGGCCGCCGGAGCGCCGCAGCGCTTCTTGCCAGTGATCGCGGCAGACCTCCAACTCGTCACCGGAGGCATCGGCGATCACCACGAACGCGGCGGCACCGCACTCGTTCCAGAGCGCACAGCGCTTCACCGACGACCACCACCCTTGACGGCCCGCCGGCGAGGCGACTTCGCGGGCTTGCCGGCCTTCGCACACGAAGCGCACGCGATGTCCGGTTGGTCGGCCTGGTGCCGGCCACAGTCGGTGCAGGCGAACCCGTAGACCGGGCCAGCAGCGACCTGCTGAGCGGCGAACAGGACCGGGTCGCCGTTCACCGGGACCACAGCCCAAGAGCAGTAGCGGTCGTGCCGACGACACCGCTCAGGAACAGCAGCGCCAGGACCACGAGCGGGAGCGCCCACGACGTAGCGCGGGCGGTACGGTTGAACATGCCTCTCCCCTCCTCATCAGGGGGTTGGAGATGGAAGCCGCCGGGGACCGAAGGTGTAGGAGCCAGTCCGGTCCCCGGCGGTGCTCATCGAGGGGCAGCAGCCCCCGGGGTGCCCGCCTGAGTGGCGAGCTTCGTCGTCAGCGCGTCGGCTGCGACCATCGCGCACGCGGCCAGCCGGTACAGCACGCCCGGATCGAGCGTGACGAGCTGAACCGGGCCGGTGTTCAGGCCGTCGAGGAACACGCCACAGTCCAGCGGGTCGACCGTCACCGACTCATCGACGTACAGCACGCCGCCGGACGGAGCGAGCGACCCGGCCATCACGCGGCCTTGTCCTGCTGCTCACCGGACTGACGGCGGGCCTTGGTCGGGGCCTGGACGCCGGTGGCGCGGTAGCTGTAGGCCATCCGGGGCCGACCGCGACCCTCCTCCACGTACGGGGTCACCGTCATGCCGGTGAACTCGACCGGCCGGAACGGCAGACCGTGGATGGTGTCCGGCAGCGTCGGGCACACATCGGCCAGGATTTTGACCGTGATCGTCTCCTGACCCTTCCGCACCTCCGGATCCATGTCCTCCACCCGGACCTGCCACACCCGCAGGCCGGTGACCTTGTCGATCTCCTGAACCCGGTTGTCCTTGGTCGACTGGTCGAAGTTGTCGACCTGGGTGGCCTCACCACGGACCATCGCGCCGTGCGGGAACACCATTTCGTGGGTGACCGGGATACGTCCCTGCAGTGCCATCACTGCACCTCCTGTGCTCGTCGCCCGCCCAGGCTGGTGCGGGCTCATGATCAGAGGTTAACACATATGTCATAACCTGCAATAGGCAGGCTCCGCCTGTCGGATGATTGTCAACCATGGCGTATGGGGTAACGTCCTAGGTGACGTCATAAGCCGAGGTGAAAGCCGTGATGACCGTGGTCGATGCCCCACGCGCACGGTACCGCCAGGTCGCCGATGAGCTACGAGAGGCGATCAGACGAGGTGAGTACCGGCCGGGCGACATGCTGCCGAGCCAGCCTGACCTCGCGCGCCGCTACGGCCTCAACCAGACGTCGATCAACCGGTCGATCGCACTTCTCCGCGCGGAAGGCCTCGTGCGCGTAGAACACGGCGTCGGCGCGTTCGTCCAGGTCGTGCCAACCGTCAAGCGCACTCGTCGCGTGCCTCGGCCCGGCGGTGGCGGGAGCAGCTTCGCCGAGGAGATGCGCAATGCCGGACTCACCCCCCGCACACAGCTTGTGTCTGTTGACACGCGGCCCGCTCCCCCGGCCGTAGCGGAACGACTCAGCATCGGGGAAGACGACCCGGTTGTCACGAGGACTCGACACATGTTCGCCTCCGAGCGACCGGTCCAACTCGCCACGTCCTACATCCCCATCGCCGTCGCCGGCGGCGAAGACATCGCCCACCCTGACGTCGGCCCAACCGGCCTCTACAAGCGGCTCGCGGCGCGCGGCTTCAAGGTCACCCGGTTCCTGGAAGAGATCGAAGCACGTCGACCCGACGACGACGAAGCTGCGTTCCTGAACCTCACCGAAGCGCAACAGGTCTTGGAAGTTGCGCGAGTGGCCTATGCGGGAGATCGCGCCGTGGAGACAGTCATCAATGTCTTCCCCAGCCAGCAATGGCGCCTCGCATATGAGTGGCCCGCGCCGGGAGACGAGCAGGCATGACCAAGCTCCCCCGCCACTCCGTCAGCGTCACCGGAGTCGTCTTCGACGACAACGACCGGGTCCTCGCCATCCAGCGCCGCGACGACGACCGATGGGTCCCACCCGGCGGCGTACTGGAGCTGGACGAGACCCCAGAACAAGGCGTGATACGCGAGGTGCTTGAAGAGACGGGAATGCTCGTCAAGCCCGAGGTTCTGGTTGGTGTCTACAAGAACATGCGGCTCGGGGTGGTCTCGCTAGCTTTCCGGTGCCACGTGATCGCCGGCCACGAGCACACGACTCCCGAGGCACGCCGCGTCGAGTGGCTAAGTGTCGACGCCGCTCGGGAGAGAATGCCTGAGGCACGGTTCATACGCGTCGCCGACGCCATGCGCTCGCACGGTCCGTTTGTACGTGAGCACGACGGTTCCGACCTCCTGTGACTGAGGTTCGCTCCTCAACCCTCACCGTCCAGCGCCGCTAGGACCTTATCCAGCGCAGTCACGTCGATCTTCCGGTCACGATAATCCTTGTATCGTTTCTGCGCCGTATCCAGCAGCTTGTCATAGTAAAGGATGCGACCGTCAATGTGTGAAAGCTGCCGCCTTACAAGATCCTCAAGGTCGGCTTCGCCCAGATATTCGACCTTGGGATCCTGACCAAGCACGTACACAACCGAAATGTCCTGCACGCGTTCGTTCCGCTTGCGCAGCACTTCCGAGAGCGCCTCATGGTACTTCTCGCCTTGCTTACGTAGCTCGTCAATCGTAGTTACCCGACCGTACTTCTTGAGTTCCACGATCATGTGAACGCCAGCAGCCGTTCGGTACTGAATATCGATGCGACCCTGCTTCTGATTCTCCGCCTCGCTCTTGTTGAATAAGGTCCCCCTACGGACACGCGTCAAACTGATCTCCATGTCCGCATCGCCGGTGGCCCCCTCCCAGGAGGGATCGAGCAACCACATGTTCTCGAAGAGGTGTTTCTGCAACACCTTTTCCAGTTCATCGCGGTTGATCATATTCTCAAGGCGTTCGATCGCCTCCAACCGTGACCGCAAGATCTGGACATAGAGCGCATCCTCGTAGGACCTCGCGTTCGCCAGCAACGGCAGCACATCTGTCGCAAAGAGTCCGTCGGCGAACTTTTGAAGCTCCTTGGTTGTGGACTCAATAGCGATGCGCTCAAAGGCAAGAATGCTCGCCTTGTAAAGTGCTGGCCTGTGCGCCTCGTTATCGAGCCGCAGCGCTGCGACGGTCCCAATCACCTTGCGCGCAGCGTCACGTTGGCTCTCGGGCCTGTTCTCGACCCAATCACCTACGATCGGATACTTGACGGTAAGATCTTTGAACCGCTGCTTTGGCCGTTCAGCCGACCAGTCCTCTGCGGCAGTGTTGAAGGCGTCGCGAAGCTTACTGATCAAGAGATTGACCCGCTCATCGTCTTCGATCAATCTCTGACGATCGCTCGTAGCGATGTCGTCGGCGCCATCGATATCAAGAAACTCAGCTCGGATTTGGCCGGTTACATAACTCCCGAACAGCTTATTGAAGTCGAGTTGGTCGAGAATCCCTTCTTGAATGGGGCGCTTTCGAGCGATAATGATAATATTTCGCAGGGACTCTTGCGTGTCCTCAGGATCATTAAGTTCATCCGGGGTTCTGACCGTACCGAACCAACCTTCAAGCTTCCAACCCCGAGCGGCGTCGACAACATTGTCCTTAATCAACCAGACCCGCTTGACATTCGGCTTGGGGAAATCCTTGAGATCCGGCATGCCGAGATACCAGACATATTCAAGCCTTTTGAGATCTTCGCGGTCCTCGTACGTCACAGGAACACCGTCGATCTCGATTATGAAACGGTCAGGATCCGTATCCTCGAAACCGAGGGTATCGAAGCGTCTCGCTAGCCGCCGCCGTAATGCGGTGACGGAGACTCCTGTTCGCTTGCGATTCAGATCCCTGAGGACGATTCGAGTCCCCGTGGGCGGCAAGCTGTCCGGCACAGGGATAACCACAGGGTGATAGGTCTTCTTCTTCGCAATGTGCTCACGAAGCTCTGAGACCCGAACGCGGAACGCGTTGGCTTCGCCGTCCTTTACTGAATAGAGCGACACCTCTCCGGCGAGCGAGAATACCGACAGCTTACCTATCCCCTTCCGGCCCATAAATGGGCGCTCGAACTTCGGCGACCTGTCACCTTCTTCATCGCGCTTCTTGTACGCAACAGTGAGGTACCGTCTGTTTAGCTCCTCGCGGGTCATACCGGCACCGTCATCTTCGATGGTGATTTCATCGCCTGCGGCGTTCCATCGAATTGCCACCTTATTGGCGTCCGCATCCCATGCGTTCGCCACAAGTTCGGATAGCACTGCCGCGGCGTTGCTGTACAGATTCATCCCGAGCGACTCGACCACGGCTAGATCAACGCTAAATGTGTACGGCGCCGCCGAATCAGCCATCTTTGCCCCCTGCAATCGACTCGATTTTCGAAATGAACGCCTCGCCTACGGCACAGCCGAAGGGCGGCGGGACGGCATTGCCGATTAGTCGGCCAACCGTGAGGAGTTTTGGCCGTTCGTCGGCACTCACAAACTGATACTCACGCGGAAAGCCCTGCAGCATGGCGGCTTCCCGCAAGGACAGGCTCCGGTCCTGTTCAGGATGACCGAAACGGCCTGTTCCAAAGCTATACGCTTGCGTGGTTATCGTCGGCGACGGTTCGTCCCATTTCATGCGCCCATAGAATGCCTGGAAGCTGGCACCCGTCTTCTTCTTGTGGCACTCGGCTAGCAGCTTCTCTGGCCAATCGCGCCAAGTTCCGCCTGGCTTGGATGCTTGCATTCGAGCGAGATTTAATGGCGTCAAGCTCCGAGCCATGTGAAGAGGGTCGCTCGGATCTGTTTCACCATGACGCAGTGCCGGAAGTGTAGCGATTACATCCTTTACGGTTCTAAACTCGGATCGCTCCAGGCTACCTTTGGGCAAACGAACGACGCCTATTCGAGAAGCAATCAGCACGAGGCGTCGGCGTTCCTGTGGAAGCCCGAACTCGGGACCGTAGAGCGTTCCGTAGTCAACTGCATATCCGAGCTCCCGCAGCTTTGCGACGAACTCGTGGAACACTGTCATGCGACCGAGACGGGTGACATTCTCCATTGTTACAAAATGAGGCATAGCCTCCTCGACCAACCGACCGAAATGCGCGAGCAGGTCCCAATTCTCCTCGCTGCTCGTGTCCTTTCCTCGCCGATGACTTGAAAACGGCTGACACGGCGCACATCCGGCAAGCAGGCGGTATTTTGCTTCAGCGTGCCACAAGTCGGTTAGATCCCGACCCGTTACTTCTGCCACGTCCTTCAGTAAGAACTTTGCCCTGAGGTTGGCTTCGTAGGGGTATGCGCAGGCGGGATCAAGATCGATGCCGGCAGCTACCTCGACGCCGGCCTGCTTCAAGCCCAACGACAGCCCGCCGGCGCCGCAGAACAGGTCAATCGCACTGACTTTAGGTGGCACACGACGCATGGTCGGAGCCTAGCTTGGGGGTGGGACACTCGTCGACGGCCTTGGCACGTTGAGGCGGAAGTTGTTACACCTGGGAGCAGTGAGCGGCTGCGACTGCCGCCCTCGCAGTTCACGGACTCGTCGAACGCCATGCATGTCATCGCCCGACCGATCCGACCTTCCGAGGCCCCCGAGCGTGACCCGATGGGCCGTCTCGCGGTCGCGCACCTCGCCCCTGGAGGCATCGGCGATAGCCTGCACTACGTGGTCCACGCATCTTCACCTGTCACGCCGAACCGAGCACCCATGCCGACGTCTGAGCATGTTCAAGGTCGCTTCCGTGCACAGGCGAGGCGCGACACGTCGCCCGAGATGGCGCTGCGGCGCGAGCTGCATCGACGCGGGCTTAGGTACCGCGTCCAGCGACGGCTCCTCCCCGGTGTGCGACGAACGGCCGACATCGTCTTCGGCCCTGCGAAGGTTGTCGTTGACGTACGAGGATGTTGGTGGCATGCGTGCCCCGAACACGGCACGACGGCCAGGCACAACGCCGACTGGTGGCGCCAGAAGCTAGCTCGGAACGTCGCGCGAGACGCGGAGACCGAGAGCGCGTTGCGTGCCGCCGGCTGGGAGGTGATCGTCGTATGGGAGCACGAGAACCCCTCGGACGCAGCAGCAAGAGTCGCCGTGCTCGTCCGCCAGCGGAATGCCATGTGAGCTGAGCCCCTTGGGCGAGCGGACGGCTACCTGCCGCTGCGACGTCCAGGGTGACTTGCCGAACCGATGCGACGCGAGGATGATCACTGCGCGTGGAGATCTGGGCGTTGATCAACGAGACACTCGCTGCTTCGTGGCCAATGGTTGTCCTCGTCTTGGTTCTTACCTTCCTGGCTCTATTTCGACATGAGATCGCTGACTTGCTCAAGCGACTTCGAAAGGCGTCGGCTGGACCGCTCGCACTGGAGATGGAGAAGCTTCCCGAGGTAAAGCAGATCAACGCAGACCGCAACCGGCAGTTGCTTACTGCGGCCGAATCCGTGGCGCACCGCTCTATGCAGCGGAGGCCAGATGCTCGCGATGCGCCTCAGTTCACACGTGCGCAAGTTGAAGAGTTCGTAAAGATCGCGGCGGAGGCAGGCTACGAGACTGGTGAAGTCCGGATGTTCCAAGGTGAGGTAGAGCCAGTAATCGGCTGGATCGATGACGCTCCGCAAATTGAGTATTGGCAGAGCAGGCGCCGCGCCCACCTGAGCAACTGGCAGCTCAGCCGCATCAGACAGCTTCGGCATGAGATGCAAGAGCTACAGGCCCAGATCCAGAATCCCGCCGCGGAGGTCACGCCCCAGCAGGTCACCGCCCTACGCATGCGACGCCGAGCGCTACTTCAAGAACTGGCCGTCCTCGACCCGTTGGCCCCAGAGCTGCGATCCAATGATCCGAACGGCAGTTGACGGACTTCGAGTCTACTTCCCGACGTTCCGTCGGCGCTCGCGGTGAAACGCCGCCAGTGCGACCTGCATCTCGCTCCGTCCGGCAGGCCGCGAACCAGCCTTCCTCAGCCCAATGAGCGAGATCAAGATACGTCGTCTCTGTTCCCACGGCGCGGGCGAGGACCGGGCAATCCACCGGTATGAGCGCGGTCAGCAGCCGCCCCCATGGCTCCAGCAGGACGCTGGTCAGCCCAGCGACCCACGGCCAGCAGCACGAGCCGTCAACGCCCCCTCGGCGCACCGCAGGTACGTCCTACTTCCGGCTACCCTTCGGCGGCAGGCCCCATCACCTCACTCCTCCTCGGCCCGGTGACGGCGATGGTGGCCACGGTGAGAACTTTCTTTACTCCGTTAAAGCGGCTCGCTGCGCTCGCCGCGCCGCCCTCCCGGCTGCGCCGGGCGTGCGGCCTTCGGCCGTTCCGGGCGCACCGTACGGGCGGCACGAACGCGACCAGGCCGGTGACGGATGAGAACGTGTCTCACCTGTCACCGGCCTGGTGATCCGCAACCCCAGGACCTGGCCACCCGATGCCACGCGCCCTCGCCCTCACGGAGAACGGCACGCGGCAGACGCCATGCCAGGCCGCCGCCGGCTCGGGAGCTGCACGAGCCGCAAGCCCCGGCGTCCGCTCCCAAGTCCCCCTAAGCAGCCGGCCACCTCTCCGTGAGGGCCCACCTCGACGCTACGCACATGATCACCGAGGGGAAGGGGGCCAGTTTCACCGACGAGAGCTGAGAGGGTCTGGCCGTCCCCCTCATGCCGTGATTGTCCGGCCTCCACTCCGCGAGTCAAGGGCACTCCGCTACGCTCCGTGTCGCTTCGCGATCTACGACCCTTGACACGCTCCACTCCGGCCTTGGGGCGGCAGTTATGAGGGGGAAGGCGCAGAGTGGCGACGGCGACGGAAGCCACACCTTGACCCACAGGAATGCTCTCCGGACGGCAAGAACCGAGGAGAGGACGACGACGGACCAACCGCCCGAACACGCTGGTCAGAGCCAGGATCCGCGAGTCAACGAGAAGGGCGATCAGCGCCCGGAGAAGAATCAGAGGGTTCCTGGTTCGAGTCCAGGTGCGGGAGCCAAACACCAAGGTCACAGGCCAGAGGGCTGTTCGGCTCCACATAGCGACCCATGGTTTACCCATGGTTTTCGCCTTCCGCCGCATCGCGGAACGCCGCATCGAGCGCAGTGGCGGCCGGGTTGGCGACTCGCCGGCCCATGTAGTTGTCCTGGGTCATCGACACGCGGGCATGCCCGAGCTGGTCGGCCACCTGCCGAGCGGAGAACCCGGCACCATCCATGACGGTCGCGGTCGTCTTGCGGTAGTTGTGCGAGGTCAGCCACTCCATCGCGGCCGGTCCCCTGGCCACACGGATGTCCCGGCTCGTGTTCGACGGGTCACGGAACCCGCCTCGGCTGTTCGCGAACACCGGGCGGTCGAGCTGTGTGCCCGGCACGAACCGACGCCTGAGCATCGCGACGGCTACGAGCGGAAGCGGCAGCGCCCGATCGAAGCGGCTCTTGATCCACTTCCGGATGAGGCCCTGGCCAGTGGGTCGACTACATCGCTGCGCGGCGAACCTCGGAGCCGACCCTGATGAAGCCGAACCCTCACTACCTGATCGAGGCAGTGTCGGCCCGGGGCGCCCGCTCATGCCTGCACCTTTGTCTGCGACTCCGATGCTGACGCCGTGGCAGCGGAGCGTGCTGGCGATCTCGCGGTCGGGTACGCCGACAAAGCCAGGCAAGGCCGAATGGCTCGCTGCGGCTGGAGCCGATGTTGTGATCGACTCCATGACAACTTTGGCGACGGTGCTCCGGGAGGCGAGAGGGATGACATCCTTTCCTCGCGCGTCAGAAGGCAGTTGGCGCCCAGCCTTCCGCCGTTGCTCGCGGTGAAAAGAGGCCAACGCGGGCGGCGTCGCGCTCCGTCAGGTAGGCCGCAAACCGGCCTTCGTCGACCCAATGAGCCAGGTTCAGATATTCCGTCCTTCGGTGCCAATGGCGCGGACCAGGAAGCCCGCAGCGACCAGTGCGACCCCCGCCGTCATAGCGAGCCTTCACCGAGCGCAGGCCAGCCATGTGTCCGGCCGCTCGGGTAAGGATGTCGACGCGGCCATCAGCGAGCGCCCGCAGTTCCGGTGGCGCGGCGTGCGGTGTGACCCCGTCGAACGCGGCGCGTCGAGCTGTCGCGTTGAGCTGTGCGGCCGAGCTCTTGTCAGGGTCATGAGTCCGACCCACCGAGTACTCTCGCGAGACTGTTGTTTCGCCCGCGATCTAGGGTGCCAAGGTAGAGGTTCCAATGGGGGGGGTCGACGATGGTTGCCGAGCGGAGAATTGAGATACCAGCAGAAACGAAGCGGCAGGTCCGACAGCGGTGCGCTTTTGGTTGTGTAATTTGTGGAATCCCAGTTTATCACTATCACCATATGACGAACTACGCCGTGTCGCAGGACAATAGTGAATCCAACCTCACGCTTCTGTGCGGCACGCACCACGACGCTACAACGCGGGGCTGGTTGGGGGAAGACGAAATCCGCGGGAGTAACGATGAGCCGTTTAACCAGAAGCAAGGGCACACAACTCCCTGGGGTACCGGCCTGCGCGGCCCTGTCGCGGAAACTCAAGTCGTGCTGGGTACGACTGTCTTCTCATGGCCCGGGGAACCGTTCTTCCCGCTCATCGTGGACGGGGTGCCGATCATCGTCGTCGGAGAACAAGACGGCCGCCCGAGCCTTTCCGCCCAGTTCCTTGATGAGATGAACCAGCCTGCACTACTTATCCTCCAGAACGAAATCATCCTGTCCACCGAGGGATGGGATATTGCGTCAGAGGGGATGGCGTTCATTATCAGGTGCGAACTCAGGAAGATCTTTCTGGATATCGACTTCTCACAGCCGAACGTGGTGCATATAGCTCGCGGTCGACTGTTGTGCAATGGAGTTGAAATACTGCTCAGCAAGAAGGAAGCCAAGATCAACGGCGCTAATGTCGGGTTCGGCGAGAGCCACATCGTTATGCCTTGCGGACTCTTGGTCGGCCACAACCCTGGGAACGTCAACGCCTGGATGCTTGTGGACAACGTCCCCAGATATGGCGACCGCACCTAAGTGACGGATTGCACCGGTCGACCAGCCTCGTCTACGTCCAGCCGTCCGCGGGCGCCCGCAGCGGCCCATCGACGCACCTCTGACGGCACCCAGCGTGGGAGCGTCCACCCCTCACCGAGGCTTAGCAACACCAGATCACCAGCACGCAGTCGCCGACGAATTCGACTGGCGTTGGCCCGAACGTCCGCTCTACCGTGGCTGTTGAACTCGCCCAAGGCGCATCTACCCGGTAAGGGCGCGCCCGCAGTCGGAGAGGGTGGCAGCCCGTTCGAGCCGGGCCGGGTCCGAAGAGCCCCCACGCCACGGCGTGGGGGCTCTTGTCTGGACGATGGACGGGAAGCGCCGGGCGGCATCTCCCTCTAGTGTCGCACCGGGTAGCGCAGGTGCAGGGCCCGTCGGCCCTGCACGACCTCCGGATCCTCGAGCAGCTGGTGTCCGCCGCCGATGGTGGAGAAGTACGAGATCCCCTCCCCGAACAGCACCGGCACCAGGCTCACGCACACCTCGTCGAGCAGGCCGAGGGCGAGCGCCTGCTGCGTGACGTTCGCGCTGGCGATCGTGACGTCCTTGTCGCCGGCGATCGCCTTCGCCCGCTCGACCGCCGCCGCGACGCCGTCGACGAAGGTGGTGGTGGGCCAGCGCTCGGCGGCGTCCTCGGGCGGGTGGTGCGTCACCACGACGACCGGTGAGCCGGCCGGGTGCTTGTCGCCCCAGCCGTCGGCGATGTCGAACAGCCGCCGGCCGGCGATCAGCGCGCCGACGTTCTCGGTCAGGTCGCGCAGCACCGCCGCGCTCGCCTCGTCGACGGCGAAGCGGACGGTCTCGTTGGGGTTGTCGACGGCGACGTCGCCGGCCGCGTACCACTCGAACAGCTCGCCGATGCTGCCGTCGGGCTCGGCGATGTAGCCGTCGAGGGACATCGTCATGTGGCTCAGGACCTTGCTCATCGCGGACCTCCTTGGCTCCAGTCTGTACCGACCGCGTCCGGCCGGAGAACTCATCGCGGCAGTGACGACCAGAGGTCACAGCGGTGGGCGGCCGCGAACGGCGTCGGCGCGACCCCGGCGGAGGACAGGCCGAGGACGGTGCCGGTCGCGCCGAACTCGGGCCAGTGCGGCCGGCCGGGACCGTTCGGGTCGCCGGTGCGGGCGAACGCCGTCCAGTAGCCGATCATCGTCGCGGACAGCCGCTGCTGGTCCGCGTCGAGCGGCGGGTACGGGTCCCACGCCATGTCCAGGTCCCACAGGTACGACAGCTCCAGCCCGTGGAACGAGCCCATCGGGAAGCCGTCCACGACCTCGCCGCTGTCCTCGGCGAAACCGTAGGCGTAGACCGGCTGGTGGACGGCGGCGGCCTCGGCCGTGCGCAGCACCGGGCAGGCGCCGATGCTACCGCCCCAGTCGGTGACCACGGTCGCCAGCGCCACCGCCGGGTCGTCGCCCGTTGGGTACTCGGCCAGCACGGTCCCGGCGTCGTCTCCGAACGCGCCGGTGAGCAGCGTTCGGTAGTCGTCCGCCGTCACCGTCTCGCCGACGACGAAGGCGCGCATCTCGTCCCGTGTGGCGCCGGTCAGCAGCGGCACCCGCGCCGCCGAACCGTCCCGCAGGGCGTCCCCAGGCTGACGCGGCAGCGACGGCGTTCCGGTGACGGGGTTCCACGGGCGGTCCGCGACGCGCGCCGTCGGCCCGGTGCCGACCCGCGCCAGGACGCGGACCAGCTGCTCCGGCGCGACGTCGCGCAGGCAGCCTGCCGTGTCGGCGGCCCCGGCACAACCGAGATCGGCCGTCGCCCGCTCGCCGAACGCCTGCGCCGCGGCGAGGTCGGGCACGGGGTTGTCGCAGGCGCCGCTCTGCACGATCGCCCGGTCGAACAGGCCGCGCGCGTCTGGCGAGGCGAGCTGGGCGCACACCGAGCGGGCGCCCGCGGACTGGCCGGCCAGCGTGACGTTGCCCGGGTCGCCGCCGAACCGGGCCGCGTTGCGACGGACCCACTGCAGCGCCGCCGCCTGGTCCATCAGCCCGTAGTTGCCGCCCGTCTCGTCCAGTGCCGGCGCGGACAGGAAGCCGAGCGCGCCGATCCGGTAGTTCACGCTCACGACGACGACGTCGCCGGCGGTCGCCAGCCGGGCGCCGTCGTACTCGCGGGCGCCGCCGCTGGTGAAGCCGCCGCCGTGCAGCCAGACGAGCACCGGCAGCCGGTCGCCGCGCCCGGCCCGCGCCGGCACGGTGACGTCGAGGTACAGGCAGTCCTCCTGCCCGACGACGCCCTGCATGCCGCCCTGCGGACAGAACGGGCTCGGCGTCGTCGCGTCCCTGACCCCACGCCACGGCCGCACCCCGGCCGGTGGCCGCCACCGCCGCTCCCCCACCGGCGGCGCCGCGTACGGGATGGCGGCGTAGGTCACGTGTTCGTCGGCGACCGTGCCGCGCAGCCAGCCGGAGTCGACCCGGACGACGCCCGGATCCGGCCGCTCGGCGGCGGGATCCGTGGGGGTGGCGGCGGCGGTGGCAGCGGCGGCGAGGACGGTGGTGCTGACGGCGACGGCGGTCAGGGCTCGGACGAGGGCTCGTATCGACATGGCGGTCAGTCTTCGTCGGCGGAGCCGGCGGCGCGTCCGTCCAGCGGACCGATCGCCACTACGTCGATCCGCGTACTCCGTACGGC
Organism: Jiangella muralis; assembly: GCF_001270745.1. GTDB lineage: Bacteria > Actinomycetota > Actinomycetes > Jiangellales > Jiangellaceae > Jiangella > Jiangella muralis. The sequence goes on from NZ_LFXL01000010.1 coordinate 177,034, forward strand.
GAGCCGCGTACGCCGACGCTGTGACCAGGTACGTGATCGGTGCCGGCGCCGTGCGCGATGACCTGAACTCGGGCCGATTGCGTCTTGCGGCAACAGTATCCGCAGGACACTATTATCCTCCACCGAAACAGTAGACCGGCAGACACAGTGACGCCGGTGCGAGGAGGAGACCACGTGACAACCGTTAGTGGTCGGGTGACCTGCGACCTCTCGATCTCCGCCGACGGCTACTCGGCCGGGCCGGGCCAGACCGAGGAGCGCCCGTTCGGCGCCGACGGCGGCGACGGCTGGGGCAGCAAGCTGCACGCCTGGATGTTCGACGACCCCGAGCAGAGCCGAGCCGAGATCGACCGGATCAACGCCGCCCAAGCGTTCATCATGGGCCACGACATGTTCGGTCCCGTGCGCGGCGACTGGGACCGCGAGTGGAATGGCTGGTGGGGCGACAACCCGCCGTTCCACGCCCCGGTCTTCGTGCTCACCCACCACCCGCGCGACCCGCAGCCGATGGAAGGCGGCAGCACCTACCAGTTCGTCACCGACGGCATCGAGCCGGCGCTGAAGCAGGCTCGCAACGCGGCCGGCGACGGCGACGTGTCGATCATCGGCGGCGCGGCCACGATCAACCAGTACCTCACCGCCGGGCTGATCGACGAGCTCCGGCTGCACGTCGTGCCGATGACACTCGGCGCCGGCACACGCCTGTTCGACGGCGTCCCGTCGCTGCGGCTGGAGCAGGTGGCGTCGCGGGCGGCGACCGGGGTGACGCACCTGACCTATCGCGTGCTGCACTGAGCCTGCGTCCGGAGCTCGAGTTCCTCGACGGTGTGGTCGCCGTGCGCACACGCCCGGCGGGACAGGCCGTGATCGGTGCCGACGTCTAGTCTCCTGAGTCAGGAGACTAGGTGGCGGTGAGGCCGCCGTCGACGAGGAAGTCGGCGCCGGTGACGTAGCCGGACTCGTCGGAGGCGAGGTAGAGCGCCAGCACGGCGACGTCAGCGGGGTCGCCGAGCCGTTTGACCAGCAGCGGCGCGAGCACGGCGTCGAGAACCCGGGGATCGCTGAACAACGCGGCGGTGGCCTGGGAGGCGACGGTGCCGGGGCTGATGCTGTTGGCACGGATGCCGTGCGGCGCCCCTTCGGCCGCCAGCTGCCGGGTCATGGCGACGACGCCGCCCTTGCTGGCCGCGTGCGCGAGGCCGCCGTTCATCGCGATGCCGACGTGGCCCTGGACCGAGGCCGTGTTGACGATGACGCCGCCGCCGTTGGCGATCAGGTGCGGCCAGGCGGCCTGGGTCACGTAGAAGATCAGGTCCAACTCGTTGCGGATGGTGAAGTGCCAGTCGTCGTCCGTCAGCTCGGCAATCGGCGCGAACCGGGGCGCGGCGGCATTGTTGAACACGACATCGATGCGACCGTGCACGCTGGCGGCGTCGGCCACCCAGCGGCGGGCCTGCTGACTGTCGCCCAGGTCGACCGGCGCCATGCCGGCCATCTCACCGCCGGCCGCGGTCACCAGTTCGACCGTGCGCTCGTTCTCGGCCGCGTTCACGTCGCAGCCGACGACCTTGGCTCCCTCGGCGCTGAACAACTCGGCCGCGGCCCGGCCTTGGGCGCCGCCGGTCCCGGTGATGAGCACGACCTTCTGGTCGAGTCGTCCTGCCACTGGGCGCCTCCATCCGATCGGGGTCGATGCGCGGGACTCTTTCACACCCGCCCGCGGCCCGTGCGGACACCACGAGGGCCATCCCTGGTTCCTCGGGCTGGCCGATCTTCCCGGAGCCGGCTGTCCAGGACACTCACGCCGTGCGTGGCGCGAAGGCGTCGGCGGCCGCCTGGATGCGGGCCAAGTAGTCGCTCCAGACCTCCTCGTCGCCGAGATCGTCGTGGTCGGGGCCGCCCGCGCCGTCGATGAGCTCGCGGACGATGTCGGCGTGGCCGGCGTGCTGGGCGGTCTCGGCGAGCATGCGGATCAGAATCACGCCGAGCGTGGTGTCGGCGCGCTCGTCCGGCCAGTGCGGCACCCGGCCGGGCGCGTCGAGGTCGAGCTCGGCGAGGGTGGCGTCGCCGTGCGCGCACGCCCGCCGGTACAGGCCGACGAGGTACTCGCTGGACTGATCCGGCGTCGCCCACATATCGGCGCCGTCCCAGATCGAGCCGTCCTCCTCCCAGGCCAGCGTCTCGGGCGGCGGCCGTCCGAAGGTCGTGCCGAGGTAGCCGTATTCCATGCTCGCCAGGTGTTTGACCAGCCCGAGCAGATTGGTGCCGCTGGGCGTGAGCGGCCGGCGCAGGTCGTACTCGCCCAGCCCGTCGAGCTTCGACAGCAGCCCGGCCCGCGCCAGCTGCAGTTTGCGGTGCAGCTCTGACTTGAGATCCGCCATGGACCCACCCAACCACCCGGCACCGACAGGGTCGGCGAGAATCGGACGGTGAACGCCTGGGACCAGGACGGCTTCGGCGTCCGCGTCGACTGGGGCCCGGCCGGCGCGCGGCGGTTCGCCCCGCACGCCGCCTGCCTGGTGGTCGTGGACGTGCTGTCGTTCACGACGGCGGTGTCGGTGGCGGCCGACGCGGGCACGACGGTGTATCCGTACGCCTGGCGCGACGAGTCGGCGGCGGCCTACGCGGACGCCGTCGGCGCCCGGCTGGCGGTGGACCGGCGGGCGACCAGCGCCGGGCACCCGTGGTCGCTGTCGCCGGCGGCGCTGCGGACGAGCGACCCAGCGACGTGGTCCCGGTGCTGACGGACGGCGGGTTCAGCCCGGCGTGACCGCCCGGAACGCCGCCGCGAGCCGATCCAGCCCGGCCGGCACGTCCGCCGCGTCGATCGCCCCGTACCCGAGCACCAGCCCGTCGCGCCCGCCGGCCCTCGCCTGATACCTGCCGAGCGGCTCGACGAGCACCCCGCCGGCCCGGGCTCGTCCGGCCACCGCCTCCGCCGTCGCACCGTCGCCGGAGCGCAGCAGCGCGCACACGTGCAGCCCCGCCGCCGACGGCACCCGCTCGAGGTACGGCGCCAGCGCACCGTCCAGCCCGGCCAGCAGCGCCGACCGCCGCTCGCCGTACACCTTCCCCGTCCGCCGGATGTGCCGCGCCAGCAGCCCTTCGTCCATGAACCGGGCCAGCGCGGCCTCCGTCGCCACCGGCCCGTGACCGTCGGCCAGCCCGCGGGCCGTCCGCACGGCCCGGCCGAGCCCCGGCGGCACGACGACGAATCCGAGCCGGAGCCCGGGCAGCAGCGTCTTCGAGAACGTCCCGACGTAGACGACCCGCCCGCCGGCGTCGAGGCCGTGCAGCGGCTCCAGCGGCCGGTCGGCGAACCGGTACTCGCTGTCGTAGTCGTCCTCGACGATGCCCGCGTCGTGCGCGCCCGCCCAGGCCAGCAGCTCGAGCCGGCGCGGCAGCGACATCGCGACGCCGAGCGGGAACTGGTGCGACGGTGTCACGTACACCAGGCGCGCCTCGGCCGGCAGCCGCGACACCACCAGCCCGTCGCCGTCGACCGGCACGCTGACGACCCGCGCGCCGTGGGCCGCGAACGCCTCCCGCGCCGGCGGATACCCCGGCTCCTCGACGGCGACGACGTCACCCGGCGCGAGCAGCACCCGGGCGACGAGATCGAGCGCCTGCTGGGCGCCGCTCGTCACCACGACGTCGTCGGCGCCGGCCAGCACCGACCGTGCGTAGCCGACGTACCGGGCGACGGCGGCGCGCAGGTCGGGGTGGCCGGCCGGGTCGGCGTAGCCGGCAGGCTCGCGACCGCGCCGCCACTGCGCCGCGATCAGCCGGCGCCAGGTGTCGTACGGGAACAGCCGGGCGTCCGGCACCCCGACCCTGAAGTCGTACCGTGCCGCCGCCCGCGGGCCGGGCGACCACGCGGCGTCGTCCCAGCCCGGCCGCGGCCGCAGTCCCTCGTCGCGCGGGACCGAGGGCGCCGCCGCGCCCGTCCCGGCTGCCAGTCCCGCCGCGCCCGCCGCGACGAACGTCCCCGCCCCGACCCGGCCCTCGAGAAAGCCCTCGGCGGTCAGCCGCTCGTACGCCGTCGCCACGGTGCCGCGCGACACGTCCAGCGTCCGGGCCAGCTCGCGCGACGGCGGCAGCCTGTCGCCGGGACGCAGCCGCCCGTCGCGTACGCCGTCGCGCAGGGACCGGTAGATCCGCGCGACGAGGTCGCCGCGGCCGTCGAGGCTGACGTGGAACTCCATTGGACCAATCATCTACCCGTGGATTGTCACTGTGGTGAGACCAATGTAGCGCCGTACGGTGACGTCATGACACGCATGGACATCGCCGCGCTCGCCCCCGCGGCGTACAATGCACTGATCGCGCTCGACAGCCGGGCCCACCAGGGCGACCTCCCGGCAGGCCTACTCGACCTGGTGAAGCTGCGGGTCAGCCAGATCAACGGCTGCGCCTACTGCGTCGACTCGCACAGCCACGACGCCGTCAAGGGCGGCGAGTCGCCGGCCCGCGTCTACGCCGTTGCCGCCTGGGACGAGGGCCCGGCCTTCAGTGCGGCCGAGCGGGCGGCGCTCGCACTGGCGGAGTCGATGACGCGGCTCAGCGAGGGCGCGCCGCGCGTGCCGGACGACGTCTGGGAGCAGGCCCGCGCCCACTACGACGACGCGCAACTGGCCCAGTTGATCATGGTGATCACGACGATCAACGCCTGGAACCGGGTCAGCGTCGCCGTCCGCATGACCCCGGAGTCGTTCGCCTGAGTACCTTGCAGGTATGGGTGACGAAGACGACGCGGTGGTGCGGGCCGTGGGCGTGCGGCTGCGCCGGCTGCGGCACCGGGCCGGGCTGACGCTGGCCGAGTTGTCCGGGCGGACCGGCATCACGCCGAGCACGCTGTCGCGGCTGGAGACCGGCCGCGTGCAGCCGACGCTGGGCCAGCTGCTGCCGCTGTCGCGGGTGTACGGGGTGCCGATCGGCGAGCTGGTCGACGCGCCCAGGGTCGGCGATCCGCGCGTGCACCTGCGGCCGGTGCGCCGGTTCGGCCTGACGTTCGTGCCGCTCACCCGGCAGGCCGGTGGCGTGCAGGCGTACAAGGTGCTGTATCCGCCGGCGGCGACGCTACCGACCCCGGAGCTGCGCACGCACGACGGCCACGAGTGGTTCTACGTACTCTCCGGCGCCGTTCGCCTCGTCCTCGGCGGCGACGAGCACCTGCTGCGGGCCGGCGAGGCGGCCGAGTTCGACACCCGGACGCCGCACTGGATCGGCAACCCGGCCGACGACGGGCCGGCGGAGGTGATCGCGATCTTCGGCACCCAGGGCGAGCGCATCCACCTGCACGACACCTGACGGCGTTGCAGATCTGCACGACGGCGGGCGTCCGGGTCCTCGGGCCACGGACACTGGCGGCATGACCACACAACGGGCGCCACGCCGGGCGCCGGACGCGGCCGCCGCCCGCACCGTCCTGGTGGCTCGCCGGTGACGCGCCGCCGCGACCAGCCGCCACCCCGGACCGGCGCCAGTGAGAAGGACGTCCTCACCGGCTTCCTCGGCTACCTGCGCGAGAGCGTCGTCGCCAAGGTGACCGGCGCGCCCGAGCCTGGCGTTCGCACGCCCGGCGTGCCGTCGGGGACCAACCCGCTCGGGCTGGTCAAGCACCTCGCTCACGTCGAGCGCTTCGTCCTGCTCGGACACGACGTCCGCGACTGGCCGGCGACCTTCCACGCCGGCCCGGACGAGACCGTGGCGAGCGTCGTCCAGGACTACCGCGATGCCATCGCCGACGCCGACCGCGCCGTCGCCGCCTGCACCGACCTCGAGCAGCCCGCCCACTCCGGCCGCCGGCCCGCGCAGTCGATGCGGTGGGCGCTGACCCACCTGATCGAGGAGACCGGCCGCCATGCCGGCCACCTCGACATCCTCCGCGAGCTGATCGACGGCCGCACCGGCCGGTAGGTCGCTCGCCCGGCTGGGCGCTGCGGACCGACGGCGCGATCTACGGCGGCACCTACGAGATGCGCGCTGTTCCGGATCGATCCGTCGACCGGCGCGACCACGGTGCTCGGCGGTGTCGCCGCCGGGCGGAGCGGAGGGATCCTGTCCCTCGCCACCACCGACGACGAGCTGTACATGACTCGCACACGCACCACGTGGCCGAGGTGGGTGGCGGCTACTACCGCACCATCGCCTTCGACGATTCCGGGCGTGTACTGGGGAGCGGCACCAAGGTGAGGCGCTGGACCTCTAGCGCTCATGGTGGGCGGTTTGGTGGCGCTATGGCCCCACCAAACCGCCAACCACCTTGCGGCCCGCCTGTCGTGGTTGAGGGATTCGGGTTGCCCTGGCTACCCGAATCCCTCAACCATCACCCGTAGAGGTCGGAGCGACGGTCGGCGCGGTAGGCCAACTCGGACCAGCGCCGGGCGTCGGCGATCTCGGCGGACTGGCGCGCGGGTGCGCTGGTGAGCACGTGTGACCGTCGGCGTCCGCGGCCGCGCGGCTGGGCCGAGTTCGGGACGGCCGACGCCGAGGAAGCCGGGGCGCCGCCGGGCCAGCCCAGCCGGCGGCGTCCCGGCCCGGCCGCGCCACCGCGCCGGCCCGCCCGGGCGGCGCTGGTGACCAGCCTGGTCATCGGCGCGAAAGCGGGTATTGACGACCGTTTCGCGGTGAGTCATCCTGGGGTCGTCAGCCCCAATTCGTGTGAACGGCCCCCGATCCGTGCGGCACTTTCTCGCCGCTAGAACCGCCGGCCGCTGGGTGGCCGGCAATTCGCGTCGGCGCCGCATAGGAAATCCCGGTCAGGGTCGAGGTGCGCCCGGCATCGACGCTCCGTCAAGTGGCGGCGGAGTGGGCCGGTCGCGGGCTGGAGGGGTGCCGTGACTCCCACGTTCACCGGACTGCGTTCGCTCGCGCGACTGCGCCGCTGGCTGCTCGGACCGGAGCAGCCGAACCTGAGCCTGCGGTTGTCCGTCGGCGTGGTGGCGGTGCTGGCGCTGCTCGCCATGACCAGCGTTCGCTGAGGTGGCGATGACCCTCCCCGTTCGGGTGGGTGACCCACCCTACGGGCGGGCACCGACAGACTCGCCGGACGAAGCAGCCGACGCTCGCCGGACGGAGTCGCCGCCGCAGCGCCGGCCGACTGCGGTACGGCCGGCGACGCGATCCGCGGGTGGCGCGGATCAGGGCGCCCACCGGCGACGATGCCGCCATCGGACCCGCCGTCACACCCGCGAAGCACCGGCCGCCAGACCCCCAGCCGACCAGACCCAGCCCGGCCCGGCCCGGATGCGGGGACCGGCGGCGGACGGGTGACCGGAGCAGGGCCGGGAGACGTGAATCGGTGTCCCTCGCGGCGCATGTGACCACCTCACCTCGGACGAGCGTCATCGTCCGGCGGCCATGCGGGGCCGCCGGTTGCGCTCGTCCGCGGTGTCGTGCCACAGCCTCCGGCCCTGCCCTGCGGTGACCCACACCACTGACGACTGGGACGGTACCGAGCGGGCGGTTGCTGACACAAGCGTTACCTCACGGTAACTTGCAAAAGTCCTCCGTTGCTCGACCTAAGTCGTTCCCAGGACGGCAGCCCACCCGGGCGCAGGCGTAAACCGTCCGCACCGAACGCCAACACAGGCGACACCTGCGCCTTTTCGGTCGAATCGGATCTGGAACGCAGTCGGCGCGAAGCGTTACCAGCCGGAGCATTTGTCGACGAACGTGAAACTTTCCGTTGACGTGCATGCAAAAGCCCCTTTACTGTGCGGAGCCATGTACGGGTCGGAGCGGATCAGCGACCGTCGGGGGTCGTCCATGCCCTGCGGTGGTGATGCCGGCCCCACCCCCGGTCTCCGGTGCTGGTGCCCCGGGACTCACGGAATGGAGACCCCATGGCTGACAACCCCGTCCGACGTGGCTGGCTAGGAAACCTGACCCGCCGGTCGGTGCTGGCCGGCGCGGTCGCGAGTGCGGCCTTCCCCGCAGTCGCCGCGACCACGAGCGCGGCGCCGGCGAGCCCCGGCTCGTCCACGACACCCGGGCTGCGCACGGCCCGGGCGACCGGCACGACCCATCGCGTGACGATGTACGCCGAGACACTGCCCGGCGGCCAGTTCGGCTACGGCCTGGCGCCCGGCGAGGCGACCATCCCGGGCCCGCTGCTGGAGATCGTCGAGGGCGACACTCTGGAGATCACGCTGGTCAACACGACCGACCAGCGGCTGTCCATCCACCCGCACGGCGTCGACTACGACGTCTTCTCCGACGGCTCCGCGTTCAACGCCTCCTACAACCTGCCGGGTGAGACCCGCACGTACGTGTGGCGCACCAGCGAGCGCACGACGACGGCCGGACGGGCCTGGCTGCCGGGCAGCGCCGGCTACTGGCACTACCACGACCACGCCTACGGCGACCACGGCACCCAGGGCCTGCAGAAGGGCCTGTACGGCGGCCTCATCGTCCGCCGCAAGGGCGATCTGCTGCCGGACAAGACGTTCGTCGTGGTGTTCAACGACATGACGATCAACAACAAGATGGCGCCCGAGACGCCGATGTTCGACGCCGTTCTGGGCGAGCGCGTGGAGTGGCTGGCGATCGGCCACGGAAGCATGGAACACACCTTCCACCTGCACGCCCACCGGTGGGCCGACAACCGGACCGGCTACCTCGACGGCCCCAACGACCCCACCCCGGCCGTCGACAACAAGGACCTCAATCCCGGCAGCTCGTTCGGGTTCCAGGTGATCGCCGGCGAGGGCGTCGGCCCCGGCGCGTGGATGTACCACTGCCACGTGCAGTTCCACTCCGACGGCGGCATGTCCGGCGTCTTCCTGGTCCGCAACGAGGACGGCACCATCCCCGACCACGCACAGGAGGCGATCGACCGCTACCACGCAGGACATGGAGGAGGACACGGGGGCCACTCGAGCTAGGGACGAGCGCCCGTACCACTGACACCCAGCAGGGCCGAGAACGCACAGGCACGAGCGCACATCGATCGAAGGAGCAACGATGAGACGCACCAGCCTCGTCCGTCCGGGAGGAGGACCACCGGCGAGATCCGCCCGGTGGCGCCGCACGATCGTCCTGGCGAGCACGGCCGTCCTGGCGCTGAGCGTGACCGCGCTGCCCGCGCAGGGGCAGACCGAGCCGGAGCCGGCCGAGCCCTCGCCGAGTGCCTCCAGCGCACCGGCCGCCAAGTCCCCCGACGCCGCCGACGACGCCAGCCCGGCCGCACGCCAGGCGCTGGCCGCCGCCAAGGCGAACGCCGCCGACGGCGTCAAGGTGCTGGTCTTCCACGGCGCCGCCGCCGAGCAGGACGACCCCGTCGCGGCCGCAGTCGCGGCGGTGCAGGAACTGGGCGCGGCCAGCGGCATCAGCGTCGACGTGTCGTCCGACCCGGCCAGTTTCTCGGCGAACACGCTGGCCGGCTACCGCGGCGTCGTCTTCCTGTCCGCGATCGGCACCGAGCTGACGCCGTCCCAGGAGGATGCGCTCGAGGCCTACATCGAGGACGGCGGCGGCTTCCTCGGCATCGGCGACGCCTCGCGCGCGCAGGAGCGGTCGGAGTGGTTCACCGGGCTGATCGGCACCCGGCCGGTCGGCGCGCTGCCCGACTCGCTCGACGTCGCCTCCGTCAGCGCCACCGCCAGCAACCCGCCGAACGAGGATGCGCCGAAGCTGGTCGACGGCGACGGCAACACCAAGTGGCTCGGGTTCGTGCGGACGGCGCAGATCACCGTCCGGCTGACCGAGCCGGCCGCGGTGAACCAGTACGCGCTGTCGTCGGCCAACGACTCCGCCGGCCGCGACCCGCAGGACTGGACCCTGCAGGGCTCGAACGACGGCACGACCTGGACCGACATCGACCGGCGGACCAACGAGGACTTCCCGGAGCGGTTCCAGACCAAGGCCTACACGATCTCGAACACGACGGCCTACGAGTACTTCCGGCTGGACATCACCCGGAACTCCGGCGACTCGATCACCCAGCTGGCCGAGCTGCAGTTCTTCGCCGGCGAGATGGTAGAGCCGCCGCCGGTGCCGGCGCAGGAGGCGACGGTCAGCATCGTCGACCGCCAGCACCCGGCCAACGACGGGCTGCCGCTGACGCTGACCCGCACGGACCGCTACACCAACTGGGCCCCGAACCCGGTCGGCACGGTGCACACCGTCGCGCAGATCCAGGAGCACACCTACGAACCGGGCGACGGCGCCAACGGCGCGTTCCACCCGATCTCGTGGTGCCGTGACTACGACGGCGGCCGCTCCTTCTACACCGGCATGGGCGGCACGGCGGAGAGCTACGCCGAGCCGGAGTTCCGCAGCCACCTGACCGGCGCCCTGCAGTGGGCCACCGGGCTCGTGCGCGGCGACTGCCAGGCCACCATCGGCGCCAACTACGACATCGAGCGCCTGACGGCCCCGAACCAGCCGGGCCAGCTGGACCAGAACGGCGAGCCGCACGGCCTGGACGTCGCCGCCGACGGCACCGTCTTCTACATCGGCAAGGCGTCCTGCGCCACCGGCCCGATCGCGTCGTGGGACGACCCGAACGTCGGCCGCGGCTGCGGCACGATCCACCAGTGGGACCCGGAGACCGGCGACGTCACGCAGCTGGCCTCGCTCGAGGTGTTCGGCAACCGCGGCAGCGGGAGCGAGCTGGTCAAGGCCGAGGACGGTCTGGTCGGCATCGCGCTGGACCCGTCGTTCACGGACAACGGCTGGATCTACACCTACTGGATGCCGTACGAGTCGCTCGACCGGGAGCGCCGCGTCGGTGACCGGACCGTCTCGCGGTTCACCTACGACCACGAGACCCAGCAGATCGATCTCGACAGCCGCAAGGACCTGCTGTCCTGGGAGACCCAGATCCACAGCTGCTGCCACGCCGGCGGCGGCATGGACTTCGACTCCGACGGCAACCTGTACGTCGGCGTCGGCGACAGCAACTCGTCGGGCGGCTCCAGCGGCTACTCCGGCAACAACTGGACGCAGGAGTTCGGCGGGTACTCGTTCCAGGACGCGCGCCGCACGTCGGGCAACACGAACGACCTGAACGGCAAGATCCTGCGGATCCACCCGGAGGCCGACGGGACGTACACCATCCCCGAGGGCAACCTGTTCACCGGCGAGGAAGAGGGCGGCGGCAAGACCCGCCCGGAGATCTACGTCATGGGCGTGCGCAATATCTCCACCCTCTACGTCGACCCGGTGACGGACTACCTGCACGCCGCGTGGGTCGGCCCGGACGCCGGCAGCCCGAGCCCGGAGCTGGGCCCGGCGAAGTACGAGACGGCGACGATCATCACGTCGGCGGGCAACCAGGGCTGGCCGTACTGCATGGGCAACCGGCAGCCGTACCGCGACCGCGACAACACCGACGCGTCGGTGCTGACCGACTGGTACGACTGCAAGGGCAACCTGCTGAACACCTCGCCGCGCAACACCGGCCTGGTGGACATCCCGGACGCCCGCGACAACATGATCTGGTACTCCCCCAGCGGCGGCAGCCCGGTGTTCCCGGACCGCGGCGACGGGGTCCCGACCTACCAGAACGACGAGGCCACGTACACGTTCCCGTACCTGCGCGGTGGCTGCCAGGCCGTCATGACCGGCCCGACGTACCGCGACGCGCTGGTCGATCCGGACAGCGACATCGCCTGGCCGGACTACTGGGAGGGCAAGTGGATCCTCGGTGACGAGTGCGGCGCGAACAACCGCGTCGCGGTGACCGTCGACCCCGAGGGCATCGAGGAGCAGGCGCCGCCGCTGTTCGCGGAGAGCCTGACCTCGATCATCCCGCAGGGCTCCGCGAACGACCAGCTGCAGAGCTGGATGATGACCTCGCGGTTCGGCCCGGACGGCGCGCTCTACATGAACGACTACAGCGGCGGGTTCTTCAGCCTCACCCCGAACCAGAAGCTGATCCGCGTGGTCTACAACGGCGGCCCCGCCACCCCGGTGGCGACGGCGTCGGCGACGGCCGTGCAGAACAAGCCGCTGACCATCGCCTTCACCGGCGCCCGCTCCGGCGGCGTGTCCTACGCGTGGGACTTCGGTGACGGCGCGACGTCGGACGAGGCGAACCCGCGGCACACCTACGCCGCGGTGGGCTCCTACACGGCGACGCTCACGGTGACGTACGCCGACGGCGAGACCATGACCACCGAGGTCGAGGTCACCGTCGGGTGTGCGGTGCCGGACGACCGCGGCACGGTCCGGCTGCGCGACACCGACACCGGTGTGACGAACGACGTCGTCGGCGAGGGCTGCACGATCAACGACCTCATCGACGACGAGAGCAGCTGGCCGAACCACGGCCAGTTCGTCCGGCACGTCACCGACACCGCCAACGGCCTGGCCGCCGACGGTGTCATCACCGCTCGCGAGAAGGCGACGCTGACCCGGCTGGCCGCGGCCTCCGAGATCGGCGCGCCTGGGGACACCGGCTGGGACGCCATCTTCGACGGGACCGCCGAGTCCCTCGAGGGCTGGACCCAGGCGCCCGGCGGCTTCTTCGAGCTGCAGGGCGACGGGACGATCATCAGCCGCGGCGGGCTGGGCATGCTCTGGTACGAGGAGAAGGAGTTCGCGGACTACTCGATCCGGCTGCAGTTCCGGGACGTGTCACCCGGGACCACGCGCGCCAACAGCGGTGTGTTCATCCGGTTCCCGAACCCGAACCAGCCGCTGGCGGAGCGTCCGGAGTGCGGGCGCGTCGGTTCCGCGGCGAACTCGCCGGCCTGGGTCGCGATCTACTGCGGCCAGGAGATCCAGATCTACGACGGCGAGACCGGCGAGCCGCAGAAGACCGGGTCGGTCTACAACTTCGACCCGATCCAGCTGCCCGGTTCCGGCGCCACGCCGAAGGGCGAGTGGAACGACTACGAGATCCGGGTCGAGGGTCAGCACTACACGATCATCCGCAACGGCGTGGTGATCAACGAGTTCGACAACGTGCCTGGCATCGAGTCGTCTCGCGCGGGTGACCCGCCGACCGACCTGCGCCAGTTCCTCAGCGGATACGTCGGGTTGCAGAACCACGGCAACAACGACCAGATCGAATTCCGCAACATCCGAGTCCGGGAGCTGTAGGACCCGGCGGCCGGCTGGACGGGCGCGACCTCACCCCCTGGGTCGCGCCCGTTCCGGCGGGCCTCGGCCGCCGGGACGCACGGCGTCTCGCGGATTCACGAAAGAGGTGCGGCACTTCATGCTTCTACGACTCTGGGCGGACCTCACCGGCCGCCATCCCTCGACGGGCCGGTCCGGCCGCCGGCGGGTGACGCCCCAGGGCGTCGTCGTCGCGGTGCTGGCCACGGCCCTCATGGCGGTCGGCCTGGTGCCGACGGCGGCCGCCCTGCGCGGCGCGCCGGCGCCCACGCCGTCGTCCGTCTCCGGCAATGCCGAGACGGCGGCCGCGCAGACCCTGACCTGGACCGCCGACAACAGCGTGACGGCGTACCGGTCGGCCCCGACCACCGCGGTCGCCGGGCCGACGACGATCGTCTTCGAGAACAGCACGGCCACCGGTAACACCAGCGGCATGCCGCACACGCTGACGTTCGAGACCGGCGACCCGCAGTACAACCAGGACGTCGACCTCAACATCACGGCGAACCCGTTCGACCCGAACGGCGGCCGGTACGAGGTCGAGGTCAACCTGACGCCGGGCGTCTACCGGTTCTACTGCGCGTTCCCCGGGCACGGCCAGATGACCGGCCTGCTGGTCGTCACCGGCGGCCCGGACGACACCACGCCGCCGGAGGTGTCCGCGCAGGTCACCGGCGACCAGAACGCCGACGGCGACTACGTCGGCGCGGCCACGGTGACGGTGAACGCCACCGACGCCGGGACGGGTGTCGACACCGTCGAGTACAACCTCGACAACGGCGGCTGGCAGCCGTACACCGCGCCCGTGCAGGTGACGGCGATCGGCGCGCACACGCTGCAGTACCGGGCGACGGACAACGCCGGCAACACGTCACCGGCCGGATCGGCGCAGTTCACCGTCGTCGAGCCCGAGCCGGACGACACCACCCCGCCGGACATCTCGGCGGCGGTCACCGGCGAACAGGACGACCAGGGCAACTACATCGGGTCGGCGACGGTCACGGTGACGGCGACGGACGCGCAGTCCGGCGTCGCGTCGGTCGAATACAACCTCGACAACGGCGGCTGGCAGCCGTACACCGCACCCGTGCAGGTGACGGCCATCGGCGCGCACACGGTGCAGTACCGGGCGACCGACAACGCGGGCAACGTCGCGCCGGTCGAGTCGGTGCCGTTCACCGTCGTGGAGCCGGAGCCGGACGACACCACCCCGCCGGACATCTCGGCGGCGGTCAGCGGTGACCAGAACGCCGACGGCGACTACGTGGGGTCGGCGACGGTGACCGTCACCGCGACGGACGCGCAGTCCGGCGTCGCGTCGGTGGAGTACAGCCTGAACGGCGCCGCGTTCGCCCCCTACACCGCGCCCGTCGTGGTGTCGGCGATCGGCGCCCACACGGTGCAGTACCGGGCGACCGACAACGCGGGCAACGTCGCGCCGGTCGAGGCCGTCCAGTTCACCGTCGTCGAGCCGGAGCCGGACGACACCACTCCGCCGGAGGTCGCGGCGGCCGTCACCGGCGAGCAGAACGACCAGGGCGACTACGTGTCGTCGGCGACCGTGACGATCACGGCGACGGACGCGCAGTCCGGCGTGGCGTCGATCGCGTACGCGCTGGACGGCGGCTCGTTCCAGCCGTACACGGCCCCAGTGGTCGTGACGGCGCTGGGTGACCACACGGTGCAGTACCGGGCGACGGACAACGCCGGCAACACCTCGCCGGTCGGGTCCGCCGCGTTCACCGTCGTCGAGCCGGAGCCGGACGACACCACCCCGCCGGACATCTCGGCGACGGTGGCCGGCGACCAGAACGCCGACGGCGACTACATCGGGTCCGCGACGGTCACCGTCACGGCGTCTGACGCGCAGTCCGGCGTCGCGTCGGTCGAGTACAACCTGGACGGCGCCGGCTTCACCGCCTACACGGCGCCGCTGGTCGTCTCGGCGCTCGGTGACCACACGGTCCAGTACCGGGCCACGGACAACGCCGGCAACGTCGCGCCGGTCGAGTCGGTGGCGTTCACCGTCGTCGAGCCGGAGCCGGACGACACCACCCCGCCGGACGTGTCCGCGGCGGTGGCCGGCGACCAGAACCCCGACGGTGCGTACGTCGGGTCGGCGACCGTGACGATCACGGCGACGGACGCCGAGTCGGGCGTGGCGTCGATCGCGTACGCCCTGGACGGCGGCTCGTTCCAGCCGTACACCGCGCCGGTCGTCGTCGCGGCCGTCGGCGACCACGTCGTCCAGTACCGGGCGACCGACAACGCCGGCAACACCTCGCCGGTCGAGTCCGCCGCGTTCACCGTCGTCGCACCGGAGCCGGACGACACCACCCCGCCGGAGACGTCGGCGGCAGTGTCGGGTTCGCAGAACCCGGACGGTGACTACATCGCATCCGCGACGGTGACCGTCACCGCGTCGGATGCCCAGTCCAGCGTCGCGTCGATCGAGTACAACCTGAACGGCGCGGGCTTCACCGCCTACACCGCGCCGGTCGTGGTCTCGTCCATCGGCGATCACACGGTGCAGTACCGCGCGACCGACAACGCCGGCAACGTCGCGCCGGTCGAGTCCGTCGCGTTCACCGTCGTCGCGCCGGAGCCGGACGACACCACCCCGCCGGAGGTCGCGGCGGCCGTCACCGGCGAGCAGAACGCGGACGGCGCCTACGTCGACTCCGCGACCGTGACCGTCACCGCGACGGACGCCCAGTCCGGCGTCGCGTCGGTCGTCTACTCGCTGGACGACGGGGCGTTCGTGCCCTACACGGCGCCGGTCGTGGTGGGTGCGGTGGGCGAGCACACCGTCCGGTACCGGGCGACCGACAACGCGGGCAACGAGTCCGCCGTCGGGTCGGTGACGTTCACCGTCGTCGAGCGCGACGGCGACGCCTGCCCCGACTCCGACACCCGCCCGACGGTGGTCATCGGCGGCCTCGACTCGCTCGTGGCCAACGTCGACCGGGGTGACGGCTGCACCATCAACGACCTCATCGACGACGAGGGCGAGTGGCCGAACCACGGCCAGTTCGTCCGGCACGTCACCGAGGTCGCGAACCAACTGGTCACGGACGGCGTCATCACCACGCGGGAGCGGGGCATGCTGACCCGCACCGCGGCCGCGTCCGAGGTCGGCACGACGCCGCCCCCGGCCGAGCCGGTGGCGGCCAAGGCGCCGGCCTCGGCCGAGCTCGCCGCCGAGCCGTCGATCGAGGAGGCGCTCGCGCAGCACGCCGGGCACCACTAGGAAGGAGACCACGGACGCCCCGGGGACCGCAGCCCCGGGGCGTCCGCGCGTTCAACGCCGGATCCAGCGGCCCAGCCGCCCGTCGTCCGTCGCCACCACCCGGCCCACGACCGCCGCCACCAGGAAACAGAACGCGATCGCGTACAGCCAGGCCAGGTACGTGAACGCGACGCCGATCGAGCCGAACCGGTCGGCGCTGGACTCCAGCGCCCGCGGCAGCCACACCGCCGACACCGGGCGGAGCACGATCATCGTCACCGCGAACAGCAGCGCGCCGGGCAGCAGCAGCCGCGGCCGGACGGCGCCGGCCAGCAGCACCCACGGCAGGAACAGCGTGACCGCCGCGTCCGCCGCGAACGCCACCGCCGACTGCCACGCCCGTGGCTGCGGCAGCCCGTCCGCCAGCGCCGCCAGCTGCCGCACCACGACGACCGCCAGCGCCAGCCCGACGACGGCGGCCAGCCAGCGCCAGGCCGAGCCGAGCCGGCTGCGCGGCCGCGGCAGCGACCACACCGCCGTGAACGCCCGCGTCACCGCGCGCGACAGGCTGGTCGCCGAGATCAGCACGATCAGCACGCCGGCCACCCCGAACGCCGCGCCCGACGACCCCTGCGCCGCGTCGTCGAGCACGTCCTTCGACTCGTCCGGGATCTGCAACGCCTCCGCCGTCGCGTCCGACGCGCTCGCCCCGGCCCACGTCGCGAACAGGATCAGGATCGGCAGCACCGAACTGAACAGCTGCGCCGCCACCGTCATCGCCCGATCGAACACGTCGATGCGCACGCACCCGGCCGCGCTGGTGATCGCGATCCGCCCCGGCCAGCGGTGCAGCAGCCAGGCGGGCGCCCGGATCGGCTCGTTCTCCTCCTGCGACACGGCCCATCCCACCCCGCCGGGCGGCGACGCCGGTACACCCGCGGCGGGTGATGTCCGCGCTCCAGCGATGATGGAGCCATGGCGTTGTCGACGGCGTTCACGGACCTGTTCGGCCTGCGGCACCCGATCGCGCTCGCGCCGATGGGCGGCTCGGCCGGTGGCGCGCTGGCCGCGGCGGTGTCGCAGGGCGGCGGCTTCGGGATCCTGGGCGCCGCGTTCGGCGACCCCGACTGGCTGGACCGCGAGGCGCCGATCGTCGCGTCGCGGCCCGGGCTGCCGTGGGGCGTCGGGTTCCTCACCTGGGGGATCCAGGACGGCGCGGTGGAGCACGCCCTGGAGCACGGCCCGCGGGCCGTCATGCTGTCCTTCGGCGACCCCACCCGGTACGCCGAGCGGATCCGTGCGGCCGGTGCGGCGCTGATCCTGCAGGTCACCGACCTCGAGGAGGCCAAGCAGGCCGTCGACCTGGGCGCCGACGTCATCGTGGCGCAAGGCACCGAGGCCGGTGGGCACGGTGCCCGGCACGGCCGGTCCACGCTGCCGTTCGTGCCCGTCGTCGTGGACCTGGCGGCACCGGTGCCGGTGCTGGCCGCCGGCGGCATCGCCGACGGCCGCGGCGTGGCCGCCGCCCTGGCCCTGGGCGCGGCCGGCGCGCTGATCGGCACCCGGTTCCAGGCGACGGCCGAGGCGCTGGTCGACCCCGTCATCGCCCAGGCGATCGTCGACGGCTCGGCCGAGGACACCGAGCGCAGCACCGTCCTCGACCTCGCCCGCGGCTCCGACTGGCCGTCACGGTATGCGGCGCGCACGCTCGGCCATCCCTACCTCGACCGATGGCACGGTCGGGAGGCCGACCTCGCCGCCGACGCCCATGCCCGGCAGGACTACCCGGACGACGTCGCCCGCGGCATGATCCCGCCGCTCCCCGTCTGGGCCGGCGAGGGCGTCGACCTCATCACCGACCTCCCCGCCGCCGGCGACCTCGTCGCCACCCTGGCCGCCCAGGCCGAGGACGCCCTGGCCCGAGCGGGCCGCCACGCGCCGTCGTCGGCGAGGTAAGGTGCTCGGGCGTGAGCGCGGGGCGGTAGCTCAGCCGGTTAGAGCAGGGGACTCATAATCCCTGGGTCGTGGGTTCGAGTCCCACCCGCCCTACCAGGACACGCCTACCCGAAATCTCGCAGGACGCCGCGCACTCAGCTGTCGCGGTCATGCCGCCCCAAGTGCGGCGCGTGCCACTCCTGCGACGTCCGCCTGAGCGCCACCGCGGCGATCTCCTTGGCCGAAGGGGTCTCCAGCGCGGCCGTCATGCTGTCGACGAACTGCTGCGGTCTCATAGTGTCGACCACACCGACGGAGCCGTCAGCCGGGACGCGGAGGAGAACGATGAGGAGCGGGCCACGCCGGTGAGACCGTGGCGGAGAGCGTCGTCCGGGTGACCTCTGGACACCGGCCCGGACGTTAGGATGGTCGAGGGGTTCACCGGTCAACCTTCGAGAGGATGTCATGGGCGACCTTGCACCGCTGCCCGATCGGCCGCTGCGCCGGCGCGAACCGGCGACGGTCGAGCTGACGCGGGAGTTGCTGACGTATCTCGCGTCCGGCGACGTGACGCCTGGGCAGCGGCTTCCGGGTGAGCGCGCGCTGAGCGAAGCGCTGGGGGTCGGCCGCGCGGCGCTGCGGGAGGCCATCAAGTCGCTCATCCTGCTCGGCGTGCTGGAGCAGCGTCAGGGCGACGGCACGTACCTGGCGAAAGAGCCGTCGAGCCTGCTGCCGAAGGTCATCGAATGGGGCGTGCTGCTCGGGAACAACCAGCTCACCGACCTCATCGAGGCCCGCCAGCTGCTCGAGGTGACCTTGGCGCCGCAGGCGGCGCGCAACCGCAGCGCGGTGGCGGCGGCCCGGCTGACGCAGCTGATCGAGGAGATGCGGGCGGCCAGTCACGACTACGACCGGTACATCGAGGCCGACGTGCAGTTCCATCTGGAGTTGGCCGCGGCGTCGGGCAACGAGGTGCTGACGGGTGTGCTGAGCAACATCCGGTCGCTGATCGAGGCCTGGGCGCACCGGGTCATCGAGTCCGCGCAGGAGACGGAGTCGTCGCTGGCCATGCACGTGCCCGTCCTCGACGCCGTCATCGAGCAGGACGAGGACCGGGCACGTGCGGCCATGCAGGCGCTCATGGACCGGGCGACCCGGCGGCTGCGGCTGTCGCTGCCCGCGGCCGAGCAGCGCGCCGTCGAGAGCTGAGTGTCACCAGAGCGTCTGGCCGCCCTCGATCACCAGGTTGTGGCCGGTCATGTAGTCGGACGCGGGGCTGGAGAGGTACACGATGCCGCCCTGGAGATCCTCGACCTCGCCCAACCGGCCGGCCGGGATGGAACGCACCCACTCGTCGACGAGCGGGGCGAGGTCGGGCGACTGCTCGATCAGCGCGGTCCGGATGATTCCCGGCGACATGCAGTTCACCCGGATGCCGCGCGGTGCCCACTCGGCGGCCAGGGTGCGGGTCAGCGTGACGACGGCGCCCTTCGACGCGTTGTACGAGACCTGCTTCTGCGGGTGCGGGACGATGAGCGAGGCCATCGACGCGGTGTTGACGATCTTGCCGTAGCCGTGCGGGAACATGGCCCGCGCCTCGGCCTGGCAGGCGAGGAACACGCCCCGGGTGTTCACCGCGAAGACGCGGTCCCACTCGTCCAGCGTGGTCTCCTCCGCCGCCGAGTTGAGGTTGATCCCGGCGTTGTTGACGGCGATGTCGAGCCGGCCGAAGTGCGCGACGACCCGGGCGACGAAGCCGTCGATCTGCTCGGGGTCGGAGGCGTCGGCGCCGACGGCGAGCGCGGCGATCCCGTTCTCGCCGAGCTCGCCGACGACCTGCTCGGCACGGTGCGGGTCGAGGTCGATCACCGCCACGTTCGCGCCGGCCTCGCCGAGGGCGTGCGCGAAGGCCCGCCCGATCCCCATGCCGGCGCCGGTGATCAACGCGGTGCGTCCGGTGAGGTCGAACCGGCCGAGGATCCCGCTCCTGCTCACTGTGCTGCCTCCTTGACGTCGTGACGGGCGCCGTCCAGCGCCGCGGCCGCCGCCACGAGCTCGCGGGCCGCCCGGCCGAACAGGTCGATCGAGGTGATGAGGAACATCGACGCACCCAGAGCGTGCCATTCCTTGATCTCGTGTGCGGACTTGACCAGCACCGCGGCGGTGGTCCGCTCGCTGCGGACGACCTCGGCGACGACCTGCTCGACGGCGGCGCGCACCCGCGGGTGGTCGCCCTGTCCAGGGAAGCCGAGCGACACGGACAGGTCGCCCGGCCCCACCCAGACGCCGTTGACGCCAGGAGTTGCGACGACCTCGGCGGCGTTGCGCACCCCGGCCTCGTCCTCGACCTGCACGACGACGACGGTCTGTGCGGCGGCCCGGGCGAGGTACTCGTCGATCGGCTCGTCGCCGTACCGGCCGCCGCGGGTGCTCACCGCGAGACCACGGCGGCCGCGCGGCGGGTAGTGGGCGCTGGCGACCGCCTCGCCGGCCTCGGCGCCGTCGGCGACGTGCGGGATGATCACCCCCGCGGCGCCGGCGTCGAGCGCCCGGAGGATGTCGAGCGGGGAGTTCGACCCGACCCGGACCAGTGCGTCGATGCCGGCGCTGCCGGCGGCGCGCAGGTGGTGCTCGAGCAGCAGGTCGTCGCCGGCCCCGTGCTCGGTGTCGATCACCACCAGGTCGAACCCGAGGTACCGGGCCTGCTCGACCAGGGCAGGGTTGGGCATCTTGACGATCAGCCCGAGCACCGGGTCGCGGTCGCGTAGGCGGTCCGCGAACGAACGGCTGCGGTTCGG
The DNA here is from genome assembly GCF_001270745.1 of Jiangella muralis. Taxonomy (GTDB): domain Bacteria; phylum Actinomycetota; class Actinomycetes; order Jiangellales; family Jiangellaceae; genus Jiangella; species Jiangella muralis. Next base: position 198,067 of record NZ_LFXL01000010.1, read on the forward strand.
GTCAGGCACTGGGGTCTCCTTCTGCGAGCCGGGTGACGGCGACCGCGAGGCTTGCGCGGTCGCCGACGTTGCCGGGGAACACGACGTAGGGCAGCTCAGGCCGGGAGCCGTCGAGCAGCCGCCATACCGGCACCATCCCCGGGAACAACTGGCCGAGGACGACGGCCCGGGTCGCGCCGAGCGCCCGCGCGGGGACGTCGTGCGAGGTGATCCCGCCCTTCGCGACGAGGAAGCCCAGCCGCGTCGACTCGGCGATCCGGCGCACTGTCTCGGTGAGGGCGGCCGCCACCCGCCGGCTGGCGCCGATCGGGTTCTCGCCAGCGGGCGCGGCGACGACCTGCCGGGAGGTCTGCAGCACAGTCGTGACGGACGGCACGGCGGCCCGGACGGCGGCGGCCGCCCGCCCGATCTCGGCCTCCAGCGCCGCCTCGTCGCCGGCGACGACCACCCCGGCGTCGAGCTCGACGAGCGAGACCGGCCGGCTCCGCCGCAACTCGTCCACCTGGGCGTTGGTGAGCCCGGTGTGGCTGCCGACGACGACCAGCCCGCTCGCCGCCGCGCCGGCGCGACCCGGCCACGGCTTCGGCAGCGGCTGCCCGGCGAGTGCCCGTACCGCCGTAGGGCCGGTCCGATAGACGACCTGCAGGCCGTCCTCTTCGGCCAGCGCGCAGCCGGCCGCCACCGCGGCAAGGTCACCGCCGGTCACCGCCTCGGCGATCCAGACGTCGTCGTGGTGTCCGTGACGTAGTTCGTCGCGGACCCGCTCGGGGCCGGACCCGCTGCGCAGCCGCGCCAGGTCCAGCACCCGCACCTGGGCGACGTCGTCCCGCAACCGGCGGCGCACCCAGGCGGCCAGCTCCACGTCGTCGTAGCCGAACGCCGGGTCCGCGGCGTACTCGGTCGCAGCGGCCGGGACCAGCACGCCGTCGCCGACCCACTGCACGCCGCGGGCGGTGAACCGGCCCGCCTCGACGAAGGCCGGCGCGAACACGACCCGCTGCCGCTGCGGGGCGCCGGCGGCAGCCCGGACGGCCGCCACCTCCTCCCGGACGTGCCCACGCAGGGTCGAATCGCTCCGGCTCACGTACCGCACCGGACGGCCCAGCCGCTCGCCGACCCGGCCGGCCGCGGCCGCCGCGTGCGACGTCACCCGGCTCGCCTCGGACGCCGTCAGCGCGCGGCTGTTCGTCAGCACGAAGGCGAGGTCGTGGCCCCGCGCCGCCCAGGCCAGGTCATCCGCGGTCCACTCCCCCATGACGACCGGCACGTCGCGGACGCACTGGGTGCCGGTGGGGTCGTCGTCGATCACGACGGTCCAGGTGCGGCGCCGCACGGCGGCGGCCCGAACCGCGGCCAGGTCGTCCGCCTCGCGCCGTGCGGTGGGCGGCCGGTCCAACTCGGCGATCGTCACGGCCGGCCTAGTCATGGACGACCGTGTAGCCGCGGCCGATGTCCCCGGGCGCCTCATATCCGTCCGCCGTCACGATGAGGGTGTCCTCCAGCTTCACGAAGCCGACCACCGGATCCTCGATCCAGGTCTCGATGGACAGCACGTTGCCCTCGGCCAGCGGGGTGTTCGCGTGGTCCGCCGGGTAGGGCACCGGGCCGGTCGCCGTCAGCCGCGGGACCTCGTGGGTGATCAGGCCCATGCCGTGCGCCAGGAACGTCATGCTCGCGGCGTGCGGGCTGGCAGCCACCAGGTCGGCGGCGATCTCGTAGATCGCCGAACCCGGGTTGCCGGCCCGGACCACGGTCCGGACCTGCTGCTGGACGTGCTCGATCTCGGCCATCAGGTCGACCATGCGGTCGGTCGGCTCCCCGTGGACCGCCATCCGGGCGAGATCACCGATGTAGCCGTCGTACATGCCGCCGCTGTCGAGCGAGATCACGGTGCCGGGGCGCCAGGGTTCCTGCGACGGCGCCCGGTTGAGGCTCGGCCCGGTGGCGATCAGGCAGTAGTCGAAGACCAGCCCGCGGCTGGTCTGCTGGCGGCGGAACTCCTCCACGATCTGGTGCCTGGTGAAGCCGGGGCGCACTGTGGCGAAGGTCGCCAGCATCGAGTCGATGATCCCCTCCGACGCCTTCCGGACCAGCGCCAGCTCCGCGGCGGACTTCTGCCCGCGCAAGGACTCCAGGATCGGGTGCGCGTCGACGAACTCGGCGTCCGGCAGCTCGCGCCGCAGCTCGTCCAGCGCGTCCGCGGGGATGAAGGCGTACTCGACGGCGATGCGCCCGGTCGCGGCCCCGCGACGGGTGATCGCGGCGGCCGCCGTGCGAGCCGAGTCGAGGCTCGACCAGCTCACGTTCTGGATCTCGCCGACCCAGAGCGGGTGGACGTCGGTGCCCCAGTCCTCGTTGCCGCAGCCAACGTAGAACGAGTCCTCCGGCCGGCCCGCGACGTACCCGACGACGGGCAGGTAGCGGCTGACCCCGATGGCGTCCATGCCGGCGAAGAAGAAGTAGCGGTAGCCGCCGAGCAGGTACTGGACGTTGTGCCGCGTGGTCGCGAGGACAACGTCGATCCCGGCCTCCTGCAGCAGTTGGTCGAGTCTCTCGGCCTGGAACGGTGCGGGCACCTGACCTCCTGGTGGGCGATGCGACGATCGGTCAGCCATGGTTCTCCGAGCAGTCGGGCACCTCGGGTCGCGCGGTGCCGGCCTCGATCTCCTCGATCAGCGCCAGCACCTGCGCGGCGGTGTCCTCGGTGATCAGCGGCTGCGACGGGATCTCGCAGTCGGCGGCAACGGCGTCGTCGGCCGCGAGCCGGCTGGCCACCTGGATCGCCGTCGCGCCGAAGATCTCGCTCGGGTAGCTGGTGCTGGCGTCCTGAATCTCGCCGTTGGAGATCAGCTCCAGGTTGGCGGTCTGCCCGTCGCCGCCGATCACCGCCAGGTCCGCGCCCGCGGCGCGCAGCGCCTCGATCCCGCCGAGCAGCGCGATGTCGGTGTCGCTGAAGATGCCGGCCAGCTCCGGATGAGCGGTCAGCATGTTCTCGGTGAGCTTGCGCGCCTTGGTCGGGTCACACTGGGTCTCGCCGATCTGGACCTGGGTGATGTTGGCCGGCAGCCCCTCCGCGAACGCGGAGCGCCGCCCGTCCATCTGGGCGTTGCCGATCCCGCAGCCGATCACGCCCAGCTCGCCGCCCTCGGGCAGCAGCTCACCCATGTACTCCCCCGCGGCCCGGTAGCCGGCGGACTCGTCGTAGGCGATGTGCACCGTCGGCTCGAGGTCGGGGATCTCCTGGATCATCGAGATCACGTCGATCCCAGCCTCCTCCGCCTTGTTCAGGACGGGCGACAGCTGGGCCGCGTATTCGCCGGGGTCGACCACGATGACGTCGAACCGCTGGGTGATCGCGTCCTCGACCTTCGCGATGATCGGCGTCGGGTCACGCCGCTGCGGGCCCGCCTGGACGTCGACCGTCACGCCCAGCCGGTCGGCCTCGGCCCGGGCGCCGGCCGCCTCACGGCTGTACGCCTCGTCGTTGAGCGTGGGGAGCAGGTACATGACCTTGATCTCGGTGTCCGTCGACGCCTCGCCGCGCGCGGAACATCCGGCGAGGCCGCCGGCCACGGCGCCGGCGCAGACGACCGCCGTTGCGGTCCTCATCAGCTGGTTCATGGGTGCCCTTCCTTTTATCGTTGCGGCGATCCGACGATCATCGAGACGAGCCGGTGCTCGTTCTCCTTGCTGGCGGCGGCGTTCCCGACGACCCGGCCCTGCCGCAGGACGGTGGCCCGGTCGGCGATCTGGAGGACGTGCTCCATGTTGTGGGAGATCAGCACGACCGACATCCCTCGCTCCGGCAGCGACCGCACCAGCTCGATCACCTGCCGGCTCTCCCGGATGCCGAGCGCCGCGGTGGGCTCGTCCAGCACGACGACCCGGCTGGCGAACGCCGCCGCCCGGGCCACCGCGACCGCCTGCCGCTGGCCGCCGGACATCAGGCCGATCGGCTGGCGCGGGTCGGGGATGGTGACCTGGAGCTCGGCCGACGCCGTCTTCCAGGCCGCGAGCATCTGACGATTGCGCAGGTAGCCCAGCGGCCCGAGCCAGCGCGGTGTGCGGTGCTCGCGGCCCATGAACATGTTCGCGAGGACGTCGAGGTTGTCGAAGACCGCGAGGTCCTGGTAGACGGTCTCGATCCCGGCGCCGCGCGAGTCCGCGGGGCTGCGGAAGTGCACCGCCTCCCCGTCGATGCGCAGCTCGCCCGCGTCCAGTTGGTGCACGCCGGCGATGACCTTGACCAGGGTCGACTTCCCGGCCCCGTTGTCGCCGAGCAGCGCGACGATCTCACCCTCGTACAGTTGGAAGTCGACGCCGTTCAAGGCGGTGACGTGGCCGAACGTCTTGTACCCGCCGGTGATCTGCAGCAGCGGCGCGGTGGTCGTCGCCGAGTTCATCGTTCCACCTCCAGCGCGGTCAGCCGCTTCACGCGTTCCTCGAGCCGGCGGCGGATCACGTCGAGCTCGAGCGCGGCGAGCACGATGACCCCGACGGCGACCTGCTGCATGTACGGGCTCACGCCGAGCAGGTCCAGGCCGTTGCGGATGGTGCCGAGGATCAGCGCTCCGACCAGCACGTTCACGACGGTCCCGCGGCCGCCGAACAGGCTCGCGCCGCCGATGACGACGGCGATGATCGAGTCCAGCTCGGCGCCCGTTCCGGCCAGCGGGGTCGCGGTGTTGGTGCGCCCGGCGGCGATGATCCCGGCGCACGCGGCGGTGACCCCGGAGATGACGAACGCCGCCATCGTGATCCGGCCGACGGGCAGGCCCATTCGCGTGGCGCCCTCCGGGTTGCCACCCAGCGCGTAGAGCCACCGGCCCCACTGCGTCCGGGTCGTGACGTACCAGAGCAGCAGCCCGAGCGCGCCGACGAGCAGCACGGGCGTCGGCACCGGGCCGAGTTCGCCGCCACCGATCGTCGTGATCAGCTCCGGCACGCCGACGACGGCGGTGCCGTCGGTGAGCAGCTGGGCCGCTCCGGCCGCCGCGCCGAGCGTCGCCAGCGTGACGATGAACGGCTGCGGCAGCCGGCCCCAGACGATCACGGCGCCGTTGATCGTCCCGATCAGCGCACCGCCGAGCAGCGCGAGCAGGAGGAACTGCCAGCCGTTGCCGGTCCCGCCGACGACTGCGGCGAACACCACCGAGAACCCGATGACGGAGCCGACCGAGATGTCGATGCCCCTGATGAGCACGACGATCAACTGGCCGAGCGCCAGAGCCATCACGATCGAGCTCTGCGCACCGAGGTTCTGCAGGTTGCCGGAGGTCAGGAAGTACGGCGAGGCCACGGTGAAGACCACCGCGAGGATCGCCAGCAGCAGCGTCGGGCCCAGGCGGATCACCGCCAGCAGCAGCCGCGCGGAGGCGGCCTGCTGGCCGTCACCCGGCGGTGCGGGCGCGTGCTCGGTGCCTGGGTCGGAGCGACGCTCGATGAACGCTCGGATCAATGGTGTCCCTCTCGGGTCATGGAGTGCCGGGCGCGGGAGCCGGGACGGCGCCATGGCAGCCGCAGTGGATGTCGTCGTAGGCGGCACCATAGAGTTTCGGCCACAATTGGTCAACCGGTTGACCGATCCTGTTCATGCTCCGTACGCTGGCCGACGTGACGATGGAACTTGCGATCGAGGGCGGCCCGGCCGCCTTCGGACATGAAACCCCTCGGTATCCGAGCTTCTCGGCAGCGATCCTGGAGCGGCTGGTCCAGGTGATCAGCACCGGGCCGACGCAAGGGCTCTCCAAGCACCATCCGGTCGTCGGAGAGTTCGAGCGGGCGCTGGCCGAGTTCCACGAGGTGCCGCACTGCCTGAGCGCGAGCTCCGGGCACGGCGCGCTGCAGTCCGCGCTGATCGGGCTGGAGATCGCCGACGGCGATCACGTCATCACGTCGCCGTACTCCTGGGGCGCGTCGGTGTCGTGCATCCTCCACAACGGCGCGGTCCCCGTCTTCTGCGACGTGAGCGCGGAGACCGGCCTCATCGACCCGGGCAGCCTGGAGCGGGCACTGACGCCGCACACCCGCGCCGTCCTGGTGCCGCACCTGTATGGACAGGTCAGCGACATGACCGCGATCCTCGACTTCGCCGACCGCCACGGCCTGGCCGTGATCGAGGACGGTAGCCAGGCGCACGGTGCCCGCCACCGCGGCCGGCGCCTCGGGTCACTCGGCGATGCCGCCGGCTTCTCGATCAACGGCGTCAAGCCGCTGGCGACGACCGAGGGCGGCTACCTCGTGACCCGTCACGAGTCCGTCTACTGGACGCCGACCATCAGCGCACAGCACGCCGGGCGCGGCGAACTGATCGGGCGCGCCAGTGAACCGGGCTTCCCCGACGACCTGCGCGACCTCGTCGACACGCTCGTCTACACCTACCGGCCCAACCTCGCCTCGCTGATCCTGGCGCTGGACCAGCTGCCGCACGTCGACGAGCTCAACGCGAACCGGCGCGGCAACGCCGAGGCACTGCGGAAGAAGATCGACGACCTCGACCTGTTCTCGATGCCGGCCTATCCGGCCGACGACACGCCCGTCTACCACATGGTCACAATCAACGTCCGCGTCCCGGAGTGGCGCGACGCGATCCTGGGGGCGCTGCAGGCCGAGGGCGTCCCGGCGGTCACCTACGTGGCCCGCGGCCTCAACGAGTCGCCGCGGCTGAGCCCGTCGTACGCCGGGCCGAAGGTGATGTGGACCGGCACCGTCCGGCGCTCCGGGTACGACGCGACGGCGGCGGACCTCCCAGGTATGCGGACGAAGGTGGCCGCGTCGATCGAGATCCCGTGGAACTACGTCGAGGAGAACGAGGACCTGACCACGGACCTGGCGCTCGCCTTCGCGAAGATCCAGGCCAACCCCGGCGCGCTGCGGCGGCTCGCCTCATGACCAGCCGGCTCGCTCGCGCCGCGGCCGGGCCGCACGACGGCTACCGGTCCCGCTTCCACGGGCAGATCGTCGACGTCCACACGCACTTCTCCGTCGGCGCCGGCGACGCGGCCGTCGCGGCCATGCGGGCCGCGGGCCTCGGCGGGCTGGTCAACCTCGTCGGCGCCTGGCCGCCGCAACCGTTCGAGGAGTGGCGGGCCGGCTGGAGCGGCGACCGCGCGGTCGCCGGGATGGTCCTCTTCCACGCTCCTGACCTCGCGGGCATCGGCTCCCCCGGCTTCGAGCGGGACCTCGCCGACGACGTCCGGCGCGCCTTCGAGCTGGGTGCCCGCGGCCTCAAGATCTGGAAGCAGCTGGGCCTCTGGCTCACCGACGCGAGCGGCGACCGGGTCGCCGTCGACGACGAGCGGCTGGCGCCGATGTGGGACTGCGCCGCACGGCACCGGCGTCCGGCCGGCATCCACATCGCCGACCCGCAGCCGTTCTTCCAGCCCGTCGCGCCGGACAACCCGCGCTACACCGAGCTGCTCGAACGACCCGACTGGTCCTTCGCCGGCGACGAGTTCCCTCGCCTGGAGACGCTGCACGACGAGTTCGAGCGGCTCGTGTCGGCGCATCCGGCGACGGACTTCGTCGCACTGCACGGCGGCTGCTTCATCCCGTTCGATCGCCTGCACCGGATGATGCGGAGGTACCCGAACCTCTGGCTGGAGACGTCGGCACGCGTCCTCGACCTCGCCCAGGAGCCGGCGGCGGCCCGGGCGCTGCTGTGCGACTTCGCCGACCGGGTGCTCTTCGGCAGCGACTACGCGCGCATGGCCGGGTGGCTGGACCAGCCGCTGCCCGGCGAGTATCCCGACCTCACCCAGGCCTTCTACGCGCGGAATCTGGCCTTCTTCGAGACCGGCCTGGACGGGATCGGCAACCCGTTCCCGTTCCAGTCCGAGGCGACGGTCCGAGGCCTGGACCTGCCCGATGATGTCCTGGAGCAGCTGTACTTCCGGAACGCACAGCGGCTGCTGGGCCTGCCGGCTACCTGAGCACGGAGTCGACGAACGCGGCGAGGTTGCGGCGGGCGCGGGCGATCTTCTCCTCGACGGGGGTGGTCTCGATGGGCTGGACGGCGACGACGGCCTTCTTGCGGCCGCGGACGTAGAGCGAGCAGGCGAGGTCGGCGCAGAGGTACTGGCCGACGCTGTTGCCCTGGCGGCCGGCCTCGCCGGCGCGGCGCGCGGTCATGAGCGACACGCCCCCGCCGGTGTGCGCCGTCATGCAGAGCGAGCACATGCTGCTGTGCGTGAAGCCCCGGCCGGACTTCGGGTTCGCCCGCAGCGTGATGCCGAGCAGGCCGCCGTCGTCGCGGGTGGTGACGAGGTAGCCGCGGTCGGGCGCGCCGGGGTCGCGCCAGCCGAGGAAGTCGAGGTCGTCCCAGGGCTGCTCGTCGAGGTCGCGCGGGACGGCCAGCCGCTTCGCCTCGCCCTTGGAGCAGTTGACGAAGGAGCGGCGGATGTCGTCCTCGGTGACCGGCCTCATGCTCGCGACGCTAACCCGGCCCGATTCGGCGAGCAACGCAATTAGCCGTCACCCGAACAGGATGCGGCGGGCGGCGGCCCGGCCCGGCGGCGTGCGCAGCAGCGCGAACCCCGCGGTCGCGACGGCCGGCGTCCGCACCCGGGCCAGCCCGTGCCGCAGCGCGAGCCGGCCACGGAACCGGGCCCGCAGCGCGGCGCCGTCGTAGTGGGCCAGGGCATCGGTGCGCCCGGTCCGCAGGGCGTCGTCGAGGACGGCGGCGGCGTGCTCGGACAGCCGCAGGCACGGGTCCAGCCCGCCGGCGGTCAACGGGGAGACGGCGCCCGCGGCGTCGCCGACCAGCAGGCCGTCGGAGCAGCCGATGCGCCGCAGCATGCCACCGACCGGAATCGGGCCGCCGCGCCGCTCGACCTCGGCGCCGGCCGGCCGCCGCACGCCGTCGAGGCCGGGCGCCGTGGCGCTGAACCGGGCCAGCGCCCGCCGCATGCCGCCGGGGAACCGGTCGGGATACCCGGCCACCCCGACGTGCGCGTGCCGGCCGTCGTCGACGACCCAGGCGAGGTAGCCGGGGGCGAGCACGGGATCGACGACGCAGTGGAAGGTCGGCGGCCGCTCCCCCGCCGGGACCGCGAACACCTCCTCGGCGCCGGTGAGCAGGTGCTCGTTGCGGTCGAGGACGAGGTCGCGGGCCACCCGCGAGCGCGCGCCGTCGGCCCCGACGACGAACCGCGCACGCACCCGCACCGGCCCGTCCGGCCCGCTGAGCAGGAACGACGACCGTCCCCCGCCCTCGTAGCGGGTGCCGAGGAGAACCCGCACGCCCGCCGCTGCCGCCGTCCGCGCGCCCGCCAGGTACAGCGCCGCCATGTCGCCGACGCGGTACTCGTCGCGCTCGCTGACCAGCGTCACCGGGCGGCGCCGGCTGGGCGGATAGAGGACGACGCGGCGGATCGGCGGGCCCAGGTGCTCCGGCGGCAGCGCGAAGTCGTCGAGCGTGCGGCGGACGAAGATCCCGGTGGTGCGGACGGCGCCGCCGAGCCGCGCCCGCCGCTCGGCCAGCAGCACGTCGTGACCGGCGCGCGCCAGCAGCGTCGCCGTGTGCAGCCCGGCCAGCCCGGCGCCGACGACCAGCACGTCGGCCCTCACTCGGCGCCGTCCGGGACCCATTCGAGCAGGTCGCCGGGCTGGCAGTCGAGGACCCGGCACATCGCCTCCAGCGTGTTGAACCGCACCGCCTTCGCCCGGCCGTTCTTCAGGACGGCGACGTTGGCCGGCGTGAGCCCGACCCGCTCCGCGAACTCGCCGACGCTCAGCTTCCGCTTCGCCAGCTCGACGTCGATGCGCACGACGATGGGCATCAGATCACCCCGTCCAGGTCCGCGCGCAGCGTGGTGGCCTGCCGGAGCAGCGCCCGCATGACGACCACCAGCAGGACCAGCGCTCCCCCGGCCAGCACGGCCCCGAACAGCAGCACCGGCAGCCCCGGCCCGTCGACCAGCACGCTCACGTAGACGAGCGCGGCCAGCAGCAGCCCCCACGCGACGGCCATGGTCGCCACGATGGCGTTCACCCAGACGAACGCGGCCTCACTGAAGATGCGGCCGGCCCGGACCATGCCGAGCAGCCGCCACGTGCAGACGATGACGACCTGCACGCACACCAGCTCGACGACGGAGAAGGCCAGCGCCGGCCACTGCAGGTAGGCGAGATCGGGCTCGTCGTCGGCCAGGGACGCGAGCGTCGGCGGCAGGATGGCCACCTGCGCCACGACCAGCCCTGCGAACAGCAGCACGAGCAGGACCCGGAGCGGGCCGACGGCCCGATGCGTGGACGGCATGCACCGACTGTCGCCCGATATCGATCGAAAGTCAATGGATTTCGCTCGATGCTCCGCCGACAGCCGCCGGTTGCCGGCGAGGAATCCCCCGTGCCGCGAACAGCGCGACGAACGCGAGCAGGGCCAGCAGCGCGAGCGCCGACCGCAGGCCGTCGACACGCGCGTCGGCGTTGGCGTCGACGATCGCCGTCGTGACGTCCGCGGGAACGCCGGCGTCGTCCAGGCCTGCGGTCAGCTGGTCGTCGGAGACGAACGGCACGCCGCCGGCCAGCTCGGCCTCGGCCTGGGTGGTCAGCTGCGCCGGGACGGCCGGGTCGTCGCGCACGTTGGTGAAGAACGACGTCGTCAGCGCCGCGATCAGCACGGCGCCGGCCAGCGCCGTCCCGATCGACGACCCCAGGAACATGACGCTGTTCTGGACGCCGCCGACCTCGTCGCTGCGCTCGTCCGGCACCGACGACACCGTGATGCTGCCCAGTTGCGACGCCAGCGCGCCGATGCCGAGCCCGGCCAGCACCATCGGCCAGCTGACGATCTCCGCCCCGGCGTCGACGTCCAGCGCCGCGACCAGCCACACGATGCCGGCGCACATCGAGAGGAAGCCGGCCCGCACGACCAGCCGCGGCGACACACCGGGCAGCAGCTTCGGGATCCCCAGCGCCGTCGCGAGCAGCGCCAGCGACAGCGGGAGGATCCGCACGCCCGTCTCGATGGCCGACAGCCCCAGGGCGACGGAGAGGAACAGCGGCACGGTGAAGAACACGCCCGCCAGCACCACGTACTGGAAGAGGAACGAGACCAGCCCGGCGCGCAGGACGCCGTTGCGCAGCAGCGCCGGGTCGAACAGGATCGCCTGGCCGGCGTCGCGCCGCCGGCGTTCCCATGCGGCGAACCCGAGCAGCGCCAGGCCGCCGGCGAGCAGCAGCCAGATCACCGGTGACAGGCCGAGCCAGTCCGGGGCGTCCGGCTTCGGGTTGACGAACCCCCACGTCCCGGAGCGGATGACCGCGAAGACGATGAGGCCGAGCCCCAGTGCCGACAGCACCGTGCCGACGACGTCCAGCCGGGCCGAGCGGTCGCCCGGGACGTCGGCCAGCCGCCGCGTCAGCACCAGGATCGCGCCGACGATCAGCACCTCACCCGCGAACACCCACCGCCACGACGCGTACGTCGTCAGCGCCCCGCCGATCAGCGGACCCAGCGCGACGGCGATCGCGCCGGCAGCCGCCACCAGGCCGTACGCCCGCGGCCGGGCGCCGCGATCGAAGTTCGCCGCGATCAGCGCGACGATCGCCGGCATGATCAGCGCCGCACCAACGCCCTCCAGCACGGACCAGCCGACCAGCAGCACCGCCAGGTTCGGCGCCAGCGACGTCGTCAGCGAGCCACAGCCGTAGACGACGCAGCCGATCGCGAACGCGCGCTTGCGGCCCAGGATCTCGCCGATCTTCCCGCCGGTGATCATCAGCGACGACATCACCAGCGTGTAGAACGTGATGGCGGACTGGATCCCGGTGACCGTCGTGTCGAGGTCCGCGGCGACGGTGGCGATGGACACGTTCATGACCGAGCTGTCCAGCGCCATCAGGAACTGCCCCGACGCCAGCGTCAGCAGGATCAGCCCGGACGCGGCCGGCACCGGTCCGGTCGCGGCCGGACCGCTGGGCTCCACCATGAGGCACCCCCGTCCAGGACTCGCACCTCAGCGTGCCCTGGATCGGGCGGCCCGCCCTCACCCGTCGCGTGGGATAGCGGACGAGCCCGGCCTCAACTCGCCGGGCCGGTGCCGACGTTGAGGATGTTGCCGTCGGGATCCTTGAACCAGGCGCCACGGAACGGCCCCAGCTCGGCGATGCCCCGCTCGTCGGTCTTGAGCCCCGGCAGGTCGTACTGCTCGAACGTCACGCCCTTGCCGGCCAGCTCGGCCACCGTCGCGTCGGCGTCCTCCACCATCCACGTCGCCACGGTCTGCCCCGCATCGCCGGCGAACTCGCTGGCGTAGAGCAGGAACCGGGTGCCACCGGACCGGTAGAGAATGCCGCCGGCGGCGTCCTCCATCTCGGGGCTGAACCCCAGAGTCTTCTCGTAGAAGGCCCGCGCCCGTGCGAGGTCACCCGTCGCAATCGTTGCGTACACCGGATAGTCATTCAGCATGACCATCACCCCCACCCTGAACGTACGCGCCTCCCGACGCGATGGCCAGGGGTGACGTGGCCGACCGTCGCTGACGGCGCTACGACAGGTCGACCGTCACGCCGCCGGAGAAGAGCGAATCGTGCAACTCCACCGCCGCGGGGACCGCGTCGGCCGGGATGTCGAAGACCACCGTCCCGGTCAACGTGTTGCCGGGGTTGATCTCCTCGTAGAGCGACTGCGACTCCGGGAGGTAGACGGCGGCTTCGGTGTCGGCGCTGGCCTTCCGGCCCTCGGTGTCGACGAGGTACTGGTTGTCGCCGAAGAACGAGCCGGCCTCGTCGCCGTGGTTGGTGACCGTGACGGTCACGTAGACGAAGCGGCCTTGCGGGCTCGTCCCGAAGGTGTCGGTGCCGATGCGCTCCGGACCGTCCTCGACGGACTCCACGACGAAGGTGAAGTCGCCGTCCTCGGCCGCGTCGCCGAGGCCCAGGCCGGCATCCTGCGCCTCGCCACCGTTCTCCTGGCTCGTCGTTGCGGGCGTGTCGGTGTCGTCGCCGCCCGTGATGCCTTGGATGATCGAGATCAGGACGATCACGCCGACCACGATGAGGGCGGCGTTGCGGACGCGGTGCCGCTTCTTCGGCGGCGCCGGCGCCACGACGATCGGCGCTCGCTGGTCGGCGGCCACCGCACCCGGCGCCACCCTCGGCCGGGTCGCGCCGGTCCACCGGGTGCCGTCCCACCACCGGTCCATCGTCGGGTCCTGGCCGTCCTGGTACCAGCCTTGGGGCGTGTGCTGCTCGTTCATGGATCCCCCCTGCGTTTGCGCAGGCCACGCCCCCTGCGAGGCCTGCGGGGCGGACGCTACTCGCGGGCTCGGACAGAACACCGGATGCGGCCGGGGTGGCGCGCAGGCCGACCGCGAGCGTCCGGCCCCGCTGGCCCAGTGCACGAGCGCGCGGCTGGCCCTGTTCCGGCAGTGGAGGCAGCGGCGACGATGCCCGCATGCGGTTCCGTCATGCCCCGGAGATCTGGGCCGATCACCCCACCCTGGCCGCCGGGGTCCTCGTCGTCGACGGGGTGAGCGACCGGGCCACCACCGGCGACGCCGTCGACCGGTACCTCGACGCGGCCAGGGCCCGGCTCGGCGGCGAGCCGGCCAGCGCGTTGCCGCAACTGCGGGCCTGGCGGCGCGCGTTCGCCGCGATGGGCCTGAAGCCGACGCAGTACCGGTGCGCCGCCGAGTCGCTGCTGCGCCGGCTCGGCAAGGACGGCGACCTGCCGCGCATCCACCCGCTGGTCGACCTGTGCAACGCGGCGTCGGCGGCGGCCGCGATCCCCGTCGCCGCGCTGGACCGCGACCGCGTCAAGGGCGACCTCGAGGTCCGCCGGGCGCGCGGCGACGAGACGTACACGGCGTTCGGCGGCGACGTCGAGCGGCCCGTGCCCGGCGAGGTGATCTTCGCCGACGAGGCCGGCCAGGCGCACGCGCGCCGCTGGACGTACAAGCAGAGCGGCACGTCGATCGTCCGGCCCGAGACCCGCGACGTGCTGATCGTGTCCGAGGCGCTGCACCCGGGCGCCGCCGCCGACGTCGAGGCGCTGCTGACGGCGCTGGCCGGCGATCTCGCCGCCGCCTGGCCGGGCGTGACGCCGCGGCTGACGATGCTGACGAGCGCGCGGCCGGCCGTGGAACTCGCTGGCTGACCCGTCACGGCTGTGATGGGGTGGCGTGGTGGACGCCGCCGCCATCGCCGACCGCTTCGCCCTCGGCGCCCGTCCGGCGCTGTCCGAGGGACCGGTCGCGCGCGGCAAGCAGGGTGCCGTCTGGCGGCTCACCACCGCGGACGGACGGTGGGCGGTCAAGGTCCCGTTCCGCCACGAGGACGAGGCCGCGCTGGCGCCCGCCGCCGCGTTCCAGGAGGCCGCCGCCGCGTCCGGCGTGCCGGCGCCACGGATCCGCCGCACCGGCGAGGGCGACCTCTTCGCCGTCGTCGACGGGGTTCAGCTGCGGGTCTACGAGTGGGTCGACCTGGGCCACCCCGATCCGCTCCTCGATCCGGAGCTGGTGGGCGCCGCCGTCGCCGCCACCCACCAGGTGCCCGGCGCCGAACGAGCGGCGCCCATCATCGACGTCGACGGCTGGTACTTCGACTCCGTCGGCGCGCCGCGGTGGGACGAGCTGATCGCGGAGCTGCACGCGAAGGGCGCGCCGTTCGCCGGGCGGCTGGCGGCGGTGCGGGACGAGTTGGTCGCGCTGGAGTCGTGGCTCGCTCCCCCGGCGGCGCTGCGGACCTGCCACCGCGACCTCATGGCCGACAACCTCGTCCCGACCGCGGCCGGCGGCGTGTGCGTCATCGACTGGGAGAACAGCGGCCCGGCCGGCGCCGGCCAGGAGCTCGCCGTCGCGCTGTTCGAGTTCGGCCGCACCGATCCCGGCCGGGCCCGCGCACTGGCGAACGCCTACGCCGACGCCGGCGGCCCCGGCCGCGTCACCGGCCGCGGCGACTTCTCCATGCTGATCGCGGTGCTCGGGCACATCGCCGAGATCGCGGCCACCGAATGGCTGCGCCCGAACCACCGCTCGCGCGGCCGGTCGCATGCCGAGGCGTGGATCGGCGAGATGCTCGACGACCAGCACACGCGCGAACGGCTCGACGGGCTGCTCGCGAGCCTCACCCGCGGTGGATGAGGCGCGGACGCGTCGCCGGCCGCATGCTCGGAAGCCGGACGGGAAGGACGTGGCCGGCATGGCACTGGGACGACGACGCGAACGCCGGGAGGAACGCCGCGAGGAGCGGCACGACGGCGGTCAGGTCCACTATCGAATGCGGCAGCGGCTGGTGTCGATCGGGGACGACTTCTGGATCGAGACCGACGACGGGCAGCGCGCGTACAAAGTGGACGGGAAGGCGCTGCGGATGCGCAAGACGCTGATCCTCGAGGACCCCCAGGGTCACGAGGTGGCGAAGATCCAGGACCGGGTCATGCGGGTGAAGGACTCGATGGAGGTCGAGGACGCCGACGGCAACCGGATCGCGCTCATCAAGAAGGCCCTGGTCAGCCCGCTGCGCGATCGGTGGAGCGTCGAGATCAGCGGCGGGTCCGACCTCGACGTCCAGGGCAACGTCGTCGACCACGAGTACACGTTCACCGACGGCCGCACATCGGTCGCGACCGTCTCCAAGAAGTGGTTCCGGGTCGCCGACACCTACGGCGTGGAGATCGCGCCCGGCCAGGACCCGGTGCCCGTGCTGGCGGCCACCGTCGCGCTCGACCTGATGACCCACGACGACTGACCCGCCCGGCTCAGCCGATCGGCTCGTAGTCGAGCTCGAGGAAGTCCTCGACCTCGGCGGCCCACCGGTCGGCGACGAACGCGACGTGCACCGGGTGCTCGTTGTAGCCGTCGTAGGCCGCCTGATCGGCGAACTCCATGGAGAAGCCGAAGGCGAAGTCGTTCTTCGGGCTGGTCTGCCGCAGCTGTTCGAACCGCTCGACGCCGGGGATGCCTGCCAGTGCTCGGGCGGCGATCAGGAAGTCACGCTCCTGCTCCGAGCGGGCGGGGTGACGAAGACGGAAGGCGACCGTGTGCCGGATCATGCCCGGAGCCTAGCTCCGCTTGGTCTCCGAGACTCCGACACTCGAACCGAGTTTTGAAGCAGGTGGCGGCGCCTCGCCGGCCCGGCGCAACGATGCGGGATCGCTGCGTGATCGATGGGAGAACACTGTCGTGTCCGCGACAGTGATGCCGCGTCGTTTCCGCAGCGATCTCACATCGATCCCCGCATCGTTGGGCCGCGACGACTGTGCGCCCCTGGCGCGTCACTGGGTGGGATCACTGTGCTTGGTGGGTGGCGTTGCTGTTGTCAGGGAACAGTGATCCGCCCCACCCGGCGCAGCGATCTCACACAGTGAGGTGGGGATCGTGCAGAGGGGGACGCGACCGGTCACGGTTCCGCCCGTCTGCGTACCTCACCCCACCGGCTCGGCGGTCCGAGGCCAACCTCGCTGGATGCCGTCCCCGCTCGCCGAGTTGATCATGGTGAGATCGGGGTTCCCCGTGCGCCGGAACCCCGATATGGCCATGATCAACTCGGGTCATGGAGGCGGAGCTATCGACGACGGTCGCGGGAGTCGAGGACGACCAAACGGCGCACCGGCAGGAACGACGAACGGCAGCCAGCCAGGCGGACGGTGCACCCGGGCGGGTCGACATGATCATCAACGATCAGCGACATCATGACGTCGCCAGCGGTTGATGATCATGGCTGACAGGTCCACCCGATCAATCGGACTCGCTCATCCAGCGGGGCGTCAACCGCAGTGGATTCGGGTGCGGGTGGCCGTGGTCCAGTCGACCACGCCCTTGATGTTGAGGCAGCGGTTGGACATGTTCACGCCCGCCGGGGTGTA
The DNA here is from genome assembly GCF_001270745.1 of Jiangella muralis. Classification (GTDB taxonomy): domain Bacteria; phylum Actinomycetota; class Actinomycetes; order Jiangellales; family Jiangellaceae; genus Jiangella; species Jiangella muralis. The sequence goes on from NZ_LFXL01000010.1 coordinate 214,877, forward strand.
GACCGGGCCGGCGTAGTAGCCGTACATGCCGCCGTCGCAACCGACGCTGCTGGGGCAGGACGGCGCCGCGGAGCCGTACGGCCAGATGCTCGCCTCGGTGTACAACCGCTCCCCGTAGGTGGCGCTGGAGTGGTTGACGACCATGCAGTTGCGTTTCGCCGTGCTGGACCAGTAGACGTCCATGTAGCCGAGGACCGGCGACGAGCCGATCGGGTAGTGGCCGATGTGCCGGTACGACGAGCCGCATGGACCGGCCGCGGCGGCCACCCGTTCGTCGCCGCCGACGGTGGGGTCGGACTCTCCGCCGGCGGCCGCGGGGACGGAGAGACCGAGGAGCAGGAACAGAACGAAGGCAAGTGCAGAGATGGCGCGTTTCATCCGGCAGTTCCTCCTTGCCCTGCGACAACCGGATTGTCACGAACGACCCTGTCGGACCGGCCGCCCGAACGCAAGATCATTTCGGCATCGATCTCACAACGGCGGTGGATTCAGGGCGTTCCGCGCCCGTGACGCCGGGGTCACACCGTCGGGTCGGCCCCGTCTGGCAGCACGGCCACGCAGTCGATCTCGATCTGGATGAACGAGAAGTGGTTTCCGACGGTGGTGCGCGCCGGGTACGGCGGCTGGAACGTCTGCGCGTACAACTCGTTGAAGCGCGCCCGCGCCTCCTCGTCGCGCAGGAACGCGCGCACCTGCACGACGTCGCGCAGGGTCGCGCCCGCGGCGGCGAGGACCTCCTGCACGTTGCGGATGGTGCGATGGAACTCGCCGTCGAAGGTGTCGGCCACGATCCCCACGCCCGGCTCCGTCGACACCTGGCCGGACACGAACAGCAGCCGGCCCACCCGCACGGCGGACGACAGCGGCACGGGCGGCGGGTTCTCGGGGTCGGGCTCGATGTACTCGATCACGCGGGCGCTCCTCGCTGGGTGGACGGACTCGGCTCACCCTCGGATGGCACGTCGTTCCATGTCAAACTCGACTATGCCGCGATAGCGGATATGCTTCCGCCATGGACGACGATCTGCCGGAGCGGCTGCGCACCCGGCTCAGGGCGCAGCGGCACCAGCGCGAGCTGAGCCTCGAGGCGCTCGCCGCGGCCAGCGGGGTGAGCCGGAGCATGATCTCCGACATCGAGCGCGGCGCCAAGATCCCCACCGTCATCGTGCTGGCCCGGCTGGCGACGGCGCTGGGCGTCACCGTCGCGCGGCTGCTCGGCGAGGACCGGCCCGAGCGGGTGATCGTCCGCCGGCAGGCCGAGCAGCGGGCCATCACCGACGCCGACGGGTGGCAGCGGCGCATCCTCTCCCCCACGCTGCCCGGCGTCGAGTTCGAGTTCATCCGCACCACCGTCCCGGCCGGGGTCACGCTCGGCTCGTTCGCCGCACACGCACCCGGCTCGCGCGAGTACGTCGCCGTCGAGAGCGGGGAGCTGACCGTCACCGTCGACGGCGTCAGGCACCGGCTCGCCGCCGGCGACGCGCTGTACTACGCGGGCGACGCGGTGCACGAGTTCGCCAATCCCGGCGCCACCGAGTGCGTCTACTACACCGCCATGCACGTCGCGAAGGAGCCCGCATGACCATCGAACGGCTCGACCCCGCCGTCCTGCCCGCCGCCAGCAACTACACCCACGGCACGCTGGTCACCGGCGTCCGCCGCACGGTCTACGTCAGCGGCCAGGTCCCCTGGGCCGGCGACGACGGCCGGGTGCCGCCGGAGTTCGCCGACCAGTGCCGGCTGACGTGGCGCAACGTGCTCGCCGTCCTGGCAGAGGCCGGCATGGGCGTCCAGAACCTCGCCAAGGTCACCACCTACCTGTCCGACCGCCGCTACCGCGAGGCGAACAGCCGCATCCGCGAGGAGGTGCTCGGCGACCACACGCCGGCGCTGACGATCATCATCACCGACATCTATTCCGAGGACTGGCTGCTCGAGATCGAGGCCGTCGCGGTCGGCTGACGACCAGACGGGCCCGGCTCCGTAGACTCCCGGCGATGGACCGATCCCGCATCGACGCCGCCATCGACGACGCCCGGGCCCGAGCGGCCGAGGCCGGCATCGCGTTGCCCGGATTCGCGGCCTGGACGCGGGCCGACTGGCTCGCCGCCGCGCCCACGCCGGGCCTGCGACCGGCGCTGGAACGCGGCCTGGGCTGGGACGTCACCGACTTCGGCCGCGGCGACTTCGACCGCGTCGGGCTGGTCCTGTGCACGCTGCGCAACGGCACCCTGGCCGAGCGCGACGCCGGGGCCGGGCAGACGTACGCGGAGAAGTTCCTGGTCGCGCGCGACGGCCAGGAGACGCCGATGCACCTGCACCGGCGCAAGACCGAGGACATCATCAACCGCGGCGGCGCCGAACTGGTGGTCGAGCTGCGCCCCGAGTCGGGCGACGGCGAGGTCGTCACGCTGGTCGACGGGCTGGAGCGGGCGGTGCGGGGCGGGTCGCCGCTGCGGCTGGAGCCCGGGCAGAGCGTGCAGGTGCCGGCCGGCGTCTACCACCGGTTCTGGGCCGACGGCGGGGTCCTGCTGGCCGGCGAGGTGTCGGCCGTGAACGACGACGCCGACGACAACGTCTTCCTCGATCCGTCGCCGCGCTACCCGTCCGTCACCGAGGACGCCGCGGCACGATACGTGCTGGTCAGCGAGTACGCAGAGCTGCTCGCCGGCTGAAAATATGGTGCGCCGGGCGCTGCCGGCGGGCTAGCGTCCGATCATGAGCACCTACGCCGCCGTCGCCATCGAGGAACTGGAGATCCCGGCCTCGATGGACGCACCCGGCGCGGCCGCCTTCGCCGAGATGGTCCAGGTCCGCAACGCGATCGAGACCCAGATCATGGGCACCGACGTGCTGAACTACTCCGCCCGCGAGCTGCTGCCCGTCTACCTCGTCCAGGAGGACGAGCCGAACCGGCTGTTCGTCGCCCGTGTCGACGGCCGCATCGTCGGGCGGGCCATCCTGTCGTGGCAGACCGAGGAGGGCGCGAGCGCGTCGTGGGTTTCAGTCGAGGTGCTACCGGAGTACCGCCGGCGCGGCATCGGCACGACGTTGCTCGAGCACCTGACGGCCATCGCGCTGGCCTCCGGCCGCCCGACGCTGCAGGCCGAGGCCATCCACACCCGGCCGGCCACGGGCGAGCGCATCGACTCGCCGACCGGCTTCGGCTGGGTGTCCGCCGACGACCCCGGCGTGCGGTTCCTGCTGCGCCACGGTTACCGCCTCGAGCAGGTGGCTCGCATCAGCGCGCTGCCGCTGCCGGTCGATCCCGCGGTCCTCGCCGCACAGCGAACGTCCGCCCAGGCCGCCGCGGGCGACGACTACCGCGTGGTCGCCTGGACCGGCACCACCCCGCCAGAGCGCGTCGACGACCTCGTCACGCTGAAGACGCGCATGAGCACCGACATCCCCAGCGCCGCCCTCGAGACCACCGACGAGCAGTGGGACGCCGCGCGACTCGCGCGGTGGGACGGCCACCTCGCCGGCAGCGGCCGCGAGCGCCTCACCGTCGCCGCCGAGCACGTCCCGACCGGGCGGCTGGCCGGCTACAACGAGCTCTACCTGCCGGCCGACCGCACCCGCCCAGTCACCCAGGAGGACACCCTGGTGCTCTCCGAGCACCGCGGCCGGCGGCTCGGCATGCTGCTCAAGGTGGCCAACCTGCAGCGGCTGGCCGAGCTGAGCCCGTCCTCGACGCTGGTCACCACGTTCAACGCCGAGGAGAACCGGCACATGCTCGACGTCAACGAGGCGGTCGGGTTCGCCCCGATCGGCTACGAGGGCTGCTGGCAGCTCACGCCCTGACGGCGGCGGCGATGCGCTCGGCCACCGCGCGCGGCTCGGCGCCGGCGGTGTCGACGACGGTGTCGGCGGCGGGCCGCAGCCACGGCAGCGCCGCCGCGTACGGCGCCAGGTGGTCCAGCCGCCACTGCCGGGCCCCGGCCTCGACGGTGTCGCCGTCGATGCGCTGCCGCAGCGTGTCGTCGTCGGCGTGCAGGAGCACGAGGTGCACCGGGAGACCGGCCTTCTCCATCCCCGTCCGCAACTCCTGCCAGTACGCCTCGACCAGCACCGTCTGCGGCACCACCAGCGTGCCCCCGACGTAGGCGTGCACCTGGGCGGCGGTCTCGACCACCAGCCCGCGCCACGGCGGCCAGTCCTGGAAGTCATCGACGGGGACGGAGCCGAGCAGGTGGCGCAGCAGCAAGCCGACGTACTCGGAGTCGAAGATCCGGGCATCGGGCAGCAGGGCCGTCAGCTCCTTCGCCGTCGTCGTCTTGCCTGCCCCGAACGTCCCGTTCAGCCATACGATCATGGGTCCCGAAAATATCCTGTCCGCACCGGGTCCGGACGGCTCGGACACGCCTAGACTCGTGCGGGTCTGGAACTCCGACGGGGGGTCGGCGCGCGCCGGCCGGGGAGTGATGGGTCATGTCCATGACCACGCGCGACAGCGACAGCACGCCGCCTGCAGCAGGCTCGCGACGCCGACTGGGCCCGCTCGTCTGCGGCCGCCGCTCGAAGTGGGTGGTCCTGGTGTTCTGGCTGGTGCTGCTGGTCGTGGCGTTCCCGCTGTCGGCGAAGCTGACCGGCGCGCAGGACAACGACACCGCATCCTGGCTGCCCGGCTCGGCCGAGTCGACCCAGGTGTTCGAGGTCCAGCAGGACGCCTTCCAGACCGGCGAGGAGCTGCCGGCCATCATCGTCTACGAGCGGCCGGACGGCATCACGCCCGCGGACCAGGAGAAGGCCGCTGCCGACGCGCAGGCGTTCGCGGACGTCGAGCACGTCAGCGGCGACGTCGTCGGGCCGATCCCGTCGGAGGACGGCCAGGCGCTGCAGATCATCGTGCCGATCGATCCCGGCGACGGCGGCTGGTTCGCACTGGGCGACGCCGTCAACGAGATGAACGGCATCGTCAGCGGCGGGCCCGACGGCCTGAACGCGTACGTCGCCGGGCCGGCCGGTGTGTCCGCCGACTTCGCCGACGCGTTCGAGGGCATCGACGGCACGCTGCTGTACGCGGCGATGGGCGTCGTCATCGTCATCCTGCTGATCTCGTACCGCAGTCCCTCGCTGTGGTTCATCCCGGTCTTCTCGGCGTTCACCGCGCTCACCGCCGCCCAGGCCGTCGTCTACCTGCTGGCCGAGTACGCCGGCGTCACCGTCAACGGGCAGACCGCCGGCATCCTGCTGGTGCTGGTGTTCGGCGCGAGCACGGACTATGCCTTGCTGCTGATCGCGCGCTATCGCGAGGAGCTGCGCCGCCACGAGGACCGGCACGAGGCCATGGCGTTCGCCCTGCACCGGGCCGGTCCCGCCATCGTCGCCAGCGCCGCCACCGTCGCCGTCGGCATGCTGTGTCTGGTGGCCGCGGAGATGAACTCCACCCGCGGCATGGGCCCGGTCCTGGCCATCGGCGTCCTCATCGGGGTGTCGGCGATGCTCACGCTGCTGCCGGCGCTGCTCGTGGTGACCGGCCGCTGGGTGTTCTGGCCGCTCAAGCCGAAGTACGGATCGGCCGAGCCGACAGAACGCGGGTTCTGGTCCCGGATCGGCCGGGCCATCGCGCACCGCCCGCGCACGGTGTGGATCGGTACGTCGCTGGCGCTCGGCGCGATGGCGCTCGGGCTGCTCGGCCTGAACACCGGTGTCATCCAGAACAAGGACGCGTTCATCGACACGCCCGCCTCGATCACCGGAGAGGACGCGCTGGCCCGCCACTTCCCCGCCGGAACGGGCAGCCCCGTGATCGTGGTCGCCGACGCGCCCGAGGCCGACGCGGTGCGGCAGGCGTTCGAGGACACCGAGGGCATCGCCGACGTGGCCGACCCGGTACCGCTGGACGACCGCGTGTACATGGAGGGCACCCTCGAGGCGGCGCCGGACAGCCCGGCCGCGCAGGACACCGTCGAGGCGGTCCGCGACAGCGTGCACGCCGTCCCCGACGCCGACGCGCTGGTCGGCGGCAACACCGCGATCGCCCTGGATGCGCGCGACGCGTCCAGCCGCGACAGCATCGTGATCATGCCGCTGGTGCTGGTGGCGGTGCTCGTCATCCTCATGATCCTGCTGCGCGCGTTCGTGGCGCCGCTAGTCCTCATCGCGACGGTGGTGCTGTCGTTCGCCGCGGCGCTCGGGCTGAGCTCGCTGATCTTCGAGCACCTCCTGGGCTTCGCCGGCGCCGACACCGCGTTCCCGCTGTTCGTCTTCGTGTTCCTGGTCGCGCTCGGAATCGACTACAACATCTTCCTGATGACGCGCGTGCACGAGGAGGCGAAACAGCACGGCACCCGACGGGGGGCGCTGATCGGGCTGGCGGCGACGGGCGGCGTCATCACGTCGGCCGGGCTGGTGCTGGCGGGGACGTTCGCGGTGCTGGCGACGCTGCCGGTGGTGGCGTTCGCGGAGATCGGGATCGCGGTGGCGCTGGGCGTGCTGCTGGACACGCTGATCGTGCGGTCCATCCTGGTGACGGCGCTCAACCTCGACATCGGGCGGTTCATGTGGTGGCCCAGCGACCTGTATCGGCGATCCGAGCCGCCGGCGGCGCTGGTGGCCCGGGAACCGGCTGAGGCGACGGAGACGCCGCGACCCACGCGCTGACCCGGCGCGTTCACTGGTCCCGTGTCGCGCCGGGCCGCAGCCGCACGCAAGGATCTTGCGTGATCTTGTCGTATGCTTTCGCACATGGCTGGACGACTGACTGAGGTGGCCGCGAAGGTCGGCGTGAGCGAGGCGACCGTGAGCCGGGTGCTGAACGGGCGCCCGGGGGTGTCCGAGGCCACCCGCGAGGCGGTCCTGACGGCGCTCGACGTGCTGGGGTACGAGCGGCCGACGAAGCTGCGGGGGGAACGGGCACGGCTGGTGGGGCTGGTGCTGCCGGAGCTGCAGAACCCCATCTTCCCCGCGTTCGCCGACGTCGTGGGCGGGTCGCTGGCGCAGCAGGGCCTCACGCCGGTGCTGTGCACGCAGACCGTCGGCGGGGTGTCCGAGGCCGACTACATCGAGCTGCTCTTCCAGCAGCGCGTGTCGGGCGTGCTGTTCGCCGGCGGCCTGTACAGCGGCCGCAACGGCGCACACGACCACTACGCGCGCCTGATCGAGCGCAACCTGCCCACCGTCATGGTCAACGCGGGCATCGACGAGCTGCCGTTTCCGCGGGTGAGCTGCGACGACGCGGTGGCGACGGAGCAGGCGCTGGGCCACCTGCTGTCGCTGGGGCACACCCGGATCGCCCTGATCCTGGGGCCGCCGGACCATGTGCCGTCGCAGCGGAAGCTGGCAGCAGCGCACACCAGGCTGGCGGCAGCGGGGCTGGAGCTCCCCGACGACCACGTCGAGAACGCCATGCACTCCCTGGAAGGCGGCCAGGCCGCCGCCGCCCGCCTCCTTCGCCGCGGCGTCACCGCTCTCATCTGCGCCAGCGATCCCATCGCCCTCGGCGCCATTCGCGCCGCCAAGCGCGCCGGCCTGCGCGTCCCGCACGACCTCTCCGTCGTGGGCTACGACGACTCCGCCCTGATGAACTGCACCGAACCCCCGCTGACGACGGTCCGCCAGCCGATCGAGGCCATGGGCAAGACCGCCGTCGACCTCCTGGTCGGGCTGATCAGCGGGCACCGGGTCGAGTCGGACGAACTGCTCTTCGAACCGGAACTGGTGGTCAGGGGCTCGACGGCGCCGCCGCCAGCACGGAATCCGGCCGAGATCTAGTTATTGCAACTTTCTGTCTGACTATTGCGCGGCGATGTCGCCGTCGTTACCGTGACCGCCATGGACAACGCGTGGTGGCGCAGCGCCGTCATCTACCAGGTGTACGTGCGCAGCTTCGCCGACGGGAACGGTGACGGCACCGGCGACCTGGCCGGCGTCCGGGCCCGGCTGCGCTACCTCGCCGACCTCGGCGTCGACGCGCTGTGGTTCAGCCCGTGGTACCCGTCGCCGATGGCGGACGGCGGCTACGACGTGGCCGACTACCGGGACATCGACCCGGCCTACGGGACGCTCGACCAGGCCGAGCAGCTCATCGCCGAGGCGAAGGAGCTGGGCCTGCGCACCATCGTCGACATCGTCCCGAACCACGTGTCCGACCAGCACGCCTGGTTCCGGGCCGCGCTCGACGCCGCGCCCGGGTCGCCGGCCCGGCAGCGGTTCTGGTTCCGGCCCGGACGCGGTCCCGGCGGCGCCGAGCCGCCGAACGACTGGAGCTCGATCTTCGGCGGCTCGGCCTGGACCCGGACGAAGAACGCCGACGGCACGCCCGGCGAGTGGTACCTGCACCTGTTCGCGCCGGAGCAGCCCGACCTCAACTGGACGCACCCGCTGGTCTGGCACGAGCACGAGCAGATCCTGCGGTTCTGGTTCGACCGCGGCGCCGCCGGCGTGCGCATCGACTCCGCCGGGCTGCTGGCCAAGCACGCCGACCTCCCCGACGTCGACCCCGCCCACGCGCCCGGCCAGCACGTGCACACCGACCGCGACGAGGTGCACGACATCTACCGCAGCTGGCGGCGGCTGGCCGACGGCTACCCGGAGCCCCGGGCGCTGATCGGCGAGATCTGGCTGCCCGACCTCGAACGGCTGGCCCGCTACCTGCGCCCGGGCGAGCTGCACACCGTCTTCAACTTCGATTTCCTGGCCTGCCCGTGGGAGCCGGCCCGGCTGCGCGAGAGCATCGAGCGGAGCCTGCACTTCCACGAGCGGGTGGACGCCCCCGCCACCTGGGTGCTGTCCAACCACGACGTCACCCGCCCGGTGACGCGCTACGGCCGGGCCGACACGTCGTTCGCGTTCGAGACGAAGCGGGCGGGCACCGCGTCCGACCTGGTCCTCGGCGAGCGACGGGCGAGGGCGGCGGCGCTGCTGATGCTCGCGCTGCCCGGCTCGGCCTACATCTACCAGGGCGAGGAGCTGGGCCTGCCGGAGGTCGAGGACCTCGCGCCGGAGCGCATCCAGGACCCCATGCACTTCCGCTCCGGCGGCGTGGACCCCGGCCGGGACGGCTCCCGGGTGCCGGTCCCGTGGAGCGGCGCCGCGCCGCCGTACGGGTTCAGCCCGGACGGCGCGACCGGCGACACCTGGCTGCCGCAGCCCACGACCTGGGCGGGCCTGACGGTCGAGGCGCAGCAACGCGACCCGGCCTCGACGCTGCGGCTGTACCGGGCGGCGCTGCGGATCCGCAAGGCCCGGCCCGCCCTCGGCGAGGGTGCGCTGACCTGGCTGGACGCCCCGCCCGACGTGCTCGCGTTCCGGCGCGGCGACGACATCGCGTGCGTCGTCAACCTGTCGGCCGAGCCCGTCGGCCTGCCCGCGCACGAGGAGGTCCTGCTCGCCAGCGCGGACCTCGACGACGGCCGGCTCGGCCCCGACGCCGCCGTCTGGCTACGACTGCCGACCACTGACAAGGGATGGAGTACGAGATGAGCAGCACACGCAGACACCTGGGCGCCGTGGCCGCGGCCGTGATGGCGGTGAGCCTGGTGGCGGCCTGCGGGTCCGACGACGAGCCTGCGGCCGACGGCGGCAGCCCGGGCGGCGACGGCGGAGACGAGCAGGTCACCATCAGCGTGAGCAACCTGCCGCCGGCGACGGAGTCGGCCACCCGCGAGGCGTTCCTCGCCCGCGTCGAGGAGTTCGAGGCGGCCAACCCGAACATCACCGTCGAGCCCAGCGAGTACGAGTGGGACGTGACGACGTTCGCGGCCCAGCTCGCGGGCGGCACGCTCCCGACGACGTTCGAGTTCCCGTTCACCGACGGCCAGGCGATGATCGAGCGCGGCCAGTTGGTCGACATCACCGCCGAGGTGCAGGCCCTCCCCTACGCCGACAGCTTCAATCCCAGCGTGCTGGAGGTCGCGCAGGACGACAGCGGCAGCATCTTCGCCGTCCCGACCACCGCCTACGGCATGGGGCTGCACTACAACCGGGCCATGTTCGAGCAGGCCGGCCTCGACCCGGACACGCCGCCGGCCAGCTGGGCCGAGGTCCGCGAGTACGCCGACGCGATCGCCGAGGCCACCGGCCAGGCCGGCTTCGCGCAGATGAGCCAGAACAACACCGGCGGCTGGATCCTGACGACCTTGACGTACGCGCTGGGCGGCCGCATGGAGGACGGCTCCGGCGACGACGTCACCGCCACGCTGGACAACGACGGCACGAAGGCCGCCCTGGAGCTGCTGCGGCAGCTGCGCTGGGAGGACGACGCCATGGGCGACAACTTCCTGTTCGACTGGGGCACCATCAACCAGGCGTTCGCCGCCGGCCAGGTGGGCATGTACATCGGCGGCTCGGACGTCTACAACAGCCTGGTGACGGAGAACGGCATCGACCCGGACAGCTACGGGCTGACGGTGCTGCCGCTGGAGGGCGGCGACGCCGGCGTGCTGGGCGGCGGGACGATCGTCGGCGTGCGGCCGGACGCCAGTGAGGCCGAGCGCGACGCCGCGGTGAAGTGGATCGACTTCTTCTACATGAGCAAGCTGACCCAGCAGGACGCCGCGCTGGCCGACGCCGAGGCGCTGGTCGCGACGGACGCGCCGCTGGGCACGCCGGCGCTGCCGATCTTCGGGGCCGAGCAGCTGGCGGAGTCCGACGCCTGGGTGGCCGACCTCGTGAACGTGCCGCTGGAGCAGATGATGCCGTTCAAGGAGAGCATCCTGGACCAGCCGCTGGTGCCGGAGCCGCCGGTGCGGGCCCAGGACCTGTACGCCGAGCTGGACGCCGTCGTGCAGGCCGTGCTGACCGACGAGAACGCCGACATCGAGGCCCTGCTCGAGACCGCGAACGGCAACGTCAGTTCGCTGGTCGAGGCCGGCTGAGGCCACGGCGCCGTCGATGGGAGAACCGAGGTGAGCGCGACCATCCGCTGGGTCCGCGGCGGTGGGCTGAGCACGCTGCTGCTCCTGCTGCCGTTGCTGCTGGTGTTCGGCTACTTCGCCTGGTTCCCCATCGGCCGCGCCGTGGTGATGAGCTTCCAGGAGACCAACCTGGTCGCCGACCCGGCGTGGGTCGGCCTGGACAACTTCCGGCAGGTCCTCGACGACCCGCTGTTCTGGACGTCGGTGCGCAACACGTTCTTCTTCACCGGGCTGGCGCTGCTGTTCGGCTACCCGGTGCCGCTGGTGCTGGCGGTGGTGATGAGCGAGCTGCGCCGCGGCAAGGGCCTGTACAGCGGGCTGGCCTACCTGCCGGTCGTGGTGCCGCCGGTGGTGGCGGTGCTGCTCTGGCGGTTCTTCTACGACGCCAGCCAGACCGGCGTCTTCAACACCATCTTCGGCTGGGTCGGGCTCGGCCCGTTCGCCTGGATCCAGGACGCGTCGTCGGCGATGCCGTCACTGGTGCTGCAGGCCACGTGGGCCAACGCCGGCGCGACGGTGCTCATCTACCTGGCCGCGCTGACGGCGGTGCGCGGCGACCTGTACGACGCGGCCGAGGTCGACGGCGCGGGGCTGTGGCGCAAGATCGGGCACGTCACGCTGCCGCAGCTGCGCGGCGTCCTGCTGATCACGTTGATCCTGCAGGTCATCGCCACGTTCCAGGTGTTCACCGAGCCGTACCTGATGACGAACGGCGGCCCGCAGAACGCCACCGTCACCGTGCTGCTGCAGATCTACAACTACGCGTTCCGATTCGGCGACTACGGCGCCGCGACGGCGCTGTCGGTGCTGCTGGCGCTGTTCCTGGCGGTCATGTCCGCCGTCTACTTCCGGCTCACCCGGTCCTGGAGCACGACATGAGCGACACCGTGAAGGACGACGTCCGGGTCGCGGCGCCCGCCCCGGCCGCTCCGGCGGCGGAGACCGCCCGCCGGCCGCGGCGGCGCCTCGACGGCGACGGCGAGCGCGGTCTCCTGTCCGGCTACGACCGGGGCCGCACCGGCACCCGCTGGGGCCTGCGCGCCGCCCAGGGGCTGGTGCTGGTGCTGCTGGTGGTCGCCAGCCTGGGCCCGATCCTGTGGCTGGCCCGGGCGTCGGTGAGCACCACGCAGGACACGCTGCGCACGCCGATGGCGTTCTGGCCCAGCGGCATCGACTGGGCGAACCTGTCGACGGCCTGGAACGAGGCGCAGATCAGCCACTACTTCGCCAACACCATGTGGGTGGCGCTGGGCTCCTGGTTCGTGCAGTTGCTGGTCGCGACGACCGGCGGCTACGTGCTCGCAGTGCTGCGGCCGCGGTACGCCCCGGTGGTGACGGCGGCCGTGCTGGCGACATTGTTCATCCCCGGCGTGGTGGTGCTGGTGCCGCTGTTCCTGACCGTGCTGGACCTGCCGGTGGTGAACGCGTCGCTGCTGAACACCTACTGGGCGGTGTGGCTGCCGGCCGGCGCCAACGCGTTCAACGTGCTGCTGGTCAAGCGGTTCATGGACGGCCTGCCGCGCGACGTCTACGAGGCGGCCCGGATGGACGGCGCCGGCCCGCTGCGCATGCTGTGGTCGGTGGTGCTGCCGATGTCCCGGCCGATCCTCGGCGTCGTCTCGATCTTCGCCTTCCTCAACGCGTGGAAGGACTTCCTCTGGCCGCAGATCGTGCTGCCGGAGCCGACGCTGCAGCCGCTGTCGGTGCGGCTGCCGCTGATCCGCGACACCGTCGAGCTGGACGTGTTCCTGGCCGCGCTGCTGATCTCGATGGCGCTGCCGATCGTGATCTTCCTGGTGTTCCAGCGGCTGTTCCTCCGCGGCGCCGGGCTGGGTGGCGCCGTCAAGGGCTGACGCCGGCCGCCCCGCCGTCCAGCTCGTGCGCCGCCGCCACCCCGGTGCCCAGGCCGAGGACCAGGCCCGGATCGGCGTCACGCAGCTGGCCGGGAGCGGGAGTGCTCACGCGGCGGTCCGCTCCCGCACGGCGCGTAGTCGGCGGCGTTGAGCGCCCGCACCTCGTCGAAGGTGAGGTCGGCGATGTTCCCGGTGCCGTCGGTGGTGCGGTCGACGGTGGAGTCGTGCAGCGCGACGAACCGGTCCGGCGCGACGTTCGCAGGCCAGCGAACCCGTCACCACAGTGAGGTCCGTCATGATCATCAACCTTTTGAGCTGCTATACCGACCGAAAAGGTGGACGGTAGCGGCCGTCATCCGCCGGTCGACGGGACGTCGCGGCTGTTCACGGACGCCGTGCGGCGGAACTCCACCACCGCCAGCGTTCCGAGCACGACCAGCGCGAACGTCGACGTCGCCAGCCCGCTCCGCCCCGCCATCACCGGCACCCCGGCCAGCAGGACGACCACCGCGGCGACCGTCGGCCAGCCGGTCCGGTGCCGGACCCGCAGGCTGCAGGCCAGCAGGCCGAGCAGGAACAGCGCCGGCCCGCCGAGCACGGCCAGCGCGCCGGTGATCTCCAGGTCGTGGTCCGGGTGCGCGACCACCAGCTCGTCGCCGACCGCCGTCAGGACGATGCCGGCGACGATCGGGACGTGCAGGTAGGTGTAGATGTCGCGGCCGAGCGCGCCGACGTCCTCGCTGCTGCTGTGCCCGAGCCGGTGCGCGATGACCGGCGACGCGCCGGAGAAGTACAGCCACCACAGCGCCACCGAGCCGAGGAACGACACCGACAGCGCCACGCCGATCTCCAGGCTCAGCTCGGTGCCGGACGCGGTGACGCCGGTGAGCACGATGCTCTCGCCCAGCGCGATGATCACGAACAACTGGAACCGTTCGGCGAAGTGGTGCCCGTCGATCGCCCACTGGCTCATCGGCGCGCTGCCGTCGCCGGGCAGCCAGTACTGCGCCAGTGGTCCGGCGAGGTCGAGCGCCAGCGCGGCCAGCCAGAGCGGCCAGCGGGCGTCGTCGATCAGCCCGCCGGCGACCCAGAACGGCGCGGACGCGACCGACCAGGCGAGGATGTGGCGGAAGTTCCGGTTGAACGTGCCCCGTGGCGTGACGATGACGACGAACAGGTTGCGGCCGATCTGCAGGGCGGCGTAGCTGCACGCGAACAGCAGCGCGAGGTCGCCGAAGCCCTCCGGGATCGCGACCGCCATCAGCAGGCTGGCCAGCATGACGAACATCAGCACCAGCCGCACGGGGGCGGTCTCGGGGTCGAACCAGTTCGCCATCCAGGTCGTGTAGTTCCACGCCCAGTAGACCGCCAGCAGCATGAACGCCGTCTCGGCGGCGCCGGTCCAGGTCAGGTGGGTGGCCAGCAGGTGGTGCGAGAGCTGGGTGACGGCGAAGACGTAGACGAGGTCGAAGAACAGCTCGAAGAACGTCGCCCGCTGCTCGAGCCCGGACCGTCGCATGATCCGGATCTGCGGGATGACCGAGCCGCCGCCCTCACGTGTCGCATCGGACATGAGCGGGAGCGTAGTCCTGCCGCTGCCCGGCCGCGACGCGCGTTCGCTCAGCGCGTGGCCGCGCCGCGGTCCCGGATCACCGCGGCGGTCGCCGCGTCGGAGCGCTGACCGGCCACGTCACCGGCTGCGGTGTCGATGGCCAGCTGCCGGGCGACGACGCCGAGCCGCGCGCCGTCGACCTCGGCCGGCGGGCGGTAGGGCAGGGTGAGGTCGAGGACGGCGGTCGCGGTGTCGACGGCCGCCTGCCGCACCGCGGCGGGGTCGCCGGCATCGGCCGCGTCCGACAGCCGGCCGAGCGCGTCGTCCAGCTCGGCGGCCAGCGCGGGCGGCGCGGTGTCGTCGGGCCGGTCCCGCCAGGCCGCCGTCATCGCGTCCACCTCGGCGCCGACGGCGGCACCGGCGCCCGCGTCGTCGAAGACCCGCGCGGCGCCGTCGGCGAGCTCCGTCAGCACGGCCGGGACCGCACCGGGCGTGGCGTCAGTGGGCACGGCGACGGCGACCTGGCCGAGCTCGTCGCTCGCCTCGGCCCGGAACTCGCCGTAGCCGGGGGCGAAGACCTTGTGCTCGATGGAATTGTCCTGCTGCCGTTCCTCGGTGGCGACGGCGCCGTCGACGGGCCCGCGCGGGCCGTCGACCGTGACCGCGGCGTCCTGGATCGTGACCTCCTCGAACACGAGGTCCGGGATGTTCTCCGGCCGGAAGGCGTCGCCTTCCGCCGGGTCGGCGGGCATGATCAGCCCGCCCGGCCCGTCGCGGCCGGCCAGCCAGCTGCCCTCGTGGTCGGCGACCACCCCGTCCTCGTAGTTGTCGACGTCCTCGCCCAGGTACCAGACGCCGCCGTCGTCGTCCTGCGCGTAGTAGTCGTAGGCGACCTCGAGGATGCGCCCGGACCGGTACGCGACGTACTGCGACACGACGGCCTCGATCTGGCGGCCGTCCCAGCTGATCGTCCGCGTCCGCGGCAGCGTGGTGATCTCGACCCGCAGCGGCTCGCCCTCCTCCTGGCCCAGCTGGATCGTCCGGTCGCCCGCCACCAGCGGGAACAGCGGGTTCGTGATGTCGGTCGGCGCCGAGAACGACGGGGTCGCGGTGTCGACCCGCCGGGTGGGGGCGCCGGTGTCCTGGCTCGCGCCGCAGCCGGCCAGCACGAGGCCCACGGCCAGGGCTGCGACGGCTGGGCGCGGGTCCATGTCAGCCGCCGCTCTCCTCGGTGTCGCCGGCGCCGTCGGACTCGTCGCTCAGCACGGCGAAGTCCTTGTCCAGGTGGACGTCGACCTGGGTGCCGTCGTCGAGGGTGACCTCGACCTCGTAGTAGCCCTCCTCGTCGCCGACCTCGGTGCCGGTGACGGTGCCGCCGCCGGTGTGGTCGAGGGCGGCCGCGCTGGCCTGCGCCAGGGCGTCGCCGGTGATCGGCTGCTCGCTGTCGTGGCCCGCCGACGCGGCGCCCATGGTGGCGACGGCCCCGGCCGCCGCCACGGCCGCGGCCCCGGCGCCGATCCATGCCTTCGGATGCTTCATGGTGCTCGCCTCCTGTGTAGGTCGATGCTGCGAGCGTGCACCCTGGCCGCTGAACCGGACCTGAACGGCGTCAGCCGGCGGGCAGGCGGACGACGATCCGGGCGCCGCCGCCGGTGCGCTCCCCCACCTCGACCGTCCCGTCGTGGGCCCGGACCAGCTCGTCGACGATGGCCAGGCCCAGGCCGGCGCCACCGGCGTCGCGGTCCCGGGCCTCGTCGAGGCGGACGAAGCGGCGCAGGACGCGCTCACGGTCGGCGGGCGGGATGCCGGGACCGTCGTCCTCGACGGCCAGGGTGACGGTGCCGTCCCGCGACGCCACCGACAGCGCGACAGCCCCGGCGGCATGCCGCGCGGCGTTGTCGCCGAGGTTGCGCAGCACCCGCCGCAGCGCGGCCGCGTCGCCGGTCACCCGGGCCGCGGCGACCCCGGTGGTGCCGACCGCGGCGGCGCCGGTCGCCCGCAGCCGTGCGGCCTCCTCCAGCACGAGGTCGTCGAGGTCGACGGGGTGCGCGGCGAGCCGCAGCAGCTGCTCGTCGGCGCGGGCCAGCACCAGCAGGTCCTCGACCAGTCGCTGCACGCGCAGGTCCTCGGCCAGGACGGTGCCGGCGAGGGCGGGGACGGTGGTGCGGCCGGGGTGCGCCAGCGCGACCTCGGCGTGCTGCCGGATCGACGCCACCGGCGAGCGCAGCTCGTGCGACGCGTCGGAGACGAACTGGCGCTGCCGGGTCTGCGCGTCCTCGAGGCGGTCCAGCATGCGGTTCATGGTGCGGGCCAGCCGGGCGATCTCGTCGTCGCCGCGGCCGGCGGGCACGCGGCGGTGCAGCTCGGCGGCGGAGATCGCGTCGACCTCGGCCCGGACCGCCTCGACCGGCGCCAGCGCCCGGCCCGTCGTCCACCAGGTCGTGACCCCGACGACGGCGAGCAGGACCGGCAGGCCGATGCCGAGCAGCCGGGTCACCACCCCGGTCGCGTCGGCGACGTCGTCGGTGGACTGGCCCGCCACGACGGTCCGGTCGCCGGAGCGCACCGCGACGGCCAGCAGCTCCTCGCCGCCGACGTCCACCCGGGTGGTGTCGCCGGGACGCACCTCGACGGCCGCCATGCCGGCCACGTTCGGGGTGGCCGCGACCACCTCACCGTCCGCGACCACCTGCACGAACCCGTCGTCGTCGGCGACCAGGTGCGGGTCGGCGGCGTCGACCGCCATCGCCCTGGACCGGGCCGCGTCGGCCACCTGCTCGAGCAGCGCCGACCGCATGACGACGACCAGCGCCACGCCGCCGAGCAGCAGCGCCAGCCCGGCGACCACCACCGCCCCGGCCGTCGTCCGCAGCCGGACTGAGCCCCAGCGCCCGCGCTCAGCCGCCATCGACGGCCATCCGGTAGCCCGCTCCGCGCACCGTCTCGATGCTCTGGCGCCCGAACGGGCGGTCCAGCTTGGTGCGCAGGTGCCCGATGTAGACCTCGACGATGTTGGGGTCGCCGTCGAACGCCTCGTCCCACACGTGCCGCAGGATCTCCGCCTTCGGCAGCACCTCGCCGCGCCGGCGCAGCAGGAACTCCAGCACGGAGAACTCCCGCGCGGTCAGCTCCACCTCCTGGTCGCCGCGCCACGCCCGCCGCGAGCCGGGGTCGGCCCGCAGGTCGCCCGCCGCCAGCACGACCGGCCGTTCCCGCAGGTCGCGGCGGAGCAGCGCGCGCAATCGAGCGACCAGCACGTGGTGCGAGAACGGCTTGGTGAGGTAGTCGTCGGCGCCGGTGTCGAGTGCTTCGACCTCGTCCCACTCGCCGTCCTTGGCGGTGAGCACCAGGATCGGCGTCCAGACGTCGCGCTCGCGCAGCCGCGCGCAGACCTGGTAGCCGTTGAGGCCGGGCAGCAGCAGGTCGAGCACGATCGCGTCGTACGGGTGCTCGGTGGCCGACCACAGCCCGTCGATGCCGGAGTGGGCGACGTCGACGGCGAACCCCTCGGCCTCGAGGCCGGCCCGGATCCCGTCGGCCAGCCGCCGCTCGTCCTCCACTACCAGGACGCGCATGGCCTCACCTCCGGTCCGACCGTGCGGCGGCGCACCTGAACCCCCGCTGAACGACCTGGCCCCAGTCTCGTCCTCCGACGGCCATCCGTCGCCGGTGCGAACCCTGGGCGAACAACGGACGACGACCATTGCCGCCGGGAACTCCGGCAAACCAGGGTGATCCCGGCGGAGTGCCGGATCGCGTGGACCGGAAGGTGTGCATGTCGGCGAGTGGTGTGGTGCGTGCGGGCGTGGCCGGCATCGTCGCGGTCCTCGTGCTGTTGCCGGCCGCCGCGCCCGCCGTCGCGCACGTCCGCACCAGCGACGGCTGGTCGGAGGTCCGCGCCGACGGCGACCACGTCGGCTACCGGCTCGGCCTGGAGTACGAGATCCTCGCCCGCGCCATCGGCATGGGCGCCGACGCGATCGAGGCGCCCGACGACGGCGGCCGCCGGGCCGAGCTGGCCGGGCAGCACGACCTGATCGAGACCTACCTGGCCGACCGCGTCCGGATCTTCGTCGACGAGGTCGAGTGCGCGATGACGCTGGCGGCGTCGGACGTCGAGCAGCGGCCGGCCACCGACGCCACCGCCGAGGACGTCGCGTACGCCGTCCTCGACCTCGACTACGACTGCCACGGCGCGACATCGGGCCGCTACGTCATCGACTACTCGGTGTTCTCCGGGGCCGGCTCGGACGCCGTCGTCGACGACCACGCCACCACCGTCGACTACCACCTCGGCGGCGAGCGCGGCCGGGTCGTGCTGGACGGCGCGCACCCGCGGTTCAGCGCCGGCGAGCAGTCGTTCGGCGACTCCGCGCCGCGCTCCATCGGGCTGGGCGCGGAGCGGGTGCTCACCGGCCTGGACCACGCGCTGTTCGTGGCCGCGCTGGCGATCGGCGCGACCGGGGTCGCGCAGCTCGTCCGCGGCGTCGCCGCGTTCGCCGTCACCAGCAGCATCGGCCTGCTGGCCGCCGTCGCCGGCTGGGTGAGCCCGCCCGAGCAGGTGACCGGCGCGCTGGTCGCGCTGTCGGTCGTCTACGTCGCCGCGACGAACCTGGTCGGGCCGGAGTCGCGCTGGCGGCTGCCGGCCGTCGCGACCGCCGGGCTGCTGCACGGGTTCGCGTTCGCCGGCGAGCTGCGCTTCGGCGACGACCTCGGCTGGGACCTGGTGACGTCGTTCGCCGGCTTCGACCTCGGCATCGTGCTCGGGCAGGCCGCCCTGGCCGCCGGGCTGTTCGCGCTGGCCACCGCCGCCCGGCGCTACGCGTGGTTCTCGCTGGCCCACCTGGTCGCGGCCGCCGCGACCGTCGTGACCGGGCTGGCGTGGTTCGTCCACCGGCTGCTGTGACCCCTCAGTGAATGGAGACGAAGTGAGATCGCTCAGCGCACGCCTCGCCCCGGAGGCGCTCGGCCGCTACCGCCGTGCCGTCTACGCGGCGCTGGCCCTGCTGGTCGGCGTCGCCCTCATCGGCCCGGTCGCGACCGTGGTCGCGGAGACCGTCGCCGCGACGGCCGCGCAGGTCAGCGGCGTCGTGTACGAGGACGCCAACGCCAACGGCACGCAGGACGCCGGCGAGCCCGGCGTCGCGGGCGTCAGCGTGTCCGACGGCGTCGCCCTGGTCGAGACCGACGAGCAGGGCCGCTACCGGCTGGAACTGGACACCGAGCGGCGGCTCACCGACCTGGTGTTCATCACCCAGCCGGCCGGCTACGTCGTCGGGACCGACGAGTTCATGACGCCGCGGTTCTACCAGAGCCTCGGGCAGGTTCCGGCCGGTCAGACGCGGTCGGCGGACTTCGCGCTGACCCGCGACCCGGGCAGCCAGGGCTCGACGTTCTCGTTCGCGAACATCGCCGACCCGCACGTCAACCCGCAGCTGCCGGAGCAGATCCACGAGATCAACTCCACCTCGAACGACATCCCGTTCATCGCCGTCAGCGGCGACCTCACGAACAACGCGACCGACGCCGAGTTCACCAGGTACAAGGACGCGACGGCCGGCTCCGAGGTCCCGGTGTGGCCCGCGGTGGGCAACCACGAGTACTTCTCCGGCGGCGGCACCGGCTACGCCGCGCGCATCGACAACTACCGCCGTCACGTCGGCCCCGAGTGGTACTCGTTCGACTACGGCGACCGGCACTTCCTGGTGCTGGAGAACAACGGCCAGGCGCCGTTCGACGAGCAGCTCAGCTGGATCCGCCGCGACCTCGAAGCGAACGTCGGCGACAAGGAACTGATCGTCCTGGCGCACCAGCCGATGAACGTGCCGTTCGGCTCGCCG
Source organism: Jiangella muralis (assembly GCF_001270745.1). Taxonomy (GTDB): domain Bacteria; phylum Actinomycetota; class Actinomycetes; order Jiangellales; family Jiangellaceae; genus Jiangella; species Jiangella muralis. Next base: position 234,981 of record NZ_LFXL01000010.1, read on the forward strand.
TCGCAGTACGACCAGTACGGCGACCTGTTCGACCAGTACGGCGCCGAGCTGATGCTGGTCGGCCACGAGCACTCCAACGACGTCGAGCCGAACAGCGAGTTCGCGCCGTCGGCGAAGCACATCCAGACGGTGTCCAGCTCGTACACCATCGACAACGCGCCTCGCGGCTTCCGCTTCATCCACCTGCGCGGCGACCAGTTCGAGAACCCGTTCCGCATGTACGGCGTGGACCAGGCGCTGACGATCACCAGCCCGGCGCCGGGCAGCGAGGTCGGCGCCGACGGTCACCGCACCGGCTTCCCGGACATCCAGGTCAACGCGTACGACACCGCCGACGAGGTGGTCCGGGTCCGGTACCGCATCGATAACGGCTCGTGGCGTCCTCTGACGCCGTCCGGCGAGCTGACCTGGCACTCGGAGTTCGCCGGCCGGGCGCCGGCGCCCGGCCCGCACACCATCGAGGTGGAGGCGGTCGACGAGGGCGGCGAGCGCTGGACCGAGTCGGCGGACTTCACCATGACGACCGAGCCGCTGGTCGCGCCGGTGGCCGGCGCGGACTGGACCCAGCACCACGGCGACGCCGCCCACTCGGGCGTGGCCGCCGATGTCGTCGACGCCGGACTGGAGCTGGCGTGGAGCTACCGCACGCCGGGCACGTTCCTCACCGGCTCGCCCACCATCGTCGACGGCGTCGTGTACGCCGGCACCCGGGACGAGAACGGCGACGGCAACGCCGCGCTGCACGCCGTCGACCTCGCGACCGGCGAGCAGCTGTGGGAGTACCCGGTGCCGTCGTCGATCGTCGGCACGCCCGCGGTCCTCGGCGACACGGTGTTCGTGGGGACGCTGCGCGCGCAACTCTTCGCCGTCGACCGCCGTACCGGCGAACTGGTGTGGCAGCGCGACACCGAGTCCGGCCAAGGCGAGTTCAACCAGCGCGCCTACGGCTATTACTCCCCCGCCGTCGCCGACGGCAAGGTGTACTGGGCCTACCAGACCCGCTACGGCCCGGCCAGCCAGGGCCTGCTGGTCGCGCTCGACCCGGCCGACGGCAGCCAGCTCTGGGCCTCGCCCATGGCCGGCGCGACGATGAGCGACGGCACGCCGGCCATCGCCGACGGCCAGGTCTTCGTGGGCAGCCAGACCGCCGACCGCGTGCTCGCCTACGACGCCGCGACCGGCGCCCAGCAGTGGACGTCGTCGGCGGTGCTCGGCGGCTGGCAGGACGGCATCCCGGCGGCCGCCGACGGCCGGGTGTTCATCGGCTCGAACAACGGCATCATCGCCCGCGACGCCGCGACCGGCCGCGACCTGTGGACCTACCGCAGCCCGCACGCCTCCCGGGTGTCCAGCGGCGCCACCCCGTCCGCCCCGGCCATCGACGGCGAGATCGTCTACATGGGCTTCCCGAGCGGCGCGGTGACCGCGCTCGACGCCCGCACCGGCGCGGTGCTGTGGGACCGGCTGCTGCCCGGCGGCACCTACACCGGCGGCGTGCTGTCCTCGCCCGTGCTCAGCGGCGAGACGCTGTTCGTCGGCGCCAACAACGGCTTCTTCTACGCGCTGGACAGCGTGACCGGGCAGCCGCTGTGGCAGTACGAGATCGGCACCTGGGTCGGCTCCGGCCCGGCGGTCAGCGGCAACACCGTCGTCGCCGGCGCGTGGGACGGCAACCTCTACGCGTTCACGCCGGGCGGTGAGGCCGCGGCCCGCTGGGCGCGCGTCACCGGCGCCGTGACGGACGAGGCGACCGGCGCGCCGATCGCCGACGCCCGGGTGGTCGCCACCAGCGGCGGCCAGTCGCTGTCGACGACCACCGACTCGCAGGGCCGCTACGTGCTCGGCCTGGCGCCCGGCGACTACACGGTGTCGACGGCGAAGCGGGCGTTCCTGCCGGTGGGCGGCTCGACGGCGGCGGTGACGGTCGGCGCGACCGGGACGGTGACCGCGGACCTGGCGCTGGCCGAGGTCACCGAGCCGACGGCCGGCGCGGCGGCCGTGCTGCCCGACTACGGCTCGGGCAGCCCGCGCACCGACGCGGTGGCCGGCGAGACGTACCACTTCACCATGAACGAGCGGGTCCAGGCGACGATCTCGTCGCGGGCCGCCGCGAACAACCAGCCCGGCACGCTGGCCGCGGGCAGCCTCGGCGACCTGTTCCTGCTCGACGGCACCGCGCAGGAGACGCTGGACTGGAGCGAGCTGATGCTGTCGCGGACGGCCGGCGGGCCCGGCACGCCGGACTGGAACCGTCCGGACGACTGGCTGGACCTCACCGACATCGGGACCGAGGGCTCCGCCGTCGTGGCGTCCGGATCGGCGCGGGTCGACCCGAACCTGAAGACGACGCTGCGCTACCGGGCGCTGGCCGACGCGCCCGTCGTCAAGATCAGCCTGGAGATCGAGAACACCGGCACCTCGGACTTCGACGGGTACTTCCAGTACCTGCTCGACCCCGACAGCGCGCAGGACGTGGCGTACGTGCCGGGCATCGGCCGCAACGACCCCGGCTACGTCACGTCCGGCTGGACGGACAACTTCGTGTACGTCGGCTCGACGACGGCGCGGCAGCTGCCGGCGCACGGCCTGGCCTGGCTGGCGGACGAGCCGCACGCGATCAGCGGGTTCGGCTACGTCACGGGCGCCTGGTTCGACGCCGCCGTCGGCGCCGGGGACACCCGCACGATCAGCTGGTACCACATCACCGACTACCCGGGCGCCGGGCACGTCTCGTCGAACGTCGCCGCCTGGGCCGGCCGGCTCGACCTGCTCGACGACGAGGTGGCCGACCGGTCCCGCGTCGGCGGCAGCGTGACGCAGGCCGACACCGGCGGGCCGGCGGCCGGCGTGCTGGTGGAGGCGGTGGACGCGGCCGGGACCGTTGTGGGCTCGGCCCGGACGGGTTCCGATGGGCGCTACCTGATAGCGCTGGACCCGGGAGAGTACACGCTGCGGGTGGCGGCGCTCGGGTACGCGACGGCGACCGTGCCGGCGTCGGTGGTAGCCGGTGCGACGGCGACCGCGGATGTGACGCTCGCGCCGGTGACCGTGCTGGCCAGCGTGGGGCGGCAGCTCTCCGGCGGCATCGTCGAGGGCGGCCCGCAGGACGTCGTCATCGAGAACGACCTGCTCGCCATGACCATCGCCCAGGTGTTCGACGACGGCCAGCTGCCGGGCTCCACCGTCGGCAAGCCGGTCGACCTCGCCGTCCGCGGCCGGGCCGACCAGCTGGACTGGCTGAACCTGCCGTACATCGCCGACGAGCAGCCGACCGGCACGGAGGCCTGGCAGCAGACGACGGTCCGGAACTCGGCGGTCGAGATCGTGCAGGCCACGGGCGACGCGGCGATTGTCCGCAGCACCGGGACATCGTCGGAGCACCCCGGCGTGACCGTCGAGACGACGTACACGATCCGGCCCGGCGAGGAGTGGGTGCGGGCGTCGACGGTGTTCCGCAACACCGGCTCGTCCGACCTCTCGGTGTGGGTCGGTGACGCGATGGACTGGGACGGCGCCGGGCAGCGGCACGGCGTGGCCGGGCACCCGGTCATCACGACCCCGTACGAGTCCCCCGCCGAGTACGTCCCGGCCGGGCGGTGGATCGGCGGCGCCGGCACCGACCCGCAGACGTACGGCCTCGTCTACGCGGGCGACGACGAGTTCACCGCGTACGGCAACGGGAACTGGATCATGAGCCGGTTCCCGGTGTCGCTGCCGGCGGGCGGGTCGTACACGCTGGACCGGCGGATCGTCGCGGCCGCCAACGGCGGTGCGGCGAACCCGTTCGGGTTGCTCGATCAGGGGGTGTCTCCCGGGTCTCGGCCGTAGCAAGTGCCGTCCAGGGTGGATGCCCCGCAAGGTGCGAGGAAGGACGACTGACGAGAACGATCAGGTGACGGAACCGCCCGGCGTCCGCGCGTTTATGTCACCTGATCATCTCCACGATGCGGACACAAAACGATCAGGTGACGAAGACGCGGCGAATCTGGGCGATACGTCACCTGATCATCGGCAGCAGCGGCGCCGCCTGGCGTCGCGCGGTAGGCCACGGACCCGGGCGACACCCCCTGACTCTGAGCGTCCTCTCGTCCCCGTCGTCCGGCACCACGCCGGGCGGCGGGGACGCCGCGTTTGATGAGAGATCGCGGCCCAGCGATGAGGTGGCGATGAGAACGCTCTCAACAACGCCGTTCGCGCTGGAATCCCGGCGCTGACCAGGACAGATTGAGGTCAGGAAGACCAACCGACACGAAGGAGCCCAGCCATGCGTTCCAGCAGGATCAGCCTCGCCGCGGCAGTTGCCGCGACCGCCGGACTGACCGGCGCCGGCATCGCGCTCGCCGCCCCCGCGACCGCCGTCGACGCCGTGGCCATCACCGCCGACGACGACGCGGGCGACGACGACGGAGGTGACGACGACGGCTCCGGTGACGATGACGGTGACGACGGCCGGGCCCCGAGCGGCGGCGTGAACACCGGAGTCACCGCGGGCGACGGCGACGGCTCCGGCGACGACGGCGGGCAGGCGCCCAGCGGCGGCGTCGACACGGGAGCCGGCGGCACCGCGGACGGCGACCTCGGCTGGCTGGCGCCGGGCTCGCTGGTCGGGCTGGCCGGCGTCGGCGGCGCCGGCCTGCTCTGGCGCCGGTTCCGGACCGAGAGCTGACCGGCGCCGTGCACCGGACCCGCGACGGCCGCCGCTCCGGGCGGGTGGCGGCCGTCGCGGCCCTGGCCGTGCTGCTGGCGGCGGCCTGCGGCGGCGACGGCAACCCGTCCGGCGCGGGCGCCACCACCCCGCCCGTCCCACCGGCGGACCCGGTCGCGGCGGCGAGCGAGGCACCCAGCGCCACGCCGCCCACCCCGGTGGCGGAGCAGCTGGCCGACCCGGTCGCGGTGGCGGTACCGGCGGCCGGCATCGACACGAACCTCGTCCCGCTCGCCGTCGACGGCGATAACGTCCTCGTCCCGCCCCCGTACGGCGACGCCGGCTGGTGGCAGGCCGGGCCGGAGCCGGGCGAGAACGGCGCCGCGGTGATCGCGGGCCACCTCGACAACCGCGACGGGCCGGACGTGTTCCATCGGCTCGGTGACGTCGCGGCGGGCGACGAGATCGTCGTCACCCGCGCCGACGGCGGCACGTCCGCCTTCCGCGTCGTCGAGGTCGGGCAGTATCCGCAGGACGCGTTCCCGACCGACGCCGTCTACGGCGGCCCGGATGACCGGCCGCTGCTGCGGCTGATCACCTGCGGCGGCGAGTACGACCGCGACCTGGGCCGCTACCGCGACAACGTGGTGGTGTTCGCCGAGCCGGCGTGAGACCGGACCACTCACCCTCCCCGCGAAGTTGATCTTGGAGCAACAGGGGAATTGCGGTCCGTTTTGTCCGATGAATACCGCCAGAACTCCAAGATCAACTTTGCGGGGCCCGGCGGACGGGGCGGACGCGGGCAGCGGACGGCGGGCGGACGGGGCGGGGCGGGTCAGCGGGGCGGCAGGGTCGCCGCGTACATGGCGACGAAGCGGTCCATCGCAGCGTCGACGCCGGCGCGGTCGCCGGTCGCGAGCAGGTCCAGCAGCAGCCCGCGGCCGACCGCGACCCCGAGCCGGGCCTGCGACCGGGCGACGTCGGGCGCGACACCGGCCCGCTCCATGGGCGCGGCCAGCGCCGCCACCCAGGTGTCGACGACGCCGTCGAGCAGCGGCAGCGCCGCCGGGTCGCCCTGCAGGGCGCGGCCGTAGAGCTCGAAGAACAGCCGCTCGTTCGGCCACAGCGCCGGGTCGGACACCCGAGCCCAGAACCGCCGGCCGGCCTCGACCGGGTCGTCGGCGGCGGCCAGTTCGGCCAGCAGCTCCCGCTGCCGTTCCTCCACGGTCCGGGCGACCTCGACGAGCAGGCCCTCCTTGGAACCGAAGTGGTAGATCAGCATGCGGTGGCTGGTGCCCAGCGCCGTCGCGATCTGCCGCAGGCTGCGCTCGCCCACCCCGTTCGCCGCGACGTACTCGATCGCGGCCCGCAGCAACCGCTCCTTCCCGCCACCCGCCTCTGCCATGCCTCAGATCGTACCTGTACCATTTGGTACATGGGTGTCCAACACATCGACGTCACCGCCACCACGACGGCACCAGCCGCTGCCGTCTACGCACTGCTGATCGACGGCGCGAGCTGGCCGGTCTGGTCGCCACTCGGCTCGTTCGAGCTGGAGTCGCCCGGCCCGGACGGCGGCGAGAGCCTCGGCGCGGTCCGCATCTTCCGCACCGGCCGCATCACCAACCGCGAACGCCTGGTCGAGCTCGTGCCGGACCGGCGGCTCAGCTACGCGCTGCTGTCGGGCATGGCGATCAAGGGCTACCGTTCCGACATCGACCTCACCGAAGGGCCGGACGGCACCACCATCCACTGGCGCTCGTCGTTCCGGGCCAAGGTGCCGGGCTTCGGCGGGCTCTACCGGCGCACACTGACGAAGTTCCTCCAGCGGTGCGTCGACGGCCTCGCGGCGCACGCCCTCGTCAGGGGGTAGTCCGCTCTCCGGAGCATCCGTTATGGTGCGAACCGGGCAGGCGGGTCCGGCGACGGCTCGTCCCGTGGTGGCGCACACGAAGGGTGCCCGGCCGTGCCAAACCCGCCCCGCACCGGCGACCGGCCCGACGAGGTCGCGGCGCCCGCGTTCGTGGGCCGTGAGCGCGAGACCGCCGTCCTCGCCGGCGCGCTGGCGCAGCCGCCGGCCATGGTGCTGCTGGAGGGCGAGGCCGGCATCGGCAAGAGCCGCCTCGTCCACGAGCACGTCGCCGCCGGCCCGCCCGGCACGCTCATCGCGACCTGCCCGCCGTACCAGGAGTCGCTCACGCTCGGGCCGGTCGTCGACGCCGTCCGGCAGAGCCGCGCGGGCGTCGGGCTGCCGGGGCTGCAGGTCAGCTCGCTGGTCGGCGCGCTGCGGCCGCTGTTCCCGGAGTGGGGCGCCGACCTGCCGCCGGCGCCGGAGCCGCTGGACGACCCGCAGGCCGCCCGGCACCGCATCTTCAGCGCGCTGGCCGAGCTGATCGGCCGGCTGCGGGTGCGCGTGCTGGTGGTCGAGGACGTGCACTGGGCCGACCGCGCGACGCTGGAGTTCCTGCTGTTCCTGGTGTCGCGGCGGCCGCCGCTGAGCCTGCTACTGAGCTACCGGCCCGAGGACGTCGCGCCCGGCTCGCTGCTGCTGCGGCTGTCGTCGCGGCTGCCGGCCGGGTGGACCCAGCTGCGGCTCACGCTGCCGCCGCTGGACGTGGCCGCGACGGCCGGGCTGGTGTCGTCGATGCTCGGCGGTGAGCGGGTCTCCGATGCGTTCGCCGCGTTCCTGCACGACCGCACCGACGGCGTCCCGCTCGCGCTGGAGGAGTCGGTGCGGCTGCTGCGCCAGCGCGACGACGTCGTCCGGCACGACGGCGAGTGGATCCGGCGCAGCCTGGACGAGCTGGCCGTCCCGCCGACCGTGCGCGACTCGGTGCTGGAACGCGCCCAGCGGCTCGCCCCGGCGGCCCGGCGCACGGCCGAGGCGGCCGCCGTGCTGGCCGAGCCGGCCGAGGAGCGGCTGATCGCCGAGGTCGCCGGGCTGACGGCGACAGAGGTACGGGATGCGCTGGCCGAGGCGGTGCGCAGCGGCCTGCTGGCCGACGACGACCGCGGCCGGCTGGCGTTCCGGCACGTGCTGGTCGGCCGCGCCGTGTACGACGCGATGACCGGTGTCGAGCAGCGCCGGCTGCACCAGCGGGCCGGCGCCGCGCTGGAACGCCAGCGGCCGCGGCCGGTCGTGCAGCTGACCCGGCACTTCCAGGCCGCCCACGACGTCGAGAAGTGGTGCGCGTACGCCGAGCAGGCGGCCGCTCACGCCGCCGTCTCCGGCGACCACACGACCGCCGTGACGCTGCTGGTCCGGCTGCTGACGACGGCGCCGGTGCGCACGCCGGCCGCGGTACCGCTGGCGATCCGGCTGGCGACGGCGGCCAGCGACCGCCGCGAGCCGGTCGACGACCTGCACCACGAGGTGATCCGGACGCTGCGCGACCTGCTGGCCCGCGACGACCTCGCACCACGCGCGCAGGCGGAGATCCGCAATCCGCTCGGCCGGCTGCTGCTGCAGGCGGGCGAGTTCGAGCAGGCGCACGCCGAGCTGGCCCGCGCCGTCCCCGACCTCAGCCACGACCCGGTCGAGGCGGCCCGCGCGATGACGTACCTGGGCTACCCGCTGCAGGGACCGTGGCCGGCCGCCGTCCACCTGGGCTGGCTGGAGCGGGCGGCGGAGGTGGCGGCCGGAATCGGCACGCCCGCCGACCGGCTGGCGCTGACCGCCGACCGCGCCGCGGCACTGCTGACGCTGGGCCAGCAGCAGGGGTGGGCGGTGGCGGCCGAGCTGCCGGACGACGCCACGGAGATCGAGGGCGCCCGGCAGCTGGCTCGCGGCCTGGCCAACCTCGCCTACGTCGCCACCGGCTGGGGCCGCTACGACTTCGCCCAGGCCCGGCTGGACACCGCGACGGAACTGGCCGGCCGCACCGGCTACTTCCGGCTGAACGCCAGCGTGCAGGCGATGCAGGCGCAGCTGGACTGGTACACCGGACGGTGGGACGGGCTCTCCGGGCGGGTGGCGGCACTGATCGCCGACGGCGGCCTTGCGGCCATGGGCGGCCTCGAGCCGTTCCTCGTCGACGGCCTGCTGCACGCGGCCGGCGGGTCGCCGCGCCGGGCCGAGCAGCGCTTCCGCGGCCTGCTCGCCGACGCGCCGGCCGACAGCATCGCCGTCCTCCCGGTGTCGCCGGCCGCGGCGCTGGCCGCGCTGCTGCTGGCCGCCGGGGACGTCGACGGCGCCGCGGCGGCCACGGACGAGCCGATGCGCACGATCGGCGCCAAGCAGATGTGGGTGTGGGCCAGCGACCTCGCCCGGATCCGGCTGGACGTGCTGCTGGCGGCCGGGCGCGCGGCGGAGGCGGCCGAACTGGTGGCGGCGTTCGAGCAGGGCCTGGGCGACGTCGACGCGCCGGCGTCACGGGCGGCGCTGCTGACCTGCCGGGCCGGGCTGCTGGCCGCCGGCGGCGATGTGACGGGAGCGGCCGGCGGCTACGCGGCGGCCGCGGCGGCGTGGGCCGCCCTGCCCCGCCCGTACGACGCCGCGCTGACGCTGGAACGGCAGGCCCACTGCCTGCTCCGCGCGGGCCGTCCCGATGACGGCGCCGCGCTGCTGTCCGACGTCTTCCACGCCCTCGCCGGCCTCGGCGCCCGCACCGACGCCGCCCGCATCGGCACCGAGCTGCGCGGCCTCGGCGTGCAGGTGCGGCGGACCTGGCAGCGCGGCCGGCGCGGCTACGGCGACCAGCTGTCGCCGCGTGAGCTGGAGGTCGTGCGGCTGGTCGTCACCGGCCGGACCAACCGCGAGATCGCCGGCGCGCTGTCCCGCTCGCCGAAGACGGTGTCCTGGCAGCTCAACTCCGCCATGCGCAAGCTGGGCGTCACGTCGCGCACCGCGCTCGCCGTCAAGGCGCTCGAGGCCGGGCTGCTGCCCGCCGATAAAGATTAGGTCGATCGCCCGGGTACAAATCGGGCGCACCGGTCGAGACTCTCCTGACGACTCCAGGTCGAGATACAGGAGAACGCCCGGATGACCACCCCCGACCCGCAGGACCGGGTGCCGGACCACGCCCCGCAGGACGCCCCGGAGTCCGAGCCTGACCCGACCTCGCCCACCCCCGAACCGGCCCGCCGCCCGGACGGCTACGAGCCGCTCTGAGCGCGGTCCGGCGCACCACCGACACGAGGAGTGACGATGGGAAGACTGCGACGCGCGACCGCGGCCCTGGCTTCGGTCATCGGCCTGACCTGCACCGCCCTGGTCCTGTCCGGAGCGCCGACGGCGGGCGTCGAGGCGGCCGATCCGGCGCCGCCCGGCACCGCCGGACCACCGTCCGCGCTCGCCGGCCTGGATCAGCAGACCTACGAGCTCACCCTCGTCACCGGCGACCGCGTGACGGTCGAGCGGACGGCGCCCGGCGGCTACGACGTCCAGGCGCAGGCGGCCGCGCGCCCGGACGGCTCCGTCCCCGACATCCAGGTGACCAACCAGGGCGAGAGCGACGCTCTGTACGCCATCCCGGACGACGTCCTCGGGCTGCTCGAGTCCGGCCTGCTCGACGAGCAGCTGTTCGACGTCGCCTACCTGGCCGAGAACGGCTACGCCGACCGCGCCGACCTGCCGCTGATCGTCGAGTACGCCGGCGCCCAGGACGCCCGCAGCCTGGCCGGCCGCACCGCCGCGCTCGCGGCGACGGACGCCAGCGCGCCGCTGGACAGCATCGACGCCGCCGCGGTAACGGTGGACCGTGCCGCTGCCGCCGACTTCTGGGCGTCGCTGACCGGCGGACGGAACCGGCTGGCGGCCGGCATCGAGCGGGTCTGGCTGGACCCCGCGGTCTCCGTCAGCCTGGATGAGAGCGTCCCGCAGATCGGCGCCGACGAGGCGCGGGCTGCGGGCCTGGACGGCGCCGGCGTCACCGTCGCGGTCCTGGACACCGGGATCGACGCGACGCATCCGGACGTCGCCGGGCAGGTCGTGGCCGGCCGCAGCTTCATCCCCGGCGAAGAGGTCGCCGACGGCCACGGGCACGGCACCCACGTCGCCTCGACCGTCGCCGGAACGGGCGCCGCCTCCGGTGGCCGCTTCACCGGCGTCGCGCCGGGCGCCGGGCTGGTCATCGGCAAGGTGCTGTCCGACGCCGGCAGCAGCGTCGGCTCGTCGGTCATCGCCGGCATGGAATGGGCCGCCGTCGAGCAGGACGCCGACATCGTCAGCATGAGCCTCGGCGGCGGCCCGTCCGACGGGACCGACCCGCTCAGCCAGGCGGTCGACGCGCTGTCGGAGCAGACCGGCGCGCTGTTCGTCATCGCCGCGGGCAACGCCGGCCGCGACTTCTCCGTCAGCACGCCCGGCACCGCGAACACCGCGCTGACCGTCGGCGCCGTCGACAAGCAGGACGCGCTCGCCTCGTTCTCCAGCCGCGGCCCCCGTCGCGGCGACTATGCGATCAAGCCGGAGATCACCGCGCCCGGGGTGTCGATCGGCGCGGCCCGCGCGACCGGCACGAGCATGCCCGGCGCGGTACACATCGACGACCGCTACACCCGGGTCAGCGGCACCTCGATGGCGACGCCGCACACCGCCGGCGCCGCGGCGATCCTGGCGCAGCAGCACCCGGACTGGACCGGCCCGCAGCTGAAGTCGGCGCTGGTGGCCGGCGCCGAGGACGGCGGCTACACCGCGTACGAGCAGGGCGCCGGCCGCCTGGACGTCGCGCGGGCGATCGGCCAGCAGGTCCAGGTGAGCCCCGCGACCGCCGACTTCGGCTTCCTGCGGCTGCCGACGGAGGGCGAACCTCGAACCCGGACGCTGACCTACACCAACCCCACCGACCAGCCGGTGACGCTGGACCTGACGGTGACCGCGCGGGAGGGCGGCGGTGCCGACGTGCCGGACGGCACGGTACGGCTGGACCGCGACACCGTCGAGCTGCCCGCCGGCGGATCGGCCCAGGTCGTCGTCACATTCGACCAGAACGCCGTCGAGGCCGGCGCGTACACCGGCGGCGTCGTCGCCACCGCGGACGGCGTCCAGCTCACCACTCCGCTCGGGGCCACCATCGGAGCGCAGCTGCACACGATCACCGTCCGCCAGCTGCACTCCGGCGATCCGGACGGGTGGCACCCCAGCAACGTCACGTTCGCGCCGATCGCCGGCGAGGCCGCCGCGTCGACCCGGGCCGGCTGGGTCACGCGCGGCAGCGGTGTCGACGTCCGGACCCCGGACCAGTGGGCGGCCGGTGTGGAGTTCGAGGTGCCGACCGGCACCTACATCGCGTTCACCAACCCCGTGCAGTGGTACGACGCCGAGACCGGCGGCACGAACCGGGCCAACCTCGTCGACGCCGAGGTGGAGATCACCGGCGACGCCGAGATCGTGCTGGACGCCGCCGACGCGGAGAAGGTCACGTTCGACACCCCGCTGCCGGCCGAGGGCTACCAGCGCCGGGTGGTGATGCAGCGCTGGGTGCCCGAGCACGTGGCGACCGGCGGCGGGTTCGTGACGTACGCGGAGAACCCGACAACGACGAACGGCCGGGTCGACTACTGGCTGACGCCGACCGACGAGGTGGAGACCGGCGAGTTCCGGATGGTCATCGAGAACACGCTGGTCGCGCCGGACCTGTCCATGCGGGCCGAGGGGCACGGCGACCTCGTGCTGCGACCGGAGTATCCGGAGTGGGGCTCGCCGTTCGCGACCGTCGGGCCGCCCGGCTTCACCGTCAGCGAGCCGGCGGTCGACGGCGTCCCGGCCGCGGCCGCACCCGGGCCCGTCGTGGCGACCGGTGCACCGATCGAGCTGTCGGTGCGGGTGACGAACCCGGCCGGCGCGTCCACCTGGACCGGGCTGGGAGCACGCACGCCGCTGGGCGCCGGCGTCTGCGCGACGGACACGCTCGGCTCCGGCCAGTCGACCACCTGCGGCCTGCGCACGACGGCCGTGGCCGGGCCGCAGGCGGTGCCCGTCATCGTCACCGGGGCCACTGCCGATGCGGTCGGCAGGCCGGTGCCGCTGGCCGGCGTCGCCGTGGCCCACTACACCGGCGCGGCGGACCCGAGCACCCCGCCGCCGTCCGGGACGGCCGTCTCGATCGTCGCGACCACCGCGTCCGGGCAGGCCGCGGTGAGGTCGCCGGGCCCGGAACTGGAGACCGGGACCGACGTGAGCATCGCGGCGACCGTCCGCAACACCGGGACCACGACGCTGACCGAGGTGGTCACGGACAGCGACCTGGGCCCGCTGACCTGCCTGCGGCAGCAGCTGGCGCCGGGCGAGGAGACGACCTGCTCGGCGACGGCCCCGGTGACCGACGGGCGGTCCGCGGTCGCCGTCACCGCCGTCGGCCGCGACGCCGAAGGCGCTGCGGGCGCCGGCGCCGTCGCCTACTACGTCGGCCGGACCAAGCCGGCGATGTTCTCCGGCCGCCAGGATCTGAAGGTCGTGGACGCCGGTTTCGGCACGCCGGACGAGCTGGCCGGGCTGGACCTGCGCGGCGCGCTGGTGCTGCTGCGGTCCGACCCGGAGGAGTTCGACGGCCAGCCGAAGCACTGCTGGCCCACCGTCGACGCCATGGACACCGTGGTGGCGGCCGGTGCCGCCGGCATCGTGCTGTCGCCGAACGAGGAGCACGTGTTCTTCGACAGCCCGACCTCGGACCTGCATGGCAGCGTGTGGTGCGAGGTGGCGCCGCTGCAGAGCTCGACCGAGGTGACCCAGTTCGACGACGCGATCACCCGCGTGCCGCTCGTCTACGTGCCGTTCGACCAGGGCGCCGCCCTGCGCGAGCTGGCCGGCGACGACCTGCGCATCACCGTCGACGGCACGCCCGTCACGCCGTACTACTACCAGCTGCGCCCGGCGCTTGACGGCTCGATCCCGGACTCGCTGCACTTCACCGTCGCCGAGGACGAGCTGGTCACGATCGACCACCGGATCCACGCCGGTGCCACGACGAGCATCGGGGTGACGATGGCGTCGTGGCGGGCCACCGACTCGGCGGCCGGGCCGCGCACCACCGGCACCAAGGCGCTGCCGCCGTTCGCCACGACCGCGCCCTTGGAGGTGACCGAGTTCTCCTGGCCGCTGGACCCCGACACCGTCGTCCGTCACGAGGTGCAGGACTTCAGTTCGCCGGCCGGGCGGCAGGTGCGCTACGACGTCCTCGACCAGCCCACCCGCACCACGATGGAATGGAACGACTCACCGCCGGTGCCGGCGCCGGTACCGCCGCTGGCCGGGACCGCGCCGATCGGCTACCAGACGCACGGCCACGCGCCGCCCGAGCTGGCGCCGTGCACCGGCTGCCGGGAGGGCGACGTGTTCTACCCGCACCTGCGCTACACCACGTCGGCTGACACGGACCAGATCGGCTGGGACAGCATCGGCCAGTTCGGGCCGCTGGGCAACGACCGCAACACGCACCTCTACCGCGACGGCGTGGAGGTCGCGGGCGGGCCGGACCCGGTCGGCCGGACGCTGCTCGCGTACCAGCTGCCGCCGGAGCCGGCCGACTACCGGCTGACCCACCGGTTCGGCCCGACGGAGACCGCGTGGGAGTTCCGCTCCGGCACGGCCGACGAGGACCTGCTGGCCGACCCGTACGTCTGCGACTCCGAGTGGATGACCCGGCTGCTGAAGCGGCCGCCGCTGGGCACGCCGTGCCGGCCGGAGCCGCTGATCTTCCTCCGCTACGACCTCGGGCTGGACCTGACGAACCGGGTGGACGCACCGGGGCCGCAGCGGATCACGGTGACGACGGACCGCCAGCCGTCGCAGCGGCCGCACCCGGAGGTGGAGGGCCTGCGCCTGTGGGTCAGCTATGACGAGGGCGCTGAGTGGACCGAGGCCCGCGTCCGTCCCCGCGGCGACGGCGAGTTCGAGGCGACGGCCCTGCACCGCCCGCGCAACCGCCGCGCGTCGGACGTGGTCAGCCTGCGGGTGGAGGCGTGGGACGAGGCGGGCAACCGGGTGGAGCAGACCATCCGCAACGCCTACCGCCTCACCGACCGGGCCGACGCCGCCGGGCCGCGCTGACCGGGCCGGCCGGGCCGCACCGCAGGCGGCCCGGCCGGTTCACTCCACCTCGTTGCGGACCAGCGCGACCGCGGCGGTGGTCCGCACTGTTCGCGAGCATGCTCACCTACATGGCTGAGGGCAAGGGCGTATCGGTTATGCCGATGCACACCATGCTCACCACTCAGCAGGCCGCCGACCTGCTGAACGTCTCGCGCCCCTACCTCGTGGGGCTGCTGGAGCGCGGTGACATCGCGTTCGAGAAGGTCGGCCGCCACCGGCGCGTCCGGCTGGATGACCTCCTCGACTACCAGCGCGCCTCGGTCGCCCGGCAGCGGAATGCCGCGACGAGCTGTCCACGCTGCGGCGACCTGGGCCACGTCGCCGGCCCCCCGACACGTTCCATGATCATCGGCGATCGCTGGTGTCCCACCGCCAGCGATCGCCGATGATCATGGACCGGCATCGGGCGGGGTTCGCGGCGCGGCGTGGTTGTCGGTGCCCGCCCGTAGGGTGGGCCCCACCCGGGCCGGGAGGGGTCTACCTACCACGGTGCGACGCGGCGACGGTAATCGGGAAGCGGGACCGGGTGGCGGCCAGCAGACAATGACTTGCAGCGGGGTCGGTGGCTGAGCGCTGCGAGCGGCCGGAGGTGGTCAGCGGACCGTGATGTTCAGTGGGGTTGGCGGCCGAGCCCGCGTGGTTATCGGACTTCGTGGTGGAGCGGGGAGGATCTCCGTCCTCGCCGTGCGCTGCCATCGATGGTCGGCGGAATACTGGCGCCCTGGGCCCAGCAAACCGCCAGCCATGTGTCTGGATGTTCGAGTTCATGCTGGACCAGATCGGGATCGACGACCGCGAGGTATGGGCCTGTCTGCAGCAGATCGCCGATTCTCGATCGAATCCCCCGGACACCATCGACGACATCATGAAGCAGTTGGAGCGTGCGGGCCTGATCCGGTCCGTCGCTCAGCTGCGCAGCCCGGACGGCGCGCCGAGCGGCTGAGCTACTCGACCTCGTTGCGGACCAGCGCGACGGCGGCGTCGACCCGGGCCTTCGTCTCGGGGTCGCGCAGGTCGATGCCCGAGTCGAGCGCCGCGGTCCAGACGAGGTCGTCGGCCGGGGTGCGCCGGCCGGTGACGCGCACACCGCGGCGTCCGTCGACGGCGATGTGGCGGCTGATGACGACGCTCTGGGTGACCTGCTCGCGGACGACGTCGACGAGGGGGCGCGGCGACTCGAGCGCCACCCGGTGCCGGAGCCGGCGGCCGCGGGCGTCGGGCACCTCGGTGACGACCAGCAGCTCGGCGTCGCCGTCCCAGGAGGCGGTTTCGACGGCCGACCAGGCGACCGAGGTGTCGCGCAGCCGCAGCCGGTGGGTGGTGGCGGCGACGTCGCCGTCGGGGCCGGTGCCGGACGCGAGCACCCGCTCCCCCGGCGCGAGCCCGTCGACGACAGCGGGAGCCGAGCGGCGCAGCCTCATGCCACCCAACACTAGTCAGCCGAGGTAGTCGCGCAGCTCACTGGCCCACTCGTTGCGCCGCAGCTTCGTCAGCGTGCGGTGCTCGATCTGCCGGACCCGCTCACGGGTGACGCCGAACTCGCGGCCGACCTCCTCCAGTGTGCGGGTGCGGCCGTCGTGCAGGCCGTAGCGGAGCCGGACGACCGCCCGCTCGCGCTCGCTGAGGCCGTCGAGCACCTGCTCGACCTGGTCACGTAGGAGTATCTGCGCGACCAGTTCCTCGGGCGACAGCGCCTCGGTGTCCTCGACGAAATCGCCGAACGTGTTCTCCGACGACTCGCCGACCGGCAGTTGCAGGCTGACCGGCTCTTCGGAGTAGGAGAGCAGCTCGACGACGCGGTCGGCGGGCAGCGAGGTGGCGTCGGCCAGCTCCTCGACGGTGGGGTCGCGGGCCTCCCGCTGCGCCAGCGTGCGCAGCACCCGCAGCACGCGGTTGAGCTCGTCGACCACGTGCACCGGCAGCCTGATGGTGCGGCCCTGCTCGGCCAGCGCCCGGCTTATGGCCTGCCGGATCCACCACGTGGCGTAGGTGGAGAACTTGAACCCGCGCGCGTGGTCGAACCGCTCGACGGCGCGGATGAGGCCGACGTTGCCCTCCTGGATGAGGTCGAGCATCGGCAGCCCGCGCCGGGTGTAGCGGCGCGCGATGGAGACGACGAGGCGCAGGTTGGCCTCGATGAGGCTGGCCTTGGCCCGCTGGCCGAGCCGGACCACCTCGGCCAGCGCGTCCTCGTCGGGGCCCGCGTCGGCGGCGGCCAGCCGCTCGCCGGCCAGCAGCCCGGCCTCGATGGCGCGGGCCAGCCGCACCTCCTCGGGCCCCTTGAGCAGCGGGATGCGGCCGATCTCGCGCAGGTAGCGGCGGGTGAGGTCGGTACCGGTGCCGGGCCCGGGATCGGACAACCGCGGCGCCGGCGCGGCCGCCGGCTCGTCGTCGTCGACGACACTCGTGGGCGCAGCGTCGCCCCTGCTGCTGACCTCGGAAAGATCACCGTCCGGCCGCCCACGCTGGGACGGCAGCGCGCGACCCTCCGCCCTAGATCGGATCACCGGCACCACCTCGGTCCCCCAAGTGTGCCCCGCCGAGGTGCCCCGCAGCTACCCTTCTGGCCGAATCGAAGATCATCGACATCCGGACGGACCAGGGCGGCGGCCCGCCGAAGCGGACCGCCGCCCTGTCCGGAACGTACGGGTATCAGCGCATCCGCAGCTCGGTGAGGTACTGGTAGCCGACCTGCGCCGTCTGCAGCGGGGTGACGTCCGGGGTGTCGTTCTCGACGATGTACTCCAGCACGCGGTGCGCGCGGAAGATCGTCGCGAAGTCGATGTGCCCGGTGCCCAGGTCAGCCATGTCGCCGCCGTCGAGATGCCGGTCCTTGACGTGGTACTGCAGCGTCCGCTGCGGTGCGGCGTCGATGACGTCGATGGCGAACTGCTCCGCCCGCGACACCGGGACGCCTGTGTTGATGCCGCCGGTCACCGCCCAGTAGAGATCGACCTCGAGGTGGACGAGCTTCGGGTCCAGCTCCGACGTCAGCACCTCCCACGGGGTGACGCCGCCGCCGAGGTCGGTGGTGAACTCGTGCGCATGGTTGTGGTAGCCGTAGCGCAGCCCGTACCGGCGGGCCAGCGCCGCCTCCTCGTTCATCTGCTCGGCCCACAGCTGCCAGTCGGACAGGCTCTCCGAGGCCAGGTAGGGCACGACGATGAAGCGCTGGCCCAGCGTGGCGGCGTTCTCCAGCTTCGCCTCCAGCGACGCGCGGTCGCCGCTGATGCCGTCGTGGCTGGACGAGCAGGAGATGCCGATCTCGTCGTAGAAGTCACGCAGCTGGGCGGCGGTGCGGCCGAAGTACCCGAGCGCCTGTTCGACCTTCGTGTAGCCGTAGTCGGCGATCGAGCGCAGCGTCGCGTCGTAGAGCGCGCCGGGTGCCAGCGCGTCGCGCACCGTCCACAGCTGGATGCTGATGGCGCCGCGCGGGACGATCTTGCGGCCGGTCGGTTTCGCGCCGGCCGACGCGGGCAGGGCGGCGCCGGCGCCGGCCAGCACGCCGCCGGCAGCCGCGGCCGCGCCCAGCAGGAACGAGCGCCGGCCCAGCCCGCGGCGGGCCAGCGACGCGTCCAGGGCACGGTCGCCGTCGTATCCGTAACACATCGTGTGCTCCTTTCGGGGGGTGGTGCTGCGGAGGTCTAGTCGGTAGAGCTGAACGCGGCGTCGAAGGCCGCGGTGGGCGCGTCGAACAGGTTCGACCGGACGAACTCCAGGGCCTCGGGGGCGCCGCGCAGCCGGTCCATGCCGGCGTCCTCCCACTCCACCGAGATGGGGCCGTCGTAGCCGATCGCGTTGAGCATGCGGAACGACTGCTCCCACGGCACGTCGCCGTGGCCGGTGGAGACGAAGTCCCAGCCGCGCCGCGGGTCGGCCCACGGCAGGTGCGAGCTGAGCCGGCCGTTGCGGCCGTTGCCGAGCTGCTTCTTCGTGTCCTTGCAGTCGACGTGGTAGATGCGGTCGCGGAAGTCCCACAGGAACGCGACGGGGTCGAGGTCCTGCCAGACCATGTGGCTGGGGTCCCAGTTGAGGCCGAACGCCTCGCGGTGCCCGATCGCCTCCAGCGTCTGCACCGTCGTCCAGTAGTCGTAGGCGATCTCGGACGGGTGCACCTCGTGCGCGAACCGCACGCCGACCTCGTCGTACACGTCGAGGATCGGGTTCCAGCGATCGGCGAAGTCGCGGTAGCCGGCCGCGATCATGTCGTCCGAGGCCGGCGGGAACATCGCGACGTACTTCCAGATCGCCGAGCCGGTGAAGCCGATGACGGTGTTCACGCCGAGCCGGGCGGCCGCGCGCGCCGTCACCTTCATCTCCTCGGCGGCCCGCTGGCGCACGCCCTCGGGCTCGCCGTCGCCCCAGATGCGGTCCGGCAGGATCGCCCGGTGCCGCTGGTCGATCGGGTCGTCGCAGACGGCCTGGCCCTTGAGGTGGTTGGAGATCGCCCACACCTTCAGGCCGTTCTTCTCCAGGATGTCGTGCCGCGACTTCACGTAGGCGTCGTCCTCGGCGGCGCGCCACACGTCCAGGTGGTCGCCCCAGCAGGCGATCTCGAGGCCGTCGTAGCCCCATTCGCCGGCCAGCCGGGCGACCTCCTCGAACGGCAGGTCGGCCCACTGCCCGGTGAAGAGGGTGATCGGTCGTGCCATGTGCGTCTCCTTCGCGCTCTGTCAGAGGTTCCGTGCCGGCGTGCTGATCCCGGCGAGCTCGAGCATCAGGTCGCGGACGTCGGTGGCGGCCAGCTGGTCGCGGGCCGTCGACGGGTCGCTGCACAGCAGCACGGGCCCGTCGGCGGGGTCGTCGGGCAGCCGGCCGTGCGTGCCGCGGACCCACTGCCCGTCCAGCGGCACGACGTTCATCGCGTAGCGCAGCCCCAGCTTCTTCTTCGCCAGGTTCGCGCCCGCCCGCAGCTTGACCCGCGGGTCGGCGGGGTCGAGGAACAACTCGGCCGGGTCGTAGCCGGGCTTGCGGTGGATCTCGACGCCGCGGGCGAAGTCGGGCGCACGGTCGTCGTGCAGCCAGTAGTAGTAGGTGAACCAGGCGCCGAGATCGGCGACCAGCACCAACTCGCCGGAGCGCTCGTGGTCCAGGCCGAACTCACGCTGCGCCGCCTTGTCCAGGACGAGGTCGACGCCCGGCAGGCCCTGGTAGAGCTCGCGGACGGCCTCGAGGTCGCCGGGGTCCTTCACGTAGACGTGCGCCACCTGGTGGTCGGCGACGGCGAACGCCCGCGACGCCCACGGGTCCAGGTACTCCATGCCGGCCTGCGTGTAGACGTCGAGCAGCCCGGCCTGCCGCAGCGCCCGGTTGACGTGCACCGGGCGGCTGGCCGGGCCGATGCCGTACTCGCTCAGGGCGACGACGGTGACGCCCTGGTCGCGGGCTTCGGTGAGCAGCGGCGCCAGGACGCGGTCGACGTCGCGGGCGGCGGCGACGGCCTGCGGGCTGTGCGGCCCGAACCGCTGCAGGTCGTAGTCGAGGTGCGGGACATAGGCGAGGGTGAGGTCGGCCTGTGGCATCAACCGCCGGGTGGCCTGCACGATCCACTCGCTGGACTTGATCGACGCCGTCGGGCCCCAGTAGTTGAACAGCGGGAACTCCCCCAGCGACCGGGTCAGCTCGTCGTGCAGCGCCGGCGGCCGGGTGTAGCAGTCCGGCGACTTGCGGCCGTCGGCGTGGTAGATCGGCCGCGGCGTCACCGTCCAGTCGGTGTCGGCGCCCATCGCGTACCACCAGCACACGTTCGCGACGGTGTACCCGGGGCGTGCCTGCCGGGCGAGGTCCCACACCTTCTCGCCCTGCACGAGCCGGTTGTGCTGGCGCCACAGGAAGATCTCGCCGAGGTCGCGGAAGTACCAGCCGTTCCCGACGACGCCGTGGTCGCGCGGCATCGCGCCGGTGAGGAACGTCGACTGGACCGAGCAGGTCACCGCGGGCAGCACCGTGCCCAGCGCCGCCTGCCAGCCGTCGCCGGCGATCGCCCGCAGGTTCGGGGTGTGCTCCAGCAGCCGCGGCGTCAGGCCCACGACGTCGAGTACCAATAGCTTGTTGGTCACGAAATCTCCTCCATACCGATCTCCACCATCCGGTCCGCGACCCAGCGCAGTTCCGCCGCGAGCCCCGCCACCAGCCCGTCCGGGCCGTCCGGCCGGCGCCCCTCGGGCAGCACCGACCAGGTGTACGTCTCGACCTCCACGTGGTCGGTCACCGCCCGCGACCCGCCGAACAGCCCGCGCAGCGTCGCCGCCAGGTGCTCCTGGGTGGCGGCCAGCGGCGGCTCGGGCTGTTCGTGCACGGGCACGTGGAAGTGCACCCGCCACGGGCCGTCGCCGGGGAACGCCGCCGACGACAGCGCGACGGGCAGGTCGTCGGCGCCGACCACCTGGCCGCGGGTGCGCACCCGCGTCTGGTGCAGGAACCGGTCCTCGGCGTAGGCCGCGAGCGCCTTGCGGGAGGCCGGGTCGCCCGGGTCGGCCACTTCCAGCGCGGCCGACGCCTGCGTCTTGACGACGGGCAGCCCGGCGGCCGCGAGCGTGGCCAGGGCGTCGGACGGCTCCTCGAACTGGGTCGCCAGGTGGCAGGCGTCCAGGCAGATCCCGATGCGGTCGGTGTCGACGCCGCCGAGCTGGGCGGCCGCTTCGTCGACGGTCTCGACGACGCAGCCGGGCTCCGGCTCCAGCCCGACCCGGACCGTCCGCCCGGTGTCCGCCTCGACCTTCGCCAGGCCGTCGGCGAGCTGGCCCAGCCGCTCGGCGGCCAGCCCACGCCGGGCGTCGTCCCAGGGGGTGCGCCAGGCCAGCGGCAGGCTGGACACGCTGCCGCGGACGGCGTCGTCGGGCAGCAACGCGGCCAGCACCCGGGCGCAGTCCAGCGTGTACGCCAGCCGCTGCGACGTCAGCCAGTCCGGGTGGTAGACGCCCAGCTTGACCCGCGGGTCGTGGAAGCCCTGGTACGGGAAGGCGTTGAGCGTCACCACCTCCAGCCCGCCCGCGGCCAGCGTCGCGCGCAGCCGGTCCAGGTCGCGCCGGCCGGCGTCGGAGGCCAGCCGGGCCACGACCGGGGCCGGCAGCCACAGGCCGAGGCCCAGCCGGGACACCCCGAGCCGGGCCCGCGCGCCGGCGCCGTAGCGCGTCACCTGGTCCAGCAGCGCCTCGACGTCCTCGGTCGGGTGGACGTTCGTGCAGTACGCGAGGTGGACGACGGTGCCGTCGCGGTGCCGGAACCGCATCACGCCTCCGGTTGGTCGGCCGTCAGGTCGGGCCGGGCCACCGCGGAATCTGCACTCGACTCCGCGGGGTCGGGTCGCTGGCCGCGCACGATGGAATTGCCCTCGAACGTCGCCGTCCGCCCGCCCGTCCCGGCGAGGTCGACCTCGTCCAGCAGCAGCCGGCCGCTCTGCCCGTAGAACTCGACCGGGTTCTGCCAGAGGACCTTGTCGACGTCATCGGCGCCGAACTCCTCGGCGAGCATCGCCCGGCCCGTCTTCACCGTCTTCAGCGGGTCGCTGTGGCCCCAGTCGGCGGCGGAGTTGACGATCATCCGATCCAGCCCGCGGTCGGCGAGGATGCGCACCATGCGGTGCTCGTCCATCTTGGTGTCCGGGTAGATCGAGAACCCCATCCAGCAGCCCGAGTCGGCGACCATGCCGACGGTGGTCTCGTTGAGGTGGTCGACGAGGACGCGTTCCGGCGCCAGCCCGCTGGCCGCGACCAGTTCCAGCGTCCGCCGGGTGCCGGCCGCCTTGTCCCGGTGCGGCGTGTGCACCAGCACCGGCAGGTCGTGCTCGCCGGCCAGCTCGAGCTGCCGGACGAACACCTTCTCCTCGTCGTCGGTCATCGAGTCGAAACCCAGCTCGCCGACCGCGACGACGCCGTCCTTGGCGAGGTAGCGCGGCAGCACCTCCAGGACGCCGTGGCAGCGCGGATCGTTGGCCTCCTTCGGGTTCAGCGCGATCGTGCAGTGGTGCCGGATGCCGAACTGCGCGGCCCGGAACCGCTCCCAGCCGACCAGCGCGTCGAAGTAGTCGACGAACGAGCCGACGTTCGTGCGCGGCTGGCCGAGCCAGAACGCCGGCTCGGTGATGGCACGGACCCCGGCGGCGTACATGCGCTGGTAGTCGTCGGTGGTGCGCGAGGTCATGTGGATGTGGGGGTCGAAGATGCGCATCGATCAGGCCTCCTCGGCGGGGACGGGGAACCGGCCGGCGACGGCCTCCGGGTGGCGGCCGAGGATGCGCCAGGCGTCGCTGGGCACCGACCGCCCGGCGGCGACGCGCTCGTTGCCGTAGTCGGCCACCATGCGGGCCAGCTCTTCGTCGGTGCGCGCGTCGAGGTCGGCGACGGCGTCCAGCGGCACGCCGACGAACAGGCACTTGAGCACGCCCTGACGCCAGGCGGCGGCGTCCAGGTGGGCCGCGGCGTACGGCCCCAGCGCGGCCGCGACCAGCCGCATGTCGTTGGTGCGCAGCGCGTCGGCCACCAGCGGCAGCCCGGCGTCGCCGAGGTCCAGCACCGCCAGCGCCCGCAGCACCGCCCGTTTCTCCTCGGCGTCGCCGTACCGGTACAGCTGGCCGACCTCCTCCACCAGCGCGGCCCGCTCCAGCCGGGCGGCCGCGGCCACCAGCAGCGCCGCGCGGGCCTCGTCCTCCAGCCGCGGACTGCGCAGGCCGTCGGGGTCGGACGGGTTGGACGGGCCGCGGGCGACCCGCCGTCCGACCGCCGGGAACAGCACCGCGACCCGCCGGGGGTCGAGCTCGACCTCCGCCAGCAGCTCGGCCAGCCGCCCCCGAGCGGCCTCGTCCAGGTGCGGGGTGGTCCGATCGATCGTCGCGCTCATGGCAGTCCTTCCTCTTCGTCGGGCTGTCGCAATGCGCCGGCCCTCCCCCGCTCGCCCCCGTGTCCCATGGCGGCCAGGGCCTGCGCCTCGGCAGCTTGCAGCGCCTCCAGCGAACGGCGCGCGACGACGGGCGCGGCGTGCCCGTGCCGCGGCAGTTCGACGGCGGCCAGCCCGCCGTAGCCCACCTCCAGCAGCGCGCCCAGCGCCGCCGGCAGGTCGACCTCGCCCTCGCCGAACTCCAGGTGCTCGTGCACGCCCTCGACCATGTCGTCGAGCTGCACGTTCGCCAGCAGGCTGCCGGCCTGGCGGACGCAGTCGGCGACGGTGCCCGCCTCGTTCGCGACGACGTGCCCGATGTCGAGCGTGACCCGCAGCCGCTCCGGGTCGCCGAGCCGTTTGCGCAGCTCGAGCACGCCGCCGACGGTGTCGATGAACATCCCGGGCTCCGGCTCGAACGCGCATTCCAGGTCGCGTCGCTCCGCCTCCTCCAGGACCGCCGCGACGCCGGACGTGACCCGCCGCCAGCCCTCGTCGGTGCTCACCCCGTCGGGCAGCGTGCCGGACCAGAACGACACCGCCTCGGCGCCCAGTTCGGCGCCGATCCGGACCGCCCGGCACAGCAGGTCGACCCGCCGCTCCCGCCCGCTGTCCGAGACCAGGTTCGGCTCGTGCTTGCGCCACGGGTCCAGCACGTACCGCGCGCCGGTCTCGATGACGACGGCGAGGCCCAGCTCGTCCAGCCGCCGCCCGACCGCGACGGTGCGCGCGGACAGGTCCGGCCCGAACGGATCCAGGTGCGGGTGGTCGACGGTGAGGGCGACGCCGTCGTAGCCGAGGCCGGCGATGACGCCGAGCGCGTCGTCCAGCCGGTGGCTGCCGAACCCGTTCGTCCCGTATCCGAACCGGAGGCTCATGTCGGCGACACCACCTTCGACAGCGCCCGCACGGCCGGCCCGATGCCGACGACCGCCGCGGCCAGCGCCACCGCGCCCGCCTTCGCCAGCAGCGCCGACTGCAACGGGATCACGCCGCGCACGCCGGCTCCGGTCGCCGACCGCACGGTCGCCGCGTCCGGCGTCCGGGCCGCATCCAGCTGCGCCTTCCCGACGGTCGCCGCATACAGCCCCGCGAACCCGGCCGCCGCCAGCCCGTTGGCCGGCGAAGCCCCAGGCCGGAGAGGGTGTCCACCGCGCTGGAGGTCTGCGGTCGGATACGACGGCAGACCTCCATCGCGCGATGGGGCTCTGCCGTCGTATCCGACGGCAGACCTCCAGCGACGAGAGCGGTCTCCGGCGGCGCCCCGCGAACCGGCCGCGCCCGGCGAGGCCACAGACCGGAGCGGCAGCGGCACGGCGGCCGCCATCGACGCGGCCACCGTCGCGCCGAGGGCGACCCGGGCCGAGGATGGCGAGGCGCCGTGCACCTCGCCGCGGCTGAGCACCGTCACGCCGACGGTGTGCGTGGCGACGGCGAGAGCGGGCAGCGCCGCCGCCCGCTCCCGTCCGCCCGCGCCCAGCAGCACGTCCAGTCCGCGGGCCGCGCCCATCGCGAGCGGGCCGGCCGGCGTCGCCTTGGCGACCAGGTCGTACGTCCACACGGCCGCGGCCAGCGGGACCGCGACCCGCAGCGCCCGCCGTCCGCCGGCCGCCGCCGCCAGCCCGAGGCCGGCGACGGTGAGCCCGGTGGCGATGCCCAGCGCCTCACCCGGCGTCACCCGTCCGGACGGGATCGGCCGCTCCGGCCGCTCGACGCGGTCGAGGTCGCGGTCGGCGTAGTCGTTCAGGGCCATGCCGGCCCAGTACAGGCAGGCCGAGGCCAGCGGCGTGACCGCGGTCCGGGCCCCGTACGGGAACCCGGCCGCGGCCGCGCCGGCCAGCGAGTCGCCCGGCACGGTCAGCGCCGCGGGCGCCCGCACCAGTTCGGCGACGTCGCGCAGCCTCATGTCGTGCCCCGGCCGGCCCGGTCGCACCACGACGCCAGCGCGTCCCACTGGGTGCTCAGCGCGTGCACGTCGCTGGCGGCCGGATCCTTGAAGAAGAACCCGAGCTGCGGCATCGGCCCGGACTCGCCCAGCTCGTGCGCCCGCGCGACCAGCCGGACGAGGTCCAGCACCAGCGGCGCGGCGAGCGACGAGTCGCAGCCGGACCAGGTGAACTGCATGGACATCCGGGTGCCGAGGAAGCCCTCGAACGACACCAGGTCCCAGGCGGTCTTCCAGTCGCCGAGGTCGGGCACGTAGTCGATGTGCAGCGGCCCGTCGACCGGGTGGCCGAGGATCGACTCCAGGCCGTTGGCCTTGGTGGCGATCTTGCTGGCCGCGTTGGTCGGATCGGCCAGCGTCTGGCCGTCGCCGCCGCCCAGCAGGTTGACCGACGACCACGACCGCACCCTCAGCGCGCGCATCGCGAACATCGGCCCGAGCACTGTCTTGACCAGTGTCTCGCCGGTCTTGGCGTCCGAGCCGGCCCACGGGACGCCGCGGTCCAGGGCCAGCTCCTCCAGCGCCGGGACCCGCGGCCCCGGGCTCGGGGTGAACGCGACGTACGCGCAGCCGGCCCGGAACGCCGCGTACGCGTACAGCGAGCTGCCCGGCAGCGGCGCCTCGCCCGCGTCCAGCGCCGCCTCCAGCGCGGCGGCCGTCGCCAGCGCGGGGACGTCGCCGTCGACCGGCGGCTCGGTGCTGGAGACGTCGACGACGACCACGCGGTCCAGGCCGTGCTCGTCACGGAACGCGCGCAGCTCGGCCTCGACCCGCTCCGCCGCCGCGCGCTGCGTGCCCTGCCCGGCGACGACGCCGGGCCGGATCCGCTCGTCGGCCGCGGCGAGGTCACCGGCCAGGACGGTGGCCAGCGCGGGCGGGAACACTCCGCCCGCGCTCAGCTCCTCGGCCCGCTTGCCCAGCGTGCCCTCGGCGACCTCGTGGCCGCCGACGACGATGCCGTCCAGCGCCGGCAGTCCGGCCGCCGCGACCTCCGGCAGCTCCGACACCATGCCCGTGTGTCCGGCCAGCCGGGACCGGATCGCCAGCAGCCCGACGGTCGTCGTCGTCGCCACGGAGCCGCGGGCGCCGACGAACCAGATGCCGACCCCGCTCATGCCCGGCCTCCCTCGGACGATCCCGCCGCGAAGGTGGCGCCCCGGTGCCGGCGCGGAGCGCGTCGCTCCGGCACCGGGGCCGGGAACCGGCTGACGCCGGCTCCCCGTCGCCCATGAGAGCCCGGCCCGGCGATCCGGGGCAGGGCCGAGGTGCCCTGGTCGCGGGTTCCGTTCCGGCGCGGTGCGCCGGGCGGCAGCAGAACTCTCATGGTGACGTCTCCTTGGGGGTGGGGGTGGTCGTGACGGTTACTCGATGGCGGGCAACTCCCTGCCCTCAGTACGGTCCGGATCGCCGGCGAGACGGCCCGTTCCGGTGAGTGCTTCGCCACCGTTGGCGCGGACACCGGCGGACGCCTGCCGAGGCGTGCCGCCGAGCCGCAGGATCATCGCGTCGGCGTCCCGGACCAGGGTGCTCTTCGCCCCCGGGTTGGTGACCTTCGCGTTGACCATGGTCTTGAACGACTCCAGTGCGATCACGGCCCGGTCCTCGCGGCCCATGCCCTCCTGCCGGCGGGCGGTGGACAGCGACTTCTGCAGGTCCTTGGCCACCTGCGGCGTGATCGTGCCGGCCGTCTGGAACTGAGTGATCAGGCTCTCCATGTCGGCGAACGACGTGGTGGAGAAGAACACCAGCTCCTGGACGGTCTCGTTGCCGGCCGCGTCCTCCGCCGTGACGACCAGCTCGTGCAGGCCGAGCGGGATCGCGTGCAGCGCGACCACGGCGCCGGACTGGATGGCCGTGCCGTCCAGCGTCCCGGTCACGGTGACCGGGCCGTTGTCGGTGGCCGTCCAGGTGACGGTCAGGCTCTGGCTGTCGCCGTAGAGCTGGCCGTGCGCGACGCCGCTGACCACCAGGACCGGCGCGGAGCCGTCGACGGTCACGGTGACCGCCTTGGCGTCCTCGACGTTCCCGGCCGCGTCCGCCGAGCGGTATCGCAGCTCGTGCTCGCCGTCGCCGCTGACCGCGACCGGACCGTCGTACGCCGTCCAGTCGCCGCCGTCGAGCGACCACTCGGTGGCCGCGACGCCGGACGTGGCGTCGGTGGCCGCCAGCGTCACCGCCACCGGCGCGCTGCCTTCCACCGTGGCGGTCGTGACCGGCGGGGTGGCGTCCTTGCGGACGGCCGCCGCGACCGGCTCGGACACGTTGCCGGCGGTGTCGGTGCCGCGGAACTCCAGCGCGTGCTCGCCGTCGGCGTCGACGACCACCGCACCGGTGTACGGCGTCCAGTCGCCGCCGCCGAGGCGGTACTCCAGCGCGACCTCGCCGCCCTGGTCGTCGGTGCCCACCGCGGTAGCGGACACCGGGCCGGTCCACCAGCCGTTCTGGCCGGTCGGCGCGGCCGGGTCGAGCGCGACCGCGACCGTCGGGGGCGTCTCGTCGACGAGCTCCTGGATGCGGACGTTGCGGAAGTAGTTCTGGTCCGCCGCGCCGTGGTTCTGGATGCCGATGAAGCTGGGCTGGTTCATCCGGTTCGGGTCCGTGTCGGTGTAGTCGTTGATCAACACACCGTTCAACAGCACCCGGATGCGGTCGCCCTGCACCACGATCTCGTACTCGTTCCACTCACCCGGCGGGTTGAGGGCGGCGTCGCGAGCGGCCTGGTCGGCGCCCTGGAACGCGTAGATCGCACCGGTGGTGCGGTCGGGCGCGTCGGTGGCGTCGATCTGGATCTCGTGGCCCTGGTTGACGGCGACCCACGGGTCGTCGCCCGGGTCCGGGAACCCGACGAAGATGCCGGAGTTGTCGTCGCCCGGCATCATCCAGTCCAGCTTGAGGCTGTAGTCCTCGTAGGAGTCCGCCGAGTACCAGTAGAGGCCCATGCCGCCCTCGGACAGCAGCGTGCAGTCCTCGGTGAGCGTGAACCCGCCCGGGCCGGCCATCTGCCAGCCGGACAGGCTCGCCTCGGTGCCGTCGAAGAGGCTGGTGTAGCCCTCCCCCGGCGCCGTCGGCTCGCACGCCTGCGGCCCGCCGGTGACGCGGAAGTGGTCGTACGTCACCGTCTGCGGCGCCGACTGCGAGGTGCCGATGGCGAACAGGCCCACCCGCACGTCACCGGACGACAGCGCGGTGTTGGTGACCGCCTCGCCCAGCTCGGTCCAGGTCTGGCCGTCGGCGCTGTAGGCGCCGCTGTAGGTGTCGCCGGAGCGGCTCAGCCGCAGGTGCCACACGCCCTGGGTGAGCGCGGTGGCCTGGGGCTGCGGGTCCTGGATGACGGCGCCGACCTCGCTGCGCAGCTCGATCCGGCGGGCCACCGGCTGACCGGCCGGGTTGTCGACCACCATGTCGAACTTGACGTAGTTGTCGTCGTCGCCGTGGACGATCAGCCCGCCCTGCTGGTACTGCTCGACCAGCGTGGACGCGTCGACCAGCGTCTCGATGGTCCACTCGTCGCCCTCGGGCGCCGGCTGGAGCATGAAGTTCCCCGGCAGCGGGTCGGTGTTGCCGGTGTAGATGTCGCCGTTCGGGGTGTCGATCTCCAGCTTGCCGCCGGCGACCCGGTACCCCGCGTCGTCGGGCCGCAGCACGGTCCAGCGGCAGCCGTCCAGCGTCGTGCCGTCGAACGCGTCGTCCGGCGTCGGCGGCGTGGCGGTGTCGTCGGGCGTGATGTGGAACGAGTCGAACCGCACGTCGGTGACCGGCTGGCCGGTTCCGGCCAGCGCGACCAGGCCGATCTTCGGGTTCTCGATGCCGGCCAGGCTCTTCGTCTGCGGCATCTCGGTGAAGTTCACGCCGTCGGAGCTGTACGCGGCCCGCAGGTTCGAGCCGTCGCTGATGTAGCGCACCCAGACGGTGTCCGGGTAGGCGGCGCCGAGGTTGGCGGTGTTGCTGTCGCCGACCTCGTTGGGCGCGCCGTTCTCCTCGCGGATGAACTGGAAGATGCGCGCGGCCGGGTTGCTGACGCCGGTGTCGCGGCCCTGGAGCACCATCTTGGCGTAGTTGTCGTCGTCGCCGTAGATGATCAGACCGGCCTGCTGGTAGGCCCGGTAGGCCTGCATGGTCAGCTTCGCGGTCGCGGTGAACGGCCCGTCCGGCAGGTCCTGCAGGACGATGTTCGGCGTGTCGGTGTTGTTGGTGCCGTAGATGTCGGTGCTCGTCGCCGGCAGCACCAGCGCGCCGTCCCCGACCACGAGGTCCTGGTTCTCCCGGACCACGGTGGTCCAGCGGTCCCGGTCCAGCGACGTGCCGTCGAACCCGTCGGACCGCCCGTTCAGGCAGACCGGCGGTTCGGTGATCACGGGGTCGACCTCGATGGTGACGTGCTCGGTCGCCGCGGCGCCGCGCGCGTCCGTCACCGTCACGGAGGCGTCGTAGCTGCCCGCCTCGGTGTAGGTGTGCGACGCGGCCGGGCCGGTGGCGGTGCCGCCGTCGCCGAAGACCCACGCGTAGGTGAGCGGGTCGTCGCCCTCGGGGTCGGTGGCGGTGGCCTCGAAGTCGACGTCCAGCGGGACGGTGCCGCTGGTCGGCGTCGCGGTCAGTTCGACGTCGGGCCGCTGGTTGTCGGTGACGCCGCGGCCCTCGAAGTCGATCCAGTTGACGTTCAGCCCGCCGGAGACGTTGACGAAGTACAGCGGGCCGCTGTCGTCGGCCGTGTCGCCGCTGACCTCGCCGGTGAAGTTGTCGTAGGTCTGCCAGGCGCCGGTCGGCTGCACGGTGATGGTGGCCACCGTCGGGCCGTCCGGCGAGCCGGTGCGCACCTCGACCGTCGACGCGCCGGTCGGCGTGGCCGCCCGCAGCGTGATGCTGTCGATGCCGGTGAGGTTCATCGGGTCCCAGGCCCACCAGTCGCCGGGCTCGATGAACCCGATGTTCTGGCCGCCGCCCAGGACGTCGCCGGTGGTCTCGCGCTGCACGCCCGGGTCGCCGCCCGAGGTGGAGCCCGCCAGCCGGCCGGTCGTGCCGAAGTGCTCGGCCTCGCGCCGCTTGGGCTGCAGGACCAGGACCTCCTGGCCGGTCAGCGGGCTGACGTTCGGCGCGCCGTCGTCGGTGTAGGTGACCGTGACGGTGCCGAAGATGTTCGCGCCGATGTGGCCCTCGTCGCCGGGCAGCGGGAACACGCCCGAGCAGCCGTGGTTCTCGGCGTACCCGTGCGAGTGCTCGTCGTGCCCGAGCGCCGGCTGGGTGACGATGCGCGCGCAGTCGGCCTGGCCGTCCTCCGCGTCGGTGGCGCTCACCTCGTACCGGATCGTGTCGCCGAACTCGAAGAACCCGCCGTTCGGCGGCCACGCCACGTTCACGTCCGGCGCGGTGTTGCCGGCCGTGATCTCGACGTTGGCGATGTCGGACAGGCCGTCGCCGTCGGTGACGGTGAGCGCGACGGTGTAGTCGCCGGCCGTCGTGTAGGTATACGACGCCTCCGCCTCGGTGGAGTCGGTGCTGCCGTCACCGTCGAAGTCCCACGCGTACGTGATGGGCCCACCCTCGGGGTCGATCGACGCGGAGCCGTCGAACGACACCTCCAGCGGCACCGGGCCGGACGTCGCGCTGGCGCTGATGCGCGCCACCGGCGCCCGGGTGCCCTGCACGTAGTCGATGCGGTACACACCGGAGTCGGCGTTGTTGCCGCCGAAGCCGGCGCCCCACTCGATCAGGTACAGCGCGCCGTCCGGGCCGAACTCCAGCGCGTGCGGGCGGGCGAACGGCCAGTCCGGGAAGACCGCGTTGATGTCCGTGACGGCCGACCCGGTCTCGTCGAGCTGGAACGAGTACAGGTTGCCCTGGTTCCACTCGCCGAAGATCGCCTTGCCGTCCCAGTACGCCGGCCACTTGCGGTCCGACACCAGGTCCGGGTCGTACCGGTAGACGCCGCCGGCCATCGGGGCGCCGCCGCCACCGATCTCCGGGAACAGCGGGTTGGTGGAGTAGCCGTACCAGACCTCGGCCTGGATGGCGGCCGGCAGCTGGGTGATGCCGGTGTTGTTCGGCGAGTTGTTCACCGGCGCGTCGCAGTTGAAGGCCGCGCCGGAGGCGTTGGTGGCGAAGTCGAAGTCGATGTACGGCGTGTTGTTGCCCACGCAGTACGGCCAGCCGTAGAAGCCGGGCTCGTCGACGATGTTCCACTCCACCCGGCCGTCCGGGCCGCGGCTGGGGTTCGCGCTGCCGGCGTCCGGTCCGTAGTCGGCGACCATGAGCTTGTTCGTCGCCGGGTCCAGGCCGATGCGGAACGGGTTGCGGAATCCCATCGCGAAGATCTCCGGACGGGTCTGCGCGGTGCCCGGCGGGAACAGGTTGCCCGTGGGGATCGTGTAGCCGCCGCCGTCGGACGGGGTGATGCGCAGCACCTTGCCGCTGAGGCTGTTGCTGTTGGCCGACGTGCGCTGCGCGTCCCACAGCTCGCGGCCGGGCCGCTCGTCGATCGGCGCGTAGCCGCTGGACGCGAACGGGTTCGTGTTGTCGCCGGTGGTGAGGTACAGGTTGCCGTCGTTGTCGAACTCCAGCGCGCCGCCGGCGTGGCAGCACTCGACCCGGTTGGTCGGGTACTCGATGATGACGGTCTCGCTGGCGAGGTCGAGCGTCTCACCGGTCAGCGTGAACCTCGACACCCGGTCGATCGCCTCGCCGCCGGCCGGCGCGTACGTCAGGTAGACCCAGCCGTTGGTGACGAAGTCAGGGTCGAGCGCGATGCCCATCAGGCCGAACTCCTGGCCGGTGTACACGCTCAAGGTGCCGGTGGTGGTGGCCGAGCCGTCCGGCCGGATCAACCGGACCGCGCCGTTGCGGTCGATGTAGAGCACGCGGCCGTCGTCGGCGACCGCCAGCTCCATCGGGTTGCTGGTGCTGTCGTCGAGCGTGACCTTCTCGAAGCTGTCCGGGATGCTGGCCGAGCAGTCGGCCGGCGTGACGCCCGCCGCGGTCTCGATGCCGCCGAGCAGCAGCTGCAGGAAGTCCGGGTCGGCGTACGACTCCTGGGTGTGGCCGAGGCCGGTGTACCAGGACCGGCCGCCGTCGTAGTCCTGACACCAGGTGATCGGGTGGTCCGCGCCCATCGCGCCACCACCCGGCGAGTACGACTTCTCGTCCAGCGACGTCAGCACGTGCACGTTGCCGCGCGGGTTGGTCTGGTAGTTGTACCACTCGTCGAACCGGGACCAGAGCGGGTCGAGGTGCTGGGTCGACGGGTGCGCCGGGTCCTCCACCTTCACCGTCGCGGTCTGGTTCTGCGGGTGGCTGGCGAAGTACGCGCCGACCAGCTCGCCGTACCACGGCCAGCTGTACTCGGTGTCGGACGCGGAGTGGACGCCCGCGTACCCGCCGCCGGCCTGGATGTACCGCTCGAACGCCGCCTGCTGGTCGGTGTTGAGCACGTCACCGGTGGTCGACAACCAGACGACGGCGTCGTACTGGGCGAGGTTCTCGTCGGTGAACGCCGCGGCGTCCTCCGTCGCGGTGACGTCGAACTCGTGCTGGGTGCCGAGCTGCTGGATCGCCGCGATGCCCGCGGGGATCGAGTCGTGGCGGAACCCCGCCGTCTTCGAGAACACCAGGATCGAGTAGCCACCGTGGCCCGGGTGGGCGGCCGCCGGCGGCGCCATCGCGGCGACCGCCAGCGGCACCGTCGTCACGACGGCGGCACCTGCCGCCAATAATCGCCGCGCCCATCGGCGGGCGCGTTGCGTGGGATGACTCACCACAGTCTCC
This sequence comes from Jiangella muralis, assembly GCF_001270745.1. GTDB lineage: Bacteria > Actinomycetota > Actinomycetes > Jiangellales > Jiangellaceae > Jiangella > Jiangella muralis. The sequence goes on from NZ_LFXL01000010.1 coordinate 268,230, forward strand.
TTCGACTGTCGGGAACGGATGGTGCGCTCCGTGCCCGGGGTCGCCCCCGGTGGTACTCGGCCCTGCGTGGTCTCAGGCGGGTGCGGGGACCTCCGTCCATGCGCTGCCGGCGGCCGCGCTGTCCTCGACGGCCGCGAGGACGCGCTGCACGGCCAGGCCGTCGGCGAACGACGGCTCCGGGTCGCGGCCCTCGCCGATCGCCGTCAGCAGGTCGACGGCCTGGTGGGTGAAGGCGTGCTCGTAGCCGAGCCCGTGCCCCGCGGGCCACCAGGCGCTGACATACGGGTGGCTGGGCTCGGTCACCAGCACCCGCTTGAAGCCGGCCAGCCGGGCGTCCTCGGTGTGGTCGTAGACGTTGAGGACGTTCATGTCCTCGAAGTCGAACGCGAGGCTGCCCTTCGACCCGTTGATCTCGATGCGGATCGCGTTCTTGCGCCCGCTGGCGAACCGGGTCGCCTCGAACGAGGCCACCGCTCCCCCGGCGAACCGGGCCAGGAACAGCGCGGTGTCGTCGACCGTGACCGGTCCCATGGCCGCGCCCGCCCCCGCGGAGCCGGCCAGCCCGGTGAAGGAGTCGGGGATCGGGCGTTCCTTGACGAACGTCTCCAGGATCGCGCTGACACCGGTGATGCGCTCGCCGGTGATGAACTGCGTCAGGTCGACGATGTGCGCGCCGATGTCGCCGAGCGCGCCGGAACCGGCCCGATCCTTCTGCAGCCGCCACGACAACGGCGCAGCAGGATCGGCGATCCAGTCCTGCAGGTACTGGGCACGGACGTGGTGCAGTTGCCCCAGCCGGCCCTCGGCCACCAGCTGCCGGGCCAGCGCGATGGCCGGCACCCGGCGGTAGGTGAAGCCGACCAGGCTGCGGACCCCCGACTCCGCCGCCTTCTCCGCCGCCTCGACCATGGCCTCGGCCTCGGCCACGTTGTTGGCCAGCGGCTTCTCGCAGAGCACGTGCTTGCCGGCCTCGAGGGCCGCGATCGCGATCTCCGCGTGGGTGTCGCCGGGCGTGCAGACGTCGACCAGTCCCACGTCGTCGCGGGCGATCAGCTGCCGCCAGTCAGTCTCGACGCTCTCCCACCCGAAGCGTCTGGCCACGTCGCCGGCCGCCTCGGCGTTCCGGCCGCCCAGCGCCACCAGGCGCGGGACCACCGGAACGTCGAAGAAGCTCGGCGCGTTGCGCCAGGCCTGGGAGTGTGCCGCCCCCATGAACGCGTAACCCACCATCCCAATGCCCAGTGACGTGACCTGGGTCGGCGTGTCGTCAACCGTCATGTGCTGTGCCTTCCGTTATGTGCCCCCGTGCGTGACGAGTGCTGGCGGGGCCGGCGCCGGCCCCGCCACTCACCGCGTCCTGATCAGGATTCGAACCCCAGGGGGAGGTACTGCTCGACGTTGTCGGCGTTGACGACCGGAGCGTTCAGCACGATCCGGCGCGGTACCTCGACCTGGACCAGGTCCGACATCCCCTTGTTCTGTGCCAGCAGCCGGGCCAGCCGGATGCCGTCCGCAGCCTGCGTCGGCGGGTAGAGGATGGTGGCCTCCATCTCGCCGTCCTGGATCCACCGCATCGCGTTCGCCGAGCCCGCCCCGCCGATGAAGAAGAACTCGTCGCGGCCGGCGTTGTCGAACGCCTGCTTGACGCCGACGCCCTGGTCGTCGTCGTGGTTCCAGATGATGTCGATCTGCGGCGCCGCCTGCAGCAGGTTCGCGGCCTGCTCCTCGCCGGACTCGACGGTGAACTCGGCGGCGACGCGGTTGTCGACGGTCTGGTCGCAGGCGGCGAGCGCGTCCTCGAAGCCCTGCGAGCGGTCCTGGGTCAGCGGCAGCGAGTCGATGCCGGCGATCTCGGCGATCACCGGGTCGGCGATGCCGTTCTCCTCGATCAGCCCGCAGGCGTAGGTGCCGGCCGAGACACCCATGCCGTAGTTGTCACCGAGGATGGTGGTGCGGGCGGCGAACGAGGTGGAGAACTCGCGGTCGACGTTGACGACCGGGATACCGGCCTCCATCGCCCGGGTGGCCACCTCGGTGAGCTGGGCGCCGTCCGTGGGCAGCAGCACGATCGCGTCGACGCCCTCGTTGATGAACGTCTCGATCTGGCTGATCTGCAGGTTGGCGTCGTTCGTGCCCTCCGCGGTGCGCAGCTCGACGTCCTCGTACTTCCCCGCCTCGGCGACGGCCGAGTCGTTGACGGCGGCCAGCCAGCCGTGGTCGGCCTCGGGGCCGGAGAAGCCGATGGTCACGGTCTCGCCGACCTCGTCGTTGCTGCCGGAGGGCGCGGCGTCACCGCCGGTCTGCGCGGCCGGCTCGTTCTCCTCCTCCGGGTCGTTGCTGGTGCAGCTGGCCACGAGGGCTCCGGCCGCGAACACGGCGGCGGTGGCCGTCAGTAACCGGCGGCGCGGCCGGTTCGTACGTACGGACATGGGTCTCTCCTCGTCGTTGGTACGGTCCCGGACTGCCCGTCCGGTGGTGCGCTCTTCTTGGGGGTGAGTCGGTGTGTCGGCGGGGAAGTGGGGCGGCTAGGTCGAGTCGCTGCTGCGGACCGCGACCCGCTGCTGGAGGAGTACGGCGACGACGATGATCGCGCCCTTGGCGACGGCCTGGGTGGAGCTGTCGAGGTTGTTGAGGGTGAACACGTTCGTCAGCGTCTGGAAGATCAGCACGCCGAAGACGGTGCCGACGATGGTGCCGCGGCCACCGGTGAGCAGCGTCCCGCCGATGACGACGGCGGCGATCGCGTCCAGCTCGTACAGCTGGCCGTGCGTCCCGCTGCCGGTGCCGGTGCGGGCGGCCAGCATGATCCCGGCGATGCCGCAGGCCAGGCCCAGCACCACGTACAGCAGGACGGTGTGGCGCTTGACCGCGATGCCGGCGAGGCGCGCCGCCGTCGCGTTGCCGCCGACGGCGATGGTGCGCCGCCCGAACGTGGTGCGGTTGAGCAGCACCCAGCCGACGGCGCTGACCACGGCGAAGATCCAGATCAGCACCGAGATGCCGAGGAACTCGCCGTTGATGGTGTCGACCAGCCCGCGGACGTCGACGATCTGCGTGCGCTTCTCGGAGATGATCTCGGCCAGGCCGCGGGCGGCGGCGAACATCGCCAGCGTGGCGATGAACGGCGCCATGCGCCCGTACGCCACGAGCACGCCGTTGACCAACCCGCAGCCGACTCCGACAGCGCAGGCCACGAACACCATGATCAGCCAGTGGGTGTCCTCGGCCATGGTCTGGGTGGCCAGGGTGGTGGCCCAGACCGACGAGAGCGCGACGATGGCGCCGACCGAGAGGTCGATGCCGCCGCCGATGATCACGAAGGTCATGCCGATGCTGACCACGCCGATGACGGAGGCGAACCGCAGGATCGTCACCATGTTGTCGGTGCTGGCGAACCGGTCGCCGGCGGTGGCCACGCCCACGGCGCAGAGCACGAGCAGCGCGATGACCAGGCCGAGGTTCCGGCCGAACGGGCTGCTCATGAACCGGACGAAGCCGGACTGGGTCTCGCCCCCGGCCGCCGCGGCCGCCTCGATGCGACGATGCTCGTCGGCCGGCGGGGTGGTCGGCGGTGCGGACGGAGTCTGGTCGCTCACGCTGCGCTCCCTTCCATGACCAGGTCGAGGACCCGGTGCTCGTCGATGTCGTCGGCCGGCCCGGTGTGCACGACGACCCCGTCCCGCAGGACCAGCACCCGGTCGGCCAGGCCGAGCACCTCGGGGACCTCACTGCTGACCATGACGACGGCGACACCGTCGTCGGCGAGCCGGCGGACGAGCGCGTAGATCTCGCTGCGCGCGCCCACGTCGACCCCTCGCGTCGGCTCGTCCAGCAGCAGCACCCGGCACTCCCGGAGCAGCCACCTGGCGAGGACGATCTTCTGCTGGTTGCCGCCCGACAGGGTGCGGACGGCGCGGTCGACGTCCGGCGGGCGGACGTCGAGCGACTTCACATGCTCGGTGGCGGCGCGCTTCTCGTCACCGCGGTTGATGAAGCCGCCACGGGCGAACCGGCCCATGGTGGCGAGGCTGACGTTGCGGTAGATGGCCTCGTCGAGCAGCAGGCCCTGGCTCTTGCGTTCCTCGGGGCAGAGCCCGACGCCGGCGCGGACGGCGGCCCGGACATGCCCGTTGCGCAGGGTCTTGCCGTCGACGCTGACCGACCCGGACGACGCCTTGCGCGCGCCGTAGACGGTCTCGAGGATCTCCGAGCGCCCGGACCCGACCAGCCCGGCCAGCCCGACGATCTCGCCGGCCCGCACCTCGAAGTCGACCCCGCTGAACGCCCGGCCGGAGGACAGGTCGCGGACCGCCAGCACGACCGCGCCGTTGCCCTCGTGCGTCCGGCGCGGCGGGAACACGTACTCGATGTCGCGGCCGGTCATGCGGCGGGTCAGCTCGCGGGTCGGGGTGTCGCGGGCGGCCAGGCCGGTGGCGACGGTGCGGCCGTCCTTGAGGACGGTGACGCGGTCGCCGATCTCGCGGATCTCCTCCAGCCGGTGCGAGATGTACACGACGGCGACGCCCTCGGCCTGCAGGTCGCGGATGACCTTGAACAGCCGGGCGACCTCCTCCTGGTCGAGGACCGCCGACGGCTCGTCCATGACGATCAGCTTGACGTCGTGGGACAGCGCCCGCGCCATGCTGACGATCTGCTTGCCGGCCGCCGACAGCATGCCGACCTCGCGGCGCGGCGAGATCTCCGGGTGGCCGAGCCGGGCCAGCAGTGCGGCGGCCTCCTTCTGGGTGTCGCCGCGGCGGGAGAAGCCGGCCGCGGTCAGTTCGTGGCCGAGGTAGATGTTCTCCGCCACGGACAGGCCGTCGACGAGGTCGAGTTCCTGGTAGATGGTCGCGATGCCGTTCTTCATCGCCGCCATCGGCGTGCCGAGCCGGATCTGCTCGCCCTGCCAGCGGATCTCGCCCTCGTCCGGCTGGTGCGCGCCGGCCAGCACCTTGATCAGCGTCGACTTGCCGGCGCCGTTCTGGCCGAGCAGGCAGTGCACCTCGCCGGCGCGGACCTCGAGGTCGACGCCGTCGAGGGCCCGCACGCCCGGGAAGACCTTGACGATGCCGGTCATCTGCAGCAACGGGTCGCTCACGCCACACCTCCGGGGAGTGGGGTCGGAATCGAGGACGCGGCCGCCGTTCCCACGGATGCGGGGTCGGTGAAGACGGCCTCCAGCGCGACGTGCGCGCCACCGCGGCAGGCGGCGGTGAACCCCAGCGCGGACAGCTCGATGCGGCAGCCGCCGCGCGCCGGGGCGACGACGCGCTTGTCCAGCTCGGCCTCCATGACCGGCAGGAAGAACTCGCCCAGCTCCGCGAAGTAGCCGCCGAGGACGATCACCCGCGGGTTGAACAGGTTGACCAGGATGGCCGCGCCGAGCCCGAGGCCGGTGCCGACCGCCTCGATGCCGCGCAGCGTGCGCCCGTCGCCGAGCGACGCGCGGCGGCGGATCTCGGCCAGCCGGACCTCGAGGTCGACCGACGGGTCGGTGACCGGGTCGTCCTTGTCGGCCACCTCGCGCAGCAGCGCCGCCAGCCCGACCGACGTCTCCCAGCAGCCGGCCTTGCCGCAGCCGCACCGGTGCGCGGGGTCGCCGATCGGCATGTGCCCGATCTCGCCGCCGTAGCCCTCGGTGCCGCGCAGCAGCACGCCGTCGGAGATGACGCCGCCGCCGACGCCGGTCTCGCCGGTGACGTAGACGAGGTCGCCGGTGCCGGCCGAGGAGCCCATGGCGTACTCGGCCAGCGCGCTGAGGTTGGCGTCGTTGTCGACCCGGATGGTCGCGGCCGGGCCGGACAGCCGGGTGGCCAGCTCGTCGGCGATGCGCACCTCGCGCCAGCCGATGTTCGGGGCGTGCCGCAGCACGCCGGGCGCGGTCTCGACCATGCCCGGGATGCCGACGGTGATGCCGCCGACGTCGTGCCCCTTGGCCGCGGCGTCGTCGACGGCGGACGCGATGGCCGCGGCCAGCTCGTCCATCGTCTTCTCCACGCCCAGCCGCGGCACGTCGAGCGGGGTGCGGACGTAGCTGACCTGCTCGCCGCGCAGGTCGAGCACGAGCACCGCGACGTAGTCGACGTTCACCTCGGCGCCCAGCCCGCAGCTGCGCCCGTCGATCTCCACCGTCTGCCCGGGCCGGCCCACCCCGCCGCCGCGCTCGACATCGCCGTCGCGGACCAGGCCCAACTCGCCCAGCTCGGCGACCAGGCTGGAGACGGTGGCCTTGTTGAGGCCGGTGTCGGCGGCGATGCGGGCCCGCGACCGCGGCCCGTGGTCGCGCAGGTCGCGCAGGACCATCGCCAGATTGTGCCGGCGCAGGAACACCTGGTCGGCGGGCGCGGACGCGTCGGTCATGGTCCCCCCTCTCCCCGGCGTGACCTGCATCACGAGTGTTCGTCGGTTGGGACAACAAACTAGGAAGGGCGGCCACTCGCGGTCAAGGGTTACGAACGAGTTTCTTCCGGTGACCAGCCGATGACGCTCGAACAACCGCCGAGTCGGCCATGGTCGCCGGATCCGCTGGACGATCCGGTCTATACCAGGCAATATGCGCTCTGAGCTGCGCGTTGGCCGCCCCGGGGCGGCGCGCGGGACGGGTCGCGGCACGGACCGGCGGACGAGGTCACGGTTCGGCAACATCCGGCGCCGCAACGACAGAACGTCAGCACCAAAGCCAGGTTTCACGCACGCGAACGACGAACTTCTCACTTTCATTGGACAAAGTCGCGAACCGATTCAACGTCGCCACTCGGTGAGCGCGGCCGGCGCCAGGCCACGACCGCACCGGTCACGAGACCCACGGCGGCCAGCAGGGTGGCGACCAGGAACGGATCGAGGGAGTGCAGGGACGGGGCGAATCCGATCCCGACGCAGACGGCCACCCCGATCGCACCCCCCAACTGGTCAGCCGCGCGCTGGACGCCCGAGGCGACCCCGGCGTCGTCGTCGGTGACACCGGTGACCGCGAGGTACTGGAGCCCCACCAGACCGAACCCCATTCCGGCCGCGATCAGGAGCATCGCCGGGATCATCGTCACGGCGCCCGTCTGCAGGGCCGACACGAGCGCGATCACGGCCATCGCGGCGGCGGTGCAGCCGATGCCGGCCAGCACGCACACGTGTGCTCCCCAGCGGTCCAGCAGCCGGGGCACCAGCACGGAGCACACGATCAGCGAGACCGCCAGCGGCAGCATCGTCAGGCCCGCGCCGAGCGGGCTGACGCCCAGCCGGTCCTGCAGATAGAAGGTGAACAGCAGAAACGAGGTCGACAACGCGCCGCTCAGCAGCATCGTGACCAGGTTGGCCGCCACCCGCGTGCGATGGACGAAGAAGCCCAGCGGCAGCAGCGGGTTGCGCGAGCGCGCCTCGACCCGCACGAACCCGACTCCGGCCGCCACCGCCCCGGCCAGCGCCCCCAGCACCACCCAGAGCGGCGTTCCGGGTTCGGCGGCCTCGACCACGGCGAAGGTGAACAGCAGCGGGCAGGCGGTCAGCAGCAGTGCGCCCGGAACATCCAGCGGCGCGGCGCCCTCGGCCGCGGGCCGGTCCCCGTCGACCAGGAAGGCGGCCGCCAGCAGCACGATCAGGATGAAGGGGACCGAGACCAGGAAGATCCACCGCCACCCCAGGTGGGCGGTGATGATTCCGGACAGGACGAATCCGAGGACGAGACCGCAGCTGGCCACCGCGGCCCACACGCTCAGCGCCCGCGACCGACGCGGGCCGTCGGGGAACGTCAAGACGATGGTGGCCATCGCGGCGGGCAGCGCGATGGCCTCACCGGCGCCCTGCAGCAGGCGCGCGAGCACCAGCAACTCGAAGGTGGGGGCCAGGCCCGCCAGGAGGGACGCGGCGCCGAACAGGCCGGTGCCGACCACGACCCAGGTCAGGGCGTGTCCGTCGACGTCGAAGTCGGCGCCGATCGAGGGCAGGGCGATGTTGACCACGGTCACGTCGACCGCGATGAAGAACTGCAGCATGGACATCGCGCACAACACCAGCCATGCGCGTGCAGGGGATGGGCCGTGCCCGCGGAAAGGGAGGATGCCTGGAAGCATCAGGTGCTCCGTTGCTCAGAAGGGGTTCTGAGCAGCACGAACGTGCCGCTCCGGTCTGATCACGAAGCGGCTGGACGTCCAGGAAGAGGGTGTGAGTCGAACGTCCCGCCGCTAGCGGGACGTCCTGGTGACCGCGGCGCAAGAGGCCGCGCACGAAGCAGCAGACATGCCGCGAACGGTACCAGGCGAGCGCGATCTCCTAAGGTGTGTCCCCCTAGCATCACGGTCCATGCACCGAAGCCGCCTCTCCACCCTGTTGATCGACGCGCCGGCCGGCGAGGCCGGGCGGAGCGTGGCGTTCTGGACCGCCGCGCTCGGCACCACCAGCCAGAGCCCGCCCGGCGAGCCGCAGTTCCACGGGCTGCCCGGCGCCGTCCCCGGCCTCGTGACCGCCGTCCAGGCCCTCGAGGGCGGGCCGTCGCGCTACCACGTCGACATCGAGACCGACGACGTCGCGGCCGAGGTGGCCCGGCTCACCGGGCTCGGCGCGGTCGAGCTGGGCGACTGGCAGGGCTGCCACACGCTGCGGGCTCCCGGCGGACACCTGCTGTGCGTCATCCCGGTGCACAGCGACCCGGCCGAGTTCGCCGCCGCGGCCCGGGTCTGGCACTAGGGGCGAGGGCCGGCCGGGTTCTCGCCCCGTGGACGAGAACCCGGCCGGCGTATGCGTCCGGACGATCAGGGCGTCAGCCCGCCGGAACCAGCACCACCTCCGCGCTGTCGGTCAGCGGCGGAACGCCCTCGCCGGGGGCGTCGGTGTAGGTGACGTTGAAGACGCCGGTCAGGTTGTCGCCCGGGTCGTGCCCGCCCGGCAGCGTCGTCAGCAGCGTGCCGCTGCAGCCGAGCGCCGTCGTCTGCGGGTGACCGTGGGTGTCGTGGCCGAGGATGTACGTCACGCGCACCCGCGAGCAGTCGACCGGCTGGTCGTCGGTGACCTGCACCTCGTACGCCACCTGGTCGCCGAAGCTGAACGTGTCGCCCGACTGCGGCGTCACGAACTCGACCTGCGGCGTGAGGTTGCCGACGATGACGTCGACCTCCGCCGACGCCGACTTGTTGCGGTGCTTGCCGCCGAGGTCGGTGACCTTCAGTGTCGCGTGGTACAGGCCGTTCTCCTCGTACGTGAAGGACGGGTTCCGCGCGTGGGAGTCGACCTTGCCGTCACCGTCGAAGTCCCACTCGTAGCGCAGCCGGTCGCCGTCGGCGTCGGCCGTGCCCTCGCTGGAGAACTGCACCGCCAGCGGCGCGAGCCCTTCGGTGACGTCCGCCGCGACGACGGGCGTCGGGGTGTGGTTGCCGCCCACGCCGATGTAGTCGATGCGCGACAACTGGGCGTCGGGGTTCTCGGCGAAGTAGCCGTCGCCGTACTCGAGGACGTAGAGCGCGCCGTCGGGGCCGAACTCCATGTCCATCGGGTTGTCGGTGACGATCGACGGGACGATGGCCTCGATCGCCTCGACCTCGCCGTCGTCCAGGTGGATGCCCTTGATCCAGTCGCGGGTCCACTCGTACGCCAGCGGGATGCCGTCGTAGTACTCCGGCCAGGCGATCGGCGCCCGTCCGCGGGTCGTCTTCGGGTCGAAGTCGTAGGCCGGGCCGCCCATCGGGCCGATGCCGCCGGTGCCGAGCTCCGGGAACTCCGCCGACGCGCCGTAGCCGTACCAGATGTCCGGCTGCGCCACCGGCGGCAGCTCGGTCAGTCCGGTGTTGTGCGGCGACTCGTTCACCGGCGCCGCGCAGTCGAACGGCGCGCCGGACGCCCCGGTGCCGAAGTCGTAGTCGACGTAGGGCTTGTCGGCGGTGGCGCAGTACGGCCAGCCGTAGTTCGCCGGCTCGCGCACGACCGTCCACTTGCCCTGGCCGGCCGGCCCGCGGGCGGGGTCGTCGGCGCCGGCGTCGGGCGAGTAGTCGCCGACGTAGACGTCGCCGGTCTCCGGCTGCACCTCGAGGCGGAACGGGTTGCGCAGGCCCATGGCGTAGATCTCGGGCTTGGTGCCCTCGGTGCCGGGCTCGAACAGGTTGCCGTCCGGGATGGTGTACGAGCCGTCCCGTTGCACGGTGATGCGCAGGATCTTGCCGCGCAGGTCGTTGGTGTTGGCCGAGGTGCGCTGCGCGTCGAAGGCCGGGTTACGGGTGGCCCGCTCGTCGATCGGCGCGAACCCGTCCGACTCGAACGGGTTGGTGTCGTCGCCGGTGCCCAGGTACAGGTTGCCGGCGTCGTCGAAGGCGATGTCGCCGCCGACATGGCAGCAGATGCCGCGGTCGACGGGGACGTCCATGATGTGCTGCTCGGTCGACAGGTCGATCTGGTCGCCCGTCAGCTGGAACCGCGCCAGGGTGATGTGCCCCTTGAACGGCTCCCAGTCGGCGGGCACGCCGTCGAACAGCGCGTCGCCCTCGTTCACCGTCGGGGTGTCGGGGTCGTCGAGCGGGGTGTCCAGCGGCGGCGAGTAGTACAGGTAGATCCAGTTGTTCGTCTTGCCGAAGCCGGGGTCGACGGCGATGCTCTGCAGCCCCTCCTCGTCGTGCTCGTAGACGTCCAGCTCCGCGGCCAGCGTGTTGAGCCGCGTGTCGGGGTCGTGCAGCCACACCTCGCCGGCGCGGGTGGTGTGCAACACCCGGCCGTCCGGCAGGACCACGAGGTCCATCGGTTCGCCGGGTGTGTCATTGAGGGTGACCTTCTGGAACGCCGAATCCGGCGGTGCCGCGTCCGGTGCCCCGGATGCGGCGAGGCCCGGTGCCGCGACGAGCGTGGACGCGACGAGCGCCCCCACGGCCATCACTACGGCTTTGCGCATGCTGCCCTCCGATCACGGTTCGGAAGGCCTCAGATAAACGTCCTGTTTCCACTATGTCAAGACGTTTGCAATGGTTTCGTCGCTGGTCGTGCAATCTGAGCGGTGAAGTGACGAAAGTGCTCGATGTCCGGACGTGGTGAGGCGCCGGTGGGCCGGTCTGCGGCCCGGCCCACCGGCGTACCCGAGGATTCGGTCAGGCGCTCAGCTGGGCGGTCAGCACCTCCCCGTGGTGGACGAGCACCGTCCGGGCCGCGGCGTCGGTGACGAACGTGGCGCTCCGGGCGGTCGCGACGAACTGCGCGAGCGAGCGGACGGCGCTGTCGTTCCGGCCGGCCGCGGAGTTGCGGATCGCGGTGTCGAGATGCAGCCGCAGCCGGCTCTCACCCGCGCCGCTCAGCACGCCCACACCGTCGTAGTGGTCGACGATGGCGGCGAGGTCGGCCAGCGACGTCGTGACGGTGAACGCCGCCGACGCGGTGCCCTGCCGGCCGGCGTTGTCGGTGGCCGTCGCGGCCAGCGCGTGTTCGCCGACGGTCAGGGTCCACAGCTGCACCACCGACCCGGACTCCAGCGGCGCGCCGTCCAGCGTGCCCGTCACCGAGGCGATCCCGGAGACCGCGTCGGTGCCGGCGAACGACGGCGTGAGCGTGCCGCTCGCCGCGTAGCTGCCGCCGTTGTCGACCCCGGCGATCGACGCGACCGGCGCGGACTTGTCGATCTTCACCGTGACCGAGCCGGCGGACGACACGTTGCCGCCGTTGTCGGTGGCCCGGTAGTGCACCGTCGTGCTGCCCTCGGCCGTGATTGTCAGCGGGTTGTTCGCGTTGACCCAGGTGGTGCCGCCGTCGGTGGACCGTTGCCGGCTGGCGACGGTGCCGTTGTCGGTGGCGTTGACGGTCAGCGTGACGTCGCCGGTGTACCAGCCGTTCTGGCCGGTCGGCGCCGCCGGATTGAGCGTGTGGCTCACCGTCGGCGGGGTCACGTCGGCGACGCCGTCACCGACGAAGCGGACCTCGTCGAGCTCGAACCCGCTGGTCGACGTCAGGTAGAGCCGGCCGGAGCCCGCCGGCGCGTTCGTCAGCGCCTGCTCCACCTCGAACCAGCCGGTCCGGTTGCGGAAGGAGAGCTGCGCGAACGGCGGCGCCTTCGGGTCGTTCCAGCGCAGGTGCAGCGTGCCCCGTCCCCAGGCCCGGGCGACGACGCTGTCGATGTTGGCCAGGTTGACCGGGTCGAAGGCGATCCAGTCGCCGGCGTCGAACGACGTCACCTTGCGCAGGCCGCGCGCGTCCGCGTCGTCGGTGACCTCGACGCCGTTGCTCGCGTCGAACCACTCCGCCTGCTGCGTCTTCGGGTTCAGCAGCAGCGACGCCTCGCCGCGGGCCGGCGGGACGCCCAGGTGGCCGGCGTCGGTGTAGCCGACCACCAGCGCGCCGTAGATGTTCTCCGTCTCGCCGTGCTCCGGCGCGTCGGCCGGGGTCGGGACGCCGAACGTGCAGCCGGTGCCCGAGCTGAGCGGGTGCGCGTGCTCGTCGTGCCCGAGGCCGAACGCCCACGTCGCCCGCGCGCATACCGGCGTGTTGCCGTCCTCGGGGTCGCTGACGGACACCGTCACCGGCACCGCCTGGCCCCAGTCGAAGAAGCCGCCGGTCGGGGTGTCCAGCGTGACCGTCGGGGCCACGTTGCCGACCGTGATCTGCGACGACCGCACGCCGAACTTGCCGGACGGGTCGGTCACCCGCAGCGCCGCGTTGTACTGGCCCAGCTCGGTGTAGGTGTGCGTGACGTTGACCCCGGTGGCGTCGAACGTGCCGTCGCCGTCGAAGTCCCACTCGTAGGTGAGCGCGGCACCCTCCGGGTCGGCCGACGCCGAAGCGTCGAACGTCACCGTCAGCGGCGCGTTGCTGCTGGACACCGGGTCGGCGGTGTAGCGGGCCTGTGGCGACTTGTTGCCCTCGGCGTAGTCGACCCGGTACAGGCCGGCGTCGGGGTTCTGCCGGAAGAAGCCGTCACCGTACTCGAGCACGTACAGCGAGCCGTCCGGGCCGAACTCCATGTCCATGACGTTGTCCCAGATCGGCTGGGCGACGTCGCTGAGGTGCGCGTTCGGCAGGAAGTCGGTGATGGCCGTGACCGGGCCGTTGGTGGCGAGGTCGAGCGTGAACGCCGCGACGTAGTCCTGGGAGAACTCGGCGAAGAACGGGTGGCCGTCCCAGAACGCGGGGAACTTCGCCGGCGACGGGTTGCCCGCGTCGTAGCGGTACACCGGGCCGCCCATCGGGCCCTGGCCGCCGCCGCCGAGGTCGGTCAGCTCCGGCCACGGCTGGTGGCTGGCGTTGTCGCCGTAGTACAGGTGCGGCGCGGTGGCCGGCGGGACGACGTCGAGGCCGGTGTTCCAGCGCGAGTTGTTCTGCGCGCCGGCGTCGCAGTCGAACCACGCCCCGGGTGTCGCCGTCGCGTAGTCCCACTCGTTGTAGTTGGCGTTCGGGCCGTGGCAGTACGGCCAGCCGCCGTTGATCGGCTGCAGCGTCGACTGCCACTCGACGTAGCCCATCGGGCCGCGGTTCGGATTCGGCGCACCGGCGTCGGGCCCATAGTCGCCCCAGACCAGCGCGCCGGTCTGCACGTCGTAGTCGATGCGGAACGGGTTGCGCACGCCCATGACGTAGATCTCCGGGCGGGTCTGCGCCGTGCCCGGCGCGAACAGGTTGCCGTCCGGGACGGTGTACGACCCGTCGTCCTCGACGTGGATGCGCAGGATCTTGCCGCGCAGGTCGTTGGTGTTGCCGGCGCCGCGGCGAGCGTCGAAGCCCGGGTTCATCCCCGGCGCGTCGTTGTTCGGCGCCATGCCGCCGGCGCCCGGCGTGCTGGCCGGCGTGTTGTCGCCCGTCGACAGGTACAGGTTGCCGTCGGCGTCCCACGCCATGTCACCGGCGACGTGGCAGCACTGGCCGCGCTGCGTCTCGACCTTGATGATCTGCTGCTCCGTCGACAGGTCGAGCGAGTCGGTCGCCTCGTCCCACTTGAACCGCGACAGGACGTTGTAGCCCTTCCAGCGGTCCCAGTACGACTCGGTCTCGCCGGCCGGCAGCGAGTTCGGCGCGTTGCCCGTCGGCGTCGTCTGCGGGTACGGCGCCTGCATCACCCGCGGCGCGTACAGCAGGTAGACCCACTGGTTCGTCGCGAAGTCCGGGTCGACCGCGACGGTCTGCAGGCCGTCCTCGGAGTTGGCGTAGACGTCGATGCGGTTGATCACCCGGGTGATGCCGGTCGACGGGTCGGTCAGCCGGACGTCGCCGTTGCGGGCGGTGTGCAGGATCCGGCTGTCCGGCAGGACGGCGAGGTCGATCGGCTCGCCGGTGTCCTTGCTGAGCAGGATCTTCTCGTAGTTGTCCCAGTCCAGGGCGGGGTCGTCGGCGGCGGGGTCGTGGCCCTCGTGGGCCGCTGCCGGAGCCGTCGCCGTCAGGGCGGCCACGGGGAGGAGTACGGCCAGGAAGGTGGTCAGGATGCTGCGGATGCGGCGCATGGAGGGTCCTCTCGTCAGCCGCGCAGGCCGTAGATGGCGTCGAAGCTGCGTTCGGCCGCGCCCAGCGCGCCACCGGCGTCCGGCGACGTGTTCGGCGCGTTGTCCTGCTCGTACAGCGAGTAGTGCCGGCCGCGGGAGCCGATGCTGGTGTAGAACCGCTGGAAGTCGATGTCCCCGGCGCCGAACTCGACGATGTCGTACCCGTTCGCCGCCGCCGAGCGCCGGCCGTCCTTGGCGTGGAACAGCGGGTACCGCAGCCGGTTCGCGACGACGTAGTCGATCGGGTCGAAGCCCGGCGCGATGTGCTGGCCCACGTACGCCCAGTAGATGTCCATCTCGAGGAAGACCAACTTCGGGTCGGTCTCGGACAGCAGCAGGTCGTACAGCCGCACGCCGGGATCGTCGGCCGCCAGCCGGAACTCGTTCTGATGGTTGTGGTGGTACCAGCGCAGCCCGCGGGCCTGCGCGGCCGCGCCGAAGGCGTTGAACTCGGCGGCCGCCGCCCGGTACCCGGCCACCGTCCGGTTGGCCGCCGTTACCGGCTCGTTCGCCGTCCCGATGAACGGCAGGCCGAGGATCTCGGCGCGGTCCAGCTCCAGCTCGATGTTGCTGCGGAACGCGTTCAGGCCGACGTGGCTGCCGATGCCCGTCAGCCCGTTGTCGTCGAGCAGCTGCCTGATCTGCTGCACCGTGATGCCCGGCTCGGCCGGCGAGCTGTAGCCGGCGAACTCGACGTTCTGGTACCCCAGCCGGGCCAGCTCCTCGAAGACGACCCGGAAGCCGAGCGACGAGACCAGGTTGCGGATGGTGAACAGCTGGATGCCGATCTTGCCGGGCGGCACCAGCATGCCCTTGGCCGCATTCGCGGCGTTCGCGGCGGACGGGGCGGCCAGCCCCGCGGCCGTCACCGCCATGGTGGTGCCGGCGACGGCGCCCAGGAACCGCCGTCGGTTGATCTCGGAACGTGCCATCTCGTTCTCCTCGTTGAGTCGATCGACCGCTGCGCGGGATCTGTGACGGGATGCCAAGCGCACGCCGAGCGATGCCCCCCTCCCTTCGCCCCCGGTGCCCGTGCGAACGCGCGAAGAACCGGCCTGAAACGGCCGTTGATCACGCAAACTAGACGTACCGGGAAACTCCGGTCAACAGTTTGCGGCGCACTTTCGCAACTTCACGTGGTAAGTAATGCCGTTCACCGGGGATAGTGCGGCCCCAGGTGGCTGGTCGTGCTGGCGAGAACCATGGTCATGGCGCTGTTTGTGTCGTCAGAGCAACAACTACAGCGCCATGGGCAGCAGCCAAACCGCCGGGCCCGCCGTCAGGGGGCGGCGAAGATCGCGTCGCTGATCAGCGCCGCCGCACCCACGACCCCGGCGTCGTCGCCCATCTCGCTGAGGACGACGGGGAGGTTGCCGGTGGCCAGCGGCAGCGAGCGGCGGTAGACCACGCCGCGGATCTCGGCCAGCAGCGGGTGCCCGAGCCGCGCCACCCGGCCGCCGATGACGATGAGGCCGGGGTTGAAGAACGACACCAGGCTGGCCAGTACCCAGCCGACCCGGTGGCCGCCGTCGCGGATCATCTGGACGGTGTAGGGGTCGCCCATGGTGACCGCGGCGGCGACGTCGGCGCCGGTCAGCTCGCCCTTCTCGGCGAGCAGCGACGCCAGCGCCGGCGACCGTCCGCCGCGCGCGGCGGCCAGGGCGTCGCGGGCCAGCGCGGAGCCGCCGAAGAAGGCTTCGAGGCAGCCGGTGTTGCCGCACGCGCAGGTGGGCCCGAACTCCTCGACCCGGATGTGCCCGATGTCGCCCGCGCAGCCGTCGACGCCGCGGTAGAGCTGGCCGTCGACGACGATGCCGCAGCCGATGCCCGTCCCGATCTTCACGAAGAGGAAGTCGCGGGCGTTCTTGGCGACACCGGAGTGCTGCTCCCCCAGCGCCATGACGTTGACGTCGTTGTCGAGCAGCACCGGGCAGCCCAGCTCGCGCGCGAGCGCGTCGCGGACGGGGTAGCCGTCCCAGCCGGGCATGATCGGCGGCGAGACCGGCATGCCGCCGTGGAAGTCGACCGGGCCGGGGACGCCCACGCCGACACCGGCGGGACGGGCGACGCCGTGCTCGGCGAGCACCTTGTGGGTCAGCTCGAGCGCGCTAGCCAGCACCGGCTCCGGGCCGAGGCGGACGTCCATGTCGATGGAGCGCTGCCCGAGCACCGTCAGCCGGCCGTCGGTGAGCGCGACGGACACGGTGGTCGCGCCGATCGCCACGCCGACGAAGCGGACGTCGGACGAGAGGTCGACCAGGGTCGAGCGGCGCCCGCCACGCGACGCGGCCGGGCCGGCGCCCTCGGCGAGGCCCAGCTCGGTCAGGCGGCTGACCTCACTGGCCATGGTGGTACGTGAGACTCCGAGCCGGTCGGCGAGTTCCACCCGGGAGAGCGGCCCCTCGTCGCGCAGCAGCTTCAGGACTTTCGCCTGGGTCGCCGTCTCCGGCCGGCCGGCGAGCGTGTGCGCCATGGGATAATCGTGCCACACTTTCGCCGCTGCACCGCGAAAGTGATCTCCCATCGTGAGAACGGCGTCTCAGCCCTCAGTCGTGGTCCTGCGTCACGTCCTGGTCCCCTGTTGCGACAGACGCCCGGAACCAGCCCAGAAACGCAACGAGAGACCAGGACGCAACACCAGACCAGAACCTACCCTCACCTACCCTCCGGTGTGGTTCGCGTGGTCCTCCGCGGACGGCTCGAAGCCGACGCCGCCGTGCGGGTCGACCTCCTCGCCGGGCCGCGACGGCAGCGTGATGTGGAGGTGGCCGTTGCCGGCGTCGATGTTGAGGACGTCGAGCTGGGTCGCGGCCACCGACCACGCGGCCACCGCCTGGTCCCGCAGCCGCCCGGCCAGCTCCAGCAGCCGTTCCTGCTCCGGACCGGCCGGGGCGGCGACGGCCGACTCGTACGCCGTCGCCGCGGAGCCGAGCAGGTCGATCGCCAGCAGCAGCCCGTTGCGGGCGGTGTTGAACTCCGTCGACCCGGACGGCGGGTCGCCGAAGGTGCCGATGGCGGCGCCGACGGCCGAGTGCCAGGCGGCGGGGCTGACGGTGGGCGAGACGACCGCCTGCCCGCCGGACGGCACCACCATGTGCAGGCCGTCGATCACGTTGAGCAGGCCGGCGTGCGCCGCGGTGGTCTGCTGCGTCAGCTCGCCGACCAGCTCGACCTGGCGCACCTCCTCCTGCGCCTCCAGTTCGGCGACACGATCGGCCACCGGGTCGTCGTCGTCGCGGCCGCCGCCGAGCACCAGCGTGGCCAGGACGATGTTGACGGCGGCGAGGGCCACCGCCACGACGATCCAGAAGCCCCGGCGCCGGGGCGGGGACTGCTGCCCCGGCGCCGGGGACGAGGACCGGCCGGCACCGGTCCCCCGTCCGCCGCGCGCGCTCGGTCTCCGTGATTCGTCGCGTCGGTTCGCCACGTTCGCAGGACGTTGAGCTTGCACGGTGACGTCTCCCTTCCTCTGGTGGTTACAGCCGCGCCCGCAGCGCGTCGCTCATGCGGAGCAACTCGACGCGGACCGCCTCGTCCTGGACCGTCGACGCCACGGCGTCGTAGCGGTCCAGCGAGCCCGCGGCCGGCTCGGCCTGGCCGTCGCCGGCCAGCCGTGCGGCCATGGACAGGTGCTGGGTGAGCTGCCGTTCCTGCTGCCGGTTCAGCGCGCCGGCCGCGTAGTGGTCGGCGACGAGGCTGGCGCCGGACTCGAACGTGAACTCCTGGACCCGGACGTTGCGGAAGTACACGTCGTCGCCGTTGCCGTGGTTCTGGATGCCGACGTAGCTCGGCTGGTTCATCCGGTTCGGGTCGGTGTCGGTGTAGTCGTTGATCAGCGTGCCGTTGAGGTAGACCTGGATCCGGTCGCCCTGCACCACGATCTCGTACTCGTTCCACTCGCCCGCCGGGTTCAGCGCCTCGTCCCGAGCGGCCTGGTCGGCGCCCTGGAACGCGTAGATCGCACCGGTGGTGCGGTCGGGCGCGTCGGTGGCGTCGATCTGGATCTCGTGGCCCTGGTTCACCGCCAGCCACGGGTCGGTCCCCGGGTCCGGGAACCCGACGAAGATGCCGGAGTTGTCGTCGCCCGGCATCATCCAGTCCAGCTTCAGCGAGTAGTCGGTGAGCGGCTGGTCGTACCAGTAGAGCCCCAGCCCGCCGTACGAGACCAGCTCGCAGTCGGCGTGCAGGAATCCGCCCGGACCGGCCATCCGCCACGCCGCCAGGCTGTCCGCCGTCCCGTCGAACAGGCTCTGGTAGCCCGCCCCCGGGTCGGTGGGGTCGCACTGGACGACCGGTGCCTCGCCGAACGTGAACCGCTCGAACGTCGCCGGCTGGCCGACGCCGTTGAACGCGGCCAGGCCGATCCGCGCGTTCGGCAGCCCGGACGTCGGACGCGGCCGGCCGAACGCCGTCCATTCCTCACCGTCCGCGGACCAGTACGCGGTCAGCGTCGCGCCGTTGCTGACGATCTTCACGTGCGCGTTCTCGTTGATGCCCGCCGGCAGCGGCCCGGAGCGGTCCAGCGCGGCGTCGAACACCGCCTGCCCGTCCTGGTTGAGGCCGAACTCGAACCGCCAGCCGACGCCGGGGATGTTGATGAGCACCGCCTTGGCGAAGTTCTGGTCGCCCGCGTGGACGATCAGCCCGGCCTGCTCGTAGTCGCCGCCGGCCGGGAGGGCCAGCTGGGTGGACGCCTCGAAGCCGGCCGCCGGGTCGGCGATCGGCTGCAGGACGACGTTGGCGGCGGTGGTGTTTCCGCCGAACATGTCCCCCTCGGCGGCGTCGATGCGCAGCTTGCCGTCGGCTACGCCCAGACCCACGGGGTTGGGCCGCAGGATGGACGTCCACCGGCAGCGGTCCAGCGCGGTGCCCTCGAACTCGTCGTTCGGGTCCACCTCGGCGCCCGGGTCCGCGCAGGCGGCCGGGTCGCTGCTGAAGGTGAACGCGTCGATGTCCATCAGCCCGCCGCCGCTGCCCTGGAACACCAGGTAGAGCGGCCCGGTCCCGGTGCCCGGGTCGGTGACCGGGACGGGTTCGAGGTCGACGTAGTTGTCCGGGCTGCCGGTGTGCGGCACCGCGACGGTGGCCGCGAGCGGGCCGTCGGGTGCGCCGGTGCGCAGCTCGACGGTGCCGCCGGGACCGCCGGCCGACACCCGCAGCTGGACGGACTTCGCGCCGGCCAGGTCGTACGGCTCGAACGAGATCCAGTCGCCGGGGTCGATGTAGCCGACCCGGGCGCCGCCCTCGGCCGCGCCGTGGCTGACCACCTGCACGCCGTTCTGCGCGGAGAAGTGCTCGGCCTGACGGTGCCGCGGCTGCAGCACCAGCTCGGCCGTCCCCGTGACCGGGACGGTGTCCGGCGACGGCGGCGTGTCGGTGTACTCGGCCAGCAGCAGCCCGAAGATGTTGTCGTCGGTACCGTGCGAACCGTCGGTGCCGGTCGGGATGGTGCCGGAGCAGCCGGTGACCGACTCGCCGCCGTGCGTGTGCTGGTCGTGCCCGAGCGCGAAGGTCACCTCGACGTCGGCGCAGTCGACCGGCTGCCCGTCCGGGTCGGTGACGCTGACCTCGAACGCGACGTCCTGCCCGAAGGTGAACAGGCCACCGTTGGGCGGCGACACGAACTCCACCACCGGCGCGGTGTTGCCGACGACGACGTGCGCGGTGGCCACGCCGGTGTTGCCGTCGGAGTCGGTGGCGGTGAGCGTCGCCGTGTACTCGCCGTTGACGGTGTACGTGTGCGACGCCGACGGCTCGGTGGAGTCGACGGTCCCGTCGCTGGTGAAGTCCCACGCGTAGGTGAGGACGTCACCGGGGTCGGGGTCGGCGGAGCCCTCGGACGAGAACTCGACGGTCAGCGGCGCCAGCCCGGACGTCGGGGTCGCGGTGGCGACGGCGGACGGCGAGCGGGTGCCGGCGACGTAGTCGACGCGGTAGAGCGCGGAGTTCGCGTCGCCGTTGAAGAACCCGGTGCCGTAGTCGAGCACGTACAGCGAGCCCTCCGGGCCGAACTCCAGGTCCATCAGCTGGGTGTTCTGCAGGAAGCTGGAGAACGCGCCGATGCGCGCCGGCCCGTCGTCGCCGACCGTCATGTTCTTGATCCAGCGGCGGCCGAACTCGTAGCCGAAGAACTGCCCGTCGTAGTACGCGGGGAACTTCGTCTCCGACTCCAGGGCCGGGTCGTAGCGGTACACCGGGCCGCCCATCGGCGACTCGCTGCCGCTGCCCAGCTCCGGCACCGAAGCGCCGTCGTACGGCAGCCACGCGGCGACCGCCGGCGGCACCGTCTGCAGGCCGGTGTTCAGCGCGGAGTCGTTCGCCGCGCCGCCCGCGCAGTCGAACTTCGCGCCGACGGGGTCCTGGGTGCCGTCGTTCGGGTCCGGCTGGCCGGTGTTCGGGTCGATGCCGTAGTACGAGGTGAAGTCGCGGTCCGCGTACGTCTCGGCCGCGGTGTTGCGGCCGGTGCAGTAGGGCCAGCCGAAGTTGCCCGCCTCGGTGACCCGGTCGAACTCGACCTGCCCGCCGGGGCCGTACTGGTTCGGGCCGCCGGAGTCGGGGCCGTAGTCGCCGACCCACACGTCGCCGGTCTCCTGGTCGACGCTGATGCGGAACGGGTTGCGGAAGCCCATCGCGTAGATCTCCGGCCGGGTCAGCTCGGTGCCCGGCGCGAACAGGTTCCCGGACGGGACGGTGTACGACCCGTCCTCCTGGACGGTGATCCGCAGGATCTTGCCGCGCAGGTCGTTGGTGTTGCCGGAGGTGCGGCGCGCGTCGAACTGCGGCGCCCGCGTCGCCCGGTCGTCGATCGGCGCGTACCCGTTGGACTCGAACGGGTCGGTGTCGTCGCCGGTGGACAGGTAGAGGTTGCCGTCGGCGTCGAAGTCGATGTCGCCGCCGTGGTGGCAGCAGTTGCCGCGGTCCTGCGGCACCTGGAGGACCACCTGCTCCGACGCCGGGTCCAGCACGCCGTTCGCGAACTGGAAGCGGGACAGGTTGTTGTGGCCCTCGTAGGCCTCCCAGATGGACGGGTCCAGGCTGGAGTGCGCGACCTCCCCCGGCGGGGTCGAGAGCGGCGGCGAGTAGTAGAGGTACACCCAGCCGTTGGTGGCGAAGTCCGGGTCGAGGGCGATGCCCTGCATGCCGTCCTCGCGGAAGTCGTACACCGGGATGTCCGCCGCCAGCGTCGTCTGGCCGGCCGCCGCGGTGTAGAAGACGCGGCCGTCGCGCGACGTGTGCAGCGCGCTGCCGTCGGGGAGCACGGCGACGCCCATCGGCTCGCCCATCTCCTGCGGCCCGCGGGCCAGCGTGACCTGGTCGAAGTTCTCCGTGACGGTGGCGCCGCAGTCGGCGTCGGCGGCGCCCGCGGCGGTCTCGATGCCGCCGGCGAGGTGCTCGCGGAACTCCGCCTCGGCGTAGGACTCCTGGGTGTGCCCGCCGCCGGTGTACCAGGACCGGCCGCCCTCGTACTCCTGACACCAGGCGATCGGATGGTCCGCGCCCATGACGTCGCCGTCGTAACTGTCCGCGTCCAGCGACGCCAGCACGTGCACGTCGCCGCGCGGGCTGGCGCGGTAGTCGTACCACTCGTCGGTGCGCTCCCACCGCTCCGGCAGGTGCGCGGTGGACGGATGGACGCGGTCCTCGACGACGACGGTGGCCGGCTGGATCTGCGGGTGCGACTGGAAGTACGCGCCGACGAGGCCGCCGTACCACTCCCAGTCGTACTCGGTGTCGGCGGCCGCGTGCACGCCGGCGTAGCCGCCACCGGCGGCGACGTAGCCCTCGAACGCGGCCTGCTGCTCGTCGTTCAGCACGTCACCGGTGGTGGACAGCCAGACCACGACGTCGTACTGCGCGAGGTTCTCCGGCGTGAAGGCGGCCGCGTCCTCCGTCGCCGTCACCTCCCAGCCGCGCTCGGCGCCCAGCTCCTGGATGGTGGCGATGCCGGTCGGGATGGAGTCGTGCCGGAACCCGGCGGTCTTGCTGAACACGAGGACATGGGTGCCCTCGTGCATGGTCTCGACGTCCTGGGCGGCGACGGGCGCGGCGGCCGCGGGCGCCGTCGTCGCGGCGAGTGGCAGGAGCAGCGCTCCGGCCGCGGCGATCGCCGCGGACCTGAGCAGGGGTCGTCTCGATTGGCGTGGCAATGGTCCTCCTCGTGCGGTGCGTGCGCGCCCCTTGCTCCCCCTTGCTCCACCCGCCTCGGCCGCGAGTGTGGTGCCGGGTGCCGGGCGGCGGTGACGATGACCACCGCCGCCCGGCACGTTCACTGCTGAGGTGCTACAGCTGAGCCCGCAGCGCGTCGGCGTATGCCAGCAGCCAGCCGCGCGCGGTCTCGTCCGTCACCCCCTCGGCCAGCGCCTGGTAGCGGTCCAGCGAGGTCACCGCGCCCGACGTCCCGGCCAGCCGCTCGGCGTTGGCCAGGTGCGTGGACATCTGGGTGGCCACGGAACGCTGCACCGTGCCGTCCGCGCGGTACCGCTGCACCAGCGCCTTCGCGCCGTCGTACGTGGCGACGACCTCGAACGCGACGGTCGTCTCCGCGGCGTTGCCCGCCTCGTCGACGGCCGTGGCGACCAGCGTGTGCGCCCCCAGCTCCGGCGTGACCGTCGACGGGTTCTCGACGGCGGCGCCGTCCAGCGTGAGCGACGCCGCCACCTCGCCGGACACGTCGTCGGTCGCCGTGGCGCTCAGCTCCAGCCCGGTGGCCAGGTCGTAGCCGCCGCCGTCGGCGACACCCTCGACCGTGATCACCGGCGGGGTGGTGTCCGGCTGGTCCGTGCTGACACGGAAGTAGTCGAACGCCACCGTGACCGGCTGGGTCTGCTGCGGGCCGATCGCCATCAGGCCGAACGAGGTGAGCTCGGCGTCGTTGGTGACCGGGTCGCCCAGCGAGGTCCAGTTGACCCCGCCGTCGCTGATCTCCGCGGTGTAGGTGTCGCCGCTCTTCGTCATCCGGAGGTAGAACCAGCCGCTCTCGCTGGTGTCCGGGATGTCGATGTTGCGGTTGCCGCCGTTGCCGAACTGGCCACCCTTCTCCGAGACGAGCTCGGCGTGCAGGTTCGTCGCCGCGCCCGCGGAGTTCTGGGCGATGACGTCGAACTTCACGTAGTTGTCGTCATCGCCGTAGACCATGAGACCGGCCAGCTGCCACTGGTGCAGCATCGTCGGCGTCAGCCGCGTCTCGATGGTCCAGTCCCCGTCGGGAACCCGCTGCAGGATGAAGTTGCTCGGGTCCTCGTTGGCCGGCCCGTTGATGTCGCCCGGCTGCGTCTCGATGCTCAGGTTGCCGTCGGCCACCGTCACCGCGGACGAGTCGTAGCGCACCACCGAGTTCCACCGGCAGCCGTCGACCGCGCTGCCGTCGAACTCGTCGGACGGCTCGCGCGAGCCGTCGTCGTCGGCGACGTCGGGCGTGATGGTGAAGTGGTCGAAGACCGCGTCCACCGAGTGCGCCGCCGTGTCGCCGGCCGCCATCGGGCCGATCGTCGAGTCGTCGATCACCTGCGCCGCGCCGGCGAGCGCCGTCCACGACGAGCCGTCGGCCGAATAGGCCGCCGTCACCTGCTCACCGTCGCTGGCCAGCCGCAGGTGCGCCGTCGACGGGAAGTCCGCCGGCAGCGTGACGTTGGCGTGCCAGGTGCGGGTGCCGCCGGCCTCGGTCTGGAACTCGAGGATCCGGCCGCCCGAGCTGGTGCGGGTGAAGGCCAGTTTGACGTAGTCGTCGTCGGTGCCGTGCATCAGCAGGCCGGCGTGCTGCCACTCGCGGGTGTGCTCCACCGAGACCGCGGTCTCGACGGTCCACTCACCGTCGCGGGTGGGCTGGCCGGCGTAGCTGATCGGGCCGTCGACTCCCTCGTTGATGTCGCCGTTGGTGACCGGCAGCACCAGGCCGCCGTCGGCGACGCTCACCGGGAGGCCGTCGGCGCTGCGCACCGTCGTCCACCGGCGGGCGTTGAGCTCGGACCCGTCGAACTGGTCCGACCCCGTCAGCAGGCACACCGGCGGGTCCTCCGGCTCCGGGTCCGGCCCGGGCAGCCCGTCCACCAGCGTGAAGTCGGTGAACGTCGCCGTGGTGCGGGCGGTGCCGCTGTGCGCGGTGACGGCCAGGCCGATGTCCTGGACGTCGGTCGCCCCCGCCAGCGCCACCGGCTCGCCCACCTGCGTGAACGTCTCGCCGTCGCGGCTCCAGTACGACGTGTAGAGGTCGCCGTCGCGGACGATCCGCACCCACGCCGGGTAGCCGTGCTGGCCGGCGCCGGTGCTGGCGTCGAGCTGGCCGTTCCCGTCACTGTCGCGCAGCCACTCGAAGCTGCTGCCCGCGCGCATCGTCATCGCCGCGTAGCCCGGCGAGACGCCCGGCTGTGTGACGTCGTTGCGGATGATCAGGCCGGCCTTGGCGGAGTTGTTCGAGTTGGTCTGGCTGACCACCTTGGCCGTCGCCGTCCACTGGTCGCCGGTGGCCCCGGCCGCGCCGGGCAGGTACACGGCGCTGTACTCGTCCGTCCCCTGCCACATGTTGCCGCCGCCGGACTCGACCACCCAGGTGTTGTTGTCCGGACGGTCGAAGGTGCCGTTCGCGCTGGCGTGCGAGAACGTCAGCCAGTCGCCGTACAGGTCGCCGATCTCCACCTGCACGATCCGCGACGTCGTCGTGGCGCCGTTGTCGTTGGTGGCGACCGCGGTCAGCTGGTAGCGCTGCTCCTCGGTCACCGTCCACGTCGCCTCGTACGGCGCCTCGGTGTCGACCCCGATGGACTCGTCGCCGACGAAGAACTCGACCTGCGTGACCGTGTTCTCCGCGTCGCCGGCCTCGGCCGTGACCTGGACGTCGCCCAGCTCCAGCTCGTCGGACGGCGTCGGCGACGTGATGGCGACCTTCGGCTTCGTCGTCGTGGCCGCGCCCTTGCCGTCGGCCTCGATGAAGTTCAGCCGCCGCTCGCCGACGCCCGGGAACACGGCGTAGAGCACGAAGCTCTCGCCCGGGTCGTCGACCTCGACACGAACGTCGGCGTACGTGCCCGGCCCCGTCGCCGGGACCTCGCCGGTGCCGAGCAGCGGGCCGTCGGGCGCGTCGCGACGCAGCTCGATCGGGCCGCCCGTCACCGACGCCGCCCGCAGCACGAGCGCGTCGACGTTGTACAGGTTGACCGGGTCGTACGACGCCCACGCGCCGTCCTGGCCGGCGACCGCGGTGCCGTGCCCCTCGACGTCGCGCGACGAGCCGGTGGTGACGCCCTGCGCGGCGGTGTAGAACTCGCCCTCCCGCTGCCGCGGGAACAACCGGGTGAGGTCCGAGCCGGTCAGCGCCGGGACACCGTCCACGCCGCCGCCGTCGGTGTACCGGCCGTCGAGGACGTAGAACACGTTCATGTCCTCGCCGTGGCCGCCGCCGAGCGCCGTCGTCACCTGACCGGTGCGCCCGCTGAGCGGGTCGGCCGGGTGGGCGTGCTCGTCGTGGCCGAGGGCCGGCTGGATGATGACGTCGGCGTCGTCGATGGTCTCGTCCTCCGCGTCGCTGACGCTGAGGTCCCACGCGACCGTGTCGCCGAAGTCGAAGAACGAGCCGTCCGGAGGCACGTCGAAGTCGACCTCGGGCCGGGTGTTGCCGACGGTGATCGGCACCGTGGTGGTACCGGTCTTGCCCGCGGGGTCGGTCACCGTGAGGCGGGCGTTGTAGACGCCGTTCTCGGTGTAGGTGAACGACGCCTGCGCGTCGGTGGAGTCGACGGTGCCGTCGCCGGTGAAGTCCCACTCATAGGTGAGCGTCTCGTTCTCCGGGTCGGTGCTGCCGGTGCCGTCCAGCTGGACGGCCAGCGGCGCCTGGCCGGAGTCGGGCGTGGCCGTCGCGTGCGCCACCGGCGAGCGCGAGCCGGACACGTAGTCGACGCGGTACAGGCCCGAGTTCGGGTTGTCGCGGCCGAAGCCACCACCCCAGTCGAGCACGTACATCGAGCCCTCGGGCCCGAACGACGAGTCGATCGGCGCCATCCACTGCTCACCTGGCAGGAACGGGTTGATCTTCTCCAGCGCGCTGGTCTCCTCGTTGAGGTCCAGCGAGTACATCTTGTTCTTCGCCCACTCGTAGAAGAACGGCTTGCCGTCGTAGTACTCCGGGAACTTGGTGTCCGACACCAGGTCCGGGTCGTAGTCGTAGAACGGGCCACCCATCGGCGCCAGCCCGCCGCCGGCCGGGATCACCGACGGGACGGACGAGGTCTGGTAGCCGTACCACAGCTCCGGCTCCTGGGCCGGCGGCAGCTCGGTCAGGCCGGTGTTGCGGACGGAGTCGTTGACCGGGTTGGCGCAGTCGAACGGCTCGCCGACGGTCACCGGGTTGGTGCGGTAGTCGACGTCCAGGTACGGCGTGTTCGGGCCGATGCACAGCGGCCAGCCGTAGAAGCCGGGCTCCTTGATCAGGTTCCACTCGACCATGCCGGCCGGGCCCCGGCTCGGGTTGTTGCTGCCGTTGTCCGGGCCGTAGTCGGCGACGCCCAGCCAGCCCGTCTTCGGGTCGACGGAGAACCGGAACGGGTTGCGGAAGCCCATCGCGAAGATCTCCGGGCGGGTACCCTCGGTCCCGGGCGCGAACAGGTTGCCCTCGGGGATCGTGTAGCCGCCGTCCGGCTGCGGGGTGATCCGCAGGATCTTGCCGCGCAGGTCGTTGGTGTTGGCCGACGTCTCACGGGCGTCGTGGAAGGTGCCGTCGCGCTCGGACAGCGGGGCGTAGCCGCCCGACGGCTCCGAGTGCGGGTTCACGTCGTCGCCGACGGACAGGTAGAGGCTGCCGTCCGGGCCGAACTCCAGGCCGCCGCCGGTGTGGCCGGGCTCGTCCGGGAGCCGGCGGGCGGGCACCTCGAGCACGACGACCTCCGACGCGGGGTCGATCTGCGAGCCCGCGCCGACGGTGAAGCGCGACAGCGTGCTGATGAAGTTCGCCGGATCGGAGTCGTTGGTACTGGCCTTCGAGTGGTACACGAACAGGTGCCCGTTCTCGGCGAAGTTCGGATCCAGCGCGATGCCCATCAGGCCGTCCTCACCGCCGGAGTACACCGGGATGGTGATGGCCGTCCCCGTGACCTGGGTGGCCGGGTCGTACACGCGGATCTGCCCGCGGACCAGCTCGGTGTAGAACACCCGGCCGTCCGGCGCGACGTCCATCGCGAACGGCGCGCTGGTGTTCTGGTCCAGCGGCACCCGCTCGAACTGCTCCCACACGGTGCCGCCGCAGTCGCCCTCGGCCACGCCCGCGGCCCACTGAACGCCGCCGACGATGTGCTGGACGAAGTCCGGCTCCTGTGTGTAATGCGCGCCGAAGTGACCCATCGCCGTCACCCAGGCGCGTCCGCCGTCGTACGGCTTGCACCAGGAGATCGGGTGGTCGTAGCCCTGGGCGTTGCCGCCCGGGTCGTAGGTGGTCTCGTCCATCGTCGCCAGCACGTGCGCCGTGCCGCGGACGTTGGCCGAGAAGTTGTACCACTCGTCGGCGCGCTCCCAGCGCTGCGGCAGCTGGGCCGTCGACGGGTGGGTGCCGTCCTCGACGCGGACGGTGCCGGGCAGGCCCGGACTGGAGCCGGTGGCCGCGTGGCCCGGCATCAGCGCGCCGATCAGGTTGTCCCACCAGGCGTAGTTGCCGCGCATGTCCGCGGCGTTGTGGATGGCGACGATGCCGCCGCCGGCCTGCTGGTAGCGCTCCATGGCGGCCTTCTCCTCGGCCGTCCACGGGTCGCCGGACGCCTGGAACATCACCAGCGCGTCGAAGTGGGACAGGTCCTCGTCGTTGAAGATCGACGAGTCCTCGGTGTGCTCCGAGGTGATGCCGGCGGCCTCGAACGCCGCCTGCAGCGCGGGCACACCCTGCGTGATCGCCTCGGTGTGCCGGAACTGGGTGGTCTTGGTGAAGATCAGGACGTGCGCCGCCTCGCCGTGCTCACCTTCGTGAGCCGTCGACGGCATCGCTGTCAGGAGTGGTATCGCCAACACGGCGGCGAGGGCTACGGCCAGGAGCCGGGCCCATCGCTGGCGTAGAGACACGAACATGAGGGGTTCCTCCAGGGGAAGTGCGACGCTGCTACTCGAAACCCCGCGGCGTGCCGGCGCCGACGGTCGGACGGTGCTGCTCAGGCGTGCTGCTGCGGTACCACTCCCCTCAGGAAGGCCAGGCCGTCGACGGCGATCGCGTCCTGGCTCGCGGCCAGCGGCCGCCAGATGGACGCCGCGGTGGCGATGGTCGCGTTGTCGGCGGTGAAGGACTCGATGACGAGCGGGCCGGTGTAGCCCGCCGCGTCCAGGGCGGCGACGATGCCGGGCCAGTCGAGGTGGTCCGCGCCCGGCGCGCCGCGGTCGTTGGCGCACACCTGCACGTGTGCGATGCGGCCGGCGGCCCGTGCGATCGCCCCGGTGACGGACTGCTCCTCGATGTTCATGTGGTAGACGTCGAGCGCCAGCCCGATGCCGTCGGCCGGGAGCCCCTCGATCGCCTCGAGCGCCTGGTCGACGGTGTTGATCAAGCTGGTCTCGTACCGATTCAGCGGCTCGACGGCGACGGTGACGCCGGCGGCGCGGGCGTGCTCGACCACGGGGCCGAGGCCGTCACGCAGCTCGGCGTACCGGTCCGCCCGCTCGGACGGCGTCATCCGCCAGGTCCGCCCGACCGACGCGTACGCGGGTCCGGCGATGGCCGGCGCGCCCACCGTCGCGGCGACGTCGACGACGTGCCGCAGATAGTCACGGGTGCGGGC
This sequence comes from Jiangella muralis, assembly GCF_001270745.1. Taxonomy (GTDB): domain Bacteria; phylum Actinomycetota; class Actinomycetes; order Jiangellales; family Jiangellaceae; genus Jiangella; species Jiangella muralis. The sequence continues at coordinate 297,394 of NZ_LFXL01000010.1, forward strand.
GACGGTATCCGGGCCGGTCGCGACCAGCTCGCGGCCGTCGCCCATGACCAGCGCGACCGCCGCCGTCAGGCCGTGATCGCCGAGCACCTTCGCGGCGTGCGCGGGGTCCCAGTCGCCCGGGTTCTCGACCGGCAGCTCGACGACGTCGAACCCCCAGCCACTGATCCGCGGCGCCAGCTCGGCCAGCGCGGCGTCCGTGAGCGGCGACGTCCACACCCACGTGTTGACCCCGAAGCGTCGGGTCATCGGTCGGGACTCCTCTCCCCGGGGCCCCGCCGATCACCGGCACGCTGCGGCGTACCGGTGATCGGCGGGGTGAACGGTGTACCTCAGCGGTCCTGCCAGGCCGCCGGGAAGCCCGGCAGGTCCTCGCCGCCGAACTTGGCGTAGTGCAGGCTGGGCATATCGGCGTTGCGGTCGAGGAACTCGTCGCGGTCGTCCTCGGTGATCTCGTCCTGCGGGAGCACCCACTCCACCGGCACCTGCTCGCCGGCCCAGATCATCGTCGCGGCGAGGATCGGGGTGCGCCACTGGAAGTTCGAGTACACAGGTGCGACGGCGGTCATGCCGGTCTCCTGCCACTTGCGCAGGAAGCTCAGCTCGTCCTCGCCGACCATGACCGGGTAGTCGTTGCCGGTGTCCTCGAACGCCTCGACCGCCGCGACGGCGCCGTCACCGGCGTCCATCCAAATGCCGTCGACCTCACCGCGCTGCAGCGCCTGCGTGACCAGGTTCTTGATCTCCGCGCCGTCGCCGCCGGTGAACTCGTCGCCGAGGATCTCCAGCTCGCTGTCGGCGAAGATCTCCTGCGCCGCCGCCCAGCGGTTCTCCAGCACGTCGACACCCGGCAGGATGCGCAGCGGCAGGACGGTCGAGCCCGGCTCCAGGTTCTCGACCAGGAACTCCGCGCCGTCGGCGCCGTAGGCGTAGCCGCCGATCGGGTGGATGAACGTCACCATGCAGTCGCTGTTGACACCGCGGTCGAACACGATGACCGGCACGCCGCTCGCGCAGGCCGCCTCGACCGCCGGGGTCAGGGTGGCCGTCGTCGACGGCGAGATGATGATCGCGTTGCAGTCCCCGGCGTCGATGAACGCCTGGATGTCGGAGATCTGCTTGTTGTCGTCGTCCGCGGCGTCGGAGACCCGGAACTCGCCGATCAGGCCCTGCTGCTGCAGTACCTCGACCTGCTGCTGCATCGTGATCCAGCCGGTGACCCGCCACGGGTTGCTCACCGAGGCGTTCGAGAAGCAGAGCGTGTTGCCGTCCTGCGCGTACTGCGCGGTGTCGACGTACTCCGGCTCGATCGCCTGCAGCCACGGGGTGGCCGGGTCGCCCTCGGGCGCGATGTCACGCTGGGCCAGCTGACGGTCGTAGTCGGCGCGGACGAAGAACTCGCCGTCGGTCGTCTCCTCGTCCTCGCCCCCGGCGCCCGGGTCCTCGCTGGCGGCCGCGGTCTCGTCGGGCGCCGCGGTGTCGGACGGCTCGTCGGTGGTGCAGGCCGCGAGCATCAGGGCCGCGGCAGCCGCTGCCGCCAGTAGAGCGCGCGTAGTGCGCATCGTTCCCCCTCCTTGGGTGACGATCACAATCAGGCTTCGTTCGATTGCTGTTGGGACGGAACTTCCTGGTGGTGCCGGGGACGCGCCCTCTCACGGGCCGCATAGGCGACGGCCGCGATGATGATCACGCCTTGAACCGCCGGCCGGATGGTCGACGGCATGCTCAACTGGTTGAACAGGACGAACAGGGCCTCGAGGGTGAGCGCGCCGGCCATCGCCGCCACGACCCAGCCGCGGCCGCCGCCGAGCGCGGCGCCGCCGAGCACCACCGCCGTGATCGCGGTGAACTCCAGCCCCTGCCCCACCTGCGCCGTGACACCGGCGTAGCCGCCGATGAGGATCGCGGCCACCGTGGCCGCCACGCTGGACATGACGAACGCCAGCGTGCGCACCCGCCAGACCCGGACGCCGGAGAACCCCGCGGCGCGATCGTTGTCGCCGGTGGCGATCAACGTGCGGCCGTACGAGCTGCGCATGACCGCCACGGCGATGATGACGATCCCGATCAGGATCATCAGCGCCCATGGCAGTTGCCGTACGACCGACATGTCGATGCCGCCGCGTCCGGGCTGGCGGAACGCCTCGGACAGGGCGCCGGTCGGCGCGCCACCGGTCCACAACCGGATCGCGCCGTAGAGCACCAGCATCATGCCGAGCGTCGTGATGAACGACTGCACCTTGAGCAGCGTGGTGATCAGCCCGTTGACCAGGCCGACGAGGATGCCGAAGCCGAGCATCAGCAGGATGACGGGGACCGTGCGGCCCTCCTCGCCGTCGATCAGCGCGGCGGCGATGACCACCTGCGCGCCGACCAGCGACCCGACCGACAGGTCGAACTCGCCGGACACGATGACGAAGTACTGGCCGATGGCCAGGATCATCAGCGGCGCGGCCTGCTTGAGGAACGCCATCAGCGACGGCGGCTCGGCGAAGCCCGGGTTGACGATGAAGATCGCCGCGAACACGACGATGAGCAGGGCGAAGACCGTGCCGCTGCCGCCGCCGAAGACGCGCGCGAGCAACTCGCCGGCGCGCGAGCCGGCGCTGCGCTGCGGGGCGGGCCCCTGAGCCGGCTGCCGCGTGGTGACGGTCATCGGGAGCCTCCCGCGAGCTCTGGCGTCGGCTGGTCCGGCCTCGGTTCGGGTGGCGCGGTGCCGCCGCTGCCGCCGTCACCGCCGAACCTGACGCGGCTGGCCTTCCGGTCGATCTGCCGGCGGGCGTAGATCGCGACGGCGGCGACGATGATGGTGCCGCGCAGCACGTCCTTGAAGAACGGGTCGACCGCGAGGATGTTGAAGACGGTGTCGAGCACGGCCAGGATCAGCACGCCGGCGATCGTCCCGGCGATGCCGCCGCGGCCGCCCAGCAGCAGCGTCCCACCGAGCACCACCGCCGCGATCGACTCCAGGTCGTAGCCGGAGTTGTAGACCAGCGCGCTGCCGGTGCCGAACCGGGCCGCGATCAGCAGGCCGGCGATGCCCGCCGCGATCGAGCAGAGCACGTGCGCCGTCACCAGCACCCGGCCGGTGCGGATGCCGGACAGCCGCGCGACGTCCGCGCTGCCGCCGACGGCGAACATGTGGTAGCCGGTGCGGGTCTTGCGCAGGAACAGGATGCCGGCCACCGCGACGGCCAGCATGACCAGCGTCGACAGCGGCACCGGGCCGATGCGGCTGAAGCCGAACTGCTGGAACGAGCTGGGCACGGCGCCGGCCGGGCCCTGGTACTCGGTGTCCAGGTAGCCCTTGATGATGAGGCCGACGCCGAGCGTCGCGATGAACGGGTTGACCTTCAGCACCGACACGATCAGGCCGTTGCACAGGCCGATCCCGCCGGCCACCAGCAGCACGGCGACGATCGCCAGCGGCACCCGCGCGGGGTCGCCGTTCATCGTCGTCGCCGCGATCAGGCTGCTCAGCGCCATCACGTAGCCGACGGACAGGTCCAGCGACCGGCACAGGATGACCAGCGTCTGGCCGATGGCGACGAACCCGAGCAGGCTGGACCGGCTCAGGATGTCGCGGGTGTTGGCGATGCTGAACAGGTTCTGGTCGTCCAGCGCCACCAGGATCGCGCCGATGACGAGCACCCCGGCCAGCGCCAGCCACACCAGCTCGGTGGCGCCCAGCCGGCGGCGGGCGGCCTTCCCGGTCCCGGCGACCGCGACCGCGCGGCTCATCGCTTCGTCCCTTCGGTCTCGTGGCCCGTGGCCAGTGCCATCACCGTCTCCTCATCGGCGCCGGCGGGCAGTTCCCCGGCGACACGGCCATCGCGCAGGACGACGATGCGGTCGGCCATGCCGATGACCTCGGGCAACTCGGACGAGATCATCAGGATCGCCACGCCCTGCGCCGACAGCTCGCGCATCAGCGTGTAGACCCGTTCCTTCGCGCCGACGTCGATGCCGCGGGTGGGCTCGTCGAGCACGATCACCTTCGGTTCGGTGGCCAGCCACTTGGCCAGCACGACCTTCTGCTGGTTGCCGCCGGACAGGAACCGCACCTCCTGGCTGCTGCCGCGCGAGACCAGCTCCAGCGACGACAGGATGCCGGGGATCCGCCGGGCCCCCTGCGACGCGCGGCGCGGCAGGACGGCGTCCAGCACCAGCCGGGCGTTCGCGGCGATGGACTGGTTGAGCACCAGGCCCTCGCCCTTGCGGTCCTCGGTCACCAGCGCCAGCCCGGCCCGCACCGCCTGACGCGGCGTGCGCGCGGTGAGCGGGCGGCCGTCGAGGCGCACCGTGCCGCGGGTGAACCGGTCGACGCCGAACAGGGCGTGCGCGATCTCGGTGCGCCCGCTGCCCTGCAGCCCGGCCAGCGCGACGATCTCGCCGCCGCGGACGTCCAGGTCGATGCCGTCGAGCTGCTCGTTGCCGCCCTGGCGGATCTCGAGGCGGACGTCGCCGGCCTCGGTGCCGGGCAGCTTGTCCGGGAAGAAGCTGGCGATCGGCCGGCCGACCATCTTGCGGACCAGCTCGTCCGAGGTGATGTCGGACGTGGCGACGGTGTCGACCAGCGCGCCGTCCTTGAGGATCGTCACCCGGTCGGACAGGTCGAAGATCTCCTTGAGCCGGTGCGAGACGTAGAGGATGGCGACGCCGCGCTCCTTCAACTTCGCGATGAGGCGGTAGAGCAGCTCCACCTCCTCGTCGGCCAGCGCCGCGGTCGGCTCGTCCATCGAGATGATCCGCGCGTCGTAGGACAGCGCCTTGACGATCTCGACGATCTGCTGGCCGGCCACCGACAGCGAGCTGACCCGGGTCTCCGGCCGCAGCCAGGTCAGCCCGAGGTCGTCCAGCAGCGCCGCTGTGTCGGCGTTCATCCGGCCGGCGTCCACCAGCCGGTTGCGGCGCGGCTCGCGGCCGAGGAACACGTTCTCGGCGACGGTCCGCTCCGGCAGCAGGTTGAACTCCTGGAACACGGTCGACACGCCGGCCTGCTGGGCCAGCAGCGGGTGCTCGAAGGCGACGGTCTCGCCGTCGAGCTGCACCGTGCCGCCGTCCGCCTGGTAGACGCCGGCGAGGATCTTCATCAGCGTCGACTTGCCGGCACCGTTCTCGCCGATCAGCGCGTGCACCTCGCCCGCGCGCAGGTCGAGGTCGACGCCGTGCAGCACCTGGACGCCGAGGAACGACTTCTCGATGCCGCTCATCCGCAGCAGGGTCGTGGCAGGGCTGGCCACACCGCTCATTCGGGAACCTCCACCCACTCGTTCTCGCGGGCCGACGTCACGACGGCCTCGGCCAGCCGGGCGGCGCGCAGGCCGTCGTCGAACGTGGGCAGGCCGTCCGGGATGTCGCCGCCGATGGCCGCCTGGGTGTCGGCGACGAACGCGTCGAAGCAGTCCTGGTAGCCCTGCGAGTGGCCGGCCGGGACCCGGGCGTACCGGGCGGCTGGCGAGCTGAGCGTCTCCGGGTCGCGGACCAGCTGGCTGCTGCGCTCGCGTCCGCCCCACCACAGCTGCTCGGGGTTCTCCTGGTCGAACGCGAGCGAGCCGCGCGAGCCGGACACCTCCAGCAGCAGCCGATTCTTGCGCCCGGCCGACACCTGGCTGACGACGACCGAGCCGATCGCGCCGGTCCGGGTGGCGAACTGGACGATCACGACGTCCTCGGTGGTGACGTCGCGCAGCGTCTCGACGCCGCGCAGCTTGTTCACCGTCGACGACTGCGCCGAGAGCCGGGCGATGCGCTCCCCCGTCACGAACTCCAGCAGGTCGCACCAGTGCGAGCCGATGTCGCCGAACGCACGGGTCGGGCCGCCGAGGCGTGGGTCGACCCGCCAGTTGTCGTCGGTCGGGTGCAGCAGCCAGTCCTGCAGGTAGCTGCCGTGGGCGAGGAAGATGCTGCCCACCTCGCCGGCGCGGACCCGCTCGCGGGCCTCACGGACCATCGGGTGGAAGCGGTAGACGAACGGGACGGCGGCGATCCGGCCGGCTTCGCGGGCGGCGGCGGTCATCGCGTCGGCGGCCTCGGTGGAGGTCGCGAGCGGCTTCTCGCACACGACGTGCTTGCCGGCGGCCAGCGCTGCGAGCACGACCGGCTCGTGCAGGTGGTTGGGGGTGCACACGTGGACGACGTCGACGTCGGCGCGGTCCAGCAGGTCGTCGAGGGTCGAGTAGACCGCGTCGGCCTGCAGCTCGCCCAGCGCCGCGGCCGCGCGCTCCGGGGTGGAGCCGACGGCTCCGACCACCCGGCCGCCGGCCACCTGGACCGCCCGCGCGTGCACCCGGCCCATGAAGCCGGTCCCGACGATCGCTGCCCGGTACCCCGGCTCGGGGAAGGAATCCGCACCGGCCGCGCGGTCTGTGATCGGAGTCACTGCCATGGCAGAGGAACTTAGAGGCACTTTTGCATGCACGTCAAGCAAAAGTTGCGCGGTCGTTACCGCATGTGCGGATGTTGTACGGAAAGAAGTCGGGTGTGTTTCACTAGTGACATGCTCGAAGGCGTAGGCGTCACGACGTCACGGCCGGCAAACGTCCAGCCAGACGGCGCTTCCATGTACTCGGCGGGGTCGCTGTTCCAATTGCTGCGCGACGGCCGCCCCCGCACGCGCGCCGAACTGGCGGCCGAGACCGGCCTGGCCCGTTCGACCGTCACCCAGCGCGTCGACGCCCTGCTGGCGAGCAACCTGATCGGCCCGGCCGACAAGGCCGCCTCCACCGGAGGACGGCCGCCCACCCGGTTCGCGTTCAACCCCAACGCCAGGTACGTGCTGGCCGCCGACATCGGCGCCACGCACGCCCGGCTCGCGCTCACCGACCTCGCTGCCCAGGTGCTGGCCCAGTCCGCCGACGACCTGCTGGTCGCCGCCGGTCCCGAGACCGTCCTCGACTGGGTCGACCGCGTCGGCCACGAGCTGATCCGGGACGCCGGCCGCGACCCCGCCGACCTCCTCGGCGTCGGGCTCGGCCTGCCCGGCCCGGTCGAGCACTCCACCGGCCGCCCCGTCAGCCCGCCGATCATGCCCGGCTGGGACGGCTTCGACGTGCAGGGCTACCTGCAGGACCGGTTCGGCGCGGTCTCGCTGGTCGACAACGACGTCAACATCATGGCGCTGGGCGAGCACCACGTGGCGTGGAGCGACGCGCCGCACATGATGTTCGTCAAGGTCGCCACCGGCATCGGCAGCGGCCTGATCAGCGACGGCCGGCTGCACCGCGGCGCCCAGGGCGCCGCCGGCGACATGGGGCACCTGCAACTGCCGCACGGCACCGACGTCGTCTGCCGCTGCGGCAACACCGGCTGCCTCGAGGCCGTCGCCAGCGGCGCCGCCATCGCCGCCAAGCTGGCCGCCAACGGCGCCCAGGCCTCCACCAGCTTCGACGTCGTCGGGCTGGCCCGCGGCGGGAACATCGAGGCGCTGCAACTGCTCCGGCAGGCCGGCCGCGACATCGGCGAGGTGCTGGCCGCCGCGGTGAGCCTGTTCAACCCGTCCGTCATCGTCATCGGCGGGTCGCTCTCCCAGGCCGGCGAGCACCTCATCGCCGGCGTCCGCGAGATCGTCTACCGGCGCTCGCTGCCGCTGGCCACGCAGGACCTGCGCATCGTGCAGTCCAGCACCGGCGACCGCGCCGGCATCATCGGCGCCGCCGTCATGGTCATCGACCACGCCCTTGCACCGGCCCAGGTCGACCTGCTGATGGCCGCCGCCCTGAGCTGACGCCCTGCCGGCACGTCGGCTCCCGCCCGGCCGCTACGTCACCTGATCATCTCCAGGTGGACACACCATGATCAGGTGACCAACCGCGGCGAACGGCCGCCGTTTCGTCACCTGATCGTTTCCGCCGGGTGCCGCGCCCGTCGCTCGCCTTGTGTCAGTTCTCCGCGAGGAGCTGCTCGAACGGGGTCGGCACGGCGAACGGGTCGGCCGCCTGGCGCGGCTCACGGTCGCTGACCAGCTCAGTGAACTCGCGGACACCGCGCTCGATGCGCCGGGTCAGGCCGGTCGGGACCGCGCCGTCGCCGCCGTCGCCGTCACCCGCGTTCTCCGCGCCCCAGTCGGAGGTCGCCGCGTACACCGCCGTCGGCACGACGATCGCGTGCAGGTAGGTGAACAGCGGCCGCATCGCGTGCTCCAGCGCCAGCGAATGCCGCTCCGTGCCGCCGGTGGCGCCGAGCAGCACCGGCATCCCGTCGAGCGCGTCGGCCTCGACCACGTCGAAGAAGGTCTTGAACAGGCCGCTGTAGGAGGCGGTGAAGATCGGCGACACCGCGATCAGCCCGTCGGCCGTCGTCACCGCCCCGATCGCCTGCTCCAGCGACGCGCTCGGGAAGCCGCTGAGCAGGTGGTTCGTCAGGTCGTGCGCGTGCTCGCGCAGCTCGACGACGCGCAGGTCGACGTCGACGTCGCGGGCGGCGAACTGGCGGCCGGCCGTGTCGGCGAGCCGGTCGGCCAGCAGCCGGGTCGACGACGGCTGGCGCAGCCCCGCCGACACCACCGCGATGCGCCGCGACGTCGTCATCGGGCGGCCTCCACGTTCTCCGCCGCCCGGCCGGTGACGTCGTCCTCGGCGTGCACCGTCGCGTCGCGCGCCCCGCCGGCCGCCGCGACCAGCGACGCGTGCGTCGGCGCGTCGGGGATGTGCTCCGGCCGGCCGACGGCCATCTCGCGGCGCAGCACCGGCACGACCTCGGTCCCGAGAATCTCGATCTGCTCCAGGACGATGTCCAGCGGCAGGCCCGCGTGGTCCATCAGGAACAGCTGGCGCTGATAGTGCCCGACGTCGTCGCGCATGGCCGCGTACCGGTCGATGACCTGCTGCGGGCTGCCCACCGTCAGCGGCGTCTGGTCCATGAACTCCTCCAGCGAGGGCCCGTGGCCGTACACCGGGGCGACGTCGAAGTAGGGCCGGAACTCGCGGATCGCGTCCTGCGAGCTGGGCCGCATGAACACCTGCCCGCCGAGCCCCACGATCGCGGTGTCGGCCGGGCCGTGGCCGTAGTGCTCGAAGCGGCGGCGGTACAGGCCCACCATCTGCTTCGTGTGCGACATCGGCCAGAAGATGTTGTTGTGGAAGAACCCGTCGCCGTAATAGGCCGCCTGCTCGGCGATCTCCGGGCTGCGGATCGAGCCGTGCCACACGAACGGCGGCACGCCGTCCAGCGGCCGCGGCGTCGACGTGAAGCCCTGCAGCGGGGTGCGGAAGCGCCCCTGCCAGTCGACGACGTCCTCCCTCCACAGGCGGTGCAGCAGCGCGTAGTTCTCCACAGCCAGCGCGATGCCGTCGCGGATGTCCTTGCCGAACCACGGGTACACCGGGCCGGTGTTGCCACGGCCCATCATCAGGTCCACCCGGCCGTCGGTCAGGTGCTGCAGCTTGGCGTAGTTCTCCGCGATCAGCACCGGGTCGGTCGTCGTGATCAGCGTCGTCGCCGTCGAGAGGATGAGCCGCTCGGTCTGCGCGCCGATGTAGGCCAGCGTCGTCGTCGGCGCCGACGCGATGAACGGCGGATTGTGGTGCTCGCCGGTCGCGAACACGTCCAGGCCGACTTCCTCGGCCTTCCTCGCGATCGCCACCGTCGCCTTGATCCGCTCGTTCTCGGTAGGCGTCCGCCCCGTGGTGGGATCGGTGGTCACGTCCCCCACCGTGAAGATCCCGAACTGCATCTCGCGTCACTCCCTCTCGCCGACTGTTGACGTGTCAACCAAATCTAACCGCCACAACCGGCCGGCGTGTGCCCGTATTCCAGAGTGTCACGCCCGGAGTCGCTCGTGCAGCCACCCGGACCCGCCAGAGCGTGCGGCTGCACGCCCTCGCGCGGCCACTCGCGGCCACCGTCAGCCGTGCAGCCGTTCCCGCGCCGCCGCGTACGCCTCCCGCACCCCGGCGCCCGCCGCCGCCTCGACCGTCGTCTCCAAGTCGAGCGGCCACGGCGGCGGAGTCGCGGCGCCCGAGAGCGCCCACGCCGCCTGCCGGGCGGCGCCCAGCGCGACGTACTCGCCCGGGGCCGGCACGACCACCGGCGTCCCGAACACCTCCGCCGCGACGGCCCGGACCGCGGCCGACTTCGCCGCGCCCCCGATCAGCAGCACCCGCCGGACCGCCACCCCCTGCGCGGCCAGCGCGTCCACGCCGTCGGCCAGACCGCAGAGCATGCCCTCGACGGCGGCCCGGGCCAGGTTCCGCGGCGTCATCGCGGCGCGGGTGAGGTTGACCAGCGAGCCGGTCGCGTCCGGCAGGTCCGGCGTCCGCTCGCCGTCGAGGTACGGCAGCAGCACCAGGCCGCCGGCGCCGGACTCCGCCTCCAGCGCGAGCCGGTCCAGCCCGGCGAGGTCGGTCCCCAGCAGGGCCGCGGCGGCCGTCAGCACCCGCGCCGCGTTGAGCGTCGCGACCAGCGGCAGGTGTCTGCCGGTCGCGTCGGCGAATCCGGCGACGGTGCCGGTGGGATCGGCGACCGGCCGCTCGGCCACCGCGAACGCCGTCCCGCTGGTCCCGAGCGAGACGACCACGTCACCCGGCTCGAGCGCCAGGCCCAGCGCGGCACCCATGTTGTCGCCGGTGCCGGGGGCGATGGCCGCAGCTGCCGCCGTCGTGCCGGTGATCTCGTTCGGGGCGGCGACCCGCGGGACGCCGAGGGCGCGGCCGAAGCCGAGCTCCAGCAGGTCCGGGCGGTACTCGTTGGTCGCGGCCGACCAGTAGCCGGTGCCGGAGGCGTCGCCGCGATCGGTGACCGCCTGCTCGGGCCGGCCGGCCAGGCGCCAGCTGAGGTAGTCGTGCGGGAGCATCACCTGCTTGACGCGGGCGGCGTGGTCCGGTTCGTGCCGGGCCAGCCAGCGCAGCTTGGTGACGGTGAAACTGGCCACCGGCACCAGCCCGACGGCCTCGGCCCACGCCGCGGGGCCGCCGAGTTCCGCCGTCAGGTCGCGAGCGGCGCCGGCCGAGCGGGTGTCGTTCCACAGCAGCGCCGGGCGCACCACCTCGCCGGCCGCGTCGAGGACGACCATGCCGTGCTGCTGTCCCCCGACGGCGACCGCGGCGGCCCGCCCGAGCAGCCCGTCGCCGGCCTGGTGCAGGGCCTCCCACCAGGCACGGGGGTCGACCTCGGTACCGTCGGGATGGTCGGCCCGGCCGGTCTCGACGACGGCACCCGAGTCGGCGTCTACGAGCACGACCTTGCAGGACTGAGTGGACGAATCGATGCCGGCGACGAGGGTCATGCCCGCATCATGCCCGCCGCGACGGCCCGTCCGCGACGCCTGGCGCCGGTCATCGACCGGCCGGGCGCCGGGTCTGGCACGCCGTCGTCAGGGGCAGGCCCCGCCGAGCCCCCGACCGACACCGAAGGCCCGCCCGGATCGTCGACCACCAAGACAGGCCCGCCGCAGCTGCCGACCGCTAGCTGAACGGGTCCTCGTGATCTACGCAGCTGGGGTGGGCTGATCGCCGCGGGTGCCTTGGCACTGCTGGCCATGCTGGATATCGGGATGAACCGGACGTCCGGGCGGCGGTCAGCCTAGCCAAGGTGGTGGCCGGTGACCGGGTGAGGCCACTGTCGCCGGGCGGCAAGCGATCTCACCCATCAAGGGTGCGCGCTCAACCGCGGCCGGTGCTGCCGCGGGAGGGGCCGGGAGGGGCCGGCGCCGGTTAGGGTCCGAGGATGGGTGGGTCTCCGGGGGCCGCAGCCGATGACGACTAGCCCTCAGGCCGGTCGGCCGGTCCTCGCGCCGGTGGGCCTGGTCCACTCGGTCGGGCCGGTCCACTCGGTTGGCCGGGCTTCGCGTTGACTGGCCGGCCGTGCGCCCGGGTCTGCCACGTCGCCGTGGTCCGCACGTTGGCCGTCCCCCTGGCGCCCATTCTCTCAGCCGCGAAACCGCGCCTCAAGCGGACCCGATCGGCGCTTCGCGCGTTGGGTGACCGCTTGACCCGCGGCCCCGCGGCCAAGAACGGGCACCTATCAGGGGGACGGGGGCAGTCTGGGCACACCTCGCCGTCCGCTGCCTTGGTCCCGGCCAGCTGTGGCCGCCACCGCCGAGTTGGTCATGGCGAAATCGGGGTTCCCCGTGCGCCGGAACCCCGATTTGGCCATGATCAACTCGGGTCGTGGGGTAGCGGCACGGCTTCACGCGCGGCGGGTGCACCTCACTCGCCCCAGGACCGTATGACCGCCGGCGACGACGCTCATCCGGTGCTACGGCGGGTGACGTGCTCCCCACGCGAGTGACGTCGACGATCTGGGACGTCTTCGATAGCCAGAACCGTCCGGAAGGCCCCTCGAACACGACTCCCGCCATCGAAGACGGCTCCGGGAGTCGATGACGACCAAACGGTGCACCGGCGCGAACAGCGAACGGCAGCCAGCCAGGCGAACGGTGCACCCGGGCGGGCCTGTGCCCGCACTTCCCCCGTCCCCCTGATAACTGCCCGTTTCAGAATGATCTCGGCGTGTCTCGGGGCGGACTGACCGGCGGGGTTCGGCATGCTGACCTCATGATTGATGATCTTGTTCCGGATGCGTTGTGGGAGCGGGTCGTGCCGCTGCTGCCGGTCCCGAAGCCTCGGCCTCGGCTGCACCACGGGCGGCGGCGGCTCGACGACCGCGCGGCGCTGGCGGGGATCGTGTTCGTGCTCAAGTACGGCGTCGGCTGGGCACAGGTCCCGAAGCATGCTCTCGGGGTGTCCGGGGTGACGTGCTGGCGCCGGCTGCGGGAGTGGACCGAGGCCGGCGTCTGGCCGAAACTGCACCAGATCCTGCTGGCCGAACTGCGCCGGAACGGGCTGCTGAACCTGGACGACATGAGCGTGGACGGGTCGCACGTGCGCGCGCTCAAAGGGGGGACCAGACCGGCCCATCCCCGGTCGACCGCGGCCGCGCTGGCTCCAAGCACCACCTGATCGTCGACGGCAACGGCGTCCCACTACAGATCACACTGACCGGTGGGAACCGGCACGACGTCACCCAACTACTCCCACTGGTCGACTCGCTGCCCAGGATCAAGGGTGTCGTCGGCCGGCCCCGGCACAAGCCCAAGATCCTCTACGCCGACCGCGGCTACGACTACGACAAGTACCGCCGCGAACTACGCGAGCGCGGCATCGTCCCGAAGATCGCCCGCCGCGGCGTCGCGCACGGCTCCGGACTCGGCACGAAACGATGGGTCGTGGAACGCGCCTTCGCCTGGCTCCACCACTTCAAACGACTCCGCACCCGCTACGAGACCCGCGCCGACCTCCACCTCGGCCTCATGCAACTCGCCTGCGCCATCATCTGCTGCCGCAAACTCCCACCAGCATTCTGAAACGAGTTCTAAGAAGATGGGCAGCAGGGGGACGGCCCACGGCCGCAAAACGGCCAACGCGGCAGACCCCGGCCAACCGCCGCACCCCAAGGCGCCCGTGGCAGCCCATACCGAACCACGCGGCCAGCCCTACCCCCACCGACGCGCCCAGCGCACCCGCGCCAGCCGGCGTCACCGGCGAAACGTCCACACGACCAATCGGACTCACTCATCCAGGGCAGGCCGCTGCGGCCGCCGACCGCACGGTGGGCCGCGCGGGGTCCGTCCGCCGTCAGCCGGTCGGCGCCGCCGTCCGCTGGTACGCCTCCACCAGTGCGCCGTCGAACACCTCGACCGGCTGCGCACCGGCGACGCCGTGCGTGCGGCCCATCACGAAGAACGGCACGCCGCTGGCGCCGAACTGGCGGGCGAGGTCGATCTCCGCCCGCACGTCGTCGGCATAGTCGTCGCCGTCGAGCACCCGGCGCGCCTCGTCGGCGGGCACGCCCACCTCGGCGGCCAGCCGGACCACGTTCTCCGGCGTCCCCAGGTGCACCGACTCGATCAGGTGTGCCCGCATCAGCCGCTCGTGCAGCTGCGGCCCGGCCCCGTGCTCGCGGGCCAGGTGCGCCACCCGGTGCGCGTCGAACGTGTTGGCGACGCGCGCGGTGTCCAGGTGGTACTCCAGCCCTTCGGCGGCGGCGAGCGTGGTGACGCGCTGGTTCATCTCCACCACCTGCTCGGCGCTGACCCCGTACTTCGTCCGCAGGCTCTCCGACACCGGGCCGTCCGCGCCCTGCGGCGTCGCCGGGTCCAGCTGGAAGCTGCGCCAGACGATCTCGACGTCATCAGCATGCTCGAACCGGCCCAACGCCGTCTCGAGCCGCCGCTTGCCGATGTAGCACCACGGGCAGACGAAGTCCGACCACACCTCGACCAGCACTGTCACGTTCTCCTTGCGTTCGTTGGTGGTGTTCGGGGCGCGATCAGAGGGCGCAGAACCCGTCGCCGCAGTCCCCCGCTCCGGCGTCGGCCGGGTCGGTGCCGTCGGCAGCTCCGCCGGTGCTCCCGAGCACGATCAGCCCGGACGGGGCGCTCTCGGCGGGGTCCGCGGGCGCGGTCGTGTCGTCTCGGGGTTCGCTCATGATGGTTGAAGCGTCAACGGGTTCGGTGGCATTCCCGTGGGACTCCGGTTGCTCACGATCCGACGGACCGCGGAGCATGGGTCCAGCTGACCGATGGCGTCCTCGTGCTGGATCGGCATACCGGCACGATGCCGGGCGCACATGGGCGGCGAGGACGAGGAGAGCGCCCGGAGGTTCGGCTGGTGGCCCGCTGCGTCGACACCCGACACCGTCAGGGCCGCGTTCGCGCGATGGGACGACGACTGGCGCGCCGAAGCCAGTGCCGGTCGCCGGCAGTGACGGCACCGCCACGGTGCGGTTCGGTGCCCGCCTGCCCGGAGCGTGATGCGGACTCGGTATCCACAGGCCGCCCCGCTTCCCGTGGTTATCCACAATGTCCGATTCGTCCCCAGCGAGCTGCGCCGCTCCCCGGCAGGGTCGTACCATGACGATCCACGAAGGAGCAGGAGATGAACGACGCGCAGACCTGGACACTGATCGGCGGCTTCACGGCCGTCATCAGCATCATGTTCACGATGCTGCTGCGCTTGATCGACGCCAAGGTCGGCGGGCTGGAGAGCCGGTTCGACACCATCGACCACCGATTCACCACCATCGATCACCGATTCGCGGCGATGGACGAGAAGTTCGACGCGCGCTTCCAGTCCATGGACGCCAGGTTCGGCGCCATGGACGCGAAGTTCGGCGCCATGGACGCGAAGTTCGATTCCATGCGCGCCGAGATGAACACCCGGTTCGACGAGGTCAACCGGCGCATCGAGCACCTCGACGGCGACGTCGTCGCGCTGACGCGGCGCGTGTTCCACCGAGAGGACGGCTGACCTGAACGACGCACAGATCTGGACGCTCCTCATCGGTTTCATCGCCCTGTCGGTCTACGCCTTCGTCGTGTTCCTACGGATCAACTAGAGGCTCGACGAGTTCGGCGAGCGCATGTTCGGCCGCTCCGACCACCGGGAGACGCCTGACACCAGAACCGACGACGAAATACCGCGTCCGGAGGTCCGTCGCGAGGACGGCTGAACCCGGCCAACCCCGCAGCCGACCAGCGTCAGCCGGCGGCGCCGATGCCTCGCTCGCGCAGGTCGCGACGGTGCTTCTCCAGCGCCATGAGCTCGCCGAACAGCCGGTTGTAGATCTCCACCTGCGCTGACGGGTCGGTGCGTTGCAGCTTGGCCTTCAGCGCGACCAGCTGCCGCGACACCCAGACCTCGTGCAGTCGCAGGACCACGGAGTCGGCGTAGCGCTGGACGGCGTTCTCGTCGACGGGCATGGCCTCGACGGCGAGCTGGGTGGCGACGTGCCGGGCGGCGTCGTCGGGGGCGACGGCCAGGAGTGCCTCGACCCAGTCGTGCCCACCTGCCTGCGTGGCGCAGCCGCCGGCCTTGGCGACGGTCTCGCGGACGGAGCGGTAGGCGGGCGAAAGGAACGCCTCGGGCCCGAGGTCGTCGAAGGTGGGTCCGGCCAGGGCGGGCCGCTGAACGGCGACGCGCAGGGCGGCCCGCTCCAGCTCGAGTGTCTGCGGGTCGACGTTGCCGTGCACCGGCACACCGAGCGCCTGCTGCCCGGCCGGTGGCGGCGCGGCGGACCGGCCCCGCCCGCCGGCGGCACGACGGTCGGGCACGCCCGCGGCGGCGCGGACCCGGGACACGACGTCTCGTTCCCAGTTCTCCGAGTGGCCCAGCGGCGGGCCGACCCACCCGGAGAGCCGGACGGCGTACTGGTCACGGACGGAGCGGTCGCGGATGCGGGCGATGAACGGGATCGCCTTGTCCAGGGCGTGCGCCCGGCCCTCGGCGTTGTCGAGGTCGTACTCGTCGATCATGGACCGGATCGCGAACTCGAACAACGGCCGGTGCCGTGCGATCAGCTCGCGCACGCCCGGGTCGCCGGAGTTCTGCCGCCGCTCGCACGGGTCGAGGCCGTCGGGGTCGATGGCGACGTAGGTCTGCCCGACGAAGCGCTGGTCGCCCTCGAACGCCCGCAGCGCCGCCTTCTGGCCCGCGGCGTCGCCGTCGAAGGTGAAGATCACCTGGCCGCGGTACTCGTCCTGGTCGCGCAGCAGCCGGCGCAGGATCCGCGCGTGGTCCTCACCGAACGCCGTCCCGCAGGTGGCGACGGCGGTGGTGACGCCGGCGAGGTGACAGGCCATGACGTCGGTGTAGCCCTCGACGACGACGGCCTGCGAGGTGCGCGCGATGTCCTTCTTGGCGAGGTCGACGCCGTAGAGGACGTGGCTCTTCTTGTAGATGGACGTCTCGGGGGTGTTGAGGTACTTGGCCTCGATGCGGTCGTCATCGTAGAGGCGGCGGGCGCCGAAGCCGACGACGTCGCCCATGAGGTCGTGGATCGGCCATACCAGCCGGCCGCGGAACCGGTCGTATGGCGCGTTGCGGCCCTGCGCGACCAGCCCGGCGGTGATGATCTCGTGGTCGCTGAAGCCCTTCTGCCGCAGGTGCTTGCGCAGCACCTCGCCGCCCTGCGGGGCGTAACCGACGCCGAACCGCTCGGCGGCCGCGTGGTCGAACCCGCGCTCGTCGAGGAACTGCCGTCCGGCGACGGCCTCCGGCGACCCGGCCAGTGCCTCGGCGTAGAACTCCGCCGCCACCCGGTGCGCCTCGACCAGCCGGGTGCGCTGCTCGCGGTTCTGCCGCGGCGCCGACCCACCGGACCCGGTCTCGTCGTAGCGCAACTGCAGCCCGACCTTGTCGGCCAGCCGCTCGATCGCCTCGGTGAACGACAGCTGGTCGATCTTCTGGACGAAGCTGATGACGTCGCCGCCCTCGGCGCAGCCGAAGCAGTGGAAGAACCCGCGGGCTGGCGTGACGTGGAACGACGGCGACTTCTCGTCGTGGAACGGGCACAGTCCCTTGAGCGATCCGCCGCCCGCGTTGCGCAGCGCGACGTACTCGCCGACGATGACGTCGATCCTGGCGCGCTCGCGAATGGCTGCGATGTCCTCGTCCCGGATGCGACCTGCCACGCGCCTGAGTCTACGACCGCCGCCGGTCCGCCGCTTCCCCCCAGGCAGGCGGGACGGCCAGCAGGTGAGGCGGGCGGGCCGGGCAGCCCAGGCCGGCGGGACGGTCAGCGAGTGAGGCGGGCGTGCAGGGCGACAGCGGAGCCGTCCGTGAGCGAGGCGACCTGGTCGAGGATCACGCGCAGCCGGGCCGCGTCGTCGGGGGCGGCGGCCCAGGACTCCTGGAAGGCCGGCTCCAGCGACTCCGGCGCCCGCAGCCGCAGCGCCGACACCAGCTCCTCGATCAGCTCGCGCTGGCGGGCGTAGATCGGCGCGCGGTCCGACGCCGTCATCACGTAGACGGCGGCCAGGCCCTTGAGCACGGCCACCTCGGCGCGCGTGTGCCGCGGTACCACGAGGTCGGCGGCGTACCGAGTGAGCCGCCCGCCGCCGTAGACCGCGTGCGTGGCCCGCTCGGCATCGTCGCAGAAACGGCCGATGAGCTGGCTGGTCATGTCCTTCAACGCGGCCTGCGAGCGGAGCCGCCCGTCGTAGGAACCGACCCAGTAGGGCAGCGCGCGCAGCCGGTCCAGCGCCTCGGCGATCTCGTCGGCCGCCGCGTCGGGGAGGTACCACTCCCGGGTCAGCGCGGCGACCCGCGCGCGCTCCGACCCGTCGTCCAGCCACGACCCGGGCTGCAGCCAGCCACCGACAATGGCGTCCTCGACGTCGTGGACGCAGTAGGCGACGTCGTCGGAGAAGTCCATGACCTGCGCTTCGAGGCAGCGGCGGTCGCCGGCGGCGCCGTCGCGCAGCCAGCCGAACACCTCGGCGTCGTCGTCGTAGACGCCGAACTTGCGGCCGTCGCGCTCGCCGCGCCGCCACGGGTACTTCGTCGACGCGTCGAGGCTGGCGCGGGTGAGGTTGAGCCCGGCGGACCGGCCGTCGGGGTGAGCGGCCTTCGCTTCCAGGCGGGTGAGCAGCCGCAACGTCTGCGCGTTGCCCTCGAACCCGCCGATGCCGGCCGCGATCTCGTCCAGCACCTGCTCACCGTTGTGCCCGAACGGCGGGTGCCCGATGTCGTGCGCGAGGCAGGCGGCGTCGACGACGTCGGGATCGCAGCCCAGCTCCTTGCCGAGCTCGCGGCCGACCTGCGCCACCTCGAGCGAGTGGGTGAGCCGGTTGCGGACGAAGTCATCGCTGCCGGGCGCTACCACCTGCGTCTTGGCCGCCAGCCGCCGCAGCGACGCCGAGTGCACGACGCGGGCGCGGTCGCGCTCGAACGCCGTGCGGACCGCCCGCTTCGGTGGCTCGGCCGCCCACCGCTCGCGATCCGCGTCGTCGTAGCCGCTCATCACTGCCAGAGGTTACGCGGCCCGCGACCCTGGCGCGTTCGGTACCCTGGCGCCACCGTCACCGGGGGGAGTGGCCGCATGAGCGTCCCGTCCAGTTTCGCCGTCGTCGGCGGCGGCATCGTCGGCTCGGCCGTCGCCCGTGCGCTGGCCCGGTCGTCCGACGCCGCCACCGTCACCGTGCTGGAGAAGGAGGCCGAGCCGGCCCGCCACCAGACCCGGCGCAACAGCGGCGTCGTGCACGCCGGCATCTACTACGCGCCCGGCTCGGCGAAGGCCCGGTTCTCCCGCCGCGGCGTGGGGCTGCTGCGCGACTACTGCGCGGCGCGGGGCCTGACCTACGACGAGTGCGGCAAGGTGATCGTCGCGCTGGACGAGTCGCAGCGGGTCCGCCTCGACGACCTGCGCGACCGGGCCGTCGCCAACGGCGTCCCCGGCGTGCGGATGCTCGACGCCGGCGGGCTGGCCGAGCTGGAACCGCACGTGCGCGGTGTCG
Source organism: Jiangella muralis (assembly GCF_001270745.1). Classification (GTDB taxonomy): domain Bacteria; phylum Actinomycetota; class Actinomycetes; order Jiangellales; family Jiangellaceae; genus Jiangella; species Jiangella muralis. Next base: position 316,625 of record NZ_LFXL01000010.1, read on the forward strand.
CCGGCCTGCACTCTCCCACGACGGCGATCGTCGACTTCGCCGCGGTGGCCGCCGCGTTGCTGGCCGACGCCGCCGATGCGGGCGCGACGGTGCGGACCGGGTTCGAGGTGACGCGCTTCCACCAGTCCGACGACGAGGTGCGGGTGACGGCCGCGTCCGGCGAGACGCTCGCCTTCGACCGCGTCGTCGTGTGCGCCGGGCTGCAGTCCGACCGGCTGGCCCGCATGGCCGGCGACGACCCGTATCCGCGCATCGTCCCGTTCCGCGGCGAGTTCGCGCTGCTGCGCCCGGAGCGGCGGCACCTGGTCAACGGCCTGGTCTACCCGGTGCCGGACCCGCGCTACCCGTTCCTCGGCGTGCACCTGACGAAGCGGGTCGACGGCGAGGTGATGGTCGGCCCGAACGCCGTCCTCGCGCTCGCCCGCGAGGGCTACCGCAAGCGCGACGTCGACCCGGCCGAGCTGATCCGGCTGGCCCGGTGGGACGGCTTCCGGCGGTTCGCGTGGGCCAACCGGCGCACGGCGGTGCACGAGCTGTACGGGTCGATGAGCCGGCGCCGGTTCGCGGCGGCCGCCCGGCGGTACCTGCCCACGCTGACGGCCGCGGACCTCGTGCCCGCGCCGTCCGGCATCCGGGCGCAGGCCATGGACGCCGACGGCACGCTGGTCGACGACTTCCGGTCCAGCCGCCGCGGGAACGTGCTGTGCATCCGCAACGCACCGTCGCCGGCCGCGACTGCCTGTCTGGCCATCGCCGACGACGTGGCGAGCGAGCTGCTGGCCGGCTGACCGCGACGGGCGACGCGGGGCCCGGCCGGGAACGGGTCAGGCGCCCGGCCCCTGGGGGACCGAGCGCCTGACCGGACGAGCGGGTGTTACGGCTTCACGAACCGGTGCCGCAGCGCGAGCAGACCGGCGAACACCAGAACGCCGGCGACCGCGAGCAGCACGGCGGGCGAGCTACCGGTGTCGGGCAGCTCACCGTTCGGGGTCTCCGACGGCGTCGAGGTCGGGCTCAGCGTCGGCGACTCCGACGGGGACGCGCTGGGCGACTCCGACGGCGTCCCGCTGGGCGACTCCGAGGGCGACTCCGACGGCGACTCACTCGGGGTCTCCGACGGCGACTCACTCGGGGTCTCCGACGGAGTCTCACTGGGGGTCTCCGACGGAGTCGGCGTGGGGGTCCCGGTGGAGGTCTCCTGGTAGCCACAGACGAACCAGTGGCTGATGGCCGGGATGTTGCCGCTCTGCTCCAGCGGCGGCGAGTGCAGCCCGGTCCACGGCTCCTCGAGATACAGCGTGTAGGCCGGTCCGCCCTTCACCACGACGGCGGTGATGACGTAGGAATCGTCCAGCAGGGTGACGTCCAGGTACTGGTTGTCGTCACCGTGGACGTCGCCGCTGACGATCTCGTTGGCGGCGTCCTCGCCCGGGTCGGCGTGGATGAGCGTCTCACCCAGGTCCTCGGTGGTGACGCCCTGAATGTCGGCGAGGAACTCGTCGTCCTCACAGTTCTGGGCGTTGCCGGAGAAGTAGTAGCCGTGATCCGCGGGCTGCTCGGCCGCTGCCGGGACGGCAACTCCGACCGCGATCGCCGCGCAGGCTGCGGCGATGAAAGTGATGCGACGCACGATATGCCCCTCGAATGAAGTGTTCACTGCATGACACAGGCCGCTGCGGAGGCAGACGGAACATATCTGACGCCAGGCCACCCGAGCAACAGGGTGCGCACAGACACGCCGGGCGCGCGACCGTGAGGTCGCACGCCCGGCGGCGTCAGTGATCGTTACTGCTTGACGAAGCGCTGCCGCATCGCCAGCAGACCGGCGACGACCAGCGCACCGGCTAGCGCCAGCAGCAGGGCCGGCGAACCACCGGTGTCGGGCAGGTCCTCACCCGGGGTCTCGGACGGCGACTCGCTCGGGGTCTCCGACGGCGACTCGCTCGGGGTCTCCGACGGCGACTCGCTCGGGGTCTCCGACGGCGACTCACTGGGGGTCTCCGACGGCGACTCGCTCGGCGTCTCCGAGGGAGTCTCCGACGGGGTCTCGCTCGGCGTCTCCGACGGCGTCGGCGTGGGCGTCTCGGTCGGCTGTTCGTTGAAGTGGACCTTGCAGATCGTGTAGTTGCTGATCTGCGCGGGGTTGCCTGACGCGTTCTCCGGCGCGTGCAGGTGGGTGAGGTCCGGGCCGAGGTAGACCGCGGTCTGCGGACCACCCTTGACCAGGACGGCGAGGTCGATGCCGCTGTTCTCACCCTCGGGGGTGAGGACGACGTCGAGCCACTGGTTGTCGTCGGACAGGGTCACGGTGAACCAGCCGTGCTCGATGATGTCCGGCACATCGGCACTCTCCTCCCAGATGACGTCGCCGTCGACGATGCCCTCACAGGACTTGACGTTTCCGTCGAGGATCTGGTCGGGCTCGTTGTGGTCGGCGGCGGCGGGAAGGGTGCCGAGCAGTGCGGCACCGACGGTTACGGCAGGCAAAACGGCAGCAAGGTACGCAAGACGGCGCATGGTGCCCCTCAAGTATTAAAACCCTCTAATTCGACACAATCGGTCGGAGGGTATCTGATCCGACCACTTCGTCGCAATGTGCCCCGCGTGTCCGCTTCAGCGGCTGTCGCTGCCCTCCGTGACCAGGGCGGCACGACCCGCTTCGAGCCTCGCCACGGGCACCCGGAACGGGGAGCAGGACACGTAGTCGAGCTTGATCGACTCGAAGAAGTGGATGGAGTCGGGGTCGCCGCCGTGTTCGCCGCACACGCCGAGCTCCAGGTCCTCCCGGGTCTCCTTGCCCTCCCAGGCGGCGATCGACACCAGGCGGCCCACGCCGTCGGCGTCGATCGACTCGAACGGGCTCACGCCGAAGATGCCGCGCTCGAGGTAGGCGGGGAAGAACGTGGCCTCGACGTCGTCGCGGGAGAAGCCCCAGGTGGTCTGGGTGAGGTCGTTGGTGCCGAAGGAGAAGAACTCGGCCGCCTCGGCGATGGCGTGCGCCGTCATCGCCGCGCGCGGCAGTTCGATCATCGTCCCGATCGGGAACCGCAGGCCGGTCCCGGTCTCGGCGGCGACCTCGGCCACCGTCGCCTCGGCCATGTCGCGGATCGCCTCCAGCTCCTGGACGGCGGCGACCAGCGGCACCATGATCTGCGGCCGCGGGTCCAGCCCGCGCGCCCGCAGCGACGCGGCGGCCTCGGCGATGGCCCGCACCTGCAGCTCGAACAGCCCCGGCACGACCAGCCCGAGCCGCACGCCGCGCATGCCGAGCATCGGGTTCGTCTCGTGCAGCCGCTGCACCTCGGCGAGCAGCGCAGCCGCCTCAGCATCGGGCGCACCGGTCGCCTCGGCCACGGCGACCCGCACGGAGAGGTCGGTGAGGTCGGGCAGGAACTCGTGCAGCGGCGGGTCCAGCAGCCGGATCGTCACCGGCAAGCCATCCATCGCCTCCAGGATCTCGGTGAAGTCGGCGCGTTGCAGCGGCCGCAGCTCGTCCAGCCCGGCCTCGCGCTGCTCGGCCGTGCGGGCGAGGATGACGTGCTCGACGATCTTGCGGCGCGCGCCGAGGAACATGTGCTCCGTCCGGCACAGCCCGATCCCGGCGGCGCCCAGGTCGCGGGCCCGGCGGGCGTCCTCGCCGGTGTCGGCGTTGGCGCGCACCTCCATCCGGCGGCGGTCGTCGGCGTGACGCATGAGCCGCAGGACGGCGGCGACGACCTCCTGGCGGACGGAGTCCCCGCCGGTGGACGGCGCCGCATCGCCGTAGAGCGCGTCGACGACGGCCGACGGCACCACCGGGACAGTGCCGAGGAACACCTCGCCGGTGCCGCCGTCGATGGAGATGACGTCGCCCTCGACGACGCGGGCGCCGTCGGGCGTGGTGAACTCGCGCGCCCGCGGGTCGACCCGCAGCGCGTCGACGCCGACGACGCAGGTGCGGCCCATGCCGCGGGCGACGACGGCCGCGTGCGACGTCTTGCCGCCGCGCGAGGTGACGATGCCGCGCGAGGCGACCATGCCGCGCAGGTCGTCGGGGTTGGTCTCACGCCGGACGAGGATGACGTCGTCGCCGCGCTGGGCCCACTCGACCGCCGTCGCGGAGTCGAACGCGGCCTTCCCGACGGCGGCGCCCGGACTGGCCGCCATGCCACGCGCGATGGCCGTCCGCTCGGCCGCGGGGTCGAACTGCGGGAACATCAGCTGCGCCAGCTGCGCGCCGGTGACCCGCGAGAGCGCCTCGTCCTCGTCGATCAGGCCCTCGTCGACCAGCTGGCCGGCGATCCGGAACGCCGCGGCCGCCGTCCGCTTGCCGACCCGGGTCTGCAGCATCCACAGCTTGCCGCGCTCGATGGTGAACTCGATGTCGCAGAGGTCGCGGTAGTGCTTCTCCAGCGTCTCCATGATGTCGAGCAGCTGGTCGTACGAGGTCTTGTCCAGCCGCTCCAGCTCGGCCAGCGCCAGCGTGTTGCGGATGCCGGCGACGACGTCCTCGCCCTGCGCGTTGGGCAGGTAGTCGCCGTAGACGCCCTGCTCGCCGGTGGCGGGGTCGCGGGTGAACGCGACGCCGGTGCCGGAGCCGGCCCCGAGGTTCCCGAACACCATCGCGACGATGTTGACGGCGGTGCCGAGGTCGTCGGGGATGCGCTCCTGACGGCGGTAGATGCTGGCCCGGTCGGTGTTCCACGACTCGAAGACGGCGCGGACGGCGAGGTCCAGCTGGGCGCGCGGGTCCTGCGGGAACTCCGTCCCGGCCGCGTCGCGCACGATCTCCTTGAACTCGGCGACGAGACCGCGCAGGTCGTCGACGGAGAGGTCGACGTCGGACTCGACGCCGCGGTCCTTCTTGCGCGTCTCCAGCGCATGGTCGAAGCGCTCGCCGTCGACGCCGAGCACGGTCTTGCCGAACATCTGGACGAGGCGGCGGTAGGAGTCCCAGGCGAACCGCTCGTCGCCGGCGACCGCCGCCAGCCCGGACACCGAGATGTCGGTGAGGCCGACGTTGAGGACGGTGTCCATCATGCCGGGCATCGAGAACTTGGCCCCGGAACGCACCGACACCAGCAGCGGGTCGGTCGCGTCGCCGAGCCGCTTGCCCATCCGCGACTCCAGGCCGGCCAGGTACCGGTCGACCTCGTCGGCGAGGCCGTCGGGCTCGCGTCCGGTCGCCAGGTACGTGCGGCATGCCTCGGTGCTGATGGTGAAGCCCGGTGGGACGGGTAGTCCCAGCGAGGTCATCTCGGCGAGGTTGGCACCCTTGCCGCCGAGCAGGTCGCGTTGGTCTCTGCTGCCCTCGGTGAAGTCGAAAACGTACTGCACAGGCCGGCCCTCCGTGTCGCGTACGGCATCCACATGCGAAGTTGCGCGGAGCCTAACGACGCGTGTCGAGCGGCCGCTTGGACCACTTCCGGACCAATCGAACGGAACGCGAGTGTGCCCGCGACCCGTACCTCCGTGACCGCGTCCGACCCCACAGCCATGGTGGATGGCGCGTGACGCACGGCACACGTACTGGTACGTACCTCTCCCTACCAGTGGGCGGTGGGTCAGCCGGGCGCTGACGACCCGCCGGGGAGGTCTTCGCCGATGGTGTCGCTGAGCTGGTCGACGTTGAAGACGAGCCAGACGAAGATGCCGGCCGCGAGTGCGGACACGATGATCGTGCCGAGCGAGAACTTCGAGTGCACGGCCCGGTAGATGACGAAGACGATGGCCACGGTGACGGCGACCGTGCGCAGCACCGCCTGCAGGTCGACGGCGGTCGTCGAGGCCCAGTCGAGGATCCCTGCCTGCATGCCTTCGAGGATACGGACGAACCCGCTCCCCCGCCGCCCCTCGCCCAATTCGCGGGACGGCGCGAGGAGGCGAGGGGCGGCGGGCCGGAAGGTCAGCGGAAGTTGGTGAACTCCTCCATCGCGATGACCGGCTTCACCCGCGACTGGAACAGCGGTGTGACGAAGGCGTCGCGCAGCAGGTCGTCGGCCAGGGCGTTGCCGATCGCGCCCATGATCATGCCCTGGTCGAGCGACAGGAAGTACTCGTCGACGGTGCCGCTGCCGACGTTGACGGCGTCGCGGAAGCCCCAGTCGGAGTAGATGTCGAAGTCGCGCTCCAGGTTGGCGAGGTTCTCCATCGTCTCCTCGGGGGCGTAGCGCAGCGCCAGGAAGGACGCGTGCGGCGTGACGACGCCGTTGGTGTAGTCCTCCGGCCCGGGCAGCGGCTGGGCCGGCTTGTCGCAGCCCTCCCAGCCGTAGTCCACCAGGGTGGCGTCGTTGTTGGACGGGTAGCCGTTCGGGTCCATCCCGATCGCCTCGACGCCGTAGACGTTGTAGCCGCCCTTGGTGTTGTTCGACGGCGAGAAGCCCCAGTAGCCGTACTGCGCCTCGTCCAGGCCGTGCTCGATGTGCGCCTGGACGTAGTTCGGGTGGTTCACCGCCCAGCTGCGCCGACCCCAGCTCTCCTCGGGCACGAACAGCGTCGGCATCAGCGCCTCGAACATGCTGCCGCCCCAGGCCGGGACGATCTCCATGCCGCGGTACCGGTAGGCGCCCTCCCAGACGTCCTGGCCCAGGTAGCTGCGGTGTTCGCCGACGGACTGCTGCTCGGTCCAGTCCCAGTCGCAGGTGTTCGGGAAGCTGCGCCAGGTGCCGAAGTAGGCCTTGCGCGGGATCTCGCCCTTCGCGATGCCGATGTAGCTGGCGATCCGGCTCTCGCTGACGAGGGTGTCGTAGCAGCACGGCGCGGCGCCGGTGCTGGGCGCGTAGTGGAACAGGATGCGGTTGACCTCGGGCCGGTAGTAGAACCCGAAGTCCATGCTGTCGAACAGCTCGCCGGCCGGTTCCGCCAGCTCCGGGACGGCCTCGCGGACGACCTGCAGGCCGGTCGCCAGCCAGCCGTTGTCGACCGACGAGTAGTGCGGGACGACCGTGCTGCCGTCGTCCGGCCAGACGGTGATGACCTCGCCGGTGTGGTGGTCGTACCAGTTGAAGAACTGGCCGCTCCCCTGGTCCCGTTCCAGCCCGGCGAGCGTCTCGAGCGTGACGGACAGCCGGTCGACCAGCTCGTCTCGGTCGATGATGTCCAGTTCCTCGGCGACGACGGCGCTCCACATGTAGGCGCCGATGTTCGTCGTCGACGTCTGGACGCTGGTCGTGCCGTCGGCCTTCAGCTTGTCCGCGGGCATCCCGCTGGCCTCGTCCGTCATCGCGACGAACGACGCCCAGGTGCCCTCGGCGTAGCGCTGCAGGGTGGCGCGGTCGGCCCGCGACAGGCCGTCGTCCGGCCGGTCCGCGACGCCGGCCGCCGGCGCGGGCGGCGCGGCCTGGGTGGGCAGCGCCAGGCCGGCCACCAGCACCGTCGCGGCGGTCGCGGCGACCGCCTTCATCCTCGGTCGTACCTGCATGGATGGTCCTTTCCGGGGTTGTCGGACGGGGTCAGCTGCGGGCGGCGGCGTCGACGATGGCGGCGCGCTCGGGACGGGTCAGCACGCCGTCGTGCACGAGGTGCTGGGTCACGCTGCGGACGTGCATGAGGAACCGGCCCTCGTTCGGCCACTCCTTCTCGTCCTCGATGAGGTCCTCGACGGTGCACCCGTCGGCGCGCTCGTAGTTGGTCACGCCGGAGTCGACGTCGCGGAGGACGACCGTCGGGCTCTCGTCGGAGTCGGGGCATGCGTCCGGCGGCTCGGACTCCAGCACGTGGAAGTAGTCGAACCCGACGGTGGTGGCCTGCGTCTGTTCCTGGCCGAACGCGTACAGCCCGACGTCGGCCGTGGCCAGCTGGTCGTTCTCGATGACGCCGACCTGCTCGAAGGTGACGCCGTCGGCGCTGTAGTACCCGGTGTACGTCGAGCCGGACTTCTCCAGCCGCAGCCACCACGTCGTCACGCCGTCGGGCAGGGTGACCTCGGGGAACGCGGGCTGGAAGATGTCGCCGATCTCGTGCCGCATCTCGATCTTGCGCTCGCACGGCTGCCCGACCGGCGAGGTGCCGACGTAGTCGAGCTTGAGGAAGGTCTGGTCGCTCTCGTAGACCAGCAGGCCGCCCTGCTGCCAGCGTTCGCAGACGTCGCCGGACACCCGGGTCTCGACCACCCAGTCGCCCTCGGGCATGGACTGCAGCATCAGGTTCGGCGCGTTGTTGTGCTGGTCGAACAGGTTGGTCGGGGTGGTGTCGATCTTCAGCTGGCCGCCCTCGACGCGGAACCGGTTGAGGTCCGGCCGGACCACCTGGTCCCAGCGGCAGCCGTCCAGCCGGTCGCCGTCGAACTCGTCGTCCGGCGCCGGGTCGCTGCCCGGGTCGGCGCACTCGATCGGCGGCGACGCCTGCGGCACGGCCTCGACGCGGACGGAGTCGTGCGCCGCCGATCCCGCGGCGTCGGTGACGGTCACCGTCGGCCGGTAGACGCCGGACAGTTCGTACGTGTGCGTGACCTGCGCACCCGTGGCCGTCGTGCCGTCGCCGAGGTCCCAGGTGTAGGTGAGGTCCTGGCCCTCCGGGTCGCCGGCCTCGACGCTCAGCGTCACCTCGTACGGCAGCTCACCGGACGGCGGCGTCGCCTCGACCGACCAGATCTCCGGCCGCGCGTCGACGGACACGCCCTTGCCGCGGAACTTCAGGTAGTTGAGGTTGAACAGGCCGGTCGACCCGGGCTCGTGGCGGAACACGAAGAACAGTTCGTGGGTGCCGCCGGGATCCTCGACCGGGACGGTGACGTCGGTCCACGACTGCCAGCCGCCGGTGGGCGGGATGTGGCCGCTGTCGCCGACCAGCGGGCCGTCGGGCGCGCCGGAGCGGATCTCGATGCGTCCGCCGCTGCCGCCGGACGCGATCCGGTAGGTGATCGCGTCGATGCCGGCGAGGTTCATCGGGTCGTACGAGATGTAGTCGCCGTCGTCGATGAAGCCGATGTTCTGCCGGCCGCCGCGCGGGTCGCTGGTGGCCTCCAGCTGGATGCCGCTCATCGTCTGGAAGTGCTCGGCCTCCTTCAGCTTCGGCTGCAGGACGTGCAGGTCGCGGCCGGTCAGCGCGCCCACGCCGGCGCCGCCCTGGTCGGTGTAGCGGGCCTCGAGCACCCAGAACAGGTCCTCACCGGCCGGGTGACCGGAGTCGGTGCTGGTGGCGACGGTGCCCTCGCAGCCGGGCAGCACCTCGACGGGGTGCGCGTGGCCGGCGTGCCCGAAGAGCACCTGCAGGTCGACGCCGTCGCACGCGATGCTGCCGTCGCCGGTCGCGCCGTCCTCGGCGTCGGTGACGTCGATGCCGTAGGCGATGTCGTCGCCGAAGTCGAAGAAGCCGCCCTCGACCGGCGGGTCGAGCGTCACCTCCGGCGCGGTGTTGCCGGCGGTGATCTGGACGGTCTGCGAGCGGGTCGCGCCGTCCTCCGCCGTCACCGTCAGCCGGGCGGAGTACTGCCCGGCGACGGTGTACGTGTGCGCCGGGTTCGGGTCGGTCGACTCCGCCCCGTCGCCGAACGCCCAGTGGTACGTGACCGGCAGGCCGCTCGGGTGGCCGGAGCCGTCGCTGCTGAACTGGACGGCCAGCGGCAGCGCGCCGGACGTCGGGTCGGCGGCCGCCTGCGCGACCGGCCGGGTGCCCTCGCCGGTGTACTCGATGCGGTAGATGCCGGAGTCGGCGTTGTTGCCGCCGAACCCCGTCCCCCACTCGATCAGGTACAGCGCGCCGTCCGGCCCGAACGTCATGTCCATCGGGCGCAGGAAGTCCATGCTGGTGAGCAGCGGATTCACGTCGTGGACGGCGTCGCCGTCGAGGCGGAACTCCCAGACGTCGTTGTCGAACGGCCGCAGGTAGCCGTCCTCGGTGTTCGTCCACTCGTAGAACAGCGCGGCGCCGTCGTAGTAGGCCGGCCACTTGACGTCGGACTCCAGCGCCTCGTCGTAGCGGTAGACCGGGCCGGCCATCGCGCCGCCGCCGGTCCCCATCTCGGGCGTGTTGGTGCCGGTCTCGGAGCGGCCGTAGTAGACGTCGGGCGCCGTGACCGGCGGGAGCTGGGTCAGGCCGGTGTTGTTCGGCGAGTCGTTGACCGGGTTCGCGCAGTCGAACGCCGGGCCGGCGGTCTGGCTCGCGAAGTCCCAGTCGCGGAACGGGCCGGCGCCGTGGCAGTACGGCCAGCCGTAGTTGCCGGCGGCGGTGATGCGGTTCCACTCGACCTGGCCCTCGGTGCCCCGGTCCGGGTTCGCCTGCGGGGCGTCCGGGCCGTAGTCGCCGACCAGCAGCGCCCCGGTCTCGCCGTCGACCTCGATGCGGAACGGGTTGCGGAAGCCCATCGCGTAGATCTCGGGCCGGGTCTGCGCCGTGCCGGACGGGAACAGGTTGCCGTCGGGGACGGTGAACGTGCCGTCGGGCTCAGGGTGGATGCGCAGCACCTTGCCGCGCAGGTCGTTGGTGTTCCCGGAGCTGCGCTGGGCGTCGAACGAGGCGCGGCCGGACCGCTCGTCGATCGGCGCGTACCCGTCGGACTCGAACGGGTTGGTGTCGTCGCCGGTGGCGAGGTAGAGGTTCCCGGCGACGTCGAAGCTCAGGCTGCCACCGGCGTGGCCGGACACCGCGCGGTCGACCGGGACCTCCAGCAGTTGCACCTCGCTGGCGAGATCGAGCATGGTGCCGGTCAGTGTGAACCGCGACAGCCGCTGCTCGGCCTCCGTGCCGTCCGGCGAGTAGTAGAGGTAGATCCAGCCGTTCTCGACGAAGCCGGGGTCGAGCGCGATGCCGAGCAGGCCGTCCTCGCGCTGCGTGTACACGTCCAGCGTGCCGATGACGGTGGTCTGGCTGCTGGCGGGGTCGATCATGCGGACCTCGCCGGCCCGCTCGACGTAGAACACCCGCCCGTCCGCGGCGACGTCCAGCTCCATCGGGTTCGCGGTGCCGGTGTCGAGCGGGACCTTGTCGAACGTGTCCCAGACGGTGCCGCCGCAGTCGGCCGCCGTCGCTCCGGCCGCGGTCTCGATGCCGCCGAGCAGGTGCTGCAGGAACTCCGGCTCGGAGTAGCTCTCCGTGGTGTGGCCGCCGGCGGTATACCAGGACCGGCCGCCGTCGTAGGTCTGGCACCAGGCGATCGGGTGGTCCAGGCCCATCGGGTTCGCCTCGGGGTCGTACGTGCTCTCGTCCAGGCTGGCCAGCACGTGCACGCTGCCGCGCGGGTTGGTGCGGAAGCTGTACCACTCGTCGAAGCGCTGCCAGTCGGCCGGGAGATGCTGGGTCGACGGGTGCGTGCGGTCGGCGACCTTCACGGTGGCGTCCTGGTTGCGCGGGTGCCCCTGGAAGTAGGCGCCGACCAGCTCGCCGTACCACGGCCAGTCGTACTCGGTGTCGGACGCGGCGTGCACGCCCGCGTACCCGCCGCCGGCCTGGATGTACCGCTCGAACGCCGCCTGCTGCTCGTCGTTCAGGACGTCGCCGGTCGTCGACAGCCACACGACCGCGTCGTACTGCGCCAGGTTCTCGTCGGTGAACGCGGCGGCGTCCTCGGTGGCCGTGACGGTGAACTCGTGCTCGGCGGCCAGCTGCTGGATCGCGGCGATGCCGGCCGGGATGGAGTCGTGCCGGAACGCGGCGGTCTTGGAGAAGACCAGGATCGAGTAGCCGCCGTGGCCCGGGTGGGCGGCGGCCGTCTGGACTCCGGCCGCCGCCAGCAGGCCCGCGATCAGGGCGACGACGGCGACGAGCACGGCCGATCTGCGTCGGCGGCGCGGTCCGGGCTGAGCCATGAGCGGTTCCTCTCCATAGAGTCCCCCTGTGCCACTACCCCCGTGCCATGCCCGGCCCAGCGTCGAATTCGTGTGCCCGCCAGCCGAATGTAACCGGTATCAGTAACCGGTTACGGAGAGAGATTTCCGTACCAAATGTCCGGTGTCAAGAGGTTGGCCGGCTGACGGCGCGTTCGCCGCCGCGGTCCATGATCATCCGCGTTTCGTGGCGTGATAGCAGCACAAAAGGTTGATGATCATGGCGACCGGGGCAGCGGTCAACCGCCGGAGATGTCGAGCTCGGCGTCGGCGAGATCGCCGGTGACGCCGTCGGGGTCGTCGAGCCAGCCGGCCGGCAGCGCGACCTTGCGCGGGCTGCCCTGCCGCCCGCGCGGCTGGCCCAGCTCGGCCTCCGGGTACGGCTGGGACGGGTCCAGCTCGGCCAGCAGCGCGTCGAGGTCGGCCAGCGTCGACACCATGCCCAACGACGCGCGCACCTGCTGACCGGCGACGAAGCCCTTGAGGTACCAGGCCATGTGCTTGCGCATGTCGCGCAGGCCGCGGTCCTCGCCCATGAGCTCGGCCAGCAGTTCGGCGTGCCGGCGCATCATCGCGGTCACCTCACCCAGCGTCGGCAGGGCGGGCACCGGCGCACCCGACAATGCCGCGGCGAGGTCGCGGAACAGCCACGGCCGGCCGAGGCAGCCGCGGCCGACGACGACGCCGTCGGCGCCGGTGGCGTCGAGCATGCGGACGGCGTCGGCGGCCTCCCAGATGTCGCCGTTGCCGAGCACCGGAATGCCGACGTGCTCCTTGAGCGAAGCGATGGACGACCAGTCCGCCGTCCCGGAGTAGTGCTGGACGGCGGTGCGCCCGTGCAGCGCGATGGCGGCCGCGCCCGCGTCCTCGGCGATGCGGCCGGCGTCGAGGTAGGTGAGGTGGTCGTCGTCGATGCCCTTGCGCGTCTTCATGGTGACGGGGATGCCGTACGGCGCCGCGGCGGCGACGGCGGAGCGCAGGATCGCCTCGAGCAGCCCGCGCTTGTACGGCAGCGCCGCCCCGCCGCCCTTGCGCGTCACCTTGGGCACCGGGCAGCCGAAGTTGAGGTCGACGTGGGCGACGCCGAAGTCGCCGGCCAGCACCTTCACGGCCTCGCCGACGTAGTACGGGTCGACGCCGTAGAGCTGCACCGAGCGGACGTCCTCGACGTCGGCGAAGACCAGCATGTTCAGCGTCTTCTCGTCGCGTTCGACGACGCCGCGGGAGGTGATCATCTCGCACACGTACAGCCCGGCGCCCTGCTCGGCGCAGAGCCGGCGGAACGCGGCGTTCGTGACGCCGGCCATCGGCGCGAGCACGACCGGCGGGCCGACCCGCAGCGATCCCAGCCGCAGCGGGGCGACGGACGGCACGGTGGTCAGCACGTGGGCAGCCGTTCCCCGAGATACGCCTCGACGCGGTCGATGCCGATGCGCTCCTGGTGCATGGTGTCGCGGTCGCGGACGGTGACCTCGTCGTCGTCGAGGGTGGCGAAGTCGACGGTGACGCAGAACGGGGTGCCGATCTCGTCCTGACGGCGGTAGCGGCGGCCGATGGCGCCGGCGTCGTCGAACTCGACGTTCCACCGCGCGCGCAGCCCGGTGGCGAGGTCGCGCGCCTTCGGCGACAGGTCGGCGTTGCGCGACAGCGGCAGCACGGCCACCTTCACCGGGGCCAGCCGTGGGTCGAGGCGCAGCACGTGCCGGGTGTCGACGCCGCCCTTGGCGTTGGGCGCCTCGTCGACGTCGTAGGCATCGAGCAGGAACGCGAGCACCGAGCGGGTCAGCCCGGCGGCCGGCTCGATGACGTACGGCGTCCAGCGCTCGCCCTTCTCCTGGTCGAAGAAGCTGAGGTCCTGGCCGGAGTGCTTCGCGTGCGTGGTGAGGTCGAAGTCGGTGCGGTTGGCGACGCCCTCGAGCTCGGCGAACTCCGTTGCGCCGAAGCCGAAGCGGTACTCGATGTCGACCGTCCGCTTCGAGTAGTGCGAGAGCTTCTCCTTCGGGTGCTCGTACCGGCGCAGGTTGTCCTCGGACAGCCCCAGCCCGACATACCAGTCCCACCGCTCCTGCAGCCAGTACTCGTGCCACTGCTCGTCGGTGCCCGGCGCGACGAAGAACTCCATCTCCATCTGCTCGAACTCGCGCGTGCGGAAGATGAAGTTGCCCGGGGTGATCTCGTTGCGGAACGACTTGCCCACCTGCGCGATGCCGAACGGCGGCTTCTTGCGCGAGGAGTTCATGACGTTGACGACGTTGGCGAAGATGCCCTGCGCGGTCTCGGGCCGCAGGTAGTGCAGCCCCTCGTCGGACTCGACGGGGCCGAGGAAGGTCTTGAGCAGGCCGTTGAACATGCGCGGCTCGGTCCAGGAGTCCTTCGCGCCGCAGGTGGGGCACGGCACCTCGGCCAGCCCGCCGCTGACCGGCAGGCCGGTGCGGGCGGCGTGCTCTTCCTCCAACTGGTCGGCGCGGTGGCGGCGGTGGCAGGACTGGCACTCGACCAGCGGGTCGACGAACTCCTCGACGTGCCCGGACGCGACCCACACCTCGCGCGGCAGGATGACCGCGGAGTCGAGGCCGACGACGTCGTCGCGCTGCTGCACCATGGAACGCCACCACTGGCGGCGTACGTTCTCTTTCAGCTCCACGCCGAGCGGCCCGTAGTCCCAGGCCGAGCGCGTACCGCCGTAGATCTCACCCGTCGGGAAGACGAAACCACGGCGCTTGGCGAGGGAGACGATGGCGTCGACGGGCGCGGGCACGGTGGTCACTCCAATCGGGGTCTCGGCGTCCAGGTCAAGCTTCGAGGGTAGACGACACCGGCTTGCGGCGTCGGCCAGCCGGGCGGGCCGATCTTCCCCGGACCGCCAGGACCGCCAACGCCGTCGTGACCGGCACCGCCGCGATGATGCCCAGGCCGCCGACCAGCGCGCGGACGATCTCCTGCGCGACCGCCTCCGTCGTGATGACGTCGGTCACACCCTGGCCCGCGACGCTGAACAGCATCAGCAGCGGCAGCGCGGCGCCGACGTAGGCCAGGACCAGCGTGTTCACCGTGGCGGCCACGTGCTCGCGGCCGATCCGCAGCCCGGCGGCCAGCAGCGACCGCCGCGACGACGACGGGTCGGCGGTGGACAGCTCCCACACCGCCGCGCTCTGCGTGACGGTGACGTCGTCGAGCACGCCGAGCGCGCCGATGACCAGCCCCGCCAGCAGCAGGCCGCGCAGGTCGATGTCGGCGTTGACGGTGCCGAGGTACGACGACGCCTCGCCGGCCAGCCCGGTGAAGCTCGCCAGCGACGTGAACAGCGAGCCGAGCACCCCGGTGAGCGCGAGGCTGACCAGCGTGCCGATCAGCGCGACGGACGTGCGGATGGACACCCCGTGCGCGAGGTACAGCGTCACGATCATGATCAGCGACGCTCCGACGACGGCCACCGGCAGCGGCGACTCCCCCGTCAGCAGCGCCGGCAGCACGAACACCAGCAGCACGACCATCGAGACGCCCAGCCCGCCGAGCGCCGCCAGCCCCTTCCAGCCGGACAGCACCACGACGGCGACGGCGAACAGTCCGGCCAGCCAGAGCAGCGGCACGTCGCGCTGGAAGTCGAGCACCTCGTAGCGGGTCTCCAGCGGCGCGTCGGGCAACGCGCTGAGCACGACCGCGTCGCCGTCGTGGAACTCCGGCGCGCCGACGCCGAACGGCAGCGGCACCACCGTCTCGGCGCCCTCGTCCGGCCCGGCGTCGACCCGGACCCGCGCCTGCAGGCACTCGGCGGCGGTGTCCTCGCCGTCCGGCGTCGGCGGGGTGTCGACGACGTCCTCGCACGGCTCGACCGACAGGATCGTGCCGTCGGTGCGGACGCCGGCCTGGATGCTGGGCGGCTCGCCGTCGGGCCAGAGCACGATCAGCCCGGCGATGGTGGCCAGGACCAGCGGGATCAGCACGGCCAGCACGAGCCGGCGCACGTGCGGCCCGGCCGGCGGCGCGGGCTCGGAACCGTGCAGGTGGACGGCGCTCACGCTTGCTGACCGCGGTCGAAGTCCGTGCGGACGACGGGTGCCGCGGCCTGGCCGAGCCCCACCTCGTCGGCGTCGGACGCCCGCACGCTGGCGCCGGAGCTCTCCACCGTCGCGACGATCTCGAACGCCGTGGGCTCGTCGATCGCCAGCGACAGCAGCGGCACCGCCTCGAGCTTGACCTCGTACGACGACAGCGCGCGGCGGTACGAGCCGACGTTCTCCCACTCGCTGCTGACCACCCACAGCTCGGGGTCGTCGGCGGCGCGGCCGACGTGGCCGCCGCGCCAGCCGGGCCGGGTCGCGAGCACCTCGAGCGCGCGCCGGGCGCGGTCGCGGAACGGCACCGCGTCCGCGGGTGGGACCCGGTAGCGGGTGACGACGAGCATCGTGATCCTTTCGAGGCCAGGGCCAGCTGAGGCGGAGCCTCGACTCTGTCGGAGCCATGCAGCAGTATGTCGACCAACCACCGTACGATGCTGCGACCGAGTAGGTCGACACACCCGAAGGATCTCCAGTGCCGCAGAACCGCCAGCCACGCCGCAACCCGAACCGCCGGCCCGCCGCGCCGGGCGCCGGGTCGCGCGCGCCGCGGTCCGGCGGCAGCCGCCGCCCCGCCCCGGCCGGCCCGCCGCCCAAGTCGAGCGCGCGGGCCCGCATCGAGGCGGTCAGCTTTCCCATCCTGGTCAAGCTCACGGCCGCACCCAAGTGGCTGCTCGGCATCGTCACGGCGGCCGTCCTGCTCGGCGGTCTGCTGGCGCCGTCGCCCGTCGGGCCGGCGCTGCTCGGGCTCGTGGTGCTGTTCCTGGTGTGGCTGCTGGTGCTGGCGTGGCCGCGCCTTTCCGTTGGGCAGCGGCTGAGCAGGGGGTTCATCGTGGTGGCGCTCGGCGGCCTGGTCATCGCCCGGGCCGGCGGCTGGCTGGCCTGACCAACGCGCCGACACCGACGCCCCCGCGCGCTGCGTTCCTGCCCGTCGTTCCTCACGCCATCCGATTGGTATCGGTCTGCGTAAGTTAGGTTAGGCTATTCTCGCCTCCGCTTCGCCGGACCGCACCCATCGAGGACGCCATGACCCGCCGCCGCTCCCGCACCGCGCTCACCGCCGGCCTCGTCGCCGTCATGCTCGGCCTCACCGCCTGCTCTGACGACGGGGCCGAGCCCGACGCCGTCGCCGGCGCCTCCGACGACGCCCTGGTCGTCTACAACGCCCAGCACGAGCAGCTCACCCAGGAGTGGGCCGACGCGTTCACCGAGGAGACCGGCATCGAGGTCGTCCTGCGCAACGGGTCCGACGCCGAGCTGGGCAACCAGCTGGTCCAGGAGGGCGACCAGTCGCGGGCGGACGTGTTCCTCACCGAGAACTCCCCCGCGATCTCGCTGGTCGAGAACGCCGGCCTGCTGGCACCCGTCGACCAGACCACGCTGGACCAGGTGCCCGCGCAGTACCGGCCGTCGTCGGGGCAGTGGACCGGCATCGCGGCCCGCTCGACCGTCTTCGTCTACGACCCGGACGAGCTGACCGAGGCCGAGCTGCCCGCGTCGATCATGGACCTCGCCGACCCCGCGTGGAAGGGCCGCTGGGGCGCGGCGCCGGGCGGGGCGGACTTCCAGGCGATCGTCTCGGCGATCCTCGAACTGGAAGGCGCCGACGCGACCACCGCCTGGCTGGACGGGATGAAGGACAACGCCACCGTCTACCAGAACAACATCGCGACGATGAAGGCCGTCAACGCCGGCGAGATCCCGGGCGGCGTCATCTACCACTACTACTGGTACCGCGACCAGGACGGCACCAAGGAGAACAGCGGCAACACCCAGCTGCACTACTTCCGTAACCAGGACCCGGGCGCGTTCGTCAGCGTCTCCGGCGGCGGCGTGCTCGCCTCCAGCGAGAACCAGGACGACGCGCAGACCTTCCTGGCGTTCCTCACCGGCAGTACCGGCCAGGACATCCTCGGCACCGGCTACAGCATGGAGTACCCGGTGGCCACGGGCGCCCCTGCGAACCCGGCGCTGCCGCCGCTGGACACCCTGCAGGCGCCGCAGGTCGACCCGTCGACGCTCAACAGCGTCGAGGTCACCGATCTGATGACGGACGCGGGGCTGCTCTAGGGAGAGCGCCGTGACCGTCACCTCCGTCCAGACACCGCGTCGCGCGGGCCGCGGGTCCCGCCCGCCGGCCGCGCTGGTCGTCGTCGCCGCGGCGCTGGCGGCCGTCCTGCTGGTGCCGCTCGGCTACGTCGTGTCCGTCGTCCTCGACGTCGGCTGGGACGCGCTGGAGCCGCTGATCTTCCGGCCGCGGGTGGGCGAGCTGCTGGTCAACACCGTCGCGCTGGTGCTGCTCGGGGTGCCGCTGACGGTGCTGCTGGGCGTCGGCGGGGCGTGGCTGGTGGAGCGGACGACGCTGCCGGCGCGGCGCTTCTGGGCGGTCGTGCTGGTGGCGCCGCTGGCGATCCCGGCGTTCGTGAGCAGCTACGGGTGGGCCAGCGCGGTGCCGTCGATCCACGGGCTCAGCGGCGGGCTGCTGGTGTCGGTGCTGGCGTACTACCCGCTGGTGTACCTGCCGGCGATGGCGGCGATCCGCGGGCTGGACCCGGCGCTGGAGGAGTCGGCGCGCTCGCTCGGGCTGGGCTCGTGGGCGGTGTTCGGGCGGGTCGTGCTGCCGCAGCTGCGGCTGGCGATCCTGGGCGGCGGGCTGATCGTCGCGCTGCACCTGCTGGCGGAGTACGGGGCGTTCGCGTTCATCCGGTTCGACACGTTCACCACGGCGATCGTCGTGCAGTACCAGTCGACGTTCGCCGGTCCGGCGGCCGGCGCCCTGGGCGTCGTGCTGTCGGTACTGTGCCTGACGCTGCTGGTCGCGGAGGCGGGCGCGCGCGGCCGGGCCCGGTACGCGCGGGTCGGGTCGGGCGCGGCACGGGCGGCGGTGCCGCAGCGGCTGGGCGCCTTCACGCCGCTGGCGCTGCTCGGGCTCGCCGCCCTGGGCGTCGCCGCCGTCGCCGTCCCGCTCGCGAGCGTGGTGCGGTGGCTAGCCCGCGGCGACGGCTGGGCGCAGCCGGAGCTGCCGTCGGCGCTGACGCAGACCGTGCTGCTGGCCGGCGGCGGCGCGCTGGCGGCCGTGCTGGTGGCGCTGCCGCTGGCCTGGCTGACGGCGCGGCACCCCGGTCCGCTGGCCCGGCTGTTCGAAGGCACGTCGTACGTCGCCGCGAGCCTGCCCGCGATCATCGTCGCGCTGGCCCTGGTGACGGTGACGCTTCGGGTGCTGCCAGGGCTCTACCAGACCGCATTCACCGTCGTGCTCGCGTACGTCATGATCTTCCTGCCGCGGGCGCTGGTGCCGCTGCGGTCCGGGATCGCGCAGGCGCCGGTCGCGCTGGAGGAGATGGCCCGCTCGCTCGGGAACCCGCCGCTGGTCGCGCGGCTGCGGGTCACGCTGCCGCTGCTGGTGCCGTCGCTGGCCGCCGGTGCGGCGCTGGTCGGGCTCGGCGCCGCCAACGAGCTGACGGCGACGCTGCTGCTCGCGCCGACCGGCACCCGGACGCTGGCGACCCAGTTCTGGTCGCAGGCGTCGGCGATCGACTACCCGGCGGCCGCCCCGTACGCCGTCCTGCTGATCCTGCTGTCGGTGCCCGCGGTGGCGCTGATGTTCGTCCAGTCCCGGAGGTGGGGTGCCCGATGACCACACTGTCGCTGACCGGCGTCGCCAAGTCGTTCGGCCGGGTCGAGGTGCTGCGGGACGTGTCGCTGACGGTGCCCGCCGGCACCCGCACCGCCGTCGTCGGCGCGTCCGGGAGCGGGAAGAGCACGCTGCTGCGGCTGATCGCCGGCTTCGAACGCGCCGACTCCGGGTCGATCGGTCTCGGCGGGACGGTGCTGGCGGCGCCCGGCCGCTTCGTCGCCGCCCACCGCCGCGGCATCGGCTACGTCGCCCAGGACGGCGCGCTGTTCCCGCACCTCACCGTCGAGCAGAACGTCCGGTTCGGGCTGCCCCGGCGCCGCCGCGACCCCGTCCGCGTCCGGGAGGTCATGGAGCTGGCGTCGCTGGACCCCGAGCTGGCCGGGCGGTATCCGCACCAGCTGTCCGGCGGGCAGCAGCAGCGGGTCGCGCTGGCCCGCGCCCTCGCTCCACGCCCCGCCGTCGTCCTCCTCGACGAGCCGTTCAGCGCCCTCGACACCGGCCTGCGCGATCAGACCCGGCAGGCCGTCATCGACGCGCTCGAGGCCAGCGGCGTCACCACCGTCCTCGTCACCCACGACCACGACGAGGCGCTCTCGTTCGGGCGGCAGATCGCGGTCATCTCCGCGGGGCGGCTGGTGCAGTCCGGCGCACCGGCCGCGGTGTTCGACAACCCCGTCAGCACCGAGATCGCCGCCTTCCTCGGCGCGGCGATCGTGCTGCCCGCCTCCCCCACCTCCGACGGCGTCGACTGCGCCCTCGGCCGGGTCGCCGTCCGGCACGACCGCACCGGCGGCTCGGAGGCCGGCGCCCGGGTGCTGCTGCGGCCGGCGCAACTCGGGCTCAGCCCCGCCAACGGCACCCACAACGCCGTCATCGAGGACGTCCGCCCGCGGGGGTCGCACGCGGAGCTGCTGCTGCGGACCGCGGGGGCGGCGCCGGCGCTGATCCCGCTGCGGGTGCCGGCGCACGAGGGCTCCGGCTACCACGCCGGCATGACCGTCTCGGTCACCGTCACCGGCGGCGGGGTGCTCTACCCGGCAGACTGACGATGTGAGCGCCGGTCACACCGCGATGCTCGAGGACCTTGGCACGGCTGATCGCCGCCCGGAATCGGACATATCCGGCGCTTGGGCGACGGCCAGCCTTGCCAAGGCGCGTGCCGGACCATCATGCATCGTGGCCGGTCGACCTGGTCAGACGCGATCAGCAGTTGTTCCCGCGGCCGCTCGACCAGCTCGCCGCCTGGCACCCAGCCCGCTGACCGCCCCGGCGAGCCACCAGAGGGCGATGCCGGCGGAGAGGGAGGCGACGACGGCGACGGCGGGGCGGACGTCGACGAGGCGGGGGTAGACCTGCCAGTGGGTGAGGTAGATGTAGAGCGAGCCGCCCGCCAGCGCGCCCACCACCCGGTGCAGCGGCGCCGGGCACGGCACCGTCGCCGCCCACAGCAGCAGCGCCACCCCGCCGAGGATCACCAGGTCACGCGCGGAGTTGCCGAAGAACCCGGGCACCGTCGCCGCCAGCACGACCGTCAGCCCGGCCCGCTGCCACCACCGCGACGCCCGCGCGGCTGCCCACCCGAACGCGAACAGCCAGAACACCGGCATGGTGTGCGGAACCCCGAGGTCGACCACCTCGTACCGCCCGAGCAGCCCGAACCCCAGCAGCACGACGGCGAACGCGAACGGGAACCGCCGCTCCAGCCGGTCGACGAACGGGACGGCGAGCAGCGCGGCCAGCACGACGAGGATGTAGACGAGCACCTCGACGAACCAGAAGTGCCAGTCCGACGTCCACGACGGCGGTCCGAACAGCCCGTTGAGCAGCAGCACGTTCAGCGGCCCGTACTGATCGGTGAGCAGGACGACGCCGCCGATCCAGGCCACGCTGGGAACGACGATCCGCGCGACGCTGACCGCCTGCTGACGTAGCCGCGTCACCCGGTCGACGGCGGTCAGCCGGAACCGCGCGAAGCCGAACCCGGCCGCCGCCACCAGCACGTGCGCCCCGCCGAGCAGCGTGAACAGCCCGGCGTGCGTACCGACGACACAGACGATCGCCAGCGCCCGCAGCGCCACGCCGGTCTCGATCCGGCGGACCCGCCGCCGCCCGCGAACGGCGACGGCGGGCGCGGCGGCCAGCTCGCGGATCGGCGTCACGTGCCAGTTCGCGGGGACGGCGCCCAGCTCGTCCTCCAGCCGGATCGACACCTCCACGTAGGAGAGGGAGTCGCCGCCGAGGCCGGTGAACGTGCTGTCGAGGGTCGCGTCGGGGCGGCCGAGCAGGTCGGCGTAGAGCGAGCGCAGCCGCTCCGGCAGCGGCCCGGCAGCGTCCCGTGGCCCGGGCGGCGCCGCCACGGTGGCCCTGACCAGCGCCCCCAGCGCCGGGTAGTCGACCTTCCCGCTGGCCAGCCGCGGGGTCTCGGCGACGGTGACGGCGGCGGCCGTGACGGCGCGTGCGGGCAGCCCGAACCGTCCGGCGATCTCGTCCCGGACGGCCGCCGGCGCCACGCCGTCGGCCGCTACCAGCAGGTCGCCGTCCGCACCGGTGCACCGGACGGCGACGCCGGGCCGGGTCAGCGCCGCCTCGACGTGGTCGAGGTCGACCCGCAGCCCGGCGATCTTCACGAACCGGCTGCGCCGCCCGACGATCTCGTACAGCCCGCCGGTGCGCCGGGCGAGGTCGCCGGTGTGCAGCGCGGTCACCGTCCGCCCGAGGGCGAGGTCGGCCGGCGACGTCGCGTACCCGAGCATGACGTTCGGGCCGTGGTAGACCAGTTCGCCGACGTCCGGCGACGTCGCCTCGGGCACGGGCGCGAGGGAGAACGAGCCGCCCGGGATCGGCACCCCGACGGCCTCCGGGTGCGCGGCGGCCAGCTCCGGCGGCAGGTACGCCATCCGCGCGGTCGCCTCGGTCTGCCCGTACATGACGACGAGGTCCCACCCACCCCGCCGCCCCAGTTCGGCGTACCGGCGCACCTGCGCCGGGTCGAGCCGCCCGCCGGCCTGGGTGACGTAGCGCAGCCGCGGCAGCCGCATGCCGGCGAACCCGACCCGGTCGAGCAGGTCGAACGTGAGCGGCACCCCGGCCAAGGTCGTCGCGCCCTCGGCCCGGAACAGGTCCCAGAAGCAGGCGTCGGCGACGGACCGGTCGGTGAGCACGACCGCCGCCCCACGCAGAAGGTGCGTGTTCACGACGGACAGCCCGTACACGTAGTGCATCGGCAGCGTCGTGACCGCCCGGTCGGTGTCGCGGATGCCCAGGAACGCCACGATCGAGTCCGCGTTGGCCTGCACGTTCTCGTGCGACAGCCGGGCCAGCTTGGGCGAGCCGGTCGACCCGGACGTCGGCATCAGCAGCGCCAGCTCCGGGTGCGGCTGGTGCGCGGAGCCGTCCCGCCGCACGTCCAGGCGGCCGCCGGGCAGCAGCACGGCGTCGGGGTCGTAGGCGGCCGCGACGGCGCCGGCCTGCGCGGGCGGCACCAGCAGCGCGACGTGACCGGCGGCCAGCGCGGCGAGGTACGTGACCAGCGCCGCGGCGTCGTTCCCGGCACTGACCAGCACCAGCTTCCGGCCGGGGCCGAGCCGGTCCGCCGTCGCACCGACGCGCTGGGCCAGCTCGCGGTAGGTCCAGCGCTCGGCACCGGCGACGACGGCGAGGCGGTCGCCGTGGCGGGCGAGGTCGCGCGCGAACGGGACGGCGACGCGCGGCGACGCCACGGGCCCCCGATGCAGCGGCGAGACCACGGTCATGCCCGCTCCCCCAGCGACATCCGATAAGGCGAGGCTTACCTTAGGGGGAGCGGGCGGACATTTCAATACCGGTGCGGCTGAGCAGCGATCACCGAGCGGCCGTGACCGGATTCGCCATCAGGAGGCGGCGCAGCGGGGGCAGGTGCCGAAGATCTCCAGCGTGTGCGACACCTCGGAGTAGCCGTGCTGATCGGCGATGGACTTGGCCCAGCGCTCGACCGTGGGGCCGGCGATCTCGACCGTGGCGCCGCAGGACCGGCAGACCAGGTGGTGGTGGTGCTCTTCGCGGACGCAGCGCCGGTAGACCGCCTCACCGGCGTCGGAGCGGAGGACGTCGACCCGGCCGTCGTCGGCGAGGGTCTGCAGGGTGCGGTAGACGGTGGCCAGCCCGACGCCGGCGCCACGGGTCCGCAGCAGGGCATGCAGTTCCTGGGCGCTGATGAAGTCCTCGGTCTGGTCGAGCACCTCGTCGACCGCGGCGCGCTGCCGTGTCCGGCGGTGTTCCTTGGCCGGCTGTTCGCGTACCGTCACCTGAGTCGCTCCCTGTCGATTCTCATTACCAATGAGAGTCTAGCTCCGATCGCCCAGCTGAGACGAGCCGCGCGCACACGGGCGGACGAGGCGGTGGCCCACGGCGCCCTTTGTGGGACGCGCTCCCGCGCCGCGAGCCACCGCACCCCCGTGGGCGCAGCCCTCGGCGACCGCACCCCACTCCCCCAACGCGCGAGCCCCGCCGGGACGTTCCAGAGCCGCCGTTTTGACAATGGTTGTCAGTCTTGATGAGAATGTGTCCCATGAAGAACCGTCGTGCGGCCATCGCCGCGCTGAGCACCGCCGCCCTCGCCGGGCTCGTCCTCACGGGCTGTGGCGACGACGACAACACCGCGAGCGGCGGCGACGGCCTCACCGTCGCCGCGTCGTTCTACCCGCTGGCGTTCGTGACCGAACGTGTCGCGGGCGACCACGCCACCGTCGACAACCTCACGCAGGCCGGCGGCGAGCCGCACGACCTCGAGCTGACCGCCCGCCAGGTCGGCGAGATCTCCGACGCCGACCTGGTCGTCTACCTGGCCGGGTTCCAGCCGTCCGTCGACGAGGCGGTCGAGCAGAACGCCGAGGACCGCGCCGTCGACGTCGCGGGCCTGGTCGAGTTGCTCGACGAGCCGGAGCACGGCGACGAGGAGGATCACGAGGGCCACGACCACGGCGACCTCGCCGGCGATCCGCACGTCTGGCTCGACCCCACCAACCTGGAGACCATCGCGTCGGCCGTCGCCGACCGGCTGGCCGAGGCCGACCCGGACAACGCCGACGCCTACCGCGCCAACGCCGACGCCCTCAACGCCGACCTCCAGGAGTTGGACCAGGAGTTCGAGACCGGCCTGGCGCAGTGCACGCAGCGGGTGTTCGTCGTCGCGCATGAGGCGTTCGGCTACCTCGCCCACCGGTACGACCTCGAGCAGGTCGGCATCTCCGGCATCGACCCGGACGCGGAGCCGTCGCCGGAGCGGCTGGCCGAGGTGCACGACGTCGTGCGGGAAGAGGGCGTGACGACGATCTTCTACGAGCGCCTCGTCAGCCCGGACGTCGCCGAGACGCTGGCCGGCGACCTCGGCGTCCAGGCCGCGGTGCTGGACCCGATCGAGGGCCTCACCGACGACACCGCCGACCAGGACTACTTCAGCCTGATGCGCGCCGACCTCGAAGCACTGCGCACCGCCAACGGATGCTAGGGGTGTGAGTACGGTGAGCCCCATGAGATCAGCCGTCGTCGACGTCCGCGGGCTGCGGGTCGACCTCGATGACCGGCCGGTGCTGCACGGCGTCGACCTCCAGGTCGTCGAGGGCGAGGTCGTCACCCTGCTGGGCGCGAACGGCTCGGGCAAGTCGACGCTGGTCCGGACGGTGGTCGGGCTGGTGCCGTCCGTCGCCGGCGAGGTGCGGCTGTTCGGCACGCCGCTGCGGTCGTTCCACGACTGGTGGCGGGTCGGCTACGTGCCGCAGCGCACGACGGCGGCGGGCGGGGTCCCGGCGACGGTGCGCGAGGTCGTCGCGGCGGGACGGCTGGCCCGGCGCAAGCTGTTCCGCCCGGCCCGCAAGGCCGACCGCGCCGCCGTCGACCACGCGATCGAGCTGGTCGGGCTGTCCGACCAGGCGAACCGCAGCGTCGCCAACCTCTCCGGCGGGCAGCAGCAGCGGGTGCTGATCGCCCGCGCCGCCGCCTCCGAGCCCGACCTGATGGTCCTCGACGAGCCCAACGCCGGCGTCGACAAGCGCAGCCAGGAGGCGTTCGCCCGCGCGCTGCGCACGTTCGTCGCGTCCGGCCGGACGGTGCTGCTGGTGCTGCACGAGATGGGCCCGCTGGCGCCACTGGTCGACCGCGGCGTCGTCCTCGACGGCGGCCACGTCGTCCACGACGGCCCGCTGCCGACGCCGTCGATGACGCTGACCGGTCCCCCTGACCACCACGACGACCACCGCGAGGACTACGGGGCGGGCCTGTTCGGATGAGCTTCCTCGACTACGACTTCATGCAGCGGGCGCTGATCGCGGCCGTCCTCACCGGCTTGGCCGCGCCCGCCGTCGGCACCTACCTGGTGCAGCGGCGGCTGGCGCTACTGGGCGACGGGCTCGGGCACGTCGCGCTGACGGGCGTCGCCATCGGCCTGCTCACGGGGTGGGCGCCGGTGTGGACGTCGGTGGCGGTGGCCATCCTGGGCGCGCTCGCCATCGACTACGTGCGGGCCAAGGGCCGGGCCTCGGCCGACGTCGCGCTGGCCATGCTGTTCTACGGCGGCATCGCCGGTGGCGTGCTGATCACCGGGCTGGCCGGCAGCACGGCGGCGACGCTGAACACGTACCTGTTCGGCTCGATCACGACAGTGTCGCAGGACGACCTGTGGGTGGTCGCCGTCCTGGCGGCCGTCGTCATCGCGCTCGCGGTGGGACTGGCGCCGCAGCTGTTCGCCGTCTGCCAGGACGAGGAGTTCGCCCGGGTCAGCGGCCTGCCGGTGCGCCTGTACAGCATGCTGATCGCCGTCATGGCCGCCGTCACCGTCACCGTGGCCATGCGGACGGTGGGGCTGCTGCTGGTCAGCGCGCTGATGGTGGTGCCGGTGGCGACGGCGCAGCAGCTCACCCGCAGCTTCCGGACGACGTTCGCGCTGGCCATGGTGCTCGGCGTGGTGCCGTCCCTGGGCGGCGTCGTGTTCTCCTACTACGTCGACGTCGCGCCGGGGGCGAGCATCGTCGTCGGGTCCCTGATCGGGTTCGTGCTGGCCTGGCCGGCCGGTTCGCTGCTGCGCCGGCGACGGGCGCGGCGCTCCGTCAACGGCGAGGACCCGCGGGTCACCGGGGCGCACGTCCCCACCGAGCGGCACCCGCACCAGCACGACCCCGAGTGCGGCCATCCCACCGTCGAGCACGGCGACCACACCGACTACCTGCACGACGGCCACCTGCACGCCGCGCACGACCGCCACTACGACGAGCACTAGGGATCCTTGGTCGTCTCATACATCGCTCGTCATGGCGGCGGTGTGGCGCGCATCCGCGACCTTGTCGGTGCCATGCCTCACAATGGGGCGAATGGACGGGGGAATCGAGGACCTGCTGCGCGAGCAGGCGCCGCAGGTGCTGGGTGCGCTGGTGCGCCGCTACGGCCACTTCGACGCCGCCGAGGACGCCGTCCAGGACGCGCTGCTGGCCGCCGCCGTCCAGTGGCCCGACGACGGCGTGCCCGACAACCCGCGGGCGTGGCTCATCACCGTCGCGTCGCGGCGGCTGACCGACCAGCTGCGCAGCGAGTCGGCCCGGCGGCGGCGCGAGGAGAACGCGGCCGCGCTCACCCCGTCCGACGGGCAGTTCACCGCCCCGCCGGCCGACGAGCAGCCACCCGACACCGACGACACGCTGACGCTGCTGTTCATGTGCTGCCACCCGGCGCTGTCCGCGCCGTCGCAGGTGTCGCTCACGCTGCGCGCCGTCGGCGGCCTCACGACCACGCAGATCGCACGCGCGTTCATGGTGCCCGAGACGACCATGGGGCAGCGCATCAGCCGGGCCAAGCAGAGCATCAAGACCACCGGCGCCCGGTTCGACCTGCCGCCCGAGGAAGACCGCGCCGAGCGGCTGCGCGCCGTCCTGCACGTGCTCTACCTGATCTTCAACGAGGGCTACACCGCCACGTCCGGCGCCGACCTGCAGCACGTCGAGCTGGCCGCCGAGGCGATCCGGCTGACGCGCCAGGTGCACCGGCTGCTCCCGCGCGACGGCGAGGTCACCGGGCTGCTGGCGCTCATGCTGCTCACCGACGCGCGGCGGACGGCCCGCACCCGGCCCGACGGCAGCCTGGTGCCGCTGGCCGAGCAGGACCGCGGCAGCTGGGACAAGGCCGCCATCGACGAGGGCGTCGGGCTGGTCACCGACGCGCTGCGGCACGGCGACCTCGGCCCATACCAGGTGCAGGCGGCCATCGCGGCGGTGCACGACGAAGCACCGGCGGCCGACGACACCGACTGGCCGCAGATCGTCGCGCTCTACGAGGTGCTGGCGCGGATCTCCCCCAACCCGATGGTGACGCTCAACCACGCCGTCGCGGTCGCGATGGTCGACGGGCCGGAGGCCGGGCTGGCGCTGCTGGAGACGCTGGCCGGCGACAGCCGGCTGGCCGAGCACCACCGGCTCGAGGCCGTCCGCGCGCACCTCCTCGAGATGGCCGGCGACACCGCCGCGGCGCTGGCCGCCTACCGGCTGGCCGCCCAGCGCACCACCAGCCTGCCCGAACAGCGCTACCTGGAAGACAAGGCAGCGCGGCTCACCGCGCCGGAATGATCAGGTGGAAAAACCAAAATGAGGTTACCGATTTCGGCCAGTGGTTTCCCGCACATAATGTGGTCAGCAGGAATGCTGCGGTCGCCGGCGAGAATGTGCCCGCTGAACGGCGGACATGCCTGTTAATTTCAGGTCGTTGCACGAGAACAAGTGAATCGTCGGTGTTCAGAGGAGTTGTCATGAACGCGTCGGAGGGGCCCGCGGAGCGGCACCCGATCGGGTACTGGCTCAAGCTGGTCGATCGCCTGATCGATCAGGGCTTCGACGCCGTCCTGGGCAGCGCCGCCGTCACGCCGCGGCACTGGCAGATCCTCAACCTGCTCGAGCACGGCCCGGCCACCTACGCCCAGATCGACGACGAGGCGGCGCTGTACCTCGCGCCGCACATGCCCACCGTCCGTCCCGTGGCCGACGACCTCTGCAACCGCGGCTGGGCCACCCCCGTCGGCCCCGACCGCGTCATGCTCACCGAGACCGGCGCGAAGGCGCTCACCGACATCCAGTCCCGGGTCGGGGCCGACCGTCAGCGGATCACCGAAGGCATCACCGACGAGGAGTACCGCGCGGCCGTCGAGGTGCTGGCGCGCATGGCGACCAACCTGGGCTGGCGCGAAGAGCGCGACATGGGCCCGGTCTGACGACGGCTCAGACGGCGGGCGCGGCGGGGTCGGCGCCCCCGTAGCGGCGGTCGCGCCGGGCGTACTGCTCGATCGCCGCCCACAGCCGGCGGCGGTCGAAGTCGGGCCACAGCGTGTCCATGAACACCATCTCGGCGTACGCCGACTGCCAGAGCATGAAGTTCGACGTGCGCTGCTCCCCCGACGGCCGGACGAACAGGTCGACGTCGGGGAGGTCGGGGTTGTAGAGGTAGCGGCCGAGGGTCCGCTCGTTCACCTTGTCGGGCCGCAGCCGCCCGGCGGCGACGTCGGCGGCCATCGCCGCGGCGGCGTCGCCCAGCTCGGCCCGGCCGCCGTAGTTGACGCAGAACTGCAGCGTGATGACGTCGTTGTCGCGGGTGCGCCCTTCGGCGTCCTGCAACTCGCTGATGACGCTCTTCCACAGCCGCGGCCGCCGGCCGGCCCAGCGGATGCGCACGCCGAGCGCGTCGAGCTCGTCCCGGCGGCGCCGGATGACGGTGCGGTTGAAGCCCATGAGGAAGCGCACCTCCTCGGGCGAGCGGCGCCAGTTCTCGGTGGAGAACGCGTACACGGACAGGCAGCGCACGCCGACCTCGATGGCCCCGTGGATGACGTCGAGCAGGACCGCCTCGCCGGCCTCGTGGCCCTTGGTGCGCGGCAGCCCGCGGGCGTTGGCCCAGCGGCCGTTGCCGTCCATGACGAGGGCGACGTGGGCGGGCACCAGGTCCGGCGGGACGGGCGGCGGGACGGCTCCGGACGGGTGCGGCGTGGGCGGGGTGTAGGTGCGCTTCACCGCTCCACCAGGCCGAGCGAGCGCAGCCCGCGTTCCAGGTGCCACTGCAGAAACGCCGCGGTGATGCCGCTGGCCTCGCGCCGGGCCCGCGGCTGGCTGGAGTCGGCGACCGGCCAGTCGCCGCTGAGCAGCGCCGCCAGCAGCGCGATGGTGTCGCCGGCCGGCGCGACGGTGCCGGCCGGGCGGCACGACCCGCACACCATGCCGCCGGCCTGGACGGAGAACAGCCGGTGCGGCCCGCTGGCGTCGCAGCGGGCGCAGTCCTCGAAGCTGGGCGCGAACCCGGCGATGGACAGCCCACGCAGCAGGAACGCGTCGAGCACCAGGCCGGGCTCGTGGGTGGCGCCGGCCAGCGTGCGCAGCGCGCCGACCAGCAGCAGGTACAGCTGGACGGCCGGCTCGCGCTCCTCGGCCGTGAGCCGTTCCGCGGTCTCGAGCATGGCGGTGCCCGCGGTGTAGCGGCCGTAGTCGTCGGTGATGCTCATGCCGTACGGGGCGATGGTCTCGGCCTGCGTGACGATGTCGAGCGTGCGGCCGGTGGCGAACTGGCAGTCGACGTGCATGAACGGCTCGAGCCGCGCGCCGAACCGGCTGGTGGTGCGCCGGACGCCCTTGCCGACGGTGCGGATGCGGCCGTTGCCTCTGGTGAGCAGCGTGACGATGCGGTCGGCCTCGCCCAGCTTCTGGGTGCGCAGCACGACCCCTTCGTCACGGTAGAGCGGCATGCGACCTCCTGACCTGCGCTCACGTCGCCTCCACCTTAGTCCGTTCCGTCCCTGTTCCATCGGAGGCCGGCCGCCGCGTCCGGGCTGTGCGGACGGCAGCTGATCAGGTGACACAACGGCCGGGATACGGCGGCCGTTGTCATCTGATCCTTTCGCGTCCGCATGCTGGAGACGATCAGGTGATGTACGGCGTGTGCCTGGCGACGTTGTGTCACCTGATCACCCCCGCCGGAACGATCAGGTGAGCAGCAGTTCGTGCCCCAGCGACACGACGGCGACCACGATGATGAGGCCGCGCAGCACCCAGTCGGGCAGCGTCTTGGCGAGCCGGCCGCCGCTGTAGCCGCCGATGGTGGCGCCGACGGCCATGACGGCGACGGCGAGCCACTCGACGTCGGCGTGGCCGAGGAAGTAGGCGATGGTGAAGCCGGCCGCGGCGGTGACGTTGACCGTCAGCGTCAGCAGGTTCTTGATCCCGTTGGTGCTGTTCAGCGGCCGCCCGCTGAACGCGCTCAGCGCGCCGAGCAGCAGGATGCCCTGCGCGGCCGCGAAGTAGCCGCCGTAGATGGAGCAGCCGAGGATCGAGACGCGCAGGCCCTTGCTGCCGAACGGGTTGTCGCCGGACCGCGACGCCGCTCGGGCCCGGGCCATGGCCGCGAGCTTGGGCTGCACGATCACCAGCAGCAGGGCGAACCCGATGAGGATCGGCACGATGACGTCGAGGGCGCCGGAGCTGGTGGTGAGGAGCAGGACGGAGCCGATGGCGCCGCCGGCGACGGAGATGTAGCGCAGCGCACGGATGTGCTGACGGTCCTCGCGCAGCTCCTTGCGGTAGGCGAGGGTGCCGCCGAGGGCGGACGTCACCATGGCGATGGTGTTGGTGGTGACGGCCGCGGCGGGGTCGAGGCCGAGGGCGAGCAGGACGGGCAGGGTGACGAGGGAACCGGAGCCGACGGCGCCGTTGATCGATCCGGCCGCCAGGGCGGCGAGCAGCAGCAGGCAGAGTTCTATTGCGGACATGACTCTCTCTCAGCCGGCGCTCCGGCTACTGACCGGTGAACTCCAGCAGGTCCCGGGAGTGGTCGATGTGGTTCAGCATGAGGTTGCCGGCGAGGTCGGTGTCGTGGGCCGCGACGGCGTCGAGGATGGCCCGGTGCTCGGCCCACGAGGACGGCGCCCGGTTGGCGATGATGGTGGCGAGGTACCAGCCGGCCCGCCGCTCGAGGTCGGCGAGCAGCGCCAGCGAGACGCGGTTGGCGCCGATCTCGGTGATGGCCCGGTGGAACGCGCGGTTCAGCTCGAGCAGCCGCCGCGGATCTTCGCCTCGCTGCGACGCCGCGTGCCCCTCGGCGTAGATGTCCTCCAGCCGCCGCACACCGTCGTCGTCGACGTTCTGGGCGGCCAGCCGGCAGCTGTCGGACTCGAGGAGGGCCCGGACGTGGAACACCTCGCGCGCCTCGCGGGCGGTCGGCTCGTGCACGAACGCGCCGCGCCCGGCCCGCAGGTCGACGAACCCGGCGACGGACAGCGACTGCAGTGCCTCACGCACCGGTTGCCGGCTGACGCCCAGCAGCTCGGCGATGGACTCCTCGGCCAGGTGCTCGCCGGGCGCCAGCTTGCCGAAGACGATCAGCTCCTCGACGGCCTGGCGCACCTGCTCGCGCAGGCTGGCCCGGCGCATGAGCGGGACGTCGCCGCGGGACAGCTGCCCGGCGATGCCGGCCGGGGCGTCGAGGGAGTCGGAGGCGGTCACGGCTCAGAGCCCGGCGACGAGCTTGCCGAGGTCGGTGCGGGCGGTCCCGGGCAGCCACTGCGCCTCGAGGCGGACGCCCTGCTCGGACAGCTCGCGCCAGATGGCGATCTCGTCGTCGGTGGCGTGCACCTCTTTGGTCAGCCGCTGGCGGCCCGGCCCGGTGTGCACGTTGCCGACGTTGACATCGGTCATCTTCAGGCCGGCGTCGCGCAACGCCTTCAGCTCAACGGGCCCCTTGACGACGATGATCGTCTTCACGTCGGACGTCGACTGCTCGACGATGCGCGCGGAGTCGGCGATCGTCAGGATGTCGGCGCGTACCCCGGCCGGCACCGCGAGGAGCATCAGGTTCTTCTGCGTCGGGTTGCCCGCCGTCGGGTCGTCGGCCACCAGGATCTGCTGGATGCCCAGCGCCTGCGTCCATCCCATGACGACCTGGCCGTGGATCAGCCGGTCGTCGACGCGGATCAGAGCGATGTCCATATCGTTCCTCCTAGTGCCTTTCCCATTGTCCATGCAAGATCGTGTGTGAGAGCACCGCGTCGTCGTCGACGACGATCAGGTCGGCCCGCAGGCCCGCGGCCACGGCGCCGCGGTCGGCGAGCCCCAGCGAACGGGCCGGGTGCCGCCCGGCCGCGTCGAGCGCCAGCGGCAGCGGCACGCCGGCCGCGAGCAGCACCCGGACGCCGTCGATCAGCGTCGACGTGCTGCCGGCGATGCCGCCGGAGTGCGTGAAGGCGCGGCCGCCGGTGATCCGCACCGGCGTGCCGTCCCAGCGATGGTGGTCGCCGTCGGGCAGGCCGGACACGTCGGTGCCGTCGCTGACCAGCATCAGCCGGTCGCGCACGCCGGGCAGCGCGGCGAGCGCGCCGAGCAGCTCCGGCGCGACGTGCAGGCCGTCGGCGACGACCTCCAGGTGGACGGACTCGGCGGCGAGCAGCGCCGGCACCGGGCCGGGGCTGCGGTGGTGGATCGGCGGCATGGCGTTGAACAGGTGGGTGGCCCGCCGGGCACCCCACTCGACGGCCGCGCGGGCCTGCTCGAACGTGGCGGCGGTGTGGCCGACGGAGACCCGCACGCCGGCGGCCGCGAGGGTGCGGACGGCGGACTCGGCGTGCGGCAGCTCCGGCGCGACGGTGCAGACGCGCAGCGCCCCGCCCGCGGCGTCGAGCAGCGCGGCGATCCGGTCCGGCGCCGGCTCGACCAGGTTCTCCTCCTGGTGCACGCCGCGGTAGTCAGGGCTGAGGAACGGACCCTCCAGGTGGACGCCGAGCAGCTCGGCCCCGTCCGGCCCGGTCAGCCCGGTCAGCGCGGCCAGCCCGCGCACCGAGTGCAGCACGCGGTCGAACGGCACCGACGCGGTGGTGGCGACGAACGACGTGACGCCGGCCGGGCGCAGCCGCCGCCCGATCGCCCGCAGCGAGGCCGCGTCGGCGCTCATCACGTTGTGCCCGAGCCCGCCGTGCACGTGGGTGTCGACGAGGCCCGGCGCGACGATCAGCCCGTCGAGGCCGATCCGCTCGACGCCGGGCGCGGCGCCGTCCGGTCCGACCGCGGCGATCAGCCCGGCCCGGACGTGGACGGCGCCCGCCTCCAGCCGGCCGTCGGGCAGCAGCACCCGCCCGCCGGTCAGCACGTACTCGTCGGTCCCGGGCACGGCTCAGGCCGCCAGGATGCCGAAGTAGCCGAACACCAGGCCGGCGACCAGCGTGCCGAGCAGCACCCAGACCGGCGAGACCCGGCGCCGGATCAGCGCGTAGACGATGAGCGTCGCGATCAGCGGCAGCAGCGCGGGCAGCACGAGGTCGAGCTGGTCCTGCAGCGCGATGGTCTGCTCGCCGCTGGTGTACGACCACGGCGTGGTGACCTTGAGCATCGTCGCCACCAGCGCGCCGGTGACCGCGAGACCGACGATCGTCGCGCCCTGCTTGATCTGGTCGATCTGCGCGGGCGACAGCTTCTCGAAGAACTGCATGCCGGTGCGGTAGCCGGTGGCGGTGCCGCCGACCCGCATGAGCACCTGGATGGCCAGCAGCGCCACGAAGAAGATGATCGGACCGGCGATGTTGCCGTCGATGGCCAGACCGGCGCAGACCGCGGCCAGGATCGGCCGGATGGTGCCGAAGATCAGCGAGTCGCCGATGCCGGCCAGCGGCGCCATGAGCCCGACCTTGACGGAGTTGATCGCCTCGTCGTTCAGGTCGGTGCTGCCCTTGGCGCGCTGCCGCTCCATGGAGGCGGTGACGCCGGCGATCGGGCCGATCACCCACGGGTTGGTGTTGAAGTACACCAGGTGCCGCTGGTAGGCGGCGGCGCGGTCGACGGGGTCGGGGTAGAGGCGGTCCAGCGTCGGGCGCATCATCCACCAGAACCCGAGGTTCTGGAACCGCTCGTAGTTGAAGCCGCCCTGCAACAGCAGGCCGCGCACCGTCAGACGGCGGATCTCCCCGCGCTGGTCGTCGGGCTGTTCCAGTACGTCGGGCGTGTCGGTGGTGGTGGAGGTCTCGGTCATGTCTCTTCTCCGCTCAGATCAGCGCCGACGACTGCGGGCTGGACGGTGACTGCGGCGTCTGTGGCGTGCGGCTGCGCAGGATCGTGACGACCAGCGCGGTCGCGATGATGGCGACGCCGATCACCGTGAAGTCGGTGAACGCGGCGAGGGCGAACCCGGCGAAGAAGACCGGGAACAGCGCCTTGTTGTAGAGCACCGACAGCAGGATCCCGAAGCCGACCGCGGGCAGTAGCGCCGCGGACGTGTTCAGCGCGTTCTGGACGTCCTCGCTGAGCGCGTTGAGCACGCCCTCCAGCGCGTTGGCGCCGAACTGCAGGACCAGGAAGGTCGGCACGAAGTAGGCGAGGAAGTGGATCGCGTTGCCGATCCAGATGATGCCCAGGATCGTGCTTCCTCGCGCTTGGGCCGCCGCCGCGTCGGCGCGGTGCACCAGGAACGAGCAGACGGTCTTGGCGAACAGCTCGCAGAAGGTGCCGAGCACGGCCGCCGGGACCGCCGCCACGAGCGCCGTCTCAGCGCCCTGACCGGCGGAGATGGCCAGCGCCGTGCCGACGGCCGCGCCGATGGCGACGTTGGGCGGCGCGGTGCCGCCGAACGTCGCGGCGCCGATGAAGATCAGCTCCAGGGTGCCGCCGACGATCAGCCCGGTCTCGAGGTCGCCGGCGATGAGGCCGACGATCGGGCCGAGGATGATCGGCCGCTCCAGCTGCGGGTCGCCGAGGATGCGGCGCGCCAGGTAGGCCAGGGCGACCACCAGCGCGATGAGGAACGCCTGCCAGAGTGTCACGACACTCCTCCTTCCGGCCGGACGAGGGTGCCGGCGTCGCGGATACCGTCCTGACCGGCGGTGACGGCCCGCGCGGCCAGCTCCGGCGCCGACGCGGTGCCCGCGGCCAGCGCCAGGTCGATGAGCATGGGCAGGTTGACGCCGGTGACGACGTCGGCCCGGCCGGCCGCCGCTTCGGCGAGCGCGACCCGGGCCGGCGAGCCGCCGAGGACGTCGGCCAGGATCAGCACCCGGCCGGGCTCGCCCGCGGGGTTCGCCTGCTCGATGACCGCGGCCACCCGTGCGGTGAGGTCCTCCACGCCGGCGCCCACCGGGAAGTCGACGGGGTGCACGTGCTCAGTCGAGCCGACGATCATCTGCGCCGTCTCGACCAACGACGTAGCGAACGAACCGTGGCCCGTCACGACGATTGTTGTCATCCATACTGCATACAGTATGGAGCGAGGCCGTCGCAACCCGAGGAGAACGAGGGCCGGCGCGACCGGCCGCCGGGCCGAATCCGCCGGAATCGATTGTGCGACCACCGCTCACCAGGCAAGATGGCAGCCGTGACTGCCACGCGTTGGCGGGGGCTGGTAACGCTCGTCGTAGTCGCGTTCACCACCATCCTCGTCGTCGGCCCAGCGGTGGCCGAGCCGCCTTTCAACGTCCCGGGACCGATCACGGACCGGGCCGGAGCGCTGGCGGGCGACGACGAGCAGCGCATCCAGGCGGCGTTCGACCGCCTCACCGACGACGCCGGCCTGCAGATGTTCGTCGTCTACGTCGAGAGCTTCGACGGCCTGGACGGCCAGACGTGGGCGAACGACACCGCCACGGCGTCCGGGCTGGGCACCGACGACATCCTGCTCGCGGTCGCACTCCAGGACCGCTCGTTCGGCATCTCCGTCACCGACGAGCTGGAGCTCACCGACGACCAGCTGGCGCAGGTGCGGCAGGACGACATCCGCCCGGCGCTCAGTGACGAGGACTGGGCCGGTGCGGCCATCGCCGGCGCCGACGGGTACCGCGAGGCCGCCACCGGCTCCGGTTCCGGCGGCTCGGCCACACCGTGGGTGGTCGGCGGCGTCGTGGTGGTCGGCGCGGGCGCCGCGGGCTGGTGGGCGCTGCGCCGCCGCCGGCGCGACCAGGGCGGCGCGCCGGTCGGCCCGGACGGGCGGCCGGTGGACGAGCTGGCCGGGCTGTCGCTGGACGAGCTGGACAAGCGCGCCAGCGCGGCGCTGGTCGACATCGACGACGCGCTGAAGACGTCGGAGCAGGAGCTGGGGTTCGCCCAGGCGCAGTTCGGCGTCCAGGCCACCACCGAGTTCAGCGAGCTGCTGACCACGGCGAAGACGCGGGTCGCCGACGCGTTCGCGGTGCGGCAGCGGCTGGACGACAGCGAGCCGGAGACCGACCAGCAGCGGCGCGCCATGACCGTCGGCATCATCGAGACCTGCCGCGAGGTGAGTGACGCGCTCGACGCCCAGGTCGAGGCGTTCGACCAGCTCCGTGACCTGCAGGCGCGGGCGCCCGAGGTGCTGGCCGAGACCGCGCAGCGCGCCGCCGAGGTCGAGCAGCGGCTGCCCGCGGCCCGGGCCCAGCTCGAGCAGCTCGCGCTCGGCTACCAGCCGGCCGCGCTGGCGTCGGTGAGCGGCAACCCGGACCAGGCGGCCCGGCTGCTGACGGCGGCGCACGAGGCGGTCGCGGCGGGCCAGGAGTCGCTGCGGACGGACGACCGCGCGGCCGCCGTCGCCCAGGCCCGGGCCGCCGAGGACGCCGTCGGGCAGGCCGTCAAGCTGCTCGACGCGGTGGCGAGCGCCAAGGACGAGCTGGAGACCGCCGGCGAGCGCATCGGCAAGGCGATCGAGTCGGTGTCGCTGGACATCGCCGACGCCACACGGCTGGCGCCGTCCGACCCGGCGATCACCGCGGCCAGCGCGACCGCCCAGCAAGCCGTCGTCGCCGGACGCGCCGCCGGGCAGGGCGACCCGCTGGCCGCGCTGCGGCAACTGGCCGAGGCCGAGACCGCGCTGGACGACCTGCTCGATCCGGTGCGTGCGGTGGCCGAGGAGGCCGACCGCGCCCGCACCGCCCTGGCCGAGACCGTGGGCCGGGTGACGTCGCAGGTCAAGGCCGTCAACGACTTCATCGAGACGCGGCGGGGCGCGGTCGGCACCGAGGCCCGGACCCGGCTGTCCGAGGCGACGCGCTACCTCGCGCAGGGCCAGTCGCTCGCGACGTCGGATCCGGCGGCCGCGCTCGACGCCGTCAACCGGGCCGACCAGTTGTCGCGGCAGGCGCAGCAGCTGGCCGAGCAGGACGTCGGCCAATGGCAGCGGCAGCAGAACGCCGGGCGCGGCGGCGGCACCGACCTCACGTCGATGATCCTCGGCGGCATCCTGATCAACTCGATGGGCCGCGGCGGCGGGATGTTCGGCGGCGGCTCCGGTGGCGGCTTCGGCGGCGGCGGGCGCGGCTCCGGGGGTGGCCGGTCGCCGGGCAGCTTCGGCGGGGGCGGCACTCGCGGTCGCCGGGGAGGCGGTGGGCGGTTCTGACCCTGCGCTCTGCCTTTCATCCGATCGCGGCTCCACGGGGGGCCAGGAACGAAGGACGGCATCATGGCTGAGAAGCAATCCATTCTCGGGCGCATCTCCCAGCTGGCCAAGGCCAACATCAACTCGCTGCTGGACCGCGCCGAGGATCCCGAGGTCATGCTCGACCAGATGGTCCGCGACTACACGGACAACATCGCCGAGGCCGAGCGGGCCGTCGCGCAGACCATCGGCAACCTGCGGCTGGCCGAGCAGGACCACGCCGAGGACGTCCGCGCCTCCGCCGAGTGGGGCAACAAGGCGCTGGCCGCGTCGCAGCGCGCCGACCAGCTGCGCGCCGGCGGCGACACCGCGGACGCCGACAAGTTCGACAACCTCGCCAAGGTCGCCCTCGGCAAGCAGCTGGGGTTCGAGACGGAGGCCAAGACGGCCGAGCCGATGATCGCGTCGCAGCGCGAGGTGGCCGAGAAGCTCAAGTCCGGCCTGATCGGCATGAAGGACAAGCTCAGCGAGCTGAAGAACAAGCGCGACGAACTGGTCGCGCGGGCCAAGAGCGCGCAGGCGCAGGCCCAGGTGCAGGACGCGGTGCGCTCCATCGACATCTTCGACCCCACCAGCGAGGTCTCCCGGTTCGAAGAGAAGGTGCGACGGCAGGAGGCGCAGGTCGCCGGCGCCGCCGAGGTCGCCGCGTCGTCCATCGACCAGCAGTTCGAGGAGCTCGAGGACAGCGCGACGTCGGTGGAGGTCGAGGCCCGGCTGGCCGACCTGAAGCGCGGAGCGGCGCCGGCCATCGGCAGCTGACCAGGCCGCGGGCCGGAGGACGGTCGCTTCGGAGTGCCCGGCGCACTCCGAAGTGCGGCCTCGCCGCCGTTGTCCCGCAGTAGGCCGTTGTCCGCACGTGGGCCGTCCCCTGCTGCCCATCTTCTCAGCCGCGGCACCGCGCCTCAAGCGGAGCCCAGTGGCGCTTCGCGCGGGCGAAGCACCGCTTGACCCGCGGCACCGCGGCCTGAGGACGGGCAGCTATCAGGGGGACGGGGGAAGTGCGGGCACCGCCCGCCCGGGTGGGGCGGTCCTGGTCTGGTGTGACGTCCTGGTCTGTGGTTGCGCTTTATGGCGGGTTCGGGGCTGGTGGCGTGACTGGGGACCAGGACGCGACGGCAGACCAAGACGCCAACGCTCACCAACCTGGGTGTGAGGCGCGCATTCGGGCTCGAAACGGGTGTTCGGCGCGCGTGAGACCCAGGAAGCCGACAAGCCGGCCACCACCACACGAGCGTCAGTGACCCGCGACCACCTGCTCGACCGCGGCGGCGGCGACCGCGGCGAGCGAGGGCGGTGCACCGGCGCGGACCCGCACGCGCAGCGCCGCCGGCTCGATCGGCGGCAGGCCGGACAGCGGCGCCAGTCCCTCCGGCCGCCCCCCCCCCCCCGCCAGCACCGCCACCCCGAGGCCGGCCCGGGCGGCCGCCAGGATGCCCGCGAGGTACGCCGCCTCGCAGGCGATCACCGGCTCCCGTCCAGCCGCGCCGAGCGCCTCGACCGCCCGCCGCCGCAGGGCGCAGGGCTCGTCGAACACCACCAGCGGCAGCGGTTCGCCGGGCGGCGGCAGCCGGAACCCCGGCGCGGCGAACCAGCGCAGCGGCAGCCGGCCGGCGAACGCCCCACCAGCCGCCGACGCCCCACCGGCCGCGAACGCCGCACCGGCCGCGGACGCCGCACCCGCCGAACGGTCCGAGCTGAGCACGACCGCCACGTCGACGCTGCCGTTGTCGACAGCCTGGGCCAGCCGGCCGCTGCGGTCCAGCCGGAACCGGACCTGCCGCCGCGGGAACGCCGCCCGCAGCGCCGTCGCGATCTCCGGCAGCAGCTGGTCGGCGGCGTGTTCCGACGAGCCGACCACCAGCACCCCGTCGGACGATTCCACCCCGAGCCGGCGCAGCGCCTCGTCGTGCGCGGTGAGGATGCGCCGGGCCTCGGCCAGCAGCGCCTCCCCCGCTGCCGTGAACCGGCCGCGTCGCCCGTCGCGGACGACGAGCGGCCGGTCCAGCACCTTCTCCAGCTTGCGCACGTGCTGGCTGACCGCGCTCTGGGTGATGTGCAGCGCGGCCGCGGCACGGTGGAAGCCGCCGCACTCGGCGACCGCGACGAGGCTGCGCAGCGGCACGATGTCGAGGACCGCGCTCATGGACCGATCAGCGTTCGCGATCGATCACGATCAGTATTCGATGTTGGACAGATCGGGGCCGATCCCCGCAGAATCGTTCGCATGACCCCACTCCAGGACACCGCCACCGGCGAGCGGCTCGCTCGCACGGCGCTGCGGCACGTCCTGGAGCCGGCCCGCATCCTGACGGTCCGGCGCAGCGTCGACCTGCTGCGCACGGCCAGCGCGCTCTGTCGCTGAGCTCCCACTCCGGCACCACCTCGCTCGCCTGACGGCGGGCGGCTGTCTGCCGCCATGCCGTAAAGCCTAGTAAATCCATCGGCTTTAAGTATTTCAACGGAGCGTCCATCGATGAGAACCCGCACGCTGACCACCGTCCTCGCGGCCCTGCTCCTGCTGGCCGGGTGCGCGGGCGAAACCACGCCCACCAGCCAGGACGCCACCGCCGCCGGCGGCAGCCTCACCTGGGGCTGGCACCTCCCCTCCACCTGGGACCCGGTGACGTCCACCGTCGGCCAGGACGTGCACGCGCTGTCGCTCGCCTACGCGGCGCTGACCAAGCAGGACGTCGACGGCAACGCGGTACCGGCGCTCGCCGAGGGCTGGGAGTACAACGCGACCGGCGACGAGGTCACCTTCACCCTGCGCGACGGCCTCACCTTCACCGACGGCACGCCGCTGGACGCCGAGGCGGTCAAGGCCAGCCTGCTGCGCGGCCGTGACGCCCCCGACTCCACCATCGGCGCCCAGCTCGGCGTCGTCACCGACATCCGGGTCGACAGTCCCACCGAGGTGACGCTGCTGCTCAACCAGCCCGACTACCAGATCCCGCTGCTGCTGTCGGGCAAGACCGGGATGATCGTCAGCCCTACGGCGGTCGAGACCGATGTCGCCGGGCTCGCGACGCAACCGGCCGGCGCCGGGCCGTTCGCGCTGGATGAATACGTCCCGGCGTCGCACGCGACGCTGCACAAGAACGAGGACTACTGGGACGCGGACGCCATCCTGGTCGACGACTTCGAGCTGCGGGTGCCGCCGGACCCGACCGTC
This sequence comes from Jiangella muralis, assembly GCF_001270745.1. GTDB lineage: Bacteria > Actinomycetota > Actinomycetes > Jiangellales > Jiangellaceae > Jiangella > Jiangella muralis. The sequence goes on from NZ_LFXL01000010.1 coordinate 357,602, forward strand.
GCGGTCGCGGGCATCCAGTCCGGCCAGTTCGACGTCGCCGTCATCCCGCCGGCGCAGCTCGAGGCGGCCCGGGCGGCCGGGCTCGAGGTCGACGTCATCGACGTTTTCACGGTGCGGGTGCTGGACGTGAACAACACCGTCGAGCCGTTCGACGACCCGCTGGTCACGCAGGCGATCAGCCACGCGATCGACCGGCAGGAGCTGGTCGACGTCGCGTTCTTCGGCGAGGGCGACCCGAACTGGCAGCCGTTCCCGCGCGACTACCTCGCCTGGAACGACGAGCTGGACCAGCTGTACCCGTTCGACCAGGACCGCGCCCGCGAGCTGCTGGCGCAGGCCGGCTACCCGGACGGCGTCGCCGTCACGCTGACCACGCAGGCCGAGAACGACCCGCTGGCCGAGCTGCTGCAGCAGCAGCTCCAGGAGGTCGGCATCGACGTGACGCTGGAGGTCGCGACGCCCGGCGCGAACAACTACGTGACCCGGCAGTACCCGTTCGTCGTCGACAGCTTCTCCGGCCGCGAATCGCCGCTGCAGTCGCTGGAGGTGCTGTTCGGGCCGGAGGGCCTGATGAACCTGGGCCGCAACGCGCCGCCGGAGATCCAGCAGGCCATCGACGTCGCCCGCTCCACCCCGCTGGACGACCCGGGCTACGAGCAGGCCGTCCAGGACGCCGTCGCCGCCGCCGTCACCACCATGCCGAACACGTTCCTGTTCACCTGGCCGCGGATCTTCGCCCGCGACCCGTCCGTGCAGGGCCTCGAGCACTACATCGGCACCCAGCGGTTCGAGGGCGTCACGGTGGGGCGGTGACGGTGTGCGCGCACTCCACGCGGCCGGCCGGGCCGCGCTGATCGCGGTCCCGGTGCTGTTCATCGCCACGTTCATCACGTTCGGGCTGGGCGCGCTGAGCGACCAGAACCCGGCCGCGGCGGCCATGGGCGAGACGGCGACGCAGGCCGACATCGATCGGTTGAACCATGAGTTCGGGCTGGACCGGCCGTTCCTGGAGCGGTACGTGACGTGGATCGGCGACGCGGTCACCGGGGACCTGGGCCGGTCCTGGTTCACCCACATCCCGGTGGCCGAGAGCATCGGGCAGCGGCTGCCGGTCAGCCTGTCGATCGCGGCGCTGGCGCTGCTGCTGGCGGTCGTGCTGGGCGCGGCCGCCGGCATCGGGGCGGCGCTCACCGCGGGCGGCTGGTTCGACCGGGCGGTGACGGCGGTCTGCGCGGCGCTGTCGACGATCCCGGCGTTCGTGGCCGGCATCGCGCTGATCGTGGTGTTCGCCGTGCTGGTCCCGGTCTTCCCGGCCGGCGGGTACGTGCCGCCGTCGCAGGGCGTGGGGCCGTGGCTGACGTACCTGATCCTGCCCGCGGTCGCACTCAGCCTGGACAGCGCCGCCGACCTCGCCCGCCAGCTGCGCACCGGCCTGGTCACGACGCTGCGGGAGAACTACGTCACCGGGGCGGTCGTCCGCGGCCTCGGCCCGCGCCGGGTGGTGTTCGGGCATGCGCTGCGCAACGGCGCCGGCCCGGCGGTCGCAGTGCTCGGGCTGCACGTGCCGCGGCTGATCGGCGGCGCCGTCATCACCGAGACGGTGTTCGCGATGCCGGGGCTCGGGCAACTGGCGACGACCGGCGCGTTGCAGGGCGACGTGCCGGTCGTGCAGGGGACGCTGCTGGTGGCCATCGCGCTGGTGCTGGTGTCCAGCGTGCTGGTGAACGTGGCGCTGGCGCGGCTGCGGCCGGGATCGGTGCGGACGGCATGAGGGCGCTGCGGCTGGCCGTCCGGCAGCGGGCGGCGCGGATCGCGCTGGCGGTGCTCGGCGTCGTCGTACTGCTCATGATCACCGGCGAGTGGCTGGCGCCGTACGACCCGCTGCACCAGGACACGACGGCGATCCTGGCCGGCCCCAGCGCGGAGCACTGGCTGGGCACCGACTACGTGGGCCGCGACGTGCTCAGCCGGCTGCTGGCCGGGTCGCGGCTGTCGGTGATCGCCGCCGCCGAGGCGGTCGGGCTGGGGCTGCTGCTCGGCGTGCTGCCTGGGCTGGCGTCGGTGTACGTCGGCCGGGTCTTCGAGTGGCTGTCGCTGCGGGTGATGGACGGGCTGATGGCGCTGCCGTTCATCATCTTCGCGATCGCCGTGGCGGCGCTGCTGGGCAACGGGCTGCACCAGGCCATGTTCGCCGTCGGCGTGCTGATGGCGCCGTCGTTCTACCGGGTCACCCGGGCCGCGGCGATCGGGCTGCGGCAGGCGCAGTACGTCGAGGCGGCGACGCTGTTCGGCGCCACCCGCTGGCGGGTCGTGCGCACGCACGTCTGGCAGAAAGTGCTGCCGACGGTCGTGGTGACGACGGCGACGGCGATGGCCGGCGCGCTGCTGGTGGTGTCGTCGCTGACGTTCCTCGGCATCGGCGTGCAGCCGCCCGCGCCGACCTGGGGCGGGATGCTGGCCAGCGACCTCGGCTACCTCACCCAGCGCCCGTTCGGCCCGGTCGCGCCGGCGCTGCTGATCATCGTCACCGTCGCCGCGCTCAACGCGCTGGCCGACGCCATGACCGTCGACCCCGCCACCACCCAGGAGGCCCCGGATGCTCTTCGTCGATGACCTGCACCTGAGCACCACCGGCGGCACCGAGCTGGTGCACGGCGTGAGCTTCGCCCTCGCGCCCGGCGAGGCGATCGGCCTGGTCGGCGAGTCCGGCAGCGGCAAGACGCTGACCTGCCGGGCGATCCTGGGCGTCCCGCCGCCGGGCGTCACCGTCAGCGGCGGCACGATCCGGCTGGCCGGCGACGACGTCGCCCACTACTCGCGGCGGCAGTGGGACCGGGCCCGCGGGCCGCGGATCGCCGCCGTCTTCCAGGACCCGGCGTCGTACCTGAACCCGTCGCTGACGGTGGGCCGCCAGCTCGGCGAGGTGCTGCGGGTGAAGAACGGCCTGCACCGCCGGGTCGCCAAGGCGCGCGCCGTCGAGCTGCTGGCGTCGATGGGGCTGCACCGGCCCGAGCACGTGCACGACCAGTACCCGTACGAGCTGTCCGGCGGCATGCTGCAACGCGTCCTCATCGCGATCGCCGTCTCCGGCGACCCGGACCTGCTGATCGCCGACGAGGCGACGACGGCGCTGGACGTCACCGTCCAGGCCGAGGTGCTGAACCTGATCGCGGCGCTGCGGGCCGAACGCCGGCTGTCGCTGCTGCTGGTGTCGCACGACCTCGCCGTCGTGGCGCAGTTGTGCGACCACGTCGTCGTGCTGCGCGATGGGCGGGTGGTGGAGTCCGGGCCGACCCGGCAGGTGCTCGACGACCCCGCCGACCCGTACACCCGCGCGCTGGTCGCCGACCACCGCGAGTACGGCCTGGACCGGCTGGTGGCGCGATGACGGCGGCGCTGGAGGCGGACGGCGTCGAGGTCCGGCTGGGCCGCCGCGCGACGACGCCGATCCTGCACGGCGTCGACCTGACGGCGCGGGCCGGCGAGATCGTCGGGCTGATCGGCGAGACCGGGTCCGGCAAGACGACGCTGGCTCGGGCCGTCGTCGGGCTGGCGCCGCTGCACGCCGGCGCCGTCCGCGTCGACGGCACGCCGGTGTCCGGGCTGCGCGGCGCCGAGCTGCGCCGGTTCCGCCGCGGCGGCCGCGTCCAGTACGTGTTCCAGGACCCGCTGCGCTCGCTCGACCCGGACGTGACGGTGCTGGACTCCGTCGCCGAAGGCTTGGCCGTCCGTGGCGAGGGCCGGGCCGCGGACCGGCGAGCGCGCGCAGTCGCCGCCCTGGAGCAGGTCGGGCTGGACCCGGCGCTCGGCGACCGGCTGCCCGGGCGGCTCTCCGGCGGCCAGCGGCAACGCGTCACGATCGCCCGCGCCCTCGCCGTCGACCCCCGGGTGCTGTTGCTGGACGAGCCGGTCAGCGCGCTGGACGCGGCCAACCGCAACCACGTGCTGCGGCTGCTGGACCGGCTGCGGCGCGAGCGCGAGGTGGCGATCGTGCTGATCACGCACGACCTCGGCTCGCTGGCCGGCATCGCCGACCGGATCGTCGTCCTCTACCGCGGCCGCGTCGTCGAGGAGGGGCCGGCCGCGCGGGTGCTGCTGGAGCCCGCGGACCCCTACACGCAACGGCTGATCGCGTCCGTCCCGAGCATCGACGGACCCCGTCCCATCTACGCAAGGAGTACGAGATGACACTGGAAGTCCTCGGCATGGTCGGCACCAAGGAGGGCTCGGAGAGCCTGGGCTGGCGCCCCGGCCCGGTCGTCGACCCCGCCTACCTGCGCCGGTTCGCGCAGGCGCACGAGCTGGCCGGGTTCGACCGGGTGCTGATCGGGTACAGCGCGTCCTCACCCGACGGGTTCGCCATCGCCGCGAGCGTCCTGCACCGGACCGAGCGGCTCAAGGTGCTGATCGCGCACCGGCCCGGGTTCGTGCAGCCGACGCTGGTGGCCCGCAAGCTGGCCACGCTGGACCACCTGACCGGCGGCGGCCGGGTCGCGATCCACCACATCACCGGCGGCAGCGAGCAGGACCAGCAGCGCGACGGCGACTACGTCGAGAAGGACGCGCGGTACCGGCGCACCGGCGAGTTCATCGAGGTGCTGCGCCGCACGCTCACGTCGGACCAGCCGTTCGACCACGAGGGCGAGTTCTACACGTACACCGGCGCGTTCAGCACGGTGAAGCCCGCGACGCCGGCCGGCATCCCGGTCTTCTTCGGCGGCCAGTCCGACGCCGCGGTCGAGACCGGCGCCCGGCACACCGACGTCTACATGCTGTTCGGCGAGCCGCTGGCGGCGACGGCGGAGCGGATCGCGCTGATCCGGGCCCGCGCCGCCGAGCTGGGCCGGACGGTCGAGTTCAGTCTGTCGACCCGGCCGATCGTCGCCGACACCGAGGAGGCCGCCTGGGCTCGGGCGCGCGAGATCTACGACCAGGCCGTCGAGGTGAAGGAGCGGGCCGGCACCGACGACGGCTGGTGGGGCCCGCGCCGCCGCGGCGGCGAGCGCAACGCCGTCTCGTCGAACCGGCTGCAGCAGCACGCCGCCGCCCAGGACGTGCACGACGAGCGGCTGTGGTTCGGCATCACCAAGCTGTTCGGCCCGACCGGCAACTCGACCGCGCCGGTCGGCACGCCGGAGCAGGTGGCCGAGGCGCTGCTGAAGTACTACGACCTCGGCGTCACGCGGTTCCTCATCCGCGGCTTCGACCCGGTGACCGACGTGCTCCGCTGGGGCGAGGACCTGGTGCCGCTGCTGCGCTCCGGCGCGGCGTCGCGGGCGAAGACGGCGGCGGCATGAGCACCGACGAGGCGAACCGGGTCTGGCACGGGCAGCTGGAGCACGTCCGCGGCGCCGGCCTGTCCAGCGACACCGCGCAGACCGCCGGGATGCGGCGGTTCGAGGCGATCTCCGGCCAGACCGTCGGATCGTCGAAGCTGTGGATGGGCCGCACCGACGTCGCGCCCGCCACGAACTCCGGCGACCACCATCACGGCGAGGCCGAGACCGCGATCTACGTGAAGGCCGGGCACCCGGTGTTCGTCTTCGCCGACGGCGAGCAGGAGATCCGGATCGAGACCGAGCCGGGCGACTTCGTGTTCGTGCCGCCGTTCGTGCCGCACCGCGAGGAGAACCCGTCGCCGGACGAGGAGGCGGTCGTCGTGATCGCCCGCAGCACGCAGGAAGGGATCGTGGTCAACCTGCCCAGCCTGTGGGCGGCGGACGGCGTCGCGGGCGACGCCGAGTGCGCGCCGGAGGCGGGCGCATGAGCGTCGTCGAGGCGGCTCCCGGCGCCGTCGTCGCGTTCGACCCGCCGGCCGGGGTGACGGCGCGGGGGACGGTCGTCGTGCTGCCCGGGCGCGGTGAGCACGGCGGCGTGTACGAGCGGTTCGGCCGGCGGCTGGCCGCCGACGGGTATGTGGTGCGGGCGCTGGACGCCGCGCCGGCGACGGCCGGCACGGGGGCCGAGTCGAGCCGCTGGAGGTCTGCCGTCGGAAACGACCGCAGACCTCCAGCGCGCCGAACGGACCTAGCGGCGGGCGCGGCCGTGGCGGCGGTGCTGGCCGACCCGGGGCTCCCCCGGCCGTACGTCCTGGCCGGCTCGGACAGCGGCGCGGTGCTGGCGCTGGCCGTGGCCGGCCCGCTCGGCGCCGACGCCGTCGTGGTGGCCGGCTACCCGGTCGCCGGCGGAGCGGCCGGGGCCGGGATCGAGGCGCGCACGGCCTGTCCGGTGCACGCCGGCCGGCTCCGGGACGACCCACGGTTCGTGGCCGCGGCGCTGGCCGGCCCGGTGCCGGACGGTGTGCCGCTCGACGCCGTCGGGGTGCCGGTGCTGGCGCTGCACGGCGCCGCCGACACCGTCAGCCCCTACCCCGCCGCCCGGGCCGCGCTGTCCGCCGTCCCCGACCTCGTGCTGGTGACGCTGGCCGACGGCCGGCACGACGCGTTCAACGACCGGTCGCACCGCACCGCCGCGGCACACGTCGTGCTGTTCCTGGAGGACCTGCGCACCGGCGCCGCCGTCGCGGCGTCCGAGCGCCTGTCCTGAACTCGCAGACCGAGGAGGACCCATGTCCGTGAACGCCGACACCTTCCGCAGCGTCTTCCGCCGGTACGCGACCGGGGTCGTGGTGATAACGGCCTCGGCCGGCGGACAGCCCGCCGGGCTGACCGCGACGTCGCTGGCGTCGGTGTCGCTGGACCCGCCGCTGCTGTCCTTCGCGGTGTCGGCGACGGCGTCGGCGTGGCCGTCGTTCGCGGCCGCCGGCTCGGTCGTCGTCAACTTCCTCGACGCGGACCAGCAGCACATCGCGACCCGGTTCGCCACCAGCGGGATCGACCGGTTCGCCGCGCCGACGGCGTGGTCGCGGCTGGCCTCCGGCGAACCCGTGCTCGACGACGCGCCGTCGCACCTGCGGGCGCGGGTGACGCACCGGCTGCCGGTGGGCGACCACGTCATCGTCGTGGCCCGAGTGGTCGACGCCGCGGTGACGGCGGCGCCGGCCACCGCACCGCTCGTCTACCACGCCGGCGCGTACGGCACGGTGGCCAGTCAGGCCGCGGCCAGCACCCGGACGTGACCCTGGGCGCCGTAGTCGAGCAGCGCGCGGTCGGCGGTGACCAGGGTGGCGTTGAGGATGCGCGCGGTCGCGACGATCATCCGGTCGGCGGGATCGCGCGGCAGTTCGCCCGGCAGCCGGGTGCTGGCGACCGAGATCTCCGGGGCCAGCGGGACGATGTGCAGCGCCGGGTGGGTGGCCACGAGGTCCACCCAGGTGCCGATGTCGCGGTAGAGCTGCAGCCGCCCCTTGGCCGCGAGCATCGACACCTCCCACAGGCTGATGGCACACACCTCGACGCCGTACTCGTACGACGCGTTGGTGATGAACTGCCGCAGTTCGCGGGACAACCGCTCGTCACCGGCCAACATCCACACCAGGACGTGGGTGTCGAGCACGATGTGGGTCTTGCCCTCCTCGATCACGGTTGCGCGTCCCACTCCTCGTCGATGGGCGCGATGAGGTCGTCGTAGCGGCCGATCGACCCGGCCAGCGCGCCGAACAACGGCTCCGGCTCGGCGACCGGTACCAGCTGGGCGACCGGCCGCCCTCGTTTCGTGACCGTGATCGGCCGGCGGGTCTGCGCGACCTCGTCGAGCAGTTGAAGGCACACAGCCTTGAACCGGCCGGCCGCGATCTGCGCACCCGAAGGCTCTATGGTCATCGACATGCCCTCATGGTCAGATGAAGTGGTCATGCGGGCAAGTGGATATGTCAGCAGGCTTTGACCCAGGAGCACTCGACGTCGTCGGGCAGCTCGACCGCAGTGATGTCCACGCTGGTCACGCGGGCTGCCTCGGTCTCGGAGTGCAGGGCCAGCCGGACGGCGATGCGGTCCTCCAGGTCGCTCGGCTTGCTGCTGAGGTGGTCGTTGAACACGATCGAGAACACCAGCCGCCGACCGTCGGCGTCGTCGACGTAGCCCGACAGCGCCGACGCGCCCGTCAGCGAGCCGGTCTTGGCGTGCACGTTGCCGGCGGCCGAGGTGCCGGCCATCCGCGAGCGCAGCGTGCCGCCGACCATGCGGTCGGAGGCGCCGGCGATCGGCAGCGCCTCGTACCAGGCGTCGAACCAGGGCCGGTCCTGCGCGGCGACCAGCAGGTCGGCCAGCTCGGCGGCCGGGATCAAGTTGCGCCGGGACAGCCCGGAACCGTCCCGGTTCGCGACGGTGGCGGTGTCGACGCCGTAGTCCGCCAGCTCGGCGCGCAGGACGGCGAGCCCGGCGGACCATGTGCCCGCTCCCGAGACCTCGCGGCCCATCGCCTTGATCAGCACCTCGGCGTGGCCGTTGTTGCTGAGCTTTAGGAACGGCACCATCAGCTCGCTCAGCGGCATCGACTCGTGCTCGGCGACGACGGTGGCGCCGGACGGGGTGACGCCGCGGCCGATGCCACCGGTGACCCGCACCCCCTCGGCCGCCAGCGCCTTGACGAACACGTCGGCGGCGTAGTCAGTGGGCTCCTCGACGCTGGCCCACTCGCTGGCGCCGCTGCCACCGGCCGCGACGGTGCCGGACACGACGATGCGGCCGGTGCCGTGCTCACGCTCGACGGAGACGGCGTTGCGCGTGCCGGTGGTGGCCTCGTTGACGATCGTGACGGCGTCGGTGTGCGGGGTGAGCGTGACGACGGCGGGTGCGCCGGCGGCGGCGCCCGGGTCGACGTTGACGATGACGCTACCGGCGTCGTAGTCGGTATCCGGCGCCACGGTGAGCGCGGAGACCGGCGCGGCGTAGTAGTACGCCTCGTCGTCCCACATCCAGTCGTTGCCGAGCCGGACGTCGTCGAACCAGGTGTCGTCGGCCAGCACCCGACCGGACACCACGCGGACGCCGTCAGCGGCCAGTTGGGCGGCGAGGTCCGCGTAGTCCGACGCGAGCAGCGTCGGGTCGCCGGTGCCGCGCAGGTACACGTCGCCGCGCAGGATCGGCCCGGTCCGCTGCCCGGCCGTCGCGACGGTGGTCGCGAACGTGTGGTCGGGCCCGAGCACGTCCAGCGCGACCGCCGACGTCAGCAGCTTCTCGTTCGACGCCGGCATCAGCCGCTGGTCGCCATCGTGCTCGTACAGCGTCTCGCCGGTCGCGGCGTCGCGCACGACGACCGACGCCTGACCGCCGTCCAGCCGCGGATCGTCGAGGATCGCGTCGAGATCGGCGGCCAGGGGATCGGCGGCCAGGGCGTCGGGTGGAGCCGCCTCCGGCTCCGCCGCCAGCAGGTGTGAGGCGACGTTCCCCGTCACCACCAGCGCGGTAGCGCCGGCGGTGACGGCCAGAGTGCGGGTCCAGGTTGCCATCGGGTCACTCCTCGTGGTCGAGAGCGACACGATGGTCTATACCAGTGCCGGAGTCAAGATCCAATGCGGGCGACGGAACGATTGACGGCGCTGACGATCGCCTTGAGCGACGCCGTGACGATGTTGGGGTCGATGCCGACGCCCCAGAACACCTCGCCGCCGACCGAGCACTCGAGGTACGCGGCCGCCTTCGCGTCGGCGCCGGACGTCAGCGCGTGCTCGGCGTAATCGAGCACCCGGACGTCGTGGCCGATGCTGCGCAGCGCGTCGGTGAACGCGTCGATCGGGCCGTCGCCGCTGCCGTGCAGCACCTGCCGCTCGCCGTCGACGTACACCCCGACCTGCAGGGCGTCGCGCTCCCCCGCCGCCGACGACGTGTGCACCGAGTTCAGCGCCAGCGGCGTCTCGCGCTCGAGGTACTCGGCGCGGAACACCTCGCCCATGCGCGCGGGCTCGACCTCGCCGCCCTCGCCGTCGGTGAGGCCCTGGACGACGCCGGAGAACTCCATCTGCAGCCGGCGCGGGAGGTCGAGCTGGTGCTCGGTCTTCATGATGTAGGCGACGCCGCCCTTGCCGGACTGCGAGTTGACCCGGATGACCGCCTCGTACGTGCGGCCCACGTCCTTCGGGTCGACCGGCAGGTACGGGACCTCCCAGGTGTGGTCCTCGACGGCGACGCCGGCCTCCTTGGCGTCGCGCTCCAGCGCCTCGAAGCCCTTCTTGATGGCGTCCTGGTGGCTGCCCGAGAACGCCGTGTAGACGAGGTCGCCGCCCCACGGGTGCCGCTCCGGTACCGGCAGCTGGTTGCAGTACTCGACCGTGCGCCGGATCTCGTCGATGTCGCCGAAGTCGATCCGCGGGTCGATGCCCTGCGTGAACAGGTTCATGCCGAGCGTGACGAGGTCGACGTTGCCGGTGCGCTCGCCGTTGCCGAACAGGCACCCCTCGACGCGGTCGGCGCCGGCCAGCAGCCCCAGCTCGGCCGCCGCGACGCCCGTCCCGCGGTCGTTGTGCGGGTGGAGCGAGAGGATCATCGACTCGCGGTGCGGCAGGTTGCGGTGCATCCACTCGATGGAGTCGGCGTACACGTTCGGCGTCGCCATCTCGACCGTCGCCGGCAGGTTGACGATCATGCGGCGGTCCGGCGTCGGCTGCAGCACGTCGGCCACGGCGCCGCAGATCTCCGCCGCGTAGTCGAGCTCGGTGCCGGTGTAGGACTCGGGCGAGTACTCCCAGTAGATCTCGGTGCCCGGGGTGATCGCCTCGGCGTACTTCTGCGCCGACCGCGCCCCCGTCGTGGCGATGTCGGTGATGCCGTCGCGGTCGAGCCCGAACACGACGCGGCGCTGCAGGATCGACGTCGAATTGTACAAGTGCACGATGGCCTGCTTCGCGCCCACCAGCGACTGGAAGGTCCGCTCGATCAGGTGGTCGCGGCACTGCGTCAGCACCTGGATGACGACGCCATCGGGGATGTGCTCGCCCTCGATCAGCTCGCGGACGAAGTCGAAGTCGGTCTGGCTGGCGGCCGGGAAGCCGACCTCGATCTCCTTGTAACCCATGCGTACCAGCAGCTGGAACATGCGCATCTTGCGCTCGGCGTTCATCGGGTCGATCAGTGCCTGGTTGCCGTCGCGCAGGTCGACGGCGCACCACTGCGGCGCCTTCTCGATGCGCTTGGTGGGCCAGGTGCGGTCCGGGAGGTCGACGGCGATCTGCTCGTGGAACGGCCGGTAGCGGCTCGCCGGCATACCGGACGGCTGTTGCGTGGGCGGCCAGACGTTGGCACTGCTCATGGCGGTAGAGCTCATGGCGGAAGGGCTCCTGCTCGGGGTGGTCGGGCACAGCGCGACCGGCAGCGCGAACTCACCGCGATGAGGGAGCCGGTCTAGCGGACCCCATCGCGGCAGCTAAGCAGGAGGCTCGAACGCCGCACGGACAGAGACTCTAGCACTGCCTCAGAAGCCGAGCTTCCCGAGCTGCTTCGGGTCACGCTGCCAGTCCTTGGCGACCTTGACGTGCAGGTCGAGGTAGACGGGGGTGCCGAGCAGCCGCTCGATCTGCGTCCGCGCGTTCGTGCCGACTTCGCGCAGCCGGGTGCCCTTGCGGCCGATGACGATGGCCTTCTGGCTGTCGCGCTCGACGTAGAGGCTGGCGTGGATGTCGAGCAGCGGCTTGTCCTCGGGGCGGTCCTCGCGCGGGATCATCTCCTCGACGACGACGGCGATGGAGTGCGGCAGCTCGTCGCGGACGCCTTCGAGCGCGGCCTCGCGGACCAGCTCGGCGATCAGCGTCTCCTCCGGCTCGTCGGTCAGCTCGCCGTCGGGGTAGAGCGGCGGGCCCTCGGGCAGCTGGGCCAGCAGCAACTCGGTGAGCAGCCCGACGCGGTCGCCGGAGGTCGCGGAGACGGGGATGACGTCGGCCCACTCGATGCCGGTCTCGGTGCCCAGCTCGGCGACGGCGGTCAGCTGCTCGGCCAGCCGGCCGGCGCTCACGAGGTCGGACTTGGTGACGACGGCCAGCTTCGGGGTGCGCCTCAGGGCGGCCAGCTCGGTGGCGATGAACCGGTCGCCGGGGCCGACGGCCTCGTTGGCCGGGATGCACAGGCCGATGACGTCGACCTCCGCCCAGGTGGTGCGGACGACGTCGTTGAGCCGCTGGCCCAGCAGCGTGCGCGGCCGGTGCAGCCCGGGGGTGTCGACGATGATCAGCTGGCCGTCGGGGCGGTGCACGATGCCGCGGATGGCGTGCCGGGTGGTCTGCGGGCGGTTCGACGTGATGGCGATCTTCTCGCCGACGACCGCGTTGGTCAGGGTCGACTTGCCCGCGTTGGGCCGTCCGACGAAGCAGGCGAAGCCAGAACGGAAGCCCTCGTAGTCACCGATCACGGTGTCGAGTCTCCCACTTTCGGCGCCGCCGCGACGCCGAGTTGTACACTCGTACCAGTTTTCTGGTACAGTCGTACAGGAATTCGGTTGACAGGAGGACATCATGGCGTGGCTCTACGTGATCGTCGGCGGGCTGTTCGAGACGGCCTTCGCGATCTCACTCAAGGAGTCGCACGGGTTCACCCGGCTCTGGCCGACGGTGAGCTTCGCCGTCACGGTCGCGATCAGCATGGGGCTGCTCGGCCTCGGCCTGCGCGAGCTGCCGGTCGGCACGGCGTACGCGGTCTGGGTCGGCATCGGCGCGGTCGGCACGGCGATCGCCGGCATGCTGTTCTTCGACGACCCGGCGACGTTCCTGCGCATCGCGGCGATCGGGCTCATCGTGTCGGGCGTGATCCTGCTGAACCTGTCCGGCGGATCGGGGCACTGATGGCCACGGCGAAGGGCGAGCAACGACGCACCGCGCTGGTCCGCGCCGCCGCCGAGCTGCTGCAGGGCGGCGGGCTGGAGGCCGTCAGCCACCGCGCGGTGGCGGGCCGGGCGGGGCTGCCCCTCGGCGCCACGACGTACTACTTCGCCGACCTGACGGAGCTGCGCCGGGCCGCCGTCGACACCCTGGCCGACGACGACGTCGCGCGCATGGCCGCCGCCGTCGAGGCGCTGCCGGCCCGGCGGCGGGGCGCGGCCGCGGCGGCCCGGATGATCGCCACCCTGCTGACGCCGGACGAGTACCCCGCGCTGGTCGCCTGGTATGAGCGGTACGTGCTGGCCGCCCGCGAGCCGTTGTTCGCGGCGGCCGCCCGGCGCAGCAACGCGGCGGCACTCGAGAGCGTGACGGCCGTACTGGAGCGGTCCGGGCTGACGGCGGACGTGCCACCGCACGTGATCCTCGCGGTGGTCGACGGCGCGGTGCTCGGCGCGCTGGCCGACGGCGCGGAGCTGACGGGGGTGCGCGCGGCGGCCGCCGACGCCCTGTCCATGATCATCGGCGATCGACCACACCATCGTGTGGAGGATCGCCGATGATCATGGGGCGAATCAGCGGCGGCGCAGCGCCTCGTCGATCTCCGGGTCGCCGAGCTGGCTCAGCCAGGTCAGCAGCTCGGGGTAGGTCGACGGGTTGGCGGCGACGTACTTGCGCAGCCCCGGCTCCTGGGCGGCGATGTCGGCCAGCGTCTGCAGCGGCGTGTTCGGGTCGAGCGCCGTGCGGGCGTCGAACCCGGGCGCGCCGCTGACGGCCGGCTGGTCGACCCGGGTAGCCGGCTCGACCCGCTGCTGGTCGATCCGGGTGGCGGTGTCGTCGGCAGCGGACTGGCCGACGGCGAGGCCGCTGATCGGGCCCGGCTTGGCCTCGCCACTGAGCAGGCCCTCCCCGGCGGCCGCCGGCTTCGCGTCGTCGGCGGGGACCTCCGGGCTGGCCGGCACCTCGCCGCCCTCGGGGTCGTCGGCGGCCTTGGTCTCGGCGGGCTCGGCCTCGGCCTTCGCGTCGGCCTTCGTCTTCACGTCGTCGGCCTTCGCCTTGGTCGCCGCGGCAGCCTTCGCGTCGTCGGGCTTCGCCTTGGTCTCCGCAGCGGCCTTCGCCTCGTCGGCCTTCACCTTGGCGGCGTCGGCCTTCGCCTCGGCCGGGCGGGCCGCCGCGGCACCGGCGGCGGACGCGGCCGCACCGGTCGCGGCCCCGGCCGCCGCGGGAGCGGACGCACCGTTGCCGTTGCCGTTGCCCGGCAGCACGCTGCTCAGGTTGAGCTGGCTGGCGCCGACCGGGCCGTACTCCGCGCGGACCGACGGCGGCGCCGTCAGCACCACGAGCAGCGCCACCCCGACCCACCAGAGCACGCTGATGATCGCGGCGTCGACGACCGCGACGGTCCCGTCGTCGGAGGCGCCCAGGATGGCGGCGACGACGATGCCCAGCAGGATGAACACCCCGCCGGCCACGACCGCGATGGCCCGGCCCGCGTTCGGGTCGCGGACCAGCGCGTTGCGGCCGACCAGCGCGGCCAGCGCCAGGATCAGCATGAGCACGAGCACCACGATGCCCAGGCCGCGGCCGTCCTCGACCCCGATGATGCCCAGCACGTACAGCACGGCACCGGCGGCCGCGGTGACCATGACCAGCTCGAACATCCGGGTGCCGACGCCGGACCAGTAGGCGGCGCCGGGGGTCTGCCGGTACTGCGACCGGAGCCCGGGCGCGGCTGCCGCGACGGCGAGGGCCGGGACGAGGATCAGCTGCGGGCCGAACGTGCTCAGGCTCCAGGAGTCGCGCATCGTCTGCTCAGCGCCGAGCTGCCACACGCCGACGAACAGCGCCACGAGACCCACCAGCAGCAGCACGTCGCGCCAGGCGCCGTCGCCGCGGAGCACGCCCAGCAGCGGCAGCGCGGCCAGCGCCAGGAAGAACAGCATCGAGACGATGACGGCCGCGACGACCTCCCAGTCGGCGCCCTCGGCGGCGTCGGTGAGGAAGGTGATGATGCTCACCAGCGTCAGCAGCGCGAACAGCCCGCCGATGCCGAGCGTGATCCAGCGCCACACCGCGCCGTCGCCGGTCGGCGACTGCTCGGCCTCGCGGCCCTGCGCGGCCAGCAGCGCGCCGGCCAGGCCGAACGTCATGCCGACGCCCACGCCGTCGCCGTTGTTCTCGCCGACGTAGCCGAGCACCAGTGTGATCAGCACGACCACGACGTACGGCGCGTTGGCGGCCAGCCGGGCCAACCGCAGTTCGGCCGTCCCCCACGACGTCGGCAGCACGCCGCCGCGCTTGAGGTAGGGCAGCGACAGGGAGAGCACCGACAGCAGCGTCACCAGGACGACGTAGACCTTGCCGGTCACGGTGTCGGTGAGGTCCCACGGCATGCCGAACGAGACGAGCAGGAGCACGAGCGCGACGATGTCGCGGGCGTAGTCCAACACGGGGATGTCCGCGAACGGGTTGCGCGCGGCGCCACCGGCGGGCACGCCTCCGGACGCGGGCGTGCCACCGGGCGCGGGCATGCCACCGGGCGCGGCGGCACCGCCGGGCGCAGAAGCGCCCGGACCGGCCTGTGCCGGAGCGGCCGCCTGGGCCGCCGCGGACGCCGTCATAGGCGCGCCGCAGTTGCCGCAGTACGCCGAACCCGTGGCCGGCGCCCCGCAGTTGCTGCAGAAGTTCATTCGTATCTCCGTCGTTTTCGGTCGGTCGCCTCGGAGGTCGAACGGCCGCACGTTAGCGCACTCGGATGCTGATGGCTACGAACGCAGCGCCGTGATGGGCGTGCCGTTGGGACCCGCGACGTACACCGGTATACCCGGTCCGCCGAGATCCGACACCACCGCGGTGTCGACGACGCCGGCGTCGTCACTGGTGACGACCGCCGCGGCCTCGAGCCCGGTGGCGCCGCTGGACACCGCCGACGCGACCGCCAGCTGCAGCGCGGTGAGGCGCAGCGACGGCAGCGCGACGTCGGCGGCGGCGTAGGTGCGGCCGTCGGCGTCGCGGACGGCGGCGCCGGCGGGCGCCCCGGTGCGGGCCCGGGCGGACCGGGCCAGGATCAGGATCTTCTGGTCCTCGGGGTCGAGTGCGTCGCTCACGCATGCTCCTCGTGCGGCTCGTTGTCGGTGACCTGAACGAGCCGGCTCACCCGGACGGTTCCGATGCGGTTGCGGCGGCCGGACGGGTCCTCAGCGACGAGGCGCAGCCCGGCGACGACGACCTCGGCCCCGGCGATCGGGACCCGGCCCAGCTGCTTGGCCATGAGACCGCCGACGGTGTCGACGTCGTCGTCGGACAGCTCCAGCCCGAACAGCTCGCCGAGGTCGTCGATGTGCAGCCGGGAGCTGACCCGGACCACGCCGTCGTCGAGGGTCTCGACGCCGTCCTCGTCGGCGTCGTACTCGTCGGTGATCTCGCCGACGATCTCCTCGAGGATGTCCTCGATGGTGACCAGCCCGGCGGTGCCGCCGTACTCGTCGACCACGACGGCGACGTGGGTGCGCTGCGCCTGCATCTCGCGCAGGAGGTCGTCGGCCGGCTTGGAGTCGGGCACGAAGAACGCCGGCCGGAGCACCGATTCGACCCGCTCGACGGACTCGGCGTCGCGGTTGTCGTAGAGGCGGCGGGCGACGTCCTTGAGGTAGGTGATGCCGACGATGTCGTCGAGCCCGCCCGGGCCGACCGCCGGGATGCGGCTGAACCCGCTGCGCAGCGCCAGCGACTGGAACTGCCGCAGCGTCTTGTGCGCCTCGATGAACACGACGTCGGTGCGCGGCACCATGACCTCGCGGACCACGGTGTCGCCCAGCTCGAACACCGAGTGGATCATCTGCCGTTCGCCGGACTCGATGATGCGGCCGGCCTCGGCGAGGTCGACCAGCTCGCGCAGCTCGGCCTCCGTCGCGAACGGACCCTCGCGGAAGCCCTTGCCGGGGGTGAGCGCGTTGCCCAGCAGGATGAGCAGCCGCGGAATCGGGCCGAGCACCCGGGTGACGCCGAGCAGCAGGCCGGCGAAGGCCAGCGCGATGCCCTCGGCGTGCTGCCGGCCCAGCGTGCGGGGCGCGACGCCGATGACGACGAACGACACCACGACCATGCTGCCGGCGGCGACCAGCAGCGTCTGCCACCACGGGGTGAAGAACTCCTCGCACACGACCGCGACGATGACGACCGCGGCGACCTCGCAGGCCATGCGCAGCAGCAGCGCGGTGTTCAGGGCGGGGACGGGGTCGGAGGCAACCCGCACCAGCGCGTCGGAGCCGCGGCGGCCCGCGCGGTGCAGCTCCTCGGCGCGGGTGCGCGAGAGGCTGGTCAGCGCCGCCTCGGACATCGCGAACAGCATCGCGACGACCACCAGCACCGCCGCCGAGACCAGCAGCCAGACGGTGGACGCACCACCCGCGGTGGTGGCGGAGTCACCGGCGGCCAGGACGGCGGCGGGTAGCGGTGAGGCGTACATCAGCGGCCGCCTCCTCGGGCGGTCCGCCAGTCGATCAGCAGCTGCTTCTGCAGCGCGAACATCTCTTTCTCCTCTTCCGGCTCGGCGTGATCGTAGCCGAGCAGGTGCAGGATGCCGTGCGCCGTCAGCAGCTCGAGCTCGTCCGCGGTGCTGTGCCCGGCGGCCTTGGCCTGCGTGGCGGCGACGTCGGGGCAGAGCACGACGTCGCCCAGCAGGCCGGGCTCGGGCTCGGCGTCGTCGGGCGTGGGCCGCAGCTCGTCCATCGGGAAGGACAGCACGTCGGTGGGGCCGGGCTCATCCATCCACTGCACGTGCAGCTGTTCCATGGTGTCGGTGTCGACCAGCAGGACGGCCAGCTCGGCGAGCGGGTGGATGCGCTGGTGGTCGAGGACGAACCGGGCGAGGTCGGACAGCGTCTTCTCGTCGACCTCGGCCCCGGACTCGTTGTTGACCTCGATGGTCACGGGCGCCGGCCGGGAACGCGCGACCGCCCGTTGCCCTGTGCCGCCTCCTGCGCGGCGTCGAACCGGGTGTACGCCTCGACGATCTCGCCCACGAGCCGGTGCCGGACGACGTCGCGGCTGCTCAGGCGGCAGAAGTGGACGTCGTTGATGCCGTCGAGGATGCCCTCGACGACGCGCAGCCCGCTGGTGGTGCCGGCCGGGAGGTCGACCTGGGTGACGTCGCCGGTGATGACCATCTTCGACCCGAAGCCGAGCCGGGTGAGGAACATCTTCATCTGCTCGGCGGAGGTGTTCTGCGCCTCGTCGAGGATGACGAACGCGTCGTTGAGCGTGCGCCCGCGCATGTACGCCAGCGGCGCGACCTCGATGGTGCCCTCGGTCATCAGCCGCGGGATCGAGGTGGGGTCCATCATGTCGTGCAGCGCGTCGTACAGCGGCCGCAGGTACGGGTCGATCTTCTCCGACAGCGTGCCGGGCAGGAAGCCCAGCCGCTCGCCCGCCTCGATGGCCGGGCGGGTGAGCAGGATGCGGCTGACCTGCTTGGCCTGCAGCGCCTGCACGGCTTTCGCGACCGCGAGGTAGGTCTTGCCGGTGCCGGCCGGGCCGATGCCGAAGATGACGGTGTGCTTGTCGATGGCGTCGACGTAGCGCTTCTGGTTCAGCGTCTTCGGCCGGATGGTGCGCCCGCGGCTCGACAGGATGTTGGCCGTGAGCACCTCGGCCGGCCGCTCGCCGGTGCGCGAGCGCAGCATGGCCACGGTGCGCTCGACGGCCTCGGGCGTCATGCCCTGCCCGGTGCGCAGCACGGCCACCATCTCGTCGATGACGCCCTCGGCCTCAGCGATGTCGCTCGGCCGGCCGGTCATCGTGATCTGGTTGCCGCGCACGTGGATGTCGACGCCGGCGAAGGACGACTCGACGACCTTGATGAGCTCGTCGGCCGACCCGAGCAGGCTCACCATGGAGATGCTCGTCGGCACGACGATGGTGTGCTGGGCGGCCTGCGGTTCGGCCTGTTCTGTCTTCGTCATGGGCGGCCTCGCGGGGCCTCTCACGCCTGCTTCCCGTCTCGATGGCGCTGTTCAGTGGATGTGTTGAATGCTACCTGCGAGCGCTGACAAGTCATTCCGATTTTGTCGGCCGGCTCAGCCAGGCGGCCAGGTCATCGCGCGTCCGCCGAGCACGTGCCCGTGCACGTGGAACACCGACTGACCGGCCTGCTCCCCCGTGTTGAACACCAGCCGGTACGCCTCGATTCCCTCGCCCGCCGCGACGTCGGCGGCCGTCCGGACCAGTTCGGCCAGGGTGTCCGGCGCGGCGGCGGCGAGCGACGCGACGTTCGGGTGGTGCTCGCGCGGCACCACCAGCACGTGCGTGGGCGCCTGCGGCGCGAGGTCGCGGAACGCGAGCGTGCGCTCGGTCTCGCGGACGACGTCGGCCGGGATCTCGCCGCCGGCGATCTTGCAGAACAGGCAGTCGGCGTCTCGGGTCACTCGTGCCTCCGGTGCTTCGGGTAGGTGGATGGTAGGCCACCGACGGGACCCGCGGGCGGCCGGTGCAACCAGGCGCCCGCCTCGCGCGTCATCACAGCGAGAGGCCACCGCCGGGCGGGGTGTCCTCACCTGACCCATCGCCGCCCGCCCGTACCCTCTGGAGCCATGTCGAACTCGCCCGGCGACCCGCAGCCCGACCCGTCCCTCGACGCCGAACCGGCCGAGCCGGCCGAGCCGCCGCGCAAGCGCCGCCGCAACCGCAAGGTCCTGGTGATCGTGCTGGTGACGCTGCTGGCGTTGCTGCTCGCGGTGGCCGGCGGCGCGTTCTACTTCGTGAACCGCCTGTCGTCGAACATCGAGCGCATCCCCGACGCGTTCGACATCCCGGAGACCGCGCGGCCGGCCGAACTGCCCGGCGACAGCATCACCTTCCTGCTGGGCGGGCTCGACGGCGAGGACAAGGTCGACGTGTACGAGCCCGGCGCCGCGCGCACCGACACCATCATGCTGGCGCACTTCCCGGAGGGCCGCGACCGCGGCTACCTGGTCTCGATCCCACGCGACACCTACATCGAGATCCCCGGCCAGGGCGAGAACAAGATCAACGCCGCCTACTCGTTGGGCGGGCCGGCGCTGTTCGTGCAGACCATCGAGGAGCTCACCGGCATCCGCGTCGACCACCTCGCGCTGATCGACTGGAACGGCTTCCAGGCGCTCACCGACGAGCTGGGCGGCGTCACCATGACGTTCGACGAGGAGACCCCGCTGGCCGACGGCGACGACCCGATCCCGGCCGGCACCCACACGCTGACCGGCGAGCAGGCGCTGCAGTACGTCCGCGACCGCAAGGACCTCCCCGGCGGCGACTTCGACCGCGTCAAGCGGCAGCAGAACTTCCTCCGCGCGCTGATGAACGAGCTGATCTCGTCCGGCACGCTGACCGACCCCGGCAAGGTCAACGGCGTCGCCGGCGCCATCGGCCAGGCCGCACGGGTCGACGAGGAGCTCAGCGCGTTCGGCATGGTCGACCTCGCGCTGTCCATGCGCGACCTGCGCGCGGACGACATGACGTTCCTGACGGTGCCCACCGACGGCACCGGCATGGCCGGGGCGCAGAGCATCGTCGTCTACGACCAGGAACGGGCCGGCCAACTGTGGACTGCGCTCGCCGAGGACGACATGGACGCGTTCCTCGCCGCCAACCCCGATCTCGTCACCGGCGACGACGTCCGCTGACCCCCGTTCGGCTGAAGATCGACGGCCCGATCCCCTACGGTGGGGCGCGCATTCGGTAAACCGGCGCCGCCGGCAACGCGTCAGTAGGGGTATGTGGTGCAAGACAGGACCGGGTCCGAGGCGGACGACGCCATCACGGACCTGTACGCGGCGCACTATGTCCGCCTCGTCCGGCTCGCCACGTTGCTGCTGGGCAACGAGGCGGTGGCCGAGGAGGTCGTGCAGGACGCGTTCGTGGCCCTGCACTCCCGCTGGCGCCGGCTCCGCGAGCCGGCCGCCGCGGTCGCGTACCTGCGCACGTCCGTCGTGCACGGCAGCCGCTCGGTCCAGCGCCGCCGCGGCGTGGCGGCCCGTCACCCGGACGAGCCGCCCGGCCACGCGCCCAGCGCCGAACAGGTCGCCGTCGGTGGCGCCGCCGCCGACGCCGTCGTCGAGGCGCTACGCGGACTGCCGCACCGGCAGCGCGAGGCGCTCGTCCTGCGCTACTACGGCGGTCTCTCCGAAGCGGAGATCGCGAGCGCGATGAAGATCAGCAACGGCGCCGTCAAGAGTCACGCCTCTCGCGGGCTGGCCGGGCTGCGCGAGGCGATGGCGGACTGGTCGTGAGGAGGCAGCCGTGAGCACGCCGGAGAACTGGACACCGCAGGAGCGGCAGCTCCACGACGCCCTGCACCGCTCCGCCGAGCGGGTACAGCCGGGCCCCGACGGCCTGGCGCGGATCAGGAGGAGGACGGCGGTGGTTCCGATGTGGCGACGACCGGTGGTACTCGGGCTCGCGGGGGCGACGGCCCTGGCCGCGGCCGTGATCGTGGGCGGCGTGATCGCCCTGAACGACGGCGACGACGACGCTCCCGTCGCCTCCCAGACCTCCACGTCGCCGGCGCCCTCGCCGAGCGACACGACGGCACAGACCGCCCCGCCGAC
Source organism: Jiangella muralis (assembly GCF_001270745.1). Lineage (GTDB taxonomy): Bacteria > Actinomycetota > Actinomycetes > Jiangellales > Jiangellaceae > Jiangella > Jiangella muralis. The sequence continues at coordinate 378,887 of NZ_LFXL01000010.1, forward strand.
GACGCCGCCGGCCGAGACCACGCCGCCGGCGCAGTCGCTGACGGTTCCGGTCTACTACGTGGCCGACTCCGGCGACGGGCTCCGGCTGGTCCGCGAGTTCCACGCCATCGAGACCTCCCTGACGCCCATCGCCGCCGCGGTGAACGAGATGCTGACGGCGCCGCCGGCGGACCCCGACTACAGGAGCCTGTGGGCGCCCGGCGTCGAGGTGACGGCGGCTGATCTCGCCGACGGCGCCATCGTGGTCGACCTGAGTGCGCCGCCGACGGCCGGCGAGGACCCCGATCTCGCCGCCCAGCAGCTGGTCTACACGGCGACGGCGGCGGCCGCGAGCGCCGGCCAGGACGGCTCGTTGCCGGTCCGCATCACGGTCGGCGGGCAGGACCCCAGCGAGCCGATCGGCCGGACCGACCCGCTGGAGGTCCGGCAGCTGGTGCAGCTCAACGACCCCGCCGAGGGCGCGACGCTGCCCAGCCCCGTCACGGTGACCGGCGAGGCCGCGGTTTACGAGGCGAACGTGCTGTGGGAGCTGCGCCGCGACGGCGAGGTGGTCGACTCCGGGAACACGACCGCCGAGGAGTGCTGCACGTTCTCGCCGTTCAGCCTCGAGCTCGACCTGGAGCCGGGCGCCTACCAGATCGTCGTCAGCGAGAGCGACGAGTCCGGCGGTGAGGGGCGCCCGCCGATGAGCGACTCGCGCACGTTCACCGTCGAGTAGGCGTCAGGCCCAGCGGGCGGTCTTCGCGAGGACGATCCCGGCGGCGACGGTGCCTGCGGTGGACGTGCGCAGGACGGTCGGGCCGAGCCGGGCGACGACGGCGCCGGCGGCGGCCAGCTGGTCCAGCTCGTCCGGCGCCACCCCGCCCTCCGGGCCCACGACCAGCAGGATGTCGCCGTCGTCCGGGAGGTCGACGGCGGCGAGCGGCGCGGTGGCCTCCTCGTGCAGGACGACGGTTCGCGCCGCTGCCGCGGCCCGGGCCGCCAGCACGGCCGTCGGGACCGGGTCGGCGACGGACGGCAGCCAGGCGCGGCGGGACTGCTTGGCCGCCTCGCGCGCCGTCGACCGCCAGCGCCGCAGCGCCTTGTCGCCGCGCTCCCCCGTCCAGCGGACCATGCAGCGCTGCGCCGCCCACGGCACGATCTCGTCGACGCCGACCTCGGTCATCGTCTCGACGGCGGTCTCGCCGCGGTCGCCCTTGGGGATCGCCTGCGCGACGACCACCCGCGGCCTCGGCTCCGGCACGTCGACGCGCTGCTGGACCTCGCAGGTCAGGCCCTGTTTGGTCGCCCCGACGACGACGCAGCGGGCCAGCTGCCCGGCGCCGTCGGTCAGCTCGACGACCTCGCCGGGCGCGATGCGGCGCACCACGGCGGCGTGCCGGCCCTCGTCGCCGTCGAGGATGACGACGTCCGACCCGCGCAGCGCCGCGGCGTCGGCCAGGAACACCGGTGCGGTCAGTTCAGCCCGTCCTTGAAGGCGTCGCGGATGCGGGTGAAGAAGTTGCCGTGAGCGCCGGCGGCGCCCGGGCCCTCGACCCGTTCCTCGTTCCGCAGCCCGGCCAGCTCGCGCAGCAACTCTTCCTGCCGCGCGTCGAGCTTCGTCGGCGTCTGCACCTCGAGGTGGATCAGCAGGTCACCGCGGCCGGTGCCGCGCAGCTTCGGGACGCCGCGGGCGCCGAGCTTGATCACCTCGCCGTGCTGGGCGCCGGCCCGCACCTCGATCGTCGTCGGGCCGTCGAAGGTCTCGAGGTCGACGCTGGTGCCGAGTGCGGCCGCCGTCATCGGCAGCTGCAGCGTGCAGTGCAGGTTGTCGCCGTTGCGGCTGAACACCGGGTGCGGCGTGACCGCCAGCTCGACGTAGAGGTCGCCTGCCGGGCCGCCGCCGGGGCCGACCTCGCCCTGGCCGGTCAGCTGGATGCGGGTGCCGTTGTCGACGCCCGCCGGGATCTTGATGGTCAGCGTGCGGCGGGTGCGGACCCGGCCGTCGCCGGAGCACTCGACGCACGGGTTCGGGTTGACCGTGCCGAAGCCCTGGCAGGCCGGGCACGGGCGGGTCGTCATGACCTGGCCCAGGAACGAGCGCTGCACCTGGCTGACCTCGCCCTGCCCCTGACACGTCGGGCAGGTGACCCGGGTGGCGCCCTTCGCGGTGCCCTCGCCGTGGCACACCTCGCACACCACGGCGGTGTCGACCTGCAGCTCCTTGGTGGCGCCGAACACGGCGTCGGCCAGCTCGATCTTCAGCTGCACCAGCGCGTCCTGGCCGCGGCGGACCCGGCTGCGCGGGCCGCGCGCGTTCGTCCCGCCGAAGAAGGCGTCCATGATGTCGGTGAAGGAGAACGCGCCGCCGAAGTTGCCGCCCGCGCCGCCGCCGCTGCTGAGCGGGTCGCCGCCGAGGTCGTACATCTCCCGCTTGCGCGGGTCGTTCAGGACCTCGTAGGCCGTGACGACCTCTTTGAAGCGCTCCTGCGTGGCGGGGTCGGGGTTGACGTCCGGGTGCAGTTGCCGGGCGAGGCGGCGGTAGGCCTTCTTGATCTCCTCGCTGGAGGCGTTCTTCGGCACGCCGAGAACTTCGTAGTAGTCGGTGGTGGGCACCCTGTGTCTTCCCTAATGAGCCGCGAGAATCTTGCTGACGTATCGAGCGACGGCGCCGACGGCCGCGATGGTTCCTGGGTAGTCCATGCGGGTCGGGCCGACCACCCCCATGCTAGCCAGGGCCAGTTCGCCCGGCCCGTAGCCGGAGGTGACGACGGACGTGGCCGAGAGCCCGGTCTGCGCGTTCTCGCTGCCGATGCGGACCCGGACCGGGGTGGGGCTGGTGGCCTCGCCGAGCAGCCGCAGCAGCACGACGTGCTCCTCGAGCGCCGACAGCAGCGGCTCGAGCTCGCGGTCGAACTCCTGGCCATAGCGGGCGAGGTTGCCTGTGCCGGCCACCGCCACCCGCTCCTCGTGCCGCTCGATCAGCGTGGTGAGCAGCGTGCCCGTGACCGCTGCGATCGTCGCGCGATCCTCGGGGCCGAACCGGTCCGTGAGTTCCGTCACCTGCGCCTCGACCGTCGCGAAATCCTGCCCCACGGCGAGCGCGTTGATGCGCGCCCGCAGTTCCCCCACCAACGCGTCGTCGGCGTCGGACGGGAGGTCGACGATGCGCTGCTCGACCCGGCCGGTGTCGGTGATGAGCACCACCAGCACCCGCGCCGGCGCCAGCATGACCAGCTCGACGTGGCGCACCAGGGACCGGCTCAGCGACGGGTACTGCACGACCGCCGCCTGCCGGGTCAGCTGCGCCAGCAGCCGCACCGTCCGCGACACGACGTCGTCGAGGTCGACCGCGCCGTCGAGGAACGTCTGGATGGCCCGCTTCTCCGGCGACGACAGCGGCTTCACCGTCGACAGGCGGTCGACGAACAGCCGGTACCCCTTGTCGGTGGGCACCCGGCCGGCGCTCGTGTGCGGCTGGGCGATGTAGCCCTCTTCCTCGAGCGCCGCCATGTCGTTGCGGATGGTCGCCGGCGACACCCCCAGATGGTGGCGATCGACCAACGCCTTCGACCCGACCGGCTCCTGCGTGGCGACATAGTCCTCGACGATCGCCCTGAGGACGTCGAGCTTGCGGTCATCGACAGACAACCGGGCACACCTCCCGCAGCGCATTTGGCACTCGACCCTGGCAAGTGCCAATTCTACGTGCTCCCGGTCGCTCCCGTCTTTCCTCGCAGGTCAGGCCGCCGTTCGCCGCTTTGCTGCCGTGCGCCGTTTGGCCGCACGTTGGTCGTCCCCCTGGCGCCCATTCTCTTGGCCGCACCTATCAGGGGGACGGGGGCAGTCTGGGCACGCCTCACTTCACCCGCGCCGGGATCACCTCGCCCGCGTCAGCACCGCATGGCCGCCGCCGCCGACGTTCATCCGGTGCTACGGCGGGTGACGTGCCCACGAGACGAGTGACGTCGACGGCCTGGGCCGTCTTCGATAGCCAGAATCGTCCAACGGTGCACCGGCAGGAACGGCCAACCGCAGCCAGCCAGCCGAACGGCGAACGGTGCAGAGGGCGGGCTCTGCCCGCACTTCCCCCGTCCCCCTGATAACTGCCCGCACTTGGCCGCGGTGCCGCGGGTCAAGCGGTCATCGCCGCGCGAAGCGCCATCAGTCCGCTTGAGGCGCGGTGCCGCGGCTAAGAAAATGGGCAGCAGGGGGACGGCCCACTGCCGCAAAGCGGCGAACTGCGGAACCCCGGCGAACGTGGCGCCCCAACGCACGGTCGGCCAAACCCACGTCCGCAAACGCACGGCCGCCGAGGCAACCCTCCCCCGGCGCCCGGGCCGGCCGACTTTGTCAGTGCTGGCACGTACGGTGCGAACGTGCCGGATATCCGCTTGTCGTCCGCGTCGGAGCCACCCCGGCGAAGAGGCCGACAGGCGATGTGACGTAGGTCACGTCCGATGCGGGAAATATCCGGGGATGCCTTCCCCGTTTGAGATCACGTCAAGCTCAACCGGGGAGCCATTCCCCGGTTCAGGAAACGGGGAGAAGATCTCCGTTTCGTCGTTCGACTCGAAGGGGGAATCATGGGCGGCATGGCGACAGCCGAGCGCAGGGCACAGCCGGCACGCGTCGACGCCACCCGTAACCGTGAGCGCATCATCGCCGCGGCACGCGAGGCGTTCGTCGAGCACGGTCCCACCGTGCCGCTCGACGCCATCGCACACCGCGCGGGCGTGGGCAACGCCACGCTGTACCGGCACTTCGCCGACCGGCACGAGCTCATCCACGTCGTCGCGTCGTACTCGCTGGCTCGCATCACCGAGCAGGCCGAGTCGGCGCTCGCCGAGGAGACCGACGCGTTCGAGGCGCTGCGGCGGTTCGTCCACCGCGCGGCCGACGAGCGGGTCGGCGCGCTGTGCTCGCTGCTGTACGAAGGCTTCGACAAGAACGATCCACACGTGATCGACGCCAGGGTCCGGATGGAAGCGGTCGTCACCGAGCTGATGGACAACGCTCGCGAGGCCGGCCAGCTGCGATCCGACGTCGGCATCGGTGATCTCATGGTCGCGATCACCCAGCTGACCCGGCCCATCGCCGGCACCGCGTGTGCTCACGTCGAACGCTTCATGCACCGCCACCTCCAACTCCTCCTCGACGGCATGCGCGCGCCCGCCCGCTCGGAACTCTGCGGCACCGCGGCCACCTTCGAGGACTTCGAGACCACGTAAGCCACCAGGCGGGCCGACGGCGGCCCGGCCCTGCTCAGAACGCTTTCTCACGTCACCCTGATTGGACTTCGTCATGCCTGAAACACAGCTGCCTGACCCCAGGCGGTGGCGGGCGCTGGCGTTCATCGCCCTCGCTCAGCTGATGGTGGTGCTCGACGCCACCATCGTGAACATCGCGCTCCCCTCGGCGCAGGCCGACCTCGGCATCTCCGACGCCAACCGGCAGTGGGTCATCACGGCCTACGCGCTGGCGTTCGGCAGCCTCCTGCTGCTCGGCGGCCGCATCGCCGACATGTGGGGCCGCAAGAACACCTTCCTGACCGGCCTCGTCGGCTTCGCGGCCGCGTCGGCCCTCGGCGGTGCCGCCGTCAACGAGGCGCTGATGTTCGCCTCCCGCGCGCTGCAGGGTGTCTTCGGCGCGCTGCTCGCCCCGGCCGCGCTGTCGCTGCTGGCCGTCATGTTCACCGACGGCAAGGAGCGGGCCAAGGCGTTCGGCATCTTCGGCGCCATCGCCGGTGGCGGTGCGGCGCTAGGCCTGATCCTCGGCGGCGTCCTCACCGAGTATCTCGACTGGCGCTGGGTGTTCTTCGTCAACATCCCGATCGCCGCGTTCGCGTTCATCGGCGCCGTCACCTCGGTGCACGAGCCCGACGGCACCCGCAACCGCGCGCCGCTCGACCTCCCCGGCACCGTGCTGGGCACGCTGGGCCTGGTGGCTCTGGTCTACGGCTTCACCCGCGCCGAGACCGAGGGCTGGAGCGAGACCGGCACCATCTCGATGTTCGTCCTGACGGTGGTCCTGCTGGCCGCGTTCGTGCTGGTGGAGCGGAAGGTGAAGGAGCCGCTGCTGCCGCTGCGCGTCGTGCTCGAGCGCAACCGCGGCGGGGTCTACCTCGCGCTCGGCCTGGCGGTCATCGCGATGTTCGGCCTGTTCCTGTTCCTCACCTACTACCTGCAGGTGGTCAAGGGCTACAGCCCGATCCGCTCCGGCGTGGCCTTCCTGCCCATGGTGGTCGGCATGGTCATCGGCTCGACCCAGCTGGGCGCCCGGCTGATGACTCGCGTCCCGGCGCGCTACCTGATGACGCCGGGCCTGCTGGTCGCCGCGGTCGGCATGCTGCTGCTCACGCAGATGACCGTCGACAGCTCGTACGTCGCCCTGCTGCTGCCGGCGCAGATCCTGCTCGGCCTCGGCCTGGGTACCACGTTCATGCCGGCCATGAGCCTGGCCACCTTCGGCGTCGAGCCACGCGACTCCGGCATCGCCTCGGCGATGATCAACACGTCGCAGCAGGTCGGCGGCGCCGTCGGCACGGCGCTGCTGAACACCATCGCGGCCACCGCCACCACGTCCTACATCACCACGCACGCCGGCGGGCCCACCCCGCCTGAGCTCGTGCAGTTGCAGGGCATGGTCGAGGGCTACACCACCGCCATCTGGTGGGCTGTGGGCATCCTGGTCGTGTCGGCGGCCATCGCGTTCTTCTTCGTGAACGCGACGCCCGACTCCGAGCAGGCCGCCTTCGACGAGCTCGACGGCGAGGGCGAGGCCGCCCCGGTCATGATCCACTGACCGAGGTCAGCCACGCCCGCACGAGACTGGGGCCCCGTCGTCCGGCGACGGGGCCCCTGCCATGTCCGATTCGTGTCGCTGCCGCACCCAAGCCCGCTGAGCGGCTAGCGTCACCGGACGTGGGCTCCTACAACGATCGCTACGGCCGCGACGTCCTCACGAACTCCCCGCACCCGAAGCGCCCGGTCAGCACCCAGGAGGCCGCCGTGCCGGGGCTGGTCGTCGAGGATGTGCAGACGGGGTACGTCGGCGCCGTCGTCGAGGTGGACAAGCACGGCGTGCTCCTGGAGGACCGGCACGGCAAGCGGCGCGCGTTCCCGCTCGGGCCCGGGTTCTGGATCGACGGCAAGCCGGTCGAGCTGGTCCGCCCCACGGCGCCGCCCAAGAGCGGCCGCATGGTGTCCGCGTCCGGCTCGGTCGCCGTGCTGGACCACAAGGCGCGCACGGCGCGGGCCAGCCGCATCTACGTCGAGGGCAAGCACGACGCCGAGCTGGTCGAGAAGGTGTGGGGCCATGACCTGCGGGTCGAGGGCGTCGTCGTCGAGGAGCTGGGCGGCGCCGACGACCTCGCCGCGGTCGTCGCCGAGTTCCAGCCCGGCCCCGGCCGGCGGCTCGGCGTCATGCTCGACCACTTGGTCGCCGGCAGCAAGGAGACCCGCCTCGCCGACACGGTCCGTGGCGGCCCGCACGCGGACGCCGTCCTCATCGTCGGGCACCCGTACGTCGACGTGTGGCAGGCGGTCCGCCCGGCCGTGCTGGGCCTGAAGGCCTGGCCGGACGTGCCGAAGGGCGAGCCCTGGAAGGAGGGCGTGCTGCGGCGGCTGGGCTGGCGCGGCGAGACGTGGGAGGCGTGGGCGCACATCCTCGGCAAGGTCACGACCTACACCGACCTCGAGCCGGCCATCCTCGGCCGGGTCGAGGAGCTGATCGACTTCGTGACGGACCCGTCTACAGACCGTCCCTGATCGTCATCAGCTCGTCCTGTGTCACGTCCTGGTCCCCAGTCGCGCTTTTCGGCCGTTTCGGCCCCGGAAGCGCGACTCAGAACCAGGACGTGACGGCAGACCAGCAGGGAGAGGTCAGGGGAGCAGGTCGCGGACGACGGCGTCGGCGAGGAGGCGGCCGCGGCGGGTGAGGACGAGCCGGCCGGCGACGAGGGCGTCCGGTTCGCCGAGGCCGTCGGCCACCGCGGCGGCCGCCGCCTTGCGGCCGGCGTCGTCGAGGACGGCGAGGTCGAGGCCGGCGGCCAGCCGGACCTCCAGCAGCACCCGCTCGACCCGCCGCGTCTCGGCGTCGAGGATCTCGCGGGCGTGCGCCGGGCTCTCACCCGACGCCAGCCGGGCCGCCCACGCGGCCGGATGCTTGACGTTCCACCAGCGGGTGCCGCCGATGTGGCTGTGCGCGCCGGGGCCGGCGCCCCACCAGTCGGCGCCGGTCCAGTACAGCTCGTTGTGGGCGCACCGCCCGGCCGCCGACGTCGCCCAGTTGGACAGCTCGTACCACTCGAACCCGGCCGCCGACAGCAGCGAGTCGGCCAGCAGGTACTTGTCGGCCTGGTCGTCGTCATCGGGCAGCGGCAGCTCGCCCCGCGACATCCGCGCCGCCAGCCGGGTGCCCGGCTCGACGATGAGCGCGTAGGCGCTGACGTGGTCGGGCCCGGCGTCGACGGCGGCCGTGACGCTGGCCCGCCAGTCCTCCAGCGACTCGCCCGGGGTGCCGTAGATGAGGTCGACGCTGACGTGCTCGAATCCGGCGGCCCGGGCCTCGGCCACGACCTGCGCCGGGCGGCCGGGGGTGTGCACGCGGTCGAGGACGGCGAGCACATGCGGCCGCGCGCTCTGCATGCCGACGGACACCCGGGTGAAGCCGGCCGCCCGCAGCCCGGCCAGCGACCGCGCGTCGACGGACTCGGGGTTGGCCTCCGTCGTCACCTCGGCGCCGGGCGCCAGGCCGAATTCGTCGCCGACGAACCGCAGCACCCGCCCCAGGTCAGCAGGCGGCAGCAGCGTCGGCGTGCCGCCGCCCACGAACACCGTCGAGACGGGGACGTCGGCCGAGCCGAGCACCCGCCGGGCCAGCCGCAGCTCCGCGATGGCGCCGTCGGCCCACGACGACCGGGACGCGCCGGGCGCGGCGCCCAACTCGGACGCCGTGTAGGTGTTGAAGTCGCAATAACCGCACCGCGTGGTGCAGAACGGCACGTGCAGGTACACACCGAACGGCCGGGTGCCGACGCCGGCCAGCGCGGACGGCGGCAGCGAGCCGTCAGCGGGCGCGGGCGAGCCGTCGGGCAGGGTGGAGGGCACGACCCATTGTCCCCGCCGGGCGGCCCGGACGCGAAACCGTCAGTCGTACATGCTGTCGATGACGTCCATGTACCGCTTCTCGACGGCCTTGCGCTTCACCTTGAGGCTGGGCGTGATGTCGCCGCCCTCGATGCTGAGGTCGGCCGGCAGGATCTCGAACTTCTTGATCGTCTCCCACCGCTCCAGCCGGGCGTTGAGCTCGTCGATCTGGCCCTGGATCAGCGCCCGCACCTCCGGCGCCCCGGTCAGCTCCTCGTACGAGCGGCCGCCGAGCTCGTTGTGATCGGCCCAGTCGGCGATGGCCTCGGGGTCGAGCGTGATGAGCGCGACGCAGTAGTTGCGGGTGTCGCCGTGGACGACGATCTGGCTGGCATGCGGGCTGACCGCCTTGAAGATGATCTCGATCTTCTGCGGCGCCACGTACTTGCCGCCGGAGGTCTTGATGAGATCCTTCTTGCGGTCGGTGACGCGCAGGTAGCCGTCGGCCAGCTCGCCGATGTCGCCGGTGTGGAACCAGCCGTCGGCGTCGAGCACCTCGGCGGTGACGTCGGGCAGCTTGTGGTAGCCGCGCATGACGACCGGGCCGCGGACCAGGATCTCGCCGTCGTCGGCGATCTTCACCTCGGTGGCCGGCAGCGGCGGCCCGACGGTGCCGAAGCGGCAGTCCCAGGGCACGTTGACGAAGCAGGCGGCGCTGGTCTCGGTGAGGCCGTAGCCCTCCAGGATCAGCATGCCGGCGGCGTGGAACCACTCGGCGACGTCGCGGGACAGCGCCGCCGCGCCGCTGACGAAGAACCGGATGTTGCCGCCCAGCCGGGCCTTGATCTTGCTGAACACCAGCTTGTCGGCGAGGCCGTACTGGAACTTGAGCAGCCCGGTGGGCTCCTGACCCTGCTGGCGCAGCTTCGACACCTTGGCGCCGACGCCGAACGCCCACTCGAAGATCTTCGCCTTCGGGCCGCCCTCGTTCTGGACGCCGGTGATGACCCGGGAGCGGACCTTCTCGAAGATGCGCGGCGCGCCGGCCATGAAGGTCGGCTTCACCACGCCGAGGTTCTCGACGATGTTGTCGAGGTCGCCGTCGACGGCGGTCGCGAAGCCGATGCGCAGCTGGATGGCCTCGAGCGTCTTGCCGAACGAGTGCGACAGCGGCAGCCAGAGGTACTGGACGTCGTCGACGGAGAGGATCTTGTGGGCGTCGACCGCGACGCCCTCGTACACCCAGTTGTCGTTGACCAGCCGGACGCCCTTGGGCCGCCCGGTGGTGCCGGAGGTGTAGATGAGCGTGGCCAAAGTCTCCGGCCCGACGGCGGCGAGGGCGTCGTCGACGGCGTCGGGGCGGTCGGCCAGCAGGGCGCGGCCGCGCTCGTCCAGCTCGGCCAGGCTCAGGACGCCGGGCCCGTCGTCGTCGCGATCGTGCCGCTCGACGCCGTCGTCGTCGAAGACCACGACGTGGGTCAGCGACGGCAGCTCGGCCCGGTGGTCGAGCACCTTGGCGACCTGCTCGGCGTTCTCGGCGAACACCACCCGGGTGTCGGAGTCGCTGAGGATGTACGAGACGTCCTCGGGCGTGGTGGTCGGGTAGACGGTGGTGGTGGCCGCGCCGATGACGTTGATGGCGAGGTCGGCCAGGATCCACTCGATGCGCGTGGTGGCGGCGATGGCCACCCGGTGCTCGTGCTCGATGCCGAGGTCGAGCAGCCCCGCGGCGAACACCCAGACACGGTCCTTGGTCTCGTCCCAGGTCAGCGACGACCAGCCGGAGCCGCTGGGGTAGCGGTAGGCCTCGCGGCTCGGCGTGGCCTCGACCCGATCCAGGAACATCCTGCCGACCGAGGCCGGCCGCACCGCGACGAGATCCGCCTTGTCCGTGGTGCCGAGGCTCATGCGTCATTCCTCCCAATCGCCCTTGACGGGACCAGCCGGAAACGGCCAGGTGGAGGAAGGTTACGACCTGGTAGCTTCCAGCGACAGTCTCCGCGGTCCACGGGTTTCCAAACCATGCACCGCAAGCATCCCCTCAACGGTATCCGACCAGGAGAAATCCTGGGCCCGGCGGCGCGCCGCCCTCCTCGCCGCGGGGCCCTCGGCGACCACGTCCAGGACCGCGTCGGCCATCGCCGCGGGGTCGGACGGAGCGGTCCGCCCGGACCCGCCGGTCACCAGCTCCGGCAGCGCGCCGCGGTCGCTGGCGACGACCGGCGTGCCACTGGCCATCGCCTCCAGCGCGGCCAGCCCGAACGTCTCGTACGGCCCGGGCGCGACGACGACGTCGGCGCTGGCCAGCAGCGCGGCCAGCTGCGAGCGGTCGGTGACGAACCCGGCCATCGTGACGGGGCGGCCCGCGGCCTGCTCGGCCACCAGGTCGCGGACCGAACCGTCTCCGCACACGACCATCCGGACGCTCGCGCCCCGCTTCACCAGCTCCTCGACCATCGGGACGAGCAGGTCCGGCCGCTTCTCCGGGGACAGCCGGACGGCGGTGACGATCAGTACGTCGGCGCCGCGGGCCAGTTCGGCGCGCAGCCGCGGGTCCCGCCGCCGCGGGTGGAAGGTGTCCAGGTCGATGCCCAGCGGCACGTGCGCGAGGTTGCCGACGCCCAGCCGGACGAACTCCTCGGCGGCCCACCGGGTGGTGCAGACGACGGTGCCGAACGACGACGCCAGCCGGCGGTTCCAGCGGTCCGCGAGCTGCCGGGTCGGCAGCGCGCGGCCGAGGTGGAACTGCAGCAGCGCGTCCAGCCGCTCGTGCGAGAACACCGCCGACGGCACCTTGCGCCGCTCCGCCCACGGCCCGATGCGGGCCAGCGTCATGCGGTCGGACACCTCGACGCGGTCCGGCGCGACGGCGGCGAGCAGGTCCTCGACGATGCGCCACCGAGTGATCATCCGGTAGCCGCCGGTGGCCGGGATGGCCGGCGCGGCGATCTCGACGACGCGTCCGTACGACGTGGCGCGGGTCGCGTTGCGCTCCCCCGGCACCAGCGCCACGACCTCGTGCCCGGCGGCGGCGTACCCGTCGGCGAGATGCCGCATCATCGTGCGGATCCCGCCCGAGTGCGGCGCGACGAAATTGGCGGCCTGAAGGATGCGCACGGCCGTCACTCTGTCGGCCCGGATCGGCCCCGAGGCGACGCCGATGTGTCCGGCCGGTGAATTCCTCCGCCCACTTTCGCCGCAGCTTCACGATTCGTCATGACGGCATTCACGAATTGCGGCAATGGGACGTGCGAGCCACGAAGCGATCGGGAAAACCTCTGGCGCCGGCCCGTCCCGGCCAGAGAATCCCCAGCTCACAAGATCGATATGTCCGTATTCTTCGTGGATAAGGCTAGCTATGTATTTGATCACGCTGATATGGAAAAATGCCCGTGGATTGAAGGGGGGCACTTGTGCCGAGGCAACGAAAACGCGAGCGCCGCGGATCGGCCGGGCTCGTCATCGGGGTTCTGCTCGTGATCGGCCTCCCGCTGCTCGGCTGGGCCGGCGTGAATGCGCTCACCGGCGGCGACGGCGGCGATGACTCGGCCGAGGCGGCCGACGGATCCCGGGCGGACGCGGCCGGCGAGACGTCGCGCGGCGAGACGCCCGGCTCGTTCGAGGCCGCCCAGACCGGCCGAGACACCGTCAGGGCGTGCGTCGAGCGGCTGGCCGCCGGCGACGCCTACGTCGCGAGCGCGGGCGTCGGCATCGGGCACTGGGGCGAGCACGTGCAGGCGCGGACGGACATGCTGGCCGGCACCATCGCCCAGGAGGACATGAAGGCCATCTGGAAGCGCACCCGGCTCTCCGGCCCCGAGGACGTCGCCCAGGCCACGGCCGCCCTGGAGGCGTACGACGCGCTGCCAGGATGCGACGACCTCGGCGCGCTGGAGGGCGCGCTGCCCGACGTCGCCGGCCAGGCCGCCGCCTGCCTGGAGCGGGAGGCCGCGATCACCACCGCCGTCGCCGCCTCGACCGCCGGGTTGCAGGACTGGGCCAACCACCTCAACGCGATGGCCTCGCACGCCGACGGCGAGATGACCGCGGCCGCGGCCCAGGACCTCTGGGTCGCCTCCTGGGAGGCAGCGCCGGTGAACATCGGCGCCTATGACGACGCGCATGCGCTCCTGGCCGCGGCGCCGGCCTGCGAGTGACGGCGCGGCGCTGACGCTGCCCGCGGTCGCCGGCGCGCTGCCACCGGCGGGCCCGGCCGGCCAGGCCGGCCTGGCCGGCCTGGCCGTCGTCGCGCGGCCGCAGCGCGAGCCGATCGTCACCCGGGCCGAACTGGCGCTGGCGTTCTCGACGCTGATCGTGCTGGCCGGCGTCGTGCTCGGCAGCGCGCTGGTGCGGCCGCCGCCGGCCGTGCACACGGCCGCGCAGTTCGTGCACCTGGCCTGCGTCGTGCTCGGGCTGGGCAGTGTGCTGGCGGTCGACTGGTTCGGGCTGCGCTGGCAGCTCGGCAAGGGGACGCTGCGCGAGGTGGTGACGACGGCGGCCGCGCTGGCGGTGCCGATCTGGCTCGGGCTGGGTGGGCTGATGCTGTCCGGGATGCTGCTCTCGCCCGACTACGCGTCGACGATCACGCTGGTCAAGGTCGCCATGGTGGGAGTTGCGGGGGTGGTCGGCGTGCTGGCGCTGGCGGTCAGCCGGCGGCTGGCGGCCCGCACGACGCCGTCGCGGCGACTGCTGCGGGCCGGCCTGCTGATGGCCGCGACGTCGCAGCTGGCGTGGTGGACCGCGACGGTGATCGGCTTCCTCAACCGGAGCTGACCGCCCGCAGCGTCACGGTGAACTCGGCCGGCCCGACGGCGAGCCGGTACTCGGGCAACGCCGCCGGGCCGCACGACGCGCTGCCCAGGCCGTGCTGGGCGAGGTCCAGGGTGACGTACACGCGGTCGCGCGGGCGCAGTTCGGCGTGGTGCCGGGCCGCCTCGAGGTCGGCGGTCGTCCAGCGCCGGACGGTCAGGCCGAACACCGGTGCGCCGTCGACGGCCAGCCCGGACCCGTCGGCGGCGTGGATGAACGCCGAACGGACGTCGCCGCGGTGCCCGTTCTCCTGCGGGTGCACGTACGGCGTCTGCAGGTCGTCGACGCCGCTGTGGAACCGTCCGACCCGGGCCGCCTCGCGGGAGTCCGGGTACGACTCCCCCGGGCCGCGGCCGAACCACGTGACGCGGTCGTACCGAGAAGGCAGCGAGAGCACGACGCCGAGCCGCGGCAGCCAGACGTCGGCGGGCCACGCCCCCTCGGGCGTCACGGACACCGCCAGCCGGACGGCGTCATCGCCGGCCGGCGTCCAGCGGTACACGGTGCGCAGTGCGAACGCCCGGGCGGCCGGCGCCACACGAGTGTTCACGACGAGCGCGGACCCGTCGGCGCGGACGTCGTCGACCCGGTGCGTCATCCGGTCCAGGCCGAGCGTGCGCCAGGTGGCCGCCAGGGTGGCCAGGCCGCCGGCGTCGTTGTCGATCGGCGCCCGCCACACGTCCAGGGCGGCGCCCGTGACGTCGAGGCCAGCCAGCCCGATGAGGCGGCCGGTCGCCGGGTCGAGCCGCGCGGCCATCGGCGCCACCGTCGCAGGGACGGCAGGCGCGTCCGTCACCCGCAGCTGCCCCCAGGCCACCTCGTGCCCGGCCGCCGCCCACGGCGTGTCCGCGGCGAGCACCGCACTCACCGTCAGCCACCCCTCGCCGGCCGTCGGCGGCAGCGGCGGCAGGTCCACCTCGGCCCGTCCGCCGGCCGGGACGACCGGAACCGGCAGCGTCCCGGCCGCCACCTCGGCGCCGTCGTCGGTCAGGGTCCACCGGAACGTGTACCGGCTGGTGTCCAGCACCTCGTGCAGGTTGGCGACGGTCAGCCGGTCGCCCGCGGTGAGGCGCAGCGGCTCCACCACCTTCTTCAGCTCGACCAGGCCCGGCGACGGTGTGCGGTCCGGGAACACCAGCCCGTCGGCGACGAAGGTGCCGCCGTGGAACCGCTCGCCGAAGTCGCCGCCGTAGGCGTAGTACGCGCGGCCGGACGCGTCGCGGGCGCGCAGGCCGTGGTCGATCCACTCCCAGACGAAGCCGCCCTGGCAGCGTTCGTGCCGCTCGAACAGATCCTGGTAGTCGCGCAGCCCGCCCGGCCCGTTGCCCATCGCGTGCGCGTACTCGCACAGCACGAACGGCTTGCCATCGCCCCGGCCGATCTCGTCGACCTCGGTGTGCGAGGCGTACATCCGGCTGTAGACATCGGAACAGGACGGGTCGCCCTCGTAGTGCACCGGCCGCGACGGGTCGCGCTCCTTCGCCCACGCGTACATGGCGGCGAGGTTGGCGCCGCTCCCGGCCTCGTTGCCCAGCGACCACATGATGACGCTGGGGTGGTTCTTGTCCCGCTCGACCATCCGCGCCATGCGGTCCAGGTAGGCCGGCCGCCAGCGCTCGTCGTCGCTGGGGTTGCCGCGCCAGTCCTCGTACGCGAAGCCGTGCGTCTCGACATCGCACTCGTCGATGACGTACAGCCCGTACTCGTCGCACAGCTCCAGGAAGTACGGATGCGGCGGGTAGTGGCTGGTCCGGACGGCGTCGACGTTGTGCCGCTTCATCAGCAGCACGTCGTCGAGCATGTCCTGACGGGTCAGCGCGCGGCCGCGGTCCGGGTGGAACTCGTGCCGGTTGACGCCGCGGAACAGGACGCGGTTGCCGTTGACGGTGAGCAGGCCGGCGCGGATCTCCACCCGGCGGAAGCCGATCCGCAGCCGGATCCGTTCCGTCCCGGTGACCAGCTCGCCGTCGTACAGCCGCGGCGACTCGGCGCTCCACGGCTCGACCGGGCCGACCGCGATCTCCTCGTTCGCCGCCGCGTCGATGCCCAGCGACGGGACCAGCACCCGCGCGTCGCCGTCCGCGTCGACCCGCAGCGTCCCGGCACCGCCGGACCAGTCGGCGTGGACGGTGAAGTCGTCGACGGAACCCGCCGGGCGAGCCAGCAGCGTCACGTCGCGGAAGATCCCGGACAGCCACCACATGTCCTGGTCCTCCAGGTAGCTGCCGGCCGACCACTGGTGCACCCGGACGGCGAGGACGTGGTCCGCGCCGGGCGTGACGTGGGCGGTGACGTCGAACTCCGACGGCAGCCGGCTGCCGGACGCATGGCCGAGCCGGCGCCCGTCCAGCCAGACGGTGAAGAACGAGTCGACACCGTCGAAGCGCAGCACCACGCGTCCGTCCCAGGCCGGCGCCCGGAACGTCAGCCGGTACTCGCCGGTCGGGTTCTCGTCCGGCACGTGCGGCGGGTCGATCGGGAACGGATACGGCGAGTTCGTGTACCAGGGCGCGCCGTACCCGTGTAGTTGCCAGTGCGACGGGACCGGCAGGAACGCCCAGGCCGAGTCGTCGAAGGACGGATCCTCGAACCCCTCGGTGGCGCGGACCGTGGGCGACCAGTGGAACCGCCACGCCCCGTTCAGCGACAGCGCCGGCGCGTCTGAGCCGAACGTGGCGCGCGGCGGCAGCGTCCCCTCGCCCGGCGTCATCGGCGGTCCCCGTAGCAGCGGACCTGGAAGATCGCCGCGGGGACGTCGCCGTGGCTCGCGACGACCTCGACCGTCAGCTCGTGGGTCTCCAGCGGCGGATCGAACGTGAGCGTGTCGCGGGTCTGGTGGTGGTCCGTGCGTTCGGCCACGACGGTGGCGCCGGCCCGCACCCGGTAGTGCCGGACGCAGAACGGCATCGCGGCCTCGGGGTGCGGCCAGAGCACCGTCTCCATGGCGTGGTCGAAGTCGGTGTCGAAGCTCAGCTCTACCCGTGCGATCAACCGCACCGACGGCCAGCGCAGCGACACAGCCGGAGCCGCGTCGTCGAGCCCCGCCACCCACGCGTTCGGCTGCGACGTCGGCCGCGCGTGCCCGTTGACCAGGCTCTCCGCGCCCCACGCACGCAGCGGCGGGTCCGCCGTCACGGCGAGGTTGTGCCCGCCGGGCCGCCGCTCCGGCGTCCAGAACTCCACCCGCGGCCGCCCGACCGCCGGGTCCGCCTCCTGCGTCCCCGGGTGCCGCACCGACACCAGGCCGGTCGCCCGGGTGAGCGTCGTCCGCACGGCGACGTCCTCGTTCGCCATGAGCGCGACGAACACGTACCGCGGCTCGTCGATCGTCACGTCGAGGTCCAGCTCGACCCGCTGCCCATCCCCTGCGTCCAGCGCGAATTCCTGACCGCCGAGCACGAGGTCGGGCGTGTAGTCGTCCGGCCGGTTCCCGGTGCGCAACTCCACCCGCAAGGTCGTCGGCGCGGCGACGTCGACCGTCAGCCCGATCCGCGGGCAGCGCCCGGCCGGCACCGGCAGCAGTTGTGCCCGCGGCGCGTCCAGCGGCACGGCCGGGCCGTCGGCGGGCAGCTCGGACAGGACGAACTCGCTCGACGCCGACACCGTCGCCGCGCGCACGAGGTCGTCCGGATCGTCGAGCCGATGACCGGGGATGTGCTGCCCGGCGCGCAGCAACTCGCGCTGCAGCTCACGCATCCGGTCCGGCTTGACGACGTCCGCCGGGCGCAGGTCGTCGCGGGCGCACAGCGCGGCGGCCATCCCGACGGCCTGGCCGAGCTGCGCGCAGGTGGCCATCACCCGGGTCGAGGCGAACGCGACGTGCGAGACGCTGATGATCCGCCCGGCGAGGAACAGGTTGCCGACGTCGCGGCTGACCAGGCAGCGATACGGCACCTGGTAGACACCGCGGGTGTGCAGGTGGCTGCTGCCCGCGTGCTCGCTGAACACGCCGTCGGCCGGGTGCAGGTCGATGGACCACCCGCCGGACGCGACGGCGTCGTCGTGCTGCCGCTGCTCGACGAGATCCTGCTGGCGCAGCATGGTGAGGCCCTCGAACCGGCGGCTCTCCCGCTTGCCCGGGATCAGCCCCACCCACTCCAGCGTCAGCGTCTCCGCGTCCGGGAACTGCCCGGAGTTCTTCAGGTGGTTCCAGACGCCGTAGACGACCTTCCACAGCTCCCACTTGATCGCCTCGGTGTCGTGGACGGTGTCCAGCCGGCCGCCGTACTCGATCCACCACAGCCGGCAGCCCTGCACCTTGGTGTCGAAGCTGCGCCAGCGCGGGATCTTCGTGATGTCGGTGAGCGCCCACTCCGGCGGGGTGAACTCCACCGGCTGGCCGACGTCCTTGCTGTAGAAGTAGATCGACTGGCCGAGCAGCCCGCCGTAGGACTCCTCCGGCGCGAACAGCTCGCCGAACTCGTCCTTGGACTCCGCGCCCATCCGGTACGCCGCGCCGGCCAGGTAGCCGAGCACGCCGTCGCCGGACGCGTCGCAGAACAGCGGCGCCGTCAGCTCGTAGCGGGTGGAGTTCTGGCTGCAGAACGCCGTCACCGACACGATGCGGTCGCCGTCCTTCTCCACCGCGGTCGCCGCCGTGTTCAGCAGCAGGGTGATGTTCGGCTCCGACACCACCTTCTCCAGCAGGACGGAGTCGAACAGGACGGCGTTGCCCTCGCGGTTGCGGAACACGTTCTCGACGAGCAGCTCGTCCAGCACGCCGCCCTCGCGCGACCACCGGTTGTTGTTGAACATGTGCGCGGTCGCGCCGAGCGCCCACAGCCGCACCTCGCTGGAGGCGTTGCCGCCCAGCACCGGGCGGTCCTGCACGAGCACGACCCGGATGCCGGCCCGGGCGGCGGTGACGGCGGCGCAGCTGCCGGCCAGTCCCCCGCCGACGATGACGAGGTCGGCGTCAAGACGCTCGGTGCGGAACTGACGGCCGTCGGTGGCCGGCTCGGTCACGAGGAGCGGACGTTCCTGGGTCATGCGTGGGTCCCTTACGTGTAGAAGAACTGCGCGCTGGCGACGGTGTCGGTGTCGCTGACCAGGCGCACCCAATGGGCGCTGAACCCGGCCGGGAAGACATGCGTGACGGTCTGGCCGGGCTCGACGACGAGCGTCTGGGTGGCGGCGAAGCGGCCGTGCCCATGCACGTCGATCTCGAGGGTGAACCGTGCGGTGGCGTGGCCGGCGTTCTCGACATGCACGCACTTGTGCTCGAATCCGGTCATCAGGTACGGGTCCGACGGCTCGCCGGCGCGCACCTCGTCCAGCCACCACGGCCCGCCCCAGCCGGCCGGCTTGCCGAACGACCACAGGTCGTCGGTCTTGCCGAACCAGAGACCCGACTGCGGCTCGGCCGTCGTCGAGCTCATCCCGCGGCTGGGCGACGCGTTGTCCATGCCGGCGACCAGCAGGCCTCGCCACGAGCAGAAGTCGCCCAGCACCCACAGGTGCGTCGAGACCGGCCGCACGCCCCAGACGCGGCCGCCGTACGCCCACGGCGACAGCTCGTAGAACATGCCGTGGTGGTCGAGCAGGAACCGCTCGTGCTCGACCTCCCGGATGCGCGGCCACTCGGTCTGCCACTTGTGGTCGAACGTGTGCGACGCCTTCGGCAGCCGGTACCGGGTCCACCGGCCGTCGGCGTCGGTGTAGACGGACAGCAGCGCCGACGCGCGATCCCAGCCGGAGGCGAAGATCGTCCCGCCGAACTCGTGCCGGCCGCCGATCGCGGTGTACGGGCGGCGCTCCAGGACCGTCCACGAGCGCCCGTCGAACTCGGCCAGCCGGCCCTCGGCCTGCTCGCCCCGCCAGTCCGGCTCGTGGTACTCGTTCGAGCAGACCACGAGCCGGCCGAACGCGGTGTAGCAGTCCTTGTAGTGCACGCGGAACTCGCCGGCCGAGCCGAGCTCGGCGTTGAGGTCGGCCACCTGGCGGCAGGCGAGCGTGCGCACGTCCAGCTCGAACAGCTCGCCCTCCATGCACAGCACGTAGACGAGGTTCTCGGGGTCGCGCAGGTGCCGCGACGTGCCGCACACCCGCAACGGCTCCAGCTCCGGCACGGTCCGGATCTTGTGGTCGGCGTCGATCACGTGCGGGCCGATGACCAGCTGGTTCGACGGGAAGTGCACGAACCGGTTGGTGTACGTGCCGTCCACGCCGAGCGTCTCGGGCACCACCTCCATGCCGAAGTCGGCGTCGATGCGGCGCAGGCTGGTCCCGCTGCCGCTGGTGCGCTTGTGCGAGAGGTAGTTCTGGACGTAGAGCTTCCCGGCCCACGGCATCAGCGCGCCGATGCCGATCTCGCTGCGCGGCGGGCCGAGGTCGGCGATCTGGGCGAGGTCTGGGGCGACACCGGAGATGTGCACGTCTGCTCCTTCAGGCTTCTGTGGCTTCCGTGGGTGCGTCATCGATGGTTGCGGGATCCGGGTCGCCATGGCTGCACCGATCCCTCAACCACACCGCGGCTCGGCTGACCATCGCCTTGGCCACTCTGGCCGCCGCCCCGGCGTCCGATATGCCCGGTCCCGAGCGACGACCAGCCATGCCAAGGCGGAGGCGGGTGGTGCATACAGGTGCGCATTGCGCAGGCAGCCGGCGTCATACCCTCGACTCCCCAGCACCGGACCGGTGGTCGTCACGCCCATACACGTCGAACACGCTCGGACCCCACCCACAGAAGCAACAGGAAAACCCCTTTCAGAACCGCAGCCAGGTGCCGGCGAGACCCTGCTGCCCGACGCCGGGTTTCGAGTAGTCGCACACGCCGCCGGCGAAGATCGTCGTCAGCCGCTCCCACTGGTCGTCGGTCCACTCGACGGCGTAGTCGTCACGTTCGGGCTCCTTCAGCCGGCACTTCACGACGTCGGCGGCGACGCTCTCGCCGGCCACCTCGCGCGGGAACGACGCGGACGGGTACAGCCGCTCGCACTCGCTCGCCGGGTCGCGGTCGAGTGTCTCCGCGACGAACTCGGGCGCGGCCGCTCGCGTCATGCACCCCTCCACCAGCTCGGCCGGACGGGCCGCGACGATCTTGTCGATACGCTCCGCGCCGGAGTCGTCCGCCGCGAGCGTCGTCAGCCAGTCGTCCATGGCGGTGATGGCGTGCTGGAGCAGCGGGCTCCCGGTGCTGAACAGGCCGTAGCGGGCGTCCTCCAGCAGGCTGACGTGGTTGGCGGCGGTGCCGTTCGCGTTCTCCAGCCGCTGCCGCATCGAGTTCGTGTGGTAGCGGACGTGGATGTCGCCGGCCGGCTGGTCGTCGAAGTAGGCCCGGTAGTCGATGATCGGCACGTCCGCCAGGCCACCGCCGCCGCTGGTGAGGCGGCCGGTCCGGTACGCGACGCGGGTGGCGTCGAGGTCGGCCACCGTCCGTCCGGCGACGAGGTTCGCGTCGGCGTCGAAGCCGCCGATCCGCTCGTTCAGCTCGAGGAACTGCTCCGGGCTGATCGTGCCGTCGTTCAGCGTCGCCAGCCCGTACTGGATGCCGACGTTGTCCAGCGGCCGCCGGGCGAACCCGGTCTCGGGGTCGGCGCCGTAGGCGTTGACCGCGTGGTCGTAGACGTCGCAGCGGGCGCCGCCCGGATTGGTGACCGGGTCATAGCGCTGCTCGACCGGCAGGATGCCGCAGAACCGGCGCGGGTCGATCCGCCCGGCGCTGACGGCCATGCTCGGCAACGTGGTGTAGGTGGCGAAGCCCGCCACGAGACGCTGCTGCTCCTGCGTCCACTCGACGGTCGCGTCGGTGCTGAAGTAGTCGTGCAGCAGCCACGCGTCGCTGATGAAGTCGACCGTCCCGAACCCCACCTCGGGGAACGAGCAGCCGACGACGATGCCGTCGAAGATGCCGGGATAGTTGTCGGTGATCTGGTGCGCCTGGTACGACCCGCCGGAGCAGCCGAACCCGATGGTGTGCTCGGCCGGGCCGTAGCGCTCGGCGAACAGCTCCTTCGTCATCATCGCCGACTCGGCCGCGGTGAGGTCGTTGCAGTTGTTGCCGAAGACGTTGAGCGACGACGACAGCAGCGCGTAGCCCCGGCCGAGCAGGAACGCGTCGGTGACGCCGCCGGTACTCGCGCCGGAGCGGTACCACCCGCCGGAGCAGCCGCCGCCGAGCGTGAAGACCGCCCGGCCGTTCCAGCCCTCCGTGCGCCGCGTCGGCGCCGGCTCCGGCTCGCCGAGCGGGTCGTGCAGCATGCTGGTCTGGACGACGGCGCGGTTGGCGCTGTCCGTCTCCATTCGGACGATGAACGGGACGGTCGCGCCCGCCGACGTGGTGGTCTCGGCGAGGTCGGCCGGGTAGGTCGTCGCGCCGGCCGGCCATGGCGCGTAGGCGCCCGCCGTCGTGCGGTAGAAGTAGTCGACCCGAGGCGCGACCGTGCAGTTCTCGTCCAGTGGCGGGCCGAGCGTCCCGCCCATCACCGGCACGGTGAACTGGGCGGTCTCGCAGACGAACGGCTGCTGGTGCGGGCCGGAGAACACCGGACCTTCCGGCGGGTGGTTGACGACGTCGAGCCGGGCGCGGCGGCCGGCGGCACTGGCCACCAGCGTGTTCGCGCCGAGCCGCAGCCCGTCGACCAGCCCGGTGAGGGTCCTGGCGGCGGGGTCGGCGACGAACGCGTCCGTCACGTCCTCGCCGTTCAGGCGGACGGTCACCTGCTGCGGCGGGACCTGACGGGGCACCTCGACGCGGACGAGGCTGTCGCCGCCGGTGACGGTGTCGGCCCGGCCGGACAGCGTGCTGAGCTCCAGGCCGCCCGGCCGGTCCGCCGGGACGAATCCCAGCGCGACCACCGAGGCGGCGAGCGCCACGGCACTGAGGTGAAGCATGGTCGGTGCTCCTCTCGACGGCGGTGCCGGCGCGGGGCGGGCCGTCCGCCCCGCGCCGGCGGTGGTCAGTGCAACGCCACCTCGTAGACGCGGGCGATGTCGACCGCGTTGTTGGACGGGTCGGTGATGACGAGGCGGACCTGGTCGATCTGGGCCGTCGGCGCGGCCACCGTCACGACCGCCTTCGTGTTGTTCGTGACGGTGGCCGCCGTCACCCAGCCGGACGCCGTGTGCGCCTCGACCCGGAAGGCGACGAGGATGGTGTCGGCCACCGTGGCCGGCCAGCGGTAGCCGCTGTAGACGTCGATCTGGTCGACGCTCTTGTAGCCGCCGAGGTTGATCGTCAGCGTCGGGGTGGTGTCGCCCACGGCGGACATCCAGCGGCCGTCGTCGGCGCAGGAGCCGTCGATCGCCTTGCTCGCCGGTGAGCTCGCGTTGTACACCGAGGACGCGGTGACGGTGCCGCCGCGGGCGAGGTGGGTGTTGCACGGTGACGTCGCCGGCTTCCCGGCCAGCCAGTCACGGACGAACGCGCCCTGGTGCTCGCCGCCGAGCAGGTTCCAGTTCTTGTCGAACATCACCGGCGCCCAGAAGTTGTCGAAGATCCAGGCGGTCCAGCCGATGTGCGGACGGGCGTCGAGGTACTGCCGCAGCGGCAGCCCCCAGCCCGACGTCGTCCCGCCGGTGACCGGGTGCGGCGGCTGCACCGGATCCCAGCCGAACTCCGTCAGCACGACCGGGATCTCCGCGGCCGCGGTGCCGAACTTCGGGTCCAGGTTGGCCGCGGTGGCCGGGCCCTGGTTCGGGTAGAGGTGGTAGACGTAGGCGATGTTCCCGCCCGTGATCGGGTTGGTGCGCGCGCCGTTGAGCCGGGTGCTCCACGCCGGGCTGCCCATGAGGATGACGTTGTTCGAGACGGTGCGGATGGAGTCGACGACGGGCTGGATGTAGCTCTTCCAGGTGGCCCAGCTGTCCGGGTTGATCGGCTCGTTGAACAGCTCGAACAGCACGTTGGGGTTGTTGCCGTAGCGCGGCGCGATGTAGTCCCAGAACTGCTTGACCTGCGCCTGCGGCACCGCGCCCGCGGTGTCGCCGTAGTTGCGCACCAAGTGCAGGTCGATGATGACGTAGAGGCCCTTCGACACCGCGTAATCGACGTAGGGCCGGATGTACTGGGCGTCGTACGCGGCCAGGTCCTTGCCCAGGACCTCGGTGACCAGCAGCCGCAGCACCTTCGACTCCCAGCCGCCGCTGATCGTCATGTCGATCAGCTCGTTGATCGGCTTGGAGTTGCAGTCGGTGCAGACGTCGTTCTGCTCCGGCGCGAGGATGGACAGGCCGCGCAGCGTCACCGGCGCGCCGGTGGCGTCGACGATCTTGTTGCCCTGCGTGCGCAGGGCGGGCAGCGCGGCGGCCGCCGCGGTCTCGTCGTCCGGCTGTGGCGCCGGTGCGGCGGCCGCTCCGGTCAGCAGCCCGGCCGCCAGCGCGAGCGACGCCGTCGTGGCGAGGAAGACGGTTCTCGGTGATCTACCGAACATGGTTTCTCCTTCGGAACTCGTTCGGCCCCAGGACCCCCGTCGTTCTGCTCACCCACCTCCCTTCCGGCCCCAAGGCCCGCTCAGATCTCGATGCTGAGCGGGAGATCCAGGACGTTCGCACCGGCGTGGACGGTGAAGGCGCCCGGCTCGGTGCGCCAGCCGCCGTCCCAGTGCTCGAAGGCGCGCGGGCGGACCGGCACGGTCACCGTCGCCGCCTCCCCCGGCCCGGCGTCGACGACGGCGAACCCGGCCAGCCAGCGCACCGGCCGGTCGACGGCGGTCTCGGTCCGAGACAGGTACACCTGGACGACCTGACGGCCGGCGCGCGTCCCGGTGTTGCGGACGCCGACCGTGACGTCGCGGCCGTGAACCGTGAGCTCGTCGAACGACCAGGTCGTGTAGCCGAGGCCGTGGCCGAACGGGTACGCCGACTCGGCGCCGGCCCGCAGCCAGGCGCGGTGGCCGATATGCACGCCCTCGTCGTAGCGGACGACGCCGTCGACCGGCGCCGTGGCCAGCACCGGCACGTCCGCCTCGGTGGCCGGCCAGGTCGTCGGCAGCCGCCCGCCCGGCTCGCGCACGCCGAGCAGCACGTCGGCCAGCGCATGCCCGTACTCCTGCCCGCCGAACCAGGTCAGCAGCACGGCCGCGACGTCCTCGCGCCACGGCAGCAGCACCGGCGCGCCCGCGTTGACCACGACCACGGTGCGCGGGTTGGCGGCGGCGACGGCGCGCACGAGGTCGTCCTGCCGGCCGGGCAGCGCCAGTGAGGCGCGGTCGGCGCCCTCACGCTCGACCTCCGCACTCGTGCCGACCACGACGACGGCGACCTCGGCGTTCCGGGCCGCCTCGACGGCCCGCGCGATCTCGGTGTCCGCGTCGGCCGTCGCGAGGTCCGCGCCGACCACCAGCGTGACGCCGCTGTCGGCGTTCTCGCGCGGCGGCAGCTCGACGGTGACGCGCAGGTCGACCGGCGTCCCCGCGGCCAGCCCGACCGGCGCCGTCGCGGACGGTGGGGACACGAGGCCACCGCCGAACTCCTCGCCGTCGTGGACCAGCGTGGTTGCCAGCACGACCGCGCCGTCGACGCTCAGCTGCACCGTCCCCGCTCCGGCGACGCCCAGCCGCGTCGTCCCGCCGCTCGCAGGCACGTACCGGGCAGTGACCTCCAGCGTCGTCGTGCCGCCCAGCCGGGCCGACCCGAGCCGGGACAGGTTCGCGGTGCGCCGGTTCTCGTCCAGCACGACGACACCGGCGGCGTCCCGGCAGACCAGCCGGATCCCCGGCTCGCCGGTGACCGGGTCGGTCAGCGCGCCCAGCGGCAGCGGCTCGATGCCCGGCTGGACGACGGCGCCCAGCGTCCAGCTCACGTCCGCGTCCGGGAGCGCCGCGCGCAGCCCGTCCAGCGGCGACACGACCCGCTCCGGCTCGACGTGCGCGCTGCCGCCGCCCTGGGTGCGTGCGGCCAGCGCGTTGTGCCCGATGACGGCGACGGAGCGCGGCGCGGCCCACGGCAGCTCGCCCTCGTTGCGGACCAGCACCGTCCCGGTCGCGGCCACCTCGCGGGCGAAGGCCGGCCCGTCGACGGCGGCCGGCGGCGCGGCCGGGTCGGACCCGTCCAGCGCACCGACCCGCTCCGCCAGCCGGAGCAGCCGCGCGACCTTCTCGTCGACGGCCGCCTCCGGCACCTCGCCGGCCAGCACCGCCTTGACCAGCGCGTCGCCCCACGGGCCGTCCGGGCCGGGCATGACGAGGTCCAGCCGGGCCCGCGCCGCCGGCTCCGTCGTCCGCGCCGCCCACCAGTCGGAGACGACGACGCCGTCGAACCCCCACTCGTCGCACAGCGGGTCGGCCAGCAGGGCGTTCTCGGTCATGGTCGCGCCGTTCACCGAGTTGTAGGCGGCCATGACCATCCAGGGCCGCTCCTCGACGACGGTGTCCTCGAACGCCGCGAGGTAGACCTCGCGCAGCGCCCGCTCGGACACGACGACGTCGGCGGTGAACCGCTCGGTCTCGAAGTCGTTCGCCACGTAGTGCTTCGGGCAGGCGCCCACGCCGCCGGCCTGCACGCCGCGCACATATGCCGCCGCCAGCCGCGACGTCAGCAGCGGGTCCTCGGAGTAGGCCTCGAAGTGCCGGCCGCCGAGAGGGCTGCGGTGCAAGTTGATCGTGGGCCCGAGGACGACGTCGACGCCGCGGCGGCGGGCCTCGGCGGCCAGCACCGCGCCGTACCGCTCAGCCAGCGCGACGTCCCAGGACGCGCCGAGCGCCGTCGCCGACGGCAGGTTCAGCGCGCGCTCGCGGTCGTCCCAGCTCTCGCCGCGGATCCCGGACGGCCCGTCGGACAGCACCATGCGGCGCAGCCCGATCGCCGGCTCGTCGTGCAGGCCCCAGGTGTCGGCGCCGGTCAGCAGCCGGACCTTCTGCTCCAGCGTCAGCTCGTTCACGGGTCGATCCCCTTCAGTCGCGGTGGGTGCGGATCTCGTCCGGCCAGGCCAGGGTCACGCCGAGCGTCCCGGTCAGCAGCCGCTGGAAGTCGGCCAGGTGCGCCGGGTCCGACCGCACCTTGCGCGGCGGCAGCCCGTGGCTGAGGCAGAACGCCGCCAGCGCGCCGGCCGCCTCGCCGATGCTCCACTCGACCGGGTGCAGCCGGTAGCAGCCGTTGGTGATGTGAGTGGTGCCGATGTTCTTGTTCGCCGGCAGCAGGTTGTCGACGCGCTGCGGGATCAGCGCGCCGAGCGGGATCTGGAACGGGTACGCCTCGATGTCGACGTAGGTCCGCCCGGCGGTGCTCGGGTGCAGGTCGATGCGGTAGCGGCCGAGCCCGACGCTGTCCGCGAACACCTCGCTGCCGGCGCCGTCCGGCCGGGCCTCGACGCCGACGTGCTGCTCGACGACGGTGAACTCGGCCCGGATGCGCCGCGACTCGCGGACGTACGCCGACTTCGCCAGCCCGTCCGGCGTGCCGGTGACGTCCGGCCGCAGCCGCAGCCCGGGGTAGCCGGCGCCGCCGTCCGGCCGCGGCGCCTCGGTCTGCATCCAGTGCAGGAACGACAGCGACAGGTCGCGGCTCGCGGCCAGCGCGGCCTCCCGCTCGTCCGGCCCAACGCCCAGCAGCGGCCGCTCCCAGTAGTCGATCTGCGGCCAGTTCACCACCGTCACGTCCGAGTCGACGCCGGTGAGCTGCTCGCGGGCCAGCACCCGGCGGAACCGCCACAGCGAGAACGGCGCCTCGGCGTCGCGGTTCGGCTCGAACAGCCGCCACTCGCGTTCGCGCAGCGTGATCGGGACGACGTCGCGCCACGACAGCTGCGGCCCGGGCCAGAACGGCGCGACGGTGTCGCGCCAGTGGTCGTAGCCGGCCGGCCGGTCGACGGTGTGGTCCTCGCCCGGGCGGTGGTCCAGCGCGAAGCACCACGAGACCGCCTGCTGGTCCAGTGGGTCGGCGACGGCGGGCGCGTGTGGCTCGCCGGTGGTGTCCTGGCCCTCCGCGCCGATGACGTGCTCCACGCCGGCCAGTTCCAGCAGGTCGCCCAGCTCGGTGGCGTCGAGGACGTAGCTCGCGCCGACGGTGACCTCGGCGCCGGTGCGGCCGTCGCGCAGCGTGACCGCGTCGATCTCGTCGCCGCTGGTGTGCGCCGCGACCGGCTCGTGCTCCAGCAGGACGGTGAGCCGGCCGGCCGCGCGCAGCGGCGCCAGCAGCTCGTCCAGCACGGCCACCGCCACCCGCGGCTCGTGGCAGAACCGGCTCACGATGCCCAGGCCGGGATCGAACAGCGGGTCGGCCGCGGCGTCCGGCCGCAGCGGGTAGTTGCGCCGGTAGTAGTCGCGGACCCGTCGCCGCAGGTCCGCGTAGCCGGCGGCGGTGTGCGGGGTCTCGATCCACGTGTGCTCGTCCGGCGGCACGGCCTGCGCGGTGAGCTGACCGCCGAGCCAGTCGGTCACCTCCGTCAGCACCACCCGGTGGCCCAGCCGGGCAGCGGCGAGCGCGGCGGCGACGCCGCCCAGCCCACCCCCGACCACGAGGACGTCGGTCTGCAGTTCATGCATGCGGTGCGGACTCCTTCGGTGCGGGGGGCGCGGTCGAGTCGCCGTCGACGATCGAGCAGGGGACGACGATGCTCTCGTTCCGCGCGTCCGGGTCGTCGACGATGGCGACCAGGGCGTCGATGGCGGTGCGGCCGATCTCCTTGCGCGGGATGTCCAGGTGCTCCCAGCGCAGCGAGGCGTCCGGCCCGATGCCCTCCAGCACCACGACCGACACGTCGGCGGGGACGTCCCGTCCGCGCTCGCGCAGCCCGTGCCGCAGCGCCTCGGCCAGCCGCTCGCTCTCGGCGACGACCGCCGTCTCCGGGCCGCGGGCCAGCTCGTCCAGCCAGGCGTCGTCCAGGCCGGGCACGCCGCGGAACCCCGGCGACCGGTCGGTCAGCCCGAGCCGCTCGACGGCGTCGGCGTAGCCGCGGCGGCGGTCCTCGTACGGCTCCAGCTCCAGGTCTTCGCGCAGGTAGGCGACGTGGCGGTGGCCGAGCGCGGCGAGCCGGCCGGCGATGTCGCCGGTAATGCCGAAGTAGTCCGGGACGACGCACGGGATGTCCGCGCCGGGCACGTCGCGGCGGCCGATGTGGATGAACGGGTAACCCTCCTGCCACAGCCGGGCGAGGTCGGCCTTGTCCGTCGCGACACCGAGCAGGACCGAGCCGTCGGCGACGTTGAGCCGGTTGGTCCCGTCGCGGTACACCCGGCGGCGGCCGTCGCTGGCCCCCGTCGACGTGAACAGCACGAGGTCGTAGCCGATCTCCTCGGCCCGCTCCTCGATGCCGAGCAGGAACTCGAAGTAGAAGCTCTCCCGCGCGTGCGGGAACACCGGCTCGAAGGTGTGCACGCCGAGCAGCCGGTTGGTCTTGTTGCGCAGCCTGCGGGCGGACAGGTTCGGCACGTAGCCGAGCTCCTTGACCGCCTCGAGGATGCGCCGCCGGGTGTCCTCCGGGATCCGCGCGGCCGCCTCCGGGTCGCCGCCGATCACCCGCGACACCGCGGACTGCGACACCCCCGCCAGCCTGGCGACATCGGCCTGGCGCGGCGCCCGCTCTCGTCGTTGCGTCGTCACCCTTCCCCCTCATCCTCGTGCAGCCAGCAGTGCGTCCACTGCCCGTTCGGGAACTCCGTCCGGGGCGGCGCCTCGGTGCGGCAGACGTCCATCGCGAACGGGCAGCGCGGGTGGAACCGGCAGCCGGCCGGCGGGTCGATGAGGCTGGGCGGCTCGCCCAGCTCGCCGGCCTCGGCGCCGAACAGCTCGGCCCGGTCGTCCACCGCCCGCGCCGGGTCGGGCGACGATTCGATCAGCAGCCGCGTGTACGGGTGCCGTGGGTTCGCGATGACGTCCTCCTTCGGCCCGCCCTCGACCATGCGGCCCGCGTACATCACCACGATCCGGTCGCACAGGTAGCGGGCGCTGGCGATGTCGTGGGTGATGTAGAGCAGCGCCAGTCCGTCCTCCGTCCGCAGCCGGTTCAGCAGGTTGAGCATCTCCAGCCGGATCGACACGTCCAGCATCGAGATCGGCTCGTCGCCGAGCAGCACCTTCGGCTCGACGGCGAGCGCCCGGGCGATGACGACCCGCTGCCGCTGGCCGCCGGACAGCTCGTGCGGGAACTTGTCGATGAACTGCTCCACCGGCGTCAGGCTGACCCGTTCCAGCAGCTCCTCGACCCGCCGGTTGCGCTCGGCCTTGTCGCGGACGCCGTGGTGCAGCCGCAGCGCCCGCTCCAGGTTGTAGCGGACCCGGTGCAGCGGGTTCAGCGAGCCGAACGGGTCCTGGAAGATCAGCTGGACGTCGCGGTGGTAGGCGCGGGTGGCGCCGTTCGCGGGCGCGCCGTCGAGCCGGATCTCGCCGGTGGTCGGCTCGTAGAACCGGGCCAGCAGCCGGGCCAGCGTGGTCTTGCCGCTGCCGCTCTCGCCCACCAGCGCGACGATCTCGCCCGGTTCCAGCGCGACTGTCGCGTCCTCGACCGCCCGGACGACCGACGTGCTGCCCACCGCGCTGCGTACCGTGAAGTGCTTGGACACGTCCCGCGCCTCGAGCACCGGTGCCATGACAGTCAGCTCCCTTCCGGGTAGAGGTGGCAGGCGACGTCGTTGCCGCCGATGTCGCGCAGGACCGGCAGCCGCTCGTCGCAGCCGTCGAACCGCTGCCCACAGCGCGGGTGAAACGGGCAGCCGGACGGCGGGCGGCGCAGGTCCGGCGGGCTGCCGGTGATGCCGGTGAGCCGGCGCAGCGGCGCCCGCAGCGGCGGGAACGAGTCGCGCAGCCCACGGGTGTACGGATGCCGCGGCTCGGCGTACAGCGACGCCGACGTGCCCAGTTCGACGATGCGCCCGGCGTACATGATCGCGACCCGGTCGGCCAGCTCCAGCAGCAGCGACAGGTCGTGCGTCACGAACACGACGGCGAAGCCGAGCTCGCGCCGCAGCCGCAGCACCTGCGCCAGGATCTGCCGCTGCATGACGACGTCGACGGCCGTCGTCGGCTCGTCCATCACCACCAGATCCGGCCGGCAGGCCAACGCGAGCGCGATGCTGGCCCGCTGCCGCATGCCGCCGGAGAGTTCGTGCGGGTAGGCACGCGCACGGTCGGCTGAGACACCGACCATGCCGAGCAGCTCGGCCGCCCGTTCCCACGCGGCGCCCTTGTCCAGCCGCCGGTCGTGCGTCCGCAGCGCGTCGACGAACTGCGCGCCGACCCGCATCACCGGATTGAGCGCGTCCATGGCGCTCTGCAGCACGATCGACAACGTCGTCCAGCGCAGCCGGCGCAGCTCGCGCCCGGACAGCGTCACCAGGTCGACCGGCGGCCCGCCGTCGCGCGGGTGGTAGAGCAACTGTCCGGCCGACGTGACCGCCGGCGGGCGCTGCAGCCGCGTCAACGCCGTGATCAGCGTCGACTTGCCCGAGCCGGACTCGCCGGCCACGCCGAGGATCTCGCCGCGGTGCAGCGTGAACGACACGTCGACGCAGGCCCGGACCGGGTCGTCGCCGGTGGCGTACTCGACGTCCAGGCCGCGGACGTCCAGCACGACGTCCCGCGGCGCGGCCGCCGGATCCGTCGCGGTGCCCGGCAGGGTCTCGGTCATCACGCCTCACTCCCCGCCGCGCGCAGCGTCTTCGTCCGCTTGACCACCGAGCGCCGGGCCTGCCGCAGCTTCGGGTTGGACAGCTCGTCGACGCCGAAGTTCACCAGCGTCGCGGCGGTGCCGATGAGGGCGATGCAGAGTCCCGGCGGCACGAACCACCACCAGAAGCCGCGCAGCACCGCGCTCTGCTGCTGCGCCGCCTGGATCATGGTGCCCCAGCTGATCGCGCCGGAGTCGGAGATGCCGAGGAAGGCCAGCCCGGCCTCGGCCATGACGCCGCCGATGATGCCGTGCAGGAACATCGCCGCGATCCAGCCGGTCAGATGCGGCAGCACCTCGAAGAAGATCAGCCGCCGGTGCGGCTCGCCGAGCATCCGCATCGCCAGCACGAAGTCGCGGCTGCTGACGCTCAACGCCTGCGCCCGCAGCGTCCGGGCGCCGCCGGACCAGCCGAACAGGCCGACGATCAGCGCGATCATCCACAGCCCGGTGCCCTGCATGTAGCCGGCGACGATGAGGATCAGCGGCAGCACCGGCATCACCAGGAACAGGTTCGTGAGGAAGTTCAGCCCGTTGTCGACGCCGCCGCGGAAGTACCCGGCCGGCACACCGACCAGCACCGCGATCAGCGTCCCGATGGTCGCCGCGAGGAACCCGACGAACATCGACCCGCGAGCGCCGGCAATGGTCTGCGCCAGCACGTCCTGGCCGAACTGGGTGGTGCCCAGCAGGTGGTCCGCGCTCGGCGGCGCCGAGATCGCCTCGAGGTCGTTGGCCCGCGGGTCGATGCCGAGCACGTACTCGTTGATCCACGGGCCGAAGATCGCCAGCAGCACGAAGAAGGCGAGGACGGCCAGCCCGAACCGGACCTTCCAGCCACGCAGCAGGTCAGCACGCACGGCCCGTCACCCCTGTTCCCGGATGCGCGGATCGAGCAGCACGTACACCGAGTCGGCCACCAGGTTCGCCACCAGCACCGCCAGCGTGATCAGCAGGAAGACGCCCTGCATCATCGGGTAGTCGCGCTTCTGCAGCGCCTCGTACATGAGGTAGCCGATGCCCGGATAGCTGAACACGATCTCGGTCAGCAGCGCCCCGCCGACGACGCCGCCCAGCGCCATCGCGAACCCGGTGAAGCTCGGCAGCATCGCGTTGCGGGCGGCATAGCGCAGCATCACCCGGCCCGGCGCCAGCCCCTTGGCCTGCGCCAGCAGCACGTAGTCCTCGCGCACCGTCGTCACCATCATGTTGCGCATGCCCAGCAGCCAGCCGCCGAACGCGGAGAACACGATCGTCATCGCCGGCAGCGCGCCGTAGTGCAGCACGCTGGCCAGGAACGGCAGGTTCAGACCCTCGGTGAGGTTCGGGTCGTAGCCGCCGGAGAGCGGGAACCAGCCGAGCAGGAACCCGAACACCCACAGCGCCAGCAGCGCCACCCAGAAGTACGGCACCGACGACAAGAAGGTCGTCAGCGGCGTCACGACGGCGTCGAAGCGGCTGCCCGCCTTCCAGCCGGCCAGCACGCCCAGCCCGGTGCCGACGACGAACGCCAGCACCGTCGTCACGCCGACCAGCAGCAGCGTCCACGGCAGCGCCTGCCACACGAGATCACTGACCGGGACCGGGAAGTTGACGATCGACACGCCGAGGTCCAGGTGCGCCAGCTGGCCGAGGTAGCTGACGAACTGCTCGCCCAGGTTCTGGCCCGGGTCGCCGAAGATCGCCCGGATCGACTCCAGCGTCTCCGGCGGCACCTGCTGCCCGCTGACCCGTTCCAGCTCCTCCACGATCGCCGACGACGGGTCGCCCGGCATCAGCCGCGGGAGCAGGAAGTTCAGCACGATCGCGGCCGCGGCGGCGACGGCGTAGAAGCCGAGCCTGCGGGCGAGGAAGCCCCAGCGGCGGCGCGCTCTCGGCGCGGTCGTCCGCGTCGCCGGCTGGTCCGCGCTGGTCAGGGTGGTGGCCATGGTGTCCCTCCTCTCGTGGGTGCTGCGGGGTCGCTGGCCGCGGGGCGCGTCCGGGGCCGCTGGACGCGCCCCGCGGGGCTCAGCTCTCGCCGGTCGGCTCGAGGTCGAGCAGGGTCAGCGTCAGATCCGGGCCGAGGCCGATGAACGGGATGTGGTCGAACGACTCCGGCGTCGGCCAGTTCGTCCACCGGGTCGCGTTGATGTCGATGAACCAGTAGTTGTTGTAGATGGGGCTGAACGGCACCTCGTCGACGACGATGTCCTGCAGCTGCTGCCCGAGCGCCTTCAGCTCCTCGACGTCCTCGGTGCGCTCCATCGCCGTGATGATCTCGTCGGTCTCCGGGTCGTTCCACCGGCCCGCGTTGAGCGACGCCGACTCGCCGATCGGCATCACGAAGGAGCTGCTCAGGAAGTTGTAGACGCCGTAGACGCCCGCGCCGCCGGTGGTCGCGGCGACCATGTCGAACGTGCCCGTGCTCTGCTGGTCGTAGTAGCCGGCGTTCGGCTGCCCCGCGGGCTGGACCTCCAGGCCCAGCGTGTCGCGCCAGGTGTTGATCAGGATGTCCGCGTAGCTGCCCCAGCCCCAGTCGGCGTTGAACAGGATCGTCAGCGGGTAGCTCTGGCCGTCCTTCACCAGCGCGCCGTCCTCGACCGTCCAGCCGCCGGCCGCGAGTTCGGCCAGCGCGTCATCGGCCGCCACCGGCTGCACCTCGAGATGCTCCGGGCTGATCCATTCGGCGTAGAGCTGCTCGGACAGTCCGGTCGGAGCGGCCTCGCTGCCGGGCCGCTGCAGCGTGGTGACGACCGCCGTCCGATCGATCGTCATCGACAGCGCGCGCCGCACATGCACGTCGTCGAACGGCGGCTTGGCGGTGTTGAACAGCAACGACATGGCGCCGCCGTTGGAGTACAGCTGGTAGAGATGCCGTTCGGGGTCTTCGGCGACGTACTCCTCCTCGCCGTTCGCCCACGACGCCGTGCCGAGGTCGACCTCGCCGCGCAGCAGTTGCGCCTTCAGCGCCTCGCCGGTCGGGATGATCTTGAAGGTGTCCATCGGCAGCTCGCCGCCCCAGTAGTCGTCGCGCGCCTGGAGCGTCACCTGCTGCGGCTTGAAGTCGCCGAGCGTGAACGGGCCGGTCCCGATCGGGTCCGGGTTGGTCCACGTGTTGAGGTCCTCCGCGTTCCAGATGTGTTCCGGGACCATCGGCAGCAGGACGGTGGCGAACTGCTTGAGCGTGGCGAACGACGGCACGGCGAACGTCACCTCCACCGTCGTGTCGTCGACCTTCTCCACCGCCGTGTACGTGACGCCGGCGATGCTGAACTCCGGCTTCTCCAGCGGCAGGCTCAGGCTGTAGACGACGTCGTCGGCGGTGAACTTCTCGCCGTCGGAGAACGTGACGTCGTCGCGCAGCGTCATCGTCAACCGGGTGCCGTCCTCGTTGAACTCCCAGCTCTCGGCCAGCCACGGTTCGATCGCCGCGCCATTGCCGTAGTCGATGCGCAGGAGCTGTTCGTAGATCATCTCCGGATGCGGCGCCTTGTCGGTGGCCGGCCCCATCACGTTGTAGTTCCGCACGAACGTCGTGCCGCCGTCGGTCTTGCCGTAGATGACCGTGCCGCCGCCGCTGTTCTCGCCGCCACTCTGGTTGGTGGTGCCGGCGGTGCACGCGGCCGTGAGGCCGAGCGCCAGCACCGCGGCCGCCGCGGCCCGCCACGTGCTGCCTCGGGTGACGGGGGCGCTGCGGGTGCCGTGGGCGTCGCGCGCGCTGCGGGTACCGCCCGCCTCGCTGACGGCGGCGCCGTCCCGCCCAGCACCCGGCCGGCCGGTCAGAACCGCGCGGAGGACTGCGGCCGCTCGCATGGCGCCGCCGGCCCAGAGGTCACGTCTCGTGGTTCGCATGTCAGGACTCCCAGCTGGGTTCCAACGATGACTGCGCATACGTATGAGCGCACGTCCGAAAAAAATACGCCGATGCGCTCCTACGTATGACCGATGAATTTAGGGACGTTGCGGACACGTGTCAAGAGGGTTGCCGAACCGGTCGTCGGTCACATCTCGCGTGCTCGTCGGCGCGTCGTCACCAAGACTGTGTAGAACAGTCCCATGGACACCGCCGTCGACTCCCACGAGAACTGGCTCACCCCCGACGAGCTGGCGGCCGCGCGTCGTCGGCTCCCGATCCTGTACGTCAACGCGGTTCCCGTGCGGGTCGACGACACCGGCGTCACGACGGCGGTCGGCCTGCTGCTGCGGTCGACGCCCGAGGGCGAGATCCGGCGCGAGGTGGTGGCCGGACGGGTGCTGTTCCACGAGCGCGTCCGCGATGCGCTACTGCGGCACATCGAGAAGGACCTCGGCCCGCTGGCGCTGCCGCGCATCCCGGTGTCGCCGGTGCCGTTCACCGTCGCCGAGTACCTGCCGACGCCAGGCGTCACGTCCTACCACGACCCGCGCCAGCACGCCGTCGCGCTGGCGTTCGTCATCCCCGTGACCGGCGATTGCGCGCCCCAGCAGGACGCGCTGGACCTCAGCTGGCTGTCGCCGCAGGAGGCCGCCGACGACGCCGTCCAGAAGGAGATGCTGGGCGGGCACGGCATCGTGCTGCGGCAGGCGCTGGCCCACCTCGGCTTTCCGCCCGGGCCGCCAGTCGGCTAGCTCGAGGACGAGCCGCCGCCGTCGGACGAGAGCGCCGCGATGAACGCCTCCTGCGGCACCTCGACCCGGCCGACCATCTTCATCCGCTTCTTGCCCTCTTTCTGCTTCTCCAGCAGCTTCCGCTTCCGCGTGATGTCGCCGCCGTAGCACTTGGCCAGGACGTCCTTGCGGATGGCGCGGATGTTCTCGCGGGCGATGACGCGGGCGCCGATGGCGGCCTGGATGGGCACCTCGAACTGCTGCCGCGGGATGAGATCCTTGAGCTTGCCCGCCATGGCGACGCCGTACGCGTACGCCTTGTCCTTGTGGACGATGGCGCTGAACGCGTCGACGGGGTCGCCGTGCAGCAGGATGTCGACCTTGACGAGGTCGGCCTCCTGGTCGCCGGTGGGCTCGTAGTCGAGGCTGGCGTAGCCGCGGGTGCGCGACTTGAGCGCGTCGAAGAAGTCGAACACGATCTCGGCCAGCGGCATGGTGTAGCGCAGCTCGACGCGGTCCTCGGACAGGTAGTCC
Source organism: Jiangella muralis (assembly GCF_001270745.1). Taxonomy (GTDB): domain Bacteria; phylum Actinomycetota; class Actinomycetes; order Jiangellales; family Jiangellaceae; genus Jiangella; species Jiangella muralis. The sequence goes on from NZ_LFXL01000010.1 coordinate 415,403, forward strand.
ATGCCGAGCATTGTGCCGCGGCGGGCCTGACACAGCTCCATGATGGTGCCGACGAACTCGCTCGGCGCCAGCAGCGTCGCCCGCACCACCGGCTCGCGCACCGACGCGATCTTGCCGGACGGGAACTCGCTGGGGTTGGTCACGATGTACTCGGTGCCGTCCTCCATGGTGACTTGGTAGACGACGTTCGGCGCCGTCGAGATGAGGTCGAGGCCGGACTCGCGCTCCAGCCGCTCGCGGACGATCTCGAGGTGCAGCAGGCCGAGGAAGCCGCAGCGGAAGCCGAAGCCCAGCGCCACCGACGTCTCCGGCTCGTACACCAGGGCGGCGTCGTTGAGCTTGAGCTTGTCGAGCGCCTCGCGCAGGTCCGGATAGTCCGAGCCGTCGACCGGATAGAGCCCGGAGAACACCATCGGCTTGGGGTCGCGGTAGCCGGACAGCGCCGTGGTGGTGGGCTTGGCGGCGTCGGTGACGGTGTCGCCGACCTTCGACTGGCGGACGTCCTTCACACCGGTGATCAGGTAGCCGACCTCGCCGACGCCGAGCCCGCCGCCGGGCTGCATCTCCGGCGAGATGACGCCGATCTCGAGCAACTCGTGCGTGGCCCGCGTCGACAGCATGAGGATGCGCTCGCGCGGCGTCAGCTTGCCGTCGATGACGCGGACGTAGGTGACGACGCCGCGGTAGGAGTCGTAGACGCTGTCGAAGATCATGGCGCGGGCCGGGGCGTCCGCGTCGCCCACCGGCGCCGGCACCTCGGCCACCACGCGCTCCAGCAGCTCGAGGACGCCCTCTCCGGTCTTGCCGCTCACCCGCAGGACGTCCTCAGGGTCGCCGCCGATGAGGTGGGCCAGCTCCGCGGCGTACTTCTCCGGCTGCGCCGCCGGCAGGTCGATCTTGTTCAGCACCGGGATGATCGCGAGGTCGTTCTCCAGCGCCATGTACAGGTTCGCCAGCGTCTGCGCCTCGATCCCCTGCGCGGCGTCGACCAGCAGCACCGCGCCCTCGCACGCGGCCAGGCTGCGGCTGACCTCGTAGGAGAAGTCGACGTGCCCGGGGGTGTCGATGAGGTTGAGCGCGTACGTCGTCCCGGCCTTCTGGGACGTGAACGGCAGCCGGACCGCCTGGCTCTTGATGGTGATGCCGCGCTCGCGCTCGATGTCCATGCGGTCGAGGTACTGCGCGCGCATCGACCGATCGTCGACGACGCCCGTCAACTGCAGCATCCGATCGGCCAGCGTCGACTTGCCGTGGTCGATGTGGGCGATGATGCAGAAGTTCCGGATCAGCTCCGGCGGGGTCGCCGATGGCACCGGCGCGTTCTCGCTGACTGGCACGCAGTTTCCTCGGGGCTTCGGGGTGGTCGTTCGGGACGCTCTCTGGGCGTTCTCGGCGTGGACGGGGTGTCCCGCCCGCACCAGACATCATCCCATGGTCGGCCATGCGGGCGCGCCAGAAAAGTGATATCACTTAGCTATCTGGTTGGCTGCCCGCTGCCGTGACACCTGGAGGACCATGAGCGAGGCCCCCACCGCCCCACCCGGCGACCCCTCGCGCGGCCTAGTCGACAGCGACGCCGGGTACGGCAGCGACACTCCCGGCCACGGCCCCGGCGCCCGTCCCAGCGACGACCGCCCCAGCGACGACGGGAACGGCGGCGACGCTCCCGGCGTCGGCGACCGCGTCGGCCCGGCGGCACCCGGCGCCGCCGACAGCGGCGGGGCAAGCCTCGACACCCGATCGCCGTGATCGAATCCGAGCCCGACGGCGCCCACCCGGTGCGGCGGCGCGAGCGGCACGCCGTCCTGCTGCGCCTCGACCCGGCCGTCCACGAGGCGCTGACCCACTGGGCGCAGGACGAGTTCCGCAGCGTCAACGCGCAGGTCGAGCTGGTGCTGCGGAACGCGCTGCGGGCGGCCGGACGGGAGCCCAAGGACGCCGGCCCGCTCCCCCGCCGCGGCCGCCCGCCGTCGCCGCCGGCTGACGACCTGCCCCCGCCCGGCGAGCCGGACCGCACCGGCAACGGCTGAGCGCCTCGGCTGCTGGGCCGGACGCGCGTTCGTCGGCCGCACGGTCGTCGGCGAACGGCGGGCCTGCGGCGGGCCGCGGCGCTACAGTGCCGACGTGGCCCGATTCCTCCGCGACCTCGTGCGCACGCTGCTGACCCCGCCGAAGCGACGGTCCGACCGCAACGACGACCGCCCGGCCCGCCCGTCCACTCGTCCCGCCGATCGTCCGGCCCCACGCCGAGACCACCGGGACGGAGACGACCAGGGCGAGGAGTCGCCCGGCCAGTTCGGCCGGAACGCGACCACGGAGGCGCACTCCGTCGGCGAGGTCCACACGTCGTACAACCCGAGCACCGACGGCGACCCCGACCCCGGGGAGATCGTCTGGACCTGGGTCCCGTACGAGGAGAACGACGGCCGCGGCAAGGACCGCCCCGTCCTCATCGTCGCGCGCGAGCCCGGCGGCACAGTGCTCGCCGTTCAGCTGACCAGCAAGAACCACGACGGCGAGCGCGACTGGGTCGGCGTCGGCTCCGGCCGCTGGGACGGCGAGCACCGTCCGTCCTGGGTCGACATCAGCCGGGTCCTGCGCGTCCACCCCGACGGCATGCGGCGCGAGGCTGCGGCGCTCGGCCGCGACCAGTTCGACCCGGTGATCGGCGCGCTGGGCGACCGGTACGGGTGGAGCTGAGCCCCGTCTCGTCGTCCGCCGGCTGGACGGAGGTGCGTCGCGGCCGACCGGGGAGGCGCCGAATTGGCTGGTGAGCCGCCGCGCTGGTATTGTTGGCCGCTGCGCGTCGGCCCAGGTCGTTGACGCGCCCGGCCAACTCCTTGCCGCCGCGACGGTTCCCCACCGACGCGTGTCCCGGACGAGGCCGACGCCCTCACGACCTATCCGAACCGACCAAAGGCATCAGTTCGTGGCGAACATCAAGTCCCAGAAGAAGCGGATTCTCACCAACGAGAAGGCGCGGCTGCGCAACAAGGCCGTGAAGTCGTCGCTGAAGACGGCCATCCGCAGGTTCCACGAGGCCGCCGACGCCGGCGAGACCGAGAAGGCCACCGAGGCTGCTCGCGCCGCCAACCGGCAGCTCGACAAGGCCGCCTCCAAGGGCGTCATCCACAAGAACCAGGCGGCCAACCGCAAGTCCTCGATCTCGAAGCGGGCCGCCTCGATCTGAGGCTCATGCCCTGCGGCGGCCGCATCGCGTTCGGCCTCCCGCAGGACGGCTTCGACTCGCACGACGGCGTCGTCCTCCCACGCGGAGGACGACGCCGTCGTCGTGCGTCCAGACTCGGCACCCGAACCTGCTGATGAGAGTCAGTGGCTCCGGCACGGGTCGCGCGGCCCGCGCCGGCTGGTCGAGGTGTGACCTCGGCGTGGCCCTGGCGGCAGAGACCGCGCATCGTTCCCGCGACGCCGTCGCACTGTTGGTGGCGGCCGCATTGCTGGGCGGCGTTGCTGTCGCCAGGGCGGCAGCCACCATCCACACCGCTCAGGCAGCGCGCGCGGTCCCGATGGCGACCAGCGCGGTCGTGAGCGCGAGCGTCGCATCGTTGCCGCCGCCCTTGACCGCGAGGTCGGCGACGGCGACGGCGCGGACGGCGCGCGCCAGCCCTGTCGGCGTCCAGCCGCGCAGCTGGCCACGCAGCACCCGGATCTTCCACGGCGGGATCCCCAGGTCACGAGCGACGTCGGCGTCGCGCATGCCGCGCGGCGCACCGGCCAGCCGGGCCAGGGACCGCAGCGAGGTCGCCAGCGCACCCGTGACCAGCACCGGGTCGGTCCCGGTCTCGAGCGCCCAGCGCAGCTGCTCGACCGCCTCGCCGGTCCTGCCCTCGACGGCGCGGTCGGCGACGACCCAGCCCTTCACCTCGGCGCGGCCCTCGAAGTACATCGCGACCACCTGGCTGGTGACCTGACCGTCCGGCGCGTCGACCGCCAGCTGGCCGGCCGCCGAGGCCAGCCCGCGCAGGTCGGCGCCGACGGACTCGACCAGCTGCCGCGCGGCAGACTCGTCGATGCGGCCGCCCTGCCGGCGTACCTCGGCCCGCACGAACGAGACCTGGTCGTCGGGGCGGGTCAGCCGCTCGGCCGGCACCTCGTGGACGCCGGCCTTGCGCAACGCCGTGAGCAGCTTCTTGCCCTTGACGCCACCGGGATGCACCAGCACCACGTGGATGCCCTCGATGGGCGTGGTCACGTAACCCACCAGCAGGTCGCCGACCGGTTCGCTGACGTCCTGGACGTCGTTGACCAGCAGCACCCGGCTCGTGGCGAACAGCGACGGGCTGACGTGCTCGGCGAGGGCCCCGGCGGTCAGCTCGGAGCCGGACACCTGCGACACGTCGGCATCGGCATCGGCGGCGCGCGCTGCCCGCACGACCGCGCCCGCGGCGCGTTCGGCCAGCAACGCCTCCGGGCCGAAGACGAGAGTGACCGGGACGAGGGGGTCGGTCGATAGCGCAGCCATGTCGCCACACAGCATGACACGTCGCACCGACAACGTCCCCGCGCCCGCGCCGGAAACCCCGTCACCCGCGCCGGACGCCCCGTCACCCGCCCCGGACCTCCCGGACCATGGACCGAGCGCCGCAACCCGCCGGACGGCGCCCCGGTCCTGCGGGACGAACGCCGTGGCGCCGGTCCGGCTCGTGGGCCGCCGGTGACCACGCCGAGCCCGTCGGTGCGGGTGCGGACGACGGCGACGCTGCCGTGCTCGTCGGTGCGGTAGACCCGGACGCCGCTCGCCCGCAGCGCGTCGAGCACCCGCGGGGACGGGTGGCCATAGGTGTTCTCACCCACGCTGATCAGCGCGACCCGCGCATCGACGCCCGCGAGCAGGCCGGCGTCCTGGTGCGGCGAGCCGTGGTGAGCGACCTTGAGCACGTCGGTGTCGAGTCCAGGCTCGGAACGCAGCAGCGATCGTTGCGCCGACGGTTCGATGTCGCCGGTCAGCAGCACGCTGACGCCGTCGACGTCCGCCTCGACGACGATGCTGGCGTTGTTGGACTCGGACTCCGACGACTCCACCAGCCGGCCCGGCCCCAGCACGTCCAGCCGGAGCCGCTCCCCTACCTGGATCAGGTCGCCGGTCCGCGGCACCGACGCCGGGACGCCCGCCTCGGCGAGCCGTCGCCGCACGCCGTAGGCCGACTCGGGCGGGTCACCGAGCGGCGACACGAGCACGCGGCCGACATCGCGGCCGGTCAGGACGCCGTCGAGCCCGCCGACGTGATCGGCATGGAAGTGGGTGAGGATCAGCACCGGCACCTGCCGCACGCCGAGGCCGTCGAGGCAGCGCCGCACCAGCCGCGGCTCCGGCCCGGTGTCGACGACGACGGCGGACCGGTCGCCGGCCCGCAGCACGAGCGCGTCGCCCTGACCCACGTCGCACGCGACCACCAACCAGCCGGGCGGCGGCCAGCCCGGCGTCGGTACCGCCTTCAGCAGTCCGATCGCCAGCACCATGCCGGCCACCGCGGTGACCAGTGGACGGCGCAGCAGCATCGGCAGCGCGACCAGACCGATCGCCGCCAGCACGACGCCCGCGACCACGCCACCCGTGCCCGGCGGCCAGGGGACGACGGCGCCGGGCTGGTCGGCGAACCACCTCGCGACGGCGGCGATCCACCATGCCGGGAGCGCCGCCAGCCACGCGCACCCCGTCGCGACCGGTGGCAGGACCGGGCTCAGCACCGCCGCGGCCGCGCCGAGCACCGTCGCCGGCGCCACGGCCGGGGCGGCGAGCAGGTTGGCCGGCACCGCCGCCAGGCTGAGCTGTCCCGACAGGCCGAGCACGATGGGTGTGCAGGCGACCTGCGCGGCCAGCGGCACGGCAACGGCGACCGCCAACGGCCGCGGCAGCCACGCCAGCGACCGTGTCCACGCGGGCACCAGCAGCAGGATCCCGGCCGTGGCCAGCACGGACAGCGCGAATCCGGCGCTACGGGCCAGCCACGGATCGAGCAGCACCAGCACGATGACCGCGGCGGCCAGCGTCGGCAGCCCGCGCCGCCGCCCGGCCACCGTCAGCCCGACCACGGCGACCAGACCCATCGCCGCGGCCCGCAGGACGCTCGGCTCCGGCCGCGCGAGCAGCACGAATCCGACGACGCACGCCACGCCGACGACCGGCAGCACGTAGCCGCGCACACGCAGCCAGCGCGCCAGCGCGAGCGCGACCACCAGCACGATCGCGACGTTCGTCCCGGACACCGCGGTCAGGTGCGTCAGGCCGGCGATCGTCATGGCCTCGCGCAGGTCGTCGGCGAGCAGCGACTCGTCGCCGATGACCAGGCCCGGCACCAGGCCGCGCGGATCGGGCGGCACGCCGCCGACGGCCTCGCGGAGGCCGGCGCGAAACGGCTCGGTCGCGCGGCTGGCGACGCTCGGCGGGCCGGTCGTGCGTTCGTCGGGCCCGGCATACGGGCGGAACACGGCGGCGACGTCGTCGCGCGGACGGTCGGTGGGCTCGAGCCGTCCGGCGACGCTGACGCGCTGGCCCGGCAGCAGGTCGGCCCAGGCGACGTCGCCGCTGACCAGCAGCACCGGCACGGAGACGTCATGCGCGCGGCCGCGGCCGGTGACGTGGTCGACCCGCAGGCGGCCGACGACGTACTCGGTGGCAACGGCCTCCTCGCCGGCCGGGCCGCCGCGCCGCACGACCGGATCGCGCGCGACGACGCCGTCCAGCTCGACGTGCGCGCCCGCCGCCGCGAAGGTCGTGACCGGTCCGTTCCAGACCGGTGCCGCCCGGGCCGCGCCAACGGCGAACCCGGCGACCAGGCACAGCGTCGCGGCGATGAGGGCACGGCGACCGGAGGGCTTCAGCCGCTCGGCGGGTCGCAGTCGGCCTGTGGGCGTCAGTCGGCCTGTGGGCGTCAGTCGGCCTGCTGGCTTCAGCCGTCCGCCGAGTCTCGGCCGGCCAGCAGGCTTGGGGTGGCTGGCAGGCTTGGGGTGGCTGGCAGGCTTCGGGCGGCCAGCGGGTCTCGGCCGGCCAGCAGGAGGCGGCCTGCCTGCGGGACGCGCGACGTCGGCGGGACCCGGGACGTCGGGCGGCGCTTTGTCGGTTCGTGGGCGAGTCCCGCGCAGGACGACCGCGGCGATGACGACGGCCAATGCGCAACCCGCGAGGCCGGTGCGCCACGGCACGAGAACACCGGCCAGTGCGCCGAGCCAGAGACCGAGCGCGGCGGGCACAAGACGCAGATCCAGCAGGTCGGCGGCGGACGAGGCGGACGCCGCATCCCGGCCAGGCGAGACGGGCGCCGCATCCCGGCCAGGCGAGACGGGCGCCGCATCCCGGCCGAGCGGGCCGGCGCGAGTGTCGGCCGATCCTCGGACGGACGCAGCGGGGCGAGCGTCCGCCGGCCCTCGGACGAGCGCGGCCGGGCGAGCGGAGCGTGGGGTTGGCGCGCGGCTCATAGCGTCACCATCGGTTCGAGTTGGGCGAACCGCTGCTCGCCGATGCCGGAGACCTCGCGCAGCTCGTCGATGCTGGTGAACCGGCCGTTCTGCTCGCGCCAGTCGAGGATGCGGCCGGCCAGGGCCGGGCCGATGCCGGGCAGGGCCTCGAGCTCGGCGGCCGTCGCGGTGTTGAGGTTGACCGGCGCTTCCGTCGTCGGTGTGGCCGGGCCACCGGCGGACGGGGCAGGCGGCGCGGCCGGCGGCGGATCGGCGGTGACGAGTACCTGCTCGCCGTCGGTGAGGACGCGGGCGAGGTTGATCGGAGTCAGGTCGGCATCGGGCGTCGCGCCGCCCGCCGCCTCGATGGCGTCGACGACCCGAGAACCGGATGGCAACTCGACGACACCCGGGCGGGCGACGAGGCCGGCGACGTGAATGACGATCGGTCCGCCGGTGGCGGCCGTCGGGGTGTCTGACGGGCCGGCGGGTGGATCGCCGTCGGTGGGCTCGCTGGCCGGTGGGTCGGCGGCGACGGCGGTGCCGGTGGCGAGCAGCTCGGGCTCGATCGGCACGACCTCGGGCCGGGCCAGCAGGAAGAGGACGGCGGCGCCGATAGCCCCGATGAGCACCACGAGCACGATGACGGCGAGGTGGATGCGTTCCAGCCCCAGCCGCCAGAACCGGATCGGGGGCATGGCCGCGGTGGGCGGCGGCACCGTCGGGTCGACGGGATGCTCTGGCTGAGGATCCGCGTCGCCGATTCCTGCCGCCGGGCGAGACGCGCTGGCCGGTCGGGCCCACGGCGGCACGGACGCCGGATCGGCCGCCTGCGCCGCCGCTGGTCCCGATTCGGCGAGTTGCGCCGCCCGCCGAGACGGGGCAGCCGACCGGAGCAGCGACGCCTGGTTCGCTGGGTCCGCCGCGTCCGCCGGGTCGGCTCGGTCCGCTCGGTCCGCCGGGTCCGCTCGGTCCGCCGCGTCCGCCGGGTCGGCTCGGTCCGCCGCGTCCGCCGGGTCCGCTCGGTCCGCTCGGTCCGCCCGGTCCGCTCGGTCCGCCGCGTCCGCTCGGTCCGCTCGGTCCGCTCGGTCCGCTCGATCCGCTCGATCCGCTCGGTTCGCCGCCAGGATGCCAGTCGACGCGCGGCTGGCCGGGCGCGCCGACGCCGCCGCGTGCCCTCGGTCGGCAGGACGCATGCCGGGCAGAGGGGTATGGTCTGGCTCCGCCAACGGCGGCGGCCCTTGGTTCTCGTCCGACCAGGCGGGCGGCGGTTCGAGGCCGTCTGCGACGAACCCGGCTCCGTCCGCCCAGGGTCGACCAGCGACGTGCGCCACCCGGGCTCGGGCGAGCGCCGCCGTGTGGTCGTCGACGGAGCGGGAACGGAACGATCGCATGCCTGCGACGCTAGGTCGCCGCACCGGCCGAGGCGGGCGCCGAAACCGGGTTCTGTGGACAACCGGCGGAACTGGTCAGGGCTGTGGACGGAACGTCCCAGGTGCCGGAACCGGGGTGGCAGCGCGACGGCGGGTCGCCGGGCCTCGCCGTCGCCGCTCGATGTCCGCGGATCCGGCGGATACTTGAATTTCCGGCGGTTGACCGGCGAATCGATCTCTGACGCGCCCGAAATTCGGGTATCCGCCGGTTCGGCGGGTGTCAGCGGTCCCAGCCGGCGGGCAGAACGATGCCGCTCGGCGCGGGCGAGGGCCAGTCCGCCGGCTCGGGCTGGACCGCGCCGGCCCCCGGAACGTGCCTCCACCAGCGCACCGTCGGCTCGCAGGACAGGCGTCGCGGGGGCGGGCCGCGTACACGGAGCCGAGCACCGGCACCGCGGCGGGCTCGCCGCCGATGCGCGGGCCGACAGCACAGGGAGCCGACCGCCAGCGGCAAGGAAGTCCCGTCGGATCGGGGATGCCGCCGGCTCAGGGGCAGCCCATCAGTGGCGGGGGCAGGCCGCCGCACGGCGAGGCCGGGGTCAGACGACGCAGAATTCGTTGCCTTCGGGGTCGTGGAGGACGGTCCAGGCGTTGCCGTACTGCTCGACCGTGCCGCCGACCGTCGCGCCGGCGGCGACGAGTTCGTCGACCTTGGCGGCGATGGCTGCCTGGACCTCGGCCTCCGGCGGGCGGCCCCCCGACGCGTCGGTGTAGCGCCAGGCGCGGACGTCGAGGTGGACGCGGTTCTTCGAGGTCTTGGGCTCGGGGACATTCTGGCGAGACACAACCATTCAAGGCGGTCCCGCCGAGAGGGTTCAGCTCACGACGGGACCTCGACCGCAACGGAGGCGGCCGTGAACACCAGTATCCCCGACATCCAGCCCCATCCCCGCGCCGCGATGGCGTGCGCCGACTGTGGGCGCGTGAGCCTATTCAGCTGGTGGTGGACCGAGCGTGACGGCCTGCAGGTGCAGGTCTGCTTCGACTGCCTGACGGCGGTGACCCGATGAGCGCCAACGACTCCGTGCCCGATCTCGTCGAGCGGGCGCTCGACGAGCTGGCCGAGGCGATGGACCGCCTCGTCGATGCCCGCAACGCGGTGGCGAACGTGACCCACCACGCCATCGCGACCAATGAGCTGCTGCTGCAGCTGCGCGCCGCCACGGACTCCGTGGGGCAGACGCACGACCCGGAGACCGAGGAGGTCTCCTACGTCCTCCCGACGGGCGAGGCGTACCGGTCGCAGCGCCGCCGCCGGATGGAGCTCGCGCTGGCCGTGGCCGTCATCGTCATCCTGACCCTCGCAGTCTGGGTGGTGGGCCGATGACCGCGGCGCAGCTGGCCGACCTCGCCGACGTGGTGCTGGGTGACCTCGAGGCGGCGCTGGAGGACCTGGCCGCGACCCGGTCCCGGCTGTCCGCCCTCCGTACCGGGCTCGTGGCCCTGCGCGAGCAGGCCGGTGGTGGGGCCCGGTGAGCCGCCTGACGGAGTGGGTCGACTCCCTGGAGGAGCACGAGGGTCCGATGACCGAGCGGGAGCGGCACCTGTGCACGACGCTCCTGTACGGCCTGAAGGCCACCGGGCACCTGGTCGGCGGTGAGGACCGGTGACGTTCGCAGACCGCATCCCGACGCATGAGCTGGAGACGGCGGATCGACTCCTCACGGCGACGCTCGCTGTAGTGATCGACGAGCTGGCCCGCCGGCGGGAAGGCGCTGACGAGACCGCATCGAGGCTGACCCCTGCCCAGCGCCGTGCTCAGTTCCGGGTGGTGACGGCATGAGCCTGCTGGACGAGCGAATCCGACAGCTCAAGGCTGAGCGGTCGGCCGCGATTCGGGCATTCGACCGGGTCGACGCCGAGCTGCAGCGGGTGCAGGAAGAGCGCCTCGTAGTCGCGGCGTCACCCGAGGAGCGCCGCGCCTCGTTCCGGGTGGTGACCGCATGACGACCGCGATCCGGGTGTCGATGGGTGTCGGTGAGCTGGCCGTCATCGTGAGCGTGGCCGTGCTGGTGGGCCTCGTCATCGGGCTGGCCGTCGGGTGGTGGCGGCGGTGAGGCGGATGTGGCGCGATCCCCGCTTCTGGGTCCTGCTGGTCTGGACGACGGCCCTCGCGGTGGCCGTCTACTTCGCGCTGCTGGCCGTCCTCGGCCGGTAGTTCAGTCCGACCCCAAGCGCACAATCCGACCCTGTAGGAGGGGGAGCACATCATGAGGAAGATCCATCCTGTTGGCTGGGCCGCCATCGCCGCCGTACTGATCGGCATCGCCATCGGCGCCACCCTGATCATCCGGTCCCTGACCGCCGGCCCGACCCTGGAGGACGCCAGCGCCGCGTGCGGCGACGCCGGACGCATCGAGGACGACGGCGCGACCCTGGTTCTGGCCGGCTACGGCGACGCGCTCACCGATCTCCTTGACGACGACGCCGAGCTCGAGGACGCCATGGCAGACATCGGACTGACCAGCGTCGAGGACATGGCGTGCGTTCTGGAGGAGCTGCAGGCGCCCACCGCCGTCATCGAGCACATGTCGTCGACCCGCGCCTTGGACGGTACGCAGAGCGACGACTGGGAGGGCTACGAGGCGCAGTGGACGTACCATCCCGACGACGGCCTGAACATCATCGTCACCGAGAGGTGACCTCCCTAGCGCCGAGCGGAACCCCCGTCACCTTCACGGTGGCGGGGGTCCGTCATGCCTGGGACGGTCCCGCCTGCAGGCCTCCGCCTCGCGGGCGTATGGCCTCTTAGTGTGAAGATCACCAGGCGGGACCGTCGTTCCGATCCTAGGGTCGTTGGCGCCAGGGTGGGGAGGGGGGCCAGCTACGCGTCGGGCAGGTCGAGGTGGCGCACGATTCGTTCGATGATGCGGGACTCGCGGGCTGCCTGCTCGAGGTGGGCGTCGAAGCGTGATGCGAGCCGGTCGACCTTGCCCTCGGTGCGTTCGCCGCGCTCACCGGATGTGACGAGGCGGCGGTCGATGCGGTCGACGACGTCGCGCATCGACGCGCCGCTGTTCGGGGTGACCTCGTGCACGACGCTGTCGGCGCGGCGGCGGGTGCGGACCTGCTCGACCAGCAGACCGATGAGCGCCACCAGCACCAGGCCGGCGGTCGAGATCAGAGCCACAGTCTCGGCGTCGCTCATGCTGGGAAGTACACCCCTCCCACGCTGATGACGTCGCCGGCGAGCCAGTTGCCGAGAGGGGCGGTGGCGTTGACGCTGTTGCCGTCCATCCACAGGTTGAACGTGGTCGAGCCGGTCATGCGGCACATGAGCGTCGTGCGGTTCGTCGACGCCGTGCCGCGGGCGGCATAGCCGTAGCCGACGCTCATCCACGACCCACCCGCCACCAGCGTCGGCAGGTTGCTGGCGAATACGCCGGAGATGGTCGACGTCGAACCGAAGACCCACTTCCACTGCCAGGCGGCGAGACCACCGATGCTCGCCCAGTAGGCGGTCACGTCGCCGTTGCCGACGGTGGCGTTGGTGAAGGTCGGCGTCCAGGTGGAGCGGGCACCCAGCAACTCCAGGCCGTCCAGTCGCGTCCGGTCGTTGGCGATCTCGTCCGAGACCGACTCCATGCCGAGGTTGAGCAGGTCGGAGAACGGCGCGGCCGGGTCGTCCTCGCCGAAGATCCAGATGCCGTTGCTGTCGTACGCGCCGGTCGCCACGTCAGGCCTCCCGCAGGCAGAGCAGGACGACCTTGGACAGGGTGCCGTCGTAGGGCCCGGCGACGTTGTGCGCCCGGAGGAACACGTTCTCCGAGTTGGCCGGCTCGTTGTCGGCCCGGGCCGTGCACACGACGATCCCGCCACCCGCGGTGAGGAGGCCCTGCACGATGACCTCGGTCGGGGTGAAGGGTGCGCCGTGCGGCTCGACCGCCTGGCCGTCGTCAAAGTCGACACCGAGCAGCGTGGTGAAGTGCACCTCGTAGCCGAGGTACGTCGGGTGCAGTGTGGCGTTGGATGAGAACACCGTGTTCTCCACGTCCACGAACAGCAGCCGCCGGGCGGACGGGCGTGGCTGCGACGTCGAGGCGTTGGCGAACGGCGCCGACCGGCCGGTGCCTCCGCGGGCAACCGGCAGCGTCCCGGACGTGATCTGGCCGGCGCTGTGCGTGCCGGTCAGACGGTGGGCGGCCAGGTAGTCGCGGCCCTTGTTCTCCTCGTCGTAGGCGAGCCTGATGTCGTCGGACCCCGCCACGGTGTCCATGCCGACGCTGGCAGCCAGGTCGCCGTTCGCCATCGGTCAGCCCTCCCACAGGTATGCGGCGTACGACACCCCGGCCGGGACGTCGTCGTAGGCCACGCCAGACGGCGTGTACAGGTAGCTGTTCTCGGTGATGCCGAGCAGGTCGCGGGTGCGCACGGTCATGACGTCGTTGGGCTGCGACCAGGTGACCGCGGCGACGGCGCCGGCGTGCAGGGAGCCGTCGGGCAAGGTGGCCTGTGCCGCCTGGTACGGGCGCACGGAGTAGTCCGCGACGCCGCCCAAGCCGAGCACGCGGCCCAGGGCCTGCGCCTTGCGCAGCATCCCGCGGGCAGCACCCGTGCCCGGGTAGGCCCGCTCGACGGTGCGGGTGATGGTGCGGCCACCCTGCAGACCGGCAGCGTCGTATCGGGTCCGCCGGTCGCCGTTGCTGTCGGTCCACTCGAATGTGACGACTGCGCCGTCGCCCCAGCCGCCGTTTTCGCGGGACACGGCGTCGGTGAGGTCGGCGAGGATGTCCGGCGAGGCGACGTACTGGCCGCGCACCTCGACCAGCTCGGGGTCCTCGAGGTGCCACAGGCCACGCTCGTCGCACCACAACCTAAGCCCGGCCATGCCGATGATCGACCCCAGGTACGACCAGGCGAGCTCGCCGGGCTGCCACGCCAGCGCGTCGGTCTCGACGATCTCGCTCCCGGTCGACCCGGCCGGGAGAGCGGTGTTCAAGACGTGCCCTAGGACCATGTTGCAGCAGTCGCGGACCGTCGAGCCGCCGGGGGTCATCGCCGTGCGGGAGGTGAGGGCGTACTCGTTGAGGCGCCCGTCGTCGCTGTTGGCGGTGATCTGGACCGTGCCGGTGGCGTGGTCGACCTGGCGGTCGGCAAGGTACAGCTTGCCGCGGACGCGGGTGGATGGGCGCCACCCGCCGGGGTTGAACGGGGTGCCGTACTGGGCGGTGAGGCTGGCCAGATTCGGCCGCCCGTACCGGAACGTGAAGTCGTCCACGTAGGCGTGCGGGTTCGTTCCGGTCAGGCGCGCCTCCAGCCGGCAGAATCGGGCCAGGTCGTTGACGCCCGGGGTGACACTCGTTTCCAGGCGCAGCCGGTACCACAGCCCCGGAGTGGGGTCGTTCACCTGCACCCCGCGCTGCTGGAGGAACACCCCGTTCGCGTCGTACAAGTACTGCCGGAACGTGGCGTTGGTCACCCCGGACGCGACGTTCACGAACACCTGAACGAAGAGCCGGCCCAGCATCTCCATGGGGAACGCGTCGCAGAGAACGGTCGCCGGGCTGACGGTGGCCGTGATCTCCATCGACTGCAACCCGGAAGCGAACTCCGTGGAGGACACGGCGATCGTGGTGTCGATGCTCGTGGCGGCCCAGCCCTGGAGACCCGTCTCAAACCCGGAGTTCGGGTTGACGTCGTCCGTGCCCATCGACAGGTCCCGCAGGTTCACCCGGGGGAATCCGATGTCCGGATCGAGGAGCGGAGCGAAGCTGGCGTCGAGGTCGGCCAGCGTCTGCCCGTACCCGAACGCCTGGCTCATGCCGACGTTGACTCGCGGTGGCGGGCTGGTGCGCGGGTCGAGGGTGTCGATCGTGGCGTCGTCGAGGGGCACCGTGGCGCGGAGGATCGCGTACGGGATGCGCTCCTCGTCCAGGTCCAGCGAGATGGTCTCCGGTTGGAGTGTGACGCCGCCGACCTGCAGCCGGTTGGTGTGGGTGGAGGCGGTCAAGGGGACACCTCCGTGAAGTCGGCGGTGACGATCCAGCGGACGAGGGTCACCGGGTCGAGCTCGTGGCCGAGCGGCCCGGTGACGGCGTACGTCATCGCCACCGAGGTGACGTCGTCGTCGGCGAGCGTCAGCAGGACGCCGGAGGCGTGCATGGCCTCCATCGCGACGGCGGCGGCCTCGTCGGCACAGAGGATCCGCAGTTGCCCGGAGCGCGTCGCGTGCGGGCGTAGGGTCACGTCGGGGTCGGGCCGACCGATCATCGGGTGCGCGACCGTGCGGGCCTGACGGGCCGGGGTCCAGCCGAGGACGAGCATCGGCGTCAGGGTGGTGGTGCCGTCGGAGATCGTCGTCATGGTCGCCCCCTCACACCAGCTGGTTTCCGAAGGTGGACACGCGCAGTGGCACCGTCACGCCCTTGCGGGCCACTTCGCTGGCCCAGCGGCGATACGCCGAGTCGTTCACGTCGACCCGGACGCGGGGTCCCTGGATCTCGTCCGGGATCTCCGACTTGAACCCAGTCATCTGGTTTCGGCCCATCGCCGCGCCGGCCGCCTGGAGCTTGGCGAGCGTGGACGCACGCGCCTCCGGTGGCGTGTTCATCAGCGTGTCCAGCACCGCCCACCGGTCTTCGCCGAACGTCTCCAGCGCCGCCATCTGCTCGGCCGTGAGTGTCGTCTGCGCGAACGCGTACAGCTCGGCCTTGCGCGCCTGGTCGGCGAGCATCTGATCGAGGCTGGCGGTCAGCTCCTCCATGGAGATCTTGCCGTCGTCGGTGATGGCGTCGAAGTGCTCTTGCCATTCCTCGGTCAGGCCGGTGACGGCTTCGGCCTCGTGCTCCATCGCCTCACGGACACGGGCTGCGCGCTCCGCTCCCGCCTCCGCGGCGGCCTCGGCGCGCTCCTCGCGGGCCTGCTCGGCGGCCGCGATCTCCGCCAACGAGCGGAACGCCTCGCTGTCGGCGGACGACTGGGCCTCCCGCTCGGCTTCCAGGATCTCCAGCCGCTCGTTGGCACGCTCACGCTCGGTCTCGTGGAACAGGCCGCGGGCGCGCTCCAGCGCACCCTCGAATCCCGTAGCGGCGTCGATCTGCTCTAGCCGCTCCTTCTCCTTGCGGATGGCCTCATCCAGTGCAGCAGGGTCACCGGCCAGGCCGCGGGCGAACTCCTCGAAATCGATGTTCGACAGATCCCTGACCGCCGTGGTGAAGTCCTCCACGCCGGTGTTGGCCTCGTCGGTCTCGCTGATGATCTCCCGGATCCGCTCGGCCACGTGGCCGAGGGCGGACCCACCGTCAACCCGGACGTCGATCAGGTTGTCTCGGATCTCCCCGATCCGGTCCCGTAGCTTCTGCGCCTCCTCCTTGGACTTCTCGAATGCGGAGAACGCGAAGCCGAGACCGCCCGCGATGGCCAGACCAGCAGCCGCGCCGGCCGGGCCGAACCCGGCGAACGCGTTCGCGGCGATCTCCTGGAAGGCGTCGCCGATCGATGCGGCGCTGCCGTCGAAGCTGGCCGCCGATTCCTTGGCCGTGGAGTTGGCCTCGTCCTTGAACTCGCGGGCACCCTCGGACGCCTCGTCGAAGCCGCGGCGGGTGTCGGTGCCGACCTTCGTGCCGAGCCCGTCGGACTCCTTCTTCGCCGAGTCGAAGGCGTCCTTGAAGCTGCGCTCCATCTTCTCGGCCGCGGTCTCGACTTCCTTGGCCGCCTGCTTGGCCTCGTCGCCGACACGCTCCAGCCCGTCACTCTTGCCGACATCGTCCAGGGCGCGCTCGGCGTCGCGGGCGCCGTCCTCGATGCCGTCAGACAGAGCGCGGCCGGCATCGTCTCCGGCGTTCTGCGCCTCGCGGGAGACGTCATCCAGGGAGTCGGCAACGTCGTCAAGGGCACGCTCGACGTCGGAGGTGCCCTTGATGAAGCCGCTGACGTCGCTGACGATCGGGATGGAGATTGGGCGGGCCATCGTCAGCTCCTTCCTTCAGCTGCCTCGTGGACTCGACGGACGACGGTCTGCACCCATAGCGATGCCAGCCGCGGGCCGATCTCCTTGGCCGCGGGATAGGCGACGCGCCCCTTGGGTGCGCGGCGGGCGAGCTGCCTGGTGGTGTTGCGGGTGACCTGGTGGCTGCCGCCGGACCTGCGGTTGCGGCGGGTGTAGGTGGTGGTGCGGGACTGGCTCGACCCGAACTCGAAGCCCGACCAGGACTGCACCGGGATCAGACCGCCGGACAGTGCGCGCCTACTGGCAGCGGCGATCATGACCGGCGGGTTGCCTGCCTTGATCCGGGTGCCCGGCACGATGACGCGGCGGTCCATGTGCCACGACGCCCGCTCGGCCACGAGGCTCTTCCAGACCGGGCTCATCACCTTGACGGTGTCGCGCCGGATGTCGCGAGCGAGGCTGCGGTCCATCGCCTTGAGGGCGAGGACGACAGCCTGCAGCTCGCGGTGGTCTCCGACGCGGAGCATTGGTCAGACCGTCTGCAGCCAGGCGACGGTGCCGTTGATGACGACGTTGCTGCGGCCGGGCGCGGCGGGCGCACTGGCACCGGACGTGCCGGCGGTGAGCGCCCGCAGGACCACGCTGCCGCTGGCGATGCTGACCCGGTCGCCGACGACGTACGCGGTCGTCGCGGCCCACGCCGACGGGGTCGACGGGTCGACCAGGGTGGGACGGCCGGAGACGCCCAGGGTGACTGAGCCGACGGGCACAGCCTGGCCGACGCCACCGATCGGGCCGGAGACCAGGGTGACCTCGGCCTCGAACGTGGGGCCGACGCCGGACTGCGGCTTGAACGTCATGTCGACCTTCGTGCCCGCGTTCGCGAACAGGTACCGCGAGAGGCTGTCGGGCGTGACCCAGTCCTGGACCGTCTCGACAACGACCGTCCAGGTCTCCGTGCTGACGTCGGTGAACACGGCGTTCGGCGTGAGGCCCCGCCACTCGACGGTGGCGGCGGTCGGCGTGAACGTGAC
Organism: Jiangella muralis; assembly: GCF_001270745.1. Classification (GTDB taxonomy): domain Bacteria; phylum Actinomycetota; class Actinomycetes; order Jiangellales; family Jiangellaceae; genus Jiangella; species Jiangella muralis. The sequence goes on from NZ_LFXL01000010.1 coordinate 433,174, forward strand.
GCCGCTGACGTGCGCTTCGTAGTTGTCGGTCGCGATGCTCAGGAGCGTGTCCTTGAGCACGATCGGGGCGACGGCGATCTGAGCCATCAGGGACTCTCCTCTGTCTCCTTGGTGCTGATGCACCAGGCTGCGATGGTGTAGCCGGGGTACTGCTGGTCACCGGCCACGCCGCGTTCAGCCCGCGTCCACGTCAGGCCGGTGAAGTCGGGGTCGGTGTCGATGGCCTCCAGCACCTCGTTCAGTGCCGTGTCCAGCGCGACGTCCGCCTTGGCCGGGTCGCTGATGCTCGTCATCACGTCGATGGCGAGCTCGTGGCGGCGGGCGCCCTGCGCGTTCGGTGCTGGCTCGGCGATGGTCCGGTACACCGACACGAACGTCTTGCCGGGCTCCGCGGCGTCGGGCGCCCACGAGTAGCCGCGGATGATGTACGCGTCGGGCAGGGCGTCGTCGAGGACGTCGGCCGCCCACTTCTGGATCGAGGTCACGACTCCTCCTCGACGACGACCCCGAACGACGGCACAGCGCGGTTCGGTCGCAGCAGCGACTTCACTGAGTCGGCGAGCGGGCGGACCCGGACGGCATAGTCGCCGTCGAACCCGAGGACGTCGCCGTCGCGCTGCGCGTTCGACCAGGTCTCCCGGGCCTGCTGCACGACGGCCTGCTTGTACCGCGCCGGCACTGGCGCATCTACCGCCAGCGTCGGCGCGTACGCCTCGCAAAGCTCCTGCGAGACGTCGAGCAGGTGCTGCAGCAGGGCAGGCTCCATCTCCGCCGCGTCAGCCCAGATGAGCTGCGCGTCGTTGATGTCCGCCCACTCCGCCATGTCAGGCGTCCTCCCGCTTCGGCTTCGCCGCGGTCTTCTTCCCTGCCCGCTCGGGCTCGGGGTCGACCTGGCCGGCCCGTTCGGAGATCTCCACCCGGACCGCCGCCAGCTCGGCCATCAGCTCCCGCTCGTACGCGGCGAGCTCGGTGATGGTGCGTCGCTTCGCGGCCATGGCTAGGCAGCGTTCGCGGCGGCGAGGCTGTACGCCTTGCGGTTCTGGACGTTCCCGTCGGCGCGCTCCCAGGCGATGTACTCGACCTCGCCGTTGGACGCTCGCGTCCACGGGTTGACGATGACGACCAGGTTGGACACCCGGCGGATCACGTACGCCTCGCGCAGGTCGCCGAGGACTCCCCACTTCGCCGAGAGCGTGTTGTGGTTGGGGAACGCCTGGTCGATGACGACCGGGTAGCCGAGCAGGCTCCGGGCCGGGCGGCCACCGATGCCGGCCTCGGCAGCCTCCTGGATCAGCGGCCGGCCGTCGGAGCCGACCAGCGCACGGATGGCCTGGAAGGTCGCCTTGTTGAACGCCCACTTCGCGTTCTGCTCGTAGGCCGGGTCCAGCGCGGTCTCGATGTCGAGCAGCTTCTGGTAGGTGAGCGCGTTGCCGGCGGCCAGGGTGACGTCGGCGGTGAGTCCGGCGCGGGCGATCCCGAACGGGAGCGTGGTGCCCGTCCCGGTCACCCAGTCGACGGCCTGCTTGCGGGCGATCCTCGTGCCGAGCGTCCGGGACACCAGGCCCGTGATGTCGAACGCGGAGTCCTGCAGCAGCTCCACGCTGACCCGCAGCGGGAGGTTGGCGCCGGCGCCCGCCGAGGTGTACTTGAACGCCTGGAGGTTCACGGTGCCGAACACGAGGTCGGTGCCGCTGGTGACCGCGGCGTGCTCGGCGGTGATGCCGCCCGTCGAGGCGGTGTCGTCCAGCGTCGGGAACTCGATGGTGTTGCCGGTCTCGGTGGTGAACGAGTCGACCTCCGGCGCGAGCCCGCCGAAGGACTTCTGCACCTCGACCAGCTTCTGCAGGAAGCCGGGCGGGACGGTGTACCCGCCCTCGGCGTCCGGCGTGGTGCCCTGTGCGTTGGTGACCCGCAGGTCGGCGATGTCGGCGTTCGCCCGGCCGGTGCGCAGGTAGTTCTCGAACGCCTTCTCCAGGCCGTCGTCCTCGGGTGCGGGTGCCACGTGCACGGCCGCGGTGATGCTGTCGCGGGCCGGGGTCTCGTAGGCCGCCTGCCGCTGCTTGACCGCCTCGGTGCGCTTGTTCGCGAGCTCGACCTCGAGCGCCTCGTACCGCTTGACCTCTTCGTCGGTCAGCGAGCGACCCGACGCGTCGTCGATGATGGCCTTGAGGGCAGCCATGATCTCCGCGATGTCCATACCCTTTCCTCCCTGGGAGTGCGCCGTGGTGGCGCTCTGGCTGCCCCGGCGACGTGCCGGTGCAGGGGTCGTGGTGGCGGCGGCCACGGGGACCGCCAGCGGCGGCGTGGCGGCCGCGGGGGCGGCCGGCGTCACGGCGGCCGCGGTGTCGTTGGCGATCCGGTCGGCGAGCCCAGCAGCGACCGCCTCGGCGGACGAGTACCAGGTCTCGACCTTCATCGCCTCGCGCCAGGTCTCGACGTCGCCGCCGGCCCGGTCGGCGTAGACGGTGGCGATCGTGTCCGACAGGTCGTCGAGCAGCTGGGCCGCCTCGCGCATGTCGTCGGCGTTCCCGGCGACGAACATGGACGCGTCGTGGATCATGAGCTTGGCTGGCTTCTCGATGACGATGGTGTCACCGGCCATGGCCACGAAGCTGGCCGCGCTGGCGGCGACCCCGTCGATGTACACGTCCACCGTGGCGGCGTGGTTCAGCAGCGCCGCGTGGATGGCGATGCCGTCCCACACCAGCCCGCCCGGGGAGTTGATGTGCAGGTCGAGGTTCGGCGCGGTGATGGTCCGCAGCGCCCGGGCGAACGCTGCGGCGGTGACGTCGTCGTCGCCCCAGTAGTCGCCGATCGCGCCGTAGATGAACAGCTCGGCCCGCTCGGCGTCGTCGGCGTTGGCGATGCGGAACCAGTCGCCGCCCTTGGCCTCGGGCCGGCGCACCAGTTTGCGGCCGCGGTCGGCCAGCTTCATCAGCTCGTCCGGCGTCACGGGGTGACCTCCTGCGGTGCGGGTTCGGCGGGCGCCGGTACGGCAGCCGGGGTGGTGGTGCGCAGGTCGTCGCCGCCCTCGATGGGCGGGAGGTTGCGGATGCGCCTTGCCTCGTTGGCGGTGAGGATGCCGCCCTGCACCTGCTTGATCAGCAGGTCGATCTCCTGCTCCGGCGTGGGCCGCTCCAGCCCGGCGTACTCGAACTCGCAGAACATCGGGTCGGACAGCGTGCGAGACAACTGCTGCTCGAACCGACCCGTCCAGCCGGACAGGGTGAAGCGGGCCAGGCCGCGGTTCTGGATCTCCACGCCGGTGCCCCAGGTGGACACCGCGCCGGGGTCCATCAGCAGTGAAGCCGGGACGCCGGTCCAGCGGGCGATCTCCTGGATCTGGAACTGCCGCGACTGGAGGAACTGGGCGTCCTCGGCGGACATGGTCCACGGGGTGAAGTTGAGCTTCTTGCTGACCAGCGCGATGCGGCCGGCGTTGTCCAGGCCGGTGGTTCGGGCGTTGAGCCCTTCCTGCACCGCCTCGTACTCGTCGTCCTCCAGGTCATCCTCGGGGCTAACCAAGCCGGCGATCAGGGCGCCGTCACGGAACATCTTCGCGGCGGCACGGTCGCCAGCGATCGTGGTGCCGAGAGAGTTGCGGGCCACGCCCAGCAGCGACAGCCCGCGCAGCCCGTCCAGCGACGGCCCCATCACCTGCGTCATGTCCGCCTCGGACAGCACCCGCGGCTTGCCGTCGTCGGACGTGAACTTGTACAGCTTGCGCCCGGTGAAGCGGCCGGCCTGGTCCTTCTCCCACTCCACGGTCACGGCCTGCGGGTGGATCGGCACCGAGCCGATCAGCGCGCCGCCCTGGTTGGAGACGTGCTTGAGGAAGCAGTCGCCGTGCAGCAGCAGGTGCAGGATCGAGGTCTCTTTCCAGGCGAACGGCGTCTGGCCCGGCACGCCGCCCGGATCGTCCAGCCACGACGTCACCTGCTTGCGCTGCCCGTTCGGAGCGTCGGTGTAGCTCTTCAACGGCAGCCCGGCGAAGGTCGTCGCGATGAGCATCACGCCGCGGTAGAAGGCGGACACGGCCAGCGCCGAGGCCTCGCCGACCACCACGCCGGAGAAGTTCGGGGCGACGTTGAAGTACCCAGCCAAAGCCGGGTCGCCGATCGAGATCAGCTCATTCGTCGGCTCGCTGTGCTGCCTGCGCTGCCAGGGCCACCTCACAGATACATCGTACGTCAAGATTCTTGATGCCGAGATTCTTGAGTCACGAAACCGCGCCGACGCGGATAGGCGCCCGCACCGGCAGCCGGTCGAACGCGAGCAGCGCGTTGCCCGCGGCCACGATCGGGGACACGTCGCTGGCCGACGCCCGCCTGCCGAACAGCTGGCCGGAGTCGCCGGCGTTGCGCCACGCCGCACCCTCCGCGGCGTCGTTCAGCGCCTTCTGGTCCGGGTGCCTGAGCTCGCCCTCGCGCAGCGCGGTCATGAGGTTTGACGCCGCGGTCACCGCGTCCCGGTACACGAACGCCGTCAGCTTCGGCTTCGGTCGCGCCTTGTCCAGACCCTCGGCCACCGGCCTGTTCTGCCCCACGTCGTCGTACGCGATCGGCACCTTGTACTTGCGCGAGATCCGCAGCGCCTCCCGCCCGACCGTGCGGGGGTCGGCATGCTCGAGCAGCTGTACATGCGCGAGTCCCTCCGCATCGCGCCACGCCGCCACCAGCGCCGCGTGCTCGCCGATCGGGTCGACGTCGAACGCCAGCCCGAACCGCAGCGGCCGCGGCGCCAGCTCGGCAGCGGCAGCGGTCCAGAGCGCCTCGGGGATGGCGCGGGTGTCCGACGACGCCGGCCACACGCCCAGGTACTCCATCGCCCACTGCATGACGTTGTCGAACCCGGCCCGCCGCGCCCGCATCTTCTCGATCGTGGTCAGCGTGCCGATGCCGAGATGCACCCGCTGCCAGACCGCCTCGTCCTCCCAGTCGTCGTCCGGCTCCGCGGCGTAGATGGACACCATGCGGCCAGGCGCGTACGAGCCGAGCACGATGCCCGTGCGGCCGGCGGCCCCCGCCTCCAGCTCGTTCCAGAACCAGCCGGCGCGCTCGGTGCCAGGCGTCCCGCTGAGCACGATCTGCCCGCCGTCGATGGTGTCGAACAGCGGCATCACCGCCTGCTGCAGGTCCAGGCTCTCCTGCGGGTCCAGCTCCTGCGGCTCGTCCACGTACACGATGCGGGTGCCGTCACCACGCACGCTCTCCGGCTTCGGCGCGCACACCCACAGCCTGGAGCCGTTGTCGAACTCGAACGCCTCATGGCCGGCGCCGCGGTAGATCTTGGGCGCGCCCTTCGGTTTCCGACGCTCGATCGTGCGGGCCATCTTCATGAACCGGTCACGCGCCTTGACCCCGGACTGCGCCGTGGTCAGGATCTCCGACTCGTCCTCCACCAGCGCCACGCCGAGCATCCACGACCAGACCGCGGTGGTCTTGCCCTTGCGTCGCGGCCACTGGATCGCGTTGACTTCCTCGCCGGCGTCGAGCTGCTCGCCGAGCTCGTGCTGGTACGACTGCAGCCGCACGCCGAGCAGTCGGGAACCGGTCTCAATCTTGGTCATGGCGCAAGCCTCTGACCTGCGACAATGCGACCCCGAAGAAAAAGGGAGCGGACTGCGCGTTGGGGTTTCCACAGGTCACGAACTTTTCGATCATGACCGCCACCGTCGTCACCATCGTGGCATCCGCGGGTCGCGTGGGCGCGGGCGTCTGCTCGCGGCGGCGATGCGACCACCGAGCTTGCCACCAGCCGAGGTGTTGCACCTGGCGTGGGCCGGGCCGTGGTTGGCTGGGTCGTCCCTGCTGCCACCGAGCGCCAGTTCGACGAGGTGGTCGACGTGCCACGCCTCGCGGTCCAGATCGATGGGTCGGCCGCAACGTGAGCACGGCTGCACCTGGCCGCGGGCACGGATGGCAGCCCTGGCCTTGGTGACCCTGCGTCCTGCCCACCCGGACCGGGCGCCCACGGTCAGACCTGGCGGTTGGCGGGCGCGGCGGCGACGATGCCGGTGCCGGCGAGGAACGCGGACGCGACGGCGACCCACTCGGCGGGCGATACGGCCCCGTCGGTGAGCGCGGTGCCCAGCGCGGCCAGGCCGGCGGCGAGGCCACCGGCCACGGCCTTGGCGTACGGAGCGAGGCGGCTCATCAGGCGTCCTTCACGATGGCTCGGAGGTCGTCGCGGACCTGCCGTCCCGTCGGGGTCGAGCCCTTGGCGGCCTCGTCGAGCAGGCCGTGCACGGCGATGCGCACGGCGGCGATGAGCTGTTCCTGGGTCACGTCGTCCTCCGGGTCGGGCTCGGGTCGGGGGTTGCCGGCGAGGGCGCCAGCGCGGATGAGCTCCATGAGCGGGTCGCCGGGGCACTCGGTTGAGGCACCGGGGACCTGCTGGTGGCCGCGCACGAGGGTGGCCTTGGGGCTGCGCTTGAGGATGTCGGCGCGGAGCTGGCGGAAGGCGTTGACGGCCGCCGTGGTGGGCTCCTCGTCGTTGCCGATGACGAACAGCACGCCGTGCGAGTGGCGGTTCTCGCTGGGGTTGCTGTCACTGGCGCTGTGGGCGCCGACGCGGTCGAGGCCGCGCAGGGTCCAGATGCAGCCGTGCCCGTCGATGGCCATCGAGTAGCCGATGTCCGACCAGCCGCGGCCGTCGATGTGGTACTGCCGCCAGCCGCGGAGGCGCCGAGCGACGTCAGCGTCGCTGATGCCCTGCAGTCGCACGTTGCCCGAGGCCGGATAGTGCACGTTGATGCGGGTGACGGCCGACGCGGAAAGCGTGTCGCCGCCGGGTGCGGTCGAGGTCCACGCGGACCGGGGGCGGTATGTCGCCATGGCCCCAGTGTACGAGCATCGCAGTGCTATACCGAGCAATGTGGGCGCGGCATGACGAGGCCCCCGCGTCGAGCAGACGCGGGGGCCTCGTTCTGCTTGGGTCAGCGGATGGTGACGATGTCGCGGCCGGGGAACTCGGCCACGACGTGGACCTTGCCACCGAGGGCCGCGACGTAGCGGCTGATGGTGGATAGCTCGGTCCGCTCAAGCTCGGCGGACTCGATCTCACTCACGCGCTTCTGCGTGACCCCCATCGCCTTAGCGACGGCGGTCTGCGGCTTGCCCTGCTCCTTGCGGATCTCGGCCAGCCGGTACGCGGCGATCTCGGCCTCGAGTTCGGCGCGGGCCTCAGCGACCGCGGCCTCGTCGACGTTCAGCTTGGCCCGGGTCTCGGTCCAGGTGGACCAGCCGGGCGGCGTGGTGCGGTTGGCGTGCGTGCTCATCTCTTCTTCTCCTGCCCCCGCCCGGCCTACGTGGCCCGGAGCGACGTACGGGGGTCGGAACGCCTGCTCGGCGTTCCTTCCTGGGGATGGTGGTGCGCGGCGTGTGCTCTGCGCCGGTGGTGCGATGACGCCGGCCGCTACTTGCGGCCTTTCTTCTGCTGCTCCAGCCAGGCCAACCACTCGTCGTAACGGTTGTCGGCCAGCGGGATCGCGGTCTTGTACCAGCCCCTCCAGTCGTCGCTCTTGTCGCCGGCGACCAGAAGGATTGCTTCTCGGTTCGGGTCGAACACGAACAGGATCCGGACTGTCTTGGTGATCAACTCCTTCATGTTGTTGTGGCGGCTGCCCTCGATCTTCCCGACGACGGGTCGACGGAGGCCTGGGCCGTCGGCCTGGAGCATGTCGATGCTCGCCAGCGCATGGTCCTTGGGCTTGCCTGCGAGGCTGTCCAGCCACTCGGTCACGCTGTCGTGCATGTTGACGGTCCAGGTCATGTCCACAACTATACCCCCAAACTACTAGTAGGTCTATGGTATTCCTCTGGTGATCCACAGGAGAGCGCCACGTCGTTCTGTCCAGGGTGGCGCGTAGCCTGCGGGCTCCATCTAAGGCTTGGGGGGCCGATGTTCTGGAGGAAGAAGAAGCGGGACCTGTTCGACGGGCTTCTCACGCCCGAGGGCGTCGACAACGGCATCAAGTTCCTGGCGTTCACCGAAGGCTGGCAGCACGCCGCGATGTACCGGGCGCGTCACGGAATCCCTGAGAACGCCTCCGACATCGAGCCCCCGGACGACCTCGCAGAGAAGGCGGCACCGTTCGGGGAGCGGTACATGCGGGCGTTCTACATCGGCATGGTCGAGTCGTTGAAGCACCCCGAGGTGACGGGGGACGCCAACGTCATCGCTCGCGTGTACAACGGCGGCTAGGCTCGGCGAACATGGTGGTGCCCCGGCCGGTTCGAGCGGCCGGGGCACTGGTCTGACTAGAGCGGCGGGTTCTCTTTAGACCGGAGGTAATCGATCGTCTTCTGGATAGCCGCGTCGAACTCCTGGCGTGCCTCGTGCTCGTCCTCGTTGCTGAGGAGGACGATCGGGACACCTGGCGCGATGAGCAGGTCCGCCCTCGTGGGGCCGCCCATTCCATCGCCGGGAATGCCGAGCGTCAGGAACTCCGGCCATGGCGAGTTGAGCATGCGCTGGATGGTGGCCCGGACGGCGATGGCAGAGTCGTCTGGCATCTCGAACGTGAGGTTGCCGTACTTGATGGACGTCATGCCGTCAGCCTGCCCGACGCGGACCCGGTCCGGGAGGCCGATCGGGGACTGTTCGTCAGCTCCACGAACACCTTGTGCGCCTCGAACAGGTGCTTGGGGCAGAGCTGGACCTCCTCGTCGCCCTGCCCCGCGACAGGGTTCTCGCACCTGTTGCCGTCGCGGCGGAGGTACCTGCACCGCTCGACGCGGGCGGCCATCACGCCCACCCCAGCGCGTCGACGATGCCCAGGGCGGCGATCACCGCGGCGATGCCGCAGCCGGCCCCGACCCACAGCCCCGTGAAGTAGCTGTCGCGGCCGGGGACGACGACCTTCTCCGGCACGCCGGTGTCGGGCAGGACCCGCGACGTGAGGTCGCATGCGGCCTCGAGCCGCCGCAGGCGGATGTCGTGGGTGGCGATCTGGTCGGAGTGCTGGTCGACGGTCATGCCGAGCGTGCCGGCCGGGAGGCTGAGGTCGGCGCTCGTCCCGGCGAGGCGGGCCAGGATGTGGCCCACGGAGGCGTCGAGCTCGTCCCTGGCCTCCGTCAGGTCGGCGACAAGCTCGGCGGCGGTGACGTCGTCGGTGGGCGTGGCGGTCATGGTGCTGTCCTCTCGTCGCGCTGCTCGCGCTCTACGAGCAGCAGGTGGTGGTGCTGGGCGTACGCCCGGATGTCGGGGAGCCGGTCGAGGCTGACGACGTAGCCGCCGAGAGCCACGCTGCGGCTGTAGACCTCGGTCACGGCGCGGACGGCATCGAAGGCGCCCGTGCCCGTGACGGTGATCCGGCGGCGCTTGCGGTGGAGGTGGGCGACGAGGTCCGGGCTCACGGTTCGCCCTCACACGCGCGGCCGTGGTCATCGCTGTCGACCGGATGCCCGCACTCGGGGCATGCGGGCACGACGAGCTGGAGGTTCGGCCTGCCCTCGGCGCCGTCCTGTGCGGGTAGGCGTCCGAAGGTGTCCGACCCCGTCCCTATGGGGTCTGACCTGGTGTTATGTCCGGACACCTTCGAATCGCCGGACGCCTTCATGGTGTCCGGCCCGTCCAAGGTGTCCGGGCGTTCCTGCTGGTCAGCGTCCAGTTGGACGGCATGGACGTCTTGGGACGCCTTGTCGGCCGGGAGGTACCGCTCGAAGGCGTCGAGGAAGTCAGGCAGGCAGTAGCCGCGGGCGGTCTTGGCTGTGTTGTGCCCGGTGCGGATGTCGTACTCGGCCAGCCGTCGGCCGAGCTTGGAGGGGTTCATCTCGAAGTCGCGCCACGGTGCGTCCTCGACCTGCTGGAGCCGGTTGCACAGCTCCTTGGAGGGCAGGAACGACACCGTCATGGCGGTGAAGATGTCGCGGATGTCGCCCAGCAGCCGCACGTTCAGCGACGCCTCGGAGTCGTGCTCCTCGGCCTCCGCCGTCAGCGCCTCGGCCGCGCGCCGCGCTCGCGCTGGCCAGTCCCCGCCGATGGCGTCCGCCACGGCGATCAGCGGCTCCCAGGTGTCAGCGGCCCGGTCCTCGACCGGGAGGTCCGGCTCCGCCGTCGACAGTGCGCCGATGGCGCCCTGCGCCCAGAGCGCCAGCCGTTCGCTCAGCTCGACCAGCGCGGGAGAGTCGCGGCGCCGCCGGTAGGGGCTGACCCGCTCCGAGGGCTTGCGCCGGCGCATCTGCACGACGACGGCCCGGTCCTCGATGGTGTCGGGCATCCTCCCGATCCCCGCGAGGGCCGCCATCGCGAAGACCTCGAACTCGGTAGGGATGTGCGACGGCCCGACCGTGCGGCCGTAGTTGAGGCCGCGCTGGAACCCCGCGTTCAACAGCCCGCGAAGATCCTCATTCTGCTCGGCCTTGACCTTGGTCCCGAAGATCGTGTCGGCCTCGTCGATGAGCAGCGTCGGCGGGTGCTCGCCGCCCAGGCTGCGGAAGATATAGGAGACGCTGGCGTTGACCACCCGCAGGGGCGAGTGCGCCAGCACGTCCACCACCTCGAGCAGTCGGCTCTTGCCCGACCGCTTCTCGGCGGACCGGATCACCAGGCGGGGCGCGTACTCGAACGCCGGCAGGCAATGTGTCGTGGCGACCCAGAGGACGGTGGCGTCGACCGTCTCCGGCGTCGGGAGGATGCAGTACCTCGTGATCGCCGTGCGCACGTCGTCAAGCAGCTCGGCACCCTCGGCCAGGGGGTCGCCGTAGTCGGTGCCGTAGTCGATCACGAGGCGACTCCGTACTGGTCGACGGGCACCTGCAGGAGCTCGGCCCGGCGGCGCTGGAGCTCAGCCCAGGACGGGCGGTTGTCGTACTCGTAGTCGGCCGACACGTCGCGGCTGGCCTCACTAATCCGGTACCGGACGAGGAGGTCGTTGGTCTCGAACTCCTCGGCGAGGCGGGCTCGGATGGCGTCGTCGGTGCCGTCGAGCCGCCAGCACTCGGCGGCCCGAACGCAGCTGGCCACCCGGCGGGGGTCGTCTGGCGGCAGCGCCTCGAAGTCGGGGGATCCATAGACCGGCAGCTCGCCAGCCGTGATGCCTCGCTCGATGTACGCCGCCGCCCATGCGGCCGTGGTCATCCCGCCTCGGGCAGCTGGTCGAGCACGTGCTGCGGAGCGTTCATCTGCTCCAGCGTGCTCCCGAGAGCTTCATCCAGGCGGACTAGGCGGTCCAGCTCGGCACGGATGATCTGTGCGCCGCGGGCGAGGGTGCCCTCGTCGTCGACTGCCCGGGTGGTCACGCGGACGCCTTGGGCTCGACGGGAGTAACGAGCGCGAGCGCGTCCTCGCGGCGGATGCGGACGAGGGTGCCGCCGACCTTGTACGCGGTGAGCCGGCCGTCCTTGATCTGGCCGTCTACCCACGCGAGGCTCGTCCCGAACATCTCGGCGACGTCCTGGCGGGTGAGATCCGGGACGACCCCGGTCTCGACGATGTCGGTGCTTCGTGCCACCATGTGCGAGCCCTTCCGTGGAGGTTGGGTCGAGAGCGGCCGGGTGATCTTTTGCGGGAGAGCCTGGCCGTTCTCGCTGTACTTGCACGGGTGTATTTCAAGCCGTCAGGGCCTTGGTTCGTCCGTGCGTCCAGAATCATCCGCCTTGGGACTCCCTGAGTCCAGCAATGGCGAAACAGGGCTGTCGGAGGTCCGTGCTAGGGCGGAATCGGTGCCACCAGGGCGTTACCTCGGACCCGCCGAAGACAGTGTGTGGACGTGTGTGGCGGTGTGTGCCGTAACGAATGGATGCTCATACGTGCTCGCGGATGCTGTTCGCCGCCGCTCTTGGCAACAGGCCCACCTCACCCGTAGGCTGGCGCGACCGGGCATCCAGGTGGGCTGAATTGTCCGCATCGTGGGACGACCGGCGAATCTTGTTCGCTCTCAGGTGAAGAATTGGCCAATCCCACGATGTGAGACGGTCACCCGGCCCGTAACGATCTGAAGGTGACGTCGACCCTGTCCGGGTCGAACTGCTTGGTGCCCGGCCGGGCCCTCTTGATGGCCACCGAGGCGACGAACATCCCGAGGAACTCGCGCTTCGGGCCGAGCGCCATGCGCGGCCACTCCCGCTTCACCCGGTCGATGTCGATGTCGTCCAGCCCCGATGGCACGTCCGCGAGGTCCGCCCGCAGGGCCGCCTCCTCGTCGTCCAGCGCGTCGCGGGCCGCCTGCCACTCGTCGCCCGTCAACGCCTTCTTCGCCCACATGCGTGCCAGCTCGCGCCGCTGACCCTCAATACCCGTCAGCTCCTTGGTGATCTGGTCCCGCCGGCCGTCGCGGTCGTCGGCGTTCAGCGCGGCACGGAACGCGGGCTTGTCGACCTCGGCCCACAGCTCGTCGAGGACGTACTCCTCTGTCTGCTGGTACATGATCCCCGTGCAGCCACGGCCGCCACGGGTCGGGTGGCACACCAGGTAGACGACGTTGCGGACGGCGGTCTTGCTGCGGACCTGCTTGTTCGTCGCGGTCATGGGCGCCAGGCAGACGGCGCAGTGGGTGAACCCAGACCCCAGCAGGTACTTGCGGCCGGTGTTGCCGCGGTGCCTGGGGCCGATCTCGTAGACGCCGCCGTCCTTGCGGCGGACAGCTCGCGATCCGGTCAGCTTGGCACGGGCGGCCTGCCAGGTCGTCTCGTCGAGGATCGGCACCCAGTTGCCGCGGCCGACGATGTCGCCGCGGTGAACCCGGTACCCGGCGACCGCAGGGTTGGTGAGCCAGCTACGGATCGTGCGGCTTATGACGACGCCCGGGCGCGCCCCGACGACGTCGCCGTTCTCGTCGCGGACCTTGACCATGTGGCCGCCGGTGACGCCCCGCTCGCGCAGCGTCCGGGCGATGTCGGCCTGGCTCCAGCCGGAGAGCAGCAGCGCAGCTGCCTCGCGTACTACGGCGGCCTGCTCGGGCACCTGGTGGTAGGTCCGCTCCCCCGCGTCGTTGACGCCGTGCTCGTACCCGTACGGCTTGCTGCCGGGCGGCAGTCCGCGGGCAGCCTGCGCGGCGAGCGTGTCGGCCTGCCGGCGCTTCATCTTCCGGACCTCGGCGGCGTTGAGGACGGCCTTGACGCCGCTGACCTCGTCCATGACGCGCAGGATGCCGTCGCGATCGGTGTGCACCTCACTGATGCCGGCGACATCGAGCTCCGCGGCAAGCTGGAACCACTCGATCTCGCGGCGCTCGAGGCGGCTCTGCTCAACACTCCACACATGGCGCACGCGGCCATCGCGGACCCACTGGCGGAACCGCTCGTGCTCAGGTCGGTAGTCGCCCTTGGCGGCGCTGAGGCCAGCGTCGGCGAACACCTCGACGGGCACGCCCGGCCAGACGCGGGCAGCGTAGGCGCGCCCCCACGCCTCCTGGTCTTCCACACCCTCGTACCCGCCGCCGGGCTTGGGCGACAGGCGGCAGCAGATCGCAACGACTTCGGCCATGCCGGAAGACTGCCCTAGGTTGTGTCTTGACAGCAAGTGCTCTCGGGGACCCGCTGGAAGAAGATGCGCGGCAGGACGCCGCCGGGGTCGATGATGGCGCTGGCGGAGTCCCACTGATCCTCCGGGACGTTCCAGGCGGCGAGTGCCTCGTCCCAGGTCACGAAGCCCTCGGGCGGCGGCTCGAGCTGGTAGCCGAGAGCCAGCGCCCAGAATTCGGCCAGCCGCCGCGGATCGGCGGCGTCGAAGGTGAGGTTGAAGATCTCGGAGGCGATCGGCATCCCCGCATCCTGCCAGCCGCCACCGACAACCTCCGGCCGGCCAGCGAGCCGAATGGGCGACGAGGCCGGCGGGCGACGGACGGGCGGGCGGGTCAGTGCGGGCGGGCGAGGCGACGAAGCGGGCGGGCGACGAGGCGGGCGGGTCAGAGCGGGCGGGCGACGAAGCGGGCGGTCAGTGCGGGCTGATCACCGTGGCCAGCAGGCCAGGCCCGACGTGGGCGCCGATGACCGCGCCGACCTCGGTGACGACGACGGAGCCGATGGTGGGGAGGCGGTCGGTGAGGCGAGCGGCCAGTTCGTCGGCGCGGGCGGCGTTGTCGAGGTGGTGCACGGCGAGGTCGACCCGGCCACCAGCGGCCAGGGCACGCTCGACGGCGAGGTCTTCGAGGCGGGCGCGGGCCCGCGCGGATGTCCGCACCTTCTCGAGGAGGTCGACCCAGCCGTCGCGGAGGTGGAGGAGCGGCTTGATCGCCAACGCCGTCCCCACCACGGCCGAGGCGGCGCCGACCCGGCCGCCGCGCCGCAGGTAGTCGAGCGTGTCGACGTAGAAGAACGCGGACGACCGGACGGCGCGATCCAGGGCGAGCGCCGCCACCTCGTCCGCGGTCAGCCCGCGCCTCGCCGCCGACGCCGCCACCAGCACCGCGAAGCCGAGCCCCATGCCCAGCGACCGGGAATCGACGACGTGGACGGGGATCGGCGCGTCGCGGGCGGCCAGCCGGGCCGCGTCGGCCGTGCCGGAGAGGCTGCCGGAGATGTGCACCGACACGATGGCGCCGAACCCCTCGGCGGCGGCCGACTCGTAGGTGTCGAGGAACACGCGCGGGCTCGGCCGCGACGTCGTCACGGGCACGTGCGCCCGCAGCGCATCGGCCACCTCGCGCGGGCCGAACCGCGTCTGGACACCGACGCCGCCCGCCCGGCCGCCGGGCGCACCCCCGACCGCGAACGGCACACCGCCGCTCGGGAACGGCGCACTGCCAGGCCGGTTCGCGCCGGCCGCACGCCTCGCGCCCAGGCCAGCGGCGCCAGACCCATGCCCGCCCGGCCGGCCCAATCCAGCGCCAGGCGCACCCAGGCCGCCGAGACCACCACCGAGGCCACCATCGAGCCCGCCACCGAGGCCGGGTCCGAACCCAGCACCATCGCCGGGCGTCCACTCGTCCACCGCGACCCCGTCGACGACCACCTGGAGCGGCACCACCCGGATGCGGTGCGCCTCGACGTCGGCGGCGGCGAGGTGTGCCGTCGAGTCGGTGACGACCGCGACCCGCCCGGTCACGGACGTCAGCCCGGAACGACGTTGACCAGCTTGGGCGCCCGCACGACCACCGTGCGGACGGGCCGGCCGTCCAGCGACCGCTGCACCGCCTCGGAGGCCAGCGCCAGGGCCCGCAGGTCGTCCTCGGTGATCGAAGGCGGGACGTCCAGGCGGTCGCGGACCTTGCCGGCGACCTGCACCACGCAGGTGACGGTGTCCTCGACCAGGTACCGAGGATCGGCCGACGGGAACGGCTGGCGCGCCAGCGACTCGGGGTGGCCCAGCCGCGACCATAGCTCTTCGGCGATGTGCGGCGCGACCGGCGCCAGCATCAGCACCAGCGCCTCGGCCACCTCGCGGGGAACCTCGTCCAGCTTGGTCAGGTGGTTGTTCAGCTCGATCATGCGGGCGATGGCGGTGTTGAACCGCATGGCCTCCATGTCGGTGCGGACGGCGTCGATGGTGCGGTGCAGCACCCGCAGCGTCTCGTCGTCGGCCGGACCCGAGCCGACGACGACCGATCCGGTCTGTTCGGACACGATGTTGCGCCAGACCCGCTGCAGGAACCGCAGCGACCCGACGACCGCGCGGGTCTCCCAGGGGCGGGACAGGTCCAGCGGGCCCATGGACATCTCGTAGACGCGGAAGGTGTCGGCACCGTAGTCGCGGTACATGTCGTCGGGCGTGACCATGTTCTTCAGGCTCTTGCCCATCTTCCCGTACTCGCGGGAGACCGGCCGGCCCTCGAACGTGAAGCCCTCGTCCGACTCGACGACCTGGTCGGCCGGCACGTACTGGCCGCGCGCGTCGACGTAGGCGTAGGCCTGGATGTAGCCCTGGTTGAACAGCTTCTGGAACGGCTCTTCGCTGGACACGTGGCCCAGGTCGAACAGCACCTTGTGCCAGAACCGCGAGTACAGCAGGTGCAGGACGGCGTGCTCGACGCCGCCGATGTACAGGTCGACGCCGCCGGCGTCGCCGTTGCTGCGCGGGCCCATCCAGTACTGCTCGACCTCGGGGTCGACCAGCCGCTCGGTGTTGGTGGGGTCCAGGTAGCGCAGTTCGTACCAACACGACCCGGCCCAGTTGGGCATGGTGTTGGTGTCGCGACGGTAGCGCTTCGGCCCGTCGCCCAGGTCCAGCTCGACGTCGACCCATTCGGGGACGCGGGCCAGTGGAGGTTCGGGCATGGTGTCTGCAGCGTCGGCGTCATATGTCTTCGGGGCGTAGTCGGGCACCTCGGGCAGCTCGACCGGCAGCAGGTGGTCGGGGATGGCGACGGGCTGGTCGTTCTCGTCGTACACGACGGGGAACGGCTCGCCCCAGTAGCGCTGCCGGCTGAACAGCCAGTCGCGCAGGCGGTACGTGACAGTGCCCTCGCCGGTGCCCTTCGCCTCCAGCCACGCGATGATCGCGGCCTTCGCCTCGGCGACGCCCAGGCCGTCCAGCGAGATCTCGTCGTTGGCGGAGTTGATCGCCGGGCCGTCGCCGGTGTACGCCTCGCCGTCGAAACCGTCGGACGGCTGCACGGTGCGGATGATCGGCAGCTCGAACCGGGTCGCGAACTCCCAGTCGCGCTCGTCCTGGCCGGGCACCGCCATGATGGCGCCGGTGCCGTAGCCCATCAGCACGTAGTCGGCGACGAAGACGGGGATGCGCGCGCCGCTGGCCGGGTTGACGGCGAACGAGCCGGTGAACACGCCGGTCTTGTCGCGTCCCTCGGTCTGCCGCTCGACCTCCGTCTTCGACGCCGCGGAGGCGCGGTAGGCGGCGACGGCGTCGGCGGGCGTCGCGTGCCCGCCGGTCCACGCCGGCCGGGCGTCGGCCGGCCAGGCGGACGGCGTCAGCGCCTCCACCAGCGGGTGCTCGGGCGCGACCACCATGAACGTGGCGCCGAACAGGGTGTCGGGGCGGGTGGTGAAGATCTCCAGGTCGCCGGCGTCGGTGGCGAAGCGCACGTTGGCGCCGGTGGACCGGCCGATCCAGTTGCGCTGCATCGTCTTGACCTTCTCGGGCCAGTCGATGCGGTCCAGGTCGTCGATCAGGCGGTCGGCGTAGGCGGTGATGCGCATCATCCACTGGCGCAGGTTGCGCTTGAACACCGGGAAGTTGCCGCGCTCGCTGCGGCCGTCGGCGGTGACCTCCTCGTTGGACAGCACCGTCCCCAGCCCGGGGCACCAGTTGACCGGCGACTCGGACACGTACGCCAGCCGGTGGTCGTCGACGACGGCGCGCCGCTCGACCGCGCTCAGCGCCGCCCACGAACCGCCGCCCGGCACCGGCCGCGTGCCGGACTCGAACTCCGCGACCAGCTCCGCGATGGGCCGCGCCCGCCCGGCCTCGTCGTCGTACCAGGACTCGAAGATCTGCAGGAAGATCCACTGCGTCCAGCGGACGTAGCCGGGATCGATGGTCGCGAACGTGCGCCGGTTGTCGTGCGCCAGCCCCAGCCGGCGCAGCTGCCGGCGCATGGTCGCGATGTTCTCTTCGGTGGTCTTGCGCGGGTGCTGGCCGGTCTGGACGGCGTACTGCTCGGCCGGCAGCCCGAACGCGTCGTAGGCCAGCGCGTGCAGGACGTTGTCGCCGCGCATGCGCCGGTAGCGGCCCAGCACGTCGGTGGCGATGTACCCCAGCGGGTGCCCGACGTGCAGGCCCTTGCCGGACGGGTACGGGAACATGTCCATCACGAAGAACTTGTGCTCGGGCAGCTCGGTGCCCGGCTCGGCCAGCGGGCCGGTGGGGTTGGGTGCGTCGAACGTGCCCTCGTGCTCCCAGCGGTCCTGCCAGCTCTGCTCGATCTGGCCGGCCACCTCCGCGGTGTAGCGATACGGCGCGTCGTCGACGGGCGTCGGCGTGGGGCCGGTGTGCGTCTGGCTCATCGGAATTCGTCCCTCGTCTGTGGTCGGGGCCCGGAACAAAGAAAAGACCCCTCACGCAGGAGGGGTCAGCCGCGCCGACGTGACGCCGCTGGAGGGCGTCCGTTTCCAGTCAGCGCGGCCCGATAAGGAGCAGCAGGCCTCGCACATTGTCAGAATAGCGCACTCGCCGGTCCCCCGGCTCTAGGGTTGCGCTCATGGACGTCCCCGGCTGGGTGTGGGCCCTGACGGTGGCCGGCATCGCCGGGTTGCTGACGTTCGACTACGTCGTCCACGTCCGGAAGGCGCACGTCCCGACGCTGCGCGAGGCGGCCGTGTGGTCGGCCCTGTACGTCGGCATCGCGGTCACGTTCGGCCTGGGTGTGCTGGTGTTCGGCGGCACGGCGATGGGCACCGAGTACTTCGCCGGATACCTCACCGAGAAGGCGCTGTCGGTCGACAACCTGTTCGTCTTCCTCGTCATCCTGCACAGCTTCCGGGTGCCGCGGGAGTACCAGCAGAAGGCGCTGCTGTTCGGCATCACGTTCTCGCTGATCGCCAGGTCCGCGCTGATCTTCGTCGGGTCGGCGCTGATCAACACGTTCGCCTGGGTGTTCTACGTGTTCGGGCTGATCCTGCTGGTGACGGCGGGCAACATGCTCAAGCCGCGCGGCGGCGAGCCGGACGAGGGCGAGAACATCGCCGTCCGCCTGGCCCGGCGGCTGTTCCACACCACCGACGACTACGAGGACGGCCGGCTGTTCACCGTCAAGGACGGGCGCCGCGCGATGACGCCGCTGGTCCTGGTGATGGTGGCGCTGGCCGGCACGGACGTGCTGTTCGCGCTGGACTCCATCCCGGCGATCTTCGGCCTGACGCAGAACGTGTATCTGGTGTTCACGGCCGTCGCCTTCTCGCTGCTCGGGCTGCGCCAGCTGTACTTCCTCATCGACGGGCTGCTGGACCGGCTGATCTACCTGGCCTTCGGGCTGGCGCTGATCCTGGGGTTCATCGGCGTGCGGCTGATCCTGCACGCGCTGCACGAGAACAACCTGCCGTTCGTCAACAACGGCGAACCTGTCGAGGTGGTGGAGCTCAGCACCGGCCTGTCGCTCGGCGTCATCGTCGTCGTGCTGGTGGTGACGATCGTCGCGTCGCTGTTCAGCCGGACGGGGCGGGCGCAGACGGCGATCGCCAACGCCCGCCGGCACGCGACCGCCTACCTCGACTCCGAGTACACCGCCGACCCGGCCGAGCGGGAGCGGATCTTCCAGTGCCTGGTCGACGAGAAGGAGCAGATCATCGCGCTCGGCCCGAGGTACCGGCAGATGGCCCGCGACGCCGACGGCCTGCTGGCGCTGGCCGACCGGGCCAAGGCCAGCCACGACGCGGCGGTGTCGCGGGGCGAGGCGCCGACCGGCCCGCACCACTGACGGCGGGCGTCAGAACACGAGGTACCAGCGGTCCCAGAACTCGATGGTGATGAGGATCGCGATGATCAGGAACCACACCGTGACGATGAGCCCGCGGCTCTCGACGACGGCCTTGCGCAGCCACGCGGGCGCCTTGAGGTGTCCCTCGGAGAGGTTGTAGCCGGTGGTGTAGACGAAGATCGGGATGGTGACGACCCACACCACCATGCAGTACGGGCACAGCGCGCCGATGTAGTACGTGGTCTGGGTGAACAGCCAGGTGACGAACGCCGCGCCGCCCAGCGCGCCGGCGTTGAGGCCGAGCCAGAACCAGCGCGGCAGCTTGGCGCCCGTCAGCGCCACCACACCGGCGGTGATGACGACGGGGAACGCCGCGACGCCGATGATCGGATTGGAGAAGCCGAACAGCGAACCCTGCCAGCTCTCCATGACGGTGCCGCAGGTGAGGACCGGGTTGAAGCTGCAGGACGGGGTGTAGTTGGGGTCTTCGAGCAGGCGGATGCGCTCGATGACCAGCATCGCCGACGCGAACAGGCCGATCGAGCCGCCGATGGCCAGCAGCCAGCCGAGGACCTTGATCGAGGCGCGCGTCTCGGGGAGCTCGAACTCGGCGTCCTCGAGGTGTTCCTTCTCCTGCACGGCCATGACTCACCCGGGGTTGTTCGTAGGGATCCGACGGCTCATCAACGTACGCTACCCGCGTTTGGTGCCGCAGGGCCCGACGGTCCTTCGACCATATGCGAGGATTGCCGCAATGCACTGGCCGCAGCGACGACGTTCCACCGGCGGGCCGCTGGCTGCCGCCGTGGTCGCGGCGGCAGCGCTCGTCGTCGTGCTGGCACTGGCCGCGGGACCGGCCGAGGTGCGGGAGCCGGGCTGGCTCAGCGGCACGGCTGATCCCGGACGAGCCGAGCCGCTCGAGCCGCTGCCGTCCTTCGACCTCGGGCAGACGGAGCAGCCGATCCCTGACGGCGGGACCGGCGGGTTCTCCGTGCCGTGGCCGGTCGTGCTGGCGATCGGGGCGCTCGCCGTGGCGTACCTCGCCTACTACCTGCTGCGACGGCTGCTGCCGGAGCTGCGGGGACGGTTCGCGGGCCGGCGGCGGGCGGTGCTCGGCGGCCACGTCGATGCGCTCGACGACCCCGCCGACGAGGCCGCCGGCCTGCGCGAGGGGGCGCGTTCGGCCGCGACCGCGCTGGCCGGGCCGGCGCCGGATGCCGCGGCGGCGGTCGTCGCGGCGTGGCTGGCGCTGGAGTCGGCGGCGGCCGGCAGCGGGGCGCCGCGCGACCCGGCCCAGACGCCGACCGAGTTCACGGCCGCGCTGCTGCGCCGTCACCACGCCGACGAGGACGCGGTGGCGACGCTGCTCGGGCTGTACCACCGGGCCCGGTTCGCGGCCCGGCCGGACCTGGGGCCGGACGACGTCGCGGCGGCGCGGCGGGCGCTGGACCTCGTGGTGGGCACGATCGGGACGGCTGGGGCCCGATGAGCCGCCGGGCGATCGTCCGAGCCGTCCTGCTGGGCGCGGGGGCCGGCGCCGTGGCCTGGCTGTTCGGCGTCCAGGGGCTGCGGCCGATCCTGATCGGCGCCTGTGTGACGGCCGGGACGCTGGCCGTGCTGAGCATCCCGCCCGGCTGGTACGGCCGCTGGCCGGCTCGGCCGAAGCCGGCCTCCGGCGGCGGATCCGGGCAGGTGTGGCGGCTGGCCAACCGGCTGCGCCGGTACGAGAACGACTACGACCCCGCGTTGCACCAGCGGCTGCGCTCGCTCGCCGCGGCCCGGCTGCGCCGCCTGGGGCTGGAGTGGGACGATCCGCGGGCGGCCGAGGCGCTCGGCCCGGACGTGCACGCGGCACTGTCGGCCCAGACGATGCGGCCCAGCCTGCGCGACGTCGACGCGGTGGTGAGCGCGATCGAACGACTTGACCAACGAGAAGGAGCCGGTCCATGACGTCACCCAGCAGCACGACCCTCCCGGTCGCCGAGGTGGCCCGGGTGGGGTCGGACGTCCTCGATGGCGTCGGGACGGCGGTCGTCGGGATGCGGCGGACGCTGCGGCTGGCGCTGGCCGCGATCCTGGCCGGCGGGCACGTCCTGTTCGAGGACGTCCCGGGGCTGGGCAAGACGCTGGCCGCGCGCAGCCTGGCCGCGGCGCTGGGGCTGGAGTTCCGCCGGCTCCAGTGCACGCCCGACCTGCTCCCGGGCGACGTGACGGGGTCGTTCGTGTGGGACCCGGGGACGCGCGAGTTCGGGTTCCGGCCGGGCCCGGTGTTCGCGGGCCTGCTGCTGGCCGACGAGATCAACCGGACGCCGCCGAAGACGCAGTCGGCGCTGCTGGAGGCGATGGCGGAGCGGCAGGTGACGGTGGAGGGCCGCACGTTCGCCCTGCCCCGGCCGTTCCACGTCCTCGCGACGTCGAACCCGGTCGAGTACGAGGGCACCTACCCGCTGCCGGAGGCGCAGCTGGACCGCTTCATGCTCCGGCTGTCGGCCGGCTACCTGGAGCCGCCGGACGAGGCGCAGGTGCTGGCCCGGCGCATCGCCCGCCGGCAGGAGGCGGCCGAGGTCGAGCCGGTCGTCGACGCCGAGATGGTGCGCGGGCTGCAGGCCGGGGTCGAGAGCGTCGACGCGGACCCGTCGATCGTCGCGTACTGCGTCGACCTCGCCGCCGCGACCCGGCGGCACCGGGCGGTCGAGGTGGGCGCGTCACCGCGCGGCTCGCTGGCGCTGCTGCTGGCCTCCCGGGCGCTGGCCGTGCTCGACGGCCGCGACTACGTGCTGCCGGAGGACGTGAAGGAGGTCGCGGTGTCCGCGCTGGCGCACCGGCTGACGCTGACGCCGGAGGCGTGGACGACGCGGCTGCGCACCGCGGACATCGTCACCGACGTGCTCGGACAGGTCCCGGGACCGGCATCGGGCCGATGACCCGCGACAACGTCTGGCGGGCCACCCCGGCGCTGGCGCGGTCGCTGCTGCTGCCGGCGCTGCTGGCCGCGACGGGGCTGGCGCTCGGCCGCGCGGACCTCGTCCTGCTCGGCGTCCCGCTGGTCGTGGGCACCGCGCTGGCGCTGGGGACGGCGGCCGAACGGCGTGCGCGGCGGCCACCGCCCGAGGTGCGCGCCATCGGGCCGCGGATCCTCGACGCCGGCCGGTCCGTCCCGGTCGCGGTCCGGCTGGGGCCGTCCGACGCGCAGCTGGTCGCGACGGTGCTGCCGCCGGCCGAGGCGGGCGGCGACGCCGACGCCGTCGTGGTGGCCGCGCCCGCGGACGGCGAACGGCAGCTGGTGGTCGAGGTGACGGCGCCGCGCTGGGGCGCGCAGCAGCTGGCCCGGCCGGACCACCTCGCGGCCGCCGCCGACGGCCTGCTGGTCGCCGGGCCGGTCGCGGGCACGCCGTACACCGCGCAGGTGCTGCCCGCCGTCGCGCCCGCGCTGCCGCCCGGCCCGCTGCCGCCGCGTCCGGCCGGCATGGTCGGCGCGCACCGCACCCGCCGCCCCGGCGAGGGCACCGAACTGCACGACGTGTCGCCGTTCCAGCCCGGCGACCGGCTGCGCCGCATCGACTGGCGGGTGACGGCGCGTCAGGCCGGCCCGCGCGAGACGCTCTACACGCGGCACACGCTGGTCGACGCCGACGCGGACGTCGTCTGCTGCCTGGACAACCGCTACGACCTGCCCGCCGACGTCGCCGCCTGGCTGGACCTCGGCGAGCACGCCGAACGGCCGGGCCGCACCAGCATCGACGTCGCCGTCGACACCGTCGCGTCGGTCGCGGCCGCCTACATCGAGCACGGCGACCGCGTCGGCGTCCTCGACCTCGCCCGCCCGCTCGACCCCGTCCACCTGGGCAGCGGCCGCCGGCACCTGCTCCGGCTGCGCACGCACCTCGCCCGGCGCACGCGGCGGCCCGGCTCCGGCGACGCGCTCCCCGCGCCTCGGCACGCCCCGCGGCTGCCGCCGGGCGCGATCGTCGTCGTCACCTCGGTCTTCCTGGACGACGCGCCGGGGACGCTGGCGGTGACGTGGCGGCGGCGCGGGCATCCGGTGGTCGCGGTCGACGTGCTGCCGGCGCCGCTGGTCCTCGACGCCGCCGACACCGCGACGACGCTGGCGGCGCGGCTGGTGCTGGCCGAGCGGCAGGAGCGGATCCGGGCGCTGGAGGCGGCCGGCGTCCCGGTCAGCGCGGCCGACCCGGCGGCACTGGGCCTCGGCCTGGCCCGGCTGCGGCTGCTCGCCCGCGGGGTGCGACGGTGACGGCGGCGGCCGCGCCCGGGGCGCTCGGACCCGCGCTGCCCGGCTGGGCGTTGCGCCCGGCGCTCGCGGCGTCCGTCGTGGTGACGGTGCTCGCGGTGGCCGGCTGGACGCCGGTGTCGCCGTTCGTCCTGGCGGTGGCGGTGCTGGTCGGCGGCTCGGCGACGGCGCTGCCCGCCTCGCACGCGACGACGGCGTTCCTGGCGGTGTGCGCGCTGAGCGGGCTGACCGCCGACGGGGCGATCACCGGCTGGCTGAGTCTCGCGTTGCTCGGCGCCCACGCCACCCACGTGACGGCCGCACTGGCCGCCGTCGTGCCGGTGCGGGCGGCGGTCGAGTGGGCGGCGCTGCTCCCTTCGCTGCGCCGCTTCGCCCTCGCGCAAGCGGCCGGCCAGGCGCTCGTGCTGCTGGCGTGGGCGCTCTCCTGAGTTCTCAGGGGTGGGCGCAGCGGTCGTCGACCAGCACCTCGACCGAGGTGTCCCCCGCCAGCACGCACGACGGCGGCAGCGTGAACCAGCGCAGCGCCTCGAACTCCGCCGACAGCCCGGTCGGCCCGTCCTCGACGGCGTCGGGCCGGCCGGCCAGCACGTCACGCGCGTCGGCCAGGTGCTCGGCGAGCGTGTCCTCGCCGACCCGCTCGTGCCGCTCGGCGCCGACCAGGAGGCCCTGCTCGTCGTAGTGCAGCCCGGTCAGCCGGACCGGCGGGCGCGACGTGCCCTCGCGGTGCCGCCACAGCCCGGTGTGCGGGTCGAAGCCGTAGTCGGGCAGCAGCCGGTACCCGTCGCGGGCGATCAGCTCGACCGCGTCGACCAGGTAGTCGCGGACGGTGTCGGAGATGAAGTAGTTGAAGTTCAGCCGGGTCCAGCCTGGCTTGATGCCCTCGCAGCCGACGCCGACGACGTCGCGGAAGCCGCGCGACTCGTCCGGCCCGACGGACAGCAGCCGGTGCCCGTACGGCCCGGCGCAGGAACAACCGCCGCGCGCCTGGATGCCGAACAGGTCGTTGAGCAGCGCGACGACGAAATTGTGGTGCAGGAAGCGGTCGCCGTGGCGGAGGCGGAACGACACGATGGACAGCCGCGGGACGTCGGGGTTGCCGAGCACGTCGATCTGCGGGACGTCCTGCCAGCGGCGCAGCGCGTAGCGCCAGAGCGCCTCCTCGCGCTCCTGGATGAGGTCGGTGCCGACGGCGTCCTTGAGCCCGAACACCAGCCCGGCCCGGATCGATTCGACGATGGCCGGGGTGCCGCCCTCCTCGCGGGCGACGGGGTCGTCGAGGTAGCGGTGCTCGTCGGGGCTGACGAACTCGACGGTGCCGCCGCCGGGGACGGACGGGACCTCATTGCGCACCAGCGCGCGGTCGACCACCAGCACGCCGGGCGTCTGCGGCCCGCCGACGAACTTGTGCGGCGACAGGAAGATCGCGTCCTTGTGGTCGCCGGCGCCGGGCGCGCTCTCGGCCACGCGGATGGGGACGTAGGGCGCGGCGGCGGCATAGTCCCAGAACGACAGCGCGCCATGCTCGTGCAGCAGCGCCGCGATGCGGTCGGCGTTCGTCAGCACGCCGGTGACGTTGGACGCGGCGGAGAAGCTGCCGATGCGCAGCGGCCGGTCGGCGTAGGCGCGCAGCAACTCGTCCAGCTGGTCGAGGTCGATGTGGCCGTCGGCGTCGGTGTCGACCGCGACGACGTCAGCGATGGTCTCGCGCCACGGCAGCTCGTTGGAGTGATGCTCGTACGGCCCGACGAACACCACCGGCCGGTTCTGCGGAACGTCGTACAGGACGCCGTGCCGCTTCGGCGCGCCGGCCGGCAGCCGCAGCTCGAGGATGTGGACGAGCTTGTTGACCGCCGCGGTGGCGCCGGAGCCGGTGAAGATGACCAGGTGGTCGTCGGTGCCGCCGACCGACTCGCGGATGGTGCGGCGGGCGTCCTCGCGCAGCAGCGTGGTCTGCAGCCCGGTGCCGGAACTCTCGGTGTGCGTGTTGGCGTAGAGCGGCAGCACCTGCTCGCGGACGAAGTCCTCGATGAAGTCCAGCGACCGTCCCGACGCCGTGTAGTCGGCATACGTCATGCGGCGCGCGCCGTACGGCCCGTGCAGGACCTCGCCCTCGCCGATGATGCCGCCGCGGATGCGTTCGATCAGCGAAGTCGCGACCATGCCGGCCCCCTCTCCTGTGTCCTCCAGCATGCACCCTTTCGGCCCGGTGGTGCGGTTCGCGACTGCCAGTACCACGGTTCATGGGTGCCGGCGGCACGGTTCATGGTTGCTGATGGTGCGGTTCGCCGCTGCCGATGGCGCGGGTTCACGGGTGCCGTTGGCGCGGTTCGCGGCTGCCGGCGGCACGGTTCGCCGCTGCCGGCGGCACGGTTCGCGGCGGGGGTCGGGCCCCTCCCGGCCGGGAGGGCACCCACCCTACGGGCGGGCCGTGTCAACGAGGCGTGAACCGCACGCCGGCCAACCGAGCGTCAACCACCGCGCCGGCCCACCAGGCGTCAAGCACCGGGCCGGCCAACCGAGCGTCAAGCACCGGGCCGGCCAACCGAGCGTCAGACCCCTGGCCCCGCTTCGTCACCTGATCATCTTCGGAAGAACGATCAGGTGACGAACACGCCGAGGACCGGGGCCGGTAGGTCACCCGATCAGCTCCATCAGGTGGACACGAAACGATCAGGTGACGTACCGGCCGCCAAACCGTGGCAGAACGTCACCTGATCACGCCGGCCGGCGAGCCCGGCGGAGGTTCGTGGCGGGCGGCGGGGTCGGGCCCCTCCCGGCCGGGAGGGCACCCACCCTACGGGCGGGCCGTGTCAACCTGGCGTGAACCGGTGCACGCGGAAACCGCCGCCACACGTTTCGTGACTTTTTGGTAGCCAACGGGTGAATGTTTACCTACGCTGTGACACCACGTTCGCGCCCCCGGCAGAGGGAGTCACACCGATGCCCGACCTCGACGACGTCCCCGGCCGGCGGCGGCTGCTCCCGCTGCTCGACGGCGCCCGCGGCGGCCGCAGCGCCATGACCTGCCGTTACCGCTGCGCCGACGCCTGCGCCCACGAACCGCCCAACACCAGCGAGAACGCCTATTTCGGCGACGTCGTCGAGGCGGCCGTCAGCCGGCGCGGCCTGCTCCGCGGCGGGGCCGTCGCGGCCGCTGTCGTCGTCGGGGCGGGCGCGCCCGGCACGCTGGCCGCCGTCGCGTCGGACGCCGACGGCCGCACCGACGGCGACGCCGCGGTCCCGCCCACGCCGGACCACCCGGACGGCCCGGAGTACGGCCGGCCGGTCGGCTTCCGCCCGGTCGGCGACAACACGCTCGACGCCGTCGTCGTCCCGAACGGGTACGACTGGTCGGTCACCATCGCGTGGGGCGATCCGATGTTCCGGGGCGCGCCGGAGTTCGACTTCGAGCACCAGACCGCGGCCGCCCAGCGTGAGCAGTTCGGCTACAACTGCGATTTCGTGGCCGTCTACCCGCTGGACCGCCGCTTCCAGCGCGCGCTGCTCTGGGTGAACCACGAGTACACCAACGAGGAGCTGATGTTCCGCGGCTGGACCGGCGCGGCCGGCGCCACGGTGGAGCAGCTGCGCATCGCGATGGCGGCGCACGGCGGGTCGATCGTCGAGATCGAGCGGGTCGGCGACACCGGCGAGTGGCTCCCGGCCGGCGGACGCCGCCGGCACAACCGGCGCATCCACGCCGGCACCCCGTTCCGCGTCACCGGCCCGGCCGCCGGCAGCGACCTGCTGCGCACCGCCGCCGACCCCGCGGGAACGACCGTCCTGGGCATGCTGAACAACTGCGCCGGCGGCACCACGCCGTGGGGCACCGTGCTGACCGGCGAGGAGAATGTCAACCAGTACTTCGGCGCGTCCGCCGACGTCACCGATCCGGTGACGGCCGCGCGGTACGCCCGCTACGGCATCCGCACCACCGCCGGCACCAGCCGCGCCTGGGAGCGCGCCGACGCCCGCTTCGACGTCAGCGCCGAGCCGAACGAGCCGAACCGGTTCGGCTGGGTCTGCCAGATCGACCCGTACGACCCGCGCTCGACGCCGCACAAGCTCACCGCGCTGGGCCGGTTCAAGCACGAGGGCGCGACGACGGCGCTGACGGCGGACGGCCGGGTCGCGGTCTACATGGGCGACGACGAGCGGTTCGAGTACGTCTACAAGTTCGTGTCGTCCGGCCGGTTCCGCGACGGCGGCTCGGACCGCGACCGCCGGCACAACCTCACCCTGCTCGAGGACGGCGACCTCTACGTCGCGCGGTTCACCGGCGACAGCCCGGCCAGCGAGATCGACGGCTCCGGCCGGTTGCCGTCCGACGGGCTGTTCGACGGGGCCGGCGAGTGGTTGCCGCTGGTCAGCGGCGGCGAGAGCGCCGTCGACGGCATGAGCGTCGAGGAGGTGCTGGTGTTCACCCGGCTGGCCGCCGACCGCGCCGGCGCGACGAAGATGGACCGCCCCGAGGACGTCGAGCCGCACCCCGTCACGGGCACCGTGTTCATGGCGCTGACCAACAACGACCGCCGCACGCCCGCCCAGGCCGACGAGGCGAACCCGCGGGCCACCAACCGGTGGGGCCAGGTCCTGGCGCTGGACGAGGACGGCGGCGACGCGGCCGCGACGGCGTTCACCTGGTCGCTCGTGCTGGTCGCCGGCGATCCCGAGGACCCGTCGACCTACTACGCCGGCTTCGACAAGTCGCAGGTCAGCATGATCAGCTGCCCCGACAACGTCGCGTTCGACCCGTCCGGCCGGCTCTGGCTGGCCACCGACGGCATGCCCGGGTCAGTCGGCGCCAACGACGGCATGTTCGTCATGCCGCTCGACGGCGACGACGCCGGTCACCTGCGCCGGTTCGCCTCGGTCCCGGTGGGCGCCGAGTGCTGCGGACCGTGCATCACGCCGGACGGCCGCACCGCGCTGATCGCCGTCCAGCATCCCGGCGAGGAGGACGGCGCCTCCCCCGAGGCGCCCGCGTCGACGTTCCCGCACGGCGACCAGCCGCGGCCGTCCGTCGTCACCGTCTGGCGCACCAGCCCGACCGGCGGGAGGTTCATCGGTGACTGAGCTCGGGGTGGACTGAACTCGGGGGGTGGGAAGGGCGGGCCGGCGTCCCTCGTCCGCGGCGCCGGTCCCGTCCCACACGTGTCCTTCACCTTCTGTTCGTCCTGACGTGGTGGTTCTCGCGCGCACCGGTTCCTAGGTTCTGGTGAGAACGTGCCGGAGCTGTGACGAAGGGACTCCCATGCCCGAACCCGAAGGCGCCCAGCGCCGCCGCCTGCTGCCCGTCCTGGGTGGCGTGCACGGCGGCCGCAGCGCCATGACGTGCAAGTACCGCTGCGCCGACGCCTGCTTCCACCCGGTGCCGAACGAGAGCGACAACGAGTACTTCGGCGACATGGTGAACAAGGCGATGTCGCGGCGTGGCCTGCTCCGCAGCGGCGCCGTCGCCGCGCTGGTCGTCGGGTCCGGCGTCGGGAGCGGCGCGCTGGCCGCCGCCGCTGCCCCGGCGAGCGCGAGCACCACGTCGTCCGGCCCGAAGCCGCCGAACCCGAGCTTCCCGGACCTGCCCGAGCGCGGCCGCCCGGTCGGCTTCCGCTCCGTCGGCGACAACACCCTGGACACCATCGTGGTGCCCAACGGCTACGACTGGTCGGTGACGGTGGCCTGGGGCGACCCGATCCTGCCGGGCGCGCCGGAGTTCGACTTCGACCACCAGACCGAGGCCGCCCAGCTCGGGCAGTTCGGCTACAACTGCGACTTCGTGGCGATCCTGCCGCTGGACCGCGGCTTCACCAAGGGCCTGCTCTGGGTGAACCACGAGTACACCAACGAGGAGTTGATGTTCCGCGGCTGGACCGGCGCCGCCGCGGCCACCGTCGACCAGCTGCTCGTCTCGCAGGCCGCGCACGGCGGCTCCGTCGTCGAGATCGAGCGGGTCGCCGAGACCGGCGAGTGGCTGCCGGTCGGCGGACGGCGTCGCTACAACCGCCGCATCCACACCAAGACGCAGTTCGCGGTGACCGGCCCGGTGGCCGGCAGCGACCTGCTGAAGACCAGCGCCGACCGCACCGGCACGAAGGTCCTCGGCATGCTGAACAACTGCGCCGGCGGCACCACGCCGTGGGGCACCATCCTCACCGCCGAGGAGAACTTCAACCAGTACTTCGGTGCGTCCGCCGCCATCACCGACGAGACGACGGCCGCGCGGTACGCCCGGTACGGCATCCGCACCGCCGCCGGCACCGAGCGCGGCTGGGAGAAGACAGACAAGCGCTTCGATCTCGCCCAGGAGCCGAACGAGCCGAACCGGTTCGGCTGGATCGTCGAGATCGACCCGTTCGACGCGAAGTCGACCCCGCGCAAGCACACCGCGCTGGGCCGGTTCAAGCACGAGGGCGCCACCATCTCCATCGCGGAGGACGGCCGCGCCGTCGCCTACCTGGGCGACGACGAGCGGTTCGACTACGTGTACAAGTTCATCTCCAAGAACACGTTCCGTCCGGGCACCAGCAAGCGCGACCGCGACGCCAACCTGCGGCTGCTGGAGGAGGGCGACCTCTACGTCGCGAAGTTCACCGGCGACAGCCCGGCCGCCGAGATCGATGGCACCGGCACACTGCCCTCCGACGGCGAGTTCGACGGCACCGGCCGGTGGC
The DNA here is from genome assembly GCF_001270745.1 of Jiangella muralis. Lineage (GTDB taxonomy): Bacteria > Actinomycetota > Actinomycetes > Jiangellales > Jiangellaceae > Jiangella > Jiangella muralis. Next base: position 463,346 of record NZ_LFXL01000010.1, read on the forward strand.
TGCCGCTCGTGGTCGGCGGCACGAGCAAGGTCGACGGTATGAGCGTCGAGGAGGTGCTGACGTTCACCCGGCTGGCCGGCGACAAGGCCGGCGCCACCAAGATGGACCGGCCCGAGGACGTCGAGCGCAACCCCGTCACCGGCACCGTCGTCATCGCGCTGACGAACAACACCGCGCGCAACGCGTCCACCGGCGTCGAGGAGCCCAACCCGCGCCTGAACAACAAGTGGGGCCACATCGTCGGCATCGACGAGGACGGCAACGACGCGGCGGCGCTCACCTTCAGCTGGCGGATCCTGGTGCTGGCGGGCAACCCGTCCGACCCGTCCACCTACTACGACGGCTACGACAAGTCGCAGGTCAGCCACATGTCCTGCCCGGACAACGTGGCCTTCGACCCGGCCGGCCGGCTGTGGATCTCCACCGACGGCATGCCCGGCGCCAGCAGCATCGCCGACGGCCTGTTCGTGATGCCGGTCGAGGGCGACGACAAGGGCCACGTCCGCCGGTTCGCCTCGGTCCCGAAGGGCGCTGAGTGCTGCGGCCCGTTCATCACGCCGGACGGCCGCACCGCCACCATCGCGGTGCAGCACCCGGGCGAGGGCAGCGGCGCCTCGCCGGACACCCCGATCTCGACGTTCCCGTACGGCGACCAGCCGCGGCCGTCGGTCGTCACGGTGTGGCGCAAGAGCCCGGCCGGTGGTCCGTTCATCGGCGACTGAGGTCGTTCGCGGGGGTTCCGGCGGCCCGGCCGCCGGGGCCTTTCGCGCCTCGCCGTCTCCACGTAGGCTGGGAGAGCGCTTTCCGTCGCATCGCGCAGGAGGTCTTCGTATGGGTGCAGGTCGGCCAGGGTTTCCCGGCGGAACGGCGGTCAGCCATCTCACCGTCTATGACTGGCCCGGCGACGACGGGCTGGCCGGCGGGTCGCCGCACCTGCACACGGCGTCCGGCGAGGGCTACGTGGTGGTCGGCGGGAGCGGCCGGCTGGAGACGCTGAGCGCCGCCGGCGCCGGGTCGCACCCGCTGACCGCGGGCACCGTGCTGTGGTTCACGCCGGGCACGGTGCACCGGCTGGTCAACGACGGCGGCCTGCAGATCGTCGTCGTCATGCAGAACGCCGGGCTGCCCGAGGCCGGCGACGCCGTCTTCACCTTCCCCGACGACGTGCTGGCCGACCCCGCTGGATACGCCGCGGCCGCCGCGTTGCCGAGCGGCGCCGCGGACGAGGACGCGGTCGCGGCCGCCGCCCGGGCCCGTCGCGACCTCGCGCTGGCCGGCTTCGCCGACCTGCGTCGCCGCGTCGCGGTGGAAGGGCCGGCCGCGCTGTCGTCGCTGTACGAGCGGGCCGGCGCGCTGGTCGCCGCGAAGGTGCCCGGCTGGCAGGAGACCTGGCAGCGCTCCGTCCGCGACGGGGTCGACGAGACCGGTCGCACGCTGACCGCCCTCGCCGCCGGCGACGCCGGCCACCTGCGGACCGCCTCCGTGCACGTCGGCGAGCGACGCGAACAGCCCTACCGGTACGGCATGTGCGGCCGGCTGCGCACCTGGGACGTGGCCGCGCTCGCGGGCTGATGCTGCCGCACCGTCCAGTGATACCAACCCCCGACACCTGGAGGACCCCGTGCGCCTGCCCAGACCGTCCTTACTCCTCGCCACCGCCCTGCCGGTCGCCGCGCTGAGCGCGGCCCTCATCGCGGCACCCGCGGCGGCCGAGACACCCGAGGCAGCCGAGCCCGCCGTCGTGCTGAGCGAGGACTTCTCCGGCGGTGAGCTCCCGGCCGGCTGGACCGCCGTCGACGGCCAGTGGTCGGTGTCGGACGGGCGGCTGGTCGGCGTGAGCACGTCGTCGAGCCAGTTGTCGCGCATCACGTTCGGCCCGCACCTGCGCAACTTCCGGGTCGAGGTGACGGCGAGGTTCGAGCAGGTCGCCAACGCCGCCCGGTGGACCGCCGTCGGCATGGACATCGCGCCGGACGGGTCCACGCCGTGGTGGATCGCCACCATGCGCAGCGGCACGACCGCCGCCAACGGCCTCGAGTTCGCCCAGCGCACCACGTCCGACGGCTGGAACGTCACCAACACGGCGGCCGCACCGCACGCGGCCGGCACGGGCAACGACGTCCGCATCGCCGTCGAGGTGCACGGCAGCCGGGCCACCTGGATCTTCGACGGCCAGGAGGTCATGCGCACCAGCGCCCTGCAGCGCAGCGACCAGGGCGTGCTGGGCCTGATCGTGAACGGCAGCACCGTATCCTTCGACGACGTCGTCGTCACGGAGTTGGAGGAGGAGCCGGTGATCCGACCGGTCGGCCCCGAGTCGACGCCCGCCGTCGTGGCGCACCGCGGCTATTCATCGGTGGCGCCCGAGAACACCCTCGCCGCGGTGGAGTCCGCGCTACGCACCGGCGCCGACTACGTCGAGGTCGACGTCGCGACCAGCGCCGACGGCGTGCCGATCATCCTGCACGACAACACGCTGGACCGGACGACGGACGGCACCGGCGCGCTGCCGTCCGTGACGTCGGACTACATCGAGGGCCTGGACGCCGGGTCGTGGTTCTCGACCGCGTTCACCGGCCAGCCGGTGCCGACGCTGCTCGACGTGCTGGCGCTGATGAAGGGCCGCGCGCCGACGCTGCTGCTGGAGGTCAAGGGCCCGGAGACGTACGCCGAGCTGGAGCTCATCGTCGGCCAGCTGCGCGACCAGGGCCTGATCGAGCAGACCCTCCTGCAGAGCTTCGACGTGCAGGTGCTGCGCGACGTGCGGACGATCGAGCCGGAGCTGCGCCTGGGCCTGCTGCGCTCGAGCCTCGACGCCGACCCGGTCGCGACGGCGCAGGAGCTCGGCGTCGTCGCCTACAACCCGGCGTGGACGGCACTGCAGACCCGCACCGACGTCGTCGAGGACCTGCACGCTGCTGAGATCGCCGTCATGCCGTACACCATCGACGACCCGGCCCAGTGGGCGATCCTGCGGGACCTCGGCGTCGACGGCGTCATCACGAACAAGCCGGGCGAGCTGGTCGGCTGGAACGCGCGGCACGTGCAGACGGTGCCGGACGAGCCCACGGTGGCGTTCGCGGCACCGGCCGACGGCGCGACGCTGACCCGCGGCGACGTGCTGGTGCCGGCGGTGACGTCGGAGCGGGCCGAGTCGATCGCGCTCACGCTGGACGGCACGGAGGTCGCCGAGGGCGCCGCCATCGCCGTCGACACGCTGGCCGCGGGCGAGCACACGCTCGAGGTGACGGCCACCGGCGTCAACGGCACCGCCACGGCCAGCACGACCGTGACGGTGCAGCCGTCGGCGGCCGGCCTGGTGCGGCTGGCCACCGGCCCGGACGTCAACCGCACGTTGCGCGACCAGCTGCTGCGCGCGATCGACCGGTCCGACTGGATCCGGGTCGCCTCGATCGCCGAGGCCGGAGTCGGCGGCGACCAGCTGCCGGCCGAACTGGCCGCGCTGATCGCCGCCGACGCACGGGCGCTCTGACCCGCCGGGCGGGCGTCGGGGCGCCAGGGGGACGGCCAACGGCACGGCCCCGGCGCACGGTCGGCAGCACCGGGCGCGGTTGGTCGCACCCTTGATGGGTGAGGCGACTGTCGCCCGGCGACAGCCACCTCACCCGGTCACGGGCCATCACCTTGGCTAGGCTGACCGCCGCCCGGACGTCCGGTTCGTCCGGATATCCAGCATGGTCAGCAGTGCCAAGGCACCCGCGGCGATCAGCCCACCCAAGCTGCATAGATCACGAGGACCCGTTCAGCTAGAGCGGCCGGTCATGCCACCCCATCGAGCCGCCGTCAGCCGAGCAGGTGCTTCAGCGCCCGCTCCATGACGGCGGCCCGCTCGGCCGCGTCCTCGATGCCCTCCAATCCGAACCCGGCGTAGAGCGTGCCGGGCGTCGCCGTGACCGCCGCCTCCGGGAAGCCGCCGGCCGTCGTGCGGATGAAGTCGTTGGCGTTCGGCGCGCTCCCCTCGGGCGGGCCGGGCACGTCCCAGCCGCCGAGGTCGGTCTCGAACGACGTGTCGCCGGCACCGGTGCTGACGGTGATGTCGTCGACGAAGACGCCCAGGCCCTGAACCGCCCAGTCGCTGGCGTAGCTGAGCGACAGGTCGACGTCGCCGCCGGCGTACGCGGACAGGTCGATCGACCACTGCTGCCAGCCGCCGGAGTTGCCGGACGCGGCGTTCCACGCGCCGGTCGTGCCGGTCGGCAGGCAGGTGGTGCCGTCGACGACGGTCTGGTAGTGCTCCAGCCGCGGGTGCAGGGTGTTCCAGCCGGCCGGGCAGCTGCCGCCCGCGGTCTCCTGCGACGTGTTCCCGTTCGCGTCCGGCAGTGTGGTCCAGTCGTCGGTGCCGGCCGGTGCGGCCTCGACGAACAGGTGGTCCCAGGCCGCCTCGGTGTCGTACGACGTCCAGAATGACAGCGTGGCGCCGCCGGCCGGGACGCTGATCGTGTTCGTCAGCCGCTTGAACGAGACGTCGCCGATCTGCGAGTAGACGTAGAAGTCGCCGGTGTGCGGCTCGAACGGGCCACCCTCGCGGTCCCAGCGCGCCGCGACCCAGCTGTCGAACTGCGGGTACGTGTCCGGGTCGAGGATGCCGCTGGTGACGACCTGCGAGTTGCTGTGGTCCTGGTTCCCGGCCGGGTCGAACCCCCAGGCCAGGCCCTCGAACGGGCCCTCGTCGCCGCCGATGACGTCGAGCAGGCCGTCGTCGCCGGTGCCGGCGTCGTCCACAAGCAGGTAGGCGCCGAGCCAGTACTGCAGCACGTCGTTGGTGAGGTCGCCGGAGCCGGCCAGCACCCGGCAGCGCGCCGCGACCACGGGCGAGGACGAGCACTGCGCGTTCGCGGCCGTCGGGTCGTAGGCCTGCAGCCCGAGGTTCTGGGTGTACTGGCTGCCCGCGTACTTGCCGGTGTAGAGCACCCGGCCGCCCTCGTTGAGGAAGTCGCGGACCTCCAGCAGCTCGTCCATGGCCAGCCGCGACGCGTTGCCGCCGGCCCAGCCCGGCTCCCGGGTCACGACGTCGTCGCCGGTGTACCAGACGACGGCGTCGTAGTGCGACAGCACGCCCAGCGCATCCGGCGCCGTCCGGCCGCGGGCGTCGACGTCGTACACGTCGTAGCCGACGCCGTTCGCCGTCAGCGCCTCCTCGTAGGCGGCCAGGTGGTGCGGGCCGCCGGGCGGCTGGACCGGCGAGGCGCCGGTGTGGTCCTCGGCGGCGAGGATCAGCACGTCGTCGCCGGACTCCTCGACCGCGGTGTAGGTGAACGAGTCGCTGGTCTGCCCGCCGCCCTCGAACCACACCTCGACGGAGTCGCCGGGGTCGGTGCCGGTGACGACGCCGCTCATCACCTGGTAGTAGACGTCGGTGCCGCCGCCGTAGCGGTCGCCGCCCTTCCACTCCTCGGTGGGCGCGCTCTGAACCGGGCCGCCGTCGACGCTGTACTTCACCGTCACCGCGCCGAGGTCGCGCTTGGCCAGCACCCGCACCTCCTGCGGGTCGCCGTAGGAGTAGTCGAAGGTGAAGTCGGCCTGCGGCAGGCCGGCCTTGTAGGTGTCGTCGCTCTGCAGGTAGAACGGCTTCGTCGTGAGGCCCAGGTGCGACACCGGGTCGTCCGGGTCGGCCGCGGACTTCGCGACGTCCATGGCGAACGGCAGCACCTTCTCGAACTCGGCCTGCACCAGCGCCTCGTCGTCGGGGAAGACGAACCCGCTGCCGGCGACGCCCTCGCCCAGTTCGGGCGTCCACGCCAGGGTGCCGCGCTGGGAATGCGCGAAGTCGGTGGTCTCGCCGTTGGTCACGTACAGGACGTCCGACGACAGCCCCGGTTCCCAGCCGGCGATCGCCGGGGTGTCCCGGTTCCCGGACAGCGCGTAGTAGATCGGATCGTCCCCGCTCGGGGTGCCGGTCTGCCAGCCCTCCGGGTACAGCAGCCACTCGCCGGCGGAGTGCCAGTTCACGTGGAAGGCGAAGTCGACGCGGTCGTAGAGCGCCAGCATCGCCTGCGTCTCCGGCTCGGAGCCGGCCTCCGGCCCGCGATACGTGTCGCTGGAGATCAGCGACGACGAGCCCTCCTCGTCGTACTGGAAGTGCTCGGGGTAGTTGCGGTTCGGGTCGACGCCGTCGAGCGCCGTGGTGGTGCCGTCGCCGTCGTTGTCGCGCAGGTTCTTCCGCCACAACCGCTCGTTGTCGAACGTGTACTGGTAGCCGTCCGGGTTGGCGACCAGCACGAACCAGTACTCGTTGCGGCGCAGCAGGCTGCGCACCTCGCGGTCGTTGGCCCGCCAGCCGTCGACCAGGTCGTCGAGCAGCCGGCGGTTGACCTCGCCGGAGATCCACTCGCGGGCATGCTGCAACGAGCTGTACAGCACCGCCGGGCGGGTGCCGTCGGCGATGCCGCGGGCGCCCTGGGTCAACTTGAGCGCGATGATCTCGCGGCCCTCGTACGTCTCGCCGAGCACGACCAGCTTGGCGATCTGCGGGTTGTCCTTCGCGAGGTCGTACAGCTGGTCGCGCAGGCCGCCGTCCTCGTCCCAGGACCGCCAGACGGTGAACCCGGCAGCCGCCTGCCGGGCCGCCGCCTCGGTGGCGCTGAGCCCGTCGGCGTTGCGCTTCACCTCGACGTCGACGCCGCGGCCGCGCAGCGCCCGCACCTCGTCCTCGGTGAGCACCAGGTCCATGCGGACGCCGGACGCGGTCGGCTCGGCGGCGGTGACGTCGAGGCCGTCGGCGCTGATCTCGGCCGCCTGCTGCGCGGTGACGTCGGCGGTGTAGGCCTCGAGCTCGCCGCCGTTGTCGGCGCCCGCGCCGCTGGTGACCAGCAGCGAGACGCCGAGCCCGAGGGCGGCGGCGGCAGGGAGGAGACGGCGGGGCACGCGCATGGTGGACTCCTTCGTCCGTCGGAGACGACCGTGGTCGTGAACGAACTCGGGAGCCGGGGCCCGCTGCGGTCAGGCGCCCCCCGTGCCCGCCCGCTGCGGACCGTACTGCGTCGGGGCGATCTTGTGAAGCCGCTGGTCCGGACCGCTAGGGGGTCGGAGGCAGCGGCCGGCGCCCGGCGAAGCCGAGATCGGCGCGGTGGTACCACGCCAGCTCGGCGTCGCCCTCCAGCCAGCACAGCAGCACCGGCTCGTCGTCGAGCACGGACGGGAAGTCCAGCAGCAGCGGCGCGATGCCCTTGACCTCGACGCCGGCCGCGACGACAGCGGACAGCAGTTCGTCGAGGCGGGCCTGCGCGGCCTTCAGCTCCGGCAGCCCGCCCAGCGGCGTCGGCGCGCCACCCTGGACCGCGGCGCCCAGTTCGGCGAGGTCGGCGCGCACCGCGATCAGGCCGGCCAGCGTCGGGCGCAGCCGGTCGAGCACGGCGCGCGCCTCGGCGGCGGTGTAGACGTCGCTCATCCCCCGATTGTCCAGGAGCGGGCGGCCGCCGCCGTCAGCCGGAGCACGCTGACGCGTAGTCGTAGCTGTCCGCATTGGTGCCAGTCACGCCGGTCGCCACGGACGACAGCCCCAGCGGAGCTTCCGGGTCGGGCTTGTTGATGACGGCGGTCCGGTTGACGTTCTCGTTCGGGTCGCCGCCGAGCGTGGTGGCTGGGAGCGCGCCTTCGAAGTCGACCTCCAGCCCGTCGACCACCGCCCGCACGCCCTCACGCGTCAGGTCGTCGTTCTCGGCGGCCGCCTCCAGAGCGGCCTTGACGGGATACGACCAGATCCAGCCGTAGATGTAGCCCTGGTTGGCCGGCAGCTCGTCGCCGAGCGACTCGCGGATCGCCGCGTGCGCCTCGGTATCTGCATCGAGGTCCTCCCACGGGGCGACGTTGGTGTAGAGCGCCTGCAGCGCGGGCGCGGCCGGCGTGTCGAGCAGCGCCGGGTTCCACGTCGGGACCGAGCCGAGGAACTGGCCGGTGAACCCGTTCGCGGCCGAGCCGCCGACGATCTCCGCGGTCTCCGCCGGCCCCACGGCCAGCACGACCACATCGGCACCGGACTGCAGCACCTGGCCGACGGCGGCGTCCTGGGAACCGACCTGCGCGTTCGGTGCGGTCTCCACGAAGCCCGCGAACTGCGCGCCGGCGGCCTCCGTCCATGCCTCGACGCCTGCGGCCGAGTCGCCGCCGTAGTCGCCCGGATAGCCGACTGCCAGCACCGTCTCCGGCGGCGCCACGTTCTCGGAGAACCAGTCGAGCCCGATCTGCGACTCGAGGCAGTAGGAGTAGCCGGCCTCGAGGATGAGGCCGTCGTCGTTGTCCTCGAAGTTCCAGCCGGACCACCAGGACGCCGGCGCGCCGACGACGTCGTCGGAGTCCATGTCGCCGAGGATCGCTTCTGTGGTCTCGGTGCCGAGGGTCTGGGCGAGGGCCAGGATCTCCGGCTCGATCTCGCGGTAGGCCGCGCTGTGCTCCTGCGGGTCGTACCGGGTGTCTCGGGTGTACTCGGTGATGTCGACGTCGTAGCCGCCGATACCGCCCTCCTCGTTCACCCGCTGCCAGAACGCCACCTGGCCATCGGTGATCGGCACGGCGAGCGCCGCGAACGGCCCCTCCGTCAGGTCGGAGAGCACACCCAGGTAGATGCAGCCGTTGTCCTCGTTGACCGCGTCGGGGCACGGATCGTCGGACACCCCGGGGCCGGTCTCGGCATCGTCGGACCCGCATCCGCCGACGACGAGCGCCAGCCCGCCGCACGCGGCGGCGATCCACCCGCTTCTGAAGCTCCTCATCGAGCTCTCCCTCCTGGTTGGTGAACACGTCGCCGGACGCTGGGAACGGCGGCGGTTGATCGAATATGAGCGGATCAGTAGGAGAAGGGCCAGGCCTTCCAGTAGTTGCGCACCCGCACCCACAGGCCGTAGAGCCCGCGCGGCTCGAGCACGAGGAACAGGACGATCAACGCACCGAAGATCATGGTCTGCAGCTGGAACACCGACAGGAAGCCTTCGCCGGTGTGGCCGGAGATGAACGGCAGGTAGGCGGAGAGCTCGTCGACCAGCCGGGGCAGCAGCACGACGAAGGCCGCACCCATGATCGATCCGGTGATCGTCGCGACGCCGCCGATCAGGACGACGGCCAGGAAGTCGATGGACAGGAACAGGTCCCAGGTGTTCGGGCTGATCCGCCCGACGACCACGGAAAGCAGGGCGCCGGCGATGCCCGCGTAGAAGGACGAGATGGTGAACGCCAGCGTCTTGGTGCGCAGCAGCGACACGCCCATCACCTCGGCCGCGACGTCGCGGTCGCGGACGGCGGCGAACGCCCGGCCCCACTTCGATCTGGTGAGATTGCGCGCTGCCACGGCCAGGACCACCAGCACCACGAGGCAGAGGATGTAGTAGACCATGTCCCGGTTGACCCGCGTCCCGAACAGCTCGAACCGCGTCGTCAGGTCGACTCCGAACAGCACCGGTTCGGCGGGTGCCCGCCCGACGCCCGCTCCCCCGGTGATCGAGTCCGCTTCATTGAAGATGTGCAGCCCGATGAACACCAGACCCAGAGTGAGGATCGCCAGGTACAGTCCGCGGACCCGGGCGGCGAGGGGTGCCACCGCGAAGCCGACGAGAGCCGGGACGAGCCCGGCCAGCGGGAGCCAGATCGCCATGTCCAGGCCGAGGCCCACCACGTCGTCGGTGGCCTCGCCGCCGAAGACCGCCGCGGTATAGGCGCCCAGGCCGAGGAAGAACGCATGCCCGAGCGACACCTGGCCGGCGTATCCCGTCACCAGGTTCAGCCCGATGCCACCGATCGCGTAGACGAACACCGTCGTGAGCAGGCTGGTCAGGTCGCGGTCGAGGTAGAACGGCAGCGCCAGGACCGCCACCAGCAGGGCCAGCGTCCACACCCGCTTGGCCGGCGTGTTCCAGATGGCCTGGTCGGCGGCGTAGCTGGTGTAGAGCAGCGGCCGCCCGCGGCCGGCCCCACGACGTCGCGCACCCTCGGTGGTCACGCTCATACGCGCTGCACCTCCGGCGTGCCGAACAGCCCGTACGGCCTGACCATCAGCACCGCCATCATGATCACGTACGGCACGACGACGTCGAAGTTCGCACCCAGGAACGGCGCGTGCTCGGGCTGGTAGGTGCGGGTCAGCGACTCCGCCACGCCGATCAGCAGGCCCGCGTACACCGACCCCTTGATCGAGTCGAGGCCGCCCAGGATGATCACCGGTAGCGCCTTGAGCGCGACCAGCGCCGTGGTGGCCTCGATACCACCGGACGCGGTGCCGATGAGCATGCCGGCCAGGGCCGCCAGTGCTCCGGCGATGGCCCACGACAGCCCGAAGATCCGGCCCACGTCGACGCCCTGGGCCAGCGCGACCTCCTGGTCCAGCGCCGTCGCCCGCATGGCCAGGCCGAGCCGCGACCTGGCCAGGAACACCCCGATCACGCCGATCGCCACCAGCGAGATCACGATCTTGGCGATGTCGACCTGGGCGACCGAGACACCGAGGACGCTGGTCCGCGACAACCCCCAGGGGTCGCCGACGGTCAGCACCTGTGTCCCGATCAGCCGGAACGCCACGATGAGCAGCACGATGAAGACACCGACGGTCACCATCGCCGCGGCGAACGGCGGCTCGCCCACCATCGGGCGCAGCGCCACCCGTTCGCACAGCGCTCCGATCGCCGCTACCGCCACCATCGCCGCGACCACGGCCACCGGAAACGGCAGCCCGGCCCGCGTCGCGAACAGGGAGGTGAAGTAGCCGCCCAGGATCATCAGCGCCGGCTGGGCGAAGTTGATCACCTTGGTGGCCCGGTAGATGATCACGAACCCGACACCGAGCAGGGCGTACGTGCTGCCGATGCCCAGCCCGCGGACCACCGAGGCGATCAGCTCGTCCATGTGTGGACCTCCACCAGGTCGCCGCCGGGACGGTCCTTGCGGTTGGCGTACATGTCCTCGACGAGATCGGCGAAACGCTCGTGCAACGTCGCCCGCTTGACCTTCTGGGTGGCTGTCAGCTCGCCGTCGTCGTGATCGAGCTCCTTCGGGATGACCCGGAACTTGCGGATCTGCTCCACCCTGGCGACCTTGGCGTTGGCCTGTTTGATCACGGCTTGGACGAGCTCCAGCACCTGCTCCTTCTCGGTGAGGTCCCGGTAGGTGGTGTAGGGGATGCGGGCGCGCTGGGCCCAGTCGCCGACGGTGTCCGGCTCGATGCCGATCAGCACGGTGAGGTAGGCCCGCCGGTCGCCGACCACCACCGCCTCCTTGATGTACGGCGACGTCTTGAGCGAGTTCTCCAGCTCCGACGGCGCGACGTTCTTGCCGCCGGACGTGATGATGACGTCCTTGATCCGATCGACGATCTTGAGGTGGCTGCCGTCGACCCAGGCGCCGACGTCGCCGGTGTGCAGCCAGCCGTCCTCGTCCAGCACCTCGGCGGTCTTGCCGGGGTTGCGCCAGTAGCCGGCGAAGTTGCCCGGATGCCGGGTCAGGATCTCGTTCGTGCGCTGGTCCAGGCGCAGCTCGGTGCCCGAGTGCGGCTGGCCCACGGTGCCCAGCTTGACGCGGCCGCGGCGGTTGGCCGTCGCGACGGCCGCGTTCTCCGTCATCCCGTACGCCTCGCTGATGACCACGCCGATGCCGAAGAAAAAGCGCAGCACGTCCGGCGAGATCGGAGCCGCTCCCGAGCTGGCCACCCGGACCTTGCGCAGGCCGATCCGGTCCCGGAGGGATCGGAACAGCAGCGGGTAGCCGAGCGCGTAGAGGAGGCGGGTCCGGGCCGTGTGGCTTCCCTCGGCGCGGACGAGCTCGTCGCCGATCCGTGCGGCCAGTCGCATGCCGAACCCGTACACCGCGCGTTTGAGCGGCGACGCGGCGTTCATCTTCACCTCGACGCCGGCGTAGATCTTCTCCCAGATGCGCGGGACGGCGAAGAACAGCGTCGGCTGGACCTCCCGCAGGTTCGCCTGCACGGTGTCGATCGACTCGGCGAAGTGGACGGTGCTGCCCGTGGCGGCGTTGCACCACTCCGTCGCCGCCCGTTCGACGACGTGACACAGCGGCAGGTACGACAGCACCACGTCGCTGTCCGTCGGCGGCGGATCGTAGAGCCCGCCATCGACGATCAGCGTCCGGGTCGCGAAGTCCACGTTGCGGACGGTGAGCATCGCCCCCTTCGGCGGTCCGGTGGTTCCCGACGTGTACATGAGGGTGACGACGTCGTCAGGCGTTGCCGCCGCCGCGGCTCGGTCGAGCAGCTCCGGATGGGCGGCCGCGTGGTCGCGTCCGCGCTCCAGGAACTCCGTCCAGCTCAGCAGCTTCGGGTGGTCGTACGCTCGCACGCCGCGTGGCTCGAGGTAGACGATCCAGCGCAGGTCGGGGCATTGCGCCTCGACCTCGAGCGCCTTGTCGACCTGCTCCTGGTCCTCGGCCACGAGCACGGCCGCGCCCGAGTCACGCAACAGGTAGGCGATCTCCGGCGCCGGGTTGGTGGAGTAAAGGCCCACGGTGATCGCGCGGATCGCCACGGCGCCGACGTCGGTGTAGAGCCACTCCGGCCGGTTCTCCGAATGGATCGCCACCCGGTCGCCGGGCCCGATGCCCAGCGCTGCGAGGGCATACCCGGCCAGCCGGCAGTTCGCCCAGTACTGCTGCCAGGTGACGTCCTGCCAGATGCCGAAGCGCTTCTCGCGCAGGCAGACCCGGCCCGGGTGCAGCGCGGCCCGTTCCGCGATCCGGGCCGGAATGGTGGCCCAGTCGCGACGTGTCGCCGGTTCGGTCGTCGTCATGGCGCCTCGCCGAGATAGGCCTCGATGACGGCTGGATCACTCTGGATTCGCCCGGGCTCGCCCAGCGCGATGCGTTGTCCGAAGTCGAGGACCAGCACCCTGTCGGCGATGTCCATCACCAGACCCATGTCGTGTTCGACCATCACCATCGTGACGCCGAGCTCGGCCCGGATGTCCAGGATGAACCGGGCCATGTCCTCGGTCTCCTCGAGGTTCATGCCCGCCACCGGCTCATCGAGGAGCAACAGCCTCGGCTCCATGGCCAGCGCGCGGCCCAGCTCGACCCGTTTCTTCAGCCCGTACGGCAGCATCCCCACCAGGCTGCGGCGGATCGACTCGATCTCGAGGAAGTCGATGATCTCCTCGACCACCCGGCGGTTCTCGGTCTCGGCCCGCTTGGCCTTGCCGAGGTACAGCAGCCCGGCCAGCGCGCCGTAGTCGAGGTGATGGTGGCGGCCGAGCATCAGGTTGTCGAGCACCGTGAGGTTCTCGAACAGCTCGATGTTCTGGAACGTGCGTGCGATGCCGAGCTGGGCGACGGTGTCCGGCCGCCGGCCGCGCAGTTCCTCGCCGTCGAAGCGGATCGAGCCCCGCTGCGGCCGGTAGACGCCGGAGACGCAGTTGAAGATCGACGTCTTACCGGCACCGTTGGGCCCGACGATCGCGAACAACTCGGCCCGCCCGACGGCGAACTCGACGGCGTCGACCGCGGTGGTCCCGCCGAACCGCAGCGTCAGGTCGGACACGTCGAGGATGGGCTCGGTGACCGCGGGCGTGCTCACGACAGCCACCGTTTGCGCCGTTTGTAGTGCTTGACGGCCCGGAACGAGGCCGCGCCCTCGTCGCGAAGGCCGAGATAGAACTCGCGGATGTCCTCGTCCTCGCGCAGCACCGCAGCCGGCTTGTCCATGACGATCTTGCCGGTCTCGAGCACGTAGCCGTGTGACGCGACGGACAGCGCCATGGCGGCGTTCTGCTCGACGAGCAGGATCGACGTGCCCTGCAGGTTGATCTCGCCGATGAGGTCGCGGATGCGCCGCACCATCAGCGGAGCAAGCCCGAGGCTCGGCTCGTCGAGCAGCAGGTAAGCCGGCTCGGTCATCAGGGCCCGGCCGATGGCGAGCATCTGCTGCTCGCCGCCGGAGAGGTAGCCGGCCAGCTGGGTTCGCCGGTTCGCGAGCGCGGGGAACAGCATGTAGGCCCGGTCGAGCCCCGACTGGACGGCGGCGCGGCCGGCCGTGTGCGCGCCGATGCGCAGGTTCTCCTCGACGGTGAACTCGGCGAAGATCCGGCGCCCCTCCATGACCTGGCCGATGCCGGCGGCAACGATGTGCGGTGCGTCCAGGTGATCGATCGCCGCGCCGTCGAGGGTCACCGAGCCCTTGGTGATGGAGCCCCGATGAACGCCGAGGAGCCCGGTGAGCGCCCGCAGCAGCGTCGTCTTGCCGGCGCCGTTCGCTCCGAGCAGGGCGACGACCTCACCCCTGGGGACCTCGAGCGTCACACCCTTGAGCACGAGAACGACGTCCTCGTACACCACCTCGAGGTTCTCGACAGCGAGCATCGGCGCTCTCACCCCCGCCCACGTCACCTGCGCGTTCGCGCCGTGAGTGGACTGATAGCGAGAGTCCTACCGGCCGGTAGTGGAGTGTGTCAATCGATGTTGCAGACCCGTTGTGGACCGACCGGCTCTAGTGCGGTCCTCCGGCCGGAATCGGGAGGACGATGCGCAGGGTGTCGGCGGGGCCGAGGAAACGGTGACCGGCGACGCAGTGCACAGCGACGTGCTCGACCGGGCCGGAGGTGCCGGACAGCCGGCCGCGCGAGGTGACGGTTGCGGGCAGGGCGCATTCGGGGCAGTCGTAGAGCATGGTGCTTTCAGCCTGCCGAGCCGCCGGCGTTGATCGCCACGAGTCGTGAGCGGCGTCACCTGTGCCGTAGGTCACACGGGTTCGGGCGAAACACTTGCGGTGTCAGCATTCGCGGACTTTGCTGGAACCAGCAAGCGCGCATCGGATGGCGCTCGGTCGGGCCGGTGAGGCTGCGCCGGTCCCTGGCGTAGGCGGGAGTCCCATGACCAGAATCTCCATGACGGTGGACGGCGTCCGGTACGACGACGACGTCGAGCCACGCACGCTGCTCGTCCAGCACCTGCGCGACCGGCTCGGCAAGGTCGGCACCGTGGTCGGTTGCGACACCAGCAACTGTGGCTCCTGCACCGTCCTGCTGTCCGGCACCAGCGTCAAGAGCTGCTCCGTCCTGGCCGTGCAGGCCGACGGCGCCGACGTCACCACCATCGAGGGCCTGGCCGGCGCCGACGGTGAGCTGCACCCCGTCCAGACGGCCTTCCACGAGCAGCACGGCCTGCAGTGCGGGTTCTGCACGCCGGGCATGATCATGGCCTCGGTCGACCTGCTCACCGAGAACCCCGACCCCACCGACGAGGAGATCCGCGAGGGTCTCGAGGGCAACCTGTGCCGCTGCACGGGCTACCAGAACATCGTCCGGGCGGTCCACGCGGCGGCGGAGTCCATGCGCACCAGCGTGCCGTCGACGCCGGAGGGCGCCGAGGCGGCCGAGGGGGTGACGACGTGACGGTCACCGAGCAGCGTCCCTCCGGCGAGGTCGGACGCGACCGCCGCCGCAAGGAGGACGCCCGGCTGATCACCGGCCGGACCTCCTGGACCGACAACCTGTCGCTGCCGGGCATGCTGCACCTCGCCATCCTGCGCAGCCCCATGGCGCACGCGCGCATCACCGGCATCGACGTCACGGCGGCCCGCGGCGCGCCCGGCGTGGTCGACGTCTTCACCGGCCCTGACATCGCCGACCTGCAGGGCGCCATGCCATGTATCTGGCCGGTCACCGAGGACACCGTGCTGCCGGTCTATCCGCCGCTGGCGCTGGACGAGGTCCGGCACGCGGGCGAGCCGGTCGCCGTCGTCGCCGCCCGCGACCGCGCGAGCGCCCTCGACGCGCTGGAGCTGATCGAGGTCGGCTACGAGCCGCTGCCGGTCGTGCTGGACATGGAGGCCGCGCTGGCCGACGGCGCGCCGCTGGTGCACGAGGCCGCCGGCACGAACAGGTGCTACACGTGGATCCTCGACTCCGCGCAGGCCGGCACCGGCGGCGACGTCGCCCGGGCCGAGGCGGAGGCGGAGGTCGTCGTCAGGCGGCGGTTCATCCAGCAGCGGCTGATCCCCGCGTTCATGGAGCCGCGCAGCACGGTCGTCGACCCCACCGGCGACCAGATCACCATGTGGTCGTCGACCCAGGTGCCGCACGTCCTGCGGATCCTGCTGTCGCTCGGTACCGGGATGCCGGAGCACAAGATCCGGGTCATCGCGCCGGACGTCGGCGGCGGCTTCGGCGGCAAGCTGGAGGTCACGCCCGAGGAGTTCATCGCGTTCGCGGCGGCCCGGCGGCTGCACAAGCCGGTGAAGTTCACCGAGTCGCGCTCCGAGGCGATGCTCTCGGCGCACCACGGCCGCGACCAGGTCCAGGACATCACCGTCACGGCCCGCCGCGACGGCACCGTCACCGGCATGTCCGCGAAACTGCTGGCCAACATGGGCGGCTACCTCGGCATCATCGCGCCGGGCATCCCGATCCTCGGCGCGTTCATGTACGGCGGCATCTACAAGTTCCCGGCCTACCGGTTCGAGTGCACCGGCGTCTTCACCACCACCACGAAGACCGACGCCTACCGCGGCGCCGGCCGGCCCGAGGCGACGTTCGCGCTGGAACGCATCATGGACGAACTCGCCGCCGAGCTGGACATGGACCCGCTGGAGCTGCGCCGGCGCAACTGGATCGACAGCTCCGAGTTCCCGTTCACCACGGCGGCCGGGCTCACCTACGACTCCGGTGACTACGCGGCGGCCACCGCGCGAGCGACGGAGCTGTTCGGGTACGACGCGCTGCGGCAGGAGCAGGCGGCGCGGCGGGCGTCCGGCGACCCGGTACAGCTGGGCATCGGCGTCTCCACGTACACGGAGATGTGCGGCCTGGCGCCGTCGCGGGTGCTGGGCCAGCTGCGGTACGCGGCGGGTGGGTGGGAGTCGGCGGCCGTCCGGGTGCTGCCCACCGGCAAGGTCGAGGTCGTCACCGGCACGTCGCCGCACGGCCAGGGCCACGAGACCGCGTGGAGCCAGATCGTCGCCGACCAGCTCGGTGTCGGGTTCGACGACGTCGAGGTGCTGCACGGCGACACTCGCACGTCGCACAAGGGCCTGGACACCTACGGGTCGCGTTCGCTGGCGGTCGGCGGCATCGCGCTGGTCAACGCCTGCCAGCGGGTGGTCGAGAAGGCGCTGCCGGTCGCGGCGCACCTGCTCGAGGCCGACCCCGCCGACCTCGAGTTCGCCGAGGGCGCGTTCCGGGTGAAGGGCGCGCCGGGCGCGGCGACGAAGACCATGGCCGACTGCGCGTTCGCGGTGTTCCAGTCGCACGACCTCCCCGACGGCGTCGAGTCCACGCTGGACGCCGACGCCACGTACGACCCGGAGAACTTCTCCTACCCGCACGGCACGCACCTGTGCGCCGTCGAGGTCGACACCGAGACCGGCATGGTGAAGGTGCGCTCGTACGTCGCGGTCGACGACGTCGGCCGGGTGATCAACCCGCTGATCGTCGAGGGCCAGGTGCACGGCGGCGTCGCCCAGGGCATCGCGCAGGCGCTGTTCGAGGAGGCCCGCTACGACGAGGACGGCAACCTCACCACCGGGACGTTCGTCGAGTACACCATCCCGAGCTCGGCCGACCTCCCGGACATCGTCACCGACCGTACCGAGACACCGGCGCCGGGGCACCCGCTCGGCGCCAAGGGCGTCGGCGAGGCCGGCACCATCGCCTCGACGCCGGCGGTCGTCAACGCCGTGGTCGACGCGCTGCGGCCGATGGGCGTCACCGACGTACGCATGCCGTGCACGCCGGAACGGGTGTGGTCGACGATCGTGGCGGCCCGCGCCGCTGGAGGTGAGGGCCGATGATCCCCGCGGCGTTCGACTACACCAAGGCGGCGTCGGTCGAGGACGCCGTCACCGCGCTGGCCGCGGCCGGCGACGACGGCAAGGTGCTGGCCGGCGGGCAGAGCCTGCTGCCGATGCTGCGGCTGCGGCTGGCGGCGCCGGCGATGCTGGTCGACCTCGGCGGCCTGGCCGAACTGCGCGGCGTCCACGACGACGGCGACGCGCTGCGCATCGGCGCCATGACCACGCACGACGAGGTCATGCGCGATCCGCTGGTGCACGAGCACGCGCCGCTGATCGCGCAGGCCGCCGAGACCGTCGGCGACCGGCAGATCCGGCACCTGGGCACGTTCGGCGGGTCGCTCGCCCACGCCGACCCGGCCGGCGACCTCCCCGGCGTCGCGCTGGCGCTGGACGCCGTCATGTCGGTGGTGGGTCCTTCCGGTGTTCGCGACGTGCCGGCGAGCGACTTCTTCGTCGACTACTTCACGACGGCGCTCGGCCCCGGCGACGTCCTGGTGTCGGTGCGGGTGCCGAAGCTGACCGGCTGGAGCACGCATTACGAGAAGTTCCACCAGCTGGCGCAGTCGTGGTCGGTCGTCGGCGTCGCGGCGGCGGTGCGCCGGTCCAACGGCAGCATCGCCGAGGCCCGGGTCGCGCTCACCAACATGGGCGTCACCCCGGTCCGCGCCCGCGGCGTCGAGGAGGCGCTGACGGGCGCACCGGCCACGGCGGACGCGGTGGCGGACGCGGCCGCGCGCGCCCTCGAAGGGGCGTCGCCGCTGACCGACGGCACCGCGTCGGCGGAGTACCGGACCCAGCTAGCGCCGGTCCTCACCCGGCGCGCCGTCATGGCGGCCGGCGGGGTGTAGCGGTCGTCCGATCGGCGGGGGCCGCCGGCACGACTCCCCGCCGATCGGCCCCGCTCTCGGCGCGGGTCCGGCCAAACGTCCGAGCGAGCCTCTAGGATCGGCTCCCACCATCGTCTGGAGGCTCCGCATGCCCGACAGCGTGTTCTTCGCCCTGACACTCGCCTCGGCGGTCTCCGCCGGGCTGATGGCCGGTGTCTACTTCGCGTTCTCGAGCATGATCATGCCCGGCCTGCGCCGCCTGCAACCGGGCGAGGCGATCCGGGCGATGCAGAGCATCGACGTCGCGCTCATGAACGCGTGGTTCCTCACCGCGTTCGTCGGCTCGGCGGTGCTGTCGGGCATCTCGGTGGTCTACTCGATCACGCGCTGGGGCGAGGAGGAGGCGATCTACCTGCTCATCG
Source organism: Jiangella muralis (assembly GCF_001270745.1). GTDB lineage: Bacteria > Actinomycetota > Actinomycetes > Jiangellales > Jiangellaceae > Jiangella > Jiangella muralis. The sequence continues at coordinate 482,329 of NZ_LFXL01000010.1, forward strand.
CCGGCCTGCTGCTGATCTTCGGCTCGATCGTGCTCACCGGCAGCTACCACATCCCGCGCAACAAGGCGCTGCACCTCGTCGACCCCGACGGGCCGGAGGCGAAGCGGCGCTGGGAGACCTACGACTCCGAGTGGACGTCGTGGAACCACGTCCGCGCGGTCGCCAGCCTGGCCGCGGCCATCCTGTTCGCCGCCGGCCTGGCCGCCGTCGAGTAGACGATGGACATCGGGTCGTATTCCTAGCGCTGCTAGGTTTCCCAAACTCTGAGGTTGATCTTGAGTTTCAGGCGGCCGTTCCCAG
>NZ_KQ434754.1:0-170311 GCF_001270745.1 Jiangella muralis
CCGACCAGCGGCCCGATCGCGGTGCCGCCGGAGACGCTGGCGATCACGACGCCGACGGCGACCGCCCGCTGCCGCGCGTCCCGGAACATCGTCGCCGTCAACGACAGCGTCGACGGCATCAGCGTCGCCCCGGCCACGCCGAGCAGCGCCCGCGCCGCGATCAGCGTCTCGGCGGTGGGCGCCCAGGCGGCGAGCACGGAGAGGACGCCGTACGCAGCGGCGCCGATCATCAGCAGCCGCCGCCGGCCGATCCGGTCCCCGACGGCGCCGAGCGCCAGCATCGACCCGGCCAGCAGGAACGCATAGACGTCGACGATCCACAGCAGCTGCGTCCCGGTCGGATTCAGATCGGCGTCGATGGCCGGCAGCGCGAGATGGGTGACGGTCAGCTCCAGCGACGCCAGCACCGCGACGACGCACAGCACGGCCAGCCCGGCCCACGCCCGGCGAGAGGTCTGCGTAGTGATCACGCCCCACAGCAGACAACCTCAAGCGTGATTGAGGTCAAGTCAAGGGATGGCGGCGGTGCCCGCTCCGCCGCCCCGGCTTCTTCATGATCATCCAAGTTTGGGTCGCTATCACGCCCAAAAACTTGGATGATCATGGAAGTGGGGTGGTGGTGAGCGCCCGGCGACCTAGATCTCCGAGCGCAGCTCCGCGGCCCGCGCCGCCACGGTGGCGAGCACCCGCCGCGTCGTCGCCAGTTCGGAGGCGTCGATGCCCGCGTACACCTGCGCCGTCACCCCGACCACCCCCGCGTACAGGTCGTCGTACTGGGCCCGGCCGTCCGCCGTGAGCCCGGCCTGCTCGTAGCCGTCGTACGCCAGCAGCCCGCGCTCCTCCAGCGAGCAGAGCACCGCCGTGGCCTCTCTGGGTTCGATGTCGAGCGCCAGGACGAGGCCGTCGCGCAGGGACGGCTGCGACACCCGGTCCGGCGCCGTTCCCAGCGTGCGGAGCGCGACCCATTCGGCGAGCGTGACGCCCTTGGTGTCGAGGATGACGCCGAGGAGGGAGTGGATGGCCTTGGCCGCGGCGCCGATGTCGACGCCGACGAGCGGGGTGATGATCACGGGGTCCTCCCGGGGTCGGGCGGCGGCGGCGCGTCGAGCAGGACGGTGAGGGTGGCGGCGAACTCGCGGGTGCGCTCGCTGCCCGTCCCGCCGAGCGGCTCGGCGAGCTGGTCCTGCAGCGTCATGACGCGGGCGCCGGCGGCTTCGATGACTTCCGCGCCACGGTCGGTGAGGGTCAAGCGGACGGCGCGGGAGTCGGCCGGGTCGGCGGTGCGGAGCAGCAGGCCGTTGCCCTCGAGCGTGCGTACCAGCTTGGAGACGAAGACCGCGTCGAGGCCGGTGTGGTCGGACAGCTCCCGCTGGCTGGGCTGCCCGCCGGCCTGGCTGACGCCGTAGAGGGTGGCGAGCACGGAGAACTGCGCCTGGGTGAGCCCGAACGGCGCGAGCACCTTGTCGAGCAACGCTCCCCACTTGGTGGCGAGGCGCCAGACGAGGTAGCCCGCGGTCGGGTTCTTCTTCATCACCGGAAAAACTGTACGTGGACACTATGTCCACGGCAACCTTTTATCGGCCGGGATCAGAGCCGCGGGTCGACCGGCTCCGATTCCAGCGCCAGCACGGCGAAGACCGGCTCGTGCACCCGCCACGGCGGCCCGGACCGGGCCAGCCGCTCCAGCGACTCCAGCCCGAGCGCGTACTCCCGCAGCGCCAGCGACCGCTTGTGCCCGAGCCCGCGGTCCTTCAACCGGTCCAGGTTCGCCGGCAACGTGTAGTCGGGGCCGTAGATGAGGCGCAGGTACTCGCGCCCGCGCACCTTGAGCCCCGGCTGCACCAGCCCCTTCCCGCCGCGGACGAGGTTGGCGGCCGGCTTGACGACCATCCCCTCGCCGCCGTCGTCGGTGAGCGCCGACCACCACTCGACCCCGGCCGCGACGGACGGGGCCGAGGACGTCGACACCTCCAGGCGCCGGGTGGGCCGGAACAGGACGGGGTCCGCGGCGACCAGGCGGTCGGCCAGTCCCAGGTGCCACAGGTGCGGCCGGTCGTGCCAGGTCGCGCCCTCCGACGCGAGCAGCTGGAACGGCGCCACCTGCACGCCGTCGAGCCCGTCGACCGGCCAGACGTAACGCCGGTACGCGGCCGCGAACGCCGCGGCGTTCGCCGCACGCGCCGTCGTCCGGTCCAGCAGCGCCGCCACGTCCAACCCGCGTCCGGCGGCCGCCGACAGCTCCGCCACCGCGACCGGCAGCGCCGACCGCGCCGCCGCCCCGACGGACGCGTACTGGCCACGCAGCAGCGACTCGGCCTTCGCCGACCACGGCAGCAGCTCGGCGTCGAGCAGCAGCCAGTCGGTGCCCAGCTCGTCCCACAGCCCGGCCGCGGCGACGGCCGCCCGCACCCCGTCCAGCAGCTCCGCGGTCAGAGCGGAGGAGAAGAACGACCGCCCCGTCCGCGTGTACACCGCACCGGTCTCCCCCAGCGTCGCGCCGAACCGGCGGGTGGCCGCCGCCTGGTCGCGGCAGACCAGCACGACGGCGCGCGAGCCCATGTGCTTCTCCTCGCACACCACCTGCTCGACGCCGTCGGCGGCGAACGCCGCGAACGCCTCGGCCGGGTGCTCCAGGACGTCCGGCAGCGGCGATGTCGCGACCGGCGCCATGGTCGGCGGCAGGTACGGCAGCCAGCGCGGATGCAGGGCGAACCGGCTCATCACCTCCAGCGCGCCGGCCGCGCTCTCGGCCCGCACCGTGACCCGGCCGTGGTGTGCGGTCTCGACGACGCGCTTCCCGAGCACGTCGGTGAGGTCCAGCTCGTCGCCGCCGCGGGACGGGGCAGCGACGGCCGGGACCAGCGGCTTGACCGGCTCGTACCAGACCCGCTCGGCCGGCACCTGGACGACCTCACGCTCCGGGTAGCGCAGCGCGGTGAGCTGCCCGCCGAACACACAGCCGGTGTCGAGGCACATCGTGTTGTTGACCCACTCCGCCTCGGGCGTGGGCGTGTGCCCGTACAGCACCATCGCGCGGCCGCGGTACTCGTTGGCCCACGGATAGCGCACCGGCAGGCCGAACTCGTCGGTCTCGCCGGTGGTGTCGCCGTAGAGCGCGAACGAGCGGACCCGCCCGGACGCGCGACCGTGGTAGGCCTCCTTGAGCCCGGCGTGTGCGACCACCAGTTTCCCGTCGTCGAGGACGAGGTGCGAGACGAGGTCGCGGCACCACTCGCGCACCGTGACGGTGAAGTCCGGCGGCTCGGCCTCCAGCTGGGCCAGCGTCTCGGCCAGCCCGTGCCCGACCTTCACCTGCCTGCCGTCGAGGGCGCGGATCAGCTTGTGCTCGTGGTTGCCGGGGACGGCGAGCGCATGCCCGGCCGCCGTCATGCCCATGGCCAGCCGCAGCACGCCCGGGCTGTCGGGGCCGCGGTCGACGAGGTCGCCGAGGAAGACCACCCGCCGGCCCTCGGGGTGGACGGCGTCGACGGCGCGCCCGGCGTCGTCGCGCACCAGGGCGTAGCCGAGGCGGTCGAGCAGCGCCTCCAGCTCGGCCCGGCAGCCGTGCACGTCGCCGATGACGTCGAACGGGCCGTGCTCGTCGCGCCGGTCGTTGAACAGCCGCTCCCGCGTGATCGTCACCGCCTCGATCTCGTCGATCGAGCGCAGCACGTGCACCTGCCGGAAGCCCTCCTTCGCCAGGCCGCGCAGCGACCGGCGCAGCTGGTCACGCTGGCGCCGGACAACGTGCGGCCCGAAGTCGCGGTCGGGACGCTCGCGGTTGCGCTCGAGGCACACGCTCTCGGGGACGTCGAGGACGATCGCGACGGGCAGCACGTCGTGCGCCTTGGCGAGGTCGACGATCTTGCGGCGGGCGTCGCGCTGCACGTTGGTGGCGTCGACGACGGTGAGCCGGCCGCCGGCCAGCCGCTTCCCGGCGATGTAGTACAGGACGTCGAACGCGTCGCCGCTGACCGTCTGGTCGTTCTCGTCGTCGGCGACGAGGCCGCGGCAGAAGTCGCTGGACACGACCTCGAACCGGCCGAAGTGCCTGGCGGCGAACGTCGACTTGCCGGAGCCGGACACGCCGACCAGCGCGACGAGGGACAGCTGCGGGATGGCGATGGACGTGCTCATGCCGGCGCCTCCGTCCGGGTGAAGACGGCCAGCTGGGTCGGCGGGCCGGCGTCGGGATCGAGCTCGCCCACCGGCGCGAACGCGACGGTGTACCCGTGCGCGCCGGCGACCCGCGACGCCCAGTCGGCGAACTCGGCCCGGGTCCACTCGAACCGGTGGTCCTGGTGCCGCAGCGCACCCTCGTCCATCCCTGGGAACAGCACGTTGTACTCGGCGTTCGGGGTGGTGACGACGACCGCGCCCGGCCGCGCGTGCCCGAACACCGTCCGCTCGAGGTCGGGCAGCCGCTCCGGGTCGACGTGCTCGACCACCTCCATCAGCACGACGGCGTCGAAGCCGGCCAGGCGGTCGTCGCGGTAGGTGACCGACGACTGCAGCAGCGTGATGCGGTCTCGCTGGCGCTCGCCCATACGGTCCAGGCGCAGCCGGTCGGCCGCCTTCTCCAGCACCCGCGGCGCGACGTCGGCGCCGACGATCTCGGTGAACGACGAGTCGGCCAGCAGCTCGCGCAGCAGCGCGCCCTCACCGCAGCCGAGGTCGACGACGCGGTGCGCGCCCGCCGTCCGCAACTGCTCGACGACGGCGGTCCGGCGCAGCGTCGCCAGCGGCACCGGCGCCGGCGGGTCGGCCTCCTCGGTCTCGTCGAGCTCGTCCGGTGCGTCGTCGTCGAGCTCGGCGAGGCGGGTCAGCGCGTCGGTGACGAATCCGCGCTGGTGCGCCAGGTAGCGCGTGACGATGGCGTCACGCCGCGGGTGCGCCTGCAGCCAGGACCCGCCGGTGCGGATCAGCTTGTCGACCTCGTCGCTGCTCACCCAGTAGTGCTTCGCGCCGTCCAGCACCGGCAGCAGCACGTAGAGGTGCGACAGCGCCTGGTCCAGCGGCAGCGTGCCGCGCAGCGTCACGTCGGCGTAGCGGGAGTCGCCCCACGCGGGCAGCTCCGGGTCCAGCGGCCGCAGCACCGCGTCGACCGTCCAGCCGAGCGGCTCGAACAGGTCGACGACCACGTCGGCCCCACCCCGCGACGGCAGCGCCGGGACGTGCACCTCCAGCGGCAGCGGCACGCCGGCCAGCTCGGGCCGGGCGTCGCAGCGACCCTTCAGCGCCGACCCGAACACCCGGCCCAGCGCCACCGACAGCATCGACGACGCCGCGTACGGCCGGTCGTTGACGTACTGCGCGAGGCTCACCGCGTCGCCACCGAACCGCCGTCCGCGCACCAGCCCGATCGGGTCGACCTCGAGCAGCAGCGCCACCGTGCACCGCTCGTCGGTCGCCTCCGGGTAGAAGACGTGCGCGACGCCGACGCTCAGGTCGAAGCGCTGCACCCGGTCGGGATGCTTGTGCAGCAGGTAGCCGAGGTCGCTGGCGTGGGCGGCGGTCGAGGTCAGGGTCAGCAGCACCGGACCATTGTCACCGTCGGCGCTACCTGGTGGCGATGCGATTTCTCGCTCCTGGGAGTGAGGACGCCGCCGGTGGTCCGCGCCGATACTGGGCACGTGGAGCGACTCAACGAGTACGGCGAGCGGCTGGCCGCGTGGGCGCGCGGCCTGCCACCGGTCGCCGTCGACGCCGCCATCGCGGCCGCCTGCGCGCTCTACGTCATCTTCAACGCCGGGGTGGCCGACAAGCTGGCCTGGTGGGTGCCGCTGGCGGCGTCGGTCAACGCGCTGCCGCTGCTGTGGCGCCGTCAGTACCCGTTCGCCGTCGCGGCCATCACCGGCCTGTCGACGACGGTGCTGGCCAGCGCGGACGTGCTGTCCGACGTGCCGGCAGCGCAGCTGGTCGCCACCTACACGTTCGCCGCGCTGTCGCCGCCGCTGAAGCGGCTGATCGCGGTCGTGGCGACGGCCGTCGGCATCACCATCTCGATCGTCATCCCGCACGACGAGGCGCTCAACCTCGGCATGATCGGCATCATGTTCGCGGTCGCGTACGCGCTGGGCACCGCGGCCCGGGCCCGCCGCGACCGCATCGCGATGCTCGAGGAGCGCGCGCTGCGGCTCACCCAGGAGCACGAGACCGCCGCCACCCGCGAACGCGAGCGGATCGCCCGCGAGATGCACGACATCCTCGCCCACTCGATGGGCCTGGTCGTCGTGCAGGCGGAGGCCGGGCCGATCGCCGTCCGGCACGACCCCGACCGCGCGGAGCAGATGTTCGACACCATCTCCGACACCGCCCGCGACGCGCTGGCCCAGCTGCGCCGGGTGCTCGGCGTGCTGCGCGCGACCGACGACGAGCGCGCACCGCAACCCGGCCTCGACGCGCTCCCCGGCCTGGTCAGGCAGGTCGACGACGCGGGGCTGACGGCGACGCTCAGCGAGGACGGCACACCCCGGCCGGTCCCCGCCGACGTCGCGACGACGGCGTACCGGATCGTCCAGGAGTCGCTGACGAACACCGTCAAGCACGCCGCCGCCGGACGCGTCGACGTGCGGCTGACCTGGACCGACGACCACCTGCGCATCGAGGTCGACGACGACGGCGGCGGGCCGGGCACGCCGTCCTCCAACGGCGGTGGGCACGGCCTGGTCGGCATGCGCGAACGGGTCGCCGCGGTGGGCGGGACGCTCGACACCGGGCCAGGCCCCGGCGGCGAGGGCTTTCGCGTCACCGCCTCCCTGCGCTTGGATTAGGAACGTGCCCGACCCGACCATCCGTGTGCTGATCGCCGACGACCAGGCGCTGGTGCGCGGCGGCTTCGCGATGATCCTCGACGTGCAGCCCGACATCGCCGTCGTGGGAGAGGCCGAGGACGGCGTCAATGCCGTCGCCGCCGCACGCGAGCTGCGCCCCGACGTCGTGCTGATGGACGTCCGCATGCCGCACATGGACGGCATCGAGGCGACCACCACGATCTGCCGCGAGACCGACGCCCGGGTGCTCGTGCTCACCACGTTCGACCTCGACGAGTACGTGTACGACGCCCTGCGGGCCGGCGCCAGCGGCTTCCTGCTCAAGGACATGCGCCGCGACGAGCTGGTCGAGGCGGTCCGCGTCGTCGCGTCCGGCGAGGCGCTGCTGGCGCCGTCGGTCACCCGCCGGCTGATCGCGGACGTCGTCGGGCGCGGCGGCGGACCGCCCGGCGCCGGGCAGGGCGCGGCCGACGGCCGGCTCGACGCGCTGACCGTCCGCGAGACCGACACCCTGCGCCAGGTCGCCCGCGGGCTGTCCAACGCCGAGATCGCGGCCGAGCTGTTCGTCACCGAGCACACGGTGAAGACGCACGTCAGCAGCATGCTCAGCAAGCTCGGCCTGCGCGACCGCGTCCAGGCGGTCGTGCTCGCGTATGAGACGGGCCTGGTCACCCCGGGCGATTCCACCCCCGCTGGCGCGTGACCTCGCGGCCGGCTACCAGCCTTCCCACTCCTGAGAGCGAGGCCGCCGCTCCTGCGAGCGAGGCCGGAGTCCGCTCTTCCCGGCGATCCGCCGGAGGGCATCCGAGGAACACGATCGACGCAGTCCATCGGTTCCTCAGGAGGCCGCCATGTTACGCAGCATCACCGGGTTCGCCGTCAGGCGGCCCGTCATCGTCATCCTCGTGTGGGTGGCCGTCCTCGCCGCCGGATTCGGCATCGGTATCGGCGTGTTCGACCGCCTCACCTCCGACACCGGCGTCGTTCCGGGTAGCGAGTCCGCCCAGGCCGAGGAGCACGTCGACGACGCCGCCCCGCAGCCGGACGTCGTCACCGCCGTCATCGAGGGCGCCACCCCCGAGGCGCTGGCGGCCGGCCTGGCCGATGTCGCGGCGATCCCCGGGATCGCGTCGGTCTCGCCGCCGCTGCCGTCCGAGTCCGGCGACGCGGCCCTCGTCGAGATCGGGCTCTCGCCCGGCCTGGAGGACGACGGCGAGGAAGAGGCGGCGGCCGCCGCCGAGCGGCTGGAGTCGATCGACGCGACGTCCGTCGTGGTCGCCGGCGGTCCACTGTCCGACGTCGAGTTCGCCGAGACCGCCCAGGAGGACGTCGCCCGCGCGGAGATGCTGACCCTGCCGGTCGTGTTGATCCTGCTGCTGCTGGTGTTCGGCGGGCTGCTCGCGGCCGGGCTGCCGCTGCTGGTGGCGATGATCGGCGTCGGCTCGACGTTCGGCATCCTGTTCGCGTTCAGCCAGGTCACCGACGTCTCGGTGTACGCGATCCAGATCACGACGATGCTGGCCGTCGGGCTCGCCGTCGACTACGCGCTGCTGATGGTGAGCCGGTTCCGCGAGGAGCGGCGCACCGCGCCCGACGTGCGCGAAGCCGTACTGCGCACCTCGGCGACGGCCGGGCGGACGGTCGTGTTCTCCGGGCTGACGGTGGCCGTCGCGCTGGCCGGGCTGGTGGTCTTCAACGACCCGTTCCTGCGCTCGATGGGGCTGGCCGGGTCCGCCATCGTGCTGGCCGACATGGCCGCCGCGCTGACGCTGCTGCCGGCGCTGCTGGCGAAGTTCGGCCACCGCATCTCGCCGTCGCGGGAGAAGTCCGGCGACGGCGTGTTCGCCCGGGTCGCCCGCGGCGTGCAGAAGCGCCCCGTCCTCACGCTGGTCACGACGGCGGCCGCGCTGGTCACGCTGGCGGCGCCGGTCGCGGACCTGCACATCTCGCAGGGCGACCCGCGGATGCTGCCGGCGTCGACCGACACCCGCGAGTTGTGGACGCAGCTCAACACGCACTTCCCCGAGCAGGCCCGCTGGACCGGCGACATCGAGATCGTCGCGTCGGCGCCGGAGAACGCGGTCGAGGGCCTGCGAGAGACCGTCGCGGACCTGCCCGGCATCGAGTCGGTCGAGGTCGTCCCGCTGACCGACGACCTCACCGGCCTGGCCGCGACCCCGTCCGGCGACGCCGAGGGCCCGGCCGCCCAGGACGCCGTCCGGTCGATCCGCGCGCTGGACCTGCCCTACGAGATCCAGGTCGGCGGCGACACCGCGACACTGGTCGACTACCAGGCGATGCTGGGCGACCGGCTGCCGTGGGCGATCGCGCTGGTGGCGATCGGCACGCTGACCCTGCTGTTCGCGTTCACCGGCTCGATCCTGCTGCCGATCAAGGCGATCCTCACCAACCTGCTGAGCATCGGCGCCGCCCTCGGCGTGGTCGTCTGGGTGTTCCAGCAGGGCCACCTGGCCGGGCTGCTCGGCACCGACGGCCTCGGCTACCTGCACCTGACCGTCCCGATCCTGGTCGGCGCGATCGCGTTCGGGCTCTCCGTCGACTACGAGGTGTTCCTGCTGTCGCGGATCCGCGAGCGCTGGCTGGCCGGCGACGGCCCGCGTGGCTCGGTGGTCGCCGGGCTGCAGCGCACCGGCGGCATCGTCACCGCGGCCGCACTGATCATCGGCGTCGTCTTCACCGGGTTCGTGTTCGGCGGGTTCGCGCCGATCAAGGCGATCGGGCTCGGGCTGGTGCTGGCGATCGCGCTGGACGCGATCGTGGTCCGGATGCTGCTGGTCCCGGCGACGATGACGCTGCTCGGCGCGCGCAACTGGTGGCTGCCGCGGCCGCTGCGCCGGCTGCACGACCGGCTGGCGCTCACCGAGTCGTCGCCGTCCCGGCCGGAGGAGGCGCCGGCCGAGCGCGGCCCCGCGACGGTGGGCTGACCCCGTCCCCTCCCCCCAAGTTGATCTTGGAGTAACTGCGGAAACACTGGGCGAAATGCCCGATACATTCCGCGGTGACTCCAAGATCAACTCACGTCGTGAGCTCGCGTAGCCGTCGTTCCAGCAGCCGCCGCTCGGGCTCGGTCCGGGCGGCGGCGACGGCGTCCCGGTAGGCCGCGGCCGCCTCGCGACGCCGTCCGGCCCGGCGCAGCAGATCGGCCCGGACGGCGGGCAGCAGCGGGTACTCCGCCAGCTCGGCGGCGACCGCGCCCACCGCCGTCAGCCCCGCCTCCGGCCCGTCCCGGAAGCCCACCGCGACCGCCCGGTTCAGCGCGATCACCGGCGACGACCGCAGCGTCAGCAGCGCGTCGTAGGCGGCGACGATGCGGACCCAGTCGGTGTCGCCGGCGCGAGCCGCGCTCGTGTGCAGCGCGGCGATCTCGGCCTGCAGCCGGTAATAGCCGGGCGGGTGGCCGGTCCCGCGGGCCGCCGCGAGCGCCGTCCGCCCCGCCTCGACGCGATCGTGGTCCCACCGGCCGCGGTCCTGCTCCTCCAACGTGACCAGTTCGCCCGCCGCGTCGGTCCGGGCCGCGCGGCGGGCGTGCTGCAGGAGCAGCAGCGCGTGCAGCCCGAGCACCTCGTCGTCCTCCGGGAGCAGCCGCGCGACCAGCCCGGACAGCTGGACCGCCTCGGCGGCGAGGTCGTCGTCCAACGCCGCGTAGCCCTCGGTGAAGATCAGGTAGACGACGGCGAGAACGGCATCCGTGCGGGCGGCCAGCCGATGCGACTCGGGCACCCGGAAACCGATGCCGGCGTGCTCGATCTTGTTCTTCGCACGCAGCAGCCGCTGCCCCATCGTCGCCTCGCTGACCAGGAACGCCCGGGCGATCTGCCGCGTCGACAGCCCGGCCACCGACTTCAGCGTCAGCGCCACCCGGCCGGCCATCGGCAGCGCCGGGTGGCAGCAGGTGAACAGCAACTTCAGCCGGTCGTCGCCGTACGGGCCGGGCTCGTCGCCGGTGAGGTCGCGGGCCAGTTCGGCCAGCGCCTGTGCCTCCCGCAGCTTCGCCCGCTCGGTCTGCCTCCGTCTGAGCACGTCGACGGCACGGCGCCGGGCCGTCGTCGTCAGCCAGGCGCTCGGATTGTCCGGGACGCCGTCGAGCGGCCAGCGTTCCAGCGCCCGCTCGACGGCGTCCTGCAGGCAGTCCTCGGCGAGGTCGAAGTCGCCCGTCACCCGGATCAGCGCGGCGACGATGCGCAGCCGCTCGGCGGCGACGGCGCCGGCAACGGCCGCCCGGGCGTCCGTCACCCGTCGAGCGGCCAGAACGGCCGCAGCTCCAGCCGTCCGGTGTAGGCCATCGAGTGCTTCGACGCGATCTCGATCGCCTCGTCGAGATCGGCGCAGTCGAGCACGTCGAAGCCGACGATCCACTCGTTGGTCTCGGCGAACGGGCCGTCGGTGACCAGCAGCTCGCCGCCCCGGACTCGGACCGTGGTCGCGGCGGACGGCGGGCGCAGCCGGTCGCCGACGACGTGCTTGCCGGCGCCCGTCACGTAGGCGAACCACTCCTCGATGTCGGGAGCGGCAGCGGCGTCGGCCTCGGAGTGGGCGGGATCGGTGCCGACGAGCATCAGGTACTTCATGGCGGGTTCTCCTTCGCAGGGATGCTGTCATCTTCGCGGTACCCCCCCACGACGAACGGGACGGGCGTGATCCGACACTCCTCCCGAGGACAGCTTCCCTCTCCGCCGGGCGCGGCGCCCGGCAGCGGGTGCGTCAGAGCGTCACGCCGAGCTGGTGCGTGACGGCCGCGGCGGCGGCGCCCAGCAGGCCGGATCGGGTGGAGTTCTCGTCCATGACGATGACCGGCCGAGCGTTCAGCGCCGCCATGGTCCGATCCCCGACGTGTGCCCGGACCCGGTCGAGGAGGCGCTGCCCGGCGGCCACGATCGGGCCGTGCAGGATGAACAGCGGGATCGACAGCACGTGGAACAGGTTGACGATGCCCAGGGCGACGTGAGCGGCGTACTCGTCGAGAACCTCGGCTCCGGCGGCGTCGCCGTCCGCCGCGAGCTCGGTCAGCGCGTGCGGGGTCGCCGCCGCCCCCGGCAGCCCGGCCCGCTCGCAGCGGCGGCGCAGCCACCGCAGCGAGGCCAGCGTCTCCCAGCAGCCGCGCTGGCCGCACCGACACAGCTCGCCGTCGTGGTCCAGCGTCATGTGACCGACCTCGGTCGCGACGAGCGGCCCCCGGTGCAGCCGTCCGTTCAGCATGATCCCCGCGCCGATGCCGTCGCCGATCTGCAGTGCGGCGAAGTCGCGGACGCCGCGGGCCTGGCCGAACCAGCGCTGCCCGAGGGCCAGCGCGCGGGCGTCGTCCTCGAGCACCACCGTGGTGCCGGTCGCGGCGGCGAGCAGGGCGGGCAGCCGCGATCCCGGCAGCACGTCGATCGTGGTGGAGGCGAGGATCTCGCCACCCGGGCCGAAGAAGCCGGGCAGCGCGAGCCCGACGGCGGCCAGCCGCTGCTGCGGACCGAGCACCGACCGGATGGCGTCGAGCGCGGCGGCGTCGAACTCGGCGGTGCTGTCCACCGGCGGCAGTGCGACGCTGCGCCGGACCGAGACCTGCCCTTCCGGGCCGACGACGCCCACGTCGACCGTGCCGGGCTCGATCACCACGGCGCCGAGCGGGCCGCGATCGGTGAACCAGAGCGGCCGCGACGGCTTGCCGACCCGGCGCGACCCACTCGCCTCGGCGGGCCGCTCGTGCAGCACACCCTCGGCCAGCAGCCCGGAGACGACGCCACCGATGCTGGCCCGGGTGACGCCGCTGTGGCGGGCCAGGTCGGCGCGTGACAGCGGCCCGTGGTCGGCCAGCGCCTGCAACACCCGGGCCCGGTTCGTGCTGGCGACGGCGGTGGTGGAGAGCAGGCCGGTCTCGGGGCGCGGCCCCAGCGCGACGACGCGCGGTCCCGTCCGCGCCGCGGACTCGCTCATGGTCCGGACCGCTTCCCGCCGCGGCCGGCGTCGGTCGTGCCCGGGAGGTCGCGGGCCAGCGCCAGCACGGTGCCGGTGAGCCGCTCCACGGTGCCCGGCGCATGACGGGTGCTGCCCACCTCGTAGCCGCGCCGAGAGAAGTCCTCGCGCACCGGCAGGTAGCTGGCGGCCGCGTTCGCGTAGCCGATGGGCAGCACGTCGTCACCGAGCTCGTCGCGCAGCCGGTCCGCCGACGTGGTCAGCGGCTCGCCGGGCAGCGCGATCAGGCGGAACCCGCCGAGGGCGAACACCTGGACCGGCAGGGTGGCGCCTGCGGCGGGCGGGAAGTCGACACAGAGGTAGCTGGGACGGGCGGCCATCAGGTCCTCGATCCACCACTGCTGTGCCGTCGCGGTGGCGCGGTCGCGCACCGCGCCGGAGCCGGCCGACGCGACGGCGGCTCGGGCCGCGGCCAGCTCGCGGCGGATCCGCTCCTGTGCGGGCGGTGCCTTGGCCTCGACGGCGACGTCCGCGGCGGCCGCTGCGAGGGCCGGGACGTCGAGGACGGTGTCCGCCCGGTCCAGCGGCACCGGCAGGTCGCGGTCGCGGCTGAGGTTGATGGTCCGGTTCGGCAGCGCCGCGCGGAGCGCGGTGAGGATCGCGTCCGCCGCCCTGACGCCGAACTGCCGGCCGAGCAGCCGCATGTCGGCCGCGCTCTGGTCGTGGAAGATCGGGTTGATGTCGCCGGCGAAGCCCTGGACGAACACCGCCCGGCCACCACAGGCGGCCTCGACGGTGTCGCACAGCGTTCCGGGGAAGTCGCGGGAGTACTCCGCCGTCGCCGGTCCGAGCACGGTCGGGTGGCAGGCCAGGCCGACCAGCGACGCCACCACCTCGCCGGCGTCGTCCACCGCGACCAGCGCGGTGCCGGTGCGATCGACCGGTCCGGCCGGGTCGCGCCGGTTGTGTACCAGTCCGGTGACGTCGAACCGGACCCGGCGCAGCTCGGCGGCACGAGCGTCGCGGACCGCGGCGGCCGCGGCGGCGACGGCGGACCGGGCGATCTCGGCGTGGAGGTCCTCGTGCCCGGCGCCGACGGCCGGGCCGCAGTGGGTGTGGGTGGCCGCGACCATGACGTGGTCCGGCGGCGTTCCCAGCTCTCGTCCGACGCCGGCACGGATGGCGGCCGTCAGCGCGGCCGGCACGTAGAGCAGATCGGCCACGACCAGCGCCAGGGTGACGCCGCGGTGACCGAACACCACCACCCGGCAGGCGAGGTCGTCGAGCGCGCCCCCGGCGGGCGACTGGCGAGCGGCGTACCCGGCCAGCTCGTGGCCGGGGGCCGGCGTGAAGGGCACGGCCGCGGCCCCGACGCGCAGTCGCGAGGCACTCATCGCACCCCCTCCTGGTCGTGCGTCAGCGCCGCCATGACGTGCGGGTCGTGCTCGCACAGCGCGGCGGCGCCGTGCAGCGTGCTGTGCGAGCCGTGGATCGGGCGCTCGATCGCCGGGCCGGGGCCGATCCGCGCACGCAGCCGGTCGCGCAGCGACGGGAAGAACCCGTCCTGCCGCAGGACGCCGCCGCCGAGGACGAGAATCGTGGCCCGGACCCGTGTCATCGCCGTCGTCAGCGCGGTCGCAAGATGGTCCAGCGCCTGGTCGAGGACCAGCCGGGCCGCCGGTTCGCCGTGCTCGGCCGCGGCTGCCACGTCGGCCACGGACGGCTCCGCGCCCGCCTCGCCGGTGAGGTCGAGGTAGCGCCGGACGATGCCGGCGCCGGAGCTGTACGCCTCGAGGCAGCCCCGGCGGCCGCACCCACAGCGCGCGGCGTCGTCGCCGGTCGCGACCCGCAGGTGGCCCAGCTCGCGCTCGCCGGTGCCGTCCTGCCAGTCGAGCAGGCCGTTGCGGATGACGCCCATGCCGATGCCGGTCGACATGGTGACGTACAGCCCGTCGCGGTGTCGCGCCCGGGACGGGTGGGCGAGCTCGGCGAGCGTCGCCGCGGTCGCGTCGCCGATCAGCTCCAGTTCGCAGCCGGTGGCCGCGGCGACGGTGGCGACGAGCGGGTGGTCGCGCCAGGGCAGATTCGCCGCGGAGATCACCCGGCCGGCCGCCCGGTCCAGGTGCCCGGCGCTGGCCACGACGATGCGCTCGCCCGGCCGCGGCGCCCACCGGTCGATGGCGCTCAGCACCTGCCGCGTCAGCCCGGCGGCGCCCTCGTCGACCCGCGTGGGGATGCGGTGGACGACGTCCGGTGCCGCCGACTCCGCGGATTCGATCTTGGTTCCGCCGACGTCGACCGCGATCCCCGCCCGCACGGCACCGCTCATGCGGGCTCGCGGCGGTCGACGTTGGCGCTGGGGATGACCCCCGGGTCGTGGCCGCGAGCGGAGAGGACGCGGGCCACCGACACGTTGATCAGCTGGGCGATCAGCGCTCCGCTGATGGTGGAGACGGCGCCGGTGCGCTCGCCGCCGGGCAGCGCGACGGCGGCGTCGCCCACCGGGCCGTGATTGTCGATGACGTCGTCGGCGACGTCGCCGAGGCGCAGGCCGGAGGGGTGCCTCGACGGCATCGCCGCGCTGTGCTGCCTCGACAGCACGGCCGCCACGTAGACGCCGTGCTCCCGGGCCTCCCGTGCCAGTTCGACGATGGCGCCGTTGCGGCCGCTCTGCGAGGCGATGAGCACTGCGTCGCCGGGTCCGACCTCGAACAGCCTCAGCAGTTCGACACCGCGGCGCGGGTCGCGTTCGGGCTCGGAGTCCGACAGCTGCAGGTGCGCCGGTCGAGGCTCGGTGCGCAGGTCGTCGAGGTTCATGGAGACGAAGCCCGGCAGGCCGCCGGCGCGGTGGCACAGCTCGTCGGCGACGGCTTTGGAGTGGCCGGCGCCGAACGTGTAGACCCGGTGCCCGGACTGCAGGACGTCGGCGAACCGCTCGGCCACCCGCCGGATCGTGACCGCCTCGTCGCGGCCGGCCGCGACGGCCGGAGCGAGCAGCGCCTCGACCGTGGAGCGGTACTCGTCGGCGGGGTCGGTCATCGCTGCGTTCCTTCCGTGCCGTGTCCGGTGCGGGCCGGGACCGTGACGGTACCCCCGGTCTCGATCGACTCGTGCAGCGCGACCAGCAGCAGGGTGTTGTCGACGGCGTCGGCGAGCGGGTCCGCCGGACGATCGGCCCCGTCCACACGATCGAGGAACTGGGTGAGCCGCGCCTCGGTCCAGTCGATGACCGCCGGGTGGACGTAGGCGTCCCGACCGGCCAGGTGGATCATCTGGTCGGAGGTGTCCACGTACAGCGCACCCTCGCTGCCGAGCAGTTCGAACCGGAAGTCGACCGGCGACGGCAGCGTGTCGGGCAGGCTCCAGGACGACTCGTACAGGCCGCTGATCTCGCGGTCATACCGGACCAGCGCGTGGATGAGGTCGTACGTGTCGACGCCGCGCTCGCGCAGCACCCGGCGGATGCCGGTGGCGGTCACCTCGGTGGCCGTGGCCCCCGTCAGCCAGGAGGCGAGGTCGAAGACGTGGCTGAGCAGGAACCAGCCGGAGGTCGTGTGCTCCGCCCAGCGCAGCAGCGACGTCGGGTACCGGACGGCGTTGCTCAGCCGCGCGTTGACGCCGATTACCTCGCCGATGTCGCCGCGGTCGACCGCCTCCTTGACCCGGGTGAAGACCGGGTTGGAGCGGTTGGTGAAGTTGCACTCGGCGTAGACGCCGGCGGCGCGGGCGGCCGCGCGCATGCGGGCGGCCGTCTCAGGGTCGGTCGCCAGCGGCTTCTCCACCAGCACCGGGACGCCGTGCTCGATGCAGGCGAGGAACGGCTCGGCGTGCAGGTGGTCGGGGACCGCGATGTAGGCGGCGTCCGGCCGGACCGTGTCCAGCATGGCGCCGACGTCGTCGAAGACCGGAGCGCCGACCCGGTCGCCGAGCCGGCCGGCGGCACCCGGGTCGGTGTCGCAGACGCCGGCGATCGAGGCGCGCCAGCGCAGGTTGGTTCCGGCCACGGCATCGGCGTACGCGGCGCCCATGACGCCGCACCCGATGATGACGATCTTCGACATACGGATGGACCTCTCTGGGGTGGACAGGGTCACTTGACGGCTCCGGCGGTCAGGCCGGTGACCAGCTGGCGTTGCAGGAACGCCACGACGAGCACGGCCGGCACCAGGACGATCACGACGGCGGCGCACAGCGGCCCCCACGCGATGCTCTGCTGCCCGATGAACGTCGACACGTGCACGGTGAGCGTCCGGGTGTCGCGGCCGCTCAGCACGATGGGGATGAGGAACTCGTTCCACGCGAACAGCGCGGTGAACACCGTGGCGCTGGCCACTCCGGCGCGGGACACCGGCAGCACGACGTGCAGCAGCAGCCGGAGCCGGCCACAGCCGTCGGCCATGGCCGCCTCCTCGATCTCGATCGGGACGCTGCGGATGAACGACGCCAGCACCAGCGTGGCGAACGGGGTCAGGAACGCCGCGTACACGACGACCAGGACGAGCGTGGTGTCGTACAGGCCGGCCGAGGAGACGACCGAGTACAGCGGGACCAGGAAGACGATGCCCGGCACCGCCTGCGCCAGCACGATGAGCAGGACGAACGCCGGCCGCCCGCGGGGGCGCAGCCGCACCAGTGCGTAGGCGGCCGGGAACGCGACGGCGATGGTCAGCAGCGTGGCCAGCGCGGTGACGGTGACGGACGTCGTCACCGAGCCGATGAAGGCCCGGGAGCCGAGCAGCTCGCTGTAGTTGGACCAGACCGGCGAGTCCGGCAGCAGCGACGGCGGGTACGACTGCGCCTCGCGGGTGGTCTTCAGCGAGGTCAGGGCCGTCCAGAGGACCGGGGAGACGGCGATCGCCGCTGCCAGTGTCAGCACCAGCAGCCGGAGGGCACGTGGGACGAGCCGCCGGGCCGTCATGCGCGCATCATCCGGTTGAAGAACCAGTAGAACGGCAACGCAAGCACGGCCATGGCGACCGCCACCGCGCAGGCCCGGCCGAGCTGGAAGTTCACCATCGACTCCTGGTAGGCGAGCATCGAGAGGTTAACGGTGCTGTCGCCCGGGCCGCCGCGCGTGATGATGAAGACCAGGTCGAACATCCGGTAGTCCGCGGCCACCCGCAACGCCGCCGTCACGGCCAACACGGGCGCGATCGAGGGCAGCGTGATCCTGGTCAGCGTCCGCCACCGCCCGGCGCCGTCCAGCGCGGCCGCCTCGTACAGGTCGTCCGGGACGCCGACCAGCGCGGCCAGCAGCAACAGGGTCACGAACGGGATGTTGATCCACGAGTTGACGACGACGACGAGGCCCAGCGCGCCCCACGGGGTGCCCAGCAGGTTGGGCTGCCACGTGTCGTCGACGAGTGAGGCGATCCACCGCACCGCGCCCAGGTCCGGGTCGGCCACGAACCGGAACACCAGCCCGACCGCGACCGGTGTCAGCATCATCGGCAGGCTGATCAGCGCACGCAGCGCGCCCTTGCCGTGCAACGGCTTGACCAGCAGCAGCGCCAACCCCAGCCCGATCGGCAACTGCACCACCACGCTCAGCACGATGACCAGCGTGGTGACCCGCAGCGCCGAGACGAAGTCCGGCGTGAACACCTCGGTGACATAGTTCTGCCAGCCGATGAACGACCGGGCCTCGAGCGACACCAGGTTCTCGTCGGTCAGCGAGGTGACCGCGGCGACCACCAGCGGCACACCGACGGCGAACAGCAGCAGCGCCCAGGCCGGCGAGCTCAGCGCCAGGCCGGTCCAGCGGTCCCGGCGCGTCCGCCGGCCCCCGGTGCGGGGCGGCCGGCCGGCCCGGCGAGGTCGTTCGTCCGTCGTGTCGGCCGGGGCGGGCGGCGCCGGCATCGTCCTTCCAGCCATGCTCAGCCGCAGTTCTCCGCGCCGGACATGATCGACTCGACCTCGCTCTGTGCCGCCGCGAGCAGCGTCGCGGCGTCGGTCCCGTCCGCCGCCGCCGAGCTGAGCTGCACCGACAGCGCCGTGATGATCTCAGGCAGCTGCGTGATGTAGGGCAGGTGGCCGCCGTGCGCGGCGGCCTCCACCAGCGTCGGCAGGTACGGGATGGCCTCCAGGGCCGCCTGGTTCTCCAGCAGCGACTGCCGGGCCGGCGGAGGCGCGCCCTCCTCGATCAGCCGCTCCATCGAGTCGCGGCCGAGCGCGTACTCGAGGAACTCCCACGCGGTGTCCTGCGCGGCGGACTGCTCCCCGATGCCGATCAGCCAGCCGAACAGCAACGTGCTGCCGCCCTCGGCCATCGGCGGCAGCGTCATGTCGAAGCCGTCCACGATCTGCGACTGCTCCGGGTCGCCGATGGTCGACCAGTACCCGGTGGCGTTGATCTGCTGGCCGACCTGGCCC
The DNA here is from genome assembly GCF_001270745.1 of Jiangella muralis. GTDB lineage: Bacteria > Actinomycetota > Actinomycetes > Jiangellales > Jiangellaceae > Jiangella > Jiangella muralis. The sequence continues at coordinate 19,065 of NZ_KQ434754.1, forward strand.
TGCGCGAACGCCGTGGTCATCTCGTTGCCGCCGCCGTTGACCACGGTCGCCGGCGTGGTGTCGAGCAGCTCGAGGTAGGTCTCGGTCGCGGCGAGCGCCTGCGGCGTGTCCAGCGCCGGCGTGCAGGTGCCCGGCGCCAGCAGGCTGCCGCCGTGCAGGTAGATCGCCTCCAGCCAGTAGTAGCCGCCGATCTGCGCGCCGAACCCGGAGCCGTTGCCGGCGATCCCGGAGTCCTGCAGCGCCCGCGCGTTCGCGATGTACGACTCCCAGGTCGGCTCCGGCTCCAGGCCCAGGTCGGCGAAGAGGTCGGTGCGGTACCAGAGCACGTACGGCTCGGTGGACAACGGGATGCCGTAGGCCGTCCCGTCGTACCGGGCGTACTCGTTGACCTGCTCGGAGAAGTCGCCGGCGTCGTACGCCTCCGACGACTCCGTCCTCTCGCCGATGTCGGCCAGCGCCCCGGCCTCGACCAGCGCCGCCAGCATCGGGCTGTCGAACTGGATGACGTCGAAGCCCTGGCCGGATTGCCGGGCGCCGAGCAGGATCTGCGAGGTCAGCTGGTCGTACGGGATGTCGACGAACTCGACCGTCACGCCGGTCTCGTCCTCGAAGTCCGCCGCGATGGCCTGCAGTGCGGTCGCGCTGGGACTGGACGAGACGGCGATCGTGATGGAGTCGGCGGTCCCGGTCGAGTCCGCTCCGCCCCCGCCCCCACCGCACGCGACGAGCACCAACGACACGGCCGCCACCCCGGCCACGCCGGCGCCCCGGCCCCAAGGAACACGCGTTGTCTGCATCAGGCACCCCTCTGACGTGAGGTAAAAAGTATGAGACGACTACAAACTAGAGAAGCACATCCCGCAGACGCGCGCAACACCGTGCGATCGAGTGCCGGCGTGGGTGCGGCCGATGCGGCTCGCCGACGCTGCTCGCGCTCCTTCCGCGCTCTGCCTGCGGTCAGGACGGCACACGGCGCGGTGAGACGCCGGGGACGGCTCGGGGTCCCGGCGTCTGCGAGGGGGTACGTCAGGCCGCGGAGTCCGCCGCCGATGAGAGGCGGGCTCCTCTCACGCCGTCGTCGGCTGCGGCGGGTCCTCGCCGACGAGGCCGTCGACGTTCTCGCGGAGGAGGTCGGCGTGCCCGGTGTGCCGGATGTAGTGCTCGACCGCGTCGACGAGGACGCGGCGCAGGTTGGGGTGATCGCCGGCCTCGGTCGTGAAGATCGACGGCTGGTCCAGGCCGCCGCCGTTCGCGAGCACCGTCGCCCAGGCCGCGCGTGACCGCTGCACCGACGCACGCCACAACGTGTACAGCTCGTCGGGGGTGTCGTTCGCCGCCGAGTGCCAGTCCCACTCGGGGTCGGCGTCGAAGTTCGCCTGCTTCCACGGCTCCGGCAGGTGCTCGCCGGTGAGGTACTCGGCGATGCGCAGGTCCTCGCACAACGCCACGTGCTTGACCAGCCCGCCGAGCGTCATGGCGGACGGCGGCAGCGGCTTGGCCAGCGCCGCGGCGTCGAGGCCGCCGCACTTCCAGGCGAACTGCGCCCGGGCGCGTTCGAGGGCGAACATCAGCATCTCGACCTCGTCGCCCGCCATCGACTCCTCGATGACGGTCAGGTCCTCTAGGTCCATGGCAGGAACGCTAGAGTCGGTTCCGGACGTTCCGCTTCCGGATCCGGAAAGATCTTGCGATGTCGCATGACACGAGCCCCACGGCGCGGGCGCTGCTCGCCCTGGAACTCATCCAGTCCGGCCCCGGCATCACGGCCGACCGGCTGGCCGACGCCCTGGGCGTCACCGAGCGGGCCGCCCGCCGCTACGTCGGCATCCTGCGCGAGGCCGGCCTGCCGATCGAGTCGGCCCGCGGCCCCTACGGCGGCTACCGGCTCGGCCGCGGCGTCCGGCTGCCGCCGCTGCTGTTCTCCGCCGCCGAGGTGCTCGGCCTGGTCATGGCCGTCCTCGACGGTCACCACGACGCCGCCGACGCTGCCGACCCGGTCGGCAGCGCGCTGGGCAAGCTGCTGCGGGCGCTGCCCGAGCCGATCGCCGAACAGGCCGAGGCGGTCCGGCGGACGACCGCCCCGGCACCGGACCGCGCGGCCGCCCGCCCCGACCCGTCGACCGCGACGACCCTCGTCCAGGCCTGCGCCGACCGCTGCCGCGTCCGCATCGGCTACCGCTCCGAGGCCGGCTCCGAGTGGACCGCCGACGTCGATCCGTGGGCCGTCGTCGTCCGGCACGGCCGCTGGTACCTGCTGTGCTGGTCGCACGGCGCCGACGCCCGGCGCGCGTACCGCATCGACCGCGTCACGTCGGTGTCCGTGCTGACGACGTCATTCACACCGCCACCCGGTCTCGACGCCGTCGCCGAACTGGAGGCGCACCTGGCCCGCGGCTGGGAGTTCGACACCGAGGTGATCATCGAGGGCCCGCTGGAGAAGGTGCGGCCGTGCGTGGCGCCCATGCTCGGCACCCTCGAGCCGCTCGACGACGACACCACCCGGCTGACCGGCAGCACCAGCAACCCCTGGTGGTACGCCGAGCAGCTGGCCCGGCTGCCGGTGCCGTTCCGGATCGTCGGCTGCGTGGAGCTGCGCCACACCGCCCGCGCCGTCGGCCGGCGCCTCGTCGACGCGTCCGGGCTGTAGCGACCGCCGGTCGCGACCACCGCGTCCGGCCGGTAGCGGCCGCCGCATCAACCGGCCCGGCCGCGGGATCAACCGGCGGCGGCCGCCGTGGCGGAGGGTGGGTGGGTGGCCTCCCCGTCCCCGCGCGCCCAGCCGGCGCCGTCCGCCGTCCTGACCGACCGGCCCAGCTGGGCGCCCGTCGTCGCGCTCGCCGCCGGGATCGCGATGCTGGTCGCGAGCGAGTTCCTGCCGGCCGGCGTGCTGCCCGCGCTCGCGGCCGACGTCGGCGTCAGCGAAGGGGTCGCCGGCCTGGCCGTCGCGGCCACGGCGATCGCCGGCGCCCTCACCGCCCCGAGCATCGCCGTCGTGCTGCCGCGCGCCGACCGGCGCACCGTCCTCGTCGTCCTGCTGCTCGTCGGCGCGGCGGCGAACCTCGCGGTGGCGGTCGCGCCGAACTTCGCCGTCCTGCTGGCCGGCCGGCTGCTGCTCGGGGTGGCGATCGCCGGGTACTGGTCGTTCGCGTTCGGCGCCGGACTGTATGCGGTGGGTGGGCGGGACCGGGCCGTGTCGTCGGCCATCGCGTTCGGGGTCAGCGTCGCGACCGTCGTGGGCGTGCCGGTCGGCGCCGTCGTCGGGGACGTGGTCGGCTGGCGGGCCGCGTTCGGCGGGGCCGCGGTGCTCGGCCTGCTGGCCGCCGCCGGGCTCGCTCGCGCGCTGCCGTCCGTCCCGGCGCACCCGGCCGCGGGCATCCGGATGCTGCGTCAGGCGCTCGGGCACCGCCGCCTGATGGCCGGGATCGGCTGCGTCGTGCTGGTGGCGTTCGGCAACTTCGCGGCGTACCCGTACATCCGCGTCGCCACTGAGGAACTGGACCCGGGCAGCACGACGTGGCTGCTGCTGGCCTGGGGCGTCGGCGGCGTCGCCGGGACGCTCGTGGCCGGTGCGGTCGCCGTCCGGCTGCGACTGCTCGCCGGGCTCGCACCGACACTGCTCGGCGTGAGCCTGCTTCTCGCGACGACCGACTCGCTACCGTGGCTGACGGTGGCGGTCGTGCTGTGGGGCTTCGCCTTCAACATGGTTCCCGTGGCGACCCAACTCTGGGTGGCGCGGGTCGAACCCGAACGCGTCGAGTCCGCGATGTCGTTGCAGGTCACCGCGTTCCAGGTCGCCATCACGATCGGCTCCGCGGCAGGCGGCGCCCTGCTCGACGCCTATGGCGTCGGAGTCCCGTTCGTCGTCGGCGCCGCCGCCGCCGTGGCTGCCGGGGTGGGGTTCGCGCTGCTGCGGATCCCGGCCCGCTGAGCGGTCGCGCCACTGTTGCGGCGCGACGCCGTGCTGAGCGGAGAAGGCGCGGCTGAACGCCGCCACCGACCCGTACCCGACGGCGTACGCCACCTGCGTCACCGCCTGCCCGCCGACGCCGAGCCGCCGTCGCGCCTCCCACATCCGCACGTCGCGCAGCACCCGCATCGGGCTGCGGCCGGCGATACGGCGGAACCGGTCGGTCAGCGCCGAACGGGACAGGTGGACGAGGCCGGCCATGCGGTCCAGCGTCCACGCCTCCCCCGGGTGCGCCGCGAGAGCCGCCACCACCGTCGCGACCTGCTCGTCGCCGCCTGCTCCGTTCGCGCCCGAGGGCGCGTCCTCCAGCCAGGACGCCGTCATCGCGGCGCCGACCAGCCCCGCGTAGCTGGCCACGAACAGCGACGGGTGGCAACCGTCGTTGATGGGGCAGGTCATGACGAGGCCGGTGACGCCGCGGTGGCGGTCGCTGAACGCCGTCACCACCAGCGGGCTCGGCACCGGATGCGCCGGGACGACCAGCCGCAGGTCGGCGACGAGCACGAACGCCGGCTCCGTCGCCGCCACCCGGAACGCCGTCGTCCCATCCACATACACGGCGTCGCCCGCGTGCATCCGCCGCCGCCCCGCCGCCGTCTCGACGTCGATGGCCCCCTCCCAGACCAACGCCCACATCGACCCCGGCGCCTCGGCCAGCCGCTCAGCGGTGGCCAGCCGCACGCGGCGGACGGTGGACATTTCCCAGCGGGCCACCGCCCCGCCCGGGTCGGTGGACGCGGCCGGCTCCGGGCTCGGCAGGACTGCTGTCACAGACAGGCCAGCCGCCCCGCGCGGTCCGGTTATTCCCGGCGGCGCCTCACTGGGCCATGTCGACGAAGCGGCTGTAGTGGCCCTGGAAGGCGACCGTGATGGTGGCGGTGGGGCCGTTACGGTGCTTGGCCACGATGAAGTCGGCCTCGCCCGCTCGCGGCGACTCCTTCTCGTAGGCGTCCTCGCGGTGCAGCAGGATGACCATGTCGGCATCCTGTTCGATGCTGTTGTGGGTAGCGACGCCGTCGGCGATGAAGTTGTGGGTGCCCATGACAGTGGCGTCGTAGACATCCTGTTCGCCGAGCGGCTCGATGGCGACGATCTCGTCCCAGAGGAGGTCGTTGGTGGCGTACATCTCCAGCTCGGCGCTGCCCAGCACCGTCGCCACCCGGCCGAGACGGTCGCGGCTCGGCGCGTGCTTCCACATCGTGCTGCCGCCGAACCGGGTCTTCATGGCCGCCGCGAAGGCACGGTGCGACATGCCCTGCTCGGCCAGGATGGTGCGAACGTCCTGCCAGACCTCGCGCGGCACGGTGTCGACGTTGGCGTTGGAGGAGCCGGATTCGAGGATGGTGAGCAGCCGCTCGCACCCCTCGGACCGGGCACCGTGACAGCCGATCTCGCGCAGGAACCGCAGTTGCTCGTCCCGGCCGGAGATGTCCAGGGTGTACTGCGGCCGGTAACCCGCCTTGGGCGTCGCGACCCGGAGGCGGGTCGAGATGCCGTAACGCAGCAGCAGCCGCGAGACGCCGTCGAGGAGGCGCCGGCTGGTGGTGGCGAAATAGATGCGTCCGGACCGGCCGTTGCGGTTCACCGTCACCGAGCCGTCAGTGGCCCACAGGTGCCGCAGGAACAGGGTGATCTGCGTTTTGGGCAGGCCGAAGACGGCATCAGGAACGAACTTCTCGGGCGAGCGCAGCCCGAACAACCCGAGCCCGTCGAGCCAGGCGGCGATCGGGTTCCGGCGCCCGTGCGTCAGGCGGTATGGCGCCGGTAGCCGCAGCGTCGTCACCCGCGCGGCGGCGTAGTCGTCGCGGACGGCGGTGATGCCGAAGTGCCGCGCGGCCTCGGTGACCGCGGCCAGGTTCTCCTCGTCGACAGACGCGTAGCGGATGGGCTGACGCCGGACGAACGAACCGTCGCCGATGAGATGGGCGAGCATGACGATCTCGGCGTCGGCCCACCGCTGCGTCACCAGTGGGCCGGGCACGTGCCGCGGCACGCCCAGCCGGGCACCCACCGAGAGCTCACCCAACGGCCGCCAGCCGTCATAGGTGAGGAACGGGTGGTTCGCCGTCGCGTCGATCTGCTTTCCCGAGGCGAGACGCAGACGGAAGGTCTCCTTGCGACCGCTCGGGAACGCATGCGTCATGGTGCGCGGGACGTAGCGGAGGCTGTCGTCGAGGCTCCAGACCGGGATGTCGCGCTCCCCCGACGCCAGCAGCGCACCGATGGTGATCTCGGCGCCGGTGTCTGCCCGCAATATGCGCGTCGACGCCGGCAAACAGCCGGATTCGCGCAGGTCGGACAGCATCGGCTTCTTGTCCTGGCGCTGCTCGGGGCCACGGTTCAGCTGGCTCATCGCGATGACGGGGACCTCGAGCTCCTTCGCCAGCAGCTTGAGCGCGCGGGAGAACTCGGCGACCTCCTGCTGGCGGCTCTCGACGCGCTTGCCGCTGGTCATCAACTGGAGGTAGTCGATGATGACGAGGCGGAGGTCGTTGCGCTGCTTGAGCCGCCGGCACTTGGCCCGGATCTCCATCATCGTCATGTTGGGCGAGTCGTCGATGAAGAGGGGCGCGCTGGAGACCTCGCCGGTGCTGCGGGCGATGCGGTTCCAGTCGTCGTCGGTCATCTGGCCGGAGCGCATGTGGTGCAGCGGGACCTTGGCCTCGGCGGAGAGCAGGCGCATGGTGATCTCGTTGCGGCCCATCTCCAGCGAGTAGACGACCGACGTCAGCCCGTGCTTGATGGACGCCGCCCGGGCGAGATCGAGGCCGAGGGTCGAGTTGTGCGTCGGGATGCAGGAACGACCGGCGAGGTAGAGGTGATCGGCGGCATCGACCTCGACGCAACGGACGGGAACGGACGGAACGGGACGGACGTCGACCACCATGCGGGCCGTCGGGCCGCTGCCGAGGCGCTGCCGCTGCCGCTTGCGCCGCAGCCGGAACACGGCATCGCGCGGTGTGAAGGTGATGCAGTAGGAGGTCGACGTGGCCTCGGAGCGTCCCTTGACGCGTTTGGTGGTCATGCTCGCCCGGTAGCCGAGCGAGTGGACGAGCTCGAGCGCTCCCTCGGCGAGCCGGCGGCTGGTGACGGCGAACTGCACGAGGCCGTTCTGGTTCACGTACCCGTCGGTGTCGAGCAGGCCGGCGAGAAGGTCGCGGCGCTGCTGGATCGACGCCCGCAGGTACTCCCGTGGGATGTGCTTGTCGCCGAGTACACCCATGGTCCGCAGCACTGCCTGGACCGTCCCGTGGTGACGGTGGCAGGCCTCGCAGCGTCGCAGCCCGGACGAGGGCCGGCCGCAGTCGGGACACGCCGGCGCGACGGCGACGCCGGGCAGCCCGCGCACCCGCCCGCCGCAACGCCGCCCGCAGGTGCGGACCTGGCTGGTCTTCGGCACGAACGAGGCACCGCAGACGACACACGAGCGCTCGGCGACCGGCGCGGGTTCGGGCATTCGCAACGAGTAGAGCCGGCCGCCCTGCGGCTGCACCCGCAAACCCGTACGCCGGATCTCCTCGGCGATCTCAGGATCGTCGGACGTGAACCTCGCCGCCGCGCTGTGGCCGTCGCCCAGCCACACACCGAGGGCGTACGCCGGCAGCGGGAGATCGCGGTCGGGCAGGTCGAACGCATCGGCCAGCCGCACCGCATGGTTCAGCCGCCGGTCACCGCCCGCGCAGCGCAGCGTCGCGGCCAGCTCCTCCGTCGTCACGATGCCCGGGTGCTCCGCGGCGGCCCAGCTGCCCACCGGGCGGGAGACCCGGTGCGCGAGTTCACTGAGCAGCAGTCGGCGCGAGTACGTCGGGACCGCGGCCCGGTGCGGCGCCGGCGCACCGGCCCTGACCGCCTGGACGGCGCCGTGGATGGCGTGCCGGAACTCGGCGCCGACCTCGGCGACGGCCTCCGCGGCAGTGACGAGATGGTCGGCCTCGGTCTCGGCACGGGTGGCTATCGCGCAGGCCCTGGCCACGGATGCGTCCGGCCAGTAGAAGCGGGGTGACCGTCGCTCGCCCGCCGCTCGCCGGCCGGCCCGGGTGGTCGTGGCCCACTGGTGCTGGGCGTCGGCCACGATGACCGTGCCGTCGGAGAACTCGACCTCGTAGCAAGGACGATCGGTCATGACCTCGGTCGCGGCGACGACCTTGGTGGGCCGGCCGTCGGCGCCGATGAGCAGGTCGCCGACCCGGACCTCACCCATGGTCGTCCAGCCCGTCGGCGTCGGCAGTGGCGTGTCCAGCGCCAGTGCCTTGCCGACGGCCGGTCGCGCGGCCAGAATCACGAGCTGACCAGGGTGAAGACCGTTCGTCAGCGCGTCGAGGTCGGTGAAGCCGGTGGGGACGCCGACCATCTGGCCGCCGCGCGAGCCGATGGCCTCGATCTCGTCGAGCGTGCCCTCCATGATCTCGGAGAGCGGGTGGTAGTCCTCGGACGACCGCTTCTCGGTGATGGCGTAGATCTCGGCCTGGGCGCGGTCGACGATCATGTCGGCGTCGCCGTCGTCGCTGTAGCCCATCTGGGTGATGCGGGTGCCGGCCTCGACGAGGCGGCGCAGGACGGCGCGCTCGCGGACGATCTCGGCGTAGAAGCCGGCGTTGGCGGCCGACGGCACGGAGGAGACGAGGGTGTGCAGGTACGGCGCGCCGCCGACCCGGCCCAGCTCGCCCCGCTTCTGCAACTGTGCCGCGACGGTGACGGCGTCGGCGGGTTCGCCGCGGCCGTAGAGGTCGATGATCGCCTCGTAGACGGCCTCGTGCGCCGGCCGGTAGAAGTCGTTGCCGCGGATGATCTCGACGACGTCGGCGATGGCGTCCTTGGACAGCAGCATGCCGCCCAGCACCGACTGCTCGGCGGCGACGTCCTGGGGCGGCGTGCGGCCGTAGTCGACGGGGGCTTCCTCCCGCCGATCCGGCAGCTCCGCGACGCTCACGCCCACCCCTTCGTCACCGGCTGGTCATACATATGTTCTAACAGCCAAGGGCTGTTTGGCGAACCTATGGCCCGCTTCGGCGCGTCGCCAAGTCGGTGATCCACAGGGGCTGTGGACCGGCTGTGGAGACGCCGCGTAAACGATCATCCCCAACTGTGGACAACCCTGGGGACGGCGGCCCGGCCGGTTGTTCACAACGCCGACGAAACGACAGGTCACACGCGAGATTCTTCGTCCACCGGGTGTGGACGGAGATCCACAGAGCAAGATCTCAAATGGCGAGACGATGGTCACGCGAGGACAGGTGTCACCCCTACCGTCGGTGCTGCCATGATTCGACATCCGTTCCGCCGGCACGCGGCCGACGGCGAAATCCTGCGGCTCGCGCTGCCCGCCCTGGGCGCGCTGGTCGCCGAGCCGCTGTTCCTGCTGACCGACTCCGCCATCATCGGGCACCTCGGCACCCCCGAGCTGGCCGGCCTCGGCATCGCGTCGACGGTGCTGGCGACGCTGGTGAACGTGTCGATCTTCCTCGCCTACGGGACGACGGCCGCGGTGGCCCGGCGGCTGGGCGCGGGCGACCAGGCCGGCGCGCTGCGCTCGGGCATCGACGGCTGCTGGCTGGCCGTGCTGATCGGCGTCGCGACGGTGGCCGCCGGCTGGCCGCTGACGCCGTGGGTGGTGTCGCTGTTCGGGCCGGGCGACGACGTGGCCGGGTACGCGGAGACGTACCTGCGGATCAGCCTGCTCGGCATCCCGTCCATGCTGCTGGTGCTCGCCGCGACCGGTGTCCTGCGCGGCCTGCAGGACACGAGGACGCCGCTCTACGTCGCGGTGACGGGGGCGGTCGCGAACGTCGTGCTGAACGTCGTGCTGGTGTACGGGCTCGGCCTCGGCATCGGCGGCTCGGCGCTGGGCACCGTCCTCGCCCAGACCGGCATGGCCGCCGTGTTCATCCGGGTCGTCGCGCGCGGCGCCCGGCGGGCCGGCGTCGGGCTCCGGCCGGACGGGCGCGGCGTCGCGCAGGCGATCGGGGCCGGCGTCCCGCTGATCGTCCGGACGGTCGCGATGCGGGTCGCGCTCATCGTCATCACCGTCGTGGCGGCCGGGTTGGGGACGGCGGAGCTGGCCGCGCACCAGGTGGCGTTCACGACGTGGACGCTGCTGGCACTGATCCTCGACGCGGTCGCGATCGCCGCCCAGGCGCTGGTCGGCCGGGCGCTCGGCGCCGGCGACGTGGACGGCGCGCGGTCGATCACCCGGCGCATGGTGCAGTGGGGCGTGCTGTCCGGGTTCGCGCTCGCCGTGCTGCTGCTGGCGATCGGCAACGGTTACGCGCGGCTGTTCACGCCGGACGCCGAGGTGCGGTCGCTGCTGTTCGCCGCGCTGGTGGTGGCCGCGGCGATGCAGCCGATCGCTGGGTGGGTGTTCGTGCTCGACGGGGTCCTGATCGGCGCCGGCGACGGGCGCTACCTGGCCTGGGCATCAGTGCTCTCGGTGGTGGCGTTCCTGCCGGCGGCCTGGGCCGTCTCCGTCGCGGACGTGTCCGGGCAGGCCGGCCTCATGTGGCTCTGGGGCACGATCGGCCTGTGGATGCTGGTGCGGCTGGTCACGCTCGCGCTCCGGGAACGCAGCGACACCTGGATGATCACCGGCGCGGTCCGCTGAGCGGTGGCGACGGGGTCAGGCCCAGCCGTGCTTCGCGGCCTGGAAGCCGAGCTGCAGCCGGGTGTCGGCGCCGGCGGCGTCCATCAGGGCCCGCACCCGCCGCTGCACCGTCCGCAACGACATGTCCAGCATGTTCGCGATCGCCTGGTCGGTCAGCCCCGCCAGCAGCAACCCGAAGATCCGGGCGTCGAGGGTGGTGAGCCCGGACGGCGGGCGCTCGGCCAGCGCCCCGCCGGTGCCGAGGACCAGCGGGACCGCCTCGTCCCACACCTTGTCGAACAGCGCCATCAGCGCGTCGAGCAGCCCGCTCTGGTGCACGAGCAGCGCGCCGATGGCCCGCGCCTCACCGGACACCAGCGGCACCAGCGCGATCTGCCGGTCGACCACGAGCAGCCGGATCGGCACCACGGGCGCGACCCGCACCTCTTCGCCGTCGGCCAGGGCGGCCTCGGCGGCGGCCGCGAAGCCGGGGCGGTCGAACGCGGCTCGCTCGAGGACGACGCGGAAGCGGACGCCACGTTCGACGGCAGCCTCCTCGGCGGTGTTCTCCTCGCCGGAGATCGCGACGACCTCCGCTTTCGTCAGGCCGAGCACCTCGGACCGGGCCGACGCCTGCAGCTGCATGAACCGTTGCGCGACGGCCTGGGCGCCGTAGACGACGTCGACCACGTCGCCGACGCTGCGGTCGGATTCGGTGCGCCGGTACGCCTCGGTGAGCGCGGCGATCTCGACCTCGGCGCGGCGCAGCTCCTCCTGCCGGTCGACGACGAGGGCGGCCAGGGCGACGGACGGCGGCGACGCGACGTAGTGCTCGGGGCTGGCGCTGGACCGGGCCGCGAGGCCGCGGCGCTCCAGTGACGCCAGCGCCGTCGCCGCCTCGCCTGGCCGCAGACCCAGGCGTGCGGCCAGGGCGGCGACGTCGGTGGACGGCACCTCGACCAGCGCGCGATAGGCGGACTCCTCCACCTCACCCAGCCCGAGCACATCGAACACGATGCCTCCTCTACCCGCAGGTCGTCGCTGGCGGATACCGGTCATGACGCATTCGCGCCAGTATGCATTGTCCCGAATCGTGGCAGATTTACGAATGTTCCGTCTCCCTCCCGAAAGCGGGGCCGAACCGTGCCTGCTCTCCGCCGCATCGCCGCCGCGCTGACCCTCGCGCTGGCCACGCTCCCGCTCTCCGGCCAGGCCGCCGCGCCCGCGGACGATCCGCCGGCGACGCCGCTGCCGCAGCTCCCGGACGGGGTCGAGGCCGGCGGCGTCCGCACCGTCACGCTGATCACCGGCGACGTCGCGGTGCTGACGTACGGACGGGGCGACGCGCCGGCCGTGCGGGTGCAGTCCGACGATCCCGGCGGTTACGACGTGCGCACCGAGGGCGACGACGTGTACGTCATCCCGGCGTCGGCCGAGCAGGCGCTGACCGAGAACCGGGTCGACCGGCAGCTGTTCAACGTCACCGGCCTGGTCGAGCAGGGCCTGGACGACGCGTCGACCGGCAGCATCCCGCTGATCGTCACCTATGCCGGCGGCGCCGCAGCCTCCCGCGGCGCCGCCCTGCCCGCCGGGACGGAGCGGACGGCGAGCCTGCCGTCGATCGGCGCCGACGTCCTCGACGCCGACAAGGCCGCCACCGAGTCCGTCTGGAACGCCGTCGTGCCGCAGCCGACGGCGTTCGGCCGGCAGGTGGAAAAGATCTGGCTGGACGCTCGGGTCGCGCCGGTGCTGGACGAGAGCGTCCCGTACGTCGGCGCGCCCGACGCGTGGGCGGCCGGGTTCGACGGCGCCGGCAGCACGGTCGCCGTCCTCGACACCGGCATCGACGCCGAGCACCCGGACGTCGCCGAGGCGCTCGTCGTGGCCGAGAACTTCACCGACAGCCCCGACGTCGTGGACCGCGACGGCCACGGCACCCACGTCGCGTCGACGGTGCTCGGCTCCGGGGCGGCGGCCGGCGGGAGCTACCGCGGCGTCGCGCCGGGCGCGGGCCTGCTGGTCGGCAAGGTGCTCGGTGACGATGGCTTCGGCGAGCTGTCGTGGATCATCGCCGGCATGGAGTGGGCCGTCGAGCAGGGCGCCGACGTCGTCAACATGAGCCTCGGCAACAGCGAGCTGGGCGCCTGCGACGACCCGATGGTGCAGGCGGTCGACGCGCTGTCGGCGGCGTCGGACACCTTGTTCGTCATCGCGGCCGGCAACCTCGGCGGCCCGGCCGAGACCGTCACCAGCCCGGGCTGCGCCGCCAGCGCGCTGACCGTCGGCGCGGTCGACCTCAACGACGCGACGGCGAGCTTCTCCGGCCGCGGGCCGGTCGCGGTGACGCGCGCCGTCAAGCCCGACATCGCCGGGCCGGGCGTGGACATCACCGCCGCCCGCGCCGGCGGCCGCGGCGACGCCGCCTACACGAACATGAGCGGCACGTCGATGGCGACCCCGCACGTCGCCGGCGCCGCGGCCGTCGTCCAGCAGGCACACCCGGACTGGACCGGCGAGCAGGTGAAGGCCGCCCTGCAGAGCACGGTCCGCCCGGACAACGAGACCGACGTCTACGACCAGGGCGCCGGCATCCTCGACGTCGCGACGGCGGCGACGGCGCAGCTCAGCGGCCCCGGCACGGTCGACCTCGGCACGCTGGCCTGGCCGCACGACCCGTCTGAGGCGGTCACCACCGACGTCGTCTACACGAACACCGGCGGCGCCGACGCGACGCTGACCTTCACGCTGGACGCCCGCGGCGAGAACGGCGCCGCGCTGCCGGACGACGCGACGACGCTCGGCGTGACGACGCTGACGGTCCCGGCCGGCGGCACCGCTGCGCTGCCGGTCAGGTTCGACCCGTCGGTCCTCGACTACGGGCACTACGGCGCCGTCAGCCTCCGGCTGGTCGCGCGGGCCGGCGACGCCACCGTCGTCACCCCGATCGGCGCGTACGCCGAGCCGCAGCAGGTCGACGTCACGTTCCGGGTGCTCGGCCGCGACGGCCAGCCGGCCGGCGACGCCAGCACGCTGGACGTGTTCGACCTGGACAGCATCGCCGCCCAGCGGGTCAGCCTCGACGGCGCCGACGTCACGCTGCGGCTGCGCGCCGGCACGTACTCGATCGCCGCGACCGTCGCCGTCACCGACCCGGAGACGTTCCAGGTCACCGAGGCGGCGTTCCTGGCCGAGCCGGAACTCGACCTGCTCGGCGACCGGACCGTCACGCTGGACGCGCGCCGCGCGCTGCCGGTCAAGGTGCGCACCGACGAGCCGATGCGGATGCACAGCGGCAGCGTGTCCTACGCCCGCATCGTCGACAACTGGATCCTGTCCAACACCCGCTACTTCCGCGCCAGCCTGGACACCCTGTACCTGGGCCGGATGGCCGACGTGGAGCGCGGCGACTTCGACGTGACGGAGTCGTGGCTCTACACGACGCCCGACGGCGCCGCCGAGCCGGCCGACTACCACCTGGTCTACCCGCACACCGGGAAGATCACGACGCGCGACGTCAACCACCGGGTCGAGCAGGACCGGCTGGCCCGCATCGACTCGACGTACAACACGCCCGGCGCCCCCGACCAGTACGCGCAGTACCTCGACGCCTACAGCGCTCAGCGGGAGGCGTTCGTCCCGCTCGGCGACGTCGTGGAGTTCGCGGCGCCCGGCACCCGGACGGCGTACGTGACCGCGGACGTGCCGGTGCGCCAGACCGTGATCCACCCCGACGGCACGCGGTGGTACTGGGGCACGCCGATGTCGTCGGCGACCCGGCCGCTGGCACCGGGCAGCCGCACCGCGGAGACCTGGTACGGCGCCGGGCTGCGGCCCGCGGTCCCCGCCGACGCGCTGGGCACGTACGACCCGTCCGGCCGCGTCGGGAACATCATCTGGACCAACCTCCCGGCGTGGGCGGACAGCCAGCCCGGCCACTTCGCGTGGAACGGGCTCAACGACCTCGGCAACATGGAGCTGTTCGCCGGCGGGCAATCGCTGGGCGCGTGGGGCTTCTACGGCCAGGGCCAGTGGGACGTCCCCGCCGCCGCTACCGACTTCGAACTGGTCTACGACCTCGTCCGGTACGACCGCAGCTTCTCGACCTGGACGTCGCCGCTGTTCACCCAGACCAGCTGGCGGTTCACGTCGTCGGCGGCGGACGGTGGCGCGCTGCCGCTGCTGTTCCCCACGTATGACGTCGAGGTCGACGGGCAGAACCGGGCCGCGGCGGTGGACGGCTACCGCGTCGAGGTCGGCGTCGAGGCGACCCCGTCGTACGATCACGGCTCGCTCACCGGCGCCGCCGCCTGGGTGTCCTACGACGACGGCGAGACCTGGGCCGAGGTGCCCGCAACGCTGGACGGCGACACCGTCGTCGCGACCGTCGACAACCGGCCGGCCGCCGGCGGGCACGTCTCGGTCAAGGTCGAGCTGACCGACGCGAACGGCGTCGGCGTGACCCAGTGGACGCGGCGCCTCTACGGCGTCGTCTGAGGGCGGCTACCGGACCGGTCGGGGTACGCCTGCGACACTGGCGGCGATGGATGTCTTGACGTTCCCGATCGTGGCGACCTTCTCGGTCCTGACCGCGCTGGTCTTCGGGCTGATCGCGCAGCGGCTGCTGGGTGTGCGGCTCGGGCTGTTCCGACTGCTGCTGACCGGCGCGTTCGCGTTGTTCGTCGGGCCGCTGATCATGTTCGCGCTGCTCGACCAGTTCACCCTGTCGCCGGACGGGCTGACCGACGATCGCGAGGGCGCGGTCGCGTTCTGGTTCGCGCTGCTGGCCGCCGTGCTGACGATCCTCGCGTCGATGGTGCTGCTGGTCATCATCGAGGCGTTCGTGCCGATGGGTTCGCTGCCGCCGGCACTCGTGTGGGGCCGCGGGCTGCTCGGCCGGCTGCGCCGCACCCGGCGGTACTGGCAGATCATCGGCATCGCGATGCGGCACGGCCTCGGGTCGTACCTGCGTGGCACCCGCGACCGCACCCTGGACGCCCCGTCCGGACGGGCGCAGCTGGGCCGGGCGCTGACGAACACGCTGAACGCAGGCGGCGTCACGTTCGTGAAGCTCGGCCAGATCCTCGCCACCCGCCGCGACGTGCTGCCCGCCGAGGTGGCCGACGAGCTGGCACGGCTGCAGGACGACGCCGCGCCGGTGCCGTGGCCGGACATCGAGAAGGTCATCGTCGCGGAGCTGAACGCGCCGGTCGAGGACGTCTTCGCCGAGTTCGACCGCGAGCCGCTGGCGGCCGCATCCGTCGGCCAGGTGCACGTCGCCCGGCTGCACAGCGGCGCCGAGGTGGTCGTCAAGGTGCAGCGGCCGGGCATCCGGCCGGTGGTCGAGCGCGACCTCGACATCGCCGCGCGGCTGGCCGCGCGGCTGGAGTCGGGCACCCGGTGGGGCCGCCGCATGGGCGTCCGCCCGCTGGCGGCCGGCCTGGCCGAGGCGATCCGCGAAGAGCTGGACTACCGCATCGAGGCCGAGAACATCACCGCCGTGGCGATGGCGCCGAGCCGGCAGCCCGACGTCGTCCTGCCCGAGCCGCACCTCGCGCTGTGCACCGAGCGGGTGCTGGTGATGGACCGGCTGCAGGGCACGCCGCTGAACCGGGCCGACGTCGTCATCCGGCAGCACGACTTCGACCGTGACGCGCTCGCCACCACGCTGCTGGACTGCCTGCTGCGGCAGATCGTCCTCGACGGCATCTTCCACGCCGACCCGCACGGCGGGAACATCTTCCTGCTCGACGACGGCCGGCTCGGGCTGCTCGACTTCGGCTCGGTCGGACGGCTGGACGGCGCCCTGCGCGACGCGCTGCAACGGCTGCTCGTCGGCGTCGACCGGGGTGACCCGCTCGCCGTCAGCGACGCGCTGCTGGAACTGGTGCCGCGCCCGGACGAGATCGACCAGCAGCGGCTGGAGCGCGACCTCGGCCGGTTCATGGCCAGGCACACGTCCGGGACGCCCAGCACCGGCGTCCGGATGTTCGGCGACCTCTTCCGGGTGGTCGCCGACCACGGCCTGGCCATCCCGCCGGAGATCGCCGCGGTGTTCCGCGCGCTGGCGACGGCCGAGGGCACGCTGACCCGGCTCACGCCGCGGTTCGACCTCATCGGCAGCGCCCGCTCGCTGGCCAGCGGCTACGTCGAGGAGCAGTACGGACCGGAGCATCTCAAGCGGGCCGTCACCGAGGAGCTGGCGGCGCTGCTGCCGATCCTGCGCCGGCTGCCGCGACGGGTCGAGCGCATCGCCAGCGCCGCCGAGCACGGCCGCCTGGGCATCAACATCAGGCTGCTCGCCGACGAGCGCGACCGCGCCGTGCTGACCACCATGCTGCACGAGGTGCTGCTGACGTTCCTCGCCGCGACCACCGGCATCATGGCCGTGCTGCTGATCGGCACCGGCGGCGGGCCACAGCTCACCGACGACGTCGGGCTGTACGAGCTGATCGGCTACAACATGCTGGTGATCAGCGCGATCCTGGCGCTGCGGGTGCTGGCGCAGATCTTCCGCCGCGGCTGACACCCTCTAGCGCTCTCATCCATTCCGGGTGAGTCCACCGCGCCGTAGGCTGCCTAGCGTCGGGGCATGGGGCGCCACGAGGACACCTACGACGACCGCTACGGCAACTCGTTCCTGCAGCGACCGGCGCCGGACGATCGGCTGCCGCAGCAGGGCATGCCGGCCATCGACGCGATGCGGCTGCTCGGCGAGGAGCTCGTGCTGGACGGCATCCCGATGCGTAACCTCGCCACGTTCGTGACGACGTGGATGGAGCCGGAGGCGCAGCGTGTCATCGCCGACAACCTGCACCGCAACTACATCGACCACGCCGAGTACCCGCAGACGGCGCTGATCGAGCAGCGCTGCATCCGCATGCTGGCCGACCTCTTCCATGCGCCCGGCCCGACCACCGGCACCCGCACGCAGGGCTCGTCCGAGGCGATCATGCTCGGCGCGCTGTCGCTGAAGTGGAAGTGGCGGAAGCGGCGCGAGGCCGCGCGGCAGAGCACCGACCGGCCGAACCTGGTGTTCGGCGGCGACGTACACGTCGTCTGGGAGAAGTTCTGCCGCTACTTCGACGTCGAGCCGCGGATCATCCCGCTGCGACCGGACCGCCTCACCATCGGCCCGAGTGACGTCGAGCCGCACGTCGACGAGAACACCATCGGCGTCGCGGCGGTGCTCGGCACCACGTTCACCGGGCACTCCGACGACATCTCCGGCATCAACGACCTGCTGGTGCGGCTGCGCGACGAGAAGGGGCTGGACGTCCCGCTGCATGTCGACGCGGCCAGCGGCGGGTTCGTGTGGCCGTTCCTCTACCCGGACACGAAGTGGGACTTCCGGCTGGAGCAGGTCCGCTCGATCAACGTGTCCGGGCACAAGTACGGCCTGGTCTACCCGGGCATCGGCTGGCTGGTGTTCCGCGGCGCCGACGACCTCGCCGAGGACCTCGTCTTCTACGAGAACTACCTGGGCAAGAGCGACGCGACGTTCACGCTGAACTTCTCCACCGGCGCCAGCATGGTGCTCGCGCAGTACTACAACTTCGTCCGCTACGGGCACGACGGCTACCGCGCGATCATGCAGACGATGCAGACCAACGCGCAGGCGCTGGCCAAGCGGATCGTCGACGCCGGCGACTTCGAGCTGGTCGGCCATCCAGACGCGGAGCAGCTGCCGCTGGTGGCGTTCCGGCTGGCCGGCGAGCACGACTACGACGAGTTCGACGTCGCGGGGCAGCTGGCCGGCGAGCACGGCTGGATGCTGCCGGCGTACACGCTGCCGCCGAACGCCGACCACGTGACGATCATGCGCGCCCTGGTGAAGCAGACCCTCGGCCGCTCGCTGGCGGACACGCTGGCCGACGACCTCGCGCACGCCTGCACGACGCTGGACGCGAAGGGCGGGCTGCACGAGCGTGAGCGCCGCCGGGTGAAGTCCGGAACCGGCTACTGATCGGCCTTGCGGGCCAGCGCCGCCTCGAGCCGGTCGACCTTGCCGGTGATCTCGCCGGTGTGGCCTGGCCGGATGTCGGCCTTGAGCACCAGGCTGACGCGGTGACCGTGCCGGCCGACCGCCTCGCAGGCGCGCTTGACGACGTCCATGCACTCGTCCCACTCACCCTCGATGGTGGTGAACATGGAGTCGGTGCTGTTCGGCAGCCCGGAGGCGCGGACGACGGCGACGGCGTCGGCCACCGCTTCGGACACGGACTCGCCGGTGCCGGACGGTGCGACGGAGAACGCGATGAGCATGCCGTCATCGTAGGCCGCAGTCCGCGCAGCCGCCGCGGCGGCGCAGCTAGTACGCCAGCGTCCCCCAGCCCAGCGCCACGCCCCACACCGGCCACAGCAGCGCCGGCCCGACGGCGGCCCAGTCGTCAGCGGTGATCATGCCCTCCTCCAGGCTGCCCTTGATCAACCCCAGCCCGCCCGACAGCACGAGCACCGCCACCAGCGACGCCGGGACGACGGCCAGCCCGACCGGCACCCGGCGGCCGCGCCACACCGGGATCCAGCGCGGGAACACCTCGCCCCACCGCTGCACCAGCCCGAGTGTCAGCGCGGTCCCCACCAGCGCGAACGACGCCAGCCAGGCGCCGGCCCAGAGCGAGCCGTCGGCCATGCCGTCCGCGTGCAGGTCCGCGTCGATGCCCAGCGGGAACCCCGCCACCCAGATCCACCGGGTGACGGCGTACAGCGCCGGGATCGCCGCCGCCACATAGACCGCCGGACGGGCCCAGCGCAGCACCGTCGCCACCGCCGCCGACCGGTCCGGGCGTCCGCACCGCGCGCAGCTGCCGACCGTCCGCCGGGCGTAGACGACGGTCGCCGCCGCCCACAGGAACCCGCCGGCCAGCGCGATCACCTGGTGCAGGTGCTCGACACCGAGCGCGTCGCCGACCTGCGCCCGCATCTCCGCGTCGAACGGCGCCTTGAACAGGATCATCGGCAGGTACCCGGCGACGGCCAGAATCCGGGTGTCCGGCACGACCACCAGCAGGACCGCCGTCAGCGTGCCGCCGAGCCCGACGGCGAACCGCCGCCACCAGCGCGGCACCGGTGCGCCGGGACGGTAGCGGGCCATGACGGCGCCAGTGCCGGCGGCCGCCAGCGCGACCGCCGCGAACAACGGCGCGCCGACGTCGGCCGGCACACCGCCGAGCAGGGACAGCTGGCGGTCCGGGTCGGCCCGGCCCACCGGGAAGCCGGCGCCGGTGAGCGTCCAGCCCAGCGCCGTCAGCCCGTAGCCGAGCGCCCACAGTGTCGCGGCCCACGGCGCCCACTCGGGCCAGCGGCGCAGCACGCCGGTGCGCGGCGCCGGACCCACGGTCGTCATCGTCGAGTTCATGCTCCGACCTTCGCCCGTGGACGGCGGCCGCGGCCTCCCGCCGCCTGGTGAACCGCCTACCCCGTAAGGGGGATTCAGCGCGGGCTGATGAAGCCGGACTCGTAGGCGGCGATGACGGCCTGGGTGCGGTCGCGGACGCCCAGCTTCGTGAGCACGTTGCCGACGTGCGTCTTCACCGTCTCGACGCCGACGACCAGCTCGGCGGCGATCTCGGCGTTGGATTTCCCGGCCGCCACCAGCCGCAGCACCTCGGCCTCCCGCTCGCTCAGCCCGGCGCCGGCCAGCGCGTCGCCGCCGTTGCCACCGTGCGACGCGGCCAGGCCGCGGATGGCGGCCGGGAACAGCAGCGAGTCACCGCGGGCCACCGTCCGGACGGCCTGCACGATCTGCTCCGGCCGGGCCCGCTTGAGCAGGAACCCGTGTGCACCGGCGCGCAGCGCCTCGTACACGTAGTCGTCGTTCTCGAAGGTCGTGACGACGAGGATGCGCGGCGCGTCGTCACGGCGGCTGAGCAGCCGGGTCGCCTGGATGCCGTCGACCGCGGGCATCCGCACGTCCATCAGCACGACGTCCGGCCGGGACCGCGTCACCAGCGGCCCCACCTCCGCGCCGTCGGCCGCCTCGTCGACGACCCGCAGGTCCGGCTCGGCGTCGATGATGGCCCGCAGACCGGCCCGCACCAGCGGCTCGTCGTCCACCAGCAGCACCTTGATCTCGTCCCCTTGCGGGACTTGCCTCCGCATGGGACCTCGCGGTCGGCTCTGAGCCTGGGTCTCGTCCGTCACCGCGCCTCCCGTCCCGGCAGCTGCACCCGCACCCGCCACACCCCGTCCGCGGCCTGCGCGGACAACTCGCCGCGCAGCAGCCGCACGCGCTCTCGCATCCCGCGCAGGCCGCGGCCACCGTTCGCCCGCGACGACGGCGGCGCGCCGTCCGGCAGCGGGTTCGACACCTCGATGTCCAGACCGTCCGCCGTCGCGGCGACCCGCAACCGGACCGGCAGCTCCGCCGCGTGCCGGGCCGCGTTCGTCAGGCCCTCCTGGACGATGCGGTACGCCTCGCGCGACAGCGCCGGCGGCACCGCGGCGAGGTCGCCGTCGACCGTCGCCTCCAGGTCCATGCCCGTGGCCCGGGTGTCGTCGATCAGCCGGGGCAGGTCGGCGAGCGTGCGCTGCGGCGACGCGCCGCCGTCCGGGGCCGTGCCGCCCGCGCGGAGCACACCCAGCACGTGGTCGAGGTCCTCCATGGCGGCGCGGCCGGCCTCCTCGACCGCGACCAGCGCGCGGCGGGCGAACTCCGGATCGGTGTCGAGCACCCGGCGCGCGGCGGCCGCCTGCAGCGTCGTCACCGTGAGGGCGTGCCCGACGGAGTCGTGCAGGTCGCGGGCCAGCCGGTTGCGTTGGGCGAACTCGTGCGCCTGAGCCTCCATGGCCAGCCGCAGCTCGGCCGGCGACGGGCCCAGCAGCAGCGGCGCGAACCATGCCAGCAGCGCGCCCAGCCCGGCCACCAGGTACGCCGTCGCGACGACCAGCCCGAGACCGAGCAGC
This sequence comes from Jiangella muralis, assembly GCF_001270745.1. GTDB lineage: Bacteria > Actinomycetota > Actinomycetes > Jiangellales > Jiangellaceae > Jiangella > Jiangella muralis. The sequence continues at coordinate 40,514 of NZ_KQ434754.1, forward strand.
ACCGCCCACGCCCCGCCGACGTCGTCGACGACCACCAGCCCGGTGGTGTCGGCGCCGTCGTCGAACCCCAGCCCGCGCACCACCAGCATGACCGCAGTCGGCGCCGACACGAGCACCGCAGTCATCGCGGCGCCGCCGCTGAGCAGGTGCAGCACGTACCAGCCGGCGCCGAACAGCCGGCTCTCCCACGGCGGGTCGGCGGCGGGGTCGGGCAGGTCGACGTCGAGCAGGCCGCGGGTCGCGGTGATCTCCAGCGCCCGCATCGCCGGCAGGAACGGCGGCACCGTGCCGATGACGAACGTGACCGCGGCCAGCACCCCGGCCGGGACGTAGGGTGTGCCCGGCTCGGTGAACAGCTGCACGAACGCGACGATCAGCAGCACGTACGGGAGCACGATGACGCCGCCGAGTAGCAGGTGCACGCCCCGGCGGACCAGCCGGCGCCCGGCGAGCGGCGCGACGACGGTCCGGAGCACTCCCACGCCCCCGATTGTCGCAGGCGTCGTCAGGGCAGCGTGCGCTCGCCGTCGTCGCCGGGCAGCATCGACAGCGCCACCGCGCAGGCGGCGTCGAAGATCTCGTCCGTGGTCGCCTCGGCGTCGCTCATGATCATCGGTGCGCCGTGCAGCGCGAAGAACGCCATGCGCCCGCACAGCTGCACCGGCAGCGGGTCGCGCGGGTCGACGACGAAGTCGAGCAGCACCCGCATACGCCCGCGCAGCGCCTCGCCGCACTGGTGCGCCCGCAGCGCGGGCTGGTTCTCCAGCAGGAACCGCAGCAGCGGCGTGCCCTGCCCCCGAATCGCCTTGGCGTACCGCTCGATCAGCTCGCGCCGGCTCTCGGCCGTCGGCTGCTGGCCGCGGGCCCAGTCGACCACCTCGTCGACCGCCGTCAGCAGGTCGTCGACCAGGCTCTGGACGATGTCGTCCTTGCTCTTGAAGTAGTAGTAGAGCGACGCCTTCGTCATGCCGAGACGCTCGGACAGTTCGCGCAGCGACGTCTTGTCGTAGCCCTGCTCGGCGAACAGCTCCAGCGCGACGTTCTGGATGCGCGTTCGCGTGCTGCGCGGGTCTCGGTCGAGCATGGGACTCCGTCATCGTGGGGGGTCGTGCAGTGAACGTACCCAGATGTGGGAAAGGTTCCACGTCAACGACCTGGTGCAGACGCACGAAGGCCCGCGGTCCGGCGTGCTGCCGGCGCGCGGGCCTCGCGGTGGGACGAATCAGGCCGGGACGACCTCGAGCGCGACGTTCGCCGCGACGTCGGGGTGCAGGCGCACCGTGACGCTGTGGGTGCCGACCGTCTTGATCGGGCTGCGCACCTCGATGCGACGCTTGTCGATGGCCGGGCCACCGGACGCCGTGACGGCCGACGCGATGTCGGCCGAGGTGACGGCGCCGAACAGGCGGCCGGAGTCGCCGGCCTTGGCGACCAGCTTGACGGCTGTGCCCTCGAGCTGCGCCTTGACCGCACGAGCGGAGTCGAGGTCGGCGAACTCGCGGGCCGAGCGGGCGCGGCGGATGGAGTCGATCTCCTTCTGCCCACCCTTCGTCCACGCCATCGCGAAACCACGCGGCACGAGGTAGTTGCGGCCGTAGCCGTCCTTGACCTCGACGACGTCACCGGCGGCACCGAGCCCCGGCACTTCCTGGGTGAGAATCAGCTTCATGGCGTCCTCTCCCCTCAGCGAGCCGTCGAGGTGTACGGCAGCAGCGCCATCTCGCGGGCGTTCTTGATGGCCGTGGCGACGTCACGCTGGTGGCGCGTGCAGTTGCCGGTGACGCGACGGGCCCGGATCTTGCCGCGGTCGGAGATGTACTTCCGCAGCAGCGAGGTGTCCTTGTAGTCGACGTAGTCGACCTTGTCCTTGCAGAAGGCGCAAACCTTCTTCTTCGGCTTGCGCAGCGGGGGCTTTGCCATCGTGGTGCTCCTCCTTCGGGGAGCCCGGTCGCCTCGCTGGCCGCGGCTGACCGGGATGGGTTGACGGGCGCGTTCCCCAGCGGGGCGGCCTCCAGAGCCGCCCCGGAACGCTGATTACGTGGTGATCAGAACGGGGGTTCGTCGGACGACGGACCGGCCGGAGCAGCGCCCCAGGGGTCGTTGCCGCCGCCGCCCTGCTGCGGCGCACCGCCGCCGCCGGACGGGGTGGCCCACGGGTCGTTGCCACCGCCGGCAGGAGCGCCGCCGCCACCGAAACCGCCGCCGCCACTCGAGCGCTGCGTCTTCGTGACCTTGGCGGTGGCGAAACGCAGGCTCGGGCCGATCTCGTCGACCTCCAGCTCGACGACCGTGCGCTTCTCCCCCTCGCGGGTCTCGTACGAGCGCTGCTTGAGCCGGCCCTGAGCGACAACACGCATGCCGCGCTGCAGCGACTCGGCGACGCTCTCGGCCGCCTGCCGCCACACCGAGCACCGCATGAACAGCGCATCGCCGTCCACCCAGGTGCTGGTTTCGCGGTTGAACGTGCGCGGCGTGGACGCAATGGTGAAGTTCGCGACCGCGGCGCCGCTGGGCGTGAAGCGAAGCTCAGGGTCGTCGGTCAAGTTGCCGACGACCGTGATGACGGTCTCGCCTGCCATGGGTGGTCCCTCTCAGTGGGCTTCCGGCCGAACGACCTTGGTACGCAGCACCGTCTCGGAGAGTCCGAGCTGGCGGTCGAGCTCTGCCACGGTGTCGGCCTCGCACGTGACGTCGAGCACCGCGTAGATGCCCTCGCTCTTCTTGCTGATCTCGTACGAGAGCTTGCGGCGGCCCCAGATGTCGATCTTCTCGACCGAGCCACCGGACTCGCGTACGACCCCGAGGTACTGCTCGAGGCTGGGCTGCACGGTGCGCTCCTCGGACTCGGGGTCCAGGATCACCATGACCTCATAGCGACGCATGCCGGATCACCTCCTGTGGTCTTCGCGGCCACGGTCTCTCCGTGGCAGGAGGGCTGAACGTCGTTGGCCCGGTCGGATGCACACAGGTCCGTGCACGACCAGGCCGCAGGCAAGGTTACCAGCGATGAGCCGAAACGCCGATTCCGTCATCCACAGGGGTTGACCTGCACTCACGAACCGTCAGAAATCGGCTCCGGCCTCCAGCCGCTGCCGCAGCAACCGCTCCAGCGGCATCGACTCGCCGTCCCGCGCGCCGACGCCCACCTGCAGCGGCGGATCGGACGGCGCGATGCGCACGCCGGCCAGCCGCGACCGCGCCGACCGGGGCACGTCCAGCAGGTAGAACGCGCCGTCCTCGCCGACCGCCATCGCCCGGTTGCGGCGGACGTACCAGCCGCGCAGGCCGGTCTTGTACCGGACGGCGCCGTCGGCGACCCGCGCCCGCAACGGCCCCGGCGCGATGCCGGCGGTCGTCATCGCCGCGACGAAGTCCGCGACGATCGCCTTCGCCCGCTCCGTCTCGGCCGCCTGCTTGCGCGCCAGCGCGTCGGCATGCGATTGGAGGGCCTCCCGCCGCTGCTCCCGCCAACTCCCCTCACCACTCACCCCTGCACCCTACGAGGGCGTGTGCTGCTCAGCCGTGCCGCCACCGCGCCGAACTCTGTCGGCCCCGCGCGGTAGCGTCTGGAGCATGGCTGAGCAGCGCATCGGAGCCCACGTCAAGCAGGGCGATCCGATCACGACGTCCAAGGGCACCGGGGCCGGCGCGGTGCAGATCTTTCTCGGCGACCCGCAGGACTGGAAGGCACCGAAGCTGGCCCATCCGGGCGGCGCCGAAGGGCTGAAGGCCGACGCCGAGGCGGCGGGGCTGACGGTGTACGTGCACGCGCCGTACGTCGTCAACGTCGCCACCACGAACAACCGCATCCGCATCCCGAGCCGCAAGATCCTGCAGCAGCACGTCGACGTCGCGGCGCAGGTCGGCGCGGCCGGGCTGGTGGTGCACGGTGGTCACGTGCTGAAGGACGACGACCCGCAGAAGGGCGTGGACAACTGGCGCAAGGCGGCCGAGCAGCTCGACGCGAAGGTGCCGGTGTTCATCGAGAACACCGCTGGCGGCGACTACGCCATGGCCCGCAAGCTCGACCGCCTGGCCGCGCTGTGGGACGCCGTCGGCGAGTTCGGGTTCGGGTTCTGCCTCGACACCTGCCACGCGTTCTCGGCCGGCATCGCGCCCGAGGACATGGTGGAGAAGACGCGGGCCATCACCGGGCGCATCGACCTCGTGCACGCCAACGACAGCCGCGACCCGTTCGACTCCGGCGCCGACCGGCACGCCACCATCGGCACCGGCAGCATCGGCGGCGAGGCCATCGTCGCGGTCATCGAGGCGGCGGGCACCGACGCCATCGTCGAGACGCCGGCCGAGGGCCAGGACGCCGACGTCGCCTACCTCCTCAATCACTTCAAAGCCGGGTGACCGCGGACGGCGACAGCAGGCAGGCCGGGGGCAGGCCGCCCGCCCGCAGACCAGCGAGGCCGGTGTCCGGCCGGACTCACCGCGCAGCCGGTCGGCAGACCCCCAAGCGGTCAGGCGTCGACGTGTGGCCGGGCCCGGGCCGCCTCCGCTACGCCGGCGACGGCCTCGGGCCGCACGGTGTCGCGGACGATGCGCAGCGCCTCGGTCAGCGCCTCCAGTTGCTCCGGCGTCAGCAGGCCGGTGTACCAGCGGTCGACGTCCTCGATGTGGTCGGCGACGGCGGCCGTCACCCGCTCGAGGCCGGTGTCGGTGAGCACGGCCCAGGTGCCGCGGCGGTCGGTGTCGCAGCTGGCGCGCACCACCAGCCCGGCCCGCTCCAGCCGGTCGACCACGCGGGTCACGCCGCTGGTGGTCAGGCTCGTCTGCGCGGCGAGGTCGCTCATGCGCAGTTGGCAGTTGGGTGTGCGGCCCAGCCGCAGCAGGATTTCCAGCTCGTTCTCGGACAGGCCGTGGCGGCCCAGGCGGGCGGCGAACTTGTTGGTCAGCCCCCGGTGCACCTCGACGAGCAGACCGACGGCGGTGAGCCGGTCGTCGTCGATGATTCGCGTCGTCGCCATAGATGCTGATGCTAACAATGGTTGACGGCGCAAAATATTGAATGCTGAAGCACATTCGTCAGAGAAAGGGCAGGCCATGGCCGAGGCGCACATCGCCCGCAACGTGCACCCGTGGAACGGGCTGACCGTGCCGGCCGCCGGCGTCTTCACGCTCGACCCCAAGCACGCCGACGTGACGTTCGCCGTCCGGTACCTGATGCTGACGCAGATCAGGGGCCGGTTCGACGACATCCGGGCGACGCTGACGCTCGGCGAGGACCCCACCGCGTCGCAGGTCGAGGTCGTCGTCGGGACGGCCAGCCTCGCCACCGGCGAGGACGACCGCGACCAGCGGCTGCGCTCGCCCGACTTCTTCGACGTCGCCGAGCACCCGGAGCTGACGTTCCGGTCCACCACGATCGCTCACGTCGAGGGCAACGAGTTCGTGCTGGCCGGCGACCTCACCATCCGCGGCACCACCCGGCCGGTGGAGTTCCGGGCCAGCTTCGACGGCGTCGGCTTCGACCCGTGGGGGGCGCAGGTCGTCGGGCTCAGCGCGCGCACCGAGATCGACCGCGAGCGCTGGGGCCTGACGTGGAACCGGGCGCTCGAGACCGGCGGCGTGCTGATCGGCAAGACGGTCGTGCTGGAGATCGACGCCGAGTTCACCCGACCGGCCCAACCGGACACTCCCGGACGTTCGTGATCGTTCTCGGGTCCGCACGCGAACCGGGTACCCTCGCCCCGTGACACGCTCCTCCGCCCTCACCGTCCGAGAGATCACGAGCGACCAGCATCTCGCCGCGATCACCGAGCGGCCTTCGGTCAGCTTCCTCCAGACGCCAGCGTGGGGTGTGGTCAAGCGCGACTGGCGGTCCCGCTCCGTCGGCTGGTTCGACGGCGACAAGCTGGTCGGCGAGGCGCTGGTGCTGTACCGCAAGGCGCCGCGGGTGCGCCGCTATCTCGCCTACGTCCCCGAGGGCCCGAGCATCGACTGGGACGGCGTCTCGGCCGCCGGTGACCTCCAGCGCTGGCTGGCCCCGCTGGTCGAGCACGTGAAGGCGCAGGGCGCGTTCGGCCTCCGCATGGGGCCGCCGGTGGTGGGCCGCCGCTGGTCCAACGCCACCCTGAAGAACGCCCTGGCCGACCCCGGCGTGGCCCGGCTGCGCGACGTCCCGGCCGACGAGACCACCACCACGGGCACCGCCCTGGCCGAGCAGCTGACGGCGCTGGGCTGGCGCCCGCCGGCCGAGGTCGACGGGTTCGCCGCCGGCCAGCCGCGGCACGTGTTCCAGCTGCCGCTCGAGGGCCGGTCCGAGGACGACGTCCTCAAGGGCTTCAACCAGCTGTGGCGGCGCAACATCAAGAAGGCCGACAAGTCCGGCGTCGTCGTGTCGCTCGGCACCAGCGCCGACCTGCCGGAGTTCCACCGCATCTACGCCGAGACCGCCCAGCGCGACGCCTTCACGCCGCGCCCGCTGTCGTACTTCGAGGGCATGTGGGCCGCGATGACGGGCGAGGCGCCGGAGCGGCTGCGGCTCTATCTGGCGCACCACGAGGGCGACCTCGTCGCGGCCGCCACCATGACCCGCGTCGGCACGCACGCCTGGTACTCCTACGGCGCCTCGACGACGACCAAGCGCGACGTCCGCGGCTCCAACGCGATCCAGTGGCGGATGATGTGCGACGCGCTGGCCGAGGGGTGCGCCGTCTACGACCTGCGCGGCATCACCGACACGCTGTCCGAGGACGACCCGCACGCGGGCCTGATCCGGTTCAAGCTGGGTACCGGCGGCCACGCGGTCGAGTACGTCGGGGAGTGGGACCTGCCGATCTCGCGCGTCCTCTACTCTGCCTTCGACCTGTACATGAAGCGCCGGAGCTGACTCCGTTGTCCCTGACCCTGCACATCGCCGCCGATCAGTGGCGCGGCCGGGTGCGCCGCTACGTCCAGGACGCCTCCGCCGCCGGCGTCACCGTCGTCCCGGTCACCAAGGGCAACGGCTACGGCTTCGGCAACGCCGTGCTGGCGGCCGAGGCGGCCCGGCTGGGGGTGGCCACGCTCGCCGTCGGCACCTACGAGGAACTGCCCGCCGTCACCACCGAGTTCGGCGGTGACCTGCTGGTGCTGTCGCCGTGGCGGCCGTGGCTGGCCGGCGCGATCGGCGACGACCGCGTCGTCCACACCGTCTCGCGGCTGGAGGACCTGCGCCAGCTGGCCGCCGGCGCCGCCCGGCCGCGGGTGGTCGTCGAGGTGCTGACCAGCATGCGGCGGCACGGCATCGACCCCGGCGAGCTGGCCGAGACGGCGAAGCTGCTCGACGACGTACGGTTCGAGGGGTTCGCGCTGCACCTGCCGCTGGCCGGCGACCACGCCGCTGAGGCGACGACGCTGGCCCGGCGGGCGTTCGAGGCGGTCCCGACGGCGGCGCGGACGGTCTGGGCGAGCCACCTGAGCGCCGAGCACGCGGCGGCCGTGGGCCGCGACACCGACGCCGAGGTGCGGCTGCGGGTGGCGACGGCGCTCTGGCTCGGCGACCGCTCCGGGCTGACCCCCCGGGCGACGGTGCTGGACGTGCACCGGGTGCGACGCGGCGAGACGTACGGCTACCGGCAGCGCCGGGCCCGCCGCGACGGCTCGATCGTGGTGGTCGCGGGCGGCACGGCGCACGGCGTGGCCCTGCAGGCCCCGGTCGCGGCGAGCTCGCTGCGGCAGCGGGCGACGGCGCTGGCCCGCGGCGGCCTGGAGGCCGGCGGCCGGTCGCTGTCGCCGTTCCGCGTCGCCGGTAAGCAACGCTGGTTCGCCGAGCCGCCGCACATGCAGTGCTCGATGATCTGGCTCCCCGCCGATGTCGAGCCGCCCACCGTCGGCGACCAGCTCGACGTCGAGGTGCGCTTCACCACCACCACCTTCACCCACCTCGCCTGGGACTGACTGCCTAGCCGGCCCACCGACCGGTCAGATACGCCGAGGCCCACACCGACATCAACGGCACGGACACGGCGAGGTACGCCCAGAGCACCCAGCGGCGGCGGGCGGCCAGCAGCGCGATCGTCACCCACAGCGGCCACCACAGCAGCGTCGCCCGGGGCACCGAGAAGAACCACGTCGACGTGCCGAAGGCGATGACCTGCAGGCCGATCCACGTCGCCTCGCCCCAGCGGCGCCACCAGAGCAGGGCGCCGGTCAGCACGACCCCGACCAGCATGGCGACGATCTCGGCGCGGAACATCCACGCGAACCCGGGCGACTGCGTGCCACCGAACGCGGCCTGCCACGTGGCGTCGAGCGACGCCCACGGCCAGGTGAAGTGACGGTCCCAGCCTTCGGCCTGGGCGTGCAGCCAGGCCAGCCAGTCGCCGGTCTCGGACTCCAGGTAGAGCGACCACGCGAGCAGCGGCAGCGCGGGCAGGAACAGCCAGCCGAGGCCGGACCACCAGGGCCGCCCGGCCCGCTCGGTCGCCTCCCGCCGGGTGGTCAGCCACTGGACGGCGACGGCGACGGCCAGGAACACGCCGCTGACCCGCACCGTGCAGGACAGCGCCGTCAGCACTCCGGCCGCCAGCCAGTGCTGCCGTCGCGCCGCCAGCCAGGCCGGGAACGCGCAGGCGAGGAAGAGCGCCTCGGTGTACGGGGCGGCGAGGAACACCGCCGACGGCGACATGGCCCAGACGAGGACGGTGAGCCGGCCGATCCGCTGGCCGCCCTCCAGTTCACCGATGCGGCCCAGCGCCACCGCGGCGACGGCGCCGGCGACCAGCGACACGATCAGCCCGGCGGCGACGTGCCGCAGTCCCAGCTCGCCGCCGAGCCAGAGGAACGCCGGGAAGCCGGGGAAGAACGCCTCGTTGGGGACGCCGGTGGGCTGCCCGCCGTAGCCGTGGATCGCGATGCCGAGGTAGTGCCAGTAGTCCCACTGCTGCCACCGGTCCAGCGCTGGGACGACGTCCTGGCCGGCGGTGACGAACATCCAGCCGGTGGCGGCGGCGATGACCCACATCGAGACGCGGGTGGCCAGCCAGATGCCGAGGGAGTCGCGGTCGACGGCGCGGACCCGCTCGGCCAGCGTCCGCGCGGTCATGGCGTCTCCTCCCGCCGCCGGTGCCGGTGCCGGGGAGCGACGGCGTCGCGCGGCGTCAGGAACGGGCGGACGGGGTCTTCCTCGGGACGGCGGATGTCGCGCACGACCATCCCAACGAGCCAGAGCAGCCCAGCGATCCGCAGCAGGACGGCCAGCGCGTACTGGTCGTTCGTCAGCAGCGGCGCGGACGGGTCGTAGAGGGTGGCCAGGTAGCGCCACAGGAGCACGAAGTAGACGACCTCGGCCAGCTGCCAGATGGCGAGGTCGCGTACCCGAGGCCGCGCGAGCACCGCCAGCGGCAGCAGCCACAGCGAGTACTGCGGCGACCACACCTTGTTCACCAGCAGGAACGCGGCAACCGCGAGGAAGGCGAGCTGGGTGACGCGGGGCGGCGAGGGCGCGGTGAGGGCGAGCGCGGCGATCAGCACCAGCAGCACCGCCGCGGACACGACGACGAGGTCGTCGACGGACTCGGGCAGCAGGCCCGGCTTCAGCAGGCCGATCGCAACCCAGGTGGAGCCGTAGTCGGCGGCGCGGTCGGCGTTGAAGGTGAAGAACTGCCGCCAGCCCTCCGGCGCCCACCACTCCACCGGCAGGTTCACCGCGCACCACGCGACGACGGCGGCGACGGCGGCCAGGGCGGCGTCGCGCAGGGCGGCCCGCCGCTCCGGTGACCGCAGCGCCACCAGCACCAGGACGCCGAGCAGCAGCACGGGGTACAGCTTCGTGGCGGTGCCGAGCCCGATCAGCACCCCGGCGAGCACCGGCCGGTCCCGCGTCCACGCCAGGATCGCCAGCGACGTCGCCAGCACCGCCAGCAGGTCCCAGTTGATGTACGCACTGAGCAGCAGCAACGGCGACGCCGCCACCAGCAGCCCGTCCCACGGCCGGCGCGACACCGTCCGCGCCGTCGCGACCACGACACCCAGCGCGCACAGGGCCATGAGCCCGGCGGTGAGGTCGAAGAAGACCACGCTCTCCGCGAAGTCGGGCGCCAGCTCGCCGCCACCGCCGAACGCGTCGTACAGCGCGCCCGCCACGATCGCCGTCACCTGCATGACGGCGCCGGTCAGCACCGGGTACTCCAGCAGGCTGTCGCGGTAGGCCAGCAGCCCGTCGGCGAAGCCGCGCTCGCGGTACAGGAACGCGACGTCGCTGTAGCAGAGCGACGTCCACATGGACCGGTCCGCGCGGTCGGCCCAGCCGGTGGCCCGGCACGGCTGGTCGGCCAGCAGCCCGAGCGCCAGCACGACGACGGCGATCAGCAGCGCCACCCGGACCGGGCCCCACCACCGCCGGGGTTGGGCCGCCCGGCGCCCGAACGGCCCGCCGATCGCCTCGCTCAGGCCCGCGACGACCGGATCGTCACGACTGGGCGCGGCAGCGGCCGCGCGGCGCTGCGGCGTCACCGACACGAGTCGACAGCTTAGACGGGCCGTGGACGGTCAGCGGTCGGCGCCGCCGTCGCCCCAGGCTCCGCCGCCGTTGGCATTGCCGTTGCCGCCGGTCGGTTCGTCGGTCGGTTCGTCGGTGGGGGTGCCGCTGGTGTCGCCGCCGGCTCCGCCGTCGGTGCCGGACCATTCGTTGCCCGACTCGTCGCCGCCGGTGTCGCCGGACGTGTCGCCACCGGTGTCGCCGGACGTGTCGCCACCGGTGTCGCCGGACTCGTCGGAGCCCGACTCGTCACCGCCGTTCCCGCCGCCGTTCTCGTTCCCGTTGTCGTTGCCGTTGTCGCCGTTCTCGTCCTCGTCAGGGGTCTCGGTCGGGGTGGGCGTCGGGGTGGGCGACGGGTTGACCGGGTCGCCGACCTCGGCCGGCTCCGGGAACTCCTGGATCTCGATGCCATCGAGCGCGCCGGCCATGAACGCGGTCCAGATGCGGGCCGGGAAGGCGCCACCGGTGAAGGTGTCCATGCCGTCGACGCCGTCGAGCGAGACGGTGCCGGCGGTCTCGCCCTCGCCGCGGAAGATCACGACGCTGGCCGACAGCTGCGGAACGTAGCCGGAGAACCAGGCGGTGAGGTCCTCGTGGGTGCCGGTCTTGCCGGCGGCCGGCCGGTTGAGGTTCTGCGCCTCGCGGCCGCTGCCGTTCTGCACCACCTGGCTCAGCGCGAACGTGGTGTCGGCGACGACGCCCGGGTCCAGCACCGACTCGGGCGCCGGCTCGACGCGGTACGGGACATTGCCGCCGGGTTCGGTGACGGAGCGGACGGTGTACCAGTCGGTGTGCCGGCCGCCCGCGGCCAGCGTGGCGTACGCCTCGGCCATGTCGATGGGCCGGACGTGCCCGATGCCGATGGTGACGCGCGGGTCCTGCCGCAGCTGCGCCTCCTCGTCGGCCGCGTAGGCGAGTCCGGACGCCAGCTGGGCGTCGACGATGCTGTCGGGCCCGATGTTCATGGCGAGGTCCACGAACGCGGTGTTCATGGAGTTCTCGGTGGCCGTGACCAGGTCGATGGCCTCGCCGTACTCCTTGTCGTCCTGGTTGTGCACCGGCGGGCCGAGGATCGGGTCGGTGAGCGTGTTGCCGGAGTACCGGCTCTCCAGCGAGATGCCCTGCTCCAGCGCCGCCGCCAGCGTGAACGGCTTCACCGTCGACCCGCCCTGGACCGATGCGTCGAGGGCGTCGTTGAACGGCTGCTCGACGGCGTCGGGCCCGCCGTACATGGCGACGACGGCGCCGTCACCGGGCGTCACGGCGGCGAGGCCGACCCGGACGCCCTCGGCGCTCTCCTGCGGCCGCTCCGCCTCGACCGACTGGATGGCGGCGGACTGCGCCTGCGGGTCGAACGTCGAGACGACGCGCAGGCCGCCGGTGTCGATCTCTTCCTCGGTGAAGCCGTTGTCGATCAGCTCGTCGCGGACCTGCGCCAGCAGGTAGCCGTTCGGGCCGCCGTAGCGGTTGGTCTTCTGCTCGGGCACGACCTCCGGCACCACCAGCGTCTCGGCGGTCGCGGCGTCGAGGGTGCCGATGTCGACCATGCCGTCGACGACGTAGTCGAAGCGCTGCTGGTACCGCTCGGCGTTCTCCGGGCCCAGCGTGGGGTCGTAGCGCGTCGGCGAGCGCAGGATGCCGGCCAGCGCCGCGCACTGGGCGGTGTCGAGCTCGGACACCGGCACGCCGAAGTAGGAGCGGGACGCCGTCTGGACGCCGTAGACGCCGCCGCGGCCGAACCAGATGGTGTTGAGGTACGACGCGAGGATGTCGTCCTTGTCGAGCTGCTGGTCGATCTTGACCGAGATGAACAGCTCCTGCACCTTGCGGGTCAGGGTCTGGTCCTGGGTCAGGTAGTAGTTCTTGACGTACTGCTGGGTGATCGTGGAGCCACCGCCGGCCGCCGTCGACCCGTTGTTCTGGATGTAGCCGATGCCCGCGCGCACCAGGCCGACCGGGTCGAACCCGTTGTTGTCGTAGAAGCTGCGGTCCTCGGCGGCCACGACCGCGTCCTGGCAGGCCTGCGGGATGTCGGAGATGTCGACGGTCTCGCGGTTCTCGGCGCTGAACCGGCCGAGCTCGGTCTCGCCGTCGTTCCAGTAGACGATGGTCGCTTCGGACCGGGCGAACGCGTTGGCCTCGGGGATGTCCGTCATGGCGTAGGCGATGCTGATGCCGGCGACGCCGAGCAGCATCATGCCGAGCGCGTAGAGGCCGAAGGCCTTCCAGGAGACGAACCGGCGCCAGCCCTTGCGGCGGCCCTTGCCGTTCTTCTTGCCGCTGCGGCCCGCGGCGTAGCGGCGGCCGCCGCCGCCGCGTTCAGGGGTCGACGACGAGACCGCGCCCGCGGACGCGGCGGTCCTGGGGGCCGCGCCCTTGGACGCGGCCGTACGCGCGCGGTCACCCGCGCGGCGGCGCCCTTGGTTCGTCACTGAGTTCCCGGTCGGGTCGGGGACATCGGCTGTCCGGTGCGCGCGATGAGGCGCCCCGGAGTCATGCAGAGCCTACGACGCTCCATGGTCGATCACGCCAATCCTGCTCGCGCCCCGGACGTTTCAAACCTGCTGTGACGACACAGCCGTCACACCCGTCACGCCGTTGTCGACGGGTCACTTGCGGTTCGCGCCCGAGACGCCCTATCGTTCTGATGTATCGGTTCGATACATCGAGCTGACAATGATGCAAGGGAGCGTACCTCGTGGGCAAGCGGGCAGACGCGTTGGAGCTGGCCATCCTGGGCCTGCTGCACGACGCGCCGCTGCACGGCTACGAACTGCGCAAGAGGGTGAACTCGCTGCTGGGGTGGGGGCGAGCGTTCTCGTACGGCACCTTGTATCCGACCTTGAAGGCGATGGTGCGGCAGGGCTACCTGGCCGAGGACGAGCCCGTCGACACGCTGGTGACGACGGGCCCGCACCGCAGCGGGCGCCGTGCCCGCATCGCCTATCGGCTCACACCCGAGGGCAAGGAGCGCTTCGCCGACCTGCTCGCACACACCGGGCCGTCGGCCTGGGACGACGAGCACTTCGGCGTGCACTTCGCGTTCTTCGGCCGGGCCGACGCCGATACCCGCATGCGGATCCTCATCGGCCGGCGCAGCCGGCTGCAGGAGAAGCTCGATCAGTTCCGCTCGGCACTGTCGCGCACCCGAGAGCGACTCGACGCCTACACGCTGGAGCTTCAGCGGCACGGCCTGGAGTCGGTCGAGCGCGAGGTCAAGTGGCTCGACGACCTGATCAGCGCCGAACAGCGCTCGATCGGCAGGCCAATGGGCGCCACGCCCACCCCAGGGTCCGGTGAGCCACCGGCGCCCTCCACCGGAATCGAAGGAGAGAACGGCCGATGAGCTCGGTTCGTGTAGGCATCGTCGGCGTGGGTAACTGCGCCGCATCGCTCGTGCAGGGCGTGCACTATTACCGTGACGCCGACCCGGCGACGAAGGTCCCCGGCCTGATGCACGTTCAGTTCGGCGACTACCACGTCCGTGACGTCGAGTTCGTCGCCGCGTTCGACGTCGACGCCAAGAAGGTCGGGCAGGATCTCGCCGACGCCATCGGCGCCAGCGAGAACAACACCATCAAGATCTGCGACGTGCCGCCCACCGGCGTCGTCGTGCAGCGTGGCCACACGCTGGACGGCCTGGGCAAGTACTACCGCGAGACCATCGTCGAGGACGAGAGCGAGGCGGTCGACGTCGTCGCCGCGCTGAAGGCCGCCAAGGTCGACGTCCTCGTCTGCTACCTGCCGGTCGGCTCCGAGGAGGCCGCGAAGTTCTACGCGCAGGCCGCCATCGACGCCGGCGTGGGCTTCGTCAACTGCCTCCCGGTCTTCATCGCCGGCACCCAGGAGTGGGCCGACAAGTTCACCGCCGCGGGCGTCCCGATCGTCGGCGACGACATCAAGTCGCAGATCGGCGCCACCATCACGCACCGCGTGCTGGCCAAGCTGTTCGAGGACCGCGGCGTCACCGTCGACCGGACGTATCAGCTCAACGTCGGCGGCAACATGGACTTCAAGAACATGCTCGAGCGCGAGCGGCTGGAGTCCAAGAAGATCTCGAAGACGCAGTCCGTCACCTCGCAGCTGGTCGACGGCCTCGAGCCGCGCAACGTGCACATCGGCCCGTCCGACTACGTCGCGTGGCTGGACGACCGCAAGTGGGCGTTCATCCGGCTCGAGGGCCGCAACTTCGGCGACGTCCCGCTGAACCTGGAGTACAAGCTCGAGGTCTGGGACTCCCCGAACTCGGCCGGCATCGTCATCGACGCGATCCGGGCGGCGAAGATCGCGATGGACCGCGGCGTCGGCGGGCCGATCCTCTCGGCATCGTCCTACTTCATGAAGTCGCCGCCGGAGCAGTACTCCGACGACGTCTGCCGCGAGAAGGTCGAGCAGTTCATCCGCGGCGAGATCGAGAGCTGATCCGGTCACGGATCACGAGGAGCCGGCGCCCCGCTGGGGTGCCGGCTCCTCGGTGCTCGGACGCCCGGGCGTTGGGCTGATCCGCGGATCAGCCGAACGGACACACCCGGCGGGCAGTGCCGCCCGCCGTCCACCGGGCCTCCGGCACGCGAACTGCGCAGCTACCGGGCGTGATCACTGGTCCGCCCACAGATGAGAATCCCCTCGCCGATGCGGCAGTTTGACGTGGCTCGTCTACCATTTCCGTCATGCTCCGGTGGGATCGTGTGCCAGATTGAGGTGTTTCACCCATCGGTCGCCTATTGACAGAACGCTGCCGGGCAGCAAGCGTCGTCTAGCGGCGCGTGTGCGTCCCGGAGCACGACGGCGGCCACCAAGGGGCCCGAGTCGCTCACAGGCGAGCGGCCATGGGGGACGACAGAGGAAGGAACATCGATGACGCGGACCGCCCGAGGACGCCGTAGCAACGACGGCGCCACGAAGCGGGCGCGCGCGAATCTGCGCCCAGCAGACCTGCGCCCAGCCGTGAAGTCCGGTCGTGCGAAGCAGAGCGGCGACGGCGAGCGCTCGCGGTCGTTCTGGCAGTCCTTCCTGCACGACCGCAGCGTCCGGTCGCGCGTCGCCGCACTGGTCCTCCTCCCGCTGCTCGGCACGCTCGTGCTCGGCACGCTGTTCTTCAAGAACTCGCTCGACGACGCCTCGTCCGCCTCGCGCACCGAGAGCCTGGCCGAGGTCGGCATGGTGGCGCTGCAGGCCCTGCAGGCGGTGCAGGACGAGCGCGACGTCACCGGACTCGCGGACGGCGGCGGCACCGAGCCGGCGTCGGTCGACACCGCCCGCGAGGCGACCGACGCCGCCATCGCCGCCCTGAACAAGGAGATCGACGAGCACCGCGGCGACGACCTCGGCTCGGCCTACGCGGCCGCGGTCGAGCAGTACGAGACCGAGGTCGACCGGCTGAGCGGCACCACGAACGAGTCCAACTACCGTCTCCAGCGCGACGCCAAAAACCCGGCCTTCAACGACGGCGGCACCGCCGGCTACCACCGCTTCGCCGAGGTGCTGCAGCGGCTGGCCACCGCCGCCGCCACCGGAACCGAGGACCCCGCGCTGGCCCGCCGCATCTCGGCGCTGGCCGACGTCGCCCAGGCGGTCGAGTCGGCGTCGCTCGAGCGTGGTGTCGTCGCCTACTTCATGACACCGGGCGCCAAGCCCTCGCAGGTCGATCGCGACCAGGCCGTGGCGCTGCAAGGCGAGCAGTCCATGCTGCTGGACGGCCGGTTCCTCCGCGCCCTCGGCTTCACCGAGCAGCAGCGCATCTACTCCAACGAGATCTACGTCGCCAACCGCGACCTCACCCAGGCCCGCACCGACATCGCCGATTTCGCCGAGCCGCGCATCGACAAGGCGCAGTGGTGGGAGCTCTCGACGCAGCGCCTCGACGCCCTGCGCGACATCCAGCAGGACACCGGCAACAGCGTGCTGTCGCTGGCGGCCGACCGCACCGACAGCTCCCGGGTCACGGCGCTGTTCAGCGCGCTCGGCGTGCTCGCCGTCCTGGCGCTCACCGTCTACCTCGCCATCGTCGTGGCGCGGTCCATCATCGGCCCGCTGCGCCGGCTGCGCGCCTCGGCGCTCGAGACCGCGCAGACCCAGCTGCCGGCGCTGGTCGAGCGGGTGCACAAGGACGGCCCGACGGTGGCCCGCGACCTCCCCGACGCCGTCACGGCCGAGGGCCGCGACGAGATCGGCCAGGTCGCCACGGCGTTCAACGACGTCCACTCCACCGCCGTCCGGGTCGCCGCCGAGCAGGCGCTGCTGCGGCAGAACCTCGACACCATCGTCGTCAACCTCTCCCGCCGCACCCAGTCGCTGGTCGACCGCCAGCTCGGCGAGATCGAGGGCCTCGAGCAGCGCGAGCGCGACCCCGACCAGCTGAGCACGCTGTTCCGCATCGACCACATGGCCACCCGCGTCCGGCGGCACGCCGAGAGCCTCCTGGTCCTCGCCGGCGTCGAGGAGATGCGCAAGCACACCAGCGCGGCCGGCGTCCTCGACGTCGTCCGCACCGCGGTCGGCGAGGTCGAGCAGTACCCGCGGGTGAAGTTCGGCGTCATGCCGACCGACCTCATCACCGCCGGCGCCGTCGACGACATCGCCCACCTGCTGGCCGAGCTGATCGACAACGCCACCGAGTTCTCCGCGCCGGCCACGCCGGTCCGGGTCACCAGCCAGCCGCTGCTCGGCGGCGGGCTGCGCCTGCAGGTCACCGACTCCGGCCTGGGCATCCCGGCCGGCCAGCTCGAGGAGCTGAACGAGCGGCTGCGCAACGTCGGCGACATCGACGTCGCGGCGTCCCGCACGCTGGGCCTCTACGTGGTCGCGCGGCTGGCCGCCAAGCACGGCATCCAGGTGCGGCTCGAGCCGGTGCCCGAGGGCGGCACGGCCGCGCAGGTCGACCTCCCGGCGCACCTCATCCTCTCCCCGCTCGACACCAGCGAGGGCGTCATCCCGCCGGTTCCGGCCGAGCCGGTGGCGGCGCAGCCGGCCGGTGGCCTGAGCGACTCCTGGAACCTCGACCCGAGCCCGGCGCCGTTCCGCCGCGACGACTCCTCGCCGTCACTGCCGCTCACCGCGCCGGCCGTGTCCGGCCTGCCCCGCCGCGGCGAGCGTCCCGACGAGACCCGCATCCCGGTCGAGGCGTCCGACCTGCCGCGGCCGACGGCCGACCCCGCGCCCGCCATGGACGCCGGCCGGCCCACCTGGCCCAGCCCGGAGGAGTCGCGGCTACGTCCCGACACCGGCGAGTCGCGCATCGCGCCCATCACGGCCGAGACCCGTTTCGACACCGGCGAGCACGCCGTCGCCGACACCGGTGAGCACAAGCTGGCCGAGACCGGCGAACGCCGCCTCTCCGACACCGGCGAGCGCCGGGTCTCGACCGACCACGGCGCCCGGCCCGACGACGCGTGGCGGCAGCCGCTGACCAACGGCAGCACCGGCTCGGCGCTGCCGACCCGCGAGCCCCGGCAGGAGCCGCGGCCCGAGACCCGCCCGCCGGCGTCGCCGCCACCGGCCATGCCGGCCGTGCCCGCCGCGGCGGCCGCCCGTTCCTCGCTGCGAGCACCCGAGCCGGTGCTGCCGGACAGCGACTCGCCGATCTACGACTCCGTCGCCTCCGCCTGGTTCAGCCGGTCCGGCACCTCGACCACCGACGACTGGTCCAGCCCGGCCGACGAAGGCTGGCGGCGGGCCGCCGAGGCGCTGCGCTCCGCCGAAGAGGCGGCCAGCGCTCGCGCCGGCCAGCGCGACACCGAGCCGATCCAGGCGTCGCCGCGGGTGGGTTCCGGCTGGGCGAGCCGCGAGACGGCACCGCCGCCCCCGGTGCCCGAGCCGGTCGCGGAGGCCGAGCCCGCGCTCAGTGCGTCCGGACTGCCGCTGCGGCGGCGCGGCGCCTCGCTGGTGCCCGGCTCCATCGGCGAGCTCAACGAGACCGAACCCCGGCGCCCTGCCGCGGCGGCCAAGGACGCGAGTAACGTTGCCTCGACGCTGGCCAGCCTGCAGCGAGGTGTCGGGCGCGGCCGGGAGGAAACCGGTGGTTGGGTCCCCAAGCGGCCCAGCGACCCCGAGAGGAGCGATTCGTGACCAACGCCTCCAGCGACGAGCTCGGCTGGCTGCTCGACCGTTTCGTCGACCGCACCACGGGCGCCGCGCACGCGGTGGTGGTGTCCGCCGACGGTCTGCACCTGGCCGGCTCCACGGGCATGCCGCGTGAACGCGGCGAGCAGCTCGCTGCGGTGGTGTCCGGACTGGCCAGCCTCACGGTCGGCGCTTCGCTGATCCTGGGCGCGGGCACCGTCCAGCAGACCCTGGTAGAGATGAGCAACGGCTTCCTGCTGGTCATGGCGGTCGGCGACGGCGCGCACCTGGCCGTGCTGGCAGCCTCCACCGCCGACCTCGGTCAGGTGGGCTACGAGATGGCCCTGCTCGTGGAACGCGTGGGCGCCGTCCTCAACCCGGCCACCCGGGTGGGGTGAGAATCGACGTGCACGAGTGCCGGATGTGGTAGGGATTCGGGTCAGCAGCGCGCAGATCTGCGATCCGACGATGGTCTGGAGGTCATGATGGCGGCACCTGACGGCCGGAGGGTACGGCCGTACCTTGCGACGCGTGGGCGCACGCGCCCGGTGCAGGACATCGCCATCGAGGCCCTCGTCTCCACCACGAAGGACGGCCGCACCAACGGCTCCGACCCGGAGCCGGAACGGGAGCGGATCCTCCGGCTGTGCCACTCGCCACGGTCCGTGGCCGAGGTGGCCGCAATCGTCTCGATGCCACTCGGCGTGGCCCGCGTGCTCGTCGCGGACCTCGAGACCGAAGGACTGGTGCGGGTCGCTGACCCGCATGCGGCGTTCGCCGGCTCCGAGGAGCCGGCTCGTAATCTGAGCGTGCTGGAAAGGGTGAGGGATGGCCTTCGTCGACTCTGAGGTGTCTGGCGGCACACAGGCCGACCAAGACGCGCTGTCGGTCAAGATCGTCGTGGCCGGCGGTTTCGGCGTGGGCAAGACGACGTTCGTCGGCGCGGTCAGCGAGATCGAGCCGCTGCGCACCGAGGCACTGATGACGGAGGCCTCGACCAGCGTCGACGACCTCTCCATGCTGCCCGACAAGCGCACCACGACCGTCGCCATGGACTTCGGCCGCATCACGCTGGCCGACGACCTCGTGCTGTACCTCTTCGGCACGCCGGGTCAGAACCGGTTCTGGTTCATGTGGGACGACATCACCCGCGGCGCCATCGGCGCGGTCGTGCTCGTCGACACCCGCCGCCTGGCCGACTGCTTCGGCGCCATCGACTACGTCGAGCAGCGCGGCATCCCGTTCGTCGTCGCGCTCAACGCGTTCAACGGCATCCAGGAGCACGACGTCGAGGACGTCCGCGACGCTCTCCAGGTCGGCCCCGAGGTCCCGTTCGTCGTCACCGACGCGCGCGACCGCGAGTCGGTCAAGGTCGTGCTCGTCACGCTGGTCGAGCACGCGATGTCGCTGATCCAGCAGACCTGACCCGGTTCGCCGGAACCTCCCGCGCGCACTGTCCGTCCTAGTGACATGCGTCACAGGGGGTGGCTGGCCGGGCTCGTCATCACGCTGACGGCGTGCACCGCGGCGGACGCCGAGCCCGGCGACGCCGCGACCGCACCGGAGGAGCAGCGTTACACGGGCACGTTCACGGTGCTCGAGAGTGCTGAGCACGGCCCGCAACTGTGCCCCGCGGGCGCGCTCGCGAGCTACCCGCCGCAGTGCGGCGGCCCGGACATCCCGAACTGGGACTGGGACGCCGTCGAGCACGAGACGATCGACGGCGTCAGCTGGGGCGACTACCAGGTCACCGGCACCTTCGACGGCGCCGTGTTCACGCTGACCGAGCCGGCCGGACCGCCCGAGCCGTCGGACCGGCAGCCGCGGTCGCCCGGCCCCGACCTCGACACACCTTGCCCGGCGCCGGCGGGCGGCTGGGTGCTCGCCAACCCCGCCACCGCGAGCACCGAGGCGCTCGCCGCCACCGTCGACTACGCCGCGACGCTGCCCGGCTACGGCGGCCTGTGGGTCGATCGCGAGGTGGAGCAGCCGCCGGACGCGCCACCTCCGGCCGCCGCGCCGGGGGCCATCCTCAACGTCGCCTTCACCGGCGACCTCGCCGCGCGCGAGGCGGAGCTGCGCGCCGTCTGGGGCGGCGCGCTCTGCGTCACGCAGGCCCGGCACCCGCACACGCGGCTGGAGGAGATCCAGGCGGAGCTGGCCGGGAAGCACGGCATCTTCTCCGCCGCCGTGATGGAGCAGGAGAACCTCGTCGACGTCCAGGCGCTGTTCGACGATGGCCTGCAGGAGCGGCTCGACGACGAGTACGGACCCGACACCGTCCGGGTGACCGCCTCCTTGCGGCCGGTGCCACCCTCCGACGCCGCGCCGACGATCTACGAAGGCACGTTCTTCGTGCACGAGCGGCCGGACGGTCCGCCGCACGCCTGCTGGGCGGTCATGGAGTCCTACCCGCCGCAGTGCGGCGGGGACATCGAGGTGCGCGGCTGGTCCTGGGACGACGTCGGCGGCGAAGAGTCGGCCGACGGCGTGACTTGGGGCGACTACCACATCAGAGGGACCTGGGACGGCACCGCGCTGACGCTGACCGGGCCGGCTGAACCGCCACCGCCCCGCGACGAGCAGGAGGACCCGTTCCCGCCGTTCGACACGCTCTGCCCCACCCCGCCCGGCGGCTGGGCGATCCTCGACGGCGCGTTGACACACTCGGCTGACTTCGACGCCGCGTACGCCTACGCCCGCGCCGCGCCCGGCTACGTCGACCTCTGGCTGGACCGCGACGTGCCGATGGAAGACCGGTCGGCGACGGCGCCGGCCGAGATCGTCGTCAACGTGCGGTTCACCGCCGACCTCGCCACCCACGAGGCCGCGCTGCGGAGCCTGTACGGCGGCGCCATCTGCGTGAGCCAGGCCGAGCGCACTGAGCAGGAACTGGAGGCGATCGCCGCCGAGATCCGGACCGAGTACGACGCCATCTCCTCGTCGAGCTACTCGGCGACCAACTCGGTGTGGATCCAGGTGGTCGTCGACGACGGCCTGCAGGAACGGCTCGACGAGCAGTACGGGCCGGGCGTGGTACGGGTCGAGGCGCTGCTGCAGCCGGTGGACTGAGGCCGGCCGGAACGCCGTGGCCTCGACCGACGTCCAAGTGGCATGCGTCACTTCGGGTGGATCGTCGCCGCGCCGGTCGCGGCCCTGCTGCTCGCCGCCTGCGGCGATGAGGAGGCGCCCGTCAGCGCCTCGCCGTCGGACCTGCCGTCGTCCGCCGACCCCGGCCAGCTCTACACCGGGATCTTCACCGTCCTCGAGAGCCCCGAGCACGGCCCGCAGCTGTGCAGCATGGTGGCGGAGTCCTATCCGCCGCAGTGCGGCGGTCCCGACATCGCCGGCTGGAACTGGGACGACGCGCCCGACGCCGAGTCCGCCAGCGGCGTCACCTGGGGTTTCTACTCCGTCACGGGCACCTGGGACGGCAGCACGTTCACGCTGACCGAGCCGCCGCTGCCCGGCGCGGCCACCTCGCCGGTGGTTCCCGATGACGCGGCGCCCGACTTCACCTCGCCGTGCGAGCCGTCGGCCGGCGGGTGGGCCGTCACGGACCCCGCGACCGCCACCGACGCCGCGCTGAACGCCGTCAACGCGTACGTCGACGAGCAGGCCGACGGCGCGGGCATGTGGGTCGACTCCTCCGTCCAGCCCACCGTGCTCAACGCCCGGTTCACCGGCGACCTCGACGCGCACGAGGCCGAGTTGCGCGGGCTCTGGGGCGGCCCGCTGTGTGTCAGTGCGGCCGACCGCAGCACGCGGGACCTCACCGCGATCCAGGACGAGCTCACCGCGGCCGTCCCCGACCTGCTCTCCGTCGGCCCGGAGGTCACGGCCAACGCCGTGCAGCTGAGCGTGTTCGTCGACGACGGGCTGCAGGCGGAGCTGGACGCGCAGTATGGCGAGGGCGTCGTCGTCGTGAGCGCCACGCTGCGGCCGGTCGAGTGACGCGCTCTGCCCTGAGCAGACGAGCGTGACCGGCGCCCGGACCGCTGGCTAGCGTCGGACGCCATGAGCCGTCATGCGATCGTCGTCGGCAGCACCGGCCAGATCGGCCGCGCCGCCGTGGAGTCCCTGCTCGACGACGGCTGGTCCGTCACGGCCGTGCACCGCGGCAGCACCACGGCACCGTCAGGCTGGGCCCGGCGCGGCGTCGACGAGCGGCTGGCCGACCGCGCGGACCTCGCCGGCGTGCTGCGCGAGACCGGCGGCGCC
The DNA here is from genome assembly GCF_001270745.1 of Jiangella muralis. Lineage (GTDB taxonomy): Bacteria > Actinomycetota > Actinomycetes > Jiangellales > Jiangellaceae > Jiangella > Jiangella muralis. The sequence goes on from NZ_KQ434754.1 coordinate 63,270, forward strand.
GACGTCCTGCTCGACACCATCGCCTACGACGACGCCGACGCGCGGCTGCTGCTGGGCCTGGCCGGCGACGTCGGCTCGCTGATCGTCGTCTCCAGCGCCTCGGTGTACGCCGACGACGCGGGCCGCACGCTGGACGAGGCGACCGGGCCGGACGACTTCCCGCGCTTCGCCGGGCCGGTGCCGGAGACCCAGGCCACGACGGCGCCGGGGCCGGCCACCTACTCGACGAAGAAGCTGCTGCTGGAGAACACCCTGCTCGACGACGGCCGGCTGCCGGTCACCGTGCTGCGGCCGTGCGCCATCCACGGCCCGGGCAGCACCAGCCCGCGCGAGGTCTGGCCGCTGCTGCGCGCGCTGGACCGGCGGCCGCGCATCCCGCTGTCGCACGGCGGCCGCAGCCGGTTCCACACCACCAGCGCGGCGAACCTCGGCGAGCTGGTCCGGCTCGCGGCCGGGCGCCCGGCCAGCCGGATCCTCAACGCCGGCGACCCGGAGCCGCCGTCCGTCGCCGACATCGTCCGGATCGTCAGCGCCACCGCCGGCCACGAGCCGGAGCTGGTGCCTCTGGACGGCCCGGCGCCGGCCAGCGGCGTCGGGCGCACCCCGTGGTCCGTGCCGCGCCCGTTCCTCGTGGCCATGACGGCGGCGGCGACGGAGCTGGGCTACGTGCCGGTCGCGAGCTACGCCGAGGCCGTCGAGTCGACGTCGGCCTGGCTGCGCGGCCGGCTCGCCGACCGGCCGTGGCGCGAGGCGTTCCCGCTGCTGGCGCAGTACTACGGCGACGCGATGGACGACTACGCCGCCGAGGACGAGCTGCTCGCGTCGCGCCGGAACTGACGCACCGCAACGCGCCAGCCGACCAGGAACGCGCCGAGCACCACGGTCGCCACGACGACGAACGAGGCGGCCGTTCCATGCCCGGACGCCGCCCGCAGCAGCATGCCCACCACGACCGTCGCGAGCCACACCGTCACGCCGGTGACCAGCGCCACCGGCGGCCGCCGCCGGAGCAGCGTCACCGCCCAGCCGACGGCCAGCCCGGCCGCGAACGGCCACGCTGTGCGCGCCAGACCGGCCAGCGACAGCGGGTCGTCGTGCGTCCGGCGGCCGATCAGCACGAACACCAGCACCAGGACGGCGTCGACGGCGACCGCCGGGCCGGTTCTCACGTGGCGCTCTCCGGCTGTTCGGACCACCAGCGCAGCAGCTCGGCCCGGGCGTCGTCCTCGGACAGCACACCGTGGTCGAGCCGGACCTCGAGCAGGTGGTTGTAGGCGCGGCCGACCAGCGGCCCGGGCCCGATGCCCAGGACCCGCATGATCTGGTTACCGTCGAGGTCGGGCCGGATGGCGGCCAGTTCCTCCTCTTCGGCCAGCCGGGAGATGCGGTCCTCCAGACTGTCGTACGACTGCTGCAAGGCCGCCGCCTTGCGCCGGTTGCGCGTCGTGCTGTCGGCCCGGGTCAGGACGTGCAGGCGCTCCAGCTCGTCGCCGGCGTCACGGACGTAGCGGCGCACCGCGGAATCGGTCCACTCGCCGCCGCCGTAGCCGTGGAAGCGCAGGTGCAGTTGGATGAGCTTGGCCACACTGTCGATGACGGCGGACGGGTAGCGCAGCGCCGCGAGCCGCTTGCGGGCCAGCTTCGCGCCGACGACGTCGTGGTGGTGGAAGCTCACGCCGCCACCGGCCTCGAACTTACGGGTGCGCGGCTTGCCGATGTCGTGCAGCAGCGCCGCCAGCCGAACCACAAGGTCGGGGCCGCCGCCGGGCAGCCGCCGCTCCAGCTCGATGGCCTGCTCGAGCACCGTCAGCGAGTGCTCGTAGACGTCCTTGTGCCGGTGGTGCTCGTCGATCTCCAGCCGCAGCGCGGGCAGCTCGGGCAGCACGTGGCCGGCGATACCGGTGTCGACCAGCAGCGTCAGCCCGGTGCGCGGCGCCGATGACAGCAGCAGCTTGGTCAGCTCGTCGCGGACCCGCTCGGCCGACACGATCTCGATGCGCCCGGCCATGTCGGTCATCGCCGCGACCACCTCGGGCGCCACCTCGAAGCCGAGCTGCGACGCGAACCGCGCGGCCCGCATCATGCGCAGGGGATCGTCGGAGAACGACTGCTCCGGCGTGCCCGGCGTGCGGATGACCCGGCTGCCGAGGTCGGCCAGCCCGCCGTACGGGTCGACGAACTCGCGGCCGGGCAGCAGCACGGCCATCGCGTTGACGGTGAAGTCGCGGCGCAGGAGGTCGTCCGTGATCGACGCGCCGTAGGCGACCGCCGGCTTGCGGCTGGCGGCGTCGTAACTGTCGGCGCGGTAGGTGGTGATCTCGATCTGGAAGCCGTCCTTGTTGCCGCCGATGGTGCCGAACTTCTGCCCGACGTCCCACAGGCTGTCGACCCACCCCGCGAGCAGGCGCTTCGTCTCTTCGGGCCGGGCGGACGTGGTGAAGTCGAGGTCCTGGCCCAGACGGTCGAGCAGGGCGTCGCGGACGGAGCCGCCCACCAGCGCCAGCTCGTGCCCGGCGGCCTGGAAGCGAGCGCCCAGCTCGTCGACGACGGGAGCGATGCGCAGCAACTGCCGCACCGCCTGCCGCTGCGCCTTCGAGAGCACGTCGTTCGCCGCTTCCTTCGTTCCGATCACGACGGACCAGCCTACGGGGCGACACCCCCGGGATCCCAACCGCAATTCTCTGGAGACTGGCGTCAGACCTCGCGGTCGGCGACCGCGGCATCCACAGCAACCAGGATGCGGCCGCATCCCAGCTACTCTGGACGTATGCCCGGCTCGCCGTCCTCGCCAGCCGACGGTCCGCACCATCGGCGACGTCGGGGAGCGAGGCGACGGCGCAAGGCGAGCCGGCCGCGGCTGCGCACCGTTCGCGAGACCTCAGCGGGGGGCCTGGTGGTCGACCACTACGAGCACCCGTCGAGCGTCGCCCTCATCGGCCGCATCGACCGGCGCGGACGGCTGGAGTGGGTGCTGCCCAAGGGACACGTCGAGGCAGGTGAAACGCCCGAGGAAGCTGCGGTGCGGGAGGTATCGGAGGAAACTGGTCTGCAGTCGAGAGTCGTCACCCCGGTCGGCGACATCGACTACTGGTTCGTGGCGGACAATCGGAGGATCCACAAGACGGTGCACCACTTTCTCCTCGAGGCCACCGGTGGGAGTCTGAGCACCGACGACGTGGAGGTGAGCGAAGTGGCGTGGGTGCCACTGGACGAGCTGGCCGGACGGATGCGCTACGCATCCGAACGGCGGCTGGCGCGACGGTTGCGCGAGCTGCTCCCGGCCACGCCCGGCGACACTCCGGCGAGCACCGCCGCCGAAGCCGGCGGCGCCCGGAAGGACCGGTCATGAGGCTGGCCGGCCTCCGAGCCCTCGCCGCCGTGTGCGCGCCCGCCGCCGTCATCGGCGTCGGGCTGCTGGCCCCTGCCACGGCCGCGGCCGAGGAGAACGCGCCCGACCCCGATGTCGTCAGCGCCGAGACCACGCTCACCAGCGTCACGCCCAGCGTCCTCACCCCCGACTCCGACGGCCTGACGCTCAGCGGGACGGTGCGCAACACCGGCGACCAGCCGATGGAGAACGTCCAGGCGCTGTTCCGGCTCAGCGGCAACCGGGTCGAGTCGCGGTCCGAGATCCGCGAGATCGGCGGCAACGAGGAGCTGTACTGGGGGTCGCGGCCCGGCGACGGCTTCGACGACGTCGCCGGCACGCTCGAGCCGGGCCAGGCCGAGACGTTCACCGTCACGCTCACCGACGAGCAGCTCGGCTTCGACGCGTCCGGCGTCTATGTGGTGGGCGTCGACATCCTGGCCACCCCAGCCGAGGGCGAGCGCGGCCGCGTCAGCACGTCCCGCACCGTCGTGCCCTGGATCCAAAACCCCGACGAGCTGCCGTCCGTGCCGGTCGCCATGCTCTGGCCGCTGGCGGCCCGGCCGGCGCTGCTGCCCGACGGCACGCTCACCGACGAGACGCTGGCCGAGCAACTGGGCGCTGACCAGCCGCTGTCGGCCGTCCTCGAGGCCGGCGCCGACGCACCCGTCACCTGGGCCGTCGACCCCGACCTGCTCGACACCGTGTCCGCCCTGTCCGACGGCTACAGCGTCGTCTCGCCGGAGGGCACCGTCGACGGCTCGCAGGCCAACACCGACGCCGCCCAGGCCTGGCGCGAGCGGTTCGACCAGGTCACCCAGGAGCACGACGTCTGGATGCTGCCGTATGCGCTGCCCGACGTCGGCGCCTTCGACGATCACGACGCCGCCCTGGCCGGAACGCTGAGCCAGCAGTCGCTGGCGGCGAGCGAGGCCGCGGCCGAGCAATTGCCCGCCGCCACGTCCGGCGTCGCCTGGCTCGACGACGGCGCCGTCACCGACGACGTCCTGAACACGCTGGCCGACGCCGGCGCCGGCACCGTCGTCGTCCCGTCCGACACGGTCCAGGCCACCGACCAGGACGACTCCGACCACAGCGAGGCCGGCGCGCTCGGCGAGGTCACCGCCGGCGACAAGACGCTGCGCGTCGTCGCCGCCGACGCCGGGCTCAGCTCGGCCATCGCCGACGCCGTCGCGGCCGCCGAACCCACCGCCGGCGCCGCCGATCTCCAGCAGCGCTGGATCGCCGAGACCGCCATGGTCGCGCTGGCCGCCGCCGACACCGGCACCGAGCCGCCGCTGCTGGTCGCCGCGCCGCCGCTGCGCTGGCGGCCGGCTGACCCGATCCCGCAGAGCCTGGTGACGGCGTGGACGTCCAGCACCTGGGTCGAGCCGGTCGGGCTCACCGACCGCGTCGGCGCCGGCGGCGAGGCCCTGCAGGTTTCGTCCGCACCGTCCGAGGGCACGACCCTGCTGCCCGAAGCCAACGTCGCCGCCACCGCCGCGCTGCGCGATGACGCCATGCAGTACACCACCCTGCTGGCCGACCCCGAGGACGTGACCACCGCGCTCGACCACGCCACCCTCCGCTCGGCGTCCACCGGCTGGCGCGACAACCCCGACACCGGTGTCTCCTACGCCCGGGGCATCGGCGACGGCCTCACCCGGCGTATCGAGCGGGTCAGTATCAACGTGCCCGAGTCGGTCACGCTGTCCAGCCGGGCCGGGTCGTTCCCGCTCACCGTCACCAACGACCTGCCCGACGCCGTCAACGTCCGGCTTCAGGTGCAGTCCGAGAACCCCGACCGCCTGCGCGTCGCCGAGGTCGAGACGCAGGAGATGGCGCCGGGCGAGCAGCGCCTGGTCGAGGTGACGGCGCAGGCCGCGGCGAACGGCCGCGTCCCGATCGAGGTGCAGCTGACCACCGAGGACGGCCGGCCCATCGGGACTCCGGTGCCCACCGTCGTCAACGCCACGGAGTACGGCACCATCGGCTGGGTCATCGTCGGCGGGGCCGGCGCGCTGTTCCTCGGCGCGATCGTCCGCCGTACGCTGCGCAGCCGGCGGTCGCGCCGGCGCCACCGTCGTCACGACGACCCGCCCGAACCGGCCGGAGGCAGCGTTGTCGACGAGCTTCCGGCGGAGGCGAGGCCCACCCAGGAGGCCGCGCGGTGACGGCGACGCAAGAGCCGCCCCGCAGCTCCGGCCTGCTGGGCTCCAGCGCCATCATGGCCGCAGGGACCGTGGTCTCGCGGCTCACCGGGTTCGCGCGGGCCGCCGTCATCGCGGCGGCCATCGGCCTGACGGCGGCCACGGCCGACGTGTTCAACGTGCCGAACGTGCTGCCGAACATGATCTACATCCTGGTCGGCGGCGGCGTGCTCAACTCCGTCCTCGTCCCGGTGCTGGTCCGCGCCATCAAGAACGACGCCGACGGCGGCCAGGCGTTCTCCCAACGGCTGTTCAGCCTGGCCGTGGCGGTACTCGGGCTGGCGACGCTGCTGGCGGTGCTGGCCGCGCCCTGGCTGATGCAACTGATCGTCGACGACCGCTATCTCGACCCCGACATGCGGCCGTACTTCGACAACATGGTCATGTTCGCCCAGTTCTGCCTGCCGCAGATCTTCTTCTACGGGCTGTACGTGCTGATCGGCCAGATGCTCAACGCCAAGGGCCGGTTCGGCCCGATGATGTGGTCGCCGATCCTCAACAACATCGTGGCCATCGCGGTGTTCGGCGTCTTCCTCTTCGTCTACGGCACCCAGGGGTTCGAGCCGTTCACGACCACCCAGACGATGCTGCTGGGGCTGGGCTCCACGGTCGGGGTGCTGGCCCAAGCGGTCATCCTGATCCCGGTGCTGCGCAAGACCGGGTTCTCGCTGCGGTTCCGCACCGACTGGCGCGGCCAGGGGCTCGGCGAGTCGGTGCGGCTGGGTCTGTGGACGGTCGCGTTCGTCGTGGTCAACCAGCTCGCGTACCTGGTGGTCGTGAAGGTCGCGTCCGGCGCCAGCAGCGTCAGCGCGGGCGACGCCGGCGCCGGCTACTCGGTGTACGCCAACGCCATGCTGATCATGATGGTGCCGCACTCCATCATCACGGTGTCGCTGGCCACCGCACTGCTGCCGCGGCTGTCCGGCCTCGCCGCCGACGGCCACCTCGACGACGTCCGCGAGAAGCTGGTCGCCGCGCTGCGCATGTGCCTGGCGGTGATCATCCCGCTCGGCGCTCTGATGGCGGCGCTGGCATTCCCGCTGACGGCGATGATCTTCGACTACGGGTCCGCCGGCGGGCAGACCGGACGACTCGCGCTGACGCTGATCGTGCTGATGCCGGGGCTGGTCGCCTTCACCGTCCACTACCTCGTGCTGCGCGGCTTCTTCGCGCTGCAGGACACCAAGACGCCGTTCTACACCCAGATCTGGGTGTCGGCGGTGATCATGATCGGCGCCGTCGGCGTCGCCATCGCCGCGCCCGGCGCCCAGTACGTCACCATGGCGCTGGCCGCCGGCTACAGCGTCGCGTACATCGTCGGCGCCGCGGTCGGCGCGGTCAGGCTGCAGCAGCGCATCGGCGCTCTCGGCGGCGGCCAGCTGGCGCAGCACGTGATCCGGCTGCTGATCCACTCCGCCATCGCGGCCGGGCTGGCCTGGCTGGTGTGGCGCGGCTGGACCGGCCTGGGCATCAGCGACGCGCTGCCGTCGCTGCTCGCGCGCATGCTGGAGCTGTTCATCGGCGGCACGGTGGGCGTCGTGACGTTCGTCGGCCTGGCCTACGCCTTCCGGGTGGCCGAGGTGCGCACCGCGGTCGCGATGGTGCTGGCCCGGCTGCGCGGCGGCGGACGCGCCGTTCCCGCCGGCGACCCCGGCGACCTGCTCGAGGACACCGCCGAGTACAACATCCCGGTCGAGACCGGCACGCTCAGCATCTTCCGCCGGCCGATGGACCCCGACATGACGTCGGAGTTCTTCCTCGACGAGACCCTGCCCGGCGTGCCGAGCTTCTTCGACACCCACGCCGGTGGGTACCGCGACCGCGCGGGGGTGGGCGGCGCCGCGGCCCTCGGCCTCGACGCGGCCCGCGAGGGCGCGCGCGTCGTCCAGCCGCTGCCGGGCACCCGGCCGGGCGTGCCGCCGGAGCCGCCCGGTCCGCGCGGTGCGGCGCCGGGACAGCGGCGCACGGTCGCCGGACGGTACCGGTTCGAGCGGCTGCTGCAGAACGCCGACGGCATCCAGTCCTGGCAGGCGGTCGACGACGTCCTGCGGCGGGCCGTGTTCGTCCAGGCCGTCGCGCTGGACGACCCGCGGGCGGGCGGGTTCGCCACCGCGGCGCGGGTGTCGTCCACCGTCTCCGACCCCCGGTTCCTGCGCGTCCTCGACGTCGGCAGCGACGACGACGTCGCCTACGTCGTCCGCGAGTGGACCCCCGGGCAGAGCCTGGCCGCGCTGCTGGCGCACGCCGGCGCGTTCCACCCCGAGCAGGCCGCCGCCGTCGGGCGCGAGGTGGCCGAGGCCATGGCCACCGCGCACGCACAAGGGCTGGCGCACCGCCACCTCGACCCCACGCTGGTGTTCGTCACGGCCGACGGCTCGGTGAAGATCGCCGGCCTGGAGACGGAGTACGCGCTGCGCGGGATCGCCCAGACGCCGTGCGCGCCGACCGACCCGTCCCGTCCGCACCCGGCGGAACTGGACGCCATCGGCATCGGCGGCGTGCTCTACGCCGCGCTGACCGCCCGCTGGCCCGTCGGCACGCCCGGCGGACTCCCGCCGGCGCCGCTCATCGACGGCCGGCTCGCCTCGCCCCGCCAGGTCCGCCCCGGTGTGCCCCGGCTACTCGACGCCGTCACCGACCGCGCCATCGGACACGGCCGGCGACACCACGCGACCTCGCTGGTCACCCCGCTGGAGGTCGCGACCGAGCTGGCCAACGGCGCACGCCACCAGCAGCGCTCCGTCGTCGCCGACGAAGCCGTCGTCGCGGCGCCGCCCGCGATCCTCGACGAGCCCGGCGACCAGCCACCGCCACCGAGCCGGGTCGAGCAGTTGCGGAAGCGGCGCAAGTCCGGCCGCACCGCCCGGCTGCTCGGCGTCATGGCGGCGATGCTGCTGCTCGTCGGCGCCACGCTGGTCGGGCTGCAGCTCCTCCTCGGCGCCATCGACGACGCCGGCGACGACTCGCCGCCGACCACCTCGGCGACCGAGGGTTCGACACCGCCGTCCGAGGACACCCCGGCCGCGGAGGCGACACCCGTCGCCGTCAGCGCCGCCACCGACTACGACCCCGCCGGCAACGGCGAGGAGAACCCGAGCGACGTCGGCAACGTCTTCGACGGCGACCCCGAGACCACCTGGACCACCGTCAACTACTACGACCCGCTCGAGGCCCAGAAGGACGGCGTCGGCGTCTACCTCGACCTCGGGCAGGCGGTGTCCGTGCGCGAGGTCCGGCTGGCGCTGATCAACTCCGGCGTGAGCTTCGAGCTGCGGGTCGCGCCGGAGGACGCCACCCAGGCGCCGGGCGATCTCGACGGCTGGACCGCCATCGACACCGTCGAGGACTCTGAGCAGAATGTCACCCGCACGCTTGACGAAGCGGTGAGCACTCGGTATCTCCTCGTATGGTTCACTCAGTTGCCCCTTGCCGACGACGGCAACTATCGGAGCGGAATAGCCGAAGCGGAGGTGCTCGGGTGACGCAGTCCGCGCCCGGTCCCCGGGTGCCCGACGAGCAACTCCTGCGTCAGCACGTCGACGGCGATCCCGACGCCTTCGGTGAGCTGGTGCGGCGCCACCAGGACCGCATGTGGGCGGTCGCGCTGCGCACGCTCGGCGACCCGCACGACGCCGCCGACGCCCTGCAGGACGCCATGATCAACGCGTTCCGGCGGGCCGGGTCGTTCCGGTCCGAGTCCGCGGTCACCACCTGGCTGCACCGCATCGTCGTCAACGCCTGCCTCGACCGCGTCCGGCACCAGGCCGCCCGTCCCGCCGACCCGGTCGCCTTCGACGGCACCGAGATCCCCGGCGTCGCGCCCGCCACCGAACCGTCCAGCGACCCCGCCGAGCGCACCGCGCTACGGGTCGACCTCGAGCAGGCGCTGGCCACGCTGCCGGCCGACCAGCGGATACCGCTCATCCTCGTCGACGTCGAAGGGTTCCCGGTCGCCGAGGCGGCCGAACTGCTCGGGCTCCCGGTCGGCACCATCAAGAGCCGCTGCGCCCGGGCCCGGGCCAAGCTCGTCCCGCTGCTGGCCCCCGGCCGGCTCAACACCACCGGGAACCAAGCCACCGGTGGCGACGTCCCATCTGGGACGTCGCGTGGAACAGGAGGTGAGCATCGGTGACCACTGCCGGCGCCCATCCGCCCAGCCACGTGCTGGCCGACCTCGCCGAAGGCGTCCTCGACGACGCCCAGGCCCGCCAGGTCCAGGCCCACGTCGACCAGTGCCTCAGCTGCCAGGCCACCCTCGACGAACTGGCCCAGGTCACCGTCGCGCTGCGCGCCCTCCCCGCCGAGATTCCGGTGCCCGAGTTCGTGGCGGTGCGCATCTCGCACGCGCTGGCCGCCGAGCGGGCGTCCGGCGACGCCGCGTCGGCCGCGTCCGCGGGCTCCGCCGGCGACGGCACCGTCGCCTGGTTCCGGCGCCGGCTGCCGCAGGGCCTGGCCGCCGCCGCGAGCGTCGCGGTCCTCGGCCTTGCCGGGTATGTCGCCGTCGGTGGCGGCGGTGGCGGCTCCGACAGCGGTGGGGACGGGGATGTCGCGGCCGCCGAGGCACAAGGCGGCGCCGACGACGTCGGCCCCAGTTTCAGCACCCCCTCCGACCTCGCCCGGGACGGCACTCTGAGCACGATGCAGGAACCCGCGCCGACCGTGGAGACGCCGGCCGACGCGGCTCCGGAGGCCCTCGACCCCGCCCGGCTGACCACCGCCGTCACGGAGGTCGTCCAGGGTGACGCCGAGCCCGCCGGGTCGGACACCTGCGGCGAGGAGCTGGCCGACGAGCTCGGCCTGCCGCTGGTCGGCTCCACCAACGTCGGCTCCGGCGTGCTCATCGTCCTCGACGACGCCACCACCTACGACGGCTGGCTGATCACCACCTGTGGTTCCACGTCCAACGAGACGATGCAGCCGCAGGTCGAGGTCCCGAAGAGCGAGTGAGCGCCCCGCCGGGAATGCCGACCGCCTAGGATCCGTTGGGGCAGATGAACCACCTCGACGCTAGGAAGGCACAGGCGTGACCGACATCCGCGACCTGATCATCATCGGTTCCGGGCCGGCCGGCTACACGGCGGCTGTGTACGCAGCCCGGGCCCGGCTGGAACCGCTGCTCATCGAGGGCGAGGTCAGCTGGGGCGGCGCCCTGATGAACACCACCGAGGTCGAGAACTACCCCGGTTTCCGCGACGGCATCCTCGGCCCGGCGCTGATGGAGGAGATGCGCGCGCAGGCCGAGCGGTTCGGCGCCGAGATCCTCACCCGCGACGTCATCGAGGCCGACCTCACCGGTTCGGTGAAGTCGGTCACCGACAGCGAGGGCAACGTCCACCGCGCCCGCGCCGTCATCGTCGCCACCGGTTCGAGCTACCGCGAACTGGGCCTGCCGAACGAGAAGCGGCTGTCCGGCCACGGTGTCTCGTGGTGTGCCACGTGCGACGGGTTCTTCTTCCGCGAGCAGGACATCGCCGTCGTCGGCGGTGGCGACTCCGCCATGGAGGAAGCCACGTTCCTCACCCGGTTCGCGCGCAAGGTGTACGTCATCCACCGCCGCGACTCCCTCCGCGCGTCGAAGGTCATGCAGGAGCGGGCCCTCGCGAACGACAAGATCGAGTTCGTGTGGAACACCGAGGTGCTCGACATCTTCGGCGACGAGAAGGTCAGCGGGCTGCGGCTGCGCGACACCGTCACCGGGGCCGAGCGTGAGCTGGCCGTCACCGGCCTGTTCATCGCCATCGGCCACGACCCCCGGTCCGAGCTGTTCCAGGGGCAGCTCCGCCTCGACGACGAGGGCTACGTGCTGGTCGACGCGCCCACCACGAAGACCGAGCTGCCCGGCGTGTTCGCCGCCGGCGACGTCGTCGACCACATCTACCGCCAGGCCATCACCGCGGCCGGCACCGGCTGCCAGGCCGCCCTCGACGCCGAGCGCTATCTCGCCGACCTCGAGTCCGCCGAGCACGCCGCCAAGCCCGAGCTCGCCGTCCGCTGACGCCGAGCTCCGTCACCAGAGAAGCGCCCACCATCAAGGAGTCACACATGGGCAACATCCAGCACGTCACCACCGCCGATTTCGACGCGAAGGTCCTGCAGAGCGACAAGCCGGTACTCGTCGACTTCTGGGCCGAGTGGTGCGGGCCGTGCCGCATGATCGCCCCCGTCCTCGAGGAGATCGCCGCCTCGCAGGACAACCTCGAGATCGTCAAGCTCAACGTCGACGAGAACCCGGAGATCGCGGCCAGCTACCGCATCACCTCGATCCCGGCGCTCAACGTCTACTCCGGCGGTCAGGTCGTCAAGCAGATCGTCGGCGCCAAGCCGAAGGCCGCTCTGCTCAACGACCTCGCCGACTACGTGGGCTGACGCCCGCTCGTCGACGACGCGGCTCCGCGGCCGTCCGAAGGCCGCTTCCGGCGCCCGCCGGTGGACCCCACGGTCCGCCCGGCGGGCGTCGTCGCGTTCGGCGTCGCATCGGCCGAACGCCGGGCGCACTCATCCATCCGGACGAAAAATCAATCGGACATAACCGCCACAATCGCCTTAAAAACACGTTGTAACGCGTACTAGTTTGCTCCGGACCTCTTGCCCTGGGGACCGAAACCGACATTGAATGTCGTATCCGCAGAAACGAGCCGCTCCGTTTGCCGAGCGCCGAGTTCTCCCGGATCATCTCGTCACGGAAGTCCTTGCTCGGACACCTACCGTGTCAGTGACCGGGGCTCCTGGGACGTCAGGCGAGAGGTGTACATGGAATACAGAGACGATTTGGTGAACGCCGAGAACGCCGCCGTCGAGGCCTACACCTCTATGGCGGTTCGGCAGACCAAGCTGTTGCTACTCGGTATCGGCACGATGATCGCCTCGATCGTGGCGATCGTCCTGGCCGCGCTGGCGACGCTCGCCGACCTCGCGGGCGTGGCCGAACTCCATGCGGCCTTCATTCCTGTGGCCGTGGTCGGCCTCGCGTGCGGCGGGGTCGATTTCATCGCCCGGCGCCGCGACAACGACTATGTCGCCGGGTGGGCGACGGTCGTGGGCCAGGGTGCGCTCACGGCGGCCGGCGCCATTGCTCTGCTCGGTTGGTTCTCAGCGGACCTCTGGGTGTTCGGAGTGGGCCTCGTGATCGGAATAGTAACCAGTTCGATCTTGGTCAAGTATCCCGAATGGGAAACCGAAGCGGAAATGATCGAACGGTTTGTCCGAGTTCCCGATGACGGCCAGGACGATTTCTTCTGAGCGTCGTCCGTTCGGATGAACTGACTGCCCGCTCCAGCACCTCTGCCGGCCGACACCCCGGAGTCGGCCGGCCGCGTCATTCCCGGACGCGTCCCGCCGCTGGCACCGTCCCGCAGATCCCTCGACCCTTCCCGGTCACAAACCGGCCATCCCGCGCACTTTCGTAGGGGACAGGCACCTCGACAGGAAGGGCAGGCATGCGCGTATCCGCCCTCCGCCTCGGTCTTCTCCGCGGTCCCGGCCCCGGCGACGACGGTCCGGCCGCCCTGGCGCACGCCGCCCGGGCCACCGAGGACGCCGCGCTCCACCTGCGGGCCCTGGCCCACGCCGCTGCCGAGCGCGAGCGCCGCCGGCTCACCGACGACCAGCAGGCCATCGCCCGCGATTCCCGCCGCCGGCAGGCCCGGTCGCACGCGTCGCTGCTGGCCGCCGCCGACCGCGTCCGCCTCGACATCACCGAACTGCTCGGCCGCGGTCCCGGCTACGCGCACGAGGGCTGGGAGTCTCCGCTCTGGGCCGAGCCGTACGACCAGCCCGTCCACGTCACGCAGGTCGTGCGGGCCGCCACGCTCGGGCTCGCGTCGCCGAGCAACATCGTCGAGTTGCCGTTCGTGCTGCCCGCGCTGGGCGGCAACATCGTCATCACGCACGCCCCGGGCGGCCGCGCGCCGGCGCACAACCTCGCTCAGGCGTTCGTCACCCGCGCGCTCGCGTCCGCGCTGCCCGGCTCGCTGCGGCTGCACCTGCTCGACCCCGGCGGGCTCGGGCAGAACCTCGGCGTCCTCAGCCGGCTGCCCGAGCCGCTGGCCGCCGGCGGCGTGCGGGCCACCCACGAGGAGGTCTCGGCCGAGCTGCGGACGCTGCGCGAGCACGTCCACCGGCTCAACAGCCAGGTCCTGCTCGGCGACGACGACTCCCTGGTCACGCGGTGGCGCGAGGGCACCGCGCAGGGCATCCCGTGCTCGCTGGTGCTCGCGGCCGGGCTGGGCCCCCACCTCACCGCCGACGACGCCCAGCAGCTCTGGTCGCTGGCCCGCACGGGCAACCGCTGCGGCGTCGCGGTGGTCGCCGTCATCGACACCGGGCGCGAGCTGCCGCAGGGCGTCGCGCTGGCCGACCTCCTCGAGAACGCCGAGCACCTGCACGTCGACCACGAGGGCGGCGCCACCTGGGCGTCGTCACCGCCCGCGCTGCTGCACCACGCGCGCGTGCGCTGCCCCAACCCGCCCGGTTCGGCGCAGCACCGGTTCCTCACCACCATCCTGGCGCCGGCCGTCCGACGCGGCGTCAACCGGCCGGTCGTGCTCGGCGACCTGCTGGCCGCCGAGCGGCCCGGCGCCGGCGCCACCCACACCCGCATCGCCGCCACCGTCGGCCAGGCCGCCGACGGCTCGGCCATCGAGCTCGCGGTCGGCGACGACGAAGGCGTGGCCATCGGCGGCATCGTCGTCGGGCCGTCCGGGTCCGGCAAGACGACGCTGCTGCACGCGTTCATCCACGCGCTCGCGCACCGGTACCCGCCCGAGGAGCTCGAGCTGTATCTCCTCGACATGAAGGCCGGCGTCGAGTTCGCCGAGTACGCGCCCCGGCCCGGCCGGCCCGCGCTGCCGCACGTGCGCGCCGTCGGCATCGAGGCCGACGCCACCTTCGCGCTCGGCGTCCTGCAGCACCTCGCCGCCGTCGACGCCCAGCGCAAGCAACTGTTCAAAGAGGCGTCCGCCGACACCGGCCGCGAGATCAAGAACATCGCCCAGTACCGCGAGGCCACCGGCGAAGTGCTGCCGCGCGTGCTGTTCGTCGCCGACGAGTTCCAGCTCATGCTCACCGGGCCCACCGAGGACGCCGCCTGGAACACCCTCGACGTCCTGGTCAAGCAGGGCCGCAGCCAGGGCGTCCACGTGCTGCTGGCCACCCAGAGCCTCAACTCCGTCGGCACCGGCAGGGCCGCCCAGAAGGCGTCCGTCTTCGACCAGCTCGAGCTGCGGGTCGGGCTGCGGTGCAAGCCCGACGAGCTGAGCCTGCTGCTCGACCGCACGGTCCGCGACCGCCTCGACACCGGCCGCCGCGGCTCCGGCGTGCTCAACCACGCGCGCGGCGACAAAGACGCCGACCAGCTGTTCCAAGGCGGGCTGCTGCACGCCGACGACCGCCGCCGCATCCGCGACTCCGTCGTCGCCCGGTTCGGCGCCGACCCCCGCATCCGGGTCAGCCGCGGCACCGGCGGGGTCGAGCTGGCCGACGCCGCACCCGTGCTGGCGTCGACGCCGGTGCCGACCGTCTACGTCGGCGCGCCCGTGGGTGTCTCGCCGCCGCTGGTCGGGGTGCCGGCCCGC
Source organism: Jiangella muralis (assembly GCF_001270745.1). Taxonomy (GTDB): domain Bacteria; phylum Actinomycetota; class Actinomycetes; order Jiangellales; family Jiangellaceae; genus Jiangella; species Jiangella muralis. The sequence goes on from NZ_KQ434754.1 coordinate 78,419, forward strand.
TCCGGCGACGGGCGCGGGCTGTTGCTGGCCGGCCGCGACGAAGCGCACGCCGTCGGGGCCGTCAGCGCCATGCTGGCCGGCCTCGCCCTCCAGCCCGGCTGCCACGACGCCGGTTTCGTCGTCGTCGACCTGCTGCCCCCGCGCATCCCCGGCCGGAGGCCGCTCGACCAGGTCGTCCAGTGGCTCGGCCCGCGGGTCGTCGTGCTGGACGAAGCGCACCTCGACCAGCTGCCCTCCCTCGCCACCCGCCCGTCCGGCCCGGTCTTCGTCGCCGTGCTCGGCCTGCAGTACTCCGGCGTCGAGGCGCCGCTCTACTCCGACGAGCCACATCCGCTCGGCTGGCTGTGCGGCACCGGACCGGCGTTGTCGGTGTTCCCTCTCATCTGGCTCGACACCCCCGACCGCCAGCGCAAGCTGGGCCAGCACGGCGAACGGCTGCAACTGCGGGCCGACTCCGGCGGCGACCTCATCGACACCACCTCCTTCCTCGGCGTCCGCCCACCCTTCCCCGCGTCGCGTGGGCGCCTCTGGTTCCACGACCTCGCCGGCGACACCGACCCCGTCCTGCTCGATCCCCTCCAGGTCGGCGCCGTCCTCCCCGATCCCCGTCCGGCCGCGCCTCCTGGCCGGGCTGCTACCGGGGGCGTTGAGGGCGTCGGGGCCGTTGGCGGCTCGGCCGGGCCCGACCGCGCTGCCGACGCACCCGGCTCCGGGTTCGGAGCGACGCCATGACCGCCGACGTCGAGTTCGGCGCCGCCGACGACCCCACCACGCCGAGCCCTGGCGCCCCCGTCCGCGCCCCGGCCATGCGCGCCTACTGCGCCACCCTGGCCCGCTTCACCTCGTCGGTGCAGAGCACGGAGCAGTTGCTTCGCAACGACGACGCCGGCACGCGCGAAGACACCGAGCAGCGCGAGCAGACCGCCGCCACCCGGCTCCGTGGCATCCACCGCGCCTCCTCCGCCGCCGACGACGGCCTCGCCCACTGCGCCGCGGTCCGCTCCGAGTACGGCCTCACCTCTGACCCTCCCGACGACGGCCCCGGCCCGCACCCGGCCCGCTACGGCCGCGCCTCTCACCCTCCCGACCCTGACCCTCTCCCTTCCGACGAAGGTCCCGGCCCGCACCTGGACCGCTACGCGCGCACCCCCCTCCTTCCCGGCCCCAGCCCTCTCCCCTCCGACGAAGGTCCCGGCCCGCACTCGGACCGCTACGGCCTCGGCCCTGCTCGCGCCGGCCGCCCAGCCGCCGACGATCCGCCCGCCGGCCACCTCCCACCGGCCGCGGCCAACCGCCCGGCATACGAGCCCTCGACCCGCCCGGCGTACGAGCCGCCGACCCGCCTGGTCGGCCACCGCTCGTCCCGCACCGACCCTGATCCGGACTACGGTCCGCCCACGGCCCGCCGTCCACCCGCCGACGACACGCTCGGCTTCGGCACCGGCACCGGCACCGGTCCGTACGTCGGCCACCCGTCCGCCAGCCACCCGTACGCCAGTCGCCCGGCCGGCGCCGATCACGTCCCGCTGGGTGGCACCGCCGCCCGCCGCGCCGACCTGAGCCTGCGCGGCACCGCCGTCGCACCCGGGCCAGACTCACCCGAGCCAGGCTCAGCCGGCCCGCGCACCGCCGGACCCACCGAGGGCGACACCACCACAGCCGGTCCCACGAGCGGCGCCGCCACCGCCGTCCATACCGACCCCGTCGTGCACCGAACGGCCCACCAGCTCGACGACCCCGCACCAACGCTCGACCGATTGCGGCGCACCGGCGGCGCCGACCTCGGCGTCGCGCTGACCGCGCTCGGCCGGCGGCGCGACGAGCTGAAGCTGGCCGAGGTCGAGTTCGAGACCTGGCTCGTAGCCCACGACGAACGGTCGCGGCGGGTCACGATGGGCGCCGTCGTGGGCGCAGGGCTGGCCGGGGCGGCCGTCATGGTTGTCGCCGGCACCCGCACGTCCGCCGCCATGACGCTCGCGCTGCTGATCGTCTGCACGCTGGCCGTCGTCGCGGTCGGCCTGGGCGTGGCCGCGGCCCGCCGGCTCCCCCGGGTGTGCCGGGGCGCCGGGCTCGCGCGCCGGCCGGACGCAGCGGCGCTGGTGAGGTACGGGGGCCGCATCGGCGGGGTGGCGCTGCTCGCCCTCACGGCGGCCAACATCGCGGCCGGAGCGTTCTGAAATATCAGCGCCACCTGTCACATTCGCCCTCTCAAAACGACCTACAGGAAGTAAGCGGCCGCATCCGGATCCCGGCAGGGTGGGGCCCCAGAACGAGAAGGGCGGCAGCCATGCCGAGCATCAAGGAATCCGGCGAGATCCTCATCGACGTCGCCGGCGGGCTGACCCGCGGCGGCGACGAGACCTCGCGCGGGCTCACCGAGCTGGAGCAGAAGGCCAACGCGGCCATCGAGGCGCTGACTGACCTACGTGCGCCGGCCGAGGAGGCCAAGGCGGCCGCTGAACGGCTGCGGGCCCGGGCCGAGAACGCGCGCGCGAAGTTCGAGGAGCTCGAGCGCGCCGCCTCGGTCACGGAGGACGGCGCCCGTCTGCTGCAGACCGCCTGCGACGACCTCCAGCGCGGCGACGCCGACCTCGCCGGTGCGTTCGAGCCGCAGATCCGGCCCATCGCCGCGCAGGTCACCCAGTTCACCGAGAGCCTGCGGCAGAGCGCCGACCGTCTCGAACGGGCCGTCGACGGCGTCGCCGAGGGCGCGCAGCAGATCGGCCGGAGCACCGACCAGCTGCTCGACCACGGCGAACAGATCACGAAGGGCGCCGGGCAGGTCACGTCCAACCTCGCCCAGGTGAAGAAGCGGCTCGCCCAGGTCATCCCGGCCGCCGCGCGAGCCGTCCGCGACCGCGGCCGCGAAGCCGTCCACGTCGCGCGGCGGTAGCCATGTCCACGGCGCCGGCCACCCTCGGCGGCATCGAGGAAGAGATCCGCCTGCTGCGCGAGTCGCAGCGGGCCCTCCAGGCCGCCCTCGCCGCGGCGGTGCGCGGCCGCGACGACACCACCGCCGATCTCACGGCCGTCCAGAAGCGCATCACCACGAAGACCAGCCAGGCGCTCCCCCACGACGCCGCCATCCGCGAGCGCATCGGCAGCGCCATCAAGTCCTCGTTCACGACAGCGGACCACGCCCTCACCGCCCGCTGGAACGAGATCGTCGGCCTGCTCAAGAAGGCGGGCGAGCGGGTCGACGCGGCGTTGCTCGACGCCGAGGACCGGCGACTGCGACGTGAGGAGGCGGACCAACGGGCTCGTCAGGCCCAGCACCGCACCGCGTAGCCCGGCGGCGCAGCTTAGCCGGCCGCGCCGCGCAACCCGGCCACACCGCGTACCCGGGGGTGCCGCGTAGCCCGGCCACACCGCCGGCGCGGCAGCACCCGCCCGGCCCAGCCACACCGCCCGGCCCACTCGCACCGCGTGGCCAGCGCCCCCGCCGGCCAGGTCGCGCCGCGTCACCCGGCCGCGCCGCGTCACCCGGCCGCCCCACGCAACCCGGCCATACCGTCCGGCCCGCCCATATCGCCCGGCCCACCCATACCGCCGGCCCACTCACACCGCGTAGCCAGCACCCACGCCGGCCCGGCCGCGCCGCGCAACCCCGCCGCGCCGCGCAACCCGGCCACACCGCCGGCCCACTCGCGCCTCGTACCCGGTCGCGCCGCGCAACCCCGCCGCGCCGCGCAACCCGGCCGCGCCGCGTCACGCAGCCGCGCCGTAAACCCCTGGCCCAGCCGGGAACCATGCGCTAGACAGGGACGGTGACGAACGACCTGGTCCTGCGCACAGCCACCGACGCCGACTACGTGGAGTTGGAAGCACACATCGCCAACGCGTTCCTCGAGGACGTCGACGAGGACACCGCCGACCACAACCGGATGATCTTCGAGCCCGGCCGCACCCAGCTGATGACCGACGCCGGGCGCATCGTGGGCTCGGGTCTCATCCTCACGCGCGATCTCAGCGTGCCGGGCAGCGTCATCCCGGCCGCCCACGTCACCGGGGTCGCGGTCGCGTCGACGCATCGGCGGCGCGGCGTGTTGACCACGCTCATGAACACCATGCTGGCCGAGGCGCACGACCGCGGCACCGAGCCGCTCGCGGTGCTCTGGGCCAGCGAGAGCGCCATCTACGGGCGATACGGCTACGGCCTGGCGTCGTGGCGGGTGTCGTACGAGATCGGCAGCCGCGACACCACCGTCGGCGGCAGCCCGCCCGACGGCGGCCGGCTACGGACGGCCGCCACCCGCGACGTGCTCGACGAGATCGTGGCGGTGTTCGACCGCGTGCTGGCGCAGCGACCCGGCATGTCCACCCGGCCGGGCCAGTGGTGGGAGTACCTCACCGCCGACCCGAAGGGCTGGCGGCGTGGCATGTCGTCCGAGCGCACCGTCGTGTACGAGGACGACGGCGGCGTGCGCGGCTACGCCCGGTACCGCCTCAAGTCCGGCTGGGGCGAGAGCGGCCCCGACGGCGAGGTCCGCGTCACCGAGCTGCTCGCCGAGACGCCCGACGCGCACGCCGCGCTCTGGCGGTTCCTGACGTCGGTCGACCTCGTCCGCACGGTCAAGTACGGCCACGGTCCCGTCGACGACCCGCTGCCGCACCTGGTCAACAACCCCGACGCGCTGGTCGGGTCGACCGGTGCATCGCTGTGGGTACGCATCCTCGACGTCCCGGGTGCGCTCGCGGCCCGGCGCTACGCCGCCCCCATCGACGTCGTGCTCGAGGTCACCGACCCCACGTTCGCCGGCAATACCGGCCGCTGGCGACTGGTCGCCGACGACGCCAAGGCCGACGTCACGCCCACCGACGCCGGCGCCGACCTCGCCCTGGACGTCCGCGCGCTCGGCGCGCTCTATCTCGGTGGCGTCTCGGCGGCCACGCTGGCGGCCGGCGGACTCGTGACCGAGCGCACGCCCGGCTCCGTCGCCCGCCTCTCGACGGCGTTCGGCTGGCACCGGGCCCCGGTCACGGTCGAGATCTTCTGACCCAGGAGCGGGTCACGCACCTCGCCAGCGGGAACCGGACCGGCGCCGGAACGAGCGGCGGCCTCGACGACCGGTTCGCGTGACTCTCGACAGGTCGGTCTTCAGCCGGGTGAACGGGCCGCCCTCGACCTGCCGGCGGTCAGCTGGTGCCCCAGCCCTCGGTGTCGATCTTCCGGTTCCGGTTGCGCCGCGCCATGATGCTGCCGAGCGCGAGCACGAGCAGCACCAGGCACACCAGCAGGACGACGTGCGCACCGCTGATGCCGGCGCCGTCCCAGCCGGGGACCTCCCAGACGGCGTCGTCGGGGGAGGCGATGAAGCCGCGGTCGATCATCCACTCGCGGCCCTCGTCCCACGAGCTGAACACCAGCGGCGCCACCACCGGCAGGGCCAGCGGCGCGGCGAGGAACATCATGAACACGTCGTTGTCGGAGACGTTGTCGGCCATGGCGCCCCTCAGTAGATGCCGTCGCTGAGGTGCCGGATGCGCACCGCCAGGGTGCGCGACACCACCTGGGAGCCGGCGCCGTCGTTGCCGCGCCAGCGGATCAGCAGCTTGGTGCCGTCGTTCTGGACCGGCTCGACCTGCTCGATGATCACCCAGCCGGTGTCGTCGTCGAGGCGGGCGAGGCTGCCGGCCTGCAGCTGCGACACCATGACCATCTCGGACCAGCCGGCGGTCTCGACCTGCGTGGACGCGGCCGCCGCCGACCCGCCGCCGGAGGTGCGGGCGCGGCTCCAGTCGGCGAGGCCGGACGTGCCGGGGCTGTAGCCCTCGGCGAGGTCGGCGTTGAGGTTGACCCGCCACGACGCCTCTGGGCTGTCGGCCAGCGCCCGGGACCGCTGCACGTGCAGGACGGGGTGCGTGACGACGCTGGGACGCAGCGCGTCGAGCAGGTAGAGGTCCTGCTCGTCGTTGACGCGGCGCGCCTCACGCGGGTCGGGGGTCCAGTAGCACTGGATCAGCGCCGGCGTGGCATCGCCGGACTGGACGACGGCCCGGCCGGGCACCGGTTCGGCCGGCTCGGTCGGACGGTCGCTGCCCCACAGTGTCGACGCAGCGCGGCTGTCGAGGCGGCCGAGCGCCACGACGGTGCCGACGTCGTCGCGGTTCTCCTCGCGCAGCAGTGGGTCGTCGGCGCGCTGCATGCTGAGGACGACGTACACGTTGACCTGGCGGCCGTGGCGAAGCAGGTCGGTGACGCGGTCGTGCGCCAGCGACGCGGCCGCCGGGCCCTGGCCGGCCCGGTTGGCGGCGTCGGCGACGGCGGTGGCGAACTCGCGGAAGTGGTGGACGACGACGACCAGCGGCTCGAGCTCGCTGCGGCTGGACCCGGACTCGATCAGCGCGACCCGGCCCTCCATCTCGCGCCACGCCTGGTTGAGCACGACGATCTGGTCGTCGAGCGTGGACGCGACGATCTGCACGTTCGGCCAGTCGCGCACGCCCAGCAGGTCGACCCGGCGGTGGTCGATGATCCACACGGGCCACCCGCGCGCGGCCGCCTCGACGACGATGCCGGTGAGCAGCACCCGCTTCCCGGCGCCGGACCGCCCGAGCACCAGCAGGTGACCCTGCGGCGCGGCGAGGTTCCAGCCGACCCGCGTACCGGTGGCGTCGACGCCGAGCGGCACCAGCCACGACGACAGGTCGCCCTGCGTCGGCACCGGACGGGCGACCTTGTCGGGCAGCGCCCGGCGGACGGCGTCGCGGGCGCGCTCGGCGCGCGCGGCCGGCTCGGGGGTGAGCGAACCGATGCTCCGCGTCGGGTCGCGCAACGTGAGCCGATGGCCACGAACGTTGTGGCGGCCGACGGTGTACTGCTCGTCCAGCTGCTGGTGCACGGCCTCGGCGACCCCGGCGGCCCAGTCGGGCGCGGAGTCGTCGACCTCGGTCGGGTACTGGATGTTCAGCACGTGCGGGACGCCGACCCAGCCGCCCCGCCACTGCCGCGCGTCGATGTCGAGGTACGACGCGTCGGGCACGCCGATGTGCCGGGCCAGCGCCTCGGCGAGGTCGGCAACGGTGTTCTGGCGCAGCCGCCGCCGGACGGACACCGCGTACAGCGCGCCGGCGCAGGCCAGCGTCGGCAGCAGGAACAGCACGCCGATGTCGGGCTCGTCGAGCGTGGCCAGGATCGCCCACATCGCCACGGCCAGGAACACGACGCCGACGGCGCTGGCGGCCAGCTGCCACGGTGCGAAGCCCTTGATGGTGGGCTCGGCCGGGCGCGCCGACGCGAACCTGTCGTCGCGGCCGTCCGGGTCGGGCGGCCCGGACGCGGCGGCGAAGGTGTCGGCAGGGTCATGTGGCGCCACGCGACTGCCTCTCCGTTGTCGGTCCTCACTGTCGAAGGTGCGCCCGGATGCCCTGTTGTGACAAGGGGCGGCCCGGCGATGGGACGTCAGGCGTCAGCGGTGCGCCAGCGGCGTCTGCAGTTCGACGATGCGCCACGCGTCGTCGGCCGAGGCGCGTTCGAGGAACGCGAACCACTGGTGCTCGACCAGCGGGCCGTTCCACGCGTCGCGGCCGATCGGCGTCATGCGGACGTAGAACCGGCGCTCGGCGCGGGTCGCGGTGTCGGCGGTGTCGACGTCGGTGGTGTGCGGCTCGATGGCGTTGATCGAGGCGAACGCCTGGTGCTGCGCCCACTGTTCCCAGTCGCGCTGGACGTCCTGCCGCAGGCCGTCGAGGTCGTAGGCGGTGGAGTCGTGCGGCGCGGCCAGCCACCCCTGGACCCGGGCCATGGCGTCCTCGGCCGACGCGTCGCTCGCGGCGTCGAAGCTGTACGCGGCGGTCAGCGCGGCGACGGCGACGGCGGTCGGGTCGGCGTCGTCGACGGTCGCGGCGTCGGGCACGACGACGGGTTCGGGCTGCCGCATGCCCGGCGGGAGGGTGGGGGTCTGACGGGGTGCGGGGGTCGGCTGGGCGGTCGGGGTGTCGGACGGCGCGAGCGGTTCCTCGGTGTCGCTGGGTCCGGCGCCGGTCGGCGGGTCGGCGGGCGGGTCGGAGCCGGCGTCGCCGGCGTCCGGCGGGCCGGGGTCGGCAGGGTCGGTGGCGTCGCCGGGACCGGCGGACGCACCGGGGCGCGGCGCACCTCCGGCGGAACCACCCGCGGAGCCGCCGCCGTCGCCGTCGTCGCCACCACCGCCGAGGACCAGCAGCAGCCCGACGACGGCGAGCACCGCCGCGGCGGCGACGAGCAGCAGCGAGGAGCGCGACCGGGTCATGAGTTCATCCGCCCGTAGCCGAGCACCGGGCCACTCGGGCCGACGCTGAACGTGCCGGACGACCGCTGGACGGCGTCGTTCTCGTTGCCGCCGATGGTGACCAGCGTGCGGCTGGCCTCGTCGACCTCGACGACGATGCTCACGTGCCCGGAGTAGATCATGACGTCGCCGGGGCGGGGCGGCTTGGTCGGCCCGCCGCTGCCGACGGGGATGAACTCCTGGCCCTGCCCACCGGACTCGAACCACGCCTTCATGCCGATGACGGCCGGGATCTGCCACTCATGTCGCCAGAAGTACGGCTGCGTGCCGGGTTCGGACTGGAACGGGATGCCGGCCTCGAGGTAGACCCAGCTGACGAAGTCGGCGCACCACTGCTCGCAGCCGCTCGCGATGTAGGTGTCGGTGATGGTCGGGCCGCAGTTGCTGCCCAGCGGCTGTTCGACGATGCCCTTGGCGTACTCCTGCTCCGCGATGCGCACGACGCCGTCGAGGCCACCGCCGCCGATGCCGCCGCAGCCGGCCCAGCCGCCGCCCTCGCCCTGGTCGCCGTCGTCGCCCTCGCCGATGCCCATGCCGTGCGGCGGCGGATAGGTGGCGTATTGGCCGTAGTCGCCGGCGCCGCCCTGGGTGAAGTTGGACGAGATGAGCGCGTGCACGTTCTCGACGTATCGCCTGGTCTCGTTGTTGTTCCAGTTGCCCGCGGGTCCGGCGTTGTAGCTGGCGGCCGAGTAGACGAAGGTGCCCGGATCCCAGCGGGCGGCGTCGCCGAGCGGCGTCTCGGCGGTGACGCTGCCGTAGACGCCGTCGGTATGGGTGAAGAGGTTCGCGGCGGTGAAGACGGCATCGCCCGGGTCCAGATAGTCGGGTGGACCGCCGCCGGCGCTGTACTTGTACGCGTCCCAGGTGCCGGCGCCGAGGTTGAACTGCATGGGGCCGAAACAGCAGCCGGAGCTCGGCCAGTCGGTGTCGAGGTCTTTCCAGGTGTTGCCGTTCTCGGTGAGGTAGATGGCCGCGAGGTACGCGGGGTCGATGCTGAACTCGTCTCCGGCGGAAACGAAGATCTCGGCCCACGGCTCAGGGACGTTGGCCAGCGTGGCGCCGCCCGTGCAGACGTCGCCACCGGGGGTCATGGTGCACTCGGCCAGCGGCGCACGGTCGGTGATCTCGCACCAGAGCGCCATGACCGTCGCGACCGGGACGAACGCCAGCGACGCCGCGCCCACGACGCCGAACACCGTCAGCAGCGCGATGCCGAGGATCCACTTGCGGACCCGGCCGGAGCCCTTGCCGCCCGGTGTGCGCGCCGGCTTCGTCTTCGTGCGCCGGGCGACGACGGCCCCGCCGGCGGCGACCGAACCCTGTGCCATACCCCGCCCTCCATCCCGGGCGCCCGCCACGGCGGCTGGTAGCGGACGTCTGTGTAGGTCGGTGGAGGGGTGGTTCTGTGACAGTGCCGCGGCGGCTACCGCGTCCACTCCGGCGTCGGCCGGCGCCGGTCGATCAGCGACGAGGTCGCGTACTGCGCGCCGACATGCAGGGCCCACGCGAGCGCGACCAGCCCGAACAGCCAGCGCTCACCCGTCGTCGCGAGGTCCCAGTACGCGAGCGGCCAAGCCAGAAAGGCGACGGCCACCGGAACGTAGACGAGCTCCAGGCCGCTACGGTGCCCGATCGAGATGTAGGCGATGTAGCCGTAAAGGGCCACCACGATGGCGACGGCGACCGGATACCGCAGCGCGATGTCCCACGCGTCGGGCCCGGCCGCCGCCGGGCGGATGAGTCCGTGCGCCACGAGTAGCACCACTGCCAGGAACACGAACGTGGCAGCGAGCACGCCGTAGCCGACCCTGACGGCGCGGGCTCCCGCGTCGGACCGCGCCCACCGCGTCAGGTCACTGGCCTCCGATGGATCCGATTCGCGTCGGAACGTTGCGAACTCTTCACGCACCCCGGAGAGATAGACCGTCACGGTCAGGAGGACGTTGTAGAGCAGCCACAGCAAGACTCCCGCGCCGAACCACCAACGCTCCGGTGTCGTCGCGATGCCCCAGTACGCAACGACCCAGCCCACCAGGAGCAGGGCGAAGGCCGCGTGAACAGCGACGAGGGCGCGGGCCGAATCGGCCCACACCGATCCGAGGATCGCCACGTAGGCGACGATCGCGATCAGACGGACCACAGGCTGCTCGCCGTACCAGGACAACACATCTGGACCGGCCGCGTCGGGCCGCAGCCACTCGGGCGCATAGAGGAGGATCACCACGCCGAATGCGAAGATCGCGGCGATGACCGTCCAGGACAGCGCGGTGACGACGAGGCCACGCCGCCCGTGAATCCAGGCGTCCGGGTCACCCAGGTAGGTCTTGGGCCGCCCGTCTGCCGCATCCCACGACGCCTCGCGACCCCAGCCCGGATCGGCGGGTTCGGCAGCCTCGGCGTCCAGATCATCGGGCCAGGCGTCGTTGATGCGAGCGCCCGGACGTACCAGCCCGGCGTCGTAGTCGGCCCGGAGTGCCGGATCGCTCAGCGTCTCGTAGGCCGTGGTGATCAGGCGGAACATGGCGGTCGTGCCGCCGACGTCCGGATGTGCCGTGCGGACGGCGCGCCGGTAGGCGTCCTTGATCTCGGCGGCGGTCGCCGTCGGCGGCACCTCGAGGAGCTCGTAGTAGTCGAGGTCAGGCACTGCGTCAGCCACTCCGCCCGGCGTCGGAGCTCGACGGCGGCAGCGCGATCGCACCGCCTCCGTCGAGTGCGACTTCGTCGTCGACGACCTCGAGCGTGACGACCTCCTCGCGCCCCACCCGTGCCGTGAGTGCCTGCACGTCCCAGGGAGTCGAGGCCAGTTGTCGATCCGCCTCGCGCACCGAACCCCAGCGGCGCTGCTCGATCTGGCGGGTTGCCAGCACAGCGATGACCTGCCGCGACGATGCCCTGATGACGCCCGCCCGGTGCTTGTACGGCCGGCCCTTGTGCCGTTCTCGAAGCAGGAACTGGTCCTCGAATCCGGGATCGCGAACGGTGCTCAGTACCTGCGCGCGTACTGCCGCCGGCAGGACATCGAGCACGGCGGGCTGTTCGCCGTCGAGATCGTGTCTCGCGTCACCGGCTGTGGCCACATCGGCATCGACCGCCACGGTCCCGTACCGATTCCTGACCTCCCCCACGTAGCGGTTCCGGCGTACCGTCAGGTTCCATGGCCGGGCAGCGCTACCCCGGAGTGCTCGCGGGCGGCGCCCTTCGATCAGGATCCACGAGTCCTCACCGACCGCCCACGCCTCGGCATACTCGATCCGGTCGTCCTCGTGCTCCGGCGGTGCCGGCGGCAGGGCACCGCCGACGAACTCGCGAGAAGGCAGGCAGCGCGCCTGCTTCAGCGCCAGGCGCACTTGGTACGGGAGATCGTCCCAGGTCTGCCAAGCGGCACCGCGTATCGGCTCGAACAGCCCGCCCAACGTGGAGGCCGACGGTCCAGGGTCTGGCCGCCTCGACGGCGCACGAGTAGAGCGGCGATCGGGAACATCGCCCCTTCTTCCCTGCAATGCCGACATCCGGGCGTCCCTCATCTCACCGTCGACCTTGGCCACAACCCTAGGCACAACACCCTTCGCTGTCAGTCGCGTCAGCCAGGCGGCGACTCCACGATGCGCGGCGCATTCGGAAAGGCTCGTTCGGCCACTCGGAACACTTCGAGGACCGCACTGACCGCGGTGGTGATCAGGTTCTCCACCTGTTCGAACGCCGGATCAGCCCCGAGGTCGGCCGTGACCTCGCCATGGAGCAGGAGATCCGTCTCGTCCTGCTGGACGAACACCTTGGGCCAGACATGCTGCGCATTCCAATCGTTGGCGAACATCAAGCTCGTGGAGAGCTCGTCCACGTGCATGGACCGCTCCCATACCCCGCGGATGTGGAAGATGCCCGCACCGTGCTCGGCACCCCCCAAGGTGCCGAAGAAGAACAGACCGTTCTCCCAGATGCCACTGATCTCATCGCCAGCTGCCACATGATCCGCACCCAGCTTGGCAAGCACCTCGATGATCAACTCGTCGCCGTCGCCGTCGCGGCGCCGCCCGGGTGCGTCCGGGCGGGGCCCGCGCGGACCACGCGTCGTGTCTGGAGTCGTGGGCACGTTGGCTCGCAACCTGTCGAGTTGATTCACCGGGCCGAACCTCCGTCCATCGAGCCGTTGCCCTGGCCTCCCGGCTTCGGCGTTCCGGCATCTCGCCTGGCCTGCCGCCACAGGTCGCGCTGCCTGAGACTGTCCTCACGCGCCTCGGCCACGCGTCGCTGGACGGGGGTCAGCTTCGCTCGCTCGGCCCTACGTTCCGCGGTGTGCCTGTCCAGCATCGCCTGGCGCTTGGCCGCGAGTTCGGACTCCATCTCTGTCCGCAGGTCCGGGGCTTGATTCACCCGCTTGGCGCCGAAGCGTCCGTTCGTCAGCCGTGCTCCGACCTCAGCTCGCCTGGTGTGCCGGTCGAACTTCCGCAACCGTGCCTCATCCACGCGATCAGCGCGCGCGACTTCGGCCCGCCGGCTGAAGGTTTTCACCTTGTGGACCGATTCGTGGTCGCCGCGCTTCAGGTGGTGCTTGACGCGCTGCCTCCTCGCCTGCTCGACGAGTTGACCGCCGCGGTTGGCCGCCGCTTGCCGGGTTCCACGTACGACCGTCGACCTGGCGACGGCGGCGCCCCCCGTGGCGACGACGGAGCCGCCGCCTGTCGCCCAGGCGATGCCGGCGGTCCGCGCGATGCCCCTGACGTTGCGCGCGGCGTCACTCATCGCGTTGAGCTTGCCCGCCGCCCGCTGCATGCCGTTGCGGGCCCCGCCCGGCCCACCGCCGCCGGTGGGCATGATGGACGAGCCGCCGCCGAACCCGCCGCCGCCTCCTCCGCCGCCGGAGTTGAACTTCGATGCCATGGCGGCGGCCACGCGGTCCTTGGTCTCGTGGACGGCGCCGCGGCCGCGCCAGAAGAGGACGATGCCGGCGATCAGCAGCAGGTCGATGAGCAGGAACTTGCCGATCTCGGCCCAGCGGACGGAGCGGTCGTCGGGGTTGCCGGTGGGTGCCCGGCCCGCCGCCATGATGTCCGTGACGACGTGGAGGAACACACCGAGGAAGACGATGCAGAACATGAGCATGAGGACGGTGGCGAACAGCTGGCCGATGTTGCGCCACAGCACCGATCTGGCGCCGCCGGGGAGGATCGCCAGCAGCAGCGTCACCAGCAACTTGATGCACTGGACGAGGGCCGAGAGGCCGGCGATGAACACGACGCCGGCGATGATGAGGATCAGCACGGCGAGGATCGTGACGGCCGGCTGGATCGCGAACTGCGCCATCCAGCTGTCCGGCCGGGCCATCTTGGCGAAGGTGTCGACCTCGTCGTTCAGGCAGCTGCCGACCACCTTCCAGACCTCGGGGTCGTAGTCGACGGGCTCGTCGCCGGTGCCGCCCCACCACGTGCCGGGGTCGGTCAGCTCGGACCCGGTGTCGATGCCGTCGGCGGCGGACCCGCGTCCGGCGAGGTCGCGGTCCTCGAGGTCGCCGCGCAGATCGTCCTTCGACGTGCTGTTGCCGGCATGGGACAGCGCGACGACGTAGGCCTCTTCGCAGTCGCCGTCGAGGATGTAGCCGAAGTTGACCAGCATGGCGGGGTGGTAGAGGAACGTGCTGAGGATGCTCTCGCCCGGGCTGACCCGCTGGTTCTCGGGGTTCGTCAGGTCGTCGAGGTACTCGTCGTCGTTGACGATCTGGCCGACGAGGTACTGGGAGGTGTCGCGGGCGTCGTAGAGCAGGCCCTCCTGGTTGTCGTTGTCGCCGATCAGCCAGGTGATGGGGTTGATCGGCGCGAGGTTGTTGTCGGGATGCTGGCTGTCGTAACTGATCGCCGCCACCGCGTAGTTGGCGATGATCAGCGACAACAGGAGCTGGACGAGGCCTTTCCCCCACATACCTCTGGCCATCCAGAGCATGCAGATGAACGCCGTGATCGTCAGCATCGCGACGTACATGTTGAGGTTCGACAGCATGCCGGCGATGGAGTCCTGGAAGTCGCCGGCGATGCCGGTGAACCAGTCGAGCCAGGTCATGCCGAGCACGAAGTCGGTGACCCACGCCAGCGCGATGACCTGGAACTGGTAGATCGCCCAGGTGATCGTCATGAGCACCTTGAAGATCAGGTGGAACGGGTCGGTGATGCCGCCGGCCAGCGACAGTTGCACGTGAAACGCCGACAGCTCGCAGTTGCCCGTCGGGTTGATGAACTGGTCGCCCAGGCCGTTGCCGCCGGGGACCTGGCAGGCCTCGGCGGCGATGCTGACGGCGCCGGCGACAACGCTCATGCGGGCCTCGATCCGACGGCGTTGTCGGTGCGGCCGGCTTCCAGCTCGGGCGGACGGTGGCCGCCGATCAGCACCTCGGGCGGCGACGTCTTCATCGCCTCGAACCGCTCCGGCCGGGACGGCGGCATGACCTTGATGCGGGCGACGTTGCCCAGGGCGTCGCGCATGAGCGCCTCGCCGCGGCGCATCTCGGGGACGCCGTCGGGCCCGACCGGGCTGGTGTGCTCGGTGATCAGCGCGACCAGCGACTCGTCGTCGGGGTCGAGGTCGAGCCACTTGAGGCCGCGCTTGGCCAGCGTCTTGTCGCGGTGCCGCATGAGGATGCGGGTGGGGATGAGGCCGCGCAGCGTGGCGTCGCCGAAGTCGCTCTCGGGGTCGTGGCTGCCCAGCGCGACCGCGGCCTGGTGCTTGCGGCCGTCGCGGACGAAGACGGTGATCTCGCGCTCGCCCTCGGGCGACGCGGTGACGTGGTGCGCCTCGTCGACGATGAACAGCGCCAGCTCGGACCGGTCGCCGAAGCAGACCTGCCGGCCCATGCTGGCCATCAGCGCGTACATGGCCCGGCCGAAGATCTTCTCCAGCTTCAGCTGCTCGAACAGGTGCGCGTGCTGCAGCTCGTCGCGGTCGGGCAGCTCGAGGGTGCGGGTCCAGAACACGATGGCGCGGTCGCTGAGTTCGACCGGCGGCAGCGAGGTGTCGAAGATGACCCGGCCGAACTCCTTGCGGGCGAACACGTTCATCAGCCGGCCCAGCTCGTAGGCGCCGTCGAGCGTGCAGCTCTCGAGCAGGTGCTTGGTGAGGTCGCCGAGGCCGCGGACGCCGTGCCGGGCGAGGTAGCCGACCTCCAGCACCTCGGACAGCAGCACGCCGCGCTCGGACGTCGGCGACACGTTGAGCAGCGGGGTGAGGAACGACTGCGCGACCCGGGAGCCGGTGTGGCGGTCGAACACCCGGAGGGGATCCATGCTCATGGTGGGATCGACGACGGAGACGACGGTGGGCGTGGTGAGCGCGCGGGCCATCGTCACCCACTCGCCGGACTCGGTGCGGTCGAGCGCGATGAACCGGCCGCCGCGGTCGACGGTGTCGGCGGCGATCTTCTTCAGGGCGACAGACTTGCCGGCGCCCAGCTCACCGGCAATGGCCAGCGAGCCGGAGACGTCCAGCCGGGTCGTGGCGCCGGCGGGGTCGTGGTGGACGACGCCGGTCTGGCCGGTGGAGATGTTCAGGCCGAGCAGGCTGCCCTTGCTGTCGCCGACGTCGCAGGTGACCACCGGAACCGACGCGGAGAAGGAGTGCGATGTGGTGATCTGCGCGAACTCGCGGACCGACTTGGACAGTGGAGCGCCGGGCAGCATGGCCCACCAGAGGTCCTCCTGGTTGCCCAGCGGATGCGTCAGCTTGAACCCGGAGGCGCCGTAGAACGCCTGCAGCTCCTTGGCCTGCTCCATGACCTGCTCGCCGGTGCGCCCGGCGACGCAGAAGATGACCGTGGCCTCGACCTCGACCTCGAGGTCGTCGGCGGACAGCAGCGCCTCGTACTCGGCGAGGTCGCGCGCGGACCGTTCGATGGCGTGCATGCCGGTGGCGAGCTGGCCCTCCTGCTGGAGGAACTGGTCGTTGAGGTTGGCGACGGCGCGCCGGTTGCGCGCGATGACCTCTTCACGCGTGCGGGTGTGCAGCCGCACCGCCCAGTCGACGTCGAGACCGGCGTCGTCGACGCGGCCGAGGTACTCGCCGCCGGGGAAGACCATGCCGTCGGCGGGGGTGTCGGCCAGCGCCAGCAGCCCTTGGTACGAGACGGCGTCGGGGTGGTCGGGCTGGGTGATCTTGACGTACTTGCGGCGCAGCGGGTTCCAGCTCTTGAGCTGACGGCGGTCGAGTTCGGACTGGCCGCCCTCGTCGATCAGCGCGTCGGGCCACAACACGCCGTGACGGGGCACGACGGCGGCGTCGTGGTCGGCCCGCGTCTCGGGGAGGTCCATGTCGGCGAACAGCCCGCGCTGCAGCGTGTGCTGGTAGAGCCAGACCAGCTGGGCGACGGTGGCCGGGCGCGGCCGGAACACGGCGGGGATGCCGAGCTCGACCTTGCGGGCCTGCTCGGTGCGCACCTTCAGCTCGGCCGGCGAGATGCCGTGCCGCGGCAGCACCAGCTGGTCGCGGAAGTCGTCGACGGCGGCCCGGAAGGACTCGTTCAGGTTGCCGAACCGGCCGCCGTTGCGCAGCGGGACGCTCAGCCAGAACGTCCGCTGGCCCAGCGCGAGGTCGTCGAGGGTGTCGAGGGTGGCCTCGCACTCGGCCGCCCACTCGGGGCAGTGCTCCAGCGGGATGCCGTTGATCATGCGCTCGACGATGGCCGCGGGATCGAGCGCCGCGCAGGCACCCACCAGCAACGCCTCGCCCGGCAGCGCCCGCAGCAGCGCCTGGTGCGCCGCCCGCACGCCGTGCTTGTCCTTGTCGGGGCGGAAGCCGTACGGCAACGCCTGCAGCCTCCAGGTCGCCCACACCGTGCCGCCCCGCGACCAGAGCAGATGGCCGGCCATGGCCCGCGCCGGACTACGCATCGTCCTCACCCCACGAATCGCTGACCTCGCCGCTCCCCTGCCGGACGGCGGTGCGCTGCTGGCCCCGCGGACGTGGCGCCGAACGCCGTCCGCTCGCGGGTTGGTCGTGCTGGTCGGCCGGGAGCAGGGCCAGCAGTGCCTGCACCCCGCTCAGTGGCGCGGCCGGCTGCGCCGGTTCCACCGCGGCGAGCGGATCGTCGATCGGCTCGGGCACCGGTTCGGGCGTGTGGACGAGGCGACGCCGCAATCCGTCGGGCAGCTCGCGGCCGGCGGCGACGCCGGGCTCGAGACCGCTCCACGGGTCGGTGCCGGGCAGCGGGCCGAGGTAGACGTTCGTCTGGCTGCGGACCCGCCGCGGCCGTCGGAACCGCACCTGCTTGCCCTGGTACCGCCCCGACGTGGGCGCGTTCAGCACCCGGTACAGGCCGAGTAGTGCGTACAGCGGGTTGCGGCCGTTCATCGGCAACCGGCCGATGAGGAAGACCGCGCCGAACGCCGTCCCGAACAGCAGGGCGATGTTGCCGAAGACCCCGAACACGCCCCAGGTGTCGATGGTCAGCCCGCCGATGACGATGATGAGGATGGCCGCGATCAGCTGCTGGACCGTGTAGGGCCCGCCGGGGATCTTCGTGCCGTCGGGCATGCGCCCGAGCAGCTGCGGGAACTTGCGCGCCCGCGTGTAGTACTTGACGGTCTCCAGTTCCTCCGGGTCCTCGGCCATCGCTCGTCACCTCCTCTCGTGGCTGGCCTGGGTGTGGGGCAGGACTACGTCAGGTCGACCTGCTGAGACACCGGCGCCGACCCGGGGAGGTCTTCACCGACGGTGTCGCGGAGGGCGGTGACGTTGTAGACGATCCAGATGAAGACGCCGGCGGCGAGCGCGGACACGATGATCGTGCCGATGGCGAACTTCGAGTTCACGGCCTTGTAGACCACGAACAGGATGGCGACGGTGATGGCCACCACGCGAAGCACCGTCTGCAGGCTCGAAGCGGTGTCAGTGGTCCAGTCGAGTAGTCCGGCCTGGATGGTGATGGACGAGCTGGCGAGGTCGGGTGCCGTCGCCGTGAGTCCGGTGATGAGGCTCATGGCTCCTTCTCCTTGTGTGCGGGCTGAGGTGCGTGGACGTGATCGGCTAGGGCGACTCGGTGGTCGACCCGGTGGCTGGTGGGTCTGATTCGGCCTCCCTCGTCGGAGTTGGGCCCTGGGACGAGGTCCCCTGCGAGGTGCTCGTCCCGGGAGTCGGGGTGGTGACCGGCGCCGGCTCGGGCAGCGGAACCGGCTCGGCCAGCGCGGGCGACGTGCGCAGCCGGGCCACCTCCCACCGTCCCTCGCGGGCCCGGAGCGCCAGCGAGTACTGGGCGCCGAGCTGCTCGCCGTTGGAGCCGCTCAGCGTGACGTTGGCCTGGACCTCCGCGGTCTCGCCGTCGGACGGCTCTTCGCTCGGCGCCTCGCCGCCGGCGGCGACGATGGTGTCGACGCGGACGCCGGCGTACGGCACCGGGTTGAGCGCGCGGAACGACGTGCCCGGGCTGCTGTAGGCCTCGAGCGAGGCTTGGTCGCCGCTGACGAGCATGGCGTTGAGGAAGTTGGCGACGCGGGCGTACGCGGGGTGGTCGGCCGCGAGTCCGTGGTCGTAGGCGGAGGCCAGCTGCTCGAACTCGTCGGGTGCCGGGACCGGTGCGGGCAGCGCCTGCGCGATCATCTCGCCGTCGACGTAGAGGACCGGCACCTGGAAGTAGAGGCGGCCGGACGTGATGCGCTCGACCGGTTCGGCGTCGTCGTCGCTGTCGTTCTCGGCGGGGGTCTCGGCCGGCTCGGCCGCGGGCTCGGCGTCGGCCGGCGGCTTGCCCTCGGTGGCGTCGACGCCCACCGTGACCGCCCAGAGGCCGGTGTCGTCCTTGACGATCTCGGCGACGGCCGAGCCCGACGTCGTCCACGGGATGTCGGGGCGGCTCTGCCCGAGGTCGCCGAAGTAGGCGCGCAGCACGTCGGACTGCTCGCCCGGCGTCTCGAGCCAGGCGACGACGGCGCGCTCGGCGAACTCGCTGACGGCGGCCGCCTCGCCGATGCGGTCGACGTAGCCGTCCTGACGGACGACCGGCCGGCTGTCGGGCATGAGCACCTGCAGCGCCAGCGCCAGCGGGCCGGCGACGAGAGCGACCCACAGCAGGCCGACGACGATGCGGGTGGCGAGCTGGGAGCCGCCGGTCCACGTGTGCTGCTCGGACCGCGGGCCGCCGGCGTCCGCGTCGGCCCTGGACTCGGTGGAGGGCGTGCCAGCGCCCAGGGCGCCTGCGGCGGGGGCGCCGGTGCCGCGCCCGCGGAGGCCGCGCGCGCCGTCGGCGTCCTTGTCCTTCGGTGGCCCGAAGCCCCAGTTGATCTTCATGGCGCCGGTTCCTCGTGAGTCGTGTCGTACCGGTGCGGGCTCGAGGACGGCGGAGCCACCTCACCGTCCGAGCCCGCACCGGAGCCGGTGCCGACCGCACCGGGTTCCCAGGGCTCGCGTAGCTCCGTCACGTGCACCAGCCGTTCGAGCGCCTCCTGCGCGCGGTCGGCGTTGGCGCCCACCGCGTCGTGCAGCCGCTTGGCCGCGTCGCGATCGAAGGGGTCGGCGATGAGGTGAGCGAGCTCCCGGTCGATGGCCCGCCGCGCCGCCAGCACCGTGGCCGCGTCCATGAGGGACTGCCGGTTGCTGAAGCGCTCATCCATCTCGGGCTCCTCGGTCGGCGGGTCGGTTGTCTGCGTAGGTGCCGGGGGGTGGCGTCTTGTGACGGGGTGATCGGGGCGGGTTGTGGTGGCGGATCGGGCATTTGGATCATCACGGTCATCGGGCAAGCCGTTGACCTGCACACTCCCCCGCCGGGCAAGTGCAATTCCGCTCTCTCGACCGTTCCGGGCAAGACCTGGGGCAAGCCCGGCTGACCACGGTTGAGGGGTCGATCCACCCCGGAGGAGACACCCGATGCCGAACCCCGTCAGTACTGCCCCCGACGTCACCTGCAGCGGCGCCCGCCGTCGTGCCGACGCGAGTCTCGTGGGCCGGTTGAACGCCGAGTGGAGCGGGCTGTGCGGCGATCCGCGCACCGAGCCCGCGGTCGCCCACTGGGCCCGCCGGCACCCCGAGTTGTCGGGCTGCCTCGCCCTCGAGGACGTCGAACTGGCGGTCGCCGCGGCGGGCGCCGAACAGGCCGACCGCATCCTGCTCGCGCTGCTGCGCCTCGCCCGCGCCGGCGATTCACTGGCCGGACGGACCGTCCTCCAGCTCATGCTCGGCAAGGCAGTCCGCATCGCGATGACGCGCTCCGGCCGCGACACCAAGCCGGCGCTCGAGCACACCGCCGTCGCTGCCCTGTGGACGACGATCGCGACGTACCCGATCGAGCGGCGGCCGGTGAAGGTCGCGGCGAACATCGCCATGGAGACACTGCGCGCCGTCACCGGCGAGCTGACCCATCAGCTCAGCGAGACCCCCACCAGTCCCGACATCCTGGCCGACGACCTCATGCCGTTGCCGCCGTCCGAGCGGACCACCGCCGATCACGAACTGCTCGACCTCCTCACGTGGGCGGTCGACGACGGCACCATCACGGCGGCCGACGCCACGCTGATCCTCGACATCTACACGCCCGCCCCCGGAACCGAGGGCGGCGCGGCTGCGGCGGAACGGCACGGGCTCAGCTGGCCGGCGGCGCGGCAACGGGCCAGCCGCGCCATCCGCAAGGTGGCGCGCGCCATCCGCGCCGACGTCCCCGTGGCGGCGTGACCGGCCCTCGGCGACGTAGGCGGCGGCGCGGCAAACCCTGCGTCCGGCGACGGTTCCCGGCGGACGCCGGCCGAGTGGAAGCCTGGCGCACGTGCCGCATCCCCCGCCGCCCGCAGCCTCCCGACAGTGCCGGCGGCCTCGACGGTGCCGGCGGCAGCCCCGGAGGTTCGTCCAGTTCGGACGGCTCGCGCGGTGCCGGCGGCCGGGCTGGCGGGCCGGCCGGCGGTGAGCGGGCGGGCTGGAGCCGGTGGGGCCGGGCCGGTCGCTGCCACCGGCGGACGTGAATCGGTGACCTCCGCCGCGGGTTCGTGCCCCGGGTCCTCGGCGATAAGGTGACGGAAGCGCCCGACGGCCGCGCGTTGTGTCACCTGATCATCTCCACGATGCGGATACCAAACGATCAGGTGACGAAGGCGCGGCGAATCTGAGCGATACGTCACCTGATCGTCGACGGCAGTCCGCATGGTGGGACAACCCACCTACTGAGGTATAGACCTGTGGCCGGAACGCCTGCATCACACGGGCACACCCGTCACGGCCGTCACTCGGGACGCGAGATGATCATGGAAGTAGGCCATTCGGCTTGCGCCGACCCTGGTCAGCCGTGAAGATCGTCTGAACGGCGGAGCCGGCAGGGAGGCTCGCGTCGCCCCGGACGGAGCCCATACATGGGTCATACAGCCACCAGACGCTCACCAAGACTTAACAATTCACGCCCTATGCAGTTGTGGGCTCAGTCACATATTCTCGTGCCACGAGGCCGTCCATGCAGGGCACGGCTTCGCAGGTGTATCGAGGAGGCCGGCGTTGACCGAGAGCACTCCAACCACTGAATTCCTGCGGCAGGGCACGGAACCGGTGGTGGATGCCGACATCGCGCCCGTCATCAAACCGAGCGTCGTGCACGTGCCGTCGTCGCTGGTGTCGTTGGTGGCGGCGGAACGCCAGAGGTCAGGCCGGTCGAATGGGCAGGTCCTCATCGATGCGATCGAAGCCGGCCACGATCACCTGGTCAAACTGCACAATGAGTCCAACAGCATAGGAGGCCGACTCTTCACCGCCCGCACGGCGAAGCCCCAGCTTCCCGTCGCCCAGCCCCTCTCGCCGCTCAACATCCGCCTCTACGAACAGGACTACGAGGTCCTGGACCGGTTGGTCACCGAGCTCGGCGCCGGATCCCGCAGCCGGCTGGCGACCCTGGCCCTCACCTTCTACCTGGACAGCCCGACTTAGCAGCACCGCAGCACGAACAACACCTTCCCCGGACAAAGCAGGACGGCAACGATGAGTTCGCCCCCCACCCATCAGCCGGCACCCGATCACCTCGACGACGAGTTCGACATCGCCGAGGCCAAGCTGGAACCGGCTGTCGCCGCGCCGCCGAAGCAGCGCCGCCGGCCGGCGTTGATCGGGCTCGGCGTGGCCCTGGTCGCCCTCGGCGGCCTGGGCGCCGCATGGCTGGCCACGAGCATGAGTGACACGGTCGACGTCATCGCGGTCCGCGCCGACGTCGCCCGCGGCGAGCAGATCACCGAGGACGACCTCACGACGGCGAGCATCAACGCCGACCCCGCGCTCGACCCGATCCGCGCCGAGCGCAGCGGCGAGGTCGTGGGACAGTACGCGTCCGTCGACCTCCCGGCCGGCACGCTGGTCACCGCGAGCTCCTTCAGCGGCGCCATCCTGCCGGCCGAGGGCGAGTCGATGGTCGGCGTCGCGGTCACGGCGGCGCAACTGCCGAGCGAGCCGCTGCGTCCCGGCGACACCGTCCGCATCGTCGACACCCCGAACCCGCAGGACAACCCGCCCAGCTCGACGCCCGACTCGATCGAGGCGACGGTCGTGTCGACGACGACGGACGAGGAGACCGGGCAGCGCATGGTCAACGTCGTCGTGCCCGAGGTGCGCGCCCCCGACCTCGCCGCCCGCGTCGCGACCGGGCGCATCGTCGTCGTCCTGGGGTCGCGTGCGACGGGAGGCGAGTGATGGCCGTCGTCGCTCTCACCTCGGCACGAGGGGCGCCCGGCGTCACGACCACGGCGCTGGCCATGGCGATGCTGTGGCCGCGGCCGGTCGTGCTGGTCGAGGCCGACGTCGCCGGCAGCAGCAGCATCCTCGCCGGGTACCTGCGCGGCACCGTCCCACCCGACCGCGGGCTGGTCAGCCTGGCCGTCACGCACCGCCGCGGCGTGCTGGACGAGAAGTTCTACGACCAGACCATCTCGCTCATCGAGGACCGCGTCCGGCTGGTCCCCGGGCTGGTCAACGCCCAGCAGGCGGCCAGCATGGACAAGCTCTGGTCGCCGCTGAGCATCGTGCTGGCCAACCTCGAGCGCACCGGCACCGACGTCATCATCGACGCCGGGCGGCTGGGCATGCGGCACGGCCCGATGCCGCTGCTGCGCTCCGCCGACGCCGTCCTGCTGGTCACCCGCACCACGCTGCCCGCCGTCAGCGGCGCGCGGGCCCGCGTCAACGTCCTGCGTGAAGACCTCGTCGAGCTGGGCCAGGGCGACGACACGCTGGCGATGCTGCTGATCGGCGAGGGCCAGCCGTACCGCGCCCGCGAGATCCACTCCGCACTCGGCGTCCCGGTGCTGGCCTCCGTCGCCTGGGACCAGGCCGCGTCCGACTCCCTCAGCGTCGGGGCTCCGTACGGACGGCGGTTCGCGGCGGCCCCGCTGTTCCGCAGCATGCGGGTCGTCGTCGGCGCGGTGCACGAACTGGTCGACCGCCATCGCACCCGGCTGGCCCCGGCCGCGGAGTCCCTGATGGAGGAGCACACCTATGGCTGACCCCACGAACGCCGCGGCGAGTCTGGAGAACCTGCCGCTGTTCGCGGAGCCGGAGAACGGCAACGGCTCCGGTGACGAGTGGGGCGACACCCATCACTCGCTGAGCGGCCCGGGACAGACGGATCTGCGCCGGTCGCTTCAGGCACGGCTCGCGTCCGCCACGTCGCAGCGCGGCCGCGGCGCGGTGCCGTCGGGCCAGCACGCGCGGCGGCCGGGCGACGACGACCTCACCGCGCTCGAGCGCAACGGCGGCATCCTGCGCCCGACGAGCCGCGGCGGCGAGGTCGACTGGGGTCTGGTCCGCGCCTACCGCGAGCAGGCCGCCGACCAGCTGGCGCACGCGCTGCGCAGCCGGGAAGGGCTCGACGACGCCGGCCGGCGCGAGCTGGGCCGCAGCATCGTCGTCGAACTGCTCGCCGACCACGCCGAGCGGGCGCTCACCAAGGGCCTGCCGATCATCACACCGGACGAGCAGATCCAGCTGGCCGAGGCCATCATGGCCGCGCTGTTCGGGCTCGGCCGGCTGCAGCCGCTGGTCGACGATCCCGGCATCGAGAACATCGAGATCAACGGGCACGACAACGTGCACCTGATCTACCACGACGGCCGCATCGTCAACGGCCCGCCGGTGGCCGACAGCGACGAGGAACTGATCGAGACGCTGTCGTTCCTGGCCACCCGCACCGGCACCAACGAGCGGCCGTTCTCGCCCTCGAACCCGCGCCTGCACCTGCGGCTGCGCGACGGGTCGCGGCTCGCGGCCACCGCGTGGATCACGCCGCGGCCGGTCGCCGTCATCCGTAAGCACCGCCTCACCGACATCGGCATCAAGGAGCTCGTCGACCTCGACATGATGAGCCCGGCCGCCGGGGCGTTCCTGGCCGCCGCCGTCCGCTCCCGCAAGAGCCTGGTCGTGTCGGGCGCGCAGGGCGCCGGGAAAACCACGCTGGTCCGGGCCTTGACGAACGAGTTGGACCCGATGGAGCGCATCGGCACCATCGAGACCGAGTACGAGCTGCACCTGCACGACATGCCGGAGCGGCACAAGCGCATCGTGGCCTGGGAGGCGCGGCCGGGTAGCGGCGAGCGCGGGCCCGACGGACGCGCCGTCGGCGAGATCACGCTCGACGATCTCGTCTTCGACTCGTTGCGGATGAACCTCTCCCGGCTGATCGTCGGTGAGGTGCGCGGCCGCGAGGTGCTGCCGATGTTCAAGGCCATGCAGTCGGGCGCCGGTTCGCTGTCGACGACGCACGCGCACTCCGCGCGGGCCGCCATCGAACGCCTGGTCACCTGCGCCATGGAGGCCGGCCAGCACGTCACGGAGTCGTTCGCCTACCGGCAGATCGCCGAGCACATCGACCTCATCGTGCAGATCGAACTGATCGACGACAGCCACTCCGGCGGCAAGCGGTCGCGGTACATCAGCGAGATCATCGCGATCGAGCCCGGCGAGCACGGCCTGCCCGCCGTCACCGACGTCTTCCAGCCCGGTTCCGACGACCGCGCCGTGCCCGGCACGCCGCCGATCTGGTTGAGCGACCTCGAGCGGGTCGGCTTCAACCCGCGGCTGCTCGACCACGGCGGTGCGCCTTGACGGCGTTCGCCGCGGCGCTCGCGGCGGTCCTGGTGCTCGGCGGCGTCCTGGTGATCGTGCTCGGGCTGATCCCGCAGCCGGCCCGGGCCCGCCCGGCCACGGCTGGTCAGCGGCTCAAGGCGCGGTTCATCGGCATGACTGGCGGCCGGAACTCGGCGGCCCGGCAGTTGCGCATCCTGCTCGGCATCGGCCTCGCCGGGGGCATGGTCGCCTGGCTGCTCACCGGCTGGCTGATCCTCGTCGTCCTGGTGCCGGCCGCGCTGATCGGCCTGCCCGCGCTGCTCGCCCCGCCGGCCACGGCAACCCCGGTCGCCAAGCTCGAGGCGATGGAGGAGTGGACGCGGTCGCTGGCCGGCGTGCTCACCGTCGGCGTCGGCCTGGAGCAGGCCATCACGGCCACCATGAAGTCGACCCCCGACGCGCTGAGGCCGGAGGTGACGACGCTGGTCGCGCGGCTGCGCGCCCGCTGGGCCACGGTGGCGGCGCTGCGTGCGTTCGCCGACGACCTCGACGACGCGACCGGCGACCTCATCGCGTCGTCGCTGATCCTCGGTGCGACGCGGCGCGGCGCCGGCCTCGCGGCGGTGCTGGAGGGCCTGGCGGCGACCGTGGCCCAGGACGTCCAGGTGCGCCGCAAGATCGAGGCCGACCGGTCCAAGCCGCGCACGACCGCCCGCATGGTCACCATCATCACGCTGGTCGTGCTCGCCTTCATGACCTTCAACAGCTCCTACATCGAGCCGTACGGGTCGGCCATCGGCCAGATCGTGCTGATCGTCCTGCTCAGCTGCTACGTGCTGTGCCTGCTGTGGATGCGGCAGATCACCAGGCCCCGGCCGCTGCCGCGGATCATGGGCTGGGACCTGCGCTCGTCCACCGGACCGACCCGGGCGGAGGCGCGATGATCTGGGAGCTGGGCATCCTCGCCGGCGCGCTGGCCGGGCTCGGCCTGGCGCTGGTGGTGCGCGAACTGGTACCGGCGCAGCCGCACCTGCGGGCGACGCTCGGCCGTCTGCACGACACCGGCACCGAGGCCACGCGCGCGCTGGAACCGCAGGCCACCCAGTCCGGCTCGCTGTTCCAGGACCGCCTCGGCCGGTTCCTCGAACAGCGGCTGCCGACGCTGGTCGGCTTCCGGCTGCCGCGCCAGGAACTGGACCTGCTGCGCATCCCGGCCTATCGCTATTACGGCGAGAAGGCGCTGTGGGCGCTGCTCGGACTCGCATTCCCGGCGATCCTGACATTGACGCTGGCCATCACCGGCGTCTCGCTGCCGTTCACGGTGCCGGCGTTCGTCGGCCTGATCCTCGCCGTCGTCATGTGGTTCCTGCCCGACATCGAGACCCGGTCCAAGGCGAACAACGCCCGCGAGGAGTTCACCCGCGCGCTCGGCGCCTACATCGACCTCGTCGCGCTGGAACGGGCCGGCGGCGCCGGCTCCACCCAGGCGCTCGAGAACGCCGCCGAGGTGGGCGACTCCTGGGTCTTCCAGCGGCTACGCGAAGAGCTGGCCCGGGCCCGGTGGTCCGGCACCACGCCGTGGGAGGGCCTGCACACGCTCTCGATCCAGCTTGGACTCAGCGACCTCGACGACCTCGCCGACATCATGCGGCTGTCCGGCGAAGAGGGCGCCACGGTCTACGAAAGCCTGCGCGCCCGCGCCAGCGGCCTGCGCGACGCCATGCTGTCGGCCGAGCACGCCCGTGCCAATGCCGACAGCGAACGAATGGTCATGCCCGTCGCACTTCTGGGCGTGGTTTTCATGGCTCTACTGGCGGCTCCCACGGTGATGCGTATGCTCGAATGACTCTTTGTCCGTAATTTCCTCAGTCAGGAATTCCCCGGTCCTGACACGTCACAGAAGTCTCCCCGGACATGCCTACAACTGTGACGGGTCGGGAACAGCCCGCACCCCCGAGAGGAACACGACAATGCTGCAACTCCAGACATGGATGACGGTCCTGTCCGCCGAGCTGCGCGACCGCTACTCCGAGTTGACCGACCGTCGCCGCGAGCAGGGCGCCACGACGCTCGAGTACGTCGTCATCGCCGCCGCGGTCTTCGTCGCGGCCGTCGCCCTGGTGGGCATCATCATCGGCGTCATCAACCGCGAACAAGCGAAGATCCAGTAGTCCATGAGCCGCCGGCCACGTGACGGGCAGCGGCGTCGAGACCGGCGCTGCCTCCCCGGACGTCCCGAACGAGGCGCGGCGACGCTGGAGCTCGTGGTCCTGTTCCCGGTCGTCCTGCTGATCACCTTCGGCGTCATCGAGGGTGCGTTGTGGTACCACGCCCGCAACGTCGCGCTCGCCGCCGCCGAGGAAGGCCTGCGGGTGGCCACCGGCAACGGCGGGTCGCTCGCGTCCGGCGTCGCCGAGGCCCGCTCGTTCGCCCAGGAGGCGGGCGCCGACGGCGTGCTCAGCAGCGTCACGGTCAGCGGCGACGGTGGCGACGTCGAGGTCACCATCACCGTCGAGGGCTCGTCGCAGAGTCTGTTCCCCGGCTGGTCTGGGCACCAGGTCTCGCAGTCGGCCAGCGGTCCGGTCGAGCGCTTCACCGGGCCGGGCTGACGTGTCCGCGCAGGAAGCACGCAGGGAGCGCGGCTCGGCCACCGTCGAGCTGGCGGTTGTCGCGCCCGGCCTGCTGATGATCATCGCGTTGCTGGTGCTGGGCGGCCGGGTCACCATCGCCGGTGGCTCGGTCGAGCACGCCGCCGCCGAGGCCGCGCGCACCGCGTCCATCGCCCGCACCGAGAGCGACGCGCTGCTGCAGGGCCGCAACGCCGCCGAGGCGTCGCTGCAGCGGCAGGACCTCCAGTGCGTCGGCGGGCCATCCGTCCAGATCGACACCAGCCAGTTCAGCCGCCCGCCGGGTGAGCCGGCCACGGTGTCGGCCACGGTCACCTGCCGGGTCCAGCTGTCCGACCTCGCCATCCCCGGGCTGCCCGGCTCGCGGGAGATCACCGAGACGGTCGACAGCCCGCTCGACACCTACCGGATGCGCCGATGACGGCCCGGGCGCTGCGCTCCGACCGCGAACAGGGCGCCGTCGCGATCTTCGCGGTGGTCATCGTCATGGCGTTGTTCCTGGCCATCGGACTGGTCGTCGACGGCGGCGGCAAGATCCGGGCCATGCAGCGGGCCAATGCCGTCGCCGCCGAGGCCGCACGTACGGCGGCGCAGGCGGTCATCATCGACGGCGACGGCGCGGGCCACCCGACCATCGACTTCGCCCGGGCCTGCACCGCCGCCAGTAGCTACGTCACGGCGGCGGGCGGCCAGCCCACCGACTGCCGCCGCGTCAACGACACCACGGTGCAGGTCGACACCGCCATCACCTACGACAACGTCTTCCTGTCCCTGATCGGGCAGCCGACGTCCCAGGCCACTGGCAGCGCGCAGGCCCGCCTCGCGCGCGGAGTCGGTACGGAACAGTGAGGAGTACCCCCGTGCCTCGAACCCATCGAAC
Organism: Jiangella muralis; assembly: GCF_001270745.1. Taxonomy (GTDB): domain Bacteria; phylum Actinomycetota; class Actinomycetes; order Jiangellales; family Jiangellaceae; genus Jiangella; species Jiangella muralis. Next base: position 107,179 of record NZ_KQ434754.1, read on the forward strand.
CGCCCGCCCCCGGCGTAGGACCGCATCGGTCCTGCGTGGTCTGGGAGCGTTGGTCGTCATCGTCGCGGTCCTGGTCGGCATCCCGCTCGCACTGGTCGCCGTCGCCGGCAACCCCTTCCCCGGCTCCGTGCCCAGCTGGGACGACGTCACGTCCGCGCTCACCGAGCCCGACGACGGGTCGCTGTTCCTGCAGGCGCTGGTCGTGATCGGCTGGCTGGGCTGGCTCACCTTCGCCGCCGGCCTGCTGGTCGAGATCCCGGCCGCGCTGAGCGGCCGCAAGGCGCCACGGCTGCCCGTCCTGCGGGTCCAGCAGCGCGCCGCCGCCGGCCTGGTCGCCGCCGTCGCCGCCGTGTTCGTCGTCGGGCCGGTCGGGGTGGCCACGGCCGCCGAGCCGGTGCAGCCGCCCGCGCAGCAGCCGGCCCCGGCCACGACGACGCCGACGCCGGCCGCGTCCGAGGTGACGACGGCCGAGGCGGCTCCCGCGGCGGCCGCCCAGCCGGCCACGGTGCAGCGCACGCACACCGTCCAGCGCGGCGAGTCGCTGTGGCGCATCGCCGAGCAAGAGCTGGGCGACGGCGCGCGCTGGCCCGAGATCGCCGAGCTCAACTACGGAGCTCCGCAGCCCGGCGGCCGCGTGCTCGACAACACGCACTGGATCGATCCCGGCTGGCAGCTGCTGCTGCCGCCCGAGCCCGCACCGTCCGCCGTCCCGGTCGCCGATACCGGCGCCACCACGCACGTCGTGGCCGAGGGCGACACACTGTGGGGCATCGCCGAGCAGCGGCTGGGCGACGGCGCGCGCTATCCCGAACTGGTCGAGGCGTCCCGCGACACCGTCCAGCCCGACGGCGGCCGGCTCACCGACCCCGACCTCATCCGGCCGGGCTGGACCATCACCGTCCCGGGCGCCGCGGGAACGCCGCCGGTGGTCGGCGACCCGGTGTCGCGCGAGCCGGTCGAGCCGCCGGCCGAAGAGCCGGTCCAGCCGCCCGCTCCGGAGCAGCCCCAGGAGGAGGCACCGGTCGAGGAGGCACCCGCCGAGGAGCAGCCGCCGGCCGAGGAGCCGGTGCAACCGCCGGCCGCCGAGCAGCCCGACGACGCCGAACTGGGCGACTCCGCGACCCAGGCCGTCGGCGACGGCGTCGACCTGCCGATCCGCACCGCCACCGGCGTCGGCGCCCTGCTGGCCGCCGGGGTGCTGGCCTTCCTCGCCGCCCGGCGCCGGTCCCAGCAGCGACGACGCGAGCCCGGCGAGCGCATCGCCATGCCCGTCGGCGCGGCCGCCGAGACCGAGCGCGAGCTGCGCGGCGTCGCCGACCCGATGAGCGTCGAGGTGGTCGACGTCGCGCTGCGCGGGCTGGCCGCCGACTGCGCCCAGCGCGGGGTGTCGCTGCCGCCGCTGCGCATCGCGCGGCTCACGTCCGAGCAGTTCGAGCTGTACCTCGCCGACGAGGCCGTGCTGCCGCCGCCGTTCGTCGCGACCGAGCAGGCGCACGTGTGGCTGCTGCCGGCCGCCGCCGGACGCGCCTTCGATGCCGCCGAGCTGCGCGACGTGCCGGCGCCGTACCCGAGCCTGGTCACCGTCGGGCACGGCCCCGAGGACGGCCACCTGCTGCTCGACCTCGAGCGGCTCGGCACCCTCGCCGTCGTCGGCGACCGCGAGGCGTCCCGCGAGGTGCTGGCCGCGCTCGCCGTCGAGCTGGCCACCAGCCCGTGGGCCGACGACCTCCAGGTCACGCTGGTCGGCACCTGCCCCGAACTGGCCAGCGGCCTCGACACCGGCCGCATCCGCTACCTGCCGACGGTCGGCAGCCTGCTCACCGAGCTGAGCACGCGGGCCCGGCACGACCGCGTGGCGATGGCCGAGTCGGGCGCCTACTCCCTCGACGACGCGCGCGCCCGCGGGGTCGCCGTCGCCGCGTGGACGCCCGAGATCGTGCTGCTCGGCGAGCCGCTCGGGCCCGACCAGGACACCCAGCTGGCCGAGCTGGTGCAGTCACTGCCCCGGGTCGCCGTCGCGGCCGTCACCAGCGGCCACGGCGCCGTGGGGCAGTGGTCTCTGGAGCTGGCCGCCGGCGAGGCCGACGCTGCCGTCCTGCAGCCGGTGGGCGTCGACGTCCAGCCGCAGCGGCTCGACCACCACCAGTACCGCCAGATCCTGGAGCTGCTGGGCGTCACCACGCAGCCGGCCCGGCCGTGGATCGACGCCGGTGGCCGACCGGCCGACGAGCCCGAGCCGGGCGACGTCGGTCCCGGCCTGCTGGAGAGCCTCGAGGCCGACTTCGACCGCCTGGCCGCGCCCGAGCCGGCGTCCGAGCCGGTGGACGACGAGCCGCCCGCGACGCCCGTCGCAGACCTCGCGGCCGGGAGCCCCGCCCCGGCTCCGGTGCCGGGCGACGGGCCCACCGTCCTGCTGCTCGGGCCGGTCGAGGTCGACGACGCCGGAGGGCCGGTCGAGCAGTCCAAGTACCGCCAGCTCACCGAGATCGCCGCGTTCATCGCGCTGCATCCCGGCCTCGGGCACGCCGCGCTCGACGACGCCATGTGGCCGGGCAGCCGCGTCACCCAGAACACCCGCAACACCGCCATCTCCAAGCTTCGCCGCTGGTTCGGCCGCGACACCCACGGCGACGACTACCTGCCGCGGGTCGACACCGGGTACAGGTTCCACCCCGGCGTCACCACCGACTGGGACGAGTGGCGCCAACTGGTCGGCGACGACCCCGCGCTGGCCGGCACCCAGCAGCTGGTCGCGGCGCTGGACCTGGTCCGCGGCCAGCCGTTCACCGGCGTCAACCCGCGCCGCTACGGCTGGGCCGAGCACCTCAAGCAGGAGATGATCGCGGCCATCGTCGACACCGCGCACGAGCTGGCCCAGCGCGCCCTCCGCGGCGGCGACGCCCACCTCGCCCGCAAGGCGTCGACCATCGGCCTGCAGGTCGAGCCCGGCATGGAGCTGCTGTGGCGCGACCGCATCAAGGCCGAGCACCTGGCCGGCAACCGGCTCGGCATCGACGACGCCATCGCCCGCATGACCGCCATCAGCGCCGACCTCGGCGACGACCTCGAGGTCGCCACCGTCCGGTTGATCGCCGAGCTGACCAGCCCCGCGCCGGAACACACCGGCGTGCCGGAACGCCTCTAACGACTGCGCACCAGCGCCTGGATCTCGCCGACCGGGACGACGGTGCCGTTCCAGGGGCTCTCCAGGGTGTCGGGCACGCCCGGCAGGCTCACCTCGACGCCGCCCATGGTGAAGATGACGTCGTAGACGAGGCGGGCCTGCGCGGCGAAAGCAGGGCGGCCGTCGAGATCCTGGGCGGTCTGCTCGTGCGACATCTCCAGGTAGACGTGCTCGCAGGCGTTCGAGCGCAGGTCGGGGTCGCAGTCGAAGGTGTCGGACCCGTCGCCGGGGTCGATCTCGACGTGGCTGAGCGTGCCGGTGGCCTGCAGCGGGCCGGCCACGCTGCCGATGATGTCGCCGTCGCCGAGGCCGTCGAGCAGGTAGCGGGTGTCGGCGCCGACGTAGGTCATGCCGGCCGGGCGGAAGGTCATGGTGAACGCCGGCGTCTCCAGCCGGCCCAGCGCCTGCCAGCCGAGGCCGGGAATGGAGCCCTCGTAGGGCTTGACCCAGCGCCATCGTCTCTCGATCTCCTGCTGACCGGGCACGCGGCACTCGACGAACGTGAAGATGTGCTCCGGGCTGGGCCGGGTCTCCTCCGGCGGCCACTCGTCCTCGGGCAGTGGCGACGGGATGTCGGCCCGGCAGGCCTTCGTGCCGAGGCAGAACTCGTCGTACGGCTCCTCGGTGAGGTCGCAGCGCGGGCCGTTGGTGCCGGAGTCGCCGTCCTCGCCGCTGTCGTCCTCGTCGGGGTCGGGACAGATGTTGACGTACTCGAAGACACCCGGGCTGACCTCGATGAAGACGTAGCAGGGGTCGTTGGCGGGGTCGACGCCGCGCACGCCGGCCGCCTGGCCGGGTGCGATGCTGCCGAGCAGGCCGACCAGCAGGACGGCGACGGCCGTCAGGACCTGGGACACGCGTCGGGGGGTCAGCATGTGATGGTCCCTCCAGGTTCGATCGCTTCGCCGATGAGCCACGAACCGCCGGCCTCGACGACCTCGTACACCACGGGATGCGGCGTCAACTGCTCCTCGGCCGGCGGGATGGCCTCGCCACTGGTGAGCTGCGGGGTCCACGCGGACTCGTCCATGCAGGCGCTGACGACCCCGGACCGGTCGACGACCTGGACGTTGACATCGCTGATGACTGGCTCGCCGACCCGGACGATGCCTTGGTCGGCATAGCGCGACGCGATGCCGGCGTTGAACTCGACCGTCTCGTCGGTGGCCAGGCCCTCGAACAGCGCGGCGGGATCGTCGGCCGCGCCGCTCTGCGCCTCGACGACCGCACCGATGAACCGTTCGAAGACCGTTCGGATCTGCTCTTCTGCCTGCGCGGCAGCGTCTTGCGTGACGGTGGCCGTGGGCGTGGGGGACGCGGGATCGCCGGTGCCGTCGTCGCCGCTGCATGCGACCACGACTGCGAAGCTCACCAAGCCGACCGTGAAGCGCCAGCCCGTCCGGGGAAACGAGCCGCTCATGCAGGGACAATAGCGATCAAGACATGACAGCGGCAACAGGAACGGCATGAACGGCCGGTGTCGTTTCCGCTGGCTGCGCCGGAAATCCGGATGGACCACAGGGCGGTTGCGACCGCCCGCTGTGGGTAGAATCGGCGCGAGCTGTGGCGGAGGGTTGTGCGGGTTCCACGTGAAACGGGAACCGACGGAGCTGGTACGTCGTACAGCCCGATGTCAGAACCTCGGCCAGGGAAGGACCACCCCCGGATGACCTCGCTTCGCTACCAGTTGGGCGACACCGGTCCGGCGATCGCGGAGATCCGCTCCAAGCTCACGCAGCTCGGACGCCTCGACGACACCGCACCCGGCCCCAGCACGTTCGACGAGGACGTCGCCCAGGCGGTGCGGCAGTTCCAGCAGGAGCGCGGCCTCACGGCGACGGGCGTCGTCGACGCCACGACGTACCGCGTGCTCGACGAAGCGCGCTGGCGGCTCGGCGACCGCCTGCTGTCCTACGTGGTGGGCAACCCGCAGGCCGGCGACGACGTCATCGCGCTGCAGCGGCGGCTGTCCGAGCTGGGCTTCGACGTCGGCCGGGTCGACGGCGTGTTCGGTTCGCGCACCGGCGACGCCCTGCGCGAGTTCCAGCGCAACATCGGCCTGCCCGCCGACGGTACCTGCGGTCCCAGCACGTTCAAGGCGCTCGGCCGGCTGGCGCCCATCGTCACCGGCGGACGGCCCGAGAGCCTGCGCGCCGTCGAGGCGCTGCGCCAGGCCGGGAAGCGGCTGCCGGGCAAGGTCGTCGTCATCGACCCTGGTCACGGCGGTCCCGACCGCGGCCACCGCGGCAACGGTCTCGACGAGGCCGCCGTCGTCGAGGACCTCGCGGCCCGCATCGAGGGCCGGCTGACGGCCACCGGCGTCCAGACGTACCTCACCAGGGGCCCGGGCTCCGACGCGTCGCCGTCCGAAGCCGAGCGGGCGACGTTCGCCAACGACTCCGGCGCCAACCTGCTGGTCTCGCTGCACGTCGACGCCCACCCGAACCGCGACGCCGCCGGCGTCGCCACCTACTTCTACGGCAGCCGCGAGCCGGGCACCGCCAGCGCCATCGGCGAGCAGTTCGCCGGCCTGGTGCAGCGCGAGATCGTCGCCCGCACCGACCTCGTCGACTGCCGGGCGCACCCGAAGACGTGGGACCTGCTGCGGCACACCCGCATGGCCGCCGTCCGGGTCGAGCTGGGCTACATCACCAACGACGGCGACGCCGCCCGGCTGGCCGACCCCGATTTCCGCGACGTCGTGGCCGAGGCCGTCGTGGTCGCCATCCAGCGGGTGTATCTGCCGTCGGGCGAGGACGCCGCCACCGGCGCGCTGCGCTTCCACGACCTCGCCACGGGGTGACACGCCGGCTCACCCTGCGGAATTGGATTCGCGTCCCCGCGCCGCGATGAGGCACAGTTGACCCTGTCTGTGTCGGTCCTGTCCCGGGAGGTGTGTGCGTGAGCCAGCAGTCCAGCCCGAACCGGAAGACCACCGACGCAGCAGCCGCCACCGGCTCACGTCTCGACTCATACGTCGACCGCTACGCCACCCGCACGCACGGCATGACCGCCTCCGAGGTGCGGTCACTGTTCGCGGTGGCCTCACGGCCCGAGGTGGTGTCGCTGGCCGGCGGCATGCCGAACATCTCCGGGCTGCCGCTCGACGTCGTCGGCTCGCTGGTCAGCGATCTCGTCACCAAACGGGGCATGACGGCGCTGCAGTACGGCTCCGGCCAGGGCGATCCCACGCTGCGCGAGCAGATCTGCGACGTCATGCGTCCGGTCGGCATCGTGGCACACCCCGACGACGTCACCGTCACGGTCGGGTCGCAGCAGGCGCTCGACCTCGTCACCCGCATCTTCATCGATCCCGGCGACGTCATCCTGGCCGAGGCGCCGTCCTACGTGGGCGCGCTGGGGACGTTCCGCTCCTACCAGGCGTCGGTCGTGCACGTCGAGATGGACGACCACGGCCTGGTGCCCGAGCGGCTGAGCGCGGCCATCGACGCCGTCCAGGCCGCCGGCAAGCGCATCAAGTTCCTGTACACCATCCCGAGCTACCACAACCCGGCCGGCATCACGATGACGGCGGCACGGCGCACCGAGGTGCTCGAGATCTGCCGCCGGGCCGACGTCCTCATCATCGAGGACGACCCCTACGGCCTGCTCGGCTTCGACGGCGAGGTGCCGCGCGCCATCCGGGCCGACGACGCCGAACGGGTCGTCTACCTGGGCTCCTTCTCGAAGACGTTCGCGCCGGGGCTGCGCGTCGGCTGGGCGCTCGCGCCGCACGCCGTCCGCGAGAAGCTGGTGCTCGCGGCCGAGAACAGCGTGCTCTGCCCGCCGGCGTTCAGCCAGCTCACGGTGTCCGAGTACCTCGCCGGCCACGACTGGATGGCGCAGGTCAAGGACTTCCGCGAGACCTACCGCGAGCGCCGCGACGCCATGCTCGAGGCGCTCGACGACCTCATGCCGGCCGGCGCGCACTGGACCCAGCCGTCCGGCGGGTTCTACGTGTGGCTGACCCTGCCCGACGGCATCGACGCCAAGGCCATGCTGCCGCGCGCCGTCACCAACCGGGTCGCCTATGTGCCCGGCACCGCGTTCTTTGCCGACGGTTTCGGCTCGCGTTCCATGCGGCTGTCGTACTGTTACCCGACGCCCGAACGCATCCGCGAGGGCGTGCGCCGGCTGGCGCAGGTCATCGAGCAGGAGATGGAACTGCGCGCCACGTTCGGGGCCTGGAGTGCCGCACAGCGGCCCGGCCTCGACGCACCGGCGCCAGACCAGAGTTGAGGGGTTTCGTTCCAGTATGAGCGATCTGGGCCGCGTTCTCGTTCTCGCCGGCGGTCTCTCGCACGAGCGCGACGTGTCACTGCGTTCGGGCCGGCGGGTGGCCGAGGCGTTGCGTGAGGTGGGCCTCGACGTCGAGCAGCGCGACGCCGACGCCGACCTCCTCGCGTCGTTGCGCCACGACGCGCCCGACGTCGTCTTCCCGCTGCTGCATGGCGTGTCCGGCGAGGACGGCGCCATTCAGGAGGTGCTGTCGCTGGCCGGGCTGCCCTACGTCGGCTCGGCGCCGACGGCCTGCCGGCTGGCCTTCGACAAGCCGGTGGCCAAGGCCATCGTGCGGCGGGCCGGCATCGCCACGCCAGTGTCGGCGGTGCTGTCGCAGTCGACGTTCCGCGAGCTGGGCGCCGGCGTACTGCTCGACGCGCTGGTGGCCCGGCTCGGGTTGCCGCTGGTCGTGAAGCCGGCGCGCGGCGGCTCGGCGCTGGGCACCACGGTGGTGCGATCGGCCGGTGAGCTGCCCGCTGCCATGGTCGAGTGCTTCGCGTACGGCGAGCGGGCGCTGATCGAGCGGTGGATCGACGGCACCGAGGTCGCCGTGCCCGTGCTCGACACCGGCGACGGCCCGCAGGCGCTGCCCGCGGTCGAGATCGTCCCCGAGTCCGGCACCTACGACTACCACGCCCGGTACACGGCCGGTGCCACGGAGTTCTTCGTGCCGGCCCGCCTCGACGACGCCGCGGCGACCGCCGTGGCCGAGGTGGCGGTGGCGGCGCACCAGACGCTCGGGCTCAGCGACCTGTCCCGCACCGACCTCATCGTCGACCACGACGGCGTGCCGTGGCTGCTGGACGTCAACGTCGCGCCGGGCATGACGGAGACGTCGCTGCTGCCGCAGTCGGTGCAGGCTGCCGGGCTCGACCTCGGCGTGCTGGCGCGAGAGTTGCTGGCCGTGGCGGTCGACCGGCATCTGCGCGACGCTGGCTGACGCTCTGGCGTTCCGACCGGTGGGTAGGGACGCCGTCTCCGCCCGCCTCGCTCGGACGCCCGCAGCCGACCCCTGACGGCGTCTCCACCCACCGACCTGGCTGGTCTGTCGGCCTGCGGCCTGCTATTCGGGCTCGTTGGCTTCGCGCAGCTGCTTGGCCATGCGCGGGTCGATGGTACCCACGATGCGTTCGAGGTCGTCGATGCTGGCGAATTCGATGGTGACCTTGCCCTTGGACCGGCCGAGGTCGACCTTCACGCGAGTATCCAGCCGCTCGGAGAGTGCCGCCGCGATGTCGCCCAGCCGCGGCGCCACCGGACGGGAATTGCGCCGAGCCCGCGTTTTGGGCGTCTCGGCATCGTCCAGCGACACGATCTCCTCGACGGAGCGGACGCTGAGGCCCTCGGCGACGATCCGCTGCGCCAGCCGTTCCTGAGCGGCGCCGTCACCGAGGCCGAGCAGCGCCCGGGCGTGGCCGGCGGACAGGATGCCGGCGGCGACCCGGCGCTGCACCAGGGGCGGCAGCTTCAGCAGCCGCAACGTGTTGGAGATCTGCGGCCGGCTGCGCTTGATCCGCACCGCGAGCTCGTCGTGCGTGCAGCCGAAGTCGTCGAGCAACTGCTGGTAGGCGGCCGCCTCCTCCAGCGGGTTCAGCTGGCTGCGGTGCAGGTTCTCCAGCAGCGCGTCGCGCAGCATGTCGTCGTCGCGCGTGGTGCGGACGATGGCCGGGATGGTCGGGAAGCCGGCCTCCTTGGTCGCCCGCCACCGCCGCTCGCCCATCACCAGCTCGTAGCGGCCGGACTCCAACAGCCGGACGACGATCGGCTGCAGCAGGCCGACCTCCTGGATGGACGACACCAGCTCAGCCAGCGCGTCCTCGTCGAAGACCTGCCGCGGCTGCCGGATGTTCGGCACGATCGCGTCGACCGGGATCTCGGCGAAGGTGGCGCCGTCGACCGGCAGCAACTCGTTGTCGTCCGTCGCCGTTTCACGTGAAACGTGCGCCGCCGAGCCGTTGGGCGCCGGGCTGCCGCCCAGGACGAAGGCGTCGACCGGTGACTTGCGCAGCGCATCGCCGCTCGCCGGCTCCCCCGTCGGGATGAGGGCGCCGAGACCGCGCCCCAACCCCCGCCTCTTCTCAGCCATGTGTCGTCTCCCCATGTGTACTGCCCGATGCTCCCCGCTCAGCGATCTCGCGCGCGGCTTCCAGATACGACAGCGCGCCACTGGAGGCGGCGTCGTACGTCATCACGGTCTGGCCGTAGCTCGGCGCCTCACTGATGCGCACCGAGCGCGGGATCGCCGTCTTCAGCACGGTGTCGCCGAAGTGCCGGCGGACCTCGTCCGCCACCTGCGCGGCCAGTCGCGTGCGGCCGTCATACATGGTGAGCAGGATCGTCGAGACCGCGAGGTCGCGGTTGAGGTGGGCCCGCACCATGTCGATGTTCTTGAGCAGCTGGCTCAGACCCTCGAGGGCGTAGTACTCGCACTGGATCGGGATCAGCACCTCGTCGCCACCGACGAGCGCGTTGACGGTGAGCAGGCCCAGCGACGGCGGGCAGTCGATGAAGACGTAGTCGTACTCGACGCCCGGCGTCTGCAGATGCTGGTCGATCGACTTCCGCATGCGCGACTCGCGCGCCACCATCGACACCAGTTCGATCTCCGCGCCGGCGAGGTCGATGGTGGCCGGCACGCACCACAGCCCGTCGATCTCCTCGACCTTCTGCACGACGTCGCTGATCGGGGTCTCCTCGATCATGACGTCGTAGATGCTGGGGATCTCCGCGTGGTGGTCGATGCCCAGGGCGGTCGACGCGTTGCCCTGCGGGTCGAGGTCGATCACCAGGACGCGCAGGCCGCTGACCGCGAGCGCCGCGGCGAGATTCACCGTGGTGGTGGTCTTGCCGACCCCGCCCTTCTGGTTCGCGACGACCATGATGCGCGTCTGGTCGGGCTTCGGCATCGGCGCTGTGCGCCGGCCCACCGCCATCAGCGCGACGGCGGCCTCACGGGCGATAGGGGTGTCCAGGTCGGCCAGCGAACCGGACATCGCGAAGTCCGCGAGGTCGGCCGTCGAACGTACGTGGGTGCTCGCGGCCGGTTCGGCCGGTCGGTCGCCCGCATTCACCGAAATCTCACGCTCCAGGTTCGACGGTCCGCCCGTCGGATCAATGGTCCCACTGATGAGCGGCCAGCCGTTGGGCGACCGCCGTTCCCCCGTAGCGCTCTCGATTGCGACGACCCCACCGGCTACGGGCCATCCCAGGCCCGCCACGACGGTGGCATCGGTCATCTCTTCGTCCTCCGTTGTCGTGCACCGTGCTTCGGCGCCGTCCCCGTTCGTCCGGCGACCACGACCGCGACCCGCGTGGCCGGGTCGACCACGCCTGCGCCGACTTCTTCAACTCTCCACGATGCCGCGCCCATTCTCGCCAATGACGCGGCGGAATCACGCAACTCTTCGGAAACCGACTGCCCCTTGAGCGCCAGGAGCACCCCGCCGGGGCGCAGCAGCGGCAGCGTCCAGCCCGCCAGCCGGTCCATCGGCGCGACCGCGCGGGCCGTCACCACGTCGAACCGGGCCTCCGGCCGGACGTCCTCGGCCCGCGACCGAAGGACGGTCACACCATCGAGCCCGAGCGCCTCGACCGTCTCGGCGAGGAACTCGCTGCGCCGCAGCAGCGGCTCGATCAGGACCACCTCGAGATCGGGCCGGGCGATCGCCAGGGGTATACCCGGCAGGCCCGCGCCGGAACCCACGTCCGCGACGGTCCGCCCGTCGTCGACCAGGTCCGCGACGACGGCCGAGTTCATGATGTGCCGGTCCCAGATCCGCGGGACCTCACGCGGCCCCAGCAGGCCCCGTTCGATGCCGGGGCCGGCGAGCCGTGCGGCATACGCCGCCGCCAGCTCCAGCCGGTCCCCGAACACGACGGAGGCCGAGTCCGGCACGGCGAGAACGTCGTCCAAGACTCGGCCTCCTGAGAATGTCAGCGATGTGGTTTCACGTGAAACGTGGACCACTAACCGGGCATCACCACGACGTAGCGCCGGGGCTCCTCACCCTCGGACTCGCTGCGCAGCCCCGCCTCGGCGACCGCGTCGTGGACGACCTTCCGCTCGAACGGCGACATGGCGCCCAACGACTCGGGCTCGCCCGACGTGCGGACCGCCTCGATGACCCGCTTGGCGAGATCCAGCACCTCGGCCCGCCGGTTGGCCCGGAAGCCGCCGACGTCCAGCATCAGCCGGCTGCGCTCGCCGGTCTCGCGTACCACGGCCAGCCGCGTCAGCTCCTGCAACGCCTCGAGCACCTTGCCGTTGTCGCCCACCAGGGGGTCGAGACCGTCACCGACGATCGAGACGACCGCACGGTCGCCCTCGACGTCCATGTCGATGTCGCCGTCCAGATCGGCGATGTCGAGCAGTTCCTCCAGGTAGTCCGCCGCGATGTCGCCCTCGTGCTCGAGCCGCTTCGCCAGCGGCTCACCGGCCTCGCTCTCTCGTTCCTGCGCCGCATCGAGTTCCGTGCCAGCGTCGCTCACCGTCGACTCCTTCTACGTTCGTTGTGGGGCGGGTCTGCTGCCCGCCGAGCCCTGCTGCCGTGCGGTCGTCGCCGCCGGCTATTTCTTCTTGCGCTGCGAGCGCGACGTCTTCTTCGGCTGCCGCCGGACCACTTCGGTCTCCTCCGGCTCCGCCGGCCCTTCGCTGTCGGGCGTGGGCAGCTCGATGCCCTTCTTCCGCGCCTTCTCCTCCAGACGGCGCTGGTGTGCCTTCTCGGCCTCGGTGCCGGGCGCCGGCATCCGGCGGATCACGTACAGCTGCTGGCCCATGGTCCAGAAGTTCGACGTCAGCCAGTACAGGACGGTGCCCAGCGGGAAGTAGACGCCGGAGAACGCGAACACCAGCGGAAGGACGTACAGCAGGATCTTCTGCTGCTGCGCGAACGGCCCCTCCAGGGCCTCCTTCGGCATGTTCTTGCGCATGATCTGGCGCTGCGTGATGAACTGCGTGACCACCATCAGCACGACCATGATGGCGGCGATGATCTTGGTGTTGATGCTGTCGGAGCCGAGGAACGAGTCCGCCAGCCGGGCACCGAAGATCTCCGCCCGCCCCGCGGACTCGAACAGGTCCGGCTGGCTGGTGAACGCGCCCCGCTCGTGCCCCTTCGCGATGCCGTCGAGCACCCTGAACAGCGCGAACAGGAACGGCGCCTGGAGCAGGATGGGCAGACAGGACGCGAACGGGTTGGTGCCCGTGTCCTTGTACAGCTTCATCATCTCCTGCTGGAGACGCTCGCGATCGCCCTTGTACTTCTTCTGCAGCTCACGCAGCTGCGGCTGCAGGATCTGCATCTTCCGCTGCGACTTGATCTGCCGCACGAACAGCGGGATGAGCAGGATGCGGATGACCACCACGAGGCCAATGATCGACAGCGCCCAGTTCACGCCGTCGTGGTTGATGCCGATGAGCTCTGAGAAGAGCCAGTGCCAGCCGATCATGATCCAGCTGACCAGGTAGTACAACGGCGCGAGGATGGTATCCACGGGTGTATCAGACTCCTCGGAGAGAGGTCGGTGCGCCCGGCGGCAGGTCCGCCCGCGGCACGGAAGCTTCATGCGACGGAGCCGCGTGCGGCTCATCGTCGCCGTCGGTCCCAGCGGCCCGGCCCCACCAGCGGTAGTTCTCGCGGGTGGGCACGAGGTCGACGCCGCCGGCGCACCAGGGGTGGCAGCGGCCGAGCCGGCGCAGGGACAGCCAACTCCCGCGTAGGGCACCGTGCCGCTCCACCGAGCTCAAGGCGTACGCCGAGCAGGACGGGTAATAGCGGCAGGTCTGCCCGTACAGCGGGCTGATGACGAATCGGTAGCCCTTGAGGAGGGCGATCAGGATGGTCTTCATCGCCGGTGCTCCGCTCGGGTCACGGCGCGGTCGATGGCCGCGTCGAGCTCACGCGCGAGGGCGGAGCTGGGAGCGCCGGCGATGCCGGGCAGCGCTCGGACCACGAGCTTCGAACCGGAGGGGAGACGATCGATCCGCTCGGCGAGGAGATGGCGCAGCCGGCGCCGTACCGTGTTGCGCACCACCGCACCCCCAACCGTGCGTCCGACCACCAGACCCACCGACACCGAGCCGGCACCCACGACGTCGCCGGAGTCGGCGGCGGGCAGCAGGTGCACGACCATGGTCGGCCGTCCGACACGAACACCACGGCGCACGATCACCCGGAAGTCGGCCGAGCGCCGGAGGCGGTGCTCGGCCTTCAGCACCTCGGATCGTCGAGCGAGCGCAAGCGTGCCAGCCGGATCAGGCGGACAGCTTGGCACGGCCCTTGCTGCGGCGGGCGGCGAGGATGGCTCGGCCGGCACGCGTACGCATGCGCAGCCGGAAGCCGTGAGTCTTCGCACGACGGCGGGTGTTCGGCTGGAAGGTGCGCTTGACCACGTCCGGGCTCCTGTGTCGATCGATGAGAGAGTGCGTGCTTCGGAATTCCGTGCGGGATCCGATCATCCCCGGGAAGTTCACGCCCGGGCATGACAAAAGGAGCCCTCGTCGGACCGATTTACGGTACGCGGTGGCGACGCTTCAGGTCAAACTCGCGACTGCCTGCCACGCGCACTGCGACAACCGGCCATCATGGCACCGAGGGATGGGCCGACGCAGGCAACGACACGCCGGCATCTGGGGGCAACCTGTGGACATCAGTTGAAGCCCTGGCCGCATGTTGTTAGCGTCACGTGCTCCAGCACGCTGTCCGTCCAGTACCGCACCGCGGTATCGGTACCGCGTTCACGCAGGTCACAATGGAGCGGATGGAGACAAAACCGCATGTGTCGACACCCTCCACACCCTGTGGACGACCGTGTGGACAACACGACGGGGTGGCCAGCCAGTTGCCGCCAGTTTGGAGTGAACTGTGGCAGACGAGGCCGGAACCGACTTCGCAACCGCTTGGGCCAAGGCCCTGGCCGACCTTGATTCCATCGAGATCGGGCCCCAACAACGTGCGTTTCTGTCGCAGGCCCGGCCCGTCACTCTCGTCGAGGGTACCGCCGTCATCTCCGTTCCGAGCGATTTCGCGCGAGCCCAGGTCGAGCAGCGGCTGCGGTCGCTCATCATCGACGCGCTGTCCGACGTGCTCGGCCGGCCGGTGGGCCTGGCCGTCAGCGTCGCCCCGCCGCCCGACGGCACCGCCCCCGACGGCGTGCCGCCACCGCCGCCGATGCCCGGCGGCTTCCTCGACGCGGCGTCCTCGTCTTCGGTCGACACCGAGGAGATCCCGCTGGTCAGTGCCGCTGCCGAGGCGCCTGCATTCGTGCCACGCCCGCCGGCTGACGGCCCCCGGCGCGGTGACACCGAACCGCACCTGAACCCGAGGTACACGTTCGACACCTTCGTTATCGGCTCCAGCAACCGGTTCGCGCACGCCGCCACCGTCGCCGTCGCCGAGGCGCCGGGCAAGGCGTACAACCCGCTGCACGTCTACGGCGAATCCGGGCTGGGCAAGACCCACCTGCTGCATGCCATCGGGCACTACACGCGGACGATGTACCCCGGCACCCGGGTGCGCTACGTGAGCTCCGAAGAGTTCACCAACGACTTCATCAACTCCATCCGCGACGACAAGGCGTCGGCGTTCCAGCGCCGGTACCGCGACGTCGACGTCCTGCTCATCGATGACATCCAGTTCCTCGAGGGCAAGATCCAGACGCAGGAGGAGTTCTTCCACACGTTCAACACGCTGCACAACGCCAACAAGCAGATCGTCATCACCTCCGATCGCCCGCCGAAGCAGCTGTCCGCACTGGAAGACCGCCTGCGCAACCGGTTCGAGTGGGGCCTGACGTGCGACGTGCAGCCGCCGGACCTCGAGACCCGCATCGCGATCCTGTCGAAGAAGGCCACCCAGGACCACCTCAACGTCTCGCCCGACGTCCTCGAGTACATCGCCAGCCGCATCGCCACGAACATCCGCGAGCTCGAGGGCGCCCTGATCCGGGTCACGGCGTTCGCCAGCCTCAACCGCCAGCCGGTCGACCTCTCGCTGGCCGAGATCGTCCTGCGCGACCTCGTGCCGACCGACTCCGGCCCGGAGATCACCGCGGCCACGATCATGGCGCAGACGTCGGCCTACTTCGGACTGACCATCGAGGACCTGCAGGGCACCAGCCGCAGCCGGGTGCTCGTCACGGCCCGCCAGATCGCCATGTACCTCTGCCGCGAGCTCACGGAGTTGTCGCTGCCGAAGATCGGCCAGCACTTCGGCGGCCGCGACCACACCACGGTCATGCACGCCGAGCGGAAGATCCGCACGCTGATGGCCGAGCGGCGCAGCGTCTTCAATCAGGTCACCGAACTCACCAACCGCATCAAGCAGCAGGCCCGGCAGTCGTGACGACCCGAGAAGCACACGCACACGGCGTGATCGACTTCTCACAGGCTGTGGACAAGTTTGTGGACATGAGTGCCATCGCCGTGGACCGACCGGGGGAAAGTGTCACTCATCGGTGGACAACCTCGAACGGTCCACGTCACCCACTGGCCGTACCCACAGCCTCCGTGGACAACGGTAGCCGCGCTCACCTGCGACGTTCATGGTTTTCCACACTTTCCACCAACGCTATGAAGATGACTGACCTATCCATGGATCAACTGGCAGCGCACAAGCCTTGCGGGCCGGTTCCTGTGGATCGTGTGATTCAGGGCCGCCGATTGACGCCTCTGGCCGCCACTGTCGGTGGCCCGTGGAAGGATGACGTCGAACCACAACGACCCGGGCGCGTGCCCGAGGGGAGGACGGACCGGTGAAGTTCCGGCTCGATCGCGATGTACTGGCAGAGGCGGTGGCCTGGACGGCCCGCACCCTGCCCAACCGGCCGACGGTGCCGGTCCTGGCCGGTCTGCGCATCGACGCGTCCGATTCCCAGGTGACGTTCTCGTCGTTCGACTACGAGGTGTCCGGGCGTGTGTCCGTCGACGCCGATGTCGCCGACGGTGGCACCGTCCTGGTCTCCGGCCGGCTGCTGGCCGACATCGCCCGGTCGCTGCCGAACAAGCCGGTCGACCTCAACGCCGACGGCACCAAGGTCACCATCACCTGCGGCAGCGCCCGGTTCACGCTGCTCACGCTTCCGGTCGAGGAGTACCCCGACCTCCCGTCCATGCCCGAGGCCTCAGGCACCGTCGACGGCGCCGTCCTGGCCGAGGCTGTCACCCAAGTGGCAGTCGCCGCGGGCCGCGACGACATGCTGCCGACGCTCACCGGCATCCGCATCGAGATCGAGGGCGAGACCGTCACTCTGGGTGCCACCGACCGGTACCGGCTGGCGGTCAAGGAGTTCACCTGGCACCCGGGCACGCCCGACCTCTCCGCGGTGGCGCTGGTGCCGGCCCGCACGCTGGTCGACGCCGCCAAGACGCTCGGCCCGGCCGGCGAGGTCACGCTGGCGCTCGGCACCGGCTCGCAGGACAGCCTCCTCGGCCTGGCCGCCGGCGGGCGGCACACCACCAGCCGGCTCATCGACGGCGAGTGGGTGCCCAACTACCGCCGGCTGTTCCCGGCCGAGACCGCCACGGTCGCCCGGGTCGAGATCTCCGCGCTGGTCGAGTCGGTGAAGCGCGTCGCGCTGGTGGCCGAGCGCAACACTCCGGTGCGGCTCGCCTTCGACGAAGGCCAGGTCGTGCTCGAGGCCGGCAGCGGCGAGGACGCGCAGGCATCCGAGGCGCTGCCCGCCGATGTCCAGGGCCCGGCCATCGCCACCGGCTTCAACCCGACGTACCTCCTCGACGGCCTGCAGGCGCTCGGCACCCCGTTCGCGCACCTGTCGTTCACCGACACCCCACTGAAGCCGGTGGTCATCCAGGGTGTCGACAGCGCCGAGTCCGAGCCCGGTGGCGGCTACCGGTACCTCGCCATGCCCATCCGGCTGTCGGGCTGACGACCCGTGCCGGGTCCGTCGGGCGGCGACCCGGTCGCACGCGGCGGGTCCGGCGCGCGAGGATGGTGACATCGGACTCGCGCCGCGGCACGGCGGCACGTCACGGGGAGGAACACTGGTGGCCACGGAAGGGAACGTCATGGAGCTGGGCCTGGTCGGCCTCGGTCGCATGGGCGGCAACATGCGCGAGCGGCTGCGACGCGCCGGCCACACGGTGGTGGGCTTCGACAACAACCCCGAGGTCAGCGACGTCGGCAGCCTGAAAGAGCTGGTCGAGCGGCTGTCCGCGCCACGTGCGGTGTGGGTCATGGTGCCGGCCGGCGAGCCGACCCGGGCCACGGTCCAGGAGCTGGGTGGGCTGCTCGACGCCGGCGACGTCGTCATCGACGGTGGCAACTCCAGGTTCACCGACGACCGCGAACACGCCGACATCCTGGCCGGTCACGGCGTCGGCTACGTCGACTGCGGCGTGTCCGGCGGCATCTGGGGCCTCGACGTCGGTTACGGCCTCATGGCCGGCGGCACGAAGGAGGACGTCGAGCGGCTGATGCCGATCTTCGACGCGCTGCGGCCTGAGGGCCCGCGCGACGAGGGCTTCGTCCACGCCGGCGGCGTCGGCGCTGGTCACTACGCCAAGATGGTGCACAACGGCATCGAGTACGGCCTCATGCAGGCCTACGGCGAGGGCTACGAGCTGCTCGCGGCCTCCGGCGTCGTCGACGACGTCCACGGCACGCTCAAGGCGTGGTCGCGAGGCACCGTCGTCCGCTCCTGGCTGCTCGACCTCCTGGTCCGGGCGCTCGAGCAGGATCCCGCGCTGGCCGAGATCGAGGGCTACGTCGAAGACTCCGGCGAGGGCCGCTGGACGGTCGAGGAGTCCATCCGCAACTCCGTGCCGGCGCCGGTCATCACGGCCGCGCTGTTCGCCCGGTTCGAGTCCCGGCAGGACGACTCCCCGGCCATGAAGGCGGTGGCCGCGCTGCGCAACCAGTTCGGCGGCCACGCGGTCAAGGCGGCTGAGGCCGGGCCGACGTCCGGGACCGGCGACACCCGGGCCTGACGGCTCGCGCATGCACGTCGCCCATCTGTCGCTGGCCGACTTCCGCTCCTACGCCACGGTCGAGCTGCCGCTCGAGCCCGGTGTCACGGCGTTCGTCGGCCCTAACGGTCACGGCAAGACCAACCTGGTCGAGGCGCTGAACTATCTCGCCACACTGGGTAGCCACCGGGTCGCGCAGGATGCTCCCCTGGTCCGCCTCGGCGCCGAGCGGGCGGTCGTGCGCGGCAGCGTCGTCGAGACCATCGGCGGTGAGCCGCGCAGCACGCTGCTGGAGATCGAGATCACGCCGGGCAAGGCCAACCGCGCCCGGCTGAACCGGTCGCCGGTCCCCCGGCCGCGTGAGCTGCTCGGCGTGCTGACCACCGTGCTGTTCGCGCCCGAGGATCTCGCTCTGGTCAAGGGCGACCCGTCCGAGCGGCGCCGGTTCCTCGACGAGCTGCTGGTCGCTCGCGCGCCGCGGTTCGCCGGCGTCCGGTCCGACTACGACCGGGTGCTGAAGCAGCGCAATGCCCTGCTGAAGTCGGCTGGCGCGGCCATGCGGGCCAGCCGCGGTGGTGGGTCGTCGCGCGGGCCCGACCTCAGCACCCTGGATGTCTGGGACACCCACCTGGCGCAGGCCGGCGCTGAGTTGCTGGTCGCCCGCGTCGAGCTCGTCGAGGCGCTCCAGCCGCTGGTCACGAAGGCGTACGACGCGGTGGCCGGTGGTTCCGGCCCGTCGGGCGACCGCGAGGCGCGGCTCACGTACAAGTCCTCGCTCGGCCCCGACGCCGAGCTGGCGTCGTCGCGCGACACGCTGGCGGCGGCGCTGCTCGAGGCGCTGGCCGGGGTCCGCCGCGACGAGCTGGACCGCGGCGTGTCACTGATCGGGCCGCACCGCGACGACCTCGTGCTGTCGCTCGGCCCGATGCCGGCGAAGGGGTACGCGAGCCACGGCGAGTCGTGGTCGTTCGCGCTGGCGCTGCGACTCGCCTCGTACGAGCTGTTGCGTTCTGCCGGCAGTGACCCCGTACTGGTCCTGGACGACGTGTTCGCCGAGCTCGACACCGGCCGGCGCGACCGGCTGGCCGAGCTGACGGCGGGCGCCGAGCAGGTGCTGGTCACGGCCGCGGTGCCGGCCGACGTGCCGGCCGGGCTCACCGGCTCCAGGGTCGATGTGCTCGGCGGCGAGGTCCGGCGGGTCTAGGGTGTGTCCGGGAGACACACCCTGGGTTGAGCTCTGGCGGGAGGGGTGACCGTGGTCCATGAGTGACGACGACGATGTCACCGTTCCGGCGCCCGGCGTCGATCTGCCGGCGCCGGCCACGGACCCGGTCGGACCCGCCGATGGTTTCACGTGGAACCCCGACGGCGAGGAACTGGCCCAGGCGCTGCTCGCGCGGGCGAAGGTGGCCGGGCGCCAGGGCCGCCGGGCACCGTCGCCCAAGAGCGGCCGTTCTGGCGGCAACAAGTGGAGGTCCCGCTACCGGGCGCCCGGAGCCGGCTGGAGCGGACCCGGCTCCGACGACCGCGACCCGCAGGCCGTGGGCTCGGCCGTCGACCGGCTGATCGGCGAGCACGGCTGGGCCGAGGACATCGCCGTACACGGCGCCGTCGCCCGCTGGGACCAGATCGTCGGGCCGGAGGTCGCGGCGCACGTCCAGCCGGAGCACTACGAGGACGGCGTGCTGACGGTCCGCGCCGACTCCACCGCGTGGGCGACGCAGGTCCGGCTGTTCGCGGCCGAGCTGGTCCGCCGGTTCAACGCCGACATCGGCGACGGCTCGGTCACCAGGGTCGATGTACGCGGACCGCAGGCACCGAGCTGGCGGCGCGGACCCCGGAGCGTGCCCGGACGCGGTCCGCGCGACACGTACGGCTGACCGAAATCCGCCCATCCGCTCCGCGGCGCCAGACGGCCGTCAGCGTGGCCGAGGCTCCCGGCGCCGGTATGGGGACACATGCGAGGCGATCTACGCGGCTCCACCGGGCATTCAGGGCCGCAGAACGCGCATTCTGGTGTCGTCACAAGGTAGAATGAGTGGTGTCCATCCAGGCCGCGCGGTCTCCTGGGCCTCTTATGCGGCCTGCAGGTGGCGCGGTGCGGCCTGATCCTTGGCAGGAGGTCCCCCGCTCGTGACGGACACTACGTCCTACGACGCCAGCGCCATCACCGTACTCGAAGGTCTCGAAGCGGTTCGCAAACGCCCTGGCATGTACATCGGCTCCACCGGCGAGCGAGGTCTGCACCACCTGGTCTACGAAGTCGTCGACAACTCCGTCGACGAGGCCCTGGCAGGGGTCTGCGACCTCATCGAGATCGCCCTGCTGCCCGGCGACGGCGTCCGCGTCATCGACAACGGCCGCGGCATCCCGGTCGACATGCACGCGGTCGAGAAGAGGCCGGCGGTCGAGGTCGTCATGACGGTCCTGCACGCCGGCGGCAAGTTCGGCGGCGGCGGCTACAAGGTCTCCGGCGGCTTGCACGGCGTCGGCGTCTCCGTCGTCAACGCGCTCTCGCGGAAGATCGACCTCGAGATCCATCGCGACGGCTACCGGTGGACGCAGTCGTACTCGCTGGGCGTGCCCGACGCCCCGCTCGAGCGGCACGAGGAGTCCGCCCGCACCGGGACCAGCACGACGTTCTGGGCCAGCCCCGACATCTTCGAGACCACCGAGTACGACTTCGAGACGCTGTCGACCCGCTTCCGCGAGATGGCGTTCCTGAACAAGGGCCTGACCATCGTCCTGCGCGACGAGCGGCCCGAGGGCATCGACGCCGGCGCCGACGAAGACGTCGACAGCGAGCAGAGTTCCGCGCCTCGCGAGGTCCACTACAAGTACGAGCTCGGCCTGGTCGACTACGTCCAGCACCTGAACAACACCAAGTCGCCGGTGCACCGCACCGTCATCGACTTCGAGGCGGAATCCGAGGACGGCGACGGCCAGGCCATGAGCCTCGAAGTCGCGATGCAGTGGAACGACCAGTTCACCGAGTCGGTGCACACGTTCGCCAACACCATCAACACGCACGAGGGCGGCACTCACGAAGAGGGCTTCCGGGCGGCGTTGACCACACTGGTCAACCGGTTCGCCCGCGAGTGGGGCGTGTTGAAGGAGAAGGACGCGAACCTGTCCGGCGAGGACGTCCGCGAGGGCCTCACCGCCATCATCAGCATCAAGCTGGCCGAGCCGCAGTTCGAGGGCCAGACGAAGACCAAGCTCGGCAACACCGAGGCGAAGAGCTTCGTCCAGAAGGTCGTCAACAACGAGCTCGGCGCCTGGTTCGAGCAGAACCCCACCGAGGGCAAGCTGATCGCGCGCAAGGCGCAGAGCGCGGCCATCGCCCGCGTCGCCGCCCGCAAGGCGCGCGACGCCGCCCGCAGCCGCAAGGGGCTCATGGGCGGCGCCGGGCTGCCCGGAAAGCTGGCCGACTGCCAGTCGACCAACCCGGAGGAGTGCGAGCTCTTCATCGTCGAGGGCGACTCCGCCGGCGGGCCGGCCAAGCAGGGCCGCGACTCCCGGGTGCAGGCGATCCTGCCGATCCGCGGCAAGATCCTCAACGTCGAGAAGGCGCGTATCGACCGCATCCTGCAGAACCAGGAAGTGCAGGCGATCATCAACGCGCTCGGCACCGGGGTCCAGGAGGAACTCGACCTCAACCGGCTGCGCTACCACAAGGTGGTCCTGATGGCCGACGCCGACGTCGACGGCCAGCACATCGTGACGCTCCTGCTCACCCTGCTGTTCCGCTTCATGCGTCCGGTCATCGAGCAGGGTCACGTGTTCCTCGCTCAGCCGCCGCTCTACAAGCTCAAGTGGGCCGGCCGCGACGGCGTCGCCGAGTACGCGTACTCCGACCGCGAGCGCGACGCACTCATCGCGGCCGGTACCGCCGCCGGCAAGCGGCTGCCCAAGGAGAACGGCATCCAGCGGTACAAGGGTCTCGGCGAGATGAACGACGACGAGCTGTGGGAGACCACCATGGATCCCTCGCAGCGGCTGCTGCTGCGGGCCACGCTCGACGACGCCGCGCACGCCGACGAGGTCTTCTCGACTCTCATGGGCGAAGACGTCGAGAGCCGGCGCAAGTTCATCCAGCGCAACGCCCGCGACGTGCGCTTCCTGGACATCTGAGCCCGGCGCGAGACGAACTCACCCGAGCAGGACATGAAACACAACGGGGTCGCAGACAACCGGAAGGCTGTCTCGCGCGTCATACCTGATGTGCGGCCGGCAGGTCGCACCTGGAGGAACCACTCGTGACGAACGACATCACCACGGCCGGCGACGCGATCGGGCCCGGTGGACGCATCGAACCGGTCGACCTGCAGGTCGAGATGCAGCGCAGTTATCTCGACTACGCGATGGCCGTCATCGTCGGCCGGGCGCTGCCCGACGTCCGCGACGGCCTCAAGCCGGTGCACCGCCGCGTCCTCTACGCGATGTTCGACGGCGGCTTCCGTCCCGACCGCGGGTTCTACAAGTGCTCGCGCGTGGTCGGCGAGGTGATGAGCAACTACCACCCGCACGGCGACACCGCCATCTACGACACCCTGGTCCGGCTCGGGCAGTGGTGGTCGATGCGGTATCCGCTGGTCAAGGGGCAGGGCAACTTCGGTTCGCGCGGCGACGACAAGCAGGCCGCCATGCGGTACACCGAGTGCCGCATGGAACCGCTCGCCATGGAGATGGTGCGCGACATCGAAGAAGAGACCGTCGACTTCTCGCCCAACTACGACGGTCGCAGCGACGAGCCCAATGTCCTGCCGGCGCGGTTCCCCAACCTGCTGGTCAACGGCTCCGGCGGCATCGCCGTGGGCATGGCCACCAACATCCCGCCGCACAACCTGCGCGAGGTCGCGGCGGGCGTCGACTGGTATCTCGACAACCCCGAGGCCGACAGCGACCAGCTGCTGACCGCGCTGCTCGAGCGGATCAAGGGCCCGGACTTCCCCACCAGCGCCCTCATCGTCGGCACCACGGGCATCGAGCAGGCGTACCGCACCGGCCGCGGCTCGGTCACCATGCGGGCGGTCGTCGACGTCGAAGAGGACAGCCGCGGCCGCGCCATCCTGGCCATCACCGAGCTGCCGTACCAGGTCAACCCCGACGCCCTGCTGCGCAAGATCGCCGAGCTCGCCGACACCGGCAAGGTGCCCGGCATCGCCGACCTCAAGGACAACTCGTCGTCGCGCACGGGCATGCGCATCGAGGTCGTGCTCAAGCGCGACGCCGTCGCCTCGGTCGTCCGCAACAACCTCTACAAGCACACGCAGCTGCAGGACACCTTCGGCTGCAACATGGTCGCCCTGGTCGACGGCGTTCCGCGCACCCTGCCGCTCGACGGCTTCGTCCGGCACTGGGTCACGCACCAGATCGAGGTCATCCGCCGTCGTACCGAGTTCCGGCTACGCAAGAAGCGCGAGCGGCTGCACATCGTGCTGGGCCTGCTCAAGGCCATCGACGCCATCGACGAGGTCATCGCGCTGATCCGCCGCTCGTCCGACGCCGACGAGGCGCAGATCGGCCTGATGCAGCTGCTCGACATCGACGAGCTCCAGGCCCGCGCCATTCTCGACATGCAGCTGCGCCGCCTGACGGCGCTGTCGCGCGACGAACTGCAGAACGAGCATGACACCCTCGTCGCCGACATCGTCGACCTCGAGGACATCCTCGGCTCGGAGCAGCGCAAGCGGACCATCATCCGCGAGGAGCTGAGCGAGATCGTCGAGAAGTACGGCGACGGCCGGCGCAGCCGCATCATCCCCGCCGAGGGCGACATGACCGCCGAGGACCTCATCCCCGAGGAGCCGGTGGTCGTCACGATCACCCGCGGCGGCTACGCCAAGCGCACCAAGGCCGACCTCTACCGCTCGCAGAAGCGCGGCGGCAAGGGCGTGCGGGGTGCGCAGCTGCGCGAGGACGACATCGTCGACCAGTTCTTCGTGACCACCACCCACCACTGGGTGCTGTTCTTCACCAACCGCGGCCGGGTCTACCGGGCCAAGGCGTACGAGCTGCCCGAGCTGGCGCGCGACGCCAAGGGCCAGCACGTCGCCAACCTGCTGGCGTTCCAGCCCGACGAGAAGATCGCCCGGGTGCTCACGCTGAAGGACTACGAGCAGTCGCCGTACCTCGTGCTGGCCACGAAGCACGGCATGGTGAAGAAGACCAAGCTCACCGAGTACGACTCCAACCGCTCCGGCGGCGTCATCGCGGTGCTGTTCCGCGAGGAGGACGACGAGCTGATCGGCGCCGAGCTGGTCACCGCGGACGACGACATCCTGCTGGTGTCGCGGAAGGCGCAGGCCATCCGGTTCACCGCCACCGACGAGCAGCTGCGGCCCATGGGCCGGGCCACCGGGGGCGTGTTCGGCATGAAGTTCCGCGACGGGGACGAACTGCTCTCGATGTCCGTTGTGCGTGATGGAACCGACTCGTACGTCTTTACCGTCACAGATGGTGGATTCGCCAAACGAACCGTTGTCGAGGAATATCGTGTTCAGGGACGCGGGGGTTTGGGTATCAAGGCGATGAAGATCAACGAAGACAGAGGCTCTCTCGTGGGTGCCCTGGTCGTCGGCGACGGCGACGAGGTGCTCGCTATCCGGGCATCCGGAGGGGTGACGCGTAGTCCAGTGGCGGACGTGCCCGCCAAGGGACGTGACACCATGGGAGTCAAGTACGTTGCGCTCGGTGGCGACGATGTGGTCGTCGCCATCGCGCACAGTGCCGAGGATGACTCGGTGGAGGAGGTCGTCGAGGACGTGACGGACTCCGAGATCGACGCGGAGGGTGATGGCTCGTGACGAGCAGCGGCGCGACCGGGCGTCCGGGGTCCAACCAGGACGCGCGCAAGAAGAGCGCGCCTCCTGCGGACCGGCAGGACCAGCAGGCCAACGGCGCGAAGCCCGGGGCACCCGGTGACAACGGGTCGCCCAACGGGCAGCGCGACGCCGAACCCGCGGCCGACAACCGCCGTCAGCAGGATGGCGGGCAACAGCCGCGCGGTGCGGCTGCCGCCCGCGTCGCCACGCGCAACCGCTCGCGCGAGGACACCACGCCACGCTCCGGCGGCGACGCCACGCAGAACCCGTGGTCCCGGCCGGCCGAGCAGCCGGCCCAGAACGGTGGCCCGCAGAACGGCAACGGCCAGCGCGGCGGGCAGCCGCAGGGCAACGGCAAGCGTTCCACCGGGCCGGGCTCGCCCAACGGTGGCCAGGCCGCCACGCCGAACGGGCCGGTGCCGCCGCCGTCGCTGATGGCCAAGCAGAACGCCGCCGCTCCGGCGGCGTTCCCGGCCGCCCCCGGCACGCCGCCCGGCCCCGTCCCGGCCGCGCCCGTGCCGCCGTCCGAGCTCCCCGCCGACACCCAGACCAGCCTCGAGGCGATCCCGCCGGCGACGCCGCGCACGTCCGGCTCGGCCAAGTCGGCTGCCGCCGCGGCAACGTCGCGCTCCACCAGCTCGCGCCGTCCCGGCCGGGTCCGCAAGGCCCGCCTCCGGTTGCTGCGGATCGACCCCTGGTCGGTCATGAAGACGGCGTTCCTGCTGTCGGTGGCGCTCGGCATCACGATGTTCGTCGCGGTCGCCGTGCTCTGGTCGGTTCTCGACGCCGCCGGGGTGTTCAGCTCGATCGACGAGATCGTCACCGACATGACGGCCTCCGACAGCAACTCCGGCATCGACATCAACCAGTACGTCGAACTGTCCCGGGTGCTCGGCTTCACCACCCTCATCGCGGTGGTCGACGTCGTGCTGCTGACGGCGCTGGCCACGCTGGGTGCGTTCCTGTACAACCTCTCCGCCAGCCTGCTCGGCGGCCTCGAGCTGACCCTCGCCGAGGACGACTGATCCGGGCCTCGCGGCGGCGGTCAGCCGGTTTGGGTTGGCCGCCGACGGTGAGGTACGCTGGCGCGGCGCACTCGGTGCGAGATCCCCGGGCCTATAGCTCAGACGGTTAGAGCGCTTCCCTGATAAGGAAGAGGTCACAGGTTCAAGTCCTGTTAGGCCCACCCCAGCTCAGCGGCCCTATCGATACCATCGGTAGGGCCTTTCGCGTGTGCGTGCGGCACCAGGATGCGGCACGCACACGCGGCAGCCGGAGCTACTTGCGCACCACGTAGCGCAGGTGCAGCACGCCGGGGTCCTCCAGCGCGCGTACCAGGTCGAGTTCCGTGTGCTCGGCTGGGAGCCCATCGAACAGCCGCCGGCCCTGGCCGAGCAGCACCGGCCGGAGCTGGATGTCGATCATGTCGAGGACACCGGCCTTCAGTGCCTCTTGGCCGGTGTAGGCGCCGTGCATCATCACGTTCCGGTCCCCTGCGGCCTGCTTGGCCTGTTCCACACAGGAGGCGATGCCATCGGTGACGTAGTGCACCCGCTCGTACGGGTTCTCTGCCGGCGGCTGGTGCGTCGGCACGAAGATCGGCACCCCGTGGTGGTGATCGCCGCCCCAGTAGCCGGCGAAGTCCCCGGTCCGCTTCCCGGTGATCACGGCGCCGGTCGCCATGCTCTCGTCGAACACGAGTTGGCTGTTGGGATGCTTGGGACGGATGGCATCGTGCCCTTCCGCGCCGGGCTCGGCTCCGCCGCCGAGCCAGTTCATCAGCCGCATCCCATGGGTGCCCGCGGGGTTGTCGGCGTTGTCGTCCGGCCCGGTGATGAACCCGTCGAGCGACATTGCCATGGTCAGGAATACTTCAGACATGCCTCGTCCTCACTCTGGATCGTCCATGCTCAGGTGCTGACTGGGCGAGCCAGGAAAACTCATCGGCATCCCGGTAGGCTCGGTGCGCGTGAGGACGGTGTCGCGGCTGCTGGTGCTGGCCGCGTTGCTGCTCGGCATCGTGCTGATGCACCACGTCGCCGGCGCCGGTCAGGCCGACGGGCATGAGGTGGCGGCCGCCGCCCACGCCGAGCATGAGGGCGAGCCGTCGCCGTCGGGGCATGGGCTCGCGCACCTGTGCCTGGCCGTCCTGACGGCAGCCGTGCTGGTGCTGGCCGGCCGGGTGCGGCCGGCCCGGCTCCCCGACGTCGCGCGGCGCGCCCGCGACGCCGTCGTGGCCGGGTGGACCCACTGGACGCGTCCGCCGCCTCGCCCGCACGGTGCCGCGCTGCTGACATCCCTGTGCGTCCTACGGACCTGACGGCCGGGGCATCTCCCCAGGCCACCCGTCCACGCACCCTCGAAGGGACCGCTCCCATGCACCGCAGGCGCTTCGCGCTGCCCGCCCTCGCCCTCGTCATCCTTGCCGGCTGCGGCTCGTCCGGCGACGGCGACGAGTTCACCCCAGCGGACGTCGACTTCGCGCGGCAGATGATCCCGCACCACGCCCAGGCCGTCGAGATGGCCGCCATGCTTCCGGCCGACGGCGTCAGCCCGGAGCTGGTCGAGCTGGCCGCCGCCATCGCCGGCGCCCAGCAGCCGGAGATCGACCAGATGACCGCGATGCTCGACCGCTGGGGCTTCGTGCCGCCGCCGCTGGAGGGCGGTCACGCCCACGAGATGGCCGGCATGCTCACCGAGGAGGACCTCGCCGCGCTGGACGCGGCCACTGGCGCCGAGTTCGAGCGGATGTGGCTGACCATGATGATCGATCACCACGAGGGCGCCATCGACATGGCCGAGACCCAGCTCGACGACGGCGTCGATCCGGAGGCGCGCGAGCTGGCCGAGGAGATCGTCGACGCGCAGCAGGCCGAGATCATGCGGATGGAGCGGATGCTGGAGTGACGCGATTCCGAGGTCGCCCTGCTGCCGCCGGGATCTCTGCGTTAATCTCACACGAGAGTCGAACCGTCTGGAGGCGGACCATCGTGTTCAACAAGAAGATCCTGTTCGGAGCGGTCGTGGCCGTGGTGGGGTACCTCGGTTACCGCCGTTACCAGTCCGGACGGGCCGAGCAGGACCTGTGGGCCGAGGCCACGGATCCGATCCCGCCCGCCGACCCGCGCTGATCCACCCACACTGACGGCCACGTGAGCCCTCCGCCCGATCGCGGCGAGGTCTCCGTGGCCGTTCGCTGTCCCGTCGACTTGAAGTTGACGTAGCGTCAACGGTTACCGTCGTGGACGGGTCGGAGATTCTGGTCCGGTGGACACACGGAACAGACGATGAGCTGGTCGATCAACGAGGTGGCGCGGGCGTCCGGGGTGACGTCGCGGACGCTGCGGCACTACCACGCGATCGGGCTGCTCGAGCCGGCGTGGACGGCCGACGGTGGTCGGCGCCACTACGAGCAGGAGCAACTGCTGCGGTTGCAGCGCATTCTGCTGCTGCGCGAGCTCGGTCTCGGGCTGGAGGCCATCGGCGCGGCGCTCGCCGCACAGGACGCCGCCGCCGCCGTCGACGTGTTGCGGCGGCACCGCGCCTGGCTGCTGGCCGAGCGGGATCGGCTGGACCAGCTGGTCGCGACCGTGGAGTCCACCATGACCACCCTCGAGAAGGGAGGGATCATGGCGGCGAACGCGATGTTCGCGGGGTTCGAGCAGAACCCGTACGAAGAGGAGGCGCGCTCCCGCTGGGGCGACCTCGCTGTCGACGACGCGACCGTCCGGATGCGTGGCTGGTCGGCGGAGCAGGCCGAGCGGGCGCGTTCGGGATTCGGCTCGGTGCTGGCCGCCCTGGCCGCTCTGCGTGCTGACGGCGTCCCTGGAGACGACCCGCGGGCGCAGGAGGTCGTCGACGAGCACTACCGGTGGCTGTGCCTGTTCTGGACCCCGAACCGCGAGTCCTACCGCGGTCTCGCCGACCTCTACGTCGACGACGACCGCTTCCGCCAGACCGTCGGGCAGGGCGACGATGCCCTGGCCGAGTACGTCCGCGACGCGATGAGGGCCTACGCCGACACGCGTCTCGCCAAGGTTCGAGCATGAATTCGCTGTACAACGCGGTGACACGCTAGGGTTGACGGCGCGGTCCGGCCCCACGCCCTCGGCGTGGTGGCCGCTCCGCACCATCGGGGACGTAGCTCAATTGGCAGAGCACTGCCTTTGCAAGGCAGGGGTTAGGGGTTCGATTCCCCTCGTCTCCACCAACCGTGCCGGCTACAGCCGCCGCGTCTCGCCGGGCCGCACCGTCGAGCCGACGATGCGCATCTCGTACTGGTCGGCGACGAAGGTGGTGTGCTGGTGGGCGCCCGTGTGGTCGTGCGCCGCGGCGTCGGCCGTCGTGTAGCGGATGAACTGCCGCCCGATCCAGCCGCAGTCGACGCATCGCCCCCGGTAGCGCAGCCGGCTTGGAGCCTGGGACATGCCCGCAGAATATCCGGCGACAATGTACCGGGCGTCAGTAGCGACTACTGGTCTATCGTGACCCGGTGCTGCCCGACTCCGTCCTGCTGAGCCTGACCGGCCGGCCGCCCGCCGACGTCGGGACGGCACCGGCACGGCGCGACCGACCCCCGGCACTGGGCGTACTGGCGGCGCGAGCCGCTGGCGTACGCGTCGGGACTGCTACCGGCGGGGCCGGGACTGCGGGCGCCGCGCTGACATGGCGTCGTCGGCGCGACGGCGTACCTGGAGGACGTGGGCGCCACGCCGGCCGACCTGCGGACGGCGGCGCGGCAGCTGGGCGCGTGGCAGGCCGGCACCGCTGTGCCCGACGTCGAGTGGCTGGGCGGTCACCAGCTGGCGCAGCGGGTCGCGGTGTCCGAGCTCGACTGGTCGGCTGTCGACGCCGATGAGCGGGCCGAGCGGCTGTGGTCGCGACTGCATGAGCTGCTGGACCGGCTGGCCGCGCTGCCGCACGTGCTGTCCCACGGCGACGTCCATCCGGACAACCTGCGCGCCGACGGGCCGGACACCGTCGCGCTGGACTGGGGCACGCTGGGCGCCGCACCGGTCGGGGCCGACCTCGCGCACCTCATGCTGGCCGCGCGGACCGGCCTGCTGGACGACTACCTGGCCGGCGCCGCCGGCGGCGTCTCGCGCGCCGAGGTCGAGGCGGGCTGCCGGGCGACGCTGGTGCTGGTCGGCGCCAGCCGCGTGCACTGGATGCTCGCGACCGGCGCCGCCGTCCCGCCCGGCTACGTCGACTTCTTGTGGGCGCACCGGCCCTGACGGTCAGCCCGCCACGGCCGCCGGGGTGGCGCTGGGAGCGACGTTGAAGTTGTGCCGGAACACGTTGGTGGGGTCGTAGCGGTCCTTGATCTCGCGCAGGCGCTCCAGCGTCGCCGGCGGGAAGGCCGCGGCCAGCGCCTCGGGGCTCTGGTCGGTCTCGAAGCTGAGGTACAGGCCGGAGAAGAACGGCTGCAGCGTCGCCCACGCCTCGCCCAGCCGGCGGACGTCGGCGCCCATCGCCGTCACCGAGAAGTTCGCCGACCGGTGCGCATACGCCGTCGCGTCGGCCGGGACGTCGGAGACGGCGCCGCCCACGGCGCGGAGCTGGAAGAAGTAGATCGCGCCGCTGGTCAGGGCCGCCGCGGCCGCCGCCGCGAACTCGGGCGTGAGGTGCTCGACGAGGCCGCTGTGCGCCAGCGGCTCGCCGGTGGCGACGTGGCTGGTGGCGGCGGCGTTCTGCATGATGCCGGCGTAGGAGGTGATGGTCACCTCCTGGTCGTAGAGCGGCGCGATCGACGCGATCTCCTGCAGCCGCGCCACCACGACCTCGGGGTCGTCGGACTCGACGACGGTGCGGCTCTGCGCGACCGCCGGCTGGCCGTTCCGGGGCGGACCCATGACGAGGAAGCTGGTGAGGTCGCGGGGCGCGTTTTCGACGACGGACCCCCAGCGGACCAGGTAGTCGGCGACGTCCTCGGGGACCTGGGTGAGGAAGCCCCAGCCGACGTCGCCCACCTCGTCGGCGACGAAGTCGAAGGACGTGACGATGCCGACGTTGCCGCCGGCGCCACGGACGGCCCAGAACAGGTCCGGGTGCTCCGTCTCGCTGGCCCGGACGACGGACCCGTCGGCGAGCACGACCTCGGCCGCCCGCAGGTGGTCGATGGTCAGCCCGTGCGACCGGGACAGGTACCCGATGCCTCCGGCCGTCGCCAGCCCGCCCACCCCGACCCCGCCGTAGTCGCCGGACGACAACGCCCACCCGTGCGGAGCCAGTGCCGCCGCCACGTCCGCCCACCGTGCGCCGGCTCCGACGCGCACCAGCCGCGCCGACTCGTCCAGCACCTCGATCCCGTTCAGTCCGCCGACGTCGATGACCAGACCGCCGTCGTTCGTCGACCGGCCGCTGATGCCGTGGCCGCCGCTGCGGACGCCGAGCGGCAGGTCGGGGTGGCGCCGCGCGTACGCCAGCGCCTCGACCACCCCGTCCGTCGTCGACGGGCGCAGCACCAGGCCGGGCGCGCCGCCGCGCAGGTAGCCGCCGCGGGCCGTGCGGTAGCCGGGGTCGCCGGGCTCGACGGCGGTGTCGCGCAGCGCCGCGGGCACGCCGTCGTAGTCGATGCCGTCGCGGCGGGCCGCGAGCGCCGCCGCCGGGCGGATCCGTTCCCCGGCCGAGCCGGCCGGCAGGGCGTCGTCGACGGCCTCGCGCAGCGCCGGCATGACCTCCTCGGCGAACTGCTGCATGGTGCGCGGGTCGTCGCCCATGACGATGAAGGTGCCGACGCCGTCCTCGACCACCATCGGCAGCAGGTCGTCGACCCAGTCCTGGCTGGTGCCCTGGAGGAAGCCGGTGCGCGAGGAGGCGAACCGGCCGGCGAGGTTCACCAGCCGGCGGATCTCGCGCGGGTCGCGGCCGGCCTCGCGCGCGGCCTCGTCGATGATCGCGTTGCCGCGCTTGAGGTCGCCGGGTTCGAGGTACGGCAGGCTGGGCAGCCAGCCGTCGCCCTTCTCGCCGATCAGCCGGAGCATGCGCGGCTTCAGCGCGCCGATCCACAGCGGGATCGGGTGCTTCGGCGCCGGGCCGCGCTTGGCGCCGTCGAGCCGGTAGAACTCGCCGCCGACCCGGGCGCCGCCGCGCGCGTCGACGTCCCAGAGCGCGCGGATGACGTCGATCGCCTCGCTGAGCGCCTGGACGGCCTCGCCCGGAGCGAGCCGCCGTCCGCCCATCGCCTCGATGGCGTCCCAGAAGCCGCCCGCGCCGAGGCCGAGCTCGGCCCGTCCGTCGGAGAGCAGGTCGAGGCTGGCCGCGGCCCGGGCGAGGACGGCGGGGGTGCGCAGCGGGATGCTGTGGACGTTCGCCGACAGCCGCACCCGCGACGTCTGCGCCGCGACCCAGGTGAGCAGCGTCCACGTGTCGAGGAACGCCGGCTGGTACGGGTGGTCCTGGAACGTCACGACGTCGTAGCCGAGCTGCTCGCTCAGCTGCGCGAGCTGAACGGGCGCCTGCGGTGACTGGTTGGAGGGCGTGATGAAGGTGCCGAACTCGAGACGGTGGCCGTAGTTCACGCTTCTCAGTCTCCGGAATCGGCCGGGCGTTGGCCAACTGCCCGTTAGCGACTTACTATGAGTGAGTGGCTATCGACACCAGATTCGGGCCGGACCGGCCGGAGACCGGGTTCGAGCACATCGACGACGAGAAGTGCCGTCTCTTCACCGGTCAACTCGAGATCATCGGTAAGAAGTGGAGCGGCGGCATCATGCTGGCCGGGGTCCGCGGGGCGCGGCGGTTCGTGGAGTACCGCGCGGCGGTGCACGGCATCTCCGACCGGTTGCTGAACCAGCGGCTCAAGGAGCTCGAGGCGGAGGGCCTGATCGAGCGGACCGTCGTGCCGTCGACGCCGGTGCTGGTGCAGTACCGGCCGACGGAACGTGGGCGCAGCCTGATGCACGCGCTCGAGCCGCTGGTCGCCTGGGGCGTGGAGGATCACGAGCGGCAGCTGCGGGAGCGGGTCCGGACGCACCGCGCCTGATCCCCGGCGATCGTCCGGCCGCGCTGCCTACGATGGGTGAGCACCTCGGCCGCGACTCGAAGGAGCCCCATGCGCCTGGCGTCCATCCTCGTCGACGACGCGCCGCGGGCCGCCGTCGTGCATCCGACGAAGGGCGTGGCGGTGGTCGCGGACCTGCTGCCGGAGTTCACCGGCGACGTCATGTCGCTGATCGCGGACCGGCGCATGGACGAGGTCGAGGAGGCGGCGGCCACAGCGGACGGCGGCGCGTTCCGGCCCGCGGACGAGGTGACGTACGCGGCGCCGTACCGGAACCCGCCGAAGATCTGGGGCATCGGCCTGAACTATGTCGACCACGCCGCCGACCTCGCCGAGGTGGTGCCGGACGAGCCGGCGTCGTTCCTCAAGGGCAACCACACGATCATCGGGCCGGGCGAGCCGATCCCGCTGCCCGTGCAGAGCGAGCGCGTCACCGCCGAGGCGGAGGTCGGCCTGGTCATCGGCCGCTACTGCCGCAACGTCGAGGAGGACGCGGCGCTCGAGCACGTGTTCGGTGTGTGCGCCGTCCTCGACCAGACCGCCGAGGACATCCTGCAGCGCAACCCGCGTTTCCTGACCCGCTCGAAGAACTTCCCCGGCTTCTTCTCCTTCGGCCCGCACATCGTGCCGCTGGCCGAGGCGCTCGCCGCCCAGCCGGGCGGCCCCGACCTCGCCGGCATCGAGGTCAGCACCGTCGTGAACGGCGAACGGCACCGCAGCAACGTCGTCGGGCGCATGCGGTTCTCGCCCGCGTTCCTGGTCAGCTTCCACAGCAAGGTCATGCCGCTCTACCCCGGCGACATCATCTCGACGGGCACACCGGGCGCCGTGGTCGTCACGGCCGGCGACGTGGCCCGCTGCGAGGTGTCCGGACTGGAGCCGCTGGTCAACCCCGTGGTCGGCCCCGGGTGAACCAGCTCGTCGCGGCGCTCCGGGCGCACGGCATCGCCGAGGTCGACGGCTCGGCGCTGCGGCGGGCCGAGTACTCGACCGACGCGTCGAACTACCGGGTGGTGCCGCAGGCCGTGGTGTTCCCGCGTGACGCCGGTGAAGTGGCCGGCGTCGTGGCGGTGGCCCGGGAACACGGCGTCGCGGTGACGGCGCGCGGCGGCGGCACGTCGGTGGCCGGCAACGCCGTCGGGCCGGGCATCGTCATGGACCTGTCGGCGCACCTGAACCGCATCGACGTGGTCGACCCGGACGCGCGGATCGCCGTCGTCGAGCCGGGCGTCGTGCTCGGGTCGCTGCAACGGGCGGCCGCGCCGCATGGGCTGCGGTTCGGGCCGGACCCGTCGACGTGGTCGCGGTGCACCGTCGGCGGCATGATCGGCAACAACGCCTGCGGCTCCCGCGCGCTCGCGTTCGGCCGCACCGCCGACAACGTGCTCGAGCTGGACGTCCTCGACGGCGCCGGCCGCCGGTTCACCGCGGGCCGCGACCTCGACGCCGTCCCCGGGCTGTCCGCGCTGGTCAACGGCAATCTCGACGTCATCCGCACTGAGCTGGGCCGGTTCAGCCGGCAGATCTCCGGCTACTCGCTGGAGCACCTGCTCCCGGAGAACGGCCACGACCTCGCCAAGGCGCTGGTCGGCACCGAGGGCACCTGCGGCATCGTCCTGCGAGCGACGGTGCGGCTGGTCGAGACGCCGCCGAGCCCGGTGCTGGTCGTGCTCGGCTACCCGGACATGCCGTCGGCCGCCGACGCGGTCCCGGCGCTGCTCACGCACCGGCCGCTGGCGATGGAGGGCCTGGACCGACGCATCGTCGACACCGTCCGTCGCGGCCGCGGCCCGAGCACCGTCCCCGACCTGCCCGACGGTGACGGCTGGCTGCTGGTCGAGGTCGGCACCCGGGATCGGGCCGACGCCGTCGTCCGCGAGGCCGCCGCCACCGCCGTCCGGGTGCTGCCGGACGGGCCGGAGGCGCGCGCGATCTGGCGCATCCGCGAGGACGGCGCCGGGCTGGCCGGCCGCACGGTCGACGGCGTGCAGGCGTGGCCCGGGCTGGAGGACGCCGCCGTGCCGCCCGAGCACCTCGGCGCGTACCTGCGCGACCTCGACGCGCTGCTGACCGAGCACGGCCTGGCCGGCTCGCCGTACGGCCACTTCGGCGACGGCTGCGTGCACGTGCGGGTCGACCTGCCGCTGCAGACCGGCGGCGCCGCGTTGCGCTCGCTGCTGACCGACGCCGCACGGCTGATCGGCGGCTACGGCGGCTCACTGTCCGGCGAGCACGGCGACGGGCGGGCCCGCGGCGAGCTGCTGCCGTACCTGTACTCCGACCGGATGATCGGCGTCTTCGAGCGGTTCAAGGCGTTGTTCGACCCCGACGACCGGCTCAACCCGGAGGTCGTCGTCCGCCCCGCTCCGCTCGACCGCGACCTGCGCCGTCCGGCCGCCGCACCACTGCCGGCGACGGACGGGTTCGCGTTCACCCACGACGGCGGCGACGTGACCAACGCGCTGCACCGCTGCGTCGGTGTCGGCAAGTGCCGGGCCGACCTCGGCTCCAGCGGCGGCTTCATGTGCCCGTCGTTCGTGGCGGTCGGCGACGAGACGACGTCGACGCGCGGCCGCGCCCGGGTGCTGCAGGAGTTGGCGAACGGTTCGCTGGTTCCCCGCGACTGGCGCGCGCCCGAGGTGCACGAGGCGCTCGACCTCTGCCTGTCCTGCAAGGCGTGCGGCACGGACTGCCCGGCCGGTGTCGACATGGCCACGTACAAGTCGGAGGTGCTGCACCGCGCCTACGCCGGTCGCCGGCGGCCGTGGACGCACTACACGCTCGGCCGGCTGCCCCAGTGGGCCGGCCCGGCGTCGCGGTTCGCCCGCCCGCTGAACGCGCTGCTCTCCGTCCGCCCGATCGAGCGGCTCGCGCTGCGGCTGGGCGGCATGGACCCGCGCCGGTCGATCCCCCGGTTCGCCCCGATGACGTTCCACCGTTGGTCGAAGCGCCGAGTGTCAGTGCCCGCCCGTAGGGTGGGGGCCCTCCCGCACGGGGCGGGGTCCACCTACCAGCGGCCACGGGTACTGCTGTGGGTCGACACGTTCACCGACCTGCTGTCCCCGTCCATCGGGGTGGCCGCGGTCGAGCTGCTGGAGTCGGCCGGCTACGAGGTGCTGACGCCGCCGCCGGGCGTCTGTTGCGGGCTCACCTGGATCACCACCGGGCAGCTCACGGCGGCACGGTCGAAGCTGACGGCGCTGACGGCCGCGCTCGCCCCGTACGCCGAGCAGGGCGTGCCGATCGTCGGGCTGGAGCCGTCGTGCACCGCCGTGCTGCGATCGGACCTGGTCGAGTTGCTGCCGGACGACCCGCGCGCGGCCGCCGTCGCCGCCGGGACCGTGACGCTGGCCGAGCTGCTGACCGGCAACGACGCGTGGGTGCGGCCCGACCTCGGCGGCCTGGAGGTCGTGGTGCAGCCGCACTGCCACCACCACTCCGTCATGGGGTACGGGCCGGACCAGGAGCTGCTTCGCGAGTTGGGCGCGACGATCACCGTGCTGGCCGGGTGCTGCGGGCTGGCCGGCAACTTCGGCATGGAGCGCGGCCACTACGACGTGTCGGTCGCGGTGGCCGAGACCGCGTTGCTGCCGGCCCTGCGCGCGGCCCCGCCCGGCGCCGTCCTGCTGGCCGACGGGTTGTCCTGCCGCACGCAGGCCGACCAGCTGGCTGGGATGCACGGCCTGCACCTCGCCGAGCTGCTGGTGCGTGGCGCGGTCACATCCGGTGCCCGCCGCGCGTCAACGTAGTGACGACGGGAGACACGATGCACGACGACGACTGGCTGGCCGAGCGGTTCGAGGAGAACCGGCCGCGGATGCATGCCGTCGCCTACCGCATGCTCGGCTCGGCCACGGAGGCCGACGACGCCGTCCAGGAGGCGTGGTTCCGGCTGAGCCGCACCGACACCGACGACGTCCGCAACCTCGGCGGCTGGCTGACGACCGTGGTGTCGCGGGTGGCGCTGGACATGCTGCGTTCGCGGACATCGCGGCGCGAGGACCCGTTCGACGACGGCGAGCGCGACGCCGCCACGGCCGACGACGCCGCGCCCGACCCCGAGGGCGAGGTGATGCTGGCCGACACCGTCGGACCGGTGCTGCTCGTCGTGCTCGACTCGCTCGCGCCGGCCGAGCGGCTGGCGTTCGTCCTGCACGACCTGTTCGCGATGCCGTTCGACGAGATCGCCGCGATTCTCGAGCGCACGCCGGCCGCCACCCGCCAGCTGGCCAGCCGGGCCCGTCGCCGCGTCCAGGGCGCGCGGTCGTCGTCGGCCGACCCGGCCCGGCAGCGGCTCGTCGTCGACGCGTTCCTGGCGGCATCGCGCAACGGCCAGTTCCACGACCTGCTCGCCCTGCTCGACCCCGATGTCGTGCTCCGCGCCGACGAGGTCGCGATCGAGAACGCGCGGGTCGGCCGGGCGCAGGGCGCGCCGGAGCTGGCCCGGCTGCTGCGTGGCGCCGACGCCGTCGCGGGCGTCTTCTCCGGCCGCGCGGCGCACGCCGAGACCGTCCTCGTCGACGGCGTCCCGGCGGCCGCGTTCGCGCCGGGCGGGCGGCCGAAGGCGCTGTTCCGGTTCACCTTCGACAGCGACCGCATCGTCGCCATCGACATGGTCGGCGACCCCGAGTCGATCGACGCGGTGGAGGTCACGCTGCTCCGGGCATGACGCAACACCGACGCCGTCGCGACGCCGGCGCGGACGACACTCCGATCGTGGTCCAGGGCGGATCGAGTCTGGAGGAGTCATGCGGAAAAGGCTGACGACACTCGCGGGTGTGGTGGTGCTGATCGGCGGGTTGTTCGCTGGGGCGGGTGCTCCGGCGCAGGCGGCGGCTGGTGCGACGGAGCAGACGGCGCAGACGGTCGCCGCGGCGAACCTGTGGAACTGCCGCTTCCCCAGCACCGCCTTTCCGTTCTACATCGACCATGTGTGCACGACCGTCACCAGCGCACCGGCGTCGGGGGTGCGGGTGCTCGACCGGAGCAACGGCAGCACGGTGACGTTCTACAACGGGACCAGCGTCTACCTGCAGAACTGGTATCTCGACTCCTCCGGGCTGTGCGGCGTCAACGGTGACCCGTACGTCTGGGCCGTCGGGTGGATGGATTCGGGCGGCAACCGGCACAGTGCCTACATCGGGGACTGGTACCTGTCGACGGGCAGCGCCAGCTATTGGGCGTCGTACCGCCACCCGCAAGGCGGAACGCTCAACGACCGTTACGCCGGCTCCTGGTCCGGCGCCTGCAACCGCCCGCTCTGACCAGGGACGTCACGCTGCTCCGGACATGAAGCAGGGCCGACGTCGTCGCGACGCCGGCCCGGACGACACTCCGATCGTGGTCCAGGGCGGACCGAGTCTGGAGGAGTCATGCGGAAAAGGCTGACGACACTCGCGGGTGTGGTGGTGCTGATCGGCGGGTTGTTCGGCGGGGCGGGTGCTCCGGCGCAGGCGGCGGCCGGTGCGACGGAGCAGACGGTCGCCGCGGCGAACCTGTGGAACTGCCGCTTCTACCTCAACTACAACCCGTACTACATCGACGAGGTGTGCACGACCATCACCAGCGCACCGGCGTCGGGCGTGCGTGTCCTCAACCGGATCACCGGCCAGAACGTGACGCTGTACAACGGGACCAGCGTCTTCGTGACCAACTGGTATCTCGACTCCTCCGGGCTGTGCGGCGTCAACGGTGACCCGTACGTCTGGAGGATCGGCTGGCAGACCTCGTCCGGCGCGTTCCACCACGCCTACATCGGGGACTGGTACCTGTCGACGGGCAGTTCCAGCAGCTGGGCGTCCTACCCCCACCCGCAAGGCGGAACGCTCAACGGACGCTACGGCGGCTCCTGGTCCGGCGCCTGCAACCGGCCGCTGTGACCGGGGACGTGACCCTGATGCGGAGGAAGCTGACCACACTCATAGGAGTGGTGGTGCTGATCGGCGGGCTGTTCGGCGGGGCGGGTGCTCCGGCGCAGGCGGCGGCCGGTGCGACGGAGCAGACGGTCGCCGCGGCGAACCTGTGGAACTGCCGGGTACCCAGTCTCTCCTATCCGTACTACATCGACGAGGTGTGCACGACCATCACCGGCGCACCGGCGTCGGGGGTGCGGGTCCTCGACCGGAGCACCGGCAGCACGGTGACGCTGTACAACGGGAACAGCGTCTTCCTGGGCGCCTGGTTCGTCGACTCCTCCGGGCTGTGCGGCGTCAACGGTGACCCGTACGTCTGGAGTGTCTGGTGGGTGGACTCGTCCAGCCGGTACCACTTCGCGTATATCGGCGACTGGTACCTGTCGACGGGCAGCGCCAGCTATTGGGCGTCGTACCGGGACCCGCAAGGGGGCACGCTCAACGACCGTTATCGCGGCTCCTGGTCCGGCTACTGCAACCGCCCGCTGTGACCGGGGACGTCACGCTGCTCCGGGCATGACGCAACACCGACGCCGTCGCGACGCCGGCCCGGACAACACTCCGATCATGGTCCAGGGCGGACCGAGTCTGGAGGAGTCATGCGGAGGAAGCTGACCACACTCGTAGGAGTGGTGGTGCTGATCGGCGGGCTGTTCGGCGGGGCGGGTGCTCCGGCTCAAGCGGCGGCCGGTGCGACGGAGCAGACGGTCGCCGCGGCGAACCTGTGGACCTGCCGGTTGCCCAGCACCTCCCCGCCGTTCTACTTCGAGGAGGTGTGCACGACCATCACCAGCGCGCCGGCCTCGGGCGTGCGCGTCCTCGACCGGAGCACAGGCCGGAACGTGACGCTGTACAACGGGAACAGCGTCTTCCTGGGCGCCTGGTTCGTCGACAATGCCGGGCTGTGCGGCGTCAACGGTGACCCGTACGTCTGGAGGATCTGGTGGATGGACGGGTCCGGCGGGCAACATCACGCGTACATCGGTGACTGGTATCTGTCGACGGGCAGCGCCAGCTATTGGGCGTCGTACCCGCACCCGCGCGGTGGAACGCTCAACGACCGTTACGGCGGCAACTGGCACGGCTACTGCAACCAGTGACTCCGACTTGCGGGACGAAGCCTGGATCGCCCTGCTGGTGGCCGTGCTCCCGCCGCGGCCACCAGCTCCGGCGACGCCGGCGCGACGCCACGGCGACGCTGCCGGCGGTGAAGATCCGGACGACGGTCCAGAGCGGGCCGAGTCCGGAGGAACCATGCGCACGAAGTCGACTGCACTCGCAGGGCTCGTTCTGCTGATCGGCGCGCTGTTCGCCGGGGCCGGCGCCCCGGCGAACGCCGCGCCGGCCGCGAAGGTGACAGCGGCGGCGAGCCTGTGGCACTGCCGGATCCCCTACGCCAACCCGCCGTACTACACCGACGAGGTGTGCACCCGCATCACGAGTGCGCCGGCGTCGGGCGTGCGGGTCCTCGACCGCACCACGGGCCAGAACGTGACGCTGTACAACGGGAACAGCGTCTTCCTGAACTGGTGGTGGGTCGATTCGTCCGGGCAGTGCGGCATCAACGGCGATCCGTACGTCTGGCAGATCTGGTGGGCGGACCGGTCCGGCCGGCGCCACCACGGCTACATCGGCGACTGGTACCTGGCCACGGGCGGGGTCGGCACCTGGAAGCCGTTCCCCCGTCCCGGCGGCGGGACGCTGGACGACATCGGGGGTGTCGGGAGTTGGACGGGCCCCTGCAACCGGATCCTCTGACCGGCAGGAGCACCGGCGACCGCCGGAGGCGATAGGATCGCGAATGCCCGGGCTCCGGCCGGGGTGCGACGAGTGTCTGCGAAGTCCGGTTCGATTCCGGCGCTGTCCCGCAACTGTGAAGCCGCCCGCCTGCCGCGGACGGACAAGTCAGGTCGCCAGCCTCGTGGCCCGGATTCGTCCTCGGTAGAAGGGCGGTTCGCAGATGACACCCCGTCATCCGCGCCCCTTTACCGTCGTGAAGGAGGCGTACGTTGCGAACCACCCATCCCGCCCGGCTCGCCCTGCTGGCGGCCGCGCTCCCACTCGTCCTCGTGGCCTGCGGCGACGACGGCGACGACGACTCGGCCGCGCCGAGCGCCGCGCCGTCGTCCGCCGCCGGCGACGCCGCGTTCCCCGTCACCGTCGACACCGCGGACGGGCCGGTCGAGATCGCCGAGCAGCCGGAACAGATCGTCTCGTTGTCGGCCACGGCCACCGAGATGCTGTTCGCCATCGGTGCCGGTGAGTCGGTCGTCGCGGCCGACTCGTTCTCGAACTACCCGGCCGAGGCGCCGACGACGGATCTGTCCGGGTTCGAACCGAACATCGAGGCGATCGTCGGCTACGCCCCCGACCTCGTCGTCGCGTCCAGCGACCCGGGTGACCTGGTCTCCGGCCTCGCCGCCGTCGACATCCCGGTGATCGTCCTGGCTCCTGCTGTCACGCTGGACGACACCTACACACAGCTGGAGCAGCTGGGCGCGGTCACGGGCCAGGTCGGTGACGCCGCCGAGGTGGTCGGGACCATGCAGTCCGACATCGACGAGCTGGTCGCGCAGGTGCCGGCCGACGCGCCGCCGGTGACGTACTACCACGAGCTCGATCCCAACTTCTTCACCATCACCAGCAGCACGTTCATCGGGGAGATCTACGGGCTGGCCGGCATGACCAGCATCGCCGACGAGGCACCCGACGCCGCCGGCGGCTATCCGCAGGTCTCGCCGGAGTTGATCGTCACCGCGAACCCGGACGTCATCTTCTTCGCCGACGGCGGCGCCGGCGGCGTCGTGGCCGAGGACATCGCCGCCCGGCCGGGCTGGGACCAGCTCACCGCCGTCCAGCAGGTCCGCATCGTCGAGGTCGACCCCGACATCGCCAGCCGCTGGGGTCCGCGCATCG
The DNA here is from genome assembly GCF_001270745.1 of Jiangella muralis. Lineage (GTDB taxonomy): Bacteria > Actinomycetota > Actinomycetes > Jiangellales > Jiangellaceae > Jiangella > Jiangella muralis. The sequence goes on from NZ_KQ434754.1 coordinate 149,225, forward strand.
TCGACTTCCTGCGCGTCGTGGTCGAGGAGCGGGCGGCGCTCGTGCCGGTCAACTGACGTCGTGAGCAGGGCCGGGGGCACCGAACAGGACACCGCGACGGCGACGTTGCGGGCGGTTCGGCTGCCCCGGCGCTGGCTGTTCGGCTCGCTGGCGGTCCTGCTGGCGGCGGTCCTGCTCGGCCTGACGGTCGGGCCCGCCGGGTTGCCGCTGCGCGGCGTCGTCACCGAGATCGTCAACCTGCTCCCCGGCGTCGACCTCGCCGGCGGGCTGGACGACCGCCAGGCCGCGGTGCTCTGGCAGCTGCGCGCGCCGCGGGTGGTGCTCGGCCTGCTGGTCGGCGCGATGCTGGCGCTGGCCGGCGCCGGGTACCAGGGCGTGTTCCGCAACCCGCTGGCCGACCCATACCTGCTGGGCGTCGCCGCCGGCGCCGGGCTGGGCGCCACGTTCGCCATCGTCTCCGGTGGCAACCGGCTGCTGCTGCCGCTGGCGGCCTTCACCGGTGGTCTGCTCGGCGTGGCTGCCACCTACGCGCTGGGCCGCAGCGTCGGCGGACGCAGCACCAACTCGCTGATCCTCGCCGGCGTCGCGGTCGCGGCCTTCCTCGCGGCGGTGCAGACCTTCGTCACCCAGCGCAACAGCGAGTCGCTGCGCGAGGTGTACGGCTGGATCCTGGGCCGGCTGCTCACCGCCGGCTGGGGCGAGGTGCTGACGGTGCTGCCGTACATCGCGGTGTCGGCCATCGTGATCCTGGGGCATCGGCGGCTGCTCGACGTCCTCAGCGTCGGCCCGGACGAGGCCGGCACGCTCGGCGTCCCGGCGTCGCGGGTGCGGCTGGTGGTGGTGCTGGCGGCGACGCTCGGCACGGCGGCGGCGGTGTCGGTCAGCGGGCTGATCGGGTTCGTCGGCATCGTCGTGCCGCACATCGTGCGCATGCTGGCCGGGTCGTCCTACCGCATCGTGCTGCCGCTGGCGGTGGTGGTCGGCGCGACCTTCCTGGTGGTCGCGGACCTCGTCGCACGCACCGTCGTGTCGCCCGGTGAACTGCCAGTGGGCGTCGTGACGGCGTTCGTCGGCGCGCCGTTCTTCACGCTGGTGCTGCGCAGCGCGCGGAGGCCGTGGTGACGACACTGACCGTCGACGGCGTCGGCGTCACCCTGCTGGAGCGCCCGGTGGTCGACGACGTCAGCCTGAGCGTTCCGGCCGGGACGTGGGTGACGCTGGTCGGGCCGAACGGGGCCGGGAAGTCGACGCTGCTGCGGGCGGTGTCCGGTGCGGTCGACCACGTCGGCGTCATCGCGTTCGACGGTGTCGAGGTCGCCCGGCTGCGCTCGCGCGAGCGGGCCCGGCTGGTGGCCGTCGTCCCGCAGGACCCGGCCCGGCCCGACGGCATGACGGTCCTCGACTACGTGCTGCTCGGGCGCACGCCGTACGTCCCCTACCTGGGGACGGAGTCGGCGGAGGACCTCGCGGTGGCCGGTGAGCTGCTGGACACGCTGGAGCTGCGGTCGTTGTCCGATCGCATGGTCACCGAGCTGTCCGGCGGCGAGTTCCAGCGCGCCGTCCTCGCCCGGGCGCTGGCCCAGCAGGCGCCGGTGCTGCTGCTGGACGAGCCGACCAGTTCGCTGGATCTCGGCCACGCCCAGCAGGTGCTCGAACTGGTCGACGAGCTGCGGGGGTCGCGCGGGCTGACGGTGGTCAGCGCCCTGCACGACCTCACCACCGCCGGGCAGTTCGCCGACCATCTGGTGCTGCTGGTCGACGGCCGGGTGGTCGCGCAGGGGTCGGCGCAGGAGGTGCTGACCGAGGAGCTGATCCGCAAGCACTACGGGGCGCGCGTTCGGGTGGTGACCGATCCGGAGGGCGGCGTCGTCGTGGTGCCGCTGCGGTCCCGCCCGGCCGGCGGCGGCCGCGACGTCGGCGGGGTCGCATGAGCCGGCGGACTGCCGCGACTGCCGCGACTGCCGTGGCGGTCGCGGTGGGGCTGGACGCGGCCGTCCGGGAGCCGCCGCTGGCCGCGCACCCGGTGCGCTGGGCCGGCCGCTACCTGACGTGGGCCGGGCGGCGGGTGCCGCCGGGCCCGCCCGCTCGCGCGGTGCTGACCGGCGGGCTGGCCTGGGCCGCGGGTGCGGCGACGGCGTACGGCGCGGGCGTCGTCGTGTCGCGGGTCGCGGGGCGGCTGCCCGGGCCGGTGCGTCCGGTCGTCGTCGGCGCGGCGCTGTGGCCGCTGTTCGCGCACCGGATGCTGCTCGACGAGGTCTCGGGCGTGGAGCGCGCGTTGGACTCCGGCGGCGTCGTGGCCGGGCGGGCGGCCGTGGCGCGCATCGTCAGCCGCGACGTGTCCGCACTGACGGCGGACGAGGTCCGGCAGGCGGCGGTCGAGTCGCTGAGTGAGAACCTGTCCGACTCCGTCGTCGCGCCGTTGCTCTGGTACGCGGCGGGCGGGCTGCCCGCCGCCGCGGCGTACCGGTTCGCCAACACCGCCGACGCCGTGTGGGGCTACCGCACACCACGCTGGAATCACGCCGGCCGGGTCGCCGCCCGCGCCGACGACCTGCTCAACCTCGTGCCCGCGCGGCTCACCGGCGTCCTGCTGGCCGGCCGCCGGGTGCCCTGGGGCCGGCTGCGCGCCGAGGCCGCGCTGACGCCGTCGCCGAACGCGGGCTGGCCGATGGCGGCGCTGGCCCTGCGGCTCGGGGTGCGGCTGGCCAAGCCCGGCGTCTACGAGCTGGGCGCGGGTCGCCGGGCGGTGTCGGCGGCCGACGTCGCCGCCGCGCTGCGGCTGGCCCGGCGCCGTGGCTGGGCGCTGGCCGCCGCTGTCGCCGTCGTCGCGGGGGTGCGGGCGCGATGACCGCCGTCATGATCCAGGGCTGCACCAGCTGGGCCGGGAAGAGCCTGCTCACCACCGCGCTGTGCCGCTGGTACGCCCGTCAGGGACTGAAGGTGGCGCCGTTCAAGGCGCAGAACATGTCGAACAACGCGCGCGTGGTCGCCAGCGGGGAGATAGGCGTCGCGCAGTGGTTGCAGGCGCGCGCCGCCGGGGTCGAGCCCGAGGTGCGGATGAACCCCGTCCTGCTCAAGCCCGAGTCCGGGACCAGCCAGGTCGTGCGGCTCGGCCGGGTCGACGCCGAGCTGTCCCGGCGGCCGTGGCGCGACCGTAGCGAGGCGCTCTGGCCCACCGTCGAGAACGCGCTGGCCGAACTGCTGGACGAGTACGACGTCGTCGTCATCGAGGGGGCCGGCAGCCCGGCCGAGATCAACCTCGCCGCCAACGACATCGTCAACATGCGGGTCGCCGAGCGGGCCGGCGCCCCCGTGCTGCTGGCCGTCGACATCGACCGCGGCGGGGCGTTCGCGCACCTCTACGGCACGTGGGCGCTGCTGCCGTCGCACCACCAGCGGCGGATCCGCGGCTTCGTGCTCAACCGGTTCCGTGGCGACGCCTCGCTGCTGCCGCCCGGCCCGGAGCAGCTGGAGCGGCTGACCGGAGTGCCCACCGTCGGCGTCGTCCCGATGATCCGGCACGACCTCCCCGACGAGGACGGCGCGGCGCTGCGGGCGCCGGCGCGCGGCGGGCTGCCGCCGGTGGCGATCGTCCGCTACCCGGCCGCCTCCAACCTGGATGAGTTCGCGGCCTTGGAACAGGTCGCGGACGTCCGCTGGGCGACGCAGCCGTGGCACCTCGACGGCGCCGGACTGGTGGTGCTGCCCGGGTCGAAGCACGTGGCGTCGGACCTGCGGTGGCTGGACGCGTCCGGCCTGTCGGCGGCCGTCGTGGCGGCGGCGCGGGCCGGGGTGCGGGTGCTGGGGGTGTGCGGCGGCTTGCAGTTGCTCGGGCGGCGGCTGGAGGATCCGCACGGTGTCGACGGCTCCGGCGACGGGCTCGGCCTGCTGCCGCTGACCACGACGTTCGATCGCGACAAGCTGGTCCGGCGGCGGTCGTTGACGCTGCCCGAGCTCGGTCCGCCGTGGGCGGCGCTGAGCAGGCTGCCCGTCACGGGGTACGAGATCAGGCAGGGCCGCACCGTCGACTCCTCGGGAACGGATGCCGTCGTCGTCGCCGACGGGAACGTCGCCGGGTGGTACCCGCACGGGTTGTTCGAGGACGCGGCGGTGCTCGAGGCGCTGTTCGGGGCCCGGCCGACGCGGACGCTGGACGCGACGTTCGAGCGACTGGCCGACGTGGTGGAGGCGCACGTGGACACCGCGGTGCTGCGGTCGCTGGCGGGGTTGTCGTGATCGGGGCGCTGCGGGCGGCGGTCGGCTTCCTGACCCGGGTCCCGGTCGGCGCGGCGCCGTACTCCGGGTCCGCGCTGGACCGGGCGGGCGCGTGGTTCCCGCTGGTGGGCGTGGTGGTCGGGTCGGCCGGGCTGGGCGTGTGGTGGGTGGCGGACGGGCTGGCCGGTCCGCTGGTCGGCGCGGTGGCCGCGGTGCTGGCGACGGTGATCGTGACCGGCGCGCTGCACGAGGACGGCCTCGCCGACACCGCCGACGGCCTGTGGGGTGGCGCGACCCGGGAGCGGCGGCTGGAGATCATGCGCGACAGCCGGCTCGGCACGTACGGCGCGCTGGCGCTGGCCGGGGACCTGTTGCTGCGGGTCGCGGTGCTGGCGAGCGTGGGCATCGGCTCGGCCGAGGGCTTCGCCGACGGCGGCTCGGACGCGTTCGCCGACGTCGCCCGGGTCCTGCTCGCCGGCCACGTCATCGGGCGGGCGGCGCCGCTGGTGCTGGCCGCGTGGCTGCCGCCGGCCCGGACCGACGGCCAGGGCCGCCGCCTCGGCCGCCTCGGTGTGGTGGACTCGCTGGTGGCGGCCGCGACGGTGCTGGTCGTGGCCGTGCTGGCGGCCGGCTGGTGGGCGCCGGTGCTGCTCGCCGCGGCCGCCGTGCCGGTGCTCGGCCTGCGCCGCGCGGCCCGGCGCCGCATCGGCGGCGTCACCGGCGACGTGCTCGGCGCCGGCGTGGCCCTGACCACCCTCGCGGTCGCGATCGCCGTCGCGGCCCTCGTCCAGGAGGACCTGCTGTGAATCCGTCGCCGCTCAGCCGCCCCACCCTCGCAGATCAACGAGCGCGGGGACGGCTGACGCTCGTGCTGGGCGGGCAGAAGTCGGGCAAGTCGGGGCTGGCGGCGCGGCGGGCCGAGGCGAGCGGCCGTCCGGTCGTGGTCGTCGCACCGGCGATCGTCCGGGAAGCGGAGTTCAAGGCTCGGGTCGAGCGGCACCGCGCCGACCGCCCGCAGCACTGGCGCACGCTGGAGACCTTCGACCTCGCCGCCGCCGTCGCCGAGGCGGGCGAGGGAGCGTTCGTGCTGGTCGACGCGCTGGACACCTGGCTGGCCGAGACGCTGGAGTCGGCCGGCGTGTTCGTCGGCGACGAGGTACCCGATCCGGAGTTGCGGGCGCGCGCCGAGGACGGCGTGGTGGCGGCGCTGCGGGCGTTCATCGCCGCGGTCGCGGCGCTCGACGTGGACGTGCTGGTCATCGCGGGGCAGGTCGGGCTCGGCGTGCACGCCGGCGGACCCGGCGCCCGCCTCTACGTCGACCTGCACGGGCGGGCGGTGCAGACGCTGTCGGCGGCGGCCGACGAGGCGCTGCTCGTGATCGGCGGCCGCGCGGTCCGCCTCGAGCCCGACGTCCCGCCGGCCGCCCCCGTCGACCCGCTGCTCCGCGAGCACGGCGACACGCAGGTCCCGCCGGGGGCGACCGACCTCGCCGTCAACGTGCAACCGGGCCCGCCGCCCTGGCTGGCCGACCGGCTCGCGGCGGCCGTGCGCGACCTCGCGGCCTATCCGGACGACCGTGCGGCCCGGGCCGCCGCGGCCGCCCGGCACGGCCGTCCCCCGGAGGAGTGCCTGGTCGTCGACGGTGCTGCGGAGGCGTTCTGGCTGCTGGCCGACGTGCTCCGGCCACGGCTGGCGGCTTGCGTGCACCCGTCCTTCACCGAGCCGGAGGCGGCGCTGCGGGCGGCCGGCGCCCCGGTCGTCCGGGTATGGCGGGCCCCCGAGCAGGGCTGGCGGCTGGACCCGTCCGCCGTCCCGCCCGACGCCGACCTCGTCGTGCTCGGACGGCCGGACAACCCGACCGGCGTGCTCGATCCGGTCGAGACGATCGCTGCGCTGGCCCGCCCCGGCCGCACCGTCGTCGTCGACGAGGCGTTCGCCGAGTTCCTGGACGACGCCGACGGCGTGGCCGGACGCCGCGATCTGCAGGGCGTCGTCGCGGTGCGGAGCCTGACGAAGTTGTGGGGCCTGGCCGGGCTCCGGGTCGGCTACGTCGCCGGCCCGCCGGACGTCGTCGCGCGGCTCGCCGCCCGCCGGCAGCCGTGGAGCGTCAACAGCCTCGCCCTGACCGCGATCGAGGCGCTGACGTCGCCCGTCGCCGAGGACGAGCGGCGCGCCCGGGCCGCCGCCGTCGCCGAACTGCGGGCCGAGCTGACCGCCGCGATCCGCTCGATCGGCGGCCCGCGGGTATGGGACGCGCACGCGAACTTCGTGCTGGTCCAGGCCGAGCGGCCGGGCCTGCGCGAGCGGTTGCTCGAGCACGGCCTGGCCGCCCGGCGGGCCGACACCTTCCCGGGCCTGGACGACCGCGCCGTGCGGGTCGCCGTCCGGGACCGGGAGACCAATGCGCGGCTGGTCGCCGCGCTGCGCAGCATCGAGGACGGGAGCCTGGCATGACGGTGGAAGAATTGATCGCGGCGGTCCGGCCGGTCGACCAGGAGGCCTTCCAGCGGGCCCGCGAGCGGCACGCCGGGTTGGCCAAGCCGCCGGGCAGCCTGGGGCGGCTGGAGGACCTCGGCGCGCGGCTGGCGGCGATGAGCGGGCACTGCCCGCCGCCGGTGCCGTCGTCGCCCGCGGTGGTCGTGGCCGCGGCCGACCACGGCGTGCATGCCGAGGGCGTGTCCGACTGGCCGCAGGAGGTCACGGCGGCGATGGTCGCGACCATCGCCGCCGGTGGCGCCGCCGTCAACGCGATCGCCCGGACGGTGGGCGCGCGGGTCGTGGTGGCCGACGTCGGGACGCTGCGGCTCGGCCCGGTGCCCGACGGCGTCCGCGACGAGCGGGTGCGCAGCGGCACCCGCGACCTCGCCGTCGAGCCGGCCATGACCCTGGACGAGTGCCGGACGGCGATCCTGGCCGGTGCCCGGGTCGCGGCGGAGCTGGTCGACGGCGGCACCGACCTGCTGGTGACCGGCGAGGTCGGCATCGGCAACACGACCGCGTCGGCCGCCCTGATGGCGACGTACACCGGCGCCGACCCGGCCGACGTCACGGGGAAGGGCGCCAACCTCGACCAGGGCCGGACGGCGCACAAGGTCGGCGTGGTGCGCACGGCACTGGCCCGGCACGCCGCCGCACCGGACAACGGAGCCCTGGGGACCCTGGCGTCGCTGGGCGGGTTGGAGCACGCCGCGCTGGCCGGCGTCATGCTGGCTGGAGCGGCCGCCCGGGTCCCCGTCATCGTCGACGGCGTCGTGGCCGGGGCCGCCGCGCTGGCCGCCGTCGCGCTCTGCCCGGAGGCCGCCGGCTATTTCGTCGCCGGGCACACGTCGGCCGAGCCGGGCGGGCGCACGCTGCCGGACCGACTCGGCGAACCGGCCCTGCTCGACCTGTCGCTACGCCTCGGTGAGGGCACCGGCGCGCTGCTGGCGGTGCCGCTGGTGCAGGCCGCCGCGCGCGTGCTCGCCGAGATGGCGACACTGGCCGACGTGACGAAGAACGCCTAGCTCCGACTGTGCGCCCCTGGCGCGTCACTGGGTGGGATCACTGTGTGTGCTGGGTGGCGTCACTGTTGCCAGAGCAACAGTGATCCACCCCACCCGGCGCAGCGATCTCACACGGTGGCGTGGGGATCGTGCAAAAGGGGGACGCGCCGGCCACGGTTCCCCCGTTTGCGCACCTCCCCACCGGCTCGGCGGAGCCGACGCAGCACCCTCCGCACGCTCCATCGACCGGGCGGCGGTCTCGTCACACGCCCTAGTTCTGGCTGCCGTCGAGCGTGCCCTGAGTGCTGTTGCCGGAGGCCGGGGCGGGCGTGGACTTCTTCGCCGCCGTCTTCTTCGCGGTGGCCTTCTTGGCCGGGGCGCTCTTCTTCGCCGGTGCCTTCTTGGCGGCCGGCTTGTCGCTGCCGGCGGTTGCCTTCTTGGCGACCGGGGCGGGCTCTTCCTCGGTGGCCGGCTCGGGGTCGGCCGCCGGAGCCGGGGCCCACGGACCCGTGGACGGGTCGTACGTCGTCCACTGGTCGGACTGCCCGCGCCGGCGAACCACCGCGGCCAGCGCCGCGCCCGCGGCGGCGAACCCGCCCAGCACCGCGACGACCTTGCGGCGCCGCTTCTTCTTGCGCTGCTTCTCGGTCTTCTCGGCGAGGACGGCGGTGCGCTCGGACAGATCGTGTGCGCGCTCGGAGAACTTGTCGGCCGCGACGGCCAGCGAGTCGGCGACCTTCGGGACGACGTCGTGCAGCAGCGTCTCCTTGGCCTGGTTGGCGGCCGGACCCACCTTCTCGCGTGCCGCCTGGACCTTCGGGCCCACCTTGTCGACGGCCGACTCGACCACCGGCGTCAGCTTCTCGCGGGCGGAGTCGACCACCGGTGTCGCGGCCTCACGTGCGCGCCGACCGGCCTCGCGTGCGGCCTGGCGGGCCTGTTCCGCAGCCTCCTGCGTGCGCACCTTCGCGTCGTCGGTGCGGCTGTTTCGCCGGATGCTGAATAGCCTGCTCACGTTGGGCCTCCCTTGTCGGATCGCGTGCCAGGGCCCTTATACCTGGAGTCTCCCCCGATCTTGCCTTACCGACGACCGTATGCCGACATACGCCACGGCGTGCGAGGATGGAGCAAATCGAGGACATCAGACAGCGAAGGGCTTACCCGTGGCCGACGAGCTTCATGCCACCCTGCACACCAACCGCGGCGACATCACCGTGGCTCTGCTGCCGAACCACGCGCCGAAGACGGTGCGAAACTTCGTCGAGCTGGCCAAGGGCGAGCGCGAATGGGCCAACCCCGAGACCGGCGAGAAGACCAGCGACAAGCTGTACGACGGCACCGTCTTCCACCGCGTCATCGGCGGCTTCATGATCCAGGGCGGCGACCCTCTGGGCAACGGCACCGGCGGCCCCGGCTACGACTTCGCCGACGAGTTCCACCCGGAATTGGCGTTCAACAAGCCGTACCTGCTGGCCATGGCCAACGCGGGGCCCAACACCAACGGCTCGCAGTTCTTCATCACCGTCGGGCAGACGCCGCACCTGAACCGCCGTCACACCATCTTCGGTGAGGTGGCCGACCAGAGCAGCCGCGACGTCGTCGACGCCATCGCCGCCACCCCCACCGACCGTGCCGACCGGCCGCTCGAGCCCGTCGTCATCGAGTCGGTCACCGTCACCGGCGGCTGAGACCGAGAGCCGGCGTCCCCATGACCGGAAGTGCCGGCGGTCCGGCTGGGCCGCCCACCAGCGGCGACCCGGCCGCCCCGCCGACCTGTTATCGCCACCCCGACCGCGAGACGTACATCCGGTGCTCGCGGTGTGAGCGGCCGATCTGCCCCGATTGCATGATCTCCGCCCCGGTCGGTTACCAGTGCCCGGAATGCGTCGCCGAGGGCCGCAAAGGCGTCCGTCAGGCCCGCACGGTGCTGGGCGGGCAGCGCCGAGAGGGCAACACCAACCTCGTCACGCTCAGCCTCATCGGCATCAACGTCGTCGTCTGGGTGATGGGCCTGGTCATCGGCACCCGCGGCGACTCCATCCTCGCCATCTATGCCCGCCAGAGCCACACCAACGAGCTGGCCGCCCGGCTGGGCCTGATCCTCGGCGATCCCGGCGACGCGTTCCGGTTCGGCATCGTCGACGGCGAGTGGTACCGGGTCATCACGGCGACGTTCATGCACGTCAGCCTGCTGCACATCGCCCTGAACATGTTGGCGCTGTACCTGCTCGGCTCTCAGCTGGAACCACTGCTCGGCCGGTCCCGGTTCATCACGCTCTACCTGCTGTCGGCCCTCGGGGGTTCGGCGGCGTCGCTGCTGATGGTCTCTGACCCATACTCCATCTCCATCGGGGCGTCGGGTGCGGTCTACGGCCTGTTCGGCGCGCTCTTCGTGGTCGCCCGCCGGCTCGGCGGCGACACCCGCAGCATCCTCGTGGTGCTGGCGCTCAACCTGGCGTTCAGCTTCACCATTTCGGGCATCGACTGGCGGGCCCACCTGGGCGGCCTGGCCATCGGCTCGGCCCTCGCGGCGGTGTACGCCTACGCGCCGAAGGAGCAGCGCGGGCTCTGGGCGGTCATCGGCTCCACCAGTGCCGCCGCGGTGGTCACGCTCGGCCTCGTGCTCGCCATCGTCTGAGGCACGACCTCGTCATCGGGTCACGCACCTGATCGTTCCCTCGGGAGCGATCAGGTGCGTCCTGCTGTCCACACCTCACTGTGGTGCGCGGAGTTATCCACAGGGGTTATCCCCACTGGGGAAAATTACACCCGTGTAATCACAGCTGTGCAATAACCTGTGGACAACCCCGTCAGTGCAGGTCAACGGCGGTTTGCCGTCACTTCCAGCGGGTTGCGGTCATGAAGCCGCCGGTGATCAGGCCCATGCCGATCAACAGGTTCCAGCCGCCGAGGTCCTTGACGACCGGAATGTCGTCGCCGACGAGGTAGTAGACGACGATCCACACCAGGCCGACGACGAGCAAGGTGATCATGGTGGGGACGACCCAGCGACCGGAGACCGTCGGGTCCTTGAGCTCGCTCCGCTCCGGCGGGGTGTAGTCGTCGTCCTTGCGACGGCTGCGAGACTTGGGCACGGTCGGTTCCTCTCGGTCTTGGCTGGTTGCGGTGATGCTCGGCTAGCGTAGTCGTCAGCGGGCCGAGCGCCCACATCGCGGCGTGCAGTCCTGATCGTCCCACTTGGAGGTGAACACCATCAGCCGATCGTCCGACTATCCTCGCGCCTGGCGTTTTCTGGCGCCGTTGGTGCTCGCGGGCTGTGGTGTCCTGCTCATCACCAGCGCCAAGGCCGCCGACGGCGAAGACCTGCGCGGCAGCGACGTCATCGCGTTCTCCGACCTGGTCCGGGCCGAGGAACAGCGGGTGCAGGAGCTGCAGTCGCACATCGACGACCTGTCGTCCGACATCGACGATCTCACCGCGGGCCAGGGCAACGGCCAGTCCGCCGAGATCGACCGCCACACCGAGGAGCTCATGCCGGCCGCCGGTCTCACCGCGGTGCAGGGGCCGGGACTCACGGTCACGCTCGACGACGCGGAGCTGCCGAACAACCTGGGCGAGGACTCGCCGTTCAACACCGAGGACTACCTGGTGCACCAGCAGGACCTCGAGGGCGTCATCAACGCGCTGTGGGCAGGCGGAGCCGAGGCCCTGACCGTCATGGACCAGCGCCTCATCTGGACCAGCACGGTCCAGTGCGAGGGCCCGGTGCTGTTGCTCAACGGCCGCACCTTCTACCCGCCGTACACCATCAGCGCCATCGGCGACGCCGACGCCATGCGCCGCGCGCTCGACAACGAGCCGAAGGTGCGCGAGTACCGCGCCTGGGCCGACCGCATCGGGCTGTACTACGGCGTCGCCGACGAAGACAACATCGCGATGCCCGCCTTCGAGGGCAGCGTTCAGGGAGGCAAGAGGCCGTGAGCCGGCGCATTCTCGTGGTGGACAACTACGACAGCTTCGTCTTCAACCTGGTCCAGTACCTCGCGCAGCTCGGAGCCGAGTGCGACGTGCGCCGCAACGACGAGATCGGCTCGACCGACGGCTACGACGGCGTTCTGCTCTCGCCCGGGCCCGGCACGCCGGAGAAGGCCGGCGGCTGCATCGACGTCGTCCACACCCTGGCCGGGCGCACCCCGATCTTCGGGGTCTGCCTCGGGCTGCAGGCCATCGGCGTCGCGTACGGCGCCACCGTCGGTCGCGCCCCCGAGCTACTGCACGGCAAGACCAGCCAGGTCCGCCACGACGGCGACGGCGTGCTGGCCGGCCTGCCCAGCCCGTTCACCGCCACCCGCTACCACTCGCTGGCGGTCGAGCCTGACACCGTCCCGGCTGAGCTGGAGGTCACGGCGCGCACCGCCGGCGGCGTCGTCATGGCCATGCGGCACCGCACGCTGGCGGTCGAGGGGGTCCAGTTCCACCCCGAGTCGGTGCTCACCGAGGGCGGCCACCGCATGCTGGCCAACTGGCTGGCCGTCTGCGGCGACGACGGCGCGGTCGCACGGTCTGCGGGGCTGGCCCCGGTCGTGGTGCACGGCCCGGCCGTCGACCTCCCCGCCTGACGTCGTCACACGAAACAGCCGCGCGGCCCGGGATCAGCTCCCGAGCCGCGCGGCTCTCGTTCGTGCGACGGTCCGGCTACGGCCCGAGAACGCCGCCGGTCTCGTTGCCCGTCTCGTTGCCGGTCTCGGTCCCGGCGTCGGTGCCGGTCTCGGTGCCTACGTCGCCACCGGTCTCGGTGCCGGCATCGGTCCCGGCGTCACCACCGGTCTCGGTGCCCGGCGTCTCGGTCGGATCGGGCGGGGTTTCCGTCTCCGTCGGCTCCTCGGTCGGCTCGGGCGCCTGGGCGACGTAGATGATGACGGTGTCGCCCTCTTCCAGCTCCGCGCCCTCGCCGGGCTCCTGCCGGAACACGTTGCCCTCGGGCTGGTCGGCGGTCTCCTCGCGCCGGACGTCGGCCTCCAGGCCGGCCCGCTCCAGGGCCTGGACGGCGGCGTCCTCGCTCATGTCGACGACGTTCGGCACCAGAATGGCGACCTCGCCGCTGGAGAGGACCAGGTTCACCGAGGTGCCCGGCGCGATGGAGCTGCCGCCCTCGGGGTCGGTGGCCAGGACGGTGCCGGCCTCTTCCTCGCTGTCCTCGCGCGTGACATTGCCCGGCTTGAGTCCGGCCTCCTCGATCAGCGCCTCGGCCTCTGCCTGTGGCCGGCCGACCACGTTGGGCACGGAGACCATCTCGGGCGCGACGCCGACGGTCAGCGTCACCGTCGAGCCCTCGTCGAGCTGCGTCGAGGGCCGCGGGTCCTGCTGGATGACCGCGCCGATCTGCGCTTCGTCGCTCGTTGGTTCGGTCTCGATCGTCGATTCGAGGTTCTCGTCGGTGAGCCTGGCCTCGGCCTCCTCCTGCGTCATGCCGACGAGGTTCGGCACGGTGGCCTGCGCCGTTCCGCCGCCGTTGAAGACCAGGTAGCCGATGAGACCGGCGATGGCCAGCACGGCCAGCGCGCCGAGCACGACGGCCCACCAGCTGAAGCCCTTGCGCTGCTCGTCCTCTTCGTCGTCGTACTCGTCGGGATACGGCGTGTCGTCGTCGAGCGGCATGGCGCCGGCGGCGACGGTGGCCGGGCCGGCGTTCGCGATCAGCTGCGTCGCGGCGGAGGTGTCGGCGGCGGCCGCCACCGGCAGCCCGGCGGCGGCACGCTCGAGGTCGGTGCGCATCTCGTACGCGCTCTGGTACCGGTGCAGGCGGTCCTTGGCCAGCGACTTCATCACGATGGCGTCGAGCTCGGGCGTGATGTTCGGGTCCAGCGCCGACGGCGGGGTGGCCTGCTCGCGCACGTGCGACACCGCCACCGACACCAGCGACTCGCCGATGAACGGCGGCCGGCCGGTGAGCAGCTCGTAGAGCACGCAGCCGCTGGCGTAGAGGTCGCTGCGGGCGTCGGCCTGCTCGCCGCGGGCCTGCTCGGGCGAGATGTACTGCGCGGTCCCGACGACGGCGGCGGTCTGGGTGAGCGCCATGCCGGTGTCGGCCAGCGACCGGGCGATGCCGAAGTCGGTGACCTTGACCTCGCCGCCGGTCGTGATCATGATGTTGCCGGGCTTGATGTCACGGTGCACGATGCCGGCGCGGTGGCTGTACTCCAGCGCGTCGAGCGTGGCGACGAGGATCTCGATGGACCGTTCCGGCGTGAACCGGTCGTGCTCCTGCACCATCTCGCGCAGCGTCTGGCCCTCGACGTACTCCATGACGATGTACGGAAGGCGGTTGCCGTCGACGTAGTCCTCGCCGGTGTCGTACACGGCGACGATGTTGCGGTGGTTGAGCGACGCCGCCGACTGCGCCTCGCGGCGGAACCGGGCCTGGAACGTCGCGTCGCTCGCGTGGTCGACCCGCAGCATCTTCAGAGCGACGATGCGGCCCAGCCTGGAGTCGCGGCCGCGGCGAACCTCGGCCATGCCACCACGGCCGATCACCTCGCCCAGCTCATAGCGATCTCCGAGGAGTCGCAACTCGTTCATTGCGCGGCCCTTTCTCGACTCGACCCCGGGCAGGCTACCCGTTCCGGCCTACCCGGCGCTGTACCTGACCGAACAGTGAAGATGTTCACGATCCCAACACCGCCTCCATGACGTCCCTGGCGATGGGCGCCGCCAGCCGCCCGCCGCCGATGTCGTCGCGGGCGGTGTCGGGCGCGTCCTCGATGACGACGGCGACCGCGACGCTGGGCTCGTCGGCCGGCGCGAACGACGTGAACCACGCGTACGGCGGCCGATCGGCGGAGCTCTGCGCGGTGCCGGTCTTGCCGGCGACCTCGATGCCGTCGATCTGTGCGTTCTCGCCGGTGCCGTTCTCGACGACGTCGACCATCATCTCGGTCAGCTCCTGAGCGGTCTCCGGCGAGACGGCGCGGGTGCGCTCCTCGGGCTCGGTCCGCTCGATCGGGCTGACGAGGTCCGGACCGCTGACCTCGCGGACGAGGTACGGCTCCATCAGCACGCCGTCGTTGGCGATGGCCGCGGAGACCATGGCCATCTGCAGCGGCGTCGCGGACACGTCGTACTGGCCGATCGCCGAGTAGGCCAGCAGGGCGTCGTCGAGCTCGGCCGGGAACACGCTGGTCGCGGCGTTCATGTCGTCGTTGGTCAGTGGCTGGGTGCCGAAGCCGAACTTCTCGGCCTGCTCGCGCAGCGCGTCCTCGCCGACCTGGTTGCCGAGGTAGGCGAACGCGGTGTTGCACGAGACCCGCAGCGCCTCGGTCAGCGTCGGCGTGCCGTCGGCGCAGGCCCGGCCGTTCTGGTTGGGCAGCATGTTCGTCGACAGCGGGACGTCGTACTCGGCCGGGCCGGGCACCTCGGTACCGGGCTCGAAGTCGCCGGACTCGAGCGCCGCCGCGGCCGTGACCAGCTTGAACACCGAGCCCGGTGGCAGCCGCTGGGCGATGGCGCGGTTGAGGTCGGGCTTGTTCGGGTCGGCGGCCAGCGCGTCGCGGGTCTCCTGCTGGACCTCGGTCGCGTGGCTGGCCATCGGGTTCGGGTCGTACGACGGCGTGCTGACCATGGCCAGGATCGCTCCGGTCTGGACATCGATGGCGACGACCGCGCCCTTGTAGCCGCTCTCGGTGAGGCCGTCCCACGCGGCCTGCTGGGCGGCGGGGTCGATGGTCAGCCGGACGGCGCCGCCGCGCGGCTCCTCGCCGGTGACGAGGTCGATGAGGCGGCGGACGAACAGCCGGTCGTCGTCGCCGGAGAGGATGTCGTTCTGCGCCCGCTCCATGGCCGTCCGGCCGAAGAAGTACGAGTAGTAGCCGGTCACCGGGGCGTACATGGGGCCCTCGGGGTACTGCCGCTGGAACTGGTACTCGTCGTCGACCGGCACCGACTGCGCGATGGGGGTGTCGTCGGCGAGCAGGATCGGGCCGCGCTCGCGCGAGTACTCGTCGAGCAGGACCCGGCGGTTCTCGGAGCGCGCGTTGAGGTCGTCGGCCCAGAACGCCTGCACGTACGTGGCGTTGATCAGCAGCGCGACGCAGAGCAGCAGGCAGCCGGCGGAGATACGGCGGATCGGGGAGTTCATCTGATTCTCACGACCTGGGTGACGGCGGTGTCCGTCGTCGAGGACGACGTCGCGGACGGCGGGGCCGGTCGCCTGGCCGCGTCGGACAACCGGATGAGTAGCGCGACCAGCACCCAGTTCATCACCAGTGACGAACCGCCGAGCGACAGGAACGGCGTGGTCAGGCCGGTCAGCGGGATGAGCCGGGTGACGCCGCCGAGCACGATGAAGACCTGCAGGAAGAAGCCGGCGGCCAGCCCTGCGGCCAGCAGCTTGCCGAATGGGTCGCGCAGCAGCAGGCCGGCCCGCAGGCCACGCGACGCGAGCAGGGCGTACAGCAGGATGATCGCGATCAGCCCGGTCAGGCCCAGCTCTTCACCGAGCGCCGAGCCGATGAAGTCGCTCTCGGCGATCGGCGTCAGCTCCGGGCGGCCCTGGCCGAGGCCGGTGCCGAGCAGGCCGCCGTACGCCAGCCCGTACAGCGACTGCGCGACCTGGCCCTGCGGGTCGATGAACGGGTCCATCCAGAAGTCGATGCGCTCGGCGACGTGCGAGACGACGGCGTTGGCGGCGAAGCCGCCGGCGAGGATCAGCAGCAGGCCGAGGATGATCCACGAGATCCGCTCGGTGGCGACGTAGATCATCAGCACGAAGATGCCGAACAGCAGCACGGATGGGCCGAGGTCGTTCTGCACGACGAGGATGCCCAGGGCGCCGAGCCAGACCAGCAGGATCGGGCCGAGGTCGCGGGCCCGCGGCAGGTCGACGCCGAGGAAGCGGCGGCCGGCCAGCGCGAGCGCGTCGCGGGTCTGCACCAGGTAGGCGGCGAACGCGATGATCAGGATGATCTTGGCCGCCTCGCCCGGCTGGAACGTCATGCCACCGACGTTGATCCAGATGCGGGCGCCGCGGATCGAGTGGCCGATGATCGGCAGCAGCGGCAGCACCAGCAGCAACAGCCCGGCCAGCCCGGCGAGGTACGGCAGCCGCGACAGCACCCGGTGGTCGCGCACGAACAGCAGCACGCCGACGAACAGCGTGACCCCGATCGCCATCCAGGTGAGCTGGGTGGATGCCCGCGTGGTGCCGTCAGCGAGGTCGAGCCGGTGGATCATCGCCAGGCCCAGCCCGCACAGCGTCACGACGATCGGCAGGATGACGGGGTCGGCGTACGGCGCCCGAAGGCGGATGACGACGTGCGCCACCGCCGTGGCCGCCGACAACCCGCCGAGGTAGGCCAGCGCGTTCGGCGGGACCCGGCCGAGCGCGCCGAGGTCGACGCTGACGTAGGCGAAGGTCGCGATGCCGATGGCGAAGATCAGCAGCACCAGCTCGGTCCCCCGGCCGCGGCGCGGGGTGACCGTCTCGGGCGCCGGTGGTTCGGTGCGGGCGCGGGCGCGGTCGAGACTCATGATGACCCCGCACAGAGCAGACCGGGGTAGCCGACCTCGTCGCCGAGCCAGCCATCGTCCTCGGTGGTGCCGTCGGCGGGATCGGTCGGCTGCGCGGTGGCCGGCGGGGTCGCCGCCGCGCCGGTCGGCGGCGTCGCGGTAGGTGTCGGGGTGGGTGTCGGGGCCGGAGTCTCGCCGCCGCCCACTCGCTGATGCGCCCGGCAGGCCTCCAGCCGAAGCCGCTCGACGACGGCGTCGGCGTCGTCGAGGTCGTCGGCCGCGATGGTGTCGGCGACCTGCTCGCGGTAGATGGTGGGCAACGCGTCGACCGGCAGCCCGCCCGGGATGTCGTGCAGCTCGGACAGCCGGATCGGCCCGATCTCCTGGCTGACGCCCTGGTAGATGGCCACTTGGCCGTTGCTGTCGCCGACGTAGTACTGGTCGCGCACCCAGTTGCTGGTGAGGTCGAGGCCGAGCCAGCCGATGGCGCCGACCGCGGCCACGATGACGACGGTGCGCAGCCAGCGGCGGCGCCGCGGCGGCTGCGGCGCGTACCGCATGGCCTCGAGGTCCTCGGCCGTCGGCCGGTGCTCCTCGGCGCCGACCAGCGCCCGTAACGCCGCGCCCGGACGGCGGCGGTGCGGCCGTTCCGGCGGCGGGGCGTCGTTGCTGGCCGCGGCGCCGACGAGGAACGCCTCGGCGGTGTCGTCGGGCTGGCGCGGGGTGTCGGTCTCGACGATGTCGGCCAGCACCAGCGTGACGTTGTCGGGCGCGCCACCGGCCAGCGCCAGTCGGATCAGCTCGTCGGCGGCGGCGTCGAGGCCCTCGACGGTGCCGAGCGTCTCTTCCAGCGTGGCGTCGGACACCACGCCGGTGAGGCCGTCGCTGCAGACCAGCAGGCGGTCGCCCGGGTGGACGTCGAGCACCTGGAGGTCGGGGTCGACGTCGCCCTGGCCCTGCAGCGCCTTGAGGATCAGCGAGCGGGCCGGGTGGACCCCGGCTTCCTCGAGCGTGATGCGGCCCTCGTCGACCAGCGACTGCACGAACGTGTGGTCGTGGGTGAGCTGCCGGATGGCGCCGTCGCGCACCAGGTAGGCGCGGGAGTCGCCGACGTGGCCGAGGCCGAGCATCGTGCCCGTCCACAGCAGCGCCGTGACCGTCGTGCCCATGCCCTCGCGGCTGGAGTCGTCGACGATGAGCTGGCGGATGCGCTTGTTCGCCGACTCGATGGCGGTGGCCAGCGTCTGCAGCGGGTTGCTGTCGTGCGGCTCGCGCTCCGTCAGCACCAGCTCGTCGATGGCCGCCTGGCTGGCCACCTCGCCGGCCGCGTGCCCGCCCATGCCGTCGGCGACGGCCAGCAGGTAGGGGCCGGCGTAGCCGGAGTCCTCGTTGCCCTCCCGGACCAGGCCGACGTCGGAGCGCGCGACGTAGCGCAGCGTCAACGGCATCGAGACCTACTTCCGCAGCTCGACGACGGTCTTGCCGAGCCGGAACCGGCTGCGGGCGGTGACCGGCGTGCTGCGGGTGAGCCGCTGGTTGCCGACGTAGGTGCCGTTGGTGGAGCCGAGATCCTCGACGTACCACTGGCTCTCGTGGAACCGCAGCCGGGCGTGCTGGGTGGACACGTACTCGTCGGCCAGCGGGATGGTGCAGTCGGCGCCGCGGCCGAACGTCACGGGCGTGCCGTCGAGCGCCACCGATTTACCGGTGTCGGGTCCTTCGACGATGAACGCCCTGGTGGGCGTGCCCTTGGCGCCACGCGGCTGACGGTTCTGCCGGGCCGCGTCGCGCGCTTCCTTCTGCGGCTTCGGCTGCTTGGGCGGTCGCACGCCGAACAGGTCGGCCCGCATGGCCGACGTGACGGAGAGGATCAGCAGCCACAGCACGGCCAGGAAGCCGAGCTTGATGACCGTGAGTGTCAGCTCCGACACTCGTTCACCTCCCGGAACCGCGCCGACGGACGTCGATCGTGGTCGAGCCGATCACGATGCGGGAGCCGTCGGTGAGGGGCGCCTGACCCACTCGGGCGCCGTCGACGATCGTCCCGTTGGTGGAGCCGAGGTCGACGGCCACCAGCTGGGACTGCGATCCCTGCTGGTACACGCGGATCTCCAGATGCCGGCGCGAGACGCCGGGATCGTCGATACGAAGGTCGCATTCGCTGCCGCGTCCCAGGACGACGCCGGGCGGCAGCACCGGATGCTGGGTGCCGTTGATGATGAGGGACGCGTCGGCCTGCCGCTCCGAGGTGGGCGTCGGCGCGAACGACGACCCGCGGTCGACGCCGGCCCGCACCGCGCTGCGGATGCGGAAGGCGCCGGTGCCGAGATCTTCGTGCCGCTCGAACCCGACCCCGACCGGTCCCGTGAAGGCGTAGTGCTGCAGTTCGGCGTGCTCGCGGGCCAGCTCGACCAGCTCGGTCGCCAGCGTGCCGATGTACGCCGTCAACCGGTCGTAGTCGCCCGGCCCCAGCTCGACCACGAAGTCGTTCGGCACGAGCGACCGGTCGCGGCTGACGATCTGCGCGTTGTTGTCCAGCTCGCGCTGGATCGCCGCGGCGATCTCGACGGGCTGCACCTCGGAGCGGAACGCTCGGGTGAACGCACCTTGGACCATGCTCTCGAGCCGGCGCTCGAAGCGTTGCAACACTCCCACGGGTACCTCCCTCCACGTCTGGCACCTGGTGGCCGCGGGCAAGACCCTGATCGTAACGGCGCGTAGCGTGATGCTGCGGATGCGCCCTGGATCGGGGCCGTGCGGAAACGGCCGTCGCAACCTTATGTGACGAAGGACGGCTGGCGGCTGGTTCCGGCGGCGCTCGGTCTTCCCGCCCCATGCTGACATCCGCACCCCCGGATCGTGGAATCGACCACCGGTCGAGGCGTGTTAACCTTGGTGCCGCAGCACGCGCGGGTGGCGGAATAGGCAGACGCGCACGGTTCAGGTCCGTGTGTCCGAAAGGACGTGGGGGTTCAACTCCCCCCTCGCGCACCACATCGAAGATCCCGGTCAGGTACTCACCTGGCCGGGATCTTCGCGTTCGGGGCCGCACCGACATGGAGGATGTACACGTGAAGATCGTGGTCATCGGGGCCAGTGGGATCGTCGGCTCGGCGGTGGCCGAGGAACTGACGGAGCGCGGGCACGAGGTGGTGCGGGCGTCCCGGCGAGGGCCGGTGGTCGTCGACCTGCCCGACCTCGACGGTGTGGTGTGTTGCGCGGCGAATGCGCCGACCGCCGATCTGGTCGAGGCCGCCGACGAGGATTTCCTGGCCGGGCTGCCGCGAAAGCTGCTGGGCCAGGTGCGGCGGCGGGTCCGTCACGCTGACCGGTGGCACGTTCGTCGAGCCGATGCCGGGCGGGTCGTTCGGCGCGCTGGTCAACGCGGGGCTGGCGGCGTTCGTCGATGCTGCGGCGGGCGAGGTGGTCGCGGTCACGGCGCAGCGATGACCGACGTGGGGAAGACCTCAACCGGTCTCGAGGTCAAGCCGCCGGCAACCCCGCCAGCCGGCCGAGGGTCGCGACCTGGTGGTCGAACAGTGTCGCGCGGTCCTCGACGACATTCGCGAACTGGCCGAACAGCTCGAAACTGAGGAACCCGAACAGCCCGGTCCACGCGGTGACGGCCCGGGCGATGAGGTCGTCGGGCAGGCCGGGCATCAACGCGCGGACGGCCTCGGCGTCGCCGGCGAATGACGGCGGTGGTGCGGGGAACCCGTCGGGCGGCGACAGCACGCCGGCCGCGTACGCCGACGAGAGGATGCGCCCGTAGACGACGGTGTCGCGCACGGCCGGCTCGACGGTGTCGACCGGGGCCTGGTAGCCCGGCACCGGCGAGCCGTAGATCAGCGCGTACTCGTGTGGGTGCGCGAGCGCCCAGTCGCGGACGGCGTGGCAGACCGCCCGCCACCGGCGGGGGGGGGA
>NZ_KQ434754.1:170321-315781 GCF_001270745.1 Jiangella muralis
GCGTGGCAGACCGCCCGCCACCGGCGGGGGTGGTCGCCGGCGTCGCAGTCGGCGTCGGCCCGCTCCACCGCCTCGCCCACCGCGTTGTACGCGTCGATGATCAGCGCGGTCAGCAGCTCGTCGCGGCTCGGGAAGTAGCGATAGATGGCCGACGAGACCATGCCCAACTCGCGGGCGATGGCACGCAGATTGAGACCACCCGCGCCCTCGGTGCCCAGCTGGCGCCGGGCGATCTCGGCGATCTCCCTGGTCAGCTCGGCGCGGGCGCGCTCACGTGCGGTGCGTCCGGCGTTCATGGCGCCACCTTAGCAGAGCATCGCACCGAACGGAGAGCGATGCTCTTGACAAGCGCACTCCAAACAGAGAGCATTGCTCTCGGAACAGAGCGACAGACACTGAGGAGCAGGTCATGGGCAAGCACGTCATCGTCGGCGCCGGGCAGATCGGCCGGCTGCTGGCCGAGCGCCTCGTCGCCGACGGCCACGAGGTCACCGTCGTCAGCCGGTCCGGGTCGGGTCCCGACGGCGTCACGAAGGTCGCGGCCAGCGCCGCCGACGAGGCCCGGCTGACCCGGGTCACGCGGGGCGCTGACGTCCTCTACAACTGTGCGAACCCGCAGTACCACCGCTGGACCCAGGACTGGCCGCCGATGGCCGCCGCGATGCTCGGCACCGCGCAGACCACGGGCGCCGTCCTCACGACGCTGGCCAACCTGTACCCGTACGGCGCGGTCGACGGCCCGATGACCGAGGACCTGCCGCTGACCGGAGGCGGTGTGAAGGGGCAGGTCAGGGCGCGAATGTGGGCGGACGCGCTGGCGGCGCACGCGGCGGGCCGCATCCGCATGACCGAGTTGCGCGCGTCGGACTACTACGGTCCGGGCGTACGCGACCAGGGCCACGTCGGCGACCGGTTCCTCCCGCCGCTGCTGGCCGGCAAGCCCGCCACCTACCTGCACGACCCCGGCGTCGTCCGCAGCTGGACCTACGTCCACGACGTCGCCGCCGCGCTCGCCACGGCCGGCAGCGACGAGCGCGCGTACGGCCGGGCCTGGCACGTCCCGACGGCGGCGCCGTTCAGCGCCCGCCGGCTGGCCGACGCGGTGGCCTCGATCGCGGGCACGTCGCCGGCGCGGATCCGCCGCCTGCCGTACTGGGCGCAGGACGTCGTGGGGCTGGCCGTGCCGATGCTGCGCGAGCTCAAGGAGACCCGCTACCAGTTCACTCGGTCGTTCGTCATCGACTCGTCGGCCTTCGAGACGACCTTCGGCCAGCGGCCCACCCCGTTCGACGACGCCGTCGCCGCCACGGTCAGCTGGTGGCAGGCCCAGCGCTGATCGACGACGGCAGCTCGCGGTACGGGAATCCGCGCAGCAGCAGCGCCAGCCGGGCGGCCGACTCCAGTTCCTCGGCGAGATCGGCCGCCAGGTCGACGTCGGCCGCGGCGACCACGCTGCCGTGGTTGGCCAGCAGCGCCGCGTGGTGGTCGGCGAGCGCGACGGCGACGCCCTCGGCCAGCGCCGCGCTTCCCGGCGGGGCATACGGCACCAGCGGCAGCGGCCCGAGTCGCGTGGCCTGGTACGGCGTCAGGGTCGGCAGCGGCTCGTCCAGGCAGGCCACCGCGACGGCATGGACGGAGTGCAGGTGCACGATCGCCCGCGCGTCCGGCCGCACGCGGTACGCGGCCAGGTGCAGCGGGAACTCCTTGGACGGCCGTGCGCTGGACAGTGGCTCGCCGGTCAGCGACAGCACCGCCAGGTCGGCGTCGGTCACCCGGCTCAGCGCACTGCCGGTCGGTGTGACGAACACCTGCTCGCCCACCCGGACGCTGACGTTGCCGGACCCGCCCGGCGACAACCCCAGCGCTGCCAGCCGGCGACACCCCGCGACCAGCGCGTCGACCTCGATCACGGTCCCACCTCCCAGGCGGTCGTGAACAAGTCGGGCGGCCCGAAGTTGCCCGACTTCAGCAGTAGCGCCACAGGCCGCGGCCCGGCGCTGACGGTCCACGGCACGCCCGGCGCGACTTGCGCGCCGATGCGCACCTGCCTGATCCCGAGCGCCTCGGTCACCGCGCCGGACGTCTCCCCGCCGGCGACGATGAACCGGCGCACGCCCGCGTCGGCGAGCGCGCGGGCGACCTCGGCGAGGGCCCGCTCGGCCAGCGCCGCGGCTCGGTCCCGGCCGTGTCGCTCCTGGACGGCGCGTAGTTCCTCGGGTGGCAGCGAGGTGGTGACGACGACCGGGCCGTTGTGGACCGCCGCCAATGCGGCATCGATGGCGATCGTGACGGCGCGGGCGGTGGCGGCCGTACGGTTGTCGACGGCGTGGGTGGCGGCTGTGCGGTGGTCGACGGCGTGGGCTGGGGCGCCTGTGGCTGGGTCGTCGCCGGGGTGTGCGGCCGGGTCGGCGGCGAGGTCGTCGACGGCGATCCGGATCACCGGTCCGTCGAACGCGGCGATCTGCTCTCGGGTCCGCCTCGAGCAACTGCCCGCCAGCACGACGCGGCCACCCGGTCGCTGGGACGTCGCGGCGGCGGAGTGTGTCGGTGCCCGCCCGTAGGGTGGGCCTCCCACCCGGCCGGGCGGGGTGTCACTGTCGCCGAAACGGACGTCGAGGGTATCGACGTCCCCGAAGCCCACGTCGCCGGAACGGGAATCGCCGAAGCTCACGTCGCGGGAACGGACATCGCCGGAACGGGTGTCGCCGAAGCTGACGTCGCCGGCCGGATGGCCAGGCACCGTCTCGGGCGGCGGCGCCGATCCGGCCCACTGCCGCGCCAGTGCGGCGGCCAGGCCGGAGGCGCCGCCGAGGAGGTCGGAGCCGTCGGTGAGGGCGGCGGCGTGCCGGTCGAGGTCGGCGTCGGTGAGGGCGTCCAGCAGCACGTGCTCGGCGGTCTCGGACACCGCCACCCCCGCCGCGGGCCAGCGCACGAGCCCGACCGACCGCGGCGTCTGGGCCGAGAGCAGCCGGACGAGGTCGGCGTCGGTCATCGGGGTCAGGGGATGGTCGCGCAGCGGCGACTCCGACAGCAGCCGCCCGTCGACGAAGAGGTGGCCCTGGTAGACGGTCCGGCCGACGGCGGGCGTGGCGGGCGTTCCGACGGATCGGCCACCGACCAAGCCGGCCAGCGCGTCGGCGACCGGCCCGATGTTCCCGGCAGCCGTCGAATCGAACGTCGAGCAGTACTTCTGGTACAGCCGCCGCGCCCCATGCGCCAGCAGCCAGCGCCCGGCCGCCACCGACTCCGCGACGGCGGACGCCACCGGCGCCGTCCGGGTCCGCAGCGCGACGACGACGCACGCGGTGCCGTCCGGGGGCACGTCCGACGGCGACGGCGGGCCGAACAGCACCGACGCGGGCAGGCCGGCCGCCGTCACGACGCCGGCGAGGTCGCAGGCGCCGGTCACGTCGTCGGCGACGACGCCGAGCCGCAGCACCGTCACGCCTGGATCACCCGGAGCCCGGCCGCCCGCACCGCGGCGACGTCGGCGGACGCGTCGGTGACCAGCGTCGACACGGTGTCCAGGAGCGCGAACCGGATCGGCGCCCGCGCCGCCAGCTTGGACCCGTCGGCCGCCACGACGACCGACCGCGCCGCCGCGGCCAGCGCGCGCTTCGTCTCCGCGTCGTACGGGTCGGCGCAGAACACGCCGGACGGCCCGACGGCGGTCGCCGACAGCACGGCGAGGTCCACCACGATGTCCGACAGTGCAGCACGCACCGCCGGCCCGCCGAACGACCGCGTCGCCGGGTTGAACACCCCGCCGAGCCCGATCAGCCGCAGGTCCGGACGCGCCGCGCACGCCGTCACGACCGGCACGGAATGGGTGACGACGGTGAGCCCGGCGGGCAGCAGCTCGGCCAGCCGGGCGACCGTCGTCCCGGAGTCCAGCGCCACCGTCGCACCCGGCGGCAGCAGGTCCGCCGCCGCCCTGGCCACCGCGGCCTTCCCGGCGGCAAAGCGGTCCGTGCGCAGCTCGAACGGCACGCCGTCGCCGTCGGGCAGCCGCGCGCCGCCGGTGACCCGCACCGCGACCCCGTCGACCTCCAGTTGCCGCAGGTCGCGCCGGATCGTCATCTCCGACACGTCCAGCTCGGCCGCCGCGTGGGCCGCGGACAGGTAGCCGGCCGCCCGCAGCCGCCTCAGCAGCTCGTCGCGCCGGCGCGGCGCGTCGGTGTAGCGCACGCCTCCAGCCAACCGGTCCAGAACCGAGAATGTCAAGAAGCCAACATTTCTTGACGAGTTTGTTCGACTCCGAACAGACTCGACCCATGACCGAACCTACTCTCGACGCGCTGGCGCGGCCCGGCGGCGGCCTCGCGATGGTCGCGATGGATCAGCGCGAGAGCCTGCGCACGATGTTCGACGACGCGGGCGCCGGGCGACCGCCGGACGACGTGCTGACGGCGTTCAAGCTCGCGGTCGCCCGCGAGCTCGGCCCACTGGCGTCGGGCTTCCTGATCGACCGCCACTACGGCTTCGACCAGGTTCGGCGGGACCGGCTGCTGCCGGAGAGCTGCGGGCTGATCCTCGCCGTCGATGCCCTGACGCAGGAGGACGGTGGGCCAGTTGAGGAGACCGCGCTCGACCCCGCGTTCGTCGCCGAGGGCAGCGATCTGGACGGCGTCGCGGCCGTGAAGCTGCTGGTCATCTGGCGCCGGGACGAGCTGCGTGAGCGGCGCGTCGAGCTGGCACTCGAGTTCGTCGAGCAGGCCCGGAAGCGAGGCGTGCTGTCCGTGCTGGAGCCGGTCGTACGGGCCACCCCGGACGAGCTCGGCCGCGGCACGTGGGACCTGAACCCGGCGATCGCCGAGGCCGCCCGCGAACTGTCGCCGCTCGGTCCCAGCCTGTACAAGGCACAGGTGCCGAGCGCCGGTGAGGGCGATCCGGCCGCGCTGCTGGACGCCTGCCGGGCGCTCGACGACGCCGTCACCGGGCCGTGGGTGGTGCTGTCGCAGGGCGTGCGGCAGGACCGCTTCCCGGCAGCGGTCGAGGCGGCCTGCCGGGCCGGCGCGTCCGGGTTCCTGGCCGGCCGGGCGCTGTGGAGCGACGTGGTCGGCGGCCCGCTGACGGAGCTGGCGGCGCGCTCGGCGCCCCGGCTGCGGCGGCTCACCGAGATCGTCGACGAGCACGCGACGCCGTGGTGGACGACGTGACGCGGCTCGGGCTGGTGCACACCGTCCCGGCGCTCGCGGCGACGTTCGACGACCTCGTGACGGACGCGGCGCCGGCGGACGTCGAAGCGATCCACGTCGTCGACCCTTGGCTGCTCCGGACGGCGCTGGCCAGTGGCGTCGGACCCGAGGTCGTCGACCGGCTCGCCGCGCACGTCGCCCACCTGCGTGGCCGTGGTGTCGCCGGCGTCCTCGTGACCTGCTCGACGCTGGGCGAGGCGACCGAGCAGGTGCCGGAGCCGGACCTCCCGGTGCTGCGGGTCGACCAGGGGATGGCCGACCGCGCCATCGAGCTGGCCGGCGACGGCGGCCGGGTGGCCGTCCTCGCGACGGTCGCGTCGACGCTCGGCCCGACGGAGCGGCTGCTGCACCGCAGCGCGCGGCAGGCCGGCCGCGCCGTCACCGTCGAGGCGGAGCTGATCGACGGGACGGGGACCACCGAGGCGGCGATCCGACGGTGGGATGGGCGCGTCGACGTCGTCGTCCTGGCGCAGGCGTCGATGGCCGCCGCTGCTGGCCGTGCGGGCAGCACGGCGACGCCCGTGCTCAGCTCGCCCGAGCTGGCCACGCGGCGTCTCGTCGAGCTCGTCACACGGGTCTGACCTGCGGAGGAACCGCGCGTTTCCGTTTCGTTAGGCCAGAGCCGTTGACGGCGTGGGAGAGTGTGGGTACGTTCTCACATGGCAACGATGCCACATTGGGCGCGGAGCCAGCCGTACCCCGGCCTCGGGCCGGAACGGCGCGTACTTGCGGACAACGCGACGCTCCTTCCCGGACGTCGCTGCAGACGTTCGGGCGCCGCTTGCCGGCGCCTCCCTCTGGAGTGGAGGACGGTCCATGAAGACAGCAGCCGTCAGGTGGAGCGCACTGGCGCTGACGGCCGGCCTGGTGTTCGCCGGGTGCGCTCAGGGCACCAGCGATTCGTCCGACGACGAGACCGGTGGCGGCACCACGTTCGACCCCGAAGCGGAACTGAGCGGTGAGCTCGACGTCATGGGGTTCGGCGCCGGCGACGAGATCGGCCAGACCCGGGTCGACCTGGCCGGCGCGGCCATCGCTCCGGCGACGGTCAAGCTGATCGAGGGCGACCTCGACATCCAGCAGTTCCTGTCGGCCATCGCCAGCGGCGAGCCGCCGGAACTGGTCTACGCGAACCGCGACCAGATCGGCACGTTCGCCTCGCGCGGCGCGATCATCCCGCTGGACGAGTGCATCGACGGCGAGGGCATCGACACCTCGATGTACCTGGAGCCGGCGCTGAACCAGGTGAGCTTCGACGGCAGCGTCTACGGCATCCCGGAGTTCAACTCCGTCCAGATCACCCAGGCCAACGCCGATCTGCTGGCCGCCGCCGGGCTCACGCTCGACGACGTCAACGGCTCGGACTGGGATGCGATCACCGCCGCCAACCAGGCGATGTACGTCGGCAGCGGCGGCTCCCTCTCCGTCATCGGCTACGACAGCAAGCTGCCGGAGTTCCTGCCGCTGTGGGCCAAGGCCAACGGCGCCGACCTGCTTTCCGAAGACGGCCGGACGGCGCAGCTGGACGACCCGAAGGTGGTCGAGGCGCTGGAGTGGGCCGTCGGCATCTACAACGACCAGGGCGGCTTCGGCACGGTGAAGGCGTACCGCGACTCCGCCGACTTCTTCGGCGCGGGCAACCAGTTCGCCACCAACGTGCTCGGTGCGATGCCGATGGAGCAGTGGTACGTCAACGTGCTCAACGACGTCTCGCCGGACGCGCCGATGGCCTTCGACACCGTCCGCGACCGCGAGGGCGAGCCGCTGGCGTACGCGTCCGGCTCGGCGTGGGCGATCCCGAAGGGCAGCGAGAACCCCGAGGCGGCCTGCCGGTTCATCAAGACGATGACCGAGACCGACAGCTGGATCGCCGCCGCACAGGCCCGCGTCGACCTGCGCGAGGCCGAGGGCAAGCCGTTCACCGGCCTGCTCACCGGCAACGCCGAGGCGGACCAGCAGATCCAGGACCAGTTCGTCACGCCCAGCGGCGACGCCAAGTGGGACGCGGCGGTCCAGGCCACCTACGAGGCCAACGACCACACGTTCACGCTGCCGGCCAACCCGGCTGACGCGGAGTTCAAGACTGCCTGGCAGGACGGCGTCAACCGCGTCCTCAACGGGCAGCAGGAGCCCGCGGACGCCCTGGCCCAGGCCCAGGAGGAGGCACAGGCGGCGCTGGACGAGGCGTGGTCGACCTGGGACGAGCGGGAAGAGGGCTGACGCCTTGGCGTCGACGCAGGTCAACGCGTCCGGGACGCTCGGTGATGACCGAGCGGCCCGGGCGCGCCGCATCAGCCGCCGGCGGGAGACGCGTGCGGCGCTGCTGTTCATCAGCCCGTGGATCGTCGGGTTCCTGATCTTCACGCTGTGGCCGATCATCTACAGCGGCTACCTGTCGCTGACCGACTACGACGTGATCAACAGCCCGAACTTCGTCGGGCTGGAGAACTACGAGGAGCTGTTCCGCGACCCGAAGATCAGGACGGCGCTGTGGAACACGTTCATCTTCACGGTCATCCAAGTGCCGCTGTACTGCCTGGTGTCTCTGGCGCTCGCGCTGCTGCTGGACAAGGCCGGCCGGGCGGCGGGCTTCTTCCGCACGGCGTTCTTCCTGCCGAAGATGACGCCGCCGGTGGCCGTCGGGATCCTGCTCTTGCTGCTGTTCAACGGGCAGGACGGTCTGATCAACGGGGTGCTCGGCTGGTTCGGCATCGACGGGCCGGCGTGGACCACGGACCCGAACTGGGTGAAGCCCGGCCTGATCCTGATGAGCCTGTGGTCGGTAGGGTCGTCGGTGATCATCCTGCTGGCGGCGCTGCGCAACGTGCCGCAGGAGCTCTACGACTCCGCGAAGGTCGACGGCGCCAGCTGGTGGCAGCAGACCCGGAAGATCACCGTCCCGATGATCAGCGGCGCGCTGTTCTTCATCTTCATCGTCAACACCATCGCCGGGTTCCAGACCTTCACCGAGGCGTACACGGCGTTCTTCGGGTCGGGCAACACGACCTACAGCAACGACGCGGCGCTGTTCTACGTGATCTACCTGTTCCGCCAGGCGTTCGAGTTCCTGAACATGGGCTATGCCTCGGCGATGGCCTGGCTGCTCTTCGTGATCATCATGATCTTCACCGCGATCCAGATCAAGGTCAGCCGGCGGTTCGTCTATTACGAAGGTGAGCAGCGATGACGGCAGACACGCGGCTCGACACCCCGGCGGAGCCCGAGACCGTCCCCAAGCCGCCCCGGCGCCGCCGCCGCATCACGCCGGTCAAGGCGCTGATCTGGACGGCGCTGATCCTGGCCACGCTGGTCTTCATCTACCCGTTCATCTGGCTGCTCAGCGCGTCGTTCAAGCCACGCGGCGAGGTCTTCGACAACAAGCTCATCCCGGAGACGTTCACCTTCCAGAACTACCTGGACGTGTGGCACGAGGCGCCGATGGCGCTGTGGCTGTGGAACACCGTCCTGGTGACGGTGCTGGCCGCGGTCACGGTCACCGTCAGCAGCGCGATGGTCGCGTGGGGGTTCTCGTACTTCCGGTTCCGCGGCCGCAACTTCCTGTTCGGCATCGTGCTGGCGACGATGATGCTGCCCGGCGCGGTGACGATGATCCCGCAGTTCCTGATCTGGAACAGCCTCGGCATGGTCGACACGCTCACGCCGCTGTGGGCGCAGAACCTGTTCGGCAGCGCGTTCTACATCTTCCTGCTCAGACAGTTCTTCCTCGGGCTGCCACGGGAGTTGTTCGACGCGGCCAAGATCGACGGCGCCAACAACTGGCGGATCTTCACCCGCATCGCCATGCCGCTGTGCAAACCGGCGCTGATCATCACGCTGATCTTCGAGTTCCAGGCGGCATGGACGGACCTCATGCGGCCGCTGATCTACCTGCGCGACAGCGACAACTTCACCGTCCCGCGTGGTCTGAAGGCGCTGCTGGACCAGTACGGCTTCGGCGGCGAGTGGCACTGGGAGATCGTGGTCACCGCGAGCGTCATCACGACGATCCCGATGATCATCCTGTTCTTCCTCGGCCAGCGGCACTTCGTCCAGGGCATCGCGACGACCGGCAGCAAGGGGTGACGACGGTCGACCTCGGCGGTTCGTGGTCGGTACGGGAGGCGCTCGGCGACACCTGGCAGTGGTTCGTGGACCAGCCGGTCACGGCGCGCAACAACGCCGGCGCCGTGGCCGGTGCGGCCGCGCTCGCGCCCGGGTGGCTGCCGGCCCGGGTGCCGGGCGCCGTGATCGGCGACCTGGTCCGGGCCGGCGAGCTGCCGTCCCCGTACGCGGGCCGCAACTCGCGGGCCGCGGAGTGGGTGAGCACGCGGTCGTGGGTGTACCGGCGGACGTTCGAGGTCGCACCGCTGCCGGACGGGTCGCGGGCGGCGCTGTGCTTCGACGGCGTGGACCCGGGCGGGGCGGTGTACGTGGACGGCACGTTGGTCGGCCGGGTCGGCGGGCTGTACTGGGCCGCCCGGTTCGACGTGACGGCGCTGGTGGCGGACGGCGGCTCGCACCGGCTGGCGGTCGTCGTCGACCCGGCGCCGGTGACAGAGCCGCAGGTGGGCCGCACTGAGCGGGTCCGGGTGCACGCGCCTCGGATGGGCTACGGCTGGGACTTCTGCCCGCGGCTGGTGCACCAGGGCATCTGGCGCGGCGTCCGGCTGGAGATCGGCGTCGGGCAGCTGGAGGACGTGTCGGTGCGCCCGGCGGTGTCCCCACACCTGGCGGCCGCGACGGTGGAGGTGTCCGGCCGGGTGTCGGGGGCCGTGGCCGACGCCGTCATGGAGGTGCGGCTCGACGGCGAGGTGGTCGCGGCTGGGCCGTTGTCCGTCGGCGCGGACGGGTCGCTGACCGGGTCCGTCGTCGTGCCGGAGCCGGCGCTGTGGTGGCCGCAGGGGCTAGGCGACCAGCCGCTGTACGAGGTGGTCGTGCGGGCCGGCGACGCGGTGCGCCGGGTGGTCACCGGGTTCCGGCACGCCGTGCTGGCGCCGAACGCCGGTGCGTCGCTCGGCGCGCTGCCCTACACCGCGGTCGTCAACGGCCGGCGGGTCGAGCTGACCGGCTGGAACTGGGCGCCCGCCGACGCCCTGTACGGCGAGATCACCGACGCGAAGGTCGAGCACCTGGTCGAGCTGGCCCGCCGGACCGGGGCGCGGCTGCTGCGGGTGTGGGGCGGCGGGCTGATCGAGACGCCGTCGTTCTACGCCGCGTGCGACCGCGCCGGGCTGTTCGTCTGGCAGGAGTTCTCCCAGTCCAGCTCCGGGATGCAGAGCGCCCCGGCGGACGACCCGGCGTTCGTCGAGCACCTGCGGGCCGAGGCGGCCGCCGTCGTGCCGGGCCGCACGCAGCACCCGTCGCTGCTGCTGTGGGGTGGTGGCAACGAGCTGGAGGACGACGTCGGCCTGCTGTCCGACGACCGCTCCCCCGCGCTGGCGGCGCTGCGCGACGAGGTCGCCCGGCTGGACCCGGGCCGGTCGTGGCTGCCGACGTCGCCGACCGGGCCGCGCTTCCACTTCCGCGACGGCGGGCATGACGTGCACGGGCCGTGGGAGCACCAGGGGCTCACGGCGCATTACACGCTGTACAACGGCGGCAGCGCGCTGGCGCACACCGAGTTCGGCGTCGAGGGGATGGCGAACCGGCGGCTGTGGACCGCGCTGGTCCCGCCGGACGACCGCTGGCCAGTGGGCCGTGGCAACCCGGTCTACCGGCACCTCGGCGACTGGTGGAACAACGCGACGCTGGTTCAGGAGTGCTTCGGCGGGCGTCTCGGCACGCCCGGTGCGTTCCGCCGGGCTAGCCAGTTCCTGCAGGCCAGCGGGCTGGCGTACGCCGTGGAGGCGGACCGGCGGCGGTGGC
Source organism: Jiangella muralis (assembly GCF_001270745.1). Lineage (GTDB taxonomy): Bacteria > Actinomycetota > Actinomycetes > Jiangellales > Jiangellaceae > Jiangella > Jiangella muralis. Next base: position 181,385 of record NZ_KQ434754.1, read on the forward strand.
CGCGGTCGAGCATCGTGCTGCCGTGGCAACTGGCGGAGTCGTACCCGAACGCCTGGTGTACGGCCGTCGTCGATCACGCCGGCGAACCGAAGCCGGCGTACCACGCGGTCGCCCGCGCGTACCGGGCCGAGCGGGTGACGGCCCGGCTGGCGCGGCTCGCCTTCGGGCGTGAGCCGGTCGCCGTCGAGGCCTGGCTCTGGTCGTCGCCGGGACGCGCCGGCGGCGGCACCGTGACTGCCCGGCTGCTCGACGTCTCCGGCGTCGTCCTGGCCGAGGAACGCTGGCCGGTCGCGGACCCCGTCGACACGCCACGTCCGGCCGGCCGGCTGGTCGTCGACGCCCCGCCGCCCGACACTCTCGTGCTCGCGGAGCTGATCTGGTCGGACGCCGACGGCCGGCTCGTCGACCGGGAGTGCCTGCCGCTGTCGACCGCGTCCGACCTCACCCCGCTGCTCGACCTCGAGCCCGCCACGATCTGGTTCCACGTGGAACGTCGGGGCGAATCGGTGGAGGTCGCGCACACCGCCGGACCTGCCGTCATCGGTCTGCAGCTCAGCGACGACCGGCCGCCGGAGTCGACCGGCTGGGCTCTCGTCGACGGCGATCCGCGGCCGCTGCTGCCCGGCGAGCGCCGCACGTTCACCGTCGAGTGGCGGCACGACACCGGGCCGCGGCGGCTGCTGCTGGAGTCGTGGAACACCGAACCCGTCGTGCTGGAGGATGTATGACCTTCCGCTGCCCGCCGGACTTCCTGTGGGGCGCGGCCACCTCGGCCTACCAGATCGAGGGCAGCCTGGACGTGGACGGCCGGGGCGAGTCGGTCTGGGACGTCTTCGCCCGGCGGCCGGGCGCCATCGAGGGCGGCGGCGACGGCTCGCTGGCCAGCGACTCCTACCGCCGCTGGGCCGACGACGTCGAGCTGATCGCGTCGCTGAGCCTGAACGCCTACCGGTTCTCCGTCGGCTGGTCGCGCATCATGCCCGACGGCCGCGGCCGGGTCGAGCCGCGCGGGCTGGACCACTACGAGCGGCTCGTCGACGCGCTGCTGGCCTGCGGCGTGACGCCGGTGCTCACGCTGAACCACTGGGACATGCCGCAGGCGCTGATGGCCGACGGCGGCTGGATCGCGCGGTCCTGCGTCGACGCGTTCGCCGAGTTCACGACGGCCGTCGCGGGTCGGCTGGCCGACCGCGTCGAGTGGTGGATCACGCAGAACGAGCCGTGGATCATCGCGCTGCTCGGCTACCAGCTCGGGCTGCACGCGCCGGGCGTCCGCGACCTCGGTGCGTCGGTCACGGCCGGGCACCACGTGCTGCTCGCACACGGCGCCGGTGCGGACGTTCTGCGACAGCATCCGGGCACGCGCGTCGGCGCGGCACTCAGCCTGTTCCCGTGCGACCCCGCGACGCCGTCCGACGAGGACGCCGCGGCCGCCGTGGGCTCCGACGGCTACGTCAACCGCTGGTACCTCGACCCGCTGGCCGGCCGCGGCTACCCCACCGACATGCGCGAGCACTACGAGCGCGCGCTGGGCCGGGAGCTGAGCGAGATCCGCGACGGCGACGAGGACGCCATCGCCGGGCGCAGCGACTTCCTCGGCGTGAACTACTACACCCGCCGCGTGATGGCGGCCGCACCGCCGGGGCCGTTCCCGTGGCGGGTCGTCGGGCCGTCCGGCGACGTCGCCCGCACCGACGAGGGCTGGGAGATCGCGCCGGACTCGTTCCGCGACCTGCTGCTCCGGCTGCACCGCGACTATCCGTTCCCGTTGGTCGTGACGGAGAACGGCGGCGTGTTCGGCGACGCGCCGCTGCACGACGGGCGGGTGCGCGACGTTCGCCGGCAGGCGTTCCTGCGCGCGCACATGCGGGCGATGGGCGAGGCGATGGCGGCCGGCGCCGACGTGCGCGGCTACCTGCACTGGTCGCTGCTGGACAACTTCGAGTGGTCGCTGGGGTACAGGCCGCGGTTCGGGCTGGTGCACGTCGACTACCCGACCGGGCGCCGGACGGTGAAGGACTCCGGCCGGCTCTACGCCCGCATCGTCGCGGCCGGCGGGCTGGACGGCATCGAGGAGGACGCGTGACGCTGACCGTGGACGGGACCGTCGTGACCGGAGCCGGGTACCGGCTGGAGGTGCACCCCGAGCAGCCGCGGGCCGTGCTCCGCGACGCCGAGGGCCGGGTGTGGACCGAGCTGTCGCTGCTGGCGAGCATGGACGTCGTCGGCGGACGGGACGAGTCGTACGACGTCGCGCCGGCCCGGATCGTCTCCCGGTCGGCGGACACGGTGGAGCTGGTGGTCGAGGCGGCGAGCGCGGTGTGGGGGCGCAAGGCCGTGCACGTGCGCTGCACCGACGGTGAGCTCGAGGTGTGGGCGACGGCGTCCGGCGGGCGGGAGCGCCTCCTCGGCGAGGTGACGCTGCTCGGCGGCCGCGCGGTCCTGCGCAGCGGCGCGGCCGGGACGTTCCGGTCCGCCATCCGGTTCGTGTCGCTGTTCAGCCCGGCGCCGACCGAGCCGGTACACGTCGTCCGTCCGTCGAGCGCGGCGTCGTCGCTGGGCGTCGTTGGCGACGCGGAGCCCGGCCGGCTGCACGGCATCTTCTCGCCGCCGCCGCTGTGCTGGGCGCTGGGTTCCCGCCCGGCCGACGGCGCGACAGACGTGCCGGACGGGCCCTGGTGGGGGCTGTCCGTCCGGGCGCCGGTCCACGAGCTGACGATGACCGCCGTCCGGTACGACCCGCTCGACGGCGGCTTCCTGCTGCGGCTGGACTACGAGGGGCACACCGTCGCCGGCGACGAGGTCCGCACGCCGTCCGTCGTGCTGCGTCCGGCCGCGACGCCGTGGCAGGCGCTCGCCGACTACCGCGACGATCTGGTCGAGCGCGGCCTGGCGCCGTCGCCGCCTCTTGGGCCACGGCCGGACTGGTGGACAGCGCCGATCTTCTGCGGCTGGGGCGCCCAGTGCGCCCGCGCCGCTGCTGGTGCCGGCGTGCCGGCCGCGGACCTCGCCCGGCAGGAGGTGTACGACGACCTGCTCGGCCGGCTCGACGCGGCCGGGGTGCGGCCCGGCACCGTCGTCATCGACGACCGCTGGCAATCCGCCTACGGCACCGGTGGGGTCGACACCGCGCACTGGCCGGACCTGCGCGGCTGGATCGCCCGGCAGCACGCCGCCGGTCGCCGCGTGCTGCTGTGGTGGAAGGCATGGGACCCGGCCGGGCTGCCCGCGGACGAGTGCGTCACCGACCCGGCCGGTCGCCCGGTCGCCGTCGACGTGGCGAACCCGGCGTACCGCGCGCGGCTGGCCCGCATCGTCGCCGAGCTGCTCGGCCCGGACGGCCTGGACGCCGACGGCTTCAAGGTCGACTTCACCCAGCGGGCGCCGTCCGGCGAGTCGCTGCGCGCCGCCGACGGCCCGTGGGGCATCGCCGCGCTGCACACGCTGCTGGCCACGATGACCGCCGCGGCGAAGGCGGCCAAGCCGGACGCGCTGGTCGTCACGCACACGCCGCACCCGTCGTTCGGCGACGTCACCGACATGGTCCGGCTCAACGACGTGCTCGAGCGGGACGTCGCCGGCGCTCCGGTGCCCGTCGTCGAGCAGCTGCGGTTCCGGCACGGTGTGGCGCGCGCTGCCCTGCCAGGGCACCCGATCGACACCGACCAGTGGCCGATGCCGGACCGCGCGTCGTGGCGCGCCTACGTCGAGGCGCAGGCCGGGCTGGGCGTGCCGGCGCTGTACTACGTGGAGTCGATCGACAACTCCGGCGAGGCCTTGACCACGGACGACCTCGCACTGGTCGCGCGCACGTGGGCGGAGTACCGCTCGTGACCGACGTCGTCGTCTACGGCGCCACGTCCGGCGGGGTGTGTGCGGCGGTTGCCGCGGCCCGGGCCGGCGCATCCGTCGTCCTGCTCGAACCGGGGCGGCACGTCGGCGGCATGACGTCGGGCGGGCTCGGCTACACCGACGTCGGCGACGTGCGGGTGGTCGGCGGGATGGCCGGCGAACTGCGCCGCGCGATCGCCGATTGGTACGGCGTACCTGGAGGGCACTACGCCGGGCCCGAGCCGCACGTCGCCGAGGCGATCTACCTGCGCTGGCTGGAGCAGGCCGGTGCCGACGTCCGCTTCGGCGCCGTTCTCGCGGCGGCGTCCACCGCGGACGGGGCGATCCGGTCGGTGACGCTCGCGGACGGGTCGAGCGTGGCCGCCGCCGTCTTCGTCGACGCGTCGTACGAGGGTGACCTGCTCGCCGCGGCGGGCGTGCCGTACGCCGTCGGGCGCGAGGACCGGTCGCTGTACGGCGAACGGTACGCCGGACGGCAGGAGCTGGTGCCCGGTATGCACACCGTCCCGCCGTGGATCTCCCCGTTCACGGACGACGGCGACCTGCTGCCGCAGCTGCACGACCGCCCGCTCGCTCCGGTCGGGAGCGGCGACGGCGGCGTCATGTCATACGGCTACCGGGTCTGCCTGACGCGGGCTGACTCGCGGGTGCCGTTCCACCGTCGCGACGGCTACGACGAGGCGCACTGGGAGCTCGGCCGGCGCATCTTCGACCGGTGGCGCCGCGACGGGGTCGAGGTGCGGGCCGGCCGGCTGCTCGGCCTGGAACAGAACCTGCCGAACGGCAAGTGCGACGGGAACTCGCTCGGCCCGTTCTCGCTGAGCGTGCTGGACGGGTCGGCGTGGGCGTACCCGACAGCAGGCCCGGACGAGCGGGAGCGGATCCGGCGGCACCACCTGCACCACGCACAGGACTTCCTCTGGTTCCTGTCGCACGACCCGGCAGTGCCGTCGTCCGTCCGGTCGGAGCTCGCGGGCTGGGGCTACGCCGCCGACGAGTTCGCCGACACCGGGCACCTGCCGCACCAGTTGTACGTCCGCGAGGCGCGCCGGATGCTCGGCGAGTACGTGCTGACCGAGCACGACCTGCTGCCCGAGCCGCGGCCCCAGCACGACGTCGTCGCGATGGGCTCCTACCACGTCGACATTCGCGAGGTGCAGCGCACGTGGCGCTGGGTGGCCGAGCACCCGAAGCCGGTCGGCATGGTGTTCACCGAGGGCTACCTGTCGGTGCCGGTGCGGCCGTACCCGATCCCGTACCGGGCCCTGGTGCCGCGGTACGCCGACTGCACGAACCTGCTGGTCCCGGTCTGCCTGTCTGCGTCGCACGTGGCGTTCGCGTCGGTGCGGATGGAGGTGCAGTACCAGCTTCTCGGCCACGCCGCCGGGCTGGCCGCAGCCGACGCCGCACGGACCGGGCGGCCCGTCCAGCCCATCGACGTGGCCCGCCTGCAGGAGGCCCTGCACCACGGCGGTCAGGTGCTCGCCCCCTGACCCGCGTTCCTGCAGGCGGGCCGCCGCGCTCTCATCGGCCGACGTGCCCTGGATGGCGCTCGCCGGCGCCTCTGATCGCGTCCACGGTGTTGTGTGTCACCTGATCGTTCCGGCGCCCCGCCGACGGCGCCCGTCCCGTTGATCTTGGAGTAACCGCGGAATCAACCGGACATATCGGACCAGACTCCGTCGTTACTCCAAGATCAACGCCGGGTCGGGCGGGCGAGGACGGCCTGAACGAACGGCGGGACCACGGTACGGAGCACGTTCTGCTGCTCATGTGTCTCGGCGACGGCGAGCGCCTCGGCCGCTTGCGTCCGCTCCGCGGCGCCGGCGGACGGCGCCAGCGCGGCCAGGGCAGCCAGCCCGGCCCGGCCGGTGCCGGCCAACGCGACCAGCCACGGCATGACCTCGTGCTCGATCCGGTCGGCCGGCTGGCGGGCACCGTCCGGCGCGGCGGCGACCATCGCCTCGAACCGGTCCCGCAGCTGCTCGCCGGCCGCCGCCGAACCGCTTAGCGTGGCGTCGATCAACGCCGACAGTTCCGGGTCCTGCGGCGCCGACGGCGGCCACGACGCGCAGGCGCGGGCCAGCGTCCGTACCGCCTCCGTCGCCCCGACGGCGTCCAGCGCGCGCTCGTGGGCGGCGGTCGGGTCGTACGCGGCCAGGTTCCACGCCCAGTCGGCGACGGTCGCGACGGCGATCCGCGACGCGGCCTCGTGCGGCATCGGGTTCGCCGTGATCCCGGCCAGCGGCGCGCCGTCCAGGTCCGTCGTCCGGCCGACGAGGGGGCCGAGGAACAGCCGCGGGAAGTCGAAGTCGTTCACCGGGAAGTTGTCCCAGAGCAGCAGTTCGTGTCCGTAGGAGCGCGCCGCCGCGGCGATCTCGGCCCGCGCGACGTCGCCGACGACCACGTCGCGGCCGGTCCACCACACCAGCACGTCGGACGGCAGCTCGGCGGCGAGCAGGTCGCGGTGCGGTGTCGCCTCGACCCCGGCGTAGTCGGTCGGGACCATGATCAGCGGCCGGCCAAGCCGCTCGATGACGGCGCGGCAGACGGCGGCGTGCGCCCGCGCCGACGAGCCCGGCGCCGTGCCGAACGCCGTCCGGTCCGCCTCGTGCTCGAGGTCCGGCGGGATGTCGTCGAACAGCAGCGCGAAGTCCTCGACCCCGACAGCGCGGACCTGCTCGAACTTCGCGAGCAGCAGGTCCAGCTCGGCCGGGTCGCTGTAGACCATCGAGAGCCCGGGCGAGACGGAGAAGACGAACCGCACGTGCGACCGCCCCGCCGCCGCGACCAGTTCACCGATGCGGTCCAGCTCGGCCGCCGGGTACGGCTCGCGCCACTGCTTGCGGTGGTACGGGTCGTCCTTCGGCGCGTAGACGTACGTGTTGAGCTTGTGCCGGCCGGCGAACTCCAGGTGCGCGAGCCGGTCGGCGTGCGACCACGGCGGGCCGTAGAAGCCCTCGATCGTGCCGCGCCAGCGCAGGTCCGGACGGTCGTCGACGGTCACCGGAGGCAGCACTCCGTCCGCCGTCAGCGCCCGGAGCGTCTGGGCGCCGTAGAACGCGCCGGCCGGGTCCGACCCGGTGATCGTGACGCGGTCTCCGTCGACGACCAGGCGGTAGCCCTCGGCCGGGCCACCAGGTTCGACCCCCACGACGACGGTGATCGACGCCCCGCCGGGCGTCGTGGCCAGGCCGGCCAGGACAGCGGCCGCGGTCGAACACCGCTCGTCCGCCGAGACCACCACGGAGCCGACGCTGACCCCGTCACCGCCGGTGAACAGGAGGTGCCGAGGCGATGGGAGCAGAGCTGTGGTCGCCGGCCGCGAGGCCACGCGCCAGCGGGGATCAGACATTGTGGGAACGATACCATCGGGTCCATGTCGTGGAGTGAGGTCGCACCCGGGGTGTTCCGCGTGCGCGACACCTGCAACGTCTACGTCGTCCGATCGCCGAACGGACGCGACGCGATCGCCGTCGACTTCGGCTCCGGCGCCGTGCTCGACCACCTCGCCGAGATGGGCATCGAGCGGCTCACCGACATCCTCATGACGCACCACCACCGCGACCAGGGCCAGGGCCTGCCGCGCGCCGTCGCCGCTGGCATCGCCGTCCATGTGCCGCCGGTCGAGCAGGACCTGTTCGCGCACGTCGACGACCTGTGGGCGTCACGCCCGATCGTGAACGACTACAACCTGCGGCAGGACAAGTTCTCGCTGTTGTCGTCGGTCCAGGTCGCGGGCGTCGCGCCGGAGTACCGCACCGGAACGTACGGCGGCGTCGAGGTGCGGGTGCTGCCGACGCCGGGGCACACGACGGGCTCCGTCACGTACGTGGTCGGCGGCATCGCGTTCACCGGCGACCTCATCCACGCGCCCGGCAAGGTGTGGTCGCTGGCCGCCACGCAGTGGTCGTACACCGAGAACGAGGGGCCGGCGATGACCGTCCTCTCCTGCTACCAACTGCTCGAGCAGCCGCTGGACCTGCTGCTGCCGTCGCACGGCGAGCCGATGCGCGACCCCCGGGCGGCGCTGGAACTGCTGGCCGAGCGGATGCAGCGCTACGTCGACGCGCGCCGTCCGCACCCCTGGGACCTGCGGGGACGGCTGGAGTCGCCGTTCCGGGAGCTCACCCCGCACCTGCTGCTCAACCGGACCAGCAACGCCTGCTCGTACGTGCTGCTGTCGGAGACCGGGAACGCGCTGCTCATCGACTACGGCTACGACATGACGACGGGGCTGCCGTCGGGCACCGGCCGCGCGTCGCGGCGGCCCTGGCTGGCGTCCTTGCCGGCGTTGCGCCGTCAGTACGGGGTGACGAAGGTCGAGGTGGCGCTCCCGACGCACTACCACGACGACCACGTGGCCGGGCTGCCGCTGCTGCGCGACGTCGAGGGGACCGAGATCTGGGCGCCGTCGACGGTCGCGCCGATCCTGGAGCAGCCGGAGCGCTACGACCTGCCCTGCCTCTGGTACGACCCGATCCCGGTGGACCGGTCGCTGCCGGTCGGCGAGTCGTTCCGGTGGCACGAGTACGAGATCACGGTGCACGATCTGCCTGGTCACACGCTGTACCACGCCGGCTTCGAGTTCGAGGTCGACGGCGTGCGGGTGCTGGCGACCGGCGACCAGCAGGAGCACCTGGGCGTGCCCGGCGGCCGGCGCGAGGTGCTGAACTATCAGTACCGCAACCTGTTCCGGGTCGGCGACTACCAGCGCAGCGCCGCCCTCTACCGTCGGGTCGCGCCCGGTCTGATGGTGAGCGGGCACTGGGAGCCGCGCTGGGTCGACGACGCGTACCTCGCCCTGCTGACGGAGCTGGGTGACGAGCTGGTCGAACTGCACGAGGAGCTGCTGCCGCTGGAGTCCGTCGACTTCGGCGCCGGCGGCGTGGCCGCGCGGATCACGCCGTACCGCAGCCGGGTGGCGGCGGGCTCGACCCAGCGGCTGGACGTCGTCGTCCGCAACCCGCTGCCCGAGAAGGCGGAGGTCACCGTGCGGATGGTGATCCCGCTAGGCTGGTCCGCGGACCCGGCGGAGCAGGTGCTCACGCTGGCCGCGGGCGACGAGGGCACCGTCGCGTTCGACGTGACGGCCGGCCGCACGCCGCGCCGGCGCACACCGGTCGCGGCCGATCTGACCGTCGGAGAGCTGCGGCTCGGCCAGCACGTCGAGGCGCTGGTCGACGTCGTCGAGCCGTGAGGAGGCGCAGTGGGTCGTCGGGTCAACGGTGACGGCACGGGAGCGGCCGAGCTGAAGCGCCGGGCCACCATCAAGGACGTCGCCACCGCCGCGGGTGTCTCGCGCTCGACGGCGTCGCGGGCGCTGACCGGGCGCGGCTACGTCGCCACCGACGTGCGCGAACGTGTGCTGGCCGCCGCCGAGGACCTGCGCTACGTGCCCGACGCCACCGCCCGGTACCTCAAGCAGCAGGTCTCGCTGTCGCTCGGCGTGCTCGTCTCGGACCTGCGCAACTCGTTCTACGCCCGCCTCGCCGCCGGCGTCGGCCAGGCTGCGCGCACCCAGGGCTACAGCCTCGTGCTGGCTGAGGACGGCGGCTCGGCGGACGCCCAGGTCGAGGCCGCCGAGACGTTCGTCGCCACCCGCGTCGCCGGCGTGGTCGTCACCCCCGTCTCCGCCGACGTCACCACCTACCTCTCCCGGCACCGCATCCCCGTCATCGAGGTCGACCGCCAGTTCGCGGCCGGCGCCTGCGATGCCGTCGTCGTCGACAACCATCGGGCGTCCGCACAGGTCATCGGGGAATTGATCGGGCGCGGGCATCGGCGCATCGCGCTGTTCATCGACGAGACGACGTGGACGACCGGCCGCGACCGCCACGCGGGCTACCAGGCGGCGCTGGCGGCGGCCGGCATCGCCCTCGACCCCGACCTCGTCGTCTCCTCCGGCTGGGACGTCGATGCCTCTCGCGCCGCGGCGGTTGCGCTGCTCCGGCCGTCATCGCGACCGACCGCCGTGTTCGCCGCCAACAACGTCCTCGCCGAGGGCGTCTGGCGAGCGGCCAACGACCTCGGGCTGCGCATCCCCGACGACCTCTCCCTCGTCTCCTTCGACGACGCGCCCTGGATGAGCCTGGTGACGCCCGGTCTCACCGCGGTCGCGCAGGACGAGGCGGCGTTGGGCGCGGCGGCGGTGCAGCGGCTGCTGGAGCGCATCGCCGACCCCGACGCCGGCCCGGAGACCGTGATGATGCCGACGCAGATCGTGCATCGCCAGTCCACCCGCGCCGTGTGACGGCGTTTCGGGTCTCTTCGTGAGGTGAGGCCCCTCGGCCGCCTTCGTCGCCCGAACCTGATCGGTGCACTGGCCCGTAGTCATGACCCGCCCGGCTGGGGTTGGGACCCCACCCTACGGGCGGGCACTGACACTCGTCGCGAACGTCGTTCGTCGCTGCGTGTCCACGCCCCACCCGCCTCGCTCCCGCCATGCCGCCGACGCCGCGTCGGCATCCGCTCCACGCACGTATGGGAACGATCCCTCTTGACTCGGTCAGGGTGCGCTTGTCATGATGCGGATGCCACCTGGGATCGATCCCACGTGGAGCGGGGCGCCGAGGCCGACGTCCCTGAGACGGGGACGGAGAAGCGGACCGGATGGACGAGCAGGATTCCCGCGCATCGGGGCGGGCGGTGCTGTCGCTGGACATCGGCGGCACCAAGCTGGCCGTCGGCGTCGTCACGTCGGATGGTGCGGTGCACGGCCTGGTCGTCGAGCCGACGCGGCGCTGGGACGGCCCGGACACGGTGATCCGCCGGCTGTTCGACCTCGGTCACCGGGCCGTTGCCGTGGCGGGTCTGGGCCGGCCGATCGACGCCGTCGGGATCTCGTGCGGCGGGCCGCTCGACAGCGCGACCGGCGTGCTCATCTCGCCACCGCACCTGCCGGGCTGGATCGACGTGCCGCTGGGCGAGCTGACGCGGCAGGAGTTCGGCGTGCCGGCGTACCTCGAGAACGACGCGACGGCGGCCGCGCTCGGCGAGCACCGGTTCGGCGCGGCCCGCGGCCTGAGCACGATGATCTACCTGACCATCTCGACGGGGGTCGGCGGCGGCGCGGTCATCGACGGGCGGCTGCACCGGGGCGCCGCGGGCAACGGCGGCGAACTGGGTCACCTGATGGTCCGCCCCGGCGGACGGACGTGCTCGTGCGGGCGCCGCGGCTGCCTCGAAGCGTACGTGTCCGGGACGAACATCGCCGAGCGCGCGGCGGAACGTCTGCGCGACGGCGCGACCTCATCCCTGCGTGCCGCCGACGCGCACACAGCCGACGCCGCGCCACTGACGGCGGCCGACGTCGCCGCGGCGGCCCGGGCCGGCGACGGTTTCGCGCGGGAGATCTGGGCCGAGACCACCGACGTTCTGGGCCAGGCGGTGACCGATCTGGTGAACGTGTTCGAGCCGGAGCTCGTCGTGCTCGGCGGCGGCGTCACCCGGGCCGGCGCGATGCTGCTCGACCCGGTCGCCGAGGCGGTCGCCCGTGACGCCATGCCGCCCGCGGCGAAGGCGGCCCGCGTCGTGCTGGCCGGGCTCGGTGATGTCGTCTGCGTCGTCGGCGCCGGCGTCGTAGCGTTGGACGCACTGGAGGACGAGCATGCCTGACCAGCTCGAACGGCACCTGACCGACCACGTCGCCGCCGCCGAAGCCATGCGCGACCTGCTGCCCGGCATCCGCGACGTCGCCGACCTCATCTGCCGCGCCTTCGCCGCCGGCGGCGTCCTCTACACATTCGGCAACGGCGGCAGCGCGGCCGACGCACAGCACTTCACCGGCGAGCTGATCGGCCACTACGAGCGCGACCGCCGGCCGCTGCCCGCCGTCACGCTCACCACCGACCCCACCGTCATGACCTGCATCGCCAACGACTACGACTACGCCGACACCGTCGCCCGCCAGGTCGAGGCGCTGGCCCGCCCCGGCGACGTCGTCGCGGCGTTCACCACCAGCGGCCGGTCGCCGAACGTCGTCGCCGGGCTGGAGACGGCCCGCAAGAACGGCGCCACGACGGTGCTGTTCGGCGGCGGTGACGGCGGACCCGCCCGCGCGTACGCCGACCACGTCCTGCTGGCGCCGTCCACCCAGACGCCGCGCATCCAGGAGATGCACACCCTCGCCCTGCATCTGATCAGCGAGATCGCCGACGCCTGGGCCGCCGGCACCGAGAGCGCACCGGAGGAGCCGACCGCATGAGCCCCGACGACTTCCGGCCGCCGGCCATGCGCCGGCGCACGCTGCACATGGTGGGCAACGCGCACCTCGATCCGGTGTGGCTGTGGCCATGGCAGGAGGGCTACCAGGAGGCGCGGGCGACGTTCCGGTCGGCGATCCAGCGCATGGACGAGTACCCGGACTTCGTCTTCACCTGCGACCAGATCGTGCTGCTGGCGTGGGTCGAGGAGCAGGACCCGGAGTTGTTCGAGCGCATCCGCGAGCGGGTCGCCGAGGGCCGCTGGGTGATGACGGGCGGCTGGTGGGTCGAGCCCGACTGCAACGTGCCCGGCGGCGAGTCGTTCGTCCGCCAGGGCCTGTACGGGCAGCGCTACCTGCACGAGAAGTTCGGCGTCATCGCGACCGTCGGCATGAACGCGGACCCGTTCGGGCACAACGCGATGCTGCCCGCCGTGCTGCGCGGCCAGCGGATGGACTCCTACACGTTCCTGCGCCCCGGCCCGCACGAGAGCGACCTCGACGGGACGGCGTTCTGGTGGGAGGCGCCGGACGGCAGCCGTGTGCTGGCGTACCGCATCCCGTTCGAATACTGCAGCCCGCCCGGCGACGTCGCGCACCAGACGGAGAAGTCGCTCGGCCAGCTGGACCGTTCGCTCGGCGACGTCATGATCTTCTACGGCGTCGGCAACCACGGCGGCGGGCCGACGAAGGCCAACATCGAGTCCATCCACCGCCACGACCAGCGGGGTTCGTACGGAAGGATGATCATGTCCTCGCCGCGCCGCTACTTCGACGAGCTGATCGCCCGCCGCGCCGAGGCCGGGCCCGACCTCGGGCTCCCGGTCTGGCGCGACGACCTGCAGCACCACGCGTCCGGCTGCTACTCGGCGCACTCCGGCATCAAGCAGTGGATGCGACGGGCGCAGGGGGCGCTGCTGTCGGCGGAGCGCTGGGCCGCCGTCGGCTCCGTCGTGCACGGCGACGCCTACCCGCGCGACGAGCTGGGGCACGCGTGGAAGCAACTGCTGTTCAACCAGTTCCACGACACCCTGCCCGGGTCCGCGATCGAGCCCGCGTACGACGACGCGCGCGACCAGCTCGGCGAGGCGGTCGCCATCGCGAAGCGGATCATCACCCGCGTCCACAACCGCATCGCTCGCGACGTCGCCGTCCCGTTCGAGGACGGCACCCAGCCGGTCCTCGTCTTCAACCCGCACCCATGGTCGGTCGCGACCGACATCGAGCTGCAGTACGGCGTGCAGCCGACCGGCGTCCACGTGGTCGACGCGGACGGCGGGCTGGTGCCGTCGCAGCCGACACAGTCCGTGGCGACGACGAACGACAAGGGCCGTGGCGCCGTCGTGTTCCGGGCCGACCTGCCGCCTCTGGGATACCGGCTGTACCGGCTGCTTCCAGGGACCGTCGCCGGCCTGACGTGGGCCGACGGCGCAGCGCCGGGCACGCTGACCGCCTCCGAGACCGTCCTCGAGAACGACCTGCTGCGCGTCGAGCTGGACCCGTCCACCGGCTGGTTGTCGAGTCTGCTCGACAAGCGCACCGGCGTCGACCTCGTCGCCGGCGCCGTCGGCGAGCACACACAGGTCAGCGAGGACCCGACGGACACCTGGGGCCACGGCGTCGTGACCTACGCGTGGCCGGGCGAGGCGATGAAGACGACCCGCATCGTGCTGCGCGAGAGCGGTCCGGAGCGGGCCCGGCTGCGGGTGGAGCGGTCGTGGGGCCGGTCGACCATGACCGAGGAGTTCATCCTCCGCCAGGGCGTCGACGAGCTCGAGGTGCGGGTCACGATCGACTGGCGCGAGCAGGCGCACCTGCTCAAGCTGCGGTTCCCGGTCGCGCTGGCCGATCCGGAGGCGACCTACGAGATCCCGTTCGGGACGCTGCGGCGGCCGGTCGACGGCGCCGAGGAGCCCGGGCAGTCGTGGGTCGATCTCAGCTCCGGCGGGGCCGGGCTCGCGGTGGTGAACAACGCCAAGCACGGGTACGACGTGTCACCGGGCCTGGGTGTGGCGTCGCCGTCGATCGGGATCACCGCCGTACGTAGCCCGGTCTACTCCTGGCACGATCCGCGGCTGCTCGACCCCGACGGCTTCTACTCGTTCCAGGACCAGGGTGTGCAGCGGTTCACCTACTTGCTGGTACCGCACGCCGGCGACTGGCGGGCCGCCGGCCTCACGCGACGGGCGGCGGTGCTCGGATCGGCGCCGCGCGCGATGCTGGAGAGCTTCCACGACGGCTCCCTGCCCACCACCGGGAGCTTCGTGGCCGACGACGGAGCTGTGCTGATCACCGCGGTCAAGGGCGGCGAAGACGGCGACCCGGCCGCGCCCGACCTCATCGTCCGCGCCGTCGAGACGACGGGGACCGCGGTGACGGGCGCTCGGCTGGCGCTGCCGCTCGTGGATCGCGTCGTCGAGGCCGACTTCGGGCCGTACCAGCTGCGGACGTTCCGGGTCCCGCGCGATCCGGCCGCGCCGATCGTCGAGGTCGACCTGCTGGAATGGCCGGTCGGCGCCGAGGTTCCCGATCCGTCCGCCGATGCCGGCTGAGAGGTCCGGCGGACCGGCGCCCGTCCCGCCCGTCCTGCGGCTGGAGGCGCTCGATGCCGGTGGGCTGCTCGTCGGGGCGGCCGACGTCGACGTGGTGGGCGGCGGTGACGTCGTCGCCGGGCCGTTCGCCATCCGCGTGACGATCGGTGTGCCGGCCGCGCCGGACCCGGCCGGGCTGGTCGACGTCGCGCTGTCCGTGGCCGTGAGTGCGCCGTTCACCGGGCACCTGCGCCTGGTTGCGACCGTCGCCGACGCGGCCGAGCCGTGGTGGCTGATCCCCGGCCTGTTCTACGGCGAGAACCGTCCCGCCGACTGCGACCGCCGGTTCCCGCGATTCGAGGCCGGTGCCGACGATCCGGCCGGCATGGTCAGCGATCACTGGTCGTTCCGGTCCGACCGCGCCGCGACTCCCGCGGCGTTCGCCTGGGGCGCGTCCGGCGGTGCGATGACCGGGACGGACGAGACGTCGCCGGCCGGGCCGACCGGCGTCGGGCTCGCCCATCGCGGCGACGTCGCCGAGGTGCACGTCGTGTTCCCGTTCCGCGAGGACCCGGTCACGTACTACGGGTCCGCGACGCCGCTGCCCGCCACGTCGGCGACGTACACCTGGCGGCCCGGCGAACGGGTCGAGCTGCGGGCCGTCGTCGCGACGCTGCCGGCCGACCGGCATGCGTACGCGCCGATCCTGCGCGCCGTCCACGAGCGGAGTCGGCCGCTGCACCCCGTCACGCCGTGGGTGACGGTGCCCGAGGCGGCCGACATCGCCGCCGAAGGACTGGTCCGCTGGCACTACGACCCCGATCCCGGCGTGCTGCTGGAGACGGTCGGCTTCGACCGCGAACTCTCCGGCGGCGACGGCCGCCCCGTCGACCGTCAGGCCATGCACGTCGGCTGGGTCAGCGGCATCCCATGGGCGTACGCGCTGCTGGCGCACGGCCGGCGGACCGGTTCGGCGGCGGCCGTGGACGCGGCGTCGCGAGTGATCGACTTCTGCTGCGCGAACCTGTCGCCGTCCGGCACGTTCTGGGGACGGTGGGAGCGGGCCGGCGGGTGGACGCAGAGCTGGACGCCGATCCGGCGCGGCCTGCACGCGCGGACCCTCGGTGAGGCGACGCTGTTCCTGCTGCGCGCGCTCGACCTCGGTGATCGCGACGAGTGGAGCCTGGCGGCACGGTCCAACCTCGACGTCGTCCGCGACCGGCAGCGTGCCGACGGCAACCTCGGCTCCGTCCACGACGCCTCGGACGGGCGGGTGCTGTCGTGGGCCGGCGCGTCCGGGCTGACCTGGATCGCGGCGTTCTGCTCGGCGTCGTCCCTGGACTCCGACGGGTCGTACCTCGCGGCCGCCGTCCGGGCCGGCGAGTACTACGCGCGGTTCGTCGAACGCGAGTTCATCCACGGCGCCCCCGAGGACGTCGACCTCGCGCCGACGTCGGAGGACGGCTACGCCGCGCTGATGGCGTACGTCGCACTGCACCGGCGTACCGGCGACGCGCGGTGGCTCTCCCTTGCCCGCCGGGCCGCGGACTGGATGCTGACGTTCCGGTACACCTACAACGTGCGGTTCGCCCCACGCACCCCGCTCGGCGTGTACGGCTTCGCCACCCGCGGCGGCGACCAGGCGTCACCGTCCAACCAGCACCTGCACGCGTACGGGCTGGTCTGCACCCGCGAGCTGGCCGAGCTCTCCGCCGCGACCGGCGATCCGCACTACCGCGAGCGAGCCGATGAGGCGCTGGACTGCTTCCGCCAGCTGCTCGCCACCGCCGACGGTGAGCTGAACTCGTACCGCGGCATGGTCACAGAGCGCTACTACCAGACCGAGTGCTTCCAGCCGAAGGGCATGATGCTGACGCTGTCGCACGCGTGGAGTGCCGGTGTGCTGCTACTGGCATGTGAGCAGGTCATCGTTGGTGAGCGTCGGTCGGACGACTGACCGCCTGGCCGCATGGACGTCGGGCGCCGGTCGGGTGTAGCCGCCGTCGGCCTCAGCAGTCGCCGCAGCAGCCGCCGTCGCCGTCCTCGATCAGCCGGCGCGGTCCCGGACCGAGTTCCCCCAGCTCGTCATGCATGTTCGCGAGCCTGCAGTCGCGCAGTGACAGGCAGCCGCAGCCGATGCAGTCGGTGAAGTCGTCGCGCAGTTGCTGCAGCCGCCGGATGCGTGCGTCGAGGTCGGCCTGCCACTGCGAGGACAGCTCCTCCCAGTCCTTCCGGTTGGGTGTGCGGCCGTCCGGCAGGCAGGACAACGCGCGGTTGATCTCGGCGAGCGGGATGCCGACCCGCTGCGCGATCCGGATCAGCGCGACCCGGCGCAACGTCGCCCGCCGGTATCGTCGCTGGTTACCCGACGTGCGCCGGGACGTGATCAGGCCCTGCCGCTCGTAGAAGTGCAGCGCTGACACCGCGACGCCGCTGCGTTTGGACAGCTCGCCGACGGTCAGCTCGGACTTGTTCCACGCAACGGTGTCCACGGCTGCGGCCCTTCGACTTGACCTCAACTTAGATTCAGGTTCTAGCGTAGCGACGACAGCACGTGAAGCCAACGGGCGCCGTGCTCGCCGGGGACTCGCTTCATGCCGATCCGGCGGGCGGCGTCACGACGCGGAGGACCCTGGATGCACGCGATCCGACTGCACGAGTTCGGCCCGGCCGAGAACCTGCGCTACGAGGAGGTGCCCGATCCGGTGCCGACGGCAGGCCAGGTCCGCGTTGCCGTCGAGGCCAGCGGCGTGCACCTGATCGACACGGTACTGCGGTCCGGCCAGGGCGGCGGTCCGCTGCCGTTGCCGGCGCTGCCGTCGATCCCCGGTCGCGAGGTCGCCGGCGCCGTGGACTCGGTCGGCGACGGCGTCGACCCGGCGTGGGTGGGCCGGCGGGTCGTGGCGCACCTCGGTCAGGCCGGCGCCGGGTACGCGCGGCTGGCGGTGGTGGCGTCCGAGTCGGTACACGTGCTGCCGGACGGGCTCGGCGCCGACGCCGCGGTCGCGATGATCGGGACCGGGCGGACCACGGTCGGCGTCCTGGACCGGGCCGGGCTGACCGGCGACGACGTGGTCCTGGTGACGGCCGCGGCGGGTGGAGTGGGCAGCCTCCTCGTCCAGGCGGGGCGCAACGCCGGCGCCGTCGTCGTCGGGGCGGCCGGGGGCCCGGCGAAGGTGCGGCGGGTCCGCAAGCTCGGCGCCACGCACGCCGTCGACTACACCGATCCGGCCTGGCCGGACCACGTCCGCGCCGCCCTCGGCCCGCTCGCCCCGACCCTCCTCCTCGACGGCGTCGGGGGTCCGCTCGGCCGCTCGGCCATGGACCTCCTCGGCGTCGGCGGACGGCTCGTCATGTTCGGGTGGTCGTCAGGCGAACTGCTCCCCTTCGCCTCCACCGACCTCGTCGACCGTGCGCTCACGGCGTCGTGGCCGATCAGCCGGCACCAGATCGGGCGGCCCGGGTTCCTGCGCGGACTGGAGACGCGGGCGCTCGCCGAGGCTGCCGCCGGCCGGCTGATCCCGCTGGTGCACCGGTTCCCGCTCGAGCGCGCCGCCGACGCCCACGCCGCCCTCGAATCCCGCCAGACGACGGGCAAGGTCGTCCTCGTCTGACGCGCCGTCTTCCCGGGACGCCGCTCCCGCCGGGGCTGGCGCGCCTCGGCCCGACCTCGCTGTCCGGCTGGCTGCGTCGTCCTGGTCGGCCAGGCCCTCCTCCGATCGATGCCCGTGGAGTCGCAGCGGTCATCCCGAAGCCGGGATACGCCGCCGCCGGCCGTCAGCCGTCAGCCGTCACGAACGAGCGGCGCACGCCCTACCGAGCGCCGTCGCCTACCCGGCGCAGAGCAGCCCGGGGAAGCCGATCTCGTCGCCGAGCCATTCGTCGCCGTTGCTGTCGTCGTTGCCGGTCGCGGTCGTCTCGCGCTGGTGCGTCCGGCAGGCGCGTAGCCGCAGCGTGTCGATCACCTGCTCGGCGTCGGACAGGTCGCTGGCGGCGATGGTCGCGCCGACCTCGTGGCGGTACACCGTCGGCAGCGCGTCGAGCGGCAGGCCGCCGGGGACCGCGTACAGCTCGGACAGGTGCACGGGGCCGAGCTCGTGCCGGACGCCCTGGTAGATCGCGACCTGACCGTTGCTGACGCCGACGTAGTACTGGTCGCGGACCCAGCCGTTGGCGAACGTCAGGCCGGCCCACCCGACCGCCAGCGCCGCGGCGACCGCGATCGACGGCCGCAGCCAGCGCCGCCGCCGGCGCCGTCGGGCGCGGGGTGCGTAGCGCATGGCCTCGGGGTCGTGCTGCGACTCCGACGGCTGGGCGTCCTCGATGCTCTCGGCGGCCGCTCCGACGATGTACGACGCGGTGGTCGCGTCCGCACTGGCGGCGGCGTCGGCATCGACGATCTCACCGACGACCGCGGTGACGTTGTCGGGCGCGCCGGCGCCGAGGGCCAGCGCGATGAGCTGGTCGGCCGCGGCGTCGACGGTGTGCGCGCGGGCCAGCGCCGCTCCGATCTCCTGGTCGGTGACGACGTCGGACAGTCCGTCGCTGCAGATCAGGAGCCGATCGCCGGCCTGCACGTCGATGATCGAGTAGTCCGGGTGGATCGGCGACTGCCCCTGCAGCACCTTCGTCACGACGGAGCGCGCGGGATGCTCGCGGGCGTCCTCCGGCGTGATCCGCCCGTCGTCGACCAGCGACTGGACGAACGTGTGGTCGCGGGTGATCTGCGTCAGCGACCCGTCGCGCAGCAGGTAGGCGCGGGAGTCGCCGATGTGCCCGAGCGCCAGTTGGACGCCGTTCCACAGCAGCGCAGTCGACGTCGTGCCCATGCCGGCGCGGGACGGGTCGGCGCGCGCCATGTCGTCGATGCGGCCGTTCGCGGCGCTGACGGCGGTGGACAGCACGTCGATCGGATCGCCGTCGGGCAGCTGATCGGCGTTGACGAGTTCGTCGATGGCCGCCCGGCTGGCGACCTCACCCGCTGCATGCCCGCCCATGCCGTCGGCGACGGCCAGCAGGTAAGGGCCGGCGTAGCCGGAATCCTCGTTGCCCTCCCGGACCAGGCCGACGTCGGAACGCGCGGCAAAGCGCAGCGTCAACGGCATCGATTCCCTACTCCCGCACCCATCGAGGCGCCAGGGGCCCGGAGAGCGCCCACACGCCGCCTCCCCCCAGAGACTTGTCGATCACTGCGGATCGTAGCCGCCCCCGGTTCGGGACCGTTGAGACGCCACGCGGACGGGCGTTGTCCACAGCCCACGCCGATCTGCCGACTTGTCCACAATTCCGGGTTCGGTGGGAGCGGGCTGGGGCCGGTTCGGCGAACGATGAAGGGGTCCGGCCGGGTCGGCCGGACCGAGGTGCCAAGCCTCGTCAGCTTCGTCGGAAAGGACGCTATCCATGCAGCTCATCAAGGGTGCCGCCGTGTGCGGTCTGACGGTCGCGGCGTTGGTCGCGGGAGGTTCGGTCGCCGCTCCCGCGTGGGGGACGGTTCGGCCGGCGGCGGAGCGGCCGCCGTCCGCGGGCTGGTTGGTCGCGGGAGCGTCGACGGGTCAATCGCCGCCGCGCGTGGTGACGGAGCCCGGGCCGGCTCGCGCCGCACCGCTTCCGGAGGCGGCCGCGGCAGACGTCGCGCTGGCCGCGGGTGTGCGTACGAAGAACCCCTCGGTCCCGGGCTGGACGGCCGACTGCAGACCCATGCCGCCACCCCGGCATCGCCAGCTGCTCGACGGCTTCGCGCTGGGCTGGGTGCCGCCGGGCATCGGCCCACTCGTCAGTGACTTCGAGTACGAATGGGACGACGTCGGCTTCCGCTCGCGGGTGTGGGAGTCCGGCCCGTACCCCGACGAGTCCTACCGGGTCGACCTCCAGGTCACGGTCATGCGCAGTCCGTCGTTCACCGACGCGGCCGCGCTCCGGGAGTTCCTCGTCGACTACCTCGAGCGCGATCCCGCCGGCTGGGCCACAGAGCCGTTCGCCCATCCCGACGGATCCGGTTTCACCGACGTCGGGGAGCTGTTCTGGTTCGCAGCGCCCGGGGTCGGGGTCCGCGTCTTCGGCGGCGGTGAACAGGTCGACTTCCGGGACCTCACCCGGACGGCCTGCGCCGTACGGCAGGTGCTGCCGATGAACTGACGCCAGGTAGGTCCGCCACCTGAACGCTGGCTCGGCGACGTGTTCGTGCCCGTGCTCGACGACGTGTTCGGGGTCGCGTCGCGCTCGTTCGACGCGATCCTGGCGGCCGGCCGCCAGGCTGGCGGCTGACGGGAGGACGCCACCGGCCGACCACGTCGCTGCCACCGGACCCGCGCCCGGGCCGTGGCTGCCGGACGCGCGCCGGGCCGTGGTCGAGCCGGGCCGTGGCTGCCGGACCCGCGCCCGGGCCGTGGCTGCCGGACGCGCGCCGGGCCGGGTTGTGGCTGCCGGGCCGTGGCCGCGTCGAGCCAGGCGTGCGGCGTGGCTTGGTCAGCCGGCGGCGTCGCGGGCGTGGCGGGTCGGTTCGGGAGCCGGGCGGGCGATCGCACGATGCTGTGACGGCGTCAGCCCGCGGCGTCGCTTGAACGCGGCGCTGAGCGCGAACGCGCTCCCGTACCCGACCTGCCGGGCGATGCCCTCGACCGTCGCGTCGGTCTCGCGCAGCAGGTCGGCGGCGATGGACAGGCGCCAGCCGGCGAGGTAGCTCATCGGCGGTTCGCCCACGCGGGCGGCGAAGTCGCGGGCTAGCAGGGCCCGGGACACCCCCGTCGCGGCGGCGAGCGAGCCGACCGTCCACCCGCGCCCGGGATCGTCGTGGAGGAGGCGGAGCGCCCGGCTGACCGGCGAGTCGTCCAGCCGGGAGTACCAGTGCGGCGCGGACGCGTGTGGCCGGTCGAACCAGCCGCGCAGTGTCGAGATCAGCATGAGGTCGAGCAGCCGGTCGAGCACGGCCTGCTGACCCGGCCGGTCGGCGGCGATCTCGTCGGCGACGAGGTCCAGCAGCGGGCACGCGCAGTCGTCCTCGGCGATCACCAGCACCCGCGGCAGCGCGTCGAGCAGCCGCTCACTTATCCCGGCCGCACCGTCGTAGCTCCCGGTCAGGACGACGGTCTCCCTGGCGGTTCCCGGGTCGCAGGTCCGCCCCACGGCGCCGGCTCGCGCGCTCCTGGCGCAATAGTCGGCCAGCGCAACGGCGTCGTCGGGGCGGGCGGTGGGATCGGCGGCGACGGTGAACGGCTCGGGTCCGCGGACGACGGCGATGTCGCCGGCGCCGACCTGCACGGGGTCGCCGTCGGGCGGCTGCAGCCAGGCTGTCCCGTCGAGGACGGCGAGCAGCGTCAGCTCGGCGCCCGTCGAGAACCGCACCGACCAGCGCGAGTCGAGCACCGTCCGCCCGATCAGCGCGCCGCTCGCCCGCACGCCGTCGAGCAGGTCGGTGAGAGGATCCATCTCATCACCGTAGACGACACCGCATGCATTGGAGCGCCTGGACCATTCATCGTCCATCGACGCCGAGGTTGGCTGGCGGTATGACGATTCTCCTCACCGGCGCCACCGGCAAGGTCGGCCGCCGGGTCGCCGCCCGCCTCGACGAACTCCGGGTTCCGTACCGCGCGGCCAGCCGCACCAGTGCGACGCCGTTCGACTGGACCGACGAGACCAGCTGGCCGGCCGCGCTCGACGGCGTGCGTTCGGCGTTCGTGGTCCCGTACGACGCCGCGCTGGTCACGCGCCCGTTCATCGACGCCGCGATCAAGAGCGGGGTGGAACGGATCGTGCTGCTCTCCGGCCGCGGCGTCGACGTGCGCGACTACCTGCCGCCGCACCTGACGGAGGGCAACGCGCACGCAGACGGCGAGGCGGCGCTGCGCCCGGCCGCGGTCGAGTGGACCATCCTGCGGCCGGGCTGGTTCGCACAGAACTTCAGTGAGGGCTTCTTCCGCGACTCGGTGCTGGCCGGCGAGCTGCGGCTGCCCGCCGGCGACGGCGCCGCGAGCTATGTCGACGCCGACGACATCGCGGCGGTCGCCGTCGCGGCGCTGACCGAGGACGGCCACGTCGGGCAGACCTACGAGTTGTCCGGCCCGCGCGCGGTCACGATGGCCGAGGTGGCCGCCGAGATCGCGGCGGCGTCCGGCCGCGACGTCCGCTACACCCACGTCGACCACGACGAGCTCGCGCGCGAGCTGGTGAACGAGGGCTGGCCAGCTGCCGACGCCGACGAGTACCTGCACCTCATCGGTGCGATCCGCCGCGGCATCGACGCCTACCTGTCCGACGGGGTGGAACGCGCCGTCGGCCGGCCGCCGCGCGACTTCCGCGACGTCGTCCAGGAGGCCGCGGCCGCCGGGGCGTGGTCCTGACGCCGGCGGGCCGGCACGCGCCCGTCCGACGCGCCGTACAGCCGACGCCGGGCCCGTGACACGAGGGTGCCGACCCAGTCGGGCGAACGGGGTCGGCACGTCGGGCACGGCGAGGCGTTCTTGACGGCGGTCGGGTAGGTACGGCCACCCGGTCGTCACCCCGCGGCCGGCGTTGTGGCCGCGACAGGCGCCCGGGTCGTGGCCGCCGTTCCGGAGCCGGTCTCGCTGCGTGGCAGGTGTGACCCGCCCCGTTCGGGTCGAGGACGCGCACCGCCATCGCGGCGTCCTTCTACCCGTCCTCGCCCATCCGGCCCGGGCCCGAGCGGCCAGAATGCGCGAAACCCCAGGCCGACGGCCTGGGGCTCGGTGTGCGCGCCCGAAGGGACTCGAACCCCTAACCTTCTGGTTAGGAGCCACCACAGAGATTGACCAGCCACAATACGCACAGCCGATGCTGGTACCGGCCGCCGCGTCCACGGACTGGTCAGTAGTGTCACGACACGACGGCGATGTCATCACGCTTCGGCCAACCAGGTTTAGCAGGGCTGTCGCATGATCCCGGAACGGGATATTGCATTGCGCGTGACTAGCCCATTTTCCCCGGAATGGGCGGTTGCGATCGATTCGTTCGCGACCGCTCTACGCGCCGCCGGCGCACCCAAGACAACCATCGACACCCGCACCGCCCACGTCAAGCGGCTCGCGCGCGTGTTCTCCCCGACAGGGCCGTGGGAGATCACCGACGACGAGCTGATCCGCTGGGTCGGTGGCGAACGCTGGGCGGCGGAGACCCGCCGCAGCTACTACGCCTCGTTCAGGAAGTTCTACGGCTGGGCGTACGGCACCGCCCGCACGACGGCGAACCCGGCGCTCGCGCTGCCGAGCGTCGCGCCCGGCCAGCCCAGCCCGCGGCCGACACCGGACCGCGTCTACAAGGAAACGCTGCTAGCGGCGAGCCGCCGCGAGCGGCTGATGGTGCGGCTCGCTGAGGAGCAGGGCCTACGCCGCGGTGAGGTCGCGGTTGCCCACTCCGACGACCTCATAGAGGACCTGACCGGCTGGTCGCTGCTGGTGCACGGCAAGGGTGGCAAGACCCGCGTCGTGCCGCTGCTGGACACCGTCGCCGCCGAGCTGCTGATGCTCGGCCCGGGTTACTTCTTCCCCGGCCACGTCGACGGCCACCTGTCGCCGCGCTGGGTCGGCAAGCTGCTCGCGCGGCTCATGCCCGGCAAGTGGACGATGCACTCGCTGCGGCACCGGTTCGCGAGCAAGGCGTACGCGGCCGGCGACGACCTGTTCGCGCTCCAAGACGTGCTCGGCCACGCCAGCCCCAACACGACCCGCCGGTACGTCCACGTGCCCGACGACCGTCGACGGCGGCTGGTGCACGCCGCCGCCGGCGTGCCGGTGCGGCGCCGCGAGCCGGGCGAGCTGGCGGCATGAGGGGACCGGGGGCGATGACGACCAGCCGATCAGCCGCGCCGGGCGGCCTCGAACCGCTCGACCACGACGGCCAGCGACGACCCCAGCGCCTCGGCCACGTGCGCCAGCTCGACCACGTCGAGCCGGCGTTCCCCGGACTCGTACTTGGATACGAACGATTGGTGCGCGCCGAGCCGACCGGCGACGTCGTACTGGGTCAGTCCGGCCTCGCGCCGCAGCTGCCGCAGCACCGCGCACAGGTGCTCGTACTCGGCCGAGCGCCGCGACTTCTCCACGGGGTGAACTCGACCGGCTCACCTCGCGATATCCCAAACCAGGATCATGATCAGTGTGCCGCCGCGCGGCCCGCGTGAGAGGACCAAAACCATGACCACCACGACCGAAGCCGTCGCGACCGACGTCAAGCGCCCGATCGGTGCCCGTGAGGTCCAAGCCGTCGCCGACATCCTCGACACGCACCGGGAACTGGCGCCGCCGACCTACCTGACGATCGGCCGGCACAGCGAGCACCTCGGCGGCAACGTCTACGCCAGCTGGACCGTCGAGAGCCGCGAGGACATCGCCGCCTGGGCCGCCATGCTCGGCGTCCGCGTCTATGAGTACATGACCGGCCCCGGGTGCTCCGTGCGCGCCACCGTCACCGTCGACGGCCTCGACATCGAGCTGGGGCTGCTCTGTCCCGGCGGGCAGGACCAATGAGCGCCCGCGGCGACCACGCCGAGTACGTCGCGTTCGCGCGGCGGGTGCTACGCGCACTGGGCCGGCGCATGGCGGCGTCCGACCCCGAAGACCTGGTCGAGCTGCTCGCGCTGTCACGCGACGTCGACGCCGCGATCGTGCAGGCCATCGTCGGGTTGCGCGACGCCGGATTCTCCTGGGCAGAGATCGCTGTAGCCACCGGGACCACGCGGCAGGCCGCCCATAAGCGGTGGGCCGCGGACGTCGATCGGCTGTCAACCGCGAGTTGACGCCGATGACCAAGCGGCGACAGAGGGGAGGTCCCGCGTTTCCCGACCGTGAACGAGCGGACCCGCCGGGTGCTACCAACACGCCGGCGGGTCCTTGATCCACCCACCTGCCTACACAGGAGGACAGACCCATGCCAGACCCTACCCACCACCCGATGGTCCAGCTGGTCGACCTCGTGCTGGACGACCTCGACCGCGTGCGCGGCCAGCTCGACGGCGCCCGGGTCACGCTCGCCGCGGCGGCCGAGACCGTCGACGCCCAGCGCATCGGCCTGACGGCGCTGCGCGAGCAGCTCGCCAAGACGCCGGCGGCGGCACGATGAGCGCCGGACACCTCTGGTGGGCGCAGCGGACCACGAGATGGGCCGTCGACGTCGACGGCTCCCGCATCGGCCCGGACGGCGCCCGCACCGTCGCGCCGGCGCTCGACGTGATCGCGGACGCTGAGATCGTCACCACGGACCCGATCGCCACCGCGGCCGCAGGCCGCGACCTGCGAGCCGCCTCCGACGTGGTCGCCGGGATCGCACGGCGTGGCCTCGCCGACGAGACGGGCGGTGGCGGCCATGCTGCGTGACCCTAAGTTCCTCGCCTTGGTCGTGCTCGCCGTGCTGCTGGCGTTCGTCGTCGCCGTGCTGCTCGTCGACCGCCAGGTGATCGACGCACCGATCCGCTACTGACCGAACGCACGACGGTCCGGCACCGTGGAGGTGCCGGACCGCTCGCTCTGTGTACCCCATCCACCATCCCAGGCCCCCGCGCAACGTTCCACGCGTCCGGCCTCTCGCGGCGGGACGCTACCAGATAATCCCAATTTGGGATACCGTTCACCGTCGCGCCGCCGTATCAACTGTCCGGGGAGTGTGCTAGATGACGATCATGACGAAACCCACGCCGAGCCGACCGACGGCCGGGCAGCGCCCGCCGATCGTCCTGCTGCTGGCGCTCGCCCTCGCAGCTGTCGCTCTGGTCGTCGTCCCGATCGTCGTCCTCGAGCAGCGCGACGCCCGCGGAGACCGCGAGACGCAACAGGAGGTCGAGCAGCTCGACGACGCGCTCTGCTACCCGGGCGAGCCTGGCTGCTGAGACTCGGCGTCAACCTCACCGCCGCAGCAATGGCGCATGGTGCCAGCAGCGGACCTACGGAATGGATGGCCGGAGAGCGGGTCCTCAAGCCTGCGGAGACCCGGCCAGCGCCGAGCGGAGCCCCGTCACCCTTCGTGGTGGCGGGGCTCCGTCGGTGGTCAGGCGCCGCCGCCGATGAGCGACCCGATCGCGGACCCGCCGGCCGCGGCGAGCCCGGCGGCCAGCCACACGGCCTTCTCCAGGCGACGAATGCGGGACTCGTGGTCGGCGACCTTCGGGACGAGATTCTCCCGCAGCAGCGTGTGGATCTCCACGATGCGATCGTGGTCGGAGGTGATCGCGTCGTCGCTCACGGGGTCGCCTCCGGGCCGGCGGTGCACTCCGGGTCGAGCATCGCGAAGCCGAACTTGTCCCGCTCCGCCTCGTGCTCGAACCCGTCGACGTGCACGCACATCGGCACGCCGCCGGCGCTGCCGAGCCCGACGATCCTCGTCTCGGTCGTCTCCTCATCGGTCATGCTGCGAAGTACACCCCTCCCACGCTGATGACGTCTCCGGCCGTCCACGGCGCGCCCATCGGTGGCGTGGCGTTGACGCTCAGGCCGTCACCGAACAGGTTGAAGGCGATGCTGCTCGACATGCGACACACGAGCGTTGTTCGACCGGTCACACTCGTCCCGCGACCGACGTATCCGGCGCCGACGTTCATCCACTGCGCGCCCGTGACCTCAGTAGGCAGGTCGGACGTGAAGGTGCCGCTGATGGTCGACGTCGACCCGAACACCCACTTCCACTGCCAGGCGACCAGATCACCGAGCCGTGCCCAGTAGGCGTTCACCGCGCCGTTGCCCACCGTGGCGTTGGTGAAGGTCGGCGTCCAGCTCGACGCGTTGCCCTGCGCCTCGAGTGCGGTGAGGCGGGCACGGTCGTTGGCGATCTCGTCCGAGGTCGCCTCCTGGCCCAGGTTGAGCAGGTCGGAGAACGGCGAGGCGAGGTCGGTCTCGTCGTAGATGTAGATGCCGTTCGCGTCGGGGGAGCCGGGCACGTCAGGCCTCCCTCAGGCACAGGATGACGATCTTGGACAGGATGCTGTTGTACGGGCCGGCCGCGTTGTGGGCACGCAGGAACACGTTCTCCGAGTTCGCCGGCTCGTTGTCCGCCCGCGCCGTGCACACGACCAGGCCGCCGGCTGCGGTGAGGAGCCCCTGAACGATGACCTCGGTCGGCGTGAACGGTGCGCCGTGCGGCTCGACGGCCTGGCCGTCGTCGAAGTCGACGTCGAGCAGGGTGGTGAAGTGCACCCGGTAGCCGATGTACTCCGGCCAGATGTCGCCGATGGACGCGAACACCCGGTTCTCGTTGTCGACGACCAGGATGCGCAAGGTGCTCGGCCGGGGCCCCGACTCGTGCTCGGTGTCGAACAGGTCGGCGCGCCCGGTGCCGCCGCGCTTCACGGGCAGCGTGCCGCTGGTGATCTGGTCGGCGCGGTGGGTGCCAGACGTGCGGTGCCGGGCGAGGTAGTCCCGGCTGACGTTGATCTCGTCGTACGCCTGCCGGATGTCCTCCGAGCCCGCGACGGTGTCGTAGCCGACCGCGGCGGCGTCGTCGCCGTTGGCCATTCGTCAGCCCTCCCAGGCGTACTCGTCGTACGACACCCCGGCCGGGACGTCGTCGTAGCTCACCCCGGGCGGGGTGTACAGGTAGCTGTTCACGGTGATGCCGAGCAGGTCCCGCGTGCGCACGGTCATGACGTCGTCGGGCTGCGACCAGGACACCGCTGCGACGGCGCCGGCCTGGAGGCTGCCGTCGGGCATCGTCATCAGGAATGGCTGGTATGGCCGCACGCTGTAGTCCGAGACGCCGCCCAGGCCGAGCACGCGGCCGAGCGCCCGGGCGCGGCGCAGGATGCCGCGGGCCAGCCCGGCGCCGGGGTATGGGCGCTCGACGGTGCGGGTGATGGTGCGGGTGCCGGCGACGCCGGCGGCGTCGTAGCGGGTGCGGCGCTGCCCGGTACCGGCGTCGTCCCACTCGTAGGTGACGACGGCGCTGTCACCCCAGCCGGCGCTCTCGCGGGACAGGGCGTCGGTGAGGTCGGTTGCGGTGAGCGGTGAGGCGGCGAGCTGGCCGGGCACGATCAGCACCTCGGGGTCCTCGAGGTGCCAGGCGCCGCGCTCGTCGCACCACAGCCGCAGGCTGGCGATGCCGATGATGCCGGACAGGTAGTCCCAGGCGCCCTCGCCGGGCTGCCATGGCAGCGCGTCGGTCTCGACGAGCTCGCCGCCCGTGGAGCCGGCGGGCAGCGCGACGCCGAGCACGTGGCCGAGGACCATGTTCACGCAGTCGCGGATGGTCGACCCGGACGGTGTCATCGCCGTGGTGGCGGTCAGTGCGTAGTCCATCAGCAGCGCGTCGGCCGATGCGGCGACCAGCTCGACGGTGACGGCGGCGTGGTCGACGTTCCGGTCCCGCAGGTGGAGGTTGGCGCGGACGCGTGTCGACGGCTGCCAGCCGCCGGGGTTGAACGGCTCGCCGTACTCGGCGGTGAACGAGGCCAGGTTGAGCCGGCCGTACCGGAACATGGCGTCGTCGACGTAGGCGTGCGGGTTGGTCCCGGACAGACGGATCTCCAGCCGGGCGAACCGGTAGTTCTCGGCCTCGCTGGCGCTGGGGACGTTGAGCACCGAGCGGAGGCGATGCCACTGCCCGGCTGCGGGGTTGGCGGTCGCCGTCCCGACCCACTCGTACTCGACCTGATCGGCGTCGTAGAAGTAGGTGCGCAGGCTGGCCAGCGTGAGAGCCGTAGTGGGGTAGATCCACGCCTCCCGGTACCAGCGCACCAGCGTGTCGATCGGGAACATCTCGCTGGTCCACGCGGCTGCCAGCACGCCAGTGCCGGTGCCGGTGATCTCCATCGCGTAGGTGCCGGTGTGGGCTTGCGCGTCGCTGCGGGCAAGCGCCGAGGCGGCGGTGTCGTTCGGGCTCGGCGACCACTCGCTGACGCCGTACTCGAAAGACGGGTCGTCCGGGCCGATGACGGTGGGCGCGATCGCCATGTCGGCGAGCGTCTGGCCGGCGTAGTCGGTGGACAGGTCGGACAGCGGGCGGCCGTACCCGAACGCCTGCGTCATGGCCACGTGGACTCGCTGCGGCGGGCTGGTGCGCGGGTCGAGGGTGAGGACGGGCGAGGCCCGGTACAGCTGCACGCCGTCCTGGCGCAGCTGGTCACCGATCTCGTAGCCGGCGGCGGCCCGCGTCTCGACGTGCACGTGGATGTACTCCGGCCGCGCCGGCGCGGCGAACTCGACCTCGATGTGCTGCCATTGCCCAGCCGGGACGTCGCTGACGGTGACCCGCCCGACCTCGGAGAACCAGCCGCCCTCGCGGACCAGCTCGACGTACATGGTGACCGTGAGCAGGTCGACGTCAGCCAGCACGCGGGTGGCGGCGGTGTAGGAGTAGAGCCCCTGCACCGGCACGTACTGGAAGCTGGTGCGGGAGTGCGGCAGAGCCGACGAAGGCGCCGTCCAGGTCGTCACCCACTGGCCGTCGACGAGCACGGTGTCGGCCGGGCCTGGAACGCCGTGAGGGTTGAACCACCAGGACTCCGGGTCCTGCGCGAAAACGTCCCGGGCGCCGAACTGTCCGTGCCCGTTCGTGGTGACGTCGCGGTCGCGGTTGTCGATCGGGAGGGTTGCGCGCAGGAGCGCGTACGGCACACGGTCCTCGTCGAGGTCCAGCGAGATGGTGTCCGGCTCGAAGGTGAACCCGGCGACCTGCAGCCGGTTGATGTGGGTGGAGGCGGTCACGGGGTCACCTCCGTGAAGTCGGCCGTGACCACCCAGCGGGTGAGGGTCTGCGTGTCCAGCTCGGTCGTGATCGTGCCCGACACCACGTAGGCGCCAGCGACCGTTGTCAGGTCGTCATCGGCCAGCGTCAGCACGACCCCCCGGGCGTGCAGCTGCTCCATAGCCGCCGCGGCGGCCTCGTCGGCGCACAGGATCCGCAGCGTCCCCGTACGCAGTGCGTGCGGGCGCAGCGTGACGTCCGGGTCGGGCCGGCCGATCAGCTGGTGCACGCGGGTGCGGGCCTCGCGGGTCGGGGACCAGCCGAGCACCAGCAGCGGCGTCAGGGTGGTGGTGCCGTCGGAGATCGTCGTCATACCGGCTGCCTCCCGTTGACCCGGCCCTGAATGTCCAGGTAGACCGTTCGCTTCTCGATGCCGGAGATCCACCGCTCAACCTGCGCGTCGTCCACACCGGGGATGCGGACGCTCGGCCCGTTGACGGTCTCGGGCAGGGTGCGGCCCAGGCCGTCGATGAAGCCCTGACCCTCGGCCTGCCCCATCCGCGAGCCGGTGGTCTGCAGCTTGTTCAGCGCCTCCTGCCGCGCCTCCGGCGGCGTGTTGATCAGCGTGTCCAGCACCTCGTGCTTCTGCTCGCCGAACTGCTCCAGGCCGAGCATCTGCTCGCGGGTGAGGTTGGCCTGCGCCCAGGTCCAGTTCTCGATCTTCGTGGTCTGGTCGGCGATCATCTGGTCAAGGCTGGCGTTCAGTTCACCGATGGTGATCTCGTTGTCCTCGGAGATCTTGGTGAAGTGCTCCTGCCACGCGCTGGTGACCTGGGTCACGTCGTCGGCGATGGCCTGGTCGGCGGCCAGCGCGGCATCGACGCGGCCCTGCTGCGCCTCCTCCTCGGCCTGCTTGTTCGCCTCACGCGCGGCGGCGAGCCGTTCGTCGTGGGCGCCGCGGGCCTCCTCGATCTGGGCGTTGGTCTCCTCGGTCTTGCGGGCGCGTTCCTCGTCGTCGGCGATCGCCTGCGCGGCCTGGTCGTGCCGCTCGGTCGCGGCCTTCTCCTGTGCCGTCTGCTCCGCGCCCAGCAGCTCGAGGCGTTCCTCGGCGATGGAGATCTGCCGGGCCCGCTCGCGGCCCTCGCCGCGCAGCACGCCGAGCACGCTGATGTCGCGGTCCTTGGCCAGCTGCAGTTCCTGCTCGGCCAGCTCGATGGCCCGCTCCCGCGCCGCCGGGTCACCGGCAACACCGGCGAGGAAGTCGCGGAAGTCGACCTCGGACAGGCCCTTGGCGGCGTCAGCGAGCTTGTCGAGGTTCACCGCGGCGGGGTCGGTCTCTGTGACGATCTCCCGCATCCGCTCGGCGACGACGCTCAGCGCAGACTCGCCGTCGACCTTCACCGCGAGGAAGCCGTCGCGGATCTCGCCGACCCGGTCGCGCAGCTGCTGCGCGCGCTCCTTGGCCTTGTCGAACGCCGACGTCGCTAGGCCGATGCCAGCCGCGATACCCAGCCCGGCGGCGGCACCGGCCGGGCCGAAGCCGGCGAAGGCGTTGGCGGCGATCTCCTGGAACGCGTCGGTGATCGACGCGGCGCTGCCGTCGAAGCTGGCGGCTGATTCGCGGGCGGTGGAGTTGGCCTCGTCGCGGAACTCCGACGCGCCCTCCTTGGCCTTGTCGAACCCGTCGGCGGTGTCGTCGCCGACGCGCCGGCCAGCGTCGCGGGACTCCTTCTTCACCGAGTCGAACGCCTCGCGGAAGCTGCTCTCCATCCGCTCGGCCGCGGACTCGGCCTCGCGCCCGGCCTCCTTCGCGTCCTCGCCGACACGCTCCAGCCCGTCGGACTTGCCGACGTCGTCGAGTGCCCGCTCGGCGTCGCGGGCGCCGTCCTCGATGCCGTCGGACAGGGCGCGGCCGGCATCGTCCCCGGCCCCCTGCGCCTCCCGCGACAGGTCGTCGAGGCTGTCGGCGACGTCGTCGAGCGCACGCTCCACGTCGGAGGTGCCCTTGATGAAGGCGGAGACGTCGGAGACGATCGGGATGCTGATCGGCCGAGCCATCTCACTGCCTCCCTTCGGCTGCCTCGTGCACTCTCCGGACCACGGTCTGCACCCACAGCGACGCCAGCCGCGGCCCGATCTCGGCGGCGGCCGGGTATGCCACGCGCCCATTCGGCGCCCGCGCCGGTAGCTGTGCTGTGGTGTTCCGGGTGACCTGGTGGGTTCCACCCGATCTGCGGTTCCGGCGGTTGTAGGTGGTCTTCCGGCTGCGATTGGAGCCGAACTCGAAGCCTGACCAGCCCGCCACTGGGATCAGCCCGCCGGCCAGTGCCCGCCGCGACGACGCGGCGATCATCACCGGCGGGTTGCCGCCCTTGATCCGTGCGCCCTTGGCGATGACCCGGGTGTCCATCGCGCTGGTCGCGTTCCGGTCGACCAGCTGCTTCCACACCGGGTTCATCACCTTGACCGTGTCGCGTCGGAGGTCGCGAGCCAGGCCGCGCTCCATCGCCTTCATGGCGAGGACGACGGCCTGCAGCTCGCGGTGGTCTCCGACGCGCAGCATGGTCAGGTGGTCTGCAGCCAGGCGACGGTGCCGTTGATGACGACGTTGCTGCGGCCGGGCGCGACGGGCACGGTGCCGCCGGAGGTGCCGGCGGTGAGCGCCCGCAGGACCACGGTGCCGCTGGAGATGCTGACCCGGTCGCCCACCGCGTACACGGTCGTCGCCGCCCAGGCGGTCGGTGCCGGCGACGGGTCGACCAGGGTCGGGCGGCCCTGCACGCCGCACGCCACCGACGCGGTGGCGTAGGCGTTGCCGGCGCCACCGATGGCCGGGGACACGAGCGTCAGCTGCACCTCGAACGTCGGCCCGGACCCGGACTTCGGCTTGAACGTCACAGCCTTCGTGGAGCCGGCGTTCTGGAACAGGTAGCGGGCCAGCGAGTCGGGGGTCTCCCAGTCCTGCGCGATCTCCAACGTCCCGGTCCACGTCTCCGACCCGGGGTCGGTGAACACCGCCGTCGGCGTCAGGCCGCGCCACTCCTGCGCGCTGTTCGCCGGGGTGAACGTCACCGCGCTGACGTGTGCCTCGTAGTTGTCGACCTCGATGCCCAGGAGCACGTCCTTGAGCACGAACGGCGCGACGGGGATGGTCGTCATCAGGGTGTCTCCTTCGGGGTGTAGCACTCGGCGGTGATCGCCATGCCGGGGTACTGCTGGTTGCCGTTGACGGTGCGGTCGGCCTTGGTCCAGGTGAGGCCGCCGAAGTCCGGGTCGGTGTCGATGACGCCGAGGACGGCGGTGAACGCTTCGTCGAGGGCTTCGTCGGCGCGGGTCGGGTCGGTGATGCTGGTCATCACGCTGATGGTCAGCTCGTGGCGGCGGGCGCCCTGCGCGTTCGGGGCGGGCTCGGTGAGGGTGCGGATGACGCTGACGTAGGTCTTGCCGGTCTCTGCGGCGTCGGGCGCCCAGTCGTAGCCGCGGACGATGTAGTCCTTCGGATGCTCGGGCTCCTCGTTCAGCGCCGCGTCGAGGACGTCGGCGGCCCACTTCTGAACGCTGGTCACGACTCCTCCTCGACGGCTACGCCGAACGACGGGACGGCGCGGTTCGGGCGCAGCAGCTGCTTCACCGAGTCCGCCAGCGGGCGGACCCGGATCGCGTAGTCGCCGTCGAATCCGAGGACGTCGCCGTCACGCTGAGCGTTCGACCACGTCTCCCGGGCCTGCTGCACGACGGCCTGCTTGTACCGGGCCGGCACCGGTGCCCCGTCGGCGAGTGCCGGTGCGTACGCCGCGCACAGCTCTTGCGAGACGGCGAGCAGGTGGTCGAGCAGGGCGTCGTCCATGTCGACGGCGTCGGGCCAGATCAGCCTCGCGTCGTCCTTGTCTGCCCATTCCGTCGTCGGGCCGGTGGCGACGGTCGCCACCACGAAGTCCACCCAGTAGCCGGGCGAGCCCTCGTCGCGCATGCCCGCGCCGTTACCGGTCAGCGCCGCGGCCTCGCTCACGTTCAGGGTGTAGGTCGCCCGCACGGTCCCGTTGACCGAGCACGACAGGACCGCGCCGTCCACGGCGACGGCCAGCTCGAGCACCGCGTCGGGGTCGATGCCGGTGGAGCCGGGCGGGCCGCCGTAGACGGCCCGCTCGACGAAGGTCCCGGCCGTGCGCACGTACAGCTTGACCGCGTCCTCGGTCGCGGTCAGGACCCGTTCCCACAGCACGAAGTTGAGGGCGTCGGTGTGCAGCGCCAGCGGCCCGCACAGCTGGTCACCCGACGCCGCCGGGATGGTCTGAGTCGTTGCGGCGTACACGCCGGTGGCTCCGGTCGACGCGACGACGGCGTTGACCTCGCTGCCGCCTTTGCGTCCGCGGCCGGCCACGGTGCCCCAGCCTGTCGCGACCCATGGCTGCCCGGTGTAGGTGTTCCCGAGGGAGGGCCCGTCCGGCCGGCTGAAGTCGTCGCTGCAGAAGACCGTCACGGGTCACCTCCCTCCAGGGTCAGTTCTTCGATGCGGACCGGGCGGCGGACTTCTTCGGTGCCGGCACCGGGTCGGGCTCCGGGTCGGGCTCCGGCTCGGGCTCCGGCTCGGGCTCCGGCTCGGGCTCCGGCTCGGGCTCCGGCTCGGGCTCCGGCTCGGGCTCCGGCTCGGGCTCCGGCTCGGGGTCGGGCTCCGGCTCGGGGTCGACCTGGCCGGCCCGTTCGGAGATCTCCACCCGGACCTTCGCCAGCTCGGCCATCAGCTCCCGCTCGTGCGCGGCGAGCTCGGCGATGGTGCGACGCTCTGCGGCCATGTCACGTCCCCCGATCAGGCCGCGTTCGCGGCCGCGAGGCTGTACGCCTTGCGGTTCTGCACGTTGCCGTCGGCGCGCTCCCAGGCGGTGAACTCGATCTCGCCGTTGTGGGCTCGCGTCCACGGGTTGACCACGACCACGAGGTTGGACACCCGGCGGATGACGTACGCCTCGCGCAGGTCACCGAGCACGGCGAACTTCGCCGACAGGGTGTTGTGGTTGGGGAACGCCTGGTCGATCACGACGGGGTAGCCGAGCAGGGTGCGCGCCGGGCGGCCGCCGATGCCGGCCTCGGCGGACTCCTGGATCAGCGGCCGGCCGTCGGAGCCCACGATCGCCCGGACGGCCTGGAACGTGGCCTTGTTCATGGCCCACTTCGCGTTCTGCTCGTAGGCCGGGTCCAGCGCGGTCTCCACCTCGAGCAGCTTCGCGTACGTGAGGGCGTTGCCGGCCGCGAGCGTGACGTCGGCGGTGAGGCCGGCGCGGGCGATCCCGAACGGCAGCGTGGTGCCCGTGCCGGTCACCCAGTCGCGAGCCTGCTTGCGGGCGATCCTGGTGCCGAGCGCCCGGGACACCAGCCCAGACACGTCGACCGCCGAGTCCTGCAGCAGCTCCACCGACAGCCGCAACGGGAGGTTGCCCGCGCCGGCGCTGGTGTACTTGTACGCCCCCAGGTTGACGGTGCCGAAGACCAGGTCGGTGCCGCCGGAGGCGGCGGCGTGCTCGGCGGTGATGGCACCTTCGCTGGCGGTGTCGTCCAGGGTCGGGTACTCGATCGAGTTGCCGGTCTCGGTGCTGAACGAATCGACCTCTGGGGCGAGCCCGCCGAACGCCTTCTGCACCTCGACCAGCTTCTGCCGGAACCCGGCCGGGACGGTGTACCCGCCCTCGCTGTCCGGTGAGGTGCCCTGCGCGTTGGTGACCCTCAGGTCGGCGATGTCCGCGTTCGGGTGGCCGGTGCGCAGGTAGTTCTCGAACGCCTTCTCCTGGGCGTCGTCCACCTTGGCCGGCGCCACGTCCACCGTGGCCGCCACGGCCGCGGTGATGCTGTCGCGGGCAGGCGTCTCGTAGGCGACCTGGCGGGCGCGGATCTGCTCGGTGCGCTTGCTCGCGAGCTCGACCTCGAGCGCCTCGTAACGCTTGACTTCCTCGTCGGTCAGCGTGCGACCGGCGGCACCGTCGATGATGGCCTTGAGGGCAGCCATGATCTCCGCGATGTCCATACCCTGTCCTCCCTGGGAGTGCGCCGTCGTGGCGCTCTGGCTGCCCCGGCTCGGTGCCGGTGCAGGGGTCTTGGTGGTGGCGGCCACAGGGACCGCCAGCGGCGGCGTGGCAGCCGCAGGAGCGGCCGGCGTCACGGCAGCCGCGGTGTCGTTGGCGATCCGGTCGGCGAGCCCGGCAGCGACCGCCTCGGCGGAGGAGTACCAGGTCTCGACCTTCATGGCCTCGCGCCAGGTCTCGACGTCGCCGCCGGCCCGGTCGGCGTAGACGGTGGCGATCGTGTCCGACAGGTCGTCGAGCAGCTGGGCCGCCTCGCGCATGTCGTCGGCGTTGCCGGCCACGAACATCGACGCGTCGTGGATCATGAGCTTCGCTGGCTTCTCGATGACGATGGTGTCGCCGGCCATGGCCACGAAGCTGGCCGCGCTGGCGGCGATCCCGTCGATGTACACGTCCACGGTGGCGGCGTGGTTCAGCAGCGCGGCATGGATGGCGATGCCGTCCCACACCAGCCCGCCCGGCGAGTTGATGTGCAGGTCGAGGTTCGGCGCGGTGATGGTCCGCAGTGCCCGGGCGAACGCTGCGGCGGTGACGTCGTCGTCGCCCCAGTAGTCGCCGATGGCGCCGTAGATGAACAGTTCGGCCCGCTCGTCGTCGTCGGCGTTGGTGATGCGGAACCAGTCGCCGCCCTTGGCCTCGGGCCGGCGCACCAGCTTGCGGCCACGGTTGGCCAGCTTCAGCAGCTCTTCCGGCGTCATGCCGGCACCTCCTCTGATGCGGCGACGTGGAAGGCGACGCCGCCGGTAACGACCAGGCAGCGCACCTGCTCGGGAAGGGCTGCGCGGAGCGCCCGGCCGAAGGCGTCCACCTGTTGGTCGTCGAGCCCTTCCGGGAGCGTGGCGATCAGGATCTCGCCTGGCTTGATGTCCAGTCGGGCGATGCTCTCGATCTCGATGGTCTGGCTCACGCCGGGACCTCCTGTGCGGGCTGGATGGCCGGTGGCGCCGTAGCCGGGGCGGGGCCACCGGTGCGCAGCTGGTCGCCGCCCTCGATGGGCGGGAGGTTGCGGACGCGCCTCGCCTCGTTGGCGGTGAGGATGCCGCCCTGTACCTGCTTGATCAGCAGGTCGATCTCCTGCTCCGGCGTGGGCCGCTCCAGCCCGGCGTACTCGAACTCGCAGAACATCGGGTCGGACAGCGTGCGAGACAGCCGCTGCTCGAACCGGCCCGTCCAGCCGGACAGGGTGAAGCGGGCCAGGCCGCGGTTCTGGATCTCCACGCCGGTGCCCCAGGTGGACACCGCACCGGGGTCCATCAGCAGTGAGGCCGGGACGCCGGTCCAGCGGGCGATCTCCTGGATCTGGAACTGCCGCGACTGGAGGAACTGGGCGTCCTCGGCGGACATGGTCCACGGGGTGAAGTTCAGCTTCTTGCTGACGAGCGCGATCTTGCCCGCGTTCTCCAGCCCGCCGACCGAACGGTTCAGGCCGTCCTGGACGGTCTCGAACTCGTCCGGCTCCAGCTCGTCCTCGGGCGTCACCAGACCGGAGATGAGCGGGCCGTCGCGGAACATGCGGGCCGCGGCCCGGTCACCAGCGATCGTGGTACCGAGGGAGTTGCGGGCTACGCCCAGCAGCGACAGGCCGCGCAGCCCGTCCAGCGACGGCCCCATGACCTGGGTCAGGTCGGCCTCGGTCAGCACCCGCGGTCGGCCGTCGTCGGATGTGAACCGGTACAGCTTGCGCCCGGTGAAGCGGCCAGCCTGGTCCTTCTCCCACTCCACGGTCACGGCCTGCGGGTGGATCGGCACCGAGCCGATCAGCGCGCCGCCCTGGGTGTAGACGTGCTTGAGGAAGCAGTCGCCGTGCAGCAGCAGGTGCAGGATCGAGGTCTCTTTCCACTCGAACGGCGTCTGGCCTGGCACGCCGCCCGGGTCGTCCAGCCACGACGTCATCCGCTGCCGCTGCCCGTCGGTGGTGTCGCGGTACGTCTTCAACGGGAGACCGGCGAAGGTGGTGGCGATGAGCATCACGCCGCGGTAGAAGGCGGACACCGCCAGCGCCGACGCCTCGCCGACCACCACGCCGGAGAAGTTGGGGGTGACGTTGAAGTAGCCGGCGAGCGCCGGGTCACTGATCGAGATCAGTTCCGCGGTCGGCTCGCTGCGCCGCATGCGCTGCCAGGGCCACCTCACGGGGCACACCGTATGCGGGGATTCTCGACGTCAAGACTCTTGTCGCGAAGGTCGCCGTTATGCGCGATTCGTGACGCGGAAGACGGGTCGGTCAGGCGACGCTGGCGACGACGATCGCGGACCGTGCCGGTAGGCGGTCGAACGCCAGCAGAGCGACCGAGCCGGCCACGATCGGGGTGATGTCCCCCGTGGAGGCTCGCCGGCCGAACAGCTGGCCGGAGTCGCCGAGGGTGCGCCAGGCCACGCCGGCGGCAGCGGTGTTCATGGCGGGCTGGTCCGGGTGGTGCAGCTCGCCGGCCCTCAGCACGGACATCAGCCCGGCCTCGGCGGTCACCACGTCCTTGGTCCCCATCGGCGTCGTCTTCGGTTTCGGCTTGGACCGGGCCAGCATCTCGGCGACTTCGAGGTTCGCGCCGATCGAGTCGTACGCGATCGGGAGCCGGTACTTCACCGACAGCCGGTATGCCTCCTTGGCGACCGCGCGGGGGTCGCCGTGCAGCAGCAGCTCGAGGTGGGCACGGCCAGCGTCGTCGCGCCACCCTGCGACGAGGGCGGCGGTGCTCGAGTCCGGGGAGACGTCGAACGCCAGGCCGAACC
This sequence comes from Jiangella muralis, assembly GCF_001270745.1. Lineage (GTDB taxonomy): Bacteria > Actinomycetota > Actinomycetes > Jiangellales > Jiangellaceae > Jiangella > Jiangella muralis. Next base: position 220,396 of record NZ_KQ434754.1, read on the forward strand.
GGCGGGGCTTCTCCGCCAGGTCGCCTGCGCCGGCGGCCCAGAGGGCCGGGTCGATGGCTCGACTGTCGTCGGTGCCCGGCCAGATCCCGAGGTACTCCATCGCGAACGCCAGCGGCGACGACGCCTCTTCGCGGCGCTCGAGGATCCGGCCGAGGGTGGTCAGCGTGCCGATGCCGGGGTGCACGCGGAGCAGGACGTCGTCGTCGTCCCAGGCGTCGTCGGGCTGGGCCGCGTAGACGGACACGGCCGTGCCCTTGGCGTAGCGGCCCCGGACGATGCCTGTGCGGCCCGCCAGTCCGGTGCTGAGCGCCTCCCAGTACCAGCCGGCCCGGACCTTCCCCGGCGTGCCGGACAGAACGACCTGCCCCTGCGGGCGGGTGTCGAACAGCGGCATGACGGCCTGCTTGATGTCCAGCGACACCTCGGTCGACAGCTCCTGCGGCTCGTCGACGTAGACGACGTCGACGGCGTCACCGCGGACGCTGCCGGACTCGGGCGCGACGATCCACAACCGTGACCCGTTCTGGAACTCGAACGACTCGTCGCCCTTGCCCTCGCGGATCTTCGGGCCACCGGCGACCTCCGGCCAGCTCCGCTCGATGGCCCGCTTCACGTCGTACCAGCGCTCGCGCGCCTTCTGCCTGGTCTGCGCGGTGACGATGATGTTGGTGTCGGGCTCGAGGTCGCAGCGGCCGAACAGCCATGACCAGACGGCGGTCGTCTTACCGGCGCGGCGCGGCCACTGAACCGCGGTGGTGGTGGCGCCGTCGTCGAGCAGCTCGCCGAGCTCGAGCTGATGCGGGTGCATCTCGAATCCGAGCCGCGTGGCACCCGCGGACATCCGAGGGGATTCCGGCTCTGACCTGCTCAGATGTGCCTCTGGGAACGCCTGGCCGCGCTTCTCGCGGCGACGTTTACTGGCACGCGACCGGCAGGAACTCCCGCAGTAACGGGCGTTAGAACGGCGCGGGCGGGCGCCACCGCATTCGACGCACTTCGGCTCGGTCACGGAGCATCGTCGCAGGTCAGAGCGGGTGGGGAGGGAAAGGGAGCGGTCTGCGTGTTGGGGTTACCAAGGGTCCTGAACTTTTCGCCGGCCGCGGCCGCTCGGATCTGGTCGGCCTCGTCGCCTGTGATGTCGTCCGGCACCTTCAGGACCATCGACGGGACGTGGCTCCGGTCCATGACCGCGGGCACGAGCGCATCCATCATGCCGACGATCGCGTTCAGCCCGGCGAGCGTGTTCATTGGTGCGCTCTTCCGTCGTTGCCCGGTGACCGCGACGTCCACCTCGAGCCGAAGCACGCGGAGCCCACGGTCCAGCTCGGCGACGGACTGGATCAGCAGCTCGTGCGGCGTTGCGGTCACCAGCGTCGTGTCCTCTCGGTGCGTTGGGTAGGTGCTCGCCGCCGTGCTGCTGCGAGCTGGCCGCCGAGCTTGCCGCCGGCCGCGGTGTTGCATCTGGGGTGGGCCGGGCCATGGTTGGCGGGGTCGTCCTTGGCTCCGCCGAGCGCCAGCTCGACGATGTGGTCGACGTGCCACGCCTCGCGGTCGAGGTCGATGGCTCGGCCGCAGCGGGTGCAGGGCTGGACCTGGCCGCGTCTGCGGATGGCCGCGCGCGCCCGCGTGACGCGGCGCCCGGCCCAGCCCCGCTGCGTCATGCCGCCCGCCAGCCCCGGCCCTGGTGCGGGTGCTGGTCGAGGACCATCTGCGGGTGTGAGTCACCGTCACCGTGGTCGACCTTCACGGGCATGCCGAACTCGTCCCGCTGGTAGCGCTCGACCACGACGCCCGACGGTGTGACGCTCATCCGCGCCACGTCGTTGGGGTCGTGGCCGAGCCGACGAAGCACGGTCTGCGCGAGGTCGAGCGCGGGCACGCCCGAGTCGTTGGCCGGAGCGAGGTAGGCGCCGGCCGCGGCGAGGATGATGGCGATGGCACCGGCGAGTGTGGGGTCGACGTCGACCTCGAACGCCGCGGCCACCTGGACGACGGCCGCGCCGGTGGCGCCGCCGAGCAGGGCGCCGAGCGCCTTGCGGATCTTCCGCAGCGCCGCGGTCATCGGGGCAGTCCCGGCACGCCGCCGCCGGACAGCTCAGCGTTGACGGCGGTGTGCTGCGCGCCGGTGATGACGCCGTTGTCGCGCAGCGCCTTCGACAGCGCCGAGACGCCCGCCGCCACCGAGTTCAGCTGCTTGGTCGCGTAGTCGGCCTTGTCCGCGGCGACGTCGGCCTTGGCCATCGTCGTCACGAGGACGCCGAACGCGTCGGTGTTCGGGACCACGCCGTCGTTCTCGTAGCCCCACACGTCCTCTGGTGTCGCCATGTCGTCGTCTCCATCATCGTCGGGTGTGCCCGTGTCGGGCAGGTCCTCGTTCTGGTCGGCCTGGTACTGCTCCCACGTCTTGATCGGTCGCATCCAAGGCCCGTCGTCCGGGCCGTCGTTGGCCAGGCCGTTCTTGCGGTCGTAGTAGTCGGCGACCTGCGCACGGGCGCTCGGCGAGAGGTCCGAGCAGCCGATGGCGATCGCGTGGATGTGTGGGTCGAACCCCTGCGCCTTGGTGCGGTACCAGGCGGCGAAGCCGACCGTCCGCAGCGCCAGCAGCAGCCGGCCGCGCTGCAGGGTGGTCAGGTGCCAGGTGCGCAGGTCGAGCGCGCCGCCGCCGGCGTGGGTGCCGGCGCTGGCGGTGCCGTCGCTGTAGGACCCCTGGACGACGATCGTCTGGAGGTCGGCGATGCGCTCGGCCGCGTCGAGCATGGTGCGGGTGCGGGCGTCTGTGCGTGCACCGGCAAGCCAGGTCGTCATCGTCGCCTCCCCTCGTGTCGATGGGTGTAGCTCTGCATAGCTTGCCTCACTCGGTGGGTCGTGGGGTGCGGCGTGACCGTCGGCGGCGTCGTCGTGGCGGGGATGGCGGGGGCTCGACCCGAGTGCCGGGGTCCGCTGCGTGCTCGGGTCGGCTCGATCGGGGAGCGATCTGGTCGCCGGCCTTGCGGTCGGCGGCGCATCCACGGCACGGCAGCGGCAGCCAGTGCAGCTCGCAACGCTCGTGCGCGCGGTCTGGACCTTGGTCACCTGCTGTACCCCTGATCTCTGGTTCTTTACTTATGGTTCTGGGCCGCAAATTTGCGGCCATTGGGTCCGCATTCCTGCGGCTGTATTGCTGTGATGTAGCCGCAGATCTGCGGCCATTCGGGCGGTGCTGTAGCCGGTAGCGGTTGGTGCGTCTTCGCCCGACCCCACGGTCGACGATGACCAGGCCGGCCTCCTCGAGTTCGGCGACGGCACGGTCGACGGTGTCGGTCACGCAGCCCATGTCGCCGGCGAGGTGGGCTCGGGAGGTCCACGTGTCCGCACGTGAACCCTGGTGGACGTCGAGCAGCGCCCAGACCTGGATCGCGCGGGCGGACAGTCCCTCGCCGAGCAGGCTCGCGGGGATCTGCGCGAATCCGTTGAGGCATGGTGGGAGGGCCGACGGGTCGCCGGCCTGCCAGAGGGTGGGGTCCAAGCCGTCACGCGACAGGGTTGAGGGTCATGGTCGTGGCCTCTCGCGGGGATCGGGTCGTGCGGTCGTGATCGTGGGGCCGCCGGGCAGCTGGCGGCGCTGGACGTGCGGGCGGCAGATCGGGCACGGGATCGGGCGGCCGGTGTGGTCCTCGCCGGCCCAGCCGTCGAGGCAGTCGTGCCGCTCCGACGGCTCGGGCACGAGGTCCCCGTCCGGGCCGCGGCGCATGCCGTCCGTGCGGCTCACGGGTCGTCCTCGCAGTCCTCGCACACGATCCCGTTGGCGGGTGCGCCGCCGATCATCATCGGGCCGATGCCGCGGGCCGCCCGGGCGCCGCACTCGGCAACGTCGCGCTGGGCCTGCCGGTGCCACACCCCGTACACGTCGATGAACCAGCGCCGCTGGTGGGTGGTCGTCGTCATCGCGACTCCCGAGCGATCGCGTCATCGAGGATCGCCAGCACCGTGCGCCAGGCGGTGATGCGCTCGTCCCAGCCGGGCCGCTCGTGGTCGCCCTCGATGTAGCTCGGGTGCCAGCCGCCCGGGTCGGGCCACAGCTCGTGCGGCCGCATGCGGTCATTCCGCCCGCCGACGCCGTGCAGCGACTCCGACCACGCCCGCACCTCGAGCAGCCGGGCGTCGCCGCCGACGAGCGCGTCCAGCTCGCTCCACGTGAGCAGGTGCGCCGGCCGCGCGTACCAGCCACCCCACCCGCCGCGGTCCTCGAAGTAGAAGCCGGCCCGGCGCACGCTGTACGCCCACGGCCCGGACGCGCCGACCTTGATCTCGCCAGTGTCCGGGCGCCGCTCACCGAGCATGAGGTCCAGCGCGCGCGGGTGCGCGTCACGCAGGCACGCGAGCCCGTCGACGACGCGGCGCGTCTCGGAGGTCAGCACCTCGCCGAACAGGTCCAGCTGCACGGCCGTCATGGCGCGGTCCGGTACCGGCCTCGACCGGACCGCAGCGACGGCCGCCAGGACCGTCCCGCGACGCGACGTGCGGGTGCCGGCGGCCACGCAGGGGACGCCGGCCGCACGAGTCGGGCCGCGCGGAAGGTGCCGAGGCTGATGACGATGGACAGGCCCCACACGGCGACGAACTCGCGGATCACGACTCGATCACCTCCACCGTGCACCGCTCCGGCACCAGCAGGAACGGCCGCCCGTCCAGGACCACCCACGTCCGTGCGCGCTGATGCACGACCCGGACGAGGACGCCGGCGATCCGGGTGGGTCCGGTCGTCAGGTTGGGCGCATGCTGCTCGGTCACGATGACCCGCCGGCCGATGTCTTCACCGGACAGCGTCGCCACCGACCGCGCCGCCGCCGTCACCGTGCGCCGCCGTTGCGGAGCGCGAGGACCTGGGCCTCGCGGTAGCGGCGGTGCCCGCCCGGCGTGTAGACGGGGGTGAGCTTCCCGGCCTCGGCCCACCGGCTGACCGTCTTCACGTTCACCCGGAACAGCTCCGCGACCTCGAGCGGCAGAAGCAGCGGCTCGACGACGACGGGCCGGTCTCGGCGGCGGGTCACTGCGTCACCACCGCAGGCCGGTTCGGAACCCAGCGGGCCGCCGTCGTCGACATGGCGGCGTCAGCCCGCCAGCCGCCGTCGCCGGCCAGCGCGAGCGCCTGGTCGACGGCGTGGTCGAACTCCTGCGTCGCGGCCGGCACCGTGTAGCCGGCGAGGCGGCGGTCCAGCTCGACCAGGTCGACCGCGGTCTCGACGGCGATCTGCAGCGCCGCGACAATGCCGCCATAGACGCCGCCCATGCGCAGCGCGGACGCCATCAGCCGGACCGCGGCCCGCTCGACCTCGGCCCGCTCGCGCAGCAGCTCCTCCCGCCGCGTCTTGCGCAGCAGCTCGTACACGTACTGGCCGCCGCTCAGCGGGGCGTCCGGTGCCATGGTGTCGGTCATGGGATACTCCGATCTCTTGGTCAAGGCGGGTGCCGGCCATTCCGGGGATGGTCCGGTCGGCGCCCGCCGATCCACGTCTGGTGGTTCCCGGGTGGCGCCGGGGCAGGGAGTCACCGGCGCCACCCGGGCGCTCAGTCAGTCCTCCGTGTAGCCGTGCCGCTCGAGTGCAGCGCGGGCGCGGGCGGCCATGTTGGCGCGGTCGACGGCCTGGCCGCCGTCGTCGCGTGTCGCCTCACCGCGGCGCCGCGATCGTTCGGTACGCGCGACCCGCCGGTTCGCGGCTTCCTCGCGCTCGCGGGCCTGCCGCGCGACTTCGCGGTCCTTGCTCACGGGATCACCGCCCCGGCGAACGCGAGAGCGGCGGAGACGTCGGATGCGTCCCACTCGCCGTCTCCATCGCGGTAGAACGGCTGCCGTTCGAGCCAGGCGAACCACTCGCTGGCCTTGCCGGTGTCGGTCGCCCGGGAGCCCGACCTGTTCAGCACGCCGGCCAGCTCGGTGCCCAGCTCGAACAGCAGCTCCGCCGCTCGCTCGTGCTGCTGGTCGACCCGCTCGGCCGCGACCTCCAGGTAGCCGTCGCGGTCGAGGTCGGCCACCTCGTCGATGACCTTCACCAGCCGCATCAACGCGGCGCGGGTCCGGCCGATCAGGTCGCCGCGCTCGCGCTCGGCGGCCTTGGCCGCGGTCCACTCGGGCGACGGGTTCGCCGGCGTGGGGTGCCGGCGGGTCGGGTACAGCCGCAGCGGCTCGCGCTGGGCCGTCACGGGTTGCTCGCCGCCGGCGTGAGGAGGGTCCGGACGTCACCGCGGCGGAATCGGCGATGCCCGGTCGGTGTGCGATCCGAGGTGATCTTGCCAGCGCGTTCCCAGCGCTTCAGCGTGTCCGGGTGCACGCCCAGCATCGAGGCCGCCTCGCCGACAGGGATCAGTTCCTCGTCTCCGTTCCACGCATGCTTGAGTTGCATGGCGCAGACTCAAGCATGCGTGGCAAGACAATGTCAACGATGTGATTCGACGCCAGCGTGTCGCGCGCATCTTGCGCTGATTTGCATGGGGTGCCATGATGCGGTCATGCAGAACATGACCGAGCAAGCCAGAGTGCGCATCCCAGAGTGGACGCTCGCCGACCGGCTCCGGAAGGTTCGGCTAACGACTGGCCTGCAGCAACGCGAGTTCGCGGAGCTGCTGCAAGTGACTGCCGGCAGTTACGGCGGGTGGGAGTCCGGAAACAGCAGGCCGCGCGATGTCGTGGCCTTGGCTCGTCGAGTCGAGCTGATTACCGGAGTGCCAGCGTCCTGGACGCTGGGCATTTACAACGAAAATCCCCAGCCAACTGGCCCGGCTGGGGATGAGGGTGACGATGCGTCGGTGGCGCGCCCGAAGGGATTCGAACCCCTAACCTTCTGATCCGTAGTCAGATGCTCTATCCGTTGAGCTACGGGCGCTTGATCCGCGCGGAAGCGGACCGGTGACGAGTGTACCGGTCCGAAGGGCGAGGCCGAAATCGGATTCTGCCGCCGCCGGCGGACCGCTCGCGACCAGCGCGGACAGCACCTATAGCGTGTGACATGACACAACGACGACGAGAAGGTGACCGCCCATGGGCCAGCAGCCGGCCAGCCTGACCATCACGAACGCCCGCATCTTCGACGGTTCCTCGGCCGAGCTGACCGAGGGCGACGTCCACATCGTCGACGGCGTGATCGTGGACCCCGGCACCGTCGACGACCGCGGCGCGACGACGATCGACGCGCGGGGCGGGACGGTCGTGCCGGGGCTGATCGACGCGCACTGCCATGCGTACGGCATCGGGCTGGACATGGTCGGCATCGACTCGAGCCCGCTGAGCTACGTCGCGCTCAAGGCGGCGCGGCGCCTGAACAACGCGCTGCGCCGCGGCTTCACGACCGTCCGTGACGTCGCCGGCGGCGATCCCGGACTCGCCAGCGCGCTGGACGAGGGCCTGGTGGCGGCGCCGCGCTACTTCTACACCGGGCCGGCGCTGTCCCAGACGGGCGGCCACGGCGACTCCCGTCCCGGCGACCGCGACCTGTGCGTCGGCCACGCCCACATGACCGAGGTCGTCGACGGGGTGGACGCGGTGCGCACGGCCGTCCGCGACCGGTTCCGCCGCGGCGCCCACGCCATCAAGATCATGACGTCGGGCGGGGTGGTGTCGCTGACCGATCCGATCCGCCGGCCGCAGTACAGCGTCGACGAGATCCGCGCGATCACCGACGAGGCGGCCCGTCGCGGCTCGTACGTCGCGGCGCACGCGTACTCGCCGGAGGCGATCGAGCACTCCGTCGTCAACGGCGTCCGCTCGATCGAGCACGGCAACCTGCTCGACGAGCCGACCGCCCGGCTGATGGCCGGCCACGACGCGTTCCTCGTGCCGACGCTGGCCGCGTACGACGCCATGGACCGCCGCGGCGACGCGCTCGGGCTGAACCCGATCTCCAAGGCCAAGAACCGGGAGGTGCTCGACTCCGGCAAGCACGCCATCGAACTGGCGCGCGGCGCCGGCGTCCGGGTCGGCTTCGGCACCGACCTCATGGGCGACCTCGAGGACGACCAGCTGGTCGGGCTGCGGCTGCAGGTCGAGGTGCTCGGCGTCCTGGACGCGCTCCGCTCGGCCACCTCGGTCAACGCCCAGCTCCTCGGCCGCGACGACCTGGGCCGGATCGGCGCCGGTGCGGCCGGCGACGTCCTCCTGTTCGACGGCGACCCGTTCGCGGATGCGTCGCTGCTGTGGAACGAACAGGGGCGGACGGTCATCCGGGCGGGCGCGGTCGTCTGATCCCGGGGCCGGACCTGGGCCCGGAGGACCTAGGCGGGTCTGGCCCGCTCGGGGCTCGGTGAGTGCGCTGGCGGCGCTGCTCGCGCCCGGCGGCCGGCTCGCGCTGGCCGAGGGCGGACTGGTCGAGTCGCCGGACGGCCCCGGGGTGTGGCGTTGGGTCTGCAGGTCTGCAGGTCTCCCGCCCATGCCGGGGCCGGACCTTCGGCCGTGGCTTCGGTGTGCCGTACGGCGGCTCGGTGGGATGGCCGTGCGTACGGGCGCTGCGGGCGCCTGATCGTCCCGTCCGGCGGCGCCCGATTCGCACGCACGACGGCGCCCGATCGTCCCGCACGACGGCCGCGAGTCGGCAACCGCACCGGCACGCACGGACCGCGGCAGGTCGACCTCGAGCACCGCCGCGAGGGCGAAGTGCTCGGTGCGTCGCAGTCCGGCCACCGGTCCAGCACCCCCGCGCATCCCCGAGCGGCCGCTAGTCAGAGACCCTACTCACGACCCATCTGGTACGTACCACCGTCATCGACTGGTGCGGTGAGGTACGTACCAGTGTCCGTTTTGTACGGAATTTAGGGCACCTGTGTGGTCCTGATCACCCTATCGTCAGTTCCAGTCCCTGAGATGACGGCCCTAGCGTGCTGAGTATCCCCGCGGAACACCACCCGTCTCCGAATGGCCTGAGACCGGGTCGCTTCCGCATACCCGGAACGCGCCGCAGGGCCGACTGCGCGCCCCGATCACGAAAAGGGTGACCGCTACATGACGACGTTCGCCGAACCCGGAGCTGCACACGATCTCGACGACGCGCCCACGTCCCACGCACGCTTGCTCGCCTGGGTCCGCGAGGTCGCGGAGCTGACCCAGCCGGACCGTATCCACTGGTGCGACGGTTCCGACGAGGAGTGGACGGCCCTCACCGACGAGCTGGTCGACGCGGGCACGATCGTCAGGCTGAACCCGGAGAAGAAGCCGAACTCGTTCTGGGCGCGGACCGACCCGACGGACGTCGCGCGGGTGGAGGAGCGGACGTTCATCTGCTGGGTGAACGAGGCGGACGCGGGGCCGACGAACAACTGGCGCGACCCGAACGAGATGAAGGCCGAGATGACCGAGCTGTACAAGGGCTCGATGCGCGGCCGCACGATGTACGTCATCCCGTTCTGCATGGGCCCGCTGACGGCGGCGAAGCCGATGTTCGGGGTCGAGCTGACGGACTCGCCGTACGTGACGGTCTCGATGCGCATCATGGCGCGCATGGGCGCGCGCGTCCTCGAGGCCATGGGTGACGACGCCGACTTCGTGCCCTGTCTGCACAGCGTCGGCGCGCCGCTGGAGCCGGGCCAGCAGGACGTCGCGTGGCCGTGCAACGACACCAAGTTCATCACCCAGTTCCCCGAGGAGCGGATGATCTGGTCGTACGGCTCCGGCTACGGCGGCAACTCGCTGCTGGGCAAGAAGTGCTACTCGCTGCGCATTGCCAGCGCCATGGCCCGCGACGAGGGCTGGCTGGCCGAGCACATGCTGATCCTCAAGCTCACCGCGCCGCACGGCGCCGTCCACTACATCGCCGCCGCATTCCCGTCTGCGTGTGGCAAGACGAACCTCGCGATGCTGGAGCCGACGATCCCGGGCTGGAAGGTCGAGACGCTCGGCGACGACATCGCGTGGATGCGCTTCGGCGATGACGGCCGGCTGTACGCCGTCAACCCCGAGTTCGGCCTGTTCGGCGTCGCGCCCGGCACCGGCTGGAAGACGAACCCGAACGCGATGCGCACCATCGCCAAGGGCAACAGCGTCTTCACCAACGTCGCGCTCACCGATGACGGCGACATCTGGTGGGAGGGCATGACGGACGAGGAGCCGGCCCACCTCACCGACTGGAAGGGCCGCGACTGGACGCCCGGCAACGGTGAGCTGAGCTCGCACCCGAACTCGCGGTTCTGCACGCCGATCGAGCAGTGCCCGATCATCGCCCCGGAGTACGACGACCCGCGCGGCGTCCCGATCTCGGCCATCCTCTTCGGCGGCCGCCGGCGGACGACGATCCCGCTGGTCACCGAGGCGCGTGACTGGACGCACGGCGTCTTCATGGGCGCGACGCTGTCCTCGGAGACGACGGCGGCGGCGGCCGGCAAGGTGGGCGTCGTCCGGCGCGACCCGATGGCGATGCTGCCGTTCATCGGCTACAACAGCGGCGACTACTTCGCGCACTGGATCGCGATGGGCAAGGACGCCGACGCCGTCAAGCTGCCGAAGATCTTCTACGTGAACTGGTTCCGCCGCGACGACGACGGCGGGTTCCTGTGGCCTGGCTTCGGCGAGAACGGCCGCGTCCTCAAGTGGGTCATCGAGCGGATGGAGGGCCTGGCGGCGGCGACGGAGACGCCGATCGGCCACGTGCCGACGCCGGAGTCGCTGGACACCTCGGGCCTGGACCTGACGGCGGAGCAGCTGGCCGCGTGCCTCGAGGTCGACCCGGAGGAGTGGCGGGCCGAGGTGCCGGGCATCGCCGAGTGGTTCGACAAGTTCGGCGACCACCTGCCGACCCTGCTCTGGGCCGAACTCGACGGCCTCAAGGCGCGCCTGGGCATGTGACGCCCGCTGCGCCGCCCGGCTCCCTCGAGCATGGGGGCCGGGCGGCGCAACGTCGGCGTCGGTCGCCGGGCAGCCCAGCATCGGGTCGGGTCGCCGGGCGGCCCAGCATCGGGTCGGGTCGCCGGGCTGGAGTTCGCAGTCGGCTGTCGGTGCCCGCCCGTAGGGTGGGTGCCCTCCCAGCCGGGCGGGGACCACACCTCGGCGAACGTGGTCCCGAACCGCTGTGACGAACGAATCGCCGTCACGCACCGGCCGCCGTCACGCACCGACGGCGGCGCGGGCCTGCCGCAGCGTCTCCTCCGGCTCGACGTCGGGGTCGTCGCGGACGACGGCGACGTCCAGCCCGGCCGCCGCGAAGCGGGCGAACGCGGCCGCGACCTCGTCCGGCGTTCCGGCGGCGACCAGCCGGTCCAGCAGGTCATCCGTGACGAGGTCGACCCGCGGCGCACCCGCGACCAGCCCGGCCCGGAATTCCGCGCACTGCGCCGGCGACAGACCGGCGGACCGGGTGATCAGGTGGTCGCCGTGGATGCCGAGGAACCGCGCGACCAGCGGCCGGATCCGGTCCCGCGCCTCGGCGCCGGAATCGGCGACCGACAGCCCGACGTACCCGGCCAGCCGCAGCGACGGACCGACGCGGGAACGCACCAGCCGCACATAGTCGGGCCCGGCCAGGATCGACAGCAGCACGCCGTCCGCGGACTCCGCCGCGAGCTCCAGCGCCCGCGGCCCCTTGACGCCGAGCACGATCGGCAGGTCCGGCCGCAGCGGCCGGAACGACAGAGCGGTGTCGACGGTGTACGCGGCACCCGCGTGCTGGACGTGCTCGCCCGCGAGCAGGCGGCGGACGACGGAGACGGACTCGGCCAGCCGGCTCAGCGGCCGGTCGAACGGGATGCCCAGCTGGCCGGTCATCCACCGCTCGTTGCTGGCGCCGAGCCCGGCCAGCGCCCGGCCGCCGCTCAGCTCGTCCAGCGTCGCGAACTCCATCGCCAGCACGACCGGATGCCGGGTCCACGGGTTCACCACGCCGATCCCGACCTGCACCGACGACGTCGCCTGCGCAATCGCCCCGGCCAGCGCGAACGCCCCGCGCTCGACGTAGTCCTCGGTGACCCACACCTCGTCGAACCCGGCCTCTTCGGCGGCGACGGCGGCGGCGACCGCGGACCGGCTCGGCCGGTGCCCCGAGAGGGAGAAAGCCAGCCGCATCAGGGCCCGATCGCGTCCAGCAGCGCATCCGCCGCCGGCTCGATGACCGGCACCTCAGGCAGCGTGGCCGCCGTCGCGCCCACGTCCTTGAGCCCCGTCGACGTGCCGATGACGACGACCGACTCGGCCCGGCCGAGCGAGCCCTGCGCCGCCAGCGTCGCGAGAGCCGGCCACGCGGTCGCCGACGCCGCCTCCTGGTACAGGCCGGCGGACGCGGCCAGCTCGCGCTGGGCGGCCAGGATGACCTCGTCGGACGGGACGGCGACCGCGGCGCCGCCGGTCGACCGCAGCGCGCTGAGCCCTTGGAACGTCCCGACCGGCGACGCCGTCGAGAACGCGACCGACGGCTGGTACGGCACCGGCCCGGCGACCTCGGACCCGCTGGCCAGCGCCGCGGCGAGCGGTCCGAACGGCTCGGCCGCCACCATGCGCGGCGACCGCTCCAGTACGCCCAGCTCGACGAGGTCGGCGAACCCGCGCGCGACGCCCACCAGGCCGTCGGCGTACGCCGACGGGACCACGACGACGTCGGGCGGCGCGTCCAGCTGGTCCACCAGCTCGTAGGCGATGGTCTTGTAGCCGTCGACGCCGTACGGGTTGGAGCCGACGGGCGGGTCGGCGTGGCCGGACATCGCCAGCCAGCCGAACTTCTCGACCAGTTCGCGCATCAGCGTCCACCGCTGCCGCGGCTCCGGCAGCGCGACCACGGACGCGCCGTACGCCTGCATCAGCGTCTTCATCGTCGACGGCACGCTGGCCACCGTCAGTACGACGCAGCGCAGCCCGGCCCGGGCCGCGTACGCCGCGATGGCCGCGCCGTGGTTGCCGGTGCTCGCGACGACGACGGTGTCGATGCCCAGCTCGACCGCCTTCGTGACGGCGACCGACGCCAGCCGGTCCTTGTACGACCACGTCGGGTTGCGGGTCTCGTCCTTGACGACGACGGACGCGACGCCCAGGCGCTCCGCGACGGCCGGCAGGCCGACCACCGGGGTCGCGCCCTCGGCGAGGCTCACGGCCGGCGTCCCGGCGGCCAGCGGCAGCAGCGACCGGTACCGGAACAGGCCGGGTTCCCCGTCGGACACCGGCACGGCGCCCAGGCCGGCGAGATCGTAGACAGGCAGGACGTTGGAAGGCACCCCGTCCGCCTCGCAGGCCGGGCAGCCGCGGCCGACCAGTTCCAGCGACGGGTCCGGGTAGCTCGCCGCGCAGCGCAGGCACGCGAGCGTCCGTGTGTAGGTCATGCCGCCACCACCCGCAGGTCGCGGCCGGACCTGGTGAGCAGGTCCACGCCGCCAGAGGTCACGACGACCGCGTCCTCGACCATCATCCCGCCCCATCCCAGCTCGTAGTACGGCGTCTCGAAGCAGAACGTCATGCCCTCCGCCAGCTCGGCGCCGACGCCGGGCGCGACGATCGGCGGCTCGTAGATCGACAGCCCGATGCCGTGCCCGCAGTGCTGCCGACGGTACCGGGGGACGCCGCGCGCGACCGCGTCGAGCCCGATCCCGAACAGCTCCGACGCGGGTAGTCCCGGCCGCGCGGCGGCCAGCTGCTCGTCCTCGCCGGCCTTGACCGCGGCGTACACGTCGCGCTGCCGGGCCGACGGCTCGCCGAGCACGGCGGTGCGGCCGATGTCGGACCAGTAGCCGTCGACGACGCAGCCGACGTCGAACCGGGCGATCTCGCCGGGCTGCCAGGCGCGTCCGGACGGGACGGCGTCGGCCAGCGCGGACCGCTCGCCGGTGAGCGCGACGACGAAGCGCGGGTCGCCGCCGCCGGCCACCATGGTCCCGGCGACGACGGCGGCCAGCTCGGCCTCCGTCGTGCCCGGCCCGGCGGCGGCCAGCGCGGCGTCGATGCCGGCCTCGGCCAGCTGGGCGGCGTAGGCCAGCAGCTCGACCTCGGCGGGCAGCTTCCGCGACCGGACGGCGAACAGCAGGCCGGCGCCGTCCTCGACCACATCGCCGCAGGCCGCGAGCACGTCGGCGGGCAGGTCGCGGGTCTCCACCGCCAGCCGCGCCGACGGCGGCAGCGTGGCGACGGCGGCGGCCAGCGCCTGGGCCAGCCCGTCGTGCCGGTCGGCGACCTCGGTGACCGGGTCGGGCGTCCCGGACTCGACGTAGAACCGGCCGAACGGCGAGATCCGGTCGACGGGAACAGCGGTGGCACCGGCGGCCGGCACGTCGGCCGCCGGCGCCACCAGCCAGAGGTCGGTGGCGGTGACCAGCGCCGCCATCCGATGGGTGCGGAACACCTGACCCGGCATGCTGCGGTAGCCGGTCGCGTACAGGACGCTCTCCGGCTCGGTCAGCACGACCGCGTCGTAGGGCTGTTCCGCGAGCCGTGCGCGCAGCCGGGCCAGGCGGTCGCGCGCGAGCGCGGCCAGGTCGACCGCGGGTTTCGTGAGGACGGTGGTATCGGCCGTCATCGGCTGCCCTTCGTCTCGACGGCGATGATCGTCTCGCTGAACCCGGCCATCGCGTCGGTCGTCTCCTCGACGGTGTCGACGGCGAACAGCAGGCCGGCCAGGGTCGTCACCCCGGCGTCGCGGTAGGCACGGACCTGCGCGGCGACGTCGTCAGGGGTGCCGATGAGGTTGCGGGCGGCGAGGTCGCCGACGCCCTGGTCCTTCAAGGTGGTCTTGGACAGCGACGCGAGGTGCTTGAACACCTGCGACGACTCGAACCGCCGCCAGGCCTCCTCGCGGGTCGGCGCGACGCTCACGCCGACCTGCAGCGCGACCTCGAAGTCGGCCGGCAGTTCGCGGCCGTGCTCGGCCGCCTCGGCCGCGATGCCGCCCAGGGCGACCCGGACCTCGTCCGGCGTGAGGCAGGCCGGCAGCCAGCCGTCGCCGTGCCGGGCGGCCCGTGACCGCGAGCCGGGCGAGTTGCCGCCGGACAGGATCGGCAGCCGCCGATCCCGGTACGGCTTCGGGAAGCTCTCGACGTCGGTGAACTCCACCCACGTGCCGTGGAACGACGCCGATCGCTCGGTCAGTAGTGCGCGCAGCGCCGGGATCGCCTCCTCGGCGTGCTCACCGCGATGCACCCGGCGGCCCGGCTCGACCGCTTCCAGCTCCTCGCGGTACGCGCCGATGCCGACGCCGAGCACGGCCCGTCCACGCGACAGCTGGTCCAGCGTCGCGGCTTGCTTCGCGGCGACGACGGGGTGCCGGAACGGCAGCACCATCACCGCGGTCGCCAGCCGGATCCGTTCCGTGACGGCGGCGACGTAGCTCAGGTAGCCGAACGGGTCGTAGTAGCGCGGCGCCTGGTCGAACTCGGCGCGGACGTAGCGCTGCGTCGTCAGATGGTCGTTGCCCCAGATCGACTCGAAGCCGAGCCGTTCCGCCGTCACGGCCAGCTCGACCGCCTGGTCGATGTCCGCGTACGGGACCGGGTACATGAGCCCCTCGGTCCCGGTCGGGACGCCGAGTCCGAACCTCACGAGCGCACCTCCGCGGCCGGGGATGAGGAGCGCCATCGGCTGACCGCGGTGCCGACGACGGCGTACAGGACGAATCCGGCGACCAGGCCCTCGATCGCGTCGGCGATGAGCAGGTCGGCGTACCGGGCGATCAGCGCGCCGGCGACCCAGCAGCCCAGCGCCTCCCACCGGACCGACGGGGCGGTGCGCAGCAGCTCGGTCGCGTCCCAGCGCCGAACCACGACCCAGAAGTACGCGATCAGCACGCCGGCGAACGGCGGTACCACCACCGAGATGACGCCGAGGAAGCGCTGGAACTCCGCCGCCAGTCCGACGAACGCGATGAGCAGCGCGATCAGCACCGCGAACACGGTCCACACCGGCTTCGCGACCTTCAGGCCGAGCGTGTTCGACGCGTTCGTGAACGCCAGCGACGCCGAGTAGATGTTGTTGTCGGCGGTGTTCCACAGCGCGAGGAAGAGCATGACCGCGGCCGGCGCGAGCAGCCCGAGGCCCTGCATGACGACGACGAAGTTGCTGTTGCCGACCTTCATCGCCGAGACCGTCGCGATGAGCTCGAAGACCGCGGCGCCGACCGCGAAGCCGCAGAAGGTGGAGATGACGACGTCACGGGCGCGGACGGCGTACCGCTGCACGTCGCCGACCAGGGCGGCGCCGGTGACCCACGTCGCGATGACGGCGCCGATCGCCACCGAGAAGCCGATCGGCGCGGCCGGCGCGTAGTTGACGACGTCGGAGAACCCGCCGTCGAGGTCGCCGATGCGGACCAGCGCGAACAGCGCGATGGCCACCTGCACGGGCACCGCGATCGCCGAGTACCGCTGCAGGCCCTTGAAGCCGAAGATCGCCGTGGTGAGGATCGCCCCGCTGAACGCCACGATGAACGCCCACTTCGGGATCTCCGGGATCAGCTGGTTCACCGCCAGCCCCCAAGTGTCCATCAGCACGCCGATGAAGCCCATCGCGACGACGCCGAGGAACAGCGACACGACCACCGCGCCGTGCGTCCCGAACACCGCACGCGAGGTGAGGTAGCTGGTCAGGCCGGTGCGGAAGCCCACCATGCCGACCAGGCTGGCGACCACCGCGAGCAGCACGTTGCCGAGCAGGATGGCCAGCAGGCCCTCGGTGAAGGAGGTGCCGCCGCCGACGACGCCGCCGACGAGGAAGCTGCTGACGCTGATGTTCCAGCCCATCTGGACGACGATCAGCTGGATCAGCGGTTTGCGCCGGTCGGCGGGGACCGGCTCGAGGGCATGGTCCTCCATGTCCGCGGCCACGGTGCTCTGGACGGCTGTGGTGTCACGCTCGGTGCTCACGAATGCCTCCCCGGTCGCCGACGTCTGTTGGGGTGCCATGTTGTCCACAATCCGCCCGTCGCTCTATGGGGTATCCCCGGAAGTTGTCACACTACGTTTTGTGGATCTGACACAACGGGCGGAGCTTCTCCTCAACCGCGTCCCCGAGGTCGCACAGTCCCTCGTCGGCGATGTCTGGGAACGGCTGCCCGGCTACGACGACGCCCGCATGGACCTCGACGACCTCGTCGGCGTCGTCACGCCGAACCTGCGCGCGCTGCTGGTCGCCGTCGCCGGGAACCGCGGGCTGCGGCCGGACGAGGTGACGCCGGCGGCGCAGCTGGGCGAGCGGCGAGCCGTCCAGGGCGTGCCGATCGAGGGTGTCGTCGCGTCGTGGCACTCGGCGGAGCGGCGGCTGCTCGACCAGCTGGTCGCCGCGGGCCCGCCGATGCCGCCGGACGAGTACACGCGGCTCGCCCGGCTGCTGGCCGGCGCGGTCGACGTCATGGTCGCGGTGTCGACGGAGGCGTATCGGCGCACCCGCAGCGAGGCGGCGGCGCACCTGGACCAGATCGCCACCGACCTGGTGTCGCGGCTGGCCGGCGGCGAGCCGCTGGACCCGGCGCACGTCGAGGAGCGGGCCCGGCTGATCGGCGTCGCCGCCCAGGTGCCGCATCGCGCCGTCGCCGTCGGCGGGCCCGGTGACGATCCGCTGCAGGTCGCGCGGGCGCAGCGGGAGATCGTCGACGTGCTGCGGCCGCGGCTGCGGTCGCGGATCCTGGTCGGCTCGAAGGACGCGACGGTCCTGCTCGTCCTGCCGGACCTGCCGGGGCTCGGCGACATGCTGTCGCGGGCGGCGCGGCGCCCGGGAGTGGCGGCGGGGACGGTGATCGGGCTGGGCGAGCCGCGTGACCGGCTGGGCGAGGCGGCCGCGTCCTGCCGGGAGGCCGTCGCGGCGCTCGAAGCCGGCCGGCGCGCCGGGCTGGACCGCGTCGTCGTCCCGTTCGACCAGGTCATCGCGGACGTCATGCTGATCGACAACCCGCTGGACGCCCGTCGGCTGGCGGCGCGGGCGCTGGAGCCACTGGCGGGGCACGGACAACTGGTCGACACCGTGCGGGCGTATCTGGCGACCGGGCTGTCGGTGCGGCGGACGGCCGAGCGGCTGGCGGTGCACGAGAACACCGTCTCGTACCGGCTGCGCCGGGTGTCCTCGCTGCTGGGGCTGGCCGGGCCGGACCAGCTGATCCGGGCCGACCTGCTGCTCGCGCTGCGCGCCGTCGACCTCGGGCTGTACTAGGGCGTGCCTCCCAAGGTCACATTCGTCCAAGCCGGGTCCGCCGCCCCGGGTCTAGCGTGGAACCCATGGCCACTGTCACTCCGTATCTCTGCGCCAAGGACACCGCGGCCGCGCTCAAGTTCTACGCGGCGGCGTTCGGCGCGGTCGAGACCAGCCGCTGGACCGACCCCGCCACGGGCACCGTCGGGCACGCCGAGTTCACCGTGCAGGGCGCCCGCGTCATGATCGCCGACGAGTGGCCCGACGGCGGCGTCTACGCGCCCTCGCCGGGGCGTTCGTCCGTTTCGCTCGTGCTCGAGGTCGACGACGTCGACGGGCTGTTCGAGCGGGCGGTCGCGGCCGGCGCCACCGTCGACCGTCCGGTCACCGACTCGCCACACGGCCGCGGCGGCTGGCTGTACGACCCGTTCGGGCATCGCTGGCATCTCTCCACGCCGGAGCCGCCGATCGGGAAGGACGAGTTGCAGCGGGCCGTCGGCGACGACTACGTGATCAGTTAGTACCCCGCGGCCAGCAGCGCCGCGTCGATCGCCCGCGCGACATCGACCAGTTCGGCGCCGCCGCTGGCGAGGCTGGCCGACACCGACACCGAGACGTCGTCGCGGCGCCAGGCGACCTGCAGGTTCGACGGCGCGCTCAGCGACGCCCACGCCTCCGCCCCGAGGCCGTCGACGTTCTCGGCGCTGCCGAGCGCGCCGTCCGCGCTGACCCAGTCGTCGAACGTCGACACGCTGACCACCAGTTCGCCGCCCGCGCCGATCCAGCCGCAGGACGGGCCGAACTCCGCCGGATCGGACATGTCCTCGGGCGTCGGGGCGGCTCCGATCAGCGTGGCGATGGCGTCGGCGCCCAACGTGCACGCATCGATCGGCTGGGCGACCGGCGGCGGCGCGTCGCCCTCACCGTCGTCGCCGCCTCCTGGGTCGGGCTGCTGGCCGCCGTCGCTGCTCGTCCCGCCGTCGGCCGGTGCGCCCGCGGCGTCGCCGCCATCGGCCGGTTGGCCGCCCGGTTCCTCGCCGCCGTCCTGGACCGGCTCGTCGGGCGCGGCCTGCGGATCCTCCGCTGCCGGCGTCTCGTCCGGGGCGTCCGCGTTCGTCGGCCCCTCGCCGGGCGTCGACTCCCACGCCGGCGTCGGCGTCGCCGCACCGCTCGCGGCGTCGTCACCGCCACCACACCCGGCCAGGCTGGCAGCGGACAGAATCACGGCAGCCGCTACCGCGGACCGCTTGGACGAAGTGATCACCTGCGGAACCTCTCGTGAGCACATCGAAGCGGTCCGACCCTAGCAACACCCCAGATGGGGGCCGATGTCCGATTTGGTAACGGTCGAGGAACGACTCAGCGCGCCAGCTCGCGCAGGGCGCCGACGGCTGCGCGGGCGTCCGCGTCCGGTGGCGGGCGCATCCAGGCGTACGCCGAGCGCGGGAAGCGGTGACGGTAGAGGCCGGCGTAGGCGAGCTGGCTGTCGCGCGCGTTCTGCTCGGGCGTGACGTCCTCGCCGACGAGCAGCCGCGCCTCGTAGGAGAGGGCGATCCGGTCGGCGAGCCATTCCGGGACGTCCGCACGGGGCGCGGGGTGCGCGTGCGCCGCGGTGAGCAGCCGGTCGGCGAACGCGGGGTCGCGGTGCCGGCGGGCGCGGGCCTTGAAGAGGGTCCAGTAGCGCCCGAGCGAGCCGGCCCGCTCCCCCCAGCGTTCGGTCGCGACCTCGGCGATCGCGGTTGCGGCCTGCCGGACGACGATCCAGGCGCCGGTGGCGTCCCCGTCCGCCCGCCGTTCGGCCTCGGCGAGCGACCGGTCCGCGGCGGCCAGCCACGTCGTCACCCGCCGGCCGACGACGGCCTCGTCGAAGCGCCAGCGGGCGGACAGCTCCAGCAGGGCCGACGCGACGCCGCCGTCGTCGCGGGCCGGGCGGCCGCCGTAGACCTTGTCGAGGCCATGCAGCCAGCGGTGGTCGTCCATGTGCCCGGCCGGGTCGCCGTCCACCTCGCCCACCTCGCCCGCGTCGAACGTCAGCCGCCCGGCGTCGACGGCCGTGTAGATGCCGCTGGTCCCCCACATCTCGCTCAGCTGGTAGGCGCACTGATCGACCTCGGCGGCCACGTCCGCGACCGGCCGCCCGGCGCTGACGACGATGAGGTCGAGGTCGCTGAGCGGCCAATGCTCGCCGCGCCCGAAGCTGCCGCCGAGCACCACCCCGGCCACGCCCGGGATCGCGCCCACCGCCGTCGCGGCCTCTTCCGCTCGGGCCGCCAGCCGGGTGCGCCAGTGCCGCAGCCGCGGATCGGTCTCCTGCACGCGGGCCTCAGCTCAGCCGGGTGCGGACGAGTTCGGACCTGCGATACGCCATGGCACTCACGCTACAAGGGTCTCCAGCCTCCCGCTTTCATGACGGTCAGGTGTGAAGTCACAGTGAAGCAGAAATGAAACACCGCGGCCGTAGATTCGGCTACGAAGGAAACTGAGAACTCCGCCATCACTGGTGCGGGCGGCGCTACCTTGCTCGCGCCGAAAGCAAAGAGAAAGGATTGACGATGATTCGTAGAGCCCGTAATTGGATGCTCCTGGTGCTGGCCACTACGCTCGGTGCCGTGGCGCTGACCTTCACCGGAACGCCCGATGCGATGGCTGGGACGGCTAAATACACCTGTCCGGCCGCCACCATGACTCCAAGCGAATGCAAGGCCGTGTACAACCGGTTCAAGGCCAATGGGGTGCGGGTATGGGGATACCATTCGCCCTCCTGCACGTATTACTACTGCTACGACGGCTACTTCTACTACGCCCGCTGATCTCCGGGCTTGTTCAAAAGAGGTCCCTTCCGGGGGCGGCGATCCTGCACCCGGGGCCTCAACTCAGCCGGGCGCGGAGGAGGCAGAACTCGTTGCCCTCCGGGTCGGCCAGCACCTGCCACGACTCCTCGCCCGTCTGCCCGACGTCGGCCGGGCGCGCCCCGATGGCCAGCAGCCGTTCCAGCTCGGCGTCCTGGTCGCGGTCGGTGGCGTTGACGTCGAAGTGCAGCCGCAGCGGGCCCAGCTCGGGATCGTCCGTCTGACTGAGGATGATGGTCGGCTGCAACCCGCCGAACCCCTCGCGCGGCCCGATCTCGATCCCGTCGTCCTCGGTGTCGAGCACGACGTAGTCGAGCACCTCGCACCAGAACGCCGCCAGCCGCTGCGGGTCGCGGCACTTGAGGATGAGTTCGGACATGCGACACGCCATGGCACTCACGCTACAAGGGTCCGAACACACGTCGGGCCGGTCCTGTCTCGGACCGGCCCGACGTGTTCGTGCTGGTGGTGCGGAGGCGGCGGGATTTGAACCCGCGAGAGGGTTTGAGCCCTCAACCCGCTTAGCAGGCGGGCGCCATAAACCGGGCTAGGCGACGCCTCCATGCCCGTTGGAGCACCAGGTGCAACAACCGGGCGACGCAAGGCTACCGTTCCGGCGCGGGAGACGGCAAAGTCGGGTGGTGTGAGATCGCGCGGGCGGGGCTGGCGGGATCGTCGTGAGGCTGGTGAACGGCTGGGGGCGGCGGTCCTGGAGCGGCTCGGCGACGCTGGGGACGTGCTGGTGCTGGGGTTGCCGCGCGGGGGCGTAGCCGTCGCGGCGCCGGTGGCCGCGGCGCTGGGCGGCGAGCTGGACGTGCTCGTGGTGCGCAAGGCGGGCGTGCCGTGGCAGCCGGAGCTGGCGTTGGGGGCGGTGACGGCGTCAGGGCATCGGGTGGTGAACGACGCGGTGGTGAGGGGTGTCCGGCTGCGGCCGACCGAGCTCGAGTGGGTGCTCCGCCGGGCGCAGGAGGAGGCAGAGGGCAAGGAACGCCTGTTGCGCGGTGACCGCCCGCCGCCGCGGCTGGAGGGGCGGACGGTTGTGCTGGTGGACGACGGCATCGCGACGGGCGCGACGGTGCGGGCGGCGGCCGAGCTGCTGGTGACGGCGGACCCGCGGCCACGCCAGGTGGTCGTCGCGGTGCCGGTGGGGCCGAGAGAGACGGTGGAGGAACTGGAGCGGGTGGCCGACGTGGTGGTGGTGTTGGAGCGGCCGGCGACGTTCCAGGCGGTCGGTGAGTGGTACGGCGATTTCACTCAGGTCCAGGACGACGACGTCAGGGCGCTGCTGAAACCGTGACGGTGATCACTTCGGCAACTTATGGGCGGGTTCGGGCGTCTTGTAACAGAGGTGGTTACGCGGACGTCCGGCTGGGCCGGGCCGAGGTGTGATTATCCTGGCTTCGGCGGATAGAGCGGATCATGAGAGCTGACGACGTGAGAGCGAGGAGGGGTGACCGGCCGGTGCAACGCGCCCGACGAGCTCCAGGTGCTCGACGCGCTCGGCTGCAGACGCGCCGGGACGAGCGCAACCAGCGCTACGGCCGCTTCATCGGGTTCACCGCTCTCGGGTCGCTGATTCCCGGCACCGGGTTAATCGCCGCCGGCAGGCGCCGGCTCGGCACGACCGTCCTGGTCATCCTCGCCGCACTCGCCATCCTCGCGCTCGCCGTCGTGGTGCTGATCCCGCCGACGGAGCTGGCGTCGTACGGCGGCGACCGGCAGATGATGCTGATCGTCGGGACGGCGCTCGCGGCCGGCGCGGCGGCCTGGCTGCTCATCGCCGTCGGCAGCCACCGGTCGCTGGAGCCGGACGGCCTGCCTCCCGGCAAGCGGCTGGCCGGCGCGCTCGTCGTCATCCTCAGCGCGTCGGTGGTGGTCGCGCCGCTGGCGGTCGGTTCGCGGTACGCGTTCACGCAGCGCGACCTCGTCGGCAACATCTCGTCCAGCGGCGGCAGCAACACCACGCCCGACGTCGACGTCTCCGACCCGTGGGCCGACAAGCCGCGGCTGAACGTGCTCTTCCTCGGCGGTGACGCCGGTGAGGGCCGCACCGGTCTTCGTCCGGACACCCAGATCGTCGCCAGCATCGACACCGAGACCGGCGCCACGACGATGATCTCGCTGCCGCGCAACCTGTCGCAGATCCCGTTCCCCGACGGCACGCCGCTGGCCGAGGCGTACCCGAACGGCTTCACCGGCAGCGGCGACCCGCTCGAGTGGATGCTGAACGCCGTCTACGCCAACGTGCCGCGTGACCACCCCGACGTGTTCGAGGGCGTCGGTGACCCCGGCGCCGATGCCACGAAGTGGGCGGTCGAGGGCGCGCTGGGCCTCGACATCGACTACTTCATCATGGTCGACCTCGCCGGCTTCGAGGCCGTGGTCGACGCGCTCGGCGGCATCACCGTCAACGTGCCGCGCGACATCCCGTGGGGCAACAAGAGCCTCCCCGACGGCACCTGCACCCAGGCCAACGGCTACATCGAGCAGGGCGACAACCGGCTGCTCGACGGCTTCCACGCGCTCTGGTTCGCCCGCTCGCGCTGCGGCAGCGACGACTACGAGCGCATGGAGCGGCAGCGCTGCGTCATGAACGCCATCGTCGACAAGGCCGACCCGGCCACGCTGCTCAGCCAGTACCAGAGCCTCGCGTCGGCGGCTGGCGACATCATCACCTCCGACGTGCCGGCCGACCTGTTCCCGGCGCTGATCGAGCTGATGGTGAAGGTCCGCACGCAGCCGCTGGAGAGCCTGACGCTCGACAACGAGTTCTTCGGCAGTATGGGCACCACGTCCAGCGACCCCGACTACGACCAGCTGCACGCGCGCATCCAGGAGATCCTGGCCGGCACCCCGGCCACGCCCGACGCCGGTGAGACGACGCCGCCCGACGAGGACACCACCGAGGCGACCGGCCAGAACGCCAGCAGCGAGCGTTCCGGCGCCGCCGTCCAGCAGGCCTCCGGCGAGGCCGAGGAGCCGGCCGACGAGCCCACCGAAGGCACGACGGACGAGCCCGCGGCCGACGAGCCGGTCGACGCCGGCGCGGTCTGCTGACTCACTCGTACAGCACGTAGTCCGGCGTCGGCGCCAGCGCCAGCACCTCGGCGGGCGTCATCAACGGCCCGCGCGCGGCGTCCTCCTCGAAGAACAGCTTGAAGCCGGCGGCGACGTGCGGCGGCTTGGTGCTCATGAGCGTCGTCCAGGTGCGCTCCTTGTCGGCGCGGCTGCCGATGCCGTCGACGCTCTTGACGGCGACGACGCCCGGGTGCGGCCGCAGCGCCGCCTCGTCCTCGACGACCGAGGCGTGCACCTGGTGGAACACCATGACCTTCTCCGGCAGGTCGCGCTCGGCGACCAGCGCCGACAGGTAGGCGGCGACGGAGTCCAGCTCGGCGCCGGTGGTGCTGCCGTAGACGTCGCCTGGGACCTCGTCCGGCCCGACCGCCCACTCCGGGTCCAGCGCCAGCCCGACGTCCGGCTCGGTCAGCCACGGCTCCAGCCGAGTCACCTCGTCGAGGAAGCCGGCCCGGCCGGGTTGGACGTTGAGCAGCAGCAGCGCACCGTGCCGTCGGGCCGCCTCGAGGTATGCCGCGATGACGTCGTCGGGCTCGTGTGTGCGGTACAGCCCGTCGGCCGCGGGCGAATCGTGCGCGATGACGGTGATCAGCTCGAACACGGGCAGGACGGTGCGGTCGTCGTCGTACTCGGCGGCGATGGCGTCGATCTGCTCGGCGGCGGCGTCGAGGCCGTCCGGGGTGAGCCGTCCGAACGCCGGTGACCGGCCGCCGGCGAGGCCGACGAGGCGGTGCTCGGGCAGGATCGTCGTCCCGCCGCCGGGCAACGACGACGGCGTGGGCGCCTCGTCCGGCGGGGGCGACGCGGGCTCCGACATGGACGGCGGCGTCGTCGTGCGCTGTCCGCCGGGCTCGCCGGCACCGTCGTCGGCGCAGCCGGCCGTCGCCAGCACGGCGATCGTCAGCAGGAGAACAGGTCTACGCACTCCTGCCTAGTGTGCACCGGATCAGGCGAGGTCGTCCTGGCCGGAGAGCGGGCGATAGCCGCGGTCGCGGTTGAGCCGGCCGCGCAGCTCGCGGGCCAGCACCCGCGGCTCGACGTCGATGGACGCGGTGCGGATGAGGCTCTGCCGGCCGCCGGAGAGGTCGACGGAGACGATGGCGCCGTCGGTCTGCACTTTGCGGACGTCGCGCCACGGCACCCGCCGCCCGGCGCCGAACCCCGTCGCGTTGACGAAGCCGTCGTCGTCGAGCACCAGCCGGGTGCCGCGGCCGAGCACGCGCAGCACGCCGACCAGCAGGATGACCAGCGACACCGCCGCGGCCAGCGCCAGCAACACCACCAGGGCCGCTTCCAGCCAGCCGGGCAGGTCGAGCGCCAGCACGACGGTCAGCGCGATGGTGACGAGACCGAGACCGGCGGCGCCGACTCCGACGCCGCGGACCGCGAGCTGGGTCGGTGGGCCGTAGACCGTGCGTGTCACGGGACCCAGTGTGTCACGCGTGCGCAGGTCAGCCCGCGTGGAGGGGTGGCGGCCGACCGCGAGGTCTGACGTCGGTCCCCGATGTCGAGTCAGGCCGTGGAGGCCATGCGGGCGCGGTTCTCGGCGATGATCCGGCACAGCGGGCAGAGGTCGAGCCCGTGCAGCCGGCTCCAGCCCGAGAGCGTCGCGCGCGCGTGGTGCGGCGTCGATCCGAGATTCCCCAGGTCGCCGCATTGGTCGCAGACGATGGCCACCCGTGTGCTCATGGTCTCCTGCCTGTCCGTCGTGCGCCGCCCCCGGCGCGTTCCCACCCTTCCCCAGGATGCCCGACGGACAGCGTCGCGGTGGGCGGAAACGATCAATTGGCGGTGACGCCGGCGAGGATCGCCGCGATGCGGTGCGCCGGCAGCTCGACCAGCGGCGACTCGAGCACGTGCGGCGGCAGCCCGGACACGTCGACGAGGCGCCGCGCCTCGTCCTTGGTGAGCGGCTCGCCGCCGGTGCGCCGGCCGGCCTTGACCAGGGCGTCGCGCCAGGCGGTGCTGAGGCGCCGGTGCGCGGTGTCGAGCAGGAACCGCCGGGCGACGTCGGCGGGCGGGAGGTCCGCGGCGTCGACGGCGACGGCCTCGACGATCGCGTGCTTCGGGTCGGGGGTGCTGCGCCGGAACCGCAGCCGCCACTTCGCGCCGACCAGTCGTTGCAGCTCCTGCTGCCCGGACTGCGACGTGACCGCCGGGTGGGTGTTCTGGACGGCGAGCGCGAGGCGCCGCACGTCCAGCGCCAGCAGGGTGCGCAGCAGCCAGGTGTTCGGGTCGCCGACGAGGTGGACGGCGACCGCGGCCGTCCGGGCGTGCGGGATGGCCGCCGCGGCCCGTCCGGCGAACACGTCGCCGAGCGCGATGCCGCCGGGCGGTCGCCGCAGCGCGACGACGGCGCCGACGTCCAGCGACTCGGGTCCGGCGGCGGCGTCGAGCAGCGCCGTCATGACGTCCGGCGCGTCGGGCCGGCCGCTCTCCAGCGACTGCGGCCCGTGCGTGTAGATCGCCTCCTGGGTCGTGCGCGGCAGCGCCTTCCACGTCGCCGCCGTCGGCTGGAGGACGTAGAGGTCGCTGGCGCTGCCGATGGCCTGGGCGCCGTCGTAGCGGTTGAAGTGCGGCAGCATCGCCTCGGTGGCCAGCGACAGGCCGACCAGTTCGCGCTGCACCTTCAGGCCCAGCGCCGGCTGGTGTCGGCCGTGGCCGTAGGCCAGGACCAACCGGCCGTTCGGGTGGTCGCGCAGGCTCTCGAGGCCGCGGGTGAGGAACAGCCGGACGCCCTCGGGGGTGTAGGGCGGATCGGTGACGACGAGGTCGCCCACCTCCCGCGCGACGGACGGCAGCCCGGCGCGGAAGTCGGCCCAGACGGTGCGGATCGGCAGGCCGAGCGCGGCGGCCTGCTCGTCGACGTAGGCCAGCAGGTCCTCGTCGAGGTCCGCGACCACGACCTTCACCCGGGGATTGACCAGGCACAACGCGACGGATGTGAGGTCGTGGTCGCCGATGCAGACCAGGGTCGCGCCGTCGAGGTCGTACGTGGCGTCGAGCCAGAGCGCGCGGCGCAGCGCGGTGACGGGCGTCGCGGGCACGTGATCGAGCGCCTGGACGGCGGCCGGCGCGGCGGCGATCACCTCGGCGACCCGGCGGGCGACGTCGTTCGTGGGCAGCGGACCGGCGGGCTCGGGCAGGACGGGCGGCGTCAGGCGGTCCAGCCCGAACCGGTCGCGGTAGGCCGCCCGCACGTCGTCCCGCACCGTGAACCGTCCGCCGTGCGTCTCGAGGTCGCCGCCCAGCGCGTCGAGCAGCCGTTCCACCTGGCGGCGTGGCACCGCGGTGCGGCGGACGAGGTCGTCGAGCGGGGCGGCGCCGGCGACGAGCGCGGCCAGCACCTCACGCAATGGGCGCGCGCCGACGCCGAGCCCCGACACCAGGTCGGCGACACGGTCGATGGCGTCGGCGTTCAGCGGGTCCAAGCGGAGGGCATGGGATTCGAACCCATGAGGACGGAGAGGGCCCCGCCCTAGAACTTTTCAAGAGTTCCCCGTTCGGCCACTCCGGCAGCCCTCCAGGCAGGTGCAAGTGTGCCACGTCCGGTCTGTGGCAGCATCGGGCCGGTGAGCGAGGCCGAGACGCCGTTGCCGGGTGGCCGGGTGGGTGGCGCCGTGCGGGTCGGCGGCACCGTGCGGCGGCCTGCCGGAGCGTGGACGCCGGCCGTCCATGCGCTGCTGGACGGGTTGCGCGCGGCCGGTCTGGACGGCGTCCCGTCGGTGCGCGGGGTCGACGAGCAGGGGCGCGAGGTGCTCGGGTGGGTCGCCGGCCGGGGTGTTGCCCGCGACGAGATCGTCAGCGACGCGCTGCTGGCTGACGGTGCTCGCTGGCTGCGTCGCTTCCACGATGCGGTCGCCGGGTACCGGCCGGACGGCGAGGTGACGTGGCGGCACGGCCGGCGGGCGCTGGCTGCCGGGGAGATCGTCTGCCACAACGACCCGGCCGCCTACAACTGGATCGCCAACGGCGACCGCGTCGTCGGCGTGGTCGACTGGGACATGGCCGGCCCAGGCGTCGCGCTGGACGACCTGGCGTTCGTCGCGTGGATGTCGGTGCCGCTGCGTCGTGTGGACGTGCCGGTGGACGTCGTCGCGCGGCGGCTGGTCCTGCTGGCTTCGGCCTACGGCGACGTGACGCCGTCGGCGGTGCTCGCGCACGTGCACGTCCGGATGAGCATGGCAGCGGACCGCATCGAGGCCGGTCAGCGTCGGGGCGACCCGGGGCTGCTGAACCTCGCGGCGATCGGTGAGCCGGGTCGCACCCGGGCGGCGCTGGCCGGGCTTGCGGCGCGCGAGCCCGCGATCGTCGCCGCGCTGCGTGCTGGTTGACCGGAGATCCAGCCCGCCCGGCTGGGAGGGGGCCCACCCTACGGGCGGGCGCTGACAACGTCGGCCGATTGTGGGTCTCACCTGGCGTACCTCGGTGTGACGCACCCTTTCTGACGGTGGACGCGCGGCATCGAGGTTGCGGGTCAGGGGCCGGTGGCGGCGGGGCGGTCGGGGTCGGCCGACCACTGGGACCAGGAGCCGGGGTAGAGGGTGGCGTCGATCCCCGCGACGGCGAGGGCGGCGAGCTCGTGCGCCGCGGTGACGCCGGAGCCGCAGTAGGCGCCGACCGGACCCGAGCCGTCGGCGCCGAGGGCGGCGAAGCGAGCCCGCAGCTCGGAAGCGGGCAGGAAGCGGCCGGTCGCGTCGAGGTTGTCGGCGGTCGGGGCGCTGACGGCGCCGGGGATGTGCCCGGCCCGCGGATCGACCGGCTCCGTCTCGCCGCGGAACCGCTCCCCCGCACGGGCGTCGAGCAGCACGCCCGAGGCGGCCAGGGCAGCCGCGGACGACGCGGACAGGGTCGGCAGCGCACCCGCCCGCAGGACCACGTCACCGGCGGGCGGCGTCACGGGCCCGGTCTCCAGCGCGCCGCCGGCCGCCGTCCACGCGGCCAGTCCGCCGTCGAGCAGCCACACCTCCGGAAGCCCGGCCCAGCGCAGCAGCCACCACGCTCGCGCCGCCGACAGGCCGCCGAGGTCGTCGTAGGCGACGACGGTGTCGCCGGCGCGCACGCCCCAGCGCCGGGCGGCCGCCTGGAGCACGTCCACCGACGGCAGCGGATGGCGCCCGGCCGAGGCGGACGGCGGGCCGGCCAGCTCGGTCTCGAGGTCGGCGTACGCGGCGCCGGGCAGGTGGCCGGCCAGGTAGTGGTCGTGGCCGTGCGGGTCGCCGAGCTTCCAGCGAACGTCGAGCAGGACGACGCGCTCTCCCGCGGCCAGCCGCCGGCCGAGCGAGTCGGTGTCGATCAGTACGCTCATGCCGCCCACGCTACTGACGGGTCGAGACTTGCGAGGGCCCGGCGCCGCTCCGGGCCTTCGCCTGGAGATTTCCGCGGTGACCGGGTTCGGGGCGGGGAAGTGTGGCGACGTGCCCGGGCTTGCGTCCTGGGTCTGGCGCGCGTTTTCGGGCCGGATCCGGCCGTTTCGTACGCGTCAGACCCAGGACGCGCCCAGACCAGGCCAACGGCCCGCGAGGTGTGCCCAAGAGGCCCCTGACAGCTGCCAAGACAACGGGCGGCAGGGGCACGGCCAACTTCAGCTCATCCCGCCCCACGTCCGACGTTGATCTTGGAGAAGTGGCGGCACCAATCAGGCATTTCGCCCGGCAATGCCGTGGCTGCTCCAAGGTCAACTTGGTGGGCGGCGGCGGTAGCCGGTGGGGCTCATCGCGTGCAGCTGGCGGAACTGGCGGGAGAGGTGGCGCGCGCAACCCGTGAGTTGCACAACGGCCACACCATGTGCAACTCTGTAGTTGCACACAGCAGGAGGATGGAATGACCACTGACAGCATCGAACGCGACATCGTCATCGCCGCCGCACCCGAGCGGGTCTGGGCGATCGTCACCCGCGCCGAGCACCTCGGCGCCTGGTTCGCCGACGCCGGCGCGACGATCGACCTGCGCCCCGGCGGCGAGCTGACGCTGACCTGGAAGGAGTACGGCGTCTCGCGCGGCGTCGTCGAGACCGTCCAGCCGCACACGACGTTCGCGTTCCGCTGGGCGCTCGATGACGGCGCGCCGGGCGACGGCAACTCGACGCGCGTCGTGTTCACGCTCACGCCCGACGGCGACGGCACCCGGCTGCGGGTGGTCGAGAGCGGGTTCGACGAGCTGGCCGGCGGCGCGGAGCGGCAGGCGACGCACGTCGAGCAGAACACCGAGGGCTGGCGGCTGGAGCTGGACGAGCTGCGCGCCTACGCCGAGTCGAACCCGGCATGACCCGGACGCTGCTCGACGCCGTGCTGGTGGCGCTGGCCGAACCGACCCGGCGGCAACTGCTCGACCTGCTGGCCGAGCGCGGCGAGGCGAGCGCCAGCACGCTGGCCCAGGCCCTCCCGGTGACCCGGCAGGCGGTCGTCAAACACCTCGCCGTGCTCGACGACGCGGGCCTGGTGAGCAGCAGGAGGGCCGGGCGCGAGGTGCGCTATCGGACCCGGCCCGAGCGGCTGGCGGCGGCGGCCCGCGACCTGAGTGAGCTGGCCACCGCATGGGAGACCCGCCTGGCGACGATCAAGCGCCTGGCCGAAGAGGAAGAGGGAGTATGACGTTCGAGGGCAGCGTGAACATCGCCATGAAGATCCCGGCGGCGCAGTACCCGAAGACGGTCGCGTTCTACCGCGACGTGCTGGGCCTGCCCACGAAGGACGTCACCGGCACGGACATCGCCGCCGGGGTGACCCGCAGCGTCCGCGTCGAGTTCGGGCCTAGCGTGCTGTGGCTGGACGAGGTGCCGAACTACAGTCGCTCCGACGTCTGGCTGGAGCTGTCCACCGACGACCTGCCGGCCGCGATGGAGCGGCTGACGGCGGCCGGCGTCGTGGCCCGGGACGAGCTGGAGCCACTGCCCGACGCCATGCGGGCGCACTGGATCGCCAACCCCGCGGGCGTCGTGCACCTGGTGGCTCAGGCCTGAGCGTGCCGGGTCCACGTCTCGTGGGTGGCGATGACCGCCGACGAGTGGGCCCGGCCGTCGGCGCCGCCCACCTCCGGCCGCCCGAGCACCCGCGCGCCGTCGACCTCGAGGGTCGCGTCGGTGCAGAACGTCAGCAGGTTGGTCAGCGTCCACGGCACGCCGCCCAGCTGCCAGGACTCCGCCTCGCCGGGACGTGTCTCGACCGGCCGGCTGATGGTCGTGACCACCCGGGTGCCGTCGGCGCCGACCACCTTCGCGCGGGCGTGGTCGGAGCCGACGTGCCACTCGACGACGTCGCAGTCGACCGGTTCGCCGATCTCCGGCAGCCCGTCCAACTCCGGGAACCAGCGGCTGAACGTGTCGGTCAGCCAGCCGCCGAGCGGTGCGTCGGGCGTGAGCAGCCGGACGACGTCGTCGCCGTCGACCCAGGCGAGCAGCGCGAGCCCGGAGCCCTGCACGCTCCACTCCGCCTCCCAGAGTGAGACGAATCCGGCACGGGAGTCCGCTCGCATGAGGGTGGCGCTCGGGTTGGCTCCGATGAACTCGACGGGCATTCAGCCGAGCGTAGTGACGTTCAGGTCGTCGTGGGCGTAGGCCGCGCGAATGATCTTCTTGTCGAACTTGCCGACGCTCGTCTTCGGGATCTCCGGCACGACGGCCCAGCGCTCGGGCAGCTGCCACTTCGCCACCTTCGTGGCCAGGAACTCACGCAGCTCGGCGACGTCGACCTGCTCGCCCTCCTTGACGACGACGGTGGCCAGCGGCCGCTCGCCCCACTTGTCGTCCGGGACGCCGACGACGGCCGCCTCGGCGACGGCGGGGTGCGCGGCGAGGTGGCCCTCCAGTTCGACCGAGCTGATCCACTCGCCACCGGACTTGATGACGTCGCGAGCACGGTCGGTGAGGCGCAGGTAGCCGTCTGACGTGATGGTGCCGACGTCGCCGGTGCGCAGCCAGCCGTCGTCGAAGCGCTCCTCGTCGTTGTCCCGGTAGTACGAGCCGGTGATCCAGGGGCCGCGGACCTCCAGTTCGCCGACGGACTCGCCGTCCCAGCCGAGCACCTCTCCGTCCGGGCCGACCAGCCGGGCCTCGACCGGTGCGACGAACCGGCCCTGGGCCAGCCGGTAGCCGTCGACGGCGTCCTCGGCGGCGTCGACCGGTGGTCGCGAGAACGTCCCGAGCGGGCTCATCTCCGTCATGCCCCACGCGTGCAGGCCGGTGATGCCGCGTGCGTCCAGCCCGCGCATCAGCGTCTCGGACATCGCCGACCCGCCGACGACCAGGCTGGTCAGCGACGAGATGTCCGCTTCCGGGTGCGCCTCGAGGTACTGCAGCAGCCCGACCCAGACGGTCGGCACGCCGGCGCCGATGGTCGGCCGCGCCGCGGCGATGAACGCGGCCAGCGGCTCCGGCGCGAGGAAACGGTCAGGCATGGCCAGCGACGTGCCGGCGGCGAACGCGGCGTACGGGAGCCCCCACGCCAGCACGTGGAACTGCGGGACGACGGTCAGCAGCAGGTCGCGTGCGGACAGGTCGAACAGGTCGGGCATCGACTCGGTCAGTGCGTGCAGGTAGATCGACCGGTGGCTGTAGACGACGCCTTTGGGGTGGCCGGTGGTGCCGGACGTGTAACACATCGCGGCGGCGGCCCGCTCGTCCACGTCCGGCCAGTCGTACGTCACCGGCTGCGCCGCCAGCAGCGACTCGTAGTCGTGCACGCCGACGCCGGTGCCCTCCAGGAGGCCGCGGTCGGCCGCGCCCGCCACGATGACGTGCCGCACCGACTTCAGCGACGGCAGCAGCTTGGCGAACCCGGACAGCAGCGAGCCGTCGACGATGACGACGCGGTCGGCCGCGTGGTTGGCGGTGAACGCGATCTGCTCCGGGAACAGCCGGATGTTCAGCGGGTGCAGCACCGCGCCCATCGCCGGGATCGCGAAGTACGCCTCGACGTGCCGGTGGTTGTTCCACATGAACGTCGCCACTCGGTCGCCGGGCCGGACGCCGAGCGACGACAGCGCTCCGGCCAGTCGAGCCGCGGCCCGGGCGACGTCGGCGAACGTCGTCTCGTGGACGCCGGACCCGGTGTCGGTGGCCGTGACCACCCGGCTGCCGCCGTGGATCGTCGCACCGTGCTCGAGCAGCCGGCGCACCTGTAGCGGTACGTCCATCATCGTGCTGGTGATCACGGAGACCTCCCCATCGAGGACCCGGCGACGCCGTGTCTGTCGCCCATACCCTGCCGCAGGAATGTCACCGGCGGAAGCCTTGATCGCTTCGGGATTAACGACCTCGTAACCGCGGACGGCGGCCGCGTGAAACGCCCGGTGGCCACGCTGCCCGCATGGATACCGGAGACACCGCGTGGATCCTCGCGTCCACCGCACTCGTGATGCTGATGACCCCCGGCCTCGCGCTGTTCTACGGCGGCATGGTCCGGGCGAAGAGCGTTGTCAACATGATGATGATGAGCTTCGGCGCGCTCGGTGTGATCAGCGTGCTGTGGGTTCTGTACGGCTACTCGATGGCCTTCGGCACCGACGTCGGCGGCGGCCTGCTGGGCGATCCCGGTGAGTTCTTCGGCCTCTCCGGCCTGATGAGCCCCGACGCGCTGTCCGGCACGATCCCGTCGATGCTGTTCGTCGGGTTCCAGGGCATGTTCGCGGTCATCACCGTCGCGCTGGTGTCGGGCTCGATCGCCGACCGTGCGAAGTTCTGGACCTGGCTGCTGTTCGCGGCGGTCTGGGGCACGCTCGTGTACTTCCCGGTCGCCCACTGGGTGTTCGCGTTCGCCGACGGCGACGGCGGCTGGATCGCCGACCGCCTGCTCGCGATCGACTTCGCCGGCGGCACCGCGGTGCACATCAACGCCGGCGCGGCCGGGCTCGCGCTGGCGCTGGTGCTCGGACGGCGCCGCGACTTCGCCAAGGGCGCGCACCGCCCGCACAACCTGCCGCTGGTGATGCTCGGCGCCGGCCTGCTGTGGTTCGGCTGGTTCGGCTTCAACGCCGGGTCGGCCGTGGGCGCCAACGGCGTCGCGGCGGTCGCGCTGGTCAACACGGTCGCGGCGACGGGCGCGGCGATGCTGGCCTGGATCGCGGTGGAGAAGTTCCGCGACGGCCATGCGACGTCGATGGGCGCGGCGTCCGGCGTGGTGACCGGCCTGGTGGCGATCACCCCGGCGTGTTCCGCGCTGAACCCCGTCGGTTCGCTGATCCTGGGTGTCGTGGCCGGAGCGATCTGCTCGCTGGTGGTCGACCTGAAGTTCCGGCTGCGCTACGACGACTCGCTCGACGTCGTCGCGGTGCACCTGGTCGGCGGCCTCGTCGGCACCATCGCGATCGGCTTCCTGGCCACCGCGGACGCGCCGGCCGGTGTCGACGGCCTGTTCTTCGGCGGCGGCGTCGACCAGCTGTGGCGGCAGGTCGTCGGCGCGGGCGCGGTGCTGGCCTACTCGTTCGTCGTCACGTACCTGATCGGCCTGGTGCTGCAGCGCACGATCGGATTCCGGGTGGACGACGACCACGAGGTGGTCGGCGTCGACCGGGTGCACCACGGCGAGTCGGGCTACGAGATCGGCTCCGAGGAGGTGTCGGAGGACGTCGTCACGGCGTAAGCCTGACGCGTTGTGCCGCGGCCCGGGGTGTCTCGCCCCGGGCCGCGGCACGTCCGTGCTTACGGTGTGCCGATGCAGACTGCAGAACTCGGCACCCGTGGCACGGCGTGGTCGCCGGAGACCCGGCTGTACTCCGACGGCGTGGTCATCGGCACCGACGGCGCGCCACTGGTCGTCCCGCCGGGCAGCGGGTTGCGCCGGCTGCCCGGCACCGGCTACCTCGACCCGTCCTCCGGCGCACTGCCCGGCGCGGCGGTGCCCACCGGCGACGAGGCCGACGCGGCGCGCGAGCTGCTGGCGGCGACCGAGTTGCCCGGCCGCGGCACGCCGTACCAGGCGATGGCCGAGGAGGCGCTGATCGACATCGGCGTGCTGACGTTCCCCAACGGCGCCGCGGTCGCCGCCGGCAGCCCGTACTGGCGCTACGTGTGGCCCCGCGACGTCGGCTACATGGCGGCGGCGCTGACGGTGTGCGGCCGGTCTGAGCCGGCGTTCGCGCAGCTGGCGTACGTGGCCGCCATGCAGGAGCGCGATGGCACGTGGCAGGCGCGGTACCTGCCCGACGGTTCGCGCGGGGTGCCTGACGACCGCGGGCTGCAGCTCGACGGCATCGGCTGGACGCTGTGGGCGACGTGGCTGTGGGCCGGCGCGACGGGTGGCGCCGCCGGGCCGCTGGCGCCGATGGTCCGCTCCGCCGTCGACGCCGCGCTGGCCGCGCTGGACCCGTCGACGGGGCTGCCGCGCGCGTCGCAGGACTTCTGGGAGATGGACCTCGACGAGGCGACGCTCGGCTCGGCGGCGCCGCTGCTGCTCGGCCTGCGGGCCGGTCGTGAGCTGCTGACGTTGCTCGGCGGGCCGGACGACGCGCGGCTCGCGGCCCGGGCCGCGGACGGCGCCGAGCGGCTGGCCGCGGTGGTCGCCGCCGGGTTCGGCGCGCACGGCTACGCGCGGCGCATCAGCGGGACCGGCGGCCGCGACGCGTCCGTCGCGTTCCTGCTGCCGCCGTTCGCCCCGGCCGACGACGCCGTCGCGGCGGCCTGGCGGTCCGCGGTCGACGCCACCACCGTCGGCAACGGCGGGGTCCGGCCCGGCGAGGAGTGGACCGACGTCGTCACCGCGTGGACGCCGCAGGTGTCGCTGCACGCGCTGACCGCCGCGTCGACCGGCGACACCGCGCTGGCGCACCGGCTGCTCAGCTGGCTCGACCTGCGCCGCACCGGTCTCGGCGCGCTGGCGGAGAAGGTCACCGGCGACGCCCGCCCGTCCGCCGTCGCGCCGCTCGGGCTGACCGGCGCAACCGTCCTGCTGGCGCTGGCCGCCCTCGACGGACGCCCGCTCCCGGTGCCGAGCGGGAGATAATGCACCATGCGCCGGCTGCGGTTCGTCCTGGTCCTCGTCGTGACGGTGCTGCTGGCCGGCATCGCGGCGACGGTCGTGGCGCTGACCACGGGCGATGACGACGACGTCGCGGACGGCGTCGGCGGCGCGACGCCCGACCTCAGCGCCACCGCCGAGATCCGCCGCTCGTTCAACCGGTCCGGCCTGGTCGTCATCGCCGTCACCAACCACGGCGCCGAGCCGGTCACCGTCACGTCGGCGGAACTGCTCAGCGACTCGTTCGAGGCCACCGGTCCGCAGCCGCGCGACACCACCATCCGGCCCGGCACCATCCCGCTCGATCTCCAGGTCGAGTACGGCCCGGCCCGCTGCCCCGACGGCGTCGACTCCGCGGCCGCCGCGTCGCAGGTCCGCCTGACCACCCGCACCGATGGCGGCGACGAGCACGAGCAGGTGCTCGACCTCCCGCACCCCAACGGCACGCTGGACCGGCTGCTGCGCACCGACTGCCGCGACGCCGCGCTGGCCGCGGCCGTCACGCTGGCGATGGGCCCGCTGGAGCCACGCGCCGACGGCACGCTGACCGGCGTCCTCACCGTCACCCGGGTCGACGGCGGCACGACACCGGCCACCGTCACCGACTCCCGCGGCAGCGTGTTGTTCACCATCACGCCCGAGGCCGACCCCGCGCTCCCGCCCGGCCAGCTGCGGGTGGTGGCCGACGTGCTGCGCTGCGGCGGCCACGCCATCGGCGACGCGAAGCGGCCGTACGGCTTCACCGCGTGGATCGACCTCGGCGACGGCGTCGAGATCCCCACCGCGATCCAGGTCGACGACGCCCACCGGGCCGCGCTCGACGCCATGCAGCCGATCCGCTGCGCCGGCCACGACAACGACATCTGACACCGGTTGTCGAGAACGCCGCGACGGATCCGACCCACTGCCGAGAGCGCCCGAGGGCGGCGCGCACGAGACGGGAGCAACCCGATGAAGTACATGCTGATGATGTTCGGCGACGCGGAGTCGATGCTGGCCACGGCCTCGAAGGAGTGGGTCGAGGAGATGATCGGCTTCATGGTCCAGCTGGACAAGGACCTCGAGGCGTCCGGCGAGCTGGTCTTCCAGCAGGGTCTCGCCGACCCCGGCACGGCGAAGACGGTGCGGCTGCAGGACGGCCTCCCGGTCTCCACCGACGGGCCGTACGCCGAGACGAAGGAGTCGCTGATCGGCTTCTGGGTGGTCGACGTCGAGAGCGAGGAGCGGGTGCTCGAGATCGCCGGGCAGATCGTGAGGTATTCCGGCCGGCTGGAGGTCCGCCCGGCGATGGACGCGCCGCCGGACCTGTGACCACGCCCGCCGTCGAGGACCTGCTGCGCGCGGCCGCGCCGCAGGTCCTCGGGGTGCTCGTGCGCCGGTACGGCCAGTTCGACGCCTGCGAGGACGCCGTCCAGGAGGCGCTGCTGGCGGCCGCGACGCAGTGGCCGGCCGACGGCGTGCCGGACAGCCCGCGCTCGTGGCTGGTGACGGTCGCGTCGCGCCGGTTCGTCGACGAGGTGCGCAGTGCGGAGGCGCGTCGTCGTCGCGAGGAGACCGTCGCCGCGCTGGACCTCGTCGAGCCGGGCGAGGTGCAGCAGGCCGACGACACCCTCACGCTGCTGTTCCTGTGCTGCCACCCGGCGCTGCCGCTGCCCGCCCAGCTGGCGCTGACGCTGCGCGCCGTCGGCGGGCTGACGACGGCCGAGATCGCGGCCGCGTTCCTGGTGCCCGAGGCGACGATGGCGCAGCGGATCAGCCGGGCCAAGCAGAAGCTGCGGGCCGGCGGCGCCCGGTTCGACCCGCCGCCGGCGGAACAGCGGGCCGAGCGGCTGCGCACCGTCCTGCACGTGCTCTACCTGATCTTCAACGAGGGCTACACCACCAGCTCCGGCCCGGCGACGCAGCGGGCCGACCTCACCGCCGAGGCGATCCGGCTGACCCGGATGCTGGCCCGGCTGACCCCCGGCGACGGCGAGGTCACCGGGCTGCTGGCGCTGATGCTGCTCACCGACGCCCGCCGGGCCGCGCGTTCGCGGGCCGACGGGATCCCCGTCCCGCTCGCCGAGCAGGACCGGTCGCGGTGGGACGCCGGGCAGATCGCCGAGGGCGTCGCGCTGCTCACCGGCGTGCTCGGCGGCGGCGCCGTCGGCCCGTACCAGCTGCAGGCCGCCATCGCGGCCGTCCACGACGAGGCGGAGACGGCCGACGCGACCGACTGGCCGCAGATCGTCGCGCTCTACGAGGTGCTGGAGCGGGTGGCGCCCGGCCCCGTCGTCACACTGAACAAGGCGGTCGCCGTCGCGATGGTGCACGGGCCGCGGGCCGGGCTGGCGCTGCTCGGCACGCTCGACGCCGACGCCCTCATGGCGCAGACGCACCGGCTGGACGCGGTCCGCGGCCACCTGCTCGAACTGGCGGGTGACCCGGACCGTGCGCGTGCGGCGTACCTGCGCGCGGCGCGGCGGACGGCGAGCGTGCCGGAGCGGCGCTACCTGACGCTGCGCGCCGCCGGCGTCACCTGACCACGCGGTAGTGGACGTGCGTGGCGGCGTCGGTCGGCACCGTCTCGATGTGCTCCAGCTCGACGTGCTCGGCGCCGGTGCGGCCGAACAGCCGGACGCCGTCGCCGAACACCACCGGCACGATGTGCAGCGAGATCTCGTCCAGCAAGCCGGCGGCGAGGTACTGCCGCGCGACGTTCGCGCCGCCCATGACCGCCACGATGCCGTCGCCGGCCGCCGCGCGGGCCTGCGCGAGCGCGTCCTCGATGCCGGTCGTGACGAACGTGTAGACGCCGTTATCCGGCGACTCCGCCGGCGCCTCGTGCGTCAGCACGATCAGCGGCCGGCGGGCCGGGCCCGTCGGGCCATCGGCGCCCCACCAGGGCAGCGAGTCGTCGTAGTTCTTCCGGCCGGTGATCAGCGCGCCGAGCCCGCTCACCGAGCGCTCGGTGTACTCGCGGTTCTGCTCGTCGCCGAACGCCCAGGCGTGCAGGCGTTCGCCGCCCTGGCCGAGGGGCTGGTCGGGGGTCTGCCCGCCCGCCGTGATGAAGCCGTCGAGGGAGATGCTGATGTCCAGTACGAGTGTGTTCATGCCCGTGTAACGACACCCCGGACGCGAACTCATCGGTCCTGAGCCAACGACTTGCAGAATGTCCCGATGGACGACGTCACCGCCGCCATCGAGGGCCACCGCCGCGAGCTGCACGTGCACTGCTACCGCCTGCTCGGCTCGTTCGACGATGCCGAGGAGGTGCTGCAGGAGGCGCTGCTGCGGGCCTGGACCCACCGCGACGCGTTCGAGCCGGGCACCAATGCGCGCGCCTGGCTGTACCGCATCGCCACGAACGCCTGCCTCGACCTGGTGCGGCAGCGGTCCCGGCGGCCCGAGCAGGTGCGCTCGTTCGCCGAGGTGCCGTGGCTGCAGCCGTACCCGGACCGGCTGCTCGACCAGGTCGCGCCGAGCGCGGACGAGCCGGAGGCCGTCGTCGTGGGCCGCGAGACGATCGAGCTGGCGTTCGTCGCGGCCATGCAGGAACTGCCCGCGCAGCAGCGCGCCGTCCTGGTGATGCGCGACGCGATCGGCTGGTCGGCCGCCGAGACCGCGGCGATCCTGGAGACGTCGGTGCCGGCGGTCAACAGCGCCCTGCAACGGGCCCGGGCGACGCTGCGCCGGACGCCGCGGCCCGGCTCCGGCCCGTCGCGCACCGCGCTCAGCGCCGACGAGCGGGACCTGCTCGACCGCTACGTCGCCCTGAGCGAGCGGCCCGACACCGGCCGCATGGCGGCTCTCGTGCGCGACGACATCCGGGTCACCATGCCGCCGCAGCCGGTCTGCTACGACGGCTGGGCCGCGCTCGCGCCGCTCATCGAGCGGGCGGCCGAGCACGGCGACTGGCGGCTGCTGCCGTCGTCGGCGAACCGGCTGCCGGCCGCCGCCTGCTACCTGCGCCCGCCCGGCGGGTCGACGTACGACGCCTTCAAGATCGACGTGCTCCGGATCGAGGGCGGCCTGATCGCCGAGATCACCACGTTCGGCCCCGAGCTCTTCCCCGCCTTCGACCTCCCCGCGTCGCTCAGAAGTTGATCTTGGAGTGCGCGGGCAGTCGTCGGGCGAAATGCCGGATTGATTCCACGGAAACTCCAAGATCAACGTGGGTGGGGGCGGGGTCAGTGGCGGACGTCGAGGGAGAAGGCCTCGGTGTGATAGCCGGGCCAGCCGTTCGCCCGCTGCTCGGCGACGGTGTCGGTCAGGGGCGCGACGGCGGGCAGCGCGCCGTCGTCGAGGTGGTGGGCGCCGCCGGCGTCGACGATCGCCGCGGTGAGGCGGTCGCGCCAGCCGGCGAGGTCATCAGCGGACGCGGAGCGGGCGAGGTCGTGCCGCTCGTCCGGATCGGAACCCAGGTCGAACAGCTGCTCGGCCGGCCCTTCCGGGTACCAGACGTACTTGTGCCGCCCGTCCGTCATGGCCAGGTAGTACGGGACGCCCGGCGGCCCGGCGTCGCCGCTCGCGAGACCCACGACGACGCGCGGCCGGTCGCCACCAGCGGCCAGGGCGACGAGGTCCACGCCGTCGACGTCGTCGGGTGCCGGCCCGCCGGCCGCCGCCACGAACGTCGGCAGCACGTCGGCCAGCGTCACCGGCGTCCGGACCACCGTGCCCGGCGGGACCGGTGACGTGCCCGCCGCCGGCCGCACGATCATCGGCACGCCCGCCGACGCCTCGTGGAAGAACACCTTGTTGCCGGTGCGGTGGTCGCCGAGGAACTCGCCGTGGTCGGACGTGAACACGATCGTCGTCCGGGTCAGCTCACCGGCGTCCTGCAACGCCGCCAGGACCCGGCCGAGGTTGTAGTCCAGCTGCGTCACCAGCCCGTAGTACGCAGCTCGCGCCGCTCGGACCGTCAGAGGATCCAGCAGGTCGAACGAGCCACGGTGACGCTGCCGCCGGAACGCCGCGGGCGCGTCGTCGCCGGCCCAGTCGCCCACGACCGGCTCCGGCACCGGCGCGTCGCGGTACATCGAGTAGTACGGCTCGGGCGGGTCCAGCGGCGGGTGCGGCTTGCTGTACGAGAGCCACAGGAACAGCGGCCGGGTCGGGTCGCGGCGGTACCGGAGGTGCTCGACCGCCCGCTCCGACAGCCATGACGTCAGCGTCTCCGCCTCGGGGACGGTCGCCATGCCCGGCACCAGCTCGTTCTGCCCGAGCCCGTGCCGCATCGCCGGCACACCGGTCCGGTAGTAGTCGTCGGGCAGGATCAGCTCCTCGAAGCCGTGGTGCGCCCGCGGCGGCGTGAAGTGCATCTTCCCGATGCCGACGGTCGCGTACCCGAGCGCGGCCAGCCGGGCCGGCAG
Organism: Jiangella muralis; assembly: GCF_001270745.1. Lineage (GTDB taxonomy): Bacteria > Actinomycetota > Actinomycetes > Jiangellales > Jiangellaceae > Jiangella > Jiangella muralis. The sequence goes on from NZ_KQ434754.1 coordinate 261,671, forward strand.
CGTCGGCGCGTCCGGCGCCAGAACGTCGCACGTCCGGCCGTTGTGCGTCATGCCGTGCCGCAGCGCCGACCGTCCGGTGAGCAGCGTGACCCGCGACGGCACGCACACCGGCGTCGACGCGTAGGCGGCGTCGAACCGGATGCCCTCGTGTGCCAGCTGGTCCAGGTGCGGCGTGCGCAGGAATCCCGGCGCGCCCGGGCCGACGGTGTCGCGGCGCTGCTGGTCGGTGGTGACCAGCAGCAGGTTCGGCAGCGGCCCGTTCATAGGTACTCGACGGTGCCGTTCTGGCGGGACCGCTCGGCCGCGAACGCCACCCAGTGGCTCTCCAGGCTCTCCTCGAACGCACTGGGCGCGGCCTGCACCGGCCGCCCGGCCCGCCGCCGGCGGGTCCGCTCGGCGAAGTCGGCCATCAGCCCGGCGTCGCCGCCGGAGTGCCCGGCGCGGTCGTTCGACACCTGCTCGACCTGCCGCTCCGCGGGCGGCAGGCCGGCCACCTCCGGCACCGAGTCGCCGAACCGGACCACCTCGATGCGGCCGGACTCGAGGTCGGCGTTGAGCTCGCCGTGGCTGCCCATCATCGTGATGACGCGGGTGTTCTGCTCGGTGAACGCCGACACCACCAGCGACGCCGTCACGCCGTTCGCGTAGCGCAGCGAGGTCGTCTGGTGGTCGACGACGTCGTTGTCCATGCGGTAGACGCAGCGGCCGTAGTCGGTCTCGCGCAGCGCCTTCAGCCGGCCCTCCGGCGACGGGTCATCGGTGATGACGGAGACCGGCCAGGTCTCGACGCCGGCCAGCTGCTCGACGTAGAACCGGTGCGCGTTGTACGGGCAGGTGGCCGCGACGGCGCATCCGTCGACGCAGCGGTCGGTGGAGCCGGGCGGCGCGTTCTCGATGCGGAAGTGCCGCCGGTCGCCGAACGATGACACCGCGATGCACGGCGAGCCGACCAGCCAGCGCAGGATGTCGATGTCGTGGCACGCCTTGGCCAGCAGCATCGGGCTGGAGTCGGCGGTGCGGTGCCAGTTGCCGCGGACGTAACTGTGCGCGAAGTGCCAGTACGCGATGTGCTCGGCGTGCTGTATGCCCTGCAGGTCGCCGATGGTGCCGTCGTCCAGCAGCCGCTTCAGCGCGTTGAAGAACTCCGTGTACCGCATGACGTGCGAGACGGTGATGGCGCCGGGACGGTCCTTGGCGGCCGCGATCAGCCGGTCCAGCTCGCTCGGCGTCGGCGCGATGGGCTTCTCCAGCAGCACGTCGTAGCCGTGCTCCAGCGCGCGCAGCGTCGGGTCGACGTGCATGCGGTCCGGCGTGGCGACCACGACGGCGTCCCACGGCCCCTGGCGGGTCAGCGCGGCCCGCCAATCGGTGTACCGGCGTGTCGCCGGCACGCCGTGCGCGTCGCCGACGCTCGCCAGCCGCCGCTCGTCGGTGTCGGCGATGCCCGTGACCACGGCGGCCTCGGGATGCTCGAGGCACCAGCCGGCGTAGGCCTGGCCGCCACGGCTGCCGGCGCCGATCACCAGCAGTCGCACCGGCGCGTCGATGTCCGTCATGCTCACCCTTTCTCGGCCCCGGCGGTGAGGCCCTCGACCAACAGACGCTCGGCGGCGAAGAACAGCGCGATGACCGGCAACGTCAACAGCACCGACCCCGCCATCAGGACGGTCGCCGACACGCTGATGTCGTCCAGCTGTGCCAGCCCGAGCGAGACCGTCCAGTTGTCCCGGCTCTCCAGCAGGAAGAGCAGCGCGAACAGGTATTCGTTCCAGGCGATCATGAACACGTACAGCGAGGTCGCGGCGATCGACGGCATGGCCAGCGGCAGCACGATCCGCACGATCACCTGGACCCGGTTACAGCCGTCGACCATCGCCGCGTCCTCCAGCGCCCGCGGGATGGAGCGGAAGTAGTTGCGCAGCATGTACACCGACACCGGCACCGTCGACGCCAGGTAGATGACGATCAGCGCCGGCAGCTCGCCGCGCAGCCCGAGCCGCGAGAACAGCACGAACAGCGGGATCGCCATGACGATGCCGGGGAACATGTAGCAGGCGAAGAACGAGATGTTGATGACGTTCTTGCCGGGGAAGCGCAGCCGGGTCGCCGCGTACGCCCCGAGCACCGACAGCAGCACGGTCGCCACCACGGAGCCCAGCGCGACGATCAGCGAGTTGCCGAAGAACGACAGCAGGCCGTACCCGCCGTCCTCCGGTGAGGCGATGACCTTCCGGTACGCCTCCAGGTTCAGCTCGCTCGGCGACGGCACGCCGAGCGGGTCCTGCAGCACCGCCTGCAATGGCCGCACCGACAGCAGCAGCATGTAGAGCAGCGGCAGCACGCAGGCGATCAGCACCACCGTCAGCCAGAGCACCCGCGCGACGCCGAGTACCCGGGTCTCGACCCGTTCCCGCGACGCCATCAGAGCTCCGACTCCTGCTTGAGCACGCCGTACCGGTAGTAGACGGCGAACGCGATGATCAGCACGACCGACATCAGCAGGCCGAGCGCGGCGGCCCCGCCGACGTCGTTGCGCGCCACCAGGTACTGGTAGACCTGCACCGCGACGACCTCGGTGCCGGCGGCGCCGCGGGTCAGCAGGTACACGTCGTTGAAGTTCTGGAACGTCCAGATGAACCGCAGCAGCACCAGCAGCGCGATGACGCCGGACAACTGCGGCGCGACGATGTACCGGAACCGCTGCAGCGGGCTGGCGCCGTCGACGCGGGCCGCCTCCTCCAGGTCCCGGGGCAGGCCCTGCAACCGGGCCAGGATGAACAGGAACGCCAGCGGGAACGTCTTCCACGCCTCGAACGCGATGACGGAGAGCAGCGCGATCGGGGCGTCGAACCCGACGCCGAACAGCTCGATGCGGTGGAACCGCTCGCTGAGGAACCCGATCGGCTGGTCCCAGCCCAGCACGTCGACGCCGAACACGTTGACCGGCCCGAACTGCGGGTTCAGCAGCGTCCGCCAGACCAGGGCCGCCGACACCACCGGGATGACGTACGGCACCAGCACGAACGCCCGGATGATCATCCGGCCGGGGAACCGCTGCCGCAGCGCCAGCGCCGTCGCCAGCCCGGCGCCGATCGACAGCACGGTCCCGCCGATGCTGTAGATCAAGGTCGTGCGGACCATCACCCACAGGTCCGCGCTGCCCAGCACCGTCTCGAAGTTGCGCAGTGTCAGCGTGATGTCGAAGACGTTCTGCAGGTCGATCAGCCGCAGCCGCTGGAACGACATGATGATCGTCCACAGGAACGGCAGCACGACCACCAGCAGCACGATCAGCACGGTCGGGCTGACCAGCACCAGCCCGGCGCGGCCCTCGCGAACCCGCAGCGACGGCCCACGCCGGCCGGCACCCGGCCGCCCGCGACGCCCGCGCCGTCCACCGCTGCCGGGCCCGGCGCCGGTCTCGGCCGCGGCGGCGGTGGACGGGGCGATCGGTCCGGAGGCCATGGGCGTCAGCTCAGTTCGGACTGGAGCTGGGTGGCGCTCTCGTCCATCTGCGCGGCCGCCTCGGCCGGCGTGAGGGCGCCGTCCAGCGCGTCGCGCAGGATGTTGGTCAGCTCGAGGTCGCCGTACATCGCGGTGACCAGCGCGCCCTGACCCTGCGGGAAGCCCCAGCGCTCGAATCCGGTGGCGCCGTCGGTGATGGTCTGCACCGCGTCGTCGCCGTACAGCTCGCCGACGCTGAGCTGCTCCTGCCCGGCGCCGACCGCGAGGCCGGACCAGCCGTCGACGTAGGACGTGTCGCCGGCCTCGGGGCCGTTGCGCATCGGGAACCGGCCCTCCGGCGAGATGGACAGGAAGCCCATGTACCCGTCCCCGAGCAGGTAGCGGACCAGCTCCTTGGACGGCTCGGTGTCGGCCGACGACGTGATGCCCAGGTTGATGGTGAGGCCGAACTGGGTCGGCTGGTCGCCGGACGGTCCCTGGAACAGCGGCAGGATCGTAGTGCGGTCGACCAGCCACTGCTGGTCGGCGGCGCAGTCGGCGCAGGTCAGCGGCGTGTCCGGGAACAGCCCGGCCAGCTCGTCCAGCAGGTGCGGCGACCACGACGTCATGGCGGTCTGCCCGGCCAGGTAGTTGGCCCGGGTGGTGTCGACGTCGCCGGCGCCGGCGGGCGCGTACTGCGCGAGGTCGACGTAGAACTGGATCGCCTCCTCGCACTTGGGGCTGTCCAGCGTCACCTCGCCGTCGTCGTCGACCAGCTGGCAGTCGTTGGCCAGCGCGACGTGCTCGAAGACCTGCATGGTGAAGCCGTCGCCACCGGTGCTGCCCAGCGCGAAGCCGGAGCCGCCGTCCTGGCCGTTCAGCGCCTCGGCCGCGGCCAGCACGTTCTCGTAGTCGGTCGGCGGCTCCAGCCCGGCGGCCTCGAACAGGTCGGTCCGGTAGAAGATCATCTGGCCCCAGCCGTCGGACGGGACGGAGGCGTACTCGCCCTCGGCGTCCTCGACCCGGATGAGGTCCAGCGCGCTCTCGTTGAACGTGTCGGTGCCCAGCTCGTCGATCAGCTCGCTGGCCACGACGGGATCGAGGATGCCCTCGTCGACCCAGCCGGCGGCCACCTCGACGCCGTGCACGACAACGTCCGGCAGGTCACCGGCGGCGGCCGCGGACACCATGGCCTGCGTGAGGTCGGGTGCGCTGACGCCGACCAGCTCGACGTCGATGCCGGACTGCTCGGTGAAGTCGGCCAGCACCTGCTGCATCGTCGCCATGCGGTCGGCGGTGTCGTAAACCGTCCACAGGGTGATGCTGCCGCCGCCCTCGCCGGAGCCCGCGCTCTCGCCGTCGTCGTCGCCGGAGCAGCCCGCCGCGACCAGGCCGATCACCGCGAGTGCGGTCAGAGGTCGTCGCCACATGATGCCGTCCCTCCTCGTGAAGCGCCTGCCGAATATGGGGCACCATGTTTGGGATCGGTGATTCAAGGTGTCAACGAATGGACAAGATGTGCAAGGAATCATGAACGAGAGGCGGTGATCTGATGGAATCGGCGAAGATCGACGACCTCGACCGGCTCGTCATCGGCGCCCTGCTGGCGCAGCCGCTGGCCACCCACGCGGTCATCGGGCGGGCGGTGCGCAGCTCCGAGGCGACGGTGTCGCGGCGGCTGGCCCGGCTGCGGCGCACCGGCGCCGTCCGGGTCGTCGGCGCGCTCGACTCGCAGACCAGCCACCGGGCGCGGTCGGTGTTCGTACGGCTGCGGTGCGCACCCGGCGCGGCCGACGAGCTGGCGCTGCCGCTGGCGCAGTGGGAGGAGACCGGCTCGGTCAAGGTGCTGACCGGCAGCGTCGACTGCGTCGCCGAGATCGCCTACACCTCCAACGAGCACCTCTACCGGCTGATGATGCACGAGCTGCCACGGTTCGACGGCGTCATGGCGACGTTCAGCAACCAGGTGATCAGGCGGTTCTCGACGCCGCACGGCTGGAACCCCGGCCTGCTCCCCGACACCGTCGTCGCCGAGCTGCGGGCCGAGCGGCGGGACCGGTGGAACGAGCACCCCGAGCCCGACGAGGCCGCCCCGCTGTCCGAACTGGACGAGCGGCTCGTCGCCGTGCTCGTCGACGACGGCCGGACCAGCTGGCAGGACCTCGCCGCCCGGTGCGGCGTCACGCCCAGCACGGCGCGCCGGCGCACCGAGACGCTGATGGCCCAGGGCGTGCTGCGCATGCGCACCGTCGTCGAGCCGGAGGTGCTGGGGCTGACGGTCAACGCGTTCGTCTGGCTCACCATCAACCCGACGAAGATCGGCCTCGCCGGCGAGATCCTGGCCAGGCACCGCAGCGTCGTGATGATCGCGGCCACCACCGGCGACCGGAACCTCTGCGGCGAGATCGCCGTGGCCAGCGACAGCGCCCTCTACGAGTTCCTCTCCGAGACCGTCGGCCACCTGCCCGGGCTGATCCACGCCGACGTCGCGGTGGCGCTGCGCACCGTCAAACGGGCCGGCATGATCGACCCCGAGTTGCGCACCGTCGCCAGGTCACCGTCCGGGTCATGAACACGCCCGGAACTCGGTGCGATCCTGCGAATCTCATGCGTCACCACGGGGGTCGGAGGGCTATGGTCGATGCATGCACGAGAGTGAGGCTGCGCACGATGCTGTGCGCCGCGACCCGATAGACATCCATCCATACGACACCGCGTGGCCCGAGTCGTTCGAGCAGCAGCGTCAGCAGGTCGAACCGGTCCTGCGTCCGTGGCTGATCGGCTCGGTCGAGCACGTCGGCAGCACGGCAGTGCCGGGCCTGCCCGCCAAGCCCATCATCGACATGATGGCCATGGTGCCCTCCTACGAACAGGCCCAGGGCGCCGTCGCCGCGATGCGCGAGATCGGCTGGACCCAGGTGGCCGAGGCCGGCGACGAAGAGCTGCGGCGCTGGTCGTTCTGCTACCCGGAACCGGCCTGGCGCACGCACCACCTGCACGTCGTCGAGTACGTCTCGCAGCTCGGCCGCGACTGCCTGGCCTTCCGCGACCACCTGCGCCACCACCCCGACGACGCGCAGCGCTACGCCGACATCAAGCAGAGCCTGGCGGCCGTGCACCACGACGACCGCCCCGCCTACCGTGCGGGCAAGGCGCCGTTCATCGAGGACATCATGCGACGGGCGTCCGTCCAGCACTGAGCCGGGGCAGCCGGCCGGAGCTCGCCTTCAACGCGATGAGGGTCAGGGTTCCGGCCAGCACGATCGCGGCCAGGTTGATGCCGAGCTGAGCGGCCGCGCCACCCACCTCGGCGCCGTCACCGAGAGCCAGGGCCAGCCCCAGGTTCCCGGCGGCGGGCACCGTCGTCACCGAGATGAACACGCCCACCAGCGCGCCCGACTTCGCGGACGTGAGCGACAGGATGCCGGCGATCCCGGCGATGAACGCCACGACGAACGACCACCGGTCCGGATGCCAGATGAACCCGGTCAGCGGCCGGTCGGTCGTCAGCACCGATGCGTCGATCCACCCTGCCCACGACGCCAGCAGGCCGAGCACGGTCGTGACGGTGATCGCGATGATGAACCCCACCACCAGCGTCACCAGCGCCTGCCGCACGATGCTGAACCGCCGGTGCACCAGCCCGACGGCGATTCCCGCGAGCGGGCCGAACTCCGGCCCGACGACCATCGCGCCGACCACCAGGATGGCGGAGTCGAGCACGATCGCGATCGCGGCCAGCACGGCGGCCAGGCTGAGGAACCAGACGAACGTGTTGGACAGCACCGAGTCCTCGTCGGCGCGGCGCACGACCTGCTCCCAGATGACGGCGTCGGCGCCCTCGCCCGGCGCCTCGTCCTCGGCCCGCTCGGCAGCCGCCGAGACTGACGTCTCGACCGACTCGAGCGCGATGGTGCCGGTCTGGTCGACGCCCAGCTCGCGCAGCGCGTGGATCATCCCCTCGGCGGACTCGCGGGCCAATTCGGCCAGCACGAGGTCGCCCTCCGGGCGGACGGACGCGCCGCGCAGGACGGCGATGCTGGCCACGCCCGGGCACTCGTCCAGCAGCTCGACGACGCGGTCGGTCGTCTCCGCCGGCGTCGTCACGCGCAGGTGCAGCACGGCGCCATCGTAGAGCGTGGAACTCGGGCTTGTACGCTGGCGACCGTGACTGACGGCGTGATTCTGCAGGTGGGCGGCCTTCATTCCACGGCCGAGCGAGGGCTGGCGACGTACGGGGCGCTGCGGTTGCCGTCCGGGCCGCAGCGGGCGGCGTTCCTCGCCGAGCACGGCCCCGACGTCACCGTCGCGGTCACCGGCGCCGGCATGGACGCCGAGCTGATCGGCGCACTGCCCCGGCTGGCCGCCGTCGTGAACCTCGGCGTGGGCTACGACGCGGTCGACGTCGCGGCGCTGAAGCCGCGCGGCATCGCGCTCAGCAACACCCCGGACGTGCTCACCGACTGCGTCGCCGACCTCGCCGTCGGCGGGCTGATCGACGTGCTCCGCGGGCTGTCCGCCGGCGACCGGTTCGTCCGCCGCGGCGCGTGGGCGGCCGGTGACAAGGCCCCGCTGCGGCGCCGGGTCAGCGGCGCCCGGGTCGGCATCCTCGGGCTCGGCCGCATCGGCGCCGCCATCGCGCATCGGCTCGAGGCGTTCGGCTGCACGATCAGCTACCACAACCGCCGCCGCGTCGACGACGTCCCGTACGCCTACGCGGCCTCGCCGGTGGAGTTGGCCCGGTCCGTGGACGCGGTGATCGTCGTGACCCCCGGCGGCCCCGGCACCCAGGCGCTGGTCTCCGCCGAGGTCATCGCGGCGCTCGGGCCCGGCGGCTACCTCGTCAACGTCGCGCGCGGCAGTGTGGTCGACCAGGACGCGCTGGTGACGGCGCTGGTGTCCGGGGCGCTGGGCGGCGCCGCGCTGGACGTGTTCACCGACGAGCCGCACGTGCCGGAGCAACTGTTCGCGCTGGACAACGTCGTGCTGCTGCCGCACATCGGCAGCGCGACGGTCGAGACGCGCGAGGCGATGGCGCAGCTGGTGCTGCGGAATCTGGAGCGGTTCCTGGCCGACGGGACGCTGGTCACGCCGGTGTCGCTGTAAGCCCGCCGCCCCTGTTGATCTTGGAGTAAAGGCGCCGTCGCTGGGCGAAATGTCCGATAGATGGTCGCGTTACTCCAAGATCAACTTCTGTGGGCGGGTGGGACGGCGGCTTTAATGGCCGTATGCGGGTAGCACTGGTCCAGTTGGCGGCGGGCACCGACACCGAGGCGAACACGGCGGCGATCCGGCGGCTCACGAAGGGCGTCGAGGCCGACCTCGTCGTGCTGCCGGAGGCGGTGATGCACGACTTCGGCGCCCCCGGGTTGCCGCTCGGCCCGGTGGCGCAGCCGCTGGACGGCCCGTTCGTCGCGACGCTGGCGTCGGTGGCGCGGGCGACGGGCGCCGTCGTCGTGGCCGGCATGTTCGAGCGGTCCGGCGACCCCGACCGGCCGTACAACACGCTGGTCGCGGTCGGCCGCGACGGCGCCGTGCTGGCGACGTACCGCAAGGCGCACCTCTACGACTCCTTCGGCTACCGCGAGTCCGACCGGCTGCGCGCCGGTGACCCCGTGCCCGCGGTGCTCGCCGTCGACGGCGTCCGGCTCGGCCTGCTGACCTGCTACGACCTGCGCTTCCCGGAACAAGGCCGGGCGCTGGTCGACGCCGGCGCCGACGCGTTCGTCGTCCCGGCGGCGTGGGTGCGCGGGCCGCTGAAGGAGGACCACTGGCAGACGCTGCTGCGGGCGCGGGCGATCGAGAACACCGTCTACGTCGCCGCGGCGGCCCAGAACGGGCGGGCGTACTGCGGGCTCAGCCAGCTGGTCGACCCGCTCGGCGTGGTGGTCGCCGGTCTCGGTGACGACGAGGGCCGGCTGGTCGCCGAGCTCGACCCGGACCGCGTCGCGGCCGCCCGCGAGCGCAACCCCGCGCTACGGCACCGGCGGAGCTGGCCGTCGCCGTCGTGACCATGCCGGCTGACGACGTGGACACGCCCCGCCCGGACCGGGTGGGACCGACCCTAGCGGCTGGCACCGACAATTGGGCGGCAGTGATCCTTGCGGGCGGGGCTGGGCGGCGGCTCGGCGGGACGGACAAGCCTGGGCTCGTCGTCGGCGGGCAGACGCTGCTGGACCGCGCGGTCGCCGCGGCGGACGGCGCCGGCGCGGCGCAGGTGGTCGTCGCGGGCCCGCGACGCGACACGTCCACGCCGGTCACCTGGACCCGTGAGGACCCGCCCGGCGGCGGCCCGCTGGCTGGGCTCACCGCCGGCCTGGCCGCCCTGGACGTCGCGCCGGACGCCGTCGTCGTCCTCGCCGCGGACCTGCCGCGGGTGTCGTCGGCGCTGGTCGGACGGCTGCTCGCCGGGCTGGCGCAGAACGTCGACGCCGTCGCCGTCGTCGATGCCTCCGGCTGGGTACAGCCGCTGGTGGCGGCGTACCGGATCGAGCCGCTGCGGGCCGCCCTGGACGCCGTCGGCGACCCGCGGGACCGGCCGGTCCGCGCGCTGCTGGACCGCCTGCGCGTGGCGACGCTCCCGGACGACGACGGCGCCGCGGACATCGACACGCCGGGCGACCTGGCCCGATGGCGGCCATGATCAGTGGAGGATGGGCCGGACGGCGGGAGGAAGGTACGTGACATGGACAGCTGGGTGAGCGCGTTGTGCGAACGACTGGGGGTGCCGGTCGACGACGTCGACGTCGGCGGGATCCTCGACCTCGCCCGCGACGCCGCGCACACGGTGGAGCGGCCGGCCGCGCCGGTGACGGCGTTCATCGCGGGCTACGCGGCGGCGACCAAGGGCGGCGGCGCGGCCGCCGTCAACGCCGCCCTCGACATCGCCGGCGAGCTGGCCCGCGACTGGAACGACGGTCCCGACGTCACCACGCCGACGCTGCAGTGAGCCGCGTCCGCTAGCGTCACGGCTGTGCAGACCAAGAGCTCCGTCCACCTGCCGGCGCCCGCCGATGTGGTCGACCCGCTGCGCCTGCTGACCCAGCGGGTCATCATCGCGTTGTCGGTGCTGGTGCTGACGGCGCTGCTCGTCTACCTCGACCGCGACGGGTACACCGACAACTCCGACGGATCGGTCGACCTGCTGGACGCGTTCTACTACACCACCGTCTCGCTCTCGACCACCGGCTACGGTGACATCACGCCGACGTCGGACACAGCGCGGCTGGTCAACATCGTGCTGATCACGCCGCTGCGGGTGCTGTTCCTGATCATCCTCATCGGCACGACACTGGAGACCCTGACCACCCGCAGCCGGGAGCAGGTGCGGCTCAACCGCTGGAGGAGAAAGTTGCGCGACCACACCGTCGTGATCGGCTACGGCGTCAAGGGGCGCAGCGCGGTGGCCACCATGCTCGCGAACGGCATATCGACGGACACGCTGGTGGTCGTCGACCCCGACCCGGCCGCGATCGCCGAGGCGAACGAGCAGGGGCTGGTCGCCGTCATGGGCGACGCCACCCGCACCGAGGTGCTGCGCCGGGCCGGCGTCCCGGCAGCCAACCGCATCGTCATCACCACGGCCCGCGACGACGCCAGCGTGCTGGCCACGCTCACGTGCCGGCAGCTCAACCAGACCGCCAACATCGTCGTGTCGGTCCGCGAGGCCGACAACCTCGCGCTGGTCCGGCAGGGCGGCGCGAACGAGGTCGTCACGTCGTCGGACGCGGTCGGCCGGATACTGGGCCTCGCGACGGTCAGCCCCGCCCTCGGCCACGTGCTCGAGGACCTCACCACGTCCGGCGTCGGCCTCGAGGTGGCCGAGCGGCTGGTGTCGCCGCGCGAAGAGGGCAAGCAGCCGCGGCAGGTCACCGACCTCGTCGTGGCGGTCGTCCGCGACGGCGACGAGCTGCCGTTCCACTCGCCGGCCATCGGGCACCTCGTCCGCGGCGACCGCCTCATCGTCATCCGCCCGTCCGAGGAGTACCCGTGGGCCCGGCGCGAGGACGCCCACGAGCCGCCGCCGGTGGAGGAGCCCGAGGACCCGGCGGACCGTCCGCCGGGCGGCGTCTGAGCGGAGGGGTCACGTGCACGCGGTCGTCATCACCGAGCCCGGCGGGCCGGAGGTCCTGCGCTGGACGGAGGTGCCCGACCCGGTCTGCGGGCCGGGCGAGGCGATCGTCGACGTCGTCGCGTCCGCCGTCAACCGGGCCGACCTGCTGCAGCGCATGGGCAAGTACCCCGTCCCCGCAGGCGCCGTGGCCTGGCCGGGCCTCGAGTGCAGCGGCACCATCAGCGAGGTCGGCGAGAGCGTCACCGGCTGGAAGGCCGGCGACCAGGTGTGCGCGCTGCTGACCGGCGGCGGGTACGCCGAGCGGGTCGCGGTACCGGCCGGCCAGCTGCTGCAGGTCCCGCGTGGCGTCGATCTCGTCACGGCGGCCGCACTGCCCGAGGTCATGTGCACGGTCTGGTCGAACCTCGTCATGACCGCCGGGCTGCGCGCCGGCGAGGTGCTGCTGGTGCACGGCGGCGCGAGCGGCATCGGGACGGCTGCCATCCAGATCGGGCGCGCGCTGGGCGCCCGGGTCGCGGTGACGGCGGGCTCGGCGGCCAAGCTGGAACGGTGCGCCGACCTGGGCGCGGAGATCCTGGTGAACTACCGCACCGACGACTTCGTGGAGGTCGTGAGATCCGCGACGGGCGGCCACGGCGCCGACGTCGTCCTCGACATCATGGGCGGCCCGTACCTGGCGCGGAACATCGACGTGCTCGCGATGGACGGCCGCATCACCATCATCGGGACGATGGGCGGCCGGCGCGCCGAGCTGGACCTCGCCGCCGTCATGGAGAAGCGGGCCCGCGTCACCGGCTCGTTGCTGCGCCGCCGCACGGTGGCCGGCAAGGCCGCCGTCGTCGCCGAGGTGTGCGAGCACGTGTGGCCGCTGATCGAGTCAGGCGCCGTCCGCCCCGTCGTCGACCGCGTCCTCCCGATGCCCGACGCGGCCGAGGCACACCGCGTCGTCGCCGACGGCGAGCACGTCGGCAAGGTGCTGCTCAGCACCTGAGATCGCGATCACCAGCAGCGATGATTCGCCGCTGATGACTCGATGCGACATCGGCGGTCACGGTGCCCGAACGGGGCGTACCCTGGCGAACGTGGTCATGTCGCTGGAGTCCGAACTCGATCGGCCGGTCACTCACCGCCGCACCGCCCGGGTGCTGCTCCTCGAGCCCGGCGGCCGCATCCTGCTGTTCGAGGACAGCGATCCGTCCGCACCCGGCGCGCCCACCTTCTGGATCACCCCCGGCGGCGGCGTCGACCCCGGCGAGACCCTGCTCGACGCCGTCGTCCGCGAGGTCGAGGAGGAGACCGGCCTCCGCCTCACGCCGTCGTCCGTCCGCGGCCCCATCGCCGAACGCACCGTCGTGCACGCCTACTCCGACAAGATCGTCGTCCAGTCCGAGACCTTCTTCGTCGCCGACGCGCCCGGCCAGGAGATCGAGCCGGCCGGGCTCACCGAAGAGGAGCAGCTCACCGTCATCGGCCACCGCTGGTGGAGCCTCGACGAGCTGGCCCGCACCGAGCGGCCGGTCTGGCCGGTCGGGCTGGCGGGGCTGGCCGGCGCCGTGGCTGCTCCGGCCCGCTGGCCGGTCGCGCTGAGTGCCGCCGAGGAGTCGACGGTGCCGACCAACCACTTCGCCCGCTGACCCTGCCCGTCCTCGCCGCGGGGTTGCTGGCTCGCCGCCGGTCGCGGTTCGGCGGGGTGCGGTGCGCGGTCGCGGTTTCGGCGGTGCGCGGTGGCGGTTTCCGCCGGGTACGGTCCCCGCCCGGCCGGGAGGGGGCCCACCTCTACGGGCGGGCACCGACAACCTCGCGTCGCTTGCCGCACCGTTTGCCGCCGCCGCGCTGACCGTCCGTCGGCGCCGCTCTGACCAGCGCCGGCTTGACGGGCCATACTGGGTATGCATACTTGGTAGCCATGTCGATTCGTCACGGTCTGCTGGCGTTGCTGGAGCGGTCCCCGATGTACGGCTACCAGTTGCGCCACGAGTTCGAACGGTCCACCGGCGCCACCTGGCCGCTGAACGTCGGGCAGGTGTACACCACGCTGGCGCGGCTGGAACGCGACGGCCTGGTGGAGCAGACCGGCGAGTCCGATGAGGACGGCAAGGTCGTCTACCGACTCACCGACGCCGGGCACGCGGAGCTGACCGGCTGGTTCGCCACGCCGCTCGGCGGCAGCGACCGGCCCCGCGACGAGCTGGCGATCAAGGTCGCGCTCGCGTTGACGACGCCCGGCGTCGATGTGCGGTCGGTGTTGCAGACGCAGCGCACGGCCACGCTGCGGCACCTGCAGGAGCTGACCCGGCTCAAGGCGGTCGCCGACGGGTCCGAGGACACCGCGTGGCTGCTGGTGCTCGATTCCATGATCTTCCGGGCCGAGGCCGAGGTGCGCTGGCTCGACCACTCCGAGACCCGGCTGGCGCGGCTGGCCACGACGCCCCGCCCGGCGACCCCGGCCACCCCCGGCACCCCGGCGCCGCCCGTCCACGCGACCGAGACCGATCGGGCCGTGCGGCGATGACCACCGACCCGGTCCTCGAGCTGCGCGCCGTCGACCGCGTACACGGCGACGGCGCCACGGCGGTGCACGCGCTGAGCGACGTCAGCCTGACGCTGCGGACCGGCGAGCTGATCGCCGTCATGGGGCCGTCCGGTTCGGGCAAGAGCACGCTCCTGCATCTGGCCGGCGGCCTCGACACCCCGACCACGGGCGCCGTCCTCGTCGAGGGTATCGACCTCGCCACGCTGAGCCGCGCCGAGCTGGCCGCCGTCCGCCGCCGCAGCCTCGGCTACGTCTTCCAGGACCTCAACCTCATCCCCGCGCTCACCGCCGCCGAGAACGTCGCGCTCCCTCGTGAGCTGGACGGCGTCCGCGTCCGGGCCGCCCGGAGCGAGGCGCTCGAGGCGCTGGCGGAGGTCGGCGTCGGCGACCTCGCCGACCGGTTCCCCGACGAGATGTCCGGCGGGCAGCAGCAGCGGGTCGCCATCGCCCGCGCGCTGATCGGGCCGCGGCGGCTGGTGCTGGCCGACGAGCCGACCGGCGCGCTGGACTCCCAGACCGGCGAGGACGTGCTGCGGGTGCTGCGGGCCCGCTGCGACGCCGGCGCGTCAGGGCTGCTGGTGACGCATGAGGCCCGGCATGCCGCCTGGGCCGATCGCGTCGTGTTCCTGCGCGACGGCGCGCTGGTCGACGACACCGGCGCGGCGCCGCCGCCCGAGGTGCTGCTGAGCGCGGACGGGTTCGGGTGAGGCGCCCCGGGCGCGGATGGCGGCCAGCGCTGCGGATCGCACGGCGGCAGGTCCGCCGCAACCTCGGCCGCTCGCTGCTGATCGCGGTGCTGGTGGGGCTCCCGGTGGCGGGCGCGACCATCGCCGATGTCCTGTACCGCAGCGCCGACTCCCCCGAGCGCACCGCCTACGCCCGCATGGGTGACGCCGACGTGATCCTCGAGGTCACGCCGTGGGCCGAGCTCCCGATGCCCGCCAACGGCCGGCTGCCGCTGGTCGACATCTCGTACAACGCGATGCCGGAGGGCCTGCCGGCCCGCGACTCCGGCGCCGTCGACCTGCCCGCGCTGCTCCCGGCGGGCACCGTCCTGGAGCCCGAGCGCCGGATCCAGGGCATCCGGCCGCGCCACGGCGACACCGTGCTGCGCAACGTCCTGCTCGACGTCGGGACCCAGGGCGGCCCGCTGACCGACCACGCGTTCCGGCTCGACGGCGGCCGCTGGCCGGAGGCGCGCGACGAGGTCGTGGTGACACCGCGGCTGGCCGAGCGGCTGGACCTGCTCGACGACGGTGACCTTCGGCCCGACGCCACGATGACGTTGGACGACGGGCCGCGGATGCGCGTCACCGGGCTCGTCGTCGACCCGTTCCACCTCGACGCCGAGGTCGTGAGCGCCGCACCGGGCTCGGTCACCGCCGAGTTCGCGGCCACCCTGGAGACCGCCTGGGGCAACCTGTCCTTCACCGGCGGCGAGGCCTATCTGGCCGACCTGCCGGCCGGGACCGACGTCGACGAGCTCGGCCGCCGGCTGGCCGCCGACGGCGTCGGCCTGATGCCGCGCGACGCCGTCGCCAATCCGGAGCAGTTCTACGAGACCACCGGCGGTCCGACCGTCGACCAGGTGCAGCGGGCCGCCCTCGTCGCGCTCGTCGTCGGGCTGGGGCTGCTGGAGGTCGTGCTGCTGGCCGGCGCCGCGTTCGCCGTCGGCGCCCGGCGACAGGTTCGCGACATCGGCCTGCTGGTCGCCGGCGGCGCGTCCGCCGGGCAGGTGCGGCGGACGGTGCTGGCCCAAGGGCTGGTGCTGGGCGTCATCGGCGCGGTGCTGGGGATCGTCGCCGGTGCACTGCTGGTGCCGGCGGTGGCGCCGCTGTGGGAGTGGTTCCTCGGCGAGCTGATCGACGACTGGACGTTCGGCTGGGTCGAGCTGGTCGTGGCCGCCGCCGTCGGGGTGCTGTCGGGGGTGGCCGCCGCCGTGGTGCCGGCGATCGGCGCGGCCCGGATGAAGCCGGTCGACGCGCTGGCCGAGCGGTTCCGGACGACGCGGCTGGCGGCGCGGCTGCCGATGGTCGGGCTGGTGCTGTTCGTCGTCGGCGCCGGCGGTGCGCTCATCGCCAGCCGGATCATGTCCGGGAACCTGGCCGACTACGGCCGGCGGCTGGAGCAACTCTCCGGCACCGGCGCCTTCGTCCACCAGCCCTCGACGGCGCCCTACATCGCCATCCAGCTGGCCGGGGCGCTGGTGGCGACGGCCGGCATCGTCGTGCTGCTGCCCGGGCTGATCTCCGCGCTGGCCCGCGGCGCGCACCGGCTGGGCCTCTCGGCCCGGCTGGCCGTCCGCGACGCCGCGCGGCACCGGCACCGCACCGCGCCGGCGGTCGCGGCCATCGCGATCGTCGTGGCGGGGACGACGGCGGTCGCGTTCGGCGCCGGCGGCTCGGCCAAGGCCGACGAGCTGCGCTACACGCCGATGCTGCCCGACAACGTCATCCGCATCGACATCGACTGGTACGGGCTACCCGACGACGAGGCCACGGCCCAGCTCGTCGCCGCGGAGGAGGCACTCGCCAGAACCCTGCCCGCCGCCGTCCCGCACCGGCTCACCGAGGCGACGCTGCGGTACACGGCGGACGACGCCTACAACGTCGCGTGGCTGCAGGGATCGCCCGACTGCACCGGCTGCGCGGGGTGGACCAGCGGATCGGCATCGGCCGCCGTCGCGGACCCGGCGATCATGGCCATCGCCGCGGGCGGCGCGCCCGACCAGGCCACGCTCGACGCCGTCGATGGCGGCGCCATGGTCGTCTACGACCGCTCGTTCCTCGGCGACGGCGGCGACATCGCCATCGAGACCTTCCCCACGGACGACACGCCGACGTCGGTCCGCTTCCGCGGGCACCTGGCCGAGCGCGACCTCGCCTACTCCAGCCTGCCCGGCGCGTTCGCCGCGGCGGAGACGTTGACCGCGCGCGGCTTCGAACTGAGGGTGACGGGCAGCCTCGTCACCTTCGAGGACGCCACACCCGAGCAGCTCGACGCCGCCCTGCAGGCCATCGAGTCGACCGGCGCCTGGGTCTCCGTCGAGACCCCGTTCGAGACCGAGCGCGACCCCGCGGTGCTGGCGCTCACCGCCGGCGCGGCGTTCGTGACGCTGGTCGGCGTGGCCATCGCGGTCTCGCTGGCGGCCGCCGAGGGCCGGGCCGACCTCGCCACCCTGGCCGCCGTCGGGGCACCGCCCCGGCGCCGGCGCGGGCTGGCCGGCGCCCAGGCGTTGGTCGTCGGCGGAATGGGGGTACTGATCGGGTCCGGATTGGGTATCTATTTCGCGTATCTGGTGTGGCCGGCGCTCGGAGCGCCGGACTTCATCTGGGCCTGGGACAGCCTCGTCCTCACCGGTGTCGCCGTCCCTGTCCTGGCCGTCCTCGTCGCGGTGATCTTCACCCCGAGCCGGTTGCCGATGATCAGGAGGGTCGAGTGAACAGCACGACAGTGCGCCGCGCGCGTCAGGCCGCGCGCCGCCGGACGTTGGAGCTGCTCGCCCTGCGCAGGGCCGAGGCGGCCAGCCGGCGACCGGCGGAACGACGGCCCATGCGTCAAGTTCGACCCGGAGGTGCCGACACGGGGGCCGAGGGGTGAAGATGGTTCCATGACGGAGCCCAACCAGAACGCCGAGTCCCACGACACCCATGAGGACGACGAGCAGCGCGTCGTCGTCGTCGGCCCCGGCGGCATGGCCGTCGAGTCCGCGCCAGGGGGCCAGGAGGAGCAGCGCTCGCTCACCGACCTCGTCGAACAGCCGGCCAAGGTCATGCGCATCGGCAGCATGATCAAGCAGTTGCTCGACGAGGTGAAGGCCGCGCCGCTCGACGAAGCGAGCCGCCGCCGGCTGGGCGAGATCCACCGGGCCTCCATCGACGAGCTCGAGGACGGCCTGGCGCCGGAACTGGTCGACGAGCTCGAGCGGCTCGCGCTCCCGTTCGACGACGACAACGTGCCCACCGACGCCGAGCTGCGGGTCGCGCAGGCCCAGCTGGTCGGCTGGCTGGAGGGGCTGTTCCACGGCATCCAGACCACGCTGTTCGCGCAGCAGATGGCGGCGCGGGCGCAGCTCGAGCAGATGCGCCGGGCGCTGCCCCCGGGCGTGCAGCTGGCGCCCGGTCAGGCGATGCCGGGTCAGCCGCCGGCGCCCGACGAGGGCGATCAGCGCGGCAGCGGGATGTACCTCTGACGATCCTGCCGCCGGACGACTCGGGCCGGCCCGCCTGGCCGAGCGGCTCGACGACGTCGATCCAGCTCGGCCACGCGGGTGAGTCAGCCCGTCAGGCGGCGGTGCGGGCGTGGCTCTCGATGACGCCGGCGAGTCGCGGCAGCGCCTCTTCGACGTGCTTCTGTGCCTGCGGGCGCAGCTTGCCGTAGACCTTCTTGACGCTGTCGCGCTGCGACGCCGCGGCGCGTGCGTCGGACACCCCGAGCAGGGCGTCGGCCACCTCGGTGCGGCGGCCCTCGAAGTAGTCGGCGAGCGAGCCGCCACCCGTGGCCTGGAAGTCGGCGTAGAACGGCTCGGCCTGCTCGACGAACGAGTCGAGCATGTTGTCGATGGTCTCCGGTACGAACCCGGAGTTGATCTTCTTCAGGACCGCGTAGCCGCCCTTGACGGCCATCCCCGAGACGCCGCTCTTGTCGGAGACCTCGGCGTCGACGAGCTGGTGGAGGTCCTTGACGACGGCGGGCCGGCGGGCCGGGTCGAGAAGGATCTCGCGGAGTGTGTCAGCCATGTGGGAAGTGCCCCTCATTATCGAATTTGATCAGGTGTGACGGACGTGCTCCGCCACTGTAGAACACGAAGATCGGTGCGGCGAAGAGTGGTATTTGTCCGGTTTGATGCGCGTGTGTCCTGGTGGGATCAGAGTGGTCTGAGTGGCGGGGCTGCGGCGGGGTGCTGCGCTGGCTCCGCTTCGCGGCGAGCGGAGGCGGAGTGTGCTGCGCTACTACTCGGGGACGTCTGGGAAGTAGGTGGTGAGGAGGGCGGCGAGGCCGTTGGACTCGACGTCCCCGCAGATGGTGTCGGCCACGGCCTTGACGTCGTCAGGGGCCTGGCCCATCGCCACGCCGACAGCGGCCCAGCGCAGCATCTCGAGGTCGTTGTGACCGTCGCCGGCGGCGAGGGCGCCGTCCGCCGTCACACCGAGGCGGGCGGCCACCTTGGCCAGCCCGGACGCCTTCGAGACGCCGACCGGCATGATGTCCAGCCACGCCGTGAAGCCGATGGCGTAGTCGACGCTGGGCAGGCCGGAGTCGCGGGCGATGGCCCGCAGCCGCTCGCGGTCGCCGTTGGGCCAGCGCACCACCAGCCGCGTCACCGGCTGGGCGACCAGCTCGTCGTGGTGGACGACGGTGACGTCGCCGTCGAGGTCGCCGGCCGGGAACTCGCCCGTCACCCGGTGGCCGCGGCCCAACTCCTCGACCGCCAGGACGGCGTCGGGGATCTGCTCGGTGAAGTAGCGGACGGTGTCGGTGATGTCGAACGTCTCGATGTCGATCGGCGCCCGCTCGGCCACGTCGACCACCACCGCGCCGTTCGAGCAGACCGCGTACCCGTCCTCGAGCCCGAGCTGGTCCAGCAGCGGCAGCGTCGAGTGCATCGACCGCCCGGTCGCGACGACGATGTGCGCGCCGGCGTCGTGCGCCCGCCGCACCGCGTCGAGGACCGGTGGCCGCGGCGGCTGGTGGAACTCGGCGTATGTCACCAGGGTGCCGTCGACGTCGAGCGCCACCAGGGCCGGGCGCCAGCTGTCGGTCACCGTCACCGCGCGACCGGTTCCAGCAGTTCGCGGCCGCCGAGGAACGGCCGCAGCGCCTTCGGCACGTACACCGAGCCGTCGGGCTGCTGGTGGTTCTCGAGCAGCGCCACGATCCACCGGGTGGTGGCCAGCGTGCCGTTGAGCGTCGCGACCGGGCGGGTGCCGCCGTCGGTGCGCTCGCGGACGCCGAGCCGCCGGGCCTGGAACGTGGTGCAGTTCGACGTGGACGTCAGCTCCAGGTAGCGGTCCTGCGATGGCAGCCACGCCTCGCAGTCGAACTTGCGGGCCGCGCTCGACCCGAGGTCGCCCGCCGCGACGTCGATGACGCGGTACGGCAGCTCCATGTCGCCCATCATCTGCTCCTCCCAGCCGAGCAGGCGCGCGTGCTCGTCGGCCGCGTCCTCCTCGTGGCAGTAGCAGAACATCTCGACCTTGTGGAACTGGTGAACGCGGATGATCCCGCGGGTGTCCTTGCCGTAAGAACCTGCCTCGCGGCGGTAGCAGGCCGACCAGCCGGCGTAGCGCAGCGGCCCGTCGGAGAGGTCGACGATCTCGCCGGCGTGGTAGCCGGCCAGCGCGACCTCGCTGGTGCCGACCAGGTAGAGGTCGTCGGCGTCGATGCGGTAGACCTCATCGGCGTGCGCGCCGAGGAAGCCGGTGCCGCCCATGATCTCCGGCCGCACCAGTGTCGGCGTGATGACCGGTGTGAACCCGGCGGCGACGGCGGTGGCCATGCCGTGGTTGAGGATGGCCAGCTCGAGCTGCGCACCCACCCC
This sequence comes from Jiangella muralis, assembly GCF_001270745.1. Taxonomy (GTDB): domain Bacteria; phylum Actinomycetota; class Actinomycetes; order Jiangellales; family Jiangellaceae; genus Jiangella; species Jiangella muralis. Next base: position 282,263 of record NZ_KQ434754.1, read on the forward strand.
GGTGAGGAAGTAGAACCGGGCGCCGGAGACCTTCGCGCCGCGCTCGGTGTCGATGGCGCGCAGTCCTTCGCCCAGTTCGAGGTGGTCGCGGACGAGGTCGAGGGACGGCTTCTCGCCCACCTCGCGGAGCACGGTGTAGTCGTCCTCGCCGCCCGCCGGCACGCCGTCGAGCACGAGGTTCGACGGCACCCGCGCCAGTTCGTCGAGCGTCGCCTGCGCGGCGTCGGCGGCGGCCTCGGCGCTCTTCACCGCGGCGGCGAGCTCGCGGGTGGTGGCGAGCAGTTCCTGCTTCTCCTCGGGCGCGGCCTTCGGGATGAGCTTGCCCAGGCGCTTCTGCTCCGCGCGCAGCCGCTCGAACTCGGCCAGGGAGGACCGCCGCGACTCGTCGGCGGCGAGCAACTCGTCGACGACGGTCTCGCTCTCGCCGCGCGCTCGCTGCGACGCGCGGACACGGTCGGGGTCTTCCCGGATCAGGCGCAGATCTAGCACCACCCGAGGGTATCGGGCGGGCGGACGGTGGCGCGCGGGGGTTTCGGCCCGGGCACGAGCCGCGAGCGGTGTTCCAGGGCGTGGCTCCCGGGTCCCGTTGCCTCCTGCGCGGCGTCCGGGCGCCGCCGCTGCTGCTGCCGATGATCAGGTGACGTATCGCTCAGATTCGCTGCGCCTTCGTCACCTGATCGTTCTCGTCAGCCGTCCTTCCTCGCACCTTGCGAGTCATCCACCTGGACGGCGCTCGCTAGCCGGACTGCGCTCCGTCGTCGGCGGGTGGTGGGCCGATCACGAAGGTGCCCTTGACCGGCACCGTCCGGACGACGCCGCGGTCGCGGAGGACGGCCAGTGCACGGCGGACCGTCGTGAGCGAGACACCGTACTCGCCGACCATCTCGTCCTCGCCGAGGAAACGGCCACCGGCAGGCGGTCGTCCGGCCCTGATCTCGTCCACCAGGAAGTCGGCGAGCTGGACGTAGACGTAGACGTCCGCCGTGTGATCCGGCACGAAATCAGGCACGGCGCTGGAATCTAGGCCACGGTTCGCGCTGGTCATCGTAGAGACGCGTCGGTACGCGTACCGACGCGCTGCATAGCAATTGTCCGAGGGGTGTGTCATCTTGGAGCTTTGCCGCTCTGCCCACTCACGACCCTTTCCCAGGGATCGGAGCCATCATGCTGCCTGGTCACCGCCTGATCGCCGTCCAGCTACCGTCCCGCGATCCGGCCCGCCCCCAGCCGCTCATCCAGATCCGCACGCAGGACGGCCGGTTGCGCACCGAGCTGCGCGACCGCTTCGTCATGCCCGGCCCGCGCGGCTGGACCGAATGCGTGCGCCTGATGGGCTACCAGCCGATCAGCCGCTGGCGTCCCGTGCCCGTCGATAGCGGTCCGCAGGTACCGCCCGGCGCACAACACCTCTGCAAGGTCGAACCGACGCCCGTGGTGGCCACGGACGGCCGGCACGCGGTCGCCCGGCTGGCGGCCGGGCTGCTGCCCACGTGCTCGGCCGCGACCACGCTCAGCAGGGCGCATGCCGACCGGCTCGGCGACTGGCCCTGGAGCGCCCGGGCCGGCGACGTCATCGTCTGCGAGCTCGGCGCCGGCCATCGGATGCCGCACACCGGTCTGGGCCAGCCCAGACCTCACGACGACGTCGACGAACGGTCGATGCCGTGGTGGTGGCTGCTGTGGACCCGCGCCGACGAGCCCGGCCTGTTGTCCGAGGCGCTGCTCTGCGGTGTCCCGGGCCGCGTGCCGGGCGCCGCCCACGATCCCGACCCGTGCGCGCTGCCCCGTGGCCACGACGACGCCGGCAATCCGCCGCACACCTGGCAGCTCACCGCGTTCTCGCCGTTCCGGCCGGGTGTCACCCGCGCAACTGCGCCAGCCACTCCGCGGCGTCGGTGAAGTCGCTGTTCGAGGTGCCGGGAAGGACGGGCGGCCGGATGCCGTCGGCGCGCGGGTAGGAGCCGAGGAAGCGCACCGTGGCGCACACCCGGCGCAGGCCCATCATCGCCTCGCCGACCCGGGCGTCGGCGACGTGGCCTTCGACGTCGATGGCGAAGCAGTAGCGGCCCATGCCGTTGCCGGTGGGCCGCGACTCGATGCGGGTGAGGTTCACGCCACGGGCGGAGAACTGCTCCAGGATCTCCAGCAGCGCGCCGGGGTGGTCGTCGCGGATGAAGGCGACGAGGGTGGTCTTGTCGGAGCCGGTGGGCCGGCCCGGCCGCCCCGGCGACGTGACGAGGACGAAGCGGGTGACGGCGTCGGAGTCTTCACCGATGTCGACGGCGAGGGCGTCGAGGCCGTAGCGCTCGCCGGCCAGCGGCGCGGCGATGGCGGCGTCGGCGACCGTGCCGTCGGGGCCGGGCGTCCGGCCGGCGACGGACGCGGCGGCGGCGGCCGTCGACGGGCCGAGGGAGATGACGGCGTCGGGCAGCTTCGCCGTGACCCACGCGCGGCACTGAGCCTCGGCCACGGGGTGCGTGACGATGCGCCGGACGCCGGCGAGGTCCGTACCGGGGCGGGCGAGCAGTGTGAACGTGACCGGCAGCAGCACCTCGGCGGTGATGGCGAGCGGCTCGCCGCGGATCAGCTCGTCGAGCGTGGCGTTGACCGACCCTTCGACGGAGTTCTCGACGGGGACGACGGCGCCGGTGACCTCGCCGGTACGCACGGCATTGATGGCGGCGTGGACCGTCGGCGACGGCTCCAGCGTGGCGCCGGCCAGGGCGGGAAACCGCAGGGCGGCCGCCTCGGTGAACGTCGCCTCCGGGCCCAGGTAGGCGTAGCGGTCGGTCATGTTCAGAAGACTAGTGTGTCAGCCTGGCCACAATTAGCGCCGTCGTTGGCGTGAGATCGGCCCGCTACGGATACGGTCGTGCATGATGGATGTGGAGCGCGCAGGCAGCAGCGGCACGCATCCCGGCGCCGCACGGCGCCGGGTGCGGGCGGGCCGGGCTCGTCTCGTAGGGCTCCTCGTGGCTTTCCTCGCCGTCCTCGCCCCGCTCCTGACCGCGTCCCCCGCGGCCGCCGAGACTCCGGCGCCGGCCACCACGTCCGACCCGCAACAGCGCGTCGTCCTCCTCGGCATCCCGGGCCTGTCCTGGCCCGACATCACCCCCGAGGGCATGCCGACGCTGTACGACCTGGCGGGCTCCGAGGCGGCCGGCTCGCTGACGGTGCGCACCGTCCGCACCCGCACCTGCGTGGTCGACGGCTGGCTGACGGTGAGCTCGGGGCGCCGCTCCACCGACCTCCAGGACATCGACGCCGACGGCGGGGGCGACCGCTTCTGCCGCCAGCCGCCGGAGCCGACGTCCGCGCCGGACGGGCCGGGCGTCGTCGTGCCGGGCTGGGAACTGCTGCAGCAGCAACAGGAGGACAACTCCTACAACGCCGAGATCGGCCTGCTCGGCGACCGCCTGGCCGAGGCCGGGGTGTGCGCGACGGCCGTCGGCCCGGGCGCGGCGCTGGCGCTGGCCGACTCCACCGGGCGGGTCCCGTCGTACCACCAGAGCTCCGGCGACATCGGCGCCGGGCTGCTGAACGAGTGCCCGGTCACGGTCGTCGACCTCGGCGGGCTGCCGAACCCGGCCCCGAACGGCAGCGACGAGTTCGCCGACCAAGCCGCCCTCGACGCCCGCGCGCAGACCGCGGCCGTGATCGACCAGCAGGTCGAGCGCATCATCGACCAGCTGCCGCCCGACACCGCGCTGATGATCGCGGGTCTGTCCGACAGCGTCGGCACCACCATCCCGCTGCCGGACGAGCCGACGCCGATCCCGCCGGCCGGGCTGCGGGCCGCGCTCGCCATGGGCCCGGTCGCCGACGGCGGCACCTTCGGGCCGAACTGGCTCACGTCGTCGTCCACGCTCTGGCCGGGCCTGGTGCAGCTGACCGACATCGCGCCGACGCTGCTCGCCTACGCCGGCGTCGAGGAACCGGCGAAGGACGTCGTCGGACGGCCGTGGCGGCCGGCCGGCCCGCACCCGGGCAGCTCCGCGGGCACGGTGTCCGAGCTGAACGGCGTCGACCGCGCGTCGGCGATCTACCGCGACCAGTCCGGGCCGTTCTTCCAGATCCTCGGCGGGCTGCTGGTGGTCGTGTGCGCGGCGGCGCTGCTGGCGCTGCTGCGCGGGGTCTCGTTCCGTCCCGCCGTCCTGCGCGTCGTGCAGGTGGTGGCCGTGCTCGTGGCGGCGGCGCCGGTGGCGTCGTACCTCGCCAACATCACCCGGTGGTGGCGCTACGACCAGCCGAACACCGTCCTGTGGACGTCGATCGTGGTGAGCACGCTGGCGTTGACGATCGTCGCGCTGGCCGGGCCGTGGCGGCGCCGGGCCTACGGTCCGCCGGGCGTGGTGGCCGGTGTCACGGCGACGGTGCTGGCGGTCGACGTCGCCAGCGGGTCGAGCCTCCAACAGTCCAGCCTGCTGGGGCTGTCGCCGCTGGTGGCCGGCCGGTTCTACGGATTCGGCAACATCCCGTTCGCGATCTTCGTGGTGGCCAGCCTGGTGGCCGCGGCGGCGCTGGGCCAGTGGCTGCTCGACATCGGCAAGTCCCGCCGGCTCGCGGCGGGCGCGGTCGCCGCCGTCGGCATGATCGCCGTGGTCATCGACGGCGCGCCGCAGGCCGGCGCCGACGTCGGTGGCATCCTCGCCGCCATCCCCGGCTTCGCCGTCCTCGTGCTCGGCACCCTCGGCGCGCGCATCACCATCGCGAAGCTGGCGCTGGCCGCGCTCGGCGCGACGGCGCTGTTCGGCCTGTTCGCGTTCCTCGACTGGCTGCGCCCGCCCGGCTCGCGCACCCACTTCGGCAGCTTCTTCGCCGACCTGCTCTCCGGCGACGCGCTGACGGTGATCTTCCGCAAGGCCGAGGCGTCGCTCGGCACGCTGGAACGCTGGCCGATCTACGGCTGGCTGGTGCCGCTGGCGTACCTGCTGATCCTGTGGCTCATCCGGCCCGACGGCGAGAACGCGGTCAGCCGCACGGTGCAGCACTGGTCGCTGTTCCGGTACCTGGTGTGGGCGGCGCTGCTGACCGGCGCGGCCGGGTTCGCCGCCAACGACTCCGGCATCATCGTGCCGGCGCTGCTGCTGACGGTCGGCGTGCCGCTGGGCATGGCGGCGGTGGCCGCGTCGCAAGGGGCGACGCCGGTGCCGTCACCCGCCGAGCGCGAGCTGCTGTCGCCGTCACCCTAGGGCGGTCACCCGCTCCAGCAGCCGGGTCTGCTCGTCCGCGGCGAGCGGCACCTCGAACAGCCGCAGCCACTCGGCCAGCTCACCGTCGCGCAGCTCCCGGTGCTCCGTGGCCTCGCCGGGACGGCGGACGGTTACCGTGCGGTGCGTGACCATGACGTGCCGGCCGGGCAGGTGCTTGCCGACCATGAGGCCGGTGCGGAAGTGGATGCCCGGGAACGTGCTGGTGTAGTGGTGCGCCATGACGACGTCGATCGGCTTCACGTCGTACTCGTCCGTCGTGTGTGCCAGCTCCCAGCCCGCCTCGCGGTAGCGCTGCAGCCCCCAGAGGCCGGGACCGGCACTGACGACGCGGTACGGCCAGCCGTCCTGATCGGACTCGGCGCCGTCGGCCAGCGGCGTCGGCCGCAGCAGGCCCATCCCGAACCCGGGGTCGCAGAGCAGCCGGTCACCGTCCAGCACGACCTCGACGACCATGTGGCTGCGGCCCTGCTGGGTGCCGGCCGCGGGGTCGCCGACCCGGCCGAGGTGACGGACGACGTCGTAGCCGAGCCGCTGCAGCGCCGCGGCGACGATGGTCGAGTGCTCGAAGCAGTAGCCGCCGCGGCCGCGGCCGGCGAACTTCTCCTGGACGGCGGCCAGCCCCACCCCCGCGTGCTGGTCGAGCAGCACGTCGATGTTGTCGAAGGTGAACGTGCGGACGTGCGCCTCGTGCAGCTCGTCCAAGGCCGCCCGGCTCGGCGGGCGCTGCGCGATGCCCAGCCGCGTCAGGTAGCCGGCGAGGTCGAGCCGATCGGTCTCCCAGGGGTCAGACACGGCGGAACCTGGCCGGGGCCGACGGGCGGATGCCGCGGGTAACCAGCGCGCGCATGACGTGTGCGTACTGCTTGCCGCGGTGCAGCTGGTCCTTGAGGTCGGTGCCGGTGACGCGGTGATGGAACTCGACGTCGACCTCGACGACGCGGAAGCCGGCCCGCAGCAGGTCGATGGTCAGGCCGGTCTCGACGCCGAACCCCTCGGCCAGCGGCAGCGCGGCCTCGAACGCGGCCCGGGTGAGGCAGCGCTGGCCGGACAGCGGCTGCGTGGCCGTCCAGCCGGTGGCCCGCTCGATGCCGGTGCGGGCGAGGTCGACCACGAGCCCGCGGCCGCCGCCGTCGGTGCGCTGGGCGGGCAGCACGCCGATGGTCATGTCGGCCTCGCCGGACAGCACGGGGCCGATCAGCGGCCGCGCGTTGCCCGCCGTCGACTCGAGGTCGGCGTCGAGGAAGAGCAGCGCGCGCGGCGCCGTGCGGCCGGTCTCGCGCGCCTCGATGGCGGCCAGCGCCGTGGCGCCGGTCTCCATGGCGGCGGCCTTCCCGCGGTTGCGGGCGTGCCCGACGACGATCGCGCCGGCTTCGGTGGCCGTGGCGGCCGTGCGGTCGGTGGAGCCGTCGTCGACCACGACGACGAGATCGACCCCCGGAATGCTCGTGGTGGCCTCGACGGTGGCCGCGATGCGGTCCTGCTCGTCCTTGGCCGGGATGATCGCGGCGACGCCGTCGGCCCGGGGGTCCTCGGTGGTCATGGGCGCCAAGCTTAGAGGGGCCCGCGTCGTGGCGAGAGGGCAACCGGCACGCCGCTCGCGTAACCTCGGCTCACGATGACCACACCCGCGTCCACCACCGTCGACGCCGCCGACTCCGAGGTCGGGCGGCTGCGCACCGTCATGCTGCACCGGCCCGGCCCGGAGCTGAAGCGGCTCACGCCGCGCAACAACGACAAGCTGCTGTTCGACGGTGTCCCGTGGGTGGGCCGCGCACAGGACGAGCACGACGCGTTCGCCGGCACGCTGCGCGATCACGGTGTCGAGGTGCTGTACCTCGCCGACCTGCTGACGGAGACCCTGGCCGGCGACGACGCGCGGCACGCGTGCGTCGAGGCGGCGCTGGCCGACCCGCGGCATGGCGACACTCTGCGCGACGTGCTGCGCTCGCACCTCGGGGGGCTGCACCCCGACGACCTCGCCCAGGTGCTCATGGCCGGGCTCGCGCACGAAGAGCTGCGGTCCGGTCGCGGGCTCACCTACCGGCTGATGGACCCGCACGACTTCGTCATCGACCCGCTGCCGAACCTGCTGTTCACCCGCGACTCCAGCGTCCGCATCGGCGACCACGTGGCGGTCACCAGCCTCGCCATGGCCGCGCGGCGCCGCGAGACCAGCCTGACGTCGGCGATCTACCGGCACCACCCGCGCTTCGCCGGCGTGCCGGAGGTATACGGGCCGCAGCTGGAGAACCTCGAGGGCGGCGACGTGCTGCTGCTCGGGCCCGGTGTCGTCGCGGTCGGCACCGGCGAGCGGACCACGCCGGCCGGCGTCGAGCGGCTGGCCCGCAACGTGCTGAGCGGCGGCCTCGCGCACACCGTCCTGGCGGTCCCGATCGCGCAGGACCGCGCCACGATGCACCTCGACACCGTCCTCACGATGGTCGACCACGACGCGATCGTCATGTACCCGAACCTCGCCGACGAGCTGACCGCGGTCGCGCTGCGGTGGTCCGGCGACGACCTCGTCATCGACGGCGAGCCGGCGCCGTTCGTCGAGGCGGCCGCGGCGGCCATGGGCATCGACGCGCTGCGCATCGTCGAGACCGGCCTCGACCCCGTCACCGCCGAGCGCGAGCAGTGGGACGACGGCAACAACACGCTGGCCATCGGGCCGCGGCTGGCCGTCGCCTACGAACGCAACACCGAGACCAACGCCCGGCTCGAGGACGCCGGCATCGAGGTGCTGCGCATCGCCGGCAGCGAGCTGGGTTCGGGCCGGGGCGGGCCGCGGTGCATGTCGTGCCCGATCCGGCGCGACTCCGCGGCGTCGCGCGGTCGCTGACGCCGGCGTACCTCGCGCCACGGCACGGTTACGACAATGGTACAGACCGGTCGAGACCGGACCGTAACGGTATGAATCTCAAGAAGTCGCCGATCGGTGGAACTTCCACCCCTGGTAGGCGGTAAGCTCCAAAGAGGCCCCGGTCGCTCGTGTTCCCCCGTCGTGAGCGGTCGGGGTCTTCTCTGCGCCGGCCCTCGGTGACGTCAGCGGATGGTGACCTGACGGTTCGCGAGGCCGGCCCGCGCGCGGCGCTGCTCGGACGTCAGCGGGGCCTTCTCGGCCACCGCCTCGGCCAGCCGTTCGCCCAGTGCGGCGGCGGGTTCCTCGACGGCGTCGGAGGGCGTGCCGTCGACCAGATCCCACACCGGGACGAGTAGGCCGGCGGCGCGGAACGTGCCGAGCAGCCGGGTGCCCTCGCCGAGCGTGTCGTCGCCGGCGGCGTGCAGCCGGGCCAGCCCGTCCAGCAGCGGCTCCTCGTCGTACGGGAGCACCCAGCGGACCTGGTCGCGGTCGCCGAGGCTGCACCAGTAGGCGGCCTCGACGGACGTCAGCCTGGCCGCCGGAACGACGGCCGAATTGGCCTCCTCGAGCGCCGCCTTGGCCTCCGATCCGGTGTCCGACTCGGGATCCAACCAGTAGTCGAATCCGTCGTGAACCGTCACCTGGAATTCCGCGTCGGTGTCGATGAGGTCGTGCAGCCGCGGTGTGCCGGACGTGCGCGGCTCCGGGCTCACCGTCGAGCCGGGCTCGGCCTCGAGCGCCGCGGCCAGCGTGTGCCCGAGGTCGGCGGCGGGGTCGCCGGTGGACGTCATGGTCTGCAGCGCCAGCAGGATCTCGCCGTTCTCGCGCACCAGCGCCGGGAACGCGCCCGGCAGCAGCGTGCAGACGATGACGGAGCGGTCGTCGCCGGAGGCCGGCCGCAGCGGCGCCGTCGCGGCGGACACGATCTCGCGCATGGCCACCCAGTCGCACTCGCCCGGCAGTCCGGCGAACGGGCGGACGACGTACTGCCGCTCGGCCTCGCGGGCCTTCTTTCCGTGGCAGACCTTGTAGCGCTTCCCCGAACCGCACGGGCAGGGCTGGCGGGGGCCGACGACGGGAACCTCGGTAGTGGCACTCACGACAGGCGAGAGTAACACCGGTTGGCGGCCGCGAGGTCTGACGTCAGTCCCGAAGGGACACAGCCGGTTCCGGTCGCCGGGTGTGAGCCGGACGGCGTCAGGCGCCGGAGTTCCACGGGCCGACGACGGCGTGCACCGTCACCCGGCCGGGCTCGGACCGCACCCGCCACTCGCGGGCGATGGCGTCGACGATGGACAGCCCGCGGCCTTGGTCCTCGGTGGAGGTGGGCTGACGCACGCGCGGGCGCTCGGAGCCGCCGCCGTCGCTGACCTCGACGAGGACGTCGTCGCCCAGGACCGCCCACTGCAGCACGACTCCGGTGCGGGTGCCGCTGAGCGGCAGCGGCTGCGCGTGCAGGATGGCGTTGGTGACGAGCTCGGTGACGACGATGAGCGCGTTCTCGATGACCGTGGGTGAGACGTTGGTGTTGCGAAGGTCTTCGGCAACCAGATGGCGAGCGTGCGGCACGTTGCTGACCTCGCCGGTCAGCTCGACGGAGCGTGCGCTGTTGGATCGGGCCTCACGCCTCGTGGCCACGACTCGACCCACTGGTTGATCTCCCTTCACCGGACCCACGCCACCCGCATCCAGTGGTGCCCACTGCACGACTCTGCCAAACCTCCCGACAGTGAACCATTCGCCACCCGATCACGTCCATATGTTGAGATGTGAGTTCTCCGGCTCTCCGGTTTCACGGCCGACTGTGCAGGTGGCCGGGCTGTCGCCGCCGCACCGTAGATCACCAGCGCGTTTACCTGATCTTGCGCTGCCGGCGCGTGCGCGGGCGGGTGCGCCGGGATGCCCCCATCGCGCGGATATGTCCGTCCGTGGCTCGTCCTTCCGTGCCGAAGTGGCGGATCGACCGCTAGGTTAGGGCGGGGCGGAGAGGATGACGATGTGGACTCACTCCCGGTCTTCGGGACAACGTGGGGCGGAAGGGGATCGGACCGGGGGAGCGTCGGGCGACGCCATGGTCGACGCTACTGGCGACGATGTGCCCGGCCCCGCCAACACGCGCGGCAACGTGTCGTGGTTCGAACCCGGCGTTCCAGTATCGCCGGCACAGGCGCGACAGAACGGCGCGGCCGCGGTTGCGGATGCCGGCCAGGAGAGTGACACTCGGTCGGGTCCGGCCGGCGAGGACGTCCCGTCACCCGACGGCGAGTCAGGAGCAGGTGCGGCAGCAGGTACCGAGGCAGAGCCGGAGCGAGCACTGGAACCTCAGCCAGCCAACACCACAGGCCTCGACGAAGAGGCGCTGCGGGAGAGCCTGACCTTCGTCGAGGACCATCTCGACGCGGTTGGCACCGACTTCTACGCTCAGTTGTTCACCATCGCGCCGGAGACCCGCGAGATGTTCGGCGCGGGCATGGCGGTGCAGCGGTCGCGGCTGGTGGGCGCGCTGGTGCGCATCGTCGGCAACGCCGGTGACCGCGAGTCGTTGCAGCCGTACCTCGAAGGGCTCGGCCGCGACCACCGCAAGTTCGGCGTCATCGACCAGCACTACGCGCCCGTCGGCACGGCGCTGGTCCTCGCCGTCCGCCGGTCGCTCGGCGACGCGTGGACGCCGCGGCACGAGAAGGCGTGGATCGACGCGTACGACTACATCGCCGGCATCATGGTCGGCGCCGCCCGCCGCGACGCCGTCATCTCGCCGCCGTGGTGGGACGCCGAGGTCGTGTACCACCGGCGCATCCTCGACGACCTCGCGATCATGCAGGTCCGCCCGCACACGGACTATCCGTACCGGCCCGGCCAGTACGCGTACGTCACGACGCCGCGGCGGGCGAAGATCTGGCGGGCCTACTCCATGGCCTCCGCGCCGCGCGACGACGGCCTGCTCGAGTTCCACGTCCGCACCGTCGGCGCCGGCTGGGTCAGCAGCGCGCTGGTCTGGCGCACCGAACCCGGCGACGTCCTGCACCTCGGCGCGCCGCAGGGGCACGACGTCGCGACGCCGCGGTCCGAGCACGACCTGCTCTGCATCACCGGCGGCACCGGCATCGCGCCCGTGCTGGCCACGCTGCAGGAGTTGGAGCAGCGCCAGGACGGCCGCCGTGTCCACGTCTTCTACGCCGGCCGCGACCGCGACCACCTGTACGCGCTGCCGCACCTCGAGTCGATCGGCGTGCGCTACCGGCGGCTGACCGTCGTCCCGGTGGTCTCGCCGGACGGGCCGACCGACCGCAGCCCCGACCTCATGGGCAACATCGTCTCCGCCTACGGCGACTGGCGAAAGCACCGCGTCTACGTCGCCGGCCCGACGGGCATGGTCTCGACCAGCCTCGAGCGGCTACGCCAGCAGGGCGTGCCCGCCGAGCAGATCGTCGTCGACGATTACGGTCTCTGGTGAGGTCTAGGGCCTTCTAGTCCTCACGCTAGACATCGCTAGAAGGCCCGATTCACCGCTTGATGAGTGAGTCCGATTGATCGGGTGGACGTTTCGTCGGCTGCTCGCGGCGTTGGCCGTCCCCCTGCTGCCCATCGTCTTAGCCGCGCCCGCGCGCCTCAAGTCCGCGCCGCTGTGGTTGGCGTTCGCTGGGCTTGGGGGCTTGGGGGCTTGGACTTGACCCGCACGCGCGCGGCCAAGTGCGGGCAGTTATCAGGGGAACGGGGGAAGTGCGGGCAGAGCCCGCCCGGGTGCGCCGTCGGCTGGCCGGCTGGCGTTCGTCGTTGCTGCCGGTGCACCGTTGGTCGTCCTCGACTCCCGGAGCCGTCTTCGATGGCGAGAGTCGTGTTCCGGGCGCCGTTGGACGATTCTGGCCATCGAAGACGGCCCAGGGCATCGACGTCACTCGCGTGGTGGGCACTTCACCCGCCGCAGCACCGGATGACGGGTCGTCATCGGCGGTCATGCGGTGCTTGCGCGGGTGAGGTGCACCCGCCGCGCGTGAACTGGCCGCCCAGGGCTGCGTAGATCAAGAGGCTAGGGACCCTGGCCGACTCCGCGCTCGTGCAGGGCATCGGCGAGCGCCCGGCTGACCTTCGCCGCGCCGGTGACGTTCTTCGGCGACATGGACGCCCAAGGCGCCGGGCGGGCACGGGCCGAGCTTGCTCAGCTGCGCGAACCCGTAGACGTACGCGGAGCCCGACGCGGACTCCAGGCGGACCGTCCGGCTTCTCGTCAGCCGGCCCGGCGCCCGGACGAGCCGCCGACCGTCAGACGGTGGCGTGTTTGCGCAGGTAGATGCCGAAGTGCGGGACGGTGAACGCGATGGTGCCGCGCTCGGCGGAGTAGACCAGCCCCTTCTTGATCAGTGAGTCGCGGGCCGGCGACAGCGACGACGGCTTGCGGCCGAGGTAGGTGGCGACGTCAGAGGTGGGGACGACGCCGTGGGTGTCGTCGGAGAGGGCGGCCATGGCGCGCAGGTACTCGCGTTCGGCCGGCGTGGCCCGCTCGTACCGCGAGCCGAAGAAGCCGACCGCCAGCTCGGCCTCGGCCTCCGGCGCGGCCATGCGGACGTCGTCGGCGCCGATCGGGTCGGTGGGCGCGTTGTCCCACGTCACCTTGCCGTAGGCCTGCACGAAGTACGGGTAGCCCTCGGTGGCCGCGTACAGCGCGTCGAGCGCCGCCGCCTCGTACGTCACCCCCTCGTCCTCGGCCGGCGCGACCAGCGCGCGGTCGGCGGCTTCGCGGTCCAGCCGGTCGATGCGCACGTACCGGAACAGCCGCTCCGAGTACGACTTCGACGCGGACAGGACGGCCGGCAGGTGCGGCAGCCCTGCCCCGACGACGACCAGCGGCAGGCCCTGCTGGGACAGCTCGTGGCAGGCGGCGCACAGCGCGGACACGTCCGGTGCGGGGATGTCCTGCATCTCGTCGACGAACAGCGCGATGCCGACCCCGACGTCGCGCGCGACCCCGGCCGCGTCGACCAGCAACTCGACGAGGTCGACCTCGATGTCGCCGGTGTCGGCCCGCCCCGTCGCCGCCGGCGCGTCGATGCCCGGCTGCCAGCGGTCGCGCAGCTTCGCGTCGTTGCCGGCCGAGCGCAGCGCGAACGCCTTCAGCACTCCGAGGAATCCGTCGACGCGGTCGGGGTCGCGGTGCCGCGGGGTCAGCTCGCGGACCGCCATGTGCAGCGCGCTGGCCAGCGGGCGGCGCAGCGACTGGTCCGGCCGCGCCTCGATCTTCCCGGTGCCCCACATGCGCCCGATGGCCTGTGACCGCAGCGCGTTCAGCAGCACCGTCTTGCCGACACCGCGCAGCCCGGTCAGCACCAGCGACCGCTCCGGGCGGCCCCGCGCGATGCGCTCCAGCACGACGTCGAACTGCTGCAGCTCGCGGTCGCGGCCGGCCAACTCGGGCGGACGCTGACCGGCGCCGGGAGCGTAGGGGTTGCGCACCGGGTCCATGATCGGACTCTATGGGGTCGTCTAGCGGTATCCGTAGATTTCGCTAGACGACCCCATAGGCGTGTCGCGGATCGGGGCGAATCAGGTGTGCTGGTTCACCCGGATCTGGTTGCCGAACGGGTCGCGCAGCGTGCAGTTGATGCCGTACGGCTGCTCGGTCGGCTCCTGGGTGAACTCCACCCCATTGGCCGACAGCTCCGCGAACACCTTGCGGCAGTCGTCGGTGGTGAGGACGCACACCACACCGAGCGCTCCCTTTGTCAGCAGGTCCCGGACCTGACCGGCGACCTCCTCGCTGAGCGCGGGCGGGCCGGGCACCTCGAGGAGGAGATGCCGTTGGGGGTCGTTGGGCAGGGCGACGGTCAGCCAGCGCGTGAAGCCCATGTCGACGTCGTTGGAGACCTTGAAGCCGAGCTTGTCGACGTAGAAGGCGACCGCCTCGTCCTGATCGAGGACCTGGACGGTGGTGATGTTGATGGCGTTGAACATGGATTCCACGCTAGGGGCCGGCGACGGCGGCCGCTTCTCCGAAACTGCTCGATGCCGCGGGGCGGGTCCAGGCGTGCACGAAGCAGCCCGGCGCCGGTAGCGGCCGGCTCCGGGCACGGTACGCCGAGGGCGACACCCCGATGATCGACGCGAAGGTCCGGCTGAACGTGCCGGTGCTGGCGAAGCCGACGGAGAGGCCGACGTCGGTGACACTGGCCGCGGAGTCGCGCAGCAGCGCCATCGCACGCTCGACGCGGCGGCGCTGGAGGTAGCGATGCGGCGGCTCGCCGAAGGTGGCCTTGAACTCCCGGGTGAAGTGGGCCGGCGACATCAGTGCGACGTGAGCCAGGGCCGGCACGTCCAGCGGCTCGGCGAACCGCCGGTCGATCGCGTCGCGGGCGCGCAGCAGCCGGCGGTTGGCGTCCTCCGTCGCGCTCAGCCTCACTCGCCGAGAATACGTCCCACCACCGGCAGCTCGACGGACGTCCGGGCGAGGTCGACGGTGACGGTGGGCAGCTGGCTGGGCGCCCCGGACCGCCAGTAGTCGGTGCCGGCCAGGATCAGCCCGACGCGGTGACCGGCCGGTACAACGTGGTCCATGGCGGTGAGGTCGAACGTGATCGTCTGCGCCCGCCCCGGCCGCAGCGGCAGTTGCCGCCACAGTGTCGCCCAGTGGCCGAGGTCGCCGGCGCCGCTGGCGAGGACGTGGTGGTCGACGTCCTGGAGGGAGAGGGCGGTGTCGAGGTAGCAGGCGCTGTCGGACGGCGTGCTCTCGCCCCAGCAGGACCGGGTGTCGAGGTTCTCGATGCCCCAGCCCGGGTTCAGATAGTCGTGGACGGTCGCCGGCCCGTAGTCGACCAGCGCCGCCGACACCACCGCCTCGGACGTCGTCGACGACGCGTGCACCGTGACCGACGCGGAGCCGGACAGCCGCAGCTCGGACTCCAGCGGCTCGGTCCGGAACAGGACGCGGGCCGGCGACGGCTGGTCCGGGTTCGCGGCCCAGACCCAGCGGTCCTGCTCGGGGTCGTCGGTGAACGCATCGGTGTCGCCGGCCGGCGCGGTCGCCGTCGACAACAGACCGGGTGACGACGGGCGCAGCGTCACGTCGCGCGCTCCCGCGGCCGGCCAGCCGGCCTCGTCGGTCCACGAGCCGGGGGCATGCTCGACCGACACCATCGGCTCGTCGTCGATGCCGTTGTCGATGTCGAGCAGCCACCGGTCGAACCAGCGGTGCAGCGTCTGGACCCAGCGCTCGCGGTCGAAGTCGAAAGGGTCGACGTGGCCGGCCTGGGTCAGCCACAACTTGCGCGGCACGTCCGCCTCGGACAGCGCGTCCCACCAGCGGGCGAGGTGGTCCGACGGCACCGCCTGGTCGGTGAACCCGTGCACCAGGAAGACGCTAGCCTCGACGTCGTCGGCGCGGCGGGTGTAGTCGCGCTCGGCCCAGTACCGCGTCCAGTTGCCGTCGTCGTCGAACCGGGTCTCCAGGTCCTGGAAGAACGGCTCGCACAGCTCGTACGCCTTCGGCGTCAGCAGGTTCGGCGGGCCGCTGCGCAGCGGCGCGTAGCCGCCCCAGGCGCCGTTCGCGTTGTGCTGGTGGTAGTACGAACTGACGGCGCCGATCGGCACGATCGTGCGCAGTCCCTCGACGCCCAGCGCGGCCACGCCGTTGGCGACGGTGCCGTCGGCGGACTTGCCGATCATGCCGACCGCGCCGGTCGACCAGCCCGCGTCGGCGGTCTCGTCGCCGGTGGCCGACGTGTACGCGGTGGCGCGGCCGTTCAGCCAGTCGATGACGGTCGCGCTGGCGCCGGTCATGGCCGGGCCGCCGCCGTCCGGACAACTCGTCGACCGGTTCGTCCCCAGGTCGTCGACCAGCGCGACGGCGTACCCGCGGGGCACGAAGTAGTTGTCGTAGTAGAGCGGGAACCCGACCGGCTCGCCGTTCTCGTCGTACGCCTTGCGCTGGGACTCGTTGCCGCGGCCGCAGCACAGGTAGTACGGGCTGGTGTCCATGATGACGGGGACCCGCTGGCCGGCCGCGGCGGGCTCGGCCGGCCGGATGATGTCGACGGCCACACGGTCCGTCTCGCCGTCGGCGTCGAGGTCGGTACCGAGGTCGACCCACACCGACTCGCGGATCGCGTCGGCGTACGAGTACACCGACTGCGTCACGCCGTCGGCCAGCACGAACGCCGGGGCGGCGGGTTCGGCCCGGGCGACACCGGCGAGGGCGCCGGCGGTGGTCGCGGCCACGAGGAGGGGAACGGACAGACGGCGCAATCGACGCGTCACCATGATCATGGAACCTACCGGACGCTCCTCCGGTCTGTCAGTGCGCGGTCCTAGGGTGTGGGTATGGCCTGGTACCGCCCCGTTGCCGTCGCGCCCGAGCTGCGCGACGCGCTCGTGTGCGGCTGGACGGCGGAGGTCGACGGTGTCGAGTTGCTGGTGCCCGACGGCTGCGTCGACGTCATGTGGCTGGCCGACGGGCGGGTCGTGGTGTGCGGTCCCGAGACGGCGGCCTGGCCGGTCGTCCTGCCGAAGGGCACCGAGGCCGTCGGCGTGCGGTTCCGGCCGGGCGTCGCGCCGGGGCTGCTGGGCACGCCGGCGCACCTGCTGCTCGACACCCGGGTCGGGCTCGACGACGTCCTCGGCCGCGGTGCGCGGGCGCTGGCCCGTGAGGTCACCGACGCCGCGTCGGCCGACGCGCGGCTGGCCCTGCTGACGGCGGCGGCGCGCGGCTGGGTGTCCGCCGCCGACGGCCCCGACCCGCTGGCGTTGTGGACGGTGCGGGTGCTGAGCCGGCGTTCCAGCAGCATCGCCGAGCTGGCCGACGCCGCCGGGCTGACCGATCGCCAGTTGCAGCGCCGCAGCCGGGCCGCGTTCGGCTACCCGCCGTCCATGCTGCGGGTCATCCTGCGGCTGCAGCGATTCATGGCGCTGGCCCGCGCGCCCGGCAACGCGCACCTCGGCCTCGCCGAACTGGCCCACCTCGCCGGCTACAGCGACCAAGCGCACCTCTCGCACGACTGCCGCCGCATCGCGTCGAGCACGCCCAGCGAGCTGCTGCGGAGCCAGGCACCCGACTGGCACGGTCCCGGGTCCGTGGTCGACGACGTGCCCGTGCCGGCCGGCCAGGCGGCCTGACCCGCGCGGCCAGCGCCGATGTCCGATCCGTACAAGCGCCGGTCCCGCTGTCGCGGCACAGTGGAGGTATGACCGACATCGCTGACCGCTACCGCCGGCTGGCCGCCACGCTGACCGACCGCATCGAGTCCGTCCCGGCCGACCGCTGGGAGTCGCCGTCGCCGTGCGAGGGCTGGACCACCCGTGACGTCGTCGCGCACCTCGTCGACTGGCATCGCGACGTCGCGAAGCTCGGCGGCCTGACGCTGCCCGACGGCCCGCCGCCTGCCGACGACCCCGTCGCCGCCTGGACGCACACCCGCGACGCCATGCAGGACCTCCTCGACGACCCGGAGCGCGCCAACACCCCGTACGAGGGCATGTTCGGCCCGACGACGGTGGCCGCGACGGCCGACCAGTTCCTCGGGTTCGACCTCGTCGTGCACGGCTGGGACATCGCCCGTGGCGCCGGCCTCGACGACACCATCCCCGCCGAGGACGTCGCCGACCTGCTGCCCATGGTCGAGAAACTGGGCGACAACCTGCGCCGGCCCGGCGTCTGCGGCCCCGAGGTCCCGGTGCCCGACGACGCCGACGACCAGACCAAGCTGCTCGGGTTGCTGGGCCGCCGCCGCTGAAGGCGGACAATGGGGGCATGATCTCCGTCGAGCTGGCCCGGAAGCTGCGCGAGGCGGGGCTGCGCTGGGAGCCCCGCCCCGGCGACCGGTTCGTCATCGCCGACCGCGGCATGGACGACGAGGTCTTCGTGGTCTCCCACATGGTCGTCGACGTACACGAGTTCCCCAGCGGCGGCCGGGTGCTGGGCTTCAACGGCACCGTCGAGTGGGCGCTGGACAGCGTCGAGCAGGAGGCCGCGCTCTGGCTGCCCGGTGAGTCGCGGCTGCGCGAGCTGCTGGGCGGCGCGTTCACCGGGCTGCACCGCACGGACGACGGCTATCGGCTGACACTCGACGTCGGCGGGCGGCGGGTCGAGGTCGACGACGAACGGGCCGAGGAGGCGTACGGCAAGGCGTTGCTCCATCTCGCCACGGGCGACTGACGGTAGGGTCTCGCGCAACGAACGGGGGGCGTCGGAGCGCCGAGATCGAGGAGACCCGACCCGTGGACGTTCTCGAGTTCATCGCGATCAACCTGTTCAACGAGGTATCGATCCTCATCGGCCTGATCACGGCCCTGGGCCTGCTGTTGCAGCGCAAGCCGGTCGAAGACGTCGTCGGCGGCGCGATCCGGGCGACGATCGGGATCATCATCCTGTTCATCGGCATCGACGTGTTCGTCGGCGGGCTGGCGTCGTTCCAGGTGATCGTCTCCAGCGCGGTCGGCCTGGACCCGCCGTCGTCGACCAACACGCTGGACGAGTTCCTGGGCACCCACGGCAGCGACATCGCGCTGGTCATCACGCTCGGCTTCGTGGTGCACCTGGTGCTGGTCCGGGTGCTGCGGACCCGCTACGTGTACCTCACCGGCCACCTGCTGTTCTGGATGGCGGTCGTCATCACGGCGTCGCTGGTGCAGGTGTTCGGCGAGCTGGACCGCTGGCAACTGGTGCTCGTCGGCTCGGTCGTGGCCGGCTGCTACTGGACCGTCCAGCCGCTGTTCATCGCGCCGATGATGCGCCGCGTCATCGGCTCCGACGACTGGGGCTACGGGCACACCAGCTCGTCGGTGGCGTGGCTGAGCGGGAAGCTGGCGCCGCTGGTGGGCGACCCCCAGCGCGACGACGTCGAGCAGGTGAAGGTGCCGAAGCGGCTGTCCTTCTTCAAGGACGTCACGGTGTCGACGGCGGTGGTGATCGGGCTGATCATGCTGGTCGGGCTGGCGTTCGCCGACGGCGGCGTGGTCGACGAGCAGGCCGCGGCGTACGACCCGGAGATCCACCCGTGGGTGTGGGGGATCATCGCGGCGCTGCGGTTCGCCGCCGGCATCGCGATCCTGCTCTACGGCGTGCGGATGTTCCTGGCCGAGATCGTGCCGGCCTTCACCGGCATCAGCGAGAAGGCGATCCCCGGCTCGCGGCCGGCCCTGGACGCGCCGACGATCTTCCCGGTGGCGCCGACGGCGGTCATGGTCGGCTTCGTGTCGACGACGGCGACGTTCCTCGTGCTGATGGGCGTGTTCGCGGCGGCCGGCTGGTTCGTCCTGGTGCCGCCGATGATCATGCTCTTCTTCGTCGGCGCGGGCGCGGCCGTGTTCGGCAACGCGTTCGGCGGCTGGCGGGGCTCCGTGCTGGCGGGCGTCGTCACCGGCGTCTCGCTGGCGTTCGGCCAGTGGCTGGGCTGGAACCTGCTGTCCGACACCGCGCCGGAGCTGGCCACGCTGGCCGACCCGGACTGGTACCTGATGATCCTGCTGCTGCTCGGGCTGGGCGAACTGTTCTCCGGGTTCGGCGACAACGGCGTGCTGCTGGCCGGGCTGGTCGTCGTCGCCGTCTTCGGGGTGTGGACGTGGTTCCTCAAGCGTCTGCAGCGCCGCGACGACGCGCGCCTGGCAGAGTCGGAGGACGAGCGATCTGACGTGTCGAGAGAACGGTGAGTACCCGATGTCCCCAGCACCGAACCGCCCGCTGACCGTCCTGGCCGTCTGCGGCGTCGGCATGGGCAGCAGCCTGATCCTCAAGATGAACGCCGAGAAGGCGCTGAAGTCACTCGGCGTCGAGGCGAAGGTCGAGCACACCGACGTGTCGTCGGCGCGCGGCATGCGGGCCGACGTCGCCATCGCGCAGGGCCTGCACGCCGACGACCTCGGCTCGGTCGCCCCGGTGGTGCTGCCGATCAGCAACTTCATGGACGTCGACGGCCTGCGCCGGCAGCTGGAGGAGGCGCTGCGCGCGCAGGGCTGGTTGTCGTGACCGCCCCCGTCATCGACGCCGTCGTCGACGTGCGCGCCGCCGACTGGCGCGGCGCGGTGCATGCGGCCTGTGCGCCGCTGGTCAGCGACGGCGCGCTGGAGCCGCGCTACCCGGAGCGGTGCATCGCGATCGCCGAGGAGCACGGGCCGTACATGGTGCTGGCGCCGGGCATCGCGCTGGCGCACGCCCGGCCCGAGGACGGCGCGCTGGCGCTGTGCCTGTCGGCGGCCGTCCTGGCGACGCCGGTCGAGTTCGGCCACGACCAGAACGACCCGGTCGACGTCGTGCTGGCCTTCGGTTCCCCGGACGACGCCGCGCACCTGGCGCTGCTGCAGAGCCTCGCCGAGCACCTGCTGGACGGTCTCGCCGACGAGCTGCGACTGGCCCCGGACCGCGCCGCCGCGGTGCGCGCGCTGGCCGCCGTCGGCTAGGTCATTCCTCGATGGCGCCGCCGATGGCGCGCAGGTGGGCCCGGAACGTGAGGCCGGGCTCGGCGCGGCGGCGGTCGAGATAGTCGGTGAAATGGAGCTGGTCGCGCAGCGTCGTGCCGTCGCGGACCAGCTCGGCCTGCTGCCGCTCGGTGTCGCGGATGGCGGCGGCCAGCGTGGTCAGCTCGGCGGCCCGGGCCAGCGGCACCACGACCACGCCGTCGTCGTCGGCCAGCAGCGCATCGTCTCGGGTGACCTCGAAGCCGTCGACCGTGGCCCGCACCAGCCCGCCGTCGGCCGGCCGCGGGTCCAGCCGCTGCGGCCCGGTGGGCAGCGCGCCGAGGCTGAACACCGGCAGCCCGATGGCCCGGACGTCGGCGGTGTCGCGGTGCAGTCCCCAGATGACGACGCCGGACACCCCGGCCGCGCGCGCCTCGAGCACCGCGAGGTCCCCGACGCACGCTTCGTCGCGCCGCCCGCCGTTGTCGACCACCAGCACGTCGCCCGGCCCGGCCGACTCGTACGCCTCCAGGAACACGTCGACGCTGCCGACATGGACGCACGGCAACGCCCGGCCGGCCGCCCTCCACCCGGCGACGACCGGCGGCAGCGACGCACACCGCACCGGCACCCCCGCCCGCAGGCACGCGTCGGCCAGGTGCGCGGTGGTGAGGTTCTCGAACATGCCCCGACTCTATGGCCCTCGTTCACTCCTGAAGCGGCAGCCAGACCCGCATGGTGGACGGGCCGCGGGAGGCCCAGGAGTGGTAGGGCACCAGCCTGATCCGGGCCGGCGCCGCGTCGGCGTCGGCTCCGGCGTCGGGGGCGTACGGCCAGTCGTGGTCGCCGGGGCCGGCGAGCGCGCCGGACGCGAGCACCGCGCCGTCGGCGTCGGTGGCCAGTGGCGCTCCGACGTCCACCCGGACGGCGTCGACGTCGCGGCCGGCGGGCAGGTCGGTGGACTCCGCGCACAGGACGAGCGGACCACGTTCGACGGCGACGGTGCCGCGCAGCGCGTCGATCCGCGGGTCGGCCCGGACCCAGCGCGGCTGCATCGGCAGCTCCAGCCGCACCTCGTCGCCGACGGCGAACGCCGCGGTCACCGACGCGAACCCGGGCCCGACCGGCCGCCGCGCGCCGTCCGGTGAGACCAGCACCGCGCCGTCGGCCGCCCACGCGGGCACCCGCACCGACAGCGTCCACGGCGCGGAGGACGTCTCCGTCACGCGCAGCCCGACCGCGCCGTCGGACGGGTAGCCGGTCGTCATGACGAACCCCGCCGGCCGGCCGTCCGCCAGCCGCGTCGACACCGAGGCGTCGGCGTACTGGTGCACCTGCAGGCCGTCGTCGTCGGCCGTGACGAGGTAGGCGGCGAGGCTGGCGAAGGTGCGGGCGAGGTTGTTCGGGCAGCAGGACACGTCGAACCAGGGGGCCCGGACGCCGGACTCCGCGCGCGGATGCTGACGGTCCACGGCAGGCAGCCCGCCGATCCGGCGCCGGTGCAGCGTGTTGACGTAGAAGAAGGAGCGCCCGTCGTCGGCCGGCGAGGTGGCGATGACGTTGTACAGCGTCCGCTCGGCCAGATCCGCGTACCGCGGCGAACCCGTAGCGAGCAGCAGCCGCCACGCCAGTTGTACCGACGCCACCGCGGCGCAGGTCTCGGAGTACGCGCGGTCCGGCGGCAGGAAGAAGTCGTCGCCGAACGCCTCGTCCAGGTGCCGCGCGCCCATGCCCCCGGTGATGTACGTGCGCCGCGCGACGGTCGCGGCCCACTGCCGTTCGATCGCCGCCAGCAGCTCGTCGTCGCCGGTCTCGACCGCGACGTCGACGGCGCCGGAGGCGAGGTAGAGCGCCCGGACGGCGTGCCCGTGAAACGCGTCAGCGGAGCGCACCGGCACGTCGTCCTGGAAGTACGCCCGGCCGAACTCGACGTCGGCCAGCACCCCGTGGCCGCGGCGCGAGACGAACAGGGCCGCCTGGTCGAGGTAGCGCCGCACCCCCGTCGCCCGGTACAGCTCGACCAACGCCATCTCGACCACCGGGTGACCGCACACCCCCTGGTTGCCGGACGGCCCGAAGGTCGCGCACACGTGGTCGGCGGCGCGCAGCACGACGTCCACCAACGGGCTGTCGACACCGCCGCGCAGCAGCGCCACCCCGGCCTGGATCAGGTGCCCGTAGCAGTACAGCTCGTGGCCCCATTCGAGGTCGGAGTACCGCTCACCCTGGCCGGCATGGCCGAACGCGGTGTTGAGGTAGCCGTCGGGCTCCTGCGCCCGCTCGATCACCTTGGAAAGTTCGTCGATCGACGCCGCGGCGAACGCGTCGCCGGTGCGGGCGACCTCCCAGGCCATCCCCTCGATCAGCTTGTAGACGTCGGAGTCGGAGAACTCGCGGCCGCGGCGGTCGCGGTCCACCCGGCCCTCGACGACGGCGGCGAAGTTGTCGATCCAGCCGACCCGGCGCTCCCAGTCGAGGTTGTGCTCCAGCGTGGCCGCGGCGTTGACGGACTGCCGACGGCCCCAGAAGCCCCCGGTGATGCGCACCTCGCGCAGTCCGAGCGGGCGCAGCCGCCCGGTGCTCGGCACCATGGGCCGGCCGGTCAGATCGTCGGGCACGATGGTCATCCCTTCAGGGCTCCGGACATGAAGCCGCGCACGTAGTGCCGTTGCAGGAGCACGAACAGGAGCAGGCAGGGCAGCGCCATGATCACGACTCCGGCCTGGGTGGCGCCGAAGTCGACGGCGCCCATGGTCTGCTGCCGCAGGGTGGCGATGGCCAGCGACAGCGGGTAGCGGGAGCTGTCGTTGATCATGAACAGCGGCGCGATGAAGTCGTTCCAGGCGTGCAGGAACGCGAACAGGCCGACGGTGATCATCCCGGGCCAGACCGCGAACACCAGCACCCGGCGCAGCACGCCGAACGTCCCGCAGCCGTCGACCAGCGCGGACTCCTCGATCTCCCGGGGCACGGCCTCGAACGAGATGCGCATCATGAACATCGAGAACGGCAGCTGGTACAGCGTCAGCACCAGCGCCAGGCCGGTCAGCGAGTTCCGCAGCCCCAGCTCGCCCATCAGCACCCACAGCGGCACCAGCAGCGTCGCGTACGGGACCATGAGGATCGCGATGATCAGCAGGAACAGCGCGTCGCGGCCGGGGAAGCGGAACCGGGCGAACGCGTAGCCGCCCAGCAGCGACAGGCCGAGCGTGAACACGACCGTGAGGATCGAGACGTACGCGCTGTTCCACAGGTACGTCGGCAACCCGGCGTCGTACTCGGTCAGCGTCCGGTAGTTGTTGAGGCCGTAGCCGTCCTGCTGCGCCGTCGCGCCGTGCGGCGACACCGACGCGACGGTCGTCCAGATCAGCGGGACGAGGAACATGATCGCCAGCCCGCCGCCGAACACCCAGAACGATGTGCGGCCGATGGCCTGTTGCAGTCTCATCGGTCGCCCCTCAGCCGTCCGCGCCGCGGCGCAGGTAGCGGAACTGGGCGATGTTGATGACCAGGAGCACCAGCAGCACGACGACGGACAGCGCGGCCGCCGAGCCGAGGTCGAACCGGCGGAACGCCTCCCGGTAGATCATCATCACCACGGTGGTGGTGGAGTTGTCCGGACCGCCGTTGGTCAGGATGAAGAACTGGTCGAACGCCAGCAGCGACCCGGTGACCGAGATGATCAGGCACAGCGCGATCGACGGGCGCAGCAGCGGCAGCGTGATGCGGAAGAACGACTGCCGCTTGCTGGCGCCGTCGACGCGGGCCGCCTCGTACACCTCGTTCGGGATCGACTGCAGCCCGACCATCAGGATCAGCATGAAGAACCCGGCGAACTTCCAGACCACGAGGATGATCGACGAGAACAGCGCCATGTTGGGCGTCCCGATCCAGCGGATCGGCTCGTCGGTGATGCCCAGCCACTGCAGGATCGGGTCGATCGGGCCGATCTGCGGGCTGTAGAACCCCCAGAACAGCAGCGACGCCGACGCCAGGCCGAGCGAGACGGGCAGGAAGTAGGCAGTGCGCAGCAGACCGACGCCGCGGCGGCGCTCCTGCACCAGCAGTGCCATCCCCATCGAGAGGAGTAGCAGCACCACCACGACGATGACGGTGTACTTCAGCGTGAACCCGACCGCCGGCCAGAACAGCCGGTCGTCGGCGATGCCCGCGTAGTTGTCCGGCAGGTTGAGGCCCTGGCCGCCCTTGAGCAGCGGCCATTCGCTCGCCGACATCCGGCCGACCAGCAGCAGCGGCAGCACGAACAGCAGCAGCACGAAGATCGCGGCGGGCGCGGCGTACATCGCTCCCTGGAACGTCCGGGTGCGCCACCAGGCCCGGGAGCTGGGGGGCTGGTGCGCCGGCGGAGCCGCGGGCTCGCGCAGGACTGGGCTGGCCAAGCGTCGGTCCTTCCTCTGACGGGGCGGGCGGTCAGCTCTGCAGCGACGCGTCGACCGCCTCGTTGTCCTGGTCCAGCGTCGAGCCGTCGCCGAACACGTAGTTGCGCACGAGCGGCAGCCACGGGCCCTGCGGGTCGTTGAACGTCTCGCCGAAGCGCATCGAGTACGGCGTGCGGCCGACGCCGGCGACCTCGTTGATGGTCACCAGCCGCGGGTCCTGGTCGGAGTACTCGTTCGACGCGAGGTCGGTGCGGGCGACGACGTCGCGGTTCTGCGCCAGCACCTCGACCTGCGCCTCGTCGCCGAGCGTCCAGGCGATGAAGTTCCAGGCCGCGTCCGGGACCTCGCTGTTGCTGGAGATGCCGACGGCGTCCCCGCCGACGAACGTCGACTCGCCGCCGTCGACGCCCGGGATCGGCGCGACGCCGGTCTCGAAGGTGTCGGGCATGAGGCCGAGCGTGGTGGACGGCATCGGCATCACGCCGATGTTGCCCTCGGGGAAGACACCGGTCCACGTCGGGCCGGCCTCGTCCTGGGTGCCGGGCGCGACGATGTCGTCGTCGACCAGGCCCTTCCACACGTCGTAGACGGCCTGTGCTTCGGGCGCGGCCAGGAACGACTCGGTGCCGTCGTCGTTCATGACGTCGGCGCCGGACGCCCAGATGCTCGGCCACCACGTGAACACGAAGCAGCCGCCGCAGTTGCCGCCGAAGAAGGTGCCGCTGACGTCGCCGCCGAGGGCGTCGATGGCGCGAGCCTGCTCGGCGAACTCCTGCATCGTGGTGGGCGGCGCCTCGGGGTCGAGGCCGGCCTGCTCGTAGAGGTCCTTGTTGTAGAAGAGCACCGACAGGTCCATGGTGTGCGGCACGACGTATTTGGCGCCGTCGAGCGTGCCGACCTCGATGTGCGACTGCGCGAGGTCGTCGGCGAACGGCAGCGCGTCGATGCGGTCGGTGATGTCGAGGTACGCGCCGGCGGTGGTGAACTGCGGCACGAACACGACGTCGAGGCTGAGCACGTCGGGCAGCTCGCCGGCGCCGGCCGCAGTGCCGACCCGCGGCAGGTAGTCGTCGGTCGGGATGACCGTCAGCTCGACCTGGTTCTCGTGGCTGGCGTTGTAGGCGTCGACGAGGCGCTGGGACTGCGCCTCGGTGGCCGCCCTGGTCCACATCGTGATGGTGCTGCCGTCGTCGACTCCGTCGGCCGGCGATTCCGGCGAGGAGTCGCCGTCGCCGCCCGCGGTGCCGGTGTCGTCGTCACCGCCGCAGGCGCTCATCACGAGCGCCAGCACAGCTGCGGTCACGGCCGTCGTCGCCCGTGTCCTGGTACTACGTCGCATCGCCGTCTCCCCGGAGAACGAAAGTAGCCGAAAAGGTTTTCTGCGACCGTAGGAGGTCGGTTGGGCGACGTCAACCCTCTGTAGGGTGCAAGTTCCCCAGGCGTGAACGTGGGCGGACATCGTCGACGAAAGCCGGTCTATCCGTTTTCGGGGGCCTCGGGTACAGTCCACCGCATGAACAACGCCGTGCCGTCGTCGGCCTCGCGCAAGGTGACGTTGAACGACGTCGCCCGCCTGGCCGGGGTGTCGGTCGCCACCGCGTCCAAGGCACTCAACGGCCGCAAGCAGGTGCGCGCCGAGACCCGCGCGCGCGTCGTCGAGGCGGCCGAGCAGCTCTCGTTCTCGCCGAACGAGCTGGCCCGCAGCCTGCTGGCCGACCGCACCGGCACCGTCGGGCTGCTGACGAACGACCTCGAGGGCCGGTTCTCCATCCCGATCCTCATGGGCGCCGAGGACGCGTTCGGCGCCGACAGCGTGGCGGTCTTCCTGTGCGACGCCCGCGGCGACGCCATCCGCGAGAAGCACCACGTCCAGGCACTGCTCAGTCGCCGGGTCGACGGCCTCATCGTGGTCGGCAGCCGCACCGACCCGCGCTCGTCGCTGGGCCGCGAGCTGCCGGTCCCGGTCGTCTACGCCTACGCACCGTCGGAGGACCCTGACGACCTGTCCATCGTGGTCGACAACGTCGGCGCCGGCCGCAGCGCGGTCGACCACCTCGTCTCGACCGGGCGCACCCGCATCGCCCACATCACCGGCGATCCCACCTACGGCGCCTCGCAGGAGCGCGCCGAGGGTGCGCTCGCCGCGCTCGCCGGCCATGGCCTCGAGCTCGTCGGCGAGGTCCGGTTCGGGTCCTGGACGGAGAGCTGGGGCCGCGCCGCGGCGTCCATGCTGCTCGGCCAGCACCCCGAGCTCGACGCGATCCTCTGCGGCAGCGACCAGGTGGCCCGCGGCGTCATGGACGCGCTGCGGGAGCACGGCCGCGCCGTGCCCGACGACGTCGCGGTCATGGGCTTCGACAACTGGGAGATCTTCACCAGTGGTGCACGCCCGGCTCTGACCAGCGTCGACATGAACTTCGAACGGCTCGGACGGGTGGCGGCGCAGCGTCTGTTCGCCGCCATCGACGGAGAGCCGCGGTCCGGGGTCGAGGCGCTGGACGCCCGCGTGGTGATCCGCGGCTCGACCGTCCCCGGGTAGCAGGTGGCGCCCCGGCCACGGGACGTCCGCCCGGCGAAATGTGAACGCTAACAACGCTGCATCGACCGAGAGGACACGGTGATGTCGGGACGAACCCTCAAACGAGCCATCGCGACCGCGACCAGCGGCGTGATGGCCTGCGGCGGCCTGGTGCTGTTACCCGGCGCCGCGTACGCGGATACGCACGTACTGCCGGGCAACGAGAGCGACGTCGGCCTCTACACCGACGGCCTGACCGACACGATGGACATCGGCGACCCCGCGTTCCTCAACGCCGACGAGGTGGAGGCCGCGCTCGAGCCGGGCGTGCCGTACACCGCGGGGAGCATGCACCAGTCGATCTTCGAGAAGGACCTCGCCGCCGGCGGCACCGACTACTACCTCGACCGCATCCTCGGCGTCCGCGGGACCAGCGGCAACGGCGTCCTGCAGACCCGCGGCCGCACGCTGTACCTGCGCGGCAACAGCAACTTCGGCGCCATGGGCTTCGCCGGCAGCGCGTACGCCGGCGGCCCGAACAACCTGGGCAACTTCTACACCGTCACCGTGCCCGGCCAGACCGTGGCCGAGGTGAGCGCCGATCGGTTCAACGCCCCCAGCCACGCACGCGGCCGGTACACCGTCGGCACGACCGGCGTGACCGCTGAGCAGACCAAGGCGATCACGTACGACAACGTCGCGGTCACCGCGCTCACGTTCCGCAACCCGGGCGCCGAGGCCGTCACGTTCACCGTCCGCGCCGCCGCGCCGCTCGCGACCACCTCGACGGACGCGGCCGACGAGCTGACCGGCACCCGGACGCTCACCAGCGGCGCCAACAACGGCCTCATCGACACCCCGTGGTCGCGGGTGACGGTCGGCCTGAAGGCCGTTGGTTTCACGCGAAACGGTGCCAACCTCGACCGCGAGGTCACCGTGCCCGCGGGCGGGTCGGTCGACCTGTCCGTCGTCGGCGTGCTCTACTCCGCCGGCATGCCGGACTCGGCCGACAGCTTCCACGAGTACGCCGAGCTGGCGCCGTCCGACGCCACCCGAACGGCGATCACCGAGTTCAACCGGCGCTGGGCGGCCGACATCCCCTACCTCGACGTGCCGAACGCGGCGGTCGAGAAGGCGATCGTCTACCGCTGGTGGGGCGAGCGCTACAACAGCCTCGACGCGAACGAGCCGGGCTACGTCTACCAGTACCCGACCACGATCGAGGGCGTGAACCTGTACCAGAACGCCGTCGCGCTGACCCAGCCGATGCACCTGCAGGACACCAAGTGGATCCGCAACCCCTACCTCGCCTACGGGCAGATCATGAACATCGGCGAGCTGTCCGGCTCGTCGGCGTTCCTCGACAGCCCCGGCCACACCAGCTGGAACAACCACTACTCGCAGTACCTCGGCACCGCGGGCCTGGAGGCGTACAACGTCCACGGCGGCGGCGCGGCGGTGGCGGAGCGGTTCGGCCGCTACTTCGAGGGTGATGGCGTCGGCCAGCTGGAGCACTACGACGGCAACGACGACGGCCTGATCGCGTACGACACCAACTTCATGCCCGGCAATGACGCCGACGCGATCAGCTTCGGCTACCCGAAGACGAACGCCGGGGCGCCGGGGGCGCGGACCATCGAGCGGCCGGAGTCGGCGTACGTGTGGGGCGCGTTCGACGCGGCCCGCCAGCTGTACGAGCAGGCCGGCGCGGACCCGGCGAAGGTCGCCGAGGTCGGCGCGGAGGCCGACCGGATCCGCGCGGCGATCCTCGGCCGGCTGTGGAGCGAGGAGATGCGGATGTTCCTCGCCGGCACCTCGCACGGTGCGACGTCGGGCGGCACGCAGAACCCGCTGACCGAGGCCGAGCGCGACCTCATCCCGGCGAAGGAGTCGAACCTCTACGACGTCTACGCGCAGAACCTCATCCCGTTCGAGGACCACGAGACCTACGTCGACGGCTTCCGGTTCCTGCGCTACGGCGACAACTTCCCGATCTTCCCGTTCTACACGGCCAACCAGTACGACCGGTCGAAGTTCGCGATCGGCGGCTCGAACAACTTCTCCAACATCAACTTCACCGTGCAGTACCGGGCGGTCCGGTCGGCGCTGCGGCACTACGACCCGGAGCAGAAGTACGTCACGCCTGAGTACGCCGCGCGGCTGCTGGACTGGATGGCGTGGAGCATCTACCCCGGCGGTGACGTGCGGGTGGCCAACCAGGCGGAGTACTACTCGAACTGGAACCCGGCGACGCGCACCTACAACCGCAACAACCCGAACCACGTGATGCTCGGCAACATGAACTACATCTACGTCGAGGACATGGGCGGCATCCAGCCGCGCTCCGACGACGTGATCGAGCTGTGGCCGGTCGATCTCGGCTACGACCACTTCATGGTCAACAACCTGCGCTATCACGGCAAGGACGTCACGATCGTGTGGGACGCCGACGGCTCCCACTACGGCCTGGGCGCGGGCTACAGCCTGTTCGTCGACGGCGAGAAGAAGGTCACGGCCGACGCGCTCGGCCGGTTCGTCTACGACCCGAGCGCCAACGAGGTCGTCGAGGCCGACGAGGGTCTGGACGTCGCGGTCGTCGCCGGCGCGGGCAGCGCGCTGCCGTCCGCCGTCGACACCGCGATCGACGACGAGCGGGTCGCGTCGTACCTGCGCACCGCCGGCATCGACCTCGGTGAGGACGCGCCGAACCTGGCCGCCGGCGCCGAGCTGTCGTCGTCGTTCACCCAGCAGGGCGTCCGGCCGACGCCGTGGCGGCAGTTCCACACGCCCGGTTGGAGCACCGGCTCGATGAACCACACGCCGGGCGCGATCAACACCACCGAGCGTCCGGTGTCGCTGGCCGCCGTGACCGACGGCAGCACCGTCAACGAGCCGTACTGGGGCAACTACGGCGGCACCGAGCCGGGCGGCTACGTCGAGCTGGACCTCGGCGAGCCGGTGCGGTTCGACAACGTCAAGGTGTGGTTCGTCAGCGACCGCCAGACCGGCGGCTACCGCGAGCCGCAGCGGTACACGATCCAGGTGCCGGACGGCTCCGGCGGCTGGGTCGCCGTGCCCGACACGTTCAAGTCGCCGAAGATCCCCGGCGCCAAGTTCAACGAGGCGCTGTTCGACGCCGTCACGACCGACCGGGTGCGGCTGGCGTTCACCAACACGCCGTCGTTCGCCACCGCGATCTCGGAGATCCAGGTCTTCGACTCCGGCCGCGAGGTGCCCGACCTCGTCAACGACCCACCGGCGGTGACCGTCACCGTCGACCGGTCCCGCGACGGCAACCTGTCCACGAACCTCGTCGGCACGATCACCGACGACGGCATCCCGGACACCGGCGAGCTGACCTACGGCTGGTCGGCGGTGTCGACGCCGGACGGCGCGGGCGTCATCTTCGGCGCGCCGAACGCGCTGGCCACGCCGGTCACCGGCACCGTCGCGGGGACCTACGTGTTCCGGCTGACGGCGTCGGACGGCGAGCTGACGACGCAGCGCGACGTCGAGGTGGCGCTCACGGAGAAGGCGACGTCGGCCGAGTTCGGCGCCCTGGCCGGCATCACCACCAGCGGCAGCGCGCCGTGGGAGAACCCGCTGCGAGTCAACGAGTCGACGACGCCGGCCAGCTCCAACCCCGGCGCCGGGAACGGCTGGGGCTCGTGGGGCCAGCCGAACAACGGCACGTCGCCGGCGACCGCGGCCTGGCTCCAGTACTCGTGGGACTCGCCGGTGCTGATCGGGTCGACCGACGTCTACTGGTACGACGACAACGGCGGCACCCGGATGCCCCGGGCCGACACCTACGTCGTCGAGCAGTCGGCGGACGGCCAGACGTGGACGCCCGTCACGCTCACCGGCGGTTCCACGTACGCCGGCGCGCTGACCCGCAACGCGTACAACCACCTCGACTTCGAGCCGGTGACCACCAGCCACCTGCGCATCCGCATCACCGGCGTGCAGGGCAGCGGCGCCGGGACGGGCGTGCTGCGGTGGCGGGTCAACGGCGACACCGTCAGCCAGGTGGCCAGTCCGGTCATCATGCGGACGGTGGTCGGCGAGGTCCCGGCGCTGCCGGCCCAGCTGGACGTCGAGTACGCCAGCGGCCCGCGTGGCACGCTACCGTTCACCTGGCAGCCGATCACGGCGGACATGGTCGACGAGACCAACGTCGAGCCGTTCGTCGTCTACGGCACGAACACGACGTACGGCCTGATCGCCGAGGCGCGGATCTACGTGCGGCCGGAGAACTCGCCGGGCGGCATCTCGATCCAGGGCGCCCAGCAGTTCGAGCAGTCCGTCGCCGTGGGCGAGCAGCCGCACCTGCCGACCCGCGTCGAGGTGTCGTACAACGACGGCTCGCGGGACAACCAGGCCATCGGCGTCGACTGGGACTTCGACGAGTCCGTGGTGAACACCCCCGGCATCTACACGATCACCGGTGACCTGATCCTGCCCGACTACGTGAGCGAGGCGGGCACCACGTCCACGACGCTCACGCTGACGGTGGGCGACGGCATCGCGCCGGTGGACGTGTCGGTGACGACCGAGGTGCGCTGCCTCGGGCGGCGGGCGGTCATCTCCGCGCGGGCGACGAACGGGGACACCGTCCCGCTCGACATCACCCTCGCGACGCCGTACGGGTCGCGGTCGCTGTCCGGCATCCAGCCGGGCGCCGCCGCGTACCAGCTGTTCGCCACCCGGGTGGACGACCTGCCCGCCGGCGAGGTGACGGTCACCGCCGCCACCGCCGACGGTGCGCGGAGGTCCGTGCTCGTGGACGACTACCCGGCGATCACCTGCGGGTCGTAGGCCCACCGCTCGACGTCAGGAGATCCCATGATCACGATCCGACGCGGCGGGCCGCTGGCCGTCGCCGTCGCGCTCGCCGCCGGGCTGCTCGGCCCGGTCGCGCCGGCGGCCGCCGCGGACCCCGTCACGTTCACGAACACCGAGAACCCGATCCTCGGCGACGGCAGCTACTACTCCGCCGACCCCGCGCCGCTGGTCGTCCCGGCCGGTGCGCCGGGCAACGCCACCGGCGCCGACCAGCTCTACGTCTACACCGGCCACGACGAGGCCGGCCCGACCCGCAACGACTTCATCATGAACGAGTGGGGCGCGTTCGTGACGTCCGACGTGGACTCCGGCGAGTGGACCCACCACCCGTCGATCCTGCGCCCGGAGCAGGTCTTCACCTGGGCGACCCCCGGCCGCGCCTACGCCGGGCAGGTCGTGCGCGGCGTCGACGGCCGCTACTACTGGTACGTCCCGGTCAACGAGGCCGCGAGCCCTGCCAGCGACACGTTCGGCATCGGCGTCGCGGTCTCGGACACCCCCACCGGACCGTGGACCGACCACGTCGGCGCGCCGATCATCTCGCAGCGGGTGCCGACCGCGAACACCATCCACAACATCGACCCGACGATCCTCATCGACGGCGAGGCGCCGAACCAGCGCGTCTACGTCTACTGGGGCAGCTTCGGCAACCTGCGCATGCTGGAGCTGGCGCCGGACATGAAGACCCCGATCGGCTCGGTCCGCACGGTCACCGGGCTGACCGGCTTCTTCGAGGCGGCCTGGATCTTCGAGCGGAACGGCACCTACTACCTGGCCTACGCGGGCAACAACGCCGGCCCGACGTCGGCCTGCACGCCGGCGAACTATCACGCGTGCATCGCCTACGGCACCGCGACATCGCCGGCCGGGCCGTGGACGTACCGCGGCACCATCCTGCCGCCGGTGTCGTCGACGACCAGCCACCCCGGCATCGTCGAGTTCGACGGGCAGTGGTGGCTGGCCTACCACACGGCCGACGCCGCGGGCGGCAACCACTTCCGCCGCTCGGTGGCGATCGACCGGGTCGAATGGGACGACACCCAGTCGCCGCCGCGGATCAAACCGGTCGTGACGACGCCGCCGAAGGTCAAGGACGTTACGCCGCGGGCCAACGTGGCCCAGGAGGCCACCGTCACGGTCTCGAACACGCCGGTCCCGACGCAGTACTGGGTGAAGGCGCTCAACGACGAGATCGTCCGGCCGAACCCGCTGCCGCCGGACATGTGGGGCACATGGACCGGCAGCAACCCGCCGCAGCAGTGGGTTCAGTACACGTGGGACCGGCCGATGCGGCTGGGCGGGGGG
>NZ_KQ434754.1:315791-480552 GCF_001270745.1 Jiangella muralis
GCGGATCGAGTTCTGGAACGACCAGCCGCAGGGCAGCGGCGTCGGCGTCGCGGCGCCCGCGTCGTGGCGCATCCAGTACTGGGACGGCGACGCCTGGCGCGACGTGCCGAACCCCAGCGGCTACGGCACCGCGACGAACGGGTTCCAGGACACCACGTTCGACCCGGTCACGACGACGCAGGTGCGGGCGGTGTTCGACGCCTCCACCAACGGCAGCACGTACTCGGCCGTCGCGGTCGAGGAGTGGAACGTGCTGGCCGAGCAGCCCGCGTCGGTGCCGCCGCCGTCGCTCGTCGTCGAGGTGGACGAGACCGAGCTGCCCGGCACGGTGCCGGTGACCTTCCCGTCGTCCGGTGAGACGCTGCAGATCCCGGCGTTCTGGGACCCGCTGGAGCCGGCCGACGTCGCCGCGCCGGGAACGCTCACCGTCGCGGGCTCGGTGCTCGGCTACGCCGGCGGGCGGGTGACGGCGCAGGTCACCGTCATCGACCCGGGCGACACCGCGGGCGACGAAACGCCGCCGGTGGTCACGCTGACGCCGAGCGGCAGCGCGGGCAGCGCCGGGTGGTTCCGGTCCGACGTGCGGGTACGCGTCGCCGGCGCCGACGACCGCGGCGGCCGGGTCACCATCGAGGCGGCGGTGGACGGCGGCACGCCCGTGACCGCGGGCCCGGTGCGATACACCGACGTCACGGTCACCGGCGACGGACAGCACACCGTCGTCGCGACGGCCACCGACCGGGCGGGCAACGAGTCGGACGACGCGAGCCTCGCCGTCCGGATCGACCGGGTCGCGCCGGCCAGCACCGGGACCGTCGACGGAGCCCGCCGCTCCGTGACGATCTCGGCGACCGACGCCACGTCCGGCCTGGCCCGCATCGAGTACGCCATCGACACCGGCGGGGTCTGGACACCGTACGAGGGCCGTCCGGTCAAGGCGCCGGACACCCAGCGGCACCAGGTGTTCTTCCGCGCGACCGACGTCGCGGGCAACGTGGAGACGACCCGGTCGGCGGTGCTCCCGGCCGACATCTCCGGGCCGCTGACCGGCAACGTCGCGCCGCTGGGCACCGCGGCGGCGTCGTACACGGCCGGCTGGAACGCCGTCGGGGCGCTCAACGACGGCCTCGACCCGGCGAACCCGAGCCAGGCTCAGCTCTGGGGCACGTGGTCGGGCACCCGGCCCGCGTCCCAGTGGGCCCAGTACACGTGGGCGCGGCCGATCCGGCTGACGAGTGCCGAGATCAAGTTCTGGCGCGACCAGCCCAAGGGGACGGGCGACGGCGTGGCCGAGCCGGACGCCTGGGTCCTGCAGTACTGGGACGGCGCCGCCTGGGTCGACGTCGCGGAGCCGTCCGGCTACGGCACCAGCACGACGGCGTTCAACACCGTCACCTTCGCGCCGGTCACCACCGACCGGCTGCGCGCGACGCTGGCCGCGAACGGCAACGGCACGACGTTCTCCGCGGTCGCGGCGACGGAGTGGCGGGTGTTCGCGGACGACCCGGGCGTCGGCCCGGTGGTGCCGGTCACCGTCCAGGCCGAGACCCGCTGCCTGGGTCGCACGGGCTTCATCGCGGTGCGGGTCACCAACGACCACGACGCGCCCATCGACGTCCGGATCGAGACGCCCTACGGCATCCGCTCGTTCCGCGACGTCGAGCCCGGGCGGGTCGTCTCTCAGTCCCTCGCGGCGCGGACGGCGCAGATCCCCGCGGGCGAGGTGACGGTCGAAGCCACCGGCACCGTCGAGGGTGAGCAGGTGACCTCGGAGGTCGTCGCCGCGTACCAGGGCACGACCTGCGGCTGACGTGTTCGCGCGTGTTGACACCGGCGCCAATGGTTGGCGCTGGTGTCAACACGTCAGAACGGATCAGCCGGCCGGCGAGCCGACTTGGAGGGGCAGCACCCCGCCGTGGTGCAGGCGGACGTCGTCCGGGGCGCCGTCGGCCAGCCGCAGGTCCGGCAGCTCGCGGGCGACCGCCTCGAGCATGAGCCGGGCCTCCAGCCGGCCCAGCGAGGCGCCCAGGCAGAAGTGGCTCCCGTACCCGAACGCGATGTGACCGGCGACGTCGGCGCGGTGCACGTCGAACACGTCGGGGTGGGAGAAGACCTCGGGGTCGCGGTTGGCGCCCCACAGCGACAGGCCGACCCGCTCGAACGCCGGGAGCGTGCCGCCGGCGAGGTCCAGCTCGCGGAACGTGAACCGCGGCGGCACGATCTCGACCGGCCCGCGGAAGCGCAGCGTCTCCTCCACGACGGCGCCCGCCAGCGACGGGTCGGCGCGCAGGTCGTCCCACTGCTCGGGATGCGTGAGCAGCAGCCGCAGCGCGTTGGCGATGACGTCGACCGTCGTCTCCTGGCCGGCGATCAGCAGCAGCTGCACCATCGCGACCAGCTCGTCGCGGTCCAGCGCGTCGCCGCCGTCCTCCAGCGCGACCAGCCCGGAGATCAGGTCGTCGCGCGGTTCGGCCCGGCGCCGTGCAGCCAGCTCGTCGACGTACGCGGCGAACGCCAGCGTGGCGGAGCCGTCGTAGTCGGACGCGGAGACGATCGTCGCCGACCAGTCCCGGAACCGGGCCCGGTCCTCGTCCGGCACGCCGACCAGCTGGGCGATGACGTTGACGGGCAGCGGGTCGGCGAGGTCGGTGACGGCGTCGAACCGGCCCAGCCGGCGCACGTGCGCGACGAGCTCGGCCGCGACGCCGGCGATCCAGTCCTCCAGGCGGGCCACCGTGCGGGCGGTGAACGCGGTGCTGACCAGCCGTCGCAGCCGGGTGTGGTCGGGCGGGTCCAGCGCGATGAGCTGCCGGGACGAGATCCGCTCGGTCTCGCTGGGCGGGTACGGCGACGGCGACAGGTCCGGCTCCTGGTGCCGGTGCACCTCGTGGCCGATGTCCGGGTGCTGCAGGCCGGCCAGCACGTCGGCGTGCCGCGCGACGATCCAGAACCGGTTGCCGGCCGGGTCGTACTGCGGGACGGGCGTGCCGGCGGCGCGTACGCGGGCGTAGAAGGCGTGCGGGTCGCGTCGGGTCTCGGGCTCCCACAGCTCCATCGGCCTGAAGTCGTCGATCACGGGCGCCGTCCTCCGGTGCGGTGGTGACCCGCCGGCCGGTCACGTCGACCGGCCGGCGGGCCGGGGTGAGCGTCAGACTGCCAGTTCGGTCCGGGCGTTCGCGGCGGCCGAGACCACGGTGTCCTTCTGCTCGTCGGTCAGCAGCCCGTTCGCGACGAACTCCGCGGCGGTCCGGGCGACCGTCGAGACGAACGCGCCGTGGTTCGCGAACGGCGCGTGGTCCCACACGACGTCCAGGAAGGTCAGGCCGTCGGTGCCCGGCTGCGGGATGCCGGTGACGGGGACGTCGTAGTGCGGCAGGCCGTCGTCGCGCTTCACGTTCGGGACGCCGGTGTCGGCGCTGCCGAACACGATCGACGGCTCCACCCGGCGGAAGTATGCCGAGTGCGC
Organism: Jiangella muralis; assembly: GCF_001270745.1. Lineage (GTDB taxonomy): Bacteria > Actinomycetota > Actinomycetes > Jiangellales > Jiangellaceae > Jiangella > Jiangella muralis. The sequence goes on from NZ_KQ434754.1 coordinate 319,258, forward strand.
CTGGGTGTCGCCGACGTACCACGGGCGCAGGTCGAACCCGTGCGTCGTGAACAGCTGGTCGCCCGCGGCGCTCCGGCCGGCCGAGGTGATGGCCGTGCGCGAGTAGTCGCCGTCCAGCTTGAGCTGCGAGTACAGCGTCAGCTCGCGGTACGTGCCGCCGCCGGGGTTGCCGAGGATCGGCATGAGCAGCGGGCCCCACATGATCGACTGGGTGTCCGGCCGGTCGATGGCCCGCTCGATCCGGATGCTGAACGGCAGCGTCACGTCGACGACGTCACCGGGCCGCCAGGTGCGGCGGATCGTCGCGTAGCTGCCCGGGTCGGCCGGCTGCATCGGCGCCGGACGGCCGTTGACGCGGATCGTGTAGCCCGTCGTCGCCCAGGCTGGGATGCGCAGCTTGAGGTCGAACAGGCCGCCGCCGCTCCGGACGGTGATCCGGGTGCTGTCCTGGCGCGGGAAGGCCGTCTCCTGCGATACGACGAGGTTCTTCTCGGCCCAGGTCACGGTCGACGGCACGAACAGGTTGACCCAGAGGGCGGAGCCGTCGGCGGACTTGAAGTACACGGTGTCCTGGTACTTCGTGTGGTTCTCGACGCCGGTGCCGCCGCAGCAGGTGCCGGAGTTGCCGTACGACCGGTTCGCGCCCGGCGTCAGCGGCTGGAAGTAGGTCACCTGCGGGTTGCTGGTGCTGGTGGTGTCGGCCCGCGAGCCGGCGATCTGGTTGAAGACGGCCCGCTCGTAGTAGTCCATGTAGGCCGGGTCCTGGGTGTGGAAGAACAGGTTCCGGGCCAGCTTGGACACGTTGTAGATCGAGCACGTCTCCGCGCCGCCCTGGGCGATCGCGTTGGCGATGTTGTCCCGGTTCTGGAACATCTCGATGTTGTTGTTGGAGCCCGGGTAGTTGCCGCCGGTGCCGCCGTGGCTGAACATGCGGTGCGGGACGATCCAGGTGAAGAAGTGCTTCGCCGCGTCGAAGTAGTCCTGGTCGCCGGTCTGCTCGAAGATCCGCAGATACCCGGTGAAGTTCGGCACGTGCATGTTGACGTGCAGCCGGGCCGGCCGGCGGCGGCCGATCTGGCTCGGGTTCGTCACCACCAGGATGTCGCGGTCCTCGACGGCCGCGTCGAACAGCGACTCGCGGTTGTCGAACAGCTTGGCGGTCTCGAGGTGCCGCTCGTCATTCGTCAGCGCGTAGATCTCCGGGAAGATCTCGTTGGCGCCGCCGAGCTCGCCGGCGATGTAGGTGTCCCACATGTAGTTGAGGTCGCTGCGGGTGATCGGACCGGTGTACTGCGGGTGGTTCTTGTCGCCGACGGTCAGCGCGAGGTGCGCCCAGTTCGCCATCTTCGTGACGACGTCGAGGGCGGTCTGGTTGCCGGCCAGGTAGTACGCGTCCAGCAGGCCGCGCATGATCTTGTGCTGCGTGTACCACGGCGCCCACACGTTGGTGGCGAGGTTGCCGCCGTAGACGGCGAACCGCGGCGGCGCCAGCCGGATGACCGCGTCCTCGGGGATCGCGCCCAGGTAGCCGGGGTAGACCGGCGTCCACAGCGGCTCGTTCCCGCTGGGCACTGGGACGATGCCGGCGGCGCGCCCGTTCGGCGAGGCGTCCTGCAGCGTCGCGCCCTCGGTCTCGTCGCAGCGGTACCAGGCGATGTTGCCGCCGCCCGTGCTGCCGGCGGCCGAGGTCTGCAGCGACTGGACCTCGGCGGCGGTCAGCGCGCGGTCGAAGATGTGGAACTCGTCGATCGTCGCGTTGAGCATCGGGTCGCCGTACTGGGACCGCCCGATCCAGACGTTGCCCGGGACGCCGAGGTTGGTCGGGTTCAGCGTCATGTTCGTGTTGGTGCCGGCGACCGCGCCGTTGACGTAGAGCGTGCCGACGGTCCCGGCGAGCGTGACGGCCAGGTGTACCCACTGGCCGGTCGGTATCTGCGCGGTGCCGTTGATCTGCTGCTCACCGCCGCTGCCGCTGGTGGTGATGGCGAACCGGGGCAGGTTGCCGCTGGCACGGGCGGTCAGGAACATGTTCACCGACGTGCCGGTGCCGAAGTCGAAGACCCGGCTCCAACTCTGCGCCGCGGCGAGGTTGACCCAGGTCGCGACCGTGAAGTTGGTGAGCTGCGACACCGCCTCCTGGGGCAGCCGCACGTGCTGGGCGGAGCTGTCGCCGCCCAGCCGCAGGCCGTTGCCGAAGCGGCCCGGGACGCGGCCGATGACCGGCTCCTCGGGCTCCTCCGGCTCGTCCGGGTCGTCGATCCGCGCGGTGATGGCGGCCTGGCAGGCGGCGAGCTCGGTGACCATCCAGTCCAGCTTGGTCTTGAAGACCTGCTCGCCCTGGTCGGCGTAGGCCTGCGCGAGCGCGCTCAGGTAGTGGCCGGCCCAGTGCCCGCTGAGCAGGCCGCCGTCCTCCCAGCCGCCGGGCGTCGACACACCGGACGGGTTCGGCCGGCCGGCCTGGTTGTTGAAGAGCACGAGGAAGCGCCGCTCGTCGAACGTCTGCAGGAACGCCTTCATCCGGTCGCGCTTCTCCTGCAGCAGACCCGGCCCCAGGTCGACGTCGTTCGGCCAGAACGGCCGCACCGGGGCGTTGCTGCCGGCGCCGACGTACGGGGCTCCGCCGGTCGCGGCGGCGGCCGCGCCGTTGGACTGCGCCGCGGCGGCGGCAGCGGGGAGGGCCGTCGGCGCGGCGACCATGGCCGCGCCGATGGCGGAGGCGCGCACGAACGTGCGGCGGCTCAGGCCTGGCTTCTCGATTGTCATGCTCCGTCTTCCCTTCATTGCGAGATCGGCACTGGACGGGGACCGAGAACCCCCAGTCAATGGGTGTTCCCGGTAACAATATGAGCTGGTGGTCCTCCTCGTCTCGCACCGCGTGACCGGGTGCGGCGGCGGCAGTGTGTGTGGGTACTATGCCACATTTGACATGAAATGTGGTGGGCGTCTCATTGCCGAGGCCGCTGGTCAGCGCGACGACCAGCGGCCTCGGGCGAGCGTCAGAATCCCTGGGCCAGGCGGTGGTAGGCCTGGTTCCAGCGCAGCTCCTTGGCGAACTGACGGCTCGTGGTGCCGGCGTCGATGACCAGCAGCTCGGTACGGACCATGTCGGCGAACAGGTGGAGCACCTCCGACCCCACGGCCTGCGACAGCACGGTGTGGTGCGGTCCGCCGGCGGTCAGCCACGCCTCGGCGGACGTGGACAGGTCCGGCCGCGGCTTCCACACGGCCCGCGCCACCGGCAGGTTCGGCAGCGGCTCGTCCGGCGGCACGACGTCGATCTCGTTGGCCACCAGCCGCAGCCGCTCGCCGACGTCGGCCATGCCGACCACGACGGCCGGGCCGGGGGCGGCGTCGAACACCAGACGGACCGGGTCCTCGCGGCCGCCGATGCCCAGCGGGTGGATCTCGCACGACGGCGTCGCCGCCGCGAGGGACGGGCAGACCTCCAGCATGTGCGCGCCGAGGATCTTCGGCTCGCCCGGCCCGAAGTGGTACGTGTAGTCCTCCATGAACGACGTGCCGCCCGGCAGCCCGGCGGCCATCGACTTCACCGTCCGCAGCAGTACCGACGTCTTCCAGTCGCCCTCGCCGCCGAAGCCGTAGCCGTCGGCCATCAGCCGCTGCACCGCCAGGCCCGGCAACTGGCGCAGCCCGCCGAGGTCCTCGAAGTTCGTCGTGAACGCGCGGAAGCCGCCGTCGGTGAGGAACGTGCGCAGCCCGGCCTCGATGCGGGCGGCGTAGCGCAGCGACTCGCGCCGGTCGCCGTCCTTGCGCAGGTCCGGCACCAGGTCGTAGGCGTCGTCGTACTCCGCCACCAGCGCGTCGACGTCGGCGTCGGTGGCGGCGTCGACCACCGCGACGAGGTCGTTGACGCCGTACGTGTTGACCGAGACGCCCAGCCGCAGCTGCGCCTCGACCTTGTCGCCCTCGGTGACCGCGACGTCGCGCATGTTGTCGCCGAACCGGGCCAGCCGCAGCGAATGCACCTCGGCGTAGCCGACGGCGGCGCGCACCCAGTCGGCCACCCGGCGCGCGACCGTGGGGTCGCTGACGTGCCCGGCGACGCTCGAACGGGCGACGCCGAGGCGGGACTGGATGTAGCCGAACTCGCGGTCGCCGTGCGCGGCCTGGTTGAGGTTCATGAAGTCCATGTCCAGCTCGGCCCACGGCAACGACCGGTTCGACTGCGTGTGCAGGTGCAGCAGCGGCGTGCGCAGCGCGTCCAGTCCGGCAATCCACATCTTCGCCGGCGAGAACGTGTGCATCCACGCGATCAGGCCCACGCAGGCGTCGTCGGCGTTCGCCTCGAGCGCGACCCGGCGGATCGCGTCGGCCGAGGTGAGCACCGGCTTCCACACCACGCGCACTGGGATGTCGTCCGCCTCGTCGAGCGCGCGGGCGACCTCCTGCGACTGCTCGGCCACCTGCCGCAGCGTGTCCTCGCCGTACAGCCCCTGGCTCCCGGTGAGGAACCAGATCTCGCGCTGACCGAACACGTCGTCCATCGTCATCTCCTCGTCACTGCCCGTAGACGTTCTGGTATCGGTCGTAGAGCCGGTCGATGTCCTCCGCCGGGATCGGCACCGGCTCGCCCAGCTGCCGCGTGACGTGCACCGTCCGGGCGACGTCCTCGCACATCACCGCGGCCTTGACGGCAGCCCGGGCGTCCTTGCCGATGGTGAACACGCCGTGGTTCCGCATCAGCACGGCCGGCGAGCGGTGCCCCTTCAGCGTCTCGACGATGCCGCGGCCGATCGAGTCGTCGCCGATCAGGGCGAACGGGCCGACCGGGATCTCGCCGCCGAACTCGTCGGCCATCGCGGTCAGGACGCACGGGATCGGCTCGGCCCGCGCGGCCCATGCCGTCGCGTACGTCGAGTGCGTGTGCACCTGGCCGCCGACTTCCGGCAGGTTCCGGTAGACGTAGGCGTGCGCGTCGGTGTCGCTGGATGGCGACAAGTCGCCGTCGACCGGCGTGCCGTCGAGGTCGCAGACGACCATCGACTCGGGCGTGAGGTCGTCGTAGGACACCCCGGACGGCTTGATGACGAACAGGTCCGCGCCCGGCACCCGGGCGGACACGTTGCCCGCCGTCCAGCTGACCAGGCCGTTGCGGGTCAGCTCGGCGTGCAGGTCGCAGACCGTGCGGCGCAGCTCGTCGATGGTGGTCATCGGGCCACCGCCGCGCGTTTGAGCGCCCGCAGCCGGTGCATGACGTCGTTGCCGCCGCGGCCGAAGTGGTCGTGCAGCGTGACGTACTCGGCGTACAGCGCGTCGTAGGTCTTCTGGTTGTCCGGATCGGGCCGGTGGACGCCGCGTTCGACGTTGCCCATCGCGGCCGCGCCGGCCCGCACGTCGGGGTAGGCGCCGGCGGCGACCGCGGCGTGGATGGCCGAGCCCAGCGCCGGGCCCTGTTCGGACCCGATGACGCTCAGCTCCAGCCCGGTGACGTCGGCATAGATCTGCATGAGCAGCCGGTTCTTCAGCAGGCCGCCGGCGATGATCAGCTCGGTCACCGGGACGCCGGAGGCGGTGAACGTCTCGATGATGGTGCGGGTGCCGAACGCCGTCGCCTCGATCAGCGCGCGGTAGACGTCCTCGGGCTTCGTGGCCAGCGTCTGGCCGACGACGACGCCGGACAGCTCGTGGTCGACCAACACCGAGCGGTTGCCGCTGTGCCAGTCCAGCGCGACCAGCCCGTGCTCGCCGACCCGCTGCACGGCGGCCAGCTCGGTCAGGTACTCGTGGACGCCCACGCCGCGCTGGGCCGCCGCGGCGACGTAGCTCGCCGGGACCGAGCTGTCCACGAACCAGCCGAAGATGTCGCCGACGCCGCTCTGCCCGGCCTCGTAGCCCTGCAGCCCGGCGATGATGCCGCCGTCGACGACGCCGCACATGCCCGGCACCTCGCGCAGCACGTCGCCGTTCATGACGTGGCAGGTGGACGTGCCCATGATCGCGACCATCTGGCCCGGCTCGACCGCCTGCGCGGCCGGCGCCGTCACGTGCGCGTCGACGTTGCCGACGGCGACCGCGATGCCCTCGGGCAGCCCCGTCCAGGCCGCCGCCTGCGCCGTCAGCCCGCCGGCGCGGTCGCCGAGCTGGCCGATCGGCTGGTCCAGCTTGTCGTCGACGAACCCGGCGAACGCCGGGTTCAGCGCGGCCAGGAACTCGCGCGACGGGTAGCCGCCATCCTGCCGGATGCCCTTGTAGCCCGCGGTGCAGGCGTTGCGGACGTAACTGCCGCAGAGCTGCCAGACGATCCAGTCGGCGGCCTCGACCCAGCGCTCGGTAGCCGCGTAGACCTCGGGGTCCTCCTCCAGCAGCTGCAGGCCCTTGGCGAACTCCCACTCCGACGAGATCAGCCCGCCGTAGCGCGGCAGCCACGCCTCGCCGCGCGCGGCGGCCAGCGCGTTGATGCGGTCGGCGTGCGGCTGGGCGGCGTGGTGCTTCCACAGCTTCACGTAGGCGTGCTTGCGCCCGGCGTACTGCGGCAGCTCGTTCAGCGGCGTGCCGTCGGCCAGCGTCGGGACCATCGTGCAGGCGGTGAAGTCGGTGGCGATGCCGATGACGTTCGCCGGGTCGACGCCGGCCTCGGCCACCGCCTGGGGAACGGTGGTCTTCAGCACGTCGATGTAGTCGGACGGGACCTGCAGCGCCCAGTCCGGCGGCAGCTGCTCGCCGGTGCCGGGCAGCACGCGGTCGACGACGCCGTGCGGGTACGCGTGCACGGCGCTGCCGAGCTCCGCGCCGTCGGAGACGCGGACCACGACGGCCCGGCCGGACAGCGTGCCGTAATCGACGCCGACGACGACCGCGCCGTCGATGTTATCGCTCACAAGTGACTCCCTGGTGCGGTGTGGGGCGGCGGTTCGGGTGGTCAGGTGGTGGCCGGTGGGGCGGTGCTGGCGCGGACGACGAGGGCCGGCGCGACGACGATGCGCTCGGTCTCGGGCCGCGGCCCGGTCTCGATGAGGTCAAGCAGCAGCGCGATGCTCTTGCGGCCGACCTCGGCGAAGTCCTGCCGGATGGTGGTCAGCGGCGGCGTGAAGAACTCCGCCTCCGGGATGTCGTCGAAGCCGACGATGCTGACGTCTTGCGGAACCCGGACGCCGGCCTCGTGCAGCGCGCGCAGCAGGCCGAGCGCCATCTGGTCGTTGGAGACGAACACCGCTGTGGCCCGGCCCGTGCGGGCGGCATTGGCGATGCGCCGGCCGGCCGTGTAGCCGGCGCGAGGGCTCCAGTCGCCCTCGACGACCGGCGGGAGCGCGATGCCGGCGGCCTCGAGGGTGCGCTGCCAGCCGCGTCGCCGGCCCTCGGCCTCCAGCCAGTCGGCCGGACCGGCGACGTGCCAGACGGTGCGATGACCGAGGCCGAGCAGGTGCCGGGTGGCCAGCTCGGCCCCGCGCGTCTGGTCGACGGCGACCACCGGCATGCCGTCGGCCTCGCCGCCCTCGACCGCCACCACCGGCACGTGGCCCTGCAGCGCGGACACGGCGGCCGCGGCCTCGACCTGCGGTGCGATGGCGATCAGCCCGTCGACCGCCTGCGCGGCGAGGTAGTCCAGCGCCTCGCCGACGGTCTTCCGGTTGATGGTCTTCAGGCTGACGATGCTGATGAAGTACCCGGCGTCGCGGGCCGCCTGCTCGAGGCCGAACAGCGTGCTGGCCGGCCCGTACAGCGTGGTGTCGAACGCGACCACGCCGAGCGTGTTGGTGCGCCGGGTGACCAGCGCTCGGGCGGACAGGTTGCGGCGGTAGCCGAGCTCCTCGATGGCCGCGAGGACGCGGTCGCGGGTGCCCGGGCGGACGTTGGGGTGGTGGTTCAGGACGCGGGACACCGTCTGGTGCGAGACGCCCGCGATGCGCGCGACGTCGGCCATCACCGGGCTCCGCTCCATCGGGACACCGTACCCGCCCGGTGTGAGCGCTAACAACCCGCCTCGCCCATGATCATCAACCTTCCGTCCTGTCCAGGCGACACAAAAGGTTGATGATCATGGGGCGGGGGCGGCGTGGACGGCGGCTCGCGTGCGCTCGACGCCGACCTCGGCGACCATCGCGCGCAGGTGCTCGGCGGCCAGCGGCGCCAGCGTGACGTGCGCCAGCGCCTCCGCGTCGGCGTCCGGCCGGGCCGCGGCCAGGAGCAGTGTCACGTGCCGGTGCCAGAACCGGTAGGCCCCGATCCGGTACCGCGCCCCCGGCGACGCCGTCTCGGACATCCGCAGCAGGTCGAGGTGGCCCAGCGCGTAGTCCAGGTACGCCTCGACGAACGCAGCCAACCGCTCGCCCGGCGCGGCGCCGGCGCCGTCTCCGGGACCCAGCGGCGCCGGGCCGAACAGGATCGCCTCCTGCAGCTCGCGCTCCCGCTCGTCCAGCAGCGCGACCGCCAGCCCGGACTTGTCGCCGAACCGCCGGAACACGGTGCCCTTGCCGACCCCGGCCGCCGCCGCGACCGCGTCCATCGTCACGCCGTCGACGCCGCGGTCGGCGAACAGGCGGGCGGCCGCGTCGAGGACGGCGGCCCGGTTGCGGGCGGCGTCGGCACGCTCCCTCGGTGGCGGCGCCGACTGCAGCTCGACCAGCCCGGAATAAACGGACTGTGGTCCGCTCTTGTCACTGGACACAACCGGACTGTAGTCCAGAAAGGACTCGCCATGCCCACCCTGCTGCACCTCTCCGCCTCGCCGCGCGGCGCCGTCTCCGAGTCGCTGCTGCTGGCCGACGACTTCCTCGCGGCCTATCGCGAGGCCCACCCGGAGCACCGGATCGCCCACTGGGACCTCTGGGACGGCACGCTGCCGGAGTTCGGGCCGACGGCCGCGCACGCGAAGATGGCGGTCTTCGCCGGCCAGGACCTCGACGCCACGCAGCGCGACGTGTGGCGCGACGTCACCGCGGCGTTCGCCCGCTTCGACGCCGCCGACCACTACCTGTTCAGCGTCCCGATGTGGAACCACGGCGTGCCGTACGTGCTGAAGCAGTTCATCGACGTCGTCAGCCAGCCGGGCCTGGTGTTCGCGTTCGACCCGGCCAGCGGCTACCGCGGGCTGCTGCGGGGCAAGAAGGCGGCGGTCGTCTACTCCAGCGCCGTCTACGCGCCCGGCCGCGGCCCGGCGTTCGGGTCGGACTTCCAGACGTCGTACCTGGAGGGCTGGCTGCGCTGGGCCGGGGTGGCCGACGTTGAGACGATCGCGCTACGCCCGGACGCTGCGACGGGCGACGTCGCAGCCGGCCGGACGGCCGCGCGAGAGGCGGCCCGCGCCGTGGCCGCCGGGTTCTGACGACCTACTTGAGCAGCTTGGACATGCGCCGGTCGGCGAGGATCTTGCCGCCGGTCTGGCAGGTGGCGCAGTACTGCAGCGAGGAGTCGGCGAACGACACCTCGCGGACGACGTCGCCGCAGACCGGGCAGGTCTCGCCGGCCCGGCCGTGCACCCGCAGGTTGGTGCGCTTGCTGTCCTTGAGGTCCTTCGCGGCCAGCCCTTCGGCCCGCTTCAGCGCCGTCGCCAGCTCGTCGACGATGACGGCGTGCAGGTTGGCGACGCCGTCGGCGTCGAGCGCCGACGCGGGCTGGAACGGCGACAGCTTCGCGGCGTGCAGCACCTCGTCGGAGTAGGCGTTGCCGATGCCGGCGATGACCGCCTGGTCGCGCAGCACGCCCTTGATCTGGGCCCGACCGGCCTTGGTGAGGATCTGCTGCAGCCGGTCGACGGTGAACTCGCCGGAGAGCGGGTCGACGCCGAGACGGGAGACGCCGGGCACGTCGGCGGGGTCGCGGACGACGTAGACGGCCAGCCGCTTGCGGGTGCCGGCCTCGGTGAGGTCGAACCCGGACTCGTCGTTCAGGTGGACCCGCAGCGCGAGCGGGCCACCCGGCTTCGGCGGCTTCGGCGACAGCGCGTCGCTCCAGCGCAGCCAGCCGGCCCGGGCCAGGTGGATGACGAGGTGGACGCCGTCGCAGTCGAGGTCGACGAACTTGCCGTGCCGGGCGATGCCGGTGACGGTGAGCCCGCCCAGCGCCGTGACCGGCGGGTCGAACGTCTTGAGCACGCTGATGGCGGCGACGTCGACACGCGTGACCACCTTGCCCACGGCCTTCTCACGAAGGAAGGCCGCGAGCGCTTCGACCTCGGGCAGCTCGGGCATGCGTTCATTTTGCCCTGTGCGCGGAGCGTTCGGCGAACACCGGTGGCAGCGGCAGTTCCAACGCGCGGCGCAACCGGCTGAGGTACTCGGGCCGCGCGATCTCGACGACCCCCAGGCTGGCGAGGTGCCGGGTGCCCCACTGCACGTCGAGCAGCCGCCCGACCGGGTGCTCGGCGCGCATCATCTCGACCAGCGCGACGAGCGCGACCTTCGACGCGTCGCGTCCCCACCGCTGGCGGGCGTGGAACATCGACTCGCCGGCGAACAGCCCGCCGATGGCGACGCCGTACAGCCCGCCGGCCAGCCGTCCGTCCGGCGTCCACGCCTCGATCGAGTGCGCCCAGCCGAGCCGGTGCAGCCGCTCGTAGGCGCGGCGGATGTCGTCGCTGATCCACGCGCCGGGCCGGGACGGATCGGCGCACGCCTCGATGACCTCGGCGAACGCGGAGTCGACCCGGACCTCGAACTTGTGCGTCGACTGCCGCAACGACCGCGACACCTTCAGCCCGCCGACCGGCAGCACACCGCGCGGGTTCGGCGACCACCAGGCGAGGTCGGTGGCCCGGCCGAGCAACTGGTCGACCGGCATCGGGAACAGGCCGTTGCGGTACGCAGCGAGCAGCGTCCCGGGCTCGAGGTCGGCGCCGAACGCGACGAGGTCGTCGTCGCCGGACGTGCTCGGCAGCTCCCATCGGGTCGGTGGTGGCTCGACGGGCACCTGGCCTCCCTAGGTGTTGGGGTCCTTCGTCAGCGTAATCCGCTCGGCGTCCTCCGCACGTACAGTGGTGACATGGGTGTGCGACGGACCATCGGGACCTGGGCGGGCACGACCGCGGCGCGCCGGGCCGCGCCCCTCGTCGCCGCTCGGGGCGCGAACCAGTTCATGACCAAGGCCATCGAGGGGTTCCCCGGTTTCCCGGGCGCCCGCGAAACGGCCCGCCGTCATCTCGACAAGCGCGGCGACGTCGAGCGGGCCATCCGCGACGTCATCGAGCAGCACGTCCGGCTGGCCGGCGTACAGGGCTTCGTCACGAACATCGGCGGCGTCGTCACCATGCCGGTGACCATCCCGGCCAACATCGCCGGCATCGCCGTCCTGCACTTGCGGATGGCCGCCACCATCGCGCACCTGCGCGGCTACGACGTCGCCGACCCGAGGGTCCGCACGGCGGCGCTGGTCACGCTGCTCGGCCGCGACGGCGTCGAAGACGCCCTGCGCGGTCGCGACCTCCCGGGCCGGCCGTTCGACATCGCCACCGGCATCAACGAGCCCGACCCCGCGGTCGTCGAGCGCGCCGTCGCCGCCGTCACGTCGCAGCTGGTGGCCCGCATCGGCGGCAAGCACGCCACGCTGGCCCTGGTGCGCCGGGTGCCGCTGGTCGGCGGCGCCGTGGCCGCCGGCATCGACGCGTTCTCGACCTACGCCATCGGCAAGTTCGCCGACCGCGAGTTCCCCGCCAACGTCACCGTCGAACGGGTCTGACCCCCGGCGGCGCGCCACAGCACGGCCGCCATCAGCACGCACCCGGCCATCAGCACGACGCCGTGGGCGACGCGGCCGGCCGCCGGCGTGAAGAACTGCGGCAGGAACAGCGCGAAGCAGGCGCCGAACGGCACGCCGCTCCACCGGGCCAGCACGCCCGACCGCCACACGGCGACCGCCGCCAGCACACCGCCGACGCCCAGCAGGATCAGCCCGGCCCCGAACGTCGTGATCGCCACCGACCCGTTCCGCACCGCGTCGGTCAGCTCGATCAGGTCGAACGCCGCCCCGTCCGCCGCCTCGCGGGCGATGGCGTGCAGCGCGAAGTCCTCGGCGCCGTAGTACGGCAGCGTCAGCCCGGCGCCGATCCAGAACACGACGACCGCCGCGGCGGCCGTCCGCTCCGCCCGGGTCTCACGCACGACGTCGCGCAGCGCGAGCAGGCCGAACGGCACCAGGACGAAGCCGATCATCGCGAACAGGTGCGACGCGACCCAGGCGTTCGAGCCCATCGACGCCAGCGCGCCGGCCGCCGTCTCCTCGTCGTGCCAGGGGCGCAGCGCGGGGTAGAGCAGGAACAGGATGCCGGCGACGGCGAGCGCGACGGCGCCCAGCCGGTTGCGGAACGGGGTCATGAGGTCTCCTTCAGGAGCGGGGGAGGCTGGCGAGGTACATGTCGATGAGCTGCCCGTACGTGACGTCGGTGTCCTCGGCCAGCCCGAACCCGCCGGCCGCCTCGATCGAGGCGAACCCGTGCACGACGGCGCGCAGCCGGCGCACCGCGTGCACGGCGTCGGCGCCGTCCAAGCCGTAGTGGCCGAGCACCGCGAAGAACACCTCCAGCAGCTTCGTCCCGGCGGCGGCGTAGGCGGGGTCGTGCAGCGGGTCGGCCACCATGGCGGCGTACCGGGCGGGGTGGTCGAGGACGTAGCCGCGGTAGGCGTGCATGAGCGCGGCGACGGCGTCGTCGCGGCTGCGCCCGATCGCGACGGCGGCCATCCGCTCGGCGGTCTCCTCGAACACGCGCACGCCGACGCGGACACGCAGTTCGCCAAGGCCGCCGACGTGCTTGTACAGCGACGGCACGGCCACCCCGGTGCGCGCCGCGACCGCCGTCAGCGTCAACGCCTCCAGCCCCTGCTCGTCGACGACGGCCAGCGCCGCGTCGACGACGGCCGTGGTCGACAGCCCGGCCCTAGGCACGGTGGAGAATCTCCATAGCCAAAAAGCTAATCGCTTTAGCTTCGAACGTCAATCGGCCTAGAGTCGACCCATGTCGCACGTCCTCACCGACGCCGATCGCGAGCTGATCGACGCCGCCGCCGCGACCATCGACGCCAGCACCGACGCGGCCACCGCCGAGGCGCCGGGCGTCCACACGATGGGCGCGGCCGTCCGCGACGGGAGCGGTCGCATCCACGTCGGCGTCAACCTCTGGCACTTCACCGGTGGCCCATGTGCCGAACTGGTCGCGCTCGGTACGGCCCGGGCGAACGGCGCGCGCCGGATCGAGTCGATCGTCGCCGTCGGCAACCACGGCCGCGGGGTCGTCGGTCCCTGCGGCCGCGACCGGCAGATCCTGTTCGACTACCACCCGGGGATCCGGGTGCTGCTGCCGGCTGCGGACGGGGTGCGTGCGGTCCCGATCGAGGAACTGCTGCCGCTGGCCGCGGTGTGGACCGTCGACGGTGGGACGCAGGCCTACGACCCCGGCCGGTTCACGAGCTGACGGACCGGCCTCGCGACGGTATAGTGAAGTCGCCGGTCCATTGCGGTGGACTCGGAAGTGAACCCGGGAAGGTCCCGCTCGGAGTGGGGTCCCGGGTTCTCGCGTTCCAGGGTCAGATCACCAGTTCGACGATCTTGTCGTCGAGGATCTTCCGGTAGGTGGCATCGCCCGCGTAGGCCGCCATGACCGCACCGACTGCGATGTCTGCGACCGCCAGGAGTGGAGTCGACGGTCCCGGAACGTGGTCCAGCCGGAACGGGCCCTGGATCAACTTCTGATTGCGCAACGCCAGCAGCAGTTCCACGTCGCGCGCGTTCTGCTTGGATTCGCGGGCCTCGGCCACCACCTGCGTGACGCCGCGATCGCGCAACTCAGGGAGCAGACGGGTCAGACAATGTCGCCGACGCCGCTCCGGGCGAGTCCCGTCCGGTGCCGTGGCCAGAACGACGACGATGTGCTCCACGCCGGTCAGTTCGGCGACGGTCGTCGCCAGCAGTGTGCGGCGTGCGACCTTGTGCTCGTCATACCAGTGGAGCTTCCTGGAACGGGGAAGCACGAGTGCCTTGATCGCGTCGGTAACCTCGTCGGCTGAGTCGGCCCCGATCAGCGATGCCGCCACGCTGTAGGTGTGGCCAGGATGGACGGCCTCGCACTCGTCGACGTAGGCCGTCACGGTCACGGGCGACCCTCCGCGCAGGTCCGATCAGCGGCGCGGGCGAGAACGGGCATGCGCAGCACTCTCCGACACGTGATGGGCGCCCCGCCGACGCATGAAGGTTACGGCGTGGCGGGCCGCAGGCGCATCTCTGCCGTCATGGTCACGGCTGGCAGCGCGGGCACCAGAACGCGACCCGGTCACGCGGTGCGGTGCCGATCGAGCCGGTGCGGATCAGGGTGCCGCACTTCCAGCACGGACGCCGGGCGCGGCGGTAGACCCAGTGCTGGCGCCCCGGCCGCGGATCGCCGGTCGTCACCTGGCGGCCGGTCCGGACGCCGAGGTGCAGCAGCCGGTGCGCCTCGTCGACGATGAACGGGAGGTCGGGGACGGCGGACACCGGCGCGTACGGCGACGCCCCGCCGAGGAAGCACAGTTCGGCCATGTAGACGTTGCCGATGCCGGCCAGCAGCCGCTGATCCAGCAGCGCGTCCCCCAGAGGTCGCGACGGGTCGCGCGACAGCCGCGAGACCGCGTCGGCCGCCGACCAGTCCGCGCCCAGCAGGTCGGGACCGAGGTGGCCGACGACGTCCGCCTCGGCGCTCGTCCGGACCAGCTCGACCACCGGCAGGCGGTACCCGACGGCCTCGGAGCGCGCCGTCGCCAGCACCACCCGGATCTGGAACACCGGCCCGCCCCGCCACGGCTGCCCGGCCGCGAACACCCGCCACGCGCCGTCCATGCGCAGGTGCGTGTGCAGCGTCAGCCCGCCGTCGATGCGGGTCAGCAGGTGCTTGCCGCGCGACACCGACTCCACGACGGGACGTCCGGACAGGTCGGTCGTCGCCAGGCGCGGGACGCGGAAATCGGTGCGCAGCAACACGTCGCCGGCCAGCGCGTCGTGCAGGCGCCGGGAGGCCAGCCACACGGTGTCGCCTTCGGGCATGCCCCACCCTCGCACACGGCGCCGAAAATGCCTCGTCACCACTCTGCCAGGTGGCTACGATGCTGGTGAGGAGCCCACGATGGAATCGCCTTTCCACGACGTCACCCGGGCACTGCGCCGGCGCTGGCCCGGCGGCAGGGCCGCGCCCGCCGTCGCCGCCGATCCGTTCGAGACGCTCACGGTGCAGCTGCGGCTCACCCGCGTCAGCGGCGAGATCCGCCGGCTCGAACGCGACCAGGGCCGCTGGGCCCGTGCGCATCACCTGACCGCGGCCACCCGCGCGTACGACGACCTGTTGCTCGACGCCGCGCGGCTGGCCGGGCTGCCGGTGCCGGACGCGCCCCCGGCCATCCGGCGGGTGATGATCGAGAGCGCGCTCCGGCACGACGGCTGGAGCTGGTGACCTACCGCGTCTCCAGGTCGAGCAGCGCCTGCTTGCGCTCCAGGCCCCACGCGTATCCGGTCAGCACGCCGGACGAGCCGACCACGCGGTGGCACGGGACGATGACGGAGATCGGGTTGCGGCCGTTCGCGGCGCCCACCGCCCGCGACGCCGTCGGGCGGCCCAGTTGCTCGGCGATCTCGCGGTAGCTGCGCGTCTCGCCGTACGGGATCGCCCGCAGCGCCGCCCACACCTGCTGCTGGAACGGCGTGCCGACGGGACTCAGCGGGAGGTCGAACTCCTCCCGCCGGCCGGCGAAGTACGCGTCCAGCTGCTCGCGCACCGGGGTGAACGGTGCGTCGTCCTCGATCCAGCCGGGCTGGTCGAGCATGGCCGGGCGCTCCATGTAGAGGCCGGTCAGCGCGGCGCCGTCGCCGGTGATCCAGAGCGTGCCGAGGGGACTGTCGATGGTGGTCCAGTACATGATCTGCCTTTCAGAGTGTCGACCAGGCGTGCAGCAGCGCGTACGAGCGCCACGGCCGCCAGTTCTCGGCCAGTTCGGCCACCGCCCTTGGGTCGGACGGCAGCCCGAGCCCGGCCATGGCGTGCTTGACGCCGAGGTCGGTCGGGAGGAACACGTCGGGGTCGGCCAGCGCCCGCATGCGCACGTAGCGAGCGGTCCAGGGCCCGATGCCCGGCACGTCGAGCAGCAGCCGCTCGGTCTCGTCGCGGTCGACGCCGGGGTCGAGGCAGAGCGTGCCGTCGGCCAGCCGGCTGGTCAGCTCGTGCAGCGTGCGCTGGCGGCTGCCCGGCATCGGGAACGTCGCGGGGTCGGCGGAGGCCAGCACGGCCGCCGCCGGGAACGCGTGGGTGACGGTGCCGACCGGCGCGTCGAGTGGCTTGCCGTGCTCGGCGACCAGCCGGCCGGCGACGGTGCGCGCGGCGGCCACGGACACCTGCTGGCCGAGCACACCGCGGACCGCCAGCTCGTCGCCGTCGACCGTGCCCGGGACCCGGGTCCCCGGCCGCGCGGCCACCAGCGGGCCGAGCGCGGGATCGGCGCCGAGCAGGTCGTCGACCGCCTGCGGGTCGGCGTCGAGGTCGAACACCCGGCGGCAGCGGGCCACCGCCGCCGTCAGGTCGCGCGGGTCGGCCAGCCGCAGCGTCGCCTGCACCCAGCCGTCGCGCGGGGTCAGCTCCGCGACGCCGGTGCCGTGCGGCAGCGTGAGGCTGCGCCGGTACGTGTCGCCGTCGACCTCCTCGATGCCCGGCACCGCACGTAGCGCCAGGAAGTCCAGCACGCCGCGGAAGTCCGCGGGCCGCCGGTACGCCAGCCGCAGCTCGACCGTGCCCGCCGTCGCCGTCGGCCCTCGTCGCCGGGCCTTGCCGCGCAACTCGCTCGGCGTCAGCGCGTAGACCTCGCGGATCGTGTCGTTGAACTGGCGGATGCTGGCGAACCCGGCCGCGAACCCGATCTCGGTGACCGGCAGCTCCGTCGTCTCCAGCAGCGTCCGCGCCGTGTGCGCGCGCTGCGACCGGGCCAGCCGCAGCGGGCCGGCGCCGACCTCCTCGACCAGCGTCCGGTGCACCTGGCGCTCGCTGTACCCGAGCCGCCCGGCCAGCCCGGCGACGCCGTCGCGGTCGACCAAGCCGTCCGCGATCAGCCGCATCGCCCGGCCGACGACGTCGGCGCGGACGTTCCACTCCGCCGAGCCCGGCGTCGCGTCCGGACGGCAGCGGCGGCAGGCCCGGAAGCCGGCCGTCTGCGCTTCGGCGGCGGTGCGGTAGAAGCGCACGTTCTGGCGCTTCGGCGTCATGGCCGGGCAGCTGGGACGGCAGTAGATGCCGGTGGACGTGACGCCGATGTAGAAGACGCCGTCGAACCGGGCATCACGGCCCTGAACTGCGCGGTAGCACGCCTCTTCGTCCAACATGCTTCTAGTCTCGCCCGCCGGCGGGCCGGTGACTAGCGGGAATCGGACACGACCGTTCCGGCCTGGGTCAGATGTCGCGGAACGCCTCGATGCGGGCGCCGAGGACGGACAGCCGGGCGGCCAGGTCCTCGTAGCCGCGGTTGATCACGTACACGTTGCGCAGCACCGACGTGCCCTTCGCGGCCATCATCGCCAGCAGCACGACGACGGCCGGGCGCAGCGCCGGCGGGCAGATGATCTCCGTCCCGGACCACCGGGTCGGGCCCTCCACCAGCACGCGGTGCGGGTCGAGCAGCGTGACGTTGCCGCCGAGTTTCGTCAGCTCGGTCAGGTAGATCGCGCGGTTCTCGTAGACCCAGTCGTGGATCATCGTCTGGCCGTTCGCCGTGGCCGCGATCAGCGCGAAGAACGGCAGGTTGTCGATGTTGAGGCCGGGGAACGGCATCGGGTGGATCTTGTCGTGCGGCGCGCGCAGCTGCGACGGGCGCACCGTCAGGTCGACCAGCCGGGTCTCGCCGTTCGCCGCGACGTACTCGCCGCTGCGGTCGTAGTCGAGGCCCATCTCCTCCAGCAGCGCCAGCTCGATCTCGAGGAACTCGATCGGCGCCCTGCGGACGGTGATCTCCGACCCCGTCACGATCGCGGCCGCCAGCAGGCTCATCGCCTCGATCGGGTCCTCGGACGGCGCGTAGTCGACGTCGACGTCGATGTCCGGGATGCCGTGCACCGTCAGCGTCGTCGTGCCGATGCCCTCGATGCGCACGCCCAGCCGCGTCAGGAAGAAGCACAGGTCCTGGACCATGTAGTTCGAGCTGGCGTTGCGGATGACGGTGACGCCGTCGTTGCGGGCGGCCGCCATCAGGGCGTTCTCGGTGACGGTGTCGCCGCGCTCGATCAGCACGATCGGCCGGCCGGGTGACACCGTCCGGTCCACCTCGGCGTGGTAGTAGCCGCCGGTCGCCTTCAGTTCGAGGCCGAACGGGCGCAGCGCCGACATGTGCGGGTCGACGGTGCGGGTGCCGAGGTTGCAGCCGCCGGCGTAGGGCAACTTGAAGCGGACCTCGCGATGCAGCAGCGGGCCGAGGAACATGATGACGCTGCGGGTGCGCCGGGCCGACTCGACGTCCATGCTGTCGAGGTCCAGCCGCTCCGGCGGCGTGATCTCGAGGTCGCGGCCCCCGCCCAGCCAGCGGGTGCCGATGCCGATGCTCTCGAGCACCTCGATGATGCGGTTGACCTCCTCGATGCGCGCGATGCCGCGCAGGGTGGTCTTCCCCTTGTTCAGCAGGCTGGCGCACAGCAGCGCGACGCTCGCGTTCTTGCTGGACCGCACCTCGATGCTGCCGCTCAGCTGCTGGCCGCCGCTGACCCGCAGGTGCACCGGGCTCTGCGGCGCCAGCGACACGATCTGCTTGTCCAGCGACTCGCCGATGCGGGCGATCATCTCCAGGCTCAGGTTCTGCTGCCCGTGCTCGATGCGGTGGATCGCGCTCTGGCTCGTGCCGAGCGCGTCGGCGAGCTGGCTCTGGGTCCAACCGCGGTGTTGCCGCGAGTCACGGATCAAGCGACCGATCTGGCCGCGGTAGTCGTCTGCCACGAGCCGAACGATATCTCAGGTATGAGTTAACGGCTGCCACATTCGTCACATTGGTATCCAGAAGTTGCGACGTGAGCGAGCTCTCATCCATGTCGTGAGGTCTGCGCCACACTGTCGGCAGCCGCCGGCAGCGTAACCGACGGCGCGGCGGCTGTCGCCTCGAACCCGGGCGAACCGCACGTCCGGCGCGACCCGCCCATCCGTACGGCCGAGCCTCGTGAATGGGCCCGGCTCTGAGACGGCGCGCGCGTCTACCCGGTTCCGGCCGGCTCCCATGATCATCAACCTTTGTGGCTGCTATCACGACACGGAAGGTTGATGATCATGGAACGGGCCGCCGGGGTCAGAGGTCGAACGCGTACCGGCAGAACGCCTTGCGCAGGTCGAGGATCGGCCGGCTGTCGCGCGTGTAGTAGAGCTTGTTCGTCAGCAGCACCGCCCAGCGACGGCGGCGGACGGACACCCACATGGCGGTGCCGGTGAAGCCGAAGTGCGCCCACACGTCCCGCCCGCCCACGCCGGGCGGCGTCGGCGCGGGGTGCCAGAACAGCCCGCGGGCCGGCGCCAGTTCACCGGTCTGCACCTTCAGCGACTCCTTGATCCACGCCGGCCCGAATCCCGGCCGCCGCGGCGCCTGGTCGGGTGCCAGCAGGTAGCGCAGGAACGCCCCGAGGTCGGCGACGACGGAGAAGACGCCGGCGCTGCCGCAGACGCCGAGCAGCCGGGCGGAGAAGTCGTGCGGCGTGCCCTGCAGGTGCCGCCCGGCGGCGGCGTCGAACTCGGTCGGAGCGCACCTCGGGACCTCGGCGGCGGGGACGGGCCCGAACCGGGTGGCGTCCATGTGCAACGCGTCCCACGCGCAGGCCCGGCTCAGCTCGTCCAGCCGCAGCCCGGTGAGCCGCTCGGTGAGGATCCCGAGAATCAGGGCGGCGCGGTCGGTGTACTCGACGACCTCGCCGGGGCGGTGGACCAGCGGTTCGCGCAGGATGCCGCGTTCGACGGCGGCGCGGTCGGTGCCGTAGAGCGCCTCGAGGTTGGCCCGCGACGGGACGCCCGCGGTGTGGGTGAGCAGGTGCTGGGCGGTGACGGCGGCGAGGTCGTACCCGCCGAGGCCGGGCAGGTAGTCGACGAGGGGGCGGTCGAGGTTGAGGGTGCCGTCCTCCCAGAGCGTGCCGACGCACGACCACACGGCGACGATCTTGGTGAGGCTGGCGAGGTCGAACAGGGTGTCCAGCCGCATCGGACGGTCCGGCGCCGCCGGGTCGAGCAGCCCGTGGGCGCCCTCGGCGCGGATGCCGTCGGCGTCGCCGACGGCCCAGACCGCTCCGGGCAGGACGGTGGTGTTCACGGCGTGAGTCAGCAACTGGTCGATGGCTCTCGTCATCGGTGCCGCCTTGTTCGGTTGTCGTGGCGCCCGGGGTCGCGCCACTCCTTCATGATCGGCCCGAACCGGTCCGATCCGGGATACTCGTCTCATCTGCTGAACACGGTGAGACGGCCCCGTCGTGCGGCGCCCGGTCGTGACGCGGGAGACTGGGTGCGGCGACCAGCCAGCCGACCCGAGGAGATCCTGTGCGCGACGAGACCATCGGCGCCTTCCTGGACAGCCTGGCCGCCCGGGTGCCGGCCCCCGGCGGCGGCGCCGTCGCGGCTCTGCACGCGGCCCAGTCGGCGGCGCTGCTCGCCATGGTGGCCCGCTACAGCACCGGCCCGAAGTACGAGCAGCACGCCGCCGTCGTCGAGCGGGTGCTGGTGAAGGCCGACGCGCTGCGCACCGACGCGCTGGAGCTGGCCGAGGACGACGCCGAGGCGTTCTTCGCGGTCACCGAGACGTACCAGCTGCCGCAGGAGACCGACGAGCAGAAGGCGGCCCGCTCCGAGGCCATCGCGACGGCGCTCGCGGCGGCCGCGGAGCCACCGGCCGCCGTCATCATCGCGGCGACGCATCTGGTCTCGATGGCCGAGGAACTGCTGCCGGTCGGCAACCCGAACGTCGTCACGGACGTCGCGGCCGCCGCCGAGGCCGCCCGCGCCGCCGCCACGACGGCCCGGCTGAACGTCGAGATCAACCTCGCCGGCGTCACGGACCAGGCGGTCCGCGACCGTCTGACGGCCACCGCGGGCGAGGTCGACGACCTCGCGGCCCGGGCCGACCAGCTCACCGCCGACGTGCGCCGGCAGGTCGGAGCGTGACGGCGCGGCGCCTGGCCGGGACGGACCTCGCCGCCCGCATCCGTGCGGAGGTCGCCGAGCGGGCCGCCGCCCGGCGCGACGCGGGCCGCCCGGCCCGGCTGGTCATCGTCACGGCGACGGACGACGAGGCCAGCGCCTGGTACGTCCGCTCCATCGCGTCGGCCGCCGGCAAGGCGGGCCTCGACTGCGACGTCGCCGACCTCGGCACGGCGGCGACCGCGGACGACATCTCGGCCCGGCTCGCCGGCCTCAGCGCGGACCCGGCCGTCGACGGCGTCATGCTGCAGACGCCGCTGCCGCCCGGCGTCGTGCTCGCGGACGTGTCCGGCGCCATCGAACCGGCCAAGGACGTCGACGGCGCCAACCCGGTGTCGCTCGGCCGGCTGGCCGTAGGGCTGCCCGCCTACGCGCCGGCCACCGCTGCCGCCGTCGTCGCGCTGCTGGACGAGTACGCCGTCGGCCTCGCCGGCGCCCGGGCGGTCGTCGTCGGCCGGTCCGCGGTGGTCGGGAAACCACTGGCGCACCTGCTGCTGGACCGCGACGCGACGGTGACGGTGTGCCACTCTCGCACTCGCGACCTCGCGGAGGTGACGTCGACGGCGGACGTGCTGGTCGCGGCGGTCGGGCGGACGCACCTCGTCACCCCCGAGCACGTCCGCGACGGCGCCGTCGTCGTCGACGTCGGCACGAACCCGACGGCGGACGGCGGCCTCGCCGGCGACGTCGACCCCGCGGTCGCCGAAGTGGCGGCCGCCCTCACCCCGGTCCCCGGCGGCGTCGGCCCGGTGACGACCGCGCTGCTGCTGAAGAATGTTGTTGACTGAGTCAAGGATTTCCTTGATACAGTCAACGGCATGACCGAAGTACAACGCGACCAGGTGGCTGCGGTCCGTCAGTTCAACCGCTTCTACACGCGCGTCATGGGCTTCCTCGACCAGGAGTTGCTGCGGTCGGGGTACTCGCTCACCGAGGCGCGCATCGTCTTCGAACTCGGCCGCCGCGACGTCACCGAGGTCGGCGCGCTGCGCGAGACGCTCGACATCGACGCCGCCCAGCTCAGCCGCACGCTGGCCCGGTTCGAGTCGGCCGGGCTGATCGAGCGCACGCGCTCGGCCGCCGACGGCCGCAAGCTGCTGGCCGCGCTGACCGACGCCGGTCGCGCGGCGCGCGACGACCTCCAGAGCCGGTCCGACCGGCAGGCCGAGGAGCTGCTCGGCGCGCTGCCGGACCCCGAGCGCCGCCGGCTGGTCGCCGACCTCGACTCCGTCCGCCGTCTCCTGGGCGAGTCCGAGCGGCCGCACACCGTCGTCGTCCGCGGCCTGCGTCCGGGCGACCTCGGCTGGGTCGTGCAGCGCAACGCCGTCGCCTACGCGCGGGAGTACGGCTGGGACCGCAGCTACGAGGCGCTCGTGGCGCGCATCGTCGCCGACTTCGGCGAGCACCACGACCCGGCCCGCGAGAGCGCCTGGGTGGCCGAGCTGGACGGCCGTCCGGTCGGCGCCGTGTTCTGCGTGCGCAAGGACGACACCACGGCTCAGCTGCGGCTGCTGCTGGTCGAGCCGGAGGCCCGCGGCACCGGCATCGGCACCCGGCTGGTCGCCGAGTGCCTCGAGTTCGCCCGGGCGGCCGGCTACACGTCGATGATGCTGTGGACCAACGACGTGCTGGTGGCCGCCCGGCGCATCTATCAGAAGGCCGGTTTCGAGCTGGTCGAGGAGAACCGGCACCACAGCTTCGGCCACGATCTGGTCGGCCAGATCTGGCGGCGCGAGCTCTGACGGTCAGGCCGCCGCCGTCTCCTCGGCGAGCGCCTTGAGCCCGGCGAGCCAGCTGTCGACCCCCGCCTGCAGCACCGCACT
Source organism: Jiangella muralis (assembly GCF_001270745.1). Classification (GTDB taxonomy): domain Bacteria; phylum Actinomycetota; class Actinomycetes; order Jiangellales; family Jiangellaceae; genus Jiangella; species Jiangella muralis. Next base: position 342,184 of record NZ_KQ434754.1, read on the forward strand.
GGTGATCACGGCCGCGACGAGCGGGCCGGCCAACGACTCCTGGCAGCTCACCTGCGTCCGCCCGCCCGGCTCGGGTGCCAGGCGGTAGACGTGCGCGATGCGGGTGCCGGGCGCGCTGGTCACCCACGTCAGCAGCCGGCCGGGCTCGACGGCCCCGAACCGGGAGTGGAACCGGTGCGCTCCGCTGCTCCAGCTGAACCGGCCCCGCGGCGTGGCGGGACCGTCCCCGTCGACGTCCTCGACGTCGGCGCGAATCCGCGGCCACTGCCGCACGTCGGCGAGGAGGCGCCAGACCCGCGGCGGCTCCGCGTCGACGACGATCCGGCCACCGGCCTGCGTAGGCGCGCGGTCGTCGACCCGGCCCCGGCAGACGTGCTCGGTGAACAGGTCGTCCGTGCTCGGCCCGGCGTAGAACAGCGCCCCCAGCGGTGCCGTCACGGAGCCCAGCCAGCCGTCCGCGTCGTCGAGCACCGCGAGCCCGGCCGTCCCGGGCGCACGCGAGTCCGAGCCCGGGACCGGTTCCTCGGTGACCTCCACGCCGCGGGGCCCGCGGGCGACCGTCACGATCGCCCGGCGGCCGTCCTCCTGCCACACCATGGCCTTCATCCGTTCGTTGCTCATGCGGCCAGGATCGGCGGCGGCGGTGCGGCTTGTCGATGAACTCGCAGTTCATGGCGGTGCCGAACGGCGGGCGCTAGCCTCCGGCACATGGACGGTGACGATCGCCGCGTCGGCGAGCTGCTGCGCGAGTGGAGGCAGCGGCGGCGGACGAGTCAGCTCGATCTCGCCATCCAGGCGGACGTCTCGGCGCGGTACGTGAGCCTGGTCGAGACCGGCAGGTCCAACCCGTCGGCCGACATGGTGCTCCGGCTCGCGTCGGCGCTGGACGTGCCGTTGCGGCACCGCAACCGCCTGCTCCTCGCCGCGGGCTTCGCGCCCCGGTACCGCGAGCGCCCGCTCGACGCCCAGGACATGGACGCCGCACGGGAGGCCCTGGTCACCGTGCTGCGGGCGCACGAGCCGTACCCGGCGCTGGTGGTCGACCGCCGCTGGAACATCGTCATGACCAACGCCGCGGTCGCGCCGTTCCTCGAGGATGTCGACCCAGAGCTGCTACGACCGCCCAACCTGGTCCGGCTGGCGCTCGACGCACGTGGGTTCGCGGCGCGGATCGCCAACCCGGCCGACGTCCGCGCCGTGTTCCGCGCCCGTCTGGCGCGGCAGCTGGCCGAGGACGGCGACCCCGAGATCGCCGCCCTCTACGACACCTACCTCGCCGAAGCCGTCGACGAGCCGGCCGGGTCGGACGTCACGATCTCGATGACGGTCCGGTACCGGGGCCACGACGTCCGGCTGTTCTCGACGGTGACGACGTTCGGCACGCCGCAGGACATCACCCTGCAGGAGCTGGCCGTCGAGGCGTACTACCCGGCGGACGCGGAGAGCGCCCGCCTCCTGCGCCGCTAGGCGATCGCCAGCCAGGGGTCTTCGAGCACGGCGGCGAGGTCGCGGACGAACTCCGCGGCCTGCGCGCCGTCGATGACCCGGTGGTCCGACGACAGCGTCATCGTCATCTTCTGGACGACCGCCAGCTCGCCGTCCTTCACGCCCGGCTCGGGCCGCACCGCGCCGACCGCCAGGATCGCCGCCTCCGGCGGGTTGATCACGGCGGTGAAGTGGTCGATGCCGTACATGCCGAGGTTGCTGACGGTGAACGTGCCGCCGGTCATCTCGTCGAGGCCGAGCTTGCGGTCGCGGGCCTTGCCGGCCAGCGCGCGGGTCTCGGCGGAGATGCTGGTGAGGCTCTTCGTGTCGGCGTCGCGAATGACCGGCACGACCAGCCCGGTCTCCGTCGCCACCGCGATGCCCACGTGGATGCGCCCGTGCTGGACGATCGCCTCGGGCGTGAACGACGAGTTCACCACCGGGTGATCGCGCAGCACGACCGCGACGGCCCGCACGATGATGTCGTTGACGCTGACCTTCTTCTTGTCCGCCGCGACCAGCCGCTCGTTCAGCTGCGCCCGCAGGTCCGACAGCGGCCCGGCGTCGACCGTCTTGGTGACGTAGAAGTGCGGCGACGACTGCATGCTCTCGGTGAGCCGGCGCGCGATGGTCTTGCGGATCGACGTCAGCGGGATCAGCTCGTCGGTCTCCTCGACGGCCGGGGCGGGAGTCGACGCAGCCGGGGCGGACGGGGCCGCGGCTGCCACCGTCGCCGTCCCGTTGGCCGCCGCCTTGGCGACGTCGGCCCGGATGATCCGCCCGCCGGGGCCGGAGCCCGCGACCGTCGCGAGGTCGACGCCCAGGTCGCGGGCGTCGCGCCGGGCCAGCGGCGACGACAGGATGCGCCCCGCCCCCGTTGATCTTGGAGTAACCGCGGCGTCGCCGCCCGATTCGTCCGATTGATCCTGCGGTTGCTCCAAGATCAACTCGGGCTCGGGCTCGGGTGACGGTGCCGGCGCGGGCGCGGCGGCGGGCGTGGGCTCGGCCGGCGCCGGAGCGGACCCGCCCACCGGCTCACCGGCACCGACGAGCCGCGCGATCGGCGCGCCGATCGGGGCGGTGTCGCCCTCCTTGACCAGGATCTCGCCGAGCACGCCGTCCTCGTACGCCTCGTGCTCCATGACGGCCTTGTCGGTCTCGATCTCGACCAGGACGTCGCCGGAGTGGACCTCGTCGCCGACCTGCTTGCGCCAGGCGCTGACGACCCCCTCCTCCATGGTGTCGGAGAGGCGGGGCATCAGGATGTCAGTCATCAGAGTCTCCTCAGTGCGCGCCGACGGACCGGCGGCCGACGGCGTCGAGGGTCTGGTGGACGACGGTGACGACGTCGTTCGCCGACGGCAGCGCCGCCAGCTCCAACGACTTCGCGTAGGGCAGCGGCACCTCGGCCATCGCCACCCGTCGCACCGGGGCGTCGAGGTAGTCGAACGCGCCGTCGGAGATCGACGCCGCCACCTCGGCGCCGATGCCATACGTCAGCCAGTCGTCCTCCAGCACTACGGCGCAGGACGTCTTCTTCACCGACTCGATGATCGTCGGCCGGTCCAGCGGGCGCAGGCTGCGCAGGTCGACGACCTCGGCGGAGATGCCCTCCTCCGACGCCAGCTTCTCCGCGACCTGCAGCGCGACGTGCGCCATACGGGAGTACGCGACCAGCGTGATGTCGGTGCCCTCGCGGGTCACCGCCGCGCGGCCGATCTCGGCCGGCTCGTCGCCGTCGGGGACCTCGCCCTTGGTGTTGTAGAGCGCGAGGTTCTCGAGGAACAGCACGGGGTCGTTGTCGCGGATGGACGCGAGCAGCAGCGCCTTCGCGTCGGCCGGCGACGACGGCGCCACGACCTTGAGGCCGGGCGTGAACGCGTAGAACAGCTCGACGTTCTGCGAGTGCGTGGCCGCGAGCTGCTGGCCGCCGCCACCGGGCGTGCGGATGACCATCGGCACCGACCGCTGGCCGCCGAACATGCCGTAGATCTTCGCGGCGTGGTTGACGATCTGGTCCAGTGCGAGCAGCGAGAAGTTGATCGTCATGATCTCGACGACCGGGCGCAGGCCGAGCATTGCCGCGCCCACGGCGGCGCCGGTGAAGCCCTCTTCGGCGATGGGGGTGTCGCGCACGCGCTTCGGCCCGAACTCGTCGAGCAGGCCGGCGGTGATCTTGTACGACCCCTCGAACCGGCCGATCTCCTCACCCATCAGGAAGACGTCCGGGTCGCGGAGCATCTCGGCGCGCAGGGTGTCGTGCAGCGCCTGGCGGTAACTCATGACGGCCATGTCAGGCTCCTACCGGGAACAGCGGGTCGGCGGGGAGGCGGCGCGAGTCGTTCGGCACCGGGCTGGCGTAGGTGTGGTCGAACAGCGACGACACCTCGGGGGCCGGGCTCTTGTCGGCGAACTCGACGGCGGCCTTGACGATGCGGTGGACGTCGGCGTCGACCCCGGCGAGGTCCTCGGCCTTGGCGACGCCATCGGCGACGAGCCGGTCGTGCAGGCCGGCGACCGGGTCCTGGGCGCGGACCGCCGCGATCTCGTCCTTGCTGCGGTACGCGGCGGGGTCGACGACGGAGTGCCCGCGCAGCCGTCCGCTCACGGTCTCGAGCAGGTACGGCTTCTGCTCCTTGCGGGCCCGCTCGACGGCGACCTTCGCGGCGTCGCGGACGGCGATGACGTCGTTGCCGTCGACCCGCGCGGACTCCATGCGATACGACGACGCGCGCTTGTACAGCTCGGGCTCGGCCGAGGCCATCTCGACCGTCGTGCCCATGCCGAGGTGGTTGTTGACGACGACGAACACGATCGGGAGGTCCCAGAGCGTCGCGATGTTCAGCGTCTCGTGGAACGCGCCGATGTTCGTGGTGCCGTCGCCCATCTGGCACATGACGACCTCGTCGCCGTCGCGGTACGAGACCGCGAGCGCGGCGCCGGCCGCCAGCGGCAGCTGCCCGCCGACGATGCCGTAGCCGCCGAGCTGGCGCACGTCGGTGTCGAACAGGTGCATCGAGCCGCCCCAGCCCTTGCTGACGCCGTCCTGCCGGCCGTACAGCTCGGCCATGACGCGGCCCGGGTCCATGCCGCGGATCAGCGCGTAGCCGTGGTCGCGGTAGTTCGTGAAGAGGTAGTCGCGCTCTTCGATCGCCGCCATCAGGCCGACGACGGTGGCCTCTTCACCGAGGTTGAGGTGGCAGTAGCCGCCGATCTTCGCCTCGGTGTACGCCTGCGCGGTGCGCTCCTCGAACCGGCGCACCAGGAGCATCTGCCGGTAGTAACCGAGCAGCTCCTCGGCGTTCTTCGCCGAGCGCGCCGGACGCTTGCGACTGGTGGTCGCCACTCTTACCCGCCCTTCGTTGTCACGGGGCGCGTCCCTGGACGCGCAGCGGTGCCCCGGCTGTGGCCGGGCAAACAATGAAACGTTAGCGTTTCATTGCATCCAAGCCTACCTCCGAGCAGGATGTGTACGTGACTGGACGGGGGGCGACCACGGCGCCGCGAGGCCGGCCACGCGACGTCGATCGCGCGGCCCGGCGCGACGCGCTGCTCGAGACCGCGATGCGGATCTTCCTCGCACACGGCTACGGCGGCACGACCATCGAGATGATCGCCGCCGAGGCCCGGGTGGCCAAGCGCACCGTCTACACCACCGTCGGCGACAAGGCCGACCTGTTCGTCGCCGTCGTGCGCCGTCTCGGCGACCGCGTCGTCAACACCGTCGCGCCCGACGCCGGCGACCAGGTGGGCGGCCTGCACGCGTTCGGCGTGCGGCTCGTCCGGCTGATGCTCTCCGACGAGGCGATCGGGCTGCACCGGCTGGTCACCGGCGAGGCGGCGAAGTTCCCCGAGCTGGCCGCGCGGCACTACGCGAACGGGCCGCGGCGCTACATCGGGGTGCTGTCCGGCCTGCTGGCCGCGCTGCCGCCGGAGCGTATCGCCGTCCGCGCCGACGACTACGAGGCGCTGGCCGAGCAGTTGTTCACGCTGCTCATGGGCGAACCGCACCGCCGGCGGATGTTCGGGATGGACCCGGCGCCGTCCGCGGCGGCCGCCGCCGCGCACGTCACCCGCACGTTGAATCTCGTGCTGACCTCGTGATCCGATGTGTCTGATGGTGCAAGAGGTGCACCTTCTGAGTGGGTTGCGAACCTTGTCGGAGGTCGATCGCTCCAGATGAGCGTCGGTGCAGCTGGTCCGGCAGCTGGATGACAGTGCGATCACCTGTCAGTCACCGGTACGGTTGCCGTGGCGCATGGGGGATCGGAGGGGTGAGGAGCTGGTGGGCCGGGCGCGGCTTGAGGTCGCACTGCTGGGTCCGGTCGAGGTGCACCGCAACGGGGTCACGATCCCGGTGCCACCCGGCCGGCCTACTGTCATCCTCGCAGCTCTCGCCACCCGTCCCGGCTCCGTCGTCCCCGTCGACGCCCTCGCCGGCTGGCTCTGGCCCGACGACGAGCCGGTGCACCCGCGGGCGGCCATCCAGACCCACGTCGCGCGGCTGCGCGCGGCCCTCGGCGACGGCTTCGTCCAGGCCGCCGGCGACGGCTACCGCCTCGACCTCCCGCCCGAGGCCGTCGACGTCAGCCGGTTCCGCGAGCTGGTCGCGGCCGGTCGCGACGCCGAGGCTGCCACCGAGCTGACGCTGCTGCGCGAGGGCCTGGCGCTCTGGCGTGGTGAACCGCTGGCCGGGCTCAGCCCCGACGACCTCGAGAAGGCGACCGCGCCGCTGCTGGTCGAGGAGCTGCTGTCGGCGACGGAGCGGATGAACGAGCTGCGGCTGCGGCTCGACCGCACCGACGAGGAGTTCGTGCCGTCGCTGCGCCGCCTGGTCGCGGCGCACCCGTGGCGGGAACGGCTCTGGGCGCAGCTCATGCTCGCGCTCTACCGCCAGGGCCGGCAGGGCGACGCGCTCGCGGCGTACCAGGAGGTCGTCACGGTGCTGCGGGACGAACTGGGCATCGATCCCGGTCCCGAGCTGACCGACCTGCACCGGCGCATCCTCGACACCGACCCGACGCTGCTGGCGGCGGCGGCCGGCGCGGACGCGGGCTCCGGTGCCGCCGCGGCGGCCGGTGCGGCGGCGCCCGTGCAGCGCCCGCCGGTGCAGCTGCCCCGGTCGACGGCGCAGTTCGTCGGCCGCGAGCACGAGATCGACCTGCTCGCGGCCGTGCTGTCGGAGAACCGGTCGTGGGCTCGGCTGGGACTGATCTCGGGGCCGGGCGGGTCGGGGAAGACCACGCTGGCCCTGCACGTCGGGCACGCGCTGCGCGAGGCGCACCCCGACGGCCAGCTGTTCGCGGAGCTGCGCGGGTCCACCGTCCCCGCCGACCCCGCCGAGGTGCTGGCCGAGTTCCTGCGCGCGCTGGCCACGCCCGAGGAGGAGATCCCGGCGACGCTGGACGAGCGGGCCGCGCTGTTCCGCTCCGCCTGCGCGCACCGCCGGCTGCTGGTGGTGCTCGACGACGCCAGCGACGCCGCTCAACTGACGCCGCTGCTGCCCGGCGCCGGTGGCTGCAGCGTGCTGGTGACCAGCCGGCCGCAGCTGAGCATGATCCCGGCCGACGTGCAGATCGACCTCGCGCTGTTCTCCGACGAGGACGCCTACGCGCTGCTGGAATCGATGGTCGGCCCGGCCCGGCTGGCCGCCGAGCCCGACGCGACGGCGCTGGTCGTCAGCGCGTGCAAGGGGTCGCCGCTGGCGCTGCGGATCGCCGGCGGGCGGCTGGTCACCCGTCCGGCCTGGCCGATCGACCACTTCGCCGAGCGGCTGCTGACCAGCCGGCTGGACGAGCTGGAGATGGGCGACCTCAGCGTGCGGTCCATGCTGACGGCATCGGTACAGGGCCTGGACCCCGCCATCGCGTTCCGGTTCCGGCTGCTCGCGGCCGTCCCCGGTCCTGCCGTCGACGTCGAGACCGCGGCCGCCACCTGGGACGTCGGCGCCGACGACGCCCGTGGCGTGCTCGAGCATCTGGTCGACGTCCGGCTGATCGACTCCTCCGCGCCCGACGAGTACCGCTGGCACGACCTCGTCGACGACCATCTGCGCGCCGTCGCCGACACCCACCGCGTCATCGCCGCCCGCCGCCGCCTCGTCCGCTTCTACCTGCGCTGCCTGCACAACCTGTGGCCGGTGTTGCGGCCTGGCAGCGACGGCGTCGAACCCGGGTCGTGGTTCCCGCACGAGGTGGCCGGGCGCTCGTTCGCCGACCGCGCCGAGATCCACTCCTGGCTACACCCGCACACCGCGCTGATGACGTCGCTGGGCCTGGCCGGCCTGCACGCCGACCAGCAGGACGTCGTCGACGAGTCGGCCGCGCTGCTGCTGGCGCTGGCCCGGGCGCGGTACGAGTGCTGCCGCGAGGCGCACACCGAGGACCTCTCGCGGGCCGTGCTGGACGTCCCGGCCAAGCTCGGCGACCCGGTGCTGACGGCGCGCGCCTGGCACGCGCTGGCGCTGTCGCTGGGTGCGCAGAGCCGCCGGCAGGAGGCGCTGGAGGCCGGCGCCCGCGGCCTGGCCGTCCGCCGCGAGCTGGGCGACCGGTACGGCGAAGTGATCATGCTGCACAACATGGCCGTCTGGCACGAGCTGGACGGCCGGTACGACGAGGCGGCCGAGCTGTTCGAGCGGTGCGCCGAGGCCGACGACGTCCTGTCTCCGGAGGTCCGCCGGCGCTGCCGGCGTAACCTCGCCCACGTGCAGATCAGCCGGGGCCGCTTCGACGACGCGCGGCGCCACCTCGAGCTGACCGGCGCCGACCTCGGCGACGAGCCCGGCGTCGAGCTGTTCGACCAGCTGGTGGCGCTGGCGCACCTCGCGCTCGAGACCGGGGCTGACGACGACGCCGTGGCCGGGTTCCAGCGCGCCGTCACGGTCGCCGTCGAGCTGGGCTCGGTGCCGCTGCAGGCCACCGGACTGGTCAAGGAGGCCAACGCGCTGCGCCGGGCCGGCCGCGACGGCGGCGGACCGGCCGCCCGGGCGGCGGCGCTGGCCCGCGAGGGCCACCTCACCGACGTCGAGGCCGAGGCGCTGGCCGAGCTGGGCCACAGCCGGGCCGACGCCGGCGACACCGAGACCGCCCGGACCCACTGGACCGCGGCGCTGCGGATCTTCGAGGCGCTCGGCTCGCCGCGCGCCACGGAGCTGCGCGACCTGGTGGCGGAGCGTCCGTGACCCACACCCGGGACCTCGAGGCCGGGCCGCAGGGCGGTCCGGGCGAGGTCGCGGTACCCGGCGCTCAGCTGGACATCCGGCTGCTCGGCGCGGTCGAGGTGCGCCGCGACGGCCAGCCGGTGCCGGTGCCGTCCGGTCGGCCCGCGGTGGTGCTCGCCGCGCTGGCGCTGCGTCCCGGCGGGGTCGTCTCGCACGGCACGCTGGCCCGGCTGCTCTGGCCCGACGCCCAGCCCGAGCACCCGCGGGCCGCGCTGCAGACGCACGTCACCCGGGTACGGGCGGTGCTCGGTCGCACCGCGGTCGAGTCGACCGGCGACGGCTACCGCCTCGACCTGCCGCCCGACATCGTCGACGTGACACGGCTGCGCGGCCTGTCCGCGGCGGCCCGCGCCCTCGACGACCTCCCCGGGCGGCTGGCGCTGCTGGACCAGGCGCTGCTGCTGTGGCGGGGCAACCCGCTGGCCGGCCTCTGGCCCGACGTCCTGACCCGCCAGACGGCGCCGTCGCTGCTGGACGAGGTGCTGTCGGTGGCCGAGCGGGCGCACGAGCTGCGGCTGGCGCTGCATGGTCCCGACGACGGCGTGATCCGGGAGCTGCGCGCGCTGGTGACGGCGTACCCGGAGCGCGAGCGCGCCGCCGGCCAGCTGATGATCGCGCTGTACCGCGAGGGCCGCCAGGGCGACGCGCTCGGCGTCTTCCACGGCACCGTCCAGGCGCTGCGTGCCGCCGGACGCCGTCCCGGCCCGGAGCTGGCCGCGCTGCACGCCCGGCTGCTGACCGGCGACGACCTCACCGCACCCGACCACGCCCGCGGCCCTTCGGCGGCGCCGTCCGCGCCGGCCGTCCCGCCGAGGCCGGCCGCACCCGTCGCCGTGGCCGCCGGCCCGGGCACCCGTCCGGCCCAGCTGCCGTCCCGGCCGTCGTCCTTCGTGGGCCGCGCCGCGGAGGTCGCCAGGCTCACCGCCGCCCTGCGCGACGACGCCGCGCCCGCGGGCCGCTGCCGGACGGTGGTCGTGTCCGGCCCCGGCGGCACCGGCAAGACGACGCTGGCGCTGCGCGTGGCGCACGAGGTCCTCGACCGCTACCCCGACGGCCAGCTCTTCGCCGACCTCCGCACCAGCAGCGACACCCCCGGGTTCGGCACCGACGCGCTGGCCGGGCTGCTGCGCGCGCTCGGCGTCGGCGGCCCGGACCTCCCGGCCTGCCCACAGGAGCGCGCGGAGCTGTTCCGCCGCCTGTGCACCGGCCGCCGGCTGCTGGTGCTCATGGACGACGCCGACCCCGACACCGTCGGCTCGCTGCTGCCGGCGGAGTCCGGGTGCGCCGTCATCGTCACGAGCCGGCGCCGGATCCCGCGGCTGCCCGCCGACGCGCGGGCCGACCTCGGCATGTTCTCCGGGCCGGAGGCGCACGAGCTGCTGTCGTCCGTCGTCGGCGCGGACCGGCTGGCCGCCGAGCCCGGCGCCACGACCGCCGTCCTGGACCGGTGCGCGGGGTCGCCGCTGGCGGTGCGGATCGCGGCCGGGCGGCTGGCCACCCGCCCGGCGTGGCCGATCGAGCACTTCGCCGGGCGGCTGAGCGACGGCGACCGCCTCGGCGAGCTGCGGGCCGGCGGGCTGGCCGTCCGCGCGATGCTCGACGCCACCTACGTCAGCCTGCAACCCGTGCAGGCGCAGCGGTACCGGCTGCTCGCGGCGCTGACCGGCGCCACGGTCGAGGCCGAGACCGCCGCCATCGTCTGGGAGGTCGACGTCGTCGAGGCACGGCGGCTGCTGGACCGGCTGGCCGACATCCGGCTGCTCGAACCCGCCCCCGGCGGCGGCTACGGCTGGCACGACCTCGTCGACGACCACATCCGCGCGGTGTCCGACCCCGTCGCGGCCGAGGCGGCGCGGCATCGACTGCTCGGGCACCTGCTGTTGACGCTGCGCAACGCCCGGCTGCGGCTGCGTCCCGCCGACAGCGTGCCCGGCGTGCCGGAACCGCCGGAGGACTGCCCGCCCGGACGCCCGTTCGCCGACCGGTGCGAGATCCACGCCTGGCTGCACCCGCGCCGCACCCAGCTGATCGCGCTGGCCCGGGCCGAGCTGGCCGGCGGCGAGTACCCGGCCGTCGACCACGCGGCCGGGCTGCTGGTCCTGCTCGACGCGGTCGCGCGCGAGTGCTGCGACAGCGGCGACGACGAGGAGGCGGCGCGGACGGTGCTCGCCGCGGCCACGCCGCCGTCCGATTCTGCCTCTCCCTCGTGGGGCTCGTCCCAGCCGGGGACCTCGCGGTCGGCCGGGGTGCAGCCCGGCATCATCGCGGCCGCGTGGACGAACCTGACACTGACCCTCGCCGCCCAGCACCGGCTGGACGAGGCGGTCGCGGCCGCCGACCACGCCATCCGGCTCCGCCGCGAGCTGGGCGACCGGTACGGCGAGCTGATCATGTTCGAGAACCAGGCCTGCATCCACGTCGAGGCGGGCCGCCACCAGGACGCCGTCGACGTCATCGCCGCCTGCGTGGCCGACCGCGAGTTCCTGTCGGCCCAGGTCCGCGCTCGCTGCCTGCGCACCCGTGCCCGGGCGCACGCCGGCCTCGGCCGCTGTGCCGACGCCCGCGCCGACCTCGCCGCCGCGGACGCTGTCGAGACCCCCGCTCCGGTGTCCTACGACGCGCACTACGCCGCGGCGGTGACGACGGCCATGCACCGGGCCGCCGGCGACCGTGCCGAGGCGCTGCGATCCAGCCGGCGCGCCGTCGAGATCGCCGTCGCCCTCGGCTCGACGTGGATGCGGGCGCTGTCGCTCCTGGACACCGCGCGGACGCTGCGCCACTTCGGCGCCGATGGGCGCCAGGCCGCCGCCGACGCCGTCGTCGTCGCCGTCGAGAACCGGCACGTGCGGCTGGCCGCGGAGGCCCGGGCGGAGCTGACGCTGGCCGGCGCCGGACGCTGACCCGGCCTTGTCCGGATTTGCTCCGACAAAGGACGGCTCCTTGTTATTCGGGAGAATTATTCCGCGAATTCATTGTGACCACTTGGCGATGACGCTGTCACGTCGCGGCTGTCTTGTGTAACGTGATCTCGCCCGGGTTTCCGCACGTCAGGCGCCAGATTGCGACTGAATGGGCGATTCTGGGCAACGCCATGTCAAGTGGAGTATTTGGAGAATTTGTGAGCGCAATGCTGCCGCGTCGGCGAGGCGCGGCACGGTTCGCCGGGGTTCTCGTCGCCTCGGCCGTGGTGAGTGGTGGCGTCTTCGCCTCCAGCGCCGTGGCCCAGGCCGACGACCAGATCCCGGTGACCGTCCCGACCTTCGCCGCCGACGACTTCATCGAGCTGGCAGCGCAGCTGCCGGCCACTCTGCGAGAGGCGATCGAGCGCGATCTCGGCGTCGCTCCCGAGCAGTACCTGGCCAACGCCGAGCGGGCTCGTGCCGCCTCCGACGCTGCCACCGTGCTGCGCGACCAGGGCGTCGACGTTCTCGGCGCCTCGATCGACGGCCAGACCGTCACTATCAATGTCGGCAGCGACTCAGACGCCGCTGCCGTCGAAGCCACCGGCGCCCAGGTCGTCGTCGGTCCGCTGGACGCTCTGAACACCGAGCGTGAGGTCCAGCCGGCCCGCGACCACAAGGGCGGCTACGGCTACGCCTACCAGATCAGCGAGCCCGACGAGACCGGCTCGTACGACCTCAGCCGCTGCTCGGTCGGGTTCAGCGGCTACGACCCCGACGGCAACTCGCGGTACCTCACCGCGGGCCACTGCGGCGTCGACGAAGCCACCGGCGAGCAGTTCACCTACCCGGTGCACCACATCGAGCTCGACGCCCCGATCTGGGCCACCGAGGACTGGGCGGCGGAGTTCCCCGGCCCCGACCTCGGCGAGTTCGTGCCGGGTGCGTTCCACTACGGCAACGAGCACGACGGTGGTCTGGTCGACATCACCAACTCCGAGTGGACCGGGGTTCCGCAGGTCGCCGGCTGGGGTGGCGGCTCGGGCGCGCCCGACGACGCCTCGGTCACGATCCGCGGCCCGATCGAGGCCGTCGCCGGCGCCCAGGCCTGCAAGTCCGGCGCCACCTCGGGCTGGACCTGCGGCGAGGTGCTGGTCCCGGTGCAGAGCACGCCGGTCGGTGAGCAGGACGTCACCGGCTTCATCTTCAACGCCTGCATGCTGGGCGGTGACAGCGGCGGCTCGATCGTCGTCGGCAACTACGCCCTGGGCGTGAACTCCGGCTCGACGCACGACGGCCGGACCGACTGCGACAGCTGGAACCCGGCGCAGGAGCCCAACAGCGACGGCGACTTCAGCATCGGCTACTCGCTGGCCACCGGCCAGTACAACGCGCTGTCGCTGCTGGGCGCCGAGTGGGAGCTGGCGGTCGCCGTCGCGACCCCGGTCGTCACCTCGCCCGAGGACGGCGGTGAGACCGGCCCGCGGCCGTCGTTCACCGGCACCGTCGAGGGCGCCCGCTCGACCCACAAGGTCAGCGTGGTCGTCGACGGCGAGAACACCTACGAGGGGCGCATCAACGACGACGGCACGTTCTCCGTCGCCGTCACCGACGACCTCGCCCCGGGTGAGCACACCTACGAGGTCACCGCCTCGTACGGCAACTTCTCCCGGTCTGAGACCGCCGAGGGCAGCTTCACCTCGACCGAGGTGCAGGCCGAGGCCCTCACGGTCGCGTCGCCCACCGACGGCCAGACCACCGGCAACGCCCGGCCGAGCTTCACCGGCACCGGCCAGCCCGGCGCCACGGTCACCCTGACCGTCGGCGACGAGACGTTCGGCGAGGCCACCGTCGGCGACGACGGCAGCTGGACCATCGACCCGTCGGCGGACCTGCCGGTCGGCGAGCGGTTCGACGCCACCGTCACGCAGTCCTTCGAGGGCGACAGCCAGACCGTCACGGTGGCCGGACTCGGCATCACCGTGCCGGCGGTCACCATCGCCGAGCCGGAGGACGGCGCCACCGTCACCGGCGACGTCGCGTTCAACGGCACCGTGTACCCGGGTGCCGAGCTGACGCTGGCGATCGAAGGCACCGTCACCGAGTCGTCGGAGCGGGCTCAGACCGCCGCCGACGAGTGGGCCGGCGAGCTGGAGATCGGCGAGGACGGCGCCTGGACGTTCACCCCGGCCGAGGCCCTGGAGAACGGCGAGTACACGCTCACCGCCTCCGCGGCCGTCGAGGGCGGCGACCCGGAGCTGACCGCGTCCGAGACCTCGGTCTCCTTCACCGTCGCAGCCGGCGACGACGAGGGCGACGAGGACGGCGACGCGCTGCCCGACACCGGTTCGTCCAACGTCTGGATGATCGTGGTCGGCGTCGCGCTGCTCGCCCTGGGCGGCGCCGCGATCGCGATCCGCGCCCGGCGCAACGGCACCACCGCCTGACGTCAGTCAGACCGCGGCCCCGGCCCCCGCAACCCGCGGGGACCGGGGCCGTTTCCGTGCTGACCAGCAGTGAATGCGTGATGAAAGCGATCTGAAAGCGGGGCTCCCTAGTGTTTGAGCCAGCGCAGGACACGAGGTAGTCCTCCACCGCCTCGGTTCCCGCGCTCGCCCACGGGCGCTTCCACGGGGGAGCTGTCCCGGATATAGACCGGCCCCGCAGGTCCGTGCCCGGCCTGCGGGGCCGCCTTATGTCCACCGACGGGCGGTCCGCCGCCGTCCGGGCACCGTGCCCACTGGGGCTTGGCGCCGCGCGCCGTCACTCCGCGCGCTTGGCCACCTTCTTCGCCTGCTTCAGCGGCAGGTCCTTGGTCTCCTCCGGCAGTCGCCACACGTCGATGCCGCCCATGAGGTTGTACGCGAGGATCTTGATCCGCGGCGCCCCCGCTCGAGCCGGCCGCCGGCTGCCGCGCTCGCCCGTCCCGCCCATCAGCGAGAAACCGCCGACCTCGACGTCGATGGTGTCGGGCACGTAGACATCGATGCCGCCCATGACCGTGATCGCGACGATCGTCGTGTCGTCGGAGTCGAGCTCGGCGTGGCGCAGGTCGATGTCGTGGCCGCCCATGACGGCGACCGCGTTGATGCGCTCGGCCGCCCGCCACCGGCCGCGCTTCTCCGTCCCGCCCATGAACGCGACGATCCACTTGGTCGTGGAGGGGCGCTGGCCGGAGTCGCGGCGCACGACCGGACTCGCGCTGGCCGCCGGCAGCAGCCCGCCCGACCCCGGCAGGTCCGCCGTCAGCCGGGCGAGGTCGTCCCTGGTGACGGATCGGTAGGCCAGCCCGATGCGCTCCTCGAGCTCGGCCAGCGTGAGCCGGCCGGTCGTGGCGTGCTCCGACAACGCCTGAACGACCTGCTCGCGCTCGTCGTCGGAGGCGCGGACGCCGGGCAGGACGTGCGGCTCCGGCGGCTGGTCGGTCGGTTCGGGCGGGGTCGTCATACCGGCCAGGCTAATGCCGCGAGCCAGCGCCGTCGTCCACCGCTCAGTTGACCCGTGCCGACGGGCAGCGCGCGATCAGCGCCTCCACCACGGCGACGTCGGCCGGCAGCCACGGCACTGCGGCCCACTCGCCGGGACCGAGCCAGCGCAGCGCGTCGTGGTCCTCCAGCGGCGCCGGCACGCCGTCGGCGACGACCGCGAGCCACAGCCGCATCGACAGGCCCGGCCCCAGCGCCCACCGTCCGTCCAGCGGCCCGGCGATCTCGACGCCGAGCTCGACGGCGATGCCGAGTTCCTCGCGCAGTTCGCGGTGCAGTGCGTCCAGCGGCCGCTCGCCCGCCTCGACCTTGCCGCCCGGGAACTCCCAGCCGCCGGCCAGCTCCGGCGGATCGCTGCGCCGCGCCGCCAGCAGCCGCGTCGGCCGCGTGAGGTCGTCGACGATCGCCGCCGCGACGACGAGCCGCCCCTGCTGTTCGCTCATGCGAGACATCTTCGCCGACGGTCCGGCTCCAAATTTCTTCGGATGGCGTGTTCACCGGTATGACCTCGACGCTCTCGTTCCATGACCGTCCTTGTTCACGACGGCTTCCTTGATCGATGTTTGAGACGGGTGGTTCCTGGACAAAACTGGCCGATGGCTACGGAATGTCGGTTCTCAGCGAAATGACCGGGATCTGGTGCGTGCGGCCGGCCCCGGGTGGAAAGGATCTGCCCCCGTGAGCTCGAACCTGCCGCGATACAGGCAACGGCGCGTCCGTGACGTGCCTCTGCTGGCCCGGGTCGGCGTGGTGCTGCTGGTCGGCTCCCTGGCGATCGCCGGGCTGATCCTGGCGATCACGGACGGCCCGCCGGTGCTGCACGCGCGCGCTGACGGCGGGGCACCGGTCGACGACTTCACGACCGGCGAGACCCCCGATCCCGACACCGGCACCACGCCGTCCGACAGCCCCACCGAGCCCGGCGAGACGCCGTCGCCGTCCGGATCCGAGACGCCGTCCCCGGACGAGTCCGACGACGGGTCGGGTGGCTCGGGCGACGATTCGAGCGGCCAGGACGCCGAGGACGCCGAGAACTCCGAGGACCACCTCGTCGCGACGACGCCGCCGCGCGAGCCCGACACGCCGCGCCCGTCGGAGCCGACCGACGAGCCGTCGGGCGAGCCGTCCGAGGAGCCCTCGACCGAGCCGTCGGACGAGCCGTCCGAGGAGCCGCCCAGCAACGACCCGACGATCCAGCCGCCGGACCAGCCGACCGAGGAGCCGACGCCGCACCACCCCGAGCTGCCGCTGCTGGACCTGTCCAAGTCCGAGGCGCAGCTGCTGGAGTCCGCCGAGCAGGCGCGCGCCGACGCCGGCTGCCCGGACCTGCGGATCGACCCGCGGCTCACCACCGCCGCCCGCGAGCACAGCGCCGACATGCGCGCCCGGATCTACTACTCGCACGTCAACCCGGACGGTCAGACGCCGGAGGACCGCGCCGCCGCCGAGGGCTACACCGCGCCAGTGGGCGAGAACCTGTCGCGCGGGCTGCGCAACGCCCAGCAGGTGGTGCGCGACTGGGACGGCGAGGAGCTGGACCGGCTGCTCGACTGCTCGTACACGTCGGTCGGCCTCGGCGTGGAGCGCGGGCTGCTCAACTCGTGGTGGACGCTGATGCTCGGCACCGACTGACCGTTCGTCGCTTCGCCGGCGCGGAAATTCGTTCGCTCCGCGCCGGGCCGGCGCCTACGGTGTGCAGCGTGGACACCGTCGACCTCGAGCCGCTCGCCGTCCGGGCTGCGGCGCCGGCCGAGCTGCCGCCGCTGCCCGCCGACGTCGGCCTGACGTGGCGGCCGCTGACGCCCGGCGACGTCCCGGCCTGGCTCGCGCTGTGTGAGGTGGTCGAGGACCACGACCACGCGAACGAGCGGTCGGCGGAGTCCGAACTGACCGACAGGTTCAAGGGCGCGTGGCGCGACCCCGCCCGCGACAACGTCGCCGGCTTCGACGCCAACGGTCACGTGCGCGCGTACACCTGGGTGGAGTTCCGCCCGGTCACCGAGGGCACCCAGGCACCCGTGCTGTTCGGAGCGGTGCACCCCGACTACCGGCAACGCGGCATCGGGCGGGCGTTGCTCGCGTGGTCCGAGGCGCGCGCCCGGCAGCAGCTGGCCGCCGCGACGGTGAACCTGCCGGCCCGCATCCGGGTCTACCTCGACGAGCCGCACACCGAGGCGCGACGGCTTGCCGAGGCGGCCGGCTTCACGCCCATCCGCTGGTACGTCGACATGCGCCGCGACCTCGGCGTCGACCTACCGGCCGGCGACGTGCCCGGCGGCCTGCGCATCGAGCCGTACTCCAAGGAGCGCGACGACGACATCCGGGTCGCCCACAACGAGTCGTTCGCCCGCGACCACTGGGGCTCCAGTCCCATCGACGCCGAGGCCTGGGCTCTCGACGTCGTCGGCGGTGAGAAGTTCCGGCCCGACTGGAGCTTCGTCGCCGTCGAGGAGGGCACCGGGCGGGTCGCCGGCTACCTCATGTCCGGGGCGTACGACCAGGACTGGGAGCCGCAGGGGTTCACCGAGGGCTGGACCGACCTCGTCTCCGTCCGGCGCGAATGGCGTGGCCGTGGGTTGGCCGGCGCGCTGCTCACGGCCGCCATGCGGGCCTACGCCGCCGGGGGCATGCAGTACGCCGGCCTCGACGTCGACACCGACAACCCGAGCGGCGCCCTCGGCGTCTACACCCGCCTCGGCTACGAGCGCCGGCAGGGCAGCCTCCTGCTGACGAAGGAGATCTGAGCCGCCGCTTCCGGTCGCCGGAACTGCAAGCCACTGTCAGTTGACTGTTTTCGGCGCTACCATCGGCGCTGATGACCGAAACGACGACGCGCCCGCCGGGCCTGCGCGAGCGCAAGAAGCTCAAGGCGATGCGCCACATCCAGAATGTCGCGCTGGACCTGTTCGACCGCGACGGCTACGCGCACGTCACCATCGAGCGCATCGCCGCCGAGGCCGAGGTGTCGCCGAGCTCGATCTACCGGTACTTCGGCACCAAAGAGATGATCATCCTCTGGGACGAGTACGACCCGATCATGCTCCGCGCCTTCGACGACAAACTGGCCGCCATGAACCCGATCGCGGCGCTGCGCGAGGTGCTCACCAACGTCGTCACGGCCGCGATGTTCGATCAGGACGAGCGCACCATCCGGCGCCGCATGTCGTACATCATGGAAGAGCCCGCGGTCCGCGCCGGCATGAACCGCCAAGCCGACGATCTGGCCCTCGAACTGCGGCTCACCATGGCCAGGCACACCGGCCGCGACCCCGAGGGCCTCGAACTGCGCGTCGTCACCGCCGCCCTGATCTCTGCCTTCCTCGAGGCGATCGCCTACTGGCACGCCACCGACTACCGCGACTCGCTGCACACCATCGTCAACGGCGCCCTCGACGTCATCTCGCGCGGCCTCCTGGTCGAATGACCCGCTCGTCGCCCTCGTCGACGCCGTAACCTGCGGGGCTCGGTGCGCCCGCTACCCTGCCGTGGCGTTGCGGTGGCCTGGACCCGCTGCCCTGCCGTCGCCGCGGCTCGGCTCGGGCCCGCTGCGGTGCGGACGCTCGCGCTCGCCTGGCTGCCCGTGTTGCCGCCGCGTCTCGCCCGCTCCCGCGACCGCGGCGTGCGGCGTCCCCGGGCCCTCGTTCTCGCCGGGCCGTTCCTCGTCAGCGGGCCAGCCGGGCCCGTTCGAGGAACGTCAGCACGGCGGCGTTGAACGCGGCCGGCTGCTCCATCGCCAGCGTGTGCCCGGTCCCCGGGACGACGGCGCTGGCGGCGAACTGCGCCTCGGCCTCGATGCGCCCGGCGACCGTGTGGATGTCGGACGAGTCGAGGTCGCCGACCAGCACCAGCAGCGGCGTCGTCAGTTCGCTGAGTCGTTCGAGCGCGCCCAGTTCCCGCAGCGCCCCCGTCCCCGCCGCGTGCGCGTCGATGACGTCGCGGGCCATCCTCCGGCACCGCTCCCGCAGTTCCGCGTCGACCGCGTCGGGCGTTCGCTGCGGGCCGTCGACCCAGGCGCGGAGGAAGTACTCCACGTACCCGTCGACGTCGCGGACCTGTGCCGCCTCGGCCTGCTGCTGCATGAGCGCGAGGATGGCCGGGTCGGTGAACTGCATGCCGCTCACGCCGGGGCTGGCCAGCACCATCATCTCGACGGTGCTCGGGTACGCCAGCGCGAAGTCGATCGCCGTCCGCGCGCCATACGACAGCCCGACCAGCGACGCCCGGTTCACGTCCAGCCGGGCGAGCAGTTCGCGGAGGTCCTCGTACGCCGCGAAGTCGGACTTCGGCGTGGATGACTGGCCGTGCCCGCGGGCGTCGTAGCGGATGACCCGGTAGCCGGCGCGGACGAACGGCCCGACCTGGCCGTCCCACATACGGTGGTCGAGGGATCCGCTGTGCAGCAGGACCAGCGGATGTCCGGCGCCCCGCTCGTCGAAGAACAGTTCGCCGTCGCGGACCGGGACTCGGCCACTGGTCATTGCACGCATCTCCCGTTCGGTCGTCGGTGACGAGACGGCCTGACGCAAGGTATGACACCACGCGACGACCTCGGTAGCGTCGTCCATCTCGTGGGCACCCCTCGGCTGCGGCCGGGCTTGCACGACAACTGTGTCGGACCGAGGGGCGATGATGGGCCGGAATGCTCGGTTCGGGTGATCTTTTTCGGATTGACGAGAGGTGGTCAGTGTTCCCGCACGATGGCGACCGGCGGCACCCGGTGACCGCCGACGCCGTGGCCGATCGGCTGCTCTCCGTCGCCGCCGACGGTCTGCGTCGCGGGCCTGGCGCTGTGGCGGCCGGTGTCGAGGCGATTTCGGCGGCCGCGCCCGCCCGGCTCGTCGACACCGCACTCGTCCAGGTCCTCCGTGCCCAGGTCGAACGCCTCTGGGCCTCCGGCTGGCTCCCCGTCGACCTCTACGAAGCCACCCGGCGGCAGGCCACGACGCTCGCCCTGCCCGTGGTCGTCGACGCCATGGCCGACGCCGCCGCCCAATATCCCCTTGCGACGACGCATCAGCTGTGGCTGACCCAGTTGGCTTCGGTCGGCGCGGAGTCGTGGTGGGACCCGGCGGAGCCGTATCCGGCCAACTGGCCCGACCGTCACGGCAGCTCGCGACTGGCGCTCATCGGTGCGGCGCTGGAGTGGGTCGGGCTGGCACTCCGGTTGCCGGCATTGCAGGTCATTCTCCCGCCGCCCGGCCAGGCGACCGTTACCCCTCCTGCCGCCGACGGCTCGGCCCGCGGTGGCGCCGCACCCAACGGGCCGGGTGGGCGGCCGCGCGGCGGCAGTCACGCACCCGGTTCGGCTCGCACGGACGGCGGCGCGCGCGGGTCGACTTCCGGCAGCGCTGGCGGGTCGACCGGCGGCGCCCGCGGTGCGTCCGGCACCGGCGGTGCGTCCGGCACAGGCGCTGGCGTTGGCGGCGCGTTCGGCGGCGTTGGCGGGTCGGCTTCCGGCAGCGCTGGCAGGTCGACTGGCGAAGCCGGCGGTGCTTCCGGCAGCGGCGCTGGCGGCACTGGCGCTCGCGTTGGCGGTGACGCGGGTGGCGGGTCATCTTCCGGCAGCACCAGTGAGTCGACCGGTCTCGGCGGCGTTGGCGCTGGCAACAGTACGGCCGGTCGTCGGCGTCCGTCGCCGGAGAAGGTGCTGGGCCGGGTGCGGGCGCTGCTGGCCAAGGCCGAGTCGACGCCGTATCCGGAGGAGGCAGAGGCGTTGTCGGCGAAGGCGCAGGAGCTGATGAGCCGATACGCCATCGAGGAGGCACTCGCCGATGCCGTCACGCCGGAGCGCCGCACGGCGGTCGCGTCGGCGCGTCGGATCTGGCTGGATGCGCCGTATCTCGGGCCGAAGACGTTGCTCGTGGCGGAGGTCGGTTCGGCGAACCACTGCCGGACGGTCTCCAGCGAGAAGCTCGGCTTCGTCACGGTCCTCGGGACCGGTCTCGACCTCGATGTGGTGGAGGTGCTGTCGACGTCGCTGCTGGTGCAGGCCGCCCGCGCCATGTTGGCGACCGGGCCCCAGTACACCCACCTCGGCACGTCGCGCACCCGATCGTTCCGGCACTCGTTCCTGCTGTCGTACGCGACCCGCATCGGCGAGCGACTCCGCGACACCGCCGCCCAGACCGCCGCGGCCGCCGGCACCGACCTCGTCCCCGTCTTCGCTGATCGGGCCCGCGCCGTGGACACACTCTTCGAGTCGCTGTTCAGCGCCGCTACCGCCCGTCGCTCGTTCTCGGCCGGCAACGCGGCCGGCTGGGGCGCCGGGCGCAGCGCTGCCGACCGCGCCGTGCTCACCACCGAGCGGCGTGCGGTTCGTCATCACCGGCCGACCTGAGCCACCGAACGCCCCGCCCACTGCGTCGTCGCGCACCTCCGTCACCGGTCCGGCGTTGGGAGCAGCGGCGATCGATGGAGCACCGACGATCGATCAATTGCCGTACAGCGTCGGCGCTAGCACGGGTCGGTTGGCCCTGGCCCGGCATGGGCGCGGGCAGGCCGTTGGTGGACTTCTCGTCCGGTATGGCGCGGGCCTGGCCGTTGGCGGACTCCTCGCCCGTCGCCAGTCGCCTGTTCCTAGGTCCTGGTGCGCCGCTCTTCCATCATGGGCATCACCCCGCTCCCGCGTCGGCGAGTTCGACGCGGGCGACGAGCCAACTGCCGGCGTCGGCGCGGTAGCTGAGGCCGACCGCCAGGACCATGCCGGTGTCGTAGGTCAGAGTGCCCAGGGCATGCACCGCTGGGGCGGGGTCAGCCACGTCGACGCGGACGAGGTTGCCGATGGGGATCGCCTCGATCGGCACGTCGCGATACGCGGCGGCCTGCTCGGGCGTGAGCCACGACGACATCGTCGTGAACCATGCGTCGTGGCCGACTCCGGTGCGGGTGAACGCGAGTCCGAAGCCGCGCGCCGCCTCGGACCAGCCTGGCGGCGGCCCACCGTCGGTCTCCGCCAGATCGTCGCTTGTGTGCGCGTCGCCGTTGCCGGCCGGCGCGTCGTCCTCGTTCGGTGGCGCGTCACTGTGGTCCGCTGATACGTCGCCGTCACTCGACGGGGCGGCGTCGGTCTTCGGCGGCGCGTCGTCGTCCGCCTGCAACGGCGGTACATGGTCGTCGGTGCCGCCCGGTGTGGCGACCAGGCTGGAGGTATCGCCGTCGCTGAGCGAACCGCCGATTGTGCCGCCGGTGCCGGGCGGCAGGATGGCCTCGGAGGACGGGCCGGAGGTGAGGATCGCGCCGATGACTACCACCCCGGCCAACGCGGCCGCCACCACCAGCAGCCAGAGCGAGCGCTCGAGCCGTCGATGTCGCTCCGCCGGATCGCGGAACGCTGCCAGCCTGGTCCAGCCGCCGTCGTCCGGTGCGGTCGCCGGGCCGGGCGGCAAGACCCTCCGCGGCGGCCGCACCGGCGCACTGGGGTGAGGCGCGCCGATGTCAGGAGTGTCGGTTCCGGCCATGTCCGTTCACCCCAATCTGTCGACGCGCCTCACCTTCTATGGGTGCTTTCGTGAGGCCGAATGTGACAGCGGCGGTGAAATTTCTGTGATCGATTTTGATGGGCGCGGCGTTAGCCCAGGCCAACAGCGTCGGCGAGGGCGTCCATCTCCTGAGCGAGGACGGTGGACGGCTGCAGGCCCATGCCGTTGAACAGGCCGACGGCCTCGATGCCGACGACGCCGTGCAGCCGCACCCACGCCGTCACCACGCCCGCGAGCGCGACGTCCGGCGCCGCCGTCGCGGCCGGGCCGAGGCCGTCGCGGACCCAGTCGGCGACGGCGGGCACGTCGGCGATCCACGCCGCGAGTTCGGAGCGCAACACGTCGGCTCGCGGCCAGGAGTCGCCGGTGGCCAGGATTTCCAGCAGCGGAGCGAGCACCGCCCGGGCCTTGTCGACGGTGTCGGCCGGCGCCTCGTATCGCGGCACGGGCGTGCCTGCCAGCAGCAGAAATCGGTGCGGCTGCGCGACCGCCCAGTCGCGGTAGGCATGCGCGACGGCGTGCAGCCGAGCCCGGGCGGGCGACTCGGCAGACATCGACGCGGCGGCGCTGAGAGCGTCGGCGAGCGAGGCGTAGCTGTCGATGATCAGCTCGGCAAGCAGGTCGTCGCGCCCGGCGAAGTACTTGTAGAGCGCCGGTCCGGAGACGCCGATCTCCTTGGCCACGCCGGTCAGCGTCAGCGCGGCGGCGCCATCGCGGGCGATCTGGGCGAGCGCGACCTGCTTGATCTCGTCGCGGACCTGCTCGCGGTAGCGCTTGCGGCGCTCGACGACCTCGCCCACGTGCCCTCCTGTTGCCGATAGACACCCTGACCTGGGTTACAGCCTCTAACTAGAGGTTACATAGCATAACCGGGGAGCCATGACAGCGGAACCGCACGTCGTGCTGGGCACCGGCTCGGCCGGGACGACGCACGCCGAGGAGCTGTTGTGCCGCGGCCACACCGTCCCGGACCGTCGATCGCCGTGGCACCATCCAGCTGGACGCGGTTCAGCCGCACGCCGCTGACGTCCGCGATCCCCAGGCTGATGCGGACGCCGTCGCTGGAGCCGCCGTCGTCTACCACCGCGTGAACTCGCCGTACGAGCAGCAGATCGAGGTGCTGCCACGCATCCAGGGGCCGGTTCTCGCCGCGGCCGAAGCGTCCGGCGTGTTCGAGCGGACGTTCCGGGTGCGGCCGACGCTGCTTGCCGGCGCCCTGGCCGAGACCGTCGCCTGGTACGCGGCGGCCCTGCGCCCGGCCGCCCGGCTGACATCTCGATGCTGTCGGACCCGCGCGGCACAATCGGACGCATGGTGACGATCGACGACGTGCGGCGGCACGCGCTCTCGCTGCCCCGGACCACCGAAGGCCTGGTCCGCGACAGCGTCAAGTTCCGCATCCGGAGCATCGTGTATGCGGCGATCTCGCCTGACGAGACGATCATGGGCTTCGGCTATCCCAGGGACGAGCGGGACGACCTCGTCGCGTCGGATCCGTCGAAGTTCCTCCCTCCGTTGAAGTCGGACGAGCGGTTTCAGTGGGTACGCGTGCGGCTGGCGGCCATCGACGAGGACGAGATGCGCGAGTTGGTGACCGACGCCTGGCGCATGTGCGTGCCGAAGAAGGTCGCTGCCGCTTACGACGAGTTCGGCACGGAGACCCCACCGGTGTGACTCAGCCCGGTGACGATCTCGATGCTGGCCTCGCCGGTCGCTTCCAGCGTCGTGATGCCGACCAGCGGCAGGATGGCAGCCGGTTCGGTCGCGTCGGTGCGCACCACGATGGTGCTGCCGTCGAGCGTGACGGTGCCGCTGATGCCGGCGGCCGCGAGGTGATCTCGGGCCGCGGCGACCGCCCGGGCACGGTCGAGACCGGGCGAACCGATCAGCGTCGACCCGTCGATCTCCTGGCCTGCCGCCCTGGCCGCCTCGGCGGCGACGGCATCGGCCCGCTGCTGCGCGGTCAGCTGACGTCGGCCGTCGTGGACGAGTCCGGCCATCGCCAGCAGCGCGATGGTCACGACGGCGAAGATCAGGGTGAAGCTGCCGGTCTGGTCATGCGGGCGGCGCATGCGCTCACCTCTCTCGATAGGTGTCGACGGGGCTGACGGCGGTCGCCGTGAGGGTGATGGTGGGGACGTGCAGCGGCAGATCCGCGACCCGCAGCGGGCAATGGACGGTGACGGTGACGCTGCCGCGCTGGCCGGGTGGCGCGCGCAATCCGGCCACGTCGACGTCGATCTCGGTGCGCAGGCACGCGAGCCCTTGATCGGCCAGCGCCGCGCGGGCGACCTCGGTTGCGGCGTCGAGCCCGGCTGACGGGGTGCGCTGCAGCGAGGCGGCCCGCGCGGCCTCGGCGGCGGCCTGGTCGACCGCGCCGTCGGCGACCGCGTACCGGCCGGCCAACGCGATCAGTGCGATGAGGAGCAGCAGGCCGGGAGCGAGGACGGCGAGTTCGAGTGTGGCCGAACCGCGGTCGGGCCGGCCTGCCAAGCGGCGCTTCGACCGGCGGGGGGCGCGGTGGCCGGGCCGGTCTGCCGGGTTGTGTCGGGACTGGCTGAGTGTGCCGTGGTCGTGTCGGTCTGCTGGGCGGCGCTTCGACCGGCGGGGCGTGCGGTGGCCGGGCCGATCTGCCGGGCGGCATCCGGACCGGCGCGGCGCGTCGTGGTCGGGCGGAGTCGTGGGCGGGGTCATGGGGCGCTCCATCGCCGGATGGGGGCGGTGGCCGACTGGCTGACGTCGACGCGCCAGCCGGGGATGAGGGTGGTCGACGAGCCGGTGACGGTGACCGTGACGGTGTCGGCGTTGGCGGCCTCGCTGATGTCGCCGACCCGCATGACGGAACCGTCGGTGGTCGAGGCGAGGAAGGCTGCCGCCCGCGCCGCGCCGCCGCTGCCGTCGTCCAGACTGGCCGCCCGGGCGCCCTCGCGCGCCGCCGACAGCGCGACGTTGCGGGCGTGGAACCAGAGGCCGGCGTGCACGATGCCGAAGATCAGCAGGAACACCGCCGGCCAGAGGACGACTGTCTCGAGGGTGGTCGAGCCGCGTTCGGAGGTTCGGGTCACGGTGATCACCCGATCCGCATGGCGACAGGGGCGGCAAGGAGCAGCATGAACACGACCGCCGTGGCGGCCAGCGGCGCCGTCGCCCGCTCCGTGCGAGAACCGGCGCGCGCTTGATCGCTGGTGAGCAACTCGCTGCGCATGGCCGACGCCCGGGTGCGGAGCACGTCGTAGACGGTGGCGCCGTCGCGGGCGGACATGCGCATGACGTCGCCGGTATCGGTCAGTTCGGGCAGCCGGAGCTCGCGGCCCACCGTCCGCAGCGCCTCCCAGGCCGGGACACCGGCCCAGCGGGCGTGCGCCAGTTCGTCGCGCACACGCTGGAATGCCCACGACTCGCCGATGCGGGCCGCCGACTCCAGCGACTGCGTGGCACCGGACCCGGCCGCGCGTTCGAGGGCGACGAGGTCGACGTAGGTGGACATGGCCCGCCGGAACTCCGCACGTTTGGCGCGGGCGAGGTCGGCGACCGTGTAGAGCGGCAGGTACGACAGCAGAGCGGCCGCGACCAGGCCGGTCATCGCCGGTACGACGAACGGGAGCCGGGCGCCGCTGATCGTCAACGCCGCGGAGGCCGCCGTCGGCAGCACGAGTCCGACGGCCGCGCAGATGGCGCGCTCGCCGAGGAAGTGCGCCACGCTGCGCCGGAGCAGGGCGAGGTCGCGGTACGGCACCTGCAGCAGCGACGACCCGGCGGCACGCCGCAGGACCACGCGGCCCACCCGGCCCGCCAGCCCGCGACCATCGACGCCGGCCGCATGGGCGAGGCCGGTCGTTCCGGTGACGCTGGTCATGTCGGTGACGCCGGCTGGATGGCGGAGGCCGGCCGTCCCTGCGCCTGCGGTCGACCCGGCGACGCTGGCGAGCACAGCGCCGGGACCGGCTGTGTCGGTGAGCCGCCGCGCCGTGAACACCGGATGCGGCAGCCGTCCCACTCGCCCGACCAGTTCGTGGAGGATCACCAGGAGCCCGGCCCCCGCTCCCAGCCCGAGCAGGACCGCCAGCTGAGTCGTCGTCATGGCACACCGTCGGCGACGAGAATCCGTGGCTGCCGCGGCGTGGCAGTGATGCGGCGCATCCACACCAGGCAGCCGATGTAGCCGGTCAGCAGGCCGATGAGCAGCAGCTGGCCGGAGCCGGCGCGATACGGATCGGCGTACGGCGTGACCAGCATGAGGCCGAGCCCACCTGCGCTGATCGCCGTGACGAGCCGGGCCGTCGTGCGGCCGCGCGCCTGCTCGGCGTCGATGCTCCGCCGGGCGCGGACGTCGTCTCGCACCGCGGCGGCCAGGCCGTCGAGGACGCTGCTGAGCTGGTTGCCGCGACGACGGGCGCCGAGGATCAGCGCCGCGGAGAGGAGATCGCCGGTGGCGTCGTCGAGGTCGTCGGCGAAGGTGCGCAGGGCCGTCTCGGTGTCCCAGCGGGCCCGCAGCCGCGCCACGAGGCGGGCGACCTGCGGCCGGATGGGCTCGGGTGCGGTGACCAGGCTGCCGGCGACGGCCTGCTCGATGCCGACGCCGACCCCGAGCACGGTCGCGAGGTTCTGCGCCCAGTCGCTCATGGCCTCCAGCCGAGCGATGTCGGCCTTCACCGATGAGGTCTGCAGTAACACCGGTAGCCCCCACACGGCTGCCGGGATGAGCGCGACGGCCAGCAACCAGCCCGTGACCAGCCAGACCAGGAGCCCGACGACGCCGGCCGCGGCGAGGCGGCGACGGGCGCGGCGGGCGGCCGGGGTGGCGCCGCGGAGCGTGGTGGTGCAGCGGGCGAGGACGGCGCGGCGCGGCGCCGCGGGATCGTACGGCGCTCTGACCAAACCGAACCCGGCGGCGGCCAGCCCACCTAGCCCGGCGACCGCTGTGATGGCGGCGACGGCCGGCCTCATGACCGGCCTCCAGTTCGCCTGGTGGGCAGCGCCATGCGTGGCTGTGGACGCGGAGCCTCTCCGCCGCGGCTTTCACCGTCGGGTGGTGGGCGGTCGCGCGGTGCGGCGGCCGTCGGAGGGCTGGTCCCCATTCCGGCCGGTGGGCGGGCGGCCGTTTCGGCCGGCGGGCCGGCACCCCACTCGGACTCGGCCGGCGGCAGGCCGGTCAGCCAGGACGGAGTGGAGTCGGGCCGCAACCCGCCGCCGGGGCCGATGCGGAACACGTCGGTGATGGCCGGCAGTCCGTGCTCGCCCGGCTCGAGCGCGATGATCTCGGTGACCAGCCTCCGGCGTCGCCCGTCGGCGGGGCTGGTGCGGGTCTCGACGTGGACGACGAGGTCGACATGCTGGGCGATCTGGCGGTAGGCGAACTCGGCGGAGACGCGGTGACCAGCCTCCATGGCGCAGGTGACCAGGCGTTCTATCGACGCGCGGGCGGAGTGGGCGTGGATGGTCGAGAGGGATCCGGCGCCGGCCTGCATGGCCTTGAACATCGGCAGCACCTCGCGGCCGCGTACCTCGCCGACGATGAGGCGGTCGAGGTTCATGCGGAGCGCGTCGTAGACGAGGTCGTCGAGGGTGATCTCGCCGACGGCGCGTCCGTCGGGCCCGCGTTCGCCGCTGCCGGGGCGGGCCTCCCAGGCGATGATGCGCCGATGCCGCTCGCGCAGGTGGTGCAGGCCGAGCTCGTACTCGGTCTCGATGGTGCCGAGCTTCTCCTCGGGGTCGATCTCGTTGGCCAAAGCTCTGGTCAGCGTGGTCTTGCCGGCGCCCATCGAGCCGGACACGACGATGCTGCGACGTGACCGGACGGCCGCCCGTAGGAACGCCGCCGCCTGGGCCGTCAGCGTGCCGCGCTGGGCGAGGTCGTCGAGGTCGATGTCGACCAGCCGGTGGCGACGGATCACCACGACCGGCTGGTGCGTCGTCCACCCCGACGCCGCCAGCCGGTGCCCGCCGTGCAGGTGCAGATGGAGGCTCGGGCTGGCCGTCGAGAACGTCCGCTCGCTGCTCCCGCCGCGCGAGGCGAGGAACGTGAGGAGGTCGATCAGCTCGTCCTCGGATTCGACGACCGGTGGCCGCCGGCTGATGCGGCCGTCGCCGTCGATGACGACCACCGGCTCTGCCCCGTAGACCTCGATGTTCTCGACGGCGGGATCGTCGACGAGCGGTTGCAGCCGGCCCAGGCCGAAGAGGGCGTCGAAGATCGCCTGGGCGAGGACGGTCTGGTGGTCGACGCCGACGGTGGCGCCGCCGGTGGTGACCGTCTGCCGGACATGCTCGTCGAGGAGCTGGGCGATGATCTCGCGGCCGGTGGCACGGCGCCCGGCTTCCGTCGTGGTCTCGTCGACCTGATCGGACAGCCGCGCGGCTGCCTGCTGACGGAACGCGCGGACCAGCGCCCAGTCGAGGTCGGGCTCGCCGCGCGGGGTGGCCAGCGGCAGCGCGGCGAGCGCCGCACGGACGCCGCGCCGCGGCGGGCCGGTGCCGGCGGCCGTGGCATCGGGCGGTGGCGCGAAGATCGGCAACGCGGTGATCTGCGGGTCGCTCATCGGACCCCCTTCCCGCTGAGCACGGTCGTCTCGAGGGCGACGTCGAGGATGCGGCGGCGTCGGTCGTGGGCGGCGAGCAACTCCGCGACCGCGCCCCGCCCGGAACGGATCAGGCGCGACGACATCAGCCTCGACAGACTGGTGCGCAGGCGCTCGCGGCCGTTGATGCGCTCAGCCGCGGTGGGATCCCAGTCGACGCCGCCCCAGACCGGCAGCGTCGTGGCCTCGGCCGCCTCGCCGGCTCGGTGCGGCCGGCCCGCGCCGACGAGCAGGAGTCCGCGCCGATCGAGCGCGGCGTCGCCGCCGCCGTCGGGAAGCTGGTCGGCGTTCGCGCGCACGGCGACGAGGTCGTCGAGGCTGGTGCGGCACACCACAGCGAGGAGGTCGGCCGTGCGTAGCAGCGGGTCGGGGCCGTGTCGCATGCCGAACCGTCCGCCGTCGACGAGGACGTCGATGCCGTGCTGCGTGACGCCGCGCAGCAGGGAGGCGAGCGTGGCCCAGAAGTCGTCGGTGAGGCTCGCGGCCTGCGCCTTCGTGGCCAGCCCGGGGAGGGCGAGGCGTGTGCCGTCGTCGGTGAGGGCGATGGTCTGCCCGCCCAACGTGCTGAGGCTCAGCGCGCCGTTGCGATGGGCGAGCGCGAGGTTGATGAGGCCGCGCTCGTGGTCGGCCTCGCCGCGCAGGTGACCCGCCTTGATGCTGCTGCTCCCGGCGACGTCGGCCTCGACCAGCAGGACCGGACGGGGCCAGGTCAACGCGGCGACCAGCGTGGTGGTGGTGACGCCGGGTGCGCCGCGAACCGAGGTGAACGCGAGCACCGTCATCGGTCGTCACCACCCTGCGCGTCGGCGGCGTCGAGCACGATGGCGACCCGCCCGGTGGCGGCCTTCGCGACCAGCGTGCCGGCGATCTCGTCGGCGACCACGACGTCGACCACCACGTGGCCGGAGTCGAGCACGGCGGAGACGCTGACCACCGTGGCGGCAACCGACCGGGGTGGCTCGGACGGTGGCGCGTCGCCGAGGCTCGGGGTGCCGAAGACGCGCACGTGGTCGCCGGGGACGAGATCGGACTGCGGCAACTGCGCCTCGGTGACCGCGACGCCCACCACGCTCTGACCGGTCGCCGGCACCTCGGCCGCGGTGAGTGCGGCGTCGGTCAGCAGCGTGCCGGCCGGCAGGTCGGTGCTGGCCCGCTGCCCGACGACGTCAGGGAGCCGGCTCGCCGCGACCGGCCGCACCGCAGGATCGGGCGCCGCTCGCGCCGTGGTGAGCCGGGCGGCGTCGAGCACCTCGCCCCGGTACACGGTGTCGGTGACCGCCAGCACCGGAACGGTGTCGCCTGACGACTGCGCCAGGTACGCCGCGCCCGCGCCGCACGTGGCCAGCAGACCGACACCCATCCCGATGAGCGCGGGCCGCCGCCGATATCGGCGCACTGGCGGGCCTGGAGGGTCGAACCCAGCGTCGAGCGGCTGGCCGAACGGGTCGTCGGTGGCGTCGGGCCGGATGGACTTCGCCATGGTGTCTCCTCTCGTCGCGGTGGGTCCCGGCTGGTCAGGCCCCCGTGGTCAGCGCCGGCCCGCGGTCCTGGACGGCGGTGGAGAGCCGCTGGATCGCCCGGCTGCAGCGCTGCCGGACGGCGCCGGGGGACAGCCCGAGTTCGCTGGCGACGAGATGTGCGCCGCCGTGCTGACCGGGCAGCGGGCAGTAGACGCGTACCAGCAGTTCGGCGTCGTCGGCGGTGATGATCTCCTTACTGATGCCCCAGGTCAGCGTGGCGAACACCTCGACGACCGGCGCGGGGGCCGGGTGGAACAGCGGCTCGGCGGTGTCGAGGACGGTGGCGTCGACGAGGTCGGGCGCGTCGTCGGCCAGCGACACCTTGAAGTACCGCAGGGCGTCCATGCAGAGGTTCACCGACACCTTGTGCCGCCGTCTGTCGACCGGGTAGGTCGCGATGGCGTGCCACAGCGCTGCCACGGCGGCGCCGGTGAGCTGCGGGAGGTCGCCGCGGACCCCGCCCGCGCCGAACCGGTGGGCCCGGCGGGCGAGCCGGATGGCGCGTCCGAGCATGACTTGGAGGACGAGGCGGCCGGCGAGGTGGTCGTCGCGCTCGGTGCGTTGGTCGAGCAAGCCGATCAGCAGATCGTCGGCGACGGCCGGTTGATCTCGGCGTGTGCGCCCGATGACGTCGGCGGCGTCGGCCAGCACCGTGCAGTCGGCGAGGGCGGGCAGCGGCCAGCGCTTCGGGATGGGGCGAGCGCCGAGCCGGCGCCATTCGGCATTGAGTTGGTCGGTGACGAGAACGGACGGGCGGTCAGGGATGGCGAGCGTGTTCACCAGCGGGCTCCCAACGCGGATCGGAGGGGTGATGACACGCAGAAGTTCAGCCCGGGCGGTTAGCCCGGAAGTTAGCCCTAACGCTCGTTGAGCCGGGTCGAGCGGTTGCCCGTTTTTCGTCGACTGCTGGATTCCGCGTGCACGACCGCGACATCTGGTGCATCCTGGAAGGCTTTGTCCGTCCCCGGCTGTCACATTTGCCGGCCCGAGCGCACCCATAGACAGCAGACGGGTGAGCTGGAGGGGAGTTGCACGTGATCGCTTCGTCGACACCGCGTGCCGTGCCGCGTGGCCTGGCGGCACTGCTCGGTCTTGCGGCCCTGACCCTGGGTGTGCCGGCGGTCCTGTGGGCCGCCGGCGGCTCACCGCTGCCCGGCGAGTGGCCCTCGCCGGCGGACGTCCGTGCCGCTGCCGTCCGCCCGGACGACGGCGCGCTGTTCCTGGCGCTGCTGGTTGCCGCCGGCTGGCTGGGCTGGGGCACGTTCGTGCTCAGCCTCGTCGTGGAGGTCCCCGCGGCGATCCGTGGCCGGCCGGCGCCGCGAGTGCCCGGGCTCCGTGCGCAGCAGCGACTCGTCGCCGGCTTGGTCGCGGCGGTGGCAACGGTCGGCGCGGGTGGTCAGGTCGCGTCCGCCGAGTCGGGTGTGCCGGTGCCCTGGGATCCGGCGCCGCCGGTCACCACCGACCTGCTCGGAGCGCTACCCGCCGGCACGCACGTCGTCGTCGACGGCGACACGTTGTGGGACATCGCGGGCGCTCGGCTCGGTGATCCGGAGCGGTATCCGGAGATCGTGGCGGCGTCGTCGGCGACGGTGCAGCCCGACGGGCGGCGGCTCGTCGATGCCGATCTCATCGTGCCGGGGTGGAGGCTCACGCTGCCGGCCACGCGCGGCGAGCTGCCCGATACCGGCGGCCCGCCGGCCGACGGCGCTGACGCGGCGATGGCGCCGGAACGGACGAGCGGCGGTGGTGTGGGTCCGGGCCGGCCGGCGGCCACTGGAGCTGACCCGGTCGGCGCGGAGGTCGGGACCGGTCCATCGTCGGGGGTTGAGGCTGATGACGGCGGCGGGCTGCGGACGGCGGGCGGTTGGGCGTCGGGGGTTGCGGCCGAGGACGACGGCGAGTTCGTGCGGACGGCGGGCGGGGTCGGCGCGGTGCTGGCGGCGGCGCTCGTCGGGGTGCTGGCAACCCGAAGGGTCCGTGAGCAGCGGCATCGACGTCCGGGTAGGCGACTCGGCGGGGGCAGCGAAGCCGACCAGCGGGCCGAGACCGAGCTGCGGCAGGCCGCCGATCCCGTCGCCGTCGAGGTGGTCGACCGGGTGCTGCGTGGGCTGTCCGCCCGGCTTGCACGGATCGGGCGTGGGTTGCCGCCGTTGCGCGCTGTCCGGCTGACCAGGCGCACTCTCGAGCTTTACCTCGCCGCACCGGCCGAGTTGCCGCCACCGTTCGCCGGCACCGCGCACGGTGGTGTGTGGACGGTGCCGCTCGACGAGGCGGCCGGTGAGGACGCGGACGTGCCGGCGCCGTACCCGAGCCTCGTCACGCTCGGGCACGACCACGACGACGCGCTGGTGCTGCTCGACCTCGAGCAGGTCGGCGCGCTCGTGGTCGATGGCCGGGCGGAGCTGGTGCGGTCGGCGCTGACGGCGGTCGCCGCGGAGCTGGCCACCAGCGCGTGGGCCGACGACCTGCGGGTCACCGTCGTCGGGGCGCCGGCGTTGGCCGACCTCGACCTCCTCGACACCGGCCGGGTCCGGCACGTGACTGACGTGGGGCGGCTGCTGGACGAGCTCACGGTGCGGATCGCCGACGACCGGTTGCTGCTGGCCACGGCCGGTGTCAGCGGCCTCGGTGCGGCCCGCGTCACGCAGGTCGCCGACGCCACGTGGACGCCGGAGATCGTGGTGATCGCGGAGCCGCTGCCGGCCGACCAGTGGGATCGGCTCGAGGCGCTGATCGTCACGGCGCCACGCGTGGCGGTCGCGGCGGTGGTCGGCAGCGGCGAGCCCGCCGGTCCGCCGTCGCGTGGTCATCGCCTGCGCGGCTACGTCCCGCACTCCGGCGGCGCGACGTGGGTGTTGCGGCTGGACGGGCCGCCGGAGCGGCCGACGGCGATTCTCGATCCGCTCGGGGTGCCGATCCGGCCGCAGCTCCTGGACGAGGAGACCCGCGGCCGATTCGTCCGGTTGCTGAACCGCCGCCGACGCGGAACGGCCTGACCCGGGGGATGACGGCGTGCCGTTGGCCGAGGTCGCGGCTGGTGACGGGTGGGCGAGGGGTGGCCCGGCCCGGGACGGTGCACCGGCGGCCGGCGGCGATGGTTCGACCCGTGCGCCGGCCGGCCGTGCGTCGGCGGGCGACGGCAGCGAGAACGTGCGCCGGGGCGGGAAGGGCGTTCGCGGCGAGAACGTGGGCCGTGGCGGGAAGGGCGTTCGCGGCGAGGACGGCGGGGACAGCAGCCGTGGCGGGGACCACGGTGATGGCGGGGACGGCGGCCGTGAAGGCGCGGCGGGAGCGCGGGGCGTGGCGGGCGCGCGAGACGTAGCGGGCGTGCGGGACGTAGCGGGCGCGCGGGACGTGGCGGGCGCGCGGGACGTAACAGGTGTGCGGGGTGTGGCGGGAGCACGGGGTGCGGCGGACCGGGCGACGGGTGCCGCCTCGGTGCGGCCGGATCGCGGCCGCGCGGCCGGCGGGTCCGTCGCGGCGGCCGGCTCGGTCGTGCCGCTGGCTACCGCGGCACCGGGACGGGAGCTGCCACGACTGCTGATGCTGGGTCCGGTAGAAGTAGAGAACGCCGCTGAGCTGGGTGAACAGACGAAACTTGGCCAGCTGACCGAGTTGGCGATGTACATCGCGTTGAACCCGGGCTGCGACTCGACGAGTATCGACGAGGCGATCTGGCCGGGCTCGGCGGTGACGAAGACGACGCGCGGGACGGCGATCTCGAAGCTCAGACGCTGGCTCGGCACCGACGCGGCCGGGGCGTCGCTACTGCCGCGCACCGAGAGCGGCTACACGCTGCGTCCGGGCATCCGCAGCGACTGGGACGAGTGGTGTGACCTGGTCCCGGACGGGCCGGCGCGGGCCGGCAACGCCGAGTTGCGGACCGCGCTCGACCTCGTCAGCGGGCGGCCGTTCTCCGGACGCGGGCGGCGCCGGTACGCGTGGGCCGATCACCTCGCGCAGGAGATGATCGCGAGCATCGTCGACGCGTGTCATGAGGTGGCGCTGCGGTCGCTCGTCGACGGGGACGCGTGGGAGGCGCTGCGTGCTGCGCTGCTCGGGTTGTCCGTCGAGCCGGGGGTCGAGTTGTTGTGGCGGGATCGGCTCAAGGCCGAAGCCGCGCTCGGCGATCGCGACCGGCTGCTGGGGACGATCGAGAAGCTCCGGGCCACGGCCGCGGATCTCGGCGGCGATCTCGAGGCCGAGACGGAGGAGTTGATCGAGCGGCTTCGTACGGGCGGCGGCAGCGGCCGTGGCCGAGGAGGTGATCAGGGCGGGTCCGGCGAGCCGGAAGCGCCCGGCGGGCCGGATGCGTCCGGCGGGCCGGATGCGCCCGGCGGGCCGAGCCGCAGGCCGGCGGACGGGTCAGCGGGATCGCACGGGCCCGGCCGGCCCCGGTCGACGGCGGGGAGGTGAGCGGCCGCATACGCTTCTGGACATGACCGAAGAACGCGGCGTCGAGGCCCTGCGCGAGTCGGGGCTGGCCCATGAGATCGTCCGTCATCCACCGGTGAACAGCCTCGAGGAGGCCGCCGCCGCGCGCGGGGTCGAGCCGGCGGCCGTCATCAAGACGATCGTGGTGCGGCGCGCCGACGACGACTACGTGTTCGTGCTGGTCCCCGGCGACCGCACCATCGCGTGGCCGAAGCTGCGCACGTTGTTCGGCGTGAAGCGGCTGTCGATGCCCGACGCCGAGACGGCGCGTGACGTCACGGGGTACGAGCGCGGCACGATCACGCCGTTCGGGGCGACGCGGGCGTGGCCGGTCGTCGCGGACGAGCGGTTGCTCGGGCGGACGGTGTCGATCGGCGCCGGCGCGTTCGGGGTGTCCGCCACCGTCGACGGCGACGAGCTGGTGAAGACGCTGGACGCGAGCGTCGCGGACGTCACCGACTGAGCGGTGCGGCCGGGCGCGTCGTCAGCGGCTGACGGCGGAACCGGTCAGGACCGAGGCGAACACCGTCAGCACGGGCGAGCAGCCGGCGTCGACCTTGACGGTGGCGAGGTCGTCGCCGCGGGTGGCGCCGCGGTTGACGATGACCACCGGCCGGCCGGTCCGGTGCGCGTGCCGCACGAACCGCAGCCCGGACATGACGGTGAGCGACGACCCGGCGACCAGCAGTGCCGCCGCGGAGTCGACCAGCGCGTACGCCGCCTCGACCCGCGGCTTCGGGACGTTCTCGCCGAAGTAGACGATGTCCGGTTTGAGGATGCCGCCGCACACCTCGCAGTCGGCCACCCGGAAGTGGGCGGTCGCCTCGATGACGGCGTCGGCGTCGGGCGCGATCTCGGCGTCGGCGACCTCGTCGGCGAAGTCGGGGTTCAGCGCCGTCAGCCGGGTGGCGACGTGCTCGCGTGGCACGACGCGCCGGCAGCTGAGGCAGACGACGCGGTCGTAGCGTCCGTGCAGGTCGATGACGTTGCGGCTGCCGGCGGCGTCGTGCAGGGTGTCGACGTTCTGGGTGATGACGCCGACCGCGGCCGCGCCGGCCTCCAGGCGGCTGACGGCGACGTGGCCGGGGTTCGGCCGGGTGCGGTGGACGTGTCGCCAGCCGACGTGGTTGCGCGCCCAGTAGTGGCGGCGGCGGTCAGGATCGCCGACGAACTGCTGGTACGTCATGGGGGTGCGCGGCGGGGAGTAGGGGCCGCGGTAGTCGGGGATGCCGGAGTCGGTCGAGATGCCGGCCCCGGTCAGCACGGCGAACGGACGGCCCGACAGCACCGCGGTCGCCTCGCCGACGGCCGGCCAGGCCGAGTGGCCGGGGTCGATGCGGTCGAGCACGCTTTGAGCCTATGTCGGCGACGGCGGCGAGAACACCCGGGTCGGGTGCGGCCCGACGCGCGGGCACGTGGCGTGGGGAGCGGGCGGCGATGGGTCAGGTGCGGAGAAGGGGCGGCATCAGCGTGCGGGTGGGACCACGGCGGTAGAGCTGGGCCGGCCGTCCGCCGCCGCGGGTGGTGGAGGCGCCGGTGGATGCGAGGAAGCCGGGTGTGCCGGTGACCTTGCGGTGGAAGTTGCGCGGATCCAGCTCGACCCCCCAGACGGCCTCGTAGACGGCGCGCAGCTCACCCACCGTGAACTCGGCGGGGCAGAACGCCGTGGCCAGCGACGTGTACTCGAGCTTCGCCCGGGCCCGTTCGACGCCGTCGGCGAGGATCGCGTCGTGGTCGAAGGCGAGCGACCCGGCTGTCCGCAGCAGCGAGTCGACCGGCATGAACTGGCTGGCCGCGGCATCGGTGCCGGCGACGGGTTCGGGGAGGTCCGGCACCAGCCCGAGGTAGGCGACGGAGACGACGCGTTGGCGGGGGTCGCGGCCGGGGGCTCCGTAGCTGGCCAGCTGCTCGAGATGGCCCAACGACGGCGCCAGCCCAGTCTCTTCACGCAGCTCGCGCAATGCCGCGTCGGGGAGGTCCTCGTCGGGGTGGACGAAGCCGCCGGGCAGGGCGAGCCGGCCGCGGAACGGCTGCTCCCCACGCTCGACGACGAGGGCGGCGAAGCGTCCGGATCGCACCGTGAGGAGCACGAGGTCGACGGTGACCGCGAACGGCGGGTGATCGGAACCGGCCATGCCATCACCCTATCTCGTCACCTTGACGATTACTGGCAAACGGCTTATCGTCCAAACGACGATAAACGACGAGAGGACACCAGAGATGGCAGAGATCCGCAGGTTCGGCCTCGTCCGGCACGTCCGGTCGACCCCGACCGAACACGTCGTCCACCAGCGCGGCGACCGTGTCGTGCGCAGCGGCACCAGCTGCTCGTTCTGGTTCCGGCCCCTGACGGCCGCCCTCAGCGAGGTCCCCGTCGACGACCGAGAGTTGCCGTTGCTGTTCCACGCCCGCACCGGCGACTTCCAGAAGGTGGCGGTTCAGTCGACGGTGACGTATCGATTCGCCGACCCCGAGCAGGTCGCCGGGCGCATCGACTTCGCCATCGACACCGTGACCGGCCGCTGGCGCTCGGCACCACTCGACCAGGTCGCCCACCTGCTGACGGAGACGGCGCAGCAGCACGCCGCCGACCTGCTCGTGACGATCCCGATGGCCGACGCGCTCGGCGCGGGCGCCACGGCGATCCGCGAGCGGCTGCGCACCGGCCTGGTCGGCGACGCCAGGCTGGGCGACACCGGCATCGTCGTGCTGGATGTGCGCGTCGTCGCGGTCCGGCCCGATCCGGACATGGAGCGCGCGCTGCAGACGCCGGCCCGCGAGCTGATCCAGGAGGAGGCGGACCGCGCCACCTACGAGCGCCGCGCGCACGCCGTCGAACGGGAACGGGCGATCAGCGAGAACGAGCTGCAGTTGAAGATCGAGCTGGCCACACGCGAGGAACGCCTGGTCGCGCAGCACGGTGCCAACGAGCGGCGACGGGTGACGGAGGAGGCTGCGGCCGCGCGGATCGCCGCCGCGTCCGCGGCGGAGCGGGTCGGCCTCTCCGCCACGGCGGAGGCCGACCGCGTCCGGCAGACGGGGGCCGCCGCGGCGGAGGCGGAGGCTGCGCGGATGGCCGTCCTGTCTGAGCTGGACCACAGCACGCAGCTGGTGCAGGCGCTGCGGGACCTGGCCGGCGGGCTGCCCGAGATTGGCATGGTCAACGTGACACCGGACCTGGTCACGTCCGTGCTGGCCAAGCTGACCGACGGCGCGGCACGCTGATGCTCGCGCCGCGGGTGGTGGTCGTGCACCGTCGCACCGAGTTGGAGGAACTGGTCGACTGCCACGGCACCCGAGGCCAGGCCGAGTTCTTCCTGCGGGGACGCGGCCGCGACCTCGCCGCCGTCCAGCACCGGCACGACGCCGACGAGGCGGCACGGCAGCAGGTCGCGGTCGCGGTGCCCAGTGACTGGCGACGCGGCACGGTCGAGCGGGCCGACCTCGACCGGTTCCGCTTCGAGGACGGCGACGTCGTGCTCGTCGTCGGGCCGGACGGGCTGGTCGCGAACGTCGCGAAGTACCTGGACGGCCAGCCGGTCGTCGGCGTGAACCCGGACCCGGACCGCAACCCGGGCGTCCTCGTCCGGCACCCGCCGGACCGGGTGGCGCGGCTGCTGGCGGACGTCGTCGCGGACCGGGCCGGCATCGAGCGGCGGACCATGGTCGCGGCTGAGCTGGACGACGGTCAGCGGCTGCTCGCGGTGAACGAGGTCTTCGCCGGTCACGCCAGCCACCAGTCGGCGCGGTACCTACTGACGGCGCCGGGCCGCGAGCCGGAGCGGCAGTCGTCATCGGGGATCATCGTCGGGACCGGCACCGGGGCGACGGGGTGGTGCGCGTCGCTCGTGCGAGGCCGGACCGCGCCGCCACGGCTGCCCGGTCCGGCCGACCGCACGCTCGCGTGGTTCGTCCGCGAGGCCTGGCCATCGCCGTCGACCGGGACGAACTGCGTCGACGGCCTGCTGGCGGCCGGCGACCGGCTGGCGCTGGCCGCCGAGACCGACGGCCTGGTGGTGTTCGGCGATGGTCTGGAGCCGGACCGGCTCGTGCTGAGCTGGGGTCAGCAGCTGCTGATCGGGGTGGCGGAGGCGACGCTCTGCCTGGTGACCGGGTGAGACGGCTCAGCCGAGGTGGTCGCCGAGGACCTTCCGGTGGGTGTCGCGGGCTGCGGCGTGCCGGGCGCGGCCGTCGTCGGTGGCCCTGACGAACATGGCGCGGCGGTCGTCCATGCACATGGAGCGCCCGACCAGGCCGGCTCGTTCGAGCCGGGCGACGGTGCGGGAGAAGGCGCTCTGGCTGAGGTACATGCCTTCGGCGAGCTCGTGCATGCGGAGCTTTTCTTGCCCCGACTCGATCAGCCGGTCGAGCGCCTCGAACTCGCTGAGGCCGAGCCCGTGCTGGTCCTGTAGCTCGCGATCGAGGTCGCACGCGACCTTGTTGTAGCAGGTCATGAGGTCGCGCCACTGGTCGACCAGCTCACGCTCCCCGGTGCTGCCCATGCAGCGCACTTTAACACCGGGACTGCATCTATGCAACGACATTTAATGCTTGTGCATCTCATGCATGTGCATGTAACGTCTCGCTCCGTGACTGCAACCGCCGCACCGCGTTCCACCTCTTCTGCACACGACGACCAGCGCTGGAGCCCGCGCCTGTGGGGCGTCCTCGGCGTGCTGTGCCTGGTGATGTTCCTCGACGGGCTCGATGTGTCGATGGTGGGCATCGCGCTCCCGTCCATCGGCACCGAGCTGGGTCTGTCGACCACCTCGCTGCAGTGGATCGTCAACGGCTACGTGCTCGGCTACGGAGCGCTGCTGCTCCTCGGCGGCCGCACGGCCGACCTGCTCGGCCGCCGCCGGGTGTTCCTGATCGCCCTCGCCGTCTTCGCCGTCGCCTCGCTGATCGGCGGGCTCGTCGACGACGGCACGCTGCTGATCGTCACGCGGTTCGTCAAGGGTGTCGCCGCCGCGTTCACCGCGCCCACGGCGCTGTCCATCCTGACCACCACCTTCCGCGAAGGTCCGGAGCGCAACAAGGCGCTGTCGATCTTCGCCGTCTTCGGCGCGAGCGGGTACTCGTCCGGGCTCATCCTCGGCGGCCTGCTGACCAGCGCCGGCTGGCGCTGGAACTTCCTCATGCCGGTGCCGCTCGCGATCCTGGCGCTGGTCGCCGGCATCGCGCTGATCCCGCGCGACCGTCCCGCCGACGCCGGGGGCCACGACCTCGCCGGCGCGGCCACGCTCACCGCCGGCATGCTGCTCGCCGTCTACTCCGTCGTGTCCGCGCCGGAACGCGGCTGGGTCGACCCCATCACCCTCGTGCTGTTCGTGCTGGCCGTCGCGCTGCTGGCGGCGTTCGTCCTGATCGAGCAGCGAGTCGCGCACCCGCTGGTCCGGCTCGGCATCCTGCGCATCGCCACGATCGTCCGGGCCAATCTCGGGATGATCGCGCTGTTCGGGTCGTACCTGAGCTTCCAGTTCATGTTGACGATCTACTTCCAGGCGGCGCTCGGCTGGACGCCGCTGCGGATGGCGCTCGCGCTGCTGCCGGCCGGCCTGATCGTCGCGTTCGGCTCGCCGTACATGAGCCGGGTCATCGACCGGTACGGGACACAGCAGCCGATCATCGCGGCGCTGGTGTCGCTGAGCGGGGCGTACCTGTGGTTCCTGGTGTTCGGCGGCGACCCGACCCCGGCCTACGCGACGGACATCCTGCCCAGCGTGGTGCTGATCGGGCTCGGCTTCATGCTCGCGTTCTCCGCGCTCATGTCGCAGGCCACCGCCGGCGTCGACGACTCCGAGCAGGGGCTCGCGGCCGGGCTGGTCCAGACGTCCGGGCAGATCGGCGGCGCCGTGGTGCTCGCGGCGACGACGGCGCTCGTGACGGCCGGGTCGCACTCGGCCGAGGGCATGGACGCGGCAACGTTCGACCAGTTCCGGCCCGGCCTGGTGCTGGTGACGGGGGTCGCGTTGGCCGGCCTGGCGGTGATGGTGCTCAGGCGGCGCCGTCACGACGACGTCGAGCCCGACCCCGTCGAGGAGGACGAGCTGCTGGAGCCGGCCGTGCCCTGACCGGCAGACGGTCCGTGGAGCCGGGGTCACCCCGGCCCCACGGACCAGCCGGGGGCTTCAGCGCACCCGCGAGAGGTTCGGGGTGCGTTGCGACGGGATCGCCCCGCCCGGCGCTCCGCCGTCGTCTGACGAGGACTCGTGCGCGTCGTCGATGGCGGCCTGGACCGCCCGCTTGCGCTTGGCCCGCTCGATCAGCACGGCCACCCCGATGCCCGCGACGACCACGCCGCCGCCGACGATGGCGTCGACGACGTAGTGGTTGCCGGTGAGGACGATGGTGGCGAACATCAGCAGCGGCATCGTCGCGCCGATGATGCGGACGACGAGCACCCGCGACAGCGCCACCCACGCGATGCCCAGCAGCAGGATCCAGCCGAAGTGCAGGCTCGGCATCGCCGCGTACTCGTTGACGAACGTGGGCGAGTTCATCTCGCGGTACGTCGGCGCCTCGAGCGAGATGGTGTCGACGAAGCCGTGCCAGGGCAGGAACCGCGGCGGCGCGAGCGGGTAGAACGCGAAGATGACCAGGCTGAACGCACCCGACGCGAGCAGCGCGTTGCGGTAGAACGGATACGCCGCCGGGCGGCGGACGATCAGCCAGACCAGCGTGAGCACGAACACCGGCCAGTAGCCGTAGATGTAGAACCCGTTGGCGGCGTCGATCGCCCATTCGTGGTCGAAGATCAGGCCCTGCAGGTCGGTCTCGACGTTGATGCCGAGCGTCTTCTCGAACGAGATGACGTCCTCGGCGTGCCGGAACGCGGCGTCGACGCGGTCGCTGGTGAGGCCGCGGACCAGTGTGTAGAGCAAGGCGGCCGAGAGCAGGAACGCGATCTCTTTGGCCGCCGTGGCGAGTCGTGAGTCGGAGCGGACGCGGCGCAGCGTGGGCGGGCGCCGCGACATGGTGTCCGAGGCCATCGGTCCTCCAAGCTGGCGGCGTGCGGAGCGCCAGCACCCCCTTGGCGTTTGCCTCTACTTGTCGGCCGACAAGTGGTGTGGGTCTCACGCTACGACCGCACTTGTCGGCCGGCAAGTAGTTAACGTATTGTGTGGCCGCCCTCACTTCCCGATCAGCGAGGCGGCGACGGAGATGACCGACGAGGGGCGGCCCAGCGCGGATACGGCCGGAAACATCCGCGAGGTCGCGCTCGGCCTGTTCTCCCGAGAGGGCTACGAGCGTTCGACGCTGCGTGAGATCGCCGACGCCCTGGGCATCACCAAGGCGGCGGTCTATTACCACTACCGGACGAAGGTCGAGATTCTCGACGACCTGTTGCGGCC
The DNA here is from genome assembly GCF_001270745.1 of Jiangella muralis. Taxonomy (GTDB): domain Bacteria; phylum Actinomycetota; class Actinomycetes; order Jiangellales; family Jiangellaceae; genus Jiangella; species Jiangella muralis. The sequence continues at coordinate 384,638 of NZ_KQ434754.1, forward strand.
GATGGTCGACGGCGAGGACTGGATCATCGCCGACGCGGAATCCGACACCGCGGCCATCGGCACCGAGGGCTGGCGGCTGACGCTGGTCGAGCGCTACATCGACCTGTTGCTGGCGCACCGGCGGGTCGCCACGTACGCGATGAACGATCTCGCCGGCGTGTCGAACTCGACGCTGCTCGGCCGCATGCGCGCCAACGACGTGCGGCTGGCGGCGCTGCTGGCCAACGGCGATCTGTCGGTCGAGCAGCGGGTGCGGACGTCGGCGGCGCTGGGCGTGATCGTCGCGATCCTGGCGCTGCCGGACGTCTCGAACGAGGAACTGCGGCCGCAGTTGTTGAGGGTGGTGCGCGACGTGCTGGGGCTGGCGGAGCACGCGCGCGACGCGGCGTCGGCCTGACGCGGGGCGACCCGGGCCGGACACGCCCGAGCGGCACCACCCCGGGGGGCGAGAATGGTGCCGCTCTCGAACTCGAGGCTAGTCCGGCCGTGGTCGAACGCGAAGAGAACGGGGAAAAATCTTGCGCGTCGCCGTGACACGTGGGGCAACGGGGAGTTGTGTGCTTGTCGTGACGCTTGCGGTGGTCCTGCCGCTCGCGGCCTGCTCGGATTCGACGGGGACCGGCTCACCCTCCGGCTGGGGTACGCCCGCCGCGACCTCGGCGCAGCCGTCGTCGCAGGCGCCGGCGGAGCCGCAGGAGCCCGGCTGCGACAGCCCCTGCTACGGCGCCGCCGAGAATGTCGGCACGCTCGGCGAGGACACCGTCGTCGAGGTCAGCGGGATGGCGGGCAGCGTCCGCACGCCGGGCCTCTACTACGTCGTCAGCGACGAGCCCGGCACGTCGGAGGTGGCGGTGGTCCGCGACGACGGCACGCTCGTCGCGTCGATCGAGCTGGCCGGGATGGACACCGAGAACGCCGAGGCGCTCGCCGTCGGCCCGTGCGGCGACGATCCGGGCACGTCCTGCCTGTACGTCGGCGACATCGGCGACCACGTCGGCCGCGACCACGTCGTCGTCTACCGCGCGCCGGAACCGGACCTCGACGACCCGCCGGGCACCGTCGACGCCGACGCGCTGGAGTACCGCTACGAGGACGGCCCGACCGACGCCGAGGCGCTGCTCGTGGACCCGGACGGCCGGCCGCTGATCGTCAGCAAGGCGCCGTTCGACGAGGACACCGGCGAGACCGGCAGCACCCGGCTCTACCGTGGCCCGGCCGACGGCGGTGAGCTGGCGCTGCTGGGCGAGATCGAGCTGCCGGAGCCGGAGGACGGGTTCCTCGCGGGGCTGGTCGGCAACGTCGTCACGGACGCGTCGGCCGACCTCGCCGCCGGCCGGGTGCTGCTGCGCACGTACGACGAGGTGTTGGAGTACCGGGCGCCCGGCCAGGGCGCCGACGTCGGGACCTTCCCGGACTGGCCGTCGCGGCGGGTCCCGCCCGGGAACGTGCTGCAGGCCGAGACCGTCGCGTATGTCGTCGGCGGCTGCGGCTACCTGACGACGTCCGAGCTGACGGGGTCGGTCGACGCGGTCGGCTGCACGGACTGACCGGGCCGTAACGTGTCGTCCACCCGACGGAGTTTGGAACCCTATGCATGACAACCGCGCCCTGGTCGAGAAGCGCCTGAAGCGAATCCTGGGCCAGCGGCTCAGGCCGGCCGTCCATCGCACGGTCGCACCCTTGTCCCTGACGGTCTGGCACGTCGACGGCGGCCAGGGCGAGCCGGTCCCGCCGCGGGTCGCGCTGCCCGGCGGCGAGGCGATCGCCGACGGCCGCTACGTCCCGGTCGAGGTGGGTGAGCGCTGGGGGCCGCCGTGGGGCACGTCCTGGTTCCACGTGACCGGCGAGGTGCCGGCCGAGGCGGCCGGCCGGCGCGTCGAGCTGGTGCTCGACCTCGGCTGGGAGAACCGGTTCGCCGGCTTCCAGGCCGAGGGCCTGGCGTACCGGCCGGACGGCACGGTCGTGAAGGGCCTGCACCCGCGCAACGTGTGGCTGCCGGTCGGCGATGCGGTGTCCGGCGGCGAGCGGATCGACCTCTACGTCGAGGCCGCCGCCAACCCGCGGCTGGAGGGCGACTCGCCGTTCGCCGTGACGCCGCTCGGCGAGAAGTCGACCGCGGGCAGCGAGCCGCTGTACCGCATCAACCGCGCCGACGTCGCCGTGTTCGAGCAGGACGTGTGGGAGCTGTGGCAGGACCTCGAGGCGATCGGCGGCCTGATGCCGCAGCTGCCCGAGGGCGAGCCGCGACGGTGGCAGCTGCTGCGCGCCGCCGAGCGGGCCCTGGACGCGCTGGACCTGCAGGACGTCGCCGCCACCGCGGCCGCCGCCCGGGCCGAGCTGACCGACGTCCTCACCAGGCCGGCCAACGCCAGCGCGCACCGGCTGTCCGCCGTCGGGCACGCGCACATCGACAGTGCGTGGCTGTGGCCGGTCCGCGAGACCGTCCGGAAGGTCGCGCGCACGACGTCGAACGTGGTCAGCCTGCTGGACGAGTACCCGGACCTCGTCTACGCGATGTCGTCGGCGCAGCAGTACGCCTGGATCGAGGAGCACCGTCCCGGGGTCTTCGAACGCGTCGCGGCGCAGGTCGAGGGCGGCCGGTTCGTGCCGGTCGGCGGCATGTGGGTCGAGTCCGACACCAACCTGCCCGGGTCCGAGGCGATGGCCCGGCAGCTGGTGCACGGCAAGCGGTACTTCCTGGACCGGTTCGGCGTCGACACCCAGGAGGTCTGGCTGCCCGACTCGTTCGGCTACTCGCCGGCGTTGCCGCAGCTGGTGACGCTGTCGGGGTCGCGCTGGTTCCTCACCCAGAAGATCTCCTGGAACAAGCAGAACGTCTTCCCGCACCACACGTTCTGGTGGGAGGGGCTGGACGGCACCCGCGTCTTCACCCACTTCCCGCCGGTCGACACCTACAACTCCGACCTGTCCGGCGGTGAGCTGGCGCACGCCGTGCGCAACTTCCGCGACAAGGGCGACGCGAACCGCTCGCTGGTCCCGTTCGGCTGGGGCGACGGCGGTGGCGGCCCCACCCGCGAGATGATCGCGCAGGCCCGCCGGACGGCCGACCTGGAGGGCTCGCCGCGGGTCGCGATCGAGAAGCCGGCCGAGTTCTTCGCCGCCGCCGAAGCCGAGTACCCGAACGCGCCGGTGTGGTCCGGCGAGCTGTACCTGGAGATCCACCGCGCCACGTACACGTCCCAGGCCAAGACCAAGCAGGGCAACCGGCGCAGCGAGCACCTGCTGCACGAGGCCGAGCTGTGGTCGGCGACGGCGGCCGTGGCGGGCGCGGCCGAGTACCCGTACGACGACCTGGACCGCAGCTGGAAACTGGTGCTGCTCAACCAGTTCCACGACATCCTGCCCGGCTCGTCCATCGCGTGGGTGCACCGCGAGGCCCGCGACCAGTACGACGGCATCGCCGCCGAGCTGACCGAGCTCATCGGACGGGCCCAGCGCGCGCTCGCGGGCGACGGCGACACCACCGTCGCGTTCAACGCGGCGCCGCACGGACGCGGGGACGTGCGCGCGTTCGCGGCCGCCCCGGTGCCGCCGTCGTCGCCGTCGACCGAGGTCGTCGCTGCCGACGGCGGCTACGTCCTCGACAACGGCCTGCTCCGGGTCACCGTCGACGGCCGCGGGCTGCTCACGTCCGTGCTGGACCTCGAGGCCGGCCGCGAGGTGCTGGCCGGTCCCGGCAACCTGTTGCAGCTGCACCAGGACCTCCCCAACCAGTGGGACGCCTGGGACGTCGACGAGTTCTACCGCAACACCGTCACCGACCTCGTCGGCCTCGACGAGCTGAGCGCCACCGGCCCGTCCGCCGTCCGGGTCGCACGCACCTTCGGTGACTCGCACGTCGTCCAGGAGATCGCGCTCGCGCCCGGCGCCCGCCGCGTCGACGTCAGCACCGAGGTCGACTGGCACGAGCGGGAGAAGTTCCTCAAGGCGGCGTTCCCGCTGGACGTGCAGACGCAGCGGGCGGCGTACGAGACGCAGTTCGGGCACCACTACCGGCCCACGCACGAGAACACGTCGTGGGACGCGGCCCGGTTCGAGGTGTGCGCGCACCGGTTCGTGCACGTCGAGGAGCCCGGCTACGGCGTCGCGTTGGTCAACGACTCGACCTACGGCCACGACGTCCGCCGCGGCGCGTCGCCGTCCGGCGGCACCACGACGACCGTGCGGCTGTCGCTGCTGCGGGCGCCGCGCTACCCCGACCCCGAGACCGACCAGGGCGTGCACACGCTGCGGTACTCGCTGGTGCCGGGCGCGTCCATCGACGATGCGGTGCGCGAGGGGTACGCGCTCAACCTGCCGGCGCGGGTGGTCGAGGGCGCCGGTCACGAGGTCGAGCCGCTGGTCCGGGTGAGCGGCGGGTCCGTGGTCGTGTCGGCGGTCAAGCTGGCCGACGACCGCTCCGGCGACGTCGTCGTGCGGCTCTACGAGTCCGGCGGCGGCCGCGCGACGGCGACGCTGACGCCGTCGTTCCCGCTCGCGGGCGTGGAGGAGACCGACCTGCTGGAACGGCCGGTCGAAGCGTCAGCGCTGGTCACCGGCGGTGACGAGGTGACGCTTCGACTGCGGCCGTTCCAGATCGTGACGCTGCGGCTGCGCCGGGCCTGACCGTCAGGGCGCCGGGACGAACTTCACCGCGCTGGTGCGCAGGTACGTCCCGCCGCCGGCGGCGTTGGCGACGGTGACGTCGCCGCCCGTCCCCGCGGCGAAGTCGTACCGGCCGAGGAGGATCCACTGGTTGCCGCCGGTGGTCTGGTTGACGTCGACGCTGTCGGCGCCGGCCAGGTGCGTGACGGTGTAGCGGGCCGCCGTGGAGCTGTTGGCGTGGTTCGGGACCCAGGCGTACACGTCGTAGCCCCCGGCCGTGGGCAGGTCGGGCCGCCAGGTGGCCGTCGCCGTCGTGGCGTTGCTGGTCCGCGTGGCGGAGCGGAGCCAGCCCGGCACGCTCGACCCGGTCCACGTCCCCTGCTCCGTGTACGCGGCGTCGGTGACGCCGATGATGCTCATCGGGAGCGGCGTGACGGAGACGGCGGCCGGCCCCGACTCGTTGCCGGACAGGTCGACGGCGCGGATCTCCAGCTGGTGCGCCGTGCCGTTGGCCAGGCCCTCGACCGGGAAGCCCAGCCGGGTGAAGCCCGGGTCGGCGATGTGCCCGACCGGACCCTTGGTGTTCACCAGCTCGCCGTCGGCGTAGACGTTGTAGCCGAGCAGGTCGACCTCGGCGTTCTGCGACCAGTAGAGGATGGCCCGCCCGTTCGCCGCCTCACCCGTCAGGCCGGTGGGCGTGGCGGGCGCACGCGTGTCGACCGGGATGCGCACCGGCGCCGGGCTGGACGGCGCCGACTCGCGCCCGGCGCTGTCGACGGCGGTCACCGTGATCTCGTAGCGCTGGCCCGCGAGCATCTCCCGCATCCGGAACCACGGACGCGCCACCGGCTGCCAGCTCACCCGCTGCCCGTCGAGGTAGACGTGGTAGCCGACGACATCCGGGTCGTTGACCTTCCGCCAGTGCCAGGTCAGGACGGCGTCGCCGGTCGTCGGGGTCGCGCTGACGGTCCCGCGCACCCCCGCCGGCGCCGGCGCCGCCGTGTCGCGAGCCGGGGGCACGGGGACGAACTTCACCGTGTCCGCGCGGAGGAACCCGGTGACGCCGTAGTCCTTGCCCAGCTCGACGTAGCCGTCGCTGCCCGCGGCGAAGTCGTACCGGCCGAGGTGGGTCCACCGGTCCACGACGCCGTCGGCCGGGACCACCGTGCTGCCGTCGGCGTGGGCGACGGTGAACCGTGCGGCGCCGGTGTTCAGCTCGTTACCGGGCGTCCATGCGTAGACGTCGTACGCGCCGCCGTCCGGCAGGTCGGGCGTCCAGCGCGCGGTCGAGCTGGAGCCGCTGGCGTAGCGGGTGCCGGCGCCGAGCCAGCCGGTGATCGTCGACGACCCGGCCCAGCTCCCGGCCTCGGTGTACCCGGGGTCGGTGTCGTCGACGACCACCGCGGGGGTGAAGCGAGCGGCGTCGGCGCGCAGCGTGCCGGAGCCCGCCGCGTCGCCTGCGACCCGGACGCCGTGCCCCGCCCCGGGCGTCAGGTCGAACGAGCCGAGACTGACCCAGCGCTGTCCGGCCGTGCGCTGGTCGACCACGACCTCGCTGGTGCCGCCGGCGTGCGTGACCGTGTAGCGGGCGGCCGTGTGCCCGGTGGCGAGGAAGCTCGGGTTCCAGACGTAGACCTCGTACTCGCCGGCGGCGGCCAGCTTCGGCGTCCATGCCGCCGTCGCGCCGGGCTCCGTCGAGCCACGGGTCTCACGGTCCTGGTAGCCGAACGCCTGTCCGGTGTCCGACCAGACGCCGGTCTCGGCATAGCCCTGGTCACCGTTGTCGACGACGACGCTGCCGGGCGTCGCGCGCTCGCCGTCGTCCGTCGGCGCGTAGTAGCGGAAGTAGTCCCAGGTGGTGACGCCGGGCAGGTTGGTCTCGTCGACCGGCGCCGTGTAGCCGAGCGTGGTGAGCCAGATGCTCTGCAGCCCGTGCGGACCCGCGTACGGCTGCACCCGGGCCAGGACGCCGTCGACGTAGTAGCGGATCTCGTTCGGCAGCCACTCGAAGCCGTACGTGTGGTAGCCGTCGGAGCTGTCCGGGCCGACGTAGACGCCGCCCTGGTTGCCGATGTGCTCGGGCACGAACCAGTGCGAGTGGTGCTGGATGCGCTCCGGCGCGTGCGAGTCGATCTCGAACCCGTCGATCTCGTTCACCCGGTTGTTCGGGCCCTTGTAGAGCGGCGCGTCCGGCATGCTGTCGCCGAGCCCCGTCGTCCACATCGCCGAGTGGAAACCCTGGTCACCCCAGAGTTGCGCGCGGGTCTCGTAGTAGCCGTAGCCGAACCACTGCCGGCTGATCACGCCGCCGCAGGTGTACGGCATGCCGTTGCGGTCCTCGCGCTTCAACGCGATGTGCAGCAGGCCGTCCGAGACCGTCACGTTGTCCGGCGAGTTGGAGCAGATGACCTTCTCGCCCTCGCGGTAGTACCAGTCGCCGGTGTCCAGCCCGGTCCCGTCGGCGTCGACCCCGTCGAACTCGTCGGCCCAGGCCAGCTCGTACCCGGGAAGGGGCGCGGTGTCGGCGGCGGGCTCGGTCGCGGCCGCCGGTTCGGGCGCGGCGGACAGCGACGCCGCGCTCACGACGGCGACCGTGCCGACGGCCAGCGCGGACCAGACTCGTGCGGTGACGATCACGTGACGACCTCCTGGATGCTCACTGACGGACGAACTTGACGGCGTCGGCGCGGACGCAGCCCGCGCCGGTCCGTTCGACGCGGACGGTGTAGGGCCGGCCGGCGGTCAGCGACAGGGCGCCGCCGACCGGCACCCACGCACTCCCTGCCGCGCCGAAGTCGACGGCCGCGGTGGCCAGGGTCGTGGCGCCGTCGGCCACCGTCGCCGGGGCGTCGGGCTGTCCGCCGTCGCCGCCGACGCGGTACAGGTACGCGCGGTAGGAACCGGTCGACGGCGGTCGCAGCGTCCAGTGCGCCGCGGCGCCCGCGGTACAGCTGTACCGGCTGCTCAGGCGGCCGAACGCGGGCAGGCCGGAGGTGGCCCAGCCGGTGCCGGACTCCGCGTAGCCGCCGGCCGGGTCGTCGTTGTCGCCGTAGACGTCGCGCTGGTAGAAGCGGAAGTAGTCCCACTGCACCTGGCCCGGCAGCGCGCTGTCGTCGACCCCGGGGCTGTTGTTGAGGTCGATGGCGATGGTGCTCAGCCAGACGTTGAGGAAGTTGTGGACGTACGTGCTCGGCGAGTACGGCGTGCTCCAGGTGAGCTGGCCGTCGACGTAGAACCGCAGCTCGCCCTCGAGCCACTCGTAGCCGTAGACGTGCCAGCCGGCCGAGCTGTCGAAGCCCAGTTCGCGGATCTTGCTGGTCAGGTGACCGCCGTGGTTCCAGGCGATGACGTTGTGCCGGACCATGCCGGGGACGTGCGAGTCGATCTCGAACCCGTCGATCTCGGTGAACGCGCCGGTGGCGCCGACCTCTGCCGACCAGAACGCCGAGTGCCAGCCGGCGCCGACGTTGGTCCGCATCCGCGTCTCGTAGTAGCCGTAGCGCGGCTTGGCCTTGCTGATCAGGCCGCCGCCGGTGTACAGCGTGGCCGCGCTGGTCGGCTCACACGTCGGTCCGGACGTGGCCGCGGGGCACAGCTGGATGGTCATGACCCCGCCGCCGACGCGGACGTTCTCGGGCAGCTGCGTGCTCCAGCCGTTCCAAGGGGTGCCGGTGCGGAAGTCCCAGCGGCCCGTGTCGACCGTCGTGCCGTCGAACTCGTCCGCCCAGCTCAGCGTGTAACCGGGTGGTGCGGCGAGGACCGCCGCCTCGTCCGCCGCCGGGGCCCGGCCCGTGGGGACCAACGGCAGCGTTCCCGCCACGACCAAGGTGATGAGCGCACGAACCCGCATGGCGACCTCCTCGTTGCCGAGGAGACTACGGCCATGCGGGTTCGTTGTCTATAATGTGAATACGGCATCTACGCCGCGGGCTACTGTCCGATCTGACCGTTGCGGCGGTTGCGCAGCTTGCGCCGCTGGGACGGGTCGAGCATGAGGTAGCCGGCGACCGGGACACCGATCAGCAGCACGACGAAGAGCCAGAAGGGCAGCAGCCAGAGCGCGAGGATCACCGCGGCTGCACCTCCGAGGATCCAACGGGTGTTCTTGCCCATGGCGGGTCCTTTCTCAAGGGTTGCTCCTCCCATTGTCCCCGGTGGAGGGCGTTTCGTCTCCATCCACGGGAGGGCGCGTCCCCTACGGGACCGACCAACCCGTGGCGAGCCTCTGTCGATCGCCACGGTTGACGGGTAACGTCTGCGACCGATGAAGGTCGTCGTCGCTGCCGAGACCCGTGACCATGAACGCCGGGTTGCGCTTGTTCCTGACCTCGTCGGGCGGCTGACCAGCGCCGGCCTGGAGGTCGTCGTCGAATCCGGGGCCGGGCTGGGCGCCCTGCACACCAATGAGGTGTACGAGGCGGCGGGCGCCGCCGTGGCCGGACCGGACGCGCTGGCGAGCGCTGACGTCGTCGTGTCGGTGCAGCCGTTGCCGCCCTCGCGCCTCGCGGGCCTGCGGTCCGGCGCCATCACCGTCTCGTTCCTGCCCGCGACGCAGGAGCTGGACGTCGTCCGCGCCGCCCGCGACGCCGGGGTGACGGCGTTCTCGCTGGAGCTGGTGCCGCGCATCTCGCGGGCGCAGTCGATGGACGCGCTCACGTCGCAGGCATTGGTCGGCGGGTACCGCGCGGTGCTCGTGGCGGCCGAGAAGCTGCCCCGGTTCTTCCCGCTCTCGATGACCGCCGCAGGGACGATCCCGCCGGCCGAGGTGCTCGTGCTCGGCGCCGGCGTGGCCGGGCTGCAGGCCATCGCGACGGCGCGCCGGCTCGGCGCCCGCGTCCAGGCCTACGACGTGCGCGCCGCGTCCGCCGACGAAGTACGCAGCCTCGGCGCGAAGTTCGTCGAGCTCGACCTGCCCAGCCTCGAGGGGTCCGGCGGCTACGCCCGCGAGATGACCGAGGACCGCGCCCAGCTGCAGCGCGACCTGCTGGCGCCGCACGTGTCCGCGTCCGACGTGCTGATCACGACGGCGGCAGTGCCGGGCCGCACCGCGCCGCTCCTGGTGCAGCGGCCCGCCGTCGAGGCGATGAAGCCCGGCAGCGTCGTCGTCGACCTCGCTGCGGAGTCCGGCGGCAACGTCGAGGGCAGCGTCGCGGGCGAGGAGGTCGTCGTCGGCGGCGCGCTGGTGTGGGGTGCGCGGAACGTGCCCAGCCAGCTGCCGGTGCACGCGAGCCGGCTGTTCGCCGCGAACGTCGTCAACCTCGTGCTGCTGATGACGGCCGACGGCAAGGTCACGCCCGACTTCGCCGACGAGATCGTCGACGGCGCCGCCGTCACCCACGACGGCGCCGTCCGGCATGCACCGACCCGCGAGCTGCTGGAGGCCGAGTGACCGAGGGCGTCGCGCTACTGACGGTGTTCGTGCTGGCGGTGTTCGTGGGGTTCGAGGTCGTGTCGAAGGTCTCGTCCACGCTGCACACCCCGCTGATGTCCGGCGCCAACGCGATCCACGGCGTCATCCTCGTCGGCGCGGTCATCGTGGCCGGGACGGCGGACGAGGCCGGCGTGCTGGTGGTCGCGCTGATCGCGGTCGTGCTGGCGACCCTGAACCTGGTCGGCGGGTTCGTCGTCACCGACCGGATGCTGGAGATGTTCGGCGGGAAGCGCGCGGATGCTCCGTCCGCGGCGAAGGAGGGCGGCGAGTGATCCCCGTCTGGGCGCAGGTCTGCTACGTCGTCGCCGCCGTCTGTTTCATCCTCGCCCTCAAGGGCCTCTCGTCGCCGAAGTCCGCCCGGCGCGGCAACCTGATCGGCGCGGTCGGCGCGCTGCTCGCCGTCGTCGTCACGTTCATCGCCTACGACATCGACAACCTCGGCTGGATCCTGCTCGCGGTCGCCGTCGGTGCCGTGCCCGGCGCCTTGGGTGCCCGGCGGGTCGCGATGACGGCGATGCCGCAGCTGGTCGCCCTCTTCAACGGCGTCGGCGGCGGCGCCGCTGCCCTCGTCGCACTGCTGGAGGTGCGGCATTCCGAGCTCCTGAGCGACGGCGCGCTGCTCGCGTCCGCGTTCACGATCCTGATCGGCGCGGTGTCGTTCTCCGGATCCGTCATCACCTTCCTCAAGCTGCAGGAACTGATGACCGGCCGCCCCATCACCTTCCCCGGCGGACCGTTCGTGTTCGGCGGCGTGCTGGTGGCGTCGGTGGGCCTCGGCGTGTGGACGGTCGCGACCGGCAGCATGACGCTGGCGATCATCCTGGCGCTCGTCGGGCTGCTGGCCGGTGTGCTGCTGGTGCTGCCCGTCGGCGGCGCGGACGTGCCGATCGTCATCTCGCTGCTCAACGCGTTCACCGGGCTCGCGGTGGCCGCCGGCGGGTACGTGCTGGAGAACGCGCTGCTGCTGGTGGCCGGCACGCTGGTCGGGGCGAGCGGCACGATCCTCACCCGGGCCATGGCGCGCGCGATGGGCCGCTCGGTGTCGTCGATCCTGTTCGGCGCGTTCAAGGGCGGCTCGTCCGCGGGCGGCGGCGAGGTGTCGGACCGTCCGGTCCGCTCGGCCGGCCCGGACGACGTCGCGATCATGCTCGCGTACGCGCGCAGGGTCATCGTCGTGCCGGGGTACGGGCTCGCGGTCGCGCAGGCTCAGCACACCATCCGCGAGCTGGTCGACCTGCTGGAGAAGCGCGGCGTCGAGGTCGGCTACGCCATCCACCCGGTGGCCGGGCGCATGCCGGGACACATGAACGTGCTGCTCGCCGAGGCGAACGTGCCGTACGAGCAGCTGCTGGAGATGGACACCGCCAACGGCCAGCTGCGCACGGCCGACGTCGCGCTGGTGGTCGGGGCGAACGACGTGGTCAATCCGGCGGCGCGGACGTCGCCGGGGTCGCCGATCTACGGCATGCCGATCCTCGACGCCGACCACGCCGGCGCGATCGTGTTCCTCAAGCGCTCGATGCGGCCCGGGTTCGCCGGAATCGAGAACGAGCTGCTCTTCGACGCCAAGACGACGCTGCTGTTCGGTGACGCGAAGGCGTCGCTGACGGCGCTCGTGACGGCGCTGAAGTCGCTCTGAGCGGGCGTCAGTCGACGACGCCGTAGAGGCGGTCGCCGGCGTCGCCGAGGCCGGGCACGATGTAGCCCTTCTCGTTCAGCCGCTCGTCGACCGCCGCCGTCACCACCGTGACCGGCACGCCCAGCTCGCGCGTCTCCTCGTCCAGGTGCTGCACGCCCTCGGGCGCGGCCAGCAGGCAGACCGCCGTGATGTCGTCGGCGCCCCGGTCGACGAGGAAGTGGACTGCCGCCGCCAGGGTGCCGCCGGTGGCCAGCATCGGGTCGAGCACGTAGCACTGCCGCCCGGTGAGGTCGTCGGGCAGCCGGGTGGCGTACGTGGTGGCCTGCAGGGTGTCCTCGTCGCGGATCATGCCGAGGAAGCCGACCTCGGCCGTCGGCACCAGCCGGGCCATGCCGTCGAGCATGCCGAGGCCCGCACGCAGGATCGGCACGATCAGCGGCTTCGGCGAGCTGAGCTTCACGCCCGTGGTCAACGAGACCGGCGTCTGGATCTCGACGGTGTCGACGCGCGCCTCGCGGGTGGCCTCGTAGGCCAGCAGCGTGACCAGCTCATCGGCCAGTCGCCGGAACGTGGGCGAGTCGGTGCGGACGTTGCGCAGCACGGTGAGCTTGTGCGCGACGAGAGGGTGGTCGACGGCCAGCAAACGCATGCGAGGAACTTATAGGAATACGGGCACGCTCTCGACCAGTTGGGTGCGCTGGTGCTAGCGTCCCCGAGAGTGTGCAGGGGTTGCGTCTGAAGAACGGAGGCAAGATGCCCGAGGGCGCCATAGCCGAGCCCGTCGGCTCGGGTACAGACGATCCCCCATCCGCCGGCGGCGAACTCGTCGCCGATGCCGCACGTCTGCGTCAGCGGGCGGTCTTCCTCCGCGAACTGGCGGAGGCCCGCGCGCTGCTCGCTCGTTCGACCCCCTGGCACGGCCGGACCGCGGGACTGCGCAACCGGCTACGGCAGAGCACGCCCTAGGAACGCTTCGGTCTCCGGACAGGCGCCGTGGTGTCCGACGATGAGGGTGTCGTCGACTTCGTGGTCGTGGTGTACCGCGAGGCCGGACGCTGGCTGGTCGAGACCGCGCCGCGACAGCTCGGGAACGACCTCGGCAAGCTGGTCGACCTGCTGCGCGAGCGGCCGGGCGACGACGGGTCGCTGGCCTTCGTCTCCGTCGACGAGGACTTCTTCTACGCCGTCCGGCTGATCGGCGGCGACCTGCGGATGCTGCTGTCCGACGTCACCGCCGCGACCGACTGGCCGATGGCCCGCGACGTCGTCGAGCGGCTCGGGCTGCCGTACCCGGACGATGACGACCCGGTGCAGCCGGCCGGCGATCTGACGATCTTCGCCGACCTCGGCCTCGACCCGATGTCGCTGGCCGCGATCTGCGACGACATCGACACCTACCCCGACGAGCTGCTGCTACGCATCGCCGCCCGGGCCGGCTTCGGCCCACAGCTCGACGACGTGCTCCCCTAAATGCCGCCGCGCAACCGCATGGCCGCCGCGACGCGGTCGACGGCGAGCGCGTAGCCGGCCTGCCGGTAGCTGCAGTGGTGCTCCTCGCTGAACTCCGCGACCTCGGTGAACGTCCGCTCGATGCGTCCGCGCAGCTCCGTCGCCAGCCGCAGCTCGTCCCACGGCACGCCAGCGACGCCCTGTGCCCACTCGGCGTACGCGGCGATGGCCGCGCCGCCGCCGGCCAGGAGGTCGGGCACGACCCGCACCCCGCGCGCGTCGAGGACGGCGTCGGCCTCCGGCGTGACGGGGTGCGCGGCGCCCTCGACCACGATGCCCGCGCGCACGCCGTCGACGTTGAACGCCGTCAGCACCTCGCCGGTGGCCGCCGGGATCAGCACGTCGCAGTCGAGCGTCAGCAGCTCGTCCGGCGCGATGCGCTGCAGCGGCGCCCGGGAGTCGGCGACGGAGTACCCGGCGGCGGTGGCGCGCAGCAGCTCGGGGACGTCCAGCCCGCGCTCGTTCAGCACCGTGCCACCGGCGTCGCCGACCGCGACCACCCGCACGCCGCGCACGAACAGCTCGCGCGCCACCCACGAGCCGACGTGGCCGAAGCCCTGGATCGCCACGCGCTGCGCCCCGAGGTCGATGCCCCAGCGCCGGGCCGCCGCCTCGAGCACGTACACCAGCCCTCGCCCGGCCGCGGCGTCGCCGCCTGGCACGCCGCCGAGGCCGAGCGGCTTGCCCGTGACCACGCCGGGCGCGTGCCCGTGCCGGCTTCCGTACGCGTCGAGGAACCAGGCCATGACGCGCGCGTCGGTGTTGAGGTCGGGCGCGGCGATGTCGAGCCGCGGCCCCATGACGTGGCTGACGGCCAGCGCGTAGCGCCGCGTGAGCGCCTCCAGCTCCGTCGTCGAGTAGTCGGACAGGTCGATCAGCAGGCTGCCCTGGGCGCCGCCGAATGGCAGGCCGTGCAGCGCCGAACGCCACGTCGTCAGCGACGCCAGTGCGCGGGTCTGCTGGAGGTCGGCGCGCGGGTGGAAGCGCAACCCGCCGAAGTACGGCCCGCGGGCGGCGTTGTGCTGGACGCGGTACCCCTGCACGACGGCGATGCTGCCGTCGTCGCGGCGCAGTGGCAGCTGCACGCCGAGCTCGCGGTCGTGCAGCTTGAGCAGCTCGTTCACGCCGGGACGGAGTTCGAGCTGCTCGGCCGCGCGGTCCACCGAACCGGCCACGGCGATGTCGGGGGTGAGGCCGCGGTCGATCATCGAGAGGGAGGTGAGGGTCATGGAATCTCCCGTAAAGCGAACGCTCGTTCTTCTAAGTGTGCATCGGTGAGACGTGTGTCGTCAAAGCATCCTGTGTCGTTCCTGTGGCCACGCTGAGAAGGCCGGCCGCGTAGGGTCTGGGGCATGTTCGCGGGACCGGCCGGCCGCCGCCACGAGCCGCTCATGCGCCTCGCGCTGGCCGAGGCCGAACTGGCGCCGTCGACCGGCGACGTCCCGATCGGGGCCGTCGTGGTCGATGCGGGCGGCGCCGTGCTCGGCCGCGGCCACAACCGGCGCGAGGCCGACGCCGACCCGACGGCGCACGCGGAGGTGCTGGCGCTACGCGCCGCGGCGGCCGTGGCCGGCGCGTGGCGGCTGGAGGGGTGCACGCTGGTCGTCACGATGGAGCCGTGCTCGATGTGCGCCGGCGCGCTCGTCCTGGCCCGCGTCGACCGGTTGGTCTACGGCGCGCCCGACCCCAAGGCGGGCGCCGTCGGCTCGCTCTGGGACCTCGTCCGTGATCGCCGGCTCAACCACCGCCCGGAGGTGGTGTCCGGCGTCCTCGCCGACGAGTGCGGCGCGCTCGTCCGCGAGTTCTTCGCCGCCCAGCGGTGACTTAACATTCATTTATGTATGATACATAGATGAATGTTGACCCCGGCCGGTTCTACGGGCGGCGGGCGCTGCTCACCCGGCTGGGCCGCGAGCTCGCGCAGGTCGCCGCCACGGGCCGCGGCCGCATGCTCGCCGTGCGCGGCCGGCGGCAGGTCGGCAAGTCGCGCCTGCTGACGCACTTCGTCGAGACGTGCGGGCGGCCGTACCTCTACACGACCGCCGTCAAGAACGCCTCGCCGAGCGTGCAGCTCGCCGGCCTCACCCGCGACGCCCTCGCGTCGACGACGCCGCTCCCGGAGGCGTCCGCGGTGTTCGCCTCGCCGCCGGCGTCGTGGGACGAGTTCTTCGGCCTCCTCCGGCTCACGCTGCAGCGGTCGCCGGCGGTCGTGGTCGTCGACGAGTTCCCCTGGGCCGTGCAGGCCGACCCGACGCTGGAAGGGACGCTGCAGAACGCCTGGGACCGCACGCTCGAGAACCTGCCGGTCCTGCTCGTGGTCGTGGGGTCCGACGTCGCCATGA
Source organism: Jiangella muralis (assembly GCF_001270745.1). GTDB lineage: Bacteria > Actinomycetota > Actinomycetes > Jiangellales > Jiangellaceae > Jiangella > Jiangella muralis. Next base: position 400,164 of record NZ_KQ434754.1, read on the forward strand.
TGGAACGGCTGACCGAGCACGACCGCCCGCTGTTCGGCCGCGCCGGCATCGTCGTCGTCCAGCCGTTCGACCCGTACGAGTGCGCGGAGCTGCTCGGCCCGGACCGCACCGCGGTCGCCGCGTTCGACGCGCACCTCGTCACCGGCGGTTACCCACGGCTGCTCGGACGGCTGGCCGCCTCCGGCACGGCGGAGGATTTCGTCCGCGAGCAGCTGGCGGACGAGACCTCCGACCTCGCCGTGCTGGCGCAGCTCGCCCTCGACGCCGAGTTCCCACCCGACTCCCAGGCCCGCCGGATCCTCACCGCCATCGGCAGCGCCGAGGCCGGCCCGGTCACGTTCTCGCGGGTCACCCAGACCATCGACGGCGACACCGCGACCGTGCAGACCGCGGTCACCCGGGGCCTGAAGGTCCTCGCGGGCATCGGCGGGGTGGTCGCGGTCGACCTGCCCGCCGGCGCGGCGCCGAACAGCCGGCTGCGGCGGTACCGCGTCGCCGACCCGTACCTGCGGTTCTGGTTCCGGTTCGTCGGACCCCAGCTGGCCAACATCGCCCGTGGACGCGGAGACCTCGCGATCGACGCGTTCGGCCGCGGCTGGCCGTCGTGGCGGGGCAAGGCGATCGAGCCGGTCGTCCGTGCCGCCGTGCTGCGGCTGGCGCCCGACCTCGGGCCGCTGAACGACGCCGACGCCGTCGGGGGCTGGTGGAACCGCGACAACTCGACGGAGGTCGACCTCGTCGCGGCGCATGGCCCGCTGGTCCGGGCGGTCGGGTCGGTCAAGTGGCGGACGACCACGCCGCTGACCGCCGCCGACGCCGCCGCCCTGCGCAGTGCCCGCCACGTCCTCCCGGGCGCCGACGCCGCCGCCCTCGTCGCCGTGTGCCCGGCCGGCGCGGCCGGCGACGCCGACGTCGATCTCGTCCTCCGCGCCGACGACCTCCTCGCCGCCTGGGCCGTCCGCACCTCATGATCTCGACGGCCCGCTCGATTTCCTACAGCCCCCGAGGCTCCGGTACCCTCGACGGCGGTAGCGTGTCCGAGCGGCCTAAGGAGCACGCCTCGAAAGCGTGTGTGGGGGCAACTCCACCGTGGGTTCAAATCCCACCGCTACCGCCAGCCGAAGGGCCCCACTCGCGTCACCGGTGGGGCCCTTCGTCGTGCCGGCGCTCCGGACCACGTCAGACCAGCTCAGTCGCCCCCACCTGGTCGCCCTTCTAGCCTGGTGGGAGCTCCATGACGAGGGGGACGGCCATGGCTGGGCACGAGAACATCGCCATCGATCCGAGGCTCGAGGACCTCTACAAGGACCTGCACCGGCATCCGGAACTCGGCTTCCAGGAGCATCGCACTGCTGGAATCGTCGCGGATCGGCTACGGGCATCCGGGTTCGACGTGACGACCGGCATCGCCACCACCGGGGCCGTCGGCATGCTGAGGAACGGATCAGGCCCGACTGCTCTGCTCCGCGCCGACATGGACGCGCTTCCGGTCAAGGAGGACACCGGGCTGGACTACGCCAGCACGGAGACCATGACTGACGCGAGCGGCGCGACCGTTCCGGTCGATCACGCGTGCGGCCACGATCTGCACACGACCTGCCTCCTGGGCGCCGCCGACGCGCTCGCCGCCGACCGGACGAGCTGGTCGGGCACGCTGCTGGTGGTGTTCCAGCCGGCCGAGGAGCTCGGCGCGGGGGCGCAGGCGATGGTGGACGACGGCCTGTACGACCGCTTCCCGAAACCCGATGTCGTCCTCGGCCAGCACGTGGCACCGTTGCCGGCTGGCAAGATCGCGGGGCATCCCGGCGCGTCCTACGCGGGCTCGGACTCCTTGCGCGCGCGACTCGTCGGCCGCGGTGCACACGGGTCGATGCCCGAGGCCTCGATCGATCCGATCGTGATGGCGGCCGAGACGGTCCTGCGGCTGCAGACCGTGATCTCCCGCGAGATACCGAGCACCGCGACGGCCGTTCTCACCGTCGGCTCGATCCATGCCGGCGACGCCGCCAACGTGATCCCCGGAGCGGCCGAGCTGCAGCTGAACATCCGCAGCTACGACACAGGGGTGCGCCAGCGCATCCTCGACAGCGTCGACCGCATCGTCCGCGGAGAGGCCGCGATCGCCGGCGCGGCCGAGGAGCCCACCATCACCGAGATCGAACGGTTCCCCGTCGTCGTCAACGACCCCGCGGCCCTCGGCCGGACCCTGGACGCGTTCGCCGCATGGCTCGGACCGGACAACATCCTCGACCCCGGCGCCGGTGCGGGCAGCGAGGACGTCGGCATCCTGGCGACGAGCGCCGCCGCACCCTTGTCCTACTGGTTGCTCGGTGGCACCGACCCGGCGCTGTTCACGACCGGCGACATGACCGATCCCGCCCTCCTCACCGTGCCGTCCAACCACTCGCCCCACTACGCCCCCGTCGTCCAGCCGACGCTCACGAACGGCGTCACCGCACTCGTCACCGCGGCCCGCACCTGGATGCCGTCGGCGTAGTGTGCGGGTAGCTCCGCCCTGTCACGCCCCGCACCCGCCGTCGCCGCCACGTCGCGCTCACCTGTTCGTTACGCCACCAGGCCCGTCGCACTTTAGGCTCAATGCCTGCCGCGACGTGGGTCGCCGGGGACGAGGGACGGGGGGTGCGGCGTGACCGTCGACTCGCTCAACGTCTTCCTGCTCGCCGGCGCCCTCGTGCTCATCGCCGCCGTCGTCGCCGTCCGGGCCAGCGTGAAGCTGGGACTGCCCAGCCTCGTGCTGTACCTGCTGATCGGTGTCCTCATCGGCGAATCCGGTCTGGGCGTCCAGTTCTCCGACCCCGACCTCGCGCAGTCGTTCGCCTACGCCGCACTCGTCGTCATCCTGGCCGAGGGCGGCCTGACGACGCACTGGGACGAGGCGCGGCCGGTGTTCGGCATCGGGCTGTCGCTCGCGACCGTCGGCGTGGTGGTGAGCACGGCGGTGGTCGCGGTCATCGGGCACTTCCTGCTCGGGCTCGACTGGCTGCCGGCGATCCTGCTCGGCGCGATCTTCGCCCCCACCGACGCCGCCGCGGTGTTCTCGACGCTGCGGCGGCTGCCGTTGAGACGGCGGGTGTCCGGCGCGCTGGAGGCCGAGTCCGGTCTCAACGACGCGCCGGCCATCGTGCTGGTGACGATCCTCAGCACCGGATACGGCTCCGGCGAGGGGTTCCTGCTGATCGGGCTGACGGTCGTGTACGAGCTGATCGGCGGCGCCGCGCTGGGCTACGTGGTGGGGCGGGTGGGTGCGGCCATCCTGCGCCGGACCGCGCTGCCGGCGTCCGGGCTGTACCCGCTGGTCGTGCTGACGCTGACGGTGCTGGCGTACGCCCTCGGCGCGTTCGCGCACATGAGCGGGTTCGCGGCGGTGTACATCGCGGCGCTCGTGCTGGGCAACTCGCAGCTGCCGCACCGCGCGGCCACGCGGTCGTTCGTCGAAGGGCTGGCGTGGCTGGCGCAGATCGGGCTGTTCGTCATGCTCGGCCTGCTGTCGTCGCCGTCGGACATGCCGGGCGCGTTCGTCACGGCCGTCGTCGCGGGGGCGGCGCTGACGTTCATCGCGCGGCCGATCTCGGTGTGGGCCGCGACGGCGCCGTTCATGATGTCCATCCGCGAGAAGGTGTTCGTGTCGTGGGCCGGGCTGCGCGGTGCGGTGCCGGTCGTGTTCGCGACCATCCCGCTGGCCGAGGGCGTCGAACGGGCCGAGTGGCTGTTCGCCGTCGTCTTCATCGTCAGCGTCCTCTACACACTGATCCAGGCGCCGACGCTGCCGTGGCTGGCGACGCGGCTCGGCATGGTGCCGACCTTCCCGACCCGCGACGTCGAGGTCGAATCCGCGCCGCTGGAACGCCTGGACGCCGACCTCATCCACGTCCGCGTGCCGCCCGGCTCGAAGCTGCACGGCGTCGAGATCGGCGAGCTGCGGGTGCCGCCTGGCGTCGGCGTCGCGCTGATCGTCCGCGGCGACACGTCGATGGTGCCCGGCCCACGGACCAAGCTGCAGCAAGGCGACGAGATCCTCATCGTCGCGCCGCGGGCACTGCGCCGCGCCACCGAGGCCCGGCTGCGCGCCGTCGGACGGCGCGGCCGGCTGGCCGGCTGGTTCGGCGAGCGCGGCGGGGCCGACCCGGACGAGGACGACTGACGCGCCCGCGTCAGGGCGCGGCCTGGCAGGGCGGCAGCTCGGCCGACGGCGTCGGCGGCGGCGCCGCGGGATCGGCCAGCGCCTCGAACGTGTCGCCGAGCACGAGGTCGATGGTCGCCTCGGTGCGCTCGTCGGGCACGTACACGGCGCCGGGCACCAGGGTCGCGACGAGTTCGGCGGCGGCCTGGTCGTCCGGCCGGGACCGCACCTCCGCCGTCCCGGCGATGGACCGGCTCAGCGGGTCGTTGTCGACGTCGACAACGGTGAAGCCGCGGTCGCGGACCTGCCGGGCGACCGCCGACGCGAGCCCGCTGCGGTCGGTGGCGTTGTAGACGTTCACCTGCACGTCCGCCGGTGCCGGCGCGGACGTCGGCACGCCCGGTGCGCACGGCTGGCCGGTGGCGCCCGCGGCGCCCGGCTCCTCGTCGTCGACGACGTTGGCCCAGCTGTACCAGGCGGCCCCGATGACCACACCGATCAGGACCAGCAGCGTCACGGAGGTGCGGATGCGCCGCCAGTGATGCCGGCGTGCGCTCTCCTCCTCGGTGAGCTGCTCATCCTCGAACGCCATGGGTGCTCCGGGGTCGGCGGCGGTGCCGCGGGACAGGGGTGTGGGGTGATCTGGTCAGCCTAATGTGCAGGTGCCGTTTCCGCAGGTCATGCCTCGGCGTCGGGTACCAGGAGCACGCGGGCGTGGATGACCGGCCGCTGTTGCAGCGCCGCGCGGAGCGCACGGTGCAGCCCGTCCTCGAGGTACAGCTCGCCGCGCCACTCGACCACGTGGGCGAAGAGGTCGCCGTAGAACGTGGAGTCGTCGGCCAGCAGGGTCTCGAGGTTCAGCGTGCGTTTGGTGGTGACCAGTTCGTCCAAGCGGATCTGGCGCGGGGGAAGCTCGGACCACGCCCGCAGACCCGTGTCGTGCTCGGGGTAGGGCTTGCCGTCTCCGACGCGCTTGAAAATCACCTAGCGCAGTCTAAACTGCGGGCGTCGTTTTGCCTGGCATATGCCGCACGACGTGCGAACGCGGCCGACGAGAGCTCGCCGGCCGCGTTACACGGGTCCAGGGTCAGCAGTACGCCAGCCTGGTATTCGAGCAGTTGCGCAACTGGCCGGTGGTCATCCCGGCGGTCCTCCGCGAAGTCGTAGGTGTACGTCTTCTTGTCGATCGCGCCCTGGTCGGGACCGCTGTCGCGGTGCTGCCAGCCGCTGGAGGTCGATGGCGACTCGCGCCAGACGCGCGTTCGTGTACTCCAAGCTCGGTCGGACAGCTGCTCGGAGTGTGCCGGCGTTCAGGGCTACGTCAGCCTGACGTCAGCTCGGCCAGCCGCCGCGCGAGGTAGCGGCGCTCGCCGTCGTTGCCGGCCGCCGCCAGCGCCGCGCGGTACTGCGTCGCGGCGGCCGCATGGTCACCGGCCCGGCGGAGCAGGTCCGCGCGGGTCGCGGGCAGCAACGGGTAGCCGACCAGCTCGGCCGCGACGGCGTCGACCTGCGCGAGCCCGGCAGCCGGGCCGTCCGCCATCGCGACCGCGACCGCCCGGTTCAGCCGGACCACCGGCGTCGGCTGGTGCTCCAGCAGCTGGTCGTAGAGCCGGACGATGCGCGGCCAGTCGGTGTCCTCGGGGCGCGTAGCGACGGCGTGACAAGCGGCGATCATCGCCTGTAGCTGGTACGGGCCGGGACGTTCCCGCGTCAGCGCCCGCTGGAGCAGTGCGACGGCGCCGGCGATGGCCGGGCGGTCCCAGCGGCCGCGGTCCTGCTCCTCCAGCGGGACCAGCTCACCGTCCATGCTGGTGCGCGTCGCGGCGCGGGCGTCGTGCAGGCGGAGCAGCGCGAGCAGGCCGAGCGGCTCGGGCTCGCCGGGCAGCAGCTCGGTCACCAGGGCGGCCAGCCGGAGCCCTTCGCGGGTGAGCTCCGGCCGCGTCAGGCCGTCGCCGCTCGTGGCGCCGTAGCCCTCGTTGAAGAGCAGGTAGACGACGCCGAGGACCGCGTTCGTGCGCTCCGGCAGTTCCGCCGGCGGCGGCACGCGGTACGGGATCGCGGCGGCCCGGATCTTGCCCTTCGCCCGGACCAGCCGCTTCGCCATCGTCGCCTCGGGCACCAGGAACGCCCGCGCGATCTCCGCCGTCGTCAGGCCGGTCAGCGTGCGCAGCGCCAGCGCGACCTGCGCCTCGAACGCCAGCGCCGGATGGCAGCACGTGTAGAGGAGCCGCAGCCGGTCGTCGTCGAGGCGTTCTCGCGGCCCGCCCGGCGGCTCGTCCGGCCGCCCCACCGGGGACCCGCCTGATCCCTCGCCCGCCGTCGCCGCCAGCAGCCGCAACTTCGCATCGCCGGTCTTCGCGCGGCGCAGCCGGTCCAGCGCCCGGCGCCGCGCCGTCGTCGTCAACCAGGCGCCGGGCCGGTCCGGGACGCCGTCGCGCGGCCAGGTCTCCAGCGCCGCCGCGAACGCGTCGGCGGCGGACTCTTCGGCGAGGTCCCAGTCGCCGGCCCACGCGATCAGCGTCGCGACGACGCGGCCCCACTCGTCCCGGAACGCTGCGGCGACGGCGGCGCCGACGTCCGCCCCGGCGCCTTCCGCCGGTGCGGCGTTGGTCTCGGCGCTGTTCGCGTGGCCGGCGTGCGCCCCGGCGCCGTTCGCCTGGCCGACGTGGTCCGCGGGGCCGGCGTGGTCTCCGGCGCCGTTCGCCTGAGTCACGTCCTCCACGTTCGCCTCGCATCGCTCGCGTCGACGTTGGCATGACCCGCCCGGATCGGGAGGGATCCCACCCTACGGGCGGGCACTGACACCCTTGCGTCGTTCATCGAAGCGGACGGATCTCGACCTGCCCGAACCGGGCGGCGGGATGGCCGGCGGCGATCTCGACCGCCTCGTCCAGGTCGGCGCACTCGATCACCGCGAAGCCGCCGATCTGGTCCTTCGTCTCCATGAACGGCCCGTCCGTGCGCAGCACATCGCCATCGCGCACCCGCACCGTCGTCGCCGTCCGGCTCGGGTGCAGGCCCTCGTGCGCCCGCAGCACGCCGCGTCGCTCCAGGTCGGCCATCCAGGCGTCGAACCGGCGCCGCCCGTCGCCGTCGGCGATGTCGGGCTCGCGCTCCTCGTCGGCGCTGATCAGCAGCAGGTACCGAATCGGCGGGCTCATGGTGTCCATCGTGCGCCATACCGTTCGTCGTGGGGTCGACCCGTCGCTACTTCGAGGAGCAACCGATGTTCACCACCACGTCCGCCGACGGCACCACGATCGCCTACGACCGCTCCGGCTCCGGCGCCCCGATCGTCTTCGTCTCCGGCGCGTTCAACGACCGGCACACGCTGGCGCCCGTCGCCGCCGAGCTGGCCTCGTCCCACACCGTCGTCTGCTACGACCGGCGCGGCCGCGGCGACAGCGGCGACACCGCCCCCTACTCCGTCGACCGTGAGATCGACGACCTCGCCGCCGTTCTGGCCTCGGTCGGCGGATCGGCGGCTGTGTTCGGCTTCTCGTCCGGTGCGAACCTCGCCCTGCTCGCCGCCTCTCGCGGCGTCGCCGCGTCCGCGCTGGTCCTGTACGAGGTGCCGTTCGCGCTGACGGCGGAGGATCGGCGGCCTGCCGACCTGCCCGCGCGGCTGGCGGCGCTGATCGCGGCCGGGCGTCGCGCCGACGCCGTCACGACGTTCCAGCTGGAGGGGATCGGGCTGCCGCCGGAGATGGTCGCCGGGATCAGGCAGTCGCCGTTCTTCCCGCAACTGGAGGCGATCGCCCCGACCGTCGTCTACGACGCCACCCTCACCGCGCCCCCGTACGACCAGCCGAACCCGGAGATGCGCGCGGTACAGGTGCCGGTGCTGGTCCTGACCGGCGCGGAAACCTGGCCGGTCCTGCGGCGGACGGCCGAAGCCCTGCCGTCCCTCCTGCCCGACGCCCGCTACCTCACCGTTCCCGGTGGCGCCGACCACAGCATCTCCCCGCCCGACACCGCCGCTGTCGTGCGGGATTTCCTGCTTGGCGGAGGATAGGGGATTCGAACCCCTGAGGGATTGCTCCCAACACGCTTTCCAAGCGTGCGCCCTAGGCCACTAGGCGAATCCTCCGCCGGAGAGGTTATCGGACGAGGGCGCTCCGGCTGAAATCGGAGCGGATGTGAAGCGTCGCCGCGGACCACGTACACTGGCAGCCGACCCCTCGCGTGGCGGCACCCCGCCTAACTCCCCCAGGGCCGGAAGGCAGCAAGGGTAAGTGGGCTCTACCGGGTGCGCGAGGGGTCCTTTCACGTCCGCGATGGGAATCTGTCGGTGCGGACGACTAGGGTTCGCAAGGTGTCGTCGCTCGCTCTGTATCGCACCTATCGGCCAGGCCGGTTCGCTGACGTGGTCGGGCAGGAGCATGTCACCGTCCCGCTGATGCGAGCGCTGGCCAACGACCGCGTCCACCACGCCTACCTGTTCTCCGGCCCGCGCGGCTGCGGCAAGACGTCGTCGGCGAGAATTCTGGCGCGGTCGCTGAACTGCGAGAAGGGCCCCACCGACGAGCCGTGCGGGCAGTGCCAGTCGTGCCTCGACCTCGCGCCGAACGGTTCCGGCAACATCGACGTCGTCGAGCTCGACGCCGCCACGCACGGGTTGGTCGACGACGCGCGCGACCTGCGTGAGAAGGCACATTTCGCGCCGGTGTCGTCGCAGTTCAAGATCTACATCATCGACGAGGCTCATCAGCTCGGGCCGGGCGCGGCGAACGCGCTGCTCAAGCTGATCGAGGAGCCGCCGGCGCACCTGAAGTTCATCTTCGCCACCACGGCGCCCGACAAGATCATCGGCACCATCCGGTCGCGCACGCACCACTACCCGTTCCGGCTCATCCCGACGAAGACGCTGCAGCAGAACCTCGGCTGGATCTGCGAGCAGGAGGGTGTGCCCATCGAGCCCGCCGCGCTGGCGCTGGTCGCCCGGGCCGGCGCCGGGTCCGCGCGCGACGCCCAGTCGATCCTCGGCCAGCTCATCGCCGGTGCGGGCGACGACGGCGTGACGTACGACCTCGCGGTGGCGCTGCTGGGGTTCACCGACGCCGCCATGCTCGACCAGGTCGTCGAGGCCGTGTCGGCAGGCGACGGGCGCTCCGTCTACGCCGCGGTCGACCAGGTCATGGACGCCGGGCACGACCCGCGCCGATTCCTCACCGACCTGCTTGAGCGGTTCCGCGACCTCATCGTCCTGCGCGCCGCCCCCGACGCCGTCGCCGAGGGCCTGCTCGACCTGCCACCCGAGCAGGCCGAGCGCATGGCCATCCAGGCGTCGCAGTTCGGTCCGTCCGACCTCGTCCGGCTCGCCGCCGTGGTCGACGAGGGCATCACCGCCATGAAGGGCGCCACGCCGACTCGGCTGCAGCTGGAGCTGGTGTGCGCGCGGCTGCTGCTGCCCGGCGCCGACGACACCGTGTCCGGCATCCAGGCCCGCCTCGACCGCGTCGAGCGACGACTGACCGGTGCCGAGCCGCTGCCACCGGCGGAGGCTGCTCCGGCTCCAGCTCCGGCGCCGGTCGCCGAGGCGGCGCCGGGCGCTTCCCAGCGGGCGGCCGCGTTCGCCCGGGTCGGCCCGCCTGCCGAGGCTTCGACGACGCCAGCGGTCGCTCCGCCCGCGGCGGCCGAACCCCGCACCACTCCGCCGGCGGCGACCGAGTCCTCCGCCGCTCCGCCGGCGCCGGCCGGGCCGGAATCGTCAGCGCCCGTCGCGCCGCCGGTCGAGCCGACACCGAGCACGCCGCCAGCGGAACCGCCCGCCGACCTTGCACGGCCGGCGCCCGACCCCGAGCCGGCCGCGGTCGAACAGGCGGCCGTGCCAGAACAGCCGACGGCGCCCCCGGCCGGCCAGTCGCCGCCTGCCCAAGCACCGCCGGCGGCGCCGCCCGCCCCGTCCACACCAGCTACGCCGGCCGCACCATCCGCACAGGCGGCGCCACCAGCGCAGACCGCACCGGCCGAGCCGGCGACCGGTGCGCAGCCCATCCCGTCGGCAGGCGCGTCCGGTGCCACCGGCGGCGTCGCCGACCTGCGCCGCATGTGGCCGGAGGTGCTGGTCCGGCTCAAGGAGATCAAGCGCACCCCGTGGAGCCTGATCTCCCAGGAGTCGGTCGTCTCCGACGTGTCCGACGGCGTGCTGACGCTGGCTTTCCGCCAGCCGACCCTGCGCGACACGTTCGCCCGCCGCGCGGACTTCCAGGAGAGCCTGCAGCAGGCCATCAAGGACGTCCTGCTGCTCGACCTGCGCGTCGAGGCCATCGTCGACCCGTCCGCGGACCCGTCGGCGCAGAACCGCGCCGCACCCGCAGCGCCGTCCGCCCGGTCCGCACCCGCGCCTCGGCCCACGCAGCCGGGCCCGCCGGCCGCCGCTGAACCGCAGGCGCCCCCGCCGGCGACCGACGACCCCGGCCCCAGCGACCCCGGCCCCGGCGACCCCGGCCCCGGCGACCCCGGTCCTGGGCGGGCCGCCGCGGCCAAGGCAGCAGCTCGCCGGGTCCAGGGGCAGGCCGGTGCTCCGGCCGCAGCCGGGGCCGCCGCACCGTCGCACCGGACGGCGACCGACGACGACGCCGACCCCGACGACGAAGACCTGGCCGACGACGGCGTGTCCGAGCGCGAACTGCTCGAACGGACCCTCGGCGCCACCGTCATCGCGGAGATCGAGCACGAGTGATCAGGTCGTCAACGCACCTGGTCAGATCGGGCCGGGTCGGTGACGTAGGCTCGCTGTGACCATGTGCCATGACAAGACCCCACGTGGGTGAGGAGGCAGCCGTGTTTCCGCCTGGTTCCGAAGGCTTCGACATGAGCCAGCTGCTGCAGCAGGCCCAGCGCATGCAGGAGCAGCTCCTCTCCGCCCAGCAGGACCTCTCCGAGGCCGAGGCCACCGGCAGCGCCGGCGGCGGGCTGGTCCGGGCCACCGTCACCGGTGCCGGCGAGCTCACCGACCTGCAGCTGGACCCGTCCGTCGTCGATCCCGACGATGTCGAGACTCTGGCCGACCTCATCATCGCCGCGGTCCGCGACGCGCACGCCGAGATCCAGCGTCGCGCCAACGAGCAGCTGGGCTCGATCAACGACGATGTCGCCGGCCTGCTCGGCGGTGCCGGCGGCGCGGCCAACCCGCTGGCCGGCCTCTTCGGCGGCGGCGCGCCCGGCGCCCCCGGCGCGCCGGACACCCCGACCGCCCCCGGCACCATCCGGGGCGAGATCGAGGGCGACGACCGCCCGTCCGGCCAGGGCTAGCCGAGGCCGTCGTGTACGAGGGCGTCGTCCAGGACCTCATCGACGAGCTGGGGCGGTTACCCGGCGTCGGGCCGAAGAGCGCCCAGCGCATCGCGTTTCACCTGCTCGCCGCCGACGCCGACGACGTCCGGCGGCTGGTTTCCGCGCTCACCGAGGTCAAGGAGAAGGTCCGGTTCTGCACGGTGTGCGGCAACGTCGCGCAGCAGGAGCAGTGCCGCATCTGCCTCGACCCGCGCCGCGACCTGTCCGTGCTCTGCGTCGTCGAGGAGCCGAAGGACGTCGTCGCCATCGAGCGCACGCGCGAGTTCCGCGGCCGCTACCACGTGCTGGGCGGCGCGATCAGCCCCATCGAGGGCGTGGGGCCCGACGATCTGCGGGTGCGAGAGCTGATGACGAGACTGGCCGACGACACCGTGCAAGAGATCATCCTGGCCACCGACCCGAACCTCGAAGGCGAGGCTACGGCGACGTATCTGGCCCGGATGATCAAGCCAATGGGGTTGCGCGTCACGCGGCTGGCCAGTGGACTGCCTGTGGGCGGTGATCTCGAGTACGCCGACGAGGTCACTCTGGGCCGCGCATTCGAGGGACGGAGACTGCTGGATGTCTAGCGCTGTTGCACGACCTGCCGACGACCCTGCCGCCGAGTACGGTGATTTCGCCGCGGAGATCGCCGACCAGATCGAGAGCTTCCTGCTGGCCATCCGCGAGATCGCCCGTGGCGCCGACCCCGGCAGCACGCTGTCGCTGCTGCTCCTCGAGGTCAGCCAGCTGTGCCTTGCCGGCGGCCGCCTCGGCGCCATCAGCGATGTCGTGCCGGATGAGCGGTTCGAGCCTGACGCGGGTCCCGACGCCGACGTCGACGAGCTGCGGTTGCGCATCGCCGCCCTGCTCGAGCCGGTCGACGGCTACGTCGAGGTGGTCGACCCCGTCGACCCCGAGCGCGGCGCCACCGGGTTCCGGCTCTCCGACGACCTCGCCAGCATCGCCCAGGACCTCCTGCACGGCCTGACGCACTACAAGGACGGCCGGGTCATCGAGGCGCTGTGGTGGTGGCAGTTCTCCTACCTGTCCTCGTGGGGCGCGACGGCAGGCTCGGCGCTGCGGGCGCTGCACTCGCTGATCGCCCACACCCGCCTCGATCACCACGACGAGCAGATCGAGGTCGCGCACGAGGCGCTGCTCCCCGTCGAGGCCGAACTCTGAACATCTTGTCCCGCGATCCGGACGTCTCGGGGCACAGCCAGCAGGTCGCCTAGACTGCCAGGGGCACTGAAGGCTGTGGGAGGAGTGTGCCGTGGGGCTGGTTGTGCAGAAGTACGGAGGTTCTTCCGTCGCTGACGCCGCGGCCATCAAGCGGGTGGCGCAGCGCATCGTCGCCACCAAGAAGGAAGGCCACGAGGTCGTCGTGGTCGTCTCCGCCATGGGCGACACGACCGATGAGCTGCTCGATCTCGCACAGCAGGTCTCGCCGCTGCCGCCGGTCCGCGAGCTGGACATGCTGCTCACGTCCGGTGAGCGCATGTCGATGGCGCTGCTGGCCATGGCCATCGGCGACCTCGGCCACGAGGCCCGGTCGTTCACCGGCAGCCAGGCCGGCGTCATCACCGACTCCGCGCACGGGCGGGCCCGCATCATCGACGTCACGCCCGGCCGCATCCGCCAGGCGCTCGACGGCGGCGCCATCGCCATCGTGGCCGGCTTCCAGGGCGTCAGCCAGGACAGCAAGGACATCACGACGCTGGGCCGCGGCGGCTCCGACACCACGGCCGTCGCGCTGGCGGCGGCGCTCGACGCCGACGTGTGCGAGATCTACACCGACGTCGACGGCGTCTTCAGCGCCGACCCTCGCATCGTGCCGACCGCGCGCCGTCTCCCGAACATCACGTACGAAGAGATGCTCGAGATGGCCGCCTGCGGGGCGAAGATCCTGCACCTGCGCTGCGTCGAGTACGCGCGCCGTTACGGCATCCCGATTCACGTGCGATCCAGTTTCTCGACGCTCACCGGCACGTGGGTGTCCGATTCCCAGGGAAGCGAGCAGGCCGACATGGAGCAGCCGATCATCTCCGGCGTCGCGCACGACCGCAGCGAGGCGAAGATCACGGTCGTGGGCGTCCCCGACAAGGTCGGCGAGGCGGCCACGATCTTCAGCTCGGTCGCCGCCGCCGACGTCAACATCGACATGATCGTGCAGAACGTCTCGGCCATCGACACGAACCGCACGGACATCTCGTTCACGCTGCCGGCCAGCGACGGGCGCAAGGGCGTCGAGGCGCTGACGGCCATCCAGGACACGGTCGGCTTCGAGTCGCTGCGCTACGACGACGGCATCGGCAAGGTGTCGCTGATCGGCGCCGGCATGCGCAGCCACCCGGGCGTCAGCGCGAAGTTCTTCAGCTCGCTGGCCGACGCCGGCGTGAACATCGAGATGATCTCGACCTCCGAGATCCGCATCTCGGTGGTGGTCCGCGCCGACGACGTCGATGCCGCGGTCACTTCCCTTCACCGGGCTTTCGACCTCGATGCCACCCAAGTCGAGGCGGTCGTGTACGGGGGGACCGGGCGATGAGCGACAACCGTCCCACCCTCGCCGTCGTCGGGGCCACCGGCGCCGTCGGCACCGTCATGCGCGACATCCTCTCGACCCGCCAGAACGTCTGGGGCGAGATCCGGCTCATCGCGTCGGCCCGGTCGGCCGGCCGCCGGCTCACCGTCCGCGGTGAGGAGGTCGAGGTCCAGGAGCTGACCGCCGACGTCTTCGACGGCGTCGACGTCGCCATGTTCGACGTCCCCGACGAGGTGTCCGCCGAGTGGGCGCAGGTCGCCGTCGACCGCGGCGTCGTCGTGGTCGACAACTCCGGCGCGTTCCGCATGGACCCCGACGTCCCGCTGGTGGTGCCCGAGGTCAACGCGCGCATGGCCCGCAACCGCCCGCGCGGCATCATCGCGAACCCCAACTGCACGACGCTGTCGATGATCGTGGTGCTCGGCGCGCTGCATGCCGAGCTGGGGCTGACGGCGCTGAACGCGTCGTCGTACCAGGCCGCGTCCGGTGCCGGTCAGGCCGGCATCGACACCCTGCACGACCAGCTCAACAAGGTCGCCGGCAACCGGGAGCTGGGCACCCACCCGGGTGACGTCCGCCGCGTCGTCGGCTCCGACCTCGGGCCGTTCCCGGCGCCGCTCGCGCTGAACGTCGTCCCGTGGGCCGGGTCGTTGAAGAACGACGGCTGGAGTTCCGAGGAGCTGAAGATCCGCAACGAGTCGCGGAAGATCCTCGACCTGCCCGACCTCAAGGTCTCGGCGACGTGCGTCCGGGTGCCGGTCGTCACCACCCACTCAGTGGCCATGCATGCCACGTTCGAGAACGAGGTCACCACCGAGCGGGCCTGGGAGATCCTGCGCGACGCCCCCGGCGTCGTGCTGTACGACGATCCCGCCCGCGGCGAGTTCCCGACCCCGGCCGACGTCGTCGGCACCGACCCCACCTGGGTCGGCCGCATCCGCCGTTCGCTCGACGACCCGAACTCGCTCGACCTCTTCGTCTGCGGCGACAACCTGCGCAAGGGCGCGGCGCTGAACACCGCGCAGATCGCCGAGCTGCTGGCGGCCGAACTCACCACCGCCTGACGGCGGGCCCGTCAGGGCGCCGGCCGCACCGCCGCGAGCGTGGCCGGCCCGCCGTTCGTCCATGTGCCGGTCAGGACGTGATCGGCGTCCGGCTCGGCGCCGACGACGCGGACGACGATGAGGTCGAGGCCACCGGTTCGCACGACGGTGGTCGGGCCGTCGTCGTACGGGGTCAGCGGCGCGTCGGCGGGCAGTACGGGGTTTGCGCCGTCCGCACTGCCGCTGCCGGTGACGCGGGCGGACGGCTCGCGCGGGACCAGGTCGCCGTCGACGTCGACCAGTTCCTCGGCCTGCGGCGCGCCGGTCAGGGCGGCGCTGGCGAGCGCCGCGACCCAGACCGGATCGGCGCACCCGTCGTAGACCCAGCGGGTGCCGAGGACGGAGTGCTCCATGGTGCCGACGAGCGCGTGCTCGGCGCCGGCCAGCGGGGCGCCGCGGTAGCTGAGCGGCACGTGCAGCACCGCTCCGCCGTCAGTGCGCAGCAGGTGCGCCTCGAGGCCGACCTCGCCGGCGGGGTCGTCGTACCGGTAGGCGCCGGCCGCCTCGAATCCCGTGGCGCCGTTGGCCCACGGCCGGTCCGGCAGCCACGTCGCCAGCAGTTCCAGCTTGCCCGGCCGCAGCGTCGCGCGGTGGATCAGCGCCATCGTCAGGCCAGCTTCGCCTTGACGGCGGCGGCGACCTTGCTGCCCTCGACCCGGCCGAGGACCTGCGGCTGCACCAGCTTCATCACCTTGCCCATGTCGCGCGGCGTCTCGGCGCCGGTCTCGGCGATGGCGGCCGTGACGATGGCGTCGAGCTCCGTGTCGGTGAGCGGCTGCGGCAGGTACTCGGCGATGACGGCGGCCTCGGCATCCTCGTTCTCGGCGCTGTCGGCGCGGCCGCCGGTGCGGAACGCGTCGGCCGCCTCGCGCCGCCGCTTGACCTCACGGGTCAGCAGCGCCGTGACCTCGTCGTCGGTGAGCTCACGGGCGGCCGAGCCAGCCACTTCCTCGGTGCCGATGGCGGCGAGCACCATGCGGAGCGTGGCCTTGCGCACGTTGTCCTTGGCGCGCATCGCCGCGGTGAGGTCGGTACGGAGTCGGTCCTTGAGGGCTGCCATGCGCCTAGTCTGCCTCAGCCGCCGTGCGACGGCGGCAGGCCCGGCGCCGAGCACGGCGCGGGCGTCGGCTCCGGTTCGGGCAGCGCGGTGGTCGGCGGCTCGGTGAGCGCCCGCGGCCGCAGCGTCATGGCCGCGACGGCGCCGACGGCAAGGAGGCCGGCGCAGACGCCCATCGCGATGCGGTAGGCGTCGGTGAGCAGCTGCGGGTCCTCGTACGCGGCGCCGGACAGCCCGGCGATGGCGGGCAGCGCGGCGACGGCGAGCAGTCCGGCCGCGCGGGCGACGCCGTTGTTGACGCCGCTGGCGACGCCGGCCAGGTGCTGCGGCGCCGACGCCATGACCGTCGCCGTCAGCGTCGGGACCAGCGTCGTGAGGCCGACGCCGAGCAGCGTCACGCCCAGCAGGACGTCGGCCAGATAGCTGTCGCCGTCGCCGACCGTCACCAGGAGCGCCACTCCGACCGCGCCGCACAGCGAGCCGATGACCAGCGGCGGCCGGATGCCGAAGCGCTTCGCGAGGTCGGCGGACCTGCCGGAGAACAGCAGCATGAGGATGGTCGTCGGCACCGTCGCGATACCGGCCTCGAGCGGCGACCAGCCCAGCGTCACCTGCAGTTGGATCACGATGAAGAACATGACGCCGGACAGCCCGGCGTAGACCGCGAACGTCATGAGGTTGATGCCGCTGAACGTGCGATCGGAGAACAGCGACAGCGGGACCATCGGGTGCGCGGCCGTCCGCTCGCGGTAGAGGAACCCGGCCGCCGCCGCGAGGGACAGCACGACCATGCCGACGTTCAGTGTGGACGCACCGTTCTCTGGCCAGCTGATCAGCGCGTACGTGCTGGCTCCGAGCGCGACGGCCCCGAGCGCCGCCCCCGCGACGTCGAACCGGCCGCCGGCCTCCTCGTCGCGGCTCTCGGGGGCGCTGACGGCGATCAGCCACACCGTGATGGCGGCCAGGGGGACGTTGATGGCGAACACCCAGCGCCAGTCGTACTCCAGCAACCAGCCGCCGAGCAGCGGGCCGAGCACGCCGGAGACGCCCGTGAGGCCGGCCCACGCCCCGATGGCCCGTGGCCGGTCGTCGGGGTGCATGGTGGTCTGCAGGATGGCCAGCGCGCCCGGCGTCAGCAGCGCGCCGCCGATGCCCTGCAGCGCCCGCGCCGCGATCAGCACCTCGACCGTCGGCGCCAGCGCGCACAGCACCGACGCCGCCGTGAACCACACGACGCCGACGAGGTAGACGCGCCGCCGGCCGAGACGGTCGCCCAGGGAGCCGCCGAGCAGGATGAGCGCGGCCAGCGTCAGCGTGTACGCGTTCACCGTCCATTGCAGGGCCGCGAGGGTCGCGTCCAGCTCGCGGCCGATGGTCGGCAGCGCGACGTTGACCACGGTGCTGTCGAGGAACGCCATGCCGGACCCGAGCGCCGTCGCGGCGAGCAGCGCGCGGCCGCGCGGAGTGGCGAGGCGTACACCGTCGCTCATGGTGAAGGAGAGTACCCGGGGCGTCCGACTGTGGGATTCTGGACGCATGGTCGTGAAGCGGGTGGCGCTCGGGCTGGCGGCGACGGCCGCCGCCGGGCTCGTCTACTCGGCCGGCTACGAGGTGCGGTCCTACCGGCTGCGCCGTTTCGACGTCCCGGTCCTGGCGCCGGGCAGCCGGCCGCTGCGGGTGCTGCACCTGTCCGACCTGCACCTCACCCCAGGTCACCGCGGCCGGGCGGCCTGGGTGCGCAGGCTCGCGGCGCTCGAGCCGGACCTCGTCGTCAACACCGGCGACAACCTCGCCCACCGGGAGGCGATCCCGACGGTGCTCGAAGCGCTCGGGCCGCTGCTCGACCTGCCCGGCGTGTTCGTCTTCGGCTCCAACGACTACTTCGCGCCGCGCCCGAAGAACCCGGCGCGGTACCTGCTGCCGCTCGAGCGCATCCGCCACCAGAACGCCCGCGACCATTCCGAAGCCGTCGACCTGCCGTGGAAGGAGCTGCGCGACGAGCTCAGCTCGGCCGGCTGGCTCGACCTCACCAACACGTTCGGCTCCCTCACCGTCGACGGCCGCCGGCTCGCCTTCGCCGGCGTGGACGACCCGCACCTGAACCGCGACCGCCTCGGCGACGTGGCCGGGCCCGCGGCCGACGCGGACCTCGCGATCGGGGTGGCGCACGCGCCGTACCAACGGGTCCTGGACGCCTTCCACCGTGACGGGTACGAGCTGCTGCTCGCCGGTCACACCCACGGCGGCCAGCTGTGCATCCCCGGCTACGGCGCGCTGGTCACCAACTGCGACCTCGACACCGCCCGCGTCAAGGGCGTCTCCCGGCACCCCCGCGTCGGCGGTCCCGGCGCCGCCTGGATGCACGTCTCGGCCGGCCTCGGCACGTCGCCGTACGCGCGGGTCCGATTCGCCTGCCCGCCCGAGGCGACGCTGCTCACGCTGACCGGCGAGCGCTGACCGACCGAGGGGTGAACCGGATTTCGATCCTGCGCCCGGCTCGGATATGCTGACTCAGCACTTCGGGGTGTGGCGCAGCTTGGTAGCGCGCTTCGTTCGGGACGAAGAGGTCGCAGGTTCAAATCCTGTCACCCCGACCAGGTCAGAGGCTCTTTCGATCTTCCTAGTTGATTGCCGGGCTCCCGGTTGGGAGAACTTCGGGAGATGATCTTGAGAGCGGCTTCCCGCTCGCGCGCGTGTCGGCGTGCGGCGATGAGCCGGTCGAGGATCGTGACTGGTGAGGATGGCCTGTCGGCTGCCCTGGTGTCGAGTGCGTCGTTCCATCGTTCGGTGAGGCCGTCCAGGAGTTCCCGTCGCATGACGGGTGTGACGTGGCTGTAGCGCCCGCCGATGCCTTCGAGCTCGTGCCCGAGCCGTTCGTGTGAGAGCACTTCCGGGGTGCGCAGCTCGACCATCGTGGTCTTGTGGGAGTGCCGTAGGCCGTGGGGTGTCAGCCCGGTGGCGACAGGGAGCCAGTTGGCTTCAGCGCGCCCCTGATTGTTGCGTCCGCGCAGCGGCCGGCCCGGCCAGGGTTCGGCAGCCAGCGGGACAGGTCGACGTTGTTCGCTGGCTCGTTTCTTGGGAAACCAGCCCGAGACGGCGGGTTCGAAGATCCAGTCGCCGAAAGGGCTCCGGCGCGGGTGGGCGCTCTGGCTGCGGCCGGTGAAGACGTAGGTGTGTTGATGGCACGGGCAAGGTTGTTGCGTGGTGCTTCGGAGCTGTGCCGCGAGCAGGGTGCAGAGGAAAGCTGGCGTGTCGATGTCGCGGTAACTGTCGTCTTTCGGTGGCAGTTCGTGGAAGACGCCGTCGTCGGCCTCCCAGAGCTGCTGCTCGATTCGGATGGACCTAGAGCGGACGTACTCCGGACGCAGTCCGACGGTCTCGGCCCATCGCATGCCGGTGTAGAACATCGTGAGAACGATGATGAACTCATCGTCGCGGCCCGCGAGCAGGGCGGCGCGTTCGGCGATGAGAAGGGCTCCGAGCGCATCCGTGGTGACCTTCTCGGGGCCGCGGCGGCTGGATCGGCCCGCACGTTTTCCGCGCCCTCGGCGTACGGCTGCCGGGTTCGCGTCGATCAGATCCTCGGCGACCGCGTCGGCCAGGATGGTGCTTAGCGTGCTGCGCCAGGTCTTGATCGATGACGGCCTATACCCGGATCGGCGTTCCTTGCTCTGCCATGCATCGATGTCCCGAGCGCTGATGTCGGCAAGCGGGCGATCCTCGAACTCGACGAGCAGGTGTTCCTCGAGGTGATGTTTGTAGTTCTGCATCGTTGACAGGGCCAAGTCCAGACCGGCGTACCAGCGGTTGGCCCAGTCGCCGAAGGTGATCTGGCCCGCGTTCGGGTCGGTCCAGCGGCCGGAACGGATCCGTGCTTCCTCGTCGTTCGCAGCCTGGCGTGCAGCGGCCTTGGTGGCGAACTTCTCGGTCAGCGTGCCGTATCCGCCGTCCGGTCGCTTGAACCGCGCCCGGTAGTAGTCGCCACGTTTCTCCGGATAGCCCATTCGCCCCTCCTGCACCACGTTTGGGTTTCTTCGCCGTCGGGGACTACTGCGAGGCGATCAGCACCCCCGCGATGCGACTCCCGGCGCCTTGTAGCTGGACTGACCGGTAGATGGGGTGAAAGTGCGCCGCGCACACTGCGCGGCCCGTCCCCGGGGCTCCTGGCAAACGGTCGCCATGTCTCGGGCGATGAGGAGGCGCGGGAGCCAGCAGGCCCTGGACAATTTCCTTCATCGTCATGCGCAGCACGGCTCACCAGATGCCGGGCGTTGCCGCGGCGCCGCGGATGCCAGGCGTCAGCCTGTTATGCGATTACAGCAGCGACGATGATCACCACGACCTCGACGGCCAACGCGACTGCGGAGACAGTGAGGGTGAGGCGCAGGACCCTGACGAGAAGGTGACCCCATCCTCGACCTCTGGATCGGTTAACCGTGGCGGCCACGGCGAACACGGCGACGATGCCTGCACAGCCGATGGTCAACACGACGACTGCCGTGATCGCGGTGACCTCAAGGAGTTCCATCGACCGGCCGCCTTCCGTTGCCGCGCTGAGCGACTTCAACCATGGCGTCGGGTCGAGTCGTGCGTAGCGCCCGCAACCGACGCCGGCCGGTCGCTGGGGACATCCCGATCCGGGCTGCGACATCGTCGCCGGTGACCGTCCGCCCCGCCTGCAGCTCCGCCACCACCCAGGCTGCGAGTAGGTCGTCGTCGGCCCGATTTCGCGCAGGACCGCCGATGCCTGCAGGAGAGCCGGACGCACGCCCCGGGCTTGACCGTTCGCCAGCGCCTCGGTTCGACATTGCGGATCTCCTGATCGACTGCTCGATCCCTTGATCGCTCACACGATGAGCCGACCATCCGCCACGCTCGGCGCGAGGTGGATTCCGCCGGCGGGCAATGAGCAGGACAACGATCAGATGGCTGATGATCAGGAGCGCAACCGCCGGAATTGCGCTCACCACGGCTGCCACCGGAACACTGATCACGTCCATGTCGGCATGCCGGGCAGCGTGCAAGCCGTTCCCAGCGATGCTCACTACCGCGAAGACGACTAAGGCGATGCCCGGATACCAGGCGGCTCTGGGAATGCGTTCGCTGAGAACGACGGCGTTGATGGTGGACACGACCATGAACCCGTCCACTACGAGTGGCCAGATCCATACAAGTTCCGTGCGCAATCCTGCCGCAAGTGCAAGCTCCCTGAGCGCATCGAACGACAACGCGAACGCGCCGAGCGCCAGTAGGGCATCGGCGAAGACCGTGACGATGAGTGCGACGTCCGGGTCGCTGACCCAGACACGCAGCCGCTCACCGATTGATGTGCGCTCGACTGTCCCGTGAGGGTCCTGAGCATGCTCCATGCGTTCCTCCTGAGGCTACCGAGCGCGCTCGGCGCTCGCGCTCAGGTAGGGCCTCGCCGCGCACCGTCCGGCTGCCGGCCTCCCGACGCCATCACCGCCAGCAAGCCAGCATGCCCCCGGGGCACTGGTGAAGTGAGGCAACTCAATGGATCAGTCTCGAGGCGACGGTGATCTTTCAGTTTGGTGCGGAATCGGTGAGAATTCGACCATGGAGCAAGATCGCGATGCGATGGACGGAGACGTCCAGGCTCTGGTCGCTGACCCTGGCGATCAGGACGCAATCAAGGCGGCCATCTTGCTCGGGAATGGCTCGCGATCGACGCTCGGGCACATGCCCTTCGCTGCCTACTACGCGGCCGCCGCTGAGGGATGCCTGCTCCTGGCTTGGTCGGGCGCTCGAGTCGTTGGATACGCGCTATTCGGCCTCGCTCGGAGCCGCGTACGACTGAGCCATCTCTGTGTCGACAAGGCCTTCCGGGGACGCGGTATCGCACGACTGCTTATCGAGCACATCAGGACAGATCACGCGGACCGGCTCGGCATACAGGCTCGGTGCAGGCACGATTACGACCTCGGCGATATGTGGATCAAGCTTGGCTTCACGCAGGTCAGCGAGGGTCCGGGACGAAGCAAAAAGGGTCTCCCTGTCGTCAACTGGTGGCTCGATCATGAGCATCCCAACCTTTTCACCAGTGAACCGACCACCACGCTCGTAAGCGCCGCGATCGATCTGAACATCCTCAGAGACTTCGCCGACTCCACACGGGCCGGGGCAGATGAGGCAGCTGCACTGCGCGCTGATCATCTCTCCGACCAGCTCGAGCTCGTACGCACGGCGGCGCTCGATGCCGAGATCAACGAAATGCAAAGCTCGCTGCGCGGCGCCTGCACGAGCCAAGCTCACCAACTCCGCAGGGTCCACGACCCCAGCCATGGCCGCCGCGCAGCAGAGATCGAGCACCAGCTAAGGCAGGACGCTCAACGCGCCGACGCGGGCTACCCTCGCAGCTCGCAGGACTCTCGCGACCTACAGCATGTAGCCCAAGCCGCAGCGGCCGGCCTCAACGTGCTCATCACACGTGATCAGCAGCTTGCGAGGCTTCATAGCGCATCTGCACAGCGATTCGGGCTCCGAATCCTGCGTCCAGTGGATGTCATCATCCACCTCGACGAACTGGTCCGAGCCGAGGCATACCGGCCGGCCATGGTTCTGAACACCTCGTATTCGGAGCGCCTCCTGGGTAGCGGGCAAGAGACCCAGGCGGAACCCCTGGCCGACGTGGCGAACGGCGAGCGGCCCCAGCAGTTCCTCAGAAGGCTACGAGGGCTAGGAGCGGCACGTCACGAGCGAGTGGGCCTCCACGATGGCGACGGTCGGATGGTCGCCATCTACGGACTGGTCGCCGGAAAGCACACGCTCGAGGCCCCGCTCCTCCGCGTACTCAACAACACAGTGAGCGACACCCTGGCCCGCCAACTTGTCTTCCGTCTGCGCGTGCGCGCCCAAAGCGCAGGATTGCCGATCCTTCGGATCACCGATCCGCACGTCTCGCAGCACGCCAGGCTGGCGGCAATCGGCGATGGCTTCCGCGCCGCGGACAACGGCGACCTGTACACGTTCGTTCTCGCACGGGCCGGCCTTGCCGCCATCGTCGAACATGACGCCGTCGTCGCGGCGCGTCAAGCCGATCTGGCCGAGCCAGCTTCCTTACGATCAAGCATGCCCACCTTGGTTGCCGCAGCACTTGAGCGTGCGTGGTGGCCCGCCAAGATCCTTGACAGTGATCTCGCCAACTACCTGATCCCGATTCAACAGAGATTCTCCGCGGACCTACTCGGCACGCCGGACACGCTGGTGCCCCGCAACGATGCACTGGGACTGGCGATCGAACACGTGTACTATAATAGTTCGAGCGGACTTCGAATGACGCCCCCAGCGCGGCTGCTGTGGTACATGAGCGAAGGAGGCCGAGGCGTGGTTCATCGTGCCAGCGTTATCGCCTGCTCGCAGTTGGAAACCGTCGCGATCGGCGGCCCAGTGGAGCTACATAGCCGCTTCCAGCACCTGGGCGTGTGGCGGAAGGAGACCGTCGAAGCCGCCTCCAAGGACGGCAGGGTTCAGGCCCTCCGATTCACACATACGGAGATCTTCGCTCGACCGATCAGCCGTCAACGATTCCTGGAGCTGAGCATCGCCCACGGATCGCTCGGCCAGCCACCACGAGGTCCGCGACAGATCCCGACAGCCCTATTCGAGGCTCTCTACAACGAGGGCCGCAGCGTATGAGCCAGCCAACAGCGGTCCTACTCTCGCTTCGGCCGCGCTTCGCCACTGCCATCCTCGACGGTTCCAAGACCGTTGAGGTACGCCGACGACCAACAAGGGCGCCGGCCGGCACGCTCCTCCTCCTCTACGCCAGCTCGCCCACCATGGCCATCGTCGGTACGGCAGAGCTCGAGGCTGTCGAGGTGCATGATCCTGATGTGGCCTGGAAGGAACACGAATCGAGCCTTGGGCTTTCTCGCGATGAATTCGATCAGTACCTTGAGGGATCGGGCATCGCCTGTCTGATTCACATCCGGGAGCCGAGGACTTTTGCGGCGCCCATTCCGCTAAGTCGCTTGCGCGCCGCAACAGATAGATTCAACCCCCCGCAGAGCCTCCGCTACATAACGAATCAAGACCCGCTTCTGCTTCTGAATGCCGTTTCAAATGCAGCTCGATCGCGGGTAGCCTCGTCCTAGAGGGGGCGGTCGAGTCAGCTACGGCGGCAAGCTGGTGCTGGACGCGTCGCTTGCAAGTCGTAGGTCGTTCCTCTATCGGCGCATCGCTTGCATCGACACTTCCTTGGCGGCGCCGATGAGGGATCCAGGAGTTGAGAAATGCGAGCCCTCGCCTGGCGCCGGCTTCGGGCGCCTAAGGCTTGACCATTTGGTCCAATCCCATCGACGGTCCCTCGCCGAAGTGACCGCCACTCGTCCTCTTGGTCGGGGTCCAGCTGCCCCCTCACATCCGGCTGTGTCGGCGTACGCCGTCTGGTTCAGACGGTCGGATCAGCAGGTCAGGGAAGTCGGCCGTATCGTTCACCGGCGGCCCCTGTGCAGCGGTCGAGCTGATTACGAGCATGGCCGTTAGCCGGATCTGGATCGGGCGCCCCCTACCTGCAGTAGCTGATGTCCACGGTTGCGCACAAATTGGTCCCGCCGGCCAGCTGTAGGCGGTCCGTACGCCGGATACCAGCGGCACGATGTGAACAGCCTGATCAGAGGCCGA
Source organism: Jiangella muralis (assembly GCF_001270745.1). Classification (GTDB taxonomy): domain Bacteria; phylum Actinomycetota; class Actinomycetes; order Jiangellales; family Jiangellaceae; genus Jiangella; species Jiangella muralis. The sequence goes on from NZ_KQ434754.1 coordinate 424,934, forward strand.
GACCGTCCCGACCGACACGCGTGCCCGCCTCCTCCGGACCCAGCTTGCGTCATCATGAGAGACTCATCTCCACGCGTCAGGGTTGGGGACATGGGTGTACTTCAGGATTATCTAAGCGCCATGGCAAGAATCCGCGAGACTGGCGAGGCCGTTGAGGAGACCTCCTACTACGGCCAGTTGGAGAGGCTGCTCAACGAAGTTGGTGGCCATCTGTCTCCGAAGGTCCTGTGCGTACTGACGACGCGGAATCGTGGCGCAGGGGTGCCTGACGGTGGCTTCTTCCTTCGCAGTCACGCCGTTGCGTCCGCGGGCGAGCGAGCGATGGCTACCCGAGTGCCCGAACGCGGAGTCTTGGAGGTCAAGGGTCCTGGCCGAGACGTTCGGCGCATCGCCCGCTCACAGCAGGTCCGCAAGTATCTCGGCCGCTACGGCAAGGTGCTGGTGTCGACCTACCGTGAGTTCCTTCTCGTGAGCCTCGGTAAGGACGGAGAGCCCATCGAAGGAGAACTGTTCTCGATCGCAAAGAATGAGCAGAGCTTCTGGGAACTGACCAATGATACTGAGAATGTCGATGGAAACCTTGAAACCCAGTTTTTCGAATTCCTAGCACGTGCCTTGCTCGGTGATGCACCCTTGTGGCAGCCCGCCGACCTAGCGTGGTTCCTTGCAGCTTACGCGCGTGAAGGCCGGCGGCGTCTAGACCTGGCGGACGAGCAACACCTTGAGGCACTGGGAACGTTGCGTTCTGCACTAGAGGATGGACTTGGCTTAAAGTTCGAAGGAAGCGAGGGTGAGAAGTTCTTCCGCTCAGCCCTCGTACAGACGTTGTTCTATGGCGTATTCGCAGCCTGGGTCGTCTGGAGCGAGTCGCAGCCCGTGGGTAGCAAACAGCGCTTCAGTTGGCGCGCCGCACAATGGACCCTCAATGTCCCAATGGTAAGAGTGCTGTTTCAACAATTGACGACAAAGGCGACATTGCCGGTCGGTCTCAATGAGGTGCTCGACTGGACCGAAGACGCCCTGCTTCGTGTAGATCGCCGGCTCTTCTTCGACCGCTTCGAGTCGGCGAATGCGGTTCAGTATTTCTACGAGCCGTTCCTCCAAGCGTACGACCCAGAGATGCGGCGTCAATTGGGAGTTTGGTACACGCCTCCTGAAGTCGTTCGCCACATGGTGGCGAGCGTTCACCGTGCGCTTAAAGATGATCTAGGGCTCGAGTTGGGGCTAGCGGATGAGAACGTCCACGTACTCGATCCCTGCACTGGAACCGGTTCATTCTTGGTCGAAACCATCGGGACCATTGCTCGCGTATTGGAGGAACGGCATGGCGACGCGTTAGTAGCGCAGGATACGAAGGCGGCCGCCTTGACCCGGATACACGGGTTCGAATTGCTTCCTGCGCCGTTCGTAATAGCTCACCTTAACGTGGGCTTGGCGCTAGATCGCCTGGGGGCTCCTCTCGTAGAGGCTGCAGGGGAGCGCGCAAGCGTCTACTTGACAAATGCGCTCACAGGTTGGGTAGAAAGCGATGAGCACCCACGACTGCCTTACCCTGAGTTCGAAGACGAGCGCGACGCCGCAGAAGCAGTTAAGCGCGAAAATCCCATCCTCGTCGTCCTAGGCAACCCACCCTACAACGGATTCGCAGGCGTGAGTGGCCGCGAGGAAGGGGGTCTAGTAGCGCCATACAAGCAGGGTCTCGCGGATAGATGGGATATCACAAAGAACAAACTCGACGACCTATACGTGCGGTTCTTTCGGGTAGCTGAGCGGCGTATTACTGAAGAGACCGGGCGAGGCATAGTTTGCTATATCACCAATTTCTCATGGCTCGCTGACCCATCGGCTGTTGTCATGCGGCGCCAACTAGTCAGTGAATTCGACCGGGTCTATATTGAGAACCTCAATGGCGACAGTCGCGAGACCGGCAAGAAGACGCCGGATGGATTGCCGGACCCAAGCATCTTCTCGACCAGGCTCAATCCGGCTGGCATCCAGGTCGGCACTGCGATCAGTTTGCTTGTTCGATCCAAAGCGGCTAACGCTCCCGGTTTCAAAGTGCGTTACAGAGATTTCTGGGGCGCGGGGAAACGCGCTGAACTTGATTCATGTAATGTAGGCGCTGATGCACCTGAATTTCAGGATCTGAATCCCACGCCCGAGAACTGGTATCGCTTGCGGCCCTGGTCACCCAGGAGGGGGTACGATCGTTGGCCGCGCGTCGTTGATCTCACGTCAGATGATCCTTCGCTCGGGCTGAATGAGAACCGCGGGGAAGCGCTAATATCGCATGACCGAGTCACGCTTGCGGCAAGGATGAGACATTACTTGGACGAAGGCGTCGAGTTCAATGTTCTTAGGGACGAGGGCGACCGACTGACCTACAGTTGGGCCCGTTTCGGCCCGGAAGCGACGCGTAAGCGGCTCCTCAGGGACAGCCCCTTCAATGAAAGGAAGATCGTCCGATTTCAAGTCAAGCCTTTTGATCTTAGGTGGGCATACATTGATCCGACTAGGAAACTGTGGAATGAGCCGCGACCACAATACATTAGGTCAGCTGAGCTAGGAAGCAATTCCCTCGTCGTGCGCCGTCGCGCACCTCGATCACTCGACGGAGCCGCCTTCTTGCACTCAAATGCGCTCATCGATCAGCATGCGATGCATAAGGACGCGTATGTCATCCCCTTTTGGCTTCCAACTGGTTCGGATTCGGCCGCTGGTAGTGGGATGCTGTTTGAGTTGGAGACCGAGAATGAAAGTGGTCTCGCGTGGCGCCCAAACTTGTCTGCAACTGCGCGGGCATACCTCACCGATATCGGTCTCAGCGACATGGAGACGTCACAGGAAACTGCGAGTTTGATTTGGCTGCATGCTCTCGCCGTCGGGTACTCGCCTCTCTATCTCGAGGAGAATGGCGATGCGATCCGGGACGACTGGCCCCGGCTTCCCCTCCCCGCCAAGCTGGCCGATCTCCTGGCGTCCGCACGCCTTGGCCAACGGATCGCTGATCTGCTGAGCATGGATGCCGACGGACGGGTCTGGGATAGGGAAGGTATAGCTCGCCGACGCAGCTTGGCTCGGATCGGCCGCAGGGACGACCGACCCTTGGCCACAGACGATGGTGACCTTGCCGTCACCGCTGGTTGGGCCGTCACGCAGAAGCGCGAACAGCAGAGTGGCGCAGTGTCACGGATCGTCATGCCGGGCAGTGGAAGGGTTGAGATTCGCGGCCGAACGGAGGTCGAAGCAGCTGCGTTGCGCGACGAGGAGTTGGGACTTCTGGGAGCCGAGGTGGTTGACGTTTACCTCAACGATGCGGTGTGCTGGCGCGGCGTTCCCGAGGCGGCCTGGGACTTCAAGATTGGCGGCTACCAAGTGCTGCGAAAGTGGCTGTCTTACCGTGACAAGGGCGTACTAGGTCGTGACCTGACAGTGGCTGAGGCGAGGGAGTTCGCAGAGATTTGCGGTCGGCTGACGGAGCTCGTCTTGCTGGGTCCTGAACTGGATGCCAACTATCGCGCAGCGACGAACTTGTCTGATCAAGAGCAAGACACGGCGTTGTTCCATGATGTAGAGGGCGATGCTTAAGGAAGGACGTCGGCGCGGCGCGCCGGCTGCTGCGCTGCCCGTCGCGGTAGGCCCCACCAGTGGTTACGCGACCCGCTCTCGTGAGGTCGAGGACCAACAGGGCGCGGAACCCCGCGCTGCCGAGAGCGACTACGCTGACATCGACAGCGATGCCGACTTCCTATGGGCCGCTCAGGACGTACATGAGTCCGATCTCCGGGGCCGCTGACAATTGCGTTCCGGCCGGGGCGCCGTGGTCAACGCCTGAGTTCTGTGCCCAGAGGGCACGAGCCAACAGCGTCCGGTGCCAACGATGAAGCGGTGACTTGCCCCGCACTGCTCGACGCCGTCGCCGCACTCGACTGGTTCCGGGGGAGCTAGAGTCGCGACTCAGCGTCGGCGGCGGGAGGAGCCAAGACCCACCGGCCCTTTGAACAGGCTGTCGAGAGCTTCGGCTGAGGCGGATTGACTGGCCGGGCCGCCGCCGTCCACGGGCCCCCGACCAGGTGTCCGGCTAGGCCTCGTCCTGGGCACCTTGGCCGGTTGAACCGTCGAGGCGCGCGATCCACTTCGCCGGGATGAGACCCACTGGGCCGTCACTCTGGTCTCGCCAGTTCTTTACGATCGACGATTGGAACCACGTCTCCTCGAAGTCTGCGTGGTCGACCGTGATGACCTGGAAATTGCCGTCGTTTTCGGCGACGAAGTCGTACATCTTCCTGAACAGCTTCCGGACCGCGAGGTCGTCCGCGTCCGTGGCCGTTTCTGCCTGACGGTCCATTTCTGAGGGGTAGTGACCCTGCGATGGCTGATCGAGGACAAGGAACCGGGGCACCGGGCGGTCGTGCCGGATGAACGACTGATGCAGCGCGAGGTGGCTGGTGACGTGGTAGCCGATCCAGTTCTCGGCACTGCCGATCCGATGGAGCGGCACGGGATCATCGTCGACCTCTGCCACGACGGTCAGCTCTGCGAGGTCGATGCGGACGTTCTTATCGCTGTGCTCGAGCCCGAGCTCTTGGGCGTACTTGGTCAGGTCGCGCCCGACGCCGTTGAGCCTGGTGGTGAGGCGTTCACGCGCGGAGTCATCGGAGAGCTGCCGCTGCAGTTCCTCGATGGTGCCCTCGGCCACCGTGATGCGTTCACGGATGAGGGCTGCGTGGCCTTCGTCGGCTTCCGGTGCTCGGGCGATGATGGCGTCTATGCGTCCTCGGGTGAAGTCCTGGCGGCGATTGGCGTCGCGGCCGACGGCTGATGTGGCTGCGAAGGTGGAGTCCACTGCTAAGCGCCCCCGTCGCACTCGTCCCTGCACTTCTGCGATGCGGCGGTTGATGTCGTCGAGAGCCTCGCTCTTCGCGGGTGATGCTCCGCGGATGTTCGCCAGTTGGGACTTGAGCTTCTCGAGAGTTGTCCGCATCTGCCCACTGGTCGGATCCTCGGACTCTTGGCCGCAGACGGGACAGCGGCCGGCCACGACTGGCTTGGCGGGCTCTTCGGTGTCCTCAGCGCCTTCGTTGTGTTCGGGGCCTGGGGACGGCCCTTCGGAAGCGAGCGGAAGCAGGTCGAGGCTCGTCAACCGGCCAACCTGGATGTTGAGTGCGTCTTCGTAGTCCGAGCTTCCTTCGGCTTCGTCGAGGAGTAGCAGGCGTTGCTGGAGCAGCTGGTAGAGGTCGTCTTCAGCGAGCTCAAGCTCGTTCCGTGCGCGTCGTTCTGCGTCCTGGCTCTGCGCAGGTGCGGTGTCCGGGGGGACGAGTGAAGCGTCGCGGCTGGCGCGGTGGAGGAGCGTGACGAGCTCAGCGCGAGACCGGCCCGGGGTTTCGGGGTCGAGAGGTTCTGCGAGGCCCGCTTCGATTGCTTCGGTGTGGAGGGCGAGCAGTTCCGAGTCGATGGTCGCCACGGCGTCGATCGCGTCTCTCAGGTCTCGTTCGAGCTTCTGGAGGCGCCGCTGTTCGTGTCGGAGCAGCGCCTTCTGTAGAGCCTGGTCAGGCGGGACTGCACCGAGGAAGTACGGGATGGTGTCGCGCAGTGCGTCGTCTACTCCGCGTTCGCCGGAGCGGTGGAAGATGCGGGTGGATGAGGAGATCTCATCCTGGTTCTGGATACAGAGAAACGCGGCGTGCCCGAGGTGGGTCCGGAGCGGGTCTCGCAAGGAGCCGGGTGGCGGGTCGATCTGGCTCTCGTCGATGCCGATGCGTTGGCCCAGAACGAGGCGCATCGTCTTGGTGTTCATGTTCGGCTCTAGCGGCGGCGTCGGCGGCTGGAGGGCCGCGTCACCAATAATGAGCAGGGCTTGTTCGTTCTTCTTCTGGCCCTGCGGTAGCGGCCGGCCGACGTACGCCCGGCCGCCGTCGTTGAGTTGCCAGAGTGCGCCAACCCAGCTCAGTGCCTTCTCAACGTTGCCTGCCGAGGTCGGGATGTCTGAACGGCCAAGGCAGTAGTCGATTATCTTCACCAGGACGGACTTGCCGGTCCTGGAGACGCCGGTGACGATGTTGAGGCGCCCCGGGTTGAATTCGATCGTTTCGAGTTCACCCAGGGTGGAGTACAGGCACACGGACACGAGTTGCACGCCGCTAGATTGCCATCTTTTCGGTTGCGGTGCGATGAATGCGGAGATGGACTCATCGCCGCTGCTGGAGACGGTCAGTTCACGGTTGCACTCCGAGGGCGCTGTAGATCGACGCCGCGTTTCCTGCGCGGCCGAAAACGCGGCCGATCATCCCGGACGCCCTGTAGACGACCGGAAGGTCACCGGCGGCCTTGCGGGGCTGGATCTGCGGCTCGGCGAGACTGCGCAACCCATCGCCGTCGACGAGTTCGACGGTTCCTTCCCGGAGCCCGAACCTGAGCCCTTCCCGCACGTACGGCGCCATCTGATTCGCTCGTGCCGGGAAGCCGGCAATCAGCACCGCGTTGTCGCCGGCCCACTTCGTCAGGCTGGTCGCCTTGGTCCTCGGGAGAGCTTCGCGAGTCGGGCGGTGGAGAACGAGTGGAGTCACGAGATGGGCGAGCGGCCAAGGCATCGGGAAGCCCGCAGTCTCCTCGTATTGGTTCGCTGCCGTTGCGATCGTGACCGCAACGAGGGCCGGGTTGAACATCGCAGCAGGAACGGGCGACCGCTGGTCCCACCCGGGGAGCTGGGAATGGATCGTGACGGGGCTGGCGTCTGCTGTCATTGCACTGTCACCGCCCCCAGCAACAGATCTTCTACCTTCTTCTTGAAGTTCGGGTGCCAGCCGAGGTCTGAGCCCTGGGCCATCATGTGGTGCTTGCCCCGGTAGTAGAAGTCTTGGTCGACGCGGTCACGGATGCGGATCGCCGGAGCAGTCAGCACGTCCTGGAGCAGCTTCCGCCCGGCAGCGATCGCGTCGTCCTCGGATCCGCCCGCCGGCAGCCCAGTGAGCATCAACCCGAACAAGACGTCCCAAGCGTCCCGTAGTCGCCGTTCGTAACCCTGGACCTCGTCGCCGCGGAGGAAGTCGCGTTCGAGCCACTTCACCTCGCTGTGGGTCGCACGGAAGTAGTCGACGATCGCCCGGCGCACGACCCGGTCATGAACCTTCACAAACCCGAGCTGGTGCACGAACATCTCTTCGTCGAGGCCGGCGAGTGCCTTGTCGGTGTAGTCGAGGTCGAACTCAGCAAACTCTGGAAGACCCTGGTCGCTATACGCGATCGTGAGTTGGATGAGCTTCGCGTTCAGGTCAGCGGCTGTCACGGCCTCGCGAAGGTTGTCGTCGTCCGGGAAGTAGCGTTGGCTGAGCATCTCGACCACGCGACCGCGCCACCAACCCCAGAGGTTGTCGAGAAAGTCGGCATGCTTGTTCGTGTCGGAAGGCAGGTGCGTCCAGACGCGGTCCTTCACCGCGTCTGCGATGTTCACGATCGTCGGGGCGCCGTCGACGACGGTGATCCGGGAGACAAACGCGTTCTGCGCGGGAACTGCGAGCTTCTTGAAGGCAGCGAACGCGGCCTGCATCGCAGGGTCTTGGGTCTCGCTGCCCTCGGCAGCCTTGCGGAGCTTGTTCGCCACATCGACCGGGTTTCGGTCATTGGTGGCCCTCAGGGTGTAGGCGGCAGAACCCTGGCTTGCCGTGCCGGTGGAGACCAGGACGAGTGCAGGTCCATCGATGTTGGCCGCCTGGCCGTCGTCGAGCCAGGCCTTGATGGTTCGCCACATGGCCGGCGACTTGTCGCCTAGGCCTCCAGTTGCGTTGACGCTGTGCTTTATCTGGAGCTTCTCCAGCGGCGTTCCGTCATCTTCCCAGGCGACGTCATCGTGCAACTCGAGGGTGATGGCGCGCCCGGGGCCTCCATCGAGGAGGAGCGCGTATAGGCAATAGTCGGCTTGGTACTGGTAGCCAGCAGCGGATCCGGCTGCCGAGTGGGTGTTGGTCACGATTTCCCCTACCTCTCGACAGCCACTTTTCCGCTATGGCCGCTCGCTAGCTAATGCCCGGGGGTCCCGCATCCAGGTTGGCTGAACTTTGCCACGTCCGCCAGGCTTGCACACCGTCTACGACGAGTTCGCCGTCGTAAGAGCGACGCAGGCAGCGAGCAGACGATCAGCCCAAGGCGCAGACGTCGCCAGCACGACGAACCAGAACGCCCCGCAGCCCGCACCGCACCAGTCCAGGCTCGCGATTTCCTGCTCGCCGCCATAGACCAGCTCCCACGGCTGCCGCTCTGCAGTCGACCTGGGCGGCGGCCGCGGCCACAGCGTCGAGCTGCTGCCCGCCGCGGACCGAGGCCATCAAGCGAGTCGTCGCGTGCGTCGTCGTCGCCGCGATCTTCACCGTCACCGACCCCGCCCGGTCCGCGTCCGGATCCTGACCCTCCTCCCCGAACCCAAGCAGTTGCACGGACGCACGGGAGCCGGATCGAAGCCTCATGGCCTGGAGGAAGCCTCACTGCCTTACACGTCTGGCATTGGGCGGCGTATCCGGTCGCGGATCGGCTTCGCGGTGCGCGGCGGCTCGTCACCGAGGTGTCATGGACGAGCAGTTCTCTACGGGTTCGAAGGCGTGCTGGGAGTGTGGCTGGGGGTTCGCGGCCGCGACTGTGACGCAGCGGTGGTGTTCGCGTCGGTGCGCCCAGCGAGCGCGTCGTCGGCGTCAGCGTGACCACGTCCGCGCGGTCGCGGGTGAGCGGTCGCGGGTCTGCGCTCAGTGTGGCCGCTCATGGGTTCCGGTCCGCCGTGACGCGAGCTTCTGCTCGCAGTCGTGTCGTGCGCGGGCCCGCCGTCAGCGTGAGCGCACCGAGTCGCGGCGGCGAGCGTGTGGTTGGTGCGGGCGCACGTTCGTGCCACGTCGTGGCGATGCGCGCTCATGCTCGCGCCGTTGCGCTCAGCGTGCTCGACGTGCGGAGATGCGTCGTTCGGCTGAGTGATCTCGGTCAAGCGGGTCTATGCCGGCGACGGGTACCGGTACCTGCTGCGTGGGATCGCAGATCAGGAGGATGTGCCCGGCGCGTCGGCGGTGACCAGCTATTACACGCAGCCGGGTAACCCGCATGGCCGGTGGGTGGGCGCCGGTCTGGCTGGTCTGGGCGAGGGCGCGGGCCTTTCGGCCGGTTCGAGGGTGAGCGAGCAGCAGCTGGAGCGGATGTTCCGCGAGGGGGTGGATCCGCTCACCGGGCAGCCGCTCGGGCGCCGGTTCCGCCAGGTGATCGGGTGGCGTGAGCGCGCGGATGCGCGCATTGCCGCATTGAGCGCTCAGCTGAGCGCTGATGAGCGCGCGGCCGCGGTCGAACGGATCGAGGCCGAGGAGAAGGCTCGCCCGACGGTCAGGCCGGTCGCGGGGTTCGACGTCACGTTCTCCCCGCCCAAGAGCGTGAGCGTGCTCTGGGGATTGGGCGATCAGGGGGTGCGCGAGCAGGTCTACGAGGCGCATCAGGCGGCGATCCGGGACGTCCTCAGCGTGCTCGAGCGGGATGTCGTGCGCACCCGGATCGGCGCCAACGGGGTCGCCCAAGTCGAGACCAGGGGCGTGATCGGGGCAGCGTTCGACCATTGGGACAGCCGTTCCGGTGACCCGCAGCTGCATACGCACGTGCTGCTGCTCAACCGGGTCCAGGCCACCGGTGACGCCCGGTGGCGCACCCTGGACTCGCGCGGTGCCCTGTATCCGGCCGTGGTGGCGCTGTCGGAGCTGTACGACAACGTCCTGGCCGACCACATCACCGCCCGGCTCGGCGTCGGGTGGGAGAACCGCGGCACTCGGCACAAGGCGAAGAACACGGTGTGGGAGATCGAGACCATGCCGGGCGAGCTGATCGCGGCGTTCTCCAGCCGTGGCGCGGACATCGAGGCGGAGAAGGACCGGTTGGTCGACGCCTACCGGCGCCAGCACGGCCGCAGCCCGAGCGATCGGACCGTCATCCGATTGCGCCAGATCGCCACGCTGGCCACCCGCCCGGCGAAGGAGGTCCGCTCACTCGCTGAGCTGACGACCGACTGGGCCGAGCGCGCTCGCGTCGTACTCCGTGACGACCCGGCGGAGTGGGTGAGCAGTCGTACCCGGTTCGCGCCCGCCCGACGAGATCGCCCGTTGCTGTGGCGGGTGGACGATCTCGCGGCGGGTGGTGCGCTCGATCAGCTGGTGCGCGACGCCTTCGACGAGTTAAGCACCGAGCGCTCGACCTGGACGGTGTGGAACGTCCGAGCCGCGGTCGCGCGGGCCGCGATGGCCTATCGCATGGTCGACGCCGACGAGCGGGACCGGCTCATCGGCGACGCCACCGATCGGTTGCTCGCGCTGTCGGTCGACCTCACCCCGCGCGAGCGCGCCTTCACACCTGCCAGGTTCCGCCGACGTGATGGCCGCTCGGTCTTCGCGCCCGGGCGGGTGTTCACATCTGCCGCAATGCTCGCCGCCGAGCAGCGGCTGCGCGCAGGACTGCGCGCCATCGATGCGCCCGCGCTCAGTCTCGCCGCGATCGACACAGCGACCCGTAACCCCACCAGGAACGGGCACCTGCTCACAGCCGACCAGGCCGACGCGCTCACCCGTATCGCGGTCAGCGGCCGCCGGGTCGATGTCCTGCTCGGCCCGGCCGGCTCCGGCAAGACCACCACTCTCGACGTCCTCCGGCACGCCTGGGAGCACGAGCACGGCGCCGGGTCGGTGGTTGGGCTTGCACCATCGGCGGCGGCCGCCGGCGTGGTGGCCGAATCGTTGGGGATCCCGACTGACAACACCGCGAAATGGCTCCACGAGGCCCACCGCAACACGCATCGCCAACGCGAACTAGACCACCTGCTGCTCGCGTTGCCAGGGATCGGTCTAGACGACCAGGGATGGCGCGACCACTTGAGCCGCGCCGAGTGCTCCTGGTCGGAAGCACGACCATGGCGGCTGCGCGGATCAGGGAGCATCTCGGCTGCCGGGAGGGCCAAGCTCGCCGCAGCGGTGCGAGAGCGCATCGCCGAACTCACCACCGAGATCCGGCGCTGGCGCTTCACCGACGGCCAGCTGGTCATCGTCGATGAAGCATCGATGGTGGGGACGCTCGCGCTGGATGCCCTCGCCGGCGCCGCGTACGAGGCTGGCGCGAAGCTGCTGCTGGTTGGCGACCACGCTCAGCTCGGCGCCGTCGACGCTGGCGGCGCCTTCGGGCTGCTCGTCCGCGACTACGGCGACGACCTGGTGCCTGAGCTCACCGCGCTGCACCGATTCCAGGTAGCCTGGGAGGCCGCTGCGACGCGGAGTCTCCGGCGCGGCGACGCCGAGATCCTGACCACCTACCAGGAGCACGGCCGGCTCCACGCGGGCGAGACCGACGACGTCACCGACCACGCGTACAGGTCCTGGCTCGCCGACGAGACCGCCGGCCGGACGTCGCTGCTGATCGCGGCGTCCACTGACGCCGTCCGCGAGCTGGCCATGCGCGCCCGCGCCGACCGGGTCGCGGCCGGGCACGTCGAACCCGGCGGTGTCGTCCTGCACGATGGCAGCCTGGCCGGGCGCGGGGACCGGGTCGTCACCCGCAACAACGACCGGCGCCTGTCCACCGGTCGCCGCAATTGGGTCAAGAACGGCGACACCTGGATCGTGCAGCGCCGTCACCGCGACGGCTCCCTCACCCTCCGCCGACACCGCAGTGTCGGCACCATCACCCTCCCGGCGGACTACGTGCGTCAACACGTCGAACTCGCCTACTCGACCACCGCACACCGCGCACAAGGCGCCAGCGTCGACACCGCCCACGTGCTCGTCAGCGGAACCAGCACCACTCGCGAGGTCTTCTACGTCGCCATGACCCGAGGACGCCTCGCCAACCACGCCTACGTCGCCACCGACCTCGACCCCGATGACCGACACCTGGGCGACGGCACCGAACCGACCGCGATCACCGCACTCACGGCCGTCCTGCGGCGCACCGCTTCCCCACTTTCCGCACACGAGACCGTCGGCGACCTCCAGGACAGGGCGGAGTCGTTCGGACAGCTCGCCGACGAGTACACCACCCTCGCAGCCCAAGCACTCGCCGACCACGTCGCACTAATCATCGACGCCAGCCCGCTCACCCACACCGTCGACCCGACGACCTCACCGGCCTACCCAGCACTTGCCGCGACGATTCTCCACGCCCACGACCTCGGCATCGACGTCCTGGACCTGGTTCCCCTGATCGGCGTCCAAGACCAGCACGACGGCGACCCCATCGTGGTCCTGAGCCAACACTTTGCAGTCCTCGTCGACGCGACACGGCCCACCCACCGACTAGTGCCCCGCCGTCTCGTCGCCGGCCTCATCCCGGCCGCCATCGGCACACGCGACCCCGAACTCCGACGTGCCCTCCAGGAGCGGGAACACCTACTCGAACACCGCGCCGATGCCCTGGCTCGGCTGGCGATCGCCGAACGTCCGCTATGGCTCCAGGAACTCGGTCCATCACCGTCAGCTCCCGATGACCAGAGCCAGTGGGTCCGGTACGTGGCGACGATCGCCGCCTACCGTGAACGGCACGAGGTCACCAGCGGCTACCCGCTCGGCGACAGCCCGCAGAAGGACGGGCATCGCGACGTCCGTCTCGCGTTCGAGGCCCTGCGCCGGGCTCAGCAGTTGAGCGGTCTGCTCAAGTCCCACCACGAGCACGTGCCGACGGATCGGGGATATCGTCCCGGCATGCAGCGATGATCATTCCGCTTCATGCGTCGGGTCGTGCTCAGCCAGGTATGCCTCCAGCGCGAACATGATCAGCCCGCCCATGGAGAGTCGGTGCGCTTCCGCATACCGGGCGGCTCGCTCCCAGAGCTCGACGTCCTGCTCGCGAATGTAGATGTGCTTTCGATCGCTGGGCACATACAGATGATGCCAGTGTGTGCGGCCAGTGGAACTTTGTGTGCTGAGTGTGTGCTTGATGTGTGTCGTAGGTGGGACGTATACTGGCGCTGGTTGAGCGAGCATTGGAGGACGCGATGAGCACGACCCCTGACGACTGGCCGACGGAGCGGACGTTGATCCTGCGTTACGACCCGCAGCAGGAGCACGAGTGCGTGATCGGGCTCAGCCCCGGACAGGTCCAGCTTGCGGTGACGTTCGGGCCGAACAAGCCGCTGCCGACCACGCACCTGGACGACACGCTGCTGATCAACACACTGCGTTCGCTCGTCGTACCAATGGAGGATTCTCGACCGAACCGCGAGAGCTAGGCGTTCCTGCCCGGTGCGTCAACACCGGACAGGAACTTGATCCCCAACCTGAACTGAGCAGGAGGAGACCCGTGGCAACCGTATCTACCAACGAGCGCAAGAACGTCATTACCCGTAGACCGTTCGTGAGTGACCAGGTCGGCGAGATGATCGCCTGGCACGACATCGAGGGACCGTCGATCGACATCCGTATCGAGCCCCTCGACTCCGGGCAGCGGGCCGACATCTGCCTCGCCCCCTCCGAGGCCCGCGCCCTGGCACGGCAGTTGAGCGAGATCGCCGACACAGCCCAGCGGGCCGGTTGGACTCCGGCCGTGCTGGCCGAGGCACGCGAGCGCTATCTGCCCGGTCTGTCCGACGAGCAGATCATCGAACGCCTGGACGCTCTCACCGCTCGTCTCGGTGGGCTCGTGCTGGGTCACCGGGGACGGATCGACTGGCGGGCCGGGCGCATGCTCATCGCCGAGACCGGCAACGAGCTGCTCGACCGCGCTGCCGCTGCGGTCGACACGGCCGAACACCACCTGTCCGACTACCGGCAGGCCGTCGAACAGCTCGGGACCGTGAAGGCCAGGCTCGATGACGTCCGCCGGTTCTTCGAACAGGAGAGCGAGCGGGGCACATGACTGCCACCACGAACGACGAATGCGTCCTCAAGTGGTGCAACGAGGCCGGTGAGCACCGCACGCACCGGCAGTACGTCATGTCCTCGGTCTGCTGGCACCGCACCTGGCTGGTTGGGGTCAACGTCGCCCAGCCCGAGGGCGAGCCGCGGCGCGTCGAGTTCACCGCCGCATCCCGGTGGGCCGCGCCGGTGGCGGTGACGCTGCAGCCCGACGAGGCCGAGGCGGTCGGGCAGGCCCTCATCGAGGCCGCTGCCCGCGCCACTCGCTGACACCGTCCGGCTGGGCGCCGCCGATCGTGGAACGGCAGCGTCCAGCCGGACTCATGCCTGGCCCGGATTGACGGGCCACTATCTCCCACTCACGCCTCGACTGGCGGCGACGTGGCTGACCACGGCCCGCGCCTCGTCCGCTGGCAGGCCCGCACGCAGCGCGGCCGCGATCAGTGGGGTGAGATCGGCGGAGCCGTTGTCGATGGCCCGATGGGCGGCCCAAAGCAGACCCGGGTGCCGCTGCCCATCGGGTCGGGTTTCCACGTGCCGGACCAGGTAGGTGAGACGACGCCCGGCATCACCGGTTCCAACGGCGGCGGCGAGCCGGGTCGGCGGCTGGTGCCGTGGCGGGGTGAGGTGTGTACGGATCGCTTCCCAGCCGACCGCGCCGGCTCGGTGGGCGTCGCGGATGTCGATGGTCTGGTACGAGCCGCGGGTGCCAGCGAGGTGGACACGTGATGGGGGCACGAGGACGTATCCACCGAGGCCGCGGAAGTCGATGCCGTTGGCGGGGATGCTGCTGCTGGGTTGTTCGGTGCCGCCGAAGTAGAGGTGTAGGCCCCTGGACGGGGTGGCGACGGCGTGTGACCAGCCGTCGACGAGTCCGGCTGCTCGGAGTCGGCGGAGTGTGGCGTAGCCGGGGGCGCCGTTCTTGACGTCGACGTCGACGACGTCCCAGTGCGGTTGCCCGGTGGGCATGGCGATGTTCGCCGCCGGCCATCTGGCCCACCAGGCCTGGATGCGGTCGGGGTCCGTGGTCGCGGCGTAGAAGCCGGCCTTGACCAGCGGGCGCTTGCGCAGTGGCCAGCAAGGGAAGACGGCGATGCCAGCTGCGGCGTAGCTCAGCGCAGCCGCACCCATGGTGTCGCGCTCGGTCACGGCGGTGGGCTGGTTGGCGGGCCGACGATGCTGTCAAGGTGGATGTAGAAGCCGGTGGTCCAGCCCGATCCTTCGGGGTCGGCGGCCCAGGGTTCGATGCTGTCCGGGCGGTGCTCGCGCTGCCGACATCCGGTGCGAATCGCCCATTCCCGCAGGCGTTGGCGGCCGTAGGCGAGCGTGGCGTGCCAGTCGACGGCGGCGGTGGCCGGCTGGGCGGGGTCGTAGGCGATCTGCCAGGCACCCCGCAGCGCGGAGAGTTCCTCGACCAGCGCGGCGTGGCGATACCAGCACGTCGGTACGTCGCGCTGGTCCAGGGCGTAGCGGACGACGAGCCAGCGCACCCAGTCGGCCAGATCGTGCAGCGCCGCGGCGTGAGCGTGCGGCTCCAGGTCGTCCCAACGGATCGGCCGGGGAAGCTGTTGCGGCGCGCCGAGGAACTCGGCGAACGGGTCGACACCCTCGACGCCGTCGCGGCCCTCGCCGGGTTCGGCCGGGTGTCCGGCGCCCGGACCCGTGCCGCTCATCGCGGCGCCCCTGGCGGCAGCACCTGGCGGAGAACGGCTGCCGCCAACCCGGGCGGAACAGCGTTGCCGATCTGAGCGAACGCACGCGTGGTCGAGCCCTGCCACGGATAGTCCGGCGCGAAGCCCTGCAGAACCGACGCCTCCGCCATCGTGATGCGGCGAGTGCCCGGGCAGGCGGTGCAGCGACGCAGCCATTGACCGCCGGACTTACCGGTCAGCGTCGGGGCCGGACGTCCGGCCTGCACCGGCGGTGTCGGATACCGGGCGCCGCAGCGGTCCGTGGTCACGCTGCGCCGGTCCAGCACCCAGCTGACGGCGTTCAACCGCTTCCCGAACACGAGCGTGGGCGCAGGCTGGTCGAGCCCGCGAGCAGGCCGTGGCCGACCGCCACGGCCCGGGCGGGTGTCAGTGCGCAGGCTCACCTGCCCGCAGCGCCAGGTATCCGAACGCGCCTTGCTGGTGATCGATGGCGCCGGCTGATCGACCGGCCGGTCTGGGCGAGCACCGTGGCGGGCCGTCCAGCCCGTACCGCGAGTTCGGTGGTAGGCCGCGCGGTGCCGGTCCACGCCGCCAAGGGCTTCTGCCATGCTGACCCACCGGCGCCGGCCCGGCCCGATGAGGCTGTGTGGCTCCGGGTCGTGGGCGTGCGTTGGCGGTGGCGGGTGTGGTATCCGGCCCTTGACGGCGATGAGGACCTCCCGGCGCCGGTCCTGCGGGACGCCGTAGTCAGCCGCGTTGAGCACGCCGCTCCATGCGCCGTAGCCGAAGTCACGAAGGGCAGCGACGTATGCGGTCCAGATCGGCCCGACGGCTCGGACCTGCTCCATCACCAGCCACTCCGGGCGCAGCGCCGCGACCCACCGCGCCGGCTCCAGCACCAGCACCGACGTCGCAGCCGCGAGAGCGACGGCTTCGTCATCGCCACTCGACACGACGCCCTCCAGTACCTGGCGGCATGTCTGTGCTACCTCAGCTATCGACGTCGTCCCGTGCATCACCGGCGCCGTCGCGGCCGCCAGCATGCCCACCAGCTGGCGGCCGAGACCGGACCCAGCCGACGAGAACGTGGTGCACGGCGGGGACGCCACCACCCCGCGAACTGTCCCGAACCCGAACGGGTCGAGCAGGCTCACGTCCGCGCACACGCGTCGATGCCCGGCAGCTCTGGCCGTGGCGCACGCGTACGGGTCGTTGTCGATGCCGACGACATCGGTCACATCCTGCGAGCGCAGACCTTCACTCCATCCTCCCGGCCCGGCGAACAGCTCCACCACGCCCGCCTGCGCCGCCATCTCCGCGGCGATGTCGGCGACGTCGACGGCGCTGGGTCGGCGCGGCGTACGCTGCGCGCCGACGGCATAGAGGGCCGGCGCCCTGCGCGTCGCTTGGCGAGTCATGTGCCCGGGCCGACCGGCCCGCGATCCGGGGGTGGCCGCCGTCGTGCAGCGTCCGCCTGCCGGACCGGCCTGGTCGCCGTCCGCACGAACCGGTCGCGCAACCGGGTCGCCCAGTAGTAGGGCAGCTCGCCGCGCTCGACGTGCCGCACGAGTCGTTCCCCGACGTGGTCGTTCCACGGTTCCAGCTCGGCTCGGACCAGATGCAGGGCGCGGCTCGGATGCACCTCCACAAACGTCCACGCCAGCGCGGACAGGTGATACAGCCCGTCCCGGTCCGGGCGGACCCAGATCGGGGTACGCACGGGTTCAGTACTGGAGACCATGAGGTCCTGGCCGTGGAACACCAGGCGCTCCATGTCTACCGGCTCATCGCTCGCGACGGCGTCCTGGTAGAGCTGCGCCTGCCGCCACGCCAGCCTGGTGAGAACTGAGCCCGTGACGACCGGCGTCATCCAGCCGTTCCACCCGCTATCCTGCCCGACGGCTTCGAACGCCGTCAGGAACCCGCGGCCACCGGGCTCCAGCTCCCAGTCACCGGTGAAGAACACCACCACTACCGCCCAACACCGGACGCCTCGGCCGCCGGATCCGGCCACTGCGGTACCGGCTGGTGAGCCGCCGGTGTTTCCGGGATGGACGGCGGCGGGGGCGGCACCGGCGCGGGACTGAATCCCTCACCAGACGTCGCCGCCGAAGATGCGCTGCTAGCAGGAGCCGACGGCACCACACCGGTGGTCCCACCGGCGTGCTCGACGGGCCTCGACGCGCTCCGGGAGATTGTGACCCCGTCGGCGCTGCCATCGAGCGCGACCGCCCGCGCCCGGATCTCACACGACACCCGCACACCATCACGGGCCTGATACGCGTTGAAAACCAGGTCACCGACCACGATGACCGGGTCGCCCGCCTCGAGCCCGAGGCCGGCGACCGCCTGGGCCGTGGCCCCGAACGCGACCACATCGTGGTTCACGACCTGCCGCGGCAGCCAGCTGCCATCCGGCTGACGTGCGAAGTCGTGAACAGCGATCGTGAACTTCGCCATCGGCGCGCCAGAGCGCGTCGTGACCTGCTCAGGGATGCGCACCACGCGACCCGTCGCCGACATCGGAAAACTGTTACCCACGAGGCCCCTCCGTTCGTGTCCTCTACGCCGCTAAACACGGGGTAGGCACACGGCGCGCACATGACGTGCGGCACGGGAGCTCAGGAAGGCACCGCCTGATTGGACCGATGTGTCCGGGGTCGTCGGTACGCTGCCCGGCGTATTGGGGGGGTGCAATGATCGGAAACCTGCGACGTCGCGCCGAGCTGAGGCGGCAGCGTGCCGAGGTGCGGGCTTTCTGGCGTGACGCCATACCGGACCTGCAGCGGGCAGAGAGCCCGCTGATCTACAGCGACTTCTGGGCGCTGAGCCAGACCGGCAAGACCGCCGGGCGGCTGTTCGTCACAGACTGGCGGATCATGTTCCGCTGGTTCGACGAGTCGGGCGGCTACCAGTCCGGCGCCACGACGTGCCCGCTGACGCAGCTGACGGCGCTGGGTCGCCGCGATCCGGGTGGACCGGGTGAATTCGTTGTGGGGGTCGGTCCGCTGGACCAGGGCAAGGTGCTTGTTCTGGAGCCGTTGAGGGACACGCCGGAGGAGCGGTTGTACTGCGACGAGACGTTCCGCGTGCTGGAGCAGGCGCGGGTTCAGGTCCGGCGCGGCTAGCCGGATCGGCGTGCCGCTGCTGCCATGCGCAGCCGCCGCTGACACGCCCGGCACTCGGGCTGGACGCCGCCAGGCTCTCGCTGCGCTGTCGCTCGAGCCGGTCCGCCGAACACCGGCAACTCGACGATGCGCACCGTGTTCGAGTCGCTGCACAGAGCTGGCCCCCGCCCGTCGAGCGAGATGGCGCCGGGTCGGATCGCGTGACGCCTGCCGGTGCTGGTCTCGGCGATCAGCGGCCGGTCGAGGGTGCGCACCAGCTCAAGGCCGCTGCGGCCGTCGACCCGGAGGCTCGTGAGCTGCTTGATCAAGGTGTCTCCGTGGACGTGATGGCGCTCAAGGTGATCGACCACCTGGCCGGCAATCTCCCCCGGCGGGAGATCCTCTGCGAGTCTGAGGCCGGGGCACCGCTCCATGGGGCAGCGTATAGTGACCACGTTGAACAGAATAGAACTCATGTTCGATTGATCGCCAGTCTTGGCCCCTACCCCGCCGGGGCGCTCAGGCTGTCGGCGGCGGCTCGGATCAGGGTGCGCGCGTCGCCGCCGTAGACGGCGAGTTCTGCTAGTTGGGCGAAGGTGTCAGCATAGAGGGAGACCTCGCTCGGCTGGGTGATGGTGAGGTAGCTGGAGACCAGTTCGACGTTCACCTGGGCGTTGTCGTAGAGCCAGAAGCCCTCGACCGGCCATCGCTCGCGATCGTCCAGGGCGGGAATGATGCCGAGGCTGACGTTGGGCAGTGAGCCGACCTCGCCGAGGTAGTGGAGCTGGTCGCGCATGACGTCGGGTCCGCCGACGCCAGCTCGCAGCACGGACTCCTCGATGATGAACGCGAAGACGCGCCGGCCGTCGGTGAGCAGGCGTTGACGCTCCAGTCGTGCTGCGACGGCCTTGTCGACGTCATCGATGAGGCCTTCGCGGTGGCGGACGGCGCGGAGCACGCTCTCGACGTAGGTCGGTGTCTGGATCATGCCCGGTACCAGCCAGGATGAGTAGGAGCGGAAGCGGCGGGTGCGCTCGTATACCGACGCGCGGACCTGCTGGGCCTGGTAGAGGCCGCTGCGGGTGATCCGGCGCCACTCGACGAACATGCCCTCGGCGGCGCGCAGCGACTCCACCAGGTCGCCGGCCCGGTCCTGCGCGCCGCAGGCGCGACACCAGATGCGGATGTCGTCGGCCGATGGAGCGGTGCGGTTGTTCTCGATCCGCGATGTCTTGGCTGGGTGCCAGCCGCAGGCCTGGGCGTGCGCTCGGCCCGTCAGCCCGGCCTGCTCCCGGAGTTCGCGGAGCCGATCGGCGATGAGCTGACGGGCTTGCTGGACGCTGGAGGACGGAGAGACGGCCATGGGGTCGGCTGATCACCCAGGGTGGTAGTCGCTGTGTGGGATCGCCCTCTCCCATACCGCCTCGAACGCGCCTGCGCACTGCTTGGCGAGACTCGGGTCGTGGACCGGCTCCATGCCGGGGTCGGCCCATTGGCCGTCGCCGGTGAAGTGGTTGAAGATCACCAACTCGTCGTCGAATACCCACAGGTCCGCGCCCGGCACGAGCAGGTCCTTCGCCTGCCGGCGCGGGAGCCACCGCACCTGCTCCCCGGCCGCGATGTTGGTGAACGTGACGTCGTACTCGTGCCGGATGTAGTCGGTGATCGGTTCGGACACGATGCGGGCGCGGCGCATGGTGACGCCACGGTCCACGGTCGCCTTGACGACGTCGAGCCACGGGCGCCACCACGACTTTCGGTCGGCAGGGTCGTACCGCTTGCCCTGCTGCCAGGCGATGAACTCGGGGTCGTCGAGCATGTAGGCGTCTCGCATCTCCAGGTGCATCGCTGCGCGCTGGGTGCGGGCCAGGGCCTCGCGAACGGCGGTCACGAATTGGTGTCCTCACTCGATCGGGGGATGAACGGCAGCATGCGCGCGGGGAGTCGGATCACCGACTCGTGCGCCGGGATGTCGGTCGAGTGGCCGGGGATCGAGCCGACCTCCTGGACGTCCCTCACGGTCGCCTGGTCGGCGGTCCAGGACTGGATGATGAGGTCGCCGGTGTCCTCGTCAAGCCAGATCGTCGGCGAGCCGTCGTCGGAGGTGGTCGGATCGATCGCGATGAACCGTAGTGCCATGAGTCGCCCCTAACGTCGTTCGTTGCACCAGGTTGCAGCAAGCCTGGCCGCCGTCGATGAGCTGGGTCAAGGCGAGCGATGGCTTCGCGCAATGTCATGCAACGACCCTTCGCAGTCCTGCTGCCGCCGGCCTACCTTGGCTGCCCATGACCCAGCCGCCGAGCGAAGCAGATGCGGGTTTCGGGCGGGCGCAGACGACCGGAGGGGACGCGATGTTCACGGCTCGCGTGCGCGGACTCGGACTCGTCGGCTGGTCGCCCGAGCGCGTCGATACCTACGCCGCCGATCTGCTGTCGACCCATCAGCCGGCTGGCGGCTGGATACCACGCCGGCGGACCTCCTGTCGGAACTGTGGTCGGGAATGGCCGTGCGTATGGGCGACCTGGGCCGAGCAGTGGGGACGCGGCCTCGCCAGGGCGCGAGCACGACGCGGCGGCCGGTCGTGAGCACCGCCGACGGGGTGGTGGTCGCGGGCCTGCGCACGCTGCGGATCGGCTGCCTGATGCTCACGCGGCACCACACGAGACGTTGGAGCCGGAGCCGGTGACCATTCAGGAGCAGGAGATCGCCGAGCGACGTTGGGCGCCGGCATACAAGGCGCACTGCCCGCGGTGCAAGACGTCCGGTCGCACGTTCTCCTCGTACGGCAACGCCGAGCAGGCCGCCCAAGGTCACGCGGACAAGTACGGCCACGTCACCCACGTGATCGACCAGTACGGCATCCGCATCGTGGGGTCGATCCGGCGGCCTGGCGATGCGGAAGCAGCGGCAAAGCCGTGACCAGCCGCGATCATTCAATCTGGCGTATCGGCCAGGAAGTCTCCCTGCGTCACTCTGCCGCGCCATGGACGATCCACCGCTTCTACGTCGCACAGGTCCGCTATGTCCATCTTCGGCAGCCGGTTCGTCCGGGCATCTTCACCAACCTCCGAGTCCGCGACGATGTGCTGCGCGCCCATCAGCGCGCGCTCGGGCGCGACGCATCCCGCGACGCCCGCACCCCGGCCACCGTGTTCGCAGCCCGCTTGCGTGAGCTACGGGTGGAGCACGGTCTGAGCCAGGACGAGTTGGCCCGGCTGGCGAGGATGCACGTGAGCTACCTGGGCCGGATCGAGTCCGGCCGGGTCAACGTCGGGTTGGACATCGTCTGGAATCTGGCGGTGTGCCTGGGCGTGCGGCCGAGCGAATTCCTGCCGTGACGTAGCCAGGTAGTGTGCCGGCGCCGGGGATGGCTCAACGGTCGATGGCGTCGCGTTTCTGGTCGTTGATGCGTGGGTTTCCGATGTCGGCGCGCGCGCCCGCCGCGCGACCGTCGGCGAGCCCGGTGCCGATGAAGGTTCTCGGTCGCGGCTTGCCCAGGTTGGGGAACTCCTGAGACTGCAGCTCGAGGACCCGGGTGCCGCGATCGGCGAGAATGATTTCGGCGCGTCGGCCGCCGTTGTCGGTGGCTGCTTGACGGGCTCGGTCTTCGGCATCTGTGAGGCGATCGGAGACCTCAGCGACGAAGCCGATCAACCAGGATCGTCGCCATGCGCGGCCGTTCGCGCCGTCCGGCACGGTCGCGCTCAGTAGTCCGGCGTGCATCTGTACCAGGAGCGAGTTGTACAGCACTTCTACCCGGTCGAGGTCGCTGGCGAATCCAAGCACTCGCACGAACTTCGGTTCGCCGGGTTGGGTGCGGAGAAGGACCGGACGGCAGCCAAGCGCATGCGCGATACCGCCGAGGAGCGCCACGCCTTCGGCCGCCCATGGGAGGTAGACATAGGTGTTGCGACCTTCGGGTGTCGCGCGGTCAGGTTTGTCTGCGCCGAGCATGGCCTGCTCGACGCCGTAGGTGGCCATCAGCTCGAAGGCCTTCTCCCTGAATGTCTGTGCCTCGTGCTCGGTGGCAGCGGCATTCTCGGCTTGGTTGAGCAGCGCTCGGATCCTTCGCATGGTCGCTTCACCGGCAGTGGCGTCGGTCATGCCTGGTTTCCTCTCGTGCAGGGTTCGGCGTCGGTCGCTGGTCGGCTTCCGGTGTTCGGTCCGGAGCGCTGGTGGCGCTCTGCTCGGCGCGGGCGCTGATACTCGTTTCGACCGCGCTCTTGTCGGCCTGCAGCCGGTGCGCGTCGGGGCGCCGGGTCCAGGGCTGCATGCTCAAGGCGATGGGTGGTGCTGAGCGCAGGAGGACGACGGCCTGGCCGAACCGGAGTGTCCGGAGCTGGCCGGGGTCGAGGATCGGGATGCGCCGGTAGGAGACCTGCCGGGTGGTGTCGCCGTCGCGGCCCCGGGTGACGGCGACGGTCTCGTCGTCACGGTCACCGATGAGGGCGGAGATGTCGCGCAGGTCCGCGGCGCTGGCCGCACCGCCGGGGAGGATCTTGACGACGGAGGCGTCCCAGATCGTGCTGGCGGTGTGCTCACCGAAGGCGTGACGGGCTTGGGCCATGGTCTGCAGCACGACCGTGGTGGCGATGCCGCTACCACCGCCCTCGGAGACCAGCGTCGGCAGCGACGGCAGCGGGGCGAGGTTGGCGATCTCGTCGAGGACGAGCGCCAGCGGCGGGTCTAGGCGCGCGCCAGGGGAGGCGGCAGCCAGTTGTCGTGCGGTCTCGAGGAGGTCTTCGATCAGCGCGGCGACGAGCGTTCCGACCCCGCCGGCACCGGCGGCGGTGCCGAGCAGGAACAGCGCGCCGCCGTCGCGGACGAACGCGATCGGGTCGAACTCGCGTTCGCCAGGGCGCGGGGTGAGGGCATCGAGGACGCGGGGATCGGCCAGGCCGGCGAAGGCTTGCCGGACGCCGAGCCAGATGGAGTCGCGGGTGCGGGCGTCTGCGGTGGCGGCGGCCTCCAGCGTCTCCGCCCACCCGCTTGCCGCGTCGTTGTGGGTGGTGAGGATGCGATGCGCTTGCATGGCCGCGACGGGGTCGAGTGACCAGCGGTAGAGGTCACGAGCGCCGAGGTCGTCGAGGGCGGCGGCGTGGAGGAGGGTGCGGATGACGGCCTCGGTCTGGCCGGCCCAGAAGTCCGCGTTCTCCACGCCCTTGCCGATGTTGGAGCCTGCGGCGAGACCGCGGGCGCGGATCATCGCGGTCTGTGGGTCTTCGCAGCCGCGGACCGGGTTCCACCGCATGCCCGCGTCGATGCCGCGGGCGAGGTGTTGTGGATCGAACACGGCGACCGGGCCGATGCGGCTCCGCGCGGTCAGGGTCGCGGCCAGCACGTCGGTGCGGGTGGAGGTCGATACGACGGCGCCGGGTGCGTCGAGCACGCTGGGGATGACCAGGTGCAGACCCTTGCCCGACCGCGACGGGCCGATGACGAGTACGGAGTCCTCGACGGTGATCCAGACCGGGATGCGGTGGGAGCGGCCCAGGCAGAACCCGATGTCGGGCGGTTCCGGCGCCCGCAGCGAGGGCCGCAGTCGTGGACCGTGCGCACGGATCATGCGGGCGCCGGCGACGGCGCGGACCTGGCGGGCGGTCGCGACGCCCGGCATCGCCTCCAGAGCCCGCGACCGGTTCTGGGAGGTGCCGAAGGCCCTGCGCCACAACCAGGCACCGGCCACGGTCGCGGCGATCACGATGGCCGCGACGACGCCGGTGGCCGACCAGACGACGCCGGCGGCCGGCAGTGGCGTGGTCCACGCCTGCTCCGGCTGTCCTGGCGCCCGAATGGCGGCGACCGCGGCGTCGACGGAGTAGTCCGGTGCCGGGTGCCCGGTGATCCAGGCCGCCGCGACCGCGCCGGCCCACGCGATGCCGCTCACGGCCGCCGCCCCGGTGAGGATCGTCAGCAGCACGGCGAGCGCGAGATCGGTGAGCAGGTCCGTGCTCCGCGGTTCGGGCGGCCTAGCCACGGGCGGCGCCGTGGATCATGCGGTGGTCTGTGTCGACGATTGCTCGTTCGGACGGGGCGAGGGTGTGGACCGTGATCTGTCCGCTGCGCTCGCCGATCCGCCACAGTCCGGTGCCCTTGGCCAGGCCGGTGAGCAGGGCCCGTTCGGGGCCGGTGAGGCCGAGCGCGGTGGCGGTCGCGGCGACCTGGTCGGCGCGCTGCCGGTACACGATCCGGGTGGCGGTGTCAGCGACCAGGCCCTCGGACAGGGCCCGCAGCTCAGATCCGGCGTCGCCGACAGCGGCGAAGTCGGACAGGCGGTGGACGACGGCGACGTTGGAGAGCCCCCACGCGCGGGAGAGCTTCCACTGGGTCTGCATGCGCCGGGCCAGGGCGAGTTCGCGCAGGATCCGCCAGGCCTCGTCGTAGACGATGAACCGCTGGCCGTCCGACGGGTCGCGCAGCGCTGCCTCGGTCCACGCGGACGTGCAGGCCATCACCAGCGGAAGGGCCGGGTTGGTCTCGCCGAGCGCGGAGATGTCGATCGTGAGGATCGACAGTGACGGGTCGAACCGCACCGTGGACGGTGCGTCGACCAGGCCGGCGAGTTCGCCGAACACGAGGGTGGCCAGCAGGTGGCCGGGCTGCCGCCCGGCCTCACGCAATTCGGTGCGGCTCTTGAATCCGGCCGGGACCGGTCGCGCCTGGTCCGGGGCGAACAGATGGTCAACGACGTGTGGCAGGACTGGTGTCGTGTGGGCGTCGACGGCGGCGTCGACGGCGGCCGCGAGCGCTGTGCGCTCGGTCGGGCTGATCGGCTGGCCGCCGAGTTGTTCGATCAGGCTGCGCAGCAGCTCGAGTCGCCGCGAGCGCACCTCGACATTCCATTCCGGGTCGCCGATGCCGTGGGGCCGACGGCCGGCGTCGAGTGGGTTGAGGCGGGTCGGCCTGCCGGCGCCGAGGCTGATCGTGGCGCCGCCGAGTACGGCGGCGAGCTGTGTCCACTCGCCCTTGACGTCACCGGGCACGTAGGCGCGGTGACCGAAGGCTCGTCCTCGGCCGATGAGGGTCTTCGCCAGCGCCGACTTCCCCGATCCGATCTCACCGGCGATCAGGACGTTCGGGTTGGTCAGCACGCCCGCGGCATACAGGACCCACGGGTCGAAGCAGAACGCGGCACGGGTGTAGGCGTCGTGCCCGATCACCATGCCCGGCAGAGCCAGGCCGCCCTCGGCCTGGAACAGGTACGCCGCGGCCAGCGTGGCGGTGGTCGCGCGGTGGGCCGGCAGCCGCAGCCGGCGCCAGGTGCGCAAGGACCCCGGCCGGTGCTCGCCCCCGTGCGGGACGTCGCGGCCGGGTGCGGCGGCGCGGTCAGCGGCGGCGACGCGGCGGGTCTGCTCGCGGCGCGCCTGGGCGGCGTCGCGACGGATGCCGCGTTGGGCGCGGATCCTGGCGCGCCGCTGGGCTCGGGTCTCGCCCGCGGGAATCAGCAGCGGGCTCGGCCTGGTCACTGCATGCCTCGGGCCAGCGGGATTGCGGCAGCGGTGAACGCCTGGGTCTGCTGCCCGTACAGGATCCGCAGCTCGCAGTGCGCCTCGGCGGCGGCGGTCTTGACCTGCTCGACTGCGACGTCGAGCGCCTGTTGGTCCGGCGCGGACACGGTGACCAGGCCGACGTAGCGCATGTCCCCGGCACCGGCGACGAGTTCTCTTTCCCGGCGCACGGCGTCGCCGGCCTCTCGTCGTTGTGTCTCGGTGGTCAGCACGTCCGAGCGGGCCCGCTGCCTGGCGTCGGACTCGTGCTCCACTCGCTCCTGCCGGACCGCCCGCAGAGCCCGGTCGTGTGGAATCGGTTCGAATGTGACCGACACCGTGCGGTGCACACCCGAGGTCAGCAGCAGTGGCCAGAGCACGTCGACGGGCACGGCGACCCGTGGCCATTCGGCCACCCACAACACGCAGTGCCAACTGCTGTCGGCCTGGAACCCGGCCCAGCCCTCGTTGATGGCCACCGGCCCCGCCGACCCAGGAGTGCGGCCGACGTTCGAGCGGGCGAGCTGCGCGAGTCCGGTCGGGTCGAAGGCGCCACGCAGCAGCAGCGCCAGGTCCGGCGCCGTCACCCAGCCGTCATGGGCCAGGTCCAGGCTGGGCAGCCTGCGCGCGAGAAGGGTGAGTTGTTGGGCGAGGACGTCGGCGGCGCCGGCGACACCGCCGCCGGCCGCGCGGACCTGACGGGCAGCGACCCGCAGGTCGAGGGTGAGCGCGATCAGCGTCTCGTGACGTTCCGACGTCGGTGCCGCCGTCGCCAGGACCTCGCGGTAGGACTGCGAGGCCCAGCCGTCGTCGTCCACGCCGTGGGCCTGCCAGAAGGCGTCGGCGGAGATCCCGGATTCGGGCATGGTGCGTTCCAGCACCTGTATGCGGCTGATCAGCCGGCCGCCGGTGCAGTAGCCGGCGAGCAGGCCGCCCCAGGCGTCGGAGCGACGTTCCTGCTCGCGCGTGTCGGCCAGGACGAACGTTCCGGCCGAGCGCACCCGAAGCGCCGCCGTGAGCGTACGGGCGCGTGGATCGTGGACCATCGCCGCGGCCATGCCGGGATGCACATGCAGACGTAGCCCCGCGGCCTCGCCCGGCAGCGCTAGTCGTCCCGCCTCGGGCGGCCGCGGCACCCGGATCCTGTAGGTGAGCTGGCGAGCGACGGCCCGCCATGCGTGGTGGACGGCGATGGGCGCCCACGACACCAGCGTGCGGCCTGCGACAGTCACGAACGCGGCCGCCACCATCGCGCCCCAGAGCGGCGCCGTCGCCGCCAGCCTCGCGACTCCCCCGGTGTAGACCGCTGGGATGGCGACCAGCAGGCCCACAGCCAGCACCACCAGCTGACCCGCCTGCAGGCCGACGATGATCCCGCGCCGTGGCCGCGGCGCGAACAGCACAGACCGGCCCGGCGTTTCCTCGACGACCACGACGCTCAGACCTCGGCGCCGATGGCGGCGAAGAACGCCACCAACGCGTTCGCGGCGCCGATGATCGCCGCACCCGCCACCGCCATCAGCAGCGTCGACTTGCCGCCGTCGCTCATCCCGGTCCGGCTGCCCATCCGTCCGAACGCCATCAACGCCCCGCCGATGAGGACCGCGGCCACGCACGCCACCAGGCCCCAGGTCGACAAGGCTCCGACCACGCGCCGGACCTGCTCCAGGCCCGGAAGCCCGTCCGTGTTCGGCGTGATCCCGGGGTTGGTCCCCGCCCGCACCGCCATGCTCAGAATTCCCCGCACCTCAGCTCCTTCGTCGCCATCACGGACCTGCGTCTGCAGGTCAGCCAGCCGACGGGTCGGGAAACGCCGCGCACCGCGCCGTGCAGGGTCTGGCTGAAGGCGCTTGGTTCGTTGCTCTTTCCACGGCTGGTCGCGGATCCGCTGGCAGCGCGCAGGTCGCGGCGCAGGTACGGAAGCGCAGCTCGCGGGGCCACTGGGTCGTTGCTCGACCCGACCGGACGCGGTCGTCACCTCAAAGCCGCACTTCGCCGCCAGGTTGATGCCCGGGAGGCTGGCGGCGCGGCACCGTCGATGCCGACCGAGACATCAGCGCAGTCTCCGGTGGCAGCTCGGGTTCTGGTCGACGGTTGGCGGCTTGAGCCGACATTGCCGAATCGATGCGCTCGAGTGCCGCTCGCGCCTCGATGAGGGACTGCTCGTGCTTGAAGGGCGCCCCGAGCGCAGCTTCCGCGGCGTGTAGCTCACTGGCTGCCTCTTCCTGTCGTCGTTCGGTTTCGGCGATGTCGGCCCGTATCGCGGCGACTCGGTTCTCCAACATGCGGACGACGCCGATGCCTTGGGGGTCGGTGATGCTGTCGACGGACACGCGCGTCTCGCTGCGGGGCACGTCGCGCAGGGTGAGCCGGATCTGAGCACGCTGGCCGAGATACGTCCCTGCTGGCTGGTAGACGGCGTCGATGGTATGGCCGGCGATCTCTCCGAGCGTTCCCATGTCGCTGCTGCGATAAGTGTTGCCGGGTAGGTGTTGGGTGGCCCAGGTGGCAATGGCGTCTGCGGCGTCGGTGCGCTTGGTGACGCGGACGCCTTCGACGATCATGGTGAAGTTCTCGCCGATGGGGATGGTGCGAGCGAGTGCCGCCGACAGATGGTGGCGTTCTTGGTCAAGGTCGTCGATCTGGGCGGCGTGGAAGGCGCGGCGTTGTCGCAGATTGTCGGCCTGGCGCAGATGTGCTCGGCGCAGCCGTTCCAGCCGGGTGAGGTCGGCTTGGGCGTTGGCGCGTTCCAGGATGAGCGGGTCGCCGGCAGCGAGGGCCTTGACTTCGGCGAAGGACAGGGCGGTGTCGCCGACGTCGTCGATGGATCGGACGTCGAGGCGGCTGCGCATGATCTGGGCGATGAACTTGGCCTTGCGCTCGACGGTCTGCCAGAGGTAGCCGTCGAAGGAGCCTTCGACCACGTAGCGGTAGATCTGGATCTCGGCGTTCTGGTTGCCCTGCCTCATGATCCGCCCGTCGCGCTGGGCGAGGTCGGCGGGTCGCCACGGACAGTCGACGTGGTGGAGCGCGACGGCGCGGTTCTGGACGTTGGTTCCCACGCCCATCTTCGAAGTCGACCCCAGCAGAGCGGTGACCTGGCCGGCGCGGGCGGCTGCGAACAGCCGGGCCTTCTCGGCGTCGCCGGGAGCCTCATGGATGAAACGGACCTGCTCGTGCGGGATGCCACGAACGGTCAGGAGGCCGCGTAGCTCGTCGTAGGCGTTCCAGGTCTCGCGCGGGGTGCCGAGGTCGCAGAACACGATCTGCACGGCTCCGGCCGTCGGGGAGTACTCGCCTGTCCCGGGGATCAGATAGCGGGTCTGCCGATGCTCGGCAGAGATGCGCGTGATGTTGTCGGCGACGATGTCCAACTTCGTCGGCTCGTCGAGCGGTCGGTCGGCACCGACCAGGCGCATGTCCAGCGCTGCCTTGCGCCCGTCGGTGCTGATCTTCAGCATGTTGTCTTCGCTGGGATCGACCTGGCCGCTCCTGACCCGTTCGGCGCGCTCGCCGAGGTGGGCGACGTACGCGGTGAGGTCGGCCGGAGCCGGCACGACGACCGTGACCGGGGCGCGTTGGCCGTCGTCGCGGAGCGCGAGGTCGGGGGTGGGGAGGTTGAGGTCGTCGCCAGTCTTGACGTCGGCGAAGACGTGCCACATGCGCAGCATCTCCGGGACGTTCTGGAACCGCGCGAACCTGCTCGTCAGGCGGTAGCCGCCGGCCGGGGCCATCTCGATCTCCGTGACGGTCTGTCCGAAGGTGGCCGCCCATGCGTCGAAGTCCTCCACGCCGGAGGCCTCGAGCAGGTCTGGACGCAGGTAGCGCTGCATGACGTGGGCCTCGGTCACCGAGTTGGCGATCGGGGTGGCGGTGGCGCCGGTGAAGACGCGGTCGCCGTGCCGGCCGCGCAGGTACTCGATCTTCATGTGCAGGTCGCTGGCGCGGCGGCTGCCCACGATCGCGGCGTCGCGGATGTTGGAGACGGTGCGCAGGTTCTTGTAGTCGTGAAGTTCGTCGATGACGAGGTAGTCGATGCCGGTCTGCTCGAAGGTAATGCCTGGATCTCGAGGCGCGTCCATGCGCTTCTTGAGCTGTTCCTCGGCGGCGAGGACGGCACGTTCGAGGCGTTTGACGCTCAGTCGCTGGCCGGAGCGCGAGTTCGCCAGCATCGCGCGCAGCCTGCCCAGCTCGCGGTCCTGGTAGGCCGTCTCGATGGCGGGTGAGACCGGGATCCGCTCGAACGCGCCGCGCGTCATCACGACGGCGTCCCAGTTGTTCGTGGCGCAGCGGGCGACGAACTGGCGCCGTTGTTCGCCGCGCAGGTCGTCGCTGGATGCGGCCAGGATGCGGGCGGTCGGGTAGAGCTGGAGCCATTCGCGGGTGAACTGTTCGAGCATGTGGTTCGGCACGACGATGCAGGGTTTGGTCACCATTCCCAGGCGCTGCAGCTCCATCGCGCCGATGACCATCTCGGCCGTCTTACCGGCGCCGACCTCGTGGAACAGCCCGACGGCTGGTTCGTTGATCATCCGGGCCACGGCGGCGCGCTGGTGATTGCGTGGGGTGAACGTGCGTGCCAGGCCGGGCAGGGTGAGGTGCCGGCCCTCGGCGCTGTAGTCGCGCAGCACGATCGCGTTGAACCGGTCGTTGTACTCCCGCAGCAGCCGCTCGGCGCGGTCGGGGTCCTCCCACACCCACTCGGCGAACCGCTCCTGGATCAGATTCGCCTTCTCCTGCGCGGCCGCCGTCTCGGTCGGGTTCATGACCCGTCGACCGTCGTCGAGTTCGTCGGTGACCTGGACCGGGCGCTGCTCCAGCACCGCCTTCACGATCACCGGTGCCGGCATCCGCGCCGTGCCCCACTCCTCACCAGCGGCGACCGACGACCTGACGCCGCGCACCTCCCAGATCGCCCCGCCTGGGTGCTCGACCTGGACGGTGTCGTCGCGCAGCAGCTCGCTCAGGAACTGGGCGTGGGTCGCCGCGTCGATCCACGCCGCGCCCAGGCGGGCCTCGATGTCGACCGGCCCGAGATCGGGCGGCTGGACCGAACGCAGCGCCGCGACGTTCACCGTGTAGCGGTCAGGGTCGACCGCCGCAGCTGCGGCGGCTGCCGCATGCTTCTGGCGGACGTTGCCGGACAGGTACTCCGCGGCCGTGACCAGCTGACCGGAGGGCGGGTCGTCGTAGACCAGCTCACTCAGCCGGGCACGAGCGTCGTCCTCGCCGACTCCCAGCAGCCGCGCGACCTGCGCCAGGTCCACCCGCCCGTGGCGGTCCAGCACTATCGCGAGCGCTTCTTCCGGCGTGTCCGCGCCCAACGCGAGCGCCCGCGGGACGACGACCCGGCGCGTCATGATCATGGCCGGAGTGGCGGTCTGGGTGGTCTCGTCGAAGACCTCCAGGCCCCGCACCAGGGCGGCGAACGGGTCGCTGCGGAAGATCCGCATCACCGGCGGCGCGACCCGCGACATCCGCGCCTGGCCCGTCTCGGGATCTACACGGCCGGTGGGGCGGGTCGTGAAGCGGTTGATCGGCCCGAACCTGCCCACGTGGTCGCGATACCGGTCGGCCAGTCCGGTGCGTAGCTGCTGGATCTGCGGGGTGTCCTCAAGGTCGGCCGCCTCGGCGCTCAGCAGCGCCCGCGCGGCGTCGCGCAGCCCCAGCAGGGACCGCAGCTCGCGCCGCTGGGTCGCCGGGACCGGGCATTCCTCGAGCAGGCCGCCGGTCGCCACCTGGAACGTGTCGTCATCGCCCGCGATCAGGTGGCCGTCCCACAGCCCTTCAGGAGCGCGAGCTACCGGTTGCACTTGGGCCGGGGATGCCTGCCGCGGGGTCATGGTCATGCCGTCGAGGCGCGCTGTCTCGACGACGTCGTCGAGCACGGTCGCGAACCTGGTCGGCGCCTGGGCCGGGTCGGCCCGTACATGCAGCGTGGTTGCGCTGTACATGCCGGGCCCGACGGCCAGCTCGCCCAGGACGTGCTCCGGGTGACGGTCGAAGTACGTGTTGAGGCGGATGCGCTCGCCGTCGACGACACGCTCGGTGACGGTCTCCCACTCGATCGACCGCGGCGGCGACTGCGGGTCGCGGCGCTGCAGCACCAGCAGGTCCGTGACCACGTCGCTGCCGGCAGCGCGTCGATGCGCGCCGGTCGGCAACCGGACCGCAGCGACCAGGTCCGCCAGCGCGTTCATCTCACGCCGCGCGGCAGGGTTCTGCGCATCCAGGGTGAAGTGGCTGGTCAGCACCGCGACCAGCCCGCCAGGGCGGGTCAGGCCGAGCGATTTGATGATGAAGTGGTTGTGCAGGGTGTGCTTGCCGTGGTTGTGGCGGGGGTCGTGCAGCCGGATGTCACCGAATGGGACGTTGCCGATGGCGGCGTCGAAGTGACCGGCCGGGAACCGGGTGTCGGCGAACGACTCGGTCGTCACGGTCGCGTCCGGGTAGAGGGCGGCCGCGACGGCGGCGCTGGTGGGGTCCAGTTCGATCCCGGTCATCCGTGCGCCGTGCGGCGCCAGGCCGAGGAAGGTGCCTGCGCCGCAGCCGGGCTCCAGCACCTCGCCCTCGGTGAAGCCGAGCCTGATCAGCAGGTCCCACATCGGCTGGACGTAGGCGGGGTCGGTGTAGTGGGCGTTGATCGTCGTACGTCGCGCCGCCGCATACGCCGACTCGTCCAGCACCGCCTGGAGATGCCGGCGCTCGGTCTCCCATTGGTCGGCCTGTTCGTCGAACAGCTCCGCCACCGCACCCCAACTCGACCACCTGGCAAGCACCCGCCGGTCGTCGTCGCTCGCCGCCCGGCCCTCCTCCCGGAGTCGGTGCAGCCGGGCGATCGCGTCGAGGTTCGCCCGCACTCGCGAACGGGCGCCCGAGGGGGTGAGGTCGTCCTGCCGGGTCGGCCGGAACCGGACTACTGGCCCTGCTCGTCCTGGTCCTCGTTCAACGCCCGGTGGATCACCCAGAGGTACTCGTCGGTCGCGCTCGGCGGGTCCGGCGATGTCGGGGGCTGCAACCAGACCATCTCGGCCAGCGCCATCTCCTCGGCCTGCAGCCGCGCCGCGTTCAAGCGGCCGACCTTCTCCAGGTAGGTCTCGTCCGGGGAGCCCGGCCCGGCCAGGTGCTCCTGCAGCTCCAGCACTCGCTCCTCCACCTGAGCCCCCAGGGTCGAGAAGAAGGTCGTCGGATCCTCTAGAGCCGCCAGGCGCCCCGGATCGGCCTGCTGCCAGTGCTCCATCGCCAGTCGGCCGTACCTGTTCATCGCGCTCACCTTCCGTCTCTGCCCACAACGATTCCAGACTGAGCTGCCCGTCGATCTGCGTCCTCGTCCTGCGCCCAGCCATCGATCGCCGTGTCCCCTTCTGCCCCTGCTACCGGTCACTGGGTGGTAGCGGCGTGGCGCGCACACGGCTCCGCAGCACGCGGTAGCTCGACGCGCCGGTTTAGGCGTAGTGGGGTGCGGCCCAGCCGAGGTAGGGAAGTCGCCAGGCGCCGTCGGTGAGCTCAGCGGCGTGGACGATGTAGACGCCGCCGAGCCGACCGGTGGGTTCATCGAGGACGTCGTTGCTGACGACGAGTCCGTCGCCGAGGTAGACGGCGACGTGGCCGGAGGGATCGGTCTCGTAGAACAGCAGCGCGCCCGGCGGCGGTGCGCTCCCGTCGACGACCGCGGTACCGGCACGCTGGTAGGCGTCCCACTGGGCTGCGGCAGTGGGGTAGCCGGAGTTCGGATGGCCGTGTATCCGCGCGGCCAGCCGCGCGCACCATCGGTAATAGCTGCTCTCGCCGTAGTAGGGGTCAGGTCGACCATCGGCCGAGGCCTCGGCGAACTCATCGGCGCGCTGACGCAGAACCTCCAGATCGGCCACGATCGGCGGCGGATCGTTCTCCCCCAGGTCCGGTGGCGGCCCGCATGCGGAAGAGTTGGCGTCGCCGGTGGCCTCGGCGAGCCAGCCCCAGGCATCGTTCTCCCAGTTCGCGTAGGCGTCCGGGTGGGCTGAGCGCTGGACTGCTTGGGCGGCCTCGGCCAGCGACATAGCTTCCCAGCCGTCGATGTCGAGCAGTCCTGGCTGGCCGCCTACGCCGCCGTCGTAGAAGAACCCGGTCGCGGTTCGCGGGTCGAGTCGTTGTGCGGCGCTCCCCCATGGGTCGCGTTGCTGGAACAGTCCGAGTGAGTCGCGGTCGCCGTACGGGAGGTTGCGAAGGGTGGACTCCTGAGCGGCGGTGGCAAGAGCGACGGCGATGCCGAACGGTTCAAGGTCGCGGGCTGCGCCTTCGGCCATGATGATGCGCGCATGGTCGGATTGGTCGGCGTCGAGCCCGGCCAGTTCTCCCGCGCCGAGTTGATCGGCGCAGTTCCAGTCGCCATCGGTGGGAGATGCCGGCGCGAAGAGGAGCAGGGACGGGGACGCCACGGCGGCCGTTGCTGTGGCGAGGATCGAGGCGACGAGTCGTCTCATCCTGGTTCCGTCTCGGTGAGGTGGCCCGCCGCGTCGTCGGTACTGGCGGCGCGGAGGCGGTCCGCCGCGTGCGTGGGCTGCGGGGCCGGCGGCTCGGGCGTCCCCTCCACAGCAGTAGCCGGTGGTGACAGCGCCGGCTGCCCGGAGGCGGGTCGTGGGGTGCTGCCAGCACGCTCGCCGCGCGCGTCAACGGCGTCCGGCCCGGAGTGTGGGTGCGCAGATCCACGACCACGGTGCTCGGTGTCGTCTGCGCTTTGTGAGGACGGCCACCAGCCGGTCTGCCGTGGTCTCTGTTCCCCGCGGTTCTGGCTGCCATCGATGTCACCGGCTTCCGCGTGACCGCTGGCGGCGGCTGGCGCTGGCGCCGACGGGTGTTGGTCGGCTGTGGGTGCTGGCCGCGAATCGGCGCCCAGGCGGCGCGGTGTGCGCTGCTCCGAGGTGGCGGACGTGTCAGTCGGTTCGTGCTGGCTCGTCCAGCGCAGGATCTGGGCGGGGTCCGCCCGTGCGATGGCGGCCCGGCCGGCTGCGGCCGCGGTGACACCGCCGCGATGCAGGACGCTGGCGTGGACCTCGTCACCGACGAACGACATGAACGAGTAGCAGGCAATCGGAACGAGCGCGGCCATGAGCATCATGAGCGCCCCGGACAGCAGGACGCCGACCGCGCCGGGGCCGTCGCTGCCGAAGTCCGCGCCAGCGATGGCCGACACGCCCAGCCCGAAAACCACCATCACCGCCAGCTTCGTCCACACGAGTGCGTTGACCACGGCGATCCAGGAGCGGAACCAGCCGCTGGTGTACTGCCAGGCCAGACCCATGATCGCGATCGGGCCCATCACGATGACGACGTAGAGCAGCATCGACCGGACCAGCAGCGCGCCCCACACGGCGAGCGCGCCGAGGACGAGCAGGATCCCGAAGATGACGAAGGCCACCGCGCCGGCGATCACGCTGCCGCCGCCGAGGAGCCCGTAGTTGAGTCCGCCGGTGGCCTGGTCGATGACGGCCACGGTGGCAAACACCTGCTGCAGACGGTCCCCGACCTGACCCATGTCGCCGAAGGTCGCCGCCGTGAGGTCGTGACCGAGCGCATCGACGGCGGAGGTCAGCAGGTGGATCACGGGCAGCGACACGGCGGTGCCGAAGACCGCGGCACCGGACCGGGCCACGGCCCGGCCGACACCGTCACGGTGACCGCCGTCGCGCAGCACGACGGTGATGACTTGCAAGATGAGCAGGCCGACGGTGAGCGGGAGCGTGATCCCGAAGATCCTGCCCGCCCACTCGTAGAGCCAGTCCGCTTCGGTGGCCGGGGTGGTGGTCTGATCGATCGCCGACCACACCCAGCCGAGGATGGTGACGGCGAACCCGAACACCGCGGCGGCCACCGCGGTGATCAGGTCCTCGGCCATCCCAGAGGTCGCGTCGCCGACCAGGTCGCAGCCCCAGCTGATGATCAGCAGGTCGCAGGCGCCGCGCTCGGTCACCGCAGCACCTCGTCCGGCACCGAGACAAGCGAGCAGTTCCGATCCGACGGGCAGTAGACCCACACGGTCACCGAACGTGCCCGGGCGTCCCGAACCTCCTCGCCGTTCTCGCCCTCGTACCGGAGGGTCTGCACGCCCGACACGGTCCGCACCTCATGCCCTGGTGGAGCGTCGCGGGCGAAGACGTCCTGCTCGGGCTCGACGACGCTCTCGACCTCGAAGTCTGCCCGCATGCGCTGCGCCGCCTGCCGATCCCAGGTCGCCTCGTCCGGGAACCACCGGCCCGTGACCGTGCGCAGGCGGTCGTAGTCGTCCCCGGCGACGTCGCGGTCGATCGCTCCCAGAAGGACGTCGCGGTAGCCGCGGACGTAGGAGTCCGCCGGCCGGAGACCGAGTACCAGCCCGGCGATCGCCTCCGCGTAGGTGTCCGGGTCCTTCGTGTCGGGAAGGGTCACTGCGCGGGCACCGGGCATCGTCGGCTCGGTGTCGCTCGGGCCGTCTCCAGGCGATGCAGACGGCGTACCCGTACTCGTAGCCGGCGCTCCGCCGTTGGTCGGCGTCGTGCCGCGGTCACCGCTGACGAGTGCCAGCACAGCGACCACCACGACCACGAGTACGGCGAGCCCGGCCACCAGCTGCCAGGGCCGAAGAACCGTTCGGTTGCGTCCGGTGATCATGTCAAGTCCCCTCAAGCTGTGCGCCGGCGTGCCGACGAGCCGTGCGCCGCTCGTCGCGAGCGGCACCCCAGAGGTGGCTGGCGCCGCGCACCGGACGTCGCGCGCATGTGGACACGCCCGCCGACGTCGGCGGAAGGGCGATGCCCAGGCCGGGCCGGGTGTGATGGGGTCTTGCCGAGCTGGTGCCCGGACACGGCGTGAGGCGCCGGGCCCATCCATGCCTCGGCCAGCACGACAAGCCTGGGCAACGACTGCGGGTGCGCCGCTGCCAGCGAAACCTGACGACCAGCCCGGGCGGCGTCGCGCAGAGCCAGCCAAGCAGAACCTGCAGGGCCTTCGCGGCGCGCCCCGATCAGCAGATCGACTAGCGCACGGATCTGGTGCGTCGTCAGCAGCCGGGCGAGGCGCGGATCGCGATAGGCGGTGTAGTGGACGTGGCTACGCCGGCGGGTGAGCTGCAAGACGTCCAGGGCGGCGCTGATCAATTCCGTCGCCATGTTGTGGGGTGCACCAGCTGCGACAAGTTCACTGCGCAGCCCGATCAGGCCGGGGTCCCACCGGGCCATCGGGTCATCCGAGCGCGCCTCGGTGACCGTCTCGGCGGTCGGGTCGTGCCCGGCCGAGACCAGCCGATCGGTCACCTGGGCCCCGTCCATCCCCAGGCGCCGCGCTGTGTGCCAACCGCCGGCCATCGCCCAGCGCGTGCCGTCCCCGGAGGTGACCAGCTCAGCGGAGCGCACCTCCTGCACCGCTGCTCGCGCCAGTGCACGCACGATCAAGCCCCAGGGTCGGTCGGCGGCGAGGATGTCCGTCCGCTGGGCGGTCGCGATCTCCCAGCCGACGCTGATCAGGCCGTCCACCAGGTATGTGACAGCGAGATCGGCGCTCGCTCGGGATGCTCGAACGACCGCGAGCGCACGCAGGCGAAGCTGGTCAATGACGGCGCGCCCGACTGGGCCGTTCCAGTCCTCGGCAGTGCGAAGTTGACGGAGCGCGCGTTTGAGCCCGTCGTCGCTGCTTGCGTCGATCTTCGTCAGGGCAGGGTGATGCGTAGAGTCGTTCATGCGAACCCTTCACGTCGATGGGTTTGTTCGGGCGCGGAGCGGCATGGTTGGTAGCCGGTTGTTCGCTCCGCGCCCGCCTATGGGCGGGCCGCTAGGTCAGGCCACGTGGGGACGGCGGGCCTTCGCTTCGGCCTGGCGGCGGAGGGCATCGCCGAGCACGTCGTCGACGTAGCTCGCCGGCACGCGCCAGGACCCGCGGATCCGGGTCGCTGGAACCTTGCCGTCTTCGATGTCGCGATACACCGTCATGGCGCTGACATTGAGCGCCACAGCGACTTCACGCACCTTGAGCAGCTTCGGCGATTGGTCATCGGCAGCCTCTGATTCGGTGTCTGGTTGCTCGTTCACGTGACCTTTCCTTCGTCGACCATTCACCAACATCGTGTGGCCAGCCTCGACCGGGTGGCAATACATAAATGGCGTTGGCCTGCAAAGTCGGTGAATGTGGGCATTGTGTGGCATCAGAGCGTTCAGTGAATGTGGTAATTCGGCGATGCACGCGACACGCACGCCGTCCATAGGAACGCGAAGGCGGCCTCCGTCGCCGAGAAGTGCGCTCCTTGAGCTGCGACGGGTGGCGCTCTGAAACCACTCACCGCGTAGGGAACCGGCGCCCGGGCGGCAGGCCTAAAGCGGCCCAGCCGGGGGCGGGCCCCCCGCTGTTCAGGCCGTGACTACACCTGCTCGTACGGCGTTCAAGCCGCGGGCATGCGCTTCATTGCAGCTCAGGCAGAACGGATCAGGTGGGTGGCCGTCCTGGCGACAGCGTGGGCCCGTCAACCGGGGATGAGCGATCGTGTCGCCCTCTTTCCGTCCTTGCTCGCCGTCGCCGCTCGTAGGTCATCGTTTCGGGCACGGTCACCCAGTCCTTCCATCGGTGCCGACCCAGGCCCTGCACCTGCGCCATCCCACCCGCATCCGATGGCCGCCATTTCTTCGGCAGCCCGGCGGAGCAGAACAGATCAATATAAGCTCGAAGGAGCAAGGAATCAACACCGTCGCGGCATGAATGTGGATTCCACGTAGGCGCCAGGACGTCCACGCGCAATCACGGCAGACGGTGCCCGCGCGTGTGACAGCGGCGTGACCAGTGGTCCGATGGGTCGTCGTGGCACCAGTTCCGGTGCGCAACGGACCCCGAGGGAGCACCTGGAGCCGATGGGCGTCCTCAGCCGCCCAGCGAAGCCCCGGACACGACGGAGATCGAGTCCAGATCCACCTGGGCCGATCCGTGCCCAAGCGCCGACCGACCCCTCCGCGGCGGAGTGGGCACACCGTGCGTCGTCCGCGCTACATGAGACCCTTATACGACCACGAGCAGGGGCGGTGGTCGTGTGAGTGATCGACCCATCCGGGATGGCGCCGACGGGTTGCGGGGAGCGCAAGGCGACGCGCTGGGCGAGATCGACGGCGTGTTCGAGGTCGTGCGGGGGGACGCCGAGAACGTGCGCAGGTTGGTCGAGCAGGCGACCCGTGGGACGTCGGCTGCAGGTACGGCGGCCGAGCTGGACCCGGTGGTGCGCGGGCTGCTCGCCGACGTCCGGCGGCTCGGCGACGACGTCGGCTCGATACTGGCGGGTGCCGCTGACGACCTGGATTACGTGGTCCGCGCGCCTGACAGTGAGGCCAAGCCGCCAGCCGCCGCGACGATGGCCGGCGCGCCAGTGGCCGAGACTTCACCGGGCGCGCCCGGGGCCGTAGCCCTGGACGAGGTGCCCGAGCTGCCCGTCATCAAGATCTCCGGGGAAGGGCCGGAGCACGAAGACATCCGGAAGAGTCCACCGCCGAGCACGGTGATCGTCGTTGACGAGGCCGTCGTCTATACGACCGACCATCTGGGCCGGGTGATCCTGGTGCGCGCGACGCTGGTGAAACGGCCACCGGCTCCTCGGAAGCCATACGCTCAGCGGAAGCTGGCAGGAAAGATCGAGATGGACG
The DNA here is from genome assembly GCF_001270745.1 of Jiangella muralis. Taxonomy (GTDB): domain Bacteria; phylum Actinomycetota; class Actinomycetes; order Jiangellales; family Jiangellaceae; genus Jiangella; species Jiangella muralis. Next base: position 464,655 of record NZ_KQ434754.1, read on the forward strand.
ACGGCGGTCACCTGGTCGCGAGCGTTCTCGGCGGCACTGGTGACGAGGTCAACCTCGTGCCCATGGGGCGGCAGGTGAACCGCAGCCAATACGCCACCCTGGAAAAGCGGTGGCGCAAGGTGGTCAAGGCAGGCGGGACGGTCGAGGTGGAGATCGTCGTCCGCTACGGCGCCGGCCGCCGCCCGACCTACTTCATCGTCACGCACGGCCCACCCGGCGAGGAACCGGTCACCGACGTCATCCGGAACCGCCCGACAAAGAGGAGATCGCAGTGAGCCTCCCGGACAAGACCAAGCTCGACGAGATCGGCGAGGCAATGACAGCCTCCGCGCCGGACGGGTGGCACCTGCTCGTCCTGGAGGCCACCGGCGCCGGCGACATGACCCGCGGAGAGCTGTTCGCCGTCCTGAACGACGGCGGCCCGCGCACGAGGATCCGCATCGACCCCGACGGCGTCATCGCGCTATCGGAGCTGCGCGAGAGCATGTATGCCGACGGGATCGGCACCTGGTACAACGCAACATTCCGCCTGCCCACGGGCGGCGAACTCACCGCCGAGTTCGACTATGACAACCCGCCCTACGGCGGCATCGCCACCGACGACCCAGCCTCCGACGGCGAAGCCGACCCCGGACTCCTGCTCGAAGACCACGAACTGTATCCCCGCGACGAGGACCACCTGCCCGCCTGGCATCCCGCCCGTAGGGCAACGTCGACCTGAACGGACGTGCTCTCCGTCAGCCAGCGTGGAGGCCGCCGGAAGGGCCGATGCTGTCGACGACGACGCCCACAGCTGCGACCAGCGGTTGGAGTGCCTGAGGTTCTGGAACGGGGCGTCCCATCTGACTTGTTCAGGTGGCGACAGGATTCGCGGTGGTCGGTGGCTCGGTCAGGTAGTGCGTTGTCCTTCAGCAGGTCATCCACGGAGACGCCTGGCAAGGCAACGTCGCCGTCCCAGCCGACGGCTAACCAATCCTCCTGGACCTCGAGACCATCAGCATCGGCCACCGCGACTGGGACCTCATCCAGATCACCGTCGACCACACCGACTTCGCACGACTCGACACCAACGACTACCGCTCCTTCGTCAACGCATACGGCGGCCGCGACGTTGTGGCGGCAGCACCACCAGGCCAAGCAGCGTCCGAAGTGTAGTGCTGCCGAAGGAGGAGTAGGTCTCGTTGTCCGGCCCGGCACGACAACGTCGGCCCTGCGCGCCAACGGCGAGTTGCTTGGCGACGTAGTCGCGATTCCGTGGGCGAGGAGTTGGCGGGGTCCACACGGGACAGCCGCAGGCTAGCGTCCCAGGCGTCCGGGGCCGGGGACCCGTGCCAGGTCGGACAGAGACGCCGGTGAAGGCGAGATGGGTGCAGACCTTGTCGTAGCGAAGTCTGTCGCCAGCGCACATGACGGGGTCGATGGCCATGACCCCGAATACAGCGATGCGCTGGCTTGTCACGGAGCGGCTCGCGTCGGGCACGCTAGTCCGCGGGTCCGACACCTGTGGCCGTTCAGGCTGTGGCCGGCAGGTCGCGCCACGGCTGCGCCGCGAGTAGTCGGATCACCTGCTCGGACTCAGTGAGCAGGGCGGCCATCTGTCGGTAGCGGGTCGTGAACTGTGCTGGGTCGTGGTCGTTCGCCGTCCTTCGCCAAGTTCCGAGGGCGTCATTGATGTCCCGGGTCACCGTAGGAGACACCCCACGCAGGTAGAGCCGGGCGAGTTCGTCCTCGAAGTCGTGCCACTTTGCGTAGAGCGCCAGATGCGACTCTTCGGCGAGCCGGGCTACGTCGTCGGGACCGGGGCGGAGCCCGAGCGTGATGAGCTTCCGTTCGTGGACGGTCAATTCCTCGGGCCTCACTGACGCACTGTTGGCTGCGCATTGCATTTCAGCCAGTTCAATGGCCAGGTCGAGTCGGTCATCCATGCGGGCGACCTCGACGAGATCGATGACAGGGATGGCGATCTCCTGGACTGCCGCCACTGCCGCTGGCCGTACGGCGAGCGAGAGTGTTCCCTCCGCCTCGTACGCGTTGAGGTAGCGGACTACATCTAATCCGGCCGCTTCTAGTTGAGGGGCTGTTAGGCGTGAGGCCTCGGCCAGGTTCTCGTCGCGGTACCCGGCTTCGATGCGGAGATCGGGCCGGAGTCTTATTCGATAGAGGTAGAACTGCGCAGCGTGATCGGCTTGGTCATGCATCCGCCGAAGCATGTTCTCGATGGCAGCCTCGTAGGTGCCGAGATGGAGGGCGCTGATCGTCGCTTGTTCCAGTGCATGTTCTCTGCCGAGACGGAGCCTCTTCGCAGCGTCTCCCGACTGGGCGATGGCGTGCTCGGCGAAGCCCCGTGACGGCCAGTCCGGCCAGGTGCTGGTGTGGTACCACGCCAGTTGCGGCACCATCTCGTCGCCGAGCGCCGGGTCCTTCTCATCGCGGATCGCGATGACGGCCCTCCCGAAGTGGATGTCGGCGCCGCAGTGCTGACAGTCCATGTGCGCATGGTTGATCTCGTCGGCATAAGCCCGGGCTCTGAGCGGCGAGGACCGACCGCAGTCGCACCTCATTCGGTAGTCGTAGTCAAAGCCGTCGCGCCGCTCGACGAGCTGGATCTGCTGCACGCCGACAGCGTAGGCCGTTGGCCCGCCAGATCCGGGCGTTCGGATCGGCCGTCCCGGCCACCCGACTCATACGGGCTTCTAGCTCTTGGGCCGTCACAAGGAATGTACGGACCGCTCGGGCGTTCACGCTCCTGCCGTACGCTGAGGACACCGAGATGCTGGCGCACGACGCGAAGTAGTCACCTCAGCGCGGTGATCCGTAGCGCCGCCGCGGCGACCGAGGAGGTCATCCAACTGAATGACCACGGCGAGCGCCTGACTGCGATCATGCTGACTGAGCGTGATGCCGTTCTCGATGGGCTCTTGGCAGTCGAGGAGTTTGAGGCCGAGAACGGGCCGATCCCAGCTAGCGAGGCGCGCAAAGCCCACGACGTGCTGACCCGCGAGGGCGTCATCACCGATTGAAGAGAGCATCGCCTCGCGCCGCCGAGTGTTGGCGGCGGAGGCTGGCCGCGCGCCGTATGGCGAAGCAACGCTCCGTGCCACGAGAACCGGCCCGCCGGTCGCCCGGGGACGACTTCGGCGGACGTATGGCGCGGCGCACCGCAACCCAGCTCCGCTTGGCGCTTGCGACCGGGTCAAAGCGAGCGCGGCCGGGGTCGCGAGGATTTGGGTTGGTTGAGGGCCGTCGGCCGTCGACGGGTGGCCGCCTCATTGGAGCGGTTGCACTCGGATCATGGGCCTGCCGCAGGCCGATCGGAGAGGATGAATCCGTGAAACCGGGCGAGGAGTGGATCTATCGGCTTCGGGACGACGCTCCATCGGAGCAGGTGCGGATCATCGCGGTGGTGCCGACGAAGAAGAGCGCACGATACGAGGTCGAGTTCCTCAACGAGCCGAAGGCGGGCCAGCGGGAGAGCGTGTCTGCGAATCGGCTGCGCGGGCCGTGGTCGACGGTGGAGCAGTACGACGCGTTGATGGCCAACTGGGCCTGCCTCGCCGAATCGGCACTCACCGATACGGAGGAGACTGCGGTCATGCGCGTGTTCTCCCTGCTGATCTCCGACGAAGTGGCCGAATCGTCCTGGAACCAGGTGCGGTGGGCAACCGAGGTGTACCAATCCGCCGCGCTGGAACCGCTCATCGGCGTGCCCGTGACGGCCATTGCGGAGAGCGTCGCGTCGTTCAACCACCATGGCACGTTGATGCTCTCCCCCGAGGGCACGCTGCTGGTCGCGGAGTACGCCTGCCGGGTCACGCCGATGCCCGTGCTCGACTGGGTGGCTGAGGATGAGGCCAAGTGCCGACAGCGCTGCAAACAGGGCCGGATCTACACCGGCCACCTCGACAAGCAGGAGCACACCTCGTCACCGGAGTGGGAGTACGACTGGTATCGCAAGCACGATCGCCCGGTCCATGAGCTGCTCCGTCAGTGGTGTGGACACCGTGCCATCACCATGCACGAACGTCTCGCTGCCGCAGAAGCCGAGGCACATCGACTCGACGTGTTGGTGACGAACCTGATCGACTCCCTGCGTAACCACAACGCGTCGGCGTTCGCGGACATGTTCGAGCGGAGGTACGAGGAGGAACGGATCATCCCGGACAACGTGCGCCCGGTCGTGGACCGACCATTGAAGCCCTCGGAGATCCCGGTGAGATACGAACGGGCGCCACGACGCTGGGGCCACTAGCTGCTGGCTGAGCGTGCCGGGGCCGCGGCTGGTGTGCTGGGGCTAAGGGCCGTAAGGATTGAGGCGGCCCATGAACGGGCCGAGGTCGCTGGCCGAAGGTGCCGGCACCGGAGGTGCACCGATCGCCTTGGTCGACGGGTCGATGCTGTCGGCATGGTCCAGGATCTGCTCCGCCCAACCCGCTGCCTGCTCTCGAGCGTCGACGTCCAGGCTCTGGCTTCGATCCCTGATCGCGGCCGCATACCCGCGCAGAAGCTCGGCTTCGCGCCACTGCTGGGCTTGTTCCTTCATCGCCGACATCTGAAAGGCCCGGGCGTGGGCCACCACGGCACGCTCCCGCGCCTTCTCCCACTCAGCCTTCCGCTGCTCCTGTTGGCGGGCCTCAGCGGCCCGCTGCTCGACCAGCCGGCCGTAGCGCAACGTCATTTCCTCCAGCATCTGCGCCAGGTCCTCTTCCAGGCGGTGATCATCGGAGTCCGTCCACGAGCTGGCCCAGAATCTCCCGCCCTCACCATCAAGGTGGATACCAAGGTGCTCGTCGGGGACCGTGTCTTGATCGGCAAACGCGTGTCCTCGGGCGGCACGCTTGAGCTCGCGGGGAGTCGGCGTGTGCGGCACATCCAGCGTGCCCTGGGTGAACCAGAGACTGAACGTGTCCTTGCCGATCGTGAACCTCACCTCGTCGCGCCGCGGCCCGCTACCGGTGTAGCCGCGGCGATCAACCGGCTGCGCCCCGGTGGCCGCCTTGACCCGCATGCCCCGGTCACGACCGGCCGTCACGAGAGCCTCGACCAGCCGCAGTGCTCGAGCACGCGCCTTGCCGTCCACCGCGAACGTGTCGCTGTCCTGAAGAGCTTGGACCACATCGCTTGGATCACGAAGCCGCGCCGGCACCTTCAACGGAGCCAAGATCGCCATCCGCCACTCCGGCAACGGCACCAGCGCCACACGAGTCGCCCGCTCACCGCGCACGTTCGTCAGCACAATGTGCATGTCCTCCGGGATCCGTCCGTGCCGCTTGGCCGACGCCGCCAGCTGCCGATACCGCGCCTCCTCGTCGTAGGTCACCCTCAAGCCCTGCGCCCCGCATTCACGCAGCGCCGCCATCATCTGGTCGACCGGGCCTACACGCGCCGGGACCTTCCGCGACAGCGGCAATGACGAGGATTCGGCGACAGTCTCCGCGCCCTCACGAGGACCATCCGCTGGGTCGGTGGGGTGGACCGCCCGTTCGGATCGGGGCCGCCTCGTCGGAGCCGTCGGGGACCTGACGGTGTCGGCGGGAGCATCCTCCAGATACTCATGCCCGGCCGCCGTCACCACCGCCCGCCACGCATCACCTCGACCCTTGATCGTGATCAAACCCCTACCGGCCAGCGCACGCGCCGCGACCCGATGACCAAACCCCTCATACACACCCGCAGCGCACCCCTCGGCCACCCAGATCAACACCTCACGCTGCAACTCACTCAGTGCCCTCGTTGCGGTCATGGCCCCAACATTCGCCCACGACCGGCTCGTAGGGAAGGCCCTGTGTCGGGCCCGTGCAGGCTCCAGCGGTTACACCCGGTGGTCGGCAGACCTTCTTAGCCCAGTTGGTCGGGCCGGTCACCTCATCAGGTAGCTGTCGCGCGTAACGGTCCGCAGAGAGTCCGCAAGAGGTCCACAAAGTATCAACATCTACCAACAACGACCATCGGCGATTGCGCTGGTCAGAGCCGCAATCGCCGATGATGTCGCTGGTCGCCGGGGTAGCTGGATCGCCCCTGTCAAGGCGGAGCATCGCTTGCCGATCTCATCCGCTCTTCGCAACGGGCGCATTCAACCTCCGCGAACGCGCCCCAACGCGCTGCTGATAGACGGCATCCTCGAACACTCCGACGGCGCGACCAACCTCATCGCCGGCCGCCTGTCCCCACTGCGCGCCGCCGCGAGGCGTCCGCAGTCGCGACTTCAGGTAGCCAACTCGCGGTCAAAGACGAGCCGTGTGCACGCCAAGCGCCAGACGGTAGATGCTTGGCGTCGCGCGGGTACAGCACTTGGTCCTGTCGTAAGGACTAGGTCCCTTCGCCGTCGGAGTCCGGGTCGTCGAGGCGAGGCAGCCGTAGGGCGGGCTTCAGCACATCCCGGGCAGTTTTTACTAGAGTGTCCATGTGGCAGAGAGCGACCAAATCATGCGTCTCATTACCGCCATGGTCGATGGCGGCGACGCCAGAGCGGGATCGTTCTTCCTCTCGCACGGGCTAGGCCCGGCGTACTACTCCTTAGGCAGGGGTTACAGCATCCGGGCGCGTGTCAACGCCGCCCTAAATTCAGCCGAGGCGCAGGAACGATTGGACACCGTCTTGCAGGCCGGTCTTGGCTTTTACGACCTGGGTGACAGTGTCGCTGAGGATGACCGGACGGCATCGCGTATAGGAGACTCGGCTACCAATATGAATGGTCAACTGTTTATATCGCACGCATCGGCGGATGAGGAGCTGGCGGACTCCTTGACTGATCTCCTTCGTCTTGGGACGGATCTTACGCGCGAACGGATCGTCTGTACGTCACTTGATGGCATGAGCATTCCTGTCGGAACAATGGATTATCTAGAGCATCTTCGAAAGAGCCTCACGAGTGCGCGCCTAGTATTACCGCTGATCACACCCGCGTTCTTCGATAGTGAGGTCTGTCTTATCGAGATCGGTGCGATGTGGGGAATGCGGCAAGAGACGTTTCCGCTGCTCGTGCCACCGATCGACTTCCCGCGGATGGAGGGACTGCTTGGTAAGGTCCAGGCGGCGAAGATTGATACGCCCGGAGACCTCTCGCGTCTGCACGACATTATCGTTCGAGCCTTCGGCCTGAGGCCGGACACTGCGATGTGGGAAGGGAAGAAGGTTCAGTTTGAGCGTAAACTGCCATCGCTCCTGAAGGGCCTTGCCCCAGCCAGACGTCGCAGCGCGGCCGACTTCGAGGAGGCTGTTGAAAGGGGAGTCGCCCTACAGCAACGCGTCGAAGTGTTAACTGGTCAGCTTGACGAGCTGCGCGAACAAAACCGCAGGCTGCTCGCCGCAAAGACGGCCGACCAAGCGGTCCGGGCCCTTGCGCCTCCGGACGAGATTGCTAGATTTCAGTCCGCTGTACGGGACGCCAAGGAGTTAATGGACGGACTGTCGAGGGCTGTTCGAACGGCGATTTACGAGGACCATGCGAACGATCAACCGTATAGGCCTGCCCGACCCTCGAGTGAGGCGGCGGATGCCGAACGTGCGCTTAGGCAGGATCTGCTTACATTTAATGAAGAATCAGGCTACTTCCCGAATGACGGTGACCCGACCATTGAGGCAGCCCTTGGTGCGCTCAGTGAAGTTTTCGAGGTTCACTGGAGTCCAGATCTCAAGGCATGGTTTCGAAACAACTACAACAAGAACTTCACCGCAAGCTCGCAGCCGGTTTGGGAAGCGCTCGGCCTACTCTGATCCAGCGCCCAAGCGCCGCTAGCTGCTGGCCTCGGCACAGGCCTGGCCGCCCCCGCCACGCGGGCACTGCTCAATCTGGGGGAGCCCCTGTGAGCCCGTGGGCAGCCAGAGCACAGTGGCAGAGGTGATGATCTCGGCGCGATAGCAGGCGGCGACTGTCACGGCATCGCCGTACGCTCTAGGACGGCACCGGACGAGCGTCCGGAGAAGGCGGGCGACAAGCGGTGATGAGCCGGACCATGCAGCTGACGGAGGCAGAGTGTGATCGGGGGCTCGTCAAGGTCTTTACAGAAGCGCAGCAGCTCTGGGACCTCGTCCGCGCGCCGGCCCGGTTCCAGGCCGAATCGGGCAGCTCCCTCGCAGGGGACGACAGGGTGACCCATCCCTACAACATGACCCCACGGCGTCCTGACCGCCCTCGGAATCGGGCTTGAGCACATCGACACGATCAGGGCCCTGATCCCGGACGCCGGGGTGCTGCACCCGACATCGCCGTACACGCTCGCTCGTGGGGCAATCGAAGCGAGCTCGACGGCGGTCTGGCTGCTGGCGCCACCAGCTCGACCCGAGCGAGCAGTTCGCAGGCTCGCGCTCCAGCTTCGCAACGAGATGGACCACGACGCCGCCCTAAGGGACTTCGCAGCCGCGGAGGTGCGATCACTTGCAGAACGGAAGGAACAGCTGGAAGGCATGGCCCGCCGAGCTGTCGGCGACGAGGAGTACCACCTGCGGGCGCCAACGACGACGCGGATCGTCGCGGAAGCCCAACGGGTGACGCAGTCCAAGGCATCGGTGCTCACGGCTTGGCGGGTGGGCTCCGGTTTCGCCCACGCTAGGCCTTGGGCCACTCTTTCGGTGCTCGATCGCGAGATGATGGAGGGCACTGAGCCCGGCGTCTACAACCTGCAGGTGACCGGCTCCAAGGACCGGCTTCTATGGGCGCTGTGGGCGGCAGTCGATGTCTCGCGCGCTGCCGTCGGGCTCCTGGATCAACGCCGACGTCGGCACCGATGAATCGAGGTCAGAGATCACTGGTTGGCGGGACGTCTGGTTGACTGGCCTGGGAGCTGCCCTGGTCGCAGGAATCGTATCCGCGGTGGTGGCACGGCTCACCGTGTTCTGGACCCAGCGTGGCGACAGGACAACCGCTCGACGGCTTGAGTCACACCATGCGGCGGAGGCGCTGACCCGACGGGCAGCAGAGGTCTTCGACGCTATCGACCAAGCCGAGCCGGGCACCAGGGTTCCAGTGCAAAGGTGGGTGCAAGAGGTCAACACGCAGGTGCCGGTGATCCTCGACAAGGAACTCGCTACCCGAATACACGAGATCACCGGCGATTGGACCCGCTTCGCGGCGTACCTCGAGCGGCAAGCTTGGGGCAACGACTGGTACGTCCGGTCGCATGCGAACGGCTCATGGATACCCGCCGATGGCCGGGTAGTGCGACTCAAGGAGTACAAGCGCATCCTCGAGCAGCGCTACGCGTGGTTCAGCGCAAACCTCGCCGCCCACCGCCGGACGGAGCCCTTGCCAACTCGCGCATCATTGCCTGCGTTGCCTGACCCTCCGCTGAACCCGCCTCCCTCCGCCAGCCGCGTAGTAGACCCTGGGTAACAAGGAGACCACCAATAGGGCAGTCTCGTAGGCGTCAAGGCGAGGCGAGCCAGCCTGTGGCGTGTGATGTCGCCGGGCAGTGCTACAGGGGGCAATTGCCTTCGGTCCACGGGCATCGGAGCGGAGCGAAGGTCCTCTCCGCTTTGTACTTGCTCATGAACTCGGCCGTCGCCGGCCAGGTCGGATCAAGCACCCGTGCAACGTTGAAAATCGCGACATGTCGGACGCCCCACAACTTCAGTGCGGCCGCAGCAGACTGAGCGTGCCCTCCTCCGACCCACGAGTCATCGATCAAGATTGAGAAGTCCGGCGGATCCTGATCCGGCTCTACCACGAAGTTTGCAGGCCTCAGGCTGCGAGGATTGACGACCTCGTCCGCCGCGCGCATGCGGATGCCTGGCCGCTTTGCCATGCCGGCCACTAAGCCGAGCAGCGGCTGCGGTCGATGTGGGCGGCTGAGCGATGGGACTACGGCCCAGGATGCGTCTTCTGCCCGAGCCTGGCCGAGCTTGAACGCGCACTCCTGGTGCCCCTTGAGCCCGACGGCCAGGAGGGACGTCATCGTCGCTGAAAGGTTCGGTCCAGGTGCATCTGCCTTGTAGTTCTTCACCAGGTGGTAGGACTGTTCGCGGTAAGGGGCGTAGATCAGGCTCCCGACCTGGTCTGCGATCGCGATTCCTGACTCGCGATGGCCCGTGCACTGTTTGCACAGAGTCTCGCCTGCGTCTACCTGCGTGGTGCAGACCAAGCATGTAACACCCTCGCGCCGGAAGGTGCTCCACAGGTAGCCCTCGTTGGCGAGCAGATGATTGGCGACCGTTTGCACTGCCGCCGGCAGCGTCCTCGCCATCGCGGCCTAGCCGGCCAGTTCGCTAAGTGCACGGCGAAGGGAGTCCTGTTTCTTGAGCACACGGTCGATCTTGAGTTCGAGCTCGGCTGTTGTCGACGCGACATGAACGCCAGGACGGTTCATGAGTGCCGCGCCCCACTCCGTGTGCTTTGCGACATCGGCCATAAGGATGACCGGGCGGCCGTGCTCAACCGCAAGGCGCGCCTGGATCCTGGTGCCACTCGTCTCACCAGCTTCGATGACGATTGTGGCCAACCCGTATCCGGACATGGAAGCGTTCCGGATCGGGAAGGAGAGCTTCGAGGGCGCAGCGTCCGGCCAGAACTGGGACAGGACTAACCCACGGTGGGCGATCTCGTCCTGCAATGTCTTGTTCTCGGGCGGGTAGTACCTCGTGATCCCTGTGCCGATGAACGCGACCGTCCGGCCGTCCGCGTCGAGTGCCGCACGATGTGCTGCCGTGTCGATGCCAGCAGCGAGGCCTGCGATGACTGTTAGCCCCTTCTTCACCAGTATCTTCGCTGCCTCGGCCGCAAGCCGCCGACCTTTGTCTGATGCCCGCCGGGATCCGACGACGGACATGCCTGCGTCATCATGCCGAAGATCGCCTCGCGCGAAGAGGAACGGCGGTGTCTCACGCACATCGCGAAGCCGCGCCGGGTAGTCGGGGTCAAGAACGGTTACGAAACGAAGGCCGGCCTTGTGCCACGCCACGACGTCCGACCTCGCAGCGCCGAGAAGCTGTTCGAGACGCGGGTCGGGCACGAGCGTGTCTGTGTGGGTCTTCTCCTCCCAGACAGACTGCGCGTCCCCACTAAAGGCGACCCGCGCGGCGATCTCGTGCCAGCTCATGCCACGAGGCTGTTCTCTGAGGAGGGCCACGAGCGCGGCGGCCTGATCGAGTGCCGTCATGAGCACAGACTATTCCGGTGCACTGACCGAGTCTCGCCGACAGGCGGAGCCTGGCATCCGGCCGAAGATCGTAGAGACCAGTAGGACGTGAGCCGACGGTAGCGGTGTAGAGCCTGCGGAAGGTGCCAAGGTGCGCGGCTCGCGCCCACCTAGTGAAGGTGGGCTTCACGGACTCGATGATGTGAGGGGCGGCGCGTGAACGGCGAGCAACCGCTTGATCGGGTAGTGAACGGGCACCTCTATACGGCTGATGATGCCGCCGTCGTCCTTCGATGCCGGCCATCCTGGCTCAAGGAGCAGGCTCGCAAACGCCGCGTTCCGTTCGTCATTATCGGAGGAAGCTACCGGTTCAGTGACGCGCATCTTGCCTGGATCATCGCTGCGAACGAACATCAGCCCGTAGCAGCCACTCCTGCGAGACGACGACGTCGGCGGCCAGCAGACTCAGACTCGGGCAGCACCGAGCGGCTTCGCGCCCGGCCCCAGCGAAGTCGGCGACGCTCGCGCTGAACCTTGAAGCGCTGGAGCGGGGACGAGCACGTCTTGGTGCTCGCATGGAGGCCAGACATGAGTGAATGCGTGGGGATCGATGGTGGGAGAATTCTGGGAGACGATCTTGATTGTCAGAGTGTGCGAGATCGAGCAAGACTATGCGAGTCTAGGCCCCTGACCTGGCACATCCTCGACCAGCAATGCATCGTAAGACACGGGATCTTTGTTCGGGACGAAGAGGTCGCAGGTTCAAATCCTGTCACCCCGACCAAGGTCAGAGGACATATTGATCTTCTGGTGGCGCGATTAGATCTTGGTCCATGGGAATTCCATGGGATGATCTTGAACTTTGCCCGACTTAGAGCGCCTGCATGACGCCAGCCGGCAGTGGTTCGCCTCTCGCTCCGGATGATCGGTCGCCGCGGAATCTCAGCTGGCTCTGCTGCCGGGCGTTGGGAGTACCGGCCGCCGATTCCGTCGAGTTCGCGTCCGGCGGATTCATGGGGCCGCAATGGTGGGCGACACGGCTGGGCTGTGGCACAGCGTCTCGCGATCCGGCGCCGCCGGCCAGCGCGGGCCCGGTGTCGACAGTCCTCCGTTTCTCGACGTTCGCGGACCCCGGGGCTGGTTGTCGCTCAGGCTCGCTGCGCTCGTTGTGGTGTGCCGCAGTGATCGTGACGCATCTGCGGCTCCGAAGCCGCGGGTGTAGCCCGGGTTGTGTGGTTCTGCGCGGTGCCATGTCGCTGGGCCACTCGCGTGGCCTGCCGCGCGGGCCGCATCTCGGTTCGCGACCGACTGTCGGTTCAGGCTGGTTCGCGGCCGCCGAGGATGGTGGCGCGCCGGTAGTACTCGTAGAGGCCGTCGAAGATGGGTTTGGTGATGGCCAGGGTGTGCTCGTCGTCGCCGATCATGGACAGGCCGCGCAGGATGGTATCGAGGCCGGGGGCCTCGGGGGCGTCGAAGCGTTCGTCGTCGAGGTCGGCTTCGTGGACGATTTCGGCGATGCGCTGCAGCGCGGGGTCGGTCAGGTCATAGCGGTGGAGGATGGTTTCGAAGCTGCAGTGGTCGCCGTGGTGGCCCAGGCCGACCCCGCGCATGTCGAAGCCGGTGGCGTCGTCGGGGACCTGGTCGGGGTCGGTGACGAAGACGAAGTGGGCGTCGGGGTCGATGAAGCGGCGGATCAGCCAGGCGCAGGCGGCGCGGTCGATGTGGATGTTGGCGCGGGTGGCCCATTTCATGCGGGTTGGTTCTCCTCGCTGTCGGGGCGGTCGGGGTTGAGGGAGTTGACGGCGGTTTCGGCGGCGCGCCGCGCGGGTGGGGGGAAGTAGTCGCGTCGGTGGATGCGGCGTAGCTCGGCGCGGAGCTTGCGCAGGACCCGCCGTCGTGTTGCTTCGTCGGCGGTGCGGGCCTGTTCGGCCTGGGCGAGTACGGCCGTGTATTCGGCGGTTCGGGCGTCGGCCATGCTCTGGGCTAGGGCACGTTCCTGGGCGGCGCTGCCAGGCTGGGCGAGCCAGATGGTCGCGGCTCCGCCTGCCTCGATGACCTCGTCTGCGACCCATTCCAGGTGCTCGCGGGTTCGGGCGTCGGCCGGGAGTGCGACCAGTCCGTCGCCCAGTTGGGCGACGCCGAGACGTTTGAACTTGCGCCAGATGGCGATCCGCGGCGTGGAGGGCTCGCGTGGCATCCGGTAGGACAGCAGCACCCACTTCCCACCCTCTTCGGGTGTGGTCACGGGCAGGTGTCGCGGGGGCGGAGGCCGGCCACGCGGGCGATCCAGTACAGCCCGGCCAGGGCAATGAGCACGAAGACCGCGTCGTCGAGCGGGTCGGCGATCGGTTCCAGTGCACGGTCGAGAACGTTGACGTCGGTGACGAACGCGCCCCAGGCGAACGCGCCGATCAGCAGCAGCACGAAGGCCGCCCAGTCCAAGGCGTTACGTGGTCGCACGGCACTCTCTCCCCTCCTGTTAGTGGTGACGTGGTCATTCGGCCGGGATGACGTCGGTGGCATCGATGGCGCGCTTCAGGGCCTGGGCCAGTCTCACCGCGTCGTCCTCGGCCCAGAAGTGGGCATAGAACAGGCGCGGGTGCTCGCCCAGGCCGTGGTTGTGCAGGGCGACGACCTCGATGCCGCCCCGGCGCAGCGCCTGGATCACGGGTTGGACCTCGTCGGCGGTCATGGCGAAGTCGCCGTTGATGGCGGCGTCGCCGTCGCCGGTGGGTTGGAACCCGATCGCGGTGGTGACGCCCATGGCCGGCGGGAGCACCTTGTGGTGGTCGGTGATCGTCTCGGCGCGGGTGAAGGAGAACTTGTAGATCCCGCCCGCGTTGGTGCCTTCGGTGCCCATCACCTCGTCGATGGCTTCGGTGTCCAGATCCGGCTCCTCATCGGACGGGGGTGCCGGTGGCGGGGTGTCGGTGGCGTCCAGCGCTGCGCGCACACCTTGGGCGATCTCCACCGGATTCTTGCCGGTGGCGTGGAAGTGGGTCCACCACACGTCCGGAGTGTGTTCGGGCAGGTGCTTGTGCAGCGCGGTCTGCGCTATTCCCGCCTCCTGTAGGGCGTCGGTGACGGCGGGGAGCTCGTCCTCGGTGACCACCAGGTCGCCCATCGCCATCGTGGTGCCGTCCGGGTATCTAGCGAAGGCTGCCCACGAACCCAACGACAGGCCCGCATCGACCCGGACCCCCTGGGAGGTAACTGTTAGATCACTGCGGCCGAAACCGGTCCGATACACGGTCCCGCCCTGCATCTCGCCTTCCCGTCCCAATGTGTCGGCCACAGCCCGCCAGTCCTGCTCACTGGTCTCCACCGGGTGCATGCCCCCGCCCTCAGCGGAGGCGGGCGCGGCGTCGATGCTGCCTTCCGTCCTGTCTGAAGGCTCGCCTGCCGAACACGCGCCGGTCACGAGCACCGCCGCCGCGGTCGCGGCCAGCAGCCGCAGCCTCCTCGCGCTTATCACTGTGAGTGCCCCCATTCCTTGGTTGGGCTCGACTGTGCAACCATGGTTACATCAGTGCTCCAGGGACGCAACGCCGGTTGGTCCTTCGGCCCGGGTGGTTCGTGCATTGCGTTGCTGGTGCGTCCTGTCACCCCTCATGAATGGAGAACATGCCGGTGACCGCCGCCGACAACTCCTCACGCACGCAGCCCGAGGCTGTACCAGCGCACGTCGAGGGGTCACCGCGGGATCTCGTCCCGTTCCGGCAGGCGGTCCGCACCTGGTTCGGCATTTCGCTGCAGACCTTCGGCGGTCCAGCCGGGCAGATCGCTGTGATGCAGCGCATCCTGGTGGATGAGAAGCGCTGGATCGGGCAGCAGCGGTTCCTGCACGCGCTCGGTTACTGCATGCTGCTGCCTGGGCCGGAGGCCCAGCAGCTCGCGGTCTATGTGGGCTGGCTGCTCAACGGCCGCCGGGGCGGATTGGTCGCGGGGACCCTGTTTGTGTTGCCGGGCGTGGTCGCCCTGCTTGCGTTGTCGGCGATCTATGTCGCGTTCGGCGAGACCACCGCGGTCACGGCGGTGTTCGCCGGACTCGCGCCGGCCGTGGTCGCCATCGTTGCGCAGGCTGTGGTGCGGGTCGGCAGTCGGGCGCTGCATCATCCGGCGCTGATCGGTTTGGCGTGCGGCGCGTTCGTCGCTTTGGCTTTGTTCGGTGTGCCGTTCCCGGTAGTGGTCGCCGCTGCCGCCGGCATCGGCTGGCTGCTGAGCCGTCTCGCCCCGTACACGGTCCAGAGACAGAAGGAGGTCGCGGATGAGGACGGTCTGGCGCCGCTGATCTCCGACGACGCGTTGCATCACGAAGCTCCCTCCGCGGGCCGCAACGTCCGTGTACTTGTCGTGGGGCTGCTCGTCTGGGCGCTGCCGGTCGTGGCGGTCGCGGTGCTCACCGGGGTGCACAGCACGTTCACCACGCAGGGACTGTTCTTCTCGGGCACCGCGCTGGTCACCTTCGGCGGCGCCTATGCGGTCCTCGGGTTCGTCGCCCAACGTGCCGTCGAGGTCTATGGCTGGCTCTCGGCCGGGGACATGGTGCGCGGGCTGGCGCTGGCCGAGTCCACCCCGGGGCCGTTGATCATGGTGGTGCAGTTCGTCGCGTTCCTCGGCGCCTACCACCATCCGGGCGGGCTGGACCCCTGGCTCGCCGGGGTCATCGCCTCCTTGCTGGTGACGTGGGTGACCTTCGTGCCGTGCTTCCTGTTCATCTTCCTCGGGGCGCCCTACGTGGAACGGCTCCGCCACAACACGGCACTGACCGCCGCCCTCACCGGCATCACCGCTGCCGTGGTCGGGGTGATCGCCAATCTCGCCGTGTT
>NZ_KQ434755.1:0-166531 GCF_001270745.1 Jiangella muralis
GAGGCTGACGCCGAACGTCTCGGCCAGCTGGCTCGCGGTGACCGAGCCCTCGCGCAGCACGTGATCGGCGATCTGGTCCTGGCGCGCGTTGCGTGTGGTCCGGCCGGTCATGATGCGGTCCGGAGGTAGTGGCCGCGGGTGACCGTGTGGTTGTAGTGGTCGAGCGTGACGGTGCCGCCGGCGCCGAAGGAGATGCGGATGGTGGCAGTCGGTTCCGGGCCGCGGAGCGCGGTGCGATAGGTGCGCAGCGGGATGCCGGCGAGCCGGCAGACGACTAGTTGCATGAGCGTGTTGTGGCAGATCACCAGGACATTCTGGTCCGGATGCCGATCGACGGCCTCACGCAGCGCCCGCTCCGCTCGGTCGGCGGCCGCTTCGGGGTGCTCGCCACCTGGGAGGTGATGGGCGACGGGGTCGAGCTCGAACGCGGCGACGGCATCGGGGTCGATCGCGCGCAGTTCGGCCAGGGTCCTGCCCTCGGCGGCGCCGAAGTCGAGCTCGCGCAGCCGCGGATCGGTGTGAACGGCCAGCCCGGTGACCGCGGCGACGGCGGCAGCGGTCTGGCGGGCGCGGAGCAGGTCGGACGCGTAGAGGGCGTCCGGCGCATCGGCGCCGCGCTGGGCGGCGGCGAGGACGGCGGCCTGCTGGTGTCCGACGTCGTCGAGCTTGAGGTCGCTGGAGCCGATGTAGCGGCTGCCCTCGTTCCACGTGGTGCGGCCGTGCCGGGCCAGCGTGATGGTGGTGGTCATGGGCCTACCCGTTCAGCCGAGGCGTGGCAGTCGTCGGAGCGGTGCCGACCCAGATGACGTCCGCCGGCCTCGACTCCATGGGCACTCCGCCTGCTCAATGTCCGTTCCTAGCCGCACGATATCTCATAATTAACACCATGATTCGTTAGGAAGCGTCAAGCGGTTGCGGAGAAGGCGCACGTTCGCTTCGCTTCGGGCTCGACAGTCGAGAGGGCGAGGCCGTCTCGTGGTGCGAGTGCTGTCGCCAGCGCCGGGAAACCAGATGGTCAGAGGCGTTTGAGCAACTCGGTGGCGAAAATGCTTGCCACCATCTCATTCCAGACGTTAAGTTACCGCACCAAGTGTTAGATACGCCTGTCCCGCCCATCGATCCGATGGCGACTGTCACGTCGGAGGCGCTTGTGGGGAGTCGAACGGTCATGTGGGCGCACCGCGGCTCTCCGGCCGCGGAGCCCGAGAACACCCTGGTCTTGTTCCGGCACGCCGTCGACGAGGGCGCGGACGTCGTGGCCGAGCTGGTTCTGCTCGTCCCGTCCGCGCCCGTCGGGCTGATCGCGTCGGCCGGCACCACCCACACCCCGGCGGCGCAGGCGCACCGCCGGGGCGTGATCATGACGCGGGTCCTCTCAGAGCGGGAACCACCCGGTGCGGAAATGCCAGGGGCGACCCGCACGAACATGGGTCACCAGGGCGCGCTGCAGCGAGGTGTCCTGCGCGAGCGCGTCCAGCCAGGTGGCCGGGCGCTTGAAGACGAACTCGATGACGGTGTCCGCGCAGTCCGGGCCGGTGCCCGGCGCGAGCTCGAACCGGCGCTGGAAGGTCAGGATGTTGGAGTCGTCCGCGAGGTAGGACCGCAACTGTGGATCCAGCACCCACGAGGTGCAGACGCCGAACCGGTAGTCCTCGTGCCCGAACTCACGCCGGAAGAAGGTGGTGGCGGCGGCGATGGACTCGTCGCAGGCCGCTGCGGTCAGCCGCCCTTCGGGGATGTGCAGGGCCAGCACGGGCTCGCCTCTGACGGGGCTCGTGGCGCCGCCTCCGGGAACGTCGCCTTCGAAGTAGGTCCGCTCGACGTGGAGCCTGCCGAAGTCGAAGATCGTGGCGCGGAAGTGCCGGGTCAGCCAGTTCTGCCCGCTGAGTCCGGCGGCGCCGTGCAGAGATCTGTGCGCGGCCACCTGGGCGGCGAGGTTGGCCAGGACCCGGCTGCCATCTCGTCGCGTCACGCCGTGGCGCTCGTGGAACGCGCGCACCGCGGGAAGGGCCGACAGGAACACCCAGACGTAGAGCAGGTTCCCGACCCGCTCGTGCGGCGGGCCGATATCGGGCCACGCCGGCAGCGGCCGTGGGTCGCCCAGGTGCGTGAGCAGGTCGCGGCGCCGTTCCTCGAGCACCGCCATCAGGTCCTGCGCGGCTTCCAGCTCCGGACGAGCCGCCAGCACGGCGAGGCGGTCGTCCTCGGCGACGCCGAGCTCGGCCAGCCAGGCTTCGGCCTGCTCCGCCGAGGGGAGCACCGCACCTTCGGGTTCGTGCATGGTCCCTGATCACCTTTTCTCGTCCGGTTCCTGAGCGAGGCGGTACCGCACCACTCATTTTTTTTCGCCGTCTCCGCCGCAACACTTTACGTTCCCAACTCCGAATTTATCTTCGAAATATCGAAGAACTAGACGACAGGAGTTCCAGTGCTCACTCCCACGCAGATCACCACGCAGTTGTCTCGTCGCCGGGTCCTTCAGATCGGCGGCGCCGCAGGGCTGGCGGCCTTCCTCGGGTCCTGCGGCCTCGGCGAGAACACCAGCGGCAACTCCGGCGGAGGAGGCGGCAAGCTCGACCTGTGGCTGACGCCCAACGCCTCGCCCGAGGCCATGAAGGCGTTCACCGACGAGATGGCCGCCGGCATCAGGGAGTCCTCGGGTGGCGAGATCACCGCGAGCAGCCTCGTCATCCCATGGGAGAACGCCCTGACGAAGTACACCGCGGGGTTCTCGGGCAACAACCCGCCCGACGTGAGCTACCAGATCATCCCGTGGATGAACAAGTGGCGCGAGACCGGCGTGCTCGCCGACATCCGCGAGCTCGCCGGCGACGACGATCTCGCCTCCTTCACCCAGGGACAGCCGCAGTCCTACCTGGACGCCGCTACCGGCCCGGACGGTGAGCTGTACGCCGTCCCGTTCACGCAGGGGTTCCAGCCGCTCGGCCTCAACGCCGCGATCTGGGAGAAGGCCGGGCAGCCGCCGCTGCCGACGACGTTCGAGGAGATGATCGGTTTCGCCGAGGCGCTGACCTTCGACACCAGCGGGCGCAACCTCAAGGACCCGGGCTTCGACGCCGAGAACGTCGAGCACTGGGGGATGGCGTGGTCGAGCATCCCGACCCAGGAGGACAACTGGGTCTGGCAGTACTTCTGGGGCTACGGCAGCGACTACATCAACGAGGCGCGCGACGACATCGGCTTCGACACCCCTGAGGGCCGGGAGGCCCTGGAGGTGATGAAGCGGCTCGTGGATTCCGGCGCCGTCGTTCCGCAGGGCACCTTCGCCGACGACGCGCGCTGGAGCCAGGCCACCATCTCGGGCAAGGCGGGGATGCAGTGGATGCCGCCGCTGTCGGAGGAACTGTGCACGCAGTATCCCGACGCGCAGCTGAAGGTCGTCCCGCTGCCGGGCGGGCCGGAGGGGCGCAACATCGTCGCCGGTTGCGGCTACTGGGCGGTCGCGGCGAAGAGCGACGACGTCGAAGCGGCCTACGAGTTCGCGAAGTTCCTGCTCCAGCCCGAGCAGGCCGACCGCTACATCCGCATGATCCTGGGTCAGCCGACCCGCCCGGTCGAGGGGAACTTCTACGAGGAGCCGCTCGCCGACCCGAGGATGAACACCTTTCTGAACGAGGCCACCGAGTACGGCCAGTACGCCCGGGCCACCCTGGTGCTGCCGTACCAGCCGCAGGAGTTCCTCATCGGCAAGATCAACGACTACCTGTTCAACGGCCAGCCCCTCGACGCCATGATCTCCGAGGCCTCCGCGGGCATCCGGCAGATGGCCAGCACCGCTTGACCCAGCGCCGACGGTGGCAGCCGCTGCTGTCGCACCCCTCCGTTCCCCTCCAGGACACCCGAGCCGAGGACCGACCATGACACCTGACGACACTGTCGAACCGAGACCGACACAGAGCCAGCTCCTTGCCGCACGATGGGGGCGCCGGCGGTTCCTCACCGTCTCCGGCGCCGCGGCCGCGCTGGCCCTCGGCGGCTCCCTGGCGGCGGCCGACACCTCGCCCCAGCGTGCCCGGCTGCCCTACCCGTTCACGCTGGGAGTGGCGTCCGGCGACCCCCTCGCCGACGGCGTCGTGCTCTGGACCCGCCTGGCGCCGGACCCCCTCGCCATGTTCGGCGGTATGGACGGGCGCCTCTCGGTGCCGGTCGAGTGGGAGGTCGCCGAGGACGAGGCGTTCCGGCGTGTGGTGCGCCGCGGCACCGCGCTGGCTCGGCCCGAGTTCGCCTACGCGGTCCACGTGGACGTGCGCGGGCTGCGGCCGTCGGCACACTACTTCTACCGCTTCCGGGCCGGCGACCACCTCTCGCAGCCGGGGCGGACGAAGACGGCTCCGGCGCGCGATGTCCCCGCGTCGTCCATGCGATTCGCCTTCGTGTCGTGTCAGCACCGGGTGGTCGGCTACTACACCGCCTACCAGCACCTGACCGGGGAGGACCTCGACGTCGTGCTCCACCTCGGCGACTACATCTACGAGGGTGCTGACCAGGGCAGTCTCGGACGCGGACACTTCCCGGAGCGCACGCTGCTCACGCTCGACGACTACCGGGCGCGCTATGCGCAGTACAAGACCGACCCGGACCTCCAAGCGGCGCACGCCGCGTTCCCCTGGATCGTCACCATGGACGACCACGAGGTTCTGTCCAACTGGGCGTCGGACTACTCGTACTACTACCCACAGGAGGCGCAGGACGCTTTCGTCGTCAGGCGGGCGAATGCGTTCCGCGCCTACTGGGAGCACATGCCGCTGCGCCTCGCACAGCTGCCGGCCGGACCCGATATGCCGCTCCACCGGCGGTTCGACTACGGAGGCCTGGCCCGGTTCAACGTCCTCGACACCCGCCAGTACCGCAGCGACCAGGCCAACGGCGACGGCATCAAGCCACCCAGCGACGAGAGCCGCGATCCGAACCGGACCATGCTCGGCGACACCCAGGAACAGTGGCTGCTCGACGGTCTGGCCGGCTCCGGCGCCACCTGGAACGTGCTCGCCCAGCAGGTCTTCTTCTCGCAGCTGGACCTCAACGTCGCCGATGACAAGGAGTCCTACGAGATGGACGCCTGGGACGGCTACGAGGCCAGCCGCGACCGCATCGTCGACTTCGTCCAGGACCGGGGCATCGGCAATCCCGTCGTCCTGACCGGCGACGTCCACGCGAACAACGCCTGCGAGATCAAGGCCGACTTCGACGACCCCGACTCGGCCACCATCGGGACGGAGTTCGTCGGCACCTCGATCAGCAGCTCCGGCGACGGCCGCGACACCGATCCGGGCCGGGACGCCCTCGCTTCACAGCTGCCGCACATCCCGTACTACAACGTGCAGCGCGGATACGTGCGCTGCGAGCTGACTCCGCAGCTGTGGCGCACCGACTTCAAGGTCCTCTCCTACGTGAGCCGGCCCGGTTCACCGCTGCGCACCGACGCGACGTTCTACGTCGAAAGTGGCCGCCCGGGTCTGCGGCCCGCCTGATGCCGGACCGCCCTCGCCCACCCCGCCTCACATCAGGAGCCACCATGCCCCACGTCCAGCAGAGCGGGCGCCGAACGCGCACCGTCCTCGCGTTCAGTGCCTCCGCCACCGTCATCGCGTTCGGAATCCTCGCGGTCGTCGCCCCGCGAGGCGACAGCGCTCCGGCCGGGCCGGCACCGTCGGCGCCGGTCGAGCTCACCGCCGGCCCGGAGCGGCTCGACGTCGCGCCCGGGCTCTGCGCCCCGTCGACAGCACAGATCGGCGTCCGGAGCCTGGAGGGCGAGAAGGCCTACCCGACCGTGCGGATCGATGCGCCGACTCCGGTCAGGCTCTCGCGCACCACCTTCACCACCTATGCGCCTGCCGAGTACCCGGCCCTGACCCCGGTCGACCTGGTGGTCCCCGGCGACACCCCGGCGGGGGAGTACGACCTGTCGGTGCAGTCGGGCGACGCGAGGCTGACCATTCCGGTGACCGTGACGGAGCGCGGTTCCGGGCCGGACGCCAACGTGGCCCGCGGCCAGGAGACCGTGGCGTCCACGGTCGGCAACCTCACCGCTGCCTGCGGCGTGGTGGACGGCAACCACACCTACACGCTCGAGGGCTTCAACCGGCCGCCGACGGCGTGGGCCGACGGCTCACCCGGGGTCTTCCCGGACGAGCTCGAGACGCGCTTCGCTCGCCCGGCACAGGTCAGCCGCGTGGTCGTCCACACCCATGCGGAGTCGAGGTTCGCCCTGCGCGACTGGGACGTCGCGCTGCACACGGAGGCCGGCTGGACGACGGTGGCATCGGTGCGCGGCCACACCGCCGGCGGTGCGACCTCCACCTTCCCGACCGTGCGGGCGGACGCGGTGCGGATCACCGCCCTCGCGACCAACGGCTACGCCCACGCGATCGTGACGGAGGTCGAGGCCTACGGACCCTAGTCCGCGCCCGCGCGTAGCGAGGGCCGTCGCGTTGGAGGTACGTCATTTTCCCGATATATCAAACACATCTTCGGTATATGGAAGAGATTGAGGAGGCGTGGTGAAGGTCGACAACCGAGTGGTCCGGTGCGATGTCGGCTCCAGCAGCCGTCGGACAGGAACCACGCCATGACGCCCGCGAGCGCCGGCGTGCCCGTCCTCGCCACCGCCGCGACCCGGCCGGCGGAGTCCGGCACGGGTGGGACGGACCGCGGCCGGCGGCGCCGGCGGCGTCTCGGCGAGCTGGGGCCGCCACTGCCCTTTCTGGTGGCCAAGGTGCTGCTCTTCGGAACGTTCATCGCGTTCCCCTTCGTCTACACCGTCTATCTCACCTTCCAGCGCGGTTCGCTGCTCTCCGGACTGACGTTCGCCGGGCTCGAGAACTACCGCAACGTGCTGCGCGACACCCTGTTCCACGAGACGTTGCGCAACACGGCGCTGTTCATGGTGGTGGTCATCCCGCTGACCATCGTTGTCACGTGTGCGGTCGGGCTCCTGTTGTCGAGCCGGATCCGCGGCATGGGGGTCTACCGGTCGCTGATCTACACACCGTCGCTGCTCTCGATCGTGGTCGCCGGCCTCATCTGGAAGATGCTCATCGATGGCGAGACCGGCCCGCTGGACCGCTTCACCAGCGGTGTGCTCGGCCTCGACGTGCCCTGGCTGACCGATGGCACGACCGCCATCGTGTTCCTCTCGGTGGTCACGCTGTGGACCAGCATCGGCTTCTACTCGCTCCTCTTCATGGCGGCGTTCAACAACGTCGACCTCGACGTCGTCGACGCCGCCCGCATCGACGGAGCCGGCGGCTGGCAGATCCTGATGAAGATCAAACTCCCGCTCATCAGGCCGGTGGCCCAAGTGGTGCTGGTGCTCGTCACCATCAACGCGGTGCAGCTGTTCGACCTGGTCTACGTGATGACGCAGGGCGGTCCGGGCACGGCGACCTACACGGCCATGTGGTACGTCTACCAGAACGCCTTCAACGGTGGCAGCGTCCCGTACGCCGCCACGATGAGCCTGGTGCTGCTCCTGATCACGGCGATCATCGCCGGGATCTTCATCAGCCGAAGCAGGTCGGAGGCCGACGATGTCTAGTGCCACCGCAACCGGCCGGCCCGCCGTCAGGGCACGCCGGAATACCCGGCGAGGCGCGCAGGCCGCCGCCGTCCACCTGGCGGCCATCGTGACGTCGTTCGTCTGTGCCGGCCCGGTCATGCTCCTGATCGTCGCCTCGCTGCACGACTCCGTCTTCGCCGACTTCTCCCTCACCGACCTCACGGTCGCGAACTACGAGCAGCTGCTGTCCAACGCCGTCTTCCTGCGCTGGATCGTCAACAGCCTCCTCGTGGCGCTGGCCGTCACGGCACTCACGGTCGCCGTCGATGTGCTCGCGGCGTACGCGTTCGCGAAGATGCGCTTCGCCGGCCGCGACGTCACCTTCCGGATCATGCTGGCCACGATGATGTTGCCGTTCTCGGCCACCCTGGTGCCGGTCTACCTCCTGGCCTCCGAATTCGGCATGATCGACCGCTACAGCGGGCTCATCATCCCGGCCCTCGCGGGGCCGCTGGGTGTGTACCTGCTCCGCCAGTTCATCAGGGGCATCCCCGACTCCCTGCTCGAGGCCGCCCGCATCGACGGCGCCGGCCACGGGGGCATCTTCGCCAGGATCGTCCTGCCCCTGTGTCGCCAGCCCATGGCGGTGCTGGCCATCTTCACCTTCGTGGCCAACTGGAACACGTTCCTGTGGCCGCTGCTCATGGCGCAGAGCGAGCACATGATGACCCTGCCGGTCGGCATCGCCACCACGAACACGCAGTTCGCGCAGAACATCTCGATGCTCACCGCGGGCGCGGTCATCAGCATCGTGCCGATGGCATTGCTCTTCGCCGCCTTCCAGCGCCATTTCATCGGCGGCGTCCTCGCCGGCGCCGTGAAGTCCTGACCCATCCACACCACGTCCGCCCACCTGAAAGGTAGATCCATGTCTTCGTTCCGCGGCCGGCCACGGCTTCCTGAGCAGGGCATCAAGGCCACGCTCTGCGGCGGCAACACCATCGGCGGCACCATTCGTGAACGGGAGGCCCGTGCCGACGGCTACCGGCACATCGACACCCCGGCATTGGTCCGCCGGCTGCTCGAGCTGAACGTCAACACCTACCTGTATGGCGTGTGGGACTCGCCGACCGACTGGGACGATCTGCGCGACGAGTTCCTGCCCGCGGCGGCGGAAGCCGGCATCGACGTCATCCCGTACATCGTGCCGCCCAGCGAGACCACCGAGAACGGCCGCGCCTCGCGCCCCTTCATGACCGACTACGTCGCCTGGGCGCAAGCCATCGCCGAGTTGTCCGTCCGGTATCCGAACCTGGTCTCCTGGGCGATCGACGACTTCGAGATCGGCGACAACGCTCTGCTGTTCACGCCCGACTACATGGAGCAGATCAAACGGGCTCAGGCAGAGGTCAACCCCGACCTCGGCTTCTACACGTGCGCCTACATCCGGTCGGCGACCGACTCGGCCTTCCTCGACAAGTACGGCCCCTACATCGACGGCATCATCTATCCGTACCTGGACGGGCGGAGCGAGAACACGACGATCACCAGCTCGTTGCGGGAGTGCATCGACGAGATCCGCTCCCACACGGAGCCACGCGGTCTGCAGCTCGTGCTGCTCATCTACACCGGCCGGTTCCTCGACGCGCCGCTGCCGCCGACCGAGGACTACGTGCGCGACACGGTCTCCGAGGGCGTGCGGCTGGCCGCCGAAGGCACGATCGCGGGCGTCGTGGCCTACGGCACGCAGCAGGACGGCGCGTCGGCACCGGCCACGGACAACCGCGCGATGTACGGCGCCGGGCGGCTCGCCCTCTTCGCGTCCCGGAAGCGGGTGGCGCCCGGTCAGCAGGCCCGCTGCGTCCAGACTGTCCGGGTCGACCCGAGGAGCCCGCGCTACGAGCTGTCGTTCTGGTTCCGCCGCGAGTTCGTGACGGACAATCTCAAGCCCGGCGACTACCGGCTCCAGGTGGCCGTCGACGACCACACCGTCTGGGACTTCGACGTGGTGGAACAGCCGCAGAACCTGTGGCTCCAGGGCGATGCCTATCAGGGCCCCATCGACATCACGACGGCGGTCGCGGGCAAGGAGTCGGTGCAGCTCACCTTCCGCCTCGTGTCGACGTCGCAGACCGACCACGCCTTCGTCGACGTAGGGATCGACAACATCGAGACCGTCGGTCTGCACGTCGTCGACCCCGGCTTCGAGGAGACCGGCACCTGGCAGGTGCACAGCGAGGGCTCCATGGTCGCGACCATCGACATCTTCGCGCCCGACCGCCCACAGCGGATCCTGTCGGCGCTCCGCGACGTGTTCGCGGCGGACCGGCGCCCGTGACGGAGTCCGTCCCGCCCGGCTCCGGTGCGCACCTCCTGCAACTGGAGACGCACCGGAGCTCGGCCACTGTCGATCTCCTCGACGGGGCGCGGCTGACCTCGCTGCGGTTCGACGGACGCGAGGTCCTCGTCCCGCACGAAGGTCGCGACCAGATGTGGTGGGGATCGTTCGTCATGGCGCCGTGGACCGGCGATCTGCTGGATGGGTCGTTCTCGTGGAGCGAGCGGCGGTGGCAGCTGCCGTGCGAGTCCGGCGGCCATGCCTCCCACGGCACGGCGCGGCTGGCTCGCTGGATCTCGACGGCTCCCGGCCGGGCGGTGACGCGGCTCGGCGACGACTGGCCGTTCGCCGGCTCCGTGGAGCTGACCGCTGATCTCGAGCCCGACACGCTCCGGCTCGGCCTGATCCTCCGCGCGGAGCAGGACATGCCGGCGTCGATCGGATTCCATCCCTGGTTCCCCAGATTCCTCTCCCCGGGCGGAGCCAGCGCACGAGTGGAGCTCCCGCCCGGGTCGCGGATGCTGCTGCGCCACCCCGACGGATCGCCATCGACCCGCTACATCGGGCTCGGCCCGCCGCCCTGGAACGAGACGATTCGATGTTCGGTGCCCCAGGCGGCCGTCGTGTGGCCCGGCGAAGGCACGCTCGAGTTGTCATGGACCAGCCCGTTCGCCACTGTTTTCACGGCCCACGAGCAAGGAGTGTGCGTCGAGCCGGTGACGAGTCCGTCCGGCCGGATGGACGACGACCTGGCCGCGGGGGAGACCTTGGAACTGACCTTCACGCTCAACTGGGCGCCATAGCCGGGTGGTCCCCGCGCGAAGACGCGGATTCTTGATCGCCCCATGCTGCCTGACGCCGCCGACCGCGGCCGCGCCGTCGTGCCGGTTGGCGTGTAAACGTTCCGCCAACCTTGATCGTTTGCGGAGGTGGATCGGGCCTCGGTTCGGTCGGTCTGAGCCGCGGGGTTCGGGTGCGTGAGTATGTGGCGGCGGGACTGGGTCTGCCGCACGGATAGGTGACAGCGGTTCTCAGGCGGCGAGTGCGACCTGGGTGGTGTTGATGGTCTCGTACTCGATCGGGGTGAGGCGTCCGAGGCGTGCTTGGCGGCGGCGTCGGTGGTAGGTGCGTTCGATCCAGGTGATGATCGCCAGGCGCAGTTCGTGGTGGGTGGCCCAGCGTCGACGGTCGAGGACGTTCTTCTGCAGCAGGGCGAAGAAGCTCTCCATGGCGGCGTTGTCGCCGGCGGAGGCGAGCTGGCCCATCGATCCGGCCAGGTCGTGGCGGGCCAGCTCGCGCAGGAACTTCCGGGACCGGAACTGCGACCCGCGGTCGGAGTGCACGATGCACCCGGCCACGTCACCGCCGCGGCGCGCCACGGCGCTGGCCAGGGCGTCGACGGCCAGGTCCGACTTCATCCGGTCGCTGATCGAGTAGCCCACGATCCGGTTCGAGTACACGTCCTTGATCGCGCACAGGTAGAGCTTGCCCTCACCGGTGGGGTGCTTGGTGATGTCGGTGAGCCACGGCTGGTTCGCCCGGCCGGCGGTGAAGTCCCGGCGCACGAGGTCGTCGTGCGAGGGCGGTCCGGGGCGTTTGCCGTTCGTGCCGCGTTTCTTGCCGAACACGCTCCACCAGCCACCGGCGGCGCAGATCCGCCACATCGTGCGGTCGCACGCGACGTGACCGGCGTCGCGGGCCTCGTCACCCAGCAGCCGGTGACCGAACTCCGGGTCGTCGCGGTGGGCGTCGAACAACGCGTTGGCCAGATACGCCTGCGCCAGTTCACGGGCCGTGACCGGGCTGGGCGAGCCACCGGTAGTAGGGCTGGCGGGCGAGTTTCAGGACCCGGCAGGTCACCGCGACCGGCACCCGGACAGCGGCGTCGGTGGCGGCAAGATCACGGACCAGCGGGTAGATCATTTTCCCGGCAGGTGTGCCTGGGCGAAGTAGGCGGCGGCGCGGCGCAGGACCTCGTTCTCCTGCTCCAGCAGCCGGTTACGGCGCCTCAACTCGCGCAGCTCTGCCGACTCCGACGCGGTCGTCCCTGGCCGGTGGCCGTCCTCGGCATCGGCAGCATGCAACCAGTTACGCAGATATGACTCGCTGATCCCGAAGTCCTTCGCGATCTGCGCGATCGGAGCCTCCCCGCGGCGAGCTACGGCCACGACGTCATCACGGAACTCCTTGGGATGGGGTCTGGGCACGTTCGACATCCTCTCAGCGGCACCACGCGGCACCACAGATCAGGTCCAACCGATCATGGACGGCATCGCTGTACGCGCGGCGTCGGAGGCACCCGCGGCGAGTTGCGTCAGATCGCCGGTCTCGCCCTCGCCATTCCGGGACTTCGGGCAACGGGTCGACAGGTGGTCGAGGGGGAGCGGGCCGCAGCTGAGGATGGTGCGGGATCGCGAACATGCTGCGTGTTTCCGTCACCGGGCCGATGGCGAGGATCTGGTCGAGCAGTAGCTGCTCGTACGACGCGAGGGTCGGGAACCACCGCTTCAACCAGGACGTCCGCCGCTTCGCCGGAAACCAGGTAGCAGGCGGGGATCGCGGTCAGTGCGTTCCCGCTCAGCTGCCGAGCCGTCTGTGGGTCTTGGATGGCAATGACGCCTTGTCGCCCCGCGGATGCCGTGGACCAGGCGCTGGTGAGGCTATGAGGCTCGGCAGTCCAGCATGTAGCTCGTCTGCGACGGGGTTGTGGAGCTGTAGGCGCACGGCCAGGAGGATGACGAGTGGATCCGACGGCTCGAATCGATCAGGCGGGAGCAGCGCGGTGTGGGCCGATGCGAGCAGGATCCTTGGGCGGACCGAGCACCGATGGATGCCGTGCCAGGGGCGCCACCGGCGCCCGTCGGCACTGGAGCGCGTGTATCCGGTGATGTTCATCGACGCCATTCACGTGAAGATCCGCATGGTCAGGTCACCAGCCGCCCGATCTATGTCGCCATCGGCGTCACTGCGACCTACGCGAAGGTTTTGCCGGAGCCGGCCAGGTCAGATGAAGAAGGCGCGGGCGGGGTCGGTGAAACCGTCGGCGACGATCACGGAGTTGCCGAACGGCCGTGTGGCGAAACTCCGGTCGTTGTGCCAGGCCCAGATTTCGCCGCTGGTCTGGACCACGGCGAGCTCGTCCCGGCCATCGTGATCGAGGTCGGTGAACTGCACCCTCGTGGGGTCGGTGAAACCGTCGGCGACGATCACGGAGTTGCCGAAGGGCCGTGTGGCGAAACCTCGGTCGTTGTGCCAGGTCCGGATTTCGCCGCTGGTCTGAACCGCAGCGATCTCGTCGCGGCCGTCGCCGTCGATATCGGCGAACGACGTGCGGGCAGGATCGTGGAACCCGTCGGCGATCGTGGCGGCCGCGCCGTATGGCATCCGCGCGAACGCGCCGTCGTTGTGCCAAGCGATCACGTCACCGGTGGCGTTGCCAGTGACCAGGATCAGCTCCGCCCGGCCGTCGTCGTCGAGGTCGGCGAACCTCACTCGCTCCGGATCGGTGAAGCCGGTGCCGATCAGCTCGGAGTTGCCGAACGGGTTCTCGCGGAACCCGCCCCAGTTCAGCCAGGCGTGGACCTCCCCATCCGGCCGGATCTGGATGATCTCCTTGCGGCCGTCGTCGTTCAGATCGGCAAACCTGACCCGGCGCGGTTCGGTGAACCCGTCGGCGATCTGTACCGAGTCGCCGTACGGCCGGGTGCTAAACCCGCGATCGTTGTGCCATGCGTCCACCCGGCCGGAGGCCTGCACCGCCGCGATCTCTGCCCGGCCGTCACCGTCCAGCGACGCGGCCCGGTGCCCGCCCAGGACCGGCAGCCCGTTCACCCAGCTGATGTCGACTGAAAACAACTGCCGGACGCCGCCCAGCCAGCCGTGCACGAACATCTTGTCGCCGCCGGTCAAGCCGTCTGCCGCCGTGACGACGTCGGCACCGCCCGGGCCGCAGACGCCCGAGTTGCCCTGGGTCATTAACGTCCCGGTGAACTGCCACGGTCCGGTCACGGATGACGCCGTCGCGTACGCGGTGTGGTAATTGCAGCTGTCGAAGGTGTTGACCGAGTAGAACAGGAAGAACCGGCCGCCGCGCTGCACGATGTCGGGCGCCTCGATGACGGTTCCGCTGGAGGTGAGCATCGTGACCCGGCTGCCGATCAGCCGGGCTCCGTTGTCCACAGCCTGCTGCATGTAGAGCGCGTGCGATCCATCCTTCCAGAGCAGGTAGCGGGTGCCGTCAG
Organism: Jiangella muralis; assembly: GCF_001270745.1. Lineage (GTDB taxonomy): Bacteria > Actinomycetota > Actinomycetes > Jiangellales > Jiangellaceae > Jiangella > Jiangella muralis. The sequence goes on from NZ_KQ434755.1 coordinate 14,099, forward strand.
CGGCCACGAAGGTGTTGGCGTCGATCACGTTGCTGCCGGAACAGACCAGTGGCTGGCCGCCGTACGGCACGAACGGGCCGAGCGGCGAGTTCGCCAGCGCGACGCCAAGACACTGCCGACCGGTTGTGCCATGCCGCGCGGTGTAGGTCAGCGTGAACGTTCCGTCCGGATTGGCGACTACGTCCGGCGCCCAGGTGTAGCCGTAGACGGACCAGCCGTCCGACCAGCCGTGCGGCATCGCGTCACCGCGGATCGACCACGGCCCGTCGATCGTCGGCGCGCTGGCCACCGGGACGTGCCATGAGTTGTTCGTGGCGTAGGCGTACCAGGTGTTCCCGACCCGAAGGATGTCCGGATCGGGGAAGTCCTGGCCGATCATCACCTTCGGCACCTCGGGCACGGCGGCCATGGCCGCCGGCTGGATGAGCGTGGTCGCCAGCGCGGCGAGGAGCACCAGGAGTTTCCGATACGACATCGCCCAACCCCAAGATGATTCGCTATTTCGAATATAGTTTCGTTATTTGGGGTGAGGCTAAAACCGCCGAAGCGGTCTGTCAAGGGACCGTCCGGATCTGCACCGGCGCCCTCTCGACAGCAGCAAAGGTGCCGAGCTACGCGGCGGGCAGCGGTACGCGCCGGCCGTGAGCCCCGCCTGGCGTCGGGCTCGTTGTACGGGCCGGGTCGCGCCGGCTCTCCGCGCTCCGCTGGTGGTGGGCGATCCGCTGTGCGACGACTTCCGAGGCCGATGGAACCCCAGCCCGTGGCCGGCGAGGTACTGGTTCGTCAGAGCCGCTTGAAGGGGATCGTCGACACTGGACAAGGCCGCGAACGTCGCCCGAGGCCCTCGGCGGCTTCTTCGAGGGCGCCGCCGAGCGCTTCACCATCGTCGTCAGGGCGGACGTAGCTGACCCACCCGGTCGACCGTCCCTACGATTCGCATGCTGGTGGAGCCCGACGGGGAAGACGAACCGACAATCGACGATGGGGCCCCCAAGCACGTCCGATGGTGATCGGTGATATCTGAGCAACTACGGCCAATACTTTGGCGAATACGTGTCCAAGTTGTGTGCCTGCCGCGGAATCGGCGCATGTTTGTGCAGGTCAGAGCGTTCGGATCCGATCTCGGCGCGACGCCATCTCAAGGCGGTAGCGCGGGTTCGAATCCCGTCGGGGCTACAGAGAAGCGCCCCTCACCTGCGGAAACGCCAGGTGAGGGGCGCTTACGTCTGTCCGGCCGTCGACGGCTCCAGGCGGGCTTCTACGGTGTTCTCACGCGTCGTCGCCGTCGATGCACTTGGCGTAGATCTTGAGCAGGATGTCGACGGAGTGCCCTGCCCAGGTTGCGACCTTGGTCGGAGGAACGCCGGAGTTGAGCCATGTCGAGATGGCCGCGTGGCGCAGGTCGTAGGGGCGCAGCGCAACCAGCGCCACCACCAGGTTCTGGAACGTCTCATCGCCCAGCACGTCGAACCCCAACCCGTCGTAGACCGCCGCGAGAGCCTCGTACAGCGGCCGTGACCCCGTCGCCACAACCCGGCCAGGCCGGTCACGACCATCCCGACCAGCGCGGTCATCACGGCCCTGCTCACCACGCGAGTGCTGCCCCGCAACGTCGAACAGGACCGGCTCGCCGGGCTCGGGCACCAGTCCTGCCACCGTCGGCGTCGGCTCGACCCCCAGCGGCAGCAGCCCCTGTGACGGATCGGCCAGCAGCTCGCGGGCCCGTTCCAGCCCTACAGCCTGGCGAAACCCGACCGCGTGACCCAAGTCAGGAGGCCGCCGGGTCGCGCCCGACGGGCTCAGCGGCTCGCGGTCGGGCTCAGTCCTCCGGGAAGTACGGCGCGACAGCCTCGGCGATCGCCTGAGCGGTGTCACACATGCCCTCAGCGCCGGCGGACTCGACCGTCGCCAGTTCCACGCTGACCGAGTCGTCGCCTCGGCTGAACTCCACCAGGCAGCCAACACCGGGCGCTTCTAGGACACTGGCATCACGACCGTCGATGGTGGTTCCGTCACCACCGACCTCGGTGTCGGCCGAGAACTTCACCGAGGTGGTGATGTCCTCGTTGTCGGTGCGGTCGATCATGCATTCGACCAGCGAGGGGTCGTCGAAGGGTTTCAGTTCGTCGACCGGGACCGGCAGTTCGGCGACGGGGATCGCCCCGCAGACCTGCTCGGCAGTGACGTCGCTCTGATCAGCCGGGACCACCGTGGCCCCCGTCAACTCATTGGCGTCGCCGGAACCGTCCTCGGCGCCACCGGTCTGGTCCTCGGTCCCGTCCTCGGCCCCGGCCGACGGGCTCGACCCGTCGCCGTCCGAGCCATCCTCGGACGCACCAGCCTGGCCCTCGGTCCCGGCCGACGGGTTCGACCCGTCCGCGCCACCCGTGTCGTCACCACATGCGGACAAAGTGCACAGCGCGGCCAGCACGGCGGCCGCGATCGTCATCCTTCGTGTCATGACGCGACTATGACAGCCCCGACGACTCTGCGTCGCGCTCACCCCCGGCGGGTGCGTGAGCGTTGCGGAAGCCGGCGAAATTCGGTTGTGCCTGCCGTCGTGGATCGGCGATGGTGAACGCTCATGAGGGCGTCGCGTGATCTGCGACCCCTGGATCGACCGCCTCGACGCCGTGCTCACGGCCGTTCCCCGAGTGCTTCCAGGAGCGCGCGTGGACGGGTGTGCTGGACGAGGGCACGGACGTCTGCGTGATCGAGGGTACGCACCTGGACGTGACGTTACGTCGATACCATGACGCGTATGGGTACCCAGAAGGAGATCGCACGCCGCGCCGGGGTTTCGGTCTCCGTCGTGTCCGCCGTCATCAACGGCACCACGCACACGCGGATGAGCGACGAGACGCGTGCTCGCGTCGAGACCGTCATCGAGGAACTGGGGTACGTCCCGAACGACGCCGCACGGGCCCTGCGCCGGCAACGCTCGGGGACGATCGCCGTCGTCGTCGAGAAGATCGAGAACCCGATCTACCGCGACATGTTCCACGGTATCTACGACGCCGCGGAGGCGCGCGGGTGGGCGGTCGTGCTGGGCGACGCGCGCTGGATGCGCTCCGGCAGCCACTTCCTCGCGCGCCTGCTGGGGCAGGGTTCGATCGACGGCATCATCCTGCGGAGCGAGGGCCTCATCGACGACGAGGTGCTCGCCCACCTGCGCGCCCGCCCCGCGCCGGTGATCGTCGTCGAGGGGCGTCACGCCCCGGACGGCCGCTGGCTGGCGATCGACGACGCCGCGGCCGGCCGCGTGGCGACACAGCACCTGCTCGACCTCGGCCACCTGGACATCGAGTTCGTGGGCGGCGAGCGGTGGGTCCCGACGCTGGAACGGCACCGGGGCTACGCCGACGCGATGCTCGGCGCCGGCCTCGAGGCGCGCGATGCGATCCCGACCGGCCACGGGTCCCAGGCAGGCGCCGCGGCCCTCCAGGAGGTCATCGACTCCGGCCGCCGGCCGACGGCGCTCGTGGTCAACAACGTGCTCGCGGGCATCGGCATCAACGCGGCGGCTCACGATGCCGGCATCTCCATCCCGGACGACCTCTCCGTGATCGCGATCCACGACGCGGACGTCGCCGGTGACGTCCGCCCCGCGCTCGCGACCGTGCGCATGCCGATGGCCGAGCTCGGGGCACGCGCCGTCGACGCGATCGCGGCGATCCTGGAGGACTCACCGACGCGGTTCGGCCTCGTCGACGAGCCCGCACCCGTGCTGATCCCGCGCGCCAGCACGGCGCCGCCTCCGGTGTCGCCTCACCTCTGGTGAGTCGCTGACGCGTCGTCGCGTCATGAAGTGGGTCACAGCCTTGACGTGACGATGTGTCCTCGACTACGTTGACGCGACGATACGTCAGCGTCCTCCGTCAAGGGCGACGCCGGACCGCACACGGACGCCGCACTCGGAAGGACACCGTTGACCTCCAGCACCGCCACGCCCCGCTCCGTGCTCCTGCGCTCGTCGTGGGCGAACGTGAACATCGGCGACGTCGCACACTCGCCCGGCCTCATCACCGCCCTGCTCGACGCCGAGCCCGATGCCCGCATCACGCTGTGGCCGCTGCGCCTCGGCGAGCGCGAGGAGGCGATGATCCGCCGGGCGATCCCGACGGTCACGATCGTGCGGGGCGCCCTTGACGAGGCCGGGGTGCCGACGACGCCGGAGCTCGCCGCGGCGTGGGACAGCGCGGACGTCTTCGTGCACGGCTCGGCGGCGAGCGCCTCGCTCGTGCCGGAGCTGGCAGCCTGGCGTGAGCGGTCCGACCGCCCGTACGGGTATGGCGGCGTGACGGTCGACCCGCTCTGCCCGCCCGCCTGGGGCTCGCTCGAACGGTTGCGCGTCATGACGCAGGACCTGCCGGCTACGTTCCTCGAGGACGATGCCCGCGCGATCATCGACGGCGCCGAGTTCCTGTTCGCGCGGGACTCGATCAGCCTCGAGTACCTGCGCTCCCAGGGGGCTCGCCCAGGGGTGCTCGAGTTCGGACCGGACGGCACGTTCGCCTATCGCTACCGCGACGACGCTGCGGCTGACGCCTTCCTGGTCGCGCTGGGTCTCACGGCCGGGGAGTTCGGGTGCTTCGTGCCCCGGCTGCGCTACACGCCGTACCCGGACATCTACGGAACGGAGCGCACCCAGGAGTTCGACCGCCGGTACGCGATCAACGCCGGCACCGTCGGCCTCGACCTCGACACTCTCGCCGCCGCGATCGCCACCTGGGTCCGCTCCACGGGCCAGCGGGCCGTCGTCGTGCCCGAGATGAGTTACGCGGTGGAGCTGGCACAGGACGAACTGCTGCCACGCGTCTCGGACGACGTCGTCGACCAGGTCACCGTCCTCGACCGGTACTGGTCGCTCGAGGAGGCGACCGCCGTCTACGCCCGCGCCCGCGCCGTCGTCAGCATGGAGTGCCACTCGCCGATCCTCGCGTCCGTCCATGGCACGCCCACGCTCTACGTGCGTCAGCCCACCGACACCGTCAAGGGTGAGATGTACGCCGACCTCGGAGGGGCGGACGTCGTCGTCGAGATCGAGCCGGACGGCCCGGAGGCCGCGGCCGCGGCCGTCGAAGCGCTTCTGGAGGACGAGGCTGCGTCCCGGGCGACGTCGTCGGCTATGAACGCCGCGGCCGTCGGTCGCTTGCGGGAGGTCGCCCGCACCATCCTGTTCGGCGAGGGGGCATCCGAGTTCACCCGAGGGGCCCGGGAGGCAGACCTTGTCTCAACTCGCTGAACGGCCGCCTCGGAAGTCCGTGCGGAAGGGCTCGTCGCCGGCGGCGACCACCCGCCGGGCGCGACGCCCCGGCCAGGCCCTCGCCCGCTGGCGGCGGGACCGGCTTCTGCTGCTGCTGGCCGCCCCGGGCGTGCTGGTGGTGCTGTTGTTCCACTACCTCCCCTTGCTGGGCAACGTGATCGCGTTCAAGGGGTATCTGCCGTTCTTGACGATCGCGGAGAGTCCCTGGGTCGGCTGGGACAACTTCCAGGTGATCTTCTCTGGCGACCCACTGTTCGTGAACGCGTTGACGAACACGTTGATCATCACGCTGATCCAGGTTCTGTTCGTGTTCCCGCTGCCGCTCGCGCTCGCCCTTCTCCTCAACGAAGTCATCTCCGAGCGGCTCAAGCGGATCGTGCAGTCGGTCCTCTACATGCCGCACTTCATGTCCTGGGTGATCGTGGTCGCGTTGTTCCAGCAGATCGTCGGGAACGCGGGCATGGTGAACACGCTCCTGCGAGAGCACGACATGGCGACCTTCTCCATCATCGGCGTGCCGGAGCTGTTCGAGGTCCTGATCACCAGCCAGGTGATCTGGAAGGACACCGGGTGGGGCACGATCATCTTCCTGGCTGCCATCTCGCGGGTCGACACCTCGCTGTACGAGGCGGCGGCGATGGACGGCGCCGGCGCACTGCGGCGCATCTGGCACGTCACGCTGCCGGCGATCCGGTCGGTGTTCGTCCTGCTGCTGATCCTGCGGCTCGGGGACGCCCTCACCGTCGGCTTCGAGCAGATCATCCTGCAGCAGGGCGCGGTCGGCGCGACGGCGAGCGAGGTCCTCGACACGTACGTCTACAACCACGGAATCGTCGGCGGCAACTGGGGCCAGGCGGCCGCCGTCGGCCTCACGAAGGGCGTCATCTCAGTGCTCTTGGTGCTGGGCGCGAACAAGCTCGCGCACAAGTTCGGTGAGCGAGGGGTGTACCACAAGTGACCACGACCTCTCCTCTGGGCCTCACGGCCAAGCCACGAAAGGCCAGGCCGCCGACATCCACCGGGCGCCCGGTCTGGATGGGGCCTCCGAACCGGGTGCTGACGGCCTTGCGCGGCCTCATCCTGACGATCGGTTGTGCCGCCGTCATCCTCCCTTTCCTCGCCGTCGTCTCGACCTCGCTCGCCACGCAGGAGGAGGTGACCGCGAACGGCGGTTTCGTGCTGCTCGTCCGGGAACCGACCCTCGCCTCCTACCAGGCGATCCTGTCCGGCGGCGTGGTGACCCGCGCTCTGGTCATCAGCATCATCGTGACCGTCGCCGGCACGCTGCTGTCGTTGGCATGCACGATCGGGCTCGCATACTCGCTGTCCCGGCCCGGATCGCTCGGCTCGCGCCCGATCCTGCTGGCCGTGCTTTTCACGATGCTGTTCAGCCCCGGCATGATCCCGATGTATCTCGTGGTCAAGCAGCTCGGCCTGCTCGACAACCTGCTCGCACTGATCCTCCCGGTGCTCATCAACGCCTTCAACGTCATCGTCATGCGGGAGTTCTTTCTCGACATCCCGGGCGAGCTCATGGAGAGCGCCCGCATCGACGGCGCGAATGACCTCACGATCCTCGCGCGCATCGTGTTGCCGCTGTCCAAGGCCGTGATCTCCGTCATCGGGCTGTTCTACGCCGTCGGCTACTGGAATGCGTTCTTCAACGCCATGTTGTACATCAGCTCGCCCGAGAAGTGGCCCCTGCAGCTGGTCCTGCGGACCTACGTCGTCAACGAGACCCCGATGGGTGTCGATCAGGTCTCCGCCGGCTCCGACAGCCTGCCCCCGCAACTGTCCATCCAGATGGCGATCCTCGTCATCTCGATCATCCCCATCCTTCTCGTCTACCCGTTCCTCCAGAAGCACTTCACCAAGGGGCTCATGATCGGCGCCGTCAAGGGCTGATCACCTGTTCTTCATCCTGTCCTCGATGTAGCGGAAGGAATCCCATGTCCGGCACGATCTCTCGTCGTAGGTTCCTGGGCGTCACCGGCGCATTCGCGGCGATGGGCCTGTTGGGGGCCTGCTCACGCTCGCCGGGTAGTCAGTCGCCGAATGCGGGATCCACCGGTGGTGGTGCCAGTGCCGGGCTGCTGCCGACGTACCGGCCATTCGACACGTTCCCGCCCGACCTCGCCTCGAGCAACCCGGATGTGGCCCCCGGCTATTTCACCTACCCGGATCCGCCCACGGCGATGACCAGCGGGGTTCCGGCGTCCGGTGATCCGATTCGGGCGCTGACCTTCACCTATGATCCGGTCGCTCCCGAGCTTGCCAACAACGCGCTGTGGCAGAGCATCAACGAGGCGCTCGGCACCGAGCTGGACCTGGAGTACACCCCCGCGGCGGAGTACAGTGCCCGGTTCGCGACCACGATCGCCGGCAACGACCTGCCGGACCTCATGGCGATCAAGGGTCAGCAGCAGCAGATGCCGGCGATGCTGGCGGCGAAGTTCACCGACCTCACCGAGTACCTCTCCGGTGACGCCGTGCTGGACTACCCGAACCTCGCGGCGCTACCGACGCCGTCCTGGCTGAGCACCGTCTACGACGGCAAGCTCTGGGGCGTCCCGGTGCCCCGCTCGCTGATCGGCAACGTGCTGTACACACGTGCGGACATCCTCGAGCGGGCGGGCCTGTCCCTGCAGCCGGAGTCGCTCGAGGAGTTCACCGAGATGGCGCAGGCCCTCACCAACGATCGGGAGGGTCGCTGGGCCTTCGGGCAGACGCCCCTGTCGGTGCTGCTCGAGACGAACGGCATCGCGAACCTCTGGTCGGTCGACGACAGCGGCGTCTTCGCCTTCAATGGCACGCTGCCGGAATACGAGCAGGCCCTGGCCGACTCGGTCGCCCTCAACGACCTGGGGGTCGTGCACCCGGACGGCAATGCCGTTCAGAACACCCAGCGCAACGAATGGATGATTGCGGGCACGACCGCGTTCCAGATCGGTCTCTACGCAGGATGGCCCAAGTTCTACGTGCAGGGAGCCGACATCGAGGGCTTCCGCCTGACGGGCATGCTCTCCCCCGCACGGGAGAGGGGCGGGACGATGGTACGCACCGCCGGCCCGTCAGTCTCGCACTTCTCGGCCATCGACAAGCAGGACGACCCGGAGCGCCTCGCCGAGATCCTGCGGGTGCTCGACTGGCTGGCCGCGCCTTTCGGCAGCACCGAGTACATCACCCGTCGGTTCGGCAAGGAGGGTGAGACCTTCACCTTCGACGGTCCGGATCCGGTGCTCACCTCACAGGGTGTCAACCAGGCGACGCTGCCGATGCGGTACATCACGGAGAACTCGCCGGTCATCTTCGAGTCGCGCAACGAGCAAGCCGTCCGGGATCAGTTCGACCACCAAGAGGCGGGTCTGCAGTACACCGTGCCCAACCCGACGGAGGGGCTCTACTCCGAGACCGCCGTCAGCGAAGGGGCGAGCGCGCAGCAGGCGCTGACCGCGACCGAGCTCGAGATCGTCCTGGGAAACCGGCCGGTCGCAGACTGGGCCGCCGCGGTCGAGAGCTACATGTCTGCCGTCGGCAACAAGATCCAGGCCGAGTACGAGGAGGCGTGGGCTCAGCTCAACGGCTGACGCCACGGATGGTTCGGCTGCCAGTCGCGTGGCACCGGGTGGACACCTTCACAGCAAAGGAGTCACGGGAGATGCAACGAAGCACTTCTCGGCGGAGCATTCGCCGTCGTGTCCATGCGATCACCGGCGCGGCAGTCACGCTGGCCGTGGTGGGGACGGGTCTGTCGTCGGTACCGGCCGCTGCGTCCGACATGTCGGATCTCGGCGAGCTGCTCGACCTGACGCGTCCGGAGCTCGCCGAAGTCGCGGCGGAGCTCGCGGCCGGCGATGAGGCGGGCGCCGCCGACGAGCTCAAGGTCTACTACGCGGGCCGCACGGGGATCGGGTTCCCGACGCCGGGAGCGGCGGGAGTCGGCGACGCGACCGCCGACGAGCTTGCGGCCGGGATCTTCCGGTTCGGCGCCGAGACCCGCGACTTCTACGACGACGCCGAGCAGAGGATCGACGTCGACTGGCAGGACACCTGGGGTGGGACGGAGACCGCCCCCGGCGGCGCACAGGTCCTGATGAGCGACTTCGCGTTCATGCCGACGCTGGCGAGCGCCTACCTGAACGAGAGCGACCCGCAGCAGCGTGCGGCGTATGCGAAGGCGTGGATGGAGATCTCACTGGACTTCTTCGCCGACAACCCGAGCTGGCCGCAGGTCCGCAATCTGTCGGCCGGCAAGCGGCTGACCCAGCTCGTCAGCGCGTTCTCCGTGTTCCGGACGGAGCCGACCATCGCCGCGGGCGACCTGGTGACGTACCTGTCCGGCGTGCACGAGACGACCGACTTTCTCACGCAGGTTCTGCAGGTACATGTCGGGAACAACTGGTACGTGTCGATGGCTCGCTCGATCTACTTCGCGGCGGTGTACCTGCCCGAGTTCACGGCATCCGTCGGCTGGGAGTCGTTCGCCGTGCGGTCCGTCGAGCGGTTCCTGCGCGCGTACATGCAGAGCGACGGCGTGTACCGCGAGCCAACATTCAACTACCAGGCCTACGTGGCGGACCTGATCAACACCATGATCGGCGTCGCGGATGCCAACGGGCGGAAACTGCCCGATGCGATCATCCAGTCGGCGGACTGGATCGCGGACGTGCTGTTCGCGACCCGGCAGCCGAATCTCGAGCCCGCGCTGATCGGCGACACACCGAACACCGATGCGGGCAGGAGCGCCATTCGGGCGACCGGTGAACGCAACTCGTGGTCCGATTTCACCTGGGTCGCCTCCGGTCGAACCGAGGGGACGACCCCGACACTGGGGTCCACGCTGTATCCGATCAGCTTCGCGGTGCAGCGCTCGGGGTGGGACGCCGATGCGCAGTACCTGCTGATCAACAACCACAACTCCAGTTACACCGCCTCGCACCGGCATCCGGACGACCTCAGCCTGGTGATGTCGGCGTACGGGCGTCCGCTGATCGTCGACCCCGGAGTGGGCGACTACAGCGCGACCCCGACGAACGACTGGATGCGCCGCACGACCGAGGCGCACAACACGATCGAGGTCGACGGAAAGCCGCAGGCCGCCGGCGTCACCCGCGCGATGTCGCTGTGGCGGTCGAGCGCGGGTCTCGACGTCTACCGCGGCCAGGCGATGGGCTACCAGCCGGTCGCGCACGATCGGGTCGTCTACTTCGTCAAGCCCGGCTTCTGGGTCGTCTCCGACGACCTCACCGGTGACACCGCCGCGCACGACTACCGGCAGCTCTGGCACTTCCCCGGTGATCCGGTCACCGTCGACCCGGCCACGAACGTCGCCACGGTCGGGTTCGACACCGTGCCCGGCGCCGCACCGGTTGCCGGGGTGCAACTCGTTCCCGTGACGCCGGCCGGCGTCGAGGTCGCGCCGAGCGTCCACGAGGACGGCGCCGTGCGCGTGGGCGAGGACGTGCTCACGGACGTCGACTACCTGTCCTACGACTGGTCCGCCACCGGCGCCACGGGACTGGACACCATCGTGTTTCCCGGCGAGGCCGGCCCGGCGCCCTCGGTGACGGCAACCCGCATCGAGCTACCCGGGGTGGATCACTCCGTGGCGACCGCGATGGAGATCGACCTGCCGCACGCGACCGGCCGCTTCTACCTCTCGCGCGAGGCGACGCCTTCGTCGCGGGAGTTCGGGAACGCCGCGACCGACGCCGAGACCGCGTATCTCGAACGTGCCGGGCACGACAGGCTCACGCGGTACGCGCTGACCCGAGGGTCGTCGCTGGTCGACGACGGGGACACCGTGATCGACGCGTCCGCAGTGGTGTCCGACGTCAGTGTGGAGCTGCGGGGCGCGACCGCCCGGATCTCGCTCGGGGACCCGTTCACCGGCACACTCACGATCAACGCGCCGACGGCGAGAGTGGTGAAGGTGAACGGCACCCCGACCGCATTCACTCGTGCCGGTGACCTCGTCACCGTGACGGTCGAGCCGGCCTTCGCGCCGGCGCCGGTGCTCGACGAGGAGTTCGAGGACGCGAGCCTGGACCGCACCGTCTATGGCTTCGACGGCGGATTGGAGGGCTGGACGCCGGTGCAGGGCACCTGGGAGCTGGGCGGCGATCCATCGAACACCAAGCTGGCACAGACCTCGAGCGCGGACATGCAGGCGTTCGCGATGCTGCAGGACGTGCCGGACGACGTGATCGTGTCCGCGGACATCGATCCCGGCACCGCTAACCGGACGACCGCCCGGACCGGCCTGGCGTTCCGCTACCAGGATTCCCGCAACTACTACCGGGCCAACGTTCTCACCACACCGGCGGGCGCGACGCTGCAGCTCGTGAAGGTCTACAACGGGACGTCCACGCTCCTTGCGGAGACCGACGTGGAGCTGAACGCCGACGACCGGCACACGTTGACCGTCTCCGCGGTCGGGCGCCACCTGGTCGCCACCGTCGGCGACACGTCGATCTCCGCAAACGACAGCCAACTGCCGACCGGCGGGGCTGCGGCCTACACGCATCGGCGGGCCGCGACCTTCGACGACATCACGATCACCGAGGCACTCGATCAGGCGAATTGGCGCGGAATCGGGGGCCAGGTGTCCGTTGGCTCTGGTCAGCTGACCCTCACGCCGGTCGATGGCCGAGCGCACGTGCTCGCCGAGTCGACGCTGCCGGCGCGGTTCTCCCAACAGTGCGACTATGTCGCGGAGACCACTGTCACGATCAACGGCGTCGGCAATGCCGGCATTTCGTTGCGCGACAGCACGGACTCCTACGGGTATCGCATCCAGGTCGGCAGGACGAGCAGCGGTACCCGGTACGCGAGCATCATCCGCGAGGCCCACCGGTCGGGCCCGGTCACGGTGGACACGGTCTCCCTCAGCGACCCGCTGAACGGTCCCGTTCGACTGGGCGCGGCCGTTCACGGCGACCGCATCACCGCGACGTTGAACGGGGTGCAGATCCTGGAGGGTCGCGACACGGTGGTGCGAAGCGGCGGCGTCGGGCTCTACGCATCCACGCAGAGCACGTTCGACGACTTCACGGTCGCCCAGTCCTGCGAGAAGGCGCCGGAGGACGGATGATCTCGCGTGACCGTGATCGTTCCCGTGCCCATCCGACACCGCCTGCGGACATAGCGGCGCTCATCACGCCGGGCCACCCGCGCCTGATGGTTGACGACGCGGCGCTCGCCGGGATCGCCGAGCGCATCGCGTGCGACGACCTCACCGCGCAGCTGTACGACGACCTGATCGCGCAGGCAGACGCGCTGCTCACCACGCCGGCATCCGAGTATGAGTTCCCCGACGGGCGCACGCTGCTCATCGTCACCCGCGAGGTCCAGAGCCGCCTCTACGCGCTGGCGATGGCGTACCGGCTCACGCAGGACGAGCGGTACGCGGCGCGCGCGTACGAGGAGATGGCGGCCGTCGCCGTGTTCCCGGACTGGAATCCGGAGAGCTTCCTGTCCGTCGCGGAACTCATGCACGCGTTCGCGGTGGGCTACGACTGGCTGTACGGGTACCTCGACGAGACGCAGCGCCAGGTCGTGCGCGACGCGATCGTCACGTTCGGGCTGGAGCCCGCGATCGCACAGCACGAGTCCGGGGCGTCGTGGACCACCAGGACGAACAACTGGAACATCGTGTGCAACGGCGGGACGATCATGGCCGGGCTCGCCATCGGCGTCGAGGAGCCGGAGCTCGCGAACGAGGCGATGCACCTCGCGTTCGACGCGCTGCCCGTGGCGCTCGCGGAGTACGGGCCTGACGGCGGGTACCCCGAGGGCGTCACGTATTGGGGCTACGCCACGCGATTCCTCGTGCCGATCATGGCGTCGCTCGAGACGGCGGTCGGTGACGACTTCGGCATCACGGAGACCGCGGGGCTCGACCGCACGGTCGACTTCGGGATCCACATGACCGGTCCGGCGGGCCAGCCGTTCAACTACTACGACGCCCCCAGCAGCGGCCACCCCGGGAGGACTGCCGCGCACTGGCTCGCCGCGCACTACGGCGAGCCGGTCTACGCGTGGTGGGCCGAGCAAGGAGCCGTGCGGCAGTCGCGTCCGCTTCCCCCGCTGCACCTGATGTGGCAGGGGCTGATCGATGCCGTGCCGCCGAACGAGGCCGGCCTGCCGCTGGACCGCGAGTTCGACGCCATCTCCACCTTCCTCTCGCGCAGCGCGTGGAACAGCACGACCGCGAACTTCTTCGGGTTCAAGGCGGGGGACAACGCGTCCAGCCACGCCGACCTCGATCTGGGCACGTTCGTGCTCGACGCGCTCGGTACACGGTGGGCCACGGAACTCGGGCCGGAGAGCTACGACCTGCCCGGGTACTGGTCGGCCGGTCCCGAGGGTCGACGCTGGACCTACTACCGCAAGCGTCCCGAGGGACAGAACACGCTCGTCATCAACCCCGACGCGACGCCCGGTCAGGCCGTCGACGCGAGGGGGACGCTCGTGGCGACCGGCTCGAGCCCGGACGCGAGCTTCGCCGTCGCCGACCTGTCGGAGGCGTACACGGCCCAAGGCGTGACGAGCTGGCAACGCGGCATGGCGCTGATCGACGGCCGGAGCCGCTTCGTCGTGCAGGACGAGGTCACGGCGTCCTCCCCGGTCGAGGCGTGGTGGTTCATGCACACGTCCGCCGACATCGACGTCGCGCCTGACGGCCGGTCCGCCACGCTCACCCTCGACGGCCGGCAGCTGCGAGCCGTCCTGCTCGATGCGCCCGACGGCGCCCGGTTCTCGGTCATGGACGCCGTGCCGCTGCCGACGTCGCCGAACCCGGACGGCCAGACGCCGAACGCCGGCGTCCGCAAGCTCGTCATCACGGGGCCGGAGTCGGCGCAGTTCCGCCTCAGCGTGCTCCTCGAGCCGCTGCCCACGGGCGTGCACGGGCCGGAGCCCGCCGTGACGGACCTCGCGGACTGGGCGGTGGCGCCCGCCCCCGATGTCGCCCCGGCGGACCTGCGCGTCGACGGCGAGCCGGTGGCCGGCCGCTCCGCCACGAGCCACAGCTACGTCGTCGACCGGCCGCCAGCGCCGCGCTCCCGGTCGTGACCGCGGACGGGGCCGACGGCGCGCGCGTCACGGTGGAGCAGGCCACTGCGCTGCCCGGCACAGCCGTCGCGACGTGGTCACCCGCGAGCCGCTGACCTGCTGGCGCTGGGCAACGGCAACCGGGGTGCACCTCGTGCCGCCGCTCACCACGACGGCCGACGAGGCACGCGGGCCTGCGGATCCTGGACGAGGCCCTGACTGAGGTCGGTCAGACGAGCGCCGCGTCGAGTTCCGCGGTCTCGATGCCGTGAGCCGCGCCGACCGGACCGTAGACGAGCCGGCCGGCGTGGGTGTTGAGTCCCAGGCATAGCGCGCCGTCGTCTGCCACTGCCTGACGCCAGCCCTTGGTCGCCAGCGCGACGATGTAGGGGATCGTCGCGTTGGCCAGGGCGTAGGTCGCGGTGTTCGGCACCGCGCCCGGCATGTTCGCCACGCAGTAGAACGTCGATCCGTGCACCTGGAACACGGGGTCGGTGTGCGTGGTGGGCCGGGAGTCCTCGAAGCAGCCGCCCTGGTCGATCGCGATGTCGACGAGCACCGAACCGGGCTTCATCCGGGCGACGAGGTCGTTGGTGACCAGCTTTGGCGCAGCGGTGCCGGGAACGAGGACGCTACCGATGACGAGATCGGCCTGCTCGACCTGCTCCTCGATCACGAGCTGGCTCGACGCCAGGCCGCGGACCCGGTTGTCGTGGCGCCAGAACGACATCCGCAGCTTGTCCAGGTCGACGTCCAGCAGCGTGACGTCGGCGCCCATGCCGAGCGCGATGTTCGCGGCGTTCTGGCCGCTGACCCCGGCCCCGATGATGACGACCTTGGCGGTGGCCACCCCGCCGACGCCGCCCATGAGCGTGCCGAGCCCGCCCTGCTGGCGCATCAGGTGGTAGGCGCCGACCTGTGGCGCGAGGCATCCGGCTACCTCCGACATCGGGTACAGCAGCGGCAGCGCGCCCGAGGGCCGCTGCACCGTCTCGTAGGCGATGGCGGTGACGCCGGCGGCGAGCAACCGCTCGGTCAGCGGCTTGTCCGCGGCGAGGTGCAGGTAGGTGAAGAGGACGAGGCCCTCGCGCAGGCGGTGGTACTCGGCAGCGACCGGCTCCTTCACCTTGAGCACCAGGTCGGCGGCGCCCCAGACCTCGTCGGCGCTGTCGAGGATCTTCGCGCCGGCCGCGGCGTAGGCGTCGTTCCCGATCGACGAGCCGGTCCCGGCGTCGCGCTCGACGAACACGTCATGGCCGAGCCGGGTCAGCTGGTCGACGCCGGACGGCGTGATCGCCACCCGGAACTCGTTGTCCTTGACTTCCTTCGGGATGCCGATGCGCATGTCACCCGACTCCGTTCTGCTCGATGACGGCCACGATCGCCTCGTCGAGGATGTCGATGCCGGCGTGCAGCTCGTCCTCGCTGATGGTGAGCGGCGGAGCGATGCGGAAGATCCCGCCCATGCCGGGCAGCTGCACGATGTTCATGTGCAGGCCCCGCTCCAGGCAGGCCGCGGTGACGGCCGCGCCGAGCGTGTCCGCCGGCGCCTTGCTCGCCCTGTCGCTCACGAGCTCGATGCCCTGGAGCAGGCCCCGGCCCCGGATGTCGCCCACGACCTCATGGACGTCGCGAAGGCCCTCGAGGCGGTCGGTGAGCTGCTGGCCCAGCTTGGCGGCGCGTTCGACGAGGCCGTCGCGCTCGATGACGTCGAGGACCGTCAGGGCGACAACGGCAGCGAGCGGATCGGAGGCGTGCGTCGTGTAGAAGAGGAACCTGCGTTCGGAGCAGACCTGCTCGATCTCGGCGCTCGTCAGCACCGCGGCGACGGGCAGCCCGGCGCCGAGCGTCTTCGACAGCGTCAGGATGTCGGGGGCGACGCCGTCGCGCTCGAACGCGTACATGTGGCCGGTGCGCCCGAGGCCGGTCTGCGCTTCGTCGAGGATCAGCAGCATCCCGCGTGCCTCGCACAGCTCCTTGAGGCGGGCGAGATAGCCCTCGGGCAGCTCGATGACGCCACCCGAGGACAGGATCGGTTCGACGAGGCAGGCCGCCAGCGATCCGTTGGACTGGGTGTCGACCATGTCGAATCCGTACTCCAGCTCGGACTCCCAATCGTGGGACCCGTCCGGGTGGCGGAAGGGGGAGCGGTAGGCGTTCGGCGTCGGCAGGACGAAATTGCCGGGCATCGTGGGCCCGTAGCCGCGCCGGCCCGCGGAGAATGTCGCCGCCGACGCGCCTGACGTCATGCCGTGCCACGAGCGGTCGAACGAGACGATCTCGTACCGGCCGGTGTACAGCTTGGCCATCTTGAGCGCGGCCTCGTTCGACTCGGCTCCCGTCGACAGCAGCAGCATCTTGGTGAGGTTCGGAGGCAGCGTGTGCGCCAGCCGCTTCGCCAGGTCCACGACCGGCCGGCTGAGCATCCCGCTGAACAGATGGGCCAGCGATCCGACGGACTCCGAGACCGCCCTCACGATCTCCGGGTGCGAGTGACCCAGCACCGCACTCATCTGGCCCGAGGTGAAGTCGAGGATCGCGGCGTCGTCGCTGTCGTAGACGTATGATCCGGCCGCGCGCTCGATGACTCGCGGCGTGAACGCCGGGATGTATCGGACCAGGTGATCCTGCGCGTCGGTCCAGAACGTGTCCGTGCTCACGGCGGCCTCCCGAGTAGACGTGGGCTCGTCGGCCGGAGCGGTCCAGCTCCGCGACGCTATGGCCTATTCAACTAGGCCAATATTGCCCAGGCAAGACATGAGGAGAGTGGCCGTGGACACATCCGGGTCCGAGCTGAGGTGATGCGAGGGCATCGATGTGATCATCAACGATCAGCGACAGCATGACGTTGCCAACGGTTGACGATCATGGTCGAAAGGCGCGGCGGTGCACCAGCTGGGTCATGGGCGCCTGCACCGTGTACTCGCCGGCGACGTCGCCGGCGATCCGGACGATGGCGTCGGTCGTGCGCTGCACCAGCTCGTCGCCGTCGCGCTCCAGCGTTCCCGGGACGGGCGGCAGCGCGTTGGCCAGGCCGGCGCCCAGCGACAGTACCGGCCACCGGCCCTGGTCCGGGGCCAGCCGGGCGGCCGCCAGCAGGGCCGCCACCCCGAGGTCGACGCCGGGCAGCAGGGGTGCGGGCACCTCGGCGTCGAGCTCAGCGCCATCGAGGGTGGACCAATGGACGGCGTAGCGGTCGCCGTCGCGTCGCACCGTCGCGACGTCGGCGCCCTCGGCGCGGCGCCGCTCGATGTCGGCCGACACCAGGTATCCGGACGCGTCGATGACCGTCGTGCGGGTCTCGACGCCGTGCCGGGTCGCGATCTGCTCGCGCCAGGTGGTCGCGCCGCCGTCGGAGTGCGAGGAGATCCTCGTGGCGGCGTCGGTCCGGCCGAAGCTGGTCCGCTCGTACTCGCCGACCAGCCGTTCGCCGGACGGCACCGGGCGCAGCCGGGCGCGGTCCGGCTCGGCGTGGACCAGCGTCTCGACCTCGTCGAGCAGGGCGTCCAGCCGCGGGCGCTCCAGCACCGTCCCGCCCACGACGACGGCGGCCGGGTCCTTCAGGGCGGTGACCGACGCCAGGGGGTCGCCGGTCACGGCCACCAGGTCGGCGACGAACCCGGCGTCGACGCGGCCGCGGTCGGTCAGGCCGAAGTAGTCCGCCGCGCCCCTCGTCGCCAGCCGCACGAGTTCGGCGCTCGTGTACCCGGCGCCGGTCATCAGCTCCAGCTCCTCGACCAGCGAGGACCCGTGGAAGACGAACGCGTTGTGGGTGTCGGTGCCGACCAGGACCGGCGCGCCGGCGTCGCGGAGCGCGGCAAGGACGCGCCGGCTGCGCTCATGGAAGAGATCGGCGGTGCCCTGCAGTTCGTCGGGCGTCAGCGCCATGATGCGGAAGTCGTTCTCCGACCGCCACGTGCGGGCGAGCACGGGATCGGTGAGGCGCAGCCGAGGGTCGGAGAAGTCGCGGTGCCCGAGCAGGCGGTCGAGGACGATCAGCGTGGGGCAGGAGGTGATGTTCTCGGCGGCCATCCGCTGGGCCAGGGCCGCGATCTTGTGTTCGTCGATGTCCGACGCCGCCTTGGCGGCCTCGGGCGAGAACCGGTTCCGGCCACGTCCGTAGCTGAACCCCTGCGCGAAGAAGGCGTCGAGGCGCTCCTGCGCGGCCGGGCGCAGCGAGCCGTATTCGTAGTTGTTCAGGTGCTCGAACCCGGTCTGGCCGCGGTCGATCGCCTGGTGCACGGTGAGCTCCTGCGGGCAGTGCCCGACCAGCGGGAGGCCGGTGTCCCGGCACGCCTCGCCGAGGCCCTCGAGCGCCTCGGCGGACAGCCACTGGTACGCCTTGACCTGCTGGTACCCGAGCCCGGCCCACCGGTGCACCGCCGCGTGCGCGGACGCGCGATCGGTGATCTGCGCCGAGTCCGGCCACACTGTCGTTCCCGGCGCGCCGCGTCCGTCGGCCATGGCGGTGCTGGTGACGAGGTAGGGCCCGAGCTCGGCGCCCTCGGCGACGCGCCGGCGCCAGTCCAGGTGCCACGGCTTGCCACGCATGTTGCGCACCAGGGTGACGCCGTGCGCCAGGTAGCCGAGCATGTCCGCCCGGTCCTCGACGTGCACGTGGCAGTCGGCGAGACCGGGCAGGATGGTCCGGTCTCGCCAGTCGACGACCGGGCCGGTGATCTCGTGCTCGGCGCGGGGCGCGACCCGGGTGATCCGGCCGTCGGCCACCGTGATCGCCTGATCTCGGAGCACCCCGCGATCGGTCATCGAGAGCACGGTTCCCGCGAGGATCGTCGTCGGCGTGGCGTCGTTCACGTGGTCCTCCAGACCGGCGCGGGCACTGGGCGGTCGCCACGCTAGCAGCAATTTAGGCCTATGGACATGGGGCGAACTCTTGCGCCCGGTGGTGGATTGCCTCAAGAATCGACCCATGATGACGCGACGTTGTTTGCCTGGAGCTGACCGATGACGGCGCCGGACGAGGCCCTGGTCGTCGACCTGCACAACGACCTGATCCTGCTGGTCGACCACTTCGACCAGCGCGGCCGGCCGGAGCATTTCGCCGAGTTCTGGCTGCCCGAGCTGCGGTCGGGCGGCGTGAACGTCCAGGTGCTGCCCGTGTTCATCGAGGCCCAGTACCAGTCCGAGGGCGCCCTGCGGCGGACGCTGCTGCTGATCGAGCGGATCCACGCGCTGGCGGCGCGGCACCCGGAGGTGGCGATCTGCCTGACCGGTGCGGACGTCACCGCGGCCGTGGCCGCCGGCCGGATCGCGTTCGTCATCGGGCTGGAGGGCGCGCACGCCCTGGGCCAGGACCCGGAGCTGATCGGGACGATGTACCGCGTCGGCGCGCGGGTGGTCTCCCTCGCCCACCTGGGCCGGACGCACCTGGCCGACGGCAGCGGGTTCGACGACAGCTCGCGCGGCGGGCTGACCCCGCAGGGGTTCGAGGTGCTCGCCGAGATGGAACGGCTCGGGATCGTCTTCGACATCAGCCACCTCGGCGTGGCCGGCGTCGACGACGTGCTGGCCCGGGCGACCCGCCCGCTGCTCGCGACCCACTCGGGCTGCCGGGCCATCACCGACATGCACCGCAACCTCAGCGACGACCAGATCAAGGGCATCGCCGGCCTCGGCGGCGTGATCGGGGTCGCGGCGGCGATCGCGCCGTTCATCGACCCGGCCCGGCCGACCGCCGCCCGCGTCGTCGACCACGTCGAGCACATCGCGTCGGTCGCCTCGATCGACGCGGTGGCGCTGGGGCCGGACTTCATCGACGACTACTACGCGGAGGTCTACGGCGGCCGCATGGAGATCATGGGCGTGGACGAGGTCGAGTTCGTGGCGGCCGAGGTGCGGCGGCCGTCGGACCTCCCGAAGCTCACCGCCGAGATGGTCGCCCGCGGCTTCTCCCAGGCCGACATCGCCAAGGTGCTGGGCGGCAACGCCAAGCGCGTCCTCGACGAGGTGATGGGCGTCGGTACGGGTGGCTGACCGCCGGCAGGGGATGATCGTCGCCGCCCAGCCGGGGCCGTCGAGGCGGGCGCCGCGGTGCTCGAGGCGGGCGGGAACGCGGTCGACGCCGCGATCGCCTGCGCGTTCGTGCAGACCGTGGTCGACCCGCTGATGTGCGGCGTCGCCGGGTTCGGCAGCATGGCCGCGTACCTCCCGCGGCGGGACTTCCACGGCTACTACGACTTCCACGCGCCGGCGCCGCGCGCGGCCCGGCCGGACATGTGGGAGTCGCTGGTCGAGGGTGAGGCCCGCGACGGCTTCGGGTTCATCGTGACCGGCCACGTCAACGAGATCGGCTACGAGTCGATCTGCGCGCCGGCGTCGCTGCGCGCGTTCCACACCGCTCACCGGGAGCACGGGACGCTGCCGTGGCGCGAGGTCATGGCGCCGGCGATCGGCTACGCCCGCGACGGGTGGACGGTGCGCCCGGACGTGCACGCCTTCTGGTCCGACCCGGGCGCGTTCGGGCACGTGGCCAACAGCGACCGCGCGTCGTTCACCCCCGCCGCCGCGGCGCTCTACCTGCGCCCGGACGGGTCAGCGAAGCGGATCGGCGACGTCGTGGTGAACCGCGACTACGCCGACGTCCTGGCGACGATCGCCCGGCACGGCCCGGCCCCGTTCTATACCGGCGATCTGGCCCGGGCGATGGTCGACGACATCGCCGCCAACGGCGGTCACCTGAGCCTCGACGACCTCGCCGGCGTCACCGTCCGCCGCAACGAGCCGCTCTGGACGACCTACCGGGCCTGGTCGCTCGCCACGAACCGCCCGCCCGGCGGCGGCGTGCAGCTCGTCCAGATGCTCAACGTCCTGGAGAACTTCGACCTGGCGGCGCTGGGACACAACAGCCCGGAGTACGTGCGCGTCGTCAGCGAGGCCATGAAGCTGGCGACGGCCGACAAGGACCGCCACGTCGGCGACCCCGTCTTCGTCGACGTGCCGCTGGACCGGCTGACGTCGAAGGGCTACGCGCGGGAGGCCGCGGAGCGGATCGGGGCCGGCGAGCGGTTCTCCGTGCCACGGCACCAGGGACCGGCCGAAGGCGCCGACACCACCCATCTCTCGGTGATCGACGCCGACGGGAACTGCGTCGCGATGACGCACTCGCTGGGCCTGCCGTCGGGCGTGGTCAGCCCCGGGCTGGGGTTCATGTACAACGGCTGCATGTCCAGCTTCGACCCCCGGCCCGGCCGGGCGGCGTCGATCGCCCCGGGCAAGGCGCGGTTCAGCTCCGTGTGCCCGTCGATGGTGTTCGACGAGGAGGGCCCGATGCTGGTGATCGGGGCTCCGGGCGGCACCCAGATCGCCATGGGCGTCCTCCAGGCGACGTTGAACGTACTGGACTTCGGCGTTCCCGTCGGCGAGGCGGTCGCGTTGCCGCGGTTCTCGGCCACCAGCGACGTCATCGACGTCGTCAACCGCGTCCCGCGCGCCGTCCAGACCGCCCTCGAGGCGCGCGGGTACGAGGTGGTGCGCAGCCCGCGCAGCCACGCCTTCGGCCTCGTCCACGGGCTGGCCCGGCAGGACGGACGGTGGCGCGGCGGCGCCGATCCCGGCGGCGACGGCATGGCCCTGGAGGTGGCGGCCCCTCAGACGGGCACCTGAGCGATCCAGCGTTCCACGGCGCCGGACAGCACCGTCATGGGCACCGATCCGTTGCCGAGGACGGTGTCGTGGAAGGCGCGGACGTCGAAGGCGGCGCCGAGGCGTTCCTGGGCCGCCTGCCGCAGCCGTTCGATCTCGAGACGGCCGGTCATGTAGGCCAGGGCCTGGCCGGGCCAGGCGATGTAGCGGTCGACCTCGTTGGCGACGTTCTCGGGGGTGAGGGCGCTGTTGCTGAGCATGAAGTCGATGGCTTGCTGACGCGTCCAGCCGTGGTGGTGCAGGCCGGTGTCGACGACGAGGCGGCAGGCCCGCCAGGAGTCGAACGAGAGCATCCCCAACCGGAACAGGTCGCCGGAGTAGAGACCCATCTCGTCGGCGAGACGCTCGGCGTAGAGGCCCCACCCCTCACCGAAGGCCGGAACGTACAGGTAGCGGCGGAACGCCGGCAGCTCGGTGAGCTCCTGCGCGAGCCCGAACTGCAGGTGGTGGCCGGGCACGCCCTCGTGGAACGCCAGCGTCTCGTACTCGAACCGGGTCCGCGTGCGTGGCGCGTAGGTGTTGACGTTGAAGCGGCCCGGCCGGCTGCCGTCACCCGACGAGGGCAGATACTCGCCGAGCACCGCGGCCGGCGCCAGCACCTCGTTCATGGGCACCACCGCGCACGAGTCCGACGGGGTGCGGCCGAACCAGTCCGGCAGCGCCGCTTCGGCCCTGGCCACCGCCGTCCGCGCGTCGGCCAGGATGTCCTCGGCGGACGAGTAGCGCAGCTCCGGGTCGTGTCGCAGCCGGTCGACGATCGCGTCGAAGGCGCTGATGCCGAACACCTTCTGCCCCAGCACGGCGTACTCGTCGCGCAACGCCTCGCACAGGTCCAGGCCGAGCCGGTGGATCTCGTCCGGCGAGCGCGTCGTGGTCGTGTGCGCCGCGACGGCGCGCGCGTACATCTCACTGCCGCCGGGCACGTGCAGCAGCCCGCTGCGCTCGTCCGGGCGGGCCGCCGCCAGCACCGGTCCCGAGAGCGTCTCCAGCAGCGCCGCCAGGGCCGGCCGGATGGACTCCGCCACCAGGCCGCGGACCTCGTCCTCGACGGCGGCGCCGGTCACCATGCCGGCGATGAGGTCGTCCTCGGCGCGGCCGCGCAGGTAGGCGTCCAGCCGTTCGGTGGTCTGCTCGACGCCGCGGCGGGTCGGTACCCGGCCGGCAGTCACGCCGTCCAGCGCCCGCTCCCGGGCCTGGCCGAGGTAGCCGGGCACACCGCGCAGCCGGCGCAGGTAGCTCTGCTGTTCGTCCGGCGTGGCGACCGAGACGGTGGTCAGCGCGGTGAACAGCAGTGCGCTGGGGGAGGCGTAGCCGGAAACGGCGAACTCCGCATGCCGGTCCTCGTACGGCACGGCCTCGGACCGCGCGACGTGGATCAGCACGTCCCGCGTCACCCGGTCGTGGTCGTCGAGCCCGTCCGCCGGGATCCGCTCGGCGCGCGCCGCCAGGTCCAGGAGGCGCTCGGCCGACGCGAGCTGGGCGGACTCGTCGAGATCTGGCACTTCGCCGTCGAGCCCGGGGATGCCGTGGATGAGCGTTGCCACGAACGGATCGGCCGCCGCCAAGGCCGCGTACAGGTCGTCGGACAGCTCAGCGAGGGGTCGGGACGACGTATCCATGTGGCTCCTCCGTCGGACGGCCGGGTCGCTGGTGGCCTACACATTAGCGCCTTGTTCTATCTAGTGACATGGGGTGATGGTGCCCAGCTCAAGCTGGCGCAGTCGGTAGTGGCGAACGGCATGGTTGAAACCGGTGGGCAGTCTGACCTACTTGTTTAGGCCTAAGTGCTCTACTCTGTCTGCGACAAGGATCCCCCAGCTGGCACGGAGGAGTCTGATGTTGGAGCCGAGGTCTGTTGGCGACGACCGAGCGATGATCCGACTTCGCTTGTCGCCCGGCGATGCGCGGTATGCGGGGAACCTGGTCCCCGGGTCGAAGGCGATGGAGATCTTCGCCGACCTCGAGACCGAGCTCGCCCTCAAGGAAGGGGGCGACGAGGGCCTCTGCGCGGCCTACGATTCGGTCGAGTTCCTTGCGCCTCTGCGGGTGGGCGACTACGTCGAGGGCATCGCGCGGGTGACCCGGCGCGGGAACCGCAGCCGCACCATCGAGGCCCGGATCTTCAAGGTCCTCGGCGTCGACGAGAAGGGCGCGCTCGCCACCACCGACCCGGTGCTGGCGGCCACCGCCGTGGCGACGATCGTCGTGGGCACGAACTCCGGCGCGGGCGTTGCCTGACGTGATCGCCCACCCTGACACGGTCGTCGCGTGGATCGAGGCGGTGGTGCGTGCCCACGCCGGCCGCCCGGCGCTGATCCACGACGGCGCCACCTGGAGCTACCGGGACCTGTGGTCGCGCGCGGAGGACACCGCGCGGCGCCTGCTGGCCGGCGGCCTGCGGCCCGGCGACACGGTCGGTCTCCTGGGCGCCAACGAGCCGGCGTACATCGTCAACTACCTCGGGATCGCCCGGGCGGGCGGTACCGCGGTTCCGGTCAACGACCGGCTCGACGGCGCGACGGTGCGCAGCCTGCTCGCCTCGGTCGACGCCACGCGAGTGTTCGTCGGCCGGGTCGACGCGGCTGTCCGCGACGAGCTCGCCGAGACGTTCCAGATCCTCCCCATGGACGCCGGCGACCCGGTGCAGCGCCGCGGCCGGCTGCCGGTCGCGGCACCGGGAACGCCGGCCGCGATCATGCTGACCAGCGGCTCGACCGGGCGGCCGAAGGGGGTCGTGCACACCCAGGGCACCATGTTGCACGCGGCTCAGCAACTGACCTCGGCGTTCCCGTTCCGCTCCGACGACCGGTCGGTGGTCTTCCTCCCGCTCTATGCGTGCATCCCGGAGCAGGTGCTGCCGGTGCTGTGCACCGGCGGCGCGCTGGAGATCCTGCCGCGGTTCGACATCGAGCGCGTCGCCGACGCCTGCACCAGGGCAACGACGTTCGACGCGGTGCCGACGATCCTGAGCCGGCTGATCGAGCACGCGCCCCCGGAGAAGCTCGCCCACCTGCGGTGGGTGCTGTTCGCGTCGGAGCACATGCCTGTCACGCTCCTGCACCGCTGGTGGGACGAGCTGCCCGGTGTCGAGACGCACCAGCTCTACGGGATGACGGAGGTGCTGCCGCTGTCGGCGGCGCCGCACTGGCTGCTGCGCCGGGAGCCGTCCACCATCGGACGGGCGTTCCCGACGACGCGGCTGAGCGTCGACGACGTCTCCTCCGACGGCGGCGAGCTGATCGGCACCAGCCCGGCCCAGATGGTGGGGTACTACAAGGACGAGGTCGCCACGAAGGCTGCGCTGGGCCCGGACGGCGCCATGCGGACGGGCGACCTCGGCCGCATCGACGAGCGCGGGCTGGTGTTCCTGACCGGCCGAAGCAAGGACATCATCATCTCCGGCGGCATCAACATCGCGCCCGCCGAGATCGAGGCCGTCGCGGCCCGGCATCCGTCGGTCGAGCGGGCGGTCGTCGTGGGCGTGCCGAGCGAGCGCTGGGGCGAGACCCCCGTCGTCGTCGCCGTGCCCCGCCCGGGCCGGGCGCTCACAGCGGACGATCTGCTGAGCCACTGCCGGTCGCTGCTGTCCAGCTACAAGCGACCCACCGGCGCCGGGCTGATCGACGCCCTCCCGACCACCGGTATCGGCAAGACGGCCAAGGACACGGTGAGGAAGATGATCGTGGATGGGAAGATCAACGTTGTTCGAATCTGACCAGATCGAGACCCTGGTGGCCAAGGGCCGGGAGGGCCACTGGGCGCCGCTCGCACGGGCGGTGACCGTGGTCGAGAACAGCCCGCCCTGGGAGGTCTCCATCCCGCGGGCGTCCCGGCCCTGCCACATCGTGGGCATTACCGGCCCGCCCGGTGCCGGCAAGAGCACCCTCACCGGCCGCCTGATCGAGTCCTTCGCCGACGACGGCCAGCGGGTCGCCGTCCTGGCGATCGACCCTTCCAGCCCGCTCAGCGGCGGTGCCGTCCTCGGCGACCGGGTACGGATGGAGACCTACCTGAACGGCCGGCCCGGCGTGTTCGTGCGCAGCCTGGCCAGCCGTGGATCGCACGGCGCCGTGGCCGGGTCCACCCGGAACATCGCCCGGCTCCTGGAGCTGTCCGGCCTGTTCGACATCGTGCTGATCGAGACGGTGGGTGCGGGTCAGACGGAGGTCGCCATCGTCGAGGTCGCCGACACCGTGCTGCTGGTCACCGTGCCCGGGCTCGGCGACGCCGTGCAGACGATCAAAGCGGGCCTCATGGAGGTCGCCGACGCCTTCATCGTCAACATGGCCGACCGGCCCGGCGCCGCGGAGACGGCGCGGCACCTGCGCCTGGCCGCCGGCCGGGTGGATGCCGTGTACAAGACGGTGGCCATCGAGGGCACCGGAGTGGACCAGGTGCGCGACGGCATGTACGCGCGGTGGCGCTCGCTGCTGGA
The DNA here is from genome assembly GCF_001270745.1 of Jiangella muralis. Lineage (GTDB taxonomy): Bacteria > Actinomycetota > Actinomycetes > Jiangellales > Jiangellaceae > Jiangella > Jiangella muralis. Next base: position 40,516 of record NZ_KQ434755.1, read on the forward strand.
AGACGGGCAGCTGGAGGCGCGGCGCCTGGACAAGTGGGGCTCGGACGCGGCGCTGGTGGCCGAGGCCTGGGTCGCCGACTGCGCAGGCGCGATCGCCCTGGACCCGCACGCGACGATGCAGGACTCCGTGGACAAGATCTTGAAGGAGGCGTCACGCCGATGGAGCCGATGAACGAGGACGACAAGCGCTGGGACGAGCGCGTCGAGGAATGGAAGACCGGACGGGTCGTCGCCGACTACCAGCGGGTCCCGCCGCGGCGCTCGGAGTACACGACCCTGTCCGGTGCGCCGGTCAAGGACGTCTACACTCATGCCGACATCCGGCACCTTGACCCGGCCGAGGACATCGGGCTCCCCGGCGAGTACCCGTACACCCGTGGCGTGCACGCCACGATGTACCGCGGCCGGCCGTGGACGATCCGGCAGGTGGCCGGCTTCGGCCAGGCCGAGGACACCAACAACCGGTACAAATACCTGCTCAAGACCGGCCAGACCGGTCTCTCGACCGACTTCGACCTGCCGACGCTGCTGGGCTACGACTCCGATCACGAGGTGTACCGGCGCGAGGTCGGTCGCATCGGCGTCGCCGTCGACACCGTCGTCGACATGCACGCGCTGTTCGACGGCATCCCGCTCGACCAGATCTCCACGTCGATGACGATCAACCCGTCGGCCGCCGTCGTGCTGGCCATGTACCGGGTGGTGGCCGACGAGCGGGGCATCCCGGGCCACGTGCTCACCGGGACCACCCAGAACGACATCCTCAAGGAGTACATCGCCCAGAACGAGTTCATCTTCCCGCCGCTGCCCTCGGTGCAGCTGGTGGTCGACACGATGGAGTACGGCGCGGACGTGATGCCGCGGTTCAACCCACTCAACGTGTGCGGCTACCACATCAGGGACGCCGGCTCGACGGCCGTCGAAGAGGTCGGCCTCACCATCAGCAACGCGCTGTGCTACCTCGAGCACGCGGTCGAGCGCGGCATCGACATCGACCGGTTGGCGCCGCGGGTGTCGTTCTTCTGGGACGTGCACAACAACTTCTTCGAGGAGGCGGCCAAGCTGCGTGCGGCCCGCCGATTGTGGGCGCGGCTCATGCGGGAGCGGCTGGGCGCCAAGGATCCCCGGTCGTGGCTGATGCGGGCGCACTGCCAGACCGCCGGCGTCTCCCTCACCGCGCAGCAGCCGTACAACAACGTCGCCCGGACCGCGATCCAGGCCATGGCCGCCATCCTGGGCGGCACCCAGTCGCTGCACACGAACTCCCTCGACGAGGCCCTGTCCATCCCGTCGGAGAGCGCGATCAAGATCGCCGTCCGCACCCAGGCGATCATCCTGCACGAGACCGGCGTCGCCGACGTCGTCGATCCGCTCGCCGGGTCGTACTACGTGGAGTCCCTCACCTCCCAGATCGAGGAGGACGCGCTTGCGCTGATCGAGCGCATCGACGCGCTGGGCGGCATGATCGAGGCGGTCCAGTCCGGCTACGCGGTCCAGCTGATCTCCGACTCCGCCTGGGAGCAGCAGGTCAAGGTCGAGAGCAACGACACCATCACCGTCGGCGTGAACGACTACGTCGACGAGGACGAGACCCAGGACATCGAGATCGACCGTCCGGTGCCCGGCGTCATGGAACGCCAGATGGCGCGACTCGCCGAGGTGAAGCGGTCCCGCGAGGACCGGCAGGTGACCGCGACACTGCGGGCGATCGAGAAGGCCGCCCCTGACCTGCACCACAACCTGATGCCGCTGATCGAGGACGCCGTGCGCGCGCGAGCCACGGTCGGCGAGATCTGTGACGTGTTACGCGACGTATGGGGCCACCACCAGCCGTCGACCGTGTTCTAGAGGAGGGACGAGACAATGACATCCGCCACTGCTGGTCTGCCGCCGCTCAAGGTGGTGATCGCCAAGCCCGGGCTCGACGGGCACGACCGCGGCGCCAAGGTCGTGGCGCGGGCGTTGCGCGACTCCGGTATGGAAGTCGTCTACACCGGCATCTACCAGAGCCCGGAATCGATCCTGCGCGCGGTCGTCCAGGAGGACGCCGACGTCCTCGGCCTGTCCAGCCTGTCCGGCGCTCATCTCGAGTACGCCAGGGACCTGTGCGCGCTGCTGAAGGAGAACGACCGCCGGGACGTCCTGTTCGTCGTCGGCGGCACCATCCCGCCCGAGGACGCCGACACGCTCAAGGGCTACGGCGTCCACGAGGTCTTCGGGCCCGGGACGCCGACGGCGGAGCTGGTCGCGTACATCTCCCGCAACGCCCGACAGGCGCGGCTGGCGTGACGGGCAGGTCGCGCGATCTCGGCATCGTGGTCGGTGACCTCCCGACCGGCCGGCACAACGCGATCACCGACGTCCCCGGCGTGCGGGTGGGACACCACACGGTGCATGCGGGCGACGGGCCGCTGGTCGTCGGCGAGGGTCCGGTGCGCACCGGGGTGACCGTCGTGGAGCCGCGGCCGCAGGTCTGGCGCTCGCCGGTCTTCGCCGGCTTCCACCGGCTCAACGGCAACGGCGAGATGACCGGTCTGCACTGGATCCGGGAGAACGGGCAGCTCACCACCGCCATCGGGCTAACCAACACCCACTCCGTCGGCGTGGTCCGCGACGCGATCGTCGCTCGGCTGCACCGGGAGCGGGGCGACGACGAGCTCTACTTCCACCTGCCGGTGGTGGCGGAGACCTACGACGGCCTCCTGAGCGACATCAACGGCCAGCACGTCACGGCCGCCCACGTCGACGCGGCCTTCGACGCGCTGTCCGGCGGACCGGTGCCCGAGGGCTCGGTCGGCAGCGGCACGGGCATGATCTGCCACGAGTTCAAGGGTGGCATCGGCACGTCGTCGCGGGTCGTCGGCGGCTCCACCGTTGGCGTCCTCGTGCAGGCCAATCACGGCCGGCGCGGGCGGCTGCGGGTGAACGGCGTGCCGATCGGCGAGCGGATCCCCACCGACGACGTTCCGTCGCCGTTCGACGCGGTGGTGCGCTCGGCCCGGGGCAGCGGGTCGATCATCGTGTTGATCGCGACGGACGCGCCGCTGCTGCCGCACCAGTGCGAACGGCTGGCCCAGCGCGGTGCGCTGGCCATCGGGCGGACCGGCGGGTCCGGCGAGAACGGCAGCGGCGACCTGCTCCTGGCGTTCTCCACCGGGAACGACAGCCTGCCGCGGGTCGGCCTGGTGGAGCCGGGCCCGGACGAGATTCCGCTGCGCATGGCCGGCAACACCGTGATCAACATCCTGTTCGACGCGGTCATCGACGCCACCGAGGAGGCGATCCTCAACGCCGTAGTGGCCGCGGAGACCAGTGTCGGACGCGACGGGATCACCGCGCACGCGCTGGACCACGACCGCCTGCGCGCGGCCTACGCCGGGTGACGCGCCCGATGCCACCCGCCGAAGCACACGACGCCGCGCCGGCCACCGTGGCCGCGGCGATCGCCGAGTACCTGAGCGGTCAGGGGATCGAACGGGTGTTCAGCCTGCCCGGATCGCACATGAAGCCGATCTGGGCGGAGCTGGCCGCGCGGGGCGTCCGGGTCGTGACGGCGCGGCACGAGGTGGCCGCCGTGCACATGGCCCAGGCGGAGGCCGATCTGCGTCACGGGCTCGCCGTCGCGATCGTCACGACCGGGCCCGGGCTGACCAACGCGGTCACCGGGATCGGATGCGCCTTCCTCGCCGGTTCACCGGTGCTCGTCATCTCGACCCGCCCGCCGGACGAGCAGGCGGGCATGGGTGCCCTGGAGGAGATCGACCAAGCGGCGATCGTCCGGCCGGTCTGCCGGGCAGTGGAGGTGGTCCGATCGCGCCGGCACGTCGTCGACCGGCTCGACCGCGCCGTGAGCGCGGCACTCGGCGACGACGGCCCCGGCGGCCCGGTGTACGTCGAGTTCGGCACCGAGCTGCTGCGCCAGGATGCCGCGCCGCTCTACACGGCCTATCCGCGCCGCACGAGGGTGCGCCGGCCACCGGAGGCCGCCGCCGTCGACCGGGCCGTCGACGCGATCGCGGCCAGCACCCGGCCGCTGGTGCTCGCCGGTCGCGAGGCGCTCACCGTGCCCGGCCCGCTGGCCGAGTTCGTGCGCACGACCGGCGCCCTGTACCTCGACACCCGGGCGAGCCGGGGCGCCCTGTCCGAGAGCATCCCCTCGTTCGTGCCGGCGGCGCGGGCCCGGGCGATGGCCGAGGCCGACCTGGTGATCACCGTCGGCCGGCGGCTGGACTTCGAGACGGCGTACGGGTCGCCCGCGGTGTTCACCGCGGCCGAGCGGTTCCTGCGGATCGGCCGGAACTCCGAGGAGGTCCAGGCCAACCGCCGCGGCGACGTGGAGCTGCGCGCCGATCCGCACTCAGCGCTGGAGGCCCTGGTGACGGCCGGCGCGCGACCGGCCGCTCCGGATCTCGGGTGGCGAGACGACGTCATGAGCAGCAACGCCGGCAAGCGGCGCCGGCTCGGCGAGACGATGCGGGCCCAACCCGCCGCCGCGGACGGCGGGCTCCACCCGCTGCAGGTCATCCGCGCGCTCAACGAGCACATCGACGACACCGCGATCGTGATCGTCGACGGCGGGGACATCCTGTCGTGGTCGCGATCGAGCCTGAACACGCCCACCTATCTGGACCTGGGGGCGTTCGGATGCCTCGGGGTGGGCGTCCCGTTCGCTGTCTCGGCGTCGCTCAACCATCCAGACCGCACGGTGGTCGTGCTCGCCGGGGACGGCGCCCTGGGCTTCAACGTCATGGAGCTGGAGACCGCGGTCCGCGAAGGCGCACGCTTCGTCGTCGTCGTGGCCGACAACAACGCGTGGAACATCGAGCGCGCCGACCAGGTCCGCAACTACGAGGGGCGGATCATGGGCACCGAGCTCGGGCCCTGCGCCTGGGACCGGCTCGCGGACAGCCTCGGCGTCGCCGGCTACCGCGCCGGCAGTGTGGACGACCTGGACACGGTCCTCAGCGAGGCCTTCGCGCACGCACCCGCGCTGGTCGCCGTCCGGACCTCCCGCGAACCGATCTCGCCGGACACCAGGAGCGGCCTCGCCCTGGTGCCGGAGTACCACGCGCTCGCCGCATGGGACGCGGCCGAGCGGGCGTGGCTGTCGGGTCCGCGTCATGGGGACGTCGAGTCGTGAACCGGTGAGGTGGTCAGCGCATGGTCAGCACCCTGATATCCCACATCGGCGCCGTCGCGAGGGCCCACCCGAACGATCCGGCGCTGATCTACGACGGCGAGACCTGGACGTACGCGCAGTTCTGGTCCCGCACCGAGGAGATGGCCCGCGGACTGCTCAGCCTCGGGCTGAGACCGGGGGAGCCGGTCGGGATCATCGGGCAGAACGAGCCGGCCTACATCGCCGCCTACCTGGGCGTCATGCGGGCCGGGCAGGTCGCGGTCCCCATCAACACGATGCTCGACCTCGCGTCGATCCGCGACCAGCTCGACCTCGTCGGCGTGCGGACGATCCTGGCCGGACGGATTCCCGCCGAGCTCCGGGAGGGGCTCGAGGACTCCCACCGGCTCCTGGAGCTGTCCGCGCCACCACGCGGGCCGGCCGGCCCGGCGCTGCCGCGGATCGCGCCGGACGCCACCTGCAAGATCATGCTCACCAGCGGCTCGACCGGACGGCCGAAAGGGGTCGAGCACACGCACGGATCGATCTTCCACACGGCGCTGCAGATGGCCGCTGCCCTGCCATTCGACCGCGGCGACCGCGGCCTCGTGTTCCTGCCCCTCTACACCTGCATCCCCGAGCACGTCCTGCCCACCCTGTGCGCCGGCGGCTCGCTTGAGGTCCTGCCAGGCTTCGACGTCGAGCGGGTCGCCGACGCCTGCACCCGGGCGACGACGTTCGACGCCGTGCCGACGATCCTCAGCCGGCTGATCGAACACGCACCGCTGGAGAAGCTCGCGGGGCTCCGGTGGATCCTGTTCGCCTCCGAGCCGATGCCGGTCCACCTGCTCCGGACGTGGTGGGAGCTGCTGCCAGGGGTGGAGACGCACCAGTTCTACGGACTGACCGAGCTGGTGCCCGTCACCATCGCGACGCACGCCATGCTGCGGGCCGAGCCGACGACCGTCGGGCGCGCCTTCCCGACGACCGAAGTGGCGCTCGACCCGCTGGAGGGCCACGGCGGCGGCGGGGAGATCCTGGCGGCCGCCCCCAGCCGCATGCGCGGGTACTTCGGCGACGCCGCGGCGACGAACGGCGCGCTGACGGCGACGGGCGCGCTTCGCACGGGGGATATCGGCCGGGTGGACGACCGTGGGCTGGTCTTCCTGACCGGACGGCTCAAGGACATCATCATCTCGGGCGGCCTCAACGTCGCTCCGGCCGAGATCGAGGCCGCGGCGTTCGGCCACGGAGGCGTCCAGGAGGCCATCGTCGTGGGGATCCCGAGCGATCGGTGGGGCGAGACCCCGGTGGTCGTCGCCGTGCCGAAGGCGGGCAGCGGCCTCACCGCTGAGGCCCTGCTCCGGCACTGCCGTGAGGCGCTGCCGAGCTTCAAGCGTCCGTCGGCGGCCGCGCTGGTGCCGAGCCTGCCGGTCACCGGGATCGGCAAGGGCGACAAAGCGGCGGTGAAGCGGCTGATCGCGGACGGGAGGATCGACCTCGTGGGCGCGTGACGACGTCAGCCCGCGCGGACGGGCGTCGCCGGCGCGGGCGACGCCTGGCCGAGCGACGGCGCCGTGCCACGCTTGAGGTCCTGCATGTCGCGGACGACGTCGCTGACCATGCGGATGGACGCGGCGTCGAGCACGTTGCCGAACTCCATGACCTTGACCCGGCCCTCGAGCTGCTCGCGCAGCTCGCCCATGCCGTCCGGGATCACGACGAGGTCGACGCCCTCGAGGTCCTTGTCCTCGATGGCGTCGAGCACCTCGATGTTCTTGATGCCGGAGTCGCGCAGGGAGTCGCGGACGGTGACGGCCTGCTCGTCGGTGCGGTACCAGATGCCGACCGTGCCGTTCTTCGCCACGGACGCGATCTGCACCAGCGTCTGGACGTGCGGCGCGACGACGATGGCGACGATCTCGGTGTTGGGGCGGCGCATGAGCCCGCGCACCTCGGCGAGGTGGAAGAACGTCGTGAGGACGAGGTCGGCGCGCTCCTCCTCGGGCTCGAAGGTGCCGAGCACCAGCGGCTTCACCTTGACGCCGATGTTGGCCTCGAGCTCGCTTGCGAAGTACTTGGCGCGGTCGACGTTGCACTCGACGAACGAGACCTTCAGGAGGTCGTCCTCGGCGCGCAGCGCCAGGCTCATGACGAGCGACTGGATCTCGGCCGCTGACAGCCCGAGCTCGATGCATTCCCGGGTGGCCGACTCGAGCAGCTGTCTGGCCTGGTCGCGCGCCAGCGACCCCTCGCGCTCGGGACCGGGTCCCACGACGATGGTCCCGCTGCGTCCGCGCCCCTCGACCACGCCGGTCTCGCCGAGCTCGGCATAGGCCCGGGCGACGGTGTTGCGGTTGATGTGGAGGTTGTTGGCGAGGAGGCGGGCACTGGGAAGGGCTTGGCCGGGCGCGAGGTCGCCGGTCTCGATCATGAACGACAACTGCGTGACGATCTGCCGGTAGATGGGCACATCGGAGTGCAGGCTCACCTGAATCTTGTCGACCACTGCTCGCTCTCCCTCTGCGGAAGACGTATCCGCCCAGCACAAGTACACCACTGTCCGCTGTGTGGAGTCGACCTAGCCGGATGAGCTGAAGCAGCTGAGCGGGTTCCGTCACCCCTTTTGGCATAGATCATAGGGCGAATCGGCCGCGCCGGCGCGTTCGCGATGGGTGAGAGATGGCTGTCGTCTCGGCACCACCAGGCGCTCGTCCATCTCCAGCGCCGGATGCACGTCGCCGCGCCGGTGGACCGTACCTGGTGCGCGTGCCGCCGGTCCGCCTCGCCCGGGTCCTGTGCCATTTCACCCTAAGGCCATAGATCCGTATCGGCCCGAGAGATCAACCCTCTGTGTCGCGCGGGTTGCGGGCGTGGTGGCCGGACGGCGCTGGCCACCTGCAGGTGGCGCGGGCGGTATCGGTCCGAAGTCGGGCGTGTTGCCCGGATATCGACTACCTCCCTCAGGCTTGGGTTGGACCACTTAACTAGGTCTTGACAGGCATAAGCAATCAGACAATGCTGTGCTCCACGTTACGACATGGGCCAGCTAGACACAGGCCGGAGCGACGAGAAACCAGGCTCTTCGCGGAGTCCCGTGAAGGGACGCGGATTCTCTGCCACGACAACCGAATGGTGTTGAGATGTCCGAGACGAACCGTGTTCCGAACCGCGGACGACGACGAGCGCAGATCATGTCGTGCGTCCTCGGCGTCGCGCTGCTCGCGGCGTGTGCCGGCGGCGGTGGCGACGACCAGGATCCGGCCAGCGACGGGGCCGGGCCGGCCTCGACGGCCAGGACGGTGGATCCGGGCGCACCGGTCTCGGACCAGCCGATCCCGCACCTGAACGTGGGTCTGGCCGGCAAGGTGACGCTCGTCGACCCGGCGGAGAACATGGAGTCGGGTCTCTTCGTCAACCAGCTCGGCCTGGAGCCGCTGCTGCGGATCGACCCGGAGGGTCGGCTGCAGCCGTGGCTGGCCACTGGGTGGGAGCAGGTCAGCGACACCGTCTACGAGTACACGTTGCGCGAGGGTGTGACGTTCTGGGACGGCACCGAGCTGACCGCCGAGGACGTCAAGTACTCCTGGGACCACCTGCGGGCGCCGGAGAGCCGGCGGGCCAACTACTTCGCCACGGTGGACACCATCGAGGTCGTGGATCCGTACACGGTGCGGGTCACGCTGACGCAGCCGGACGCGTCATGGCAGTACACGCCGGCCATGTGGTACTCGGTGATCTTCCAGAAGAAGTTCGCCGAGCAGGCCGGCGACGCCTTCGGCCAGCCGGGCACCCTGCTGGTGGCGACCGGCCCGTGGAAGTTCGACAGCGTCAACCCGGCGACCGGCATGGAGCTGTCGGCGCACGAGGGCTACTGGGGCGGCAAGCCCCCGGTCGACCGGATCTCGATCAAGGCCTTCGCCGACGACAACAGCATGGCGCTGGCGCTGCGGGCCGGTGAGATCGACATCACCCCGACGGTGGCCGGCCCCACCGGCTTCGACGCCGCCGCCGGCGGCAACACGGTCACGACGGTGGAGACCTGTGCCAACACGCTGCTCAGCATTCCCACGCAGAGCGAGCCGTGGAACGACGTGCACGTGCGCCGGGCGGTCGCGTACGCGATCAACCAGGACGACATCATCGCGGCGGCCCAGGGCGCCGCGGCCGGACCGGCCGAGCACCTGATCTCGCGGCGGCTGCTGCAGCCACTCGGCTCCGACGAGGAGATCGACGCGGCGCTGGACGGGGTGCAGACCTATCCGTTCGACCTGGAGGCCGCCGAGGCCGAGCTGGCGCAGTCGTCGGTCCCGGACGGGTTCGGCTACGACCTCACGGTCACGGCGGCCTCGGCCGCGATGGCCGAGGTGATCGCCGCCCAGCTGGGCGAGATCGGCATCGACATCACCGTCGCGGTACTCCCGGACACCGCGTACTACGCCGCCCTCGGCGAGGACGAGAAGCCGTTCACGTTCTTCCAGACCGGTCCCTGCTCGCCGGACCCGAGTTGGGCCTCCCTGTTCATGGACACCGACGAGGCCGGGCAACCGGTCGGACTGAACTTCGCCGAGTACGCGCCGCCGGAGGTGACACAGCTGCTCGCCGACGGGTTGCTCGAGCAGGACCCGAAGGAACGGCTGGGGATCTACGCGGAGGTTCTCACCCACCTGGGCGAGGACGTTCCCTACGTGCCGCTCTACGCCGAGGGCAACACGTACGGCTCGACCGACTACGACCTGGTCGAGTTCAGCAGCTTCTGGTCGAACCTGCCGTGGGTGCTGAACCTCGTCCCCGAGTAGTGGGTCCGTTGCCGGTCGAACGCCTGTGGTCGCGAGACGAGGAGTGAGCGCATGTCCGAAACGACGAGAACCAGGGGATGGCGCGGACGCCGGGCGCGGATCGTGTCCTGTCTGCTCACCACGGCGCTGCTCGCGGCATGTGCCGGGAACGGCCCCGCGGGTGAGGACGGCGACGGTGCGGCCGGGAACGGTGAGCGGCCGGCGGACACCGCGCGGACGGTGGATCCGGGCGCACCGGTCTCGGACGAGCACATCGCGCAGCTCGACGTCGGCATCCCCGGCAAGGTGACGCTCGTCGACCCGGCCGACAACATGGAAGCGGGTCTCAACGTCAACCAGCTCGGCCTGGAGCCGCTGCTGCGGATCGACCCGGACGGCGAGCTCCAGCCGTGGCTCGCGACCGAGTGGGAGCAGGTCAGCGACACCGTCTACGAGTACACGCTGCGCGAGGGCGTCACGTTCTGGGACGGCACCGAGCTGACCGCGGAGGACGTCAAGTACTCCTGGGACCACCTGCGGGCGCCGGAGAGCCGGCGAGCGACGTACTTCGCGGCGGTCGACACCGTCGAGGCCGTCGACGCCGGCACGGTGCGGGTCACGCTGACGCAGCCGGACGCGTCGTGGCAGTACACGCCGGCCATGTGGTACTCGGTGATCTTCCAGAAGAAGTTCGCCGAAGAGACCGGCGACGCCTTCGGCCAGCCGGGCACCCTGCTGGTGGCGACCGGCCCGTGGAAGTTCGACAGCGTCAACCCGGCCAGCGGGATGGAGCTGTCGGCCTACGAGGGCTACTGGGGCGGCAAGCCGCCGATCGACCGGATCTCGGTGAAGTCGTTCGCCGACGACAACAGCATGGCGCTGGCGCTGCGGGCCGGTGAGATCGACATCGCGCCGGTCGTCAGCGGGCCGACCGGCTTCGACGCCGCCGCCGGCGGCAACACCGTCACGACGGTGGAGACCTGCGGCACCGCCAGGATGAGCCTGCCGATGCGGCGCGCCCCGTGGGACGACGTGCACGTGCGCCGCGCGGTCGCACACGCGATCAACCGGGACGACATCGTCGCCGCCGCCCAGGGGGCCGCGGCCGGACCCGCGGTGTACGCGATCTCCCCGCGGCTGCTCCAGACGCTCGGCACCGAGGAGGAGGTCCAGACCGCGCTGGAGGAGATCGAGACGTACCCGTACGACCTGGAGGCCGCCGAGGCCGAGCTGGCCCAGTCGTCGGTCCCGGACGGGTTCGACTTCGACCTCACCGTTCCGCCCTCGTCTGCCGCCATCGCCGAGGTGATCGCCGCTCAGCTGGGCGAGATCGGCATCGACATCGCCGTCGAGGTCCTCCCGGACACGGCCTGGTACGCCGCCCTCCGCGAGGACGTCCGGCCGCTGACGTTCTCCGCGACCGGCGCCTGCACGCCGGACCCGGACTGGGACTCGATCTTCTTCGACACCGACGAGTCCGGTGAGCCGATCGGGCTGAACATGGCCCAGTACTCCTCGCCGGAGGTCAGCGCCCTGTGGGCCGAGGGCCTGCTGGAGCAGGACCCGGCGCAGCGGTTGCGGATCTACACGGACCTGCAGAAGCAGGTCGCCGAGGACGTTCCCTACATCTCCCTGTTCGCCGAGGGGACGACGTATGCCTCCACCACGTACGACATCGCCGAATACAACAGCTACTTCTGGATGAACCTGCCCTGGGCGCTGAACCTGGTGCCGAAATGACGGCGCCGTCCGGAGCTCCGGACGCGCGGTCCGTCCCCGAAGCAGACGAAGGCTCTGCTGGATCCGAACCCGTTGCTGTTCACGCGTGGCGTGGTCACAGACGAGGAGTGAGCGTATGTCCGGATCGACCAGGAACAGGGGGTGGCGCCGGGCGCGGGTCGTGTCGTGTCTGCTCGGCGCGGCCGTGCTGGCAGCGTGTGCCGGCAACGGGCCGGCCGACGACGACCCGGCCAGCGGCGACGGCGAGCACCCCGGCGCGACGGCCAGGGACGTGAACGCCGGGAAGCCGGTGTCGGGCGAGCACGTCGCGCACCTCACCGTCGGCATCTCGGGCCAGGTGCCGCTGGTCGACCCGGCGCAGAACATCATGTCGGGGATGTCCGTCAACATCAACGCGCTGGAGCTGCTGCTGCAGGTCGACGCCGAGGGGAACCTCGAGCCGTGGCTCGCGTCGGAGTGGAAGCAGGTCAGCGACACCGTCTACGAGTACACGCTGCGCGAGGGCGTGACGTTCTGGGACGGCACCGAGCTGACGTCGGAGGACGTGAAGTACTCCTGGGACCGGATGGCGCCGTCGTCCGGCGGGACCAGCACGATCTTCGCCGCTGTCGCCGGCATCGAGGCGCCCGACAAGTACACGGTCCGGGTGACGCTGCACCAGCCGGACGCGTCGTGGCAGTACGTGCCCGCGATGTTCTACGCGGCCGTCTACCAGAAGGCGCACGCCGAGCAGGCCGGAGAGGAGTTCGGGCACCCGGCCACCCTGGCGGTGGGGACCGGCCCGTGGAAGCTCGACAGCCTCAACCCCACCAGCGGGATGGAGCTGTCGGCCTACGAGGGCTACTGGGGCGGGAAGCCGCCGATCGACCGGGTCTCGGTCAAGTTCTTCACCGACAACAACAGCATGGCCCTGGCGATGCGGGCCGGTGAGATCGACATCGCTCCAGGAATCGCTGAGCCCGAGGGCTTCGTGGCCGCCGCCGGCACGGCGAGCACCTACACGACGGCCACCTGCGCGACGGCGCTGGTGAGCATGCCGACGCAGACCGAGCCATGGGACGACATCCACGTCCGCCGGGCGGTGGCGCACGCGATCAACCGCGACGACATCATCGCCGCCACCCAGGGACAGGCAGGGGCGCCGCTGCACACGCTGATCTCCCCGCAGCTCTTCGAGTCGCTCGGGTCCTCCGACGAGGTCGAGGCGGCGCTGGAGGAGGTCGAGACCTATCCGTTCGACGTCGAGGCCGCCAAGGCCGAGCTGGCGCAGTCGTCGGTCCCGGACGGGTTCAGCTATGACCTCACCATCCCCGGCGCCTCCTCCGCCGTCGCCCAGGTGATCTCGGCCCAGCTGGCCCAGATCGGTATCGACGCCCCGGTCAAGGTCGTCCCGGACACCGCGTGGTTCGGGATGATCTCCGAGGACGAGCCGATGCTCACCTTCACCGAGACGGGCGCCTGTACGCCCGACCCGGACTGGGACTCGCTCTTCCTGGACACCGACGACGCGGGTGAGCCGATCGGGCTGAACCTGGCCCACTACACGCCGCCGGAGGTCAAGGAGCTGCTCAACGAGGGACTGCTGGAACAGGACCCGGCCGAGCGGTTGCGGATCTACACGGAGCTGTCGAAGCGGGTCGCCGAGGACGTCCCCTACGTGCCGGTGTACGCGGAGGGCAACACCTACGCGTCGGCCGACTACGACATCGTCGAGTACGACAGCTTCTGGATGAACTTCCCCTGGCTGCTGAACGTGGTGCCGCGATGACCGGCCGCGCCATCCTGCTGATGATCGGCAAACGCCTGGTCGCGTTGGTGGTCCTGGTCGCGATCCTGTCGTTCCTCGTCTTCTCCCTGGTTCACATCGCCCCGGGCACCGCGGTCGACGCCTATCTGGGCGGCAAGCCGGCCACACCGGAGCTGGTGCAACTGCTGACGGAGCGGTACCACCTCGACGAACCGTTCTTCACCCAGTACTGGCTGTGGCTGAAGGACGCGCTGGTGTTCGACTTCGGCGAATCAACGCTGACGACGCTGCCGGTCACCGACGAGATCGGGATCAGGCTGGGACCGTCGGCGTTCCTCGCCGTCTACGCCTACGTCCTGACGGTGCTCCTCGGCGTCGTCCCCGGGATCATCGCCGCCCTGCGCCAGCGGAAGCTGCTCGACCGCGGCCTCGTGGCGGGAGCGGTCGTGGCGCTGAGCACGCCGCCGTTCGTGATGGGGATCCTGCTCCTGTACCTGTTCGCCGTCCTGGTGCCGATCTTCCCGGCCGCCGGTCGCGGCGAGGGGTTCTTCGACCAGTTGTGGCACCTGACCCTGCCGGCGCTGGCCCTCGCCCTGTGCGTCGCGGCGTTCCTCCTGCGGCACACCCGCGCCTCGATGATCAACGTGCTGGATCAGGACTACATCATGTTCGCCCGGGCCCGGGGTCTGAGCTGGGGACACGTGCTGTTCCGGTACGCGTTCCGGAACGCGCTGATCCCCGTGGTGACGGTCTCCGGGGCCCTGCTCGCGTTCTTCTTCGCCGGGGCCGTGTTCGTGGAGGCGACCTTCTCCCTGGGCGGCATCGGTGAGCTTCTGGTGCAGTCCGCCCAGAGCAGTGACATGCCGATGATCCAGGCCCTGGCGATCCTCATCGCGGTGCTGATCGTGCTGGCCAACCTGCTCGCGGACCTCGCCTACGTGGCGATCGACCCGCGGATCCGCTTCGAAGGGAGGTCGGCATGACCGAAGCAGCCGTCACGGCGCCGCGGCAGCTGACCAGGCGCCGGATGAAGAGCCGTCCGCCGCTCCTGATCGGCCTGTGCCTCGGATTCATGGCGCTGGTCCTGCTCGTGGCGGTCTTCGGCGAGGCCCTGGCGCCCCAGGACCCGTCCCAGCAGGACGTGCTCGGCAGCCTGGCGCCGCCGAGCGCCGAGCACTGGCTCGGCACCGACGGCCTGGGACGTGACGTGTTCTCCCGGATGCTGGCCGGAGCGCGGTCCGCGATCATGGGGCCGCTGGTCATCGCCGTCGTCGCCATGGTGTGCGGCAACCTGCTCGGACTCCTGGCCGGCTACCGCGCCGGGCTCGTCGACTCGTTGCTGATGCGCTGGGTCGACCTGATGGTGGCCATCCCGTCGCTGCTGATCATCATCGTCGTGGCCGGTGCGCTGGGCGGAGGCTACTGGCTGGCCGTCGCGCTGCTGACCATCCTCACGATTCCCACCGACGCTCGCGTCATGCGCGCCGCCACGCTCGAGCAGGTGCCGCGTCCGTACGTCGAGGCGGCGAAGACCCTGGGCGTGTCGAACGGCCGGATCATGGTGCGGCACATCTGGCCGAACATCGCCGCGACGGCCGTCGCGAACTCGGTCATCATCTTCGCCGGGTCGCTCGTGGCCATCGCCGGCCTGTCCTTCCTCGGCCTCGGCGCCGCGCCGGGCACCCCCGACTGGGGCCAGATGCTGTCGGAGAACCAGCCACTGCTGTTCACCAACCCGGTCGCGAGCATCGCGCCCGGCATCGCCATCGCCCTCACCGCCACGGCGGTGAACCTGATCGGCGACTGGGTGTACGAGAAGATGTCGAGGCGAGGAGCAGCCCGTTGAGCCCCCACACCGAGCCCACGCTCACCGCCGGCCGTCCCGTCCTCGAGGTCGAAGGGATGCGGATCGAGCGCACCGACATCGGTGCCCCGATCGTCACCTCGCTGGACCTGCAGCTGGCCGCGGGGGAGAGCATCGGCATCGTCGGCGAGTCCGGCAGCGGGAAGTCGATGAGCGCGAAGGCCCTGATCGGCCTCCTGCCCGAGGGGGTCGTCGCGAGCGGAACCGCCCGCTTCGACGGCCAGAACCTGCTCGGGCTGTCCGAACGGCAGTGGCGCAGCATCCGGGGCCGCCAGATCGGCATGATCATGCAGGACCCGTTCACGATGCTGAACCCGGTCATGCGCTGCGGCCGGATCCTGGAGGAGTCGCTGCTCCCCGAGCGGCGGCTGAGCCGCGCCGAGCGGCGCGCCGAGGCGATACGGCGGCTCGCCGAGGTGGGCATCACCGATGAGTCGGTCGTCGAGCGGTACCCGTTCCAGCTCTCCGGCGGCATGCGCCAGCGCGTCGCGATCGCCGCCGCGCTGGCCCGGGACCCGAAGGTCCTGATCGCGGACGAACCCTCCACGGCGCTGGACGTGGTGACGCAGCGCGAGGTCCTGGCCCTGATCAAGAGGATCCAAGCGGCGCGAGGCATGGCCCTGATCCTCATCACCCACGACCTGCGGGTCGCGTTCGCCACCTGTGACCGGATCCAGGTCCTCTACGCGGGATCGCTGGTCGAGACGGGCCGGGCGGACGACGTGCGCGAGCGACCTCTGCATCCGTACACGCAGGGACTGCTGCTGTCCGAACCCCCGGCCGACCGCCGGGTGCGCCAGCTCGTCGCCATCCCGGGCTCGGTCCCGTCGGCCGCCGACGTGCAGGACCGCTGCTCGTTCTCTTCCCGGTGCCGCTGGGCCGAGGACGCCTGCCGGGACGGTGTGCCGGCACTGGCCGAGGTGGGCGAGGACCGCCACTCCCGCTGTATCCGGCTGCCGGAGATCGGGGCCGAGATGGCCGCGCTGCTCAGCAAGAGCGAGGAACGTGCGGTGGTGCCGGCCGAGGGCCGCTCCGACGGTGCGCTGATCGACATCGTGAACATCGAGAAGGTCTTCGAGAGCGGTGGCCGCACTGTCACCGCCGTCGACGACGTGTCGATCTCGGTCCGCGAGGGCGAGAGCGTCGGGATCGTCGGGGAATCCGGGTCGGGCAAGACCACGATCGCCCGGATGCTGGTCGGGCTCGAGTCGCCGTCCGGCGGCGAGATCGTGATCGACGGCATTCCGGTCCGCAGCTGGAGCGCATTGACCCCGCGCGACCGCCGCAAGCTCCGGCAGACCGTGCAGACCGTGTTCCAGGATCCCTATTCCAGCCTCAACCCGATGCGGACCATCGGCTGGGCGCTCAAGGAGGCGATCACCACCCACGACCGCGGCGGCGGGAACGTCGAGGGCCGGGTCGCCGAGCTCCTGGAGTCCGTCGGCCTCTCGGCGAGCTACGCCCAGCGGCGTCCGTCGTCGCTGTCCGGCGGCGAGCGGCAACGCGTCGCGATCGCGCGGGCGCTGGCGGTGGAGCCCCGGGTGCTGATCTGCGACGAGCCGGTGTCGGCGCTGGACATGTCGGTCCAGGCGCAGATCCTGAACCTGCTGCAGGAGGTCCGCACCGAACGCGGGATCAGCTGCCTGTTCATCACCCACGACCTGTCCATCGTGCGGCAGGCCTCGGAGTACCTCTACGTCATGCACCACGGCAAGGTCGTCGAGTCCGGGCCGACCGAGTCGGTGCTCGACAACCCGAGCGTCGAGTACACCGCCCAACTGCTCAACTCCGTCCCGCGCCCGGATGGCCAGTGGCTCGTCACCGGCGACGCCGACGAGATGGCAGCGACGCGCGGCTAGGGGACACCCCCTAGGCCGATCGAATGGAGGAAACACCGTGATCAACAGCTATGTCGGCGGCGTCATCTACGACGTCATGGCCCACCACGGCGTCCCGGGCAACAGGGCGGAGGTGCTGCGCTCCACCTACCTCCCGCGGTGGCGTGCGGGGGGTCTCGAGGCCGCCGTCGTGCAGGTCTCGAACTGGTCGTCCATCAACGCCTACTTCGCGGAGATCAGCCGGTCCGAGGGCGAGATCACGTACTGCAGGACGCGGGCCGACTTCGACAACCGCCCGGAGGGATCGTTCGGCCTGTTCCTCTCCCTGGAGGGCCACGGGTCGTTCGCGGGCGACTTCGAGGCGCTGCACACGCTGGCCGAACTCGGCATCACCACCTTCACGTTCTCGCACAACCTGCAGAACCTGCTGTGTACCGGCAGCAACGAGCGCTTCGGCGAGGGCGGGTTCAGCCACCTCGGCAAGCAGACGCTCCAGGAGCTCGAGTCGTCGCCGATGATGATCGACCTCGTCCACATGTCGCGGGCGTCGTTCTGGGACGCGTTGGACCTCTACGACGGCGATCTGTTCGTGTCGCACTCCAACGCCGACGCGCTCTGCCCGCATCCGCGGAACCTCACCGACGAGCAGATCAAGGCGGTCGCCGAGCGCAACGGCACAATCGGGCTCAACACCTTCCGCGGCTACGTGTCGCCGGAGCCGCTGAAGGCCACGCTGTCCGACCTGCTCGACCACGCGATGTACATGTACGACATGGTGGGGCCGGAGCACCTCAGCATCGGCGCCGACTACTGCGAGTCGCCGGTCGAGATGCTGCTGCCCGTGCTGGACATGATCGACCCCGACGGCGCCCACGGCATCAAGGGTCGCGGCCGCGAGCTGTACACGTACGGCCCGGAGGGCCTGGAGGACGCCAGCAACCTCGGCGCGATCGCCACCGGCCTCGCCGAGCGGGGCCTGACCCCCGACGAGGTCGACCTGGTCTGCGGGGAGTCCTACCTGCGGATGCTCGAGCGGTCGCGCCCGTCGAAGCCCTGATGGACGCCGCCGACGCCGGCCTGACCGGCCCGGAACTGGGTGCTGGCGGGCCTCGCCCGGAACCCGGTGGTGGCATGCCCCGCCCGGTTTGGGTGGGTGGCCCACCCTACGGGCGGGCACCGACAACCTCGCAGCGGCGGCCGCCGCTGCCGTCGCGGTCACCGAGCGACGAGCCGGCCGTGCTCGACGGTGTGGGATCGCTGCCGGATGTGGGTGCCGTTGCTGTTGTCAGGGCGACAGTGCTGCCACCCATCAGGTGCAGTGATCTCACACCGTTGCTGCTGGCGCGACGGACCGATGAGCCGCGGCATCGTCGTGCTGTGGCCATGTGGAGGCGCGCTGTCGCCGCAGCGACCTCGCGGAAGCTTGGTGCACTGGTTCAGGCACGCCGTTGCGGCTCGCCGCGCCGGATCAAGCCGGACCCTGAATGGTCACCGTTCAACGTGCCGAGGCGTGCCGGGTCAGTGGGCAGTCGCCGCAGTAGGCGCCGGGCCGGGCTCGGTAGAAGAGGCAGCAGCTGCGCCGCCGGTACGTGCTCGGGTCGAGCCGGCCGGCCAGCAGCGGGTGAGCGAGCGCCTCCTCGGCCAGCGACATCGACGCGGGGCCCAGGACGGTGCCTGCGCCACGCACGGCCGACGCGGCGTTGCCCCACAGGGCGCCGGGAGCGATCCAGGCGGCTCCAGGCGCGGACCAGCGGCGTCAGCTGCCGGTCGACCACCTCCTCGGCGGGCGTCGCGCCGAGGCGCGGCGCGCGGCAGTGCAGCGTCAGCGTGCCCCGGGAGCTGGACCAGCCCAGGGCGCCGGGGTCCAGGTCGAGACCGCGGCCGGTGAGCTCGGCGGTGCCGATGGCGAGACACCACAGCCGGGAGGCGTAGCCGAGGAAGAGGGCGGAGACGGCGACGCGGACCTCGGCGGCGCCGATCCGCCGGCCCAGCTCGCCGATCAGCGCGACGGCGACGTCGGGGTCACGCAGGTCAGCGGTGGGGCGGCCGCCGGCCTCGGCTCCGACGCGCACGACGTAGAACGGCGTGCGGTCGCGGACCCGGCGCACCACCGCCTCCGCGTCGCCCATGGGTGTCTCCCTTCAGGCCCACTGCACTAGCTCAATCTAAAGCACACACTATTGACGCTCTATTGCCATAGTCGTACAGTCCAAACACCGCCGATCCCTGGGAGACATCGATGCCGGAAGCCGCGACCACTGAGCCCACCGCCGCCGAGACCGACAAGGTCGCGGACGCCAAGCCGCTGGAGGACCAGCAGTTCGTCAGCCAGCACGCCGTCACCATCGGCGGCGAGCGGATCCAGTACACGGCGAAGACCGGCCGCATGGTCATGCACGACGACGACGAGCAGAGCAAGCCGAAGGTCGCCATCTTCTACACCGCCTACCTGCGCGACGGCGTGTCGTCGACCCAGAAGCGTCCGCTGGTGTTCGTGTGGAACGGCGGCCCGGGCTCGTCGACGATCTGGCTGCACATGTACAGCTACGGCCCGCGCCGCGTCGTGTTCGAGGGCGACCCGCTGGTCGATGTCTCGCGCTGGGAGCTGCGGGAGAACGAGCACTCGCTCCTGGACGTGGCCGACCTGGTGTTCCTCGACCCGCCGAGCACCGGCTTCAGCCGGACCGCCCCCGGCGTGGATCCCAAGGAGTTCTACGGGATCGAGGTCGACGCCGCCGTGGTCGGGGACTTCGTGCTGGAGTTCATCGCGCGTGAGGGCCGCGGCGACAGCCCGATCGTCCTGTTCGGCGAGAGCTACGGGACGCTCCGGGCGCCGGCGGTGGCCGACTACCTGCAGCAGGGACCCGGACTGTTCGTCGACGGCGTCATCCTGCTGTCCTCGCTCATGGACGTGGCGGGAACGACCTTCGGCGTCGGCGTCAACAACGGCCCGGTCGGCCAGCTCCCCAGCTACGCCGCGACCGCCGTCTACCACGGCGTCATCTCCGGCGACCTGACGACGGTCGTCGCGGAGGCCGAGGACTTCGCCCTGAACGACTACTCGGTGGCCCTGCTGAAGGGCAGCCGGCTCACCGCCGCGGAGGAGCAGCGCATCGCCAACCGGCTCCACGAGCTGACCGGCATCTCGGCCGAGTACTTCCTCCGGGCGAACCTGCGGGTGACCCTCTGGCGGTTCATGAAGGAGCTGCTGCGCGACCGGGGACGCACCGTCGGCCGGCTCGACACCCGCTTCACCGGCGTCGACTCCGACTCCGCCGGCGAGGCGTTCGAGAACGACCCGAGCTACACGGCGCCGACCGGCGCGGCGACGGCCGCGCTGACCAAGTACCTGCGGTCCGATCTCGGCTGGGAAGCCGACCGGCCGCTGCTGTACCGGCACATCCGGCCGCGCTTCAAGTGGAAGCACCGCGAGAGCGAGCAGATGGGGATCTGGACGCCCCAGCTCGAGGTCGCCACGCTGCTGCGCGGAGCGATGTACCGCTCACCCAACCTCAAGGTGTTCCTGCTCAGCGGCTACTACGACCTCGGCACGCCGTTCTTCCCGGCCGAGCTGACGTTCGACCACCTGCGTCTGCACCCGGACGTCGCGCGCAACGTCACCAAGAAGCGCTACGAGTCCGGGCACATGATCTACCTGCATGAGCCGTCGCTGGCCCAGACGCGCGCCGACCTGGTGGAGTTCCTCACCTCCGTCCGGACAGGCATCGGTGCATGACGGCCGGCGCGCTGTCCGCGGCGGACGTGTTCGCGCCGGCCAGGGCGTTCAACTGGCTACGCGGTGACGGCGACGCCCTGCTGTGGACCGAGACGAGACCGGCGGAGGCCCGCACGGTCGTGGTCCGCTGGGAACCGGGGGCGGAGCCGGTCGACCTCACCCCGCCGGGGCGGTCGAGCAGCAACATCGTCGGTTACGGCGGCATCCCGTACGGCGTCGCTCCGGACGGCGAGGTGCTGCTGTGCGACAGCGAGGACCAGCGCATCCACAGCGTGCGGCGCGGCGTCGCCGTGACACCGGCGGCGCCCGGCAAGACGGTCCGATGGAGCGACTTCGTGGTGAGCGGCGAGCACGTCTACGCCGTCCGCGAGAAGCACCACGACGACGGCCGCATCGCCAACGAGCTGGTGCGGGTCCGCCTGGACGGCGCCGGGGACCCGGTCGTCCTCGACGGCGGCCACGACTTCGTGGGTTCGCCCCGGGTGTCGCCCGACGGGACCAGGATCGCCTGGATCACCTGGGACCACCCGCAGATGCCGTGGGACGGCACGCAGCTGTGGGTCGCCGATCTCACGTCCGCGGGCCTCGTCACGGCGACGCGCGTCGCCGGGTCCGCCGCCGAGTCCGTCCTGGAGCCCACCTGGACGCCGGACGGCGAGCTGCTCTTCCTCAGTGACCGCACCGGCTGGTGGAACGTCTACCAGCACGGCGCCGCGGGAGTCCTGGCCGGCATGGAGGCCGACATGGGCGGGCCCGTGTGGTTCCTCGGCCTGCGCAGCCTCGACGTCTTCGCCGACGGGCGGCTGGTGGTGAAGTGGACGATCGACGGCGTCGAGCACCTGGGCGTCCGGCACCCCGACGGCCGGCTGGACGAGATCGCGACGCCGTACACGCAGTTCGTCTCGCCGACCGTCGTCGGCGACCGGATCGCCGTCATCGCCGCCGGATACCGGCACGCTCCCGCGGTGGTCCTGCTCGACCCGGCCGCCGGCGGCGCCGGCGAGGTGGTGCGCGACAACGGCACCCAGGCGCCCGAGACCATCGCGGTGCCGGAGGCGATCACCTATCCGACGACCGACGGGGCGGTGGCGCACGCCTTCTGGTACCCGCCCACCGTGCCGGTCGACGGCCCGCCGCCGCTGATCGTCAACTGCCACGGCGGCCCCACCGGCCACGTCGTGCCGGTGCTCGACCTGCGCCAGCAGTACTGGAACAGCCGCGGGTACGGCTACCTGGAGCTCAACTTCCGCGGTAGCAGCGGGTACGGACGCGCCTACCGCGACGCTCTCAAGGGCACCTGGGGCGTGGTCGACGTCGACGACGCCGTGGCGGGCGCCGAGTACCTCGTGGCCAAGGGACTGGCCGACGGGTCGCGGCTGGTGATCCGTGGCCTCAGCGGCGGCGGCTGGCTGACGCTGTGCGCCATGGCCTTCCGCGACGTGTTCGCGGCCGGCGGCAGCATGAACGGCGTCGCCGACGCCTACAAGATGGCGACGGACACCCACAAGTTCGAGTCCCGCTACCTCGACTCGCTGATCGGCCCGCTGCCGGAGGCGAAGGACCTCTATGCCGAGCGGTCGCCGGTCACGGCGGCCGAGCACATCACGGCACCGCTGATCCTGCTGCAGGGAGAGGCCGACAACGTGGTCCCCGCCGACCAGGCCGAGGCGATCGCCGTCGTGCTGCGTGAGCGCGGCGTCGACCACGAGCACCACGTCTACGCGGGCGAGGGCCACCTGTTCGCGAAGGCCGAGAACCTCGTCCACGCGCTCGAGGCCGAGCGTGACTTCTACGCCCGCGTCCTGGCCGCGGCGGGCTCGTCAGCGCCAGAAGGAGGAACGAGATGATCAACATCTACGTCGGCCCCACCATCGCGCACGTGATGTCGGGCCACAGGGCCGACCCGCACGCCCAGATCCTGCGCGAGAACTACCTCGAGTCGTGGCGGGCCGGCGGCCTGACCGGGGCCATCATGCAGGTCTCCGACTGGCCCACGGTCGGCATGCTGCTGTCCGAGGTCCGCGGCTCGGAGGGCGAGATCACGTTCTGTACGTCCAGGGCCGACTTCGACAACCGTCCCGAGGGGTCGTTCGGCCTGTTCATGTCGTTCGAGGGGTACGGCCCGCTGGTCGGCGACTTCGAGGCGCTGGAGACGATGTCCCAGTTGGGCGTCACCACGTTCACGTTCTCGCACAACATGCAGAACCTGCTGTGCACCGGCTGCAACGAGCGCTTCGGCGAGGGCGGGTTCAGCCACCTCGGCAAGCAGGTGCTCAAGGAGCTGAAGTCGCTGCCGCTCATGGTGGACCTCGTCCACATGTCCCGGGGGTCGTTCTGGGACGCGCTGGACATCTACGACGGCGACATCTTCGTCTCCCACGCCAACGCCGACGCCGTCTCCCCGCACCGGCGCAACCTGACCGACGAGCAGATCAAGGCCGTGGCCGCGCGCAACGGCGTCATCGGCATCACCACCTACCGCGGCTACGTCACCGAGGACCCCTACCGGGCGACGCTGTCGGACGTGCTCGACCACGCCATGCACATCTACGACCTGGTCGGCGCCGAGCACCTGGCGATCGGGGCGGACTACTCGGGCTCGCCCATGGAGATGATCTCGGCCGGCCTCAAGCAGGCCGACCCGGACAACGCCTACGGCCTGAACGAGATCGGCCCGGACGTCTACGCCGTCGGGCCCGAGGGCATGGAGGACGCCAGCCGCCTCGGCAACCTCGTCGGCGGCCTCGCCGAGCGCGGTCTGAGCCAGGCCGAGCTGGACCTCGTCACCGGCGGCTCCTATCTGGCGATGCTCGAGCGGGCCCGGCCCGAGACGGCGAGGTGAGCACCTCATGGCCGCACCGAGGGTGATCGACGTCGAGGAGCTGTTCGCCGACCCGGAGTTCTCCGGCGCGTCGATCTCGCCCGACGGGAAGCGCCTCGCCTACCTGGCGCCGTGGAGCGGGCGGACCAACGTCTGGGTCCGCGGCGTCGACGAGGAGCACGAGGACGCCGTGTGCGTCACGCACGACGCGCGCCGCGGCATCAAGACCTACTACTGGACCGACGACCCGCGGTGGCTGCTGTACCTGCAGGACACCGACGGCAACGAGGACTGGCACCTCTACCGGGTGGACCTCGACGCGCCGGACGAGCCGGCCGTCGACCTGACGCCGCTGCCGCCCGGGTCCCGGGTCATGGACGTGTCGCCGCTGTCGTCGCTGCCGGGCACGGTCGTGGTGTCGATGAACCGGCGGCACATGTTCGTCGACGCGTTCCGGGTCGACATCGCCACCGGTGAGACGACCCTGCACCGGGAGAACCCCGAGTCCGCGGGGCACTTCCTGTTCGGCCGGGCGGGCGAGGTCTTCTACTCGCGGATCGCCGAGGCCGGCGTGTGGGAGTTCTCCGCGGTCGACGAGCAGACGGGCGAGCTGCGCCCGTTCCACCGGATCGGCGGCCCGGAGTATCCGATGGGCGTCTACCCGGCGCACGTCGCGGCCGACGGGAAGGGCCTGCTCGTCGGCGTCTATCAGGGCACCGACGACCTGCGCCTGGTCCGGGTCGACGCCGGGACCGGCGCCGAGACCGTGGTCGCCGCGATGGACGGACACAGCCTCTGCACCATGGGCTACGTCTCGCGCACCTATCCGCCCACCCTGTTCACCAGCCGGCGCACCGGCGAGGTCCTGGCCGCGCGGTTCGTGGGCGAGCGGCCGGAGCTCCTGGTGCTCGACCCGCACTTCGCGGACGTGTACGCGGAGCTGTCGAAGCTGTCCGACGGTGTGCTGGCGGCGGTCTCGTCGGACGAGACGGAACAGCGGTGGGTCGCGACGTTCGCGCACGACCGGGAGCCGGGCCTGACCTACTACTACGACCACGGCACGCGGGAGAGCCGGCTGCTGTTCCGGCCCCACCCGCGGTTTGACCCGGCGGAGCTGGCGCCGATGACACCGGTCGCGTTCGCGGCGCGTGACGGGCTGCCGCTGCACGCGTTCCTCACCCTGCCCGTCGGCGTCGAGCCCACCGGCCTGCCGCTGATCGTGAAGGTGCACGGTGGGCCCTGGTGCCACGACTCGTGGGGGTTCGACCCGCAGATCCAGTTCCTGGCCAACCGCGGCTACGCCGTGCTCCAGGTCAACTTCCGCGGCTCGTCCGGGTACGGCGCGAAGCACATCACCGCCGCGATCAAGGAGTTCGCCGGCGCGATGCACGACGACCTGATCGACGCGGCGAACTGGGCCGTCGAGCAGGGCTACGCCGACCCGGCCCGCATCGGGATCTACGGCGGGTCCTACGGCGGCTACTCGACGCTCGTCGGCGTCACGGTCACCCCGGACTTCTTCGCTGCGGCCGTCGACTACGTCGGCATCTCCAGCCTGCCGAACTTCATGCGCACGCTGCCGGAGTTCCTGAAACCGCTCATCGGCAACAGCTGGTACCGCTACGTCGGTGACCCCGAGGACCCGGCGGACGAGGCCGACATGCTCACGCGCTCGCCGATCACCATGGTCGACCGCATCCGCACCCCGCTGCTGGTGGTCCAGGGCGCCAACGACTCCAGGGTCGTCAAGGCGGAGGCCGACAACATCGTCGGCGCCCTCCGTGAGCGAGGGGTCGCGGTCGAGTACATCGTCGCCGACGACGAGGGCCACGGGTTCCAGAACCCCGAGAACCTCGTCGGCATGTTCCGGGCCATGGACCGCTTCCTCGCCGAGCACCTCGGCGGGCGGTCGGCATGAACGCCCCCGGGCTGATCCAGGTCGAGGAGCTGTTCGCCGACCCGGAGTTCTCCGGCGCGTCGATCTCGCCCGACGGGACGCGCCTCGCCTACCTGGCGCCGTGGAGCGGGCGGACGAACGTCTGGGTCCGCGGCATCGACGAGGAGCACGCCGGCGCGGTGTGTGTGACGCACGACGGCCGGCGCGGCATCCGGCGCTACTTCTGGACCGACGACCCGCGCTGGCTGCTGTACCTGCAGGACACCGACGGCAACGAGGACTGGCACCTGTATCGGGTGGACCTCGACGCGCCGACGGAGCCCGCGGCGGACCTGACGCCCATGGCGCGCGGGTCGCGGGTGATGCACGTCGAACCGTTCAAGGCCGTGCCGGGCAGCGTCCTCGTGTCGATGAACCGCCGGCCGCTGGACGTCGACGTGTTCCGCATCGACGTCGCCACCGGCGAGACGGTGCTGCACCGGGAGAACCCGGACCGCAGGGGCGGGTTCGTCTTCGGGCCCGGCGGCGAGGTCGTCGCCCAGTCGCAGGCCGGCGACGGGACGTTCGAGTACCACGCCGTCGATGCCGCGACCGGGCACCGGCGGCTGTTCCACCGGCAGGACGGTCCGGAGCACCCGCTCGGCGTCCACCCGGCCCGGATCACCCCCGACGGCGGCGGCCTGCTCGTCGGGTCGTACCAGGACTCCGACGACCTGCGGCTGGTCCGCGTCGACATCGCGACCGGCGAGCAGAGTGTCGTGGCCGGCTTGCCCGGGCTCAGCCTGTGCGTCGCCGAGGCCGTCTCACCGGCAGCGCCGCCGACCCTGTTCACCAGCCGGCGCACCGGTGAGGTGCTGGCGGCCCGGTTCGTCGGCGACCGTCCCCTGATCCACGTGGTGGACCCGGGGTTCGCCGACGTGTACGCGGCGCTGTCGCGGCTCTCGGACGGGGTACTGGCCGGGTTGTCGTCGGACGACTCGGAGCGGCTGTGGGTGGCGACGTTCGCCCACGACCGCGAGCCGGGCCTGACCTACCTCTACGACCACGGCACCGGCGAGAGCCGGCTGCTGTTCCGGCCGTATCCGCGGCTGGACCCCGCCGCGCTGGCACCGATGACGCCCGCCGCGTTCGCGGCGCGGGACGGGCTGCCCCTGCACGGCTTCCTCACCCTGCCGGTCGGCGTCGAGCCCACGGGCCTGCCGCTGGTGCTGTTCCTGCACGGCGGCCCGTGGTTCCACGACGTGTGGGGCTACAACCCGACCGCGCAGTTCCTGGCCAGCCGCGGCTACGCCGTGCTCCAGGTGAACTTCCGCGGGTCGTCGGGCTACGGCCGGCGGCACATGACGGCGGCCATCAAGGAGTTCGCCGGCGCGATGCACGACGACGTCATCGACGCCGCGGACTGGGCGGTGAAGCAGGGCTATGCCGACCCTGCGCGCATCGGCATCTTCGGCGGCTCGTACGGCGGGTACTCGGCGCTCGTCGGCATCACGGTGACGCCGGACTACTTCGCCGCGGCGGTCGACTACTGCGGCATCTCCAGCCTGCCGAACTTCATGCGCACGCTGCCGGAGTTCCTGCATCCGCAGATGGTGAACAACTTCCTGCTCTACTGCGGCGACCCGGCCGACCCCGAGCAGGAGGCGGACCTGCTGGCCCGCTCGCCCATCACGATGGTCGACCGGATCCGGACGCCACTGCTGGTCGTCCAGGGCGCCAACGACGTCCGCGTGGTCAAGGCGGAGTCCGACGCCATCGTCGAGGCGCTGCGCTCCCGCGGCGTCGCCGTCGAGTACCTCGTCGCCGATGACGAGGGGCACGGCTTCCAGAACCCGGAGAACGTCATGACGATGTTCCGCACCGTCGAACGCCACTTCGCCGAACACCTGGGCGGCCGCGGGGAGGCACAGCCGTGAACGATCCCGGGTACGACGTCATCGTCGTCGGCGCCGGTTCCGCGGGCGCGGCACTGGCCTCCCGGCTGACCGAGGACGACGGCCGCCGGGTGCTCGTCCTGGAGGCCGGTCCCGACTACCGGTCGGCCGACGCGCTCCCGGAGATCCGCAGCATCGAGCCGATGATCGTCCAGCCGACCGCGACCCTGCTGAACACGCACATGTTCCCGGGGCTGCTGGCGGCCCGGACGCCTGCGCAGGACCGGCTGCCGTACGCGCGCGGCCGCGGCGTCGGCGGCAGCTCCGCGGTCAACGGGCTGTTCGCGATCCGGGCGACCGTCGAGGACTTCGACGGCTGGGCCGCGCGGGGCTGCGCCGGCTGGGGCCACGACGACGTCCTGCCGCTGCTGCGCCGGCTCGAGAACGACCTGGACTTCGGCGACGAGGCGTACCACGGCGGCGACGGGCCGATCCCGATCACCCGTCCGCGGCACGAGGACTTCGCCGCCGTCGACGCGGCCGTCGACCAGGCCGCCCGGAGGCTGGGCCACCCGTGGGCGCCGGACCACAACGCGCCGGGCTCGACCGGGGTGTCGCCCTACGCGCTCAACAGCTTCGGCACCGTCCGGGTCTCGACCAACGACGGGTACCTCGAACCGGCGCGCGACCGTCCCGGCCTGCGGGTCGTGGGCGACACGCTGGTCGACCGCATCCTGTTCAGCGGTAGCCGGGTCACCGGCGTGCGGGCCATCGTCGCCGGTGAGCCGGTCGAGTTCCGCGCCGCCGAGGTCGTGGTGGCGGCCGGCGCCATCCACTCGCCGGCGGTGCTGCTGCGCTCGGGCGTCGGCCCGGCCGGCGAGCTGCGCGACGCCGGCGTCGATCCCGTCGCCGACCTTCCGGTCGGGCGCGGCCTGCAGGACCATCCGAGCATCGCGCTGGGCCTCGGTCTGCATCAGGAGGTCGACTACCGCGGTGTGCCCATGCGCGGCCAGGTCTGCGTCCGGTTCACCACCGGCGTCGGGGGCGAGGTCAACGACGCCATGATCGCGGTGACGGGCGCGCTGGGCCTCGGCGTGCCGGCCGCCGGCGTCGTCGGCTGGGTCAACCGGGTCACCTCGACCGGATCGGTCCGGCTGGCCTCCACCGACCCGGCCACCGACCCGCTGGTCGACTTCGACCTGCTGTCCCACCCCGACGACCTGCGCAGGTTCCGCGCCGTGACCGACGAGTTGCGGTCCTTCGCCGCGCAGCCGGAGTTGCGGTCGATCGCGTCGGCGATGAGCCTCAGCGGTGTCGGCTCCGTGAGCGCCGATCCGGCCGAGACCATGTCCGACGACGAGTTCGCGCGGTTCGCCCTCGCCGCCGTGTCCGACACGGTGCACGCGACCGGATCGTGCCGCATGGGCGCGCCCGGCGACCCGGATGCCGTGGTCGACCCACACGGCCGCGTCCTCGGCGTCGACGGCCTGCGCGTGGCCGACGCGAGCATCCTCCCGTGGGTGCCACGGGCGAACACCAACCTGACCGCGATCCTCGTCGGCGAGAAGGTCGCGGCATCGATGCGTGACGGGAGCACCTCGTGAGCGGCCACGACTGCACGATCCGGGAACTCGTGGGCACGACGGCCGCGCTCCCGGCGGACACCCTGGACCCGGTCCTGACCGACGCCGACACCGGGCGGGAACTGCACCCGCAACTGGCCAGCTCCGCCGCGAGCGTCGACGCGGCCCTGGCCACCGCGTGGGCCGCGCACACCGACGGAACCTGGTTCGGGCTGCCGCGTGCGGAACGCGCCGCGGCCCTGCGAGCCCTGCGCCTCGAGCTGCAGGCCCGCGTCACCGACATCGCCCGGGCCGACGCCCAGGACACGGGGGTGCCGCAGGCGACGATCACCGCGTTCGCGGGCGCCGTGGCGATGCTCCTGGATGCCGGCGCGGCGCAGATCGAGGAGGGGTTCGGCCACGCCGAGCAGGCCACGTCGGCCGGTGCGAGCGACCAGTGGCGGCTGCCGTGGGGCCCGGCCGCGGTGTTCCTCCCGTGGAACGCCCCGGCCCACCTGGCGATGGTCAAGACCGCCGACGCCCTGACGGCCGGCTGCCCGGTGATCATCAAACCGTCGGAGTGGGCGCCGCACTTCACCGGGATCTTCGCCGAGGCGGTCCAGGCGACCCTGCCCGCGGGTGTCGTGCAGATCGTCCACGGCGGCAGCTCGGTCGGTGCCTCCCTGGTCAGCGACGAGCGCGTCGCCGCCGTCTCCTACACCGGCGGGGTGGCCGGTGGCACCGCCGTGGCGCAGGCCTGCGCGGCGCAGCTCAAACCCGTCGACCTCGAGCTGTCCGGCAACAACCCGGCCGTGGTGCTTCCGGGTGAGGACCCGGCGACGGTGGCCGAGCACGTCGTCACGGCGATGCTGACGCTGAACTCGCAGTACTGCGTCGCGCCGCGACGGCTCATCGTCCCCGAGGCAGAGGCGCAGGGATACCTGGCCGCGTTCGCGACCGCCCTCGGCGCGGTGACCATCGGTGTCACGGCCGACCCCGCCACCCAGCTGGGTCCGCTGGCACACGAGCCGCATCGCCGCCGGGTCGAGGAGCAGCTCGCCCAGTTCGCCGCGCGCGGCTGCGAGGTGCGCCGATACGGGAAGGTGCCGGAGTCCGGGGGCCACTTCGCCGCGCCGGCCGTGGTGCTCGCCGACGGTGCCTCGGACCTCCGCGAGGAGATCTTCGGACCCGCGCTGCTGGTCCGGACGTATCGGGATCTGGACGAGGCGGTCACCATCGCCAACGACCACTCCTACGGCCTGGCCGGCTACGTGTTCGCCAGTGATCGCGATGCCGCCCGTGCCGTGGGCCGCCGGTTGCGCGCCGGCCTGGTGCGGTTGAACTCGCCCTACGGTCCGCCTGACTCCGACCCCGTGATGGGCATGTGGGGCAGCAGCGGTATCGGGCAGATCGGATCAGGTCAGGGGCCGCAGTTCTTCAGCGGCGCCCGGTACGTCGGATGACCCGAGGAGTGGATATCGTGACCATGGATCTTGCCGCCCGCTACGCCCGGGCCGAGGCACTGCTGCCGCACCACTTCAAGAAGCTGGTCGACGCGCCGCGGGTGAGCCCGGTCTGGATCCGCGACACCGAGACGTTCTGGTACCGCAGGACGACGGCGAACGGGTCGGAGTTCGTCCTGGTCGACGCGGTGGCAGGCACGAAGAAGCCGGCGTTCGACCATGCCCGGCTGGCGAAGTCGCTCAGCGGTGTCGTCGACGACGACGTCGATCCGGCCGCGCTGCCGTTCGTCGCGATCGACCTCGTCGACGAGGCGGTGCAGGTCGTCGTCGGCGACAAGCGCATCGAGGTCTCACTCGACACCTATGCGGCGATCGTCGTCGGGCCGGCCCACCCGGCCGAGGTCCGCTCTCCCGACGGCCGCTGGTCCGTGGGCGCGCGCGACCACAACCTGTACGTCCGCGACACGTCGACCGACGAGGAGCGGTGGCTCACCACCGACGGCGTCGAGTCCTACTCCTACGGCTCGATGAACGACGCGGTCGCGTCGCGGGTGATGCAGGAGAACCTCGGCTTCACCCTGCCGCCGCAGGTGGTGTGGTCGCCGGACTCGACCCGGTTCGTCACCCACCGGCTCGATCAGCGCGGCGTCGAGCTCATGCACCTGGTCCGCTCCACCCCCGCCGACGGCGGGCGTCCCAGGCCGATGAGCTACCACTACCCGTTGGTCGGCGACGAGAAGATCGCCACGGCCGAGTTCCTCGTCGTCGACGTGGCGACGGGGAAGGGGACATGGTCGACGGCTGGACCGATCCCGACACCGTTCGTGCCGACGATCGCCTACGGGTTCCTCTGGTGGAACGACGACGGCACCAAGATCCACTGGGTGTGGGGCGACCGTGGCGACACGACGTCGAGGGTCCGCGAGCTCGACCCGGCGACCGGCGCGGACACCGTGCTCGTGGAGGAGACCAGCCAGACCCAGATCCTGTACGCGCCCCACCACCACGAACGCAACGTCACCGTCCTGGAGACGGGGGAGGTGCTGCTGTGGTCCGAGCGCAGCGGCTGGGGCCACCTGTACCTGCACGCCCCCGACGGCGCGGTCACCACCGTCACCTCCGGTGACTGGCTGGTCCGCCGGATCGTCGGCGTCGACGAGCGGGCCCGGCGGGTCGTCTTCACCGCGGCCGGTCGTGAGCCCGGTGCCGACATCTACCTGCAGGAGCTCTACTCGGTGTCGCTGGACGGTGGCGAGATCACGGCCATCACCTCCGGTGGACTCGACCACGACTGCCTGCCGTCGAGGTCCGGGAAGTACTTCGTCGACGTCACGTCCCGGATCGACGTCCCCGCCGTGTCGGTGCTGCGCGACGGGACCACCGGCGAGGTGGTGCTGGACCTGGAGCAGGCGGACGCGTCGGCTCTCTACGCCGCCGGCTGGACACCGCCGGAACGCGTCGTGGTCAAGGCGGCCGACGGCGTGACCGACATCTACTGCGCCATCTACACGCCGTTCGACTTCGACCCGTCGCAGCGCTACCCCGTCCTCGACGAGATCTACGCCGGCCCGCAGGTGTCGACCACGCCGCTGCGGTTCCCGCTGTCCGGCGGCGCCCTGACCGGATCGCGCAACGGGCACGTGTTCGCCGCGCTCGGCTTCGCCGTCGTCGCCGTCGACGCACGGGGGACCGCGCTGCGGCACAAGGCGTTCCAGGACCACGAGCGCCTGCACGGCGCCGGCCAGTACGTCGACGACCATGTCGCGGCGATCACGCAGCTCGCCGAGACCCGGCCGTGGATGGATCTGGACCGCGCCGGCATCTTCGGCCACTCCGGCGGCGGGCTCGGGTCCACGAGGGCGCTGCTGCAGGCCCCCGACTTCTTCAAGGTCGCGGTCTCGTCCTCCGGCGACCACGACGACAAGACCTACCACGCGTGGTGGGGAGAGAAGTTCTTCGGGCGACCCGGCGAGTTCGACTACGGGGCCCATTCCAACGCCTCGCTCGCCGGCAACCTGAAGGGCAGGCTCTTCCTGGTGCACGGCGAGATGGACGACAACGTCACGCCGCATCTGACGATGCGGCTGGTGGACGCGCTGATCGCGGCGAACAGGGACTTCGACCTGCTCATCGTCCCGAACGCCGAGCACTCCCTGCTGGTGCATCAGGAGTACTGGCTGCGGCGGCGCTGGGACTACCTCGTCCGTCACCTCATGGGCGAGACGCCCCCGGCGTACCGCATCGCGGACATCCCGCTGGACGCCGAGGTCCTGGCGGCCCTGGGCGCCCAGGCCGGTGGCGCCTGAGAGAGCGGCGGCGTCGATGGGTGATGGATGTGTGCTGCCCTGGCTACGCGAATCCCTCATCCACGCGCGGTGGCGTGGGAGACCCGCGACGCCCGGGCGGCGCCTACGGGTGCCGGAGGTGGCGCTCCATCAGCGCCTCGGCGGCCGCGCCGTCGCCCGCCTCGATCAGGTCGACGAGCTCGAGGTGCTGGGCGGCGGCGGGCACGAGGGCGCCCTGCTCGACGAGCGGGGCGAGGGCGGCCAGGCGCGTCTTGTAGCAGAGCTGGGAGATCAGGTCGACGAGGCGCTGGTTGCCCGCGTAGTCGAGGAGCCGGACGTGGAAGCGGTGGTCGCCCTCGTTGTAGGCGATCAGGTCGCCGGCGCTCGCCCGGCCGGCGATCTCCTGGGCGAGTCCGCGCAGGGCTGGAACGTCGTGGCGGGGGATCGACGCGGTCGCGCGGCGTACGGCCGGGGGCTCGAGCAGCAGGCGCAGGTCGGTGATCTCGTCGAGGTCCTGGTCGGACAGCTCGGCGACGCGGAACCCCTTGTTCGGCACCGCCGACACCAGGCCCTCGCCGAGTAGGTCGAGCAGCGCCTCGCGCACCGGCGTCGCGGAGATCCCGAAGCGCTGCCCGAGACTCGGTGCGGAGTACACCGTGCCGGGCTCCATCTCGCCCGAGACGATGGCCTCGCGCAGGGCGCGGGCGACGCTCACCCGCAGCCCTTCCCGTCTGGGGATCTCGGCGAAGGCCGGCATCGACATCACGGCGTGGCTACTTCGGGGGCAGCCGCACGCCGCCGTCGACCCGGACGACCGAGCCGTTCATGTAGGGGTTCGTCAGGCACTCCACCACCATGCGGGCGACCTCGTCGGGCCGGCCGAGCCGCTTGGGGAAGAGCACCGACTGGCCGAGCCGGGCCTTGAACTCCTCGGCCTCCTCGCCCACACCGTAGATCGGGGTGTCGACGAGGCCCGGCGCGATGGTGTTGAGCCGGATCCCGCTGACCGACAGGTCGCGGGCCACCGGGAGCGTGAGACCCACGATGCCGCCCTTGGACGACGAGTACGCGGCCTGGCCGATCTGACCGTCGAACGCGGCCACGCTCGCGAACGCCACGATCGCTCCGCGCGCGCCGTCGGCGTCGGGCTCGTTGCGGCTCATCGCGGTGGCGGCGAGCCGGATCGTGTCGAAGGTGCCGATCAGGTTCACCCCGAGGACCTTGGTGTAAAGCTCGAGGTCGTGGGCCGAGGTGAACTCGCCGTCGCGGCCGATGGTCCGCTGGGCCGGCGCGAAGCCGGCCGAGCAGACCACCGCGCGCAGCGGTGCCAGCTCGACGGCCCGTTCGACCGCGGCCTGGACCTGCTCGGTGCGGGTGACGTCGACCTCGACGAAGACGCCGCCGAGTTCGTCGGCCAGCGCGCTGCCCTTCTCGGCCTGCAGGTCGGCGAGGACGACCCGCGCGCCGGCCGCGGCCAGCTGCCGGGCCGCCGCCGCGCCGATGCCCGAAGCGGCGCCGGTGACGAGCGCGGACGCGCCCGTCAGCACCGTGGCCCCGGGTGCGGCGATGCTGTCACTGGTCATGACTCGATCTCCAATCGGATCCGCGACGGTCGCTCGTCGCCGTGGAAGACGCTGTTGTGCGCCACGCGTGGTTCGGCCTGGGTGGCGATCGGCTCGAACGTGTTGAGGTTCCGGGCGAACCAGGGGAACTCCGAGCTGGCCAGCACCAGCCTGATCCGGTGGCCCGGCCGGATCGTGTGGAACATGGGGGTGAGCTCGATCGGGTAGCGCTCGACCGCGCCCGGCGTGACGGCCTCGGGCGCGGACAGGTCGTTGCGGTGCGACGCGCGCAGACAGCCCCAGGCGACGCAGAGCGCCCGGCCCTCCTCGTCGACGTCGGCCAACTTCACGTGCCACTCCGTGTCCTCGCCGTCAGTGGACGCCCACAGCTCGGCCTCGCCCCAGCCGCGGATGGTCACGGCGCCGTCGAACGGCGCACTGGTCCACGACACGACGCCGGGCTGGGCCTCGAGTTCGGCGAGATCCAGGTCCGGCTCCAGGGGCAGGTTCTCCAGGTCGACGCTCAGGCCGTTGGGCGACAGCGGGTCGTAGTCGTAGCTCCGCGACCCGGCCGCGCCGGGCGACGCGCCGAGGGAGGCGTCGTCGCCGAGGTACAGGCTCAGCTCCCGGGTGCCGCCGGTCCAGGCCGGCCGGACCTGCCACGACTTCGCGCCGGGGTCGTAGATCTGCACCCGCGGCTCGTCGTCGACCCCGTTGTCCTCGCCGCGCAGGAACCGGTCGAAGAAGCGCAGCTGGATGCCGGCCATGTCGACCGTCCCGCCGGGGTACTCGATGCCCTTGTACGTGCTGGTCGGGTAGTACGACGACACGTGGCTCCACGGCCCGACGAGCAGCCACTGCCGGTCGCGGGCGGGCGAGTGCGCCATCATCTGCTCGTAGTGGTGGAACGCGGCCTGGATGTCCTCGCGGTCGTGCCAGCCGGTGACGTGCAGGGTCGGGACGTCGAAGGTGTAGGCGCCGTCGAAGCGGCGGCCACGCCACACGTCGTCGAGGGCGTCGTGCTCCATCCACTCCGCCCAGCCGGGCCCGGCGGTGTCGAGGACGTCGCCCATCGCCTGGACCGGCAGCAGGTCGAACAGGGCGGGCACGTCGAGGCTGGAGTCCATGATGCGGCGCCGCACCGCCGCCCACCACCACACGAAGAACAGCTGGAAGCACCCGTAGGTGTACGGGATCTCCTGCTGCCACCGTCCGGCCGCGGAGAACGGGGTCGCCGCCCGCAGGTGCGGCGGGTTCTGGCTGACGGTGGCCATGGTGGTCCACCCGTCGTAGCTCAGGCCCTCGGCGCCGACCGCGCCGTCGCACCAGTCCTGCGCCGCCACCCACTCGACGACGTCGTGCCCGTCCTGCGCCTCGGTGATGGTGAACGGGTGCCACAGGCCCTCGGACTTGCCGCGCCCACGGACGTCGTACCGGATGTGCACATAGCCGGCGTCGACCTTCCGGCTGACGTCCTCCGGCATCCCGGCGCTCTTGTCGTACGGGGTCCCGCGCACGATCGCGGGCGCGGGCAGCGCCGCGGCCGCCGGAAGGTGCACGGTGGCCGCGAGCTCGACGCCGTCGCGCATCGGGATGCCGGCCTCGAACGATCGCGGCGCCGTCAGGTCGACCTGCCGGTAGGCGTCGAAGACGTCGCGTGGCGGACGGTCCGGGGTCGACGCTCCGAACGGCGCGCGTCCGAGGGTCCCGTACGTCATGGGGTGCTCCTCTGCTTCGGTTGCCGGTGCTCGAGGTCCAGGTCCAGCGGTGGCAGGTCCGTCGCCGCCGCGAGGAGGGTCCGGGTGAAGTCCGCCGACGGCTCGGTCAGCACCTGGCCCACCGTGCCCTCCTCGACGATCAGCCCGTCGGCCATGACGGCGACGCGGTCGCACAGCTGCCTGACGACGGCGAGGTCGTGCGAGATGAACAGCATGGTCAGCCCCAGCTCGCGCTGCAGCTGCTTCAGCAGGAGCAGCACCGAGGCCTGGATCGAGACGTCCAGCGCGGACACCGGCTCGTCGGCGACGAGCAGCGACGGCTCGACGGCCAGCGCCCGGGCGATGCCGAGCCGTTGCCGCTGCCCGCCGGAGAAGGCGCGGGGACGCTGGTCCAGCGCGCTGCGCGGCATCCCGACCAGGTCGAGCAGTTCGGCCGCCCGCCGTTCCGCGGCCTCGCGGCCGGCGGCCAGGCGGTGCACGCGCAGGATCTCGATCAGCGCGGCGCCGATCGTCATGCGCGGGTTCAGGCTGCTGTACGGGTCCTGGAAGATCATCTGGATGGCCCGGCGCTGACCATGGTCGCGGGCCGGGTCCAGCGGGGCGCCCGCGAACGTGATGGAGCCGCGGGTCGGCTTCTGCAGCCCGACGACGCACTTGGCGGTCGTCGACTTGCCCGACCCCGACTCGCCGACCAGGGCGAACGCCTCGCCGGGGCGCACGGAGAAGTCGACGCCCCGGACGGCGTGGATCCGGCCGCGGTCACCGCCCCAGCCCCGGCCGGAGGCGAACGTCACCACGAGGTCCCGCACGTCGAGCAGGGGTTCGGTCATGACGTCCCTCCCGCCATGGCGGCCAGCAGGGGATGGCGCCGGCAGGCGGTCGAGCGGCCGGCGCCGATCGGGACGAACTCGACCTCGCTCCGGCACTCGGGTTCGGCGTACTCGCAGCGGGGCGCGAACGCGCAGCCGGGCAGCTCCTCGCCACGCTGCGGCGGGTTGCCGGGGATCGCCCGCAGGCCGTCGATGTCGCGGTCGCGGGTGGGCACGGCCCGCAGCAGCGCCAGCGTGTACGGATGCCGGGGACGGCGCAGCAGTTGCTCCGTCGGTCCCTCCTCCACGACCTGGCCGGCGTACATCACGGCGATGCGGTCGCAGATCCGCGCCGCCACGCCCAGGTCGTGCGTCACGAAGACGATCCCGATGCCGAGGTCGCGGACGAGGTCCGCCAGCAGGTCCAGGATCTTGAGCGTGACGGTGGCGTCCAGGGCGGTGGTCGGCTCGTCGCACAGCAGCAGCGACGGGTTCCCGGCCAGGGCGATCGCGATGACCACGCGCTGGCGCATCCCGCCGGACAGCTGGTGCGGGAACTGGCGGTAGCGGCGGGCGGGCTCGGGGAAACCGACCCGTTCCAGCAGCTCGACGGCCCGGGTCCGCGCCTGGGACCGGGAGAGGTCGCCGCGGGCCATCGCGGCCTCGGCGATCTGCCGCCCGATCCGCATCGTCGGGTTCAACGCCGTCATCGGCTCCTGGAAGACCATGCCGACGGTGTGGCCGCGCAGCCTGCGAAGCACCTGCGGGCCGGCCCTGACCACGTCGACCCGGTCGACCTCGATGTCGCCGCCGGCGACGGCGACGCCGGTGGGCAGCAGCCCGGCGATCGCCCGCAGGGTCAGCGACTTCCCGGACCCGGACTCGCCGGCGATGCCGACGACCTCGCCGCGGGCCGCATGCAGCGACGCGCCGCGCACCACGTCGTGCGTCTCGTCGCCGACGCGCAGCCGCAGGCCTCGCACCGAGAGCAGGTGCTCGGCCGGCCCGGTCACTGGGCGTTCCACTTCTGCGAGAGGCCGTCGGCGATCAGCGACAGCCCGAGGCCCGCGGCGCAGATGGCCAGGCCGGGGAAGACGGCCAGCCACCAGTGCGTCGTGAAGTACGGCTGGGCGTCGGCGATCATCGTGCCCCAGTCGGGCGCCGGCGGCGGCACGCCCAGGCCGAGGAAGCCGAGCGCGGTGATGAACAGGATGATGGCGACGGCGTCGGACATCGCGAACGTGACCGGCTGCGCGATGATGTTGCGCAGGATGTGCCGGCCCAGGATGCGCCGGGTCGGCAGTCCGCTCACCTTCGCCGCGAGCACGTAGTCCATCGAGCGTTCCCGCCGCACCAGGTCCCTGGCCAGCCGGGCGTAGGAGACCCAGCTCACCAGCGTCACCGCCACGATGATCGTCGGGATGCCGGGCCCGAGGATGAACACGAGGGCGATCAGGAGGACCATCACGGGGAAGGCGAACACGACGTTGACCACCCCGGTGACGACACGGTCGACGATCCCGCCCCGGTACCCGGCGATCGTGCCGACGGCGACGCCGATCGCCAGCGGCAGCAACACGGCGCCCACGGCGACGAACAGGTCGGTCCGGGCGGCGTACAGCATCCGGGTCAGCACATCGCGGCCGAGCGCGTCGGTCCCGAGTGGATGGCCGTCCGTGCCGGGCGGCGCCAGCGCGTTGGGGATGTCCTGGCGGATCGGATCCGCCGGCGACAGCACGCCCGCGAGGAGCGCCGCCAGCATCATGATGCCGATGATGGCCACGCCGATCGCCAGCGACGCGTCGGCGCCGCGCGACGAGCGGCGGCGCCGGGACCGGCGCTCGTACCATGCCGCCACACCGGTGCGGGACAGGCTGCTGCTGATGCTCACTGGACCTCCACGCGGGGGTCGATCAGCGCCTGGGCCAGGTCGCCGAGGATGTTGACGATGACGACCAGGACGGCCAGCACCAGCGTGACCGCCTGGACGAGCGGGAAGTCGCGGGCGTCGATGCCGGTCAGCATGAGGTCGCCGAGGCCGCCCAGCCCGAAGACCCGCTCGATCACGAGCGTGCCGCCGATCAGGAAGCTCACGTTCACCGTGAGCACCGTGACCGACGGAGCCAGGGCGTTGCGCAGGAGGTGCCGCATCCGGATCTGGTGCGGCGTCAGCCCCTTGGCCCGCGCGGTGGTCACGAAGTCGGACTCGGTGACCCGCAGCACCTCGGTGCGCAGGCTCCGGACGATGAGTGGGGTCATCCCGGCGGCGATGGTCAGGCTCGGCAGGAACAGCGACTCGAGGTGGCCGAGGAGGCCCGGCTCGACGCCCGCGGCCGGCAGCAGCAGCCAGTTCACCGACACCACCTCGATCAGCACCAGTCCCAGCCAGAAGCCCGGCACACCCAGGCCGACGACCGAGATGACGCGGACCACCCGGTCACGCAGCGCCGCGGGCCGCGACGCCGCCCACAGCGCCAGCGGCACGGCGAACAGGCAGGCCAGCACGGCCGCGTACGCGATCAGCCACAGGGTGACCGGCAGCCGGGCGGCGATCAGGTCGCCGGCCGACTGGCCGAACCGCAGCGACGTGCCGAGGTCGCCGCCGAGGAGCCGCTCCATGAACAGCAGGTACTGCTCGTGCAGCGGCTGGTCCAACCCCCACTGGCTGTGCAGCGCGTCGACCGCGTCCGGCGTCGCCCGCGCCCCGAGGGCGGTCTGGGCCGGGTCACCCGGCACCAGATGGATCAGGACGAAGACCACCAGCGTCACGCCGAGCAGGACCGGCACGGCCTGCAGCAGGCGGCTGGCGAAGAACCTCGCGAAGGCCATCGCTCACTCCCGGAATCCGGTGTCGGCCAGCCATGGGACGCCGGTCATGGGCACCTCGTAACCGACGACGTCCGCCCGCCAGGCCCAGATCCACGGCTGGTAGCCGAGCACGACCAGGCTGCGGTCGTCGTACACGATCTGCTGGATCCGGGCGTAGAGGTCGCCGCGGGTCTGCTGGTCGACGGCCTGCTTCGCCTCCTCGAGGAGGGTGGCCACCTCGGCCGTCTCGCCGCCGGTCCAGAGGGCGTTCAGGTCGACGTAGTAGCCGATGACCTCGAGGGGATCGATGATGTCGCTGGTCATCGTGAAGAGCGTGGCGTCGTAGCGGCCCGCGCCGACCTCCGCGAGGACGGTCGCGCCGTCGAGCTGCTCGATGGTCACGTCGAAGCCCGCGTCCTCGAGGTTCTCCTGGATGATCTGCGCGGTCAGGTTCGCGTACGTCCCGCCCGCGGCGACCGAGAGGGTGAAGTGCCGCTCCGCGCCGTCGGCGACCGCCTCGTCGAGCAGCTCCGCCGCCCGTTCGGGGTCCCGCTCGACCTGCTCGAGCGACTCGTCGTGGAAGTTCAGGGCGGGCGCGAGGAAGGAGCCGCCGAGCTCGCCCACGCCGCCGCCCGCCGCCTCCAGGATGTTGGTGCGGTGGATCGCGAGGTCGACGGCCTCCCGGATCCGGGGGTCGCCGAAGGCGTCGGACTCCTGGTTGAGCAGCAGATAGTTCGGGAAGGCCATGGCGAACTCGCCGACCACCGTGGCCGGCGCCTCGTCCAGCGCCTCCAACTGCGGGCGGGGCGGCGTCGCGATGATGTCGAGATCGCCGCCGCGCAGCTGCTGGGTCCGGTTGCTGTCGCTGGGCACCGCCTCGAAGACGACGCTGTCCAGGTACGGGCGCCCGGGGACCCAGTAGGACTCGTTGCGCACCAGCGTGATCCGCTGCCCGCTCGTCCACGACTCCAGCCGGAACGGCCCGGTGCCGATGGGGTGCTGCCCGAACTCCTCCGGGGTCATGCCGGCGAGGTCCGCCGGCACGACCGGGGCGAACGGCAGTGAGAGGCTGGCCTCCAGGGCGGGGGAGGGCACCGACGTCGTGACCACGACGGTCGACGGCGAGGCGGCCTCGACCCTCTCGATCTCGGCGAACATCGACACCCACGCTTCGGACTGCCGCACCGTCTCGATGCTGTAGACGACGTCGTCGGCGGTCATCGGGGTGCCGTCGGAGAACGTGACGCCCTCGCGGAGACGGAACGTCCAGGTGGTGAAGTCGGCGTTCGCCTCGCTGCTCTCGACCAGCCACGGCACGACCTGGCCGTCCTGGTCGGTCCGGAACAGGGTCTCGAGGATCTGGGCGAAGACGTGCGCCGAGTTGTTGTCGATCGCCGTGTAGGGGTTCAGGGCGGTCGCCTCGCGCTCGCCGGCGATGTGCAGCGTGCCCCCGGTCGCCGGCGTCGCCGTCGGGTCGGCCGAGACCGGCTCCGTGGCCTCGCCGGCCGAGCACGACGCGAGGGCCAGGGCGGCCGCGACCGCGGCCAGGACTGTGCGGGCATGCC
Organism: Jiangella muralis; assembly: GCF_001270745.1. Taxonomy (GTDB): domain Bacteria; phylum Actinomycetota; class Actinomycetes; order Jiangellales; family Jiangellaceae; genus Jiangella; species Jiangella muralis. The sequence goes on from NZ_KQ434755.1 coordinate 81,702, forward strand.
GTGCGACGTGAATCACCCTCATTCCCAGGACAGCCAGTCTTCCCAGAGGCGGCCCGTTCGGGCCGTTCTATTGCCTAGAAGACAGAGTCGATCTGGGCATAATTCACTATCAAGAAGCCTCCGTCAACGATGAATGCTCGGTGGTGCGGCGGATCAGGTGAGGTCTAGCGTGGCTGCTGCAGTTGGGGTAATCTGCGCCTACTTCACTAGGTGGAAGGATGCGCCGTTGAGTGCCGTCGACCTCCCCGGCCTGGTGGCCGGCATCGAGAAGGACGCCGAGGAGTACCTCTCCACCCGCGACGAGGCCACGCTGATGATCGGCCTGTCCGTGCGGGGTGAGCGTCAGGTTCGCAGCTACCGGTCGCCGGGCGCCGAGCAGGCCCGGCTGCCCGACGCCGACACCATCTACGAGATCGGATCCGTGTCCAAGGTCTTCTCGACCACGGTCCTGGCCGCGCTGGATGCCCAGGGGCTGATCGCCCTGGACGACCCGATCGCCGCGCACCTCCCGAAGGAGCTCCGGCTTCCGGAGCACATCGCGTCGATCACGATCGAGCAGCTCGCGACGCACAGCTCCGGGCTCGGCTCCGTCGGGGCGATCCACCAGGCGTTCATCGACGAGGAGCTGCGGGGCACCGAGCCGCCGTTCGCGACGTCCACCCACTACCTGCGCTACAAGAAGGAACACCTCTACGCCGACCTCGAGACCGCCGAGCTGGTCTACCCCACCGGACAGGGTTGGACCTACTCGGTCATCGGCATGGGCACGCTCGGCCACATCCTGGAGCTGGTGGCCGGCAAGCCGTACGAGGAACTCCTGAAGGAGACGGTCTGTGCGCCGCTGGGGCTCACGGACACCGGCTACACGCTCTCCCCGGAGCAGCAGGGCCGGGTGATGCACGCCTACGACGCCACCGGACAGCCGTGCCCGAACTGGTACCACGACGTCATGCTCCCGCAGGGCGGGCTGCGCTCGACCATGACCGACCTGCTCACGTTCGTGGAGGCCAACCTCGCGGCCGGCGCCGAGGACGACGGGCCGGTCCTGTCCCGGGCCATGCGACGCGCCCGTGAGCAGTACTTCGCCGTGCCCGGCGGGTTCACCATGCCCGACGGGAGCGACGCGCCCGACTTCGTCCAAGGGCTGGGCTGGCGCGGGCTGGAGCACCCGGAGGGCCTGGCCTGGTGGCACGGCGGGACGACGCTGTTCTACCTCGCGTCCGCCGGCGTCGACGACCGCGCCGGCGTCGGCATCGCCACGGTGTACTCCGGCCGCCGCGCTCTCGTCGAGCGCGACGAGCTGCATGCCCTCGAGCGGGAGTGGTTCCTCCGGGCCTGTCAGTAACCGACCCTTCTCCCCGAGGAGTTGTTGTGACGACGACCGATCTGCGAGCACGGTACGCCACCGCCGAAGGGCTCTTGCCGCACCACCTCCGAGGGCTGATCACGTCGCCCCAGGTGCAGCCGGGCTGGATCCACGGCGCGGAGACGTTCTGGTACCGGAACGTCACGGGCGACGGGGTCGAGTTCGTCCTCGTCGAGGCGGAGACCGGGTGCAGGCGGCCGGCGTTCGACCACGTGCGGCTGGCCGCCGCGCTCGGCGGCGTGCTGGGGGAGGAGACGGACCCGAAGGCGCTGCCGTTCTCCTCGATCGAGCCGCGTGACGGCGCGGTGCGGGTGGCCGTCGGGGAGCAGCTGATCGAGATCTCCCTCGACACCTACGAGGCGACGATCCTCGGCCCGGTCCGGATGGGTGAGGCACCGTCCCCCGACGGGCGCTGGGCGGTGTTCCAGCGCGACCACGACCTCCATCTCCGCGACACCGTCACGGGCACGGAGCGGCGGCTCACCACCGACGGGGTGGAGGCGTACGCCTACGGCGGAACGAACGACCAGGTCGCGGGCTTGGTGATGCAGGAGAACCTCGGTATCACCCCGCCGCCGCAGGTGGTCTGGTCGCCGGACTCGACCAGGTTCGTCACACACCGGCTGGACCAGCGCGGCCTCGACCTCATGCACCTCGTCCGGTCCGCGCCCTTCGACGGCGGCCGCCCGAAGCTGCTGTCCTACCGCTACGGGCTCCCGGGCGACGAGGACCTCCCGACCGCGGAGTTCTTCGTGTTCGACGCGGCCACCGGCGAGTCGGTCCAGGCGAAGTGCGAGCCGATCTTCATGCCGTTCGTGCCGGCGATCACCTACGGCTGGGTGTGGTGGAGCGAGGACGGGTCCGCCGTCCACTGGCTCGCCAACGACCGCGGTGACCACAACGTCGCCCTCTCCCGGCTCGATCCGGACAACGGCGAGGTGAGCGTGCTGGTCGAGGAGAGCAGCAGCTCGCAGATCCTCTACGGCCCGCAGCAGATGGACCGCAACGTCCGCACGCTCTCGACGGGCGAGGTGCTGTGGTGGTCGCAGCGCTCCGGCTGGGGGCACCTCTACCTCTACGGCGCCGACGGGACGGTCAGCGCGCTCACCTCGGGCGACTGGCTGGTGCGCGACGTCGTCGCCGTCGACGAGGACGCCCGCCGGGTCGTGTTCACCGGCGCCGGGCGCGAGCCGGGGTCGGACCCATACCTGCGGGAGCTGTACTCGGTGTCGCTGGACGGCGGCGAGCTCACGGCCATCACCTCCGACGGCCTCGACCACGACCCGCGGCCGTCGCCCTCCGGTAGGTACTTCGTCGATGTCGCCACCCGCTGGGACGTTCCGGCGGTGTCGGTCCTGCGCGACCGCTCCGGCGCCGTAGTGCTCGAGTTGGAACGGGCCGACGCCTCCGCGCTCTACGCGACCGGCTGGGCCGCGCCGGAACGTGCCGTGGTGAGGGCCGCGGACGGCGAGACCGACCTCTACTGCGCGGTCTACCGGCCCTTCGACTTCGACCCGGCCGGGAGCTACCCCGTTCTCGACTGCGTCTACCCAGGGCCGCAGCTGTCGTGCGCGCCGCTGCGCTTCCCGCTGTCCGGCGGGCCGAACATCGGCGCGGCGATGGCGTTCAACGTCCCGGAGACCTTCGCCGCGCTCGGGTTCGTCGTGGTGATCACGGACGGGCGGGGCAGCGCCATGCGCTCCCGGGCCTTCCAGGACCAGGCCCGGGTGGCCGGCGGCACCGCCTTCGTCGACGACCACGTCACCGCGATCGAGCAGCTCGCGCGGACCCGTCCGTGGATGGACCTGGACCGCGTCGGGATCTACGGGTACTCGGCGGGCGGGTACGCGTCGGCCCGGGCGCTGCTGCAGGCGCCGGACTTCTACAAGGTCGCGGTGTCGTCGGGCGGCAACCACGACAACCGGATCAACCACTCCTGGTGGGGCGAGAAGTACTTCGGCCTGACGGACGACTTCGACTTCGCCGCGCAGGCGAACGAGTCGCTGGCCGAGAACCTCGCGGGCTGGCTGCTGCTGGTGCACGGCGAGATGGACGACAACGCCACGCCGCACGGCACGATGCGTCTGGTCGACGCGCTCATCAAGGCGAACAAGGACTTCGACCTGCTCATCGTGCCCAACGCCGACCACCACATGATGGTGAACCGGGCGTACTTCCTGCGCCGCCGGTGGGACTACTTCGTGCGGCACCTGATGGGCGCGACGCCGCCGCCTTACCGCGTCGAGGACATCCCGATCGAGGTGTACCGGTGATCGGGGTCCGGACCGGAGAGGACGCCATGACCACCGATATCGCCGCGCGCTACGCCAAGGCCGAGGCCCTGCTCGCCCACAACCTGAAGAAGCTGATCCACTCCCCGCAGGTCATGCCGCAGTGGATCCGGGACACCGAGACGTTCTGGTACCGGAACCCGACGGCCGAGGGTGTGCGGTTCGTGGTCGTGGACGCCGAGGCCGGTACGAAGGAGCCCGCGTTCGATCACGAGCGGCTCGCGGCGGCGCTCGGCGGCCTGCTCGGCGAGGAGTTCGACCCGGCCGAGCTCCCGTTCCACGGGATCGAGTTCGCCGGCGGCGCGGTGCGCGTCGTCGTCGAGGAACAGCGGGTCCAGGTCTCGCTGGACGACTACACCGCCACGATCCTCGGACCCGCGCACCCGTCCGAGACGGCGTCGCCGGACGGGCGCTCGGCGGTGGGGCTGCGCGACCACAACCTCTACCTGCGCGACCTGGCCACGGACGAGGAACGGCAGCTGACGACGGACGGAACGGAGGCGTTCTCGTACGGGACGCCGCCGGACGCCAGCGCGAACCGCGTGATGCAGGAGAACCTGGGCATCACCGCGGCGCCGCTGGTCGTGTGGTCGCCGGACTCGACGCGGTTCCTCACGCACCGGCTCGACCAGCGCGACCTCGAGCTGATGCATCTCGTGCGGTCCGCGCCGAAGGACGGCGGCCGCCCGAAGGCGATGACCTACCGCTACGCGATGGTGGGCGACGAGCACGTCGCTACCGCCGAGTTCTTCGTCTTCGACGCCGCCACCGGGCAGGTGACCCAGGCCAAGGGCGACCCCGTCCCGATGGACTACGTGTCGGCGATCGCGCTGGGACACGCGTGGTGGGGCGACGACGGCACGAAGGCCTACTGGTTGTCGGTGAACCGCGGCGGCCGCACGGCCCGGCTGCACGAGCTGGACCCGTCGACCGGCGAGGTCGCGGTGCTCCAGGAGGAGTCCAGCGACACCAACGTCCTGCACGGGCCGCAGTTCTACGATCGCAACGTCAAGGTCCTGGACTCCGGCGAGGTGCTCTGGTGGTCCGAGCGCAGCGGCTGGGGGCACCTCTACCTGTACGCCCCGGACGGCTCGGTCCGCGCCGTCACCGAGGGCGACTGGCTGGTCCGCGCGATCGTGAGCGTCGACCAGCGGGCCCGGCGGGTCGTGTTCACGGCGGCGGGCCGCGGGACCGGCGCGGACCCGTACCTGCAGGAGCTGTACTCGGTGTCGCTCGACGGGGGCGACATCACGGCCATCACCGCCGACGGTCTCGACCACGACCCGCGGCCGTCGCGGTCCGGCCGGTTCTTCGTCGACGTCACCTCGCGGGTGGACGTCCCGGCCGTCTCGGTGCTGCGCGACTCGGCCGGCGCCGTCGTGCTGGAGCTCGAGCGGGCCGACGGGTCCGGCCTGTACGCGGCCGGCTGGACGCCCGCCGAGCGCGTGGTCGTCAAGGCGGCCGACGGCGTGACGGACCTGCACTGCGCGATCTACAAGCCGCACGACTTCGACCCGTCGGCGACGTACCCCGTGCTGGACGAGATCTACCCGGGGCCGCAGGTCTCCACCGCGCCGCTGCGCTTCCCGCTGTCCGGCGGCACCATGACGGCCGAACGGCACGCGGCCACCTACGCCGCCCTCGGGTTCGTCGTCGTGGCCGTCGACGCGCGGGGGACCGCGATGCGTGACCGGGCCTTCCAGGACCACGCGCGCCTGGGCGGCGGGGAGTTCGCCGACGACCACGCCGCGGCGATCCGCGAGCTGGCACAGACCCGCCCCTGGATGGACCTGGAGCGCGTCGGCACCTACGGCCACTCCGGCGGCGGCTACGCGTCGACGCGGTGCCTGCTGCTGGCCCCGGACCTGTTCAAGGTCGCGGTGTCGTCCGCGGGCGACCACGACGACCGCATCTACCACGCCTGGTGGGGCGAGCGGTTCTTCGGCCTCACCGACGAGTTCGACTTCGGCCCGCACTCCAACGTCGGGCTGGCCGGCAACCTCGAGGGCAAGCTCCTGCTGGCGCACGGCGGCATGGACGACAACGTCACACCACACCTGACGCTGCGGCTGGTGGACGCGCTCATCGACGCCGGCAAGGACTTCGACCTGCTGATCGTCCCGAACGCCGACCACCGGATGTTCCATCAGCAGGCGTACTGGCTGCGCCGCCGCTGGGACTATTTCGTGCGCCACCTGATGGGCGAGACGCCACCGGCCTACCGCATCGCCGACATCCCCGCCGACCCCGAGCTGCTCGCCACGTACGGAGGCTGAAACGTCATGACGCAGGACACCGAGAGGGCCGGCTCGATCGCCCGCCTCGCCGACGACTACCTGGAGACCACCAGCTCCGCCAACCCGTTCACCGCCTCCGTCTTCGGCGTTCCCGGGTACGACGACCGAGTCCCCGACCTCGGCGAGGCGGCCGAACTGGCCGCCGGCGAACGGCTGCTGGACCTGGCGGCACAAGCCGAGGCGATCCCCGCCGACGGCCTCGGCGACGACGACCGTGTCACCCGCGATGTGCTGATCCACTCGGCCCGCTCGGAGGCGGCTCCACTGGTGGACCGGCACCTGGAGTTCACGGTCTCCGGGCATGCCGGGCCCGTGGCGGGCGTGCTGGCCACCCTGGCGTACACCAGCCTGCGCACCCCGCAGAGCGAACGCGACTACCTGAGCCGGATGACGGGGATCCGGGCGTACGTGGACGGCATCACGGTGCGCGCATCGGCGGGCGTGGCGTCCGGGCGCGTGCCCACCCGCCGCGGAGTCGAGCAGACGATCGAGCGGGTGCGCGCCTACCTCGCCACGCCCGCCGACGCCGACCTGATGGTGGCGCCCGCCGCGGGCACCGGCGTCGAGGACGACGTCCGCGCTCTCGTCACCGACAGCATCCGCCCGGCGTTCACGGCGCTGCTGGAGACGCTGTCCGGCCCGGTGCTGGCGGCGGCCCGCCCGGACGAGCGCAGCGGGCTGCTGCACCTGCCGGACGGCGGCGAGATGTACGCGCGCGCCGTCGCGGCACACACCACGACGTCGCGGACGCCGGAGGAGCTGCATCGGCTCGGGCTGGACCTGTGCGCGCAGCTGCGCGAGGAGTTCTCCGAGCTGGGGCAGAAGGTGTTCGGCATCAGCGACTTCGACACGCTCGTCGAGAAGCTGCGCACCGATCCGGCCCTGCGCTACGCGTCGGCCGAGGACATCGTCGCCGACGCGCGGGCGGCGGTGGCCCGGGCGGAGGCGGCGCTGCCCCGCTGGTTCGGCCGCATCCCGTCGGCGGACTGCGTGGTCGAGCCGATGAACGCGGTAGTCGCGCCCGCGGCGGTGATCGGGGAGTACATGCCGCCGGCCGGGGGACGGCCCGGCCAGTACAACGTCAACACGTACCAGCCGTGGACCCGAACCCGGTTCGAGTACGAGACGCTGGCGTTCCACGAGGGCGTGCCCGGCCACCACCTGCAGTTCGCCGCCGCCCAGGAACTCACCCGGCTGCCGGCGTTCCGCCGCTACCACTACATCGCCGCCTTCGGCGAGGGGTGGGGCCTCTACGCCGAGCGGCTGGCCGACGAGATGGGGCTGTACTCGGACGACCTGTTCCGCTTCGGCATGCTGTCGTGCGATGCGTGGCGGGCCTGCCGCCTGGTTGTCGACACCGGCCTGCACCACCAGGGCTGGACGCGTCAGCAGGCGATCGACTTCATGCTCGCCAACAGCGCCGTCTCGCCGCCGAACGTCGTCAACGAGGTGGACCGGTACATCGCCTGGCCCGGCCAGGCGCTGGCCTACATGACCGGCCGGCTGGAGATCGACGCGCTGCGCCGGGCCGCCCGCGAGCGCCTCGGTGCCGGCGTCGACATCCGCGCCTTCCACGACGCCGTCCTGGGCAACGGTGCCGTCCCCCTGGCCGTCCTGTCCACCGAGATCCACCGCTGGATCGGCAACCAGACGCGAACGAACAGCCCTGGCGAGATTGTCGGTGGGTGGACCGGCGCTGCCAGACCACTCCGAGACGGTTCGGCGCACCGCTCGGGCAGCTAAGAGTCTCCCCTGGTTGGCCGTAAAGTGGTGCGATAGATAGGTCAATTGTCGTGCTAATCTGATGTGTTCAACGGCGGGCGGTCAACCGCCGGGCCGGGAGTTGGGCATGGCGACTCTGATCATCGGATCGACCACGTTGGTCACAGACCTGGTGATGGCATTCGAATACGGAGACCCGGACTACGTCCGGCTGGTGACTGAGGACAAGCCTGGCCGTGGCGAAGGGATCGTGTACGACGCTCACCCCGAGCCGACCGCGTTGGTGACGATGTTCCAGAGATATGCGGTGGACATGGTGATCAACGCCGCAGAGCCCTATGCAGAGGACATGTCCGCTGCGGTGGCGGCTGCCTGCGACGTTGCCGGGCTACCGCTTCTCCGTGCGGTGCCACCGCCGTTCGACGACGTTGCGGGATCTCCGCGGTGGAGGTGGGTGGCCTCGTTCGACGCAGCCGTGCGCGAGGCATCGCGACACCCGGGCGACGTCATGATCGCGCTGGAACCGCTGCATCTCACGGCGCGGCTGGGCGACCTGGGCGGGCGATCGGCCATCAGCCACCGCAGACGGACCTCCATGGACCCTCAACTCCCTGGCTGGGTGCGGCAACCGGACGCCACTCGATACGGGCTTCGGGGAGCGATTTCCGTCATGGGCGCCGGGAACGTGCGTCTGCTGGTCGCGGCCGATTCCGGTGACACCGGTGTCAGGAACTTCCTGGAGGCCGCCGACCATCTCGGCATCGAGGTGATCATCGTTCGGAGACCGGAGCTGTCGAGCGGCCTCCATCGGCGCAGCGGGCCGGCCGGGCCCGTAGTGACCGACGCCTTGTCCGCTCTGGCCTGGCTTAGCGACGTACGAAGGCGCTCGGCCCAGCGTCGTTGCTGAATCCTGCTCTCGGCACAAATGTCCGCCGCGTGGCCGGCTTCGTGCGTGGGCACGATGAACGCCGGCGACGGGATGTTCCAGCCGCCGGCCGTCGTCACTACCGCGAGCAGGGCGCCGCTGCCGTCGACTTCTTCACCCGGGTCACATCCGTCTACGTCGGACACGACTGAGCACGCCCACGAGCCCATCCCGGGGCACCCGGGAGCCGGCGTCTCGTCCCCGGCCCACCGGAGCCACCCGGTCGCGCTGCTGCCGGGGCCGGAGATCCGGGTGGGGGTCGACTTCACGCACCGCCGGCGTCGCGTGATCCTTCGTGATCATAGGTTGCTGTAGGGACCGCGAGCCCGGCGGCGCCGGGGGCGGACGCCGTCGCTCCCGTGTGGTGCCGAGCGAGGAGGTCCAGTCCGAGCCGCGCCCGGCGCACGCGTTCGCGGCTCAGCGCGACGGCAGTGGCCTCGAGATGGGTGCCGGACGGGTACACGTCGGGCGCGTTGCGCAACCCGAACTTCACGTGCACGGGTGCGGCGACGGTGATGATGCGGCCGATCTCGTGGTGCCGGACGAACCCGCCGATGTTGTCGGGCGCCTCGACGTAGACGTCCAGGGGCACGGACACGGCGGCGCGGATCGCGGCCAGCTGCGGCAGCGTCAGGTCGGTCGGCACGTTGATGGTGTCGGCGCCGAGATCCTCCAGGACCCGCGCCGTCGCCGGGTTCGACGCGGGCAGCATGACCGACGTCTTGGCCTGCATGTCCGGAGGCAGGTCGCCGGACGAACGCAGCCGGCCGAATACCGACAGCACGCCGAGGTCGGCGATGAGCACGCTGCGGAAGCCATGCTCGGCGGCCCGCACGATCTCGTCGACGACGGCGGCCACCTGGTCCTGGCCGTGCGCGGTCGGCGCGACGGCCGCGCCCGCGGCAGCACGCGCCATCGCCGACGTCCCCCAGCCGGCGCACGGCCGGGCGAACAGGCTGACCTCCACGGCGGCAGCGGCGGCCGTCGCGGCCATCCGATCCAGCTCGTCGGCGGTGAGCAGCCCGACGCCGGTGCCCTGGGAGATCCGGGTGACCGGGACGTCCAGCTCGCGGGCCACCTCGAGGACGGCGTCGAGGCAGGCCGGGCCCTCGACGCTGGGGATCTCGACGCGGTACTCGGCGCCGTCGGGGAACCGCAACTGCGACGCCGGCAGGTCGTACGCGTCCGAACCCGGCAGCCCGACGCGGGCCAGCAGCGCCGCCGGGTCCGGAGCGGTGCGCGCGGCGGTCACGACGACACCGCCGACAGCGAGTCGCGCCGCTCCCAGCCCTCACGCATGAGGTTGAAGTGGACGTGGGTGCGCGGATGCTCGGCGCACGCGTCGTGGTCGAGCCGGACGCCGAGCCCGGGCGCCGTCGGCAGCGCGAAGGCGCCGTCGGAGGCGTCGACCGACGGCGCCCCCGTCACCAGGCCGGCCACCCACGGGTCGGCGAAGTCGTTGAAGTGTTCGAGCACCTTGAGTCCGGGAGCGGCGGCCGCGAAGTGCACGTTCGCGGCGGTGCCGACCGGGCCGCAGACGTTGTGCGGCGCGAGCTGCAGGTTGTACGCCTCGGCCCAGCCGGCCAGCTTGCGCAGCCCGGTGAACCCGCCGATGTGGGTGAGATCGGCCTGAATGACGTCGACCAGCCCGCCGGTGATCAGCTCGCGGAACTCCGGCACGCTGTGCACCCGCTCGCCGGTCGCGATCGGCGCCGTCGTGGCCGCCCGGACTTGACGGAGTCCGGCGACGTCGTGCGGCGGGACCGGCTCCTCCAGCCACGCGGGATCGAGTGGCGTCAGCGCCGCGGCGACCCGGGCCGCGGTGGCCGCGGTGAACCGTCCGTGCATCTCGATCATCAGCGCGACGTCGGGCCCGACGGCGTCGCGGACGGCGCCGACGATCGCGACGGCGCGCCGCAGCTCGGACGGCGACAGCTCGGCCGTCGCCGCGCCGAACGGGTCGATCTTCAGGCCGCGGTACCCGCGCGCGACGACGGCGCGCGCGAGCGAGGCGATTTCCTCCGGGTCGCGGCCGCCCTGGTACCAGCCGTTGGCGTACGCCGGAATCCGGGAACGCATCGTGCCGCCGAGCAGCCGGTGCACCGGCACTCCGAGCGCCTGGCCCATGAGGTCGTGGTATGCCATGTCGAGCGTGGCCAGCGCCGTGGCAGTGACCTCGCCGACGCGGCCGTACTCCTCCCACGTCAGCTGCCAGGCCAGCTTCTCGACGTCGAACGGGTCGGACCCGATGACGTAGCGGCGGGACAGTTCGGCGATGCAGGCCAGCAGCGTGTCGGTCTTGTTGAGCATGCGCGCCTCGCCCAGCCCGACGCGGCCGTCGTCGGTGATGACCTCGACGAACGTCAGCTCGCGCCAGGGCGTCCCGACGACGGTGGTGCGGACTTCACTGATCTTCACGCGTGCTCCTGTCGGTCATTCGGGGTGCGTGGTGCCGGCCGCGAGATCCGGCGGCCGTGACAGCGCGGTGCGCAGGTCGTGGCGGGTGTGGACGAGGTGCGAGCGCATGGCCGCGGCGGCTGCCTCGGGGTCGCGGGCGCGGACGGCGTCGAGGATGGCGCGGTGCTCGGCGAGGAGGTCGTCGATGGCCTTGCCGCGCACGAGGTAGGCGCGCAGGCTCTTCAGCCGGCTGCTGTGCAGCGGCTCTTCCATGCCCTCGACCAGGAAGCTGAGCATCTGGTTGCCGCTGGCGGCTGCGACGGCCGCGTGGAACCGGACGTCGGCGAGGTTCAGCGCCTCCTCGTCCTCGGCCCGGTACATGCTCTCCAGGCTCAGCTCCAGCGCGGTGACGTCGGTGCGGCTGGCGTTGGTGGCGGCCAGCAGCGCGGCGTGCACCTCGATGGCCATGCGGACCTCGAGGAGGTCGAGCAGCGTACGCGGGTCGCGGCGCAGCGCGGCGGTGAAGAATCCGCTGACGGGCGCTGCGTTGGGGAACGCGACGGTCGGGCGGCGGCCCTGCCTGATCTCCAGCAGGCCGCGGGCGCTGAGGTTGCGCACCGCTTCGCGTACGGTCAGCCGGCTGATGCCCAGCTGGCCCGCGAGCTCCGCCTCCGACGGCAGGGCCGCGCCGGGCTGCACCTCGCCGGCGAAGATCAGGTCCTCGAGATGCCGGACCGCTCGATCGGTCAACGGCTCGGACCGGCCGTCGCCGTCCTGACTGCTCGTCACTGTGCTCTCCGCCACGGACGTCACTATGGCAGATATCTGATGAGCTTCCAAGACCATGTGGCGAAGATTCGCCGTCGAGCTGCACGTTAGGGGGGAACTGGGCGGCAGCGGGTCACACTGTCGGCACAAGCTCTTGCTAACTCATCTGATAGGTGTCATGGTGTCCCGCAGATAGGTAGACCTGCAATCCGGTCCGGCCGACGGCGGCCGGTGTGATGAGGAGAGACGGGCATGGCGCGACACAGTGGTCGGCGACGGTGGTCTGTCGGGCTCGCGGCGGCGGTGACACTCGCCCTGGCCGCGTGCGGCTCGGGCGACGACGCGGCGGAGATGACGGGCGAGGCCGTCGACGACGGCACCACCATCACCATGTGGGTCCGGGCGGCGACGGCGGCGCAGAGTCAGGCGCTGGTCGACGCGTACAACGCCTCGCACGAGAACCAGGTGCAGCTCACCGTGGTGCCGACCGACAACTACCTGCAGAAGGTGGGCGTCGCGGCCGGCTCCGGCGACCTGCCCGACCTGCTCGCGTCGGACGTCATCTACACGCCGAACTTCACGTCGAAGAACATGTACCTCGACATCACCGACCGGGTCGAGCAGCTGGACTTCGCCGACGCGCTGGCGCCGTCGCACATGAAGCTGGGCACGTACGAGGGCGAGACGTACACCGTCCCGCACAACGTCGCGGTGTCCGCGCTGTTCCAGAACGACGTGCTGCTCGAGCAGGCCGGCGTCGACCCGTCCGTCGCGCCGGCCACGCTGGCCGACCTCGCCGCCAACGCCGAGAAGGTCGCGGCGCTCGGCGGCGACGCCGTCGGGCTCTACTACACCGGCAACAACGGCGGCAGCATCTCGTTCACGCACTTCCCGGCCGTGTGGGCGTCCGGCGGCGAGCCGCTGAACGACGACGGCACCGCGGCGAACCTCGACAGCCCCGAGGTCGTCGAGGTGTTCCAGGCGTTCAACGACATGTTCGCCTCGGGCGCGACGGCCGACGCCGTCCGCAACGAGTCCGGCCCCACCCGTGACGAGGTGTTCGCCGGCGGCAACGTCGGCTACATGCTGGCCAGCAACTCGGTGCTGCAGAACGTCACCGAGACCGACCAGCTGAAGATCGGCGTCAACGGCATCCCGGGCACCACCGGCGACGTGTCGACGTTCGTCGGTGGCGACGTCATCGGCATCTCGGCCAACTCCGAGCACGCCGACGCCGCGTGGGACTTCCTGTCCTGGTCACTGTCCGACGACGCGCAGCTGGAGGTGTTCGCGAAGAGCGACAACCTCACCGTGCGCACCGACCTCGCCGACAACGAGTACGCCGCCGCCGACCCCCGGCAGGTCACGCTGAACGAGCTGATCGTCAAGGGGCACACGCCATACGCGCTCAATTACGGCCAGACCTTCAACGACCCGAACGGGCCGTGGCTGGAGGCCGCCCGCGGCGCGCTGTTCGGCGACGACGCGGCCGGCGCGCTGTCCGCGTCGCTCGACGCCGTGAACTCGTCGCTGGCCCGGTAGCTCCGCGTGGCCGCCACCTCCACCACACCGGCCGTCCGGCCCGGTGCCCCGCCGCGGCGCACGTCGCGGCGGGGCCTCCGGGGCCTGGTCGGCCTGGCCTACGCCACGCCCGCCGCGCTGATCGTCGTCCTGCTGTTCCTGGTGCCGATCGGCATGGCGGTGTGGATGTCGGTGAACGACTGGCCGCTGATCGGCGAGCCGGAGTTCAACGGCGTCGACAACTACCGGGCCATCGCCGACAACCAGCTGTTCCTCGACTCCATCTGGTTCACCGTCAAGTACACGGTGGTCGTGACCGTCCTGTACCTGGTCATCGGGCTCGGGCTGGCGCTGCTGGTGCAGGAGTCGCGGCCTGGCGTCGGGCTGTTCCGGACGGCGTTCTTCCTGCCCTCCGTGGTGGGGCTGGCGTCGGCGTCGCTGCTGTTCTACGCGCTGTACAACAACGAGTACGGCCCGCTCGACGACCTGCTGCGGGCGATCGGGCTGTCCAGCGGCAACCCCGACTTCCTCGGCACCCCGGACAACGCGTTCGCGTCCACCGTCGTGATGGTGACCTGGCGGTTCGCCGGCTTCAACATGCTGATCCTGCTGACCGGGCTGCAGGCGATCCCGGGCGAGGTGTACGAGGCGTCGCGCATGGACGGCGCGTCGTGGTGGCAGACGCTGCGGCACGTGACGCTGCCGCTGCTGCGTCCGTCCATCGCGCTGGTGCTGATCCTGACCGTGACCGGCTCGCTGCTGGCGTTCGAGCCGTTCTACGTGCTGACCGCCGGCGGTCCCGACAACAGCACGGTGACCATGGTCATCGCGATGTTCCGCGAGGCGTTCACGCTGTTCGACCTCGGCCGCTCGGCCGCGCTGGCGATCGTCCTGCTGGTGGTGCTGGTCGCGCTGAACGCCGTCCAGCTGCTGGTGCTGCGGAAGGACAAGACCCGATGAGCGCGACGATGCAGCAGACGGCGAGCGCCCGGCCCACGCCGCCGCCGCCCGCGGCCGCGACGCGGCGCCGCCGCGTCCGCAGGGCCGCCCGCAGCACCGGGTTCTACGGCTTCGCGACGGCGCTGGCGGTGCTGTTCCTCAGCCCGCTGGTGTGGTCGTCGGTGCGCTCGGTCACCGGTGGCCAGGCGACCGGCGGCGAGGGCACCTACGGCACGAAGAACTACGAGCGGCTGGCCGACTACGGCGAGGGCCTGCTCGTCTACCTGTGGAACAGCGTCGCGGTGTCGGCGCTGACGGTGGCCGGCACGCTGGTCGTGGCGGTGCTGGCCGGGTACGCGTTCGCCCGCTACGAGTTCCCGGGCAAGAACCTGCTGTTCCTGTCGGCGCTGGCGATCCTGATGATCCCGCACCCGACCATCCTGGTACCGCTCTACCAGCTGTTCGGCTACGTCGGGCTGCAGAACTCGCTGGTCGGGCTGAGCCTCGTGCTGGTGATGTTCCAGCTGCCGTTCGCGCTGTTCATGATGCGCAACGCATTCGAGGCGCTGCCCAAGGAGCTGGAGGAGAGCGCACTGATGGACGGCTGCACCTCGTTCGGCGCGCTGCGCCGGGTGCTGCTGCGCGCGGTGCTGCCGTCGATGATCACGGTCGGGCTGTTCGCGTTCCTCGCGTCGTGGAACGAGTTCATCGCGCCGCTGATCTTCCTCAGCGACGGCGCCAAGTTCACCCTGCCGGTGGCGCTGGTGAGCCTGCGCAGCGGCGAGTTCGGCTCGGTCGACCTCGGCGCGCTGCAGGCCGGCATCGTCGTGACGGCCATCCCCTGCGTGCTGATCTTCCTGCTGCTGCAGCGGCACTACATGCGCGGGTTCATGTCCGGCGCACTGAAAGGCTGACGATGACGACGGAGAGGACGGAACCGGGCGTGGACGGACGGGGCACGGTGGCGGCGGTGCGGCCGCGGACGGCGGGCCGGTACGAGCCGCTGGGGCTGGGCGAGGTGCGCATCGGCGGGGGCTTCTGGGCCGACCGGCAGCGGCTGAACCGCGACGCGATCATCCCGCACTGCGACGAGTGGCTGGAGCGGGCCGGGTGGGTCGAGAACTTCCGCGCCGCCGTCGCCGGCACGCTACCCGCCGCGCGGAAGGGCCGGCTGTTCACCGACTCCGACGTCTACAAGTACGTCGAGGCCCTGGTCTGGGAGACCGGCCGCGAGCCGGCGCCGTCGTCGGACCAGCGCATTCGCGAGCTGACCGCACTGTTCCGCGCCACGCTGGAGCCCGACGGCTACCTCAACACGTTCTACGGCCGCGACGGCCAGCCGGAGCGCTACTCCGACCTCGCCTGGGGCCACGAGCTGTACTGCTACGGCCACCTCATCCAGGCCGCCGTCGCGCGCGCCCGCACGACCGGCCCGGACGACGACCTCGTCGCGCTGGGCGTCGCGGTGGCCGACCATGTGTGCGCGACCTTCGCCGACGGCGCCAACCCCGGTCTCTGCGGGCACCCGGAGATCG
The DNA here is from genome assembly GCF_001270745.1 of Jiangella muralis. Taxonomy (GTDB): domain Bacteria; phylum Actinomycetota; class Actinomycetes; order Jiangellales; family Jiangellaceae; genus Jiangella; species Jiangella muralis. The sequence continues at coordinate 97,463 of NZ_KQ434755.1, forward strand.
AGACCGCGCTGGTCGAGCTGTACCGCGTCACCGGCGAGCGGCGCTACCTCGAGCAGGCCCGCGTCTTCGTCGACCGCCGCGGCCACGACACCCTCGGCGACACCATGTACGGCGGCGCCAGCTACTACCAGGACCGCCGCCCGATTCGTGAGCTGGACGCGTTCGAGGGGCACGCCGTGCGGGCGCTGTACCTCGCCGCTGGCGCCGTGGACGTCGCGGTCGAGACCGGCGACGACGCGCTGCTCGACGCCGTCCGCCGTCAGTACGACCGCACGCTGGCCCGGCGTACCTTCCTGCACGGCGGCATGGGCTCGCACCACCACGGCGAGACCTACGGCGCCGACTTCGAGCTGCCGTCCGACCGCGCGTACGCCGAGACCTGCGCCGCCGTCGCCTCCGTCATGCTGGCGTGGCGGCTGCTGCTGGTCACCGGCGAGGAACGGTACGCCGACGTCATCGAGCGGGCGCTGTACAACGTGGTGGCCACCTGCCCGGCCGACGACGGCCGCGGCTTCCATTACGTCAACACGCTGCACCGGCGCGCGCCGAGCCTGGTGCCCGACGCCGACAACCCGAGCCTGTTCCGCACCGGCGGTATGCGCTCGCCGTGGTTCACCACGTCCTGCTGTCCGACGAACGTCGCGCGGCTGCTGGCCTCGCTCGGCGGCTATCTGGCGACGGCCGACGACGATGGCGTGCAGCTGCACCAGTACGCGGCCGGCACGGTGTCGGCGGCGCTGCCCGGCGGCGCGGCGGTGCGGCTCACCGTCACGACCCGCTACCCCGACGACGGCGTCGTCGCGGTGACGGTCGACGCGGCGGATCGGCCGGTCGAGCTGTCGCTGCGGGTGCCCGGGTGGGCGTCCGGCGCGACGTTGGCGGCTCGCGGCGGTGCGCCCGACCCCGTCGAACCGGGCCGGGTGACGGTCACGGTCGTGGCGGGCGACGAGGTGGTCCTGACGCTGCCGGTCGCGCCGCGCGTCACCGTCGCCGACCCACGCATCGACGCCGTCCGCGGCTGCGTCGCGGTCGAGCGCGGCCCGGTCCTCTACTGCGCCGAGTCCGTCGACCAGCCCGACGTCGACCTCGACCTGGTCGCCGTCGCTCCCGGCGTCACCCCGGTCGAGGCCGGTGGTGTCGTGGAGCTGGCCGGCCTGGTCGCCCCGGCGCCCGACGAAGCCGGCTCGTGGCCGTACGACGGCGCCGAACCGCGCCCGGAACCGCGCGCCGTGACGCTGCGGCTGACCCCGTACCACTCCTGGGGCAACCGCGGCGTCTCGACGATGCGCGTCTGGCTCCCCGCCGATCCGGCCTGACGGGTCGAGGCCGGCCCGACGGTGCGCGGAGCGTCACGCCGGTCGGTGCCCGTGCCGCGCCAGTGTCCTGAGTGGTTAGTTCGTGGTCGGCGGCGACGACTGATGAGGCGCTCACGCGGGCCGGGCGAGGATGTTGACGGTGGCGCCGAACAGACGTGGGAGAGCGGCCGCGAACGGAACGAGGGCTCGCCGTCCGATGGTGGTCGACGTCGCGCCGACGAGGGCACGGGTGATCACCTCGTAGCGCCAGGTCAGACGCCGCCACGCCAGCTCGTAGCGGGCTGGCGTGTCGGCGACGATCGCGGCCACTGCGGCCCGGGCCTGGGCCATGCCCAGTGCCACTCCTTCGCCGGTGAGCGCGTCGACGTAGCCGGCGGCGTCGCCGACCAGGAGCGTGCGGCCGGCGACCCGGTGCAGCGACCGCTGCCGGAGCGGACCGGCGCCGCGTACCGTCGTCATCGGGCGGCCGGCGATGCGTTCGCGCAGTTCCGGGAAGGCATCGAGGTGCGCGTCGAACTGCGCACGCACCCTGGTCAGCACCGCGACGCCGACGAGACCCGGACCGACCGGCGTCACGTACGCCTCGGCCGCCGGTGCCCAGTGCACCTCCACGTAGTCGGTCCACGGCGCCATCCGGACGTGGGAGCGCAGCCCGAACCGGCGCGCCGACCCGACCGGGACGTCCAGACCGAGGTGGCGGCGGATCGGCGAATGCAGCCCGTCAGCGCCGACGAGGTACCGGGCGCGGACGCCGTCGACATCGACCCCATCGGGTGCCTGGACGACCGTCCCGACGGCAGCCGGCACGACGGGGACACCGGCGTCATCGACCGCCTGGCGCAGCGCGGCGTGCAAGGTCGTCCGCCGGACCCCGCGACCGGGGCCGGCGCGGAAGTCCGCCCCGACCGACCGGGATCCGGACACGTAGCGGATCCCGCGCAGCGACTGCCCCTCCGGGTGCACACCGAGCTGTGTGAGGGCGGCGACGGCGCCGGGCATGAGTCCCTCACCGCACGCCTTGTCGATCGGCGCGGGACGCGGCTCGTACACCACCACCTCGAGGCCGCTGCGCGCCGCGTAGAGTGCCGCCGTCAATCCGGCCGGGCCGCCGCCGGCGACGACAACGTCGATCACGACGCCGTCTCTGGGGTCAGCTCGGTCAACGCGGCGTTCTCCACCGACAGCCGGACGGCGAGCAGGACGGCGTTGAGCGCGGTGAACACGACGGCGGTGATCCAGGCCGAGTGCACGAGCGGCAGGGCGAACCCCTCGATCACGACGGCGACGTAGTTGGGGTGACGGAGCCAGCGGTACGGCCCGCCGTGCACGAGAACGAGGCCGGGCACGACGATCACCCGGGTGTTCCACTGCGGCCCGAGCGTCGCGATGCACCACCAGCGCAACCCCTGGGCCAGCACGACGAGCGCCAGCATCGTCCAGCCGAGCGCGGGCACGAAGTCCGGCCGGCGGATCCACACCTCCGCGACGGCGCCCACCAGCAGGGCCGTGTGCAGGACGACCATGACGGGGTAATGGCCCCGGCCGTACTCGACCCCACCCCGGGCGAAGCTCCAGGCCGCGTTGCGCTTCGACACCACCAGCTCGGCCAGCCGTTCGAGGCCGACCAGTCCCACCAGCACGGTGAACAGCACGTCAGACATCGCTCACCCTCGCAGCAGGACGAGTTCGAGGCAGAATCCCGGGCCCATGGCCAGCATGATCCCGTACGACCCCGGCCGTGGCGGGCGCAGCTCGAGGGTATCGGCGAGCACGTGCAGCACCGACGCCGACGACAGGTTGCCGATGCGGTCGAGCGAGTCCCACGTCAGCGCCAGCGCGTCGTGGTCGACGCCGAGCGCCTCCTGCATGGCCTCCAGCACCTTCGGCCCGCCCGGGTGGCACACCCACCACTCGACGTCCTCGCGGCGCAGGCCGTGGCCGGACAGGAACCCGTCGAGGTCGTCGCCGACCTGGGTGCGCACCAGCTCGGGCACGTCGGCGCTCAGCACGATGCGCAGCCCGGTCGCACCGACGTCCCAGCCCATGGCCCGCTCGGTGTCGGCGTAGAGCCGGCTCCGGCTGGCCAGCACGGCGGGCCGGACCCGCCCGGCCGGTGGGTCGAGGCCGGCGGCGCGTTCGGCGCCCACCGCGACGGCGGCGGCGGCGCCGTCACCGAACAGGCCACTGGCGACGAGGTTGGGGATCGACGCGTCGGCGCGCTGCACCGTCAGCGAGCACAGTTCGACGGACAGCAGGACCGCGACGTCGCCGGGGTGGCCGAGCAGGTAGTCGTGCACCCGCGCGATCCCCGCCGCGCCCGCCACGCAGCCGAGGCCGACGATCGGCACCCGCTTCACGTCGGGGCGCAGCCCGATCCGCCCGGCGATGCGGGCGTCGAGCGACGGGACCGCGAGGCCGGTGATGGTGGTCGAGACGATCAGGTCGACGTCACCCGCCGTCAGACCGGCGGCGTCGAGGGCGTCGGTGATCGCCCGGACGCCGAGCTCGACGGCGGCCTCGATGAACGCGTCGTTGGAGGCGCCGAAGTCGCTCAGGGCGGCGTAGCGCTCCTTCGGCAGCGCGAGGTGCCGAGTGCTCACGCCGGCGTTGGCGTGGAAGCGTTCCAGCAGCGCGTGGTCGTACCGGCCGGCCGGGGCGATCATGCCGGCGAACTCCGCCGTCAGATCCGCCTGCGCGTACTTGTGATCGGGTAGGGCACCGCGAACAGACAGAATGCGCGTCATGGTCAAGTAATACGCCAATTCGGCGGCCTTAAACTTCGGACGGTGGCGGTAAGAATTGCAGCGGCGGGCCTGGTGCGAGCCTGCCACCCGGAGCCGACGGCGGCGGTCACCGCGCTGAGCGGGCTGCTGGCGCTGCGCCTCGGCCACGACGCCGCGACTCTCGCCCTCGTCATGGCAGCCGTGTTCACCGGCCAGCTCACCATCGGCTGGTCCAACGACCTGATCGACGCCGGCCGCGACCGCGCCGTGGGCCGCGCGGACAAGCCGCTGGCCACTGGCCGTGTGTCGGTTTCGGCGGTGCGCGGCGCGCTGGTCGTCGCGGGGGTCGCGTGCGTGGCCTTCTCGTTGGCTCTGGGGTGGGCCGCAGGATCGTTGCACCTGGGCTTGGTCGCCTGTGGCGTGGCCTACAACCTGGTGGTGAAACGTACGGCGCTGTCGTGGTTGCCGTATGCGGTCGCGTTCGGGCTGCTGCCTGCCGTGGTGAGCCTCGCCCTGGACCCACCTGAGTGGCCGCCCGGCTGGATGGTCGCTGCCGGTGCCCTGCTCGGCGTGGGCGCACACCTCGTCAACGTGCTGCCCGACCTCGAGGACGACGCCGCCACCGGCGTGCGCGGCCTGCCGCACCGGCTCGGTCCAGCGCGCGCCCGGCTCACGGCGGTGGTCGTGCTGTCCGTCGCGTCCGCGCTGGTGGTGCTGGGCCCGGGCCGGCCGCCGGCGTGGGCCTGGGGCGGCCTCGGCGTCGTCGGCGTCCTCGTCGTGCTGGCATTGCGTGGCCGCGGGGCGACCCCGTTCCGCGCGGTGATGGCCATCGCCCTTGTCGACGTCGTGCTGCTGGTGTTGCGCAGCTGAACCCGCGTTGGGTAATGGACTCGCATGGACGACCCATGGGACCTCATCGTCGTGGGCGCCGGCCCGGCCGGAGCGGCGGCGGCGCTCGGCGCGCTGACGGCGGCCCCCGGGCTGCGGGTGCTGGTGCTCGACCGGGCCGCCTTCCCTCGCGACAAGGCATGCGGCGACGGCATCTCGCCGGACGTGACGGATGTGCTGGCCGAGCTCGGCGTACCGGGCCTCCTGGACGACTGGGCACCGGTGCGGCGGCTGGAGCTCTCGCACGGCGAACACCGGGTAGCGCGTCCGATGCGGCGACCGGTCCGGGTCGTCCCGCGGGCGGTCTTCGACCACCGGCTGCTCGAGGCCGCGATCACAGCCGGTGCCCGCTTCGAGCGTCACCGAGTGCGCACCGTCCGGCAGGAGGCGGGCGGCGTGGCCATCGACGACGACCTCACCGCGCGGGTCGTGGTCGGCGCTGACGGCGCCTACTCCGTCGTCCGCCGGGCCGCCGGCGTCCCCGCCGTCCGGCAACGGGCCGTCGCCCTGCGCGGCTACGTCGCGACGCCACCACGCTGGTCGGGCCGGCAGATCATCGCCTTCGACCAGGAGCATGCGCAGGCCTACGCCTGGTGCTTCGACCGCGGCGACGGCCTGGCCAACGTCGGCTACGGTGCGTTCGGCACCGATGGGCTGTCGAAGGCGGCGCTGCTCCGGCGCCTGGGCGAACTGCTGCCCGGCGCGGACGACGGGACCGATTGGCGCGGCCACCACCTGCCCCTGTCGTCATGGCGCTGGTCCCAGCCCGACGGCCGCCTCCTGCTGGCCGGCGATGCCGCCGGCCTGATCAACCCGATGACCGGCGAGGGCATCCACTATGCGGTGGCGACCGGGGCGCTGGCCGGCCGGGTCACCGCGGCGGCCGTCAGATCGCAGCGGCCGGAGACGGCCGGTCGCCGGCACCGGACCGAGGTGCGGGCGCTCCTCGGGCGGCACCTGCGACACACGGCCGCGGCGGCTCGGCTGACCGCGGTCCCGGCCGTGTTGACCGGCGGCATCACGGCAGCCGGCAGGGACCAGGGCGTGTTCGACGACCTGGTCGACCTCGGACTGGGGCAGGGACGGCTGACGCGGCGAGTACTGAGTGGGCTGGCCCGCGCACTCGCCGGACACTGACGATGTGGCGCACAGCCGGGCTACTTCTGCTGCGGCTCCTGCGGCCCGCCCTAGGACGCCGACCCGGCGACGTCAACAGTCCTCTGCGCGGGCGCGGCGTAGCGTGCGGCGATCGTCCGAGCTGCTTCGTCGACCACGTGGAACGTCTCGTCTTCGCTGAGCGACCAGTTGCCGTGGACGAGGCGGGGCCAGAAGACGACAGTAGCGATCATGCCCAGGAACTGCGCTGCCGCCACGTCCGGGTCATCCACGTCGGCGGTTCCCGCAGCGTTCTCCGCCAGGAGGTAGCGCCGAAGTGCCGCGAGCACGGGTAGCGTGCCGAAATCGAAGGTCCGCTCGCGTAGTTCCGGGAACCTCGGGGACTCGGCGATCACGGCCCGGATCAAGTCCGCCATGCGAGGCCGGGACAGCAGCTCCGCGTACGCGAGGCCCAGGACGACCAGGCCCGCTCGGAAGTCTCCGGACGGCGGGTCGACGAGCTTTCCTTCAGACGCGTCCCCGGCCGCGAGCACCGTCGCCTCGAAGAGCTCTGCCTTCGTCGGGAACTGCTTGAACAGCGTCGCCCTGGAGACTCCGGCGCTCTCGGCGACGCGCGCCAGCGAGGTCCGGTCGTAGCCGAACTCGAGGAACAGGCCTGCCGCCGCGTCGAGGATGGCCGAACGGTTGGCCGCAGCGACCTGCCGGTGGTACGCCGAGAGTTCGCGTGGCATGCCGCCAGTGTGGCACAGAGGTGAGTCGGTTGACTCACGACCCAAGGGTCAATACGGTCAGCTAGAGGTGAGTCACCTGACTCGCCACAAGCAGAAGGAGCCGAACATGGCCAAGCTCATCTACTCGATGATCACCTCACTCGACGGCTACGCCGAGGCGGCGGAGGGTGACCTCGGACGGGGGGCCGAGGACGAGGAGGTGCACACGTTCATCGGCGACGTCTTCCGCCACGTGGGCACGTTCCTCTACGGCCGGCGGATGTACGAGACGATGGTCTTCTGGGAGACCGCGCACGCCGAGCCGGAGGTGCCGCCGCACATCCTGCAGTATGCCCGCGACTGGCAGGCCGCGGAGAAGATCGTGTACTCCACGACGCTGGAGTCGGTGTCCAGCGCGAAGACCAGGATCGAGCGGACCTTCGATCCGGACGCGGTGCGCAAGCTCAAGGCCGAAGCCGATCACGACCTCAGCGTCGACGGCCCGAACCTCGCGGCCCAGGCGATCGCTGCCGGACTGGTGGACGAGTACCACCTGTTCATCACCACGAGCGTGGTCGGCGGCGGCAAGCGGTTCTTCCCCGACGGGGTGCGCCTCGATCTCGACCTGGTCGAGGAGCGTGCGTTCGACAGCGGACTCGTCTACGCGCGTTACCGGACCCGTTGATCCCACCCCCGACGCCAGCGATCGCCGCTGACAGGTCTCGAGCCGCGCGGCGTCAGATCATGGGGACCCGGCCACGCCACGGGCGCGCCCGTTCCAGTTGCCCGGCGAGTGAGAGAACGACGTCGTCGCGTTGTGGTCCTCCGATGAGCTGGGCGCCGAGCGGCGTCGGCACGGCGTCGATCACGGGGATCGAGATGGCGGGCAGACCGAGCAGGTTGGCCGGAAATGTCATGGCAGCCAGGGCTTCGACGCGATGCAGGCCCTTGATCGGATCCTCGCCGGGCGCCGTGCCGACCTCGCCCACGCGGGGCGCCGGGATCGCGCTGGTGGGCGTCAGCACCACGTCGACATCTCGCCACAGGGCGTACATCGGGATCGACTGGGCGACCAGCGAGTCCAGTGCCGAGACATAGGCGAGCGTGTCGGTCTGCAGTGCTCGTTGTCGGAGATAGGCGTTGAGCGGATCGAGGCTGTCCTCGTCCTCGATCGTGTAGCCCGCGGAGATGCAGCTCCAATAGGTCTCGAACGGCTCCTGCAGACGGGCCGGATCGAGACCCGGGATGTCCCGGCGCACGAGGTCGTGCCCAAGATCGGCGAGAAGGTCGGCCACCGCCTCGACGACCCGGGAGGCTTCGGGGTCGACCTCCACCGGGAGCGCCGGCATGGTGCTCACCGCTACCCGCAGGGGCGGCGGATCGGTTCGGGCTGCTTCGAGGAAGGACCTCGACCGCTCCGGCGGCCGGTACCAGTGGGGAAGTTCCGCCGCGGCAAGGGCGTCGAGAGCGGCCGCCGTGTCCTCGACCGTCCGGGTCAGCACGCCCTCGGACGCCCACCCCACACCGTTGCTCGGGACCCGGCCGCGGCTGGCCTTCATCCCCACCAGACCGCAGTAGCTGGCAGGTTCCCTGATCGACCCCGCCCCATCCGAGCCGTGGGCGACGGTCAGGATGCCGGAGGCCACGGCCACCGCCGCTCCACCGCTGGACCCGCCGCTGATCCGCTCGGCGTTCCACGGGTTGATCGCCACGCCGTGGAGAGGTGACTCGGTCACGGCCGAGACCCCGAACTCGGCCGAGACGGTTGCGCCGATCGACACCAGCCCGGCGTCACGCAACGCTCTGATGGCCGGAGAGTCCGCGTCCATCACCGGATGCTTGATGGCGGCAGACGAACTGCACAGCGGTTTGCCGCGCTCTGAATGGAGATCCTTCATCGCCGTCGGCACGCCGGCCAGCGGCCCTGGCATCGCGGCGCCCTGAGCGACCCGCTGATCGAGCTCTGCCGCAACTTCGAGCGCCTCGTCGTGGTCGACCCGGCAGAAGGCATGGGTCAGGGGATCGAGGCGCCGCGCCGCTTCCAAGGCCGAAGTGACGAGCTCGGCGGCGCTGACATCTCCTGCGCTGACGCGTGCGCCGAGTTCCAGAGCGGTGGGCCAAGCGCTGGGCGTCGTCACTCGCAGACGGTAGCATTTTTTGTCGATCGATTGACAAACTTTCGGTGCCGTTGCGACACTCCGCTGGTGAGCGATCCACCGGTTCCCCGGCCGCTGCGCCGGCCGCGAGTCGTCACGCGTCACGGCGAGGTGTTCGTCGATCCGTACGCATGGCTGGCCGACCGGTCGTCGGGAGCGGTTCTCGAGCATCTCGCCAGCGAACGTGCGTATTACGACGCGCGTCTCACGACATCGGCCGCGGAACGGGCGGCGCTGTTGACCGCGATGCACGAAGGACTGCCGAAGCGGGTCGCGCGGCCCGTGGGCTGGTGGGGTGCCGACGAGCTGTGGCATCGCTGGGACCGGGGCGACGAGTTCGGGCGAATCGTCGCCGGTCGGAGCGAACGGGTGGTGCTCGACCTCGATGCGATCGCCGACGGCCACGGCCACGTCGCCCTGGGCACGTTCGAGATCAGCCCGGACGGTCGCTGGCTCGCCTGGTCGATCGACCGTCGTGGCGACGAGGGGTTCCGTCTGACCTTCCGTGATCTCGTGACCGGGACGGATCACGACGTGGTCGATCGGGCCACGGCGCCCGGTGGGGCCTGGGATGCAGCCTCGGAGAGCTTCCACTACGTCACCATGGACGCGGCGGCCAGGCCGTTCCAGGTGTGGCGTCACCGACTCGGGGCCGGCGATGACGAGCACGTCCTGACGGAGAACGATGAGCGTTTCCGCATCACCACGCGACGCGCTCGGGATGGGACGGCCGTTCTGATCGAGAGCCACTCGCGCGACACCGGAGAGTGCTGGCACGTCGCTGCCGAGCCGCCCGCCGCGCGGAGCATCGGGGGGCGCCACCACGGGGTGGACTACACGGCAGAGTCGTGGACGCGTGCTGGCGTACCTGGATTCGCCCTCGTCACCGACTGGCGGGCCCGCGAGTTCCGTCTGATGTGGACACCGATGAGCGACGGCGCTGCCGCACCCCCGACCTGGGTCGAGGTGCGGCCGGAAGAGCCGGGAACCCGCCTGTACTCGGTTCACCCGTTTGCCGGGCACCTTGTGCTCGACGAGCGCTCCGGCGGCCGGCGTCGGCTGACGGTGGCCCGTGACGCTGCTCCGGCCGTCGCGACGCAGGTCATCACGAGCCGCCATCCTGCCGGCACGGTGTGCCTGGATCCGAAGACTCCGTGGTCGAGCGACCAGCTGTGGGTCCGCGACGAGTCACGCGTCGACCCGGCCGAGTGGCGGCGGATCGCGCTGACCGCCTCGGAGCCGATCGCTCCGGGGCCGCCGGCTGTCGCCGCTCCGGTCCACGCGTACGTGTCGCGCCGCCTCCGGGTCGGGAGCCCGTCCGTCCCGGTCACGGTGATCGCGCACTCGAGCACACCCATGGACGGCACCGCACCGGCGCTGATCTACGTCTACGGGGCGTACGAGCTGGTTTTCGAGCCGCACTACGACCCGGCCTTGTCCGCGCTCCTGGATACCGGGATCGTGTTCGTCCACGCGCACGTCCGGGGAGGCGGCGAGCAAGGTCGCGCCGGCTGGCTCGACGGACGGCTCGGCCTCAAGACGAACACGTTCGACGATGTCCTGGCGGTGGCTGACGCGATCAGCGACGGATCCGCCGCACCCGCCGTTCACGTGGACGGATCTCGTCTCGTGCTTCGTGGCATGAGCGCGGGTGGGCTGGCGGTAGCTGCTGCCATGAGCCGGCGACCAGGCCGGTGGCGCGGGGTCATCGCCGAGGTGCCGTTCGTCGACGTCCTCAATAGCATGAGCGACCCCACCATTCCGCTCATCGTCAACGAGTACGACGAGTGGGGTGATCCGTCGGACCCGGAACAGTGGGCGTGGATGCGGACCTACTCGCCGTACGAGAATCTGCCGCCCGCCGGTGATCGACCGGACGTGCTGGTGACCGGAAGTCTGCATGACGCCCGCGTCCCGGTGCACGAGCCGGCCAAGTGGGTGGCGGCATTGCGCGACAGTGCCCCGGAGTGGGGCAGCCGCTGCCTGTTCCGCTGTGAGCTGCAGGCGGCTTCCCACAGCCGTCCCACCGGCCTCCGGTCGCGGCTCGAGTACGAGGCCGAGCTGGCAGCATGGGTCGTGAACCTGGTCGGGCGCAGGTGATGGTCACCGCTGCCGCGCTGCCGGGCCCAGCGGACGTCATCGAGCTGGCACGTGACCTGATCCGGCTCGACACGAGTCGTGCGAACGAGACCGCCGCCGCCGAGCTGCTGAGCGACTACCTCGGTTCCCACGGCGTCAGCTGCGAGCTGGTCGCCCGCGACCCGGCCCGGGCGAACCTGGTCGCCCACCTTGCCGGCGGCGACGGCGACTCGCTGGCGTTCGTGGGGCACACGGATGTCGTTCCGGCGAGCCCGGAAGGCTGGACGTACCCACCGTTCGAGGCGGTGGTGGACCCCGACGGCTTTCTCCACGGACGGGGCGCACTCGACATGCTGGGCGAGCTCGCCGCCCGGGCGGTGGCCATGGCGGCCATCGCAAGGTCGGGTACCGAGCTGTCGGGCGACCTGTGGCTGCTGGCCGTGGCGGACGAGGAGGACGGCTCCGCCGACGTCGGCATGCGCTGGCTGCTCGAGACTCGTCCCGATGTCCGGCCCACGTACTCGGTCAACGAGGGCGGCGGCGAGCGGCACGTCGACCGCGCCGGCCGGACCGTCGCGCTCCTCGACATCGGCGAGAAGGGATCGTTCCCCGTGCGGATCACCGCTCGGGGGGAGGCCGGTCATGCGTCCATGCCGACGCTGGGCCGGAACGCGGTGACGATGCTCGCCCGGTTGGTGCAGAGGCTCGGCGACCACACGCCCGAGCCGTCGGCGCCGTCGCCCCTGGTCGACCTGGCGCCGTCGAGCCCGATTCTCGCGCACCGCGCCAGGGCTCTTGCGGGCAGCACCCTGGCGCCGACGAGGCTCCGCGGTTCGGCCGCCATCAACGTGATGCCGGCGCGAGCCAGTGTCGATGTCGACTGCCGGGTCCTGCCGGGAACGACCGGGGCGCAACTCCTCGCGGAGCTGGACGCGGTCCTGGGCGACGACCTGCCGTGGGACGTCGAGGCGCTCACGCCGTGGGTGCCGGGCAGCAGCTCGCCTCCGGGAGGCCGTTTCGTCGAGGCGGTCCGGCGTTCCCTCGTCGAGTGCGGCGATCCCGTCGACGTTCTGCCCACGCTGATCACCGGATTCTCGGACTCGGTTCACCTACGCCAGGTGGGCACGCACGCCTACGGCTTCACGATCCTTCGCCACACGTCCGCGGAGCGGGTGCTCACGGGGCTCCACAATGTGGACGAGTCGATCCATACCGCCGATCTCCTCGAAGCCAGCCGATGGCACCAGAGCCTGGCTCGTCACCTGTTGGTACCGGCCTGAGCGACTCGCTCACCCCAGGGTGGGCCGTAGTGGGCCCGCATGACCTCGGTCAGGTGCTGAACCACGCCCTCGGGTGCGGTTCGCACGCTGCCCGCGTCGAACGGCGGCTGCGGGTCGTACTCGATGCTGAGTTGTGTCGCCATCGCGTACTCCTCGTCGACGAGCTGTGCGACAACCGTCAGCGCCATGTCGATGCCGGCGGAGACACCAGCACAGGTGATGACCTTGTCCGAGGACACCACCCGTTCGGACACCGGTTCGGCACCGAAGGCCCGGAGGCTCTCCAGCTCGTACCAATGGGTCGTGGCTCGCCGGCCCTCGAGGAGCCCGGCGTCGCCCAGGATGAGAGCCCCCGTGCAGACGGACGAGACGACCCGGGAGTTCTCCGCACACGCACGCAGCCACTCGCGCAGATCCTCGCGGCCGAGCTGGTCGTGGGTCCTGCTCCCGCCTGCCACGACGACGACGTCGGGCGGCGCCGTGTCCGCCATGGCATCGCTCGGCAGCCGGAACGTCGGGTAGTCGGCGACCACGTCGCCGCCATCAGGTGAGATGAACGTGATTTCGGCCTGCGGGAGCCGGTTGAAGACCTCGAAGGGTCCGGTGGCGTCGAGTGCGGTGAATCCGGGGTAGATCAGGATCGCGACCTTCACGCTTCCTCCAAGGCAGTCGTCCAGGCGTGGTGACAGCGCACTTGGTGCGCGGGACCGACGAGCGCGGGCTGATCGGTGGCACATTCGTGCGTTGCCAAGGCGCATCTCGGCCGGAACCGGCAACCGGTGGCCGCGGCGTCGTCGGCTCGCGCGTCGTCGTCGCGGAGCACCGGTCCCGTGGTCCGTCGCTCGACGCTGGGAACGGAGTCGATCAGGGCCCTGGTGTAGGGATGTCCCGGCTTCTCGAAGAGATCCGCGGTCGGTGCCTGCTCCACGACCTGGCCCCGGTACATCACGATCGTCCGGTGACACAGGTTTCGCACGACCGACAGGTCGTGCGAGATGAACAGGACGCCCGCGCCGAGCTCGGTGCTGATCATGCGCAGGAGGTCGAGTACGGCGCCCGCGGCGGAGACGTCCAGCGAGGACACGACCTCGTCCGCGATCACGACGTCCGGCTCGGCCGCGAGGGCGCGAGCGACGGCGACGCGCTGGCGTTGCCCGCCCGACAACTTCGCGGGCCGCTCGCCGGCCACCTCGGGCGGGAGTCCCACCTGGCGCAGCAGGTCCGCCACGGTTTCGTCGGCGATATCGCCGGCCCGCAGACCCGGAGAAGCCGCCCAGGCGAGGGTGCGCGCCACCGTCAGCCGTGGGTCCAGCGAGGTCCCGGGGTCCTGGAACACCATCTGGATGCGGCGGCGCTCGGCCGAGGACCGGCGAGGTCCCAGCCGGTGGCCGTCGAGGCTGATCACACCGGAACCCACGGGCACGGCGCCGACGATCGCACGCGCGATGCTGGTCTTGCCGCATCCGCTCTCGCCGACGAGCCCGACGATCTGGCCTCTGTCGACGCGGAACGTCACGTCGTCCACCGCGGGGACAGCGGCCCGTCGTTCCCTCCGGGAACCGTAGGTGACGCTCAGCGAGTCAACCTCGAGCATGGGTCCACTCCCGGCTCGGCGTGTCGTCTTCGTGCACGCAGTCGCTGCGGTGTTCGAGGCTGAGGCCGTCGAGCCCGACGAGTGGGAGGTCGCAGCCCGCGTCGTGGTGCGGGCAGCGGCTGGCGAATCGGCACCCTTCGACGTACGCCGCCGGGGCCGGTGGCAGGCCCGGGATCGATCTGAACGCTCCACCGGGCGCGGCGTTCGCCGGCATCGACTCCAGCAGCATCCGCGTGTAGTGATGGCGTGGCCGATCGATGACGTCCTCGGTGGATCCGGTCTCCACGATCCGGCCCGCGTACATCACCGCAACGCGGTCCGCGACCTGCCTGATCACACCCATGTCGTGGCTCACGAACACCATCGCGAGCTCTCGGGCGTCCATCCGTTCCCGGAGCAGGCGCAGGATCCGGGCCTGGGTGCTGACGTCCAGCGCGGTCGTCGGCTCGTCGCACAGGAGCACGGCCGGTGCCGTGGCGAGCGCGAGCGCGATGGCCGTCCGCTGCCGCAGTCCGCCGCTGAGCTGGTGGGGAAACGCGTTCATGTGGACCTCCGGGTGCGAGATCCCGACCTCGGACAGCAGGAGCAGCGCCGCCTCCCGCGCGCTCCGGGCATCATGCCCAGCAGCACGGCGCAGGACACGCACGAGGTACGAGCCGACACGCATGGACGGGTTCAGGGACGTCGCAGAGTCTTGGAACACCATCGCGACTCCCGGAGGCGGTGTGCCGTCTCCCAGCACCTCTCGCCCCGCCACGCGCAGCGCCGACAGGTCGCGCTCCACTCCCAGGGGCACCAGGCCCATCACACTCCGCAGGGTCAGCGACTTCCCACACCCCGACTCACCGACGATGCCCAGGCAGCGGCCCGCCTCGATGCCCAAGGTGATGCCGTCGACCAGTACGACCTGCCCGTCCTCGTGCGACAGCCGGACAGTGAGTTCGGACACCTCCAGACCCGTGGTCATCGTCGCCTCTCTCTCATCGCGTCGCCGATGGACGCCATCGACAAGCCGAGGAGCACGAGCGCGACGCCCGGGAACAGGCCCAGCCAGAGGTTGGTCTGTATGTAGAGGCGCGCGTCGGCGATCATCGCGCCGAGCTCGGGGGTTTCCTGGGAGACACCGAGGCCGAAGAACGACAGGCCGGCGATGATCTGTAGTGCCATTCCCATGTCCGTGACGAAGTACGCCATGAGCTGGGCTCTGCTGTTGGGGATCACATGGCGGAAGAACACGAGCATCCTGGGTGTGCCCGACAGATACGCGGCGAGGACGTAATTGTCCTCCCGTACCCGGCGCACCTCGGTGCGAGCGATGCGGGCGTAGACGATCCAGCCCATGAGGGTGAACGCGATCAGCAGACTGCTCGCTCCGTTCCCGAGGACGGCGACGAGCGCCACGAGCAGCACGTACGCCGGCATTCCCTGGAACACGTCCAAGGCCCATCGCACCCCCGTGTCGAAGATCCCGCCCACATAAGCCGCGGCGCCGCCGATCAACCCCCCGAGGAGGAGCGGGATCCCGGCTGCTGGCACGACCAGCGCCAGGTCAGTGCGCAGGGCGTACATCATCCGGGACAGCACGTCGCGACCGAGCGGGTCCGTCCCGAACCAGTGCTCAACCGATGGTGCCTGGTTGATCGCCGTCAAGTTCTGTTCGCCCGGGGGGTACGGCGCCAGCCAGGGTGCGAGCAGCGCGGCGGCCACCGCTGCAGAGATGATCACGACGCCGAAGGGCCACAGACGCACCCTCCGGGACCTCTCACGCGAGCGATGGGTGAGCCTTGCTTCCGGGGCGACGAGGAGGCCGGCCATCAGTCCCACCGCGTCCGTGGATCGAGCACCGCGACGGCGACATCGCCGGCGGCGTTGACGAGGATGATCGCGGCTCCGAGGACGAGCGTGAGGCCCTGCACCACCGCGAAGTCGCGGCTGGCGGCTGCTTCGAGCAGCGCCGACCCGAGTCCCGGCAGCGCGAACACCTGCTCGACCACGACGGCGCCGAACAGGAGACTGCCGGCCTGCAGGGCGAGCAGCGTGACGGTGGGCGGCAGGGCGTTGCGCAGCAGGTGGTGCAGGAACAGCGACCATCCCGAGAATCTCAGGGATCGTGCCGTGGTGACGAAGTCAGACGCCAAGATGCCGCCGATGCTCGTGGCCACGCTGCGCGCGACCCACGGGGCGGCGACCAGCCCGACGGTGAGACAAGGCAGGATCATGGAACGTATCCAGCCGGTCACCCCCGGCTCGAGACCCCCGACGGGGAGCACGCCCCATCGGAGGCCTACCAGGATCGAGAGCATCAGGCCCAGCCAGAACGCGGGCACGTTGACCACGGCGATGAGCACAGCCGAAGCGGCGTCCGCATCCGCCCGTCCCCGTCTGAGCGCCAGGTACCAGCCGAGCGGGATACCGATCAGGAAGGTGGTCGCCACGGCCCCGATGGCGATCGACAACGTCACCGGCGCGCGCTGCACGATGAGCTCGGCCACCGGTTGGTGGGTCCGGTTCGATACGCCGAGTTGACCCTGGGTCACGTCCTCGAGGAACGACGCGAACGCGACCGGGAGCGGTTCGTCGAAACCGAGGCGATCGCGCACCTCCTCGACCTGTGCCTCGGTTGCCCGGGGTCCCGCGATCGACCGCGCCGGGTCGCCCGGCAGGATCGCGCGCAGTGCGAACACGGTCAACAGCAGGAGGAGGAGTACAGGCAGAACCTGTGCCAGCCTCCGCAGCGCCAGTTGGGCTCGTCCCGACATCACTGACCTGAACGCCAGAGCTGGTCCGCCGGATACATGAGGTAGGACGTCGCAGCGAAGCCGTGGATCTCCGGCCCCAGCGCAACGATGCGGTCGGGGTTGGCGATCGGGACGTACGGCTGCTCTTCCGCCCACCACTGCTCGAGGCGCTGGGTGGCCGCGACTCCGCTCGCCTGGTCGGTCGCCGCGTCGAGGTCCGCGAACCCGTTGTTGATCGTCGCGGTGGCTTCCTCGTCCAGCCCGGGGATCATGTAGGGCATCAGGCTGAACACGTCACCGACGCTCGGGGACACGCTGCTCATGTCGGCGATGTTGAGGTGGTACTCACCGTTCATCAGGAGGTCGTTCATCACTTCGAGCTCGACCGGCTGCAGGGCAATGTTGATACCGACGTCCTCGAGCATCTGTTCGACGATCTGACTCCCTCGGTTGAGCACGGGGTTGTCGCCCGGTGCGAGCATGACGATCTCCTCGCCGTCGTAGCCCGACTCCGCGAGCTCGGCACGAGCCCGCTCCGGGTCGAAGGAGTAGTCGTCGCACTCGCATGCCGCCGAGCCCTCGACACCCTGTGGCAGAGCGGCGCCCGCCACCTCGGCGAAGCCGCGGTAGACAGCGTCGACGTAGGCGTCACGGTCGATCGCGAACGACACCGCGCGCCGGAACCGGACGTCGTCGGTGGGGGAGCGTTGGAGGTTGAACCACGCACTCTGCACCGTCGACGCCGGGTGGACGACGTACCTGTCCGATTCGGGAATGACGTCCGCGACGTCGGCGGGCACCGCCTCGATCACATCGATGTCGCCACGCTGGTACTGAAGCAGTCTCTGGTTCGCGTCGGCGACGATCTCGTAGGTGATCGAGTCCAGGTAGGGGCGCTCGTCGTCGTAGTAGTGCGGGTTCCTGACCATCGTCAGCGTCTGGCCGGGCTTGTACTCGTCGACCATGAACGGGCCGGCACCCACCGGCGAGGCGTAGAAGTCCTCACGCGTGCGTCCACCGAAATCCTTGGGGACGATCACCGACGCGCCTGCGCCGATCCAGCTGAGCGTCACCGAACTCGGCTGCTTCAGCTCGATGGCGACTGAGTCGTCGCTCAGCGCCGTGGCTCCGGTGATGCTGGCGTACAGCGGGCCGTACCCGACGTTCTGCTGCCACTGCTCGACAGAAAAGACCACGTCAGCGGCCGTGACCGGGGATCCGTCGCTGAAGGTCGCACCGTCGCGCAGGTGGAACGTGATGGTGCGACCGGACTCCTCGACCTCCCATTCCTCCGCCAGCCCGCCGGACACGCCGGAGGGTGCTTCGGGATCGGGCCGCAACAGGCCCTCCATGACCATCGGCAGTGTCTGCAGGCTCTGGACCGTGAACGCCGTGTCGGGGTCCCAGCTGCCGATGTCCGCGGCGCGGGCGATCGTGACGCTGCCGCCGCGTACCGGTTCAGCGGCCTCTTCGTCGTTCCTGGATGTCGTGGACGCTGACGAGCAGGCCGCAAGAACGGTCGCGCCGAGCAAGGCGCCGACGGCCAGCCTCGTCGAGTTCGAGTACCGCATGTCGATCGTTCTCCTCGTCTGTGCCGGTGTGATCGAAGAGAGCCGGAAGGGACGGGCGCCCTAGTCCTTCCAGAACAGGCGCCGTGCGTTCTCGCCCATCAGGGCCGCTGTCACCGTCGCCGGCAGGTCGATGTCGGACCACTCACGCACGACCCGCTGGATCGGCATGACCGGCCAGTCGGAGGCGAACAGCACCTGCCCCGCCAGCAACGAGGGGAGGTAGCTGCGCACGACGTCCCACCCGGTGCCCGGACGGTCGATGTACTTCGGAGCCAGCCCGCCGAACTCGAGATGCACCGTGGGGTGCCGACGCGCGACGGCGCACAGCTCCGCGGCCCACGGCCACCCGGCGTGGCAGGCCACGAGCTGCAGGTCCGGGAAGTCGCACGCGACCTGGTCGAGGAGTTCGGGGCGCTCGTGGCGCATCGGGTGCATCCGGGAGTAGTTGATGCCCGTGTGGATCGCGACGACCAGGCCCAGCTCCTCTGCGCGGGCGTAGCTGGGGTACAGCCGCCGGTCGTCGATGGAGAGCCCGAAGAAGGCAGGTTGCACGTTGACGCCGACCAGACCCATGCGATGGATCGCGTCGACCTGCCGGGCCGCGACCGTCGGCCGCTCCGGCGGCATCGTGAGGGTGCCGACGCCGACGAACACGTCGCGGTGTGCCTCGACCATCTCCGCTGTCGCGTCGTTGAGCTGCTCGGCGTCGAATCCGCCCTCGTACTCGGCATGCAGGACGGCCTGGGACACGCCGGCGTCGGCGAGGTCGGTCAGCAGTCTGTGCCGGGTGCCGTTCTCGGACTTCGCGCTCAGGTCGAGGACGCGGTCGTACTGCTCCAGCAGCCGTGCCGGCGTACCGCCCACGGTCGGTTTCCGGCACTCGAATGGAAGCCTGACGCGCGCATCGATGAGCATTCAAGTCCTCCGAATTTGATCGATCGTTCGACACAGGGTCCGCCCGGGAGCTGATAATGTCAAGACCTGAAGTTGGCCATTCGTTCGATGAAGGTTGAGCATGAGCGAACCGGTGCAGAGGGTCCTCCGCACAGTCCTGGGCGACATCCCCGTCGCGGCCGCAGGACACATCCAGCCGCACGAGCACGTCCTCTGCGACATGAGCGGCCTCGTCGACCCGGCGAACCCGAACGCTCGCGACTGGCACACCCTGCCCGCGACGGTTCGCGAGGCGATCGACCTCCCGGTCCGGCCCGACACCTACGACGCGATCAAGCGATCCGTCCTCAACCGGGACAACCTGCGCCTGTGCTCCGAGGAAGACGCGATCTCGGAGCTCATGGAGTACGTCGGCCTGGGCGGCGGCACCATGGTCGACTCCTCCACGATCGGCCTCGGGCGCGACCCGCTCGGCCTGGCCCGGGTCTCACGACGCACCGGCGTCCACATCGTGATGGGCTCCGGCTACTACGTGCACGCGTTGCACCCGCGCCATGTGGCCGGGGCGACGGTCGACGATCTCACCGAGGAGATCAGCGCGGACGTCACCGTAGGGATCGACGGCGTCCGAGCGGGCCTCATCGGGGAGATCGGACTCAGCTCCCCCCTGCATCCCGACGAGGCGAAGGTGCTCGAAGCGGCGCTGCAGGCGCAGTCGCACACCGGAGCGGCAGTGCAGATCCACCCAGGCCGTGCCACGACAGCCCCGTTGGAGGCGATGTCGCTGGTGGAGCAGTTCGGGGCCGATCCCAGCCGCGTGATCATGTCTCATCTCGATCGCACCATCTGGCACGCCGATGACTTCCTCGCCCTGGCCCGCACCGGCTGCTATCTCGAGTTCGACCTGTTCGGGCAGGAGTCGAGCTATTACGCCTTCAACCCAGACGCCCGCCGGCCCAATGACCGGACCCGCGTCGAATGGCTGACCACGCTCGCCGCGGAGGGGTACGCCGACCGGCTGCTGGTGTCTCAGGACATCTGCCAGAAGGTCTACCTGCGGCGCTACGGTGGACCGGGGTACGGCCACATCCTCCGGTCGGTGCTCGGCCTCATGCGCAGCTGCGGATGGCGGGACGAGGACATCGAGCAAGTCACCCATCACAACCCCGCAACAGCACTGGGAATCCAGGAGGTCCGGTGAGCACAGCCGCCGCACGAGGCAAGACCCCGACACGACAGACGCGCGGCAAGCGGACCGAGCAGGAGATCTTGAGCGCCGCGACCTGGCTTCTGTCGGAGCGGGGCTTTCATGGCACCGGCATCCGCGACATCGCCGACGCCGCGCAGGTCGCGGTCTCCGCCATGTACTACTACGCCGCGTCCAAGCAGCAGCTGCTGGAACAGATCATGACCGACTCCCTCGACATCCTCGCTGCGAGCGCCCGCAAGGCAACCGCCGATCTCGAGGACCCCGCCGCCAAGCTGGTGACGGTCATCGGCACGCACGTGCTGTTCCACACCACCAACCCGCGGTCCGCCCGAGTCACCGACCAGGACTTCCCGGCCTTGACCGGCGCCCTGCGCACGCGCATCCTCGCACGGCGTGACGACTACGAGTCCGTGTGGAGAGACATCATCGAGGACGGCGTCCGGCAGGGGACGTTCGCCGACCGCGGATCGCTGGCGCGGCTCGCGTTGTTGCAGATGACCACCGGTGTCGCCCAGTGGTACCGGCCGCGTGGGGGCTTGACGGCCGAAGAGGTCTGGCAGCAGTTCGCGGTGATGTCACTGGCCATGCTCGGCTCGAACCGGATGGTGGACGACCTGGAGATTCCTACGGCGGCGACACTCTCGGCGCTCGTCCAGCTCTCCAGCGAACCACGTCGGCGACCGCCCGGGCTCCGGTGACACCGATGAACAATCGATCGGACCGTGCCGGCATGGGCACACGAATCACCGACTTCGTCGCCAGCTGGGCGGCAGCCAGCCCCGGCCGCGAAGCAGCGATCGACTCGCACCGCAGACTGACGTACCACGATCTGCTCGCCGAGGTCGACCTGTGGTCATCGGCCCTCCTGCATGCCGGTGTGTCCCGGGGAGACAGGGTCATGTGCCGGAGCAAACCCGGTGTCGACTCGTGGGCGTGCTTCCTCGGGACCGCGTCGATCGGCGCGATCTGGGTCGGCGTCACAGCACGTCAGACGCCGCGGGAGCTGTCGGCGTTGGCAACCGACAGCGCTCCGGCCGTCAAGATCGACCTCCTCGATCACGACGCCGGTGTCGTCGACGAGACCTGGTGGTCGAAGGACACGGTTCTCGGATCGAACGTGCTGAACGGGCAGCTGGCACGCGCGCGGAGACGGGTCGAGGCCACCGATCCGGCGGCCATGATCTACACCTCGGGCACGACCGGTGTACCGAAGGGCGCCTTGATCCCCCATCGCGCGTTGGTCTACTGCGGCCGGATCCAGGCCGGCCATTGGTACCCGCTGCCGCCGCGCCAGCTCTGCGATCTTCCGATGAACCACATCGGCGGCCTGGGCGACATCTGCACCTCGACCCTCGTGGCCGGCGGAACGCTCGTGTTCCGCGACCGGTTCGACCCCGAGGCCGCCGTACGGCTGATCGACCGCGAGGGCGTCACCCACTTGTACTACATCCCCACCCAGCTGCTCGCGATGGTCAGGAGCGACGCCTGGAAGAACGCGGACCTGTCGTCGCTCGAATGGATCATCTGGGGCGGAGCGAGCGCACCGCGCGAGCTGCTGGTCGCGCTGAGCGCTACCGGCGCGCGTCTGGGGACGAGCTACAGCCTCACGGAGTCGGTCGGATCGATCACCTACACGGATGCCGAGGATCCGATCGGCACCTTGACGTGGAGCATCGGCCGGGTCGACCCGAACTACGAGGTTCGGCTTGCCACCGCCGACGGAGCCGACGCCGCCACCGGAAAGATGGGGGAGATCTGGACGCGCGGCGACCACGTCTTCGCCGGGTACCACTGCGACCCGGAGAAGACGGCCGCCACCATCGACGCTGAAGGTTGGCTGCACACAGGCGATCTCGCGGTCCAGGAGCCGGACGGCAGCATCCGGCTCGTCGGGCGGCTCAGCGACATGTTCAAATCAGGCGGCTTCAACGTCTACCCGCGCGAGATCGAGAACGTGCTGGAGCAGCATCCTGCCGTCCGGATCGCGGTCGTCGTATCCGCTCCACACCCCACCTGGGGAGAAGTCGGCCACGCGTTCGTCGTCGCCGAGCCGGGCACGTCACCCGAGGTGCTACGCGACTTCGCCGCTCAGCGCCTGGCCAACTACAAGATCCCGAAGCGTTTCGGTCTCGTACCCGAGCTTCCGCTCCTGAGCAACGGCAAGGTGGACCGAAAGGCACTCGCCCGGCTCGCACGCGCGGAAACAGTCACCTGAATCGGCCGTGGCCGGTCGGGCGCCACGACGTCTGCCAATCCTGAACCCATGAGCACATTCTGGCCCTGCGGAGTACACGGCGGAGTCGTGACAGGTGCACCTGTCGATTGATCGGTGGATCGCTCAGCCTTGAATCATGAGCATCGTCGACCGAACGTCCAGCAGCCTGGCGGCTGCCGGCGCCATTCCGAGAGAGACCAACTCCTGGCGCCGGTTCGTGCCGTGGCAGGGGCGCGCCACCCGCCTGGATATGGCCCTGATGGGCGCGATCCTCGGGGTGGTGGCGCTCGGGTTGGTGTTGCGGCCGCTGAAGCCGTTCCTGCTCGCCTCGCATCCGGTCATGCTGGCGTTCCTCACCGGCGACCTCACGGCGATCGGCGCCGCCGCGGCGTTCGCCCGGATCGGTGAGGCCCCGCTCTGGCTGGTCGTGGTCGCCGGAGCCGCCGGCATGGTGAAGTTCGACTGGCTCACCTGGTGGACCGGGCGGCAGTGGGGCTTGGGCATCGTCAGGATGTTCACGACCAGCGAGCGCGCCCTGCGGTTCGCCGGCCGCGCCACCGAGCTGCGGCCGTGGGCCCTGCGCGTCGCGGTCGTCCTCGCGGTGCTGCCCGGTGTCCCCACCCCGGTCGTGTACGCCATGGCAGGCATGGCCGGGATGCGCCTGGCGACCTTCCTGATCCTGGACTTCGCCGGCGCGGTGGCGATGACCGGCCTGGTCGCGGGCCTCGGCTACGGGCTCGGTCAGCAGGCGGTCGGCGTCGTCCTGCTCATCGACCGGTACGCCTCGGTCGTGAGCCTCGCGATGATCGCCATCGCCGCACTGATCCCGGTGCTCAAGCGGCTGATCCGACGTCGATGAGGCCCCGAAGGTCACCGCGACCACCGGCGAAAGACAGGGAAGCGTCCCGACGTACGCGAGCCGGTTTCGGGCCTAGTGTCGGTCTCATCAGCACCGACCCAGGGGGGGACGATCATGTCCAGCACTGTCAACGACCAGGAACTCAAGAGCCGCCTCCGCGCCATGTGGGCCTCCGGCGACTACCCGCAGATGGTCGGCACCTTCCTGCTTCCGCTCGGTCCGCGCCTGGTCGAGGTGTGCGGCATCCAGGCCGGTGACCGCGTGCTCGACGTCGGATCCGGCACCGGCAACGCGGCCATTCCGGCGGCGCGTGCGGGCGCGGACGTCACGGCCAGCGATCTCACGCCCGAGCTGCTCGACGTCGGCCGTACCGTCGCCGGGGCCGAGGGCCTGGAGCTGACCTGGGTCCCCGCCGACGCCGAGCACCTGCCCTTCGCCGACGACGAGTTCGATGTCGTGATGTCCTCGATCGGGGTCATGTTCGCTCCGCACCATCAGGCGGCCGCGGACGAGCTGGTGCGGGTCTGCAAGCCGGGCGGGACGATCGGGCTGCTGAGCTGGACCCCGGAGGGCATGATCGGCGACCTGTTCGCGACGATGAAGCCGTTCGCGCCGCCGCCCCCGCCCGGCGCGTCGTCCCCGCCGCTGTGGGGGAGCGAGGCCCACCTGGACGAGCTCCTCGGCGACCGGGTGACCTTCGCCAGGCGTGAACGGGCGATGTTGGAGATCACGGCGTTCACCCGCGCCCACGACTACGGCGAGCACTTCAAGGCGTTCTACGGACCCACGATCGCGGCGCGCGCCAACGCGGAGAAGAACGACCTGGCGGAGAAGTTCGACGTGGCGCTCGAGGCGTTCTGCGACCGGTGGAACCGCGGCACCGACGAGCAGGCGCGGTTCGAGGCGGAGTACCTGCTGGCGGTCGGGACCAAGGGCTAGGACGACGCGACGGACACCCCTGACCGTGACACGCCCCGCCCGGACGATCTGCCCAGCCGTGCCGCCTCGGCTGAGGAACGGATCCTGCCCACACGCATGGCGTCATCCCCTTGCCAAGGGATTCTCCGTGGACGGCCGGTGCTGGCCTCCGAGGTGGAGGATCCCGTCGGCTACGACCAGGCCGCCGCCGCTGAGCCGTACGAGGTCACCGGCGACGGTCACGCTGAGGCGGCTCGGCCGGCCGATCGCGTGGCCCTGCTCGACGACGACGGTGCTGCCGTCCGGAACGACGCCGTCGGCGACCAGGCGGGCGGCAAGCGGTCCGGCGGCGGTCCCGGTCGCCGGGTCCTCGCCGATTCCCATCGCGGGATTGAAGAAGCGGGCGTACGCGTGTGCCTCGTTCCGCGGGTCCTCCAGGCAGTACACGTAGCAGCCCTCTCCTCCCACGGCCCGCAGCGCAGCGGAGAGCCGGCGCGGGTCCGGTCGCGCCCGGTCGACGGCCTCGCTGGTCCGCAGCGGAGCCAGCAGATGCCCCGCGCCGGTCGAGACGACCACGGCATCCGCCGCCGCGAGATCGTCCACACCGATGCCCAGGGCCGCGGCCAGCTCTGGCCGGTCCGGTGCGACACGTCCGAATCGGGGCGCCGCCTGGTCCATGGACACCACCACGCCCTCGTCCCACCGGTCGATCAGTACCGGGAGGAGGTCCCGGCCGATCTGCTGCACGAACCGTTCCCGGTCACGAGGCAACCGCGCGGCTGCCAGCCACAGACAAGCCCCGAGGGCGTTGTGCCCCGCCCCGCCGACTTCTGCTCCGGTCGGTGTGAACGAGCGCAGCTTCCAGTCGGCGCCCTCGAGGTCGGGCTCGAGGATGAACGTGGTCTCCGACTGGTTGAACTCACGGGCCAGCGCCTGCATCTGCGGCTCTGACAGCTCGTCCGCATCCGGCACGACGACCAGCGGGTTGCCTGACAGTGGACGAGACGCGAACACGTCCACGAAGAAGAACCGAGGTTCGATCACGGCCATGTCCCCTCAGTGGAGGGTGGGTTGGTAGACGAGTTCTCGGGTGTGGCTGTCGAGGGGTGAGGTCAGTCATCGCTCGCTCCGGTCCTTGGACGCTGGAGATTGACGGCCAAGCACACTGCCACGATCGCGAGGCCGACGGCGGTGGTCAGGGCGACGGCGTGCAGTCCGGTCGCGTATGCGTCGTGGGCGGCCGCCAGCAGCGGCAGGACGGTCTCGCTGGGAACGTCGGCGGCTGATTCGACCGCGCCGGCGAGACTGTGGCGCGCCGCGTCGGGTATGTCGAGGCCCGATCCGGTCATCTGGATGCGGTACGCCGCGGCGAGGACGCTGCCCAGGACGGCAACCCCGAACGCATACCCGAACTCGTTCGCCGTCTGAGCGATCCCGGACGCCGAGCCCGCCTTCTCCGGAGGTGCGGAGCCGACGACGAGGCCGATACCCACGGTGAGCAGCGGACCGCCACCGACACTGCTGATGGCGAATCCGATGATGAGCGGTGCCACGCCCGAACCCGGGGTTGTCTGGAGCATGACCAGGAACCCCACGACCGACACCGCCAGGCCCGCGGGAAGCAGCACTCCGGGCCGGATCCTGCGACTCAGGATCGGAGCGACCTGAAAGCTCAGCAAGCCGGCAACCATGCCGGGCAGGAGAGCGTAGGCGGCCCGAAGCGGCGACCAACCCTCAACCAGCTGGACGTACTGGGCCAGGAAGATCATCGCGCTGCCGCTGAGCATGGTGAAGGCGAACATGCTGCCCAGAGTCGTGTTGAACACCTTGTCGGTGAAGAGACGCAGGTCGATGAGGGGATCGGCGAGCCTGGACTGTCTGCGGACGAAGCACCAGCCCGCGACGACGCCGATCACGACGGACGCGAACGGCACGACCTGCCAGCCTTCGCGGGCGAGTTCCTTGAGCCCGAAGATGATGGGCAGGATCATCGCCAGGCTGAGCGCGACACTGGCCATGTCGAGGCGCCCGGCCTTGTGATCGCGATATTCGGGCAGCAGCGCCGGACCGACGACCAGGAGCAGCACCATTGCCGGGACACCGAGCAGCATCACCGACCCCCACCAGAAGTGCTCCAGGAGCACTCCGCCCGCGATGGGGCCGAGGATGGCACCGGCTGCGAAGCATGCGGCCCATACGCCGATAGCGGTGGCGCGCTGCTTGGCATCGGTGAAGATGTTGGAGATCAGAGCGAGGGTGGAGGGGGTCAAGGCAGCACCAGCGATGCCGAGCGCGGCCCGCGCCCCGATCAGCATCAGCGCGCTCGTGGAGAAGGCGGCCACCAGGGAGGCGACCCCGAAGCATGCGCCGCCGATCAGAAGCAGCCGCCGCCGCCCGATCCTGTCGCCGAGCGTACCCATGGTGATCATCAGGCCGCCGACCATGAACCCGTAGATGTCCATGACCCACAGCTGTTCGGTGCTGCTCGCACCCAGGGACGTGGCGATCTCGGGAAGGGCGAGCACCATGACGAACGTGTCCAAGGAGACCAGCAGCGTGGGCAGCGCCAATACGGCGAGTGCCACCCATTGCCTGACACCGGCACGCTTCGGAGGGGCCGGCTCGCCCTCGTGTCTGCTCCCCACGGGGTGTGCCGGAGCCGGCTCATGCCCCTGCGCGATGGCATCTTGGGAGGTCATGGTGTTCTCCTCGCTTGCGGCTGCGGTCCGTCGGTCGCGGACACGATGACGCTAGGCGGCAGGGCTATCGGTCATGTATTGCCGCCGTATCGCCGGGCCACCGGTCGAGGAGGGCCCGGGCTTCGTTGCCGATGCCGGCCAGGCCCAGGCCGTCGGCGAGGATCTCGGCCCGACGTAGGTGCTCGACCGCGAGGCCCGTGTCACCGGCCTGCTGCTCGATCTTTCCCAGGCCCAGCAGTACGTACGGCGTCCCGACGTCGTCATCGATCTCGCGCACGAGGTGCAGCGCCTCCAGCGACGCGCTACGAGCGAGCTCGAGGTCGCCGGCGCGGGTGTGGATCGTTGCGGAGGTGTCCAGCCCCTGTGCGATCCCGCGCCGATACCCGACCTCACGAACGAGCACCAAGGCCTGATCGACCAGAGTCCTGGCGCCGGCCAGGTCATTGCTCCGGCTCTGCAATCGGGCCAGTTGAACCAGCACATGCGCCTCGGCCACGGGGTCGGCCACCGCACGGAGCAGCTCGAGCGCTTCGTTCGCGCAGCGGACGGCCGTCTCGGCCTCACCGCGCCCCCGGTAGACGCTGGTCAGATTCCGCAGCGCCAGTCCGAGGCCGTGCCGGTTGCCGAGCACCCGGAAGTCCGCGACCGCCTGGAGAAGTGGTTCGAATGCCTGGTCGTACTGGAACCTCTGTACGTGCAGTGATCCCAGCGAATACCGCATCGCGGCGAGACCGAGTAGGTTGCCGGTCCGCTCGACGGCGCCAAGCCCCGCGCGCGTGGTCTCGAGCCAGTCGTCGAAGTAGCCCTTGGTCTCATAGAGGGTGATGAGGGTGAGCGCGAGGTCCCAGCACAGCTCGTCGAGACCGGTGTCGGCGGCCTGATTCACCGCGGCGACCAGGCCCCGTCGTTCCCCCTGGTCGAGTCGCGGGAACGGGTCGCCCGGCCACGGCATCACGCCGGAGGGCGGGCGCCATCGCGGCGCCGTGCCGTGAATGGTGGTGTGGTCGCCGCCGTACACGTGGCGGTGCGCGTCGTCGGCGAACGCCAGCCAGCCACCCAGGAGGCGGTCCAGCGCGGCGCCGCGTTCGGCATCGGATTCCGCCGCGGCCAGTGCCTCCGTCGCGTAGAGCCGGACCACGTCATGAAGGCGATAGCGGCTGTCGGAGTCGCCTTGCCGCCCGGTGGCGGTGACCAGCCGCGCGTCGACGAGGCGGTCCATGACCGCGACTGCTCTCTCGACGCTCGCGTCGCACAGGGCCGCCGCGGCCCATGCAGGGGCATCCGGCGCGGTCACCAGCGCGAACCGGCGAAACAGGCGCTGCGCATCCGGGTCGAGGCCCTGGAAACTGATGCCGATCGTGGAACGCACCCGCAGCCGGCGGTGGGCCAGTTCGTCGAGCCGGCGGCTCTCGTTCTCCAGCCGTTGGACCAACCGGTCGAGCGTCCAATCGGGTCGCGCCGTCAGCCGGGCCGCACAGATGCGGAGCGCCAGCGGCAGGCCGGCGCACAGCTCGGCCAGGCGCCGCGCGGCGACGGGGTCGGCACGGACTCGTGCCGCGGTGGTCATCCGGGCGAGCAGCTGCACCGACCCATCGATGTCGAGGACGTCCACATCGAGCTGCCGCGCGCCGTCCAAGCCGGCCAGTCGTACCCGGCTGACGACCATCACGCCGCAGCCGGGCCGGCCGGGCAGGAGCAGCCGCGCCTGCTCCTCGTCGGCGACGTCATCCAGCACCACCAGGATGCGTTTGCCGGCCAGGCGACTGCGATACATCTCGGCCCGTTCATCCGGATCGTCCGGGATCGCGGTCCCGGCGATGCCCAGCGCCCGCAGGAAGCGATCCAGCGCACGCATAGCCGGGCCGTCACCTGGAGCGCCGCGTAGGTCGGCGAAGAGCTGGCCGTCGGGAAAGTGATCGGCGACCTCGTGGGCGGCGCGGATCGCCAGTACGGACTTCCCGACGCCACCGGGGCCGGACACCGCGGCGATGCGCACAGCGAAGTGCTCGGCCGGGACCACCTCGACCAGAGCCCGGCGCAGCGCGGCCAGCTGCGTCTCGCGCCCGGTGAAGTCGGCGATGCTCGCCGGCAGCAGACGCGGAATTCCCCGGTCTGCCGGAGGACGGATGGAAGTCGCGTCGGCGTCGAGTGCGGGATCGCGCTCGAGGACGGCGCGGTGCAGTTCCCGCAGCTCGACACCGGGCTCGACCCCGAGCTCCTCGACCAGCAGCCGCCGGACGACCTGGTAGGCATCCAACGCCTCGCCCTGCCGCCCGGAGCGGTACAGCGCGAGCATCAGCTCCCTGTGCAGCCCCTCCCGCAGCGGGTGGCGGTCGATCAGCAGGCGCAGCTCGCCGACGACCTGCTCATGGTGGCCGAGCTCCAGCTCCAGCCCGATGCGCTCCTCGGCCGCGGCCAACCGGGCGTCCTCGAGCCGGAGGGCCACCTGCCTTGCGAACGTCGTCGGCACGCCGGTCAGCACCGGCCCACGCCACAACGCGTCCGCGCGGCGCAGCGTCGCGACGGCCGTGTCCAGGTCGCCCGCGGCAACGTGACCGCGCGCGCCGGCCACCAGCCCGTCGAACCTCAAGGCGTCGACATCGCCGCTGGATGCGACGTCCAGAAGGTAGCCGGACGGCTGGGTGTGGATCGCCGCGGACAGACCGGCCGCCTGGAACATTCGGCGCAACTCTGAGATGCAGATCCGGATCTGGGCGCGTGCCGTCGTGGGGGGCTCGGACTCCCACACCGCATCGATCAGCTCATCCACGGCGACCACGCGATTCACCTGGAGCGCGAGCGCGACCAGGACAACCCGCAACCGCGTCGGCCCGACCTCCACCCGGAGCTCGCTGCCGGCGAGCTCGATCGGTCCGAGGAGGTTGATCCCCATGCGCCTCATACTTTCAGGACGGGTTCCATCGCCGCCGCGAAAGCGGCGTCAGGCGGGACCACCTCGTTGCGGCGCCGGTGGACGTAGCCCCACACCGCATGGTCGGCGAGCGCGGTGCGGCCCTGCCACCACTGGACGCCGAGCAGTTCGCTGACGGTGACGACCAGTGAGGCCCCGAGTACCCCTGCCCACGCGATCCAGGGCCGGCCGAGGGCGGCGGCGGCCAGGTAGCCTGACGATCAGCATGAGGACATCGGCCGGGGCAGCGATGCCGTCGGCAGGCCGGCCGAAGGGGCCGCCGTCACGTTCTGGGTCATGGCCTGCCTCCTTCGACGGTGGACGGGCGGCTTGGGTCACACACGTCCGTCACGTTAGGGGCGGGCCGGACCATTGAAAAGGTCCGGTTCGATGGCCGCTAAAGGGACCACTTCGCCCGACTGTTGCTCGTGCTCGATCGGTCCCGCACCCGCTCGCCATCGACGCTTGTGCCTGTCCGGTCCCCGATGTCGCTGGGTGGCATTGCGGGTGTTCTCGCCAAAGGCGCGCCAAGGTTCGGGGCCGATCCCGGCCCCGCCGTCGGTAGCCGCGCTGCAGCCGCGAGCGCGGCTTGCAAGGTTCCTTCGCCGCGCGGTCAACCAGACCACACGTCCGCGCCCACGGCGTCGCCCACCTGCTCGAAACCGTCGGCTTCGAGGTGCGACGCGATGCCGGCGAGGATCTGGGACGTCACCTGCGGACCGCGATAGATCAGTGCTGTGTACAGCTGCACCACCGATGCTCCGAGCCGGAGCTTGCGATAGGCGTCGTCGCCGCTGGTGACCCCGCCGGCGGCGACCAGGTCGATCCCGGACCTGGGGCCCAGGATCTCGGCCAGGTGGCGCAGGACGGCATCGATCAGTGAGCGCACCGGCGGGCCACTCACAGCCCCGAGCCGGGTGGCGACGGACCCGTACCGTCCGACCAGGGAGTAGTCGCCGGGGGAGGCCGACGGCAGGTTGATGGCGATGCCCTTGACCTGGGCAGTCTCTCTCGCGACCGCCACGAGGTCGCTCAGCCGGCCACGGTCGGTCGTCGGCTTGATCTTCAGGACGATCGGCACGGCCGGGTCATGATCGCCCAAGGCGGTGAGCAGCTCGCCGACTCGATCGATGTCGTCGAAGTAGTCGGTCTCGGCGGTCGTGTTCGGACAGCTGAGATTCAGCGTGACGAAGTCCGCAAGGGGTGCCAGCGCCGTGAAGGAGTCGAGAAAGTCGCCGGTGACCGACTCGCGGGTCGGAGGAGTCCCGTCGTTGGTCTTGACGAGGTTGACGCCGATGGGCACGCGCCGCTCGCTGCCCCTCAGCCGATCGCGAACGGCCTGGGCGCCGTCATTGGGGACGCCGTAGGAGACCAGGACGGCTTCGTCGTCCGGGAGGCGGAAGAGCCGCGGCGTCGGGTTGCCCAGCGATGCCGAGGCCGAGATCGAACCGATCTCGACGTGCCCGAGCCCCAAGGAGGTGAGCATGGACACGGCCAGACCGTTCTTGTCGAAACCCGCCGCCATGCCGATCGGGTTCTCCAGCCACAGGCCGGCGAAACGCGTGCTGAGCCGCGCGTCACGGTGACGGTAGCGCCGGCGCGCCAGGTCGCGAGCGCACGGCACCCGCCCGAGCCGGGCGAGGGCGTCGATCGTCAGATGATGTGCGCGCTCGGGATCCATCCTGAACAGCGCCGGTTTCACCAGGGTCCGATACACCATGGAAGGCTGTCCCCTCGAGCGCAGGTCAGCTGTCGAGCAGCTGACGCAGGCGATTGACGAGGCCACGTGAGCTGGCCAGCTTCGGTCGCATGTGAGTTTCGACGGTGACGAAGCCGTCGAAGCCGATAGCGCGGAGAGCGGCGAGCTGGCCGACCCAGTCGATGTCGCCCTCGACCTGGAAGCTTCGCCGGCCGGTGGCGGGGTCGACCCGGACGTCCTTGAAGTCGACGAGCTCGACGGCCGATGCCACGGTGGCGAAGGTGTCGACGACCGACTCGCCGTCGCCCGCGATGAAGGCGTTCGCCGGGTCCCAGGCGACCTTGAAGTTCGGTTGCCCGACCGCCTCGACCAGTTCCATGGTCGCGCGTGCGGTTCCCGTCCAGCACGTCATCTCGTTCTCCACGCAGAGCGTCAGGCCCGCCGCTGCCACCGTCGTGGCCGCGCCGCGCATCACGTCGACGATCTCCGGCGGCATCGGGTGCGGCAGGTTGAGCACCTCGTGCAGCAGGGCGTCGGCCGGCGTGAAGCCGAAGCACTTGATGACCGGGCAGCCGAGCTCGAGGGCCGCCTCGATGCTCTGCGGGAGCAGGTTCTCGACGTGGTCGGCCAGCAGGTCGAGCGCCCCCGAGTGGTCGGCGAACCGGCGGCCGTCGGCCCACTGATAGAACGACACCGGGCGCTCGGCCGCGGGGAACGGGATCTTGAAGAGACCCGGCGAGATCGCCGTCACCTCGAGGCCGGAGGCCCGGACGAGCCGAGGCGCCAGGTCGCGCAGCGTCGGGCTCACCCGCGGATAGCGGCCCTCGCCGTAGCCACGGATCTCGACCCCCTCGACGCCCCACTCGAGGGCCAGCTCGAGCGCCGTCTCGAGGTCGGCGCTGATCTCATCGGTCGCGATAGCGATTCGCATGGCGTGGGACCTCCATATGGCAAACGTTTTCCAGGATCCTAGCACGCCGCGAGCGGGGTGAGGCAGCGGGGAAATTCGCGGCGGAGGGCCGCCTCGGCCCGCTCGCGCAGGGGGTCGTCGCGGACGTCATCGCCCGGTCGGCGTGCTCGGTCGGCGTGCTCGATCGGCCCTGCGCACGGGGAAGCGGGTGGGACGACCTAGCGTGCGGCTCTGGCGCTGCTCGGAGCGGTGGTGGTGCGTTCGACCAGATGATGGGGCAGAACCGTCGTTCCGCTCGTCTCGCCGTTGAGGATCGCCAGACCGGCGGCGTGCCCCATCTCGGACAGCGGGGCCGCGACGGTGGTCAGGCCGACGTAGGAGGCCGGCCTGGTGTCATGGATTCCGCACACCGAGATGTCGGCGGGCACTCTGAGGCCGGTGTCCCGGAAGCCGACCACCAGGCCGATGGCGACGTCGTCGTTGACCGCGAGGATCGCTTCCGGACGCTCGGGGGAGAGCGCGATGTGCTGTGCGGCGCGGTAGCCCGCCTCGTACTCGAAACCACCGGTCAGCCGCTTGTTGGGGGTGAGACCCGCCGACCGCACCGCGGCCTCGAAGCCGTCCCGGCGGTGGGTCGACGTGTGGAACCCGCCGGGACCGCCGACGAAGGCGATCTCCTTGTGCCCCAAGCCGATGAGGTACCGGGTCGCGTCGAATGCGGCGCCGCGATCGTCGAAGGCGATCCGGCCGGAGCACGAGATGTCGCGGGGCGCCAGGGCGAGGACGATCGAGCCCGAGGCCATCAGCGAATCGACGAGTTCCTGCGCCTGCTCGGTCAGCGGATCGTTCTCGTAGCCACTGGAGGCGAAGATGACACCGGCCGCCTGATGATCACGCAGGCTGCGCAGGTGATCGAGCTCGGCCGCGGTGGTTCGCCGACCGCTCGCGATCATCGTCAGGTAGCCGTCGTCGGCCACCGCCTCCTCGACACCGCGGGCGACGGCGCCGAAGTAGGGATCGCTGACGTCACCGACGATGACGCCGATGATGCGGCTGCGCTGGCCCTTGCGAACGAGCTGCGCCAGGACGCTGGGGGTGTACCCGAGGGCCTCGGCGGCGCTGAGCACCTTGGCCCTCGTCTGACTCGACACCGGGTGTGAGGACCCGTTCAGGACGCGAGACGCGGTAGCGACCGAGACGTTGGCTCGCTGACTGATCTCTTGGAGAGAGGCCATCTCGAATCCTCGGTTCTGCTGGTGCGCGCCGTCCTGGCCGGACGAGGTCTGACGGCAAACATTATCCCTCAGCAGGTCGACTCTGGCGAGCGCCGGTCTCGTGTCGTCGAGCGTGCGCTCCGCGCCACAGCGCACGTGAGCGCGTTGTTCTGGGGTTTCTGGGCGCAGCCGGCATGCGCAGCCGGCCGTTGACACCTCGGTGTGACCTGGGCTACAAAGGAAAACGATTGCCGTCCGAGAGTGAGGAACGCATGGAGCTCAGCTGGCCCGGTGTGGAGGAAGCACCGCGACGCGACGCGTCCCGGCGACGGAGGACGAAACTCGTCGCCGCGGCGGTCGCCGCCCTGATGGCTGCGTCACTGACCGCCTGCGGGAACGGCGCGGGTGGTACGGGCGACGGCGCCGCGACCCTCGTCGTGGACACGTCGTTCACGCTCGACTCGATCGACCCGGCACGCGGGTTCACGCCCACCGCGTTCCTCGCCAGTCACGGCGTCTACCAGGGCCTGCTCACCGTGCGCGGCGGCGGCACCGAGGTCGAGCCACTGCTGGCCACCTCGTTCGAGAGCTCCGAGGATGCGAGGACGTTCACCTTCGAGCTCAACGCCGACGCGACCTTCGCAGACGGATCGCAGGTCACCGCCGATGACGTCGTCTTCTCGCTCAACCGGCTCAAGAACATCGGGAGCAACGCGTCGTTCCTCATGGCGGGACTGTCGGTGTCCGCGCCCGACCAGGACACCGTCGTGATCGAGTCCGAGCAGCCGAACGCCTCGGTGCCCGCCATCACGGCGACGCCGCCGTTCGCCGTCATCAACGCCGACCTGGCCCGCGAGCACGGCGCCACGGATGCCGTCGACGCCGCGAAGACCGACACCGCCGAGAAGTGGCTGGCGTCGAAGGACAGCGTCGGCGCGGGCAGCGGCCCCTACGTTCTCAACCTTTTCGACGCGGCCTCCGAGATCCGCCTCGGCCGCAACCCGCATGCCTGGATCGACGACGCACCCTTCGCGCAGGTGGTCATCCGCAACGTCCAGGCCGCCAGCCAGGTCACCAACGTGGCCCGTGGTGAGCACGAGATCGCACTCGACATCGGCAGCCGCGAGGCCGAGAAGCTGGAGTCGAACGCCCAGCTCGAGGTCGCCTACCAGGCGTCGCGCTTCACCTTCTTCGCCGCGACCAACATGAACCCCGCGGTCTCCGAAACGATGGCCGACCCCCGTGTCCAGGAAGCGATCCGGTACGCCCTCGACTACGAGGGCCTGGCTCAGCTCGCCGGCGCCGGCGGCGAGCAGATGGCCGGCGTGGTGCCGAGCTGGATGCCGGGGCACCTGGCCGCCGAGGACGCGGTCGTCCAGGACACGGGCCGATCCACTCAGCTCGTCGGCGGCCTCCCGCCGGACATGCGGACGCTGGAGCTCTACTACCCGTCCGACGTCACCCTCAACGGCCTCGCCTACGAGACCCTCGCCGCCAAGATGCAGCAGGACCTCAACGGCGTCGGGTTCGAGGTGAGCCTGGTCGGAGAGCCGGGATCGACGCTGTTCCCCAAGTTCGGCCAGGGCGAGATCGCGTTCGGGCTGTCCGGCCGTGGCTCGACCTATTTCGACAGCGCGGCCTATCTCGACATGGCCCCGGGGCAGGTCCAGGCGGTCCAGTGGGGCTGGACGCCCTCGTCCGCGAACGCGGAGTTCACGTCGCTGGCCGACCGGGCGAGGTCGACCTTGGACCAGGCCGAGCGGGACGGCCTGGTTCAGGAGTTCCAGCGCGTGCTGAATGCGTCCGGGCCCTACATCCCGCTGGTGGCCCCCGTCGCGACAGTGGTGAGCACCCGGGACGTCGACAACGTCGAGGTGAGCCCCAACTACGGCGTCGACCTGACCCAGATCCGGGACGCCTCATGACGGCCACGCTCGATCGAGCCGCGGGCCCGGCCGGCGCCGGGCCGAAGCGGACCGCCACGCGGCGGCGGCCGCCGGTCATGCGGTTCATCGCGCGTCGCGCGCTCTCGACCAGCTTTCTGCTGGTCGGAGTGACGGCGGCGGTCTTCGCCGTGTCGCGGTTCGTGCCCACCGACCCGGTGGTGGCCAACCTCGGGACCGAGGCCGCGCAGGATCCCGCCATCGTCGAGGCCTACCGCGAGAAGCACGGCCTCGACCAGCCGCTGCCGGTGCAGTACCTGACCTACCTGTGGCGGCTCCTGCACGGTGACCTCGGTCAGTCGATCCAGACCGGCCAAGCCGTCTCCGCCGACCTCGCCGCACGAGTTCCGGCAACCGTGGAGCTGGCCCTGGCGGCGATGATCATCGCCTTGCTGGTGAGCATCCCGCTCGGCACTGTCGCGGCGCTGCGCCGGGGCAAGCCCTCGGACAAGGCGGTTCTCGGCGGCACGCTGCTGGGCATGTCCGCGCCGTCGTTCTGGGTCGGGCTGGTCGCGCTGTACCTCTTCTTCTTCCGGCTGGGCTGGGTTCCCGGTGGTGGCCGCCTCTCGCTGGAGTACGTGCCTCCGCCCAGCCGAACGCACCTGTACACCGTCGACGCGTTGATCAGCGGAGACGTCGCTCTGGCGATGGACGCCGCCCGGCACCTCGTCCTTCCGGCCGCGGTGCTCGCGCTACCCATGATCGCGCTGCTCACCAGGTTCGTTCGCAGTTCGATCCTGGACGTCCTCGGCGAGGACTACGTGCGCAACGCCCGAGCGAAAGGGCTCGGCGAGCCGACCGTGATCGTGCGATACGTCCTGCGCGCCGCGGCACCCCAGATCCTCACGGTGGTCGGTCTGGCCCTCGCCAACGCGTTCGTCGGCACCCTCCTGGTCGAGCAGGTCTTCTCGTGGCCGGGGATGGGGAGCTACGCCTACCAGAGCGCGATCAGACTCGACTTCCCGGCGGTGATGGGCGTGTGCCTCGTCATCACGGTGGCGTACATCATCATCAACCTCAGCGTCGACCTCCTCTACGGAGTGGTCGACCCGCGGATGCGGGTGACGACATGACGGCTTCGATGGTGCACGACTCCGTGGTGGACGTGGGCCGATCGCGGCGACGCCACGTCATCCTGCACGATCCGGCGCTCCTGCTGGGTTCGGTGATCGTGGTGTCGTGGCTCGTCGTCGGGGCGTTCGGGCCGCTGCTGCTCGACCACCCGCCGAATGCGGTCACCCCCGACCTGTTCGCGCCGCCGTCGGGCGCGCATTGGTTCGGAACCGACGGGCTCGGCCGCGACGTCTTCAGCCGCGTCGTCGCCGGCGCGCGGCTCTCGGTGCCGATCGCCACGGCGCTCGTGATCGTCTCCAGCCTCGTCGGCGCTCTGATCGGAGCTCTGGCGGGGTACTTCGGTGGCTGGATCGACGAGATCGTGATGCGGCTGACCGATCTGGTCTTCGCCTTTCCGGGGGTGGTGCTCGCGCTCGCGATCACGGCCGCGCTCGGGCCGGGACTGCAGAACGCGACCCTCGCCATCGCCGTACTGGCGTGGCCGCCCTATGCCAGGGTCGTCAGGGGCCACGTCCTCGCGCTTCGGAACTCCGAGTTCGTCGCGGCCGCGCGCCTTCGCGGTGTTTCGGGACGCACCGCGCTTCGTCGCGAGATCACGCCGAACCTGCACGCACCCGTTCTGGTGCTGGCTACGGTGGACATCGGCGAGAAGATCCTGCTGCTGGCCGCCATCTCGTTCCTGGGGCTCGGAGTGCAGGCCCCGGCCGCCGACTGGGGGTCGATGATCGGCGAAGGCACTCAGAACCTGGGCGAGTGGTGGATCGCGGTCTTCCCCGGGGCTGCCATCGTGACGGTCGTCCTGGCCTTCAACATCGTCGGCGACAGGGTGCGTGCCCACCTCGGCGGGCAGCAGGCAGACACCGCCAAGGGGGCGACATGACCACACCCGCGCTCAGCGTACGCAACCTGCGAGTCAGCGTCGGCAGCGGAGAGTCCGAGGTCGAGATCCTTCGCGGCGTCGACTTCGACGTCCGCCGCGGCGAGATCCTGGGCATCGCGGGCGAGAGCGGCTCGGGAAAGACCATGGCGATGCGGGCCGTGCTGGGGCTGTTGCCGCACGGCGCCCGCGCCACCGGCTCCGCCGTCCTGGACGGCCGGGACCTGGTGGGCCTGTCGCAGTCCGAGTTGCGGACGATACGGGGCCGCCATATCGGCATGGTCTTCCAGGACCCGACGACGTCACTGCACCCCATGCTGCGCATCGGCCGTCAGCTGACCGACCACATGCGCAAGCATCTGGGGCTGCGTCGCGCCGAGGCCGAGCGGCGTGCCCTCGACCTGCTCGACGACGTACGCCTGCCCGACCCGGAGCAGGCCATGGGCCGCTATCCGCATCAGTTCAGCGGCGGCATGCGGCAGCGCATCGCGATCGCGGCCGCACTGGCATGCAACCCGACCCTCATCGTGGCCGACGAACCCACGACCGCCCTGGACGTCACCGTCCAGGCCGGCGTCCTCGCGCTGCTTCGCAGGCTGTGCGACGAGCACGGCACGTCCATCGTCATGATCACCCACGACCTCGGGGTTCTCTCCGAACTCTGCGACCGGGTCAGTGTCTTCTACTCGGGCAGCGTCATCGAGTCGGGCTCCACCCGGGACGTGATGGACCACGCGCGGCACCCCTACACCCGGGCGCTGCTCGATGCCCTTCCCGACCAAGGGCTCGATGACCTCCGCCCCATGGTGCCGATCGCCGGCACGGCGCCGTCGGCGGCGGACCGTCCCGCCGGCTGCGCTTTCCACCCGAGGTGCCGATTCGCGACCGTCCCGTGTCAGACCGACCCACCGGGCCCACGTGCCACCGGCCCCGACGGCGCCGAGCCACACACCTTCAGCTGCACGGTCGATCCGTTCGAACTCAGGAGCGTGGTCCGATGACGCTGCTCACCGCCGAACGGCTGCGACTCTCCTATGGCGCGGGCGCCGGCCGCCACGAGGTACTCCGCGGAGTCGACCTGCAGGTCTCGCCGGCCGAGATCGTCGCCCTGGTCGGGGAGAGCGGCTGCGGCAAGTCCAGCCTCGCCAGATCGCTGGTCGGCCTCCAGGACCTCGACGACGGCCAGGTCCGCTACGACGGCCGGGACGTCCACGCACTCGGTCGCCGGCGCAGGGACCGCGAGCTGCTGACGTTGCAGCTGGTCTTCCAGAGCGCGTCCGCATGCCTGAACCCACGCCGGACCATCGGCAGCCAGGTCGCCGATGGACGCGACGGAGCGCCGAGACTGCGCACGCCGGAGGTGGCGACCGTCCTGGAACAGGTCGGACTGGCGCCGAGCTTCGCCGATCGTCGACCCGACGCACTCTCTGGTGGCCAGCGGCAACGCGC
Source organism: Jiangella muralis (assembly GCF_001270745.1). GTDB lineage: Bacteria > Actinomycetota > Actinomycetes > Jiangellales > Jiangellaceae > Jiangella > Jiangella muralis. Next base: position 136,506 of record NZ_KQ434755.1, read on the forward strand.
CGCCATCGCCGCCGCCCTGACCGTCAACCCGCGGTTGCTGGTCCTCGACGAGCCCTTCGCGGCGCTCGACGCGTCCGCGCAGGCGCAGCTGGCGAACCTGCTGCTCCAGCTGCGGCAGGAGCAGGAGATGGCCCTGCTCGTCATCTCCCACGATCTCGGGATCGTCCGCCAGGTCGCCGATCGCTGCCTCGTGATGCGGGAGGGATCGATCGTCGAGGAAGGGCCGACGGAACAGCTCTGGCGTGCGCCCCAGCATGAATACACGCGGCGGCTCCTCGACTCCATCCCGGGACGTCAACGAGCCGTGACGGCCGCACCGCTACGGAAGGTGGAGCGTCCATGAACCTCGAGCCGGCGCCGCTGCCGTTTCACGACTACGGCGGCGCCGGGCCGCACGTGATCGGCATCCACGGTCACTTCGGGACGTCCATGTCGTTCGGCGCGCTGGCCCGGGCGGCGCGTGGCCGGGTCCGGCTCATCGCTCCCGACCAGCGCGGACATGGGACGGCCGGACCGGGAACCGGGCCTGACGTCGAGTCCTACCTGACGCTGCTGGAAGCCTTCCTCGAGCACCACGCGTCGAGCCCGGTGACGCTGTTCGGCCACTCGATGGGCGGCACCCACGCGATGCTGCTCGCCGGGCGTCGACCCGACCTGGTCTCGGCGCTGGTCGTCGAGGACCAGCCGATGAGGGTGCCACCGGCCGTTCTCGACGTGTCCAGGCTGCCCGTACGCACCACGACGTTTCTCGGGCTGGCCGCGGTTCTGCGGGACATCGGCATCGACGACCCGTGGTACTTCATGCTCGGCGCCGTCCGCGACCACCAAGGTTGGGGATTCGCCTTCGACTACCAGGACGTGGTCGCGTCGCAGCACGCGCTCGTGGGCGACTACTCCGAGGCCTGGCGGAACCTCGAGGTGCCGATCCTGCTGCTACGCGGGGCCGACAGCTTCCTGCTGACCCAGGAGGCCGCCGCCGAGATGGTCGCCGTCCAGCCCCGTGCGCGACTCGTGGAGCTCGCCGGCTGCAGCCACTGGGTCCACGACGACGACCCGGCCGGGGTCGCCGACGCTCTCGTCGAGTTCGTCACCGGCTTCCCCGGCTGACCCACCGCCCGCGCGGATCAGCACGTACCAGGAAAGAGCGCTCCCAGCGCACCGACCAGCAGAAAGGCTCGGCCAGCTCTATGGACCCCCTCAAGTCACTGATCGTGGGCACCGGCGTCATCGCTCCCATGCATGTCGAGGCGGTGCGCGCGCAGGGTGGCGCCGCGGTCCTCGTCGGCGCCGTGGACCCGGACGAGGAACGGCGCGCGGCATTCTGCGACACGTTCGACGTCCCGGGCTACGCGGATCTCGAGACGGCGATCGCCGCGTCATCGCCCGACGTCGTCCACCTGTGCACCCCGCCCGTGCTCCACACCGAGCAGGCGATTCTCGTGCTGCGCAGCGGGGCGAACGTGTTCTGCGAGAAGCCTCTGACGGACTCACTGGCGGACGTCGCCCGTCTCGAGGAGGTCGAAGCGCAGAGCCCCGGCCACCTGGTCACCGTCTGCCAATGGCGATTCGGCTCCGCCGCCCGCGCGCTGCGGGACGCCGTCGCGTCGGGAACCCTGGGAGAGCTGAGAACGGGGTTGTGTCACACGATGTTCTTCCGGGATCAGTCCTACTACGACGTCGCATGGCGAGGGCGCTGGGAGTCGGAGCTGGGGGGAGCGACGACCACCAACGGCACGCACGCCATCGACCTCGTCCTCTCGCTGGTTGCCGACTGGCAGGAGGTCTCGGCCTTCACCGCCACGGTCGGGCACCAGATCGAGGTCGAGGACGTGGCCATGGCCAACGTGCGGCTGGCGAACGGCGCGGTCATGAGCTTCGGCGCCTCCACCGTCTCCCCGCGGCAGAACACCGCCGTCCGCCTCGACTTCGAGGAGGGGACGGTCGAGGTCAACGCCGAATACCGGTACACGACGGCGAACTGGGCTTTCACGCCTCGACCCGACGGCAAGGCCGTCGCGCCCTGGGCCGGCGTGCCTGACGTCGGCAGCAGCCACGCGGCGCAGTTCGCGACGATGGTCGATGCCCTCCGCGCCGGTGAGCAGCCGCCGGCTTCGCTCGATCACGTTCGGCCGACCGTCGAGTTCCTCGCGTCGATGTACAAGTCGGCCGTCACGGGCCGAACCGTCAAACGCGGCGAGATCGCGGAAGGCGACCCCTTCTACACCGGAAACCTCAATGGCATGCGAGCGGCAGAACGAGGGTGAGCGGTCCGCGGCCGGCAGGTCGCTCCCGCGCTGAGTACGAGAGGCAACGACGATGACCAGCACCACCCATTCCGGCGCTGCGCCGGCGACGGCTTCCCCTGCCGTGCGCACCGTCCGGATCCTGATGAACGGCGTCACGGGACGCATGGGCAAGAACCAGCACCTGATCCGTTCGATCCTGGCCATCCGTGCCGCCGGCGGCATTGCCGTCGGACCGGGGCAGGCCATCATGCCCGAACCCGTTCTGGTGGGCCGCAACCGGTCCAAGCTGGAGGCGCTGGCAGCCGAGCACGGCGTGGCGGAGGTGACGACCGACCTCGACGCGGCGCTTCGCGAACAGAACGCCGAGATCTACTTCGACGCGCAGCTGACCTCCGCGCGCACCGACGCGGTCCGCCGGGCCATCGCTGCCGGCGTCCACTTGTACTGCGAGAAGCCGCTGGCGCCGACCCTCGGCCAGGCGATGGACATCGTCCGGCTCGCCAACAAGGCGGGGATCAAGCAGGGCATCGTCCAGGACAAGCTGTTCCTGCCCGGGATCGTCAAGCTGCGGCGCGTCATCGAGAGTGGCGCGCTGGGCGACCTCCTGTCGGTTCGAGGGGAGTTCGGGTACTGGGTCTACCCGGGACCCGACCCGGCGCCGCAACGCCCGTCGTGGAACTACAAGGCGAACGAGGGTGGCGGAATCATCTCCGACATGTTCCCGCACTGGCAGTACGTGCTGGAGCACACGGTGGGCCGCCCGATGGCCGTCAGCGCCCGCGGCGCCGTTCACCTCGAGCGGCGGATCGACGAGGCCGGGGCCGCGTACCGCGCCGACGCGGAGGACGCGGTCTACGCCTCCTTCGAGACCGACCGCGGGGTCTTCGTCCAGTTCAACTCGTCGTGGTGCGTGCGCGTGAATCGCGACGAGCTGTTCGAGCTGCAGGTCGACGGGACCCGGGGCAGCGCCGTCGCGGGACTGCTGAACTGCAAGCTCCAGTCCGCCGAGACCACCCCGCGGTCGACCTGGAACCCCGATCTCCCCGACCCGATCGCGCACCGGGCCGGCTGGACACCGGTGCCCGACGTCGCACCGTACGACAACGCGTTCCGCGCCCAGTGGGAACTGTTCCTGCGCCATGTCGTCCTGGACGAGCCGTTCCCGTGGGACTTCCTCGCCGGCGCCCGTGGCATCCAGCTGGCGGAGGTCGCCCACGAATCGTGGGCGTCGCGCCGGTGGCACGACATCGCGGATCTGCCCACCTGAGGACCTGGTCGCGCCCCGCCACCGGTCGACGCCACGATCCCGACGAGTTGCGCGTCACCTACGCCGAACCGGCGGCGCTGTGCGGCCATGATGGGGTTGTGTCCGAGTGGCAGCTTGTTGCGGGTGTCGAGCGGGATCGTCTGGTGGGTTTGGCGTACCGGATGCTCGGGACCGTTGCGGACGCCGAGGACGCCGTGCAGGAAGCGTTCGTGCGCTGGTACCGGCTCGCCGACCAGGTCCGGGCGGACGTGACCAACCCCGTGGGGTGGTTCGCCAAGACGACGAGCCGGGTCTGTCTGGACGTGTTGAAGAGCGCCTCCCGACGCCACGACCTCTACGTCGGTCCGTGGCTGCCCGAGCCGATCCCTGACGGTCGGTTCCGTGTCACGGCGCCGCTCAGGGCGCGCGACCCTGCGGAGCATGCGGTCACAGCGGAGTCGGTGAGCATGGCGCTGCTGGTCGTGATGGAGTCGATGACGCCGGCCGAGCGCGTCGCGTTCGTGCTCCGGGACGTGTTCGACTACCCCGTCGCGGACATCGCGGAGGTGCTCGGCCGTTCACTCGGCGCCGTCCGGCAGCTCGCGTCGTCCGCGCGCGCACGGATCGGCGCGAGCGATGCCGAGCCGAGCACCCACGGGGAGAGCGCGCGTCTCACAGAGGCGTTCCGGCACGCCGCGAACACCGGCGACGTGGTGGCTCTGCTGCGCCTACTCGACCCGGGTGTGACGCTCCGCTCCGACGGCGGCGGCGTCGCCAGGGCCGCGCTGAACCCAGTGCATGGTCAGGACAAGGTCGCCCGCTTCATCGTGGGCGTCCTCACCCGGCAGGCGCCGATCACGCTCGCACTCCGGGAGACCGGAGGCGGCGTGGTGCTGACGTTCGAGCGCGACGGAACGGTCACCGGCGTCCTCGAACTGGTGACGGAGGCCGGGAACGTGCGGGATGTGCTGATTCAGTGGAACCCGCACAAGCTGACTCTGTGGCGCGTGGCCGACGCATCGACCTGACGCAGCCAGGGGGTGTGTCGTCTACGTGGTGAACCCGTGGACCAGGAGGACATCACCATGAAGGCCATCACCGTCACCGATCCGGACGCCGGCACCGCTGGCATGACGCTGACCGAGCAGCCCGAACCCGACGCGTCGGAGAACGACGTCATCGTTCGGGTCCACGCGTCCGGATTCACCCCGGGCGAACTGACCTGGCCATCTACGTGGACCGACCGCGCCGGTCGAGACCGCACCCCGAGTATCCCCGGACACGAACTCTCCGGCGTCGTCGCCGAACTCGGATACGGCACGACCGGTCTCACCGTCGGACAGCGCGTGTTCGGCCTCGCCGACTGGACCCGCAACGGCACCCTCGCCGAGTTCGTGGCCGTCGAGGCTCGGAACCTCGCCCCGCTCCCGGCCGACATCGACTTCGTCACCGCCGCGAGCCTGCCGATCTCGGGCCTCACCGCCTGGCAGGGCCTCTTCGAACACGGCCATCTCCGCTCCGGTGAGACCGTGCTGGTGCACGGCGCGGCCGGCGGGGTCGGCTCCGTCGTGACGCAGCTCGCGCGTGAAGTCGGCGCCTATGTCGTCGGCACCGGCCGTACCGCGGACAGAGACGCCGCACTCGGGTTCGGAGCGAACGAGTTCGTCGACCTGGGAACCGGCGAGCTCATCTCGGCCGGACCGGTGGATCTCGTGTTCGACGTCATCGGTGGCGACATCGGGGACCGCTCCGTGGACCTCGTCCGGGCCGGCGGCACGCTCGTCACCATCGCCGGACCACCCACCCGGCGGCCCGCGGACGGCCGCTCCGTGTTCTTCGTCGTGGAGGCCGTCCGCGACCAGCTCACGCAGCTCGCCACGCGCGTCCGCGACGGCCGGCTGCGTGCCGGCGTCGGCACGGTACGACCGCTCGACGACGCCGTCGCGGCGCTCAACCCCACCGAGCGCTCCACGGGCAAGACCATCATCAGCATCGCCTAGGGATCCTAGCCGCAGGGCGGCTCCTGGCCACGCTGTCGATCTTGGCTCGGTCGGCGGGGCGTTGACACTTTCCGATATAGGCATATGATGTGGCGATGGCACGAGCGGCGACGACCTCGGATGCGTTCAACGCGATCGCCGAGCGGCAGCGGCGGGAGATTCTGGTCCTGCTTCAGGGCGGCGAGCGGCCGGTGGCCGAGCTGGCTCGAGGGCTGGGGATGAGCCAGCCGCAGGCGTCCAAGCACCTGCGGGTGCTCCGGGAGGTCGAGCTGGTGCGGGTCCGCAGGGTGGGCAAGCAGCGGCTGTACGGCCTGGACGCTCGCGGGCTGCGGCCGGTGCACGAGTGGCTGGGCGGCTTCGAGCGGTTCTGGAGCGGGAGCTTCGACCGGCTGGACGAGTACGTCCAGGATCTGAAACAGGCACGGCGAGAGGAGCCATCGGATGGCGACGGCCAGTAGCGGCGGTGAGCCCGGTCACGTGATCGCGGACCGCGAGATCGTGATGTCCCGGGTCATCGGCGCACCACGAGAGCTGGTGTTCGAAGCGTTCACGCAGGTCCGGCACCTGTCGCGGTGGTGGGGACCGGAGGGGTTCTCCACCACCACACGGTCCTTCGAGTTCCGCGTCGGCGGCGCCTGGGACTTCGTGATGCACGGGCCGGACGGGACCGACTACCCGGAGTGGATCACCTGGCGTGAGATCGTCCCGCCGGAGCGGATCGCGCTGCTGCATGGCGAGTCCCGCGACGACCCCGACGCCTTCGAGTCGGTGCTGGCCTTCGAGCCGGCCGGCGACGAGACCCGGATCGTGATGCGCACGGTGTTCCCCACCAAGGAACTCCGCGACGAGGCGGTGGAGAAGTACCACGCGATCGAGGGTGGCGAGCAGACGCTGCGCAACCTCGCGGCCTACGTCGCCGAACTCACCCGGAAGGACACCACCCCGAACGGAGCGGAGAGCTGATGGCCGGGAAGGTGTTCTTCAGCGTGACGATGTCGCTCGACGGGTTCATGGCACCCGAGGCCGTGCCCGTCGAGCTCGTCTTCTCGCCCGAAGGTCAGAACGACCCGAGGGTCCAGCGGTGGATGACGAAGTGGTCGGAACTGCAGGCGTGGGCGTTCCCGCAGCGGTGGTTCAGAGAGAACCTCGAGCTCGGCGAGGGTGGCGAGGAAGGCATCGACAACGACATCGCGCGGGCGACGTACGAGCGCACCGGCGTGAGCGTCATGGGCAAGCGGATGTTCGACGCCGGCGAGCTGGCCTGGCCGGAGGAGGCTCCGTTCCACACCCCGGTGTTCGTCGTCACCCACACCAGGCGCGAGCCGTGGGAGCGGCCGGGCGGCACCACCTTCCACTTCGTCAACGACGGCATCGAGAGCGCGCTCGACCGGGCCCGCGCGGCCGCCGGGGGTCGCGACGTGCGCATCGCCGGCGGCGCCGAGACGATCCAGGAGTACCTGGACAACGGCCTGATCGACGAGTTCTCGATCACCCTCGCGCCCGTGCTGTTCGGCACCGGCATCCGCCTGTTCGACCGCGTGGACCCCGCCCGTCTCGCCCTCGATCAGGTCCGGGCGGACGCATCATCCCGGGTGACCCACCTGACCTACACCGCCGGGAAACGCTAGATGAGTGATCCTCGCGCCGGTCAACTCGGTCGGCTCGGGTTTCGCGTTGGCTGGCCGACCGTGCGCCCGGGTCTGACACGTTCGCCGGAGGCTGCCACGTTGGCCGTCCCCCCTTGCGGCCCCGGGCCCTATCAGGGGGACGGGGCAGTCTGGGCACACCTCGCCGTCCGCTGCCGGGGGCCCGGCCACATCACTCGCGGCGGGGGCCCGTCACCCGCGAAAGCACCGTATGGCCGACGACCTTGGCTCTCATCCGGTGCTGCGGCGGGTGACGTGCTCTCCGCGCGGGTCAAGACACCGCCACCTCGATGCCGGCCGACGGTCGCAGGAGTCGAGGACACCAAACGGCGCACCGGCACGAACGGCGAACGCCAGCCAGCTAGGCGAACCGACATCGGCCAACCGTTCGCCCGGGCGGGCCTGTGCCCGCACTTCCCCCGTCCCCCTGATAGCTGCCCGTTCTTAGACCGCGGTGCCGCGGGTCAAGCGGTGCTTCGCTCGCGCGAAGCGCCAATGGGTCCGCTTGAGGCGCGGTGCCGCGGCTGAGAAAATGGGCAGGAGGGGGACGGCCCACTATCGCAAAACGGCGAACTGCGCGACAACGGCGAACCGCTACGCGATCCCCAACGCCACCGTGTGGATTCGCTGCGCCGGGTGGGGCGGATCACTGTTGCCCTGGCAACAGCAGCGCCACCCAGTAAGCACAGTGATCCCACCCAATGCCGCGCCGCCACGCGACGCCCGCTCAAACTCGGTTCGAGTGGCGGAGTTCGGAGACCGGTCTCCCCATGTGCGTCACGCCCGATTCCGAAGCTCATCCGTCGACCGAACCCGGTAGCGGGTGTGCAGCATTTCTGGGCCCTCGAGGGCGCGTACCAGTTCGAGTTCGACGTGCTGGGGAGGCAGGTCGTCGAAGAGCCGGCGGCCCTGCCCGAGCAGCACGGGGATGATCTGCAGGGACATCTCGTCGAGTTCCCCGGCGTGCAGGAGAGCTCGCGCCGCCTCCGCGCCGTGCAGGAGGACGTCCCGGTCGCCGGCGGCCTGCCGGGCCCGCGCCGCGGCCTCGGGGACGTCGGTGACGTAGCGGGCGTGTCCGAACGTGGGTTCCTCGGGGACGGAGCGGGTGAGGACGAAGATCGGGACGCCGTCGTGGTGATCGCCGTTCCAGCGGCCGCCGTGGTCGAACGTGCGCCGGCCGGTGAGGACGGCGCCGGTGGCCATCACGTCGGCCATGACGGTGGCGCCGACCTCATCGACGGGACGGATGGTGCGGGGTCCGCCGTCGTCGGGGAAGAGGGACCGGTGCAAGCGCTCGCCGCCGATCCCGAGTCCCCGGTCGGGCCCGTCGTCCGGCCCCGTGATGAATCCGTCGAGGGACATCCACATGTAGAGCACGATCTTGGCCATGATCCGTTCCTTCCACTTGTGCCGTACGAGATCCGGCCCGTCCGGCCGCGACGCAGCGGCTAGAGGAGCACCGCCATCCGGTGGTCAGAGGTGCGGCCGTGCACCGGGCACGGCTGACTGGACGCCTGCGGACAGAGCATGAAGTGTTCGGTGATCGTCGCCCGGTACGCCCGGTACCCGCCGGGAGGCCGGAAGACCTCGGGCCCCTTGCTGAACGGCGCCGCGCCCAGGTAGATCTCCAGGCCCCGGTCCAGCTCGCGTCCGGTCAGTTCGCCGGCCGTGGCGGCCATGTACACCGCCTCGCCGGAGCCCGGCACCTGCTGCGAGTTGAACACCACGATGCCGATCCGAGGCCGCACCGCGATGTTGCGGGACTGCGTCGCCTCAGGTGAGGAGATCCAGTAGAACGTCGAGTACCCGTCGGCGACGTAGAAGACCGGCGACGCCCACGGCTCGCCGTCCGTGTTCGCGGTCCCGAGCGTCATGAAGCGGTTGCCGTCGAGAATGGCCCGGCCCTTCGTGATCATGGTTCGCATTCCTTGGGTCCTTCCGTCGTCTCATCGGCACGTGGCTTGCTCACGTGCCTGAATGCCCATGCGGCGAGCACAGCCAGGCCGGCGTAGAAGATCGCGCTCACGACGCCGACGACGTGCAGTCCGGAGGTGAACGCCTCGCGGGCCGCGGCCAGTAGGTCGCCGCTCTGTTGTACAGGCAGTCGATCGGCCGCCTCGACCGCGCGGTCGACGCTTTCGCGGGCGGCGCTCGCCACGTCGGGTGGGAGCGAGCCGAGCGCGCCATCGACCTGGCCCCGGTACACCGCGGTCCCGAGCGTGGCGAGCGTGGCGATGCCGAGCCCGAGCCCGAACTCGTTGGTCGTCTGCACGATCGACGCGCCGGAGCCGGCCTGGTCCGACGGCACCGCGCTCATGGCGAGGTGGTTGCAGAGCGCGGCCAGCGGCCCGGTGCCGAGCATGGCGACACACATCGCGACCACGATCGCCCGAGGGCCGGACGCCGAGCCGGCCAGCGTGAAGACCAGGTAGCCGGCCGCCGCGACCGACAGCCCGCCCGCGATCAGGTACGCGGGACGGAGGTGGTTTCCCAGCGACGGGGTGCTCAGGCTGCCGACGATCATCACCACGTTCGGCGCCACCAGGAGCAGCCCGGCCTCCAGCGGGGTGAGACCGGCGACGTTCTGCAGGTACAGGGTGACCAGCAGGAGGCTGCCGGTGCCGACCACGCTGGTCACGAACATCAGCGTCAGCGCGGAGCTGAACGTGCGGTTCGCGAACATGCGCAGGTCGAGCATCGGGTGCTCCAGGCGCCGCTGCCGCCGGACGAACACCAGCGCCGCCGCGACGCCGAACGCCATCGCCCCGGCGGGGAACCACTCCCAGCCGTGCCGAGCCAGCTCCTTGAGCCCGTAGACGAACGGCAGGATCGCCGCGAGCGACAGCGCGACGCTGACGGGGTCGAGCTGGCCGGCCTGCGGCGCCTTCTGATCGGGGAGCAGCGACGGGCCGAACACCAGCAGCAGCACGAGCCCCGGTACGGCGAGGAGGAAGACCGAACCCCACCAGAAGTACTCGAGCAGCACGCCGCCCACGAGCGGGCCGAGCGTCAGCCCGGCCATGAAGCAGGTCAGATAGATGGCGATGGCGCGAGCACGTTGCTTGTCGTCCACGAACATGCCGGTGATCAGCGCCAGCACCGACGGCATCACTGCCGCGCCCGCGATGCCGAGCAGCGCGCGGCTGGCGATGAGCAGGTCCGGGCTGGTGGAGAACGCCGCCGCCACCGAGGCGGCGCCGAACAGGAAGGCACCGATCAGCAACAGCCTCTTCCGGCCGATCCGATCGCCGATGGCGCCCATCGTGACCAGGAGGCTGGCGATCAGCAGGCCGTAGATGTCCACGATCCACAGCTGCTGGACGCCGCTCGGCGCGAGATCGATCGTCAGGTGTGGCACGGCCAGGTACAGCACCGAGAAGTCCATCGTGACGAGAAACGTGGGCAGGCCGAGCAATGCCAGCGCCAGCCACTCGCGTCGCCCTGCCGTGACCACCGCTCGTGGAGGCGCCACAGGTCGTCGGGTCAGGTTCGCTTCGGTCATGGCGTCACTGTGTCCGGCTCCGGCGGCAGCTCCAATCGATTCAGATTATTCTGAATCAGTGACCACCTCGTTCGTCCGGTTCCGGTTCGGCCGGGACGACCTCCTGCGCACCCGCTTCGCCATCTCGCCGCTGATCGAACTCGTCGCGGCGACGTACGTCGTGCGGTTGCCGCGGGAGTTTCCCGAGCATCGGCCGTGGCTCGCCGAGGCGTTGCCGGCGATCGAGGGCCTGGAGCTCGACCTGCTCTACGCCGTCAATCCGCTGCGCCGCCGGATCTGGCCCAACTTCCAGGCCCCACCACCGGTCGCGCCGCATCCGCCGATCGGCGATGAACTCACCAGGATCGGCGGCACCGAACCCGAGGTGGTGCGCGCCGACATGCTGCGGGCCTACCCCGAGGGAGCGCCGGCGGACGCACAACCCTTCCTCGACGATCCGGCGGCCGCCGTCGCCGGCCTGGTCGAACAGTCGCGTTCCTTCTGGGATGCGGCCATCGCGCCCTGGTGGCCGCGGATGTCGGCGTTCCTGGAGAGCGACATCGCGCTGCGCGCGCGACGCCTGGTCACCGTCGGCGGCCGGTCCGCGTTCGACGACATCGACTCCGACGTCACGTCGGACGACTGGAGCTTGACGCTGCACCGGCCGGTGATGGCTTCGCACACCGTCGACCTCGGCGGCCGTGGCCTGCTACTGATTCCGTCGGTCCTCGCCTTCGGAGCCTGGCCACGCGTCGACGACCCGTGGGATCCGGCGTTGACCTACCAGCCGCCGGGATTCGGGGACGTCTGGCTCCGCGACGACCAGGGACCGCAAGCGCTGGAGGAACTCCTCGGCCGGCGACGTGCGACGATCCTGCTCGCGCTGGACCAGCCGGCGTCGACCCAGGCGCTCGCCGCGGGGACGGGGTGGAGCGCGGGTGGCATCAGCACCCACCTCGGCGTGCTGCGCCGGACCGGCCTGGTGGTCCGCCGACGCGACGGACGCGAGGTGCTGTACTCACGGACCGCCACCGGCGGCGCGCTGGTCGCGAGCTGCGCCTGATCCGGTCACGTGCCGCGACCCGCTGGACGGAACGCCACGTCATAGCCACGCCGGCGCCGCCGGCACCGGGCCTCCGCCGAGGGAACCGACCCCAGCGGCTCCGCGGCCGGTCGCCCATCGCGTCACGGCCGCCGCAGTCCCGATGACGCCGGCCGCCGCTTCCTGCGGCGGGTCACGACCGTCGTCGAGGTCCCGGTCGGTGACGACCATGGTGGGCGACGACGTCGATCGCCGTCCCCACGCGGCTCGCACATCGTCGAGCAGCTGATCGAGCAGCCGCGCCGGCAGATCCTCGAATCGGCCCCCGGCGTCGAGGTCGATGGCGTGCACCCACACCTCACGCGTTCGCATCCACACGGTCTCCCGGGCCGGCACTCGCCGGCCCTGAGCGGTGACGACCTCGCTCCGCCACGACGCGTCGTCGAGATCGCGCCATTCCACGTTGAGGTGGATCGCGGCATGATCGGAGAGGTGGCGCAGGGCGGTCGCCGGCAGGGTCGCCGCCAGCTCGATCTCCCGATCCCGTGCCGCCGGCGAGGAGTACATCGGTGTCTCCACGCCACTGGCGGCCCACGCCGTCAGCCGGGTCAGCGCCCGGGCGTTGAGGCCGACGTGGGCGACGATGTGGCGGCGGCTCCACCCCGGCACCAGCGACGGGGCATCCAGTTCCCCGTCGCGGAGGTCACGGACGAAACGGGAGAAGTACGCCTGGCCGCGGCGGGCCAGCAGCAGGGCCGCGGCCAGCGCCGGATCCTCGGTCCGGTCGGTGCGCGCCGCCACCTACGGCTCGATGCGGACGAGGTTGGACTGCTCGCCCAGACCGTCGATGGCGGTCTGCAGCCGGGACCCGTTCGCGAGGTAGCGCGGGGGAGTGCGCGCATGGCCGACGCCGCCGGGAGTGCCGGTGGCGATGACGTCCCCGGGGCTCAGCGTGATCAGCTCCGACACGTAGGCGATCAGGTCGGCGGGATCGAAGACCAGATCGTCGACGCGGGCCGACTGCATCACCTCGCCGTCGACCGTGGTGCGCACCTCCGCCGCCGCCGAATGCTCGTCGGGCGTCACGAGGAACGGACCGAACGGCGTCGCCGCCTGCAGCGTCTTACCCTGCAGCCACTGCGTCGTGCGGTACTGGTAGTCGCGCATCGTGACGTCGTTCAGGACGGCGTAGCCGGCGATCGAGGCCGACGCGGTGTCCCTGTCGGCGCGGAAGCAGGACGAGCCGATGACGACCGCGAGCTCACCCTCCCAGTCCAGGGCCCGCGCCAGGCGGCCGGGCACGACGATGTCGTCGTACGGCCCGGTCACCGCCTCGGGGAACTTGGCGAACAGGGTCGGGTACTCCGGCCGTTCCCGTCCCATCTCGCGGATGTGCGCGGCGTAGTTCAAGCCGACGCAGATCACCTTGCCGGGCCGGGGGACGACCGGGGCCCACCGTCGAGGCTCGAGGCCATGACGCGCATGGGCCGGCCCGTCCGCGGTCTCCGCGCGGACCCGCCACCGCGGATCGCGCAGCAACGTACCGACGTCGACGGCATCGGGGATCTCGACCACCGCAGCGTCATCGACGCGTACCGCCACCGTGCGATCGTCGACTCGAAGGGTCGCCAGTCTCATCGTGTTACTCCTTCGATCAGGGTCCGCGCGAACCCGAGTCGCTCGATCACCGGTGCGTCGCTGAAGCGGAACAGGTCGAACCGGGTCGTGGCCGAGAGCGACCACGGGACCCAGCTGGGGACGACGAAGAGGTCGCCCTTGCCGACGGTGTGCTCGACACCACCGAGGCTGACGCGGCCCTCGCCGTCGAAGACCTGCCAGACCGACGACCCGACCTCATGGCGCGCGCGGGTACTGGCGCCGTCGCGCAACCGGTGGAACTCGCACCGGATCGTGGGCATCACGTCGCCGCCGGTCGTGGGGTTGGAGTACCGGATCGCCGCGTGGCCCTGCTCCACCGTGGCGGGGTGGCCCTCGTCCTCGAGCAGCAGCTGCTCGGTCAGCGCGGCGTCGGTGTGCTCCCAGCGGTAGGCGGTCAACGGCGAGCTGCTGCTGTCGTCGAGGACGGACACCGGCCGCAGCCCCGGATGAGCCCACAGCCGCTCGGCGCGGGAGACCGACGGCGACGCCTCGTCGGTGACCCGGTCCGAGCCGTACTCGAAGAACCCGACGTCGGTCTTGGCCGCGAACGGGATGTCGAGGCCGTCGAGCCATGCCATCGGCCGGTCGGTGTCGTTGTGATGCCCGTGGAAGTTCCAGCCGGGCGTCAGGAGCAGGTCACCTCGGCGCATCGCGACCGGGTCACCGTTGACGACGGTCCAGACCCCCTCGCCCTCGACGACGAACCTGAAGGCGTTCTGCGAGTGCCGGTGCTCCGGCGCGGTCTCGTGCCCGCCGAGATACTGGATCGCCGCCCAGAGCGTCGGCGTCGCGTACCCGGTCCCGGGGAGCCCGGGGTTGACCAGGCCGATCGCACGTCGTTCACCACCTCGCCCGACCGGGACCAGCCGCCCGGATCGTTCGGCGATGTCGAGCAGGCTCGTCCACCGCCACACGTGCGGCACCGCCGCCGGCACCGGCGTGACGGGTTGCAGATCCTCGCGCTGGGTCCACAGCGGGGCGAGATCGTTGTCGCGGAAATCCTGGTACAGCTGCGCAAGCTCCGGGGAGTCCACGTCAGACGTCATCTCCTGCATCGTTACCTCCGAGTGGTGGCGATCGTCGTCTACGGCACGGTGAAGCGCTCGACCAGGTCCTGGCGAAGCGTCAGTCCCAGTCCCGGCGCGTCTCCGAGGGCCAAGCGCCCCTCGTGGGGCTCGATCGCGTCGTGATAGATCAGCCGCGCCACCTCCCAGCCCTGAAGGTGGAACTCGACCGGGCCGCCGCGGGCCACCCCGGCGTAGAGGTGGGCGTTGAGATGGGGCCAGTTGCCGCCCATGGCCACCGGCAGGTGATGGGCCTCGGCGATGGCCATGGCCCGCCGGCCGCCGGTGAACCCGCCCAGGTCACGGACGTTGGGCTGGGCGATGTCGATGGCGCCCGACGCGACGAGCTGATGGAAGGTGGCCACGTTCCCCATGCCCAGGCTGCCGCCCGCGATCGGGATGGCGATCCGGTCCCGCGCCTGAGCCATGAGACGTGGATCGCCGAGCGTGACCGGATCCTCGAACCAGGTCAGATCGCAGTCGCCGACGGCGTCGGCGAGCGCGACCGCCTGGGGCAGGGTGAGCCGCTTGTTCGCGTCGATCATGAGGTCGACGTCGGGCCCGACGGCGGCACGGACCGCGTGGATCCGCTCGACGTCCACGCGCAGGCTCCGGGTCCGCGCGCCGTCGTCCGGCCCGGCCTGCGCGCCGACCACCAGTTTCAGGCCCCGGTGCCCGTCGGCCACCAACTGCTCGGCCAGCCGCACGAGCTCGGTCCGGCCGTAGGCCGGCAGGCCGAAGGTCACATAGGCCCCGACCTCGGGGCGAGCGCCGCCGAGGAGTTGCCACACCGGTGTCCGGGTCCGCTGGCCCAGTGCGTCCCAGACGGCGATGTCGACCAGGCTCGCGGCCGACGCCCACACCCCGGTTGTCGCGCGATGCGGCATGCGCTGTTCGAGGACCTCGCGGACGGCTTCGGGTCGTGCGGGGGCGCCCACGAGGAGTGGGGTGGCCTCGTCGCGGAGATACGCGAGGACCGCCGATGCCATCGGCGCGAAGAACAACGCGTGCCCGCTCGCTGCGGCATCGGTATCGACCTCGACCAGGATCAACGGGACGAGACGGGGCTCGGAGGTCAGCGGCATCGTGACCGGGACCTCGAGCCGGCGTGCCCGCAGGGCGGTGATCTTCATGATGCGTCCCGTTCCCGCGCGACGGCGTCCTGAAGGGTGCGTACCGCCCGGCCCACCGCGTCACCGGCCCGGAGCAGGCCCGCTTCCTCGGCGCCGGTGAGGGGGAGCTCGACCACCGCGGGCCGCTCGCCCGTCAGGTCGACGGGAACGCCGAGGGCGACCCCCGTCAGGCCGTGCTCACCGGCCAGCATCCGCGAACACGGAAGCGGTGCCGGCCGGCGGTTCCACCAGGTGTCGATCATCCGCTGGATCCCCGCCGCCGACGCCCAGCCGGTGGACCGGCCTGGCCGGAGTCCTTGGTAGGAGCGGAACCACTCGGCCAGGTACCGGTCGATCGGCGGCCGGTCGCCTGGATCGATCGAGCGCGAGCGTCCGTCGACCGACACGGCGGAGTAGACGGGCACCTGGGCGCCGCCGTGCTGGCCGAGGTTCCAGCCGTCGACCCGGCCGATCTCGACGCCGAAGTGCCGCGCCAGCGCCGCCCGGAATCGGAGCGTGTCGTTGAGGCTGAGCCCGAGGACCTGATCGGCGCGCAGCGATCCGGAGGACACGACGAGCGTGGTGATCGCATCGACCGGGTTGGTCGCGACGACCACGAGGGCGTCGGGCCGGACCAGCCGGAGGTCGGGCAGCAGGCCGGCGAGGAGCCCGGCGTTGCGAGTGACCATGGAGGCGCGGTCCGGGCCGGCCGGCGCCGAGAGCGAAGCGGCCAGGACCACCACGTCAGCCTCCGCGAGCACGGCGCGGGTCCCGATGCGCACGTCAGGGTGGGCCCCGAGTCCGCGAAGGTGGTCCAGATCCATCAGCTGCGCCCGGACGGCGTCCGCGTTGACGTCGACGAGGACCACGTCGCCCGCCGGAGCCGAGACCAGCCAGTGGAAGGCGAAGGCCGACCCGACCGTCCCCGCGCCGCCGATGACGGCGATCAGTGGACCCGCGCCGTCACGAGGTCGAACCACTGGTGGCCGCCCTTCCGTGAGCGAGGACGACCCGAGCCGCCTCGTTGACCCGCTCGAGCAGCGGATCGACCTCGTGAGCGGACCCCGGGTCCGGGTCGGCGACCTGCGTCACCGCGTTGACCAACGCATCGGCCGGGTCGGCCGGCATGGTCCGGGCACGCCAGGCGACGTGCCGGTCCGGGCGCACCAGCAGCGCGCCGTCCTCCTCGGTCCCGGACGGCGCCGCCCACGGGTCCACGCCGCTCGAGGCATCGACGACGGCGAGGGCGACCGGCGCCGCGAGGGAGGGCGACGCCACCTTCAGGGCGTCCGCCCAGGCACCGGCGGCACTGTCGCGGACCAGCAGGGTGAGCCGGTCGTGGGCGACGAGGTCGTGCGTCGAGACCCGCGCGCCGTCGCGCGTCACCCACAGGTGCGGCAGGTGGTGTCCCGGACGGGCGGTGGGCACGTACGTGATGCTGGAGTGATGGTCGGCCGGCGGCGGTGTCCCGTCCGGGACGACTGCCCCGGAGGTGTAGGCGTACCCGGCCTCGATGTTGAGCTGGCTGTAGTCGAGAGCGTTCTCGGCCACGGCGGCCGACGCCTCGGCCTGGCGTCGACGGCCCTCCTCGGTGTCCGACGCCCAGATCGCCACCTGCCGCCAGCCCTCGTCCTCGGGCATCGTGGCGGACAGGCCCATCGCGGCGGCGACCGGCAGGTGCCGGTTCGAGTTCTCCATGGCGTGGGCGGTGTAGAGGGCCGCGACGGGCCGGCGCTCGGTCTCGTAGCTGTCGAGCAGGCCGTCGTGACCCCACCCGCTCATGACCGCCGCGAGCTTCCAGGCCAGGTTGGCCGAGTCCTGGACGGCGCAGTTGAGGCCGAGCCCGCCGGTCGGCGGGTGGCGATGAGCGGCGTTGCCGACGAGGAACACCGGCCCGCGCCGGAACTCGCGCGCGACGACGGCTTCGTACTGCCACTGGCTGATCGCGTGCACCTCCAGGTGGTGGTCGGTGGGCAACCCGAGGAGGTCTCTGGCCGCGACCTCCGGCGCCGCGGCCACGGCGTCGGTCATCGCCGCACCCGAGAGCGCGAGCGCCCATTGGGGTGACGACGCGTCGTAGCGGCCGGGCCCCAGTGCCTGCAGCACGCCACCCACGCGGCCACGGCTGCGCGGGTTGATGAAGTGCGTGATCAACGCGTCCGGATCGGCGTAGCCGGACAGGTCGGAGCTGAAGTAGAGGCTGGAGATCGTGCGCATCCGCTGCGGCCCGTCCATGGCGATGCCGAGCGCCGCGGCGCAGGTGCGGCCGCCGTCGGCGACGATGACGTAGCGTGCTGACACCTCGTAGGTCGTTCCATCCGCGAGGTCGCGGGCGACGACGACTGCGCCGCCGTCGGGGTTGACGCGCAGGTCGGCGACCTCCTGGCCGGCGCGGACGGAATCGCCGAGGACCTCCCTGGCCCGGTCCCACAGCACCCGGTCGAGATGGATCTGGGGGACGTTGCAGAACCGCTGGGGGCTGGCGGCCCGGTACCGTGCTTCGTCGGTTCCACCGCCCCAGGCCTGGACCTCGCCGATCTTCCGGCCGTGCAGCGGTGTCGGCCCGCCCAGCGACGTGTACCAGGCGACCTTGTGCCAGCGCTCGTTCTGCGGCCCGAGCTGGTAGACGCGATCCGCGACGCCGATGTCGGCGAAGACCTCCATGGTGCGCACGTTGAGCAGGTGCGCGCGCGGTAGCCGCGGGGCTCCGGTCCGCCGCTCCAGCACGAGGGATCCGACGCCGGAGCGGGCCAGGAGGAGCGCCGCCGTCAGCCCGGCCGGTCCGCTGCCCACGATGAGCACCGGGACGTCGACGGAGGTCGCCGTGCCGTCCCTCATGCCTGGCTCACCAGCTTCACGTTCAGGTAGTCGTCCAGGGCCTCGGCCCCGCCGTCCGAGCCGTATCCGCTCTGCTTGAGCCCGCCGAACGGGGTCTCCGGTCCGACCAGCTGCGCGTGGTTGATGGCGATCATCCCGGCCTGGACGTCGGCGGCGACCCGCCGAGCCGTCCGCAGTGAGTCGGTGAACGCGTACGCGGCCAGCCCGTACTCGGTGGAGTTGGCGAGGTCGAACGCCTCGTCGTCGGTGCCGAACGGCGTGAGGAGCGCAAGCGGCCCGAACGGCTCCTCGTGCATCGCCCGCGCGTCCGGTGCGGCCGCGGCGATCACGGTGGGCAGGAAGTAACTCCCTCGTGGGTCCCCGGCCGTGCCGCCGGCGAGGAGCTGCCCGCCGCGCCCCACGGCGTCGTCCACGAGGGACTGGATCGCGGCGACCCTGCGGTCGTGGACGAGCGGCCCCATCGTCGTGTCCGGATCGGTGCCGGGGCCGACCACCAGGCCGGCGGCGTGCTTGGCCAGTCGCGCGGCCAGGTCGTCGTGCAGTGACTCGTGCACGATGAACCTGGTCGGTGAGATGCACACCTGGCCCGCGTTGCGGAACTTGGCCGCACCCGCGGTGCGCAGCACCAGCTCGAGGTCGGCATCCTCGAACACCAGGACCGGCGCGTGCCCGCCGAGTTCCAGGGAGGTTCGTTTGACGTGCCGTGCGGCCAGCCCGGCGATCTCGGCGCCGACCGCCGTGGAGCCGGTGAACGTCACCTGACGGATCGCGGGATGCTGGATCAGCCGCTCGGAGACCTGCGCCGGTTCCCCGAAGACCATCGAGAGGACGCCCGCCGGCAGGCCGGCGTCATGGCACGCCTGGGCGAGGGCGAGCGTGGTCGCCGGAGTCTCCTCGGCCGGCTTGATCACACACGTACACCCGGCGGCGAGGGCGGCGCCGATCTTGCGGGCCGGGATCGTGAGCGGGAAGTTCCACGGTGTGAGGGCGAGCACGGGACCGACGGGTTCGCGGATCACGAGGTCCTGGCGATCCGCCCTGCTGGCGGGCACCACCCGGCCGTAGGCCCGGCGTCCCTCCTCGGCGAACCAGTCGAAGATGCCGGCCGCGGCATGGACCTCCGAGGTGGCCTCGGCGATCGGCTTGCCCTGCTCCAGGCTGGTCAGGTGGCCGATCTCGGCGGCTCTGGAGCGCAGCACATCGGCCGCGCGGCGGAGGATCCGGGAGCGCTGCAGCGCCGGTGTCCGGCGCCATTCCGGGAACGCCGCCGCAGCGGCTTCGGCGGCCGCGTCCAGGTCCTGGGAATCGGCGAGCGGAAGCGCCGCGAGCACCTCGCCGGTGGCCGGGTTCGTGACCTCGCGGGTGCCGCGGCCCGGCTCGGCGCCCACCCAGTCTCCGGCCACGAAGAGACGGAGCTCGGGGTAGTTCTCAGTCAACGTCGTCTCCGCTCCGCGTCGTGGGTCGCAGGTCATAGATGTCCAACGTCAGTTCGCCGGCACGCAGTCGCTCCAGGTACCCGGCTTCGGCCGCCTGGCGAGCCCGTCCGCCGGCCAGGACCCGGACGGCCCGATCGGCGGGGATCGCGACCACGCCGTCGGCATCGCCGACGATCACGTCACCCCTGTGGACCCGGGTCCGGCCCAGGACGACCTCGTCGACGGCTCCGCGGGCGTCGCGCTTGCTGGTGCCGCGGATCGCGACGGCCGAGGCGAACACCGGAAAGCCGAGCTCCGCCATCGCGTCGGTGTCCCGGACCCCGCCGTCGATGACCAGGCCGCGGATGCCGCGAACCTGCGCGGCGACCGTCAGGACTTCGCCCCAGTAGCCGTGGTCACCGCCGGCCGCGTTCACCACCAGGACGTCGCCTGCGCGCGCCGATTCGAGGGCGAGGTGCAGGGGCAGGTTGTCACCCTCGGCCGCCTGAACGGGCAGCGCGCGGCCGGCGAGGGTCCGGCGGGCGCCGACCGGTCGCAGCCGGCTGGGCAGGTCGATCGGGAGACCGGAGGCCTCGAACAGGGTGGCGGAGCCGAGGTCGCCGAGGGCGGCCAGCGTGTCGTCATCGACGACGGAGGCACCGGCGGGACGTGTCGTCATGGGGTCACCCGCGTCCGCTGCAGCTCGTGATACCCCTGGCTGGACCGGGCCGCTGCCAGCGTCCGGCCCGACAGCACCTGGTCGACGATGGCGGACTCCCGCTGGTCGATCTCGCGGGCGATCGCCTCGACGTCGTCGGCCACGTCGCGCCGGATCGCCACGACCCCGTCGGAGTCACCGAGCAGCCAGTCGCCGGGTTCCACGCGCTCTCCGCCCACGGTCACCGCGGTGTTGACGTCGGCGACCTCGACCCGGTCCTTGCCGGTGCGCATGAACCTGCCGCGGGAGAAGATCGGATAGCCGACGTCCAGCGCCCGGCGCACGTCGCGGCACACGCCGTCGATGACGGTGCCGGCGACGCCACGGTCGGCCGCCATCGCGGTGAGGATGTCGCCCCACACGGTGCAGTCCTCGGCGCCGCCGTTGTCGAGGACGACGACCGCGCCCGGGGGCACGTCGTCGAGGTAGTCGCCCACGGTGCCCGGATTCGCGCCCACCCGGACGTACCTGACCGTGAAGGCCGGTCCGCACATCCGGACGCCGTCGGCCAGGGGTTTCAGGCCGAGCAGGGCGCCGGGGATTCCCAGCCGGTCCAGCGCGTCGGAGACCGTCGCGGTCGTCAGGCCGGCGAACTTCGCGTCACTCATGGTGTCCCCGCTGTTCCTCGTCGATGTCACCGGGCTTGGGGAACGCGGTGTCGTGCATGACCTCGACGATCGAGGCTCCTGCCCGCACCTGGTCGCGCATCCGCGCCTCCCGCGTGATGATGCGTTCCGCCCAGCCGGCCACCTGGCCGGTCCACGCCCGCGGCACCACGACGACGCCGGTGGAGTCGGCGACGACGATGTCGCCGTCCCGGATCTCTACGCCGCCGACCGCGATCGGTGCACCGGAGGACAGCTGCACGATCCGGCCACGGGCACTGGTCGGCACCGACGCACGGGCGAAGACGGGGAAGCCGGCCTCGTGACTCTCCGCGACGTCGCGACAGGCGCCGTCGACGATCACGCCGTCCACCCCCTTCTGCAGGGACGCCTCCGTGAGGATGCCGCCCCAGCAGGAGACGTCGACCCGTCCGTCGTTGGCGACGACGATGACGTCGCCGGGAGCGCTGTCCTCGACGGTGGCGGCGGCGATGTGCGCGCTGGGCCCGGTCTCGGTGCGTTCGCCGGCCTGAACGGTCCGGGCGCGGCCGATGACGACACCGCGCACCGGCCAGATCGGCCGGATGCCGGTGAGCACGGACGGGGGCAGGCCCAGCGTGTCCAGGGCATCGGAGACCGCGCAGGCGTCCAGGCCGGGAACGTCGCGCAGCAGGCCGAGATCGCTCATGCTCCCTCCCCGGCCTGGTCGAGGGCGGCCTCGTCGTCGTGCCGGTTCTCGAGGACGATGACGTGTTCGGGCCGGACGTAGAACGTCACGGGGTCTCCTGGCCGCGGCGACAGCGACTGGCTGACCACCTGTTCGTCGTCCACGATCGCCTTGACGACGTGACCGCCGACGTCGATCTGCAGGCGCAGGGCGCTGCCCCAGTCGGTGGCCTTCGTCACCACACCGTTGACCGCCATGCAGTGCGCGTCCGGCTGGTGGAACCGGACGTGCTGGGCACGGAACGCCACGCTCACCCGGCCGTCGGCCGGCGCCGGGTACGCCGAGCGCACGACATCGGGGCAGTCGTCGAGACGCACGTGGCAGTGGTCCCCGTCCCGGGACTCGACCGTCGCGGGCAGGATGTTCTGGAACCCCATGAAGTCGGCGACGAACGTCGACCTCGGCCTGGTGTAGAGGTCGCGCGGGGTGTCGACCTGCTGGATCCGGCCGGCCCGCATCACGATGATGCGGTCGGACAGCGCGACCGCCTCCTCCTGGTCGTGGGTGACGTAGACCGAGGTGGTGCCGAGCGAGTTGTGCACCGACCTGATGTGGTCGCGCATCGCGAAGCGCAGCTTGGCGTCGAGATTGGACAGCGGTTCGTCGTACAACATGACGTCGGGCCGGCCGACCATGGCCCGCGCCAGGGCCACCCGCTGCTGCTGTCCGCCGGACAGCGCCGAGACGTTCTTGGTGTGCAGGCCGCCCAGACCCACCCGGGTGAGCGCGTCGTCGACCGCCCGCCTGATCTCCTCCCGCGGCGTTCTGGCCATCTTCAGCGGGTAGGCGACGTTGCCGAACACGCTCATGTGCGGCCACAGGGCGTAGCTCTGGAAGACCATGCCCACTCCACGCCGCTCCGGCGGCACGAAGATGCCGTCGGCAGGGGCGGCGACCGGCTGATCGCCGATCCGGACGGACCCGTGGGTGGGCGCCTCCAGCCCCGCGATGCAGCGCAGCGTGGTGGTCTTCCCGCACCCACTGGGGCCGAGCAGGGTGAGGAACTCTCCGGGCTCGACCTCCAGGTCGAGCCGGTCGACCGCCGGAGCGGCCCCGGCGGTGTACGTCTTGGTCAGCGCGGTGATGGCGATGCTCTTCATGCCGGCTCCCGAGCGTCGTCGGTCCGGCCGGGTTCCCAGGCCGCGAAGGCCATCCCGCAACCGGTTCCGGCCGGGCTGCGATAGCAGGGCTGGTAGTCGAGCACCGTGGCGGCGGCGCCGGTCGAGCGCATCGCCTCCGCGACGACCAGCCAGTTGCGGATCTCGGAGGACCCGGACCGCAGTACCGCGTCAGGCAGGTCGCGCAGGGGTTCGTGGTCGCCGGCCGCGAAGGCGTCGAGGGTCGCGCGGTCGAGTTCCTCGTCGATCACCATGTGGCTGAGGCCGCCCGACGCCACCAGCCCGACGCGCAGCTCGGACGGGAACCGCGCGATGGCGTCGCCGAGGGCCGCGCCGAAGTCCAGGCAGCGGGCCGCCGAGGGCGGGTTCGGGCTGTAGAAGGTGTTGACGAAGACCGGGACCATCGGCAGGAGATCCGCACCGCCACCCAGGACCTGCTGGAACACGAATCCCCACCCATGGGGAATCCCGTGGTTGTTCCATTTCCCGCCGGGGAGGCGCTGCGACGCCGCCGGGTCGAACCCGGCCCGGGAGGTGTGCCGGACCAGCTGCAAGGCCAGCTCGGGGTGCCCGCGCCGCACGGTGGGGGTGTCCGGCTGGTTGGCGACCTCGGCCACCGCCAGCCCCGGGCCCATGGAGTCCAGTTGCTCCCGGGTGTACGGCACGTGGTCGATCGATTCGCCCCAATAGACGGCGAACTGGGGGAGGAGGTCGTCGCCGAACACCTCCTTGTGGTCGCTGCTCACCACGACCAGGGCGTCGAGGCGGGCGTCGTCGACCAATGCGCCCAGCGCGGCGATGCCGGCTCGGCAGGCGGCGTGCTTGGCCTGCCACACCTCGTCACGGCACTGGTCGGCGAAGGCGTTTCCGCGCATCTGGGCCAGTTCCGGGTAGGTGTACGCCTCGCCGCGGAAGATCAGCGCGGGATTGGCCTCGTCGGCCGGCCGGCGAGCGCCCCACTGCTCCGGCGGCGTGTTCAGCATCGGCCCATGGGAGGTGCCGATGCCCAGCACGAGTTCAGCCACTGGTGGCTCCTTCCCTGTCGGCGCCGGCCAGGTCGAGCTTGAACAGCTCCACGGTGTTGTCGCGGTAGAGGGCCTGACGCTGCTGGTCGTCGAGCCAGTCGATCGCGTCGACGAGGTGATGGATGTCGTCGATCCACCGGCCGGTCCCGGGGTCGCGGACGGAACCGGTGCCGGGCTTCTCGGTGCCGAACAGGCAGCGGTCGACCCCGACCGCGCGCAACAGCAGCTCGATCGAGTCCTGCGTGTAGAGGCAGGTGTCGTACCACAGCTTGCGCAGCTGATCGTCGAACGACGGAGCGCCCGGGCGGCGGAGCGGTCCGGGGCGGAACCGGCCGCGTTGGTAGGGAACGGCCCCGCCGCCGTGCGACACGACGACCTTGAGATCGGGGAAGTCCTGGAACACCTGCGACTGGAGCAGACCGATGACCGCCTGCGTCTCCTCCTGGATGAAGTGCAGCGAGTAGCTCTCCCGCGCCGGCGGCCGGCACGCGGCGGAGTGGACGAACGCCGGAACGTCGAGCTCGCAGAAGACCTCGTAGAGGGGGTACCAGAACCGGTCTCCGAGCGAGGGAGGCACCGCCGTGCCCTCGTACGGGTCGGGGTTCAGCACCGCACCGACGAAGCCGAGGTCGGTGACGCAGCGCCGCAGCTCGGCGGCCCACCGCTCCGGGGCGAGCTCCATGCTCTGCGGCAGGCCGGCGATACCCCGGAATCGTCCCGGTTCGCTCGCGCAGACCCGGGCGATGACGTCGTTGGTGTTCTCGGTGAACCATTCGACCAGCTTGGCCGGGGTCTCGCTGTGCATCATCTGGAACGGCCGCGGCGAGATCAGCTGGAGGTCGATCCCGGCCTCGTCGAGATGGTCGAGGTGGGAGACGTTCCCGAAGCTGGGATTCGGCGCCCGCAGCGCGGCGGCGATCTGGTCGTCGCTGATGTGCGGCTTGCCCCGCCCGTGCGCGCCCCGATGGGACAGCAGTCCCGCCTTGTAGGCGTACAGCTCCGCCGGGGCGGACACGTGGCCGTGGCAGTCGATCTTGGTGGGCGGGTTCACTTCGGCCAGACCTCCTGGATCGTCGCGAGAGCCTGCTGGGTTTCGCTCGCCACGGTCTCCAGTGGCGTGCTCCGGATCAGGTCGAGGTCACGCATGGGCGGGAAGTCCGCGGGGCCGTCGCTCTCCGGCATCGTCGGGTAGTAGCCGACCGCGGCCAGGGCCTGCTGACCCTCCGGCGTGAACAGCCAGTTCATGAGCAACTTGGCGGCGTTGGGGTTGGGCGCGCCGTCGATCAGGCCGAGGTAGTGCCCGGACACGTACGAGCCGCCCTCGGTGGGGAACACGAACCCCATCGGCGCCCCCTTGGCGGACTCGCGGATGAAGAAGCTGTAGGGGTAGTAGCCCGCGATGTCGAACTCGCCGCTGGCCACGGCCGCACCGGTGTTCTGGGATCCGTTCTCGTTGTGCGGCTCCTGCGCGGCCATGGTGGTCAGGTACTGCTCGCCGAAGCGATCGTCGGCGAGCAGCGCTCGGAAGGCCGACAGCGAGGAACCCGACACGGTCGGGTCGTCCATCACGATCCGGCCGCGCCAGGCCTCGTCACCGAGCTCGGCCCACGTCTGCGGCGCCTCGCCGGCCTCGACGGCGTTGGTGTTGTAGCCGATGCCGAACGGCAGCGCGGCCGCGGCGTGGACGGTGTTGGTGGGTTCGGTCCACCGGGGGTCCAGCCCTTCGGCCGTGACCGGCGTGTACGGCACGTACAGGCCCTCGCCGATATGGCCCGCGACGGACGTGTCGCCGCCCTGGACGAGGTCGCCCACGTGCTGGCCGCTGGCGAACTCGTTGCTGATCTTGCTGTCGAAGTCCGGCCCGGTCAGGTGCTCGCCACTCACCTCGATGCCGGGGTAGCGCTGCATGAAGACCTCGTACACGGGTCCACGGTCGTTCTCGCCGGCGCCGTAGATGGTGACGCGGTCCTCACCGGCGTCCTGGGCCGCCTGGTAGAGCCGATCCAGCTCGTCGACGACCTCCTGGCTGCCCAGAGCGTCGACCTCGTCGGCGACCCCCGTCGGTTCGGGCGCCTCCGCGCTCTCGTCGGGCGCGCCGCACGCGGCGAGGCCCGCCAACACGACGCCGGCAAACACTGCTGTGGTGGAACGCTTCATGGCTCTCTCCTGAAACCCGATGACTTCACGACGGTGGGGAGTCCACCGGGGACGGCGGCTGACGGCTCGGCGGCCACATCGGCCCCCGACGTGCTCCGGCCAGCCTCAGACGCGGCGGGGATCGGCCGCGTCATGGTGACCTGATCGGCGCTCGGCGCCTCGGGTCTGGTGCGGTCTCGGCGCCGGCGATTCGACCGGCTGATCAGCCAGACCGTCAGGCTGCCGACGACGAACAGCGCCAGCAGGGCGCCGAGGAGGATCACGAACAGGGCTGCTGCCTGGGAGGTCTCGCCCTGGCTGTGCAGGTTGTAGACGACCAGGGGCACGGTGGCGCTGTCGGTCGTCGACAGCAGCATCGGGATGGTGAGGTTCCCAGAGACCAGGATCGCGACGAGGAACCAACCGGCCAGCAGGCTCGGAGCGATCAGCGGAACCACGATGCTGAAGAACATCCGTACCGGGCGGGCGCCGCTGACCCGGGCGGACTCCTCGAGCTCACGCCCCACCTGGCGCAACGCCGGCTGCACCGCGCGGGTGGCCAGCGGCACGGCCGAGATCATCAGACCGATCACGACGATGCCCAGCGAGCCGTACAGGCTGCGCAGCCCGGGGATGCTCACGAACAACCAGGCGATGCCCAGGGCGAGGATGATGCCCGGCATGGCGAACGGGAGCCAGGTCATCACCTCCAGCGCCCGGCGCAGGCGACTGCGGCTGTGCGTGATCGCGTAGCTGATCAGCAGGGTCATCAGAATGGCGCACAGGCCGCCGACGAAGGCGACGATCGCCGTGGTGCGCAGCGCCGCCGTCGTGGCGGGTTCGCTGAACAGCAACTGGTAGTTGATCGTCGAGTACACCCCGCCGCCGAGGTACGGCTGGAAGCTGCCCGCGACCAGCTGGGCCAGGGGGAGTGCCACGGCGAGGGTGACGTAGCCGACGATGAGGAGCGTGCCCGCCCAGCGCCACCGGCCGATCGACCACCGGTCGGTGCGGTCGTTCTTCCCGGTGACGGTGGTGAAATCGCGGCTGCCCAGGATCCGCCACTGGAGCACGACGAGGGCGACCACGACGACGGCGAGCAGCAGCGACAGCGCTCCCGCGGCGCCGTAGTCCGCCGGCGTCCGGTCCCGGATCTGGCTGAAGATCTCGGTGGCGAACACGTCGATGCCGGCCGGCGTGCCGAGCAGCAGCGGCACGTCGAAGAACTCGAGGCCCGCGACGAAGCTGAGGATGCACACGCCCAGCAGCGACGGTCCGAGCAGCGGCACGTCGATCCGGAGGAAGGTGCGCAGGCGGCCGGCGCCGAAGACCCGGGATGCCTCCTCCAGGCTGCGGTTCATCGCCATCAGGGGGCCGAGGAGGAGGAAGTAGGCGAACGCGGTCGACTTCAGCGAGGTGACGACGACGATGCCGCTCCAGCTGTAGGTGTCCCACAGTGGCGTCTCGGAGCCGGTGAGGTCCTGCCAGAAGCTGTTGATCGTGCCGATGCGGGGGTTGCCCAGCATCGCCCAGCTGATGCCGTAGAACAGCGGTGGGAGGGCGATGACCAGCATCATCGACGGTGTGACCAGCCGCCGCAGCGGGGTGTCCGTCCTGGCGACGATGAAGGCGAGCAGCAGCCCGGTGACGGTGGAGATGACCATGACGCCCAGGGCCAGCAGCACCGAGTCGCCGAGCACCGAGTACGTGCCGGCGTCACCGTAGGCGCGGCGGAAGGCGTCGAACGACCACTGCGCGGGCCGGCCCGGTGTCGCGTCCCGGATCGCGCCGACGGCCAGCATCACGATGGGCATCGCGAACAGGAAGAAGGCGACCACGGTCAGGAGCAGCATCGACCGACGGCTCGAGAAGGGGCCGGTGGAGGGCTCCCGAAGCCTGCGCAGCATCATTCCTCCCGTGCCGAGGTCATCAGTTCCACCAGCGACGGCCCGCGCGACCGCGAGGCGCGGTCGATCGCGGCCGCCACCTCGTCCGGCGTCAGGACGCGTTCGCTGGGCAGCCCGAACCCGCCCGCGATCCGGGCGAGGTGCGGCCCGCTGAGGTCGGTGCCGAGCCAGTCGCCGCGGCGTACCGCCTCGCCCCCGAATCTCCCGAGGGCCAGGCCCACCGCCGCGAACGCCTCGTTGTTCAGGACCACGAAGCTGACCTGAGCCCGATACCGCTGTGCGGTCCACAACGCGGCCAGCCCGAACTGGAGGACGCCGTCGCCCAGGAAGGCCAGCACCCGGCGTTCCGGTTGCGCCAGCGCCACCCCGATCGCCGCACCCATGCCCCACCCGAGCGAGCCGGAGGAGGTGGTCAGGATCTGGTCGGGCCGGGTCTGCGGGAGGGCTGCGAGCAGGGCCGGGCCGGCCGTCGTCGCGTCGACGACGTAGTTCTCGTCACCGGTGAGAGCGGCGACCAGGGGACGCACCCAACCGGCGAGATCGTGGTGCGCGGGTGAGCCGTGTGGGCTCAGCGAGGGGCCGGCGCCACTCGCCGGCGCCGGCGTCCGGGCCGGTGTCGTGGCCGATCGCGGACCGAGCGCGTCGAGGAGGTCTCGCACCACCTCCTCGGTGTGCCCGACCAGGGCGTGGTCCACCTGATGCAGCCGGCTGATGCGGCTCGGGTCGACGTGGACGTGCACCACCGTCGCAGCGGCGGGCAACGCCGGACCGCCGCTGGTGTCGAACTCCCGGAAGACCTGGCAGCCGACGAAGACGACCGCGTCGGCGTCCGCGACCGCTGGATGCCGCACGTCGTAGCTGCCCTGGAAACTGGGGTGCCGGGTGGGATAGCTGGATCGCTCGAACCCGCGGCGGTCCTCATGGAGCACCGTCGCGTCGAGACGCTCCGCCAGCGCGACCATCAACTCACTCGCACCGTGGCGGGCGACCTCCCCGCCCGAGACGAGGACGATGCGGGCCGCCCCGGTGAGCAGGTCGGCCACGTCGCGCAGCTCCGCCCGCGACGGACGGCTCCGGCGCGGTCCCGGCAGCGGACGCGGGTAGCGCGGGTCGACCGGATCGGTCGTCTCCAGCAGCTCCTGCGGCAGGCCCAGCCACACCGGTCCGGCCGGCTCGGCGGTGGCGATGCTCAGCGCCCGCTCGAGGTCGGCCGGCAGGGAGCCGGCCGAGGCGGGCACGCGGTCCCACTTGACCAGGTCGCGAAGCCCCAGGTCGGGATGGGGCAGGGTGGTGAACCCGTCGCGCCCCGCGAGCACCGACGGCTTGAGCCCGTTCAGGATCAGCACCGGTGCGTAGGCGATCCGGGCGGCGGACAGGTGGGACAGCACATTGCCGAGGCCGACGTTCGTGTGGACGTACACGACGGCGGGCCGGCCGCTGAGCCGGGCCTCCGCGTCGGCGGCCGCCATGGCCGTCGACTCGTGGCTGACGAGGACGAGCTCGATGTCGTCCCGGCCGACGAAGGCGTCCAGCATGGCGGCCTCGGTGCTGCCGGGGCAGCAGTAGACCCGGGTGACACCCCAGGCGACCAGGATGTCGAGCACCTGCCGGGTGATCGGCGTGCCGCCGAGTCCGCGCGCGGCACCGATCGTGTCGCCACGTTCCGTTTCGGCTGTCGTTCTCATTGCGGCTCCTCGTTCCGCTCGCGCGCACCGGCACCGGGCAGGGACGCGGAGGTGTCCGGGGCGGGCAATCGGGAGGTCGCGACCTTGAGGTAGCGACCCGTGATGGCTTGCGCTTCCGCCTCCGTGACAATCTCAGACATCGTCCGCACCGGTGCATCGCCGCTGCGTTCATAGACAGTCCGAAGGATGGCATCGGGCGGTTCGGCGCGATTCATCCGCACCACGGCCGCGGTCACCTGCCGCCGTTCGTCCTCGTACGCGGCGAACGCCTGCGCCGTGTCGTCCGCCCTGGCCAGCAGCCTGGCGAGGGCGGCCGCGTCGGTGCCACGGCGAGGGGGACGTAGCCGACGATGAGG
>NZ_KQ434755.1:166541-340546 GCF_001270745.1 Jiangella muralis
TGGACCCTCGCGGCACCATCGGATGGGCCGCGTCACCCAGCAGGGTCAGCCGCCCGCGGCTCCAGAACGGGAGCGGATCCTGGTCGACCATCGGATACTCGAGGATCTGCTCGGACTGCCCGAGGAGCTTCGGCACGTCGAGCCAGTCGAAGCGCCAGTCGGCGAACCGGTCGGCGAAGTCCGTCAGGCGTCCCCGGCTCTGCCAGTCCCGCTCGCCCCGCCGCGGCATCTCGATCTCCGCGACCCAGTTGACCAGTTGGAGGCCACCGGGCAGGCCGTTGCGGATGGGGTAGGTGACCAGCTTGCCGGGCTGGAGCCAGCCGGCGCGGACCATCGTGGCGCCGCTCAGGAAGCGCGGGTGGGCGGCCACTCCCCGCCACATCATCACCCCGGAGTAGCGCGCGGGTCCTTCGTCCGGATGCAGCGTCTTGCGGATCACCGAGTGAATCCCGTCGCAGCCGACGACGGACTCGGCGACGACCGGGTCGAGCGGGTCGCCGTTGTCATCGGCGAACTCCAGCTCGACGCGGTCGCCGACCTCCCGGACCCGTTCGAGGCGGCTGTTCGTCACGATGGCGTCGGAGCCGCACCGGCGCCGTACCGCGTCCACCAGGACGGACTGCAGGTCGCCGCGGTGGATGGAGAACTGCGGGTGGTCGTGCCCCGCCCACCGGCCGGCCGGCTCGGTGAAGATGTGCTGACCGAAACGGTTGAAGAAGGACGCCTCGCGCGTCAGCACCGCCCGATCCGTGAGCTGCTCCTCGAGCCCGAGCCCGGCCAGGACCGCCGAGGCATGCGGCAGCACGTTGATCCCGACGCCCAAGGGCTGCAGGCGAGGCGCCGCCTCGTAGATCCGGCTCCGGATGCCGTGCCGCTCCAACTCCAGCGCCAGCACCAGACCCCCGATGCCGCCGCCGATTATGGAAACGGTTCTCACGCGTCCTCCCAGCTCGTCTCGTCCAGCGTGCGGCTCAGGCTACTGACGTGTTTCCGGCATGCGGGCAAGACTGCTAGGATTTCCCGCCATGCGGGAAACGCTCACGTCCGTCGTCAACGCCGTCCGCCTCGTACGACTGCTCGCCGAACGTGGTCACCTGCGGGTCACGGAGGCGAGCAAGGCCCTGGGAATCAGCACGTCCACCAGCCATCGACTGCTCACGACGCTGGAGGACGAGGGGTTCGTCGAACGCGATCGCGTCACCAAGGACTACCGACTGGGCCGGGTGCTGGTCGAGATCGGCCTTGCGGCCCTGGGCGATCTCGACATCCGCCGGTCCGCGCACCATCACATGGCGCGACTCGCCGCCCGGCTGGACGAGACGGTGCACCTGCTGGTGCTCCAGGGGGCCGGGGCACGGTTCATCGACGGTGTCGAGAGTCAGCAGTTGATCCGCGTGACGATACGGACGGGCACGCTGCTGCCGGCGCACGCGACCTCCGGTGGGAAGGTGCTCCTGGCCGAGATGCCGCGCAAGGAACTGGAACGGCTGCTCAGCGCCGACCTGCCGACCGTCACCGACCAGACCATCCACGCCCTCCCTGACCTGGTCGAGGAGTTCGAGGAGATCCGAAGGCTCGGCTACGCCCTCAACCGCGGTGAGAGCGACCAGGCGCTACGCGCCATCGCGGTACCGATCCGCGACGGCGCCGGTCGCGCCGTGGCCAGCATCGCCATCAGCGTGCCCACCGCCCGCGGCAAGATCAGCCGGCTTCGTGGTTTCGTCGAGCCGCTCCAGCAGACCGCCGCGGCCATCTCCAAGGATCTGTGAGCCGGCCGCGGGCGTCGCTCAGGATGCGCTGTCGGAGCGGGACGGCGGGCAGCTGTCGCCGGGTTCCACCGTCAGCTCGTAGTGCCAGATCTCGTTGGCGTAGGTCTGGCACAGTCCGTAGTCGGAGCCGTAGCGGCTCATCCAGTACGCGGCGTCGGTCGGCCCGACGTCCACGGCGTCGCCGGTGACGTGCGCCGACTCGTCGGGGGTCGACACCCAGCGCAGCGCTTCCTCGCGGCTGCCGTGTTCGTCGATCGCCTGGTCGAGGAGCCGGTTCTGGTAGTCGGGGTCGCGCCAGCCGCTGTTGAGCTGGATCGTGATGCCGTCCTCGGCCGCGTCGTGGGTGGCGTCCCGCAAGGCGGCGAGAAGGTCCGGGTCGAGGTTGGCGACGGCCGGCTCGTCGGTGTCCGCGACGGTCACGACGCGGTCTCCGATGTCCCCGTCGTCGGCGACGCTGCGGTTCCGCCCGGGCTCGTCCGAGGCCACGGTGCGCCCGGACGTCACGGGATCCGCGGGATCGCCGCCGCAGGCGGTGAGGGCGAGCAGGCTAGCCACAGCGGCGAACGCCAAGGCCCGGGCCGGGATCGTTGCCTTCGGGTCGAACGAGGGGGTTGAGATCGTCATGCTCGGCACGCTACGAACGGCCGCCGGCCCGGGTCCTCCGTCCCAGGTGCCGAAGCAGAGTCCCCGAGGACAAGAAACCTCACCGCGAGGACGAGGCGGTGGCCAGCTCGAGGACCGGGTGGATGGCCACCATCCCCGCGGCCGTCGCGATCACCATCTCCAGGTAGTGCCGGACGAACCTCCGCCTCGAGACGCTCGTGCGGCAGGCCGCGCGGACGACCGGGGTCGGATTCCGGATCGCGAGCAGAGCGACCACGGCCGCCACGGTGGCGACGGCGGACGCGAGAGCGAGCCCGTGGGTGATTCCGGTCCGGCTGGTGCCGGCGATGCTCGCCGCGGCGAGGCTGGACGTGGCAGCCACACCGAGGGCGGCGCCGAACTCGTGGAAGGTGCTCAGGATGCCCGAGGCGATGCCGGCCTCGTGCTGCCCGGCCCGGGAGAGGGCGATGGTGGAGGCGCCGGCGAACACGGCGCCGAGCCCGACCGCGGCCACGCTCATCCCGGCCACGATCACCCCCGTGCCGGCGAGCACCACGGGCAGCGCGGTGCCGGCCGCGGCCACCAGCAGGCCGGCCGCGGACACCGGGCCGGGGCCGCGACTGCCGACCAGCCGGGCCGCGAGGTTGGCGCCGGCGACGGTGCCGAGCGCGACGGGCAGGAACATCAGGCTGGTGGCCAGCGCGCCGTACCCGCGGACGTGCTGCAGCGCGAACGTGCCGAGGAAGAACACCGAGATCATCAGCGCCGTGGCCACCATGATCAGGAACGTGCCGGTCGCGACCGAACGTCGCGCCAGCAACGCGGGGTCGATCAGCGGCGCGGCCGCTGCCCGCTGATGGGCGGCGAACCCCAGGGAGAGGGCGACGGCGACCGTGGCCGGCAGCAGGGTCGGCACGGCCAGCCAGCCGTGCTCGCCCGCGTTGGTCAGCCCGTACGCCGCGCTCGCCGCGGCGGCGGTCACCAGCAGCGCGCCGGCCGGGTCCAGTCGTCGCGTTCCGGCCGCGGCCGGGCGGTCGTCGCCGAGCCACCGGGCGAGCACCAGCAGGAGCACCACGCCGATCGGGACGTTGACGTAGAACACCCATGCCCAGCCGGGACCCGCGGTCAGCACCCCACCCAGGAGCACGCCGAGCGCCGCACCCGCGCCGCTCAGTGACGACCAGATGCCCAGCGCCTTGGTGCGCTCCTCCCCGTCGAACAGCCTGACCGCCAGCGAGAGGGCCGCCGGCGAGAGCAGGGCCGCGCCGAGCCCCTGCGCCGCCCGGCCGCCGATCAGGCTGCCGGGGCCGTCGGACAGCCCGATGACCAGCGACGCCGCGGTGAAGATGCCCAGTCCGGCCAGCACCACGGTTCGGCTCCCGAGCAGGTCGCTGAGGCGGCCGCCCAGGAGCAGCAGGCCGCCGAAGGTCAGCGTGTACGCGCTCACCACCCAGGTCAGTGACGACCGGCTCAAGCCGAGATCGGCGCCCAGCTGGGGCAGCGCGATCACCACCACCGTCACGTCGAGGATCACCATCAGCTGCGCCACGCCCAGCAGCGCCAGCATCCGCCACCGCCTCGACACGGGCCCGGCCATCGACCCTGACCCCGATGCCGTCGGCTGGCCGGCCGGATTGGCCGCCGTCGCGTTCCCGGTCATCGCCTGCCTTCTTCGACGTCGAACGGGCAGCTCGCGTCGATCACGTCCGCCACCGTAGGGGCGGGCCGGACCGCTGATAAGATCCAGTTCGATGACCGCTAAAGGGTCCACTTCGCCCGACCTGTTGCTCATGCTCGATCGGTCCCGCCCGCGCTCCTTGCGGGTGCAGATCGAGGCCGAGCTGCGCCGGGCGATCCGGGCCGGTCGGCTGCAGCCGGGATCGGCGTTGCCGTCGACCCGGGCGCTCGCGGTCGACCTCGGTGTCACGCGGGGTGTCGTCGTCGACGCGTACGATCAGCTGACCGCCGAGGGATACCTGCTGTCGCGGCCGGGCTCCGGAACCGTGGTGAGCCCGGCGACCGCTCGCCCGGCGAGCAGCCCGCCCACCGTCCCGGCTGACGCCGGTGTCGACGTCGACTTCTATGCCGGCGAGTCCGATCTCGACGGGTTCCCCCGTTCCGCCTGGGCCAGGGCCACCCGTACCGCGCTGCAGACCATGCCGACCAGCGAGCTCGCGTACGGCCACGTCCAGGGCATCCCGTCACTGCGACACGAACTCGCCGACTACCTGGGCCGGGTGCGCGGAGTCGACGCCGCGCCCGAGCACATCCTGGTCGGGCACGGGTTCAACCACGTCTTCGGTCTCGTCAGCAGGGTGCTCCGCGACTCCGGGCGGACGATCTTCGCGGTGGAGGACCCGGGCTACGATCGCGCCCGCGCCGGGCTCGAGTCGCTCGGCATCGCCTACCGCGGTGTCGACGTCGACGACAACGGCCTCGTGGTCGACCAGCTCCGCGCCACGGGCGCCCGGGTCGTCGTCGTGACACCGGCCCACCAGCACCCCACCGGGGTCGTTCTCACGCCCGAACGCCGGCATGAGCTGGTCGACTGGGCCCAGTCCGTCGACGGGTACGTGATCGAGGACGACTACGACGCGGAGTACCGCTACGACCGGCGCCCCGTCGGGGCGGTGCAGGGACTGGCGCCGGACCGGGTCATCCACGCCGGGACGACGTCGAAGGCGCTGGCGCCGGGCGTCCGGCTGGGCTGGCTGGTGCTTCCCCCTGCCCTCGTCGACCGCGTGGCCGATCACCGTCGCACCACCGACGGATCGACGTCGGGCATTCTCCAAGCCACGTTCGCATCGTTCCTGGGCAACGGCGATCTCGACCGCCACCTGCGGCGGATGCGTCGCGTCTATCGACAGCGCCGGGACGGACTGGTCGCCGCGCTGGCCCGGTGGCTGCCCGAGCTGACCCCGAGCGGGGCGGCCGCGGGACTCCACGTCCTGGTCCGGCTACCACCTCAGGCGGACGAGTCCGAGGTCGTCGATCGAACCCTGGCGGCGGGCGTCCGGGTCTACCCGCTCGCGCAGTACCGGCCACCGCACGGTCGTCCGCTTCCGCCGGCCCTCGTGCTGGGCTACGGCTCCGTCACGCCGCAGCAGTCCGATCACGGGGTGCGGGTGCTCGCGACGACGCTCGAGGAGGCGTTGCGCACGAGATCGGGACGCCGCTGAAGGACCGGGCGCCGCACCCGGGGGATCCCGCTCACAGGGTTCGGCGCACGCGTGGGCCCAGGGATCGACGCCGGTCCCTCCACATGCGCTGGTCTTCCCGGGTCCGAGCGACCAGCGCCGGGTCGATCTCGGCCATCGCCACACCCTCCTCGGCGCCGAGTCGGACGATGGGCCGGCCGAGCGGATCGTAGACCGCCGACCCGCCGATGAAGTCGCTCGGAGCGCCGACGAGGCCGCTGAACACGACGTACATCCCGTTGTCCAGCGCGCGGGCGGCCTTGTGCAGGTCCCGGCGATGACCGCCGCCGGGAAAGTAGGCGCCGCTGTTGACATAGACGATGGCACCGCCCGCGGCGGCGGCAGCGGCGTGCTCCGGGAAGTTGGCGTCGTAACAGACCGACAGTGCGAACTCGACCCCGTCGAGGCGGAAGCCGGCCCCGTTGTCCCCGGCCGTGAACACGGGGGTTTCCAGGTGGAAGAGGTGCTGCTTGTCGTACGCGGGCCAGGGCGCGTGGTCCGCCGAGAGGACGAGACTCGTGAGCGTCCTGCGGTCACCTCGATCCAGCGCGCTGTTGAGCACGACCACCACCCCGGTGGCGTCGACGACCGCTTGCACCGGAGCGAGCCACGCCGGCTCGTCGAGCGTGGGAAGCCCGCCCGTGAAGACCGTCGGGTCGTACCCCGTCGAGACGGCCTCCGGCAGGACCACGAGCTCGGCGCCCCCGTCGACGGCCTGGCCGACCCAGCGCGCCGCCACCTCCATGTTCCGGGAGACGTCGCCCGGCACGGCCTCGAACTGCACTGCGGCGACCCGCACACCCATCGGGACAGCATGACACCCGGCGACAGGGCATGAAGCCGGCGTGACGCCGATGCGACGTCACGTCCGGGTTGTCTGCCCTCGTCAGAGCTCACGGAACCACAAAGGCGGACCCGAAACATGAGATCAGGAAACCAGTGGATGACGTCCCCGGCGCGCGGTCGAGGGCGCACCCGGATCGTCATCGTCGTCCTTGTCGCGATCTTCGCCGCGGCCATGTCAACGGCCAGCGCGGCCGCCCGGCCCATTGACGTCCCCGTCCAGCCGAGCGACGTGGTCGCCCCGTCGGGGGTCTATATTCCGCCGGGCACCCCGGGGCCGTTCAGGATCCGGAACCCCACGACGGATATGTGCCTGGATTCCAACAGTACGTACATCTATTACGGAAAATGCAACTCCTCGGATGCAGGGCAGAAATGGGGTTGGTGGAACGGTGGATGGCTGATCAGCCTCCAGACGGGGAAGTGCGTCGCCCCCTACGGGGACTGGCTCCCGCCGTACCTCTCGCTAGGCTCCTGCTGGCCGGAGCCCAAGAGTCTGCAATGGGTCCATCAGAACCAGGCGATCAAGAACGAGCTCAATGGAAACTGCGTCCATGCGGGGCCTGAAGGCAACATCGTGTTCACGCAATCGTGCTCGACGTCGCAATTCCAGGCGTGGTCAGTGACGTACTGGTAAGTGGGCGGTCCGGTGGCGATGTCACAGCCTTGCCGGTCCATCTCGTCTGGGGGTTGAGAGTCAACCCCCAGAGAGATTCGGAGCAACGATGAGCAAGGTGTGGTTCGTCACCGGTTCGTCCCGCGGCCTGGGTCGCGAGTTCGTCGAGGCGGCCCTGTCCCGCGGTGACAAGGTGGCAGCGACCGCCCGGAACAGCGCGACCCTGAAGGATCTGGTCGCCGCCCACGGCGATGCGGTGCTCCCGCTCGACCTGGACGTCACCGACAGGGTCGCCGTGTTCGCGGGCGTACGGCGGGCCGCCGAGCACTTCGGCCGTCTCGACGTCGTCGTCAACAACGCCGGCTACGCCCTGGTCGGCGCGGTCGAGGAACTGGCCGAGCAGCAACTGCGGAACGTGCTGGAGACCAATCTGTTCGGCGCGCTGCGGGTCGTCCAGGCAGCGCTGCCGTACCTGCGCGCGCAGGGCAGCGGGCACGTCATCCAGATCTCGTCCATGGCCGGCCTGTTCTCGGCGCCACTCGGCGGCGGATACCACGCGTCGAAGTGGGCGCTGGAGGGCCTGATCGACTCCCTCGCGCAGGAGGTCGGCCCGTTCGGCATCAAGGTGACGGTGGTCGCGCCGGGCGGCTTCGCCACCAGGCGTGGCGGGGAGAAGCCCGATCCGCTCACCGACGGCGACCAGGCCGAGCGCAACCCGATCTACGACGGCATCCGTGAGCGCATCGCCGCGTTCGTGGACAAGTCGCCCGGCGGCGACCCGGCGGCCGCGGCCCGGGCGCTGCTCACGATCGTCGACGCCGAGAACCCGCCATTGCGGGTGTTCTTCGGCCCGCAGGGCTATCAGATCGTCCAGAAGGTCTACGCCGACCGGCTCCAGACCTGGGCCGACTGGCAGGAGCTCGCCGTCGAAGCCCACGGCAAGGCCGAACACGACCTCGGGCCCACCGAGGTCTGAGCACTTCTGTGACCCACGGCATAGGCCGCTCCCGTCAGCAATCGGGGCGCCGTCCCGGGGGTCGTGCTCTGGGTGTGTCGAGGACGGTTTCTGCCATCGAGGACGGCTTTCGCTGGTGAGGACGGCGGGGCGGGTCCTGGTCTGGGGTGACGTCCTGGTCTGTGGTTGCGCTTTATGGCGGGGTTCGGGGCTGGTGGCGTGACTGGGGACCAGGACGTGACGGCAGACCAGGACGTCGGCGCTACCAACCTGGGTGTGAGGCGCGTCCTGGGTGTGAGGCGCGCTTTCGGGCTCGAAATGGGTGTTCGGCGCGCGTGAGACCCAGGACGCGCCTCACGCCCGGGCGTGTCAGATGGTCTGTGTAAGCGGTCGGTCCTACCGAAGGGGCCATCATGACCGCTGTGACCAATGGGACTGGCGTGACGAGGGACAAGAAGGGCGCTGCGGCGCGGCGGGCTGACCGGGCGGATCTGCCGGGTTCGAGGGCCGCGGCCGAGCTGGCCGGGTCCGGAGCGCTGGACGAGTTGTTCGCGAAGATCGATGCTGGCGAGATCGAGTTGACCGGCGACGGCGGGTTCATCCCGGGTTTGATCAGGGCCACCCTCGAGCGCGGTCTGCAGGCCGAGCTGACCGAGCACCTGGGGTATGAGAAGGGCGACCCGGACGCGGCGCAGTTCCCGAACAGCCGCAACGGGTCGACGCCGAAGACGGTCGCTACCCAGACCGGTGACGTCGACCTCGCGATCCCACGCGACCGCGACGGCGTGTTCGTGCCGCGGCTGGTCCCGAGGGGCAGCCGCCGGCTGGGCGGGCTCGACGAGATGATCATCTCGCTGTATGCGGGCGGGATGACGGTCCGCGACATCGAGCACCACCTCGCGACCACGATCGGCACCGAGCTGTCGGCCGAGACGATCAGCAACATCACCGACCAGGTCGCCGACGAGGTGCTGGCCTGGCAGCAGCGGCCGCTGGACGCGCTCTACCCGGTGATCTACCTCGACGCCATCATCGTGAAGGTCCGCGACGGCGCGCACGTGGTCAACAAGGCCGCCCACATCGCCGTCGGCGTCGACATGGACGGCATCAAGCACGTGCTCGGGATCTGGCTCCAGCACAGCGAGGGCGCGAAGTTCTGGGCCGGGGTGTGCGCCGACCTGGCCAACCGCGGGATCCGCGACGTGCTCATCGTGTGCTGCGACGGACTGGCCGGGCCCCCGGAGGCGATCGAGGCGACCTGGGCGGCAGCCACCGTCCAGACCTGCGTGGTCCACCTGATCCGCGCCTCGATGCGGTTCGTCGGCTACGGCGACCGCAAGGCCGTCGCCGCGGCGCTCAAGCCGGTCTACACCGCCGCCGGCGCCGATGCCGCCCGGACCGCGTTCGAGACCTTCCGCGACACCGCGTTGGGCCGCAAGTATCCTCACGCGGTCGCGACCTGGGAGAACGCCTGGGAGCGGTTCATCCCGTTCTGGCGTTCCCGCCCCAGCTGCGCCGGGTCATCTACACCACCAACTCGATCGAGTCGCTGAACTACCAGCTACGCAAGATCATCAAGAATCGCGGCCACTTCCCCAACGACGACGCCGTGATCAAGCTGCTGTGGCTGGCGATCTGCAACATCGAGGACAAACGAGCCCGGCAACGCGCCAAAGAACGCGGCATCCCCGCCGACCAACGCAAGGCACCCGGCCGACTCGTCGAGGGCCAGATCGTCACGAACTGGAAACAGGCCCTGGCCCAACTCGCCATCGCCTACCCCGACCGCATCAACCCCCACCTATAAACCGCTCACGAGAGAAGAACAACCGGCTCCTTACACAGAAACTTGACAGGCTCACGGCCAACGTGTGGACCCCGGCGAACGCGGCAGACCCGGGCGCACGGTCGGCCAGCCAGCGAGAAGCCCGGCCCGACCGGGCCGGTCGGCAGCACCGGCAGCAGCGGCCGCCGGGCGAAGGCAGTCTCACCCCGATCGGGTGGTGAAAGGAACGTCCCGGCGACCGAACGATGGATGGACCCGACATCGGCCGGTCGACGAGCGGCGTACTCGCCGGAGAGGAGCCCCCCAATCATGGCTGACAAGGACTTCAACGGGGTGATCAACCTCGATGTCCGCGACTCCGTGCCCGACTGGGGCCCGTACACGCTGCCGACGGCGCCCGAGGACGCACCCAACGTGCTGGTCGTCCTCTACGACGACACGGGGATGGCGTCCTGGTCGCCGTATGGCGGGCGGATCAACATGCCGACCCTGCAGCGGCTGGCGGACAACGGGCTGACCTATACGCAGTGGCACACCACGGCGTTGTGCTCGCCGACGCGTTCCTGCCTGCTCACCGGCCGCAACCACACGATGAACGCGATCGCGAACATCATGGAAGGCGCGAACGGCTTCCCGGGGAACTCCGGCCGGATCCCGGCCGAGTGCGCCACCGTCGGCCACGTCCTGCAGGACAACGGCTACAGCACCTTCTGGCTGGGCAAGAATCACAACGTTCCCGAGCAGGACAACTGCAGCGGTGGCAGCCGGTCGCAATGGCCGCTGCAAATGGGCTTCGACCGGTTCTACGGCTTCCTCGGCGGCGAGACCAACAACTGGTACCCCGACCTGTGCGAGGACAACCACTACATCGAGCAGCCCTACACGCCGGAAGAGGGCTATCACCTGTCCAAGGATCTCGCCGACCAGGGCATCAAGATGCTCCGTGACCAGCAGGCGTCGAATCCGTCGAAGCCCTGGTACATGTGGTTCTGCCCAGGGGCCAACCACGCGCCGCACCACGCCCCGAAGGAGTACATCGAGAAGTACCGGGGCAGGTTCGACGACGGGTACGAGGCGTACCGCGAATGGGTGCTCGCCCGGATGGTCGAGCGTGGCGTGCTGCCGGCCGGTACCGAGCTGACGCCCGTCAACCCGATGGCGGACGACGCGGCCAACCCGGCCGATGTCGTGCGTCCGTGGGATTCGCTCAGCGACGACGAGAAGAGACTGTTCGCCCGCATGGCCGAGGTGTTCGCCGGGTTCTCCGAGTACACCGACGCCCAAGTGGGCCGCATCGTGGACTACCTGGAAGAGACCGGCCAGCTGGACAACACCATCATCTTCTACTGCGCCGACAACGGGGCGTCGGGGGAGGGATCGCCGGACGGATCGGTGAACGAGAACAAGTTCTTCAACAACTACCCCGACGACATCGACGAGAACCTGGCGCAGTTGGAGAACCTCGGCAGCCCGGAGACCTACAACCACTACCCGACCGGTTGGGCCGTGGCCTTCAGCACGCCGTTCCAGATGTTCAAGCGGTACTCGCAGTACTCCGGCGGGACGTGCGACCCGATGGTGATCCACTGGCCTCAAGGTATCGAGGCGCGCGGCGAGATCCGCCACCAGTACCACCACGCGACCGACGTGGTGCCGACGGTCCTGGACGTGGCCGGCCTGGAGATGCCGGACACCTACCGCGGGGTTCGCCAGCACCCGCTGGCCGGCGTGTCGATGCGCTACAGCTTCGACGCGCCCGACGCGCCGACGCGGAAGCGGCGCCAGTACTACAACATGCTCGGCACCCGCGGCATCTGGCAGGACGGCTGGAAGGCGTCGGCCGTGCATGCCCCGTTGACCAGCAAAGGGCACTTCGACCAGGACGAGTGGGAGCTCTATCACGTCGACGAGGACCGCTCCGAGTCGAAGGATCTGGCGGCGGAGCACCCCGAGAAGCTGCGGGAGTTGATCGG
Organism: Jiangella muralis; assembly: GCF_001270745.1. Classification (GTDB taxonomy): domain Bacteria; phylum Actinomycetota; class Actinomycetes; order Jiangellales; family Jiangellaceae; genus Jiangella; species Jiangella muralis. The sequence goes on from NZ_KQ434755.1 coordinate 178,284, forward strand.
CGTCTGGTTCGAGGAGGCCGAGGCCAACAACGGGCTGCCGCTGGACGACCGCACGGCGATGGAGCAGCTGACCATCGAACGGCCACAGGCCGAGCCGCCGCGGACCCGCTACGTCTACTACCCGGGCAGCAGCGCCGTCCCCGAGGGCGTGGCGGTCAACGTCCGCGGCCGGTCATTCAAGATCATCGCGGACGTCGACCTCACCGAGGGCGCTGAGGGCGTGATCTTCGCCCACGGCTCCCGGTTCGGCGGTCACGCCCTGTTCCTCCAGGACGGGAGACTGCACTACGTGTACAACTTCCTGGGCATCCCGCCGGAGCAGGCCTTCCGGTCCGACCCGCTCACCCCCGGCCCGCACGCGCTGGGCATGGCGTTCACCCGGGAGGCGGCGGGCCCGCACAAGGAATCGGTCGGCACCACCCGGCTGTACGTCGACGACCAGGTGGTCGCCGAGGGGCCGATGCGGGCCCAGGTCGGCAAGTTCACCCTCTGCGGTGACGGCCTCTGTGTCGGCTTCGACAGCGCCGACGCGGTGAGCCGCGGCTACCGGGCGCCGTTCACCTTCACCGGCGGCAAGATCCTCGGCGTCGGCGTCGACATCAGCGACGAGAGCTACCTCGACCTCGAAACGGAGGCGATGGCGGCGCTGGCCCGGGACTGACGCGCGCCGGCCCGGGATCACCGATCGTCGTCACGCCGGGCCGCGGAGCGCCAGTCGCGGAAGCCGATGACGATGACCCGCATCTCGCGGCGGGCGCCGTCCTTGATCCGTTCTTCGAGGTCGGGACGTCCGTCGGGCAGGTCCGCGACCTCTTCGGCGTGGGAGACCATGTTCCGCACGAACAGCCGCGCGACCATCTGCACGTCCTCGCTGCTCCAGGTCTCGATGTGCGGCAGCCGCGCGAGCACGATCGCCAGCTCGCTGACGAACAGGTCGAGTTCGTGCTGGATCGCCCGGCGGACGGCCGGCGATCCGCCGACGCGTTCCCGGGCGACGAAGTCGAAGTGCGCGCGGTTCTGCTTGACGGCGTCGACGAGGATCTCCGCGGACGCGTCGATGATGTGGTCGAAGACGTGCGGGTCGCGCTGTGCGTCGCGGATCATCCGCCGCAGCGTCGCGAACGACTGCTCGACCAACGCCAGGCCGAGTTGTTCCATCGAGTCGAAGTGGCGGTAGAACGCCGTCGGCACGACGCCCGCCCGGCCGGCGACCTGCCGCAGGCTGATCTGCGCGAACCCGTAGCGGCGGCTCAGCTCGAGAGCGGCGTGCAGCAGCGCCTCGTGGGTGCGTTCCTTCTGAGCTTGTCGGGCGGCGGCCTGGGCGGGCATGACGCCGAGCTTAGGGCGTGTCGCCGGTGTACGCGTGTTCTCCTCGTGCGCGAGGTCACACGGCGTTCCCATTGTCTTTCGCCCGCGCTCGGCCCACGATTTGAGTGCACGCGTGTTCACTGAGCGAGGAGGCCGCGATCAGCGTCATCCGCAGGCTGCTCGGCTCGCGCGCCGTGGCGGCGCTGACCTCACCGCACTCGGTCGACCACTACCTCGAGTATCTGCATCCGATGCTCACGGTCGCACTCGTCCGCGCCCGGGTCGTCGAGGTGATCCGCGACACCGCGCAGGCGAGCACGGTCGTGCTGCGCCCGAACGGGGCCTGGGACGGCTTCGCCGCGGGGCAGCACGTGCAGTTCGGGGTCGAGGTCGACGGCACCCGGCGGATTCGCTGCTTCTCCGTGTCCAGCTCGGCCGCTCGCGCCGATGGCACCTTCAGCGTGTCGGTCAAGGCGCATCCGGACGGCTATGTCTCGCAGTTCGTGCACCGTGACCTCCGGCCGGGCACCATCGTCCGGCTCTCCCAGGCCGGCGGCGAGTTCGTCCTGCCCGCCCGGGTTCCCGACGACCTGTTGCTGCTCAGCGGCGGCAGCGGCATCACGCCGCTCATGTCGATGCTGCGCACGCTGCGCGACACCGGGCACCGCGGCCGGGTGACGTTCCTGCACTATGCCCGCTCCCGGGCGGACGAGATGTTCACCGCCGAGCTCGACCAGCTGGCCGGCGCCGAGTTCGCGCACCTGCACCGCGTCTACACCCGCGAGCCCGGCCGCGGCGGCGAGCTCACCGGACGGTTCACCCCCGAGCACCTCGAGCGGCTCGGCGTCGACCCCGCCGCCACGCTCGGCTACGTCTGCGGGCCGGCCGGGCTCATCGCGACCGTCCGGGACACCTATGAGCGCCTCGGCGCCGGCGCGATGCTCCGCACCGAGCACTTCAAGGTGCCCGCGGTCGACACCGACGCGGCCGACGCCACCGGGGCGCTGACGTTCGACGAGAGCGACGTCGTGGTCGACAACGACGGCGGCACCATCCTGCGGCAGGCCGAGGCGGCCGGCCTGCGCCCGGACTTCGGCTGCCGGATGGGCGTCTGCAACACCTGCGCGGTCAAGAAGAACCACGGCGCCGTACGCCACGTCATCAGCGGCGACGTGAGCGCCAACACCGACGAGACGATCAAGATCTGCGTGAACGTCCCCGTCGGTGACGTGAGCATGGCCCTGTGACGGGCGACGGAGAGGACACCGATGTTCGGCAAGCGCAAGCCCGCACCGATCGAGCCGTTGAGCGCCTCCAGCCACGACGAGGCGCCGAAGCCGCTGGTCGGCGCCGACGCTGAGAAGCGGTCCCCGATCGGCCTGGACTACATGAGCTACGAACAGCTCGAGGAGTTCGGCAACGAGCTCGACACCGTCCGCCGGCGCGTCCTCGACGATCTCGGCCAGACCGACGCCGACTACATCCGCCGGGTCATCAAGGTCCAGCGCGCCTTCGAGGTCCTCGGGCGCATCGGGCTGTTCTTCCCGTTCTTCTGGCCGGTGTTCGTCGCCGGCATCGCGCTGCTCGCGCTGGCCAAGATCCTGGAGAACATGGAGATCGGGCACAACGTCATGCACGGCCAGTACGACTGGATGAACGACCCGATGGTCGACGGCAAGCGGTACGAGTGGGACATCGTCGCGCCCGCGCAGGACTGGAAGCACGGTCACAACTACGTCCACCACACGTACACGAACATCCACGGCATGGACCGCGACATCGGCTACAACCTGTTCCGCATCGACAAGGACCAACCCTGGTACCCCAGCCACCGCTTCAACCTGCCGCTGGCATTCGGGCTCATGCTGGTCTTCGAGTGGGGCGTGATGTACCACGGCGTCGAGCTCGACGAGTACCTCGCGGGCAGGCTGCCGAAGGACGAGTTCCAGGCCCGCAAGAAGCGGGCGCTGCGCAAGATCGGCCGCCAGCTGCTCAAGGACTACCTGCTCTTCCCCGCGCTCACGCTGCCGCTGGTGCCGTTCACCTCGTGGTGGGTGCCGCTGGCGGTCCTGGGCGGCAACGCCATCGCCAACGTCATCCGCAACATCTGGGCGTTCAACGTCATCTTCTGCGGCCACTTCCCGGCCGACGTGGAGACGTTCGCCAAGGAGGACGCCGAGAACGAGACGCGCGGCCAGTGGTACCTGCGCCAGCTGCTCGGCTCGGCCAACATCAGCGGGAGCCGGCTGTTCCACCTGCTGACCGGCAACCTCAGCCACCAGATCGAGCATCACCTGTTCCCCGACATCCCGGCCCGCCGCTATCCCGAAGTGGCCCGGGACGTGCGCCGCCTGGTCGAGAAGTACGGGCTGCAGTACAACACCGGGCGGTTGTCCAAGCAGCTGCTCAGCGTCGCCCGGCAGCTGGCCACCCTCGCCGTCCGGCCGGACGATCCCTACCAGCGCGGCAACAGCCCGGAGTCCAAGGCCCTGCGCCGGGCCCGGCGCGAGCGGCAGGCGGCCTGACGCTCTGCACGCGTAGTGCCTGCCATGATGGGGGAGCGTCGCCGCGCAGGTCCCCTCGCCGCGAACGCGAGGGGGTACGCATGACGATCTTCCGCGGGGCGGTGTTCGACACTCCGGAGAGCCCGTTCGCCGGCGGACGGCTGCGTGCGTCCTCGGACGAGGGCATCGTGGTGCGCGACGGGGTCATCGAGGCGCGCGGGCCGTTCACCGAGCTGCGCGGCGCCCACCGGGACGACGACGTCGTCGCGCTGGACGGTGGGCTGCTGCTCCCGGGGTTCGTCGACACGCACGTGCACTTCCCGCAGGTGCGGGTCATCGGCGGGATCGGCCTGCCGCTGCTGGAGTGGCTGGAGCGCCGGGCGCTGCCGGAGGAGGGCCGCCTGGCGGACCCGGCGTACGCGGCGCGGGTGGCGGCGGATTTCGTGTCCGGGCTGGTGGCCGCGGGTACCACGGCCGCGATGGTGTTCGGGTCGCACTTCCAGGCAGCGGTCGACGCGCTCTTCGAGTCGGCGGCCACGGCCGGGCTACGGGTGACCAGTGGGCTCGTCGTCAGCGATCGGAACCTGCCCGCGGAGCTGCTCAGCACGCCGGAGCGGGCCTACGAGGAGAGCGCCGGGGCCGCGCGTCGCTGGCACGGCGTCGGGCGGGCCCGGTACGCCGTCACGCCGCGCTTCTCGCTGTCGTCCAGCGACGCGCTCCTCGCGGCCTGTGCGGCCGTGCTCGACGACGTCCCCGGCGCGTTCTTCACGTCGCACGTCAACGAGAACCTCCAGGAGATCGAGCAGGTCACCCGGCTCTTCCAGCTGAGCACGTACGTCGCCACCTACGATCGGCACGGACTCCTCGGCCGGCGCAGCGTGCTCGCGCACAACGTCCACCCGGGTGACGACGAGCTCGCGACGCTGGCCGCGCGGACCGCGTCGATCGCGCACTGCCCGACCAGCAACGCCGCGCTGGGGAGCGGTCTCTTCCCGCTGGCCCGGCACGTCCATCAGGGCGTCCGGGTGGCCCTCGGTTCGGACGTCGGGGCCGGCTCCGGCTTCTCGCTGCTGAAGGAGGGCCTGCAGGCGTACTACACGCAGCAGCAGCTCGGTGCGGACGGTTATGCGCTCTGGCCCGCCCACCTGCTCCACCTGGCGACGTCGGCCGGCGCCGCCGCGCTCGACCTGCCCGACGTGGGTCACCTCTCCGTCGGGCAGCGGTTCGACGCGGTATGGCTGCGGCCGGCGCCGGGCTCGACGTACGACGTGGCGTTGCGGCACGCGAGCGGGCCGGACGACGCGCTGGGCAAGACCTTCACGCTCGGCACGACGGCCGACGTCGCCGGGGTGTGGATCGACGGCGAGCCCGTGCGGCTCGTTGACCGGCGGCGACCCACGGGCTAGCGTGGATCGCATGAGGACGTCGCCGTCGGTTCCGGGTGACGTTCGCGCGCGCGTGCATTCGACCGCGTGGACTCGAGGCCGTATCGCCCACGGCGTCTAGCCGACCTCCAAACCGCCGATCACACCCATCGAACGATGGGGCGATACGACTTTGGAGTGCCGTATGGCCGAGATCATGGTCAATGGCCGGTCACATGACCTGACCGGTGTTCCACCACACACCAACGCCCTCGACTTCTTCCGTGCCTGCGGTCTGACGGGCGCCAAGGAGGGGTGCGCCGAGGGCGAGTGCGGCGCCTGCGCGGTGCTGGTCGCGCGGCCCGCCGCCGACGGCTCGGGGACCGCCGAATGGACCGCGATCAACTCCTGTCTCGCGCCGGCGGCGGCGCTGGACGGCCAGGAGGTCGTCACGTCCGAAGGCCTCGGCACGCCGGACGCGCTGCACCCGGTCCAGCGGGAGCTGGCGGTGCGCGGCGGCTCGCAGTGCGGGTACTGCACGCCCGGCTTCGTCTGCGCGATGGGCGCGGAGTACTACCGGACGGATCGGGCGCCGGCCGGAGCCGGCGGCCGCTACCACGGCGCGAACGGCTTCGACCTGCATGCGATCGGCGGCAACCTGTGTCGCTGCACGGGCTATCGGCCGATCAAGGACGCCGCCTTCGCGCTCGGCTTCCCGGCGCCCGACGACGTCATGGCGCAGCGTCGCGAGCAGGCCGCGCCGGCCGCGGTGGCCACGACGCTCGGCGGCGACGAGGCGGCATTCGTCCGGCCCGCGAGCCTGGCCGACGCGCTGCGCCTGCTCCGCGAGCACCCGGGCGCCGTGATCGTCGCGGGCAGCACGGACTGGGGCGTCGACGTGAACGTGCGTGGCCATCGGGCCGGGCTGGTGGTCGCGGTCGACCGGCTGCCGGAGCTGCGCGGCTTCTCGGTGACCGATGCCGAGCTGCGCATCGGCGCGGCGCTGACCTTGACCGAGGTCGACACGCGACTGGCCGGGCGACTCCCGCTGGTGTCCGCGATGATCGCGCGGTTCGCGTCGCGGCTGATCCGCAACAGCGCCACGCTCGGCGGCAATCTCGGCACCGGCTCGCCGATCGGCGACGCGCCGCCGGCGCTGCTCGCCCTGGACGCCGCCGTGGTGCTGGCCTCGGCAGAGGGGACACGGACGCTGCCGCTGGCCGACTACTTCACCGGCTACCGGGAGTCGAAGCGCCGTCCGGACGAGCTGATCACCGAGGTGGTCGTGCCCCGGCCGGTGAGCGAGCTGACGGCGTTCCACAAGATCGCCAAACGGCCGTTCGACGACATCTCCTCGGTGGCGGCCGCCTTCGCCCTCGACGTCGCCGCCGGCGTGGTCCGGCGGGCGCGCGTCGGGCTCGGCGGGGTGGCCGCGACGCCGATCAGGGCGCTCGCGACCGAGGCCGCACTGGAGGGGCGCCCGTGGACCGCCGAAACCGCCGACGCGGCCGCGGCGGTGCTGGCGGCCGAGGGCACGCCGATCTCGGACCAGCGGGCGAGCGCGGCCTATCGGTCGGCGATGCTCGGGCAATCGATCCGCAAGCTGTTCGCGGAGGTGACACCATGACGACCATCGCCAGTCCGGTGGGCAGCCCGCTCAGCCGGCGGCCGGACGACGCCGTCGTCGGGACGCCGCTGCCGCACGAGAGCGCGGCCCTGCACGTCACCGGTCAGGCGCTCTACACCGACGACCTGGTCGGCCGCACCAGCAACGTGCTGCACGCGCACCCGGTGCAGGCGCCGCACGCCCACGCGACGATCACGAGCCTCGACGTCGCCGCGGCCTACGACGTGCCCGGCGTCGTCCGCGTGCTCACCGCCGCGGACGTTCCCGGCACCAACGACGCCGGCGTCAAGCACGACGAGCCACTGTTCCCGTCCGAGGTCATGTACCACGGCCACGCGATCTGCTGGGTGCTCGGCGAGTCCCTCGAAGCCGCCCGGCTGGGGGCGGCGGCGGTGGCGGCGACGTACGCGCCGCTGCCCGCGCTGCTCACCGTCGAGGAGGCGATCGAGGCGGAGAGCTTCCAGGGCGCGCGCCCGACGCTCGCCCGCGGCGACTCCGCGGCCGGGCTGGGGCGAGCGTCCCGCGTCTTCGCGGGTGTGACGTCGTTCGCGGGGCAGGAACACTTCTATCTGGAGACGCACTGCTCGCTGGCGCTGGTCGACGAGGGCGGCCAGGTCTTCGTCCAGTCGAGCACCCAGCACCCGACCGAGACGCAGGAGATCGTCGCGCACGTGCTCGGCGTCCCGAGCCACGCCGTCACGGTCCAGTGCCTGCGCATGGGCGGCGGCTTCGGCGGCAAGGAGATGCAGCCGCACGGGCTGGCCGCCGTGGCTGCCCTGGGCGCGACGCTCACCGGGCGGCCGGTGCGGCTGCGGCTGACCCGGGCCCAGGACATGACGATGACCGGCAAGCGGCACGGCTTCCACGCGACCTGGCAGGCGGGGTTCGACGCCGACGGGCGGTTCACCGGGCTGGAGGCGACGCTGACGTCCGACGGCGGGTGGAGCCTCGACCTGTCCGAGCCGGTGCTGTCGCGGGCGATGTGCCACGTCGACAACGCGTACTGGATTCCCGACATCACCGTGCACGGCCGGATCGCGCGGACCCACAAGACCTCGCAGACCGCGTTCCGCGGCTTCGGCGGGCCGCAGGGCATGCTCGTGATCGAGGACATCATCGGCCGGTGCGCGCCCGCGCTGGGGTTCGACCCGGCCGAGCTGCGCCGCCGGAACTTCTACGTCGAGGGACAGACGACGCCGTACGGCCAGCCGGTGCGGCATCCGGGGCGGCTGGTGACGGCCTGGGAGCAGGTCAGCCGGACGTCGTCGCTGCCGGCCCGGCGCGCCGAGATCGACCGGTGGAACGCCGGCCGGCCGCACCGCAAGCGCGGCATCGCCATCACGCCGGTGAAGTTCGGCATCTCGTTCAACCACACGACGTTCAACCAGGGCGGCGCGCTGGTGCACGTCTACAAGGACGGGTCGGTGCTGGTCAGCCACGGTGGCACCGAGATGGGCCAGGGCCTGCACACCAAGATGCTGCAGGTCGCGGCGACGGCGCTGGGGGTGCCGCTGGAGCGGGTCCGGCTGGCGCCGACGCGCACGGACAAGGTGCCGAACACGTCCGCCACCGCGGCGTCGGCGGGCGCCGACCTGAACGGCGGCGCCGTCAAGAACGCCTGCGAGCAGATCCTGGCCCGCCTGACGCCGGTCCGCGACCTGGTACCCGACGCGTCGTGGAACGAGCTGGTCGCGACGGCGTACCGCGAGCGGGTCCAGCTCTGGGCCGCCGGCTTCTACCGGACCGAGGGGCTGCGCTGGGACGCCGCCACCATGACCGGTCATCCGTTCAAGTACTTCGCCTACGGCGCCGCGGTGACCGAGGTCGAGGTCGACGGGTTCACCGGGGCGAACACCACCCGGCGGGTCGACATCGTCCACGACGTCGGCGACAGCCTGTCGCCGCTGGTCGACCTCGGGCAGATCGAGGGCGGCTTCGTGCAGGGCGCCGGCTGGCTGACGCTGGAGGACCTGCGCTGGGACGTGTCCGACGGGCCGGGCCGGGGCCGGCTCGCCACCCAGGCGGCGTCGACCTACAAGCTGCCGTCGTTCTCGGAGCTGCCCGAGCGCTTCGACGTCGCCCTGCTGGACGAGGCGCACGAGGACGGCGTCGTCTACGGGTCCAAGGCGGTGGGGGAGCCGCCGCTGATGCTGGCGCTCAGCGTGCGCGAGGCGCTGCGCGACGCGTGCGCGGCGTTCGGCCCGGCCGGGCACTCGGTCGAACTCGCCTCGCCGGCCACGCCGGAGGCGGTCTACTGGGCCCTCTCCGCCGCCCGCGCCGCCGGGGGTGCGTCGTGACGACGTGGCTCGCGGGGGTGGCCGGGCTGCGGGCGGCACGGGAGCCCGGAGTGCTCGTGACCATCACGGGCGTGCGCGGCCACGCGCCGCGCGAGGCGGGCGCCAAGATGGTCGTCTCGGCATCGTCGAGCTGGGCGTCGATCGGCGGCGGCAACCTGGAGGCCGACGCCGTCACCCGGGCGCGCACCCTGCTGTCCGCCGGCGGCGTCGCGCCCGAGTCGTACACGGTGAGCCTGTCGGACAAGGCGCCCGGGCCGCACGGCGTCCAGTGCTGCGGCGGTGAGGTGACGGTGTTGCTGGAGCCGCTGCCGGTCGTGCCGGCCGTCGCGATCTTCGGGGTGGGCCACGTCGGCCTGGAGCTGGCCCGGATCCTGGCCCGGCACGACCTGGAGCTGCACCTGGTGGACTCGCGTGCGGAGTCGCTGTCCGACGCCGCCCTCGCGCCGCTGGCCGACGCGGTCGCGGCCGTGCACGCGCACCACATCCCGGTGATCCCCGAGCTGGTGCTGGCCGAGCTGCCACCCGGCACCCGCGTGCTGGTGCTGACGCACGACCACGCCGAGGACTTCGCGATCGTCGACGCCGCGCTGCGCTGCGACCATCTCGGCGGCATCGGGCTGATCGGATCGTCGGCGAAGTGGGCGCGGTTCCGGTCCCGGCTGCTGGAGTCGCTGCCGGCCGAGGTCGTGGACCGGGTGGAGACGCCGATCGGGCTCGCGGGCCTCTCGACGAGTAAGGACCCGGCCGCCATCGCGGTGTCGGTGGCCGCCGCGCTGCTGGCCGCGACCGAGCACGAGGAGACCCATGCCGGACGGTGAGGCGCGCGGCGTCGAGGAGCTGGCGGCGTCGTTGCTCGGCCAGTTCGACGCGCGGCTGGCGGCGGCGGACGCGGCGCTGGCCAGGGCGTATCCGGGGGCGCGGCCGGGGCGGCAGCCGGTGCACACGGTGTACGTCCCGGCGGACCGGCACACCGCCGGGCTGGTGCCGGCCTACGGCGCTGTCGCACTGGAACTGCTGGACGAGCACGCGGACCGGTTCGCGGCGATCGTCCGGGACCCCGACCTGGTGGCGCGGGTGCGGGACAAGCTCGCGGCCGAACCCGTCGAGGACCTCCGCGTCGACTTCGAGGACGGCTATGTCGGCCGGACCGACGCCGACGAGGACGCCGACGTCGTCCGTTCCGCCACGGCCCTGGTGCAGAGCAGGGCGACGGGCGAGGCGGCGCCGTTCGGCGGCATCCGGATCAAGAGCCTGGAGGCCGCGACCCGGGCCCGCGCCGTCCGGACCCTCACGTCGTACGTCGCGGCGCTGGCCGGAGCCGGCGCCGGCCTCGACGGCTGGGTCGTGACGCTGCCCAAGGTGACCAGCGTCGACCAGGTCGCGGCGATGGTGCATGCGTGCGAGGTGCTGGAGACCGGGCTGGGCCTGGAACCGGGCGCGCTGAGGTTCGAGGTGCAGGTCGAGACGCCGCAGTCGATCCTCGGACCCGACGGGACCGCGCTGGTGGCGCGGATGGTCCAGGCGGCCGGGGACCGGCTGACCGGGCTGCACTACGGCACCTACGACTACTCGGCCTACTGCGGGATCGCCGCCGAGCAGCAGTCGCTGGAGCATCCGGTGGCCGATCACGCGAAGCTGGTGATGCAGGCCGCCGCGGCCGGCACCGGCGTGCGGCTGTCCGACGGCTCCACCAACCTGCTCCCGGTCGGCGGCGCCGACGACGTCGCCGCGGCCTGGGCCAACCACCACCGCCTCGTCCGCCGGTCGCTGGCGCGCGGCTTCTACCAGGGCTGGGACCTGCACCCGGCGCAGTTGCCGACGCGGTACGCCGCGACCTACGCCTTCTACCGGGACGGACTGGCCCGCGCGACGGCCCGGCTGGCGGACTACACCCGCAACACCATGACCGGCATCGCCGACGAGCCGGCGACCGCCCGGGCGCTGGCCGCGTTCCTGCTGCGCGCCGTCGACTGCGGTGCCGTCGACGCGGCCGAGGTCGTCGACGCCGATGTCCTCCACACGCTGGCCAACCCGAGACGCTAGGAGCAGCCGATGGCCCACACGCTGGGGCTCAACCAGTACGGCAAGGCGGAGTCCCGCGTCGTCCGGATCGTCCGGGACACGCGGCGGCACGAGCTCCGCGACCTGAACGTGTCGACGTCGCTGCGGGGCGACTTCGCCGCCGCGCACATCACCGGCGACCAGGCCGCGGTGCTGCCGACGGACACGCAGAAGAACACCGCGTTCGCCTACGCGAAGCTGCACGGCGTCACGTCGGTCGAGGACTACGCGCTCGCGCTGGGCAGACGGCTGCTGGAGGCGTGTCCCGCCGCCGAGGCGGCGCAGGTGCGGGTCGAGGAGTACGGCTGGGACCGCATCGGGGACCACTCGTTCGTCCGCCGCGGCGGCAGCGTCCGCACGGCCGCGGTGACCGTCGGGCGCGACGCCACGCACGTGCTGTCGGGGATCTCGGGCCTCGCGCTGCTCAACACGACGGACTCGGAGTTCACCGGCTTCCTGAAGGACGAGTTCACCACGCTGGCCGAGACCGACGACCGGGTCCTCGCCACCTCGCTCGTGGCGAGGTGGCGGCACACCGACGTTGACGGCGTCGACTGGAACGCCTCGCACGAGGCCGTCACCGCGACGCTGCTGAGCACCTTCGCCGGCACGTATTCGCGCGCCCTGCAGGAGACGCTGTACGCGATGGGCTGCGCCGTTCTCGACGCGCAGCCGGGGCTGGCCGAGATCAGGTTCTCGGCGCCCAACCTGCATCACTTCCCGGTCGACTTCAGCGGCTTCGACGTCGACGGGCTCAGCAACGACGGCGAGGTGTTCGTCGCCGCGGACCGGCCGTACGGGCTGATCGAAGCGCAGGTGACCCGCGACGACGTCCCACCCGCGGACGACGCGTGGCTGGCCGTTGCGGGGTTCTGCTGATGCCCGGCGTGGCGACGACGCGGGAGACGCTGCTCGGCTGCCTGACGGTGCCGCGCTGGGCCGACGACGTCCTGGCCGGCCAGCCGTACGCCGACCGGGCGGCGCTGCTGCGGGCGGCCTCCGTGGCCGCCGGTGAGTTGACTGACGAGGAGCTGGACCAGGCGCTGGCGGGTCATCCGCGCATCGGTGAGCGCGGGGACGCGCAGTCGCAGCGGGAGCAGTCGGGGGCCGGGGACCCGACCGGGCGGCTGGCGGCCGGGAACGCGGCGTACGAGCAGCGGTTCGGCCGGGTGTTCCTGATCCGTGCGGCCGGCCGCGACGCCGAGCAGATCCTCGGTGAGCTGGACCGGCGGCTGCGCAACGACGACCGGGCCGAGCGGGCCGAGACCGTCGACAACCTACGAGAGATCGCGCTGCTGCGACTGGAGGCGACCTTGTGAGCACCCTGTCCACGCATGTCCTCGACACCGCCGCCGGCCGGCCGGCCGAGGGCATCCGGGTCACCCTGGAGACGCGCGACCGCGACCCGCTCGGCGAGGGCGTGACGGACGCGGATGGCAGGGTCGCCGCGCTCGGCCCGGACCGGCTGGACGCCGGCGACTACGTGCTCCGCTTCGCCACGGCGGGCTCCTTCTACCCGGAGGTGGTCATCGTCTTCACCGTCGCCGACGCCGGGCAGCACTACCACGTGCCGCTGCTGCTGAGCCCCTACGGCTACACGACCTACCGTGGCAGCTGACCTCGACCTCGTCGTCCGCGCCCGGCGGGCTGTCGTCGGCGCGGCCGAGGTGCCCGCCGCCGTGGGCATCGCGGACGGGCGGATCGCCGTCGTCACGACGTACGACGACGCGCCGCCGGCCGCCCGGACCGTCACCCTCGACGACGACGAGGTGCTGCTGCCCGGCCTGGTCGACACGCACGTGCACGTCAACGAGCCGGGCCGGGCCGAGTGGGAGGGGTTCGCCACCGCGACGCGTGCGGCCGCCGCGGGTGGCGTCACCACGATCGTCGACATGCCGCTGAACTCCGTCCCGCCCACCACCACCCTCGCCGCGCTGGAGGTCAAGCGGCGGACGGCCGAGGGCCGGGTCTGGGTGGACGTCGGCTTCTGGGGCGGCGCCGTGCCGGGCAACCGCGCCGACCTGGAGCCGCTGCACCGGGCCGGGGTGTTCGGCTTCAAGTGCTTCCTGCTCGACTCCGGCGTGGAGGAGTTCGGCCACCTCGAGCCCGACGAGTTCGCGCTGGCGATGCGGGACTGCGCCCGGCTGGGTGCGCTGGTGATCGTCCACGCCGAGGACGGCCGGCTGCTCGACGAGACCGCGCTCGACGGAGCCCACTACGCCGGCTTCCTCGCCTCCCGCCCCGAGGCGGCCGAGCGGGCCGCCGTCGGCCTGGTCATCGAGCAGGCCCGCGGGACCGGCGGCCGCGCCCACATCGTCCACCTCAGCAGCGCCGCGGCCGTGCCGGCCCTGCGCGAGGCCCGCGCGGCCGGCGTCGACGTCAGCGTCGAGACGTGCCCGCACTACCTGACCTTCGAGGCCGAGCAGATCGCCGACGGCGCCACCGAGCTCAAGTGCTGCCCGCCGATCCGCGACGCGGCCAACCGCGAGGGGCTCTGGGCCGCGCTGGCCGGCGGCGACGTCGACTTCGTCGTCTCCGACCATTCGCCGTGCACCGCCGAGCTCAAGGCGCAAGGCGGCGGCGACTTCGGCGCGGCGTGGGGCGGGATCGCGTCGGTCCAGCTCGGGCTGCCGGCGGTGTGGACGGCCGCCCGGGCCCGGAACCACCCGCTGGTCGACGTCGTGCGGTGGATGGCGGCCGCGCCGGCGGACCGGATCGGGTTGCGCCACAAGGGCCGCATCGCGGCCGGAGCCGATGCCGACCTGGTGCGATTCGCGCCGGACGAGGAGTTCGTCGTGGATGTCGCGAAGCTGCACCACCGCAACCCGGTCTCGGCCTACGCCGGGCGCCGGCTGACGGGGGTGGTCCGCGAGACGTGGCTGCGCGGCCGGCCCGTCGCCGACACACCCCAGGGGCAGCTATTGAGGAGTGGGGAGCGATGAACGACTACTACGTTCCGCGGGGCGGGTTGCCGCCGCAGACGGCCCTCACCACGGACCGCGCGCGTTTCACCGAGGCCTACGCCGTGATCCCGGCCCGCACGCTCAGCGACATCACCGCGTCGTTCCTGCCCGGCTGGGCGAACACGCGGCTCTGGGTGCTGGCCAGACCACTGTCGGGCTTCGCGGAGACGTTCAGCCAGTACGTCGTCGAGGTCTCGTCCGAGGGCGGCTCCGACCGGCCCGAGCCGGACCCTTCGGCGGAGGCCGTGCTGTTCGTCGTGGACGGGTCGCTCACCCTGACCGTCGACGGCGGCTCGCAGGTGCTGGGGCCGGGCTCGTACGCCTACCTCCCGCCCGGCACGTCCTGGTCTCTGCTGAACGAGGCTGAGGCGACCGCGACGTTCCACTGGATCCGCAAGCGCTACCAGCACGTCGACGGCGTCGACGTCCCGCCCGCCTTCGTGACCCGCGAGCAGGACGTCACCCCGGTCGACATGCCCGGCACCGGCGGCGCCTGGTCGACGACCCGCTTCGTGGACACCGCCGACCTGCGGCACGACATGCACGTCAACATCGTGAACTTCCGGCCCGGCGCGACGATCCCGTTCCCGGAGACGCACGTGATGGAGCACGGCCTCTACGTCCTGGAGGGCAAGGCGGTCTACCTGCTCAACGAGGACTGGGTGGAGGTCGAGGCCGGCGACTTCATGTGGCTGCGGGCCTTCTGCCCGCAGGCCTGCTACGCCGGCGGGCCCGGGCCGTTCCGCTACCTCCTCTACAAGGACGTCAACCGGCACGTCCCACTCTGACGCCAGCTGACCGGCCGGCACCAGGGACGACGTGGTGGCGCCCAGTGCGGTGGAACGTTCTAGCGATCTCGGCCGCGACGACGGTGCGCCCGCCCCCCGGGTGCGCCGCTGGGTGGGATCACTGTGCTTGCTGGGTGGCGTTGCTGTTGCCAGGGGAACAGTGATTCGCCCCACCCGGCGCAGCGGATCCACACGGTGGCGTTGGGGATCGTGTAACGGTTCGCCGTTGTCCCGCAGTTCGCCGTTTTGCGGCAGTGGGCCGTCCCCCTGCTGCCCATTTTCTTAGCCGCGCACGCGCGCGGTCTAAGAACGGGCAGCTATCAGGGGGACGGGGGAAGTGCGGGCAGAGCCCGCCCGAGTGCGCCGTTCGCCGTTCCTGCCGTGCACCGTTGCGTCGTCCTCGACTCCCGGAGCCGTCTTCGATGGCGGGAGTCGTGTTCCGGGCGCCGTTGGACGATTCTGGCCATCGAAGACGACCCAGATCGTCGACGTCACTCGTCTCGTGGGCACGTCACCCGCCGCAGCACCGGATGACGGTCGTCGTCGCGGCCATGCGGTGCTTTCGCGGGTGAGGTGCACCCGGCGCGGGTGAAGTGGGGCGTGCCCAGTCTTTCCCCGTCCCCCTGACAGGCCCGGCTCAGGCGGCCGCCCGGCGGATTCACCCAGGCGGGGTGAGGCGCCGGCCGGTCCTCGACGGCGATCCTCGTGAAGCGACGACCGCACGTGACCTGGTCGAATCGTCTCGAGGCGCGGGAGCTTCCATGTCCGACATCCGATCAGCCACCGACGACGGGTCGGGGCCGGCGACCGCCGCGCACCGCAGCGCCGCGGTGCCGGCAGCGGCGCTCATGATGCTCGTCGGCGCGTTCCAGGTGCTGCAGGGGCTGGCGGCGATCCTCGACGACGATGTCTTCGTCGTGCGCGCCAACTACACCTACGACTTCGACGTCACGGCATGGGGCTGGGGCCACCTGATCATCGGGGCGATCCTGGTGGTCTCGGGTCTCTTTCTCCGCACCGGGAGCGCGATCGCCGGTGGCGTCGGCATGGCGCTGGCCGGGATGAGCGCGATCGCCAACTTCGCCTTCATACCGTATTACCCGTTCTGGGCGATCCTGATCATCGGGCTCGACGTCTTCGTGATCTGGGCCATCGCGAGGTCGGGAATCCTGGAGTCCTGATGAACGCCGAACTCAGTTCGTGGCGCGACGGCGATGCCCGCGTGGCGATCACCGACTTCGTCCGCCGGGTCACGACCGAGGGCGGCGCCGACTACGTCGACCCCGTCGATCGGGTCGCCGTGGTGGACAACGACGGCACGCTGTGGACCGAGAAGCCGATGCAGATCGAGATCGGCTTCATCCTCCAGCGGCTGGCGGCCATGGCCGAACAGGCTCCGGAGCTGCGGGCGAAGCAGCCGTGGAAGGCGGCCTACACGGACGACTACGAGTGGCTGGGCGGCGCCATCACCAAGCACTATGGCGGCGACGACTCCGATCTGAAGGTGCTGATGGGCGGCTTCGTCCAGGCATTCGCCGGGATGTCGGCGGAGGACTATCTGGCGGCTTCGGGGGAGTACCTGCGCAACGGGTCGCACCCCACGCTGGGGCGGGCGTTCCGTCAGTGCGCGTACCCGCCGATGGTCGAACTGCTGCGCTACCTGGAGGCGCACGGCTTCGCGGTCTACATCGCCTCGGGCGGCGACCGGGACTTCATCCGGGCGATCAGCGACGAGGTGTACGGCATCCCGTCCGAACGGGTGATCGGCAGCTCCAACGCCCTCGCCTACCAGGAGGACGAGCACGGCGCCGCCGTCGTGTACCGGGCGCAGCCCGACGTGTTCGACGACGGGCCGGTCAAGGCGGTGCGGATCTGGAGCCGCATCGGTCGCCGGCCCATCCTGTCGGCCGGGAACGCCAACGGTGACCTCCCGATGCTGGAGTTCACCGGCGGGCCGTCGCTGCCCGCGCTCCGGCTGGTCGTCCTGCACGACGACGAGGAACGCGAGTTCGCCTACACCGACGGCGCCGACGAGCTGCTCGAACGGGCCGACCGCAAGGGCTGGACGGTGATCAGCGTCCGGGACGACTGGACGACCGTCTTCTGACCCCTCAGATGATCTTCGGGAAGGCGATCAGCAGGCCCACGCCTACGAGCAGCAACGTCGTCGCGCCACCGAGGACGACCCAGGTCAGCGTCGCCGACCGGAGGCGCTGCGACACCGCGGTGAAGAAGAGCACGAGCGCGAAGAGGACGGTCAGCAGCGTGTAGTCGTCGCCGCGCTGGTTGCTCTCCAGCGCCTTCGCGAACAGCGTGTCGGCACGTGCGTCGGACTCCTCGGCCTCGGCCGCGCCCGGCGGCTGGTACTCCGGTAGCGCGAACGGGCCCTTGGGCGCGTCGGGGTTCTCCAGCGGCCTCATCGCGATCCAGGCATCGAAGGCCACCGCGAAGTGGTCGGTGAACCGCGTCTCGACGAAATCGGTCAGCGCGTCGTCACCTTCGGCGACGGCCTGCACGTACACCGCGAAGACGTCGAGGTCGAAGTTCCGGGCCGCATCGGCCTCCGCATCGAAGCGCGACGCCTCGATCCGTGCCCCCGACGCCTGGGAGAAGGCGATGGACATCTCGCCGCCCCACTTGCTCGCCTCGAAGCCGCTCCACGCGGTGAGCACGGCCGTGACGGAGAGCAGGACGACCGCCACCAGTTCACGGGCACCCGCGCTCGCGTCGCCGCTCGCGTCGTCCTCGTCCTCGGCCTCGGCCTCGGGCACCGTCAACCTCCATGGTCCGACTGCACCTACGGTGCTGCTCGACCAGGGGGGCCGGCATCACCTCGTCCGGGTGAATCAACCGCGGGCGGCCCACCGGCCGGTGATCGACCAGAGGTCGTAGGAGTACAGCGTGTCGCAGGTGGCCTGGCTCCAGTCGGGGTCGTCGATGGTGGGCAGGCTGGAGCAGGAGCTGGTGAAGACCACCTCGACGCCGCGGGCGTCGGCGAGCCGGCCGTGCCAGGTGCGCACCAGGCCGGCGTTGTGGTTGCGGGTGAACCCGGTGAGGGCGCGGTCGAGGTCGCCCAGTGGCTGCCACGTGCCCGTGCCGGCGAGAAGATCCTTCAGGCTCAGGCGGGCGACCTGCACTGAAGGGCCGATCCACCACGGGTTGTCGGTGGGGTAGGGGTGCTGTTCGCGGACGACCACGACGTCCTGCCCGGCTCGGTCGAGGGCGAGGTCGAATCCGTTGAGGTAGTCGGGAGCGCCGTCGGCGCCGGTGAGTCCGTCCGTCGGCAGCAGGACGGGCGGGCTCACCCGCAGGCGCTCCACGTGCGTGAGGTCGACGACGCTGGCGTAGGCGCGGGTCGAGGTGTCGCCGCGGGTGTAGGCCAGGAGCACCCGCCCGGAGTTCCCGGTGAGCGCGACGGCGGTCGGCTGGCCGGCGCCCCACTGGTCGGTGCGCTCCGACGTCACGATCGGCTCGGGGTACTTGACCCAGGGCCCGTCCGGGTGGGTCGCGAAGGCGACGCCGACCTGGTTGTGCGCGCTGGCGTCGACGTCGTTGCCCAGGTAGAACATCGCGTACGAGTAGCGCGTACCGCCGTACTGGAACCGTCCGGCGACGACGCTGGGGTCGCAGGTGTGGAAGCTGTCCCAGGCCGGAGCCGGTGCGGCGTGCAGGACCGACCTCGTCTCCGTCACGACCCCGTCGACGCGCTTGGTGAGGTAGATGTGGTCCTCGATCACCCGGGACTGGTCGTTGTGGCAGGACCAGATCCACTCGGTGTCGCCGTCGCGCACGACTGACGGCGCGTAGGTGTAGAACCCGGGCGCGGGCTGGTACACCGCGGCCAGCGAGGCGGGGTCCCAGGTGACCGGGTCGCGATCCGGTCGCGGGCTCGCGCCGTCCGGCGCCGCTGCCGTGCCCAGTGGCGCGAGCAGGGCGCCGACGCCCAGCGCGGCCGCCAGCATGCCGACTCGCCTGATGGTGCGGAAAGGTGCCATCGAGGGCCTCCATTGTCCGTCGTGACAGGGCATCTACTCGTGCTGCGCTATTCGAGTAGATAGATGCTTGCGGCGGCGAGTCTACTCGAATAGCATGCGTCGACGGCGGGCGACGACGACCGCTTGCGAACACGGCGATGTGCCACCGGCAGACGGGAACCCATGACCTACGACAGCTCGACGGCGCGGCCCGACGCGGACGTGGCCCGCTCCTCCTTCGCCCTCGACACCGACATCGGCACGGACGTCGACGACCTGCTCGCCCTCGCGCTGGCCCTGGGCTCGCCCGAACTGGGCGTCACGGCCGTGACGACGGTGTACGGCGACGTGGACCTGCGCGCCCGGATCGTCGCGAAGGCGTTCGCCACGGCGCAACGCCCGGCGCCGCCGATCGCCGCGGGCGAGCCGGAGACGCTGTCCGGGCGGCCGGTGTGGTGGCCGGGGCACGAGGGCTCCACCATCGCCGACCTCGCCGAACAGCGCTACACGGCCACCAGGGACGCCGTCACGGAGCTCGCGGCCAGTGCGACCGTCGTCGCCATCGGCCCGCTCACGAACGTCGCCGTCGCCCTGCGCCGGCCCGGCCGGGTGACGCAGCGCGTCGTCATGATGGGCGGCGAGTTCCGGGCCGGCGTCGTCGAGCACAACGTCCGCTGCGACGTGACCGCGGCCGCCGAGGTCTTCGCGTCCGGCCTGGAGCTGCTGGCCGTCGGCCTCGACCAGACGAAGCGCATCCGGCTCGGACGGGCCGAGCTCGACGCCATCTCGCCCCGGGGGCCGCTCGGCGCGCTGATCGGCGCGGAGATGCGCCGCTTCTGGGCCTTCACCGATCAGGACTTCAACGTGCCGCACGACCCCATCGCCGTGCTCACCCTCGCGCGTCCCGAGCTCTTCACGACCGAGCGCGGCACGATCACGGTCGAGACCGAGGGCGACGGCGCGGGAACGACCCGGTTCGCCGCCGACCCGGCGGGGCCGCACGAGGTGGTCGTCGACCTGGACGTGCCGCGGGTGACCGAGGAGATCGTGCACCGGATCCTCGCCGCGGCGCGGCCCGCCACCACCGCCTGACACCCATCCCAGCATCGCTCGAAGAGGAGAAACGCCATGGGAACGTCCACTACCCGGATCCTCCCATTCGCCGCCGCGATCGGCGCGGGACTGCTGCTGCTCGCCGGCTGCGGCGGGTCGTCGACGGACGGCTCGGGTGGTGGTGGCGGCGACGAGGAGATCACCCTGACCTTCGCGAACGCCGATCCGGCCGAGACCTGGGCCACGGTGATCGAGGGGTTCGAGGCGCAGCACCCGAACATCACCGTCAAGCAGCTCAACATTCCGTACGCGCAGTACACGAGCACCATCAACCAGCGGATGGGTTCCGGCGGCGACGGGATCGACCTCATGGTCGTCGACGCCGGCGGCGCCGTGCTCGACTGGAACAACCGGGGCTACCTGGCCGACATCACCGACCTGCGCGAGGACGCCGTCGCCGCGGCCGTGAGCGAGAGCATGGTCACCGCACGCGAGGTGGACGGGAAGCTGCTCGCGCTGGCGCCCTGGACCACCTCGCAGTTCCTCTACTACAACGTCGACGTCCTCGCCGCGGCCGGTGTCGAGCCGCCGCCCGGCGACCCGGCGACGCCGTGGACGTACGAGCAGCTGACCGAGGCGGCGCGGACGGTCCAGAGTGCCGGTGCGGCGGAGTACCCGCTGCTGTTCGACCAGTGGGACACCTACTACCAGCTGCAGATGATGGGCGTCTCCGCCGGGGGCGGCGACGGCATCGACGCCGACGGGGTGGTGGACTTCTCCGGCGACGGCTGGCAGCGCGCCCTGACCTGGTATCACGGCCTGTTCGAGGACGGGCTCTCGCCGCGCGGCATCACCAACGACAAGAACGGCGCGCTGTTCCAGGAGGGCAAGGGCGCCTTCATCATCTCCGGGCCGTGGGGCGTGAGCGTGGCGAACGCGGGCGGCATCAACTACGGAGTCGCGCCGGCGCCCTACTTCGAGGGCGGTGAACCGGCGACGTCCACGGACTCGTGGGCGGTGGGCATCTCGGCCAAGTCGGAGAACCTCGACGCCGCCAAGGAGTTCCTGCGCTACCTGACCATCGACCCGGCCGGCAACGCCCAGGCGGCCGAGGTGGCCGGCATCACGCCCACCAACAAGGAGGCGTTCGCGGCCTACGTCGAGGGGGTCGAGGCCTCGGCGGGTGCGGCGACGGCCGGCTTCGGGGCGATCCTGCAGTACCAGCTCGAGAACAACGCCGTGCACCGCCCGGCCGTGGTCGGCTACAGCGTGTTCGAGCCGGGCGCCGGGCAGTTGTTCTCCGACATCCGCAACGGCTCCGATCCGGCCGAGCGTGCCGCGCAGGCCGACGAGGAGATCGGCGCCCAGATCGAGCGCTTGCGGTGATGCGCGCGGCGACGGCGACCCGGCGGACGGCCGCGCGGCCGGCCGGGTCGGGTCGCCGGCGGCGCCGGTCCGTCCGGACCACGCTGGTGGCCCTCGCCATGCTCAGCCCCGCGCTCATCGCCCTGGTGCTGATGCGGGTCGTGCCGATGATCAGCGCGGTGAGCGAGAGCTTCCGGCACGTCTCGCTGGCGACCGGCGCATCGGAGTTCGACGGCCTCTCGAACTACACCTATCTGCTCACGGACTCCGGGTTCCACTCGGTGCTCGTGGTGACGCTCGTCTTCAACCTCGTCCTCAATCCCGCGATCGTGCTGCTGTCGACGGCGCTCGCGCTGCTCACCGCGCAGCGGCTGCCCCTCGTCGGGCTGTGGCGCTCGATGATCTTCGTGCCCGCCGCCGTGCCGGGCGCGGTGGTGGCCCTCATCTGGAGCACCGCGCTGCAGCCGGACGGCCTCGTCAACGCCCTGCTGGAGGTCGTGGGCCTGCCGCCGCAGCCGTTCCTGACGTCGGCGAGCCAGGCGGCGTTCTCCATCGGCATCATGGTCACCTGGGGCGCCCTCGGGTACTGGATGATCTTCGTGATCGCCGGGCTCAAGGACATCCCCGACTCGCTGTACGAGGCGGCGGCGCTCGACGGCGCGGGGTGGTGGCGCCGGCTGTTCTCGATCACGCTCCCGCTGCTCAAGCGGCCGATGGCGTTCGTCCTGATCGCCTGCACGGTGGGCTCGTTCCTGTTGTTCGCGCCGGTGCAGATCCTGACGAAGGGCGGCCCGAACGGGTCGACGAACCTGATCATGTTCGACATCTACAACCGGACCTACCTGCTCGGCGACGTGGGCGTCGGGCAGGCGGAGGTCGTCATCCTCATGCTGCTGCTCGCCGTCATCGTGGCCGTCCAGTTCCGGCTGCTCAGGGAGGAGAAGGCATGAGGCGCTCGCGCGGCGGGACGGTCGTCCTCACGGCCGCGGCGATCCTCGCCGCGCTCGCGGTCTTCCTCCCGGTGTGGTGGGTGTTCGTCTCGTCCACCCGGCCGGGCAACAGCTACGTCGAGAACATGACGCCGTTGTCGTGGCTCGCGTTCGTGCCGGTGGGCGGCGACCTCACGAACTACTCCGGGCTGTTGTCCGGGCCGTTCCTCACCGGTCTGTTCAACAGCTTCCTGGTGGCCGGCCTCACCATCGCGCTCGGCCTGGCCATCGCGGTGCCCGCGGCGTACGCCCTCGCGACGATCGACTTCCCGGGGCGCGGCGTCGTGTTCACCTTCATCGTCGTGGTGGCCATGATCCCGTTCGACGCCATCGCGATCCCGCTGTCGAGCCTGTTCCAGGACTGGCACCTGAGCGACTCCTACGCGGGCCTGGTGCTGCCCGCGCTGGCCAACGGCTTCGCGATCTTCGTCCTGCGGCAGTTCTTCCTGGGCATCCCGGCGGAACTGCTCGAGGCCGCGGAGGTCGACGGGCTCGGACGCATCGCCACGCTGTGGCGCATCGTCCTGCCGTTGTCGAAGCCCGCGCTCATCGGCGCCGGCATGATGCTCTTCCTGTCGCAGTGGCAGGCCTACCTGTGGCCGCTGCTCATCGGGACCTCGCCGGAACGACAGCTCGCGCCGATCGCCCTGGCCAACCTCAGCACGCTGTTCACCGTCGACCTCGGGCAGATCTTCGCCGGCTCCTTCGTGCTGACGATCATCCCGATGGTGCTGTTGCTGTTCTTCCAGAAGCAGTACACGGAGTCGTTGTCGACGACGGGGCTCAAGGGATGACCGCGCCGGTCGTGGTCGTGGGCTCGCTCAACGTGGACCGCACGTACCGGGTGCGGCGGCTGCCCGCGGCGGGGCACACGATCCACGCGCGGAGCCGCTCGACGGCGGCGGGCGGGAAGGGCGCGAACCAGGCCGTCGCCGCGGCACTCCTCGGCGCCGACGTCGCGCTCGTGGGCGCCGTGGGCGACGACCAGGGCGGCGACGACCTGGTGGAGTCGGTCGCCGCGGCGGGGGTCGACGTCACGGGCATCGTGCGGGTGGACGCGCCGACGGGCGAGGCCGTCGTCCTCGTCGACGCGGACGCCGAGAACCTGATCGTCGTCAGCGGCGGGGCGAACCTGTGCCTCGACGCCGCGGCGGTGACCTCGGCCGTGCGGGCCGCCCGGTTCGTCGTCGCCGGCTTCGAGGTGCCCGACGACGCCGTGCTCGCCGCCGCGGCCCGGGCCCGGGAGCTCGGCGCGCGCTTCGTCCTCAACCCGTCGCCGATGCGGCGGCTGCCCGCCGGACTGCTCGGACCGGGCGCGCTGCTCGTGGTGAACGAGCACGAGCTCGCGATGCTGGCCGGCGGCGACGCGACGGTGGGCGAGCGGGCCCGCGCGGCGAGCGGGCGGCTCGGCGGCTGTGACGTCCTGGTGACGCTGGGCGCGCGGGGAGCGCTCCTCCACGAGGCGTCGACCGGTCACCCGGCCGAGATCGTCGCGCCGCGGGTCGACGCGGTGGACACCACCGGGTGCGGCGACGCGTTCATGGGCGCCCTGGTGGCCGGGCTGGCAGCCGACCTGGACCCGGCCGCCGCCGCGACCCGGGCCGTCGAGGCCGGCGCGTTCGCGGCGACGCGGCCCGGGGCGCAGAGTTCCTATCCGACGTCAGAGGAGCTCACCCGGTGGCGCCGCGACCGTCAGTGACCCGGCGGGCAGCCGCACGAGGCGCGCACCACGAGGCGGACGGGGACGAGGCCGGCCGCGGCGGGCGTCGCCCGGCCCAGGACCGCCCGCAGCGCCGCATCCGCGATGGCCGGGACGGGCTGTTCGACGGCGGTGAGCGGCGGGTCGCTGAACACGGCGTCGTCGGTGCCGTCGAACGAGACGACGGCGAGGTCGTGCGGCACCGAGATGCCGAGCTCGCGGGCAGCGGCGAGCAGGCCGAGCGCCTGCACGTCGGAGGCGACGAACACGGCGTCGGGCCGGGGCGCCCGCGTCAGGAGATCGATCGCCGCCTCATGGCCGGCGACCCGGCTGTACTCCGCGGTCCGGAGCAGGTCGGGTTCGGCCGGCAGCCCGGCCGCCGACAGCGTGGCCGCCCAGCCCGCGCGCCGTTCGTCGGCGCCGGGTGCGCCTTCTCGTCCGCCCAGGTGCGCGATGCGGCGCAGCCCGTGCTCGACCAGGTGGGTCACGGCGAGCCGCGCGCCGCCCTCGTTGTCGACGATGACGGACAGCTGGCCGGGCTGGCTGCGCTGGTTGAGGTACACCGTCGGCGTGCCGTTGACGTCGGCCATCGAGTCCGGGTCGAGGCTGACGATGATCAGGCCGTCGATCTGGTGGCTCACCAGGGACTCGATCTGCGCGCGCTCGCGGTCGGGATCGTCGTCGGAGTCGCCGAGCAGCAGGGCGTAGCCGGCCGTGAACGCCTGGTTCGACAGCTCGCGCGCCAGCGCCCCGAAGTAGGTGTTGCTGACGTCCGGGACGACGAGGCCGACGGCCTGGGCGCGTTGAAGGCGCAGCGCCCGGGCGACGGCGTTGGGGCGGTAGTCGAGCTCGCGCATCGCCGCCAGCACCTTCTCGCGGGTGGCGGCGGCCACCGGGCGCGGGCCGTCGTTGGTGACGTAGCTGACGACGGCCGTGCTCACCCCGGCCAGCCGGGCGACGTCGGTCCGCGTGGGTGCGCGTCGGCGCTGGGTGTGGCCGGAAGAGTCGTTCATCGAAACCTGCGCCTTTCGTCGTGCGACGAGTATAGGAGCACGGTATCTATTCGAGTAGAGTCCTGCCATGCCGACCCCCGTCATCGTGGTCACCGACCTCTACCAGCCACCCGAGGACCCGGGTGACAACTTCGACCTGCTGCTGCCGTTCGGGCTCGACCGCATCGACCTGCGGGCGATCGTCCTGGACGTGTCGATCGAGAAGCGCGAGTCGGTGAGCGAAGGCGTGCCGGGCTACCCAGGGCCGCGGGAACCGGGCATCATCCCCGTCACGCAACTGAACGCCCTGTTCGGCCGGCAGGTGCCGTACGGCATCTCGCCGTTCGCCCGCATGCGCACCGTCGACGACCAGCTGCGCGACGTGCCGCCGTTCCAGCAGACCGGGCCGGAGCTGCTGCTGGACACCCTGCGGGCGTCGGACACGCCCGTCCACCTCATGTCGTTCGGATCGGCCCGCCCGATCGCCGTCGCGTTCAACCGCGACCCGGGCCTGTTCCGCGACAAGGTCGCGCGCATCCACCTCAGCGCGGGATCGACGTCACTGGACTACCTGGAGTGGAACGTCTACCTCGACCCGCTGGCGATCATCCGGCTGGTCGACGCCGGTCTGCCGCTCGCGCTGTACCCGTGCGCCACCGAGGTCGACTGCTTCTCCTACGGCGCGCACAACACGCTCTGGTGGTTCGACGACCTGCGCTGGATCGATGGCCTCCACCCGGCGCTCAAGCGCTATCTGCTCTACGGGCTGGGCGTGTCGACGCGGATCGACTTCCTGCGAGCGCTCGACGAGGATCCGCCGGCCGAGATCGCCGAGCGCGTCTACGGCCGGCGGCACGCGGTCTGGGAGACCGCCGCCTGGATCGAGGTGTCCGGCTCGGCGCTCGTGCGGCACCAGGACGGTACCCACGAGATCGTCGCCGCGGCCGACGTCGCGCCCGGCGATGTCGTGGTGCGGAACGAGCTGGCGCCCTGCCACGCCGCATCTCATCCGACCGGCCTCTACACGTTCGAGCTGACCGGCCAGGACCCGAACGCGCTCGTGTTCGTCCGGGACGATCCGCAGGAGTACGAACGGGCGCTGCGCGACGCGTTGCCGCGGCTCTATGCCTCGTTCACGCCGGCCGGCTGGCTCGGATCGACCCTCGGCCCGCTGCGCGACCCAGGGCCACGGCAGTACGCCGGCCCCTTGGGCCAGGCGCGCCTACCGCTCGGCGAGGACGATGGGGCCGCTCGGCCCGCTGCCGCCGGCGGGTAGGGCGAGGAACGGCGCGAGCGCTTCGGCCGTGGCGTCCAGGCGTTGCCACACCCGCGGCGAGCGCAGCCGCAGGAACCCTCCGGTCAGCAGGAACAGCTCGTTGCCGACGATCTCGACCTCGGCCGACCGGCCGAACCCGAGCGCGTGCTCGACGACGCCGGTGTCGAGCAGCAGCCGCTGCAGCAGCGGGTAGCCGGGCTTGGTGCTCCACACCCGGGTCCCGGCCGGGCCGTCGACCGGATCGACGTCGCGGAGGTTGCGCGGCCGGCCCTGCGCGCGTGTCGTCACCAGGGTGTGCGGATAGGACTCACGCAGGGTGAAGACCACGTAGCCGGCCTCGAAGGTGTCGGACTCCGAGGCGCCGTCGTCGTAGGTCTCCTGGTAGTTCGCGACGACGAAGCCCCGCGGCTCGGGCGCCTCGAAGCGGTCCAGGTGACTGCGCCGGGTGGCGGAGCCGAAGATGTGCGCCTGCTGCCGGGGGCCGCCCGCCTCTGGTTGGTACCGCAGGCCGTTGGCCAGGGCGAACTCGGTCAGCCGGAGCCTGGTGCGGGCGCGCGGGCCCCAGGAGTCGTGCCGCGTCCACCAGGTGATGACGACGACCGCCACCATGCTCGCCGCCCACAGCGCCGCCATGGACACGCCCAGGACGGTGCGTCCTTCGGTGGCGAGCACGGCAACCGGCAGCACGGGCGCGCCGACGACGAGCAACGTCGTCAGCAGCGCGAACTGGGACCGCTTCCACCAGCGGGGTTCGGCGAGATCGGCGCCGTGCCGGCCGGCGATCGCCTCGGCCCGGAACCGGCGCCACCGCGACCACGTCGCGCGACGGGACAGCGGCGTGGTGTCGAGCCTTTCGTGGGCCATGGGCCTCGGCCTCCCGGGGGCGACGGCGGCAGGAGATCCCCATGTTCCCACGCCGGGGTGGACAGCTCAGCACCAGTCATTCGACCGATGCAGCCGGACTCGGGAGACGCGCCCTAGACCAGGCCGAGGGCGAGCATGGCGTCGGCGACCTGGATGAAGCCGGCGATGTTGGCGCCAGCGACGTAATTGCCGGGTGCGCCGTACTCGTCTGCGGTGACCAGGCAGCGCTCGTGGATACCGCGCATGATGGCCGCCAGCCGTTCCTCGGTGAGTTCGAAGCTCCAGGAGTCGCGCGAGGCGTTCTGCTGCATCTCCAGGGCGCTGGTGGCGACGCCGCCGGCGTTGGCGGCCTTCCCGGGGGCGAACGTCACACCGGCCTCGCCGAGCAGGCGCACCGCGTCGGGGGTGGTGGGCATGTTCGCACCCTCGGCGACGATGCGGCAGCCGTTCCTGGTCAGGGTCGCGGCGGCGTCGCGGTCCAGCTCGTTCTGGGTGGCGCAGGGCAGGGCGATGTCGCAGGGCACGTCCCAGACGCCGCGGCCGGCGACGTACCGAGCGTGCTCGCCGCGCGCCTGGGCGTAGTCCTCGATCCGGCCCCGCCGCGACTCCTTCACGTCCTTGAGCAGGTCGAGGTCGATGCCCTTCTCGTCCAGGACGTAGCCGCCGGAGTCGGAGCAGGCCACCACCGTGCCGCCGAGTTCGTGCACCTTCTCGATGGCGTAGATGGCGACGTTGCCGGCGCCGGACACCACCACCCGCTTGCCGTCGAAGGAGTCGCCTCCGGCGCGGAGGATCTCGTCGACGAAGAACACCACGCCGTAGCCGGTGGCCTCCCGGCGCACCTGGGAGCCGCCCCAGCTCAGGCCCTTGCCGGTGAGCACGCCGGACTCGTAGCGGTTGGTGATGCGCTTGTACTGGCCGAACAGGTAGCCCAGTTCGCGCCGCCCGACGCCGGTGTCGCCGGCCGGGACGTCGGTGTGCTCGCCGAGGTGCCGGTACAGCTCGGTCATGAACGACTGGCAGAACCGCATGACCTCGCCGTCGGAGCGGCCCCGCGGGTCGAAGTCGCTGCCGCCCTTGCCGCCGCCGATGGGCATGCCGGTCAGGGCGTTCTTGAAGATCTGCTCGAAGCCGAGGAACTTGACGATGCCCAGGTAGACGCTCGGATGGAAGCGCAGGCCGCCCTTGTACGGGCCGAGCGCGGAGTTGAACTCGACCCGGAAGCCGCGGTTGATCTGCACCGCGCCGGAGTCGTCGACCCAGGGCACCCGGAAGATGATCTGCCGCTCCGGCTCGCACAGGCGCCGGATCACCGCCGCGTCGGTGTACTCCGGATGCTTGCTGACCACCGGTCCGAGGCTGTCCAGCACCTCGTGCACCGCCTGGTGGAACTCCGTCTCGCCAGGATTGCGCTGGAGCACTTCGGCGTAGATGCCGCTGAGCCGGTGATCGAGCTGAGACACACGGCGGCCCTTCTCGTGGGTGACGGTTGCCGCCGATGGACGACCTCGTCAGCCTAGCCAAGGGCCGCCGGACGACGTGCACGACGGGTCAGCCGACGTGCTGTTCGACCGCGGTGTCGGGGCGGACACGGTCCTCGTCGGGGATGTCGCCCATGAACGCCAGCCACTGGGAGAACCGGTCGCCGCGGCGGACGAGCTCGAGGCCGTAGAGCTCGTCGATGCCTTCGGGGTTGACGACCAGCTTGTAGCGGTCGTCGCGCAGCATGCGCTGGGCGTAGGGGAAGTGGTGGCCGTGGAACTCGCACAGCACCTCCTGACGCCAGTCGGCCGGCTGCCCACCATGGGCGAGCGGGACGAGGCTGCGGCCGCGCCACGGAGGCCGCGGTTCCCGGTCCGCAGGGTTGGCTTTGCAACCGCTTGCACCTATGCTGACGGCACACGCGTGCCACCCGACCCGGACCGACGATCGACGAGGTGTCCCATGAAGACGCTGCCCGAGCTCCATCGAGCTCTTGCCACGCCGAGCGCGGCACTGGTCGAGGATCTGCGGGACACCCCGGGTGACATCGTCGTGCTCGGTGCGGCCGGGAAGCTCGGGCCGAGCCTCGTCATGCTCGCGCTGCGCGCTCTGGCCGAGGCCGGCTCGGCGGCGAGGGTGCACGCCGTCTCGCGTTTCGGCGACTCCGCGGTGGCCGACGAGCTGCGCGCCGCGGGTGCGCACGTCATCGTCGCGGACATCGCCGGCGACGACGCCCTGGCCGCGCTGCCCGACGCGGAGAACGTGATCCTCCTCGTCGGGGCGAAGTTCGGCACGCAGGGCAACGAGGCCGCCATGTGGGCGACCAACACCTACCTGCCCGGACGGGTGGCCGAGCGCTACCGGTCGGCGCGGATCGTGGCGCTGTCCACCGGCAACGTGTACCCGCTGGTGGCCACGGCATCAGGCGGCGCCAGTGAGGCCGACCCGGTGGGGCCGGTGGGTGAGTACGCGATGTCGTGTCTCGGGCGCGAACGCGTCCTCGCGCACGCCGCCCGCGAGCACGGAACGCCGCTCGCGCTGATCCGGCTCAACTACGCGGTGGAGCCGCGCTACGGCATCCTCGTCGACCTCGGCCGGCAGATCCTCGCCGGCGAGCCGGTCGACGTCACCACCGGGCACGTCAACCTCGTCTGGCAGGGCTATGCGAACGAGGTGATCCTGCGGGCGTTGCGCCATGCCGCCAGCCCCGAGTTCGTCCTCAATCTCACCGGTCCCGAGACGCTGTCCACCCGCCGGCTGGCCGGGAAGCTCGGCGCCGCGTTGGGCCGCGACGTCACCATCACCGGGCAGGAGGCGCCGACCGCACTGCTGGCCGACGCCGCACGATGCCACGCGCTCTTCGGCTACCCGGCGCGGAGCCCCGACGACCTGGTGCGTGACGTCGCCGAGTGGCTGCTCGCCGGGGGAACGGTGCTCGACAGACCCACGAAATTCCAGGTGCGGGACGGGAGATTCTGATGCCACCGTTGGAGACCTTCGCTGCCGGGACGGTGATTCCCGCCATGCCGCTGGCGCTCACCGAGGAGTTGTCCTTCGACGAGCGGCGGCAGCGTGCGCTGGTGCGGTACTACCTCGCCGCGGGCGCGGGCGGACTGGCCGCGGCCGTGCACTCCACCCAGTTCGCGATCCACACGACGCACGCCGGCCTGCTGCGGCCCGTCCTGGAGCTGGTGGCCGACACCGCCAGGAAGGAGGGCTCGCCGGACCTCGTGCTGGTGGCCGGGGTGGTCGGCGAGACCGATCAGGCGGTCGCCGAGGCGGAGCTCGCGGCGTCGCTCGGCTACGACGCGGTGCTCCTCGCCCCGTACGGCGTCGGCGACCGGAGCGAGGACGCGCTCCTCGACCGGGCCCGCAAGGTGGGCGACGTGCTGCCGGTCATCGGGTTCGCGCTGCAGCCCGCGGTCGGCGGCCGGCGGCACTCCCGCGGCTACTGGACCCGGCTGGCCGACATCCCCAGCGTCCTCGGCGTCAAGGCGGCGCCGTTCGACCGGTACGCCACGCTGGACATCGTGAGCGGCCTCGCCGCCTCGTCCAGGCGCGACGCCGTGACGCTCTACACCGGCAACGACGACCACATCGTCGGCGACCTGGTCGCGTCCTTCGCGCACGCCGACGGCAGCCGCACCCGCTTCGCCGGCGGGCTGCTCGGTCAATGGTCGGTCTGGACCCGCGGCGCCGTCGAGACGCTCGAGCTGGCCCGGCTCGCCCGGGACGGCGACCACGCGGCGCGGCTGGCCCTGGACGGCATCGACGGCCCGCTGACCGACGCCAACGGCGCGATCTTCGATGCTTCAGGCGGCTTCGCCGGGTGTATCCCCGGCATCCATGAGGTACTACGCCGGCAAGGGCTGCTGGCGGGAACGTGGTGCCTCGACCCGCACGAACGGCTCTCGCCCGGCCAGCTCGACGAGATCGACCGGATCTGGGCCGCTCATCCGCAGTTGCGCGACGACGAGTTCGTCGCCGCGCACCTCGATGAGTGGCTCGCCTGATCCGTCCGCGTCCCCGCTTCGAGAGAGACACGAGGAACCCGCTCCATGACGACGATCCCCGCCACCGACGGCGTCCCCGTCACCATCTCCCGCAGCTCCGAGGAAGCCGGCGCGTCCGCGGCGCGCGCGGCCGCCGGGGCCATCCTCGCCGCCATCGCGGCCTCGGGCCGGGCCCGGGTGATCTTCGCCAGCGCGCCGTCGCAGGAGGCGATGCTGCGAGGGCTGGCCGGCGACGCCCGGATCGACTGGTCGCGCGTTCACGGCCTGCACATGGACGAGTACATCGGCATCGATCCGGCCGACCCGCGGGCGTTCGGCGCCTGGCTGGCCGAGCGCCTCCCGGTGGACCGGTTCGCGTCGTTCGCCCGCATCGATCCGTCCGGGGACGCCGAGGCGGAGGCGCGCCGCTACGAGGCGGTGGTGCGCGCCGAGCCCGTCGACCTGACCTGCCTCGGCTTCGGCGTCAACGGGCACATCGCCTTCAACGAGCCCGGCAGCGACCTCGACGACACCCGGTTCGTCCGGACCGTCGAGCTGGCCCCGGCGTCGCGCCAGCAGCAGGTGACCGACGGGCTGTTCGGACGGGTCGACGACGTGCCCGGCCGGGCGATCACGCTGACCGTCCCGGCGCTGCTGAGCGCCCGCACCCTGGTCGCGACCGTGCTCGGGCGGCAGAAGGCGGCCGCGGTCTCGGCCGCGCTGACCGGCCCGATCTCCGCGGCCTGCCCGGCCAGCGCGATCCGCCGGCACCTGGCCGCGACGGTGCATCTGGATGCCGCGGCCGCCAGCGGGATCGACTGAGCCGGTGACGCCGCCGTCCGGTCGCCTGCCCGGGCTCGTCGACCTCCAGGTCAACGGCTTCAGCGGCATCGACCTCAATCGCGACGACCTCGCCGCCGACGACGTCGTCGCGCTGACGCGGGAGCTCTGGGCGGCCGGCGTCACCCGGTACCTGCCGACGCTGATCACCGGGAGCGAGGCGCGGCTGACGGCGGCCATGCGTGCCGTCGCCGCCGCCCGCCGGGCCGGCCCGCTGATCGCGCACAGCATCGCCGGAATCCACGTCGAGGGCCCGCACATCTCCGCGGCCGACGGCGCCCGGGGCGCGCACGACCCGGCCTGGATCAGGCCACCGGACACCGCCGAGCTGGACCGGTGGATCGCGGCGAGCGAAGGGCTGGTGCGGATCGTCACGGTCGCGCCGGAGACAGACGGCGCCGCCGCCTACATCGCGCACGCCGTGCGGCGCGGCGTCACCGTCTCGCTCGGTCACGCCGCGCCCG
The DNA here is from genome assembly GCF_001270745.1 of Jiangella muralis. Taxonomy (GTDB): domain Bacteria; phylum Actinomycetota; class Actinomycetes; order Jiangellales; family Jiangellaceae; genus Jiangella; species Jiangella muralis. The sequence continues at coordinate 210,686 of NZ_KQ434755.1, forward strand.
GCGCCGCCGACATCCGGGCCGCGGCCGGCCACGGCGCCACCCTCAGCACCCACCTCGGCAACGGGTGCGCGCCCGCCGTGCCGCGCCACCCCAACCACCTGTGGGCCCAGTTGGCCGAGGACCGGCTCACGGCGATGTTCATCGCCGACGGTCATCACCTGCCCGCCGACACGCTGACCGCGATGATCCGGGCGAAGACGCCGGCGCGATCCGTGCTGGTCAGCGATGCCGCGCCGCTCGCCGGATCACCGCCGGGAACCTACGCCACGAGCGTCGGCGGCCGGGTCACCGTCGAGCCGGGCGGCGCGCTGCGGCTGGCCGGGACGTCCCTGCTGGCCGGATCGGGTGCGAGCCTGCTCGACTGCGTCCGCTGGGCCGCCGGGCAGCTGCCGTTCGACCGCGCCGCCCTGTGGGCGATGGCGAGCACCACGCCGGCCCGCCTGCTCGGCGGGCACGACGCGAGCGGCGACAGCGTGGTGGTCGAGGCCGACGGCGACGCCTGGGCGGCCGCCCGCACCGAGGTCACCGGCACGGTCGTGCACGGACGCTGACACCTCACCAGTCGTGGACGGTGCCGTCGGTGAGGCGGTTGTAGGGCAGGTAGGCCCGCTCGTACGGATACTTTCCGGCCTCGTCGACGTCGAGTGTGACGCCGAGGCCGGGCTGGTCGCCGGGGTGCAGCAGGCCGTCGGTCCAGGTGAAGGTCTGCCGGAACACCTCGTCGGTGCGGGTGCCGTGCTTCATGTACTCCTGGATGCCGAAGTTGTGGATCGCCAGCCCCAGGTGCAGCGCGGCGGCCATGCCGACGGGGGAGATGTCGGTGGGGCCGTGCATGCCCGACTTGATCTGGTACTGGGCGGCGAAGTCGAGGATCTTGCGCAGGTGGGTGATGCCGCCGGTGTGGGTGACGGCGGAGCGGACGTAGTCGATCAGCTGCTCGGTGACGAGCGTCTGGTAGTCGTAGACGGTGTTGAAGATCTCGCCGATCGCGAGCGGGGTGGTGGTGTGCTGGCGGACCAGGCGCAGGCCCTGCTGGTTCTCGGCGGGGGTGCAGTCCTCCAGCCAGAACAGGTCGTACGGCTCCAGCGCCTTGCCCAGCTTGGCGGCCTGGATCGGGGTCATCCGGTGGTGGCCGTCGTGCAGCAGTGGCAGTTCGGGGCCGAACTCGCCCCGGACCGCCTCGAACACGCCCGGCAGGTGGCGCAGGTAGGCGCGGGTGTCCCAGTCCTCCTCTTGCGGGAAGGCGCCGCGGCTGGCCGGCTCGTAGTCGTACCGTGCGCCGGCGGTGTCGTCGGCGCGCTGGTTGGCCGCGACGCCGTAGACGGCGTTGAGTCCGGGGACGCCGGTCTGGACCCGGATGGCGCGGTAGCCCTGCTCGAGGTGGTCGCGGATGCTGTCGAACAGCTCGGGCAGGTCGCGTCCGGAGGCGTGGCCGTAGGCGAGCAGCCCGGTGCGCGAGGCGCCGCCGAGCAGTTGGTAGAGCGGCATCCCGGCGGCCTGGGCCTTGAGGTCCCACAGGGCGACGTCGACGGCGGCGATGGCGGCCATCGTGACCGGGCCGCGCCGCCAGTAGGCGCTGCGGTACAGGAACTGCCAGGTGTCCTCGATGCGGTGCGGGTCGCGGCCGATCAGCAGCGGCACCACGTGGTCGCGCAGGTACGACACGACGGCCAGCTCGCGGCCGTTCAGGGTCGCGTCGCCCAGCCCGACCAACCCGTCGTCGGTCGTCAGCCGCAACGTCACGAAGTTGCGACCCGGGCTCGTCACGACGACCTCGGCCTGTTCGATGATCATGGTTCTCCCTCGTGTGGTCAGATCGTCATCGCGGAGAAGCCGCCGTCGACCCGGACGAGCGCGCCGGTGACGAAGCCCGAGGCGCGGCCGGAGGCGAGCCACAGCAGGACGCCGTCGAGCTCCTCCGGCTCGCCGAGCCTGGCCAGCGGGGTGTGGCCGATGATCGACTCGATCCGCTCCCGCGTCAGCACGGCCCGGTTCTGCTCGGCTGGGAAGAACCCGGGCACGATCGCGTTGACGCGGATGCCGTCGGGCGCCAGCTCCCGGGCCAGGTACTGGGTGAGGTTGCCGACGCCCGCCTTGGCGACACCGTAGCCGAGGACGCGGCTCAGCGGCGGACCGGACGACGCGGACGAGACCGTGATGATCGAGGCGCCGCCGGGCCGGCCGGCCATCAGCGGCGCGAACGCCTGGCAGAGCCGGAAGACCGACCCGAGGTTGACGTCGAGCAGCCGCGACCACTCGGCGTCGTCGATCTCGGCGAACGGGGTCGTGCTGTTGACGCCCGGCGCGGCGACGAGAACGTCGAGGCCGCCCACGCGGGCGGCGGCGTCCTGCACCGAGGCCCGGTCGGTCGCGTCGACGGCGAGGAACGTCGCCCGGCCGCCGGCCTCGCGGATGGCGTTGACGACGGCCTCGCCGCGCGGCGCGGACCGGCCCAGCACCGTCACCTCGGCGCCGGCGGCGGCCAGGCTGGCGGCGAACCGGCCGCCGAGCACGCCGGTGCCGCCGACCACCGCGGCCCGCGAACCGGTGAGGTCGAACAGCTCGGCCGGTGGGCGGACGGGCGTCATCGGGGCCGCACCGGGCGGCCGGTCCGCGCGGACGCGTACGCGGCCTCGATGAACGCGACCGCAGCGCGGGCCTGGACGGACGTCACCAGCGGCGGCGTGCCCTGCTGCACCGCCGCCACGAAGTCGGACAGCTGGGCCAGCTGCTGATCGACGGGGTCGAACTCCGGGACCTCGTGGCCGTCGCGCGACACGAAGTGCGTGATCTGCTCCGAGAGGGTGACGACCGTGCCGCCGTCGCCCGTCACCGCGACCCGCAGCGGCAGGTCGCCGTACGCCGTCGTGGTGGCCAGGAACGTGAGCAGCGCGCCGCTGCGGAACCGCGCCGTGATCGTGATGGCGTCCTCGACCTCGATGCGCTCGTGGGCGAGCAGCCCGCTGTGGGCGTAGACCTCCTCGACGTCGCCGAGCAGCCAGAGCGCGAGGTCGACCAGGTGCACGCCCTGGTTCATCAGAGCGCCGCCGCCGTCCAGGGCCCAGGTGCCGCGCCATGCGCCGGAGTCGTAGTACTCCTGCGTGCGCCAGAGCGCGATCTCGATGTTCGCGGTGGTGATCCGCCCCAGGCCGCCCGAGGCGATGGTGCGGTGCAGGAACTGGTTCTCGGCGGCGAAGCGGCGCTGGCTCACGACGGTGACGACCTTGCCCGACCGCTTCTCCGCGTCGATGATGCGGTCGGCCGCGTCGACCGTCACCTCGAGCGGCTTCTCCAGCAGGACGTGCTTGCCCGCGTCGAGGGCGGCGACGGTGACGTCGGCGTGCAGCCCGGAGGGGACGCAGACGACGACGGCGTCGACGTCGTCGCGGGCGAGCAGCTGCTCGACCGACGGCGCGGCCTCGGCACCGTACTCGGCGCCGACGGCCCGGGCGGCGTCCGCGTCGGCGTCGGCGAGGCCGGCGAGCTCGGCCGGCGAGGCGGGCGACAACAGCCGCTCGACGTGGGAGCGGCCGATCACGCCGACGCCGATGACTCCGAGGCGCGGCCGAAGGGACGAGGTCACGGGCGTTCCCTCCGGTTCTCGAGCGCCTCGACGACGGCGCTCATCACGACGACGGGGGACAGCAGGTGCTTGCGGCCGGCCGGCGCCCGTCCCGTCTCGACGGTCGTGACGAAGCGCGCCAGCGCGGGTGCGTTGTAGTCGCGGTCGAGGGTGAGCTCGCGGGCGACGACGCCGTCGACGCCCGTCGCCGTGGCGTGGAACGGGACCCGGTGGTCGGCGTCCGGGACGATGAACGTGAGGACCACCGCCACGCCGGCGATCCGCAGCAGGGCGACGGTGGTGTCGCCGTCGCGCGTCACGCTCGCCGTCACCGAGCCGGGCTCGACGACCGGGTTGCCGAGGATCTCCAGCGCCGCCTCGACGTGGTGGATGCCGTAGAAGAACAGGCCCGAGTACTCGCTGCCGGGGTCGCCGGGCCCGACGATGCTCAGCTGGCGCAGCGCGCCCCGGGCGGCGTCGTCCGCGAGGTCCGCGATCTGCGGGACGAACCGCAGCGCCGAGCCGGACACCAGCACGGCCGGTGCCTTCTCCGCCGCGTCGAGCATCGCCTCGGCGTCGTCGATGGTCGTCGCGAACGGCTTGTCGACCAGCACGGGGATGCCGGCGGCGAGCAGCGGCTCGGCCTGCTCGCGGTGCCGGGCGCCGTCGCGGGTGGAGATGATCGCGGCGTCGACGAGCGGGATGAGGTCGGCGGGGTCGTCGACGACCTGCTCGATGCCGCCCTGGGCGCGCAGCGTCTCGTTGCGCTCGGTGCCGCCGCCGGCGAGGGCGACCACCCGGAACCCGGGGTGGCGCTGCTCGGTGTTGAGGAACCGGATGAAGTGATCGGTGTGGGAGTTCTCGGTGCCGATGAAGCCGATACGTCTCACGGTCGGGTGGCTCCCTGTGTCGGGTCGGAGGTGCGGCCAGCTTGCCGTGCAAGCGGTTGCAGGTCAAGTCTCGCGGCCCGTAGAGTGGCCCCGTGACCGCCAGGTAGCTCGCCTGCTCGCTGGAGCTCTGCCGTCGTTCTCGACTGCAGAGCACCATCGCGCGATGGAGGTCTGCAGTCGCATCCGACCGCAGAGCTCCAGCGGCTCGGCCGGGCCCCCTGCCAGCAGCTCGGACCATCGGCGTAGAAGAGGAGCGAACGTGGCAGCAACGGCACTCGGCGTCGGGATCGTCGGCCTGGGCAGCATCGGCGCGACCCATGCCCGGGCCCTACGCGACGTCGAGGGCGTCGAGGTCCGCGCGGTCAGCGGCGGGCGGCCGGACGCAGCCGCGGCGGCCGGTTGGCCGGACGCCGTCCGGCTGGCGCCCGACGAGGTCCTGCGGCACCCGGGCGTCGACGTCGTCGCCGTGTGCGCGCCGACGCAGTGGCACGCCCCGCTCGCCGTCGCCGCGGTCGAGGCGGGGCGGCACGTGGTCGTCGAGAAGCCGCTGACCACCAACGTGGCCGACGCCCGGCGGCTGGCCGCCCTGCAGCGCGAGCACGGGCGGCTGGTGGCCATGGTCGCGCAGCGCCGCTTCGAACCGGAGTACGCCGCCCTGAAGTCGCTGGCCGACGCCGGCCGGCTGGGCGCGATCCGGCTGGGCACCACGCACGTGCACTGGTACCGCGACGACGCCTACTACGCGGCGGCGCCCTGGCGGACGTCGATGGCCGGTGGCGGCGGCTCACTGCTGAACCAGGGCGTGCACAACGTCGACCTGCTCCGCTGGCTGTGCGGGCCGGTCGAGGAGGTCACGGCCCAATACGCGACGCTCGGCCGGGACATGGACGCCGAGGACACGACGGTGGCGACGCTGCGGTTCGCCTCGGGCGCGCTCGGGCTGGTCAGCACGTCCACGGCGACGCCGCCCGGCGCGCCGGCCACGGTGGCCCTGCACGGCTCGTCCGGCGTCGTCGAGCTGGGACAGGGCGAGGTGCTGCGGTGGGACGTGCCGGGGGTGCCCGCGCCCTCGTCGGACGGTCAGGTGGCCAGCGGCGCCGCCGACCCGCTGGCGATCGGCGTCGCCGGGCACGCCCGCATGTGGCGGGCGATCGTCGAGGCGATCAGGTCGGGGGAGCGCTACGGCGCCGACGCCGAGGACGCCGCCGACACCGTCCGCCTGCTCTGCGGCATCTACGAGGCGGCCCGGTCCGGCGCGCGAGTGCGCCTGACGGACCTCGCGTGACGGCACGCCTCACGGCGCCATGGCGGCGCGGAACTGCCGGGTGAGCGTGGCCGGATGCGTGATGGCGGTGCCGACACAGACCGCCCACGCGCCACGGGCCAGCCCTTCCCGGGCCTGAGCGGGGGTGTGGAAACGTCCCTCGGCGACGACGGGGAGCGTGCAGCGGCCGACCATCGCGTCGAGGAGCTCGAGGTCGGGGCCGGTGGTGCGGGCACGCTCGGGCGTGTAGCCGGCCAACGTGGTCGCGAGGACGTCGACCCCGGCCTCCTGCGCGGCCAGGGCGTCGTCGAGCGACCCGCAGTCGGCCATGACGGTGACGTCGACGAGTTCGCGCAGCTCGGCGACGGTGGTGGCCAGAGTTCGCCGGTCCGGCCGCGGGCGGCGGGTGCCGTCGACGGCGACGATGTCGGCTCCCGCCTCGGCCACCGCCAGCGCGTGGCGGAGCGTGGGGGTGATCACCACATCGCCGTCGCCGTCCTTCCAGATGCCGACGACGGGAACGCCGAGGCGGGGTCTCGCCGCTCGGATGTCGGCGGTGCCCTGGAGCCGGACCGCGACGGCGCCACCGGCGGCCACGGCGTGGGAGACCCGCGCCATGGTGCCGGGGTCGCGCATGGGTTCGCCGGGGTAGGCCTGACACGACACGATCAGGCCGCCGCGAAGCCCGTCCAGAAGGCTGCTGGTCATGCGTCCGTGCCGACATCGATGCGCATCTGCTCTCCGAGGTCGCTAGGAGTGGTGACCGGATCCCGGCCTGACGGCAGTCTGCGGTGCAATCGGTTGCAGAGTCAAGGCGCTGACCCTACCCTGGCCTCTGACATCCGAACGGCAACGGAGGCGACATGATCCGCCTGGCAGTGCTCGGTGCCGCACACGCGCACGTCGCCTACGCGCTGGACGAGGCCGCGCGGCGGGACGACGTCGTCCTCGTCGCGGCGGCCGAACCCGACGCGTCGTCGCGGACGGCCTTCCTGGCCGGCCTGGGTGACGTGCCGGTGTACGACGACGTCGCGGCGCTGCTCGACCGGCACGAGGTGGACGTCGCCGTCGTCGCCGGCGTCTACGCCCAGCGCGGCGACGGCGCCGTGGCCGCGCTGGAGGCGGGCGCGCACGTCCTGGCCGACAAGCCGCTGTGCACCTCGCTGGAGCAGCTCGACGCGATCGCCGCGGCGGCGGCGCGCACCGGCCGGCACGTCTCGGTGCTGTTCGAGAAGCGGTTCTCCCCGGTGACGCTGGCGGCGCGCCGGCTACTGGACGACGGCACGCTCGGCGACCTCGCCCTGGTCGCGAGCACGGGCCCGCACAAGCTGCGGCTGCCGGACCGGCCGCCGTGGTTCCTGTGCCGCGACGGCTACGGAGGCATCGCGGCCGACCTGCCGGTCCACGACATCGACCTCGTGCTCGCGCTGTCCGGAGCGACGTCGGGAACGGTGGCCGCGCTGGCCGGCAACGCCCGCGCGGCCGCGCACCCGGACGTCGACGACCACGTGGCGGTCCTGCTGCGCGCGGGCTCCGTCACGGCGACGATCGAGGCGCACTGGCTCTCGCCGGAGGCCGCCGACCTGCACGGTCACTATCGGATGCGGCTCACCGGCAGCCGCGGGACCGCCGAGCTGGACTGGGCCTACGGCACGCTCCAGGCGGCCACGCACGACCGCGCGCCGTGGTCCGAGCCGCTCCCGTCCGGCCGTCCGCCCGCCGCCTACTTCTTCGACGCCGTGGCCGCCGGCGCGGAGCCGGAGATCTCGACCGCCGCGAGCCTGCTCGCCACCCGGGTCGCGCTACTCGCCCAGGCCAGTGCCGACGCCGGCGGCGCACCGCGGTCCTGGTCGGCCGCGGGGAGCGAGTGACGGTGGCCGGCGAGGCGATCGAGGAGGCCGCGCTCCGCGCATGGTGGCGGACCTGGCTCGGCGCGGTGCCCGATCCCGAGGGGACGTTCGCCGTCGACGCCCCGGTGCCGGACGGCTCCGGCGTGCGGCGCCGCACCGTCCGCCTGAACTCCTACGGCTCGGTGCTGGAGGCGGCGCTCGTGTCGCCCGACGTGCCGGGCCGCCTGCCCGTGGTGGTCGTGCCGTTCTACGAGGTCGCGACGGTGCTGGGCGAGCGCACCGAGCGCACCCGCGGCTGGTCCGACGCGCGGCTGCGGTCGTGCTCGTACGGCCGGCACCTGGTGGACCGCGGCTTCGCGGTGCTCGCGGTCCCGTGGTGGTTCGAGCTGGTGGCCGGCCCGGTGGGCGAGACGGCGTCGCTGCACGAGCGGTACGGCCCGCCCGCCGCCCGCCACCAGGCGTCGCTGCCCATGACGGGTCTGGGTCGCGGCGTCGCCGATCTCCTCCTGGCCGTCGACGCACTGGTGTCGGTGCCGTGGATAGACCCGGCCCGCATCGGCGCGCTCGGGCACTCGCTCGGTGCCAAGCTGGTCCTGCACCTGGCCGCCCTCGACGTCCGCATCCGGGCGGCGGTCGCCCACGAGGCGGGCCTGGGCTTCGCCCATTCCAACTGGTCCGATCCCTGGTATCTGGGCTCGCACCTCCCCACCGGCCGTGACCAGGATCAGCTGCTGCGGCTGGTGGCGCGGCGGTCGTTCCTGCTGGCCGGTGGCGGTGCCTCCGACGGACGGCACAACGAGGAGCTGGTCGACCGGGCCCGCGAGGCGTGCGGGGACGCTGCGGGGTTGCACACGCTCTACCACGACAACGGACACGCACCGCCCGATCACGTGCTGGCCGCCTGCTACACCTGGCTGACCGCCCATCTGGAGAGGAACGCACGCCCATGACCGACCTCAAGGTCTACGTCGCCATCCGCCCGGACGAGTTCGACCGGCTGTACACGCCGGATGCGCAGGACCGCCTTCACTCGCTCGCGCAGGTCGAGGTCGCCGCCGGCGAGGGCAGGATGGCGCTGCCGGACGACGTCGCGACCGGCTACGACGCGATCCTCACGTCCTGGAGCACCGCACCGTTCCTGCCTGGGGTGGTGCGCGGCCCGCGGCTGCGCCTGGCGGCGCACACCGCCGGTTCCGTCCGAGGACTGTTCCCGCGCACCACGCTCGAGAACGGACTCCGGCTGACCCAGGGCGGCGCCGCCGCGATGGCTCCGGCGGTCGCCGAGCTGGCCATCACGCTGGTGCTCGCGCTGCTGCGCAACCTGCACCGGCACGACCGGGAGCTGTGGACGAGCCGCGACTGGGCGGCGGCGCGCGAACCGGAGCTCGGCCGGGCGTTCTCGGCCCGCCGGGTGGGCATCGTGGGGCTGAGCCGCGTCGGCCGGCACTTCGCCTCGATGGCGCGTGGCCTGGGCGTGCGGACGGTCGCCGCGTACGACCCGTACGCCGACCCCGCCTCCGCTGCCGCCGACGGCGTCGAGTTGGTGGGCCTGGACGAGCTCTTCGCGAGCTGCGACGTCATCAGTGTTCACGCGCCGTCGACGGAGGAGACGCGTCACCTGGTCGGCGCGCGGCAGCTGGCGGGGCTGCCGGACGGCGCGGTCGTCGTCAACACCGCTCGTTCGTGGAGCGTGGACCAGGACGCCCTGCTGCGCGAGGTCGCGTCCGGCCGTCTGCTGGCCGGCCTCGACGTCTTCGACGAGGAGCCGCTGCCGTCGGACAGCGGCTTCCTGGGGCTGCCGAACGTCATCGTCGCCCCGCACGTCGCCGGCGGCACCGTCGAGGCCCGGCACCAGCAGGGCGACATCGTCGTCGACGAGCTCACCCGCTTCGCCGCCGGTGCGCCGCTGCTGCACGAAGTGACCGTCGACGCCTACGACCGCCTCGCCTGACGGCACCGGCGAGTCTCGGCCGATTCGAATGCTTGACGGGCCGCAATGGCCCGGCTAGGTTATTGCAACCGCTTGCAGTGGCGCCAGGCTCGGCCGGCCGCAGTGGCCCTCGAGGGCGTGCAGGCGGACACAGAACCCAGGCCCGGAAAGGGACATCATGGGAAAGAAGAAGGTCATACGGTATGCGGCAGTGGTTGCCGGTCTGACGCTGTTCGTTGCCGGCTGCGGCGGCGACGACGACGCGGGCACAGCGTCGGACGATCCCACCACGGTGGAGGGGAACGTCCTGTTCTGGACGTATCCCATCGGCGTGAGCGGCGAGGACGGCTTCTGGGACCCGATCGTCGCCGAGTTCAACGAGCAGTACCCGAACGTCGAGATCGAGGTCGTCGTCCAGCCCTTCCAGAAGCGCGAAGAGACGCTGGTCACGGCCATCGCGGGGAACCAGGCGCCTGACGTCGTCTACCTGAACCCCAACTACATCCCGCGCTTCGGCGGCGACGGGCTACTCGAGCCCGTCGGCGACCTCGTCGACGACGAGTTCAACGACGCGGCGGTCGACTCCATGAGCTGGGAGGGCGAGCTCTACTCCGTCCCGCTCCTCATGCAGATCTTCCAGTCGGTCTGCAACACGGCGGTCCTGGACGCCGCCGGCGTCGACACGTGTCCGGAGACCTGGGATCAGCTGAGGGAGATCGCGCCCGCGGTGAAGGACGCGGGGTTCTACCCGACGCACTACGAGGGCGCGCTCGGCGTGACGCTCACCCAGACGTTCTACCCGTACCTGTGGCAGGCCGGCGGGGAGGTTCTGAACGAGGACGGCACGGAGGCGGCGTTCAACAGCCCGGAAGGGATCAAGGCGCTGGAGTTCCTCACCGAGCTCGCCGGCAACGAGTGGATCGCCGCGCGCAGCCTCACGGTGCTGGACCCGTTCGAGCAGACCCCGTCGGGCAAGGGCGAGACCGCCTACCTGCCCTCCACGAGCCTCGCGTCGCTGCGGGGCGTCGGGCTGGACGAGACCCTCGAGGTCGTACCCCCGTTGAAGGACGTCGAGCAGGTGGCCGCCGGTTCGGTCGGTGGCCTGTCGATCATGTCGTCCAGCGAGGTGAAACCAGCCGCCCGGGCATGGGTGGAGTTCATGACGTCGGCGGAGCAGATGGGCTCCTTCGTCCACGCGACCGGCTACTTCCCGGCGCGCGACACCATCACCGGGTTGTTCGACGACGATCCGAAGTTCGCCGACGGCCAGCAGTACCTGCACCTGGTGCGGGCCGGTATCGGCCATCCCGAGGAACTGGCCATCACGGACCTCATCAGCCCGCACATCCAGGCCGCGCTGCTGGGCCGGGCCAGCCCGGAAGACGCGCTCGCGGCGGCGGAGAGCGAAGTCAACGACCTGCTGGCACGGCGGGGCTGAGGACGGCCGCACAGCCAACCACCCGGCGCGTCCCACCGATGGGGCGCGCCGGGGACCGTTCTTTGAGAGGAGGGCCGCCATGACCGTCGCAGACCTGCGGCGCACCCGGTCCGGTACGACCCCGCAACGCTGGTGGAAGGCCAGGGGCGCGATCATCGCGTACGCCTTCATCGCCCCCTACGTCGTGCTCTTCCTGGCGTTCAGGATCGGGCCGGCGATCTTCGGAACATTCCTCAGCCTCGCGGAGTACGGCCTGGCCGGCGACATCACCTTCGTCGGCCTGGACAACTTCTCCAGGCTGTTCAACGACCCGATCTTCTGGAACGCGCTCAAGGTGACGGTGCTGTACACCGTCATCGCGATTCCGCTGACCGTGGCGATCTCCATCGGCATGGCCGTGCTCTGCAACAGGACGTTGCGCGGGATGAGCGCCTATCGTGCTGTGTTCTTCCTGCCGGTCGTCACCAGCAGCGTGATGTCGGGCATCGTGTGGGTCTGGATCCTCGGCGAGGAGGGCCCGCTCAACTGGCTCCTCACGTCGGTCGGCCTGCCCGCGGTGCCCTGGCTGAATCACGACATCGTCGTGCTGCTCTCGCTGGCCGTCGTCAGCGCGTGGACGCACTTCGGCTACGACATGCTCATCCTGCTCGCCGGGATGCTGGCCATTCCGACCGAGTACTACGAGGCGGCGGAGGTCGACGGCGCCAACGCGTGGGAGCGGTTCAGGCACATCACCCTGCCGTTGTTGAAGCCGGCCCTCTTCTTCGTCATCGTGCTCGAGATCATCCGCTCCTTCCAGGTCTTCGACACGATCTACGTGATGACCGGCGGCGGTCCGGTCCGCTCCAGCTATTCGCTGACGTTCATGATCTACGACCAGGGATTCGGCTACTTCGAGTTCGGCTACGCGAGCGCCGCCGGTGTCGTGCTCCTGGTCATCACCCTGGCGGTGTCGCTGGTCCAGCGGCGGCTGATGCGAGGAGGCACGACGTGAGTGCGCCGGTGAATCTCGACGAGACGCTGGAGCGGTCGACGGCACAGGCCCCGCGGGCCACGAGCGCGGGCCGGGCCGGACGCCGTGGCCGCCGGCGGCGTCCGCGCTGGATCCATGTGCCGCTGGTCGTCCTGGCGTTCGCGACCGCGTTCCCGTTCTACGCCATGGTGGTGCTGGCGCTGCAGCCGGGCAAGCCCATCGACCTGCCCGGATCGCTGCTGCCGTCGAACATCTCGTTCGACGCGTTCAGTGCGGCGCTCGGCAGCGACCGGACGGCGGGGTGGGCCTGGAACTCGGCCGTGTACTCCATCGTGTCGGTCGTGCTGGTGCTGCTGCTGGCGTCGATGGCCGGCTACGCGTTCGCCAAGAAGCGCTTCTTCGGCCGTGAGGTGATCTTCTGGGTCTTCGTCGCGACGATGATGATCCCGGGGCACCTGACCCTGATTCCGCTGTTCATCACGATCTCGGAGCTGAACGGCCTCGACACCATGTGGGGACTGATCGTCCCGACGCTGGCCAACGCGCAGGCGATGTTCCTGATGCGGCAGTTCATTCAGGAGATTCCCGACGAGCTCATCGATGCCGCACGCATCGACGGCGCCGGCGAGCTGCGCATCTACTGGTCGATCATCCTGCCGCAGACCAAGCCGATCATGGCGACCCTCGGGACGTTCGTCTTCCTGTGGCACTGGAACGACTTCCTCTGGCCGCTGGTGTCCATGCGCAGCCCGGAGAACTACGTGTTGACGGTCGGGCTGAACAGCATCCAGGAACAGAACGTCCCGCTCGCCACCGTGATGGCGGCCGCCGCCGTCACGTTCGTTCCCACGTTGCTCGTGTTCTTGTTCCTGCAACGGTTCTTCGTCCGCGGCGTGATGATGAGCGGCCTGAAGTGATCCAACCAGCGAGAGGTGACGCCACATGGTCAACAGGGTGACGGTCGCCGCGGTGTCGGCGTTCGCGCAACCGTGGGACGAGCAGGTGAAGCCGGCCGACGTCGTCGACCGGATGATCACGCATTGGGGCGAGCGGCTGGAGACCGTCATCCACCAGCGGCCGGACCTGCTGGTGCTGCCGGAGTACTGCGACCGGCCCTACGTCGCGACCTACCCACGCGACCTCCTCGAGGAGTACTACGCCATCCGCGGCGATCGGATCCGCGACTTCTTCGCGGAGAAGGCGGCCGAGTTCGGCATCAACATCGCCTACTCGGCGTCCCGGGACACCCCGGCGGGCCGGTTCAACTCGACCCAGTTCCTCGGCCGCGACGGCGCCGTCGTGGGCGTGTACGACAAGTGCTTCATCACCGACGGTGAACGGTCGGTGATGGGCGTGACGCCGGGCGCCGGCGCCCGCACCGTCCAGCTGGACTTCGGCAGCGTAGCCGGAACCATCTGCTTCGACCTGAACTTCGAGGAGCTGCTCGTCGACGTCGCCCGGCTCCGGCCGGACCTGGTGGTGTTCAGCTCGGCCTTCCACGGCGGGTACCTGCAGAGCCACTGGGCCTACACCGCCCGGGCGCACTTCGTCGGGGCGATCTACCCGCCGTCGAAGAGCGCCGTCCTGAACCCGTTCGGCGAGGTGATCTCCACCAGCACCAACTACCGGCACGAGACGATCGCCGAGATCAACCTGGACTCGGCGCTCATCCACATCGACTTCAACGGCGTCAAGTTCAACGCGATCCGCCGCGAGTACGGACGCGACGTGCGCATTCACGACCCGGGCTCGATCGGCGCCGTCATGATCAGCTCGGAGCGGGACGGGCTGAGCATCGACGAGGTGATCGACCGGTTCGAGTTGGTGCGCCTGGACGACTACTTCACCCGCGTCCGGACGTTCCGCGCGGACGCGAGCCGAGCCGGAACCGTCTGACTGCCCGCGGGACGACGGAAGGGGCCGCGCCGGATGGCGCGGCCCCTTCTCGTTGGCTGCCGTGAAGGATCAGTCCACCACGCACTGTCCGCTGCGGGGACCGGTCACGGTGTTCGATCCGGCCTGCTCGATGATGGCCGGGCTGTTGCCGGTACAGGCCAGTGGGCCGGTGATCTCGTTGTCGGCGAAGTCGACCTGGTCGGCGGCGTTGCCGGCCAGTTCGACGGGGCCGGTGACGGTGTTGCCGCTGAACCGGAACCGGCCGGTGGTTCCGGCGATGGCGACCGGGCCGTTCAGCGTGGAGCCGGTGACCTCGACGGTGCCGGCCGAGCTGACGCGGAGCGGGCCGGTGATCGTGGCGTCGGTGGCGTGCAGGCTGCCGCCGCCGCTGATGGTCACCGGTCCGTCGACCGTCGCACCGGTCACGCAGACGGTGCTGCCGTCGGCGGTCAGCGGTGCCGCGAGGTCCTCGTCGACGGTGACATCGCACCGCACTGCCGGTGCGGCCGGGGTCCAGCGCAGCAGCTCGGAGCCGGTCGCGTAGTAGTACCGGCCCTGGGCGTCGATGGCGAGGTTGGCGGTGTTGGTGGCGATGATCTCCATGTCCAGCGTCAGGGGATCGACCTCGAAGACCCGGCCGCTCGTGGATCCCACCAGCATGCCGTTGTGCCAGTACAGCTCCCGCCCCCGGACATAGGCGGCGCTGTCGTCGGTGTTGAAGTACCGCCGCTGGGCGACGACCTGCCTCGTCTCGGGGTCGAACTTGAAGATCGAGTTCGCGGTCAGCCCCCACAGGTACCCGTCGTCGTCGAAGACCAGCGCCGAGACGTGGCCGTCGCCCGGCACCGGGACGGTGTCGAACACGACCTCGCCGGTGGCCGGGTCGAAGACGAACAGCTTGCCCTCGGTCTCGGTCGGTTCCTGACCAAGACCGCCGGTGATGCCGGAACCGCCGTAGAGCAGGCCGTCGCGGTACTGGAGCGCGTAGATCGACTGGTTCTGGATGAGGTTGTCGTGGACCTCCAGGGTCATCGACTCCGGGTCGAGGATCGCCAGCGCTCCGCCGAGCCGCGCCGGAATGGGGAAGGTGCCGACGGCCACCTTGTCGCCCATGCTGGTCATCGCGATCGGCCGGTCCTGCTCGTGGCCGACGTAGATTCTCGGCCGCGGGTTGACACCCGGCTCGAGCGGCTGCGACGGGTCGTAGACGTTGATGCCGGCATTGGTGTAGGTGCCGTAGATCAGCAGGCCGTCGTGCGAGTGGAAGTCCATGATCTGCCCACTCAGCGGCAGCGAGGTCGTCTCGTCGGTCTCCGGGTCGAGGTGGACGAAGCCGGCACCGCCGAGATACACGTCGCCGGCCGGGCCGGCGCCGATGGAGCGGATGAGGATGGCGGCGCCCAGCGCCTCGGTCGGCCGTGTGCCGCACTCGCCGCTGACCGGATCGTAGGTGTAGAACGTGCCGTCGGCGCGCGCGGTGACGAGTGTCTTGTCGGAACCGCCGTCGTTGGGCAGCGGCACCGGGTTCCACATGCGGGCGGCGCCGCCGTCGAGGTCGAAGCAGGTGGACCGCTCGGTTCCGGTGTCGAGGTCGTAGGCGACCGAGCCGCCACCCATCAGCGGAACCAGGACCTCGCGGTGGGTCTCTGCCCCACTGACGGTCTCGAACACCGGGGAGACGCCGAGCCCGACGGCTTCCTGGCTGATCGTGTCGATCCAGGTGGAGGTCTCGAGGTCGTAGACGTGCAGCCGGTTCGACGGGTAGTACCGGACGAACAGCAGGTTCTCCCGGACGTCGACGTCGTAGGCGAACTCCTGGCCGGTCTCGGAGTCGGGGTTCGGGATGATCGTCACCTGGTCGGTGGTCAGGTCGACGACGCCGACGGCGGCCGTCGAGCCGAGGCCGACGTAGGCCGTCTCACCGACGACGTCCATGCTGCGCACGTACTTGTTGCCGGCCTGGACCGTGCCGTGGTCGTGCCAGGTGCCGTCAGCGGGGTCGTAGGAGAAGACCTTGCCGTCGGGGTACGAGCCCCACACGATCCGGCCGGACTCGGTGACGCCGGTGGCCCAGAGGTTCGTCTGGCCGAACGGCTTCTCCTTGATCAGTTCGAACGACAGGTCGTCGGGGTCGAACCGCCACACGGCGCCCATGACGTCGCTGCCGACATAGATCGACCGGTCCGGCGCGGTGGCGTACGACCACGCCTGCCAGATGTTGTCCATCTCCTTGGACGCCAGCAGCTCGCCGGTGTTGATGTCGACGACACTGGCGATGGACGGCTCGCCCTTGGCGATCACCAGCCCGATGGCCCGGCCGGACGCGTCGGTGGTGTAGCCGATGCCGGCCGACACGAGATTGGTGATCGGTGTGCCCAGGCTCTCATGGGTGCCGCGGAACGGGGCCGGTTCGAACCGGACGTTGTCCACGTAGGCGTCGACGGTGGCGGTGCTGCCGCTGTTCATCACCACCTGGGCCTGCGTGGCGCCGTCCGGCACCGTGGTCGTCCAGGACTGCGGGGACCACGCGTCGAGGTCGGGGGACCACCGCACGTTGTCGATGCCGACCCGCTCGCCCGCGCCGTCCAGGAAGTACATCGTGGAGTTGATCGTTCCGGACGTGACGTACAGATCGAGGCGGACCCGGTACTCCTCCCCGGCGGTGACGGGCACGGCAGCCGAGACGACGGCGCCGCCGTACTGCGTGTCCTCGTCGACGAAGTGCAGACTCCGGGAGCCGTCAGAGGCGCGCTCGTCGGTCACCTCGACCCGGACGGTGGGACGCAGCCACTGGGGTGACCAGCCCTCGATCTCTCCGCCGGCGCCGACGGCAGCCTCGAAGCTGGGATTGACCAGCGGGTTGCCGGCCGCCTCGTCCGCCGCCGCGGTGGGCAGGGCAGCCAGCAGGCCACCGATGGCGACACTCGCCAGCATGGCTGGCACAGCACGTGTCGACAGGGTCATGTCACTCCATCCCCAGCTGGCACTGCCCGTCGCGCGGCCCGGTCACGGTGTTCGAGCCGGCCTGGCCAACGAGGTAGGCGTTGTTGCCGGTGCAGGCGAGCGGTCCGGTGATCTCGTTCGCGGTGAAGCTGAACTCGTCGGCGGCGTTGCCGGTCAGGCGCACCGGTCCGCTGATCGTGTTGCCGGTGAATCGGAGGCGGGTGCTGGTGCCGCCGATGTCGACCGGGCCACTCAGCGTGGATCCGGTGACGTCGAGCGTGCCGGCCGAGGTGACGCTGAGCGGGCCGGCGATCGTGGCGTCGGTGACGTGCAGGCTGCCGCCGCCGGACACGTTGACCGGTCCGTCGACCGTCACGCCGTTCACACAGACGGTGCTGCCGTCGGCGGTCAGCGGTGCTGCGCGGTCCTCGTCGACGGTGACGTCGCACCGCACCTCGGCCGCGGCGGGGGTCCAGCGCAGCAGCTCCGACGAGCGGCCGTAGTAGTACCGGCCGTCCCGATCGATGGCGAGGTTGGCGGTGTTGGTGGCGATGATCTCCATGTCCAGCGTGTCCGGGTCCACCTCGAAGACCCGCCCGCTGGTCGAGCCGACCAGCATGCCGTTGTGCCAGTAGAGTTCCCGGCCTCGGACGTAGGCTCGGCTGTCGTCGGTGTTGAAGTACCGCCGCTGCGCGACGACCTCGCGGGTGGCAGGGTCGAACTTGAAGATCGAGTTTGCCGTCACGCCCCAGAGGTAGCCCTCGTCGTCGAAGACCAGTCCGGACACGTGGCCGTCGCCAGGCACCGGAACCGTGTCGAACACGACTTCCTCGGTGTCGGGGTCGAAGATGAACAGCTTGCCCTCGGTTTCAGTGGGCACCTGCCCAAGACCGCCGGTGATGCCGGAGCCGCCGTAGAGCAGACCGTCGCGGTACTGCAGGGCGTAGATCGACTGGTTGTGGATGATGTTGTCGTACACCTCCATCGTCATCGCCTGCGGGTCGAGGATCGCGAGCGCACCGCCCAGCCGGGCCGGCACCGGGAAGGTGCCGATGGCCACCTTGTCGTCCATGCTGGTCATCGCGATGGGCCGGTCCTGCTGGTGTCCGACCCGCAGCCTCGGCCGCGGGTTGACGCCGGACTCCCAGGGGAGCGACGGGTCGTAGACGTCGATGCCCGCGCCGGTGTAGGTGCCGTAGATCAGTAGGCCGTCGTGCGAGTGGAAGTCCATGATCTGACCGCTCAACGGCAGGCTGGTGGCCTCGCCGGTGTCCGGGTCGATGTGCGCGAACGCGGCGCCGCCGGTGTAGATGTCACCCGCTGGGCCGGTGCCGATGGTGCGCATCGTGGTCGCCGCGCCGAGCGCGTCGGTGGGCAGCATCTTGCAGGAGTCGGTGGCCGGGTCGAAGGCGAAGAACTCGCCGTTGTTGCCGCGCGCCGTCACCAGCACCTGGTCGGACATGCCGTCGATCTGCATCGGCACGTCGCTCCAGTTCCGCACCGCCGAGCCGCCGATGTCGAAGCAGGTGGGCCGGGTCGCCCCGGTGTCCAGGTCATAGGCCAGCGACTTGCCGCCGACGAGCGGGAACATCACCTCGCGGTGGGTCACGCCGTCGCGCACGGTCTCGAACTCCGGCGAGACGTTCAGTCCGACGACGGGCTGCTCGATCTCGTCCACCCAGGTGCCGGTGGTCAGGTCGTAGACGTGCAGGATGCTCGACGGCCGGTAGCGGACGAACATGAGGTTGCCGCGGATGTCGATGTCGTCGACGAACTCCTGGTTCGTCTCCGACGGCGGGTTCGGCAGGATGGTCACCACGTCGGTGGTCAGGTCGACCTTGGCCAGGACGGCGGCGGTGGCGCCGAGGCCGACGTACGCGGTCTCGCCGACGATGTCGATGACCCGGGCGTACTTGTTGCCGGGGTTGACGGTGCCGTGGTCGTGCCAGCTGCCGTCGGTGGGGTTGTAGGAGAAGAGCTTGCCGTCGGGGTACGAGCCCCACACGACGCGGCCCGACTCGGTCATGCCGATGCCCCAGAGGTTCGTCTGGCCGTACGGCTTCTCGTTCAGCAGCTCGAAGGTCATGGCGTCGGGGTCGAACCGGTAGATGGCACCGACGAAGTCGCTGCCGATGTAGATGCTGCGGTCGTCGGCGGTCACGTAGGTCCAGGCCTGGCCGATCTTGGGCATCTCCTGGCTGTGCAGCAGTTCGCCGGTGTTGATGTCCACCACGCTCGCGACCGACGGCTCGCCCTTGGCGATCACCACTCCGATGGCCCGGCCGGAGGCGTCGGTGGTGTAGCCGATGCCAGCCGACACGAGATCGGTCAGTGGCCGGCCGAGGCTCTCCTCGGTCCCGCGGAACGGCGCCGGCTCGAACCGGACGTTGTCCACGTAGGCGTCGACGGTCGCGGTGCTGCCGCTGTTCATCACCACCTGGGCCTGCGTGGCGCCCGCGGGCACGGTGGTCACCCAGGTCTGCGGGGACCACGCGTTGAGCACGGAGTCCCAGCTGTAGGTGTCGATGCCGACTCGGGTCCCGGCGCTGTCCAGGTAGTACACGGTGGAGTTCATGGTCCCGGACGTGACGTAGAGGTCGAGCCGGATGCGGTACTCCTCACCGGCGACGGCCGGTACCGCGGCGGAGGCGATGGCGCCGCCGAGCCTCGTGTCCGGGTCGGCGAAGTGCAGGCTCTGGGCGCCGTGGGAGGCGCGTTCGCCGGTCACCTCGGCGGTCCCCGCGGGCGGCAGCCACAACGTCGACCAGCCTTCGATCGCACCGTCCGCACCCACCGGTGCCTCGAAGCTGGGGTTGACCAGCGGATTGCTGCCGTCTTCCGCCGACGCCGCGGGCGCGGCGGCGGCCGGTACGGCCGCCATCAGCCCGGCCGCCAGGACCGAGACGCCTCGTCTTCTCCACGTCATGTGGCACTCCTTCGCAAGTGGTGGCAGCGGGATGTCGTCAGAGGCCGGCGCATTGGCCGGTGCGGGCGCCGGTGACGGTGTTGGGTTCGCCGTCGCTGACCGGTGCGGGGTCGTTGCCGGTGCAGGCGAGGGCCCCGGTGATGGTGTTGCCGCCGACGACGGGTGGCGCCGTGGTGGTGTTGCCGGTCAGGCTGACCGGGCCGGTGATCTCGTTGCCCGTGACGGCGAGGGTGCCGGTGGTGCCGGTGAGGAGGATCGGCCCGGTGATCCGGGAGCCGGTGATGATGACGGTGTCGGCGCCGCTGGTGGCGATGGGGCCGCTGACGGTGGCGTCGGTGATGCAGAGCGTGCCGTCGGTGACCGACAGCGGCCCGACGTGGGTGCCGGTGATCTCCTGGTCGCAGACGACGGGGTCGGGGACGTCGTACGTGAACAGGTGGACGCCGGTCGAGAACAGGATGTCGCCGTTGGGGTCGACGTTGGCGTAGTTGCCGGCGCCGTTGACCAGCCGGGTGTACTCCATGGTGTCCGGGTCGATGCGGAACAGCGAGCCGCGGTTGGTGCCGTAGACGTTGCCGTCGGCGCCGGTCACCAGGTAGGCCCAGGCCCAGACCGTGCCGGAGCCGTAGCGGTGGCCCAGCAGCTTCTCGGAGTAGACGATCTGCTCCTGCGCGGGGTCGTACTTGAAGACGGTGTCCTCGGAGACGCCCCAGATCAGGCCGTCGGGGCCGACGGTGAGGCCGGTGACGCCCTCGTCGCCGGCCACCGGGACGAAGTCGTGCACCTTCTGCCCGGTGTCGGGGTCGAACACGACGAAGTGCGCCTCGGTCTGGCCGGACGGGGGAGCGCCCAGGCCGCCGTCGAGCGTGGTGCCCACGTACAGCAGCCCTTCGTGGTAGAGCACCGAGATCACCGACTGCTCCGCCACGATCTGCGTGGTGAAGACGGTCTTCTCCTGGGTGGCGAAGTCGTACATCGTGACGGCGCCCTGATGGGTGCCGTAGTAGGGGACGGTGCCCATGAAGACGCGGTCGTTCTGTTCGTCGTAGTCCATGGCGAACGGGCGGTCCTGGTCCTCGGCCTTGAGATCGAACAGCAGCCTCGGCGCCGCGCCGGACGCGGGGTCGTACTCCAGCAGCTTCCCGTTGCCATACGCGCCGAGCAGCATCTTCCCGTCCCGCACGGCCGCGGACTCGTACTGGCCGGACTGCAGCGTCGCGCCGATCTCGCCGGTGACCGAGTCGAACGGCGTGAGCCCGATCATGTAGCCGGAGGCGTACATCGAGTCGGGACCGGTCAGGATCTTCTGCACCGTCACCGGGTTGGCGAAGTCGACCGTGTGCAGTTCGGACCGACCGGTGGTCGGGTTCATCAGGACGCTGCCGCCCTGGGTCGCGGCGAGCATGCTGTAGCCGGGCCACTCGGGGTCGTCGAGCTGGATCCAGCGGCTGTCGTTGAGGTAGGCGTTCGTCTTGATGCCGAGGTCGCGCGTGGTCGCGGTGGCGGAGTCGTACTCCCAGAAGTTCGTGCCGAACCCGAAGATGAACTTGCCGGGAGCGTCGGGGCGGGCGGACACGTGGTATCCGAACGCTTCTCGGTCCTTGCCCGTCCAGTACTCGACGGTGTCGTCGGGTCGCAGGACCAGCAGCTGGCTGGAGACCGTGCGGGCGAACAACCGGTCCCCGGTGAAGGTGAAGGTGTTGATGAACGTCTCGTCCATCAGCCCGGGCGCGTTCTCCGCGGTGATCAGCGCGGTCTTCGTCCCGTCGGACGTGATCTTGTAGACCTGGGCCCGCGTCCCGCCCACGCCGACGTAGAGGGTGTCGCGCTCGAAGTCGTACGCGAGCGCCCGGACGTAGGCCTGGGTCGGGTCGACGGCGCCCAGGTTGACGATGGAGCCGTCGGCCGGGTCGTACTTGAAGAGGTACCCCTTCGGGTAGGTGCCGATGTACATGGTGCCGTCGGGGCCGGCGGTCATCGTGATGGGGTAGCCGTCGCCGGGCTTGTCGGGGTTGACGAGGCCGAGATCGGTCACCTGCTGGGTGGCGGGGTCGTACTGCCACAGCTTGTAGTCGTGGTTGGTGCCGATGTAGACCTTGCCGTCGGTGGACTTCCTGATCTCGAAGTTCCCCTCGGCGCCGGCCAACGGCAACGCGCGGATGACCTCGCCGGTGTTGGCGTCGGCGACGACGAGCGTGCACGGGTTGTCGGTGTCCGCGTGGCCGCGGTAGGCGCCGTAGGTGACGGCCCTGCCGTCCTCCTCGCCGAGCACCGAGTTGGTGGTGATCTTGCTGGTCACCGGCGTTCCCAGGTAGCTGATCGCCGGGTCCTGGGCCAGCACGTCGTCCGGGGTCGGGCTGGACGGGAGCGGCGGCGGCGTCGCGGCGGCGGCCGGCGGGCCGGCGAGTGCCGCGCCGGTCAGCGCGAGTCCCGCGGCGGTGACCAGGGAGAGGATTCGGTGCATCACTACCTCGCTTGTCGTCGGGTCGAGAGGCGCGTGGTCAGAGGCCGGCGCACTGGCCGGCGGTGGGGCCGGTGACGGTGTTGGGGTCGCCGCCGTCGACCGGCGCCGGCGCGTTGCCACTGCAGGCCAGCGGACCGTCGATGCGGTTGTCGCCGACGACGGACGGCGCCTCAGTGGTGTTGCCGGTGAGGCTGACCGCCCCGGTGATGTCGTTGCCGGTGAGGGTGAGCGTCCCGGTGGTGCCGGTGAGGTGGATCGGCCCGGTGATCGTGGAGCCGGTGATGGCGACAGTGTCGGCGCCGGTGGCGGTGATCGGGCCGCTGACGGTGGCGTCGGTGACGCAGAGCGTGCCGTCCGTGACCGCCACCGGTCCGGTATGAGTGCCGGTGATCTCCCGGTCGCACTGGAGCGCGTCGGGGACGTCGTACCTGTACACGTCCACACCGTGGGAGAAGAGGAGGTCGCCGTTCGCGTCGACGTTGGCGTAGTTGCCGACGCCGTTCACGAGGAGCGTGTACTCCATCGTCTCGGGGTCGATCCGGAACACCGAGAACCGGTTCGTGCCGTAGACGTTGCCGTCGGCGCCGGTCACCAGGTAGGCCCAGGCCCAGACGGTGCTGGTGCCGTACCGGGTGCGCAGCAGCTTCTCGGAGAAGACGATCTCCTCGGTCGCCGGGTCGTACTTGAAGACGGTGTCCTCCGACACGCCCCAGATCAGCCCGTCCGGGCCCACCGTCAGGCCGGTCACGCCCTCGTCGCCGGCCACCGGGATGATGTCGCGCACCTGCTGCCCGGTGTCGGGGTCGAAGACGACGAAGTGGCCGTCGGTCTGGCCGGACGGGGGAGCGCCGAGGCTGCCGTCGACGGTCGTGCCGGCGTACACGAGCCCGTCGTGGTAGAGCACCGAGATGACCGACTGGTCGGTGACGATGCCGGTCGTGTGGACGATCTTCTCCCCGGTGGCGAAGTCGTACTGGGTGAGCGCGCCCTGGTTGGAGCCGTAGTAGGCGACCGTGCCGACGAACAGCCGGTCGTTCTCCTCGTCGTAGTCCATGCCGAACGGGCGGTCCTGGCCCTCGGCCTTGAGGTCGAACAGCAGCCGCGGCGCGACTTCGGCGGCCGGGTCGTACTCCGATACCCGGCCGTTGCCGTACGAGCCGAGCAGCATCGTGTCGCCGCGGACCGCCGACGACTCGTACTGGCCGGACTGCAGCGTCTCGCCGGCCTCGCCGGTGACCGAGTCGAACGGCGCGAGTCCGACCATGTAGCCGGAGGCGTACATCGAATCCGGCCCGGTGAGGATCTTCTGCACGGTGACCGGGTTGGCGAACTCGACGGTGTGCGGCTCGGACCGGCCGGTCGCCGGGTTCATCAGCACCGTGCCGTCCTGCGTGGCGGCGAGCAGGCTGTAGCCGGGCCACTCGGGATCGTCCAGTTGCACCCAGCGGCTGTCGTTGAGGTACCCGTTCGTCGCGATGCCCAGGTTGCGGGTGGTCCGGGTCGCGGAGTCGTACTCCCAGAACGTCGAGCCGAACGTGAAGACGTACTTGCCGGGCGCGTCCGGGCGGGCCGAGACGTGGTACCCGTGCATCTCGTTGCCCTGGCCCCTCCAGTACTCCACCGTGTCGTCGGCCCGGATGACCAGCAGTTGGTTGGCGACCCGGGCGAAGAGGCGGTCGTCGACGAAGGTGAACGTGCTGACGAACGACTCGTCCATGGCGCCGGGCGTGGCCTCGTCGCTGAGCAGTTCCGTCGTGGTGCCGTCGGGGGCCACCTTGAAGATCTGGGCCCGGGTGCCGCCGGTGCCGACGTAGAGGGTGTCCCGCTCGAAGTCGTAGGCCAGGCCCTTGATGTAGGCCTGGGTCGGATCGACCGCACCGAGGTTGGTGATCGAGTCGTCGGCCGGGTCGTACAGGTACAGGTAGCCCTTGGGGTACGTGCCGATGTACATGGTGCCGTCGGGGCCGGCGGTCATGGTGAAGGCGTGGCCGTCCTTGGGGGTCTGCGGGTTGAGCGGCCCGATGTCCCGGAGTTGCTGGGTTCCGGGGTCGTACGACCACAGGTGGAAGTCGGGGGTGGTGGCGAAGTAGATGGTGCCGTCGGTCGAGGCCCGCGTCTCGAACGTCCCTTCGGCGCCGGCGGCCGGCAGGGCGCGGATGACCTCGCCGGTGTCGGCGTTCGCCACCACGAACGTGGCCGGGTGATCGGTGTCCGGGTGGCCTCGGTAGACGCCGTACGTGACGGCCGTGCCACCCTCGTCGCCGAGCACCGCGTTCGTGGTGATCTTGCTGGTGACGGGCGTCCCCAGGTGCGAGATCCGCGGGTTCTGCGCGACGACGTCCGCCGGCGTGGGGTCGGTCAGCCGGGGCGGCTCGACGGCGCCGGCGGTGACCGTGACCGTGTCGAAGTAGCCGGCGCCGCGCGGGGAGGTGGCCGAGTAGAGCAGGACGGTGCCGGTGACCGCGCCCTCGGGGGCGGTGGCGGTGATCGACGTCTTGGTCCACGCGCCGCCGGTCTCGCCCTGCGGGGTGGCGACGTTCGTGAGGCGGTGGCCCTCGGCGTCGTAGAACCGCAGGTAGACGGCGAGCTGGTCGCGGTCGACGCGGGTCATCGCCGCGGCCGTGTAGGCCCGCCGCACCTCGACGTCGAAGTGGTCGCTCTCGATGGCGACGCCGTAGACGTCGGACCCGTCGGTGATCGACAGGCTGTGGGTGCCGTCCTGCGCCGCGTCCTCGGTGACCGCGTACGAGGTGTCCGGCCGCTCCGCACCCACCAGCTGCCACCCTGGGATCGCCCCGTCGGCGACGGGCTCCTCGAACGACGGGTTGACCAGGACCGGGTCCGCCACCGCGGCGGACCCCGCGGCCGGCGCAGGCGTCGCCGCCGATGCCAGCAGCAGCGCGGTGGCGCCGAGAAGCGCGGCGGCGCGGGCCGCGAGGCGACCGGCCAGCCCTGGGCCGTGGGGTCCGTTCACGTGCCGAGAAGTCATCGCGACTAGCTCCCTTTCCTCGCCGGAATGGAACCGAGCGCCGCGCATGCAAGGGGAGCGGCCGGAGCGGCCGGCGGACGATACAACCGATTGCATGCAAGCGGTTGCAAGGAAGCTAGCGGTCTGGCCGCGAGCCGTCAAGAGGGCGTGGTGGCCACCCGCGTCAGGTCGAAGTCGACGGTGAACGTGTACGACCAGGGCAGCCTGGCGTTGTCGATGCGCCACCCGGCGAGCGCGTCGACACCGGCCGCCCAGGCGCGAAGATCACGGGTGATCCGGTCGTGGACAGCCGGCAACTCGTCGAGCGGGGGGTCGAGGAGCCCACGGGCGGCGGCCTCGTCCTGGATCCGTCGCCGCACGACCGGCAGGTAGTGGGCGTCCTCGATGATCTTGCGGGCCAGGAAGCGGCGTCGTTCGGCGGCCGCGGCCTCGGTCCCGTCGAGAACGGCCGCGACGCCGGCGGCGAGGGTGGTGCCGATCGAGTTGCCGGCGGTGTTCCAGCCGCCGTAGGCGCTCAGGCGTCCCAGTGCCGACCGCGCGTCCAGCGCCTCGACCAGCCGGGGGTCGCCGCCGTTGGCGTAGTGCACGTCGGCCAGCGCCACCACGTGACCGCCGTCGAGCAGCCGTTCGACGGCGTCGGCGAGCGAGTCCACCGGCGCCGCGGCGGCGAGGTCAGGTGGCGAGGACACCCAGTCGCCGGGCTCGCGCGCCGGTGGGTGCACGGCGAGCACCAGGTCCGCGTCGGCGGGATCGGCCACCTGGACGCCGCCGACGGCCCGGATCTGGTTCCCTAGGCCGACCCGGAGCGGCCGGTCCTCGTACGGCGCGATGCGGTCGAGGCCGGCTTCGTCCGGGCAGACGACCGCGATCCGCGGCCGCACGCCGGCGGCGCTGGCCGCGACGCGGGCCACCAGCACGCTGGGCACCTCGTCGGCGCCCGGATACATCAGCACGTCGGCGCCGAGACGGTCGGCCCAGTGCCCGAGCAGGCGGCGCTCGGCCGCCGGCAGGCCGCGCGGCGCGGTGTCGTCCGAGGAGATCACCAGCGTGTCGAAGGCGCCGTCGGCCGCCAGCTCCAGCGCGGCGAGGTTCACCGCGTGGTTGCGGGCACGACGCCGCACGAGGTCGCGGACGTACTCGTCGGGAACGCGCGCGCGGGCGGCGGCGACCGCCGTCTCGTCGGCCTCGCCGAGCGACGCCTCATCCCACAGCCTGGAGAGCGTCCCGAGCGCCGCGCCGTGGGTGGCCCAGTACTCCGGCTCCTGTCGGGAGCGGGCGCGGTTGTCGTAGGTGGGAAGCCGGGTCACGACGCCGTAGGCGGTCACCGGCGCCCCGAGCTCGCGCAGGACGGAGAGCCGCGGGACGACGTCGGCCATCCGGTCATCGGTGTTCCGCGACGGGATCAGCCCACCGTGCACGAGCAGTTCGAGCGAGACCAGCACATGGTCGACGTCGGGCGCGACGCGACGCAGCCAGCCGGCGAGGGCCGCGGTGTCGGCGGGCGTCCGGAACGACGGCATCAGCTCCGCGGGCGGTGTCACGACGTCGACGCCGGCGCAGCGGCCGATCGTCGCCGCGTAGCCGCGGGTGTTCGGCCGCTCGTCGGGCGGGAGCAGGGCGATGCGGGTCACGTCGGGCACCTTCCGGAGGGGGTCAGTAGAGGCCGGGCTCGGCCGGCGCGGAGATCGTCACGGCGCCGTCGCGCACGGTCGTGAGGTCCGGCCGGTCGCGGCCGAGCCGGTCGTTGGCCGCCGGCGCGTACTGCCGGCTGTTGTACTCCAGCAGCGGTGCGGGCAGGTCGAACAGGCTGACCAGCCGGGCCGAGTGCACCAGCGCGAGGTCGACCGCGGTGAGGTCCTGGACGGTCACGTAGAGACCGGCCGTCTTGGCGGCGGCGTGCGCGAGCAGCGCGGCGCTGTGCCCCTTGCCCGCCTTGATGACGATCCCGCTCCAGCCGGCGTCCCGCAGCGCCGGCACGGTGTGCGGATCGGTCAGCCCCTCGTCCATGACGATGGGAAGGCGGCGGCCGATGCGGGCCAGTCCGGCCGGATCCGGCGTCGCGTCCCGCGGCACCGGCTGCTCGACGTAGCCGACGGCCCGGCCGGCCGCTGGATCGATTCGCTCGAGCTCGTCCAGCAGGTCCTCGACGTCGTCCGGCCGCTGGTAGCCCTCGTTCGGGTCGATCGCCAGCGCCAGGTCGAGGCCGAGGTCCCGGCCCAGCCGGTGAACGGCGGCCACCCGCAGGGCGTCCTCGCTCGCGTCGCGGGCATGGACCTTGACCTTCACGTGCCGCACGCCGTCGGCCGTGATCCACTCGCGCAGGGACCGCTGGTCGTCCGCGGCGTCGTCCGGCTCGAGCGGGTCGGTCGCGCCGGCCAGGTGCTGGACCTCCAGCCGGGTCCGGCGGGCGGCGAGGAAGTCGCCCGGCCACCGGCCGCTCAGCGCCGGACCGAGCGAGACGCCGAGGTCGTCGTGCAGGTGCCGCCCGGTGTACATCGTGTGGGCGGGGCGCTGCGCGGCCCGGGCCCAGGCGTCGTGCAGCGCGTTGTCGACGGCGCCGAGCGACAGCAGTGCGGCCAGCGACGGCACCGGCTCACCGAGCCGGGCGGCCGCGGCGATGCCCGCGGCGGCGTCGCCGACGGCCTCGTGGGCGTCGAGCCAGCGGCGGATCGGGTCGACCGGCGGCAGGCCGCACGATTCGTCGGCCAGCCGGCGGGTCAGGTCGCGCAGGACGGCGTCGCGCTGCTCGACCGTGAGCGCGGAGCCCGGCCAGGCCCACGGGACCGAGAGGATCGACGCGCCGCGGCCCGTGGCGAGCCGGCCCGCGCGGTTGCGGACGTCCAGCTCGACGACGGCCACCGTGAACCACGCGATGGTCCGGCCGCTGATGACGAAGGGGTGGTCGAGGTCGGTCTGCGAGAACGCCACCCGGGCGTCGAGCACCTCGACGTCGGTGTCGATCCCGGTCACGGCTGGGCCTCCAGTTCGACGAGCTGCAGGAGGTTGCGGGCGATGTGGAACGGGTCCTTCACCGGCAGCGCCACGACCTCGTCGAGCGGCCGGCCCGCGCGGTCGCGGATCTGGATCCATTCCGCGCCGTCGGCGCCGCCGGGGAAGGTGTCCAGCGTGTAGTCCCAGATGCGGTCGAACCACTCGCCCGCGCCGGTGTCGCCGTAGCGGCGCGCGGCCAGCGCCGTGGTGTAGGCGGCCTCGGTGTGCACCCACCAGAGCTTGGTGTCCCAGGTGCGGGCGAGCAGCCGCTCATACGGCGTGCCCGAGTCGCGGCCGCGGGGCGCCGCGGGCGCGGCGCGGTCGACGTAGCGGAACAGGCCGCCGTGGGTCTCGTCCCAGGCCGACGCGCACAACGGCGCCACACTGGCCAGCAGGTCCGGGACGACGTCCGGGCGGCCGAGCAGCTCGGCCGTGTGCAGCGCGACCCACAGGCCCTCCAGCGCGTGGCCGGGTACCCGGTGCCGCGCCACCAGCGTCTCGTCGAGGGCCGGGCCGGTGGGCCGCATCTCCACGAAGGTGCCGTCGGGGAGCCGGTGGGTGAGCACGACGTCCAGCGCCGTCTCCAGGCGGTGCCGGTCCGGCTCCGGCAGGCCGCCGAGCCGCTGCCGTGCCTCCGCGTGCACGAGCAGCGTGTTGAGCAGGATCATCCGCGGCCCGAACGCGACGAAGCCAGGCGGGACGTCGTACGGCGGTGTCGGCGCGGTGCCGTCGTCGATGTCGCGGGCGGCCCGCGCCAGGATCGGCTCGGCGAGCTCCAGCCAGCCCGGCTCCGCGGTGACGGCGGCCAGTTCGGCCAGCCCCATGACCACGAAGCAGTCGGCGTACACGCTGCGCGTCTCGCCGTTCGGCCCGGCCGCCGGCGTGCCGTCGGTGGCCGTGACGAAGTGGCACGTCGCGTCGTCGCGGATGGCGTGGCGGGCGAGGAACGCCGCGCCGGCCTCGGCCTGCCGGACGAGGGCGGCGGCGTCGGCGTCGAGCAGGCCGCGCCCGGCCAGCCCGGCCGCACGGGCGAGCAGCCAGACGAAGCGCCCCTGCGACCACGTGTACTTGTCGGTCGACGCCAGCGTGCGGCCGCGGTTGTCGAAACACGTGTGGAAACCGCCGTGCTCGGGGTCGATCCCGTGCTCCAGCCAGAACGGCAGGATGACCTTCTCCAGTTCGGTCCGCGCCTTGGATCGCATCGCCTTCCTCAAGGTAGCAATCGCTTGCAGTAGATTTTCGCGGCTACAGTAGCGCGTGGAAAGGAGAGCAGTGGCAGGCGAACGATCGAAACGGGTGACGATCTACTCGATCGCCCAGGAATGCGGCGTTTCGGCGTCGACGGTGTCGCGGGCCTTCACCCGCCCGGACATCGTGAACGACGATGTCCGCGAGCGCATCCATGCCGTCGCGAAGCGCCTGGGCTACCAGCCGAACAAGGCGGCGCGCGGACTGGCCACCGGCCGTGCGGGCATGGTGGGCCTGCTCGTCCCCGACATCACCAACCCGTTCTTCCCGCCGCTCGTCCGCGCGATCCAGCAGGCCGCGTCCGTCCAGGACTGGTCGGTCCTGCTGCTCGACGCCGACGAGGTGGCCGACGAGGAGACCGAGCTCGTCGAGCAGGTCAGGGCACAGGTCGACGGCCTGATCGTCGCGTCGCCGCGCTCGCCCGACGCCGACCTCGAGGACACCCTCGGCGACCTCCCCGCCGTCGTCGTGAACCGCGTCGTCGCTGGCCGGCCGAGCGTCGTCTGCGACAACTCGGCGGCGCTGACGGCGGCCGGGCAGCACCTGCACCAGCTCGGGCACCGGCGGTTCGCGCTGCTGCGCGGCCCCGAGGCGTCCTGGGCGGCGCGCCAGCGGGCCGAGGCGATCCGCGGCTGGGCGCTCGCGGCCGGGGTCGAGCTGGTCGAGCTCGGCGACTTCGCCGCGTCCTACGAGGGCGGACGCGAGGCGGCGCCGGCGCTGCTCGGCAGCGACGCCACGGCGGCGTTCGCGTTCGACGACCTCATGGCCTGCGGCGTGCTCGCCGGCCTGGCCGAGGCCGGCCGCTCCGTCCCCGACGACCACAGCCTGGTCGGCTGCGACGACGTCCTCCTCGCCCAGACGGTGACGCCCAGCCTCACCACCGTCACCGCACCCGTCGGTGAGCTGGGGACGACGGCCATCGAGCTGCTCCATGCGGCCATGCGGGGCGAGGACGCCCGCCAGGTGCGCCTCGACGGCACGCTGACGCTGCGCGCGTCCACCGGAGCCGTACCGGCAGGTGTCGTCAGCCGCTGACCGCGGCCTGCTCCCGCCACATTCTCGCTGGTGAGACCGGCTCCCTAGCCAGCGGCGTTGTCAGCCGGGCCAGGACGCCCCGGGCCGAGGTTGGTCACGGGGACATGGCCGGCGTCGTGACCTGCTGCCTAGATTGACGAGCATGCCGGGCACCTCGGGCCCCGGAACGCGAGGGGGAGCGGTGTGCGAATGGACTGGATGACCGGCGGCCAGGCGGCGGTGACGGCGCTCGCCGCCCACGGCGTCGAGGTGGTCTTCGGGATCCCCGGCAGCCACAACCTGGAGGTCTACCGGCACCTGACCGCGGCCGGCATCCGGCACGTCGTCTGCCGGCACGAGCAGGGCGCCGGCTATGCGGCCGACGGGTACGCGCGGGTCGCCGGGCGGCCCGGGGTGATCGTCACGACCAGCGGGCCGGGCATCCTCAACGCGGCGGCGGCACTGGCCAGCGCCTACGGCGACTCCGTGCCGGTGCTGGCCATCACGCCGGGACCGCCGCGCGGCACCGAGCGGCTGGACCGCGGCTGGATGCACGAGGTGAAGGACCAGCGCGCCGCGCTGGACGCGATCGTGGACCGCGCCCTGCGCTGCGAGAGCCCGCAGGCCGTGGCCGACGCGGTCGGCGACGTGTTCGCCGGCTGGGCCGCCACCCGGACCCGCCCGGTCGTCCTGGAGATCCCGGTCGACGTGCTCGCCGAGGCCGGCCCGGTCGGTCCGATCGGCGCCCGGCCGGCGCCGGCCGCGCCGATCGCACCGGACGACGCCCTGGCCAGGGCGGCCGGCCTGCTCGACGCCGCCGCGACGCCGGTCGTCGTCGCCGGTGGCGGGGCGATCCGCGCCACCGCGGCGGTCCGGGCGCTGGCCGAGCGGCTGGGCGCGCCGGTCGTCGAGACCCAGCGGGGCAAGGGCGTCCTGCCGGCCGGCCACGAGCTGGCCGTCGGGCCGGCGCTGGGCACCACGGCCGGACGGGCGCTCGTGCGCGCGGCCGACGTCGTCCTCGTCGTCGGCACCGAGCTGAGCGACGCCGAGGCCGGCGGCGAACCGCTGGCCTGCACCGGCACCGTGATCCGGGTGGACCTCAGCCCCGCCCAGCTGCACAAGAACCTGCCCGCCGACCTGCCGCTGCTGGGCGACGCCGCGCAGGTGCTGGACCGGCTGGCCGCGCTGGTCCAGCCGGCCGGCGACGACGACGGCGCCGCCCGGGCGCGACAGGCCGCCGACGCCGTCGCGGCGGAGCTGGACGACGTGCTGCGGCCGCACCGCTGGATCCACGACGCGCTGGTGAAGGTGCTGCCGGCCGGCGCCGTGCTCACCGGCGACAGCTCACAGGTGACCTACAAGGGGACCATCCACCTGTGGCCCGCACCGGCGCCGGACCGGGTCCTGGCGCCGTCCGGGTTCGCCACCCTCGGCTACGCCGTCCCGGCCGCCGTCGGCGCGACCGTGGCCGACCCCGGCGTGCCGGTCGTCGCCGTGCTCGGCGACGGCGCCCTGATGTTCAGCGTCCAGGAGCTGCGGACCGCCGCCGACCTCGGACGCCCGCTGCCGGTCGTCGTCGCCGACAACGGCGGCTACGCCGAGATCGCCGAGGAGATGGACGCCGCGGGGATCCCGCGGCTCGGTGTCGACCTGCCACCGCCGGACTATCCGGCACTGGCCGCCGCCATGGGCGCGGCCTACGCGGCCGTGGCGGACGCGGCGACGCTCGCCGACGCCGTCGCCGCCGCGCTCGACCATCCGGGGCCGACGTTGATCCTGGCCCGGTCCTGACAACCAGAGAATGAGGTCGATTGGCATGAAGAGCAGAAACCTGGCCGTCGCGAGCATCGCCGGCGCTGCCGCGCTGCTGCTGGCCGCCTGCGGAGGCGGCGGCGACACCGCCCAGACCGGCGGGGACAGCGGGTCGGTCACGTTCGTCGCCTGGGGCGGCAACGCTCAGGAGGCCGCCACCAAGGGCTGGCTCGAGCCGTTCTCCGAGGAGACCGGCATCCAGGTCGTCCAGGACAGCCCCAACGACTACGCGAAGTTCCAGCAGATGGTCGAGGGCGGGAACGTCATCTGGGACGTCGTCCAGTCCGGCTCCGACATCGGCGTCGTCGACGACCCCAACGGCATCCTCACCGAGATCGACTGCACCGTGGTGCCCTGCGACGAGCTGAACGGCCTGTTCGGGGCGGAGAAGTACGGCATCCCCGCCCTGGTGTTCAGCGTCGTGCTCGGCTACAACACCGAGGCGTTCGACCAGGCGCCGACGTCATGGGCGGACTTCTTCGACGTCGAGGCGTTCCCCGGCCAGCGCGCCGTCTACGCCAAGGACGCCTCCGGCGGCCTGCAGGGCCTGCTCGACCTCGCGCTCATCCAGGACGGCGTCCCCATCGACGAGCTGTACCCGCTGGACGTCGAGCGGGCGCTGGCCAAGCTGGAGACGATCAAGGACCACCTGATCTTCTACAACGACTTCGCCGAGTGCACGAACCTGCTCGCGACCGGCGAGGCCGTCATGGCCAACTGCTACAACGGCCGCATCGCGCTGGCCAAGGACGAGGGGCTGCCGGTCGATCTCGTGTGGTCCAACCAGGTCCAGTACGCCGACTACATGGTCGTGCCGAAGGGCGCTCCGGCCGAGGAGAACGCCATGCAGCTGATCGCCTACATGGTCGACAAGGACACCAGCGCCCAGCTGGGCAACTTCATCGCCTACGGGTCGCCGAACCCGCAGGCGTCGCCGGACCCGGCGGTCGCGGACACGCTGCCGACGTCGAACGAGCTGTCCGGTGCCGACGCCCCGATCCGCATCGACGACGCGTGGTGGGTGCCGAACCTCGAGGCCGTCAACCAGCGCTGGGCGGAGTGGAAGGCACAGTGACGTCGCCAGAGACGGGCCGGCGCCTGCGCCGGCCCGACTTCTGGACGCTGGCCGGCCTGCCCGGGCTGCTGTTCGTGCTGCTCGCCTTCGGCGTCCCGATGGTGACGATCGTCGTGCGCAGCCTCACCGACCCGTCGCCGGAGAACTTCCAGTTCCTCTTCACCGACGAGCTGTTCCGCCGCTCGCTGCTGCGGACGGTGTACGTGGCGCTGCTGGTGACGGGGCTCAGCGTGCTGCTGGGCTACCCGTACGCGTACGCGATGGCGCGCAGCGGGCCGGTGCTGCGGACGTGGCTGATGGGCGCGCTGCTGCTGTCGTTCTGGACCAGCCTGCTGGTGCGCACGTTCGCCTGGGGCGTCCTGCTCAGCAACACCGGCGTCGTCAACGACCTGCTGCTCGACCTCGGCGTCATCGACCAGCCGCTGCCGCTGATCCGGAACCTGTTCGCCGTGCTCGTCGGCATGGTGCACGTGCTGGTGCCGTTCGCGATCCTGGCGATCTACGCGTCGCTGCGCGGCGTGGACGCCGAGCTCGAGCAGGCGGCGCAGGTCATGGGGGCGCGTCCGGCGCGGGCGTTCTGGCACGTGACGCTGCCGCTCTCCATGCCCGGGGTGGCGGCCGGCGCGGTGCTGGTGTTCGTGCTGTCGCTCGGGTTCTACCTGACGCCGGCGCTGCTCGGCGGGCCGGCCGACATCCTCGTCAGCCAGTCGATCGTGCTGCAGGTGCAGCAGTACCTCGACCCCGGCGTCGGGTCGGCGATGGCCGTGGTCCTGCTCGCGCTCGTACTGGCGTTCCTGGCCATCGCGTCGAAGGTGGTCGGGCTCGGGCGCATCCTCGGCGTGACCGGCAAGGAGGGGACCTCATGAGGGCCGGCCTGTTCGTGCGGGTGTTCGGCCTGGTGTTCGCCGCGATCCTGATCATCCCGACGGTGGTCGTGACCGCGACGGCGTTCACCGAGGGCAGCATCATCACCTTCCCGCCGCAGGGGATGTCGTGGCGGTGGTTCGAGGAGGTGCTGACCGACCCGGTGTGGACCGGGGCGATCCGCACCAGCCTAACGGTCGGCGTGCTCGCGGCGGTGATCGCCGTCCTGGTGGGGACGTCGCTCGCGCTGGCGGCCGCGCGTAGCGGGCTGCTCCCGAGCAGCCTGGTCGTGGCCGTCGGCATGACCCCGATGGTGGTGCCGCTGGTCGTCGTCGCCATCGGCGTCTACTTCGTCTACGTGCGCATCGGGCTCTACGGCGGCATCCTGTCGCTGGCCCTGGCGCACGCGGTGCTGGGCGTCCCGTTCGTCCTCGTCAACGTGCTGGCGGCGCTGCGCTCGCTGGACCCGCACGTGGAGGAGGCGGCGCGGGCCTGCGGCGCCGGTCCGGTGCGGACGCTGCTGCGCGTCACCGTCCCGCAGATCCTCCCGGCGGCGCTGATCGGCGGGCTGTTCGCCTTCATCACGTCGTGGGACGAAGTGGTCGTGGCGATCTTCCTCAACACGCCCACGCTGCGCACCCTGCCGGTCGTCATCTGGGGGCAGGTGCGCTCCGGCCTGGAGCCGTCCACGTCGGCCGTCGCCACCATCCTCACCGTCGTCTCGCTGGTCGTCTTCGCCCTCACGGCCGCCATCAGCTCTCGTCGATCCCGGAGTCGCCGTGTTCACTGACAAGTCCCGATCGCGCGGCACGGACGCGCCCGGTGCCGGCCTGTCCCTGGAGGGCATCGCCAAGCACTACGGCTCGGTCCGCGCCGTCGACGACGTCTCGCTGACCATCGAACCCGGCCAGTTCGTCACGCTGCTGGGCGCCTCCGGCTCCGGCAAGACGACCCTGCTGCGGGTGATCGCCGGGTTCCTGGAGCCGTCCGCCGGCCGCGTGCTGATCGACGGCCGCGACGTCACCGCGGTGCCGGTGCATCGCCGCAACATCGGCATGGTGTTCCAGAGCTACGCGCTCTTCCCGCACCTGTCGGTCGCGCGGAACATCGCGTTCCCGCTGGCCATGCGCGGTATGCGCAAGGCGGAGCGGCGCGAACTGGTGACGCAGGCGCTGGAGTCGGTGCACCTGCCCGGCTACGAGGACCGGATGCCGGCCCAGCTCTCAGGCGGGCAGCGGCAGCGGGTCGCGCTGGCCCGGGCGATCGTCTCCCGCCCCAGCCTGCTGCTGATGGACGAGCCGCTGGGCGCGCTGGACCGCCGGCTGCGCGAGGTCCTGCAGGTGGAGATCCTCAAACTCAGCCGGGAGCTCGGGCTGACGGTCGTCAACGTCACGCACGACCAGGAGGAGGCGTTCACGATGAGCGACCGGATCGCCCTGCTGGCCGACGGCAAGCTGGTCCAGTACGCCTCGCCGGAGGAGATCTACACCCGCCCGGTCTCCGACGTCGCCGCCGGCTTCCTCGGCGAGGCCAACCTGCTGCGCGGCGTGCTGACCCGCGCCGCGGACGGACGGCTGACGCTGCCCGCGCAGGACGGCCACGTCGAGATCGACGCCGCGACGGCCGTCCGCTCCGCCCCCGACGCCGGCGACGAGGTGGTCGTCGTGGTGCGGCCGTGGTCGGTCGGCGTCGAGCGGCTGGGCCGGGACGGCGCCGAGCCCGGCGCACCGTGCTGGCTGCGCGGCCGGCTCAGCGCCGTCATCTACGCCGGCGACTCGCAGAAGCTCATCGTCGAGCGTCCCGACGGCTCCGAGGTGGTCGTGCGCCGCTCGATGGACGGCCAGTTCGAGGCCGCGCCGGGAGAGGAGGTCCTGCTGACCTGGTCGTCCCGCGACGCCGTCGTCACCACGGCCGGCTGAGCCGCCGTACCCGTTCGTGCACTTCCAGAAAGGAACCGTTCATGTCGTTCACCAGCCGGCAGTCGTTGGCCGTCAAGCTCGTCGATGACCTGGCCCCCGAGCTGTCCGAATTCCACCGCCAGATCTGGTCGTACTCCGAGAGCGCCTGGCGCGAGTACCGGTCGGCCAAGCTGTACGTGGACCGGCTGCGAGCGGAGGGCTTCGAGGTCGAGGAGGGCTCCGGCGGGATGCCGACGGCGTTCCACGCGACCTGGGGGAGCGGCGGACCGCAGGTGGCGGCCTACGCCGAGTACGACGCCACGCCCGGCTACAGCCAGGACGCCGTCGCCGAGCGCGGCCCGCAGCCGGGGCTGCACCACTGGGCGCCGGGCTTCACCGACGCGCACAGTGCCCTCGGCGTCGGCGCGCTGGCCGGCGCGATCGCGGCCAAGCGGGCGCTGGAGCAGACCGGCGGCCCCGGCACGATCCACCTGTTCGGCGAGCCGGCCGAGAAGGTCTGCGGGTCCAAGGCCGTGCACGCGGCGAAGGGCTACTACGACGACCTCGACGCGGCGATCAGCTACCACCCGTACTGGCACAACACCGCGCTGTGGGACATCACCAACTGCCTCTACTGGTCGGTGGTCTTCACGTTCGAGTGC
The DNA here is from genome assembly GCF_001270745.1 of Jiangella muralis. Taxonomy (GTDB): domain Bacteria; phylum Actinomycetota; class Actinomycetes; order Jiangellales; family Jiangellaceae; genus Jiangella; species Jiangella muralis. The sequence goes on from NZ_KQ434755.1 coordinate 247,375, forward strand.
GTGGAGGAGGAGCCGTGGGGCAAGGAGCTGTTCCGCAGCAACTCCGTCGGCAGCCACAACCTGGTCCGCTCGCCGGGTGCGCTGGACGCGCTCAGCCTGATGGTCACGACGACCAAGTACACCAAGGAGAACATGTTCCCGAGCACGGGCTCGTGGACGCTCAACGAGGCGGTGCTGGGGGCCAGCCACGCGACCGCCGACAACCTGCCGCCGCGCATCTCGCAGCTGCAGTTCAGCTGGCGCTCGCCGCTGTACGACATCCAGGAGCAGATCCAGGAGATCCTGGTCCGCAACGCCCGGCACGTCGCCGCCATCACCAACACGAAGGTCTCCATGCGGTGGGTCACCCGGACCCGTCCCGGCCTGCCGAACCACGCGCTGACGACCGCGCTGTACGAGAACCTCACCGAGCTGGGCCCGACGACGTTCGGGCCGGAGGCACGGGCGTTCGCCGCCCAGCTGGAGAAGGCCGTCGGGCTGGAGCCGTCGGAGGCGCCGTTCCTGCCCGAGAACGAGGTGCTGATCAGCCCGCAGGAGACCGACCGCAGCATCCGCGAGCACCTGGTGCCCTGGCAGGACTGCACCGGCGCGGACGACTACACCGAGTACTCCTGGCACGCGCCGACGGTGCGCTTCTTCACGTCCAAGCCGTTCCTCGGCCAGCTCGGCATCGACCTGTGGCACTGGGCGAACAACGCGATGAACGGCTACCCCGCCGCCATCGACCCGTGCTGGATCAAGGGCGGCCAGACCATCGCCGCCACGGTCCTGCAGGCGATCGACGACGAGGCGATGCTGGCCACGGCCAAGGAGGAGTACGAGCGGCGCCGCGGCGCGGCCGACCCGCGGCTGGTGCGCCCGCTGCTGCCGGCCGACTTCGCCGCGCCGACCGAGCTGCCCTGGCCGGAGTACGTGCAGACCGCCCGCGGCTTCGAGTGGACCCTGCCGACCAGCCGCGACTACGGCGAGCGCATCGCGTGAGTGACCGGCGCCCGCCGGTCGGCCGGCGGCGTGCGCCGGTCTACTGGAGGTGACCGGCGGGGGGCCGCCGCGGCTGCCGCTGTTCGGTTCGCTGGCGCTCGTGTGCGCGCTGGAGACCCTGTTCGCGGCGGCCGTCCCGGCGCTGCTGCTCACCCGGCTGGCCGGCGCGCAGTATCTGGTGGGCGTCGTGATCGGCGCCGCGCTCGGGCTCGGCCTGCTGGCGACGCCGGCGGCGACGGCGCGGCTGGGGCGCGGCGCCGGGCGGGCGGTGGTGGCCTGGTGCGCGGCCGGCCTGCTGGTGTCCGGGGCGCTGTCGCTGACCCCGGCCGCGCTGCCGGTGGCCGCCGTCGTCGGCACCGCCCTGGTCTTCGGGGTGGCGCGGGCCGTCACGATGCTCGCGCTGCTCACCGAGGTGGGCCGGCTGGGGCCGGCGTCGCGCGGCCAGGGCCTCAACAGCACCGCGCAACGGCTGGGCTCCGGCCTGGGCGGGCTGGCCGCCGGCTGGGTGGTCGCCGGTGAGCGGTATGCGGCGGGCGCAGCGCTGCTCGCCGGTGGCGCGGCCGTCGTCGTGCTGCTGAGCCGGTGGAGCACGTCCGGCCCGGCCGGCGAGCACTCGGCGACGCCGGCGGTCGTGCCGGTGCGGCGGCGCTTCGCCGAGACCGGGGCGCTGCTGCGCCGTGACCGTGCGGTGCAGGCGGCCAGCCTGGTCAACCTGCTGGTGTGGCTGTGCGTGATCGTCGGCAACTCGCTGGTTCCGGTCGCGCTGCTGGACCGCGGCTGGTCCGCCGCGTCGACCGGGGCCGGCATCGTCGTGCTGGTGCTGCTGCGCGACCTGGCCGCCGCCGCGGCCGGCGCGACCTGCTGGCCGCTCGTGCGCCGGCTGCCGGTCGCCACCATCGTCGGCGGGGCGACGGCGCTACAGGTGGCCGCCGTGGTGGTGATGCTGGCCGGCGGGTTCGGCATCGCCGCCCTGGCCGCCGCGTCGGTGTTGTCCGGCGCCGCCGTCGCCGTCGGCATCGCCTGCGCGAACGTCGTCGTGACCAGCGCCTCCTGGGCGGCGCCGGAGCGGATCCCGGTCCGGCTCGCGGCGAGCCAGTACCTCACCGGCCTGCCGATCACGGCTGCGTCGATCCTGCTGGTGGTGGCGCTGGACGAGCTCGGCGGGACGACCGCGCTGGTGCTGACGGCGGCGGCGACGGTCCTCGCCGGCGCGGCGGCCGCGGGACGGTTGGTGGCCGGGGCCCGCTAGGGATCTTCGGCGGCGCGGATCGACGCCCAGCGATGCCGACCGGCGCGGGTGCGCTGGGAGTAGTGCTCGCCTCGTGGTGCGGCAGTTGGCCTGGTCTGCTGCGTTGGCCGGGGTCTGCCGCGTTCGCCGCTTTGTGGCAGGGGGACGGCCAACGCGGCAGACCCCCCGGCGCACGGTCGGCGGCACCGGCCGCGGTTGGGCGCGCACCTTGGCTAGGCTGACCGCCGCCCGGACGTCCGGTTCGTCCCGATTTCCAGCATGGTCAGCAGTGCCAAGGCACCCGCGGCGATCAGCCCACCAACCTGCGTAGATCACGAGGACTTGTTCATCTAGGGGTGTATCCCGAGTCCGTGGCCTATCGGCGACGCCCAGGTGGCGCCTCACCTAGACACCGCTGCGGCTCGTGACGATGTGCGCACCGATGAGAACCATGATCATGGCGCTATTTGTGTCGCCAGAGCAGCACAAACAGCGCCATGATCATGATTCTTACCGGCGGGAGCGGTGCTCGCTCGCGCCCGTTCCCCCTCTCGTGCGGGGCACCTCGGTCGGATTCGCTCCGCTAGCTCCGCCCGCTAGCTCCGCCCGGCCTCAGCCGCCGGGTGGGCGGTCACCGCGAGCCACAGCTGCATCCGCCCGGCGGTGGCGGACAGGTCGAGGCCGGTGAGCCGCTCGATCTGGGCCACCCGGTACTTCACCGTGTTGCGGTGCACGACCAGCGTCTCGGCGGCGCGGGCGATGGAGAAGTCCTCGTCGATCAGCGCCCGCACCGTGCCCATCAGGTTGGCCGGGGTGCGCTGGTCGGCCTCGATCAGCGGCCGCAGGCGTTCCCGGGCCAGCTCCGCCAGCGCCGGCTGCTCCTGCGCCATGAGCAGCCCGGACAGGCTCAGCGCGCGGCGCGGGTTGACGCCGGGACCGCGGCTCATGCCCTCGCGGGCCTCGAGGTAGCTGGTGCGCAGCCCGTCGGCGCCGGGCAGCATCGTGCCGGTGCCGACGTGGGGGGTGCCGCCCTGGGCGACGAGGTGGGCGTGCAGCATGCGGGCGTACTCGTCGGGGTCGCCGCTCTCCGGCACGACCAGGCACAGCGCACCGTCGACGTGCGCGGACAGGCCGACGTTCTCGGCGCGGTCGATCGGCAGCGGGAGCACCTGACGGGACAGGTCGCGCCGCGGGTCGGCGAACCGGCCGAGGATGACGGCGTGCGGCTCCGCGGCGACGACGCCGTGCCGGGCCAGCCGCCGCTCCGCCTCCGACTGTGACAGCGCGCGTCGCACGACGTCCTCGATGACCTGGCCGGCCAGCTCGCGCCGGCCGCTCAGCTCGGCCGCGTGCCGGGCCAGTTCCAGGCCGATCAGCCCGACGGCGAAGTGCAGCATGTCGGCGGAGTCCGGCGGATCGGGGGTGATCAGGTAGCCGGCCGGCACGCCGCCGGCCGTGATCGGCGTCCGGGTCTCCCCGCCGCGCGGCCGGGCGCCCAGGTGGTGCGCGTCGTACGGGGTGGCGACGGCGTGCGCGGGCGGGTACTGCGCGATGATCCCGCCCTGCGGATCGACGACGCGGACGTGCTGGCCGAGGCTGCGCGACAGCGCGGCGACGGTCGCCTGGACGCTGCCGGTCGACAGCACGGTCTCCAGCAGCACGGTCTGCGCCTGCGCCTGCCGGCTGGCAGTGAGGCAGTCGGCCCGGTGGATCACCTGGTCGGCGACGTACCGGCTGATGGCCGCGAACGGCGTGCCGGCGGCGACGGCGAGCACGGCCAGGCCGGCGTCGGCCGCGGCGGACACGACCGGGGGAGACACCGCGCGGAGCGGGCCGTCCAGCCCGAAGCCGACGCACGAGGCGCCGGCGCTGCCGAGGCGGTGGACGAAGGCGACCTGGTCGTCGACGGTGCGCAGCCGGCGGCCGCGGGTCAGCACCAGCGAGCCGTGGACCACGTGCGGCGTGGGGTCGGCCTGCTCGGTCTCGGTGACCCAGGTGACGCTCGCCTCGGTGTCGTCCGGGCCCAGCAGCCGCAGGCCGAGCCCGGCGGCGGCGAGGTCGGACGCGGTGCAGGAGCGGGTGTGCGGCGCCGGTGCGTGCGGCCGCGTCAGCGGGAGGGCGGAGATGGTCACGTCACTCCCGGCAACTCGGAGCGGCCCGGCCCAGCTGCCGCCGGGGCTCGGTACTCTCGGGCGTCCCGACGCCGGCGCCGGGCTGGATGCGGGTCACCGTCATGATGGCTGCCTCCTTGGGCCGATTGACATCGACCGACCTAATGGCACGGAGTATTGACGTCTTGACGCTAGGATGCAAGGGATGTTTGCTGAATTTATCGAAGTGACACGTGATCATGCGTGGCGTGCCGAAGGGTGAATCCGCTCTGATGGACGAGAAGGACCACGAGATCTTCCAGTGCCTGCGCGACGACGGCCGCAGCCCGGCCGCGCGCATCGGCGAGGAGGTCGGACTGTCGGCGGACGCCGTCCGCGCCCGCATCGCGAAGCTGGCCGACGACGGCGTGCTGCGCATCATCGGCGTCGTCGATCCGAGCAGCCTGGGCTACTTCTGCCTCGGCACGCTCGGCCTGGACTACCGCGGCGACATCGGCGAGCTGGTCGAGACGCTGCGGTCGCTGAGCTTCGTCACGTTCGTCGCCCTCACGCTCGGCGAGCACAACGTCATCTGCGAGATCGCCGCCACCGACGACGCCGAGCTGCTGGAGCACGCGACCTCGGTCGTCGGCCAGATCGCCGGCGTGCGCGGGCTGGAGATGTGGCGCATGGTCGACGTGCTCAAGTGGGAGGGCGAGGGGCGGCCGGAATCCACTCAGGCCGGCTCCCGGCGCAGTTACGACGGCCTCGACGGCGACCTGCTGCGGCTGCTGGTGCGCGACCCGCGGATGACCTTCCGCACCCTCGCCGAGCAGATCGGCCAGCCGTACTCGCTGGTGCGCCGGCGCGCCCAGGCGTTGTTCGACGACGGCGCCATCCGCGCGTCCGCGGTGCTGGACCGCAGCTCCGCGCACGCCGGCACCATGGGCATGCTGGGCCTGACGCTGACCGGCCCGCGGATCGACGCGGCGCTGGAGTTCGCCGTCGCGCAGCCGAAGATCACCATCGCCGTGCGCGCCGTCGGCCGCTTCTCGGCCACCCTCGAAGTCGTCTGCGACACCCCCGCTGAGCTGGTCGCACTCGCCGACCGGGTGAGCGAGCTGCCCGCGGTCAGCGCGGTGTCGACATACCTCTACGCACGCAGCCCGGTGCTGCCGATGCCCTGGCTGTTCCGCCGCGCGCCCCAGGGCTGATCTTTTTCGGCACTCCGTGCCGAAACCTTGACGACCCGCCGGGGCTCTGGCAGCATCAGCGGTCATGCGGTCAGACCAGCAGACCTTCAGGCCATTGCGCGGCGTCCATCGGCGCTATCTGCAGGTGGCGTTCCAGATCCTCCAGGCCATCGGCTCCGGCCAGACGCCGCTCGGCTCGCGGCTCCCGTCCGACCGCGACCTCGCCGAGCTCATGGGCGTCAGCCGGCTGACCGTCCGGGAGGCGGTGCTGGCGCTCGAGGTCGTCGGCATCCTGCAGGTGCGCTCCGGTGACGGCACCTACGTCGCCCACGACGGCACCCGGTCCTCGGCGATGGGCGAGCTGCTCACCGGCGCCTCCTTCCAGGTGCCGACGGCGGAGGTGCTGGAGGCGCGGCTCGCGGTCGAGCCGGTGGCGGTCGCGTTCACGGCGCAGCGGATCACCGACGCGGAGGCGGCCGAGATCGAGGAGCTGATCGACCGCGCCGCCGGGCTGGCCGAGGACGTCGACGGGCTCGGCGACTTCGTCAGCCTCGGCCTGGAGTTCCACGCGCACCTGCTCCAGCGCTGCCGCAACGCGCACCTCGCGGCGTTCACGACCGCGCTGGTCGACCTCGACGAGCACCCGCTGTGGACGCTGCTGAACGCCCAGGCCGTGCAGTCGGTCGAGGCGCGGCTCCAGCAGGTCGACGAGCACCGCGAGATCCTGCGCGCCGTCCGGGAGCACGACGCGGACCGTGCGGCGGCGCTGATCACCACCCACCTGGAGCACCTGCGCGACCAGGTGTACCAGCTCACCTCCACGTTCGCGCCGCAGTCCCAGCCCAGCCAGTAGAAGAGAGGCAGACGCGATGACCCAGCAAGCCACGCCCGACCGGACGCTTCCGTTGCCGGGCGACACCCTGGTCGGCCTCTACCGCACGATGGCCCTGATCAGAGCGTTCGAAGAGCGCGTGCACGAGCTGTTCACCGAGGGCGAGCTGCCCGGTTTCCTGCACCTGTGCTCCGGCCAGGAGGCGGTCGCCGCCGGTGTGATCGCGCAGCTGGAGCGCGCGGACATGATCACCTCGACGCACCGCAACCACGGGCACGCGCTGGCCAAGGGCGTCGACCCGCGGGCCATGATGATCGAGCTGTACGGGCGCGCCGGCGGCTCCAACTCGGGCAAGGGCGGCTCGATGCACCTCGCCGACCCGGCCGTCGGCCACCTGGCCAGCGGCGGCATCGTCGGGGCCAGCGCGCCGCTCGCGCTCGGCCCGGCGCAGGCGGCCAAGCTGGCCGGCACCGGCGCGGTCGCGGTCGCGTTCTTCGGCGACGGCGGGGCGCAGCAGGGCACGGTGCTGGAGGCGATGAACCTCGCCGCCGTGTGGAAGCTGCCGGTCGTGTTCGTCTGCGAGAACAACCTGTTCGGCCAGGCGACCACCGTCGACTACGCCTCCGCGGCCGCGCCGTACGCGCGGGCCGAGGGGTTCGGCCTGCCGGCCGAGCGGGTCGACGGGCAGGACGTGGTGGCCGTGTACGAGGCGGCCGGCCGCGCCGTCGAGCGGGCCCGCGCCGGCGACGGCCCGTCCTACCTGGAGTGCCTGACCTACAGCTACCACGGCGCCTGGGAGGGCGAACCGAAGCGGTCCTACCGCCGGCCCGAGGTGGAGTCCGACTTCCGCCGCCGCGACCCGCTCCGCCTGCTCGACGACGTCCTGACCGCGGCGCTGCCGGACTGGCTGGACATCAAGGACCGAGTGGACGACGAGGCCGCCGAGCAGGTGGACGGCGCCGTCGAGGCCGGCCGCGCCGCGCCCTACCCCGACCCGTCGACGGTGCTCACCGGCGTGTACGCCGACCCGAACGTCGTCATCGACCGCGACGGCCTGGCCGTCCGCTGATCATCAGCAGAGAGGACCGAGCATGAAGACCCTGTCGTTCGCCGACGCGATCAACGAGGCGCTGCGGCTGGAGATGACCCGTGACCCGCGGGTCTTGGTGACCGGCGAGGACGTGTCCGGTGGCGCCACCATCCCGGGGTTCGAGCGGGCCGACGCGTGGGGCGGCGTCTTCGGCGTCACCCGCGGGCTGGTCGCCGAGTTCGGCCGGGACCGCGTCATCGACACGCCGATCTCCGAGTCCGCGTTCATCGGCGCGGCCATCGGGGCAGCCGCCGCCGGCTACCGCACCGTGACCGAGCTGCAGTTCCTCGACTTCATGGGCGTCTGCCTGGACCAGATCATCAACCAGGCGGCGAAGCTGCGCTACGCCCGCGGCGACCGCGCGCCGGGCGTCCCGATCGTCATCCGCGCGATGATCGGCGCCGGGTCGCGCGCCGGCAGCACGCAGTCGCAGAGCCACTACTCGTCGGTCGCGCACTTCCCGGGGCTCAAGGTCGTCGTGCCGGCCACGCCGGCCGATGCCAAGGGCCTGATGATCGCGGCCATCCGCGACGAGGACCCGGTGCTGTTCCTGGAGAACAAGGCGCTCTACGAGACCAAGGGACCGGTGCCGGACGGCGACGAGCCGGTGCCGATCGGCCGGGCCCGGGTCGCCCGCGAGGGCGGCGACGTCACGATCGTGACGATCGCGCGGATGCTCTCGGTGGCCGAGAAGGCCGCCAAGGAGCTGTCCGAGCGGGGCATCGAGGCGGAGATCATCGACGTGCGCACGGTGGCGCCGCTGGACCTCACGACGATCCTGGAGTCCGTCGAGCGCACCGGCCGGCTCGTCGTCGTCGACGAGGACACCCCGCGCTGCTCGGTGGCCTCCGACATCGTCGCGCTGGTCAGCAGCCGGGCGTTCGACCGGCTGACCGCCGCGCCGCGGATGGTCACCCCGCCGCACACGCCGGTGCCGTTCGCGCCGGTGCTGGAGGACGCGTACATCCCGAGTCCGGAACAGGTGGTCGAAGCGGTGCTGGCGACGGCCGGTCAGGAGGTGGCGGCATGAGCGCCGAACAGGGCTTCGAGACCGGCCGCCACGCCGGCAAGGTGGCTCTGATCAGCGGCGGAGCCCGCGGTCAGGGCCGCGAGATCGCCGTCCGGCTGGCCCGCGAGGGCGCCGACATCGCCATGTTCGACCTGTGCGAGCAGCCGGCGACGTCGCAGTACCCGGGCGCGACCACGGAGGACCTGGCCGAGACCGTCCGGCTGGTCGAGGAGACCGGCCAGAAGGTGCTGTCGGCCGTCGTGGACGCCCGCGACCACGCCGCCGTCGACGCGTTCGTCGACGACACCATCGCGTGGGCCGGGAAGATCGACCTCGTCTGCGCCAACGCCGGCCTGGTGACCTGGGTGCCGTTCCTCGACCTCAGCCCGCAGCAGTGGGCCGACGTCATGGACATCAACGTCACCGGCGTGTTCAACACCGTCCAGCCGGTCCTGCGGCACATGGTCGCCCGGCAGCAGGGCAGCGTCGTGCTCACCTCGTCGGTCAACGGCGTGGAGCCCGGCGAGAGCATCGCCCACTACACCGCGTCCAAGCACGCGGTGCTCGGGCTGACGAAGAACCTCGCCCTCGAGTTCGGCCCGGCCAACATCCGGGTGAACGCGGTCATGCCCAGCGCGGTCAACACCGTCATGGGCAACAACAGCACGAACCTGAAGTGGATCTTCGGCCGCGACGACGCGACGGAGGACGACTACCTGGCCGCGACGCGGCAGTGGCACATCCTCCGCAACCGGCCCGCGCTGCACCCGTCCGCGGTCGCCGACGTCGTGTCCTGGCTGTGCGGCCACGACGCCCGCTTCATCACCGGGACGGCGGTCCCCGTCGACGCCGGCCACCTCGTCCTCCCCGGCTTCAACCACAAGCCTCTGTTCGACTGAGGCCCAACTGTTTGGAGGTGGTCCCGTGATCGACAACGGGATGGTCTCGCGACGCAGTCTGCTCAAACTCGGCGGCATCGCCGTGACGTTGCCGCTACTCGGCACCGTGGCGTGCAGCCGCACACCGGCGCCGTCCGGCGAGCCGTCGGCCGGCGGTGACGGCGCCCAGCTCACCATCGCCGTCAGCGCCCTGATGGCCTCGCTGGACCGGGAGTACGAGATCGGCGCGGCGTCGATGGAGGCGATGAACAACCTCTTCGAGCCGCTGGTCGAGTTCTCCCGCCGGCCGTTCGGCGACAGCGGCTCCCCCCGGCAGCACTTCGACTCCAGCACCTGGGAACTGCGGCTGCTGGCCGAGGAGCCCGCCGTGTCCGACGACGGGCTCACCTGGACGCTGGTCTTCCGCGACGACGTCAGCAGCCACTCCGGCAACCCGCTGACGGCGGAGGACTTCGCGTACGCGATCGAGCGGCACCAGCAGGTCTGGGTGCTCGGCTCGTTCTACAACTTCGTCGCCGGGCTACTGCCGCGCGAGCGGATCAGCTGGAACGTCGTCGACGCGCAGACCCTCGAGGTCACCACCGAGCAGCCGAGTCCGTTGTTCAAGATCCTGCTGCAGAACAACTTCGCGTTCGGCCTGTTCGACGCCGTCGCCTCGCGGGCGGCGGGCACCGACGCCGACCCGTGGGCCACGGAGTGGATGAAGGCCAACGGCTCCGAGGCCGGCCACGGCCCGTACACGATCAGCAGCCACCAGCCGGGCCAGCAGACGGTGTTCACCGCGTTCGACGGCTACCACGGCGGCGCCCCGGCGGTGCAGACCGTCGTGCACCGTCAGGTCGACTCGTCCAGCACCCGGGTGGCGCTGCTGAAGTCCGGTGAGGTCGACATCGTCCGCGACCTGCTGCCGACGGAGCTGAAGTCGCTGGAGGGCGCCGACGGCGTCGTCGTCGACAACTTCGACCAGTCGCTGTTCCTGCTGCTGTTCATGATGATGAACAACTCGGTCGCGCCGTTCGACGACCCGCTCGTGCGGCAGGCCGTCGCCTACGCGACGCCCTACCAGCAGATCGTCGACGACGTGTACCAGGGCTACGCCTCGCCGTGGAAGGGCGTGATCAGCCGCGACTACCCGTACTTCGACCCGGACGCCTGGATCTACGGCGACGGAGCGAACCCGGACAAGGCGCGCGAGCTGCTGGCGCAGGCCGGCTACGCCGACGGGTTCAGCTGCGAGCTGTTGTGCAACTCCAGCGAGCCGGTGTCGGAGCAGGTCGCGATCCTGGTCCAGTCGTCGCTGAGCGAGATCGGGATCGACTTCCGGCTGAACAAGCTGTCCGCCGCGGCCTTCACCGAGCGGCTCACCGGCAAGCAGTACGAGGGCGCCGCGATCTGGCAGGACCTCGCCCTCACCCCGGACATCGGCTACAACTGCTTCCTCTACTACCGGTCGACGGCGTTCGCCAACGTCGCCGGGTACGCGTCGGACTCCACCGACCAGCTCATCGACGTGCTGCTCACGACGATGGACGGGCCGGAGCGGGAGGCCGTTGCCAAGGAGTTCCAGCGCCAGATCGTGGCGGACTCGCCGGCGGTCTTCCTGGCCCAGCCGCACTACGTCGTGGCCCGCCGCGACCACGTCAAGGGCGTCACGGCCTACCCGTCGCGCACGATCCGGTTCGACGAGATCGAGCTGGCGCGATGAACGCGGCGCCATGAGCAGGCTGATCGGCCGGCGCCTGGCGCTGCTCGTCCCGCAGCTGTTGCTGATCTGCTTCGTCAGCTTCCTGCTGATCCAGCTGACCCCGGGCAGCCAGGCCCGGGCTCAGCTGGGCAGCAGCGCGTCGGACGAGGCGGTGGCGGCGCTGGAGGACGAGCTGGGGTTGAACGACCCGTGGCCGGCGCAGTTCGTCCGCTATCTCGGCGGGCTGCTGCGCGGCGACCTCGGCACCTCGTGGACGACCGGCCAGCCGGTGCTCGACGACATCGCCCGCCGGGCCCCGGCCACGCTGGAGCTGATCACCGTGTCGTTCGCGGTGATCATCGTGCTGGCGCTGCTGCTGGGGCTGGCCGGCGGGTTCGCCCGGAACCTGCTGGGCCGGATCGGCGACAAGATCAGCTACGTCTACTCGCTGATGGCGGGCGCGGTGCCGGACTTCTGGTTCGCCATGATCATGGTGTTCGTCTTCTACTACACGTTCCCGATCGCGGTCGCGCCGGTCGGCCAGTACGACGAGGCGTTCGGCACGCCGGCGGTGATCACCGGGTCGGTGCTGATCGACACCATCGTCACCGGCGACGTCCCGGTGCTGGTGAGCCACCTCGACCACCTGATCCTGCCGGTCCTCGCACTCGTCTTCATCAACACCGCGCCGATCCTGCGGATGGTCCGCAGCAGCGTCGGCGAGGCGCTGACGTCGGGCTACATCACCCTCGCCCGGGCGAACGGGCTGCCGCAGCGGCGCATCGTGGGGTACGCGCTGCGCAGCGCGCTGCCGCCGATCGTCACGCTGGCCGGCGTCTGGTACACGATGCTGATCGCCGGCGCGGTGCTCACCGAGACCATCTTCAGCTGGGGTGGCGTCGGCCAGTACGCCGTCCAGGCGGTGCAGAGCGCCGACTGGGCCGCGCTGCAGGGCGTCGTCCTGCTGGCCGCCCTGCTCTCGCTGCTCGTCTACCTGGCGATCGACCTGGTGCACGCCTGGATCGACCCGCGGGTCCGCGCCTCCGGAGGGACCCGATGACCACCGTCGCGCCCACGTCCACGCCGACGCGGCGGCGCAACCCGCAGCTGCTGATCGGGCTGACCGCCGTCGCGGTGATCCTGCTGGTGGCGCTGCTCGCGCCGCTGCTGGCCACGCACGATCCGGTGCGGGTGTCCGGTGCCGTGCTGCAGCCGCCGTCGGGCGAGCACTGGCTCGGCACCGACCGGTCCGGCCTCGACATCTTCTCCCGGGTCGTCTACGCGCCCCGCGTCGACCTGCTGCTGGCCGGCGTCGGCACGCTGCTGGCCGCGCTGCTGGGCGTCCCGCTGGGCGCGCTGGCCGGGTACGCGCCGGGCATCGTCGGCGAGGCGATCAGCCGGACGCTCGACGTCGTGCAGGCGTTCCCGTTCTTCATCCTCGCGATGTGCCTGCTCGGGATCGTGGGCGGCTCGCTGCCGAACATCATCGCGGTGCTGGCGATCGTCAACGCCCCGATCTACGCCCGGCTCATGCACAGCCAGACCCGCACGCTGCGCGGCCGGATGTTCATCGACGCCGCCCGCGTCTCCGGCTGCCGGCCGCGGCAGGTGATCCTCGGCCACATCGTCCCGAACTCGCTGAGCCCGATCCTCGCGCAGATGTCGGTGACGCTCGGCATGTCGATCATCCTGGTCGCCGGCGTCAGCTTCGTCGGCGCCGGGGTCGAGCCGCCGACCGCCGAGTGGGGCGTGATGATCGGCGACGGCTCCGGCGGCATGTTCACCGGGCAGTGGTGGCCGGTGGTCTTCCCCGGCATCGCGCTGGCGCTGACGGTCGTCGCGTTCGCGCTCGTCTCCAACGGCATCACCGTCGCCAACCAGCAGAGGAGCCGTCGTGCCTGACACCCCTGTGCTCGACGTCGCCGGCCTGGAGGTCGGCAACGACGCGGACCGCCCGTTCACCCTCGGGCCGCTGGACCTCGCGCTGGCGGCGCGGGAGATCGTCGGCGTCGTCGGCGACTCCGGCGCCGGCAAGTCGCTGTTCGTCTCGACCCTCACCCAGACGCTGCGCCCATCGGCCACCGTCGTGAGCGGTCAGGTGCGGTTCGAGGACGTCGACCTGCTGACGCTGGACCACCGCCGGCAGCAGCGCATCCGCGGCGCCCGGATCGGGTTCATCGGCTCGAACCCGCACGGGCTGCTGCACCCGATGCTGCCGGTCGGCCGGCAGGTGGCGAACGTGCTGCGGGCGCACGAGCCGGTCTCCAAGGCCGAGGCACGGGCCCGGGTGCTGGACATGTTCAGCGCGGTCGGCATCCCCGACCCGGCCCGCCGGCTGGACGCGTACCCGCACGAGCTCAGCGGCGGGATGGCGCAGCGCGTCGTCATCGCGGTCGGGCTGATCTGCGACCCGGACCTGATCGTCGCCGACGAGCCGACCGCCGGCCTGGACGTCACCATCCAGGCGCAGGTGCTGGAGCTGATCGAGGCGCTGGTGCGGTCGCGGGACAACCGGGCGCTGCTGCTGGCCACCCGCGACCTCGGCATCGTCGCGCGGTTCTGCGACCGCGTCGTCGTGCTGGACGACGGCCAGGTGGCCGAGCAGGGGCCGGTGCGCGACCTGTTCCGTACGCCGGAGGCCGCGATCAGCCGCGAGCTGCTCACCGCGGCGCGGGGATTCTAGGAGGCGGCGATGACCAACGACGAGACGGTGCTGGAGTGCGCCGAGCTGGTCCGGCACTTCCCGGTCAAGGGCAGCGACAAGGTCGTGCAGGCCGTCAACGACGTGTCGCTGACGTTCGGCGCGGGCGAGACGGTGGCGCTGGTCGGCGAGAGCGGCTCGGGCAAGACGACGGTCGGCCGGATGATCCTCGGCCTGCTGGCGCCGACGTCCGGGCGGATCGTCTACCAGGGCACGGCGCTGGACGAGATGGACCGGCGGCAGCGGCGCGATTTCCGGGCCGGCGTCCAGGCGGTGTTCCAGGACCCGTACGACTCGCTCGACCCGCGCCGCCCGGTGCTGGCCAGCGTCCGCGAGCCACTGCGGCGGCTGGAGCTGGAGGAGTCGGCGCGCGACGGCACGCGGCGCGCGATGGCGGCGCTCGAGGCCGTGGGGTTGGCCGGCATCACGCCGAAGACCCGGCCGCATGACCTCAGCGGCAGCGCCTGCCAGCGGGTCGGCATCGCCCGCGCGCTGGTCACCCGGCCGCGGTTCATCGTGCTGGACGAGCCGACGTCGGCGCTCAGCCCGATCGCCCGGGCCGAGGTGATGCGGTCGCTGCACGACGTGCAGCAGTCCACTGGCGTGTCCTACCTGTTCATCACGCACGACCTCGCCGTCGTGGAGTCGCTGGCGCACCGGGTCGCGGTGATGTACCTCGGCCGCGTCGTCGAGGCGGCCGCCGCCGGCGACGTCTTCGGCCGCCGACTGCACCCCTACACCGAGGCGCTGCTCGGCTCGGTCCTCTTCCCCGACCCGGACCGGCTGGACGGGTTCGGGGTGCTGCGCGGCGAGATCCCCAGCCCGATCGACCTGCCGCCGGGCTGCGCGTTCGCCTCGCGGTGTGCCATCGCCGGCGACGACTGCCGCACGGCTGTCCCGCCGCTCATCGACGACGCCGTCGCCGGGCACCACGTGGCCTGCATCCGTCAGCTCTCCCGCAGCCGCGACCGGCAACTGGCGTCCACTCTCAGGAAGGAGACCCCCTGATGACCGATCTCTCCGGCAAGGTCGCCCTGATCAGCGGCGCCGCCCGGGGCCAGGGGCGCTCGCACGCGCTGGCGCTGAGCCGCGCCGGCGCCAGGATCGTCGGCTTCGACCTCTGCGAGCAGATCCCCGCGACGAAGATCCCGATGTCCACGCCGGCCGACCTGGAGGAGACGAAGACGCTCGTCGAGGCCGCCGGCGGCGAGATGCTGGCCATCCGGGCCGACGTCCGGGAGTCCGCGCAGACCAGCGCCGTCGTCGACCAGGCGATGGACCGGTTCGGCCGCATCGACATCGTCGTCGCCAACGCCGGCATCGACTCGATCGACGCGACCATCGACCTGCCCGACGAGGCCTGGGACGCCGTCATCGACGTCAACCTCACCGGCGTGTTCCGCACCATCCGCCCGGCGCTGCGGCCGATGATCGAGGCCGGCCGCGGCGGCTCGATCATCGTCACGTCGTCCTGCGCAGGCCTCACGCCCTACCCCAACCACGTGCACTACGGGGCGGCGAAGTACGGCGTCATCGGCATCACCCAGTGCCTGGCGCTGGAGCTGGCCGCGCACCGCATCCGCGTCAACGCGCTGGCGCCGTCGGCCGTCGGGACCGACCTGGCGCTCAACCCGGTGCTGTTCAAGCTGTTCACCGGGAAGGCGGACGCCACCGCCGAGGACGCCGCGCCGATCTTCCAGAGCCTCAACCTGATCGAGCGGCCGTGGCTGGAGCCGGAGGAGGTCAGCAACGCCGTGGTCTGGCTGTCCGGCGACGAGACCCGGGCGATCACCGGCATCGTGCTGCCGCTGGACCTCGGCTTCATGATCAAGGGCCCGTTCAACGCCCGCGACGCGGCCATGCGCCTGGACGGCAACAGCTCCGAGGGACTGGTCTCGTGACCGACCCGGCGGGGTGGCGCGAGCGCTTCCTCACCGTCTACGAGGCGGCCCGCTGCACCGGCGACGTCGATTCCCTCTCGGAGCTGCTCGCTCCCGGCCTGCGGCTGGAGGACCCGCAGCTGCCTGGCGGCGCCGGCACCCGGGCGGACCTGCTGCGGCTCACCGCCGACCTGGCGGCGCGATGCACCCGGCTGGCCGTCCGGCGGCACGGCCCGGTGTGCGTCAGCGCCGGCGGTGACGTGTTCACCCAGCGCTGGTTCGTCGAGGCCGAACCCGCCGATGCCGGAACCGTGCACGTCGAGACGTTCGAGTCGTTCACCGTGACCGGCGGGCTGGTCAGCGCCGTGGCGATCGTCGTCCGGGATCTGAGGAGCAGCGATGTCCGTGCCGCAGTTTGACCTCGTCCTCACCGGGGGGACCGTGGCCAACGCCGACGGCGACTTCCGCGCGGACGTCGCCGTCGCCGGCGGGCGGATCGCCGCCGTGTGGCCGGCCGGCACCGCGCCGGCGTACTCGGCCGGCGAGGTGCGCGACTGCACCGGCCAGTGGATCCTGCCCGGCGGCGTGGACCCGCACGTGCACGTCGGCATCACCTTCGGCGACGTCGTCACGTCCGAGGGGCATGCGGCCTGCACCCGCGCGGCGCTGGCCGGCGGCACCACGACGATCGTCGACTTCGCCATCCCGCGGCCCGGCCAGGACCCGCTCGCGGCGGTGCTGGAGCGGCAGGAGGGGGCCCGCCGCGGCGCCGTCACCGACTACGCGCTGCACGGCTGCTTCACCGACGAGCACGTCGGGAACCTGGACCAGATCGACGAGCTGGTGCGGCTCGGCGTCCGGACCATCAAGGTCTACACGACCTACCGCGACGAGCTGATGGCCGGCGACAAGCTCATCGCCGCGGTGATGAGCGCGCTGCGCCCGCACCAGGGCCTGACCTACGTCCACGCCGAGGACAACACGACCATCGAGCGGCTGCTGGCCGAGCTGGGCGACGCCGGGCCGATCCCGTACGAGAAGATCGTCGAGGCGCGGCCGGAGTCGGCCGAGGAGAAGGCCGTCGCCCACGTGCTCGCGCTGGCGCAGGAGCAGCGCGCGCCGGTCTACTTCGTGCACCAGTCCACCCCGGCCGCCACCGAGCTGACCCGCGCCGCGCGGGCCGCCGGCGTCCCGGCGTTCTCCGAGGTCTGCCCGCACTACCTGCTGCTGGACGAGTCCGTCTACGCCGGCCGGTCGGGGGAGTGCTTCACCTGCTGCCCGCCGCTGCGGGCCCGGCCGACGGTCGACGCGCTGCTGGCCCGGGCGCTCGCTGGGCAGGTGGACACCATCGCCAGCGACCACTGCGCGTTCCGGCGCGACCACAAGTCGGCCAACGCGCACGAGCTGCGGCAGATGCCGTTCGGGATGCCGGGCGTGCAGACCCGGCTGCCGGTGGTGCTGTCCGAGCTGGTCGTGCACCGGGGGCTGCCGGTCTCCGCCGCCGTCGAGCTGCTGTCCGCCGGCCCGGCCCGGCTCAGCGGCCTGTACCCGCGCAAGGGCGTCGTGCGGGCCGGGTCCGACGCCGACCTCGTGCTGTGGTCCCGCGACGGCGAGACGGAGATCTCCGCCGCCGGCCTGGAGCAGGACAGCGACTACACGCCCTTCGAGGGACTGCGGGTGCACGGCCGCATCACCACGGTCGTGCGGGCCGGCGTCGTCGTCATCGGCGACGGCGCCGTCGCCGACCCACCGGCCGGGCAGCTGCTGCCGTCCGGCCCGATCATCGTCGACTGAGAGAGGAGCGCCGTCCATGACGCGCGTCGTCGTCCTGGGTGACACCGCCGCAACCCGCTACTTCCTGCGGCAGGGGTTGAGCATCCAGCAACTGGAGTTCGTGGGGCTGGCCACCGGGCCGGACCGGGAGCGGCTGGCCTACGGTTTCGAGTACGGCTCGGCCGCGAGCCGGTTCAAGGGCACCGTCGAGGTCGGCGCCGACGCGGTCGTGCTGGCCGGACGGTACGGCCGCGGCGGGCTGCGGCACGACACCATCCCGTTCCTGGACATGGCTGCCTCGGCCGGGGAGCCGGTCAAGCCGGACGTCGTGGTGCTCGCGGCGGACTGGGACCGGCCGCTGCCCGGCTGGCTCACCGAGTCCGCGCCCCGGGTCGTCCGGTTCGGCCGGCCCACGTCCGTCGCGCCGGAGGCGGTCGTCGTGCCGCCGGCGGTGGGGTGGGTGGCGGGGGAGATCGCCGCGGCGATCCGGCCGCTCTCGGCCGTCACCGCTGCGGCCGTTCTTGTTGACGGTGGCGGCGTCGACGGGGACCCGGACCGGGCCGCGGCGCTGGCCGCCCGCGGCGGCGCTGCCGGTGCGGTCGTCGATCCGTGGTCCGCCGGCGACGACATCGTGGCCGCGACGGTGGCCGACGGCGCGCCGCGCGCGGTGGCGACCGCCGTGCTCCACCTCGCCGTCGAGGAGCCGGTCGAGGCGGCGGCGGTGGTCCGCCGCATCACCTCCGCGGCCCGTCGCACCCGCCTCGACGTCCGCCCCGGCCCGGCCGGCGGCGCCGACGCGCTCGGCTCGGCGGGCGCGCTGGTCGACGCCTCCGCGGTGACGGCGGCCGGCCGGTCGGTGGTGGTCCCGTTCCACTGCGACGTGCGCACCCTGGAAGCCGCCCTCGCCTGCGACGTCACCACCGGGCTCGCGACCTGGGCCTGACGCGCTCTCGGGGTTGGTGCAAGTTGCGCCGGGTCCGCACGTGGGCCGTCCCCCTGCTGCCAAGAACGGGCAGCGATCAGGGGGCGGGGGAAGTGCGGGCAGAGCCCGCCCGGCGGCGTGGGGCTGTGATGGTGGTGGTCGTCTTCGATATCGGGGGCCGTGGTCTGGGTGTGTCGAGGACGGTTTCTGCCATCGAGGACGACTTTCGCTGTTGAGGACGACGGGGCGGGTCCTGGTCTGGTGTGACGTCCTGGTCTGTGGTTGCGCTTTATGGCGGTTTCAGGGCTGGTGGCGTGACTGGGGACCAGGACGTGACGGCAGACCAGGAGGCCGACGCCGCAGTGTCCCGCGAACGGTGCATATCGGGCGCGGGCTGTGTCCGGTTCTTCCCCGTCCCCCTGATAGGTGCCCGTTCTTGGCCGGGAGTGCGCGGGTCAAGCGGTCACCGTCGCGCGAAGCGCCTATGGGTCCGCTTGAGGCGCGTGGTTCCGGCTAAGAAAATGGGCAGCAGGGGGACGGCCAACGTGCGGACCACGGCGCACTGCCGGAAGGCGGCGAACGGACGGCCGCCGGCGCACGGAAGCAGTTCGGCGCACCGATTGCAGCTCCAGCCAGCCAGCCTCATGACCCGACCACCGCAGGCCTCACCCGCGGAAGCGATGGGCGCGGCCGGCGGCGGCAGTGAGCTACAGTAACGCTTCAATAAAACTGCAACTGATCGCTTTACAACTCCTGATTCGTAGCTACAGTAACGATGTAGTTCTAGTGGAGGAGGCCGCGTGTACACGGTGACCGAGGCGGCGCAGCTCGTCGGAGTCAGCAGCGGCACGCTCCGGCTGTGGGAGGCGCAGGGGCTGGTCCAGCCGCAGCGTGGGCCGGGCGGGCGGCGTCGCTACAGCGAGGCCGACCTCGAGCGGCTGCGCAAGATCCAGTGGTGGCGCCGGGTGCGCGGGCTGAACGCGCCGGCCATCCGGCGGGAGCTGGAGCGGGAGGAGTACGCGCGTCTCGGCGACGCCCAGCCGGCGGCGCCGGCGCGCCCGGAGCGGGCCGACCTGCAGCTGCGCACGGCGCGCCGCCGGGCCGGGCTGACGCTCAAGCAGCTCAGCGAGCGCTCCGGGCTGAGCGTGTCGTTCCTCAGCGCGGTCGAGCGTGGGGTGAGCGCCCCGTCGCCGACGGCGGCCGCGCGGCTGACGGCGGCGCTGCACGGCGACGTGCGGGTCGACGCGCAGCAGGAGTCGCCGGTGCACCGCCTCGGCTCGGGCAAGCGGGTCGACATCGCGCCCGGCATCACCTACGAGTGGCTCTCCGGCCACCAGGGCCTGCTGGAGCCGCAGCTGGCCGTCGTCCAGCCCGGCGCGCACAGCGACAACACGTACCAGCACGACGGCGAGGAGTTCCTCGTCGTCCTGTCCGGCAGCTTCGAGCTCGTTCTCGGCGAGGCCGTGCGGGCGCTCACGCCGCGCGACTCCGTCCACTTCGACAGCCAGGTGCCGCACTCGTGGGCCAACCGCGGCGACGTCGAGGCGGAGGTGCTGTGGATCACCACCGAGCGGGGCGTCTGGCAGGCCGGCTCCAGCAGCCATGGACCGCGGAAGGACGGATGACGTGAGGACTCGTGACCTGGTCGGGTACGGCCGCCGGCTGCCGGCGGGGCGATGGCCCAACGGCGCGCGGCTGGCCGTCTCGCTGGTGCTCAACTACGAGGAGGGCTCCGAGCGCAGCTTCGCCATGGGCGACGCCGATCAGGAGACCGGCACCGAGTGGGGCCAGTACCCGTACCCCGCCGGCATCGCGAACCTGGCGATGGAGTCGATGTACGAGTACGGCTCGCGGGTCGGCGTCTGGCGCATCTTCGACATCGCCGACTCCTTCGACGTCCCGCTGACGATCTTCGCCTGCGCCCAGGCGTTCGAGCTCAACCCCGACGTCGCCGCGTACGTCCGCGACAGCGCGCACGAGGTGTGCAGCCACGGGTACCGCTGGGAAGAGGTCTTCCGGCTGACGGAGCAGGAGGAGGCCGAGCACATCCGGCTCGCCGTCGCCAGCCTGGAGAAGACCGTCGGACGCCGCCCCGCCGGCTGGTACTGCCGCTACGGCCCGAGCACCCGCACCCGCGAACTGCTGGTCGCCGAGGGCGGCTTCCGCTACGACAGCGACTCCTACGCCGACGACGCGCCGTACTTCGTGCTGGCCGGCGGTGAGCGCCGGCTGGTCGTGCCGTACTCGCCCGACGTCAACGACTTCCGGTTCTGGCAGGCCAACGGGCCGGCCACCGCGGCGCTGCTGACCGAGTACCTCACCGACAGCTTCGACGAGTTGTACCGGGAGTCCGAGCGGACGCCGCGGATGCTCTCGTTCGGCCTGCACCCGCGCATCATCGGCCGGCCCGGCCGCATCCGGGCGCTGCGCGACTTCATCGAGTACGCGCTCGGCCACGACGGCGTCTGGTTCGCGACCCGCGAGGAGATCGCCGACGCCTGGCTGCGGCGCGACGCGGTTGACGTCGACGAGCAGGCGGTCCGGTGACCGCCCTGCCGGCGCCCGACCCGTCCGCCGGGCCCGTCCAGCAGGCCGTGCTCGCGGCCGAGCCGGCGCCGTCCGGCCACCCCGGGTACGGGCTGCACGCCGGGGTCACACACCTGCTCCCCGGCGGCTCGACCCCGCTGATCAGGCACGACGTCGCCGAGTTCGTGCTGGTGCACGACGGCGTCCTCGACGCCGAGCTGGACGGCGCCGTCCGCCGGGTCCGCCGCGGCGACCACTTCACCGTCCCGGCCGGGTGCTGGCACGGCTTCACCAACCCCGGCGCGGAGCCGGCCTCGATGATCTTCGCCTTCGGCGGCGAGCCGGGACCGGTCACCGTGCGACGCGACCGTCCGGCCCGTGAAGGGAGCCTGCCATGACCGGTGCGACCAACGGCCCCGCCACGACCCCAGCGGTGACGGCCGTCGAGGACGGGCAGCCGCTGATCGAGGCCGGCGGCGTCGACATGGCCTTCCGGACCGGCCGCGGCCGCCGGGCCGAGGAGCACCGGGTGCTCGAGGACGTCAGCTTCGGCATCGGCGCCGGCGAGTTCGTGTCCGTCATCGGCCCGTCCGGCGGCGGCAAGACCACCCTGCTCAGCCTGATCGCCGGCCTCGCCACGCCCACCGGCGGCCGGATCGTCGTCGGCGGCCGGCCGGTCACCGGGCCGGGCGCGGACCGCGGCGTCGTGTTCCAGCAGGACGCGATCCTGCCGTGGCGCACCGTGCGGCGCAACGTCGAGTACGGCCTCGAGCGGGCCGGCCTGCCGCGCACCGAGCGGGCCGAGCGGGCGGCCGAGTTCATCGAGCTGGTCGGGCTGACGAAGTTCGCCGACTACCTGCCCAAGCAGCTGTCCGGCGGGATGAAGAAGCGGGTGGCGATCGCCGCCGTGCTGGCCAACGACCCGGCCGTGCTGCTGATGGACGAGCCGTTCGGCGCGCTCGACTACTCGACCCGCGTGCACCTGCAGGACGAGTTGCTGCGGATCTGGGAGCAGCGCCGCGTCACCACGGTGTTCGTCACGCACGACATCGAGGAGGCGCTCTACCTCTCCGACCGGATCCTGGTGCTGGCCGGCGGCCGGCTGGCCGAGGACTTCGCCGTCCCGTTCGGCCGCCCGCGCCACCCGGAGCTGCGCATGGGCGCCCAGATCCAGCAGGCCAGGAGCCATCTCTGGGGCTACCTGTGAGACTGCACCGGCTCGCCGTCAGCGCCCTGGGCTGCCTCGCGCTGGTCGCCGCGTGGGAGGTCGGCGCCTACGTCGTCGGCGGGCGCAGCGCGAACCCGGAGATCGTCTGGCCGCACCTGTCCGACGTGCTCGGCGAGGCGCTGCCCGCGCTGGCCACCGTCGACACCACCGGCGGCCAGCAGCTGACCGGCGTCGCGGACCCCAGCCTGAGCGGCGCGGCCCGGGTGCTCGGCGAACAGGCCCTGGTCACCACGCTGCGGGTGCTCGGCGGGACCGCGCTGGGCCTGATCGCCGGCGTCGCGCTCGGGTTCCTGCTCGCCACGGTGGGCTGGTTCCGGCGCACGTTCTCGCCGGTGCTGCAGACGCTGCGGCAGGTCCCGCTGTTCGCACTGACCCTGCTCTTCGTCATCTGGTTCGGCGGCACGACCACCGGGATCGTGGTCTTCGTCGCGTTCGGGACCGGGCTGATGATGATGGTCGCGACGCAGGAGGCCATCGCGTCCGTCCCCGCCGTCCACGTCACCTACGCACGCACCCTCGGCGCCACCCGTGCCGGCGTGCTGCGCACCGTCGTGGCACCGGCCATCGTCCCGCAGCTGGCGGCGACCACCCTCGTCGTCGTCGGGCTGGCCTGGGCCATGGTCATGGCCGCCGAGTTCCTCGGCACCCAGCAGGGTCTCGGGCGGCTCATCCTCTTCTTCCAGATGTTCCAGCTGACCGACCGGATGGTCGTGGTCGCGGGCGTCCTGACGGTGCTCGCGGTCGCCTCCCAGCTGGTCCTGACGCAGGTTCTCGCCCGGCTGACCCGCTGGGTCCCGCGCGAGAACGGCTGACCCTCCGACAGACAGGAGTTCACCGATGATCTCCAGGCGCACCGCGGCACTGGTCGCGCTCGCCGGGTTGTCGTTCGGCGCGCTGGGCGCGTGCGGCGACGACTCGTCCGGCGACGGCACCACCCCCGCTCTGGACGAGAGCCTGACCAACGTCGGCGTCGGCGCGTGGGACGGGGTCCTCGGCGTCGACATCACCGACGCCGACCCCGCCGTCCCCGACGTCGAGGTCCGGCTCGCGCAGGCCCCGTTCTGGGACCACAGCACCGAGCAGATCGGCATCGAGCTGGGCTACTTCACCGACGCCGGCATCACCGTGACGCCGCAGCCGTCCGGGACCATCCTCGGGATGGACCAGATCGCGCCCCAGCTGCTGGCCGGGCAGATCGACGTGGGCACGATGGTCCCGCAGATCTGGACGTCCTCGCTGGACCAGGGCGTCACCGCGCGGGTGTTCACGTCGCGCGACATCTTCATGGGGCACGCCTTCCTGGCCGCGCCGGGCACCGGTGCACGCTCCGTCGGCGACTTCATGGATGACGGCATGGGCTGGGACGACGCCGTCGTCGCCGCCCTGGAGCAGCTCGTGGGCCAGACGGTGTACGTCACCGACGAGGCCAGCCCGCGCTCGTTCCGCGAGGTGGCGCTGGAGGCGGCCGGGCTGACCCCGGACGACTTCGAGTCCAACGTCCTCGACGACACCACCATGCAGCAGCTGGCCATCAGCGGCCGGGCCGACTTCGTCGCGCCGGCGTCCGGGCCGAACATCGTCTCGCTGATCGCCGAGGGCTGGATCCCGCTGGTCAGCACCAGCGACATCGTCGAGCACGGCAACGCCGACCAGCTGCTGACCGTCGTCGTCAACACCGGACTGGCGGCCGAGGTGTCCTGGCTGCGGGCGAACCCGGAGACGGCGCTGCGGCTGGCGTCGGTCGGCTACCGGATCATCGACCTCAAGAAGACCGACCCGGAGGCGGCGGCGGGCATCCAGATCCCGTTCATCAACAGCATCGCCGGGACGTCGTTCACGATGGCGGACGCGGAGACGCTGGACCAGCGGATCGACCCGTTCTACTCGTTCGAGGAGCAGACCGAGTTCTTCCAGGACGAGGCGTCGCCGTTCTACTGGTCCAAGCCGATCGACGCGACGGTCGAGAGCCTGCGCGACGCGGGCCTGCTCACCGGCGAGCACGAGGCGTCCGACGTCTCGTGGGCCGACAGCACCTGGCTGACGCTGGACTCGCTGCGCGCGCAGAGCGCCGAGCTGATCGACGAGCTGACGGCATCCGGCCTCACCGGCCAGGCGGCCGAGCAGCTCGCCGAGGCGGAGGAGTACCTCGCCGCCCGCAACTATCTGGACGCGTTCCGCTTCGCCAACGCCGCGAAGCTCAACGCCTGACCGGGGAGCGCACGGTGTCCATCGTGGTGTCCGTGACGCGGCGGGCCGGCGGCCTGGCCGGTGCGCTGCTGCTGCTCGCGCTGTGGGCGTGGCTGAGCACGAGGACGGTGCCGACGCGGCTGCCCGGGCCGGACGCCGTCCTGCGGGTGATGGCCGAGAGCCTGACGTCCTCGCCGGTCATCGCGGCGCAGGGCGGCGGCTCGGGCGGGTTCCTCCCGCACATCTGGGCGACGCTCTGGCACACCGTGGTCGCGGTGGCCGCCGGCGCGCTGCTGGGCTGCGGGCTGGGCTGGGCGCTGGCCACCGCGCAGGGCGTGCGGTGGCTGCTGCAGCCGCCGCTGGAGATCCTGCGGCTGGTGCCCAGCCTGGTCGCGGTGCCGTTCTTCGTGCTGTGGTTCGGCATCGGGCCGGTGCCGCAGTTCGCCCTGATCGTCGGCTACACGGTGCTGGTCATGCAGGTCGCGGCGTACACGGCGGTCCGCGACTTCCCGCCGCACGTCCGCGACTACGCCCGGACCATGGGCGCGGGCCGGTGGGCCGTCGCGCGCACCGTGCTGCTGCCCGGCGCGCTGCCCGGCCTGCTGGGCTCGCTGCGGGTGACGCTGCAGCTGGCCTGGGGCCTGGCCGTCGTCGCGGAGCTGCTGGGCGCGCAGGTCGGCGTGGGCCGGGTGATGTCGTCGGCGGCGCGGCTGTTCCGCACCGACTACGTGATGGCGGGACTGGTCTGGATCTCGGTGATCGCGATGGTCACCGACGCGGTGTTCCGCTGGGCGATCCGCCGCACGACCGCCTGGAGCAGGGACTGACGTTCGGCGGGGAAGCCCGCCGAGGAGAAGAGGTAGAGGTGACGATCGACGACGACCGGCGCCGTGGCGTCCTGGCGACCATGATCGCCGCGCGCGCGTTCGAGGACGGGCTCGGCGCCGAGTTCGCGAAACAGCGCGCCCACGCCAAGGGCG
Source organism: Jiangella muralis (assembly GCF_001270745.1). Lineage (GTDB taxonomy): Bacteria > Actinomycetota > Actinomycetes > Jiangellales > Jiangellaceae > Jiangella > Jiangella muralis. Next base: position 272,578 of record NZ_KQ434755.1, read on the forward strand.
CCTTCGGCGGGCGCAACGGCGCCTTCGAGGACCACAGCCTGGAGTTCCGCATCCCCATCCAGGGCAACATCGAGCTGTCCACCGGGCAGGAGGCGGGGCCGGCCGCGCTGTGCAGCTGGCTCACCGCCGACGACTACGCGGCCGGGACGCACCGGTCGCATTCGCTGGCCGTCGCCAAGGGCGTGCGGTGGCGGCCGATGCTGGCCGAGATCTACGGCCGCGCGACCGGGCTGTGCGGCGGCCGCGGCGGCGACTTCATGCTCAACGATCCGGCGGTGAACTTCGAGAACAGCGCCATCATGGCGCAGCTGACCGCCGTCGCCCTGGGGCACGCGTTCGCGCACCGGCGCGGCGGCACCGGCGGGGTGGCCGCGGCGGTCATCGGCGACGGCGCCAGCAACCAGGGCGTCGTGCACGAGTCGATGAACCTCGCCGCGCTCTGGCGACTGCCGGTGCTGTTCGTCATCGAGGACAACGGCTACGCGATCAGCACGCCGCGGCGCCGGTCCAGCCCGGTCGGCGACCTCAGCGTCCGGGCCGCGGCCTACGACATGCCCGGCGCCTCGGTCGACGACCGCGACGTCGACGCGGTGATCGAGACGTTCGGCACGGCGGTGGCCCGGGCCCGCGGCGGCGACGGGCCGAGCCTGGTCGTCGTCCGCACGCACCGGCTGCGCGGAGCCTTCGAGGGCGACAACCAGTCGTACCGCCCGTCCGGCGAGCTGGACGGCGAGGCCGCGGCGGACAGCCTGCCGGCCTACGCCGCGCGGCTGCTGGCCGAGGACGTCGTCACCCAGCAGTGGCTGGACGAGACCCGGGCCGCGGCGGACCGCTCCTTCGACGACGCGCTCCGGTTCGCCGAGTCGTCGCCGTTCCCCGATCCCGAGCACGCGCTGGAAGGACTGTTCGCATGACCACTACCGTGCCGGCCGGGCGCCAGCTCACCTTCACCGAGGCGATGGTCGAGGCGCTGGAGTTCGCCTTCGCCGAGGACGACGGTGTCTTCCTGATGGGCGAGGACGTCGGCGTCATGGGCGGGGTGGCGGGCCAGACCCGCGGCCTGCACGCCCGCTACGGCGACGATCGCATCCTCGACACCCCGATCTCCGAGGCGGCCTTCTTCGGCCTGGCCGCCGGCGCCGCCCAGCGTGGGCTGCGGCCGGTGGTCGAGCTGATGCGGGTCGACTTCGCCGGCGTCGTGATGGACCAGATCTACAACTACATCGCCAAGATCGGCTACTGCACCGGCGGCCGGCGCCGGGTCCCGATGACGATCATGACCCAGGTGGGCAACCCGCTGCGGCAGGGCGCGGTGCACGCGCAGACGCTGTACGGCACCTTCGCGCACATCCCCGGCCTGCGCCTGGTCGCGCCCGCGACCAGCCACGACGCCAAGGGGCTGCTGCGGGCGGCGATCCGCTGCGACGACCCGGTGGTGTTCTTCTTCCACTCCAGCCTGCTGGCCATCCCGTACGGCGTGGGGGTGGAGGAGTGGACCGCGCTGCCGGTGGCCGAGGACGACTACGAGATCCCGCTCGGCGTCGCCCGCACCATCCGCCCGGGCGACGACGTCACCGTCGTGTCGATGTCGCACACCGTGCACGACTGCCTCCGGGCCGCCCGCCGGCTGGCCGCCGACGGCATCTCCTGCGACGTCGTCGACCTGCGCACCATCGTCCCGCTCGACGTCGACCACATCGTCGCGTCGGTGGCGCGCACCGGCCGGCTGCTCGTCGTCGACGAGGACTACGCGTTCGCCGGGCTGAGCGCCCAGATCGTCGCGTCCGTCCTGGAGGCGGGCGTGTCGCTGGCCGTGCCGCCGGCGCGGGTCGCCCGGGCGCACGTGCCGATCCCGTACTCGCTGCCGCTGGACGACGCGGTGCGGCCGGGCGTCGCCCGCATCGAGGCCGCCGCCCGCGCGCTGGTGGCCTGACCCCGTCAACCCGAGGAGAGAACGATGAGCCTGTCCGGCAAGACCTTCCTGATCACCGGGGGAGCCCGCGGCCAGGGCCGCGCGATCGCCCTGAAGGCGGCGTCGCTCGGCGCGCGGGTCGCCGTCGTCGACGTCTGCCACGACGTCGACACCGTCCCGTACGCGCTGGGCACGAAGGACGACCTGGCCGAGACGAAGCGGCTGGTGGAGGAGCTCGGCTCGTCCTGCCTGACGCTGGCCGGCGACGTCCGCTCGCAGGACGACATGGACCACGCCGTCGCCGCCACCGTCGAGGAGTACGGCGCCGTCGACGTGTTCTGCGCCAGCGCCGGCGTGCACAGCTTCGTGCCGTTCTGGGAGATGACCGCGGAGCAGTGGCACACCGTGCTGGACATCAACCTCACCGGTGTCTGGCACGGCGCCCGGGCGGTCGCGCCGCGGATGATCGAGCAGTCCAGCGGCGCGATCATCATCACGTCGTCGGTGATGGGCCACGAGACCGGCAAGGACCTCGCCCACTACGCGGCGTCCAAGCACGGCGTGCTCGGGCTGATGAAGAGCATCGCCTACGAGCTGGGCCGCTACGGCATCCGCTGCAACGCCGTCCTGCCCAGTGTCGTGCACACCGCGATGGGGGAGAACCCGGAGACCCGCAAGTGGATCTTCGGCCGCGACGACGCCACCACGCAGGACTACATCGAGGCGACGAAGCACTGGCACCTGCTGCCGGGCCGGTCCGGGCTGCCGCCGAGCGCCATCGCCGACGCCATCGTCTGGCTGGCCTCGGACGAGGCCCGCTACATCACCGGTGTCGAGCTGCCGGTGGACGCCGGGCACCTGCAGCTGCAGGGCTTCAACCACGAGGTCGTCGAGCGCGACGGGGAGCCGGTCGGACCATGGTACTGAGCACTGACGGCTGGGTCGTGGTGGTCAGCGGGGCGGCCCGCGGCCAGGGCCTGAGCCACGCGAAGGCATACGCCGCCGACGGCGCGCACGTCGTGCTGCTGGACGTGCCCTCGGGGCTGGCGACCGTCCCGTACCCGGTGTCGGACCAGGACGACCTGGCCGCCGCGCACGAGGAGGTCGACGCGGCCGGGACGGGCACCGTCCTCAGCTACGCCGCCGACGTCCGCGACGCCGACCGGGTCGCCGAGGTGCTGGCCGACGTCGCCGATCGCCTCGGCGGCGTCGACGTCGCCGTCGCCAACGCGGGGATCTTCAGCTTCGCCCCGTCCACCTGGGAGTTGCCGCCCGAGACGTGGAAGGAGTGCAGCGACACGATCCTCTACGGCTCGTGGACGCTGGCCCGCGCGGCGATCCCGCACATGCTCGGCCGCGCGGGCGCCAACCTCGTCTTCGTCGGGTCGGTGTCGGCGCACAAGGGCATCGCCGCCACCGGCCACTACGTCGCCGCCAAACACGGCGTCGTCGGGCTGATGAAGACGCTCGCGGTGGAGCTGGCCCCGGAGGGCATCCGGTCGAACATGATCTCGCCGACGGCCGCGCGGACGGTCATGGCCACCAGCCCGGCGATGGCCGAGTGCGTCCGCTACCAGGAGGATCGCGGCTCGAATATGTCGAACCTGCTGGCGGTCGACCTGATCGAACCGCGCGACGTCACCGACGCCGTGCTGTGGATCAGCTCCGACCACGCGCGCTACGTCACGGGCGAGGTGATCAAGGTCGACGCCGGCTTCACCGTCCGCTGACCCGGCCCGCCGGGCTCGCCCCGTGTCCGCACGAACGTTGGTCCGGCCTCACCGCCGACTGGCGGCGGGGTTCGCCGCGTTGGCCGTTGTGCGGCAGGGGGACGGCCAACGTGCGGACCCGGCGCACGGCCGGCCGCGGCTGGCGTCACCCGGTCACCGGCCATCACCTTGGCTAGGCTGATCGCCGCCCGGACGTCCGGTTCATCCCGATATCCAGCATGGCCAGCAGTGCCAAGGCACCCGCGTCGAGCTGCCCGCCCAGGCTGCGTAGAAACATCTAGGGGCGCAGGCGGCCGGGGTCGAGGAGCTCGCGGGGGAGTACCTCTCGCCACCACTGCTCGATCCGGTCGGGCGTCCACTGGCGCTCGGTGACGAAGGTCGAGTAGGCGTCGATGTTGCAGATGGCGGCGTAGATGTCGATCGCGGTGGGCAGGTCCAGGCCGTCGCGCAGCGAGCCGGGCGGCCACGATTCGAAGACCTGCCGCCGGTTCCGATCCGCGGCCTTGCGGCCGTTGGTGTAGATGGCGGCGAGTTCGGGTTCGCTGCGGCCGGCGTCGCGGATCAGGACGATGATGTCGCCGGCGCGTTCGTAGAGGCGGCGGTCGAAGGAGGCCATGCTGGCGAGCTGGTCCGCGGGGTCGGCGGCGGGATGCTCGAGTTCCGCGAGCATCTGCGCGGGGTCGGCCGAGAGTCCGGCGGCGTCGGCGAGGGCGCGGGTCAGGCCGGTCTTGTTCTGGTAGGCGGCGTAGACCGTCGGCACGGAGACGCCGGCCTCGCGGGCGACGTCGCGGACGGTCGTGGCGGCCCAGCCCTGCGCGAGGAAGAGCCGGCGCGCCGCCCGGGCGATCTCCGCACGGGTCTCCATGGCCTGTGTCTCTCGCCGCAGCGAATCGTAGCGGCGCTTCTTGGGTTCGTCGGGCATCCCCACCCCCATTGGCTTTACGTGTTATCTAATGAATATAGTGCCTGTATGACCCGCGATCGGTCCGGTCCCGTGCTGGCCACGGTATGCGTGGCGTTCTTCATGACGATGCTCGACACCACCATCGTCAACATCGCGCTCCCCGACATCCAGCACCGGCTCGACGCCTCACTGTCGCAGGCGCTGTGGGTGGTCAACGGCTACACGCTGGTCTTCGCGGTGCTGCTGCTGACCTTCGGCCGGCTCGCCGACCGGTACAGCCCGCGGACGATGTTCCTCGCCGGCCTGGCGACGTTCACCGTCGCCTCCGCGCTGTGCGGCCTGGCGCAGGACCCCGCTCAGCTGATCGCGACCCGCGCGTTGCAGGGCGCCGGGGCCGCCATGCTGATGCCTCAGACGCTGACGCTCATCACGACGACGTTCCCGCCGGAGCGGCGCGGCTTCGCGTTCGGCGTGTGGAGCGGTGTCGCCGGGCTGGCGACCGTCGCGGGCCCGGCCGCCGGCGGGCTGCTGGTCGACGCACTCACGTGGCGCTCGATCTTCCTCGTCTACGTCCCGCTCGGGCTGATCGCGCTCGCGGCGGGGTACGCCCTCATTCCCGAACGGGCGTCGCGGCGGGACCGCGCGGCCGGCCTCGACCTCGTTGGCATGCTGCTGTCGACGGGCGGACTGTTCCTGACCGTGTTCGCCCTGCTCGAGGGGGAGTGGTACGCAGGCGGTCCGGGGCTCTTGCTGCTGGCCGGGTTCGTGCTGCACCAGCGCACGACGCAGGGCCGGGCGCCGCTGGTGCCGTTCGAGCTGTTCGGACGGCGGAACTTCGCCCTGATGAACGCGGTGCTGATGGCCGCCTTGTTCGCCACGGTCGCGCTGCTGCTCGTCTACACGCTCTACCTGCAGTCGGTGCGGGACCTGACGCCGACGGAGGCGGGGCTGATCCTCGCCCCGCCGGCCGTGGCCACGCTGCTCATCTCGCCGGTCATGGGCCGCCTCGCCGACAGGGTCGACCCGCGGCTCATCTTCCCGCCCGGCCTCGCGCTGTTCGCCGCGGGTTTCCTCGTGCTGCTCGCCGCGTCCGGCGACGACACCGACGTGCTGGCGCTGCTGCCGGGGATGATCATCTGCGGTGTCGGCGCCGGCATCGTGTTCGCGCCCGCGAACGCGCTCGCCATGCGCGACGTCCCGCCCGCGATGGCCGGCGCCGCCTCCGGCGTGATCAGCACCCTGCGCCAGGTCGGAACGCTGCTCGGCGCGGTCGTCGTCGGCGCCATCCTGCAGGCGGGCGGCTCCTACACCGACGCGATGCCGGCCGCGATCTGGACCGTCGTCGGCGTGCTCGTGCTCACCGCGATCGTCACGACCCGCACCCATCCGCCGTCCGGAAGGCAGACCCCATGACCACCAGCAGACGACGCGTCATCGCGCTCGGCCTGGCCGCCACCGCGGCCCCCGTCCTCGGCCCGCTGGACCTCGCACCGGCCGCCGCCTCGCCGGCTCGGCCCGCTGCGCAGACCTTCCCTCGCTACGTGCGCCTGCCGGACGACCAGGCCTCCGACCCGGACGTCGGCTACGAGTGGTGGTACGTCGTCGGCCACGTCCGGGCCGGGCGGCGCTGGTACGGCTACGAGGTCACGATCAACCGCTCCAGCGCCGGCCCGGAGGTGCACGCGGCGATCACCGACGAGACCGCCGGCACGCACCGCGGGCTGGTCGAACGCTACGAGCCCGGCGAGGCGACGTTCTCCACCGACGTCCTCGACGTCCGCACGCCCGCCGCCACCCTGGCCGGCCCCATGGACGACATGCGCCTCGCCGCGAGCCTGCCCGGCGCGCGGATCGAGCTGACGCTGCGCCATGCCGGTCCGGCGCTGTACCCCGGCGGCACCGGCCTCATCCCGTTCGCCGACGGTTTCAGCTACTACTACTCGCTACCGTCGCTGGCCACGCGCGGCACCCTCACCGTCGACGGCCACCCGCACCGGGTGCGCGGCACGTCCTGGCTCGACCGGCAATGGGGCACCTGGCACTGGGCGAGCATCCAACGTTGGACCTGGATGGCCGTCCACCTCGACAACGGCGACCGCCTGAACGTCTGGAACCTGATCCAGGACGGCGACGACCAGGCCTACGCCACCATCGTCGACCCCGACGGCCACCACACGGTCGCGTCGATCGTCCCGCTCGCCGACCACGCCCGCGACTTCTGGACCAGCCCGCTGACCGGCCAGACCTACCCCACCCGCTGGCGGGTCGAGATCCCCGGCCGCGACACCCGGCTCGACATCCGCTCGCTGGTCACCGAGCAGGAACTCGACGTGTACTACCCCGGCCAGCCGCGCGGTCTCTACGAGGCCGACTGCGCCGTGACCGGCAGCTACGCCGGTCGGCGCATGACCGGGCGCGCCTACGTCGAGCTCTACGGCGACTGGAAGACGCCGGGTTCCTGACCCGCCACCGCGGCGGACGGCAGGGGACAGGTGACGACGTGGACCGCGGCGCTGGCGGGCGCCGCGGCGAGCCAGGCCATCGTCATGAGCGGTCCGGCCACCGCGGCGGCGACGAGCAGGCCGCGCGCGGCGCCCAGTCGTTGACGTGGCACCAGCAGCCGCCGGACGCGTGCCCCGCTGCTGCTGCCGGCGCCGAGCGCGGGCGCGGACGGACGGCCGGCGGCCACCCGGAGGATGCCCTCGGCCAGCGTCAGCCGGTCGTGGGTGCGCAGGGCGGCGTCGTCTGCGGCCAGCTCGACCAGGAAGCACACCTGGTCGTGCGCGTGGGCGAAGGCCGGGACCCACGGGAAGGCCTGCTTCAGGACCAGCGCGGCCGCGATCAGGAGATCGTGCCTCGACCGCAGGTGGGCCCGCTCGTGCGCGACGACCGCCGCCAGCTGCGGGCGGCTGAGGCTCGCCAGCGCGGCGGTCGTGAGGACGATCTGGCGCCCGCGGCCGGGCAGGCAGTAGGCCTGGGGCACATCGTGGTCGATGACGGCGGCGCCGAGGGCCGGCTCGCGCCGGCCGATCAGCCGGAGCGCGACCGCGTGCCGCGCGCGTTCGGCGGCCCGCCACCGGGCGACCCGGAACGAGCACAGCGTCAGGCGGCCGGCCACACCGATCATGATCCCGGCGCCGGCCACCGCGGTCGCCGCACCGGCCGGGGTGGAGTACTGCGCCCGGATCTCGTCCACGCACAGGTGCACGAAGGTCGCGACGTCCGTGGTCAGCGGAACGCTGGGCAACGTCATCGTCAGGCCGCCGAAGAGCACCGAGGCGACCGCGACGCCGCTGAGGGTGAGCCACACGGCGATGCCGAGCCGGGGCGCGCGCTGGGGCCACCCGGCACGTCGCAGCAGTGGCCCGCCGGCCGCCGCCAGGAACGTCCCCTGGAACAGCAGGAGCAGCGTCGCCGTCATGGGGCTACGACCCCCGCTCCGTCGTGGCCGCGTCCAACGCCGCCCGCAGCGCCGCCACCTCGTCGTCGCCCATCGACTCGACCAGGCGGAGCAGGGCGCCGGTGCGGTCCGTCGTCGTGGTCAGCGCCTCCCCGAGCAGGGCGGCCGTGTAGTCGTCCCGAGACCGGCTCGGCGCGTAGCGATGCGCCTTGCCGTCCCGGGCCCGGCTGAGCCAGCCCTTGCGATACAGGATGTCGACGACCGTCTGGACGGTGGTGTAGGCCCGCTCCGGGTGCTGGGGCAGCCGATCCTTGACCTCGCGGATGGTGATCGGGGCCGCGGCGGACCAGACGACGTCCATGATCGCCGCCTCCAACTCGCCGAACGGCCGCACCCGTGCCTCCATCCGATCGCCTAAGGGACATCGTAGGTGATGCGCGCCGGCGCCGCGCTGGCGCGCCGCGACGAGTTCGGTCGTCCCTCCGTCCCGCCCGTGACACCTGTGTACGATCTTGTCATCGTGTCGAGTCATCAACCGCTGTGGAGCCGATCCAGGCTCCGCTTCCTGCTGGTCTCGGCCGGAATCGTCCTGACGTATCTCGCTCTGCACCTCGTGCCCTGTTCCGACGGGCATGCCGAGGCGTCAGCCGCTCCGGTCGCCGCGCACGAGGTGTCGGTGCAGTTCGATGAGCCGGGGCACCACCCGCCGTCGTCCGACGACTGCGACCACGCCGGTTCCGGGTCCGATCCGCATGACGAGACCTGCGTCGCGACGTCGCGCCCGCATGGCGGCTCCGACGCGATCTTCCTGGCGTTGCCGCTGGTCGCCGGTGGCTGGGGGCTCGGCCGGCGATCCGCGCCGGTCCGCCTCCTCGCGCGTGGCGCCCGCCGGGTCGTGCCGCGCCCCGGGCAAGACGTGCTCCGTTCCTGCTGCGTGTCGAGGCGCTGACAGGTCCTCGGGACGAGCGCTGCCGGCAGGCCGGCCGCGCCGCTCCCGCACGGGGCGATGCGCGCCGGTACCGCGGCGCATTCAGCTGCACGCACAGAACGGACACGTCATGCTTTCTCACGACCTCGTTCCCGCGGTCTCCAACTCCGCGGGTGCGCATCTGTCTCGCGCCGTCGGCAACACGCCGGTGGTGTGGATCGACGCACCGTTCACCACCGATGGCCGCGGCTTCTGGGCCAAGCTGGAAGGGCACAACCCGGGCGGCATGAAGGACCGTCCGGCGCTGCACATGGTCGCCCGCGCCAGAGAGCGGGGCGAGCTGGCGCCCGGCGGCATGATCGTCGAGTCGACCAGTGGCACGCTCGGCCTGGGCCTGGCGCTCGCCGGCATCGTCTACGGGCACCCGGTCACGCTGGTGAGCGACCCCGGCATGGAGCCGATCGTCGCCCGGCTGCTGCGGGCCTACGGCGCCCGGGTCGAGACGGTCGAACGGCCGGACCCGATCGGCGGCTGGCAGGAGGCGCGCCGCCAGCGGGTCCGCGACGTCATGGGGCGGCATCCGGGCGCGTTCTGCCCCGACCAGTACGGCAACCCCGACAACGTCGAGGCGTACGCGACGCTGGCGACCGAGCTGGCCGGCCAGCTGGGCCGCATCGACGTCCTGGTCTGCTCGGTCGGGACGGGAGGGCACTCGTCCGGCGTCGCCAGGGTCCTGCGGCAGTACTACCCCGGCCTGCGCCTGGTCGGCGTCGACTCCGTCGGCTCGACGATCTTCGGGCAGCCGGCCCGGTCCAGGGTGATGCGCGGCCTCGGCTCCAGCATCTACCCGGGCAACGTCGACTACCCGGCCTTCGACGAGGTGCACTGGGTCAGCGCCGCCGAGTCGGTGCACACCTGCCGCCGGCTGGCCGCGTCCCAGTACGCCTCCGGGGGCTGGAGCGTCGGTGCCGTGGCGCTCGTCGCCGGCTGGCTCGCCCGCACGCGCCCGGCCGACACCCGGATCGCGGCGATCTTCCCCGACGGCCCGCAGCGGTACTTCGACACCGTCTACAACGACGCCTACTGCGCCGAACGCGGCCTCCTGGAGGTGGCGCCGGCGGCCGAGCCGGACGTCGTGGCCCACCCGGGCGAGCGCGAGGTGTCCCGGTGGACGCGGTGCCCGGCCGTCGTGAACCCCGTCCTCGCCCGGGCGGAGGCCGGGCGGTGATCGCCACGGTGCGTCAGCTGCGGACGTTCGACCGCCCGATCCGGCTGCTCGCGATCAGCCAGTTCGCGATCAACATCGGGTTCTACATGCTCATGCCGTATCTCGCGGCGCACCTGTCGGTCACGGTCGGCCTCGCCGGCTGGCTGGTCGGCCTGATCCTGGGCGCGCGCAACTTCTCGCAGCAGGGCATGTTCCTCGTCGGCGGCACCCTGGCCGACCGGCTCGGCTACAAGCGGCTCATCGTGGCGGGCTGCGCCCTGCGGGCGGCCGGATTCGTGCTGCTGGGCCTCGCCACCTCGGTGCCGGCGCTGGTCGTCGCGGCGATGGCCACCGGCTTCGCCGGCGCGCTGTTCAATCCGGCCGTCCGGGCGTACGTCGCCAAGGACGCCGGCGGGCGCAGGGTGGAGGCGTTCGCCGTCTTCAACGTCTTCTACCAGGCGGGCATCCTGCTCGGCCCGCTGATCGGGCTGCTGCTGACGGCGGTCGCGTTCGAGCTCACCTGTCTGGTCGCGGCGCTCGTCTTCGCCGGGCTGACGGTCGCGCAGCTGCGGGCGCTGCCCGACCGGCGTCCGGACGGTCCGCGGTCCTCCGTTCTGGCCGGCTGGCGCGTGGTGTTCGCGAACCGGCGGTTCCTGGCCTTCTCGCTGGTGATGGTCGGTTCGTACGTGCTCTCCTTCCAGGTGTACCTGGCGCTGCCACTGGAGACGGGCCGGCTCGCGTCGTCGCCGGAGGTGGCCACGGTCGAGGTGGGGATCCTGTTCGCGGTCTCCGGCCTGATCGCCGTCGTCGGTCAGCTGCGGGTGACCGAGTGGTGCCGGCGGCGCTGGGGCGGCGGCCGCTGCATCGCGGCCGGTCTCCTGCTGATGGCGGCGGCGTTCCTCGTGCCGCTACCGGTGGTGCTGCGTGACCCGCCGTCGGAGGTGCTCGCGTTCCTCCCGCTCCTGGTCTCGGTGGGCGTGCTCACGATGGGTACGATGGTCGTGTTCCCCTTCGAGATGGACACCATCGTGTCGCTGGCGGGGGACCGGCTCGTGGCCACGCACTACGGGCTGTACAACACCATCTGCGGCGTCGGCATTGCGGCCGGCACGCTGGGGACCGGCGGACTGCTCGAACTCGCGCGGGCGCAGGGCGTGCCGTGGGTTCCATGGCTGCTCCTGGCGGCGATCGGGACGGCCTGCGCGCTGGGCGTTCACGTCCTCGCCCGGTCCGGCCGGCTGCGGCCTCGGCCGGTCACACTGGCCGGGACCACCTGATGACGCGCGCGACGTCCTCATCTACTATTCGCTTTAGTAGGTGAGGGCGGCGCGCCGCGGGACAGGGGGCACATGAGCATTCCGAGCACCTGGTACGAGGTGTGGCAGCGCAAGGGCGAGCGTTTCGTCGCGTCCGGTCGTGCTGTTCCCAGCCGGGTCGAGCTGGCCGCACTCTCCGGTTACGACTCGCGGACGTCGGCACTCGATCTCGACGAGTTCGACCGGCAGCGCGATCACATCGTCGTCTCGCTGGCGATCGCCGCCACCGACACCGTCTACGAGGTCGGGTGCGGCGCCGGCGCGCTGCTGCACGGCCTGGAGCCGCTCTGCGCGGGGGTCGGTGGCTCCGACTACGCGCCGGCGCTCATCGACGTGGCGCGCGGCGTCCTGGACTCCGACGACGTCGAGGTCCGCGAGGCGAGTGGGGTGAACCCGTTGCCGCGCTATGACGTCGTCGTCAGCAACGGCGTCTTCATCTACTTCCCGGACGCCGAGTACGCCCGGTTGGTCGTCGCCCTGATGGTGGCCAAGGCCCGGCGCGCTGTCGGTGTCTTCGACGTCAACGACCTGGCCAGACGTGAAGAGCACCAGGAAGCGCGCCGGGCGGCGTACGGTGCGGATGCGACGACGGGCGGGCTGCGGCAGCTCTACCTCGACCGGGCCTTCTTCACCTCCCTGGCCGCCGACCACGGTGTCAGCTGCGTCATCCGCGACTCGGTGATGACGGGATCGATCAACGGGCGCTACCGCTACAACGTGGTCATGTCCCGTCGGGACGGCTCGTCACGAACGTGAGCGCGGCCCTGGCCTGCTCGAGCGCGTCGGCCGCCGGGCGCTCGGGGGAGGAGTCCTCGGCCGTGACCCACGCTTCGGCGACGGCGTACCAGTCGATCGGGGTGGTGGGGGCGCCGGTGAGCACGTTGCGGAGCTGCTGGAACCAGAGCGCCCAGCGTTGCCGGTAGTAGCCGCCGACGAGCCCGGACCAGTCCCGGTTCCCGTACTCCGTGAGCATGGTCGACTCCCGGGCGCCCCATGAGGTGAGCAGCCGCTTCCCCCATTCGACCAGGTGCGCACGTTCCTGCGGCGTCGCGCCGAGTGCGCGCGCCCCGTCCAGCCAGGTCTCGAGCCGGAACGCCGGGTGCGCGTGCAGCGTCGCGTCCTGCAGGTCGATGAGCTCGAGGAAGGTGGCGGTCCCGGTGTCGAAGGCGCCGACGTCGCCGGCGTCGAAGGCCGCGCTGATCCGGGGGAGGACGAGCCGGGCGTGGTCCGCGAGCACCTGCCGCGCGACGTCGACGAGGTCGTGGTCGAGCGACGGCGAGCGCCCGGCCTCGGCGGCCGCGATCAGCCCGGCCAGCGCGGGACGCAGCGCGTCGGCCGGGTACGGGAGGACCCGCGGCCCCACCATGCCGGCCTGGTTCGCGCCGAGGCTCGGGACGGCCGCCACGACGGAGTCGGTGCCGGCGTAGACGACGAACGCGGCGAAGGCATCGGGGTCGTCCGCGTGCGGCGCCTCGAAGATCGCCGGCACCGTCGTGGCGTCGAGAGTGGCGATGTCGACGGGCTGGCCGATGCCCACGAGAGCGGTCTCCTTCGGCGTCGGCGCCGTCTCGTCGACCCGCCAAGGGCCGTAGGCGTGCGTGCGCAGCACCCGCCAGGCGGCGGTCGCCCCCTCCGTCGACTGCCCATAGCGTGCCTCGACCCACTCCTCGAACCACGCGTCGAGGTCGATCGGCTCCGTCGTCCAGGCGAGGTCGTGGAAGAGATCCCAGACGACGGGGTTGTTCGCGACGCCCTCCGCCATGTCGGTGATCCCGACGAGGTTGCCGACGGGCTCGGTGTCCCCGAAGAGGGTCGCCGGCGTCGCCGCGATGGCCTCGACGTCGCCGTAGAGGCTGGTGCGGCCGCCGTAGTTGGGCAGGATGCCGTACGCCCATGGTGTGCCGTCGTAGCCGTTCATCTTCTGCCAGTGCTCGCCCACCAGGTCGAGGACGAGCAGGCGGCTGGTGTCGAGCGCGTCGAGCAGTTCGGGTTGCGGATTTCCGCCCCAGCCCTGCACCACCCAGGTGTAGCCGGCGTCGGCCGTCCGCATCGCGTCCTCGACCGCCCGTGCCGCGGCCGCGAGCGTCGAATCGCCGATCTTGCCGCCTTCGTGCAGGAGGTCGACCGCCCACCAGCCGGACAGCCCGAAGAGGTCGCGCTGCGCGCCGTAGAAGGCCTCGGCGACCTTCGCGTACTCGGCTGTGTCGGTCCGCAGCCAGTCGGGCCGGCGCGGTCCCGCGAGGTCGATGAACCACAGTCCTTGCGGCACGATCTCCGAGCCGGGGTTCCGCTCGGCGAAGCCCGGCGGGACGGTGCCGCTGAAGCCGGGCAGGATCGGGGTGATCTCCAGCTCGGCCATGCGGGCGAAGACCTGGTGGGCGAGGTCCACCCGCCGCTCCACGATCCCCCGGGTGGTGCCGTCGCCGAAGTGCTCGACGTTGTTGAGCCACTGCCACGCCTGGTGCGACGGCGGCACGATCCACCGCAGCAGCTCGGACTCGGTGTACCCGAACTGCTGGAACGCGTGCAGCCAGACCGCCTCCTGGCCGAGGGTGATGTGCGCGGCGTTGATCCCGCTCGCGGCCAGCAGGTCGAGTTCCCGCTCCCACTCGTCCCAGCCGAAGAACGGCGTGGTGTAGCCGCCGACGGTGATGTTGTAGGCCACCCGCCGCTGGTAGGGCGACGTGGCGGCGACGGTCGCCGCGGCCGGCAGTTCCGCGGGCCCGCGGATGCCGGAACGCGACACACTGCCGGTGCGGGTGCGCCGCGCGAACTGGGCGTAGGCGGCCAGCGCGACGCCCGGGGTGGTGGCGTCGATGCGCAGGATGCCGTCCGCCGTGGTCGCCTCGAAGGCGTCGGCGGCGCCGGCCGGGCCGACGGTGACGTCGATGCGCTCGGCCGGCAGGCCGCTGAGGCGCCGGATCCCGGCGAGGGCGGCGGCGGCTCGGTTCGTGGTCATCTTTCTTTCCTCCAGTGGGGTCGGCGTCATTTCAGGCCGGAGACGGCGAGGCCGTCGATCACTCGTCGCTGCATGACCAGGAAGACGATCAGGATGGGGGCGCACGCGAGCAGTGCGGCCGCCATCAGGACGGGGTAGTCGGTAACGAACCGCCCTTGCAGCGTCGCGAGCCCGACGGACAGCGGCTGCGTGCCCGGTTCGGTCGCGACGACGAGCGGCCAGAGCAGGTCGTTCCACGACACGAGCACACCGACCACGGCCAGCGCGGAGAGGCCGGGCCGGGCCAGCGGGAGCATCACCTTCCGGAAGACCTGGAACGGGTTCGCGCCGTCGAGCCGCGCGGCCTCCTCCAGCTCGTCGGGCAGCCCGAGGAAGAACTGCCGCATGAGGAACGCGGAGAAGGCCGTGAAGATGCCCGGGGCCACGATCCCCGCCACGGTGTTCAGCCAGCCGAGCCCCTGGACGATCTGGTACTGCGAGATGAGGAAGACCTGCGGCGGGACCATCATGATGGCGAGCACGAGCCCGAACATGAGCCCGCGGCCCGGGAAGCGCATCCGGGCGAAGGCGTAGCCGGCGAGCGCTCCGAGCAGGAGATGCCCGAGCACCTTGATGACCGTGACGGTCACCGAGACGGTGAGCTGGGAGACGAACGGGAGCTGGGCGAAGACCTCGGAGTAGTTCTCGAAGTGCAACGACGACGGCCACAGCTTCGGCGGGATCGACGTCACCTCGGCGTTCGTCGAGAGCGAGGTGATGATCTGCCAGGCGAACGGGAAGAGCATCACCAGGCTGCCGATGACGAGGACGAGGTGGGCGAAGCCGTTCCGGCCGGTCCGGCGCTCGGCCGGCCGCCGGAGGGCGGGGGCGGAAGCGAGCTCAGGCATAGTGGACCCACCTCCGCTGCAGCCGGAACTGGATCGCCGTGACGATCGCGACGATCAGCAGGATGACGAACGCGATCGCGGCTCCGTACCCGCGGTTGTTCAGCACGAACGACTCGTCGTAGAAGAGGTAGACGAGCGACTTGGTGTCCGCGATGACCGGGTTGTTGCCGAGGATGGCGAACAGCAGGTCGAACAGCTGGAAGCCGCCGATCACGTTCATGACGACCACGAAGAAGATGGACGGGGTCAGCAGCGGCACGGTGATGCGGACGAACTGCGACCACCGGCTGGCGCCGTCGAGCGAGGCCGCCTCGTACAGCTCGGGCGGGATCGAGCGCAGGCCGGCCGAGAGGATGATGATGTTGAACCCCACCGCCATCCAGAGGCCCACGATGGCGACGGCGACGAGCGCGAATCCGGGCGTCGAGAGCCAGTAGGGCCCGTCGATGCCGAACAGCCCGAGGAAGGCGTTGATCACGCCGAAGTCGCCGTTGAACATGAGCCGCCACACCAGCGCGATGGCCACCGGCATGGCCAGGTACGGCAGGAAGAACATCGTCCGGTACACCATCGTCCCACGCAGCGTCGGGCGGTTCAGCAGCGTGGCGAGGCCGACGGCGATGGGCACGCCGAGCAGCACGACGAGGACGTAGACGACGGTGTTGAACAGGGCGCGCAGGAACTCATCGTCGCTGAGCAGCGAGCGCCAGTTCTCGCCGCCGACGAAGGTCACACCCCCGAACGGCCCCCAGTCGGTGAAGCTGAAGTACGCGGTCTGGACGATGGGAAAGAGGTAGAAGACCGCGATGCCGAGGAAGAACGGCCCGGCGAACAGCAGCGGCCACCAGCCCGAGTCGGATCGCCGGCGCCGGCTGCCGGGGTTCGGCGCACCGGCCCGGCCGGCCACGGTGCCCGTCGTGGCCGGCGGGCGGTCGTGCGTGGCGAGGCTCATTCGGACTCCACCGCCTGGTTGAGCATGTCGTCCAGCTGTCGTGCCGCCTCCTCGGCGGTGATCTCGCCCGCGAACGCCTGCCCGGTGATCACCGTCTCCTCCGCGACCCAGGCGTGGGAGTTCCTCGCGACGGGGTACGGGACGGAGTAGTCGATCGCGTCGACGAACGTCTGCAGGCCGAGGTCCGGGTGGCTCTGGACGAACGCGTCGCTCGTCCCCTCGTAGGCGGAGAGAATGACACCGCTCTCGGCCTGGAGCCGCTGGGCCTGCTCGCCGGCGAGGAAGGCCTGGAACGCCTGGGCGGCGGCCAGGTTCTTCGACCGGGCGCTGACGACGTTCGTCAGCGCGTGGGTGACGGTCGCCTTGCGCTCGGCCTGGGGCAGCGGGACGGCGACGAAGTCGGCGGCGTTCGGTGCGGCCGCGACCAGGGCGATGCTGGCGCCGCCGATGGAGGGGAACATCGCGGCCTTGCCGTTCAGGAACCACTGGTCGGCCAGCGTCTCGGACAGCTGCGGGATCGTCGGTGACGATCCGTCCGCGATGAGGTCGGCCCAGACCTGCAGACCGCGGCTGCTGCCCGGCTCGTCCCAGCCGCTCGTGCCGTCGTCGGCGACCACCGAGCCGCCATAGGCGAAGACGGAGCTCCAGTAGGTCGGCTG
Organism: Jiangella muralis; assembly: GCF_001270745.1. GTDB lineage: Bacteria > Actinomycetota > Actinomycetes > Jiangellales > Jiangellaceae > Jiangella > Jiangella muralis. Next base: position 289,432 of record NZ_KQ434755.1, read on the forward strand.
GCCGTACGGGTAGAACGCGGTGCCGTAGATGCCCCGGTCGCCCAGGGCGTCACGAATGGCCTGGGACGTGGCGCGGAAGTCGTCGTAGGTCCAGTCCGGCGACGGGAGGGGGACCCCGGCCTGCTCGAAGAGCGCCTTGTTGATCCACACGGCGTTCGTGTCGACGTCCTTGGGCACCGCGAACTGCACGCCGTCGAGCTGGAAGAACTCGGTGAGGTGGTCCGGGTACTTCGACGGGTCGATCGCGCCCGACTCGATCAGGTCGTCGATCGGCGCCAGCTGGTCGTTGCCCGCGTAGAGCTCGAAGTACGACATGTCCATCCAGAACACGTCGGGAAGGGTGTTCGACGACGCCTCCGTCTGGAGGGTGGTCCAGTACTGCGCGTACGGCCGGACGACCGGGGTGACCGTCACGTCCGGGTACTCCTCCCGGAACGCGTCGATGATCGCGTCGAGCGTCGGCTCCAGGTTCGGATCCCAATGCGCGTAGGTGATCTCGCCCGACACCTCGCCGGGATCCGAGGTGGTCGATCCGTCGCTGCCGGAGCAGGCGGCGAGCCCGAGCACGATGCCTGACGCGATGGCGATGCCTGCGACGAGCTTGTTCATGCTGCTCTCCTTTCGAACGCTCATTCAGGGGACGAAGGAACCGCGGCTACGGCGTTGTCGCGATGCCGAACAGGGGATGGTGCGGTGTGCTCGACGGAAGCTCGTGGAAGCCGAGCCGGTCGTAGAACGCGCGGGCGCCGACGTTGCTCGGGTCGATGCCGAGGTGGAGGGCGGGCACGCCGCGGGCCGCGAGTGCCGCCCGGTACAGGTCGACGAGGCGCCGGCCGAACCCCTGTCCCCGCAACGTGGGCAGCAGGTTGATGTGCAGCTGAGCGGGGTAGGCGTCGAGCTCGGCGATGCGCATCAACTCGGGCTGCCGTCCCACCTCGAGCAGCAGCGCCTCGCTGATCTGCGGCGCGTGGGCCGTCGGGGCGCCCGGGGCGGGATGCCTCGCCGCGATGACGGGCACCCACTCGCGCCGCCACCACTCGATGAACGCGGCGGTGTCCGCGACGCCGATGAGGTAGCCGATCGCGTGTTTGCCGTCGTCGACGACGAGGGCGAGGTCGGGGGCGTACTCCAGATGCGGCAGCGCGGCCACGTCGGGCAGGAGCGTGTCGTCGGAGTACCACCCGGTCGCATCGCCGCCGCTCGCCCCTGTGCGGAGGCAGACGCGGGCGACGTCGTCGCGGTCGGCCGGGCGGTAGGCGCGGATCTCGACGCTCATCGGGCCGCTCCCGTCTCGTTCGCCGGGTGCTGGCGCAGGTGCAGCTCTCGCCCGCCGATGACCCACTCGGTGAGGAAGATCGAGCCGTCCGGGCCGGTCGCGACGCCATGCGGGCTGTTCAGCACGCCGTCGTGCAGCGGCGGGCGCAGCATCGCGCCGTCGATCTCGTGGTTCGGCCAGCCCGGCCGCTTCTCGCCGTCCGGGAACGGCACGAGCACGTCGAGCACGCCACGGTCGAGGTCGACGCTGTGCAGCGCGCCGTCGAGGTCGGTGACGATGAGCCGCTCGCCCAGCGTCGCGAGGCCGCTCGGGGCACGCATGCTCGGGTGGGTGAACGCGCGGATGAAGTGCCCGTCGAGATCGAGGCGGACCAGGCGGCTGTTGCCGCGGTCGGCGACGACCAGTTCGGGCCCGGTCCGGCCGGCCCTGACGAGCGCGCCGTGCGGGCACCGGAACCGCGCTCCGCCGGCGCCCTGCACCGTCGTCGCCGCGCCGTCGCGGTACAGGTGCACCAGGCTCTCGCCGTAGCCGTCGGCCACCACGACCAGCGACTCGGTGTCGTCGACGGCGACGGAGGTCGGGTACCAGCCGTGCTCGGCGTAGCGCGGATGGTCCGGGCGGACGAGGTCGGTGAAGTCGCCCGAGGTGAGATCCAGCACGCCCGCACGTCCCTCGCGCACCTCCGGCTCGTACGCCGGTGGCCGCTGCTTCCAGCCGGGGTCGACCAGCCAGAGCCGCGGGCGGTCGGGGTCCGGGCCGAGCGTGATGTCGTGCACCTCGAGCAGCGGGACGGGGATCCGCTGCACGCGGACGGTCGGGAGGTGCCGCGCGATGATCGCCCCGCCCGCGGCGTCGGTCCAGTACACCGTCCCGCCGGCGTCGGCGGCGATGCCTGCGTGCGACCATTCGGCGCCGTCGCGCCCGCTCGGCGACAGCGTCGCCCACGTCAGACCGTCGTTACCACGCGACATGGACACTCCCCGGCGAGTAGGTCGGCAGCGGCCCGGCGAACGGCAGCGGCTCCAGTTGATCGGCGCGCACCAGCCGCAGTGACGGCAGCCGGTCCAGCAGTTGGGTGATCGCCTCGGCGATGACCACCCGGGCGAGCTGCTGGCCGATGCACCCGTGGATGCCGTGGCCGAACGCGATGTGCCCGTAGGCGTCGCGGGTGACGTCGAAGGTGTCCGGGTCGGCGAACCGGTCACCGTCGCGGTTCGCCGCCACCGTCGACACCCAGACCGCCTCGCCCGCGCGGAAGTCGATCCCCTGCAGGGTCAGGTCCTCGGCGACGGTGCGCGGATGCGCGGAGACGAACATCGCGTGGAACCGGACGAACTCCTCGACGGCGGGAGGAATCAGTGCGGGGTCGCTGCGCAGCGTCTCCCACTGGCCGGGATCGGTCAGCAGCGAGACCATGGTCGTCGGGATCATGAAGGCGATCGCGTCGCGTCCGGAGCCCATCAGCACCGACACGATCCCCAGGCTCTCCGCGTCGTTGAGCTCCGAGCGCAGGACGTCGCTGATGGTGTCCTCGCCGAGGTCGTCGCGCTTCAGCTCGAGCACCGCGCGGGCGAACTCGACCATCTCGGCCGGCCGCAGCTCCTCGGCGGCGAAGATGTCGGCGAACTCGCCGGACTTGTGCTCCGGGATGCCCAGCACGCGGCAGTGGGCGAACACCGAGACGGGGACGGCGAGGTCCCAGAAGAGGTCGGCGGTGCCCCCGGCGGCGACGAGCTCGTCGAGCCGGCGTTCGATGAACGCGCGGACGTCCGGCAGCTGGCCGCGCACCGAGCGGACCGAGAACCGGCCGACGACGGTCCGCCGGATCCTCGTGTGCTGCGGCGGATCGAGGCCGAGGACGTTGCCCGTCGTGAAGGCGGCCACCAGGTCGGCGTCGGGCACGTGACCGGAGAACACGTGGTGCCCGACCGGGTGGCGCTGGTCGGCCTGGCTGAACCGGGCGTCCTCCAGGACCTGCCGGGCGAGGTCGTATCCGGTGACGAACCAGCCGACGTTCCCGTCGTCGGCCGTCAGCCGGGTCGCGGGCGCCTCGGCCCGCCACGCCGCGAACCGGGGCGATGGGCGGAACGGCGTGCCGTCGGTGGGCATGACGGCCGCGTGATGAGGGCATCCCGTGCCCTCGATGTTCGGTGCGGTGCTCATGGGACAAGCTGCCTTTCTCCGAGATCTGCCGATGTGGAGGCGAACCGAGCGCGCACCTCGCGGAAGGCGCGGGGGAGGTTCCAGCCGACGACGCCGACCGGGACGCCGTCGCGAGTGGCGAGCGCGACGAAGCGGCCGTCCGCCGCGTCGCCCGCGACCACCGCGAGGCTGCTGGCGCCGTCGAACCGCCCGTAGGCCTGGATGCGCGTGCCGTGCAGCTCGGACCAGAAGAACGGCACGATGCCGGGCGCCCGGGCGACGCCGGTGGCGATCGTCGCGGCCACGGCGTGGGCCTGCTCGATCGCGTGCTGCTGGTGTTCGACCCGGGTCGAGGAGCCGCCCGACGCGTCCGCCCAGCGCGCGACGTCGCCGACGGCGTAGACGTCCGGCGCCGCCCGGCCGGCCGGGTCGCACTCGACGCCGTCGGAGCTGCGCAGCGGCGCGCCGGCCAGCCACTCGACGCGGGGGCGGCTGCCCACCGCCGTCACGACGAGGTCGGCGGCGACCTCGGACCCGTCCGACAACACCGCGCCGGTGACCCGGTCCGCTCCGCGCAGCTCGACGACGTCCCGGCCCAGTTCGAGGCGCACGCCGTTGGTCCGGTGCAGGTCCGCCAGCAGCGGGGCGAGCAGCGGCCCCACCTGGCCGAAGCACAGCTGCTCGCCCCGGCCGACGAGGGTCACCGTCAGCCCGCGCTTCGCCAGCCCGGCGGCGATCTCGCCGCCGAGGACGCCGCCGCCGACCACGAGCGCCCGGGCCGCGCCGTCGAGGCCGGCGCGGAGCGCGGTCGCGTCGTCGAGGGTGCGCAGGGTGTGCACGCCCGCGAGCGGTGGGAGCGGCCCGGCCACACGGGCGGCGACCCCGGTGGCGATCACGAGCGAGTCGTAGGCCAGTTCACCGGCCTCTGTCCGGACCCGGCGCCGGTCAGTGTCGAGACCGGTGGCGCGGACCCCCAGGAGGAGGTCGATGCCGAGGCCGGAGAACGTCTCCGCCGGGGCGATGGACGCGTCCTCCGGCGCCCACTGACCGGTCAGCACCTGCTTGGACAGCGGCGGGCGGTTGTAGGGGCGGTGCGGTTCCTCCCCGGCCACGGTGATCGTGCCGTCGTAGCCGGCGCGGCGCAACGCCTCCGCCGTCGAGATGCCGGCGATCGACGCGCCGACGATCACGGTCCTGGGCCGCCCGGTCATGCGCCGCTCACTCCACCAGCGCGATCGCCCGGGCGGGGCACAGCGCCGCCGCCCGCCGGGCCGCGTCCTCGAGCCCGGCCGCGACGTGGTCGGCGAGGACGATGACGATGCCGTCGTCGTCCTGGTCGAACAGGTCTTCCGCGACGAGGGCGCACTGACCGGAGCCCACGCAGGCCGGCTCGTTCACTTCGATCCTCATGACGCCTGCCTCACTGCTGTTCCGATGGGGAAGACCATGGGTTCAGCGTCGGGGATCGGCAGTGGGTGCAACAACGCCGTGCTCGCTCGGAACTGGTACGATTTTTGCCCACGAGGAGGGTGCGATGCCGGTCGCGTACGAGCATCTCGAGCCGCTCTACCCGCTCGGATGGCGCTACTTCCGGTTCAAGTCACCTGTTCTACCGCCACGTCTGCACGTCCATCCGGAGTTCGAGCTGGTTCAGATCGTGAGTGGCGTGGGCACCCGTCTCATCGGCGATTCGATCGAGGAGTACCAGCCGGGCGATCTCGTCCTGATCGGGCCGCGGCTGGCCCACACGTACGCGTCGATCCCCGACGGCGGGCTGAGCGAGGCGATCGTCATCCACTTCACGAAGGCGTTTCTCGGCGAGACGTTCTTCGACCTGCCGGCCTTCGCCAGCGTCAGCACGATGCTGGCGGCGGCGCCCAACGGCCTCCGGTTCGCCCAGGCGCCGGCCGCGCTGGCGGCGCTCGGCGAGCTCGCGGCCGCCGAGAGGACGGTCGGGTTGCTGCACGTGCTGGTCGCGCTCAGCCGCCAGCCCTACACCTGGCTCACGACGGGCCAGTCATCGGCCGGGACCGACAGTTCGAGCGCACGCCGGATCGAGGCCATCGTGGCCCATGTGCACGAGCACTACCGTGCGGCCATCACACTGCGGGACGTCGCCCGCGCGGTGCACATGAACGCGAGCGCCGCGAGCCGGCTCTTCGCGCGGTCGACCGGGCTGACGCTCACCCGCTACATCACGGTCGTCCGCCTGAACGCCGCGTGCCGCCTGCTGCGCGACACCGATCTGCCGATCGCGACCATCGCGTCCGACAGCGGATTCGGCAACCTCTCGAACTTCAACCGCAGGTTCCGCCAGGTGAAGCAGACGACGCCGAAGGAGTACCGCGTCCTCGTCCGGTCCGGCCACGTGGAGATCTCGACCCGCGAGTACCTGCCCAACGTGAAGCAGAGTCAGGAGCTCGAGTTCGGCTGAGGGATCAGTCAGGTGCCACGAGTTCGCGAAGGGTGGCGATGTCGCGGACGTCCTTCGGCCGCCACGGGTGCCCGTTTCGCAGCGTGGGGAACTGCTGTTTCATGGCCAGCATTCCGGCGGCGCTCATCGCGGGGACGGGACGGCCGTCGAGGTGGCCGGGGGAGTCGCTGAAGGAGCCGGCCGGGAACACCCAGTCGGACCAGCGGCCCTGTGGGCCGAACGTGCCGTCGGGATGGGCGTCGAAGTAGGCGGTGCTGAAGCTGACCCCGTCCCAGCTGAACTCGTGCGACTCGTCGGGCGGCTGGGTGTCGAGGACGACGGCGCCGGCAGCGGTGAGCGTCGCGGCGCTGCGCTCGCCGTAGGGCCGCGCCACCCAGAACTCGACGTCGCCGTGCTCGCGGGTGATCCGGCCGATCCGGGCGTCGAGGCCCCACCCTCCGAACAGCCAGGCCGGCACGCCCACCCGGCGCAAGACGTCGAGGACGGTGTGGATGCCAGCCAGCTGGGCGAGACCGCGCTCGCTCGGCATCGTCACGGCTGCGGCGGTGCCTCGGTGCGCTCCGGCGCCGGGGCGGTGGGAAGCGGTGGCGCGGTGAGGTAGATCCGGATGGTGTTGCGTTCCCGCTTCGCCTCGTACAGGGCCGAGTCGGCGGCGGCGACGAGGTCGTCGACGGTGGTCGAGGCGTCGGGGACGTGGTGGACGCCGCCGACGGAGGCGGTGATGGTCACCGGGTCCGGCGCCTCGCCGCCGGGGGCGTCGAGGATGATCGCCTGAACGCGCAGCCGGATGCGTTCGGCGATGCGCCGCAGGCTCTGGTCGCTGTCGATGTCGGCGACGACCACGGCGAACTCCTCGCCGCCCCAGCGGCCGCAAGAGTCGAGCTCGCGGACCTCGCCGCGGAGTTCGTCGGCGACGGCGCGGAGCACGCGGTCGCCGAACAGGTGGCCGTGGGTGTCGTTGATGTTCTTGAAGTGGTCGAGGTCGATCATGAGCAGCCCGAGGCCGGTGCCGGCGTCCTGCGCGCGGACCAGCAGCTGCTCGGCGTGGTGGTGCCAGCGGGCGGACGTCGCCAGGCCGGTCTTGGCGTCGATGCTGGCGGCCTTCTCGAGGCCGGTGACCAGGCTGCCGCGGTGCAGCGCCACGATGACGACCAGGACGGCCGGCAGCGCCACCGGGGTGGTCACGATGGTGATGGCGACGAGCACGCCGAGCGCGGCCGCGCCCGCTTCGAGGATCTGCCCGGAGAGGTCGGAGAACAGGTCGCGGGCCGACGTGGTGGGATTGTGCGAGGCGATGGCCGCCACGATGAGGCCGAAGTTGACGGCCCAGGCGACCGCGGCGGCGAGGGCGATGACGCCGAACTCGACGGCCGTGGCGGGCAGGCCGGGGTAGCTGCTCAGGCCGGTGGCGAGGATGAGGACGGCGAGACTGGTGCCGAGCAGGATGGTCGACGTCGTGTAGACGGCGCGATACGGCGGTGTCCGGCGGCGCTTGACGCGATCCCAGAGCAGCACGTTCGTCAGCACCACCATGGAAAGGGCGAGCGCCGGCGGCAGCACGATGGTGGTGGCCATGACCCACACGGCGGCGGAGTCGATGTGGGCGACGGCGGACGAGTGCGCGACCGCTCGGCGTTGCTCGACGTGCCGGGTGAGCTCGGTCGCCGCCCAGGCACATCCGGCCAGCACACCGAAGCGGACCAGGTCGTTCTGCCCGATCGAGACCGGAACGAGGACGATGGTCACAGCGGCGACGGCGACGGCCAGGGCGTTGACGGCCATGATCAGGATCTGGCTCGGCCGGGGCGTGCGCCACAGCGCCCAGCCCCGGAGCCACGATCGCAATCGGTGCACGCTTCCTCCGCCCGGCGGGCTACGTCAACCCCATGTGAGGACGTGCGGCACAGTATAACCAAGACGTAGGACGCAAAATAGACATGGACGGCGCGGCCAGCCGTAACCGCTCTTTACGACCACAGTTGGGGGCGAAGGTGGGACTTCCGAGCAGCACGCGTCACCGCGTGACGGTTCCGCCGCGGCCCGATCGGCCACTGCCCGGTCTCGACCATCGAGGGGAGGGCCCCGCCATGCGTGGAAACAGCTGGGACTGACGTGAGCAGCGACATCGATCCAAGTGAGAGGCAGGGAGAGAGGTGAGCACGGTGCGCGGCAACAGCTGGGACTGACGAGTGAGCGACCCCGTCCAGGCGAGACACGGAGAAGAGGTGACCGACGATGCGCGGCAACTCCTGGGACTGATGGAGACGAGCCCCCGTCCAGGCGAGGCAACAGAGAAGAGGTGACCGACGATGCGCGGCAACTCCTGGGACTGACGGAGACGAGCCCCCCGTCCAGGCGAGACGCGGAGAGAGGTGGCCGACGATGCGCGGCAACTCCTGGGACTGACGAGCAGGCGACCCCCGTCCACCCCGAAGCAGAGAGAGGTGACCGACGATGCGCGGCAACTCCTGGGACTGACCCTCCGACCTACATTCCTGCCGACGTGAATCGGCGATCACGGCGTGAGTGGCTCCGGACTGGCCGAGGCCGCACGCCGCCACCGGCGGACGACGACGGCGGTCACCACCGTGCCTGCCGCCGCGGCCACCCCGACGATCACGGCGGCATCGGCGAATTGCGCCAGCAGGCCCGCGGCGACGATCGCCAGGCCTTGGGCTGCCCGCAGCGCGGCGACGGCGACCCCGATCGCCTGCCCACGGCTCTCCGCGGGTGCCAGCCGCACGTAGGTGGACTGGGCGACGATGTCATGCGCCGACAGCACCCCGCTCAGCGTCCAGAGGGCCACCGTCACGGCGAGGCCGGGCGCCCATCCGGTCGGTAGCAGGACCAGGCTGCTGCCGATGGCCATCGGCCCGAGCAGCGCCAGCCGTCGCTGGGGGCCGAGGAAGCGCAGCCCGATCATGCCGAGCACGGTCCCGACCGGGTTGGCCGCCAGCAGCCAGCCCACCGCAGCGGTGCCGCCGCCCAACTCGTCGCCGAACGGCACCGCCAGACCCTCGGGAACGGCGTAGAAGCCGGCGCAGCAGGCGACCGCCAGGAGCGTGCGAAGGCGCGCGTCGCCGGCGACGACGGCCCACCCGGCCCGCACGGTCGCCCAGTATCCGAGCTCCGCTGGCCCGGTCGCGGCGCCCCGTGGCCCCGCACCCGCGGCCGGCCGGTACAGATCGATGCCCACCCGGATGATCACCGCCGACACCACGAACGTGACGACGTCGACGAGCAGGGCAGCGCTCGCGCCGAACTGGGCCACCAGGGCGGCGCCGGCGCCGAACCCGATCGCGAACGACGCCTGCGACGTGATCGACACGAGGGCGAACCCGGCGGTGAGCTTGTCGCCGGGCAGCATGTCCGCGAGCACCGACTGCCGCGCGCTGGCGAACGGGCTCGCCACGGCCTGGACGACGAACAGCAGCGCCGCCTGGGCCAGCAGCGGCATCCCCGGGACCGCCATGAGCGCCACCAGCGCGGCCCGGGCCAGATCGGTGTAGACCATGACGCTGCGCCGCGGGAACCGGTCCGCCAGCCCGGCCAGCGTGGCGCCGCCGACGAAGTCGGGCAGGTAGGTCAGCGCGTAGGTCAACGCGGTGAGCCCGGCCGAGTTCGTCCGCTCGTAGACCAGCACGGTCAGCGCCACCCGGGCCAGCTGATCTCCCACGACGGAGAACACGTGCGCCACCCACAGCCGGCGGAACTGCGGCACGGCGAGTACCTGGGTGAAAGAGGCCGGCGAGTCGGACATCGTGCCCCGAGTGTGCCCGACCGCGGCCATTGCGCACAGTGAGGGGGGCCAGTCGCGACGAGTCACATCGGCACACCCGCGTCCGGAAGCCGATCCCCGTCCCGCAGCTCCTCGGCCGGCGGACGGACAGCGACCCGCATCAAGTTGATCTTGGAGAAAGGGCTGAATTGCCACCCGGTTTGCCCGATTGATTCCGCAGTTGCTCCAAGATCAACTAGGGGCGCGGGTGGCGGGGGTGGCTGCGGTGCCCCTTCGCGGCGCCGGTGAGCGCCGATTCACCCCGTCCGGGTGAGTCCACCGGGTCGCCGCCGTCGTGACACTCGACCGGGGGGAGTCGACGGAAGGGATGTCATGGCGCAGCGCAACGCCGCCACCGCGGTCACCAAGGCGGCCAACGAGAAGGTCCTGGGGACGCTGCCGTTCTCCGACGAGACGGACTTCGAGAACGCGCGTCGCGGTCTGATCGCCGAGGGGAGCGGCCAGATCAGGGGCGCCGGCGGTCGGGTCGTCTGGGACATCGACCAGTGGCGGTTCCTCGACGGCGACGCGCCGGACACCGCCAACCCGAGCCTGTGGCGGCAGGGCCGGCTGGCGTCGATCGCGGGCCTGTTCGAGGTCACCGATGGCGTCTACCAGGTGCGCGGCTACGACCTGTCGGTGTGCAGCTTCCTGCGCACGGACTCGGGCTGGATCGTGGTCGACCCGCTGATCAGCGTCGAGACCATGGCGGCGGCGTTCGAGCTGGTGAAGGAGCACGTCGACGACCTGCCGGTGACCGGCGTCATCTACACCCACAGCCACGTCGACCACTTCGGCGGGGTCCGGGCGGTCGTCGCCGACGAGGACGTCGCCGCGGGGCGGGTCCGGCTCGTCGCACCGGTCGACTTCCTGGCGGAGGCCGTGAGCGAGAACGTGATGCTCGGCAACGCGATGTCGCGCCGCGCCTCGTACATGTACGGCAACCTGGTCGGCTGGGACGCGCAGGGCGGGCTGGGCGCCGGGCTCGGCCAGCTGACGTCGTCGGGCACCATCTCGCTGATCCCGCCGACCGACATCGTCTCCGCGACCGGTCAGGAGCTGACGATCGACGGCCTGCGCATCCGGTTCCAGCACACGCCGGGCGCCGAGGCCCCGGCCGAGTTGTGCTTCTACCTGCCCGATCGGCGGGCGTTGTGCATGGCGGAGATCGCCACCCACAACCTGCACAACGTGTACACGTTGCGCGGCGCCAAGATCCGCGACGCGCTGGCGTGGTCGGACCACCTCAACGACGCCATCCGGCTGTGGACCGACGACGCCGACGTGGTGTTCGCGTCGCACCACTGGCCGACGTGGGGGCGGGAGAACATCGTCGCCTTCCTCAAGGGCCAGCGCGATCTCTACCGCTACCTGCACGACGAGACGCTGCGGCTGGCCAACCACGGCTACACGCCGGTGGAGATCGCCGAGCTGATCGAGCTGCCGGACGGCATCGGCGGCAGCTTCGCCAACCGCGGCTACTACGGCTCGGTCAGCCACTGCGTGAAGGCGATCTACGTCTACTACCTGGGCTGGTTCGACGGCAACCCGGCCAACCTCCATCCGCTGCCGCCGGTGGAGACCGCCAGGAAGACCGTCGAGTACATGGGCGGCGCCGACGCCGTGCTCGCCAAGGCCCGCGAGGACTACGCGAACGGCGAGTACCGGTGGGTCGCCCAGACCATCAACCACGTGGTCTTCGCCGACCCGGACAACCAGGACGCCAGGAGGCTGCAGGCGGACGCGCTGGAGCAACTCGGCTACCAGTCGGAGAACGGCACCTGGCGCGACTTCTACCTGTCCGGCGCGAAGGAACTGCGCGACGGCGTGACGGGCGGGAGCACCCCCAACACGGCCGGCCCCGACACCGTCACGGCGATGACGAGCCGGATGCTGCTGCAGTTCCTCGCGATCCGGCTCAACGGGCCCGAGGCCGCCGGCAAGGACTGGACGTTCCACCTGGACCTGCGCGACCCGGACGAGTCGTGGGGCCTCGAGGTCGGCAACGGCGTGCTCAACTTCACCGACGGCCGCCGCTTCGCCGCGCCGACGGCGTCGATCAGCTGCCCGCGGTCGGCGATCGACCAGGTCATCCTGGGGAAGGCCACGTTCCAGCAGCAGATCGACGGCGGGGCCATCGCGGTCGCCGGCGACGCCGGCGCCTTCATCGAGTTCCTGGGCCTGCTCGACGACTTCGAGTTCTGGTTCGACATCATCACCCCATAGCGGCTACACGTCCGCCGGCGGCACCAGAGCCGGCGCGGGCGGCGGCGCGACGACGGAGACCGGCCGGCCCGGCCCGCCGAGTCGCCGGCCGATCGCCGTCACCGCCGCCGACACGACCGCCGCGCCGTCGGACGGCCGGTGCCAGCAGGTGGCCGTCAACGTGGTGCGGTGCGGTTCGATCGCGCGGACCAGGACCCGCGGCGGTGGGTCGGCGAGCACCCCCGGTGTCTGCGCCAGCAGGTCGGCGATCAGTTCCGGCGTCCCCGACTCCACCTCGCCGCCGATCCGCACCTGCAGCTCGGAGGCGTTCCGGCCGGTCGCGCTGTGGTTGACGAACGGGTTGTCGAGCAGCTTCTGGTTCGGCAGGTGCACGACCCGCCCGTCCGGTGTCTCGATGATGACGGACCTGCTGTTGAGCTCGCGGACCCGGCCGGTGTACCCGAGCGCCTCGATCGTGTCGTCGATGCGGACCGGCCGGCGGGTCTGGATGACGATGCCGGCGGCGACGTTGTCGGCGATGCCGCGCAGGGCGAGGACGGCCACTACCGCCAGCAGGATCGCCACCGCCAGCACCGGCTGGATCGACGCCCCGAGCAGGCTCAGCGCGATCCCCACGCCGAGGAAGACGACGACGTAGCCGGTGAGCCGGACGCCCGCGTGCCGCAGGTCGTCCGGCACCCGCACGCCGGCGAGAACCCGGTCGGCCGCACGACGCGCGTAGCGGGCGCAGAGCCACGCCACCACGATGACGGTGACGGCCAGGACCACGTCCCACCCGGTGAACGACAGGCCGGAGGAGAAGAAGTCCCTCATGCGCCCGTGTCGCTCTCGTCCCGATCCGTACGGTTCGCACCCCTGGTCACGGCGCCTCCTCGGCTGGTCGGTCGTCGCCAGGCTGCGCCACGTGGGCCGATGCGCACGTCACCCCGCCGGGGTGAGGGCCGCGGCGCCGGGCTCGCCGATGCTGTGAGGTACCCCGACGTCGAATCGGCCGCCCGCCGAGGAAGCGCAGACACCATGTCGAACGAGCTGGACCGCACGGCCCGCCCGCCCGGCCGGCCGTCGCTGGGCTTCGTCGCCGCGGCCACCGCCGTCGTGATCGGGGTGCTCGCGCTGGCGGTGGCGACGTGGATGGTGCGCGGGGTGATCATCACCGTCGCGGCCGGCCTGCTGCTCGCCGCGGGCCTGGATCCGCAGGTCCGGGCCGTGCAGCGGCGGGTCCGCCGGCGCGGGACGGCCGTGCTCGTCGTCGTCGCCGCGATCGGCGCGGGGCTCCTGCTGTTCGCGACGCTGGCGCTGCGGCCGGCCATCGACCAGGCCGGAGAACTCGTCGACGACCTGCCCGTACTGCTCGACCGGCTGTCCGAGCGGTTCGCCGGCTCGGCCGCCGCCGACTACTTCGCCAGCCCGGAGTTCGAGCAGCAGGTGCGCGGCGCCATCGACGACGTCGTGGCGTTCACCGCGAACTCGCTCGGCGTGGCGTTCGGGGTCCTGGGCAGCGTCGCGGGCGTCGTCTTCACCGGGTTCACCGTCGCCGCGACGACGGTCTACGCGATGCTGGCGCTGCCGCGGATCAAGGCGTTCGCCGGCCGGGCGGCGGGCGACCCCGAACGCGTCGCCGTCGTGGCCGAGGTCTTCCGCCGGGTCGGCGGCTACGTGACCGGCCAGTTGGGCATCTGCGCGTGCGCCGGCGCCTCGTCGGCGATCTTCTTCCTCATCGTCGGGTTGCCGTACGCGGCGCTGCTGGCGCTGATCGTCGCGGTCCTCGACGCGGTGCCGCAGATCGGCGCCACCCTGGCGGCCGTCGTCGCGGTGCTCGTCGCGCTGACCGTCAGCTTCGGCACCGCCGTCGCCGTGACGGTGTTCTTCATCGCCTACCAGCAGCTCGAGAACTTCGTCATCGCGCCGCGGGTGTTCGCGTCGGCGGTGTCGCTGACGCCGATGACGGTGTTCCTCGCGGTGCTCGCCGGCGGCGCGCTGGCCGGGTTCGTCGGCGCGATCCTCGCCCTCCCGGTGACGGCGGCCGTGACCGTCGTACTCCGCTACGTCCTGCGCGGACGTGCTGTGACACAGAGCTGAAGCAAGTGTGAAGAGGCCGCTCGTGATCATGGACCTGACCTGGGGAGCGCCCCGGGACGACGGGTTTCTGGTGTGGAGGCGGCCATGGCAGGCAACAGCGAACTCAGAGTCCGGCGATTACGGGGGTGGGGCGCGGCGATCGTCGCGTCGGCCGTCGTCTGGGCCGGTGCGGCGGCCCCCGCGCCGGCGGTCACCGGCGGCGCGGCGGCGGACGCGGCCGGGCCGGTGGTGCGGATCGAGGTGGGCGACCAGAACGCCTGCTCCGGCGTGCTGGTGGCGCCGCAGTGGGTGCTCACCGTGGCGTCCTGCTTCCCGGCCGACGGCGGCGCCGAGGTGCGCACGGGCGCGGCCCCGGAGGGGACCACGGCGACGGTGGGACGGACCGGTCCGTCGACGGCGGACGGGTACGTCCGCGCGGTCGACTGGGTGGTGCCGCATCCGGACCAGGACGTGGCGCTGGCGCGGCTGGCGCTGAGCGTCGACACCACGCCGCTGCCCGTCGCCGGCACTCCCGCGTCGGACGGCGAGGCGCTGGCGATCAGCGGGTACGGCCGGACCGTGGACACCTGGACGCCCGCTGCGGTGCACACGGCGGGCGTCACGGCGAGCGCGGTCACGGCCGCGTCGTTCGTGCTGAGCGCTCCCGCCGAGTCGTCGGCCGGTGCCTGCGGCGGTGACGCCGGCGCGCCCGTCACCCGGACCGTGGACGGCGCCGCCCAGCTGGTCGGCGTCCTGGTCGGCTCGGCGCGGGACGGCTGCCTCGTGCCGGCGGGCGCCGGGGAGCGCACCGCGACGGCCCTTCGGGTGGACACCCTGGCGGCCTGGATCGGCCGCAACACCGTCTGGTTCAACGAGCGGTTCTCCGCGTCGTACGTGGCGGCGGACGGGGACGGCGACGGGCGCCTCGACGGCATCGCCGGCTACGACCTCGCCAGCACGAGCGATCAGATGATCGCCGTCGACTACGAGGGCACGGGGAGGCTGGACCACCTGCTGATCTACCGGCCGGGCGCCGAGAAGAAGTACTGGGTGGTCAAGCGGCGTGCCGACGGGACGTTCGAGCGGGTGTTCCAGAACCGCGACGCCGGCATCGGGCCGGTGCCGGCGGGCGGGACCGTGCTGCTGGGCGACGCCCGCGACCGGGTGTTCGCGTTCGACTGCCACCGCTCCGGCAAGCAGGACTGCATCGTCGTCTACCGGCCCGGCCTGGTCAGCACGGACAGCGAGAGCGCGTCGTACAGCGTCTTCGAGCGCAATCCGAGCGGTGGGTACCAGCGGATCTTCCGGCACAAGCTGGGTCGCCTGAGCACGACGGCGGACCAGATGATGGCCGTGGACGACGACACGTCGAGGACGGGGCAGCACCTCGTGTTCTACCGGCCCGGTGCCGGGTGGGTGACGGTCGTGTCCTGGGCCTTCGACGTCGCGACCTACAAGTGGGGGCTCGGGCCGAACGTGTACGTGACCGAGGGCGAGGGGATCGGCGGCTTCGACGTCGGTCAGGCGCGGGACCGGATGATCGCGTTCGACTGCCACCGGTCCGGGCGTCAGGACTGCCTTGTGGGCTATCGGCCCGGTGTGGTGGCCGCGGACCCGGAGAGCTCGTCCTACCGCGTGATCGAACGGGTCACCGGCGGAACGTATCGCACGGTGTACCGCCATCCGCTCGGCCGGCTCAATTCGACCGCCGACCAGCTGATCGCCTACGACTACGACGGTTCCGGACACCTGGACGACCTGCTCTTCTACCGTCCGGGTGCAGGCTGGGTCACCGTGTTGCCCGGGCGCCGCGGCGCCGGCGGCGGCTGGGAGTCGGGCCCTGCCGTGTACTCCAACCAGGGCGGCGGAATCGCCGGCTACAACATGGCGCACGCGCAGGACCGGCTGATCGCCTACGACAACGACCACCGCGGCTCGCCCACCGATCTCGTCGCCTACCGCCCGGGGTCGCGCATCGCCTGGGTGCTCGGGCGCCGGAACGAATCCGGTGACGCTCCCGTCACGGTCACGCGGCCGGCCGGTGACGATTCGATCGTGGAGCGCCTCGACTATCCGGTGGACTTCCAGCATCGGTTCACCGGCAGCTCCGGATGGGATGACTGGGGGACGGACGAGGCGGAGGCGCTGAACTTCGAGCTGATCTCCGGGAACGGCGGGATCATCTGGGTCTCCTGCAGCGAGGGCACGGAGGCCGGGGTCGGGGTGCTCAGGGTCTTCGTGGGCCGGTTGAACGGCGAGACCATCGTCGGCGAGCCGTTCGGCCCTTGGATGGCGGTGTGCTTCAAGGTCCTCGAGCCGGATGGCTTCGTGAAGCTGACCGTCCCCGGCGTCTACGAGATCACCGGTGACGGCGGGGCGCCGGGCAAGGGCAATGCCGTCGACGCGACCGTCACCGACGTGACCTCGGGCGTGGAGCGCACCGAGCTCGTCGAGCCGGACGACACCGTGCAGTTCGGGATCTCGGACGACAGCTGCGACTGGGGTCACCCGGACTTTCCCGACAACTGCCGGGAGGATCTGCTGGAACTCCGGGTCGTGGGGTGATGACGATGACGGCGAAACGCGCGTGGCGTGACCGCGCACCGTGGCGGGCGACCGGCGCGATCGGCGCGATCGGCGCAGTGCTGTCGCTGCTCCTCCTGGGCGGCCCCGTCGACGGGACCCGGGCCGCGGCGGTGGAACCGGCTCCGTCCGAGGCGCCGACCTGCGAGCGCCAGGTGGTCCTGGACGCCTGGGTGACGGGCGGCCCGAACGTCCGCCCGGCCGCCGAGGAGGCGCTGCTCGGCGACGAGGCGACGCTTTGCGCCTTCCTCGACGAGCTTCCCGGGCTCGTGGCGCTGGACGACCGTCAACAGGTCGGCCGCATCAAGTCACATGGCGGCGTCGAGGTGGCGGCCGCCGCGAACGTCGCCCTGCGCTCGGGCACCCTCGACGCTCTGCGGACCTTTCTCGACGGTGGCTGGGCGACGGCCCGGGCGATCGACCTGCGTGCCCGGGTGAACCAGATGAAGTCGACCGGAGGTCCGGAGGTGCGGGCCGCCGCGAACGCGGTGCTGCGCAACGGCTCGCCCGCGGACCTGGAGGAGTTCGTCGACTCGGGCTGGCAGCTGTCGTACAACATCGACCTGCGGGTCACCGTCAACCGGGCCATGGCGACAGGTGGCCCGGAGGTGCGGGCCGCGGCCAACCGGGCGCTCCGGGACGGCAGCCTGGAACTGCTGCAGCGGTTCGTCCAGATCGACTGGGGCGTGGCCCAGGTCCGCGACAACGAGAGCCAGACCCTGAACGATCTCCGGACCAGCGCCACGGAGGCGACCCGCCGGGCGGCGCTCGAGACGATCTCCGCGGTGGCGCAGTCCGAACGCGCGAAGACCGAGTCCGCGCTGGCCAAGGCGGATGCGCTGGAGGCGGAACGGCTTGCCGTCGCGGCCGGACGGGAGACGGAGGCCGCCAGGATGTACGCGCAACGCGCGGCGACGGCCGCCGACCGCGCGTCGGCGGCGTCCAGCATCGCCGTCCAGGCCGCACGGTCGGCCGCGGACGCCGCGCGTGCCGCCGCCGGGGCGGCCGGGCGCGCGGCGACGGCGGCCGCGCGGGCGCACACGAAGTCAGACGAGGCGTGGGCGGCCGCGGCGGCGGCGGAGCTGAACGCGGACGACGCCGCCAACGCGCGGGCGCTCAACCGCTTGATGCTGACCATGGGGCCGGAGATGACCGCCTGGATCTCGCCCATCGACCAGATCGACGCCGTGGTCCAGCAGGCGATCGCCGCGGCGGCCGCCGCCGAGGATGCGCGGGCGAACACCGCGGCTGCCGGCCGTGCCGCCGAGGCCGCCGGCCAGGCCGCGGGGGAGACGAGCGCCGAGGCGCAGGCCGCGTTCGCGGCGGCCGGGCGCGCGCAGGCGAGCGCGGAACGGGCCCGGCGCGCCACCGAGGAGACGGTACGGCAGGCGAACATCGCCAAGGACGCGGCCAGGCGGGCTCGCGACGCCGCCACCCGGGCGGTGTCGTACGCGGAGGCGTCGGCGCGCGCGGCGGCGAGCGCCGCCGATCACGCCGGTGGCGCCGTCAACGCGGCCGAACTGGCGACGGAGCATGCGAACAACGCCTTCCGCGCGGCCGAGGACGCGCTGGATGCCGCCGAGCTCGCCCAGACCGTCTACACGGAGGCGCGTGCGGCCGACGCCGAACGGCTGCAGAACGAGTACGAGCTGGAACGGTCGTTGGCCCAGCACCTCAGCGCCAAGGCCGCCGAGGTCGGGCTGGAGGACGCCCGCGGCTTCGACGTGCCGATGCGCGAGTACCACGAGCCCCGGGTCGACGCGCTGATCGCCGAGGCCGTCGATTCAACGGTCGATCCGGCGGTGGCGGTCCGCAAGGCGCGCGAGGTGGCGCGCTACTTCGCGGCCGTGCCCGCGACGTGGACCAGCTCGGCGGCCGTGGCCGCACTCGGCGAGGAGGACGAGTTCCTCGTGCTCGAGTTCGTCCGGACCGGGCTGGCCGCCGCCGAGGAGCAGGACGACCGCACGACCCTGATAGGTCTCATGGTCACCGGCACCGAGGCCATGAGGGTGGCCGCGCAGGCCGCCCTCGACGGCGAGTGGGCCGACGTCGTCGCGTTCCTCGACGATCCGGACTATCCCGAGCGCGGCACCGAGCAGCGGGTGGAGGTCGGGCGGATCCACGCCGAAGCGCGCAGCGCCGGGTACCCGCAGACGGAGGACGCGGCGAACGCGGCGCTGCGCTCGGCGGACCCGGACGCCCTCGGGACGTTCCTGGCGACGACGCACGACACCGTCCGCGCGATCGACGTCCGCGCGAAGGTCGGCGCCATCGCCGGGAACGACGCCTATGGCACCGAGGTACGCAACGGCGCCCGGGTCGCGCTGGCCGGCACGACGGCGATGCAGGTCGAGTTCCTGGAGGTCGAGCGGCATCGTGCGGCCCAGCGCGACCAGGCCACCGCGACGCACGACTACATCGCCACGTCCCTGATGATCGAGACCGCGCAGATCGCGCAGCGCGCCGTCGACCTCGCCCGCACCGCGCAGTCCGCCGCGGCGGAGGCCCGTGGCGCGGCGGAGGCCGCACTGGGCTACGCGGAGGACGCCGAGGAGGCGAGGCTCCGGGCGGGTGCGTACGCCGTGCAGGCCGTCGGCCACGCACGCGACGCAGCCGCGTCCGCGGAACGGGCCGCGGAGGCCGTCCGGGTGGCCGCCGCCGCGACCCAGCAGGCCCAGTTGTCGGCGCGGGAGGCGTCGCTCTCGGCTCGCTGGGCCCGGGGCCTGGCCGTCGCGGCGGCACAGGACGCGGCCAGCGCGTTCGCCGCCTACGACACCGCCTACGCCGCGCAACTGCGGGCCGGCAAGAGCGCGTCGGAGGCGGCCCGTCTCGCCCTGCAGCTGTTCGAGGAACACCAGGACCAGGCCGAATATCTGCTGGGCCAGCTCACGGAAACGTGGAAAGCGACCTGCAAGGGGGCGCCTCGGGCCGGCGAGGCCACCTTCAACGACTGCAGCGCCTGGGCCGACGCGCTCCTCAGCGACCCCGACCAGCCGTTCCACGATCTGGCCGGGTACGCCAGCAAGAACGTCGAGCACTGCCGGAGCCAGTTCGTCGGCAAGTCCCTGGAGGCCTGCCTGTCCATCGTCCTGAGCCCGTACTTCCACGCCGCGGCCCGGGGGATCGCAGAACGGGAGACCGAGACCTACCGCCTGGCCGACGAGTACATGCTGCTCACCGGCGCGGACCTGTTCAGCGCCGCCTCCGAGTTCTCCCGGATCAAGGACTGCAGGGGCGCCGGGGTGGCCGGCCTCGGCGATGTGGCGGAGAGCTTCTCGGAATGTGTCACCGGGGTCATCGACCTCTCCGACCCCGACTGGAACGAGTACGCGAGGCAGTGGCGGGGCACCTTCAACCCTGGGCAGGTCGATGAGTACCTCCGGTTCGCGCAGTACAACTCGGTCTGGGGGCCGATGTACCTGCGCGAGAACAAGTACGACGATCTCATCGTGGGGGCGATCCGGGAGACCGAGCTCATGACGTCGCTGCTACGCATTCAGCCGATCGGCTGCGCGCAGCCCGGCGGCCAGTGCCCGTACGACGGCCTCGCGGACCGGCTGCGGGACCTGAGCGAGTCGATCAAACCGGAGAACCACCAGGGCTATCTCGTGGACGAGTCGGGCCGCGCGCTCGACGCGAACGGGCTGCCGATCGCGAGTGTCCCGCCGGTCGATGATCTGGAGGCGTGGGCGCGCTACACGGTCGAGAGCGGGCTGCACGACGACCTCGCGGCCCTGGAGGACCGCATCGCGATGCTGTTCCGGCAGTCGTTCGGGGCGCCGCTCCCGGTTCCGGCGTGGCATCTCGAGACGCAGCTCGCGTACCGCGTCGCCACGCGGGAGGTGGCGCTGCGCGAGAACACGCTGCGGCTGGTCATGAACAACCCCGGCGGCGCCTGTGACGCGGTGCCGGAGCCCGCGACGAGACCCGACGCGCAGCGAGATGTCGTGGCCGGCTGTGTCCAGGCCATTCAGCTGCTGTTGCCGGCCGGCACGACGATGATCATCTACTACCCGGATCCGGAGAACCCGGGTGAACTGCTCCAGGTCACCGTCCGCGGCGTCGGTCGCTGGCTGGACTAGGGCGGCGGCCGTAGAGTCGGGACCGCTGTGCGACAGGGAGGAGTCGCCGTATGCGGTCCCGGCTCCCGGTCACCGCCATCGCCCGGCTGGCGGGCTCGTTCGCCGGCATTCCTCTACTACACGAGCCCGGACGGCGGCATCGACTAACACCCATGACCCGCCCTGCTACCGGGACTTCCGCTACTTCAGCTACAACCTCGGCATGACGTACCAGGTGTCGGACACGGCGGTGACCAGCACGGCCGTCCGGTCGGTGGTACTCCGGCACTGTCTGCTGTCGTACGCCTTCGGCGCCATGATCCTGGCCACGACGATCAACCTCGTCGTCGACATCGTCAGCGCCTGACGCCCGCGACGAACGCCGCGAGGTCGGCGGCGACCCGCTCCGGTCGCTCCCACAGCACGAGGTGGCCGGTGCCCTCGTACGTCACCAGGCGGCTGCCCTCGATGGCCGCGGCCAGCTCGCGGCCCTGCCCGGCGGGCAGCACGTCCTCCTCGGTGCCCCAGAGGATCAGCGTCGGTACGGCGATCGGGCCTCGGCGGATCGGCGGCACGGCGCCGACCAGGCCGTCGGCGACGGCGCGCCAGACCCGTCCGGGGATGGTCAGCGCGGCGGCCAGCTGGTCGTCGAGGAACGCGGCCGGCACGCGGGTGTGCAGCGGGATCGCGCCGATGAGGGCGTCGGCGTCGGCGCGGGTCAGCGGGTCGGGCAACGAGGCCAGCAGGCCGGCGAACGCCGCCGGCAGCGGCCGCCGCAGGTCGCCGGGCGTGCCGATCAGCACCAGGCCGCGCACCCGGCCGGGATGGTCCATCGCGACCTGCTGGGCGACGTACCCGCCGCTGGACGTCCCGGCCAGCCAGCACTGCTCCAGCCCCAGCGCGTCGAGCAGCGCGACGACGTCCGCGGCCGCGTCGGCCAGCGTGTAGCCGCCGGCCGGCTTCGTGCTGTCGCCGACGCCGCGCTGGTCGGGGACGACGAGACGCAGCGAGCGGGGGAGCAGCGGCACGAGACGGTCGAAGACCCGGTGCGTCTCGCCCCACGCGTGCAGCAGCAGCACCGGCTCGCCGTCGTCGTCGCCGTGCTCGTGGACGGCCAGTTCGGCGCCGGTCGCGAGCCCGACGCGGCGCGGGCCGCCGTCGTCGAGCAGCCGGGCCAGGACGGCCGCGTGGCTGAGCGAGGGGTCGTGCGTCGCCGTCACCAGGATCGACGGGAACTCGGCGGCGAGTGCCCCGAGCCGCTCCAGCGCCGCGGCGCCGTCGGCGGTGGCCAGCTCGGTCTCGTAGCGCCGGACGAACTCGTCGAACAGCTCCGGGCGGTGGCCGTACCAGCGCCGCAGCTCGGTGGACGGTGCGACCGCGGGCAGCCATTGGTCGATCCGCGGATCGTCGCGGCGCAGGCCACGCGGCCACAGGCGGTCGACCAGGAGCCGCCGTCGGCCGTCGGGTGCCTCGTAGACCCGTCCGATCTCCACGCCACCATCATGCGCCCGCCCGGCGCCCGTCACCGCCCATCCGCGGATCGTGCGACGGGTCGGGGTACATCCGCGGGCAGCCATGGACGGCGGCCTCGGGGCGCAGCTCATAGTGCCAGGGCTCGTTGCGGAAGATCTGGCACAGCCCGTACCGGGCGCCGTGCTCGGACAGCCACGCCCTGGCCGCCCGCCCGAGATCGATCGCGACGCCCGCCACGTGCGGCGAGGTGTCCGGGGTGGCGACCCAGCGGGCGGCCTCCTCGGCCGAGCCGTGCTCGACGATCGCGCGGCGCAGCAGCCGCTCCTGGTACTCCGGCGAACGCCAGCCGCTGTTGACGGTGAACTCGACGCCGTCGCGCGCGGCGTCGGTCGCGGCCCGGCGCAGCGCCCGGAGCAGATCGGGGTCGAGGTTCGCGACGCCTGGATACCGGTCGTCGAACACCGTCGCGTCTGCGGGAAGGGCGCCCGCGCCGGCGGGCCGGGTCGTCGTCAGAGCCGGTTCGGTGGAGGACATGGCCTCCAGTCAAGGCAGCGCCGTGTTGCCGGTGCGTATGCGGTTTTCGATACACCCGCGATATCACTCGGCTCGTAGCATCGGGGGCATGCGTGTGCTGGTCGTCGAGGACGAACCCTTCCTGGCGGAGGCCATCCGCGACGGGCTGCGGCTGGAGGCCATCGCCGCCGACCTCGCCGGCGAGGGCGACGCCGCGCTGGAGCTGCTCAGCGTCAACGCCTACGACATCGCCGTCCTCGACCGCGACATCCCCGGGCCGTCCGGCGACGAGATCGCCCGCCGCATCGTCGCGTCCGGCAGCGGCATGCCGATCCTCATGCTCACCGCCGCCGACCGGCTCGACGACAAGGCGTCCGGGTTCGAGCTCGGCGCCGACGACTACCTCACCAAGCCGTTCGACCTGCAGGAACTCGTGCTCAGGCTCAGGGCGCTGGACCGCCGGCGCGGGTACAACAGGCCGCCGGTGCGCGAGATCGCCGGCCTGCGGCTGGACCCGTTCCGCCGCGAGGTGTACCGCGAGGGCCGCTACGTCGCACTGACCAGGAAGCAGTTCGCCGTGCTGGAGGTGCTGGTCGGAGCCGAGGGCGGCGTCGTCAGCGCCGAGGAGCTGCTGGAGCGGGCCTGGGACGAGAACGCCGACCCGTTCACGAACGCCGTGCGCATCACGGTGTCGGCGCTGCGCAAGCGGCTCGGCGAGCCCTGGCTGATCGCCACGGTGCCCGGCGTCGGCTACCGCATCGACACCGGCGACGGAGGCGAGCGTGGCTAGGCCGCCCGGCCTGAGCGTGCGGGTCAAGCTGACGCTCAGCTACGCCGGTTTCCTCATGATCGCCGGTGTGCTGCTGCTCGCCGCGGCGTGGGTGTACCTGATGCGCGGGGCGCCCCTGAGCAGCCTCGTCCCGGACTTCTCCAATCTCCCGCTCGCCTTCGACCGCCACAACCGCGGCCCGGTCGTCTTCGGCCCGGTGGCGGCCGCGATGCTGCTGTTCCTGCTGGTCTTCGGGCTCGTCGGCGGGTGGATCCTGGCCGGTCGGATGCTGGCCCCGCTGACCCGCATCACCGGCGCCGCCCGCAGGGCCGCGGCGGGATCGCTCTCGCACCGGATCGAGCTGGACGGCCGCAACGACGAGTTCCGCGAGCTGGCCGACGCCTTCGACCGCATGCTCCAGCGGCTCGAGGCACACGTCGCCGAACAGCAGCGGTTCGCGGCCAACGCCTCACACGAGTTGCGCACGCCGCTGGCGGTCAGCCAGATCCTGCTCGACGTCGCCCGCAGCGACCCCGACCACGACACCGACCGGCTGGTCGAGCGCCTGCACGCCGTCAACCTGCGCGCCATCGACCTCACCGAGGCGTTGATCCTGTTCAGCCGGGCCGGCCAGCGCTCTTTCGCGCGCGAGCGCGTCGACCTGTCGCTGCTGGCGGAGGAGGCCACCGAAACGCTGCTGCCGCTCGCCGAGGAGCGTGGCCGCGCCATCGAGACGTCCGGCGACGTCGCGCTGGCCGTCGGCTCGCACCCGCTGCTGCTGCAGTTGACGACGAACCTCGTGCACAACGCGATCGTGCACAACCTCCCCGAACAGGGCACGGTGTGGATCACGACCAGCGCGCAGAACGGCGCCGTCACGCTCACCGTCGAGAACACCGGCGAGCCGCTCTCGCCGTGGCGGGTCTCGACCCTCACCGAACCGTTCCAGCGCGGCGTCGACCGCGTCCGCGGCGACCACCCAGGTGCGGGTCTCGGCCTGGCCATCGTCACGAGCATCGCCCAGGCGCACGACGGCACCCTCACCCTCACCCCGCGCGACGCCGGGGGACTGCGCGTCACGGTGCGGCTGCCCGCCGCGCCACTGGAGGCCGGCTGACCTCCAGCCGGCCCGCCCGGTGGCCGCCGCGGCAGCCACTCATCGGTGCCCACGCCGTCACGAGCCACAGCGACCAGCCGCCCGAGGAGCGTTCCGACCACTCGGCTACGTGATGGGGAAGTCGAAGTAGGTGTCGGGGTAGGGCTCGTCGCGCAGCGTGTAGTGCCACCACTCGACGTCGTACCGGGCGAAGCCGCTGGCCTCCATGACGGAGCAGAGGTAGCGGCGGTTCCTCGCCTCGGCCGGCGCGATGCCCGTCGCGCCGTGATGGGAGATGGAGTCCATCAGGTCGTGGTCGCCGCCCATGGGGGCGAGCTCACCGGTCGCCAGCTGGTAGAGCGTGAGGTCGACGCTGCTGCCCCGGCTGTGGCCGGACCGGGCCGACACGTACCCGCGCTCGACCATCTCGGGCCGGTCCAGGTTCGGGTAGTGCCGCAGCTTCGTCCGTCCGTCCTCGGGCTGCTCCGACCAGCGCAGGAAGGAGTCGACCGCCCGCTGCGGGCGATAGGCGTCCCAGAGGACCAGGCCGAAGCCGAGCGCTTCGGCCCGGACCCGGGCTCGTTCCAGCGCCGCGCACAGCGCCCTCGTGCCGACGATGCGATTGGCCAGGTAGCCGTCGACCGGCTTGCCGGTGAAGTTGTCCCAGGTGGCGTACTTGGCGTCCCAGCGGATGCCGGGCACGTACTCGTCCACGACGACGAAGTCAGCGGTCGCGGTCATGGGCGTGGCCCTCCAGCGCCAGCGACAGCACGCGGTCGAGCACGCCGGCGAGCGGCCGGCCCGCGGCCGCCATCATCCGCGGGTAGCGGCTGTACGACGTCATGCCGGGGAAGGTGTTGACCTCGTTGAGGACCACCGTCCCGTCGCTCCGGAGGAACAGGTCCACCCGCGCGAGCCCACGGCAGCCGAGGGCGCGATAGATGGCCTTCGCGGTCTCCTGGACGAGCGCGCGCGACGCGGCCGGGATGTCGGCGGGCACGATCGGGGTCGAGTTGTCGGAGCCGGTCTCGGGCGTGCTCTCCTGATGGATCCGGAAGAAGCCGTGCGACAGCGCGATGTGGTCGACCTCGCCGACGGTGAGGTCCGGCCCGTTCCCCAGGACGGCGCAGCCGACCTCGCTGCCGGCGACCGCCTCCTCGATCACCACCTTCGAGTCGTACCGCCGGGCCGCGTCCACCGCGTCCTGCAGCTCCGCTTCGCTCGTCACCTTGCTGACCCCGAACGACGACCCCGACCGGGCCGGCTTCACGAACACCGGGAAGGTCAGCTCGCCGGCGTCGGGCTTCTCGTCCGCCAGGAGGGCCCAGAACCGCGGCGTCGCGATGCCCGCGCTCGCGGCGACGACGTAGGCGAGGGACTTGTCCATGCAGACGGCGGAGCTCTGGACGTCGCAGCCGGCGTAGGGGATGCCGGAGAGCTCCAGCAGGCCCTGCATCGCGCCGTCCTCGCCGAACCTGCCGTGCAGCACCGGCAGCACGACGTCCAGGCGGATCGTCTCGTAGCGGCCCTGGTCCAGGACGAGCAGGCCGTGGACGTCGCGGTCGGGCGCCAGCACCGCCGGGCGCGCCCCGTCCTCCCAGCCCTCGCCGGGCCCGTCGCACAGCGTCCACGCGCCGCTCGTCGTGATGCCGATCCATACCGTTTCGTACCGGCGCGGATCGAGATTCGCCGCGACCTCCCGCGCCGACTTGACCGAGATCGGGTGCTCCTCGGACGCGCCCCCGAACACGACGCCGACCGTCAACCTATTCATGCCGTTCCTCACTCTCGAAGTTCACGCAGTTGATGAGACTGTTCTCGACCGTGTCGCTCAGGGCGTGGTCGGTGTAGTAGGCCGTGTGCGGGCTGACCAGCACGTTCGGCAGCTCCTGCAGCCGCAGCCAGGTCTTGCTCTCGATCGGCCGGTTCCCGCGGTCGGCGTAGAAGATCCCCTCCTCGCCCTCGAGGACGTCCAACGCCGCGCCGCCCAGCCGGCCGCTCTCCAGCGCCCGGAGCAGCGCCTCGGTGTCGACCAGCGGGCCGCGTCCGGTGTTGACGACGATCGCGCCGTCCTTCAGCAGCTCGATCCGCCGCTCGTCCAGCAGGTGATGGGTCTGCGCGGTGAGCGGGGTGTGCAGCGTGACGATGTCGCTGTGTCGCAGCAGCTGGTCGAGCGGGACGTCGTCCGCGCCCCGGTCGTGGGCCAGCACCTTGCCGCCGAAGCCGCGCAGCCGCTCCACGACCGCGGCACCGATGCGTCCCGTCCCGACCACCCCGACGGTGAGGTCGCGCAGTTCCCGCCCGCGCACCTCGCTCAGCCGGTAGTCGTGGGCGTCGGCGCGGCGGAGGACCGACTTGGCGCCGCGCACCGCCATCAGCATGAGCATCAGCGTGTAGTCGGCCACGCTGTCGGGCGAGTAGGTGACGTTGCCGACGGCGATGCCCACGCTCCGCGCGTAGTCGACGTCGATGTGGTCGTAGCCGATGCTCCGGGTGGAGACGTAGCCGACGCCGGCCCGGCCGAGCGCCCGCAGCGTCGCGTTGGTGACGCGGTTCTGGTGGCCGACGCTGACGCAGCGGTTGCCGCGGGCCAGGCCGGCGGTGGCCTCGGCGGGCGGCGCCGCCGTGATGGTGGGCACGACGCCGAAGCCGGGCGCCAGCCGCCGGAACAGCGCGGCCTCGTCCGGACCGCAGCCGTAGATCGTGATGCCCGTTCGGGCCGGTTCGCGCTGGCTCACGCCGTCAAGTCAAGGCGGTGGAGTGTTGCCGTCGCGTATGGGGAAATCGATATGCCGGCGATATGTGCGGACTCAGAACAGCGGTCCGCCGGCGGTGGCGTCGTAACGCTCGACCTGTACGTGCCTGACCTTGCCCGCCTTCGGTGCCCGGGCCCGGCGGCGCCAGGCGTTCATCGCGTCGGCATCGCGCCACACCTCGACCACGTTGACCCGTTCGGGGTCGACGGAGTCGGCCGTGATGGCGACGTGGAGGCAGCCGTCGGTGGCGCGGGCGCGCGTGACGAGGTCACGGAAAGCCGCGACGAAGGCGTCGCGCTCGTCGGCGTCGACCAGCTCGTGACCGGCGATGATGATCATGTCTGCTCCTCTGAGGTCGTCAGGCCTTGACGTAGCCGCGCGCCTCGGCGATGCGGCCGGCGCGGATGCGCAGGAGGTTTAACCCGCGGACGTGGTCCTGCTCGCCGTCGCCCCACTGCAGCAGCCACGGCTGGACGGCGAGGTCGCCGTGGATCTCGGCCGGCTCCGGCGTGAACCGCAGCGCCGGGTTCGCCGCCAACTCGGACCATCGCGCCAGGCAGGCCTCGCCGCCCTCGCGGCGGACGCCGTCGGGTGCGGGGCCGGAGTCCTCGATGACGCAGTCGTCGGCGATCAGGCCGGTGAGGAGCGCGGGATCGTGCGTGCGGAAGGCCTCGTTGTAGCGATCGAGCACGTCCCGGGTGGTGCGCTCGGCGCCGGTCTCGGTGGCCCCGGTCTCCGGGGCGAGGGGGACGCCGCCGGTCTTGCTGTAGCCGAGGGCCTCGACGATCAGGCCGTCGCGCACCCGCAGCAGCGTCACGCCGCGCACGGAGTCGGCCGGGCCGGCGCCGAAGCGGTACCGCCAGCGGATGGTCGCCCGCTCACCGGCGACGGCGACGTCCTCGGGCTCGAACCGGCTGGTGTGGTCGGCGGCGAGCTCGCGCCAGAACGTCAGGCACGCCTCGCGGCCCAGGTAGCGGGCGCCGTCGGGGGCCGGCTGGATGGCGTCCATCACGCAGTCGGCTCCGATCAGCTCGGTGAGCGCTTCGGCGTCGTGGTCCAGGAAGGCGCGGTTGAAGCGTTCGATGGTCTCGGTCGTCGTGCGGGTCGGCGTCGGCATGGTCGGACTCCTCGTAGATAGACCAGTCGGTCTACTGACCATATAGACCGGTCGATCTACTGGTCAAGTAGAGTGGAATCCGTGACCACGCGCACGGTGCCGGGACCGCGGGAGCGGCTGCTGACCGCGGCCAAGGAGCTGACCTACGCGCAGGGCATCGGCGTGGGGGTCGACGCCCTGCTGAAGCGGGCGAACGTGGCCCGGCGTTCGCTCTACGAGCACTTCGGCGGCAAGGACGGGCTGATCACCGAGGTGCTGCGGGTCAGCGCCGACGAGGACGAGGCCGCGTACCGGCAGGCCATGCGGGCGGCCGGCGACGACCCGCGCGGCCGCCTGCTCGCGGTCTTCGACTGGCTCGACGGCGTCATCCAGGAGCCCGACTTCCGCGGCTGCCGGTACCTCGCCGCCGAGCTCGCCCTGGCCCCGGACCACCCGGGCCACGCCGTCACGCGCCGGTACCGCGAGCGGGTGCACGACCTCCTGGAGGCGGAGTTGCGCGCCCTCGATCACCCGCGGCCGGAGCCGGCGGCCGAGCAGTTGCTGCTGCTCATCGACGGCGCCCTCGCCGTCGGCGCCACTCGGCCCGGCACCCATCCGGCCGCCGCCGCCCGCCTGCTCGCCGACCAGGTCATCGGCGGCTGACGCCGGCCACGAGGTCCGGGCGCCGGGGAGCGTCGTGGTCTGGTGTCGCGTCCTGGTCTGGCGTTGCGTTTCTCGGGCCGGATCGGGCGTTCGGCGTGACGTGAGACCAGGACGCCGCGTGAGACCAGGACGTGCCCGCGGTCGACCGCCGGATAGGGGGTGTCCACCGGGGCGGCCGAGGTCTTGACGAGGCGGGAAGACATGCGCGAATCTGAGCGACATATCTCCTATTCGGTCAGGAGTATGCAGATGCGCTCTCGCCTTCTCGCCCTCTCGGGTCTGGCCGCTCTGATCGCCGGGCTGCTGGCGGCCGCACCGGCCGGCAGCCAGGAACCGGCGCCCCCGGCCGGCGCCGGAGCCGACGCCGTCGTGTGGGTGCCGACCGGGTCGTTCGCCAGCTCCTCGTTGGTCCGGGTCGGCCGCGACGCGGCGCCGGGCGCCGCCCTGGGCGGTGACGAGGTGCTGCGGCTCGAGACCCCGGCCGGCGGACGGGGGTCGGCGCAGCTCGCGGTGCACGCGCCCACGGGACTGGACGACCTGACGGTGTCGGTGGGCCGGCCGCGGTCCCGGCACGGCGGCACGCTGCCGGCGGGCGCCGTCCAGGTGCGCTACCCGGAGTTCATCCCGTTCGACTCGGGCGGCGTGATCGCCGACCCGCTGCGCGAGCTCCCCGCCGTCGACGTCGAGGGCGGCAGCAACCAACCGGTGTGGTTCAGCGTCGACGTTCCGGCCGACGCGGCGCCCGGCGTCTACACCGCGGCGGTGGAGATCGGCGCGGCCGCGGGCGGCATCGGGGAGTGGACGCTGCAGGTCGTCGTGGCGGACGTCGCCCTGGACGCGATGGCGGACCGGCCGTTCATCCTCGACCTCTGGGCGCATCCCGACGCGGTCGCCGACCAGACCGGCACGCAGCTGTGGAGCGAGGAGCACTGGGCGGCCATGCGGCCGTACCTGCGCGACCTCGCCGAGCACGGGCAGCGTGTCGTCAACGTCGCCGTCACCGAGGACCCGTGGATGGTGACCCACGAGGGTGAGTGGCGGCCGCAGACGTGGAGCCACTTCGCGTCCACGGTCGAGTGGCGGTGGGACGGGCAGCGCTTCGATTTCGACTTCGGCGTCTTCGACCGGTACGTGGAGGAGTCGCGGGCGGCGGGCATCGGCGAGCGGATCCACGCCTTCGCGATGCTCCAGTTCGACCACCGCGAGCGGTTCGTCTACACCGACACCCGCACCGGCGAGCGGGTGGTCGAGGAGGTCGACCTCGGCGACGCTCGCTACCGCGAGGGCTGGGGCCAGTTCCTCGGCGCGTTCTCCGCGCACCTGACCGAGAAGGGCTGGTTCGACGACGCCTCGCTCGGCTTCGACGAGCGGCCGGCCAACGAGATGGCCACCGTCTTCGACGTGCTCGAGGACGAGGCGCCGCAGTGGCTGGGCAAGATCGCCGTGGCCGCCAACAGCCTCGACGTCCAGGACTACGCCGACTACGTCAGCTACAACTACTCGTTCCTCGACAGCGTGCCCGACGAGGACATCGCCCGGCGCAAGGCCGAGGGCAAGCCGACGCTGTTCTACACCTACATGAACCCGCTGCGGCCCAACACGGTGACGGCGTCGCCGCCGGTCTCCGCCCGGGTGCTCGGCTGGGTGGTCGCGCAGCGCGACCTCGACGGCTTCCTGCGGTGGACGTACAACTCGTGGCCGCAGGACGTGTACGACGATCCCAGCTTCCGGTACGGCCAGGGCGACGAGTACATCGTCTACCCGGGCGCCGACGGGCCGGTGTCGTCGATCCGCTGGGAGACGTTCGCCGACGGCCTCGACGACGCCGAGCTGCTGCGGCTGTACGCCGAGCGGCACGGCCGCGACGACGCCGTGTTCACCCGGGTCCTCGACGCGATCGACCCGCGGGCCGAGAGCACGCCGGCGGCGTGGTCGGCCATGCTGCTGGGCCGGCGCGCCGTGCTGGACGGGCTGCGGCCGGAGGGCGGCCTCGAGGTCACCGTGTCCCGCCCGGACGCCGAGGTGACGCCCGGCGACGTCGTCGACCTCACCGTGACCGCCGTGGCCACCGGCGACCGGCCGGTGCCCGCGCCCCGGCTGGACCTGCCCAGCCAGCCGGGCTGGTCGGCGCGCGTGGTGTCCGGGCCGCCGCCGGGCGCGCTGCTGCCGGGCGAGCAGGCGACCTGGCAGCTCCAGGTGAGCGTGCACGACGACGCCGGCGCCTACCTCTACCTCGGCGGCGCGGTGACGGATCCGGCCGGCCGGCTGCTGGCCGGCTTCGCGACCGACCTCACCGTCCGGCCGCCGGTCGAGCTGACCGCGCCGCCGGCCGCGGCGCCGGCCAGTTCGCCCGACGCGACCAGCCCGGTGACCGTCACGGTGCCCGTCAGCAACGCGTCGAGCCGGGAGCAGACCGTCGAGCTGGCGGTCTCCGGCCTCGGCTTCTGGCAGGTCGTCACGCCGCCGACGCCGGTGACGCTGCCGCCCGGCGGCACGGCCGACCTATCGGTGCAACTCAACCCGGGCGGCCGCACGGGCTGGACCACCGTGGACGTCGAGGTGCGCCACGGCGGCGCCGCGATCGGCGGCGGGCGGGTCGACATCGTCTCCGGCGGGCGGCACGTGTCCGACTGGGACTGGGCGTCGGAGTCCAACGGCTGGGGCCCGGCCGAGCGCGACGCCAGCAACGGCGAGGACCAGCCCGGCGACGGCGCCCGGATGTCGGTCGGCGGCCGCCAGTACGGCAAGGGGATCGGCGCCCACGCGGCGTCGCGGATCGTCCTCGACCTGGCCGGGCGGTGCAGCCGGTTCCAGACCGACATCGGCGTCGACGACGAGGTCGCCGGCGGCAGCGTCCGGTTCCGGGTCGAGGCCGACGGCAGCGAGCTCTACGCCTCGCCGGTCATGACCGGCGAGGCCGCGGCCCGCTGGGTCGACCTCGACGTGACCGGCGTGCGGACGCTGGCGCTGGTCGTCGATGACGCCGGCAACGGCAACGGCCAGGACCACGCCGACTGGGCCGGCGCCTGGCTGCGCTGCGCACCGGACTGAGGAACGCGGTCAGGCCGGCGCGGGCGTGATGGTGGCGGCCGCGTCGGCCAGCGCCGCCAGTAGGGCCGCGGTGGCGGGCGGGTCGGGCGGCTCGCCGTAGGTGGCGGCGTAGATGTGCTGGCGCGAACCGGGCAGCTCGCTAGCCTCGATGCCGTCGGCGCGGTGGGCGCGCAGGGCCAGCCCGGGGCTGGTCGTGACGCCCAGGCCGGCGACGACGAGGGCCTGCATGACGACCATGTCGTCGGAGGTGTAGCCGATGCGCGGCTCGAACCCCTCGTCGGCGCAGATGGACAGCAGGTGGATGCGGCACCGTTCGCAGCCGGCGATCCAGGTGGCGTCGCGCTGCGACGAGAGCGTCTGCCCGGGCTTGGTCGACAGCAGGTACAGCGGGTCGTCGAGCAGGTGGTGCAGGCGGACGTTCGGCGGCTCGGGCTCGGTGTCGTCGTAGCGGAAGATGATCGCGACGTCGATGGCGCCGGTGCGCAGCATCTCCAGCGACTCGGGCGGCTGGGTGTCGGTGAGGCCGATGCGCAGGCCGGGATGCTGACTGGCCAGCGCCGCCACCGCCCGCGGGACGAGCGAGCCGATGACGGACGAGAAGCTGGCCAGGCGCACCCGCCCGGCGCTCAGCCCCACGTGTGCGGACAGCTCGGCGTCGGCGGCGTCGATGCGCCCGAGGATCTCCGCCGCCCGCGACGCCAGCAGCCGGCCGGCGGGGGTGAGCCGGACCCCGCGGCCGGCGCGTTGCAGCAGCTGCGCGCCGGTCTCGGCCTCCAGCCGGGCGAGGTGGTGGCTGACGGTCGGCTGCGTGTAGTGCAGCTCCTTCGCCACCGCGGTGACCGAGCCGAGCCGGGCGAGCGCGTCGATGACCCGCAGCCGGGTGACGTCCAGCATGCATCGACCCCCTCTATGGGACAGCGAGACCATTGACATTAGACGTATGAGTCGATCCGTCGCACGCTCAGTGCGTCACCCCGGATCAAAAGGAGCCCGCACCATGGCACTCGCCCGCGTCCAGAACTTCGCCATCTCCCTCGACGGCTACGGCACCGGTGAGGGACAGAGCGCCGACGCGCACTTCGGCCACGCCGGCGACCGGCTGCACCAGTGGATGTTCGCCACCCGCTGGTGGGACGCCGGCGGCAGCGGCGGCGTCGACGACGCGTTCGTCCAGCAGCACGACCCCGGGATCGGCGCCGAGATCATGGGCGCCGGGAAGTGGGGCCACCCCGGCTGGCAGGACGACGCGGACTGGAAGGGCGCCTGGGGCCCCAACCCGCCGTTCCACACGCCGGTGTTCGTGCTCACCCACCACACCCGCGCGCCGATCGAGATGGAGGGCGGCACCACCTTCCACTTCCTGGACGCGTCGCCGGCCGAGGCGCTGGCGGTGGCCCGTGAGGCGGCGGACGGCAAGGACGTGCGCATCGGCGGCGGCCCCACCGTGGTCAACGAGTTCCTCGCCGCCGGGCTGGTCGATCACCTGCACGTGGTGGTCGTCCCGATCCTGCTGGGCCGCGGCGTGCGCCTCTGGGACGGGCTGGAGGGCCTGGAGAAGGACTACCGGGTCGAGGCCACCTCGTCGCCGAGCAACGTCACGCACGTGACGTTCACTCGCGTGGCGTCCTG
The DNA here is from genome assembly GCF_001270745.1 of Jiangella muralis. Classification (GTDB taxonomy): domain Bacteria; phylum Actinomycetota; class Actinomycetes; order Jiangellales; family Jiangellaceae; genus Jiangella; species Jiangella muralis. The sequence continues at coordinate 323,036 of NZ_KQ434755.1, forward strand.
AGCCGTAGCCGGGTCAGCCGGCGGTGGACTGCCGGACGACCAGCTCGGGCTGGAAGACGATCTGCTGGTGCTCGTGGTCGGGGCGGCCGGACGAGTGGTCGAGCAGCAGGCGGGTGGCCTCGTAACCCAGGCGCCGGGTCGGCTGCCGGACGGAGCTGAGCGGCACGATCCAGTCGGCGGCGAAGTCGACGTCGTCGTAGCCGATGAGGGCGAGGTCGTCGGGCACCCGCACGCCATGCCGGGCCAGCGCGCGGTAGGCGCCGAAGGCGAGGACGTCGTTGGCGCAGAAGACGGCGGTGGGCCGGCGCCGGCGCTGCAGCAGCCGGTCGATCGCGGCCGAGCCGGACCGGATGTCCATGCCCTCGTTGTGGCTGACGGTGATCGCCTCGGCGGGGTCCAGCCCGAACCGGGTGACGGCCTGGCGGGCGCCGTCGAGGCGGTCGGAGTGCTGCCGGACCGTCGTCGGCCCGGCGATGTAGGCGATGTGGCGGTGGCCGAGTTCGAGCAGGTGCGTCATGGCCATGTCGCCGCCCTGGACGTCGTCGACGGCGACGGAGCACTCCCGGCTGGAGCCCTGCCGGTCCAGGTAGACGAACGGGATGTCGTGCTCGGCGAGGATGCGGTGCGCCGAGCGGGTGCCGCGCGACGGCGTGATGAGGACGCCGCGGACCCGCTCGGACGCGAGCGTGCGCAGGTGCCGTTCCTCGCGGTCGACGGAGTCGTCGGAGTTGCACAGGATGACGGCGTGGTCGGCCTCGGTGGCGGCGTCCTCGACGCCGCGGGAGGCCTCGGTGAAGAACGGGTTGGAGACGTCGATGACGACCAGCCCGATGACGCGGCTCATCGCGCCGCCGAGCTGCCGGGCGTGCTGGTTGGCGACGTAGCCGAGGGCGGCGATGGCGGCGAGGACGCGTTCGCGGGTCTTGTGCGACACGATCTCGGGGCGGTTCAGCGTGTTCGACACCGTGCCCTGGGACACGCCCGCGCGCGCCGCGACGTCGGCGATGCTCACCATGTTCGGTTCCCTGCCACGCTCCACAGCGGATCGCCCTTCGTTCCGCGCCCCGTCCCGGCGCCACGCCCGGTGACCAGGCCGGTGGTACTCGTTCCGGCCGGGCCCTCGACGGCGAGGAACGCCGCGCGGAGGCCGGCCGGGACGTCGGCTCTCACAGTAGTGCCGTCGATCATCGCGGCGGAGCGTTGCCACCGACGCGACGTCCACGCGCCGGTGTCGCCGGTGTGGTGGAGTTCGGCGGCGAGGGCGGGCGTGGCCGGGTCCAGCTCGGCCCGCACGGCCCCGGCGGTGACGGTGACGGCGCGGACGGCTGGCAGCGCGGGCCCGCGCCCGAGGACCGCCGCGGCGAAGGCGAACGGCTCGGTGAGCCGCCACGCCGGCTCGTGGCCGTGCGCCAGCCCGGGCACGATCCGCCGGGTGACGGGGCCGGTGGGCAGCGCGGAGGTGGCGTCGAACGCGTCGAGGGGGAAGCACGGGTCGGTGGTCCCGGTCAGCCAGAGCGACGGCGCCGTGATGCTCGGCGCGTGGCGGGCGAGGTCGAACGCGTCGGTCCACCGCCGTGCCGCCGGCGCCGGCAGGTCGCGCAGCAGCGCGCTCCACGCGCCGTCACGCGCGAGGTGGCCCGCGGCGTACACGCCGGCCGCGTAGCGCAGCCGCGGATCGGCCGCGGCCAGCAGGAACGCCAGGTAGCCGCCCCAGGAGACGCCGCACACCCCGACGGCGCGCGGGTCCACCTCGGGCAGCGAGCGCAGCAGGCTCACCGCGTCGGCGGCCGCCTCGACGGCCTGGGCCAGCCAGGTGTGCTCGGCGCCCGCGGAGACCGCGGCGAAGATGTCGTCGTGGTCGAGCCGGGCCGGTCGCCGGGCGCCGCCGACGGCGTGGGGCGCGCCGAGGTCGAGGGCCAGCGCGACGTGGCCGCGTGCGGCCCAGTCCCGCGCCCACCGCGGTTCGGCCCGGCCGCCGCCACCGTGCAGCAGCACGACGGCGGGGGCGCCCGGCTCGGGCGGCCGCGCGAGCACGCCGGCCACGTCCCGCTCCGGGCCGAGCCCGTCCGGGCAGCGCAGGACGACCCGCGTCACGTCGCCGGGAGAGCCGGTGACCGTCGCCGGCGGCCGGTCCCGCCCGGCCCGGGCGCGCACGTCGTCGATCCAGCGCACGGTCAGGCCGCCGCGGTGAGCAGGGCCGCGAACCGGTCCCGCGCCGCCGCGACGGCGGGGTCCGCGCGCGGCTCGTACCGCACGGTCTCCGACGACGCCGCGCTCAGCGCGCGCACGGCCGCCAGCTCGTCCGCGGTGCGGCCGCCGAGCGCCTGGACCAGCAGGTTGCCGAGCGCGGTCGCCTCGTCCGGGCCCGCGACCACGGGCCGGCCGGCGGCGTCGGCGGTGAGCCGGCACAGCAGCGTGTTGTTCGCGCCTCCGCCGACGAGGTGGACGACGTCCGCGGGCGAGCCGGACAGCCGGGCGGCCTGGTCGACGTAGTGGGCGAAGGCCAGCGCGAGGCTGTCGACGACGCAGCGCACGATCTGCGCCGGGGAGACGGGGACCGGCTGGCCGGTGCGCCGGCAGAACCCGGCGACCTTCGCGGGCATGTCGCCCGGCCGGGTCAGCTCGGGGGCGTCCGGATCGACGATGCCGACGTAACCCGGCTGCTCGGCCGCCGCGGCCAGCAGCGCAATGAGATCGGGCCGGTCGCCGCCGCGCGACCAGGCGCGCAGGCACTCGGACAGGATCCACAGCGCGGTGACGTTCTTCTGGTAGCGCACGGCGCCGCCGGCGCCCAGCTCGTTGGTGAACCCCGCAGCGCGGCTGGCCTCGGTCCGGATCGGCCGGTCCACCTCGACGCCGACCAGCGCCCACGTCCCGCACGAGACGTACGCGAAGCCGGGACCGGCCGCCGGGATCGCGGCGACGGCGGACGCGGTGTCGTGGGCGGCGACCGCCGTCACCGGCACGGGGGCGTCGAGGCCGAGGTCGTCGACGAGCCCGGCCCGCAGCTCACCGACGACGTCGCCCGGGGCGAGCGGGTCGGGGAACAGCCGCCGCGGCAGGCCGTGAGCGGCGATGGCCTCGTCCGACCAGTGCCCGGCCGGGTCGAACAGCTGCGACGTGCTGGCCAGCGTCCGCTCGGCGGCGAGCCGCCCGGTCAGCAGGTGGGCCAGCAGGTCGGCGACGAAGCCGAGCCGGGCGGACGGGTCCAGCGTGCCGGCCCGCTGCTCGGCGACCAGCTGGGTGAGGGTGTTGATCTCCTGGTTCGGCACGCCCGTGTGGCGGTACAGCGCGGCCTCGTCGAATTCGGCGGCCAGGCCGCGGGTCCGGGCGTCGCGGTAGTGGTAGGGCAGCCCGAGCAGCCGCCCGCCCGCGCCGACCAGCCCGTAGTCGACGCCCCACGAGTCGATGCCGATGCTGCGCACCTCGCCGGCGTCGGCCACCGCCCGCCGGATGCCGTCGAGGACGCTCTGGTAGAGCGCCGGGAGGTTCCAGTGCAGGCCGTCGGGCCAAGCCAGCGGCTCGTTCGGGAAACGGGCCACCGTGGACGTGGTGACCGACCGCTCGCCGACGCGCCCCAGGATGACGCGCCCGCTGGTGGCGCCGAGGTCGACCGCCAGGTAGGTGTCCGTGCTCAAGGGTCCTCACCAATCGGGAATCCGGTGCCGTGAGTCTTCGGCAGCCGCCGTCCGGCGGGCAAGGAGCTGGCCGAACCTGGACACCGGACCGGCGGGCCGAGTCCGACACCGGTCAGAACGGTGGACCCGGGGCCCCGGAGTGAGCAGGCTCGGGTGCACGTCCACCTGTGAGGAGAGCAACGTGACCGTCGTGAACCGTCTCCGCGTCGAGTACCGCGACGCGCCGCCGGCCGTCGAGGCCGAACGGCCGCGGCTGAGCTGGCAGCTGAGCAGCACCGGCCGCGGGGTGCGCCAGGCCGCCTACCGCGTGACCGTGTCGTCCGGGCCGGTGACGGACGGCGGGCCGCTCTGGGACTCGGGCGTGGTCGCCTCGGCCGAGACGGTCGGCGTCGAGTACGCGGGCCCCGCGCTGGCGCCGCTGACCGGCTACACGTGGAGCGTCGTCGTGACGCTGGAGAGCGGCGAGGAGGTGCGGTCGGACCCGGCGACGTTCGAGACCGGCCCGGACGCGGACGCCTGGGCCGCCGCCGAGTGGATCACGCTGCCGCGGACGAAGTACTACCACGACGACCACCGCCCGGCGCCGTACCTGCGGCGGACGCTCGACGTCGACCGGCCGGTGCGCCGCGCCCGCGTGTACGCGACGGCGGGCGGGGTGTTCCGGCTGTGGCTGAACGGGTCGCCGGTCGGCGCCGCCACGCTGGCGCCGGGCTGGACCGACTACCGCTTCCGGGTGCCGTACCACGTCTACGACGTCACCGACGCGCTCGGCGAGACGAACGTGCTCGGCGCCGTGCTGTCCGACGGCTGGTACAGCGGCAACGTCGGCCCGTTCCACAAGCGCGAGTTCTGGGGCGAGGTGCCGGTGTTCCGGGCCCTGGTCGTGCTCGACCACACCGACGGCTCCCGCACGGTGACCGGCACCGACGGCACCTGGGAGGGCTCGTTCGGCCCGATCCAGGCGTCGGACCTGCTGCAGGGCGAGTACTACGACGCGCGGCTGGAACTGGGCGACTGGTGCGGAACGGCGGGGACGTCCGGCGACTGGCGGCCGGTCGCCGTCGAGAAGGGCCCGCAGGGCCGGCTGGTCGCGGCGCTGATCGACCCGGCCGGGCCGTACACCGAGCTCGAACCAGTCGCCGTCACCGAGCCGGTGCCCGGGTCGTACGTCGTCGACCTGGGACAGAACCTGGCCGGCTGGATCAGGCTGCGCGCCGGCGGGCCGGCCGGCACCATCGTCCGCGTCCGGCACGCCGAGGTGCTCAATCCCGACGGCACCCTCTACACCGACAACCTGCGCGGCGCCCGGGCCACGGACACCTACGTGCTGTCCGGCGGCGCCGACGTGCTGGAGCCGGCGTTCACCTTCCACGGCTTCCGCTACGCGGAGATCACCGGACACCCCGGCCCGGTCGCGGCGGACGCCGTCACCGGGGTCGCGCTGTCGTCGCTGACGGGGTTCAACGGCGGCATCGAGACCGGGAACGCGCTCGTCGACCAGCTGCAGCACAACATCCAGTGGGGGATGCTGAGCAACTTCATCGAGGTGCCCACCGACTGCCCGCAGCGCGACGAGCGGCTGGGCTGGACCGGCGACGCGCAGGCCTTCATGCCGACTGCGCTGTTCAACGCCGACCTCGCCGGCTTCATGACCAAGTGGATGGACGACATCGACGACACCCGCATGGAGAACGGCGCGCTGCCCGACATCGCGCCGTGCGTGGTGCTGGAGTGGGCCCGGGAGGGCTCGCCCGGCTACGCCGACGCCGGTGTCATCGTGCCGTGGGCGACGTACCAGGAGTACGCCGACCGCCGCATCGTCGAACGGCACCTCGACGCCGGGCTGGCCTGGCTGGAGTACGTCCGCTCGCGCAACCCGGGCCTGATCTGGCGCGAGGGCCGCAACAACGACTACGGCGACTGGCTGGCCCCGCAGGAGACGCCCAAGGACCTCGTCGCGACGGCGTACTTCGCCCGGTCCGCGGCGCTGGTCGCCGAGCAGGCGGAGGTGGCCGGACGCGCGGACGACGCCGCGGCGGCGCGGTCGCTGGCCGACGCGGTGGCGGCCGCCTTCCGCGAGGCGTTCGTCGAGTCCGACGGCACCGTCACGGCCGGCACGCAGACCGCGTACGTCCTGGCGCTGGCGTTCGGCCTGCTGCTGCCGGAGCAGCGGGACACGGCGGCGAAGGCGCTCGCCGAGGACGTGGAGCGGCGCGGGCACGTGACCACCGGGTTCCTCGCCGTCAGCCACCTGCTGCCCACCCTGACCGCCATCGGCCGCACCGACCTCGCCTACCGGCTGCTGCTGAACGAGGACTACCCGTCGTGGGGCCATCACATCAAGCACGGCGCCACGACCATCTGGGAGCGCTGGGACGGCTGGCGGCCGGAGACCGGCTTCCAGGATCCGTGGATGAACTCGTTCAACCACTTCGCGCTGGGCTCGGTCGGGGAGTGGGTCTACCGGCACGTCGGCGGCATCGAGGCGGCCACTCCCGGGTACGCCCGGGTGCGGATCGCGCCGCTGCCGGGCGACGGCATCGACCACGCCCACGCGTGGCACGACACCGTGCGCGGCCGGGTCGACGTGCGGTGGTCGGTGACGGGCCGCGAGGTCACGCTCGATGTCGAGGTGCCCGCGAACGTGGCCGCCGAGATCGTCGTCCCGGGCCTCGCGGTCACCGAGGGCGGCGTCCCGGCCGCGGACGCTCCGGGCGTCACCGACGTCGTCGAGGACGGCGCGAGCACCCGCCTGGTGACCGGCTCCGGCCGCTACGAGTTCCGCGCGGCGACGCCGGACTGACCACGGCGCCCGGGGTCCTGACCGGGTTCGGACAGGACCCCGGCGCACCTCTTGACCGGCCCGGAACACCCCCGTAACGTGCACGCAACACCAGAATTGAAGCGCTTCAAATCCGGAGGTGGTTCGCATGGCCGAGGTCGCCATCGTCGATCGGCGGTCGTCCTGGCCGCACTCGGCCGCGCGGGCCCGGGCCGCCGCCGGCGCCCGGCCGGGCTGGGCGGACGTGCACGCCCTCCCGGCCGGTCCGGACGGCGCCGACCACCGCGGCGGGATGCGGCTGGTCCGGCCTCGGCCCGCGATCTCGGGGGCCGATCTCGAGCTGCTGGCGCTGCTCGCCACCGGCATGCCGGCCCCGCGGGTGGCGCGCACGCTGGCGGTCAGCGACCGCACCATCCGCCGGCGGGTCCGGTCGATCTGCGAGCTGATCGGGGTGGACACCGCGATCGAGGCCGTGGCCTGGGCGGCCCGGCGGCAGCTCATCTGACGCCGTCACACACGACACGAGGAGATACGATGACCGACGCCGAGCACATCGTCGATCGGCTGAGCCGGCAGCACATCGAGACCCAGTCCTGGGGCTACGTGAGCACCGGGACGCGGTTCAAGGTCTACGACACGCCGGGCACCGCGCGCGACGTGCGCGAGAAGATCGACGATGCCGCTCTCGTCCACCGCCTCACCGGCGTCGCGCCGACCGTCGCCCTGCACATCCCGTGGGACCGGGTCGACGACTACGCCGAGCTGGCCCGCTACGCCCGGGACCAGGGCGTGCGGATCGGCTCGATCAGCCCGAACCTGTTCCAGGACGACGCCTACCGGCTCGGCTCGCTGACCAACGAGGACGCGACGGTGCGCAAGCAGGCCGTCGCCCACGTCCGCGAGTGCGCCGGCATCCTGCGCGAGGTCGGCTCGGACCGGCTGTCGATGTGGGTGGCCGACGGCACCAACTACCCGGGACAGGGCAATTTCCGGCGGCGCCGCCGGCACCTCGAGGACGGCCTGCGCGAGGCCTACGAGGCGCTGCCCGAGAACGCTGAGATGATCCTCGAGTACAAGTTCTTCGAGCCGGCGTTCTACCACACCGACATCGCCGACTGGGGCCAGTCGCTCACCCTGTGCGAGGCCCTCGGCGAGCGCGCGCGGGTGCTGGTCGACATCGGCCACCACGCGCTGGGCGTCAACATCGAGCACATCGTGGCGACGCTGCTGGACCGCGGCCGCCTCGGCGGGTTCGACCTCAACAGCAAGAAGTACGGCGACGACGACCTGTTCGTCGGCGCGATCAACCCGCAGGAGACCTTCCTCATCGCGCTGGAGCTGGTCAGCGCCGAGGACGACGCGGACGAGGCCGTCGCCGCGGCGGCCCGGTCGATCCTCTACAAGATCGACCAGTGCGCGATGATCGAGGACAAGATCCCGGCGATGATCCGCAGCGTCACGGCCATGCAGACGGCGTTCGCGAAGGCGCTGCTGGTCGACCGCGACGAGCTGGACCGGCGCCGGGCCGAGGGCGACGTCGTCGGCGCGAACGAGGTCGTCAACGACGCCTTCGAGACCGACGTCCGGCCGCTGCTGGCGCGGGTGCGCGACCGCCTCGGCGTGCCGGCCGACCCGCTGGGCGCCTACCGCGCGTCCGGCGAGCAGGAGCGGCGCATCGCCGAGCGGGTCGGGACACCGGCCGGATGGTGAGCGACGCCGATCCGGTCGCGGAGCTGGCCGGCCTCTGCCGCGCGCTGGGCGACCCCGCCGCGGGACTCGTTGTGGCGGGGGAGGGCAACGCCTCGGGCCCCGGGCCTGACGGCACCATCCACGTCACCGCGAGCGGGAGCCGGCTGGCCGAGGCCGACGAGCGGTCGCTGGTCCGCATCCGGCCGGGCGCGCTGGTCGCGGCGCTGGACCGCGACGATAGCGACGAGGAGTGGCTGACGGCCCTGCTGGCCAGCCGGGTCGACGACACCGCCGCGCGGCCGACGGTCGAGGCCGGGTTGCACGCCGTCGTCGCCGCCGCGATGGGGCCGGTCTACGTGGCGCACACCCATCCGGTGCACGTGCTCGCACTGCTGTGCGGCGAGCGCGGCGCGGAGCTGGCGACCCAGCGGCTGTACCCCGACCACGTCGTCATGCTCGGCGAGACGGCGTGCTGGCTCCCGTACGTCGATCCCGGGCAGGAGCTGGCCCGGGCGGCCGGGCGGGAACTGCACCGGTTCCGGGCGAGCACCGGCCGCTGGCCGCGGCTGCTGTTCGCCGGCCACCACGGGGTCTTCGCCTTCGGCGGCACGCCGAGGCAGGCCCTCGACACGACGATCATGACCGAGAAGATCGCGCGGATCACCATCGCGGCCGCGTCGATCGGTGGCGTCACACCGCTGGCGCCGTCCGAGGTGGAGCGGATCGGGTCTCGCGAGGACGAGGCCTACCGCCGCCGTCTGCTGAGCACGTCCTGACGCCGGCTCGTCCCGGCGCCCCCGACGAAGGAGCAGCAAGCATGGGCAGAGCGATGACAGCCGGCCGCGCGCTGGCGGCGGCCCTGGCCGCGATGACGCTGGCCGTGGCCGGGATCCCGGCGACGGCGAGCGGCGCCGCACCGGCCGCGGCGCCGCGCACCTGCGCCGAACCGGCCGCCGGCATCACCGAGGTGAGCGTCGGCGACGACACGATCACCGTCACCGGGTCGGTACCGGAACGGTGCCCGCAGGCCGTCGAGATCCACGCGGTGGCCCCGGCGGCGGACGTCCCCGCCGCGCCGGCCGCCGCCACCGCGCTGGAGGTCGTGCGGCCGGCCCGCGACGGCACCTTCCGCGCGACCGTCGACCGGATGGCCGGCGGCGTGGACCGGCTCTACAGCGGCTTCACCGCGGTCGGCGTCCGCGGCGACGTCCGCACGGCGCTCGGCGAGGTCCACTACGCCGACGACTGGGCCTTCGACGCGCCGAACTCCGCGCCGCGCCCGGAGCCGACCACGCAGAAGGGCGTGGCGGTCACGATGACCAGCGACGCCGAGGTGGTCGGCGCGGGCCACGCGGCCGTCACCGTCGGCGTCAACTACCTGATGAAGGCCGGGCCGGGCGCGCCGGGCGAGACCGTCGAGTTCGAGTACGGCGGCGAGACCTACTACTTCGACAAGTCCTACATCGACTGGCTGGACCACACGATCAAGCCGCTGTCCGACAACGAGATGCTGGTCTACCTCGTGCTGGTGCTGGTCTACGACGAGGAGCCGAACTCGTCGTTCCCGATCCTGGTGCACCCCGAAGCGCCGACCGGCGCGCCCGCCGCGTTCATGACCTACGCGTTCAACACCGTCACGCCGGAGGGGATCGCGCACTACACCGCGGCCATGGAGTTCCTGGCCTCCCGGTACACCCGCGACGACGAGCGCTACGGCCGGGCGATGGACTACGTCGTCGGCAACGAGATCGACTCGGCCGGCATCTGGCAGCAGATGGGCGAGAAGACGCTGCCGGAGTTCCTGCGGCACTACGAGCCGGCACTGCGGATCGGGTACGGCGCGGCGCGCAAGTACCACGCCGACGCCCGCGTCTACACCTCGCTCGACCACTTCTGGACGACGAACGCGAACCCGGCCGACCCGCTGCGGTTCTACGACGGACGCGACGTGCTGGACGGCCTGGCGGCGCTGACGAAGGAGCGCGGCGACTTCCCGTGGGACCTCGCGTACCACCCCTACCCGGCGAACATGCTGGACCCGCGGGTCTGGGACGACCCCGTCACCGACGACGCGGACACGCCGAAGATCACCTTCAAGAACATCGCCACGCTGCCCACGTACCTCGACCGTCCCGAGCTGCACTACAACGGTGAGCCGCGGCGGGTCATCCTGTCCGAGCAGGGCTGCCAGAGCCCCACCAACGGCGCCGCCGACCAGGAGTTGCAGGCGGCCTGCTTCGCCTACGCGTACTACAAGATCCTCGCCGCCGACGGCATCGACGCGTTCATCTGGGACCCGCAGGTGGACAACCGGCAGGCCGGCGGCCTGCGGATCGGCCTGTGGACGTGGGACGAGAACCGCACCGACTTCCCGGCCTCGCCCGGTGAGAAGAAGCAGATCTACGACGTGTTCGCGCACATCGACACGCCCGAGTCGCTGCAGCGGACCGAGTTCGCCAAGGACGTCATCGGCATCGACGACTGGACCGACGTCATCCCGGGCTTCGACCCGTCGATGATCGACCAGCGCCGCCCGACCCAGCAGGTCGGCGCGGGCGGCCACGCCGGCCTCTCCGGCGCCGTCCCGGTGTCCGGCTTCGAGGACGGGACCGGCGGCTGGCAGCCGTCGGACCACGTCGGCCGGGTCGAGGCGGTTGCGGACGACGCCGCCGCCGAGGGCGGCCACGTGCTGCGGGCCTTCTTCGACGACCCCGACGTCGTGCAGTCCAACGGGACCAACTCCAAGACCTGGCGTGGGGTCGACGTCCCGCTCGCCGCGCCGCTGGACGCGTCCGCGACGCCGCACCTCGCGCTGCAGGTGCGCCTCCCGGAGCCGGAACCGGGCGCGTTCTCGCCGGTCAACCGGTTCTCGGTGCAGGTCCGCGCGTACGGCGCCGACGGCACGGTGGCGTCCGGCGTCGCCGCGGCCGAGGCGGACGGGACCTGGCAGCGGGTCCAGCTGGACCTGTCGACGTGGCCCGGGCGCGACGAGATCACCCGGATCAAGGTCTGGGCGAAGGGCAGCAGCGGCGACGACTGGGCCGGCACGTTCGACGTCGACGACGTCGTGCTCGCGGCGGACGCCGACGGCGCCGGCGTGCGGCCCAACCTCGACCTGCGGGCCCGCGCCGCCGACCGCGGCGGTCCCGGCTCGGAGATCACCGTCGACGTCGTCAACAACGGCACGGAACCCCTGCCGGACGACCTCGTCGTCGGCAGCTGCGACGGCATCACCACCACCGAGCCGAGCCTGCCGGTCGACGGGCTGGCCGCGGCCGGCGGCGCGACGACCGTCACCGCCACGCTCGAGACGTTCGCGCCGGCCGACGCGGACCACCCGCTGCTGTGCCTCACGCTCGGCGAGCACCGCTACGCCGTCACGATCGAGGTGCCGCCCCCGCCGCCGACGCTGCTCTACGACTTCGAGGACGGCGCCCAGGGGTGGACCGCCGGCCAGAACATCGTGTCCGTGGCGCCGGCGTCGTCGTTCCCGAACGGCCCGCAGCGCCCGCACGGCGGCACGTACGCCCTCGACGCGGTGATGGCCGACGGCGACGTCTCGCAGCCCAAGACGGTGTCGGTGCGCCCGGAGACGCCGCTCGACCTCGGCGCCGCCGACGAGGTGTACGCGTGGGTCGACGCCTACGGGGGCGTGCCCGGCGCGACCGGCTACGAGGCGACGCTGACGCTGTACAGCGGCGACGAGTCGATCTCGCAGGCGCTGCCCACGTTCGTGCCGGACTCCTGGAACCGCGTCGCCGTCGACGTGTCCGCCTGGCCGTACCGCGACGCCGTCACCGGCATCGACGTCTCGTACCGGGTGCTGGGCACCGACTTCAACTGGGTCGGCGGACCCCGCCTGCAGGTCGACGACGTCGGGATCACCGAGAACGCCGCCTCGCGGCCGGCCTGGCGGGCCGCCTGGGGCGCGTCGATCGGCGGCCACTTCGGCGGCGACAGCCGCCCGGACGCCACGTACCGGCAGACGCTCGACGTGTCCACCGGCGGCAGCGCGGTGCGGGTCCGCTTCGTCAACCCGTTCTCCGACCAGGACCTCGTGTTCGACGCCGCCACGGTGGGCGTGCGGTCCGGCTCCGGCGCGGATGTCGCCGGCACGCCGCGGCCGCTGAGCGTCCTCGGGTCGAGCGAGATCCGGGTGCGCCCGGGCGAGACCGTCTACACCGATCCCGTGGCGCTGCCGGTCGCCGCCGGCGACGACCTCGTCGTCAGCACGCACGCCACAGAGTCGTTGCCGCTGCTGTCGCACGACTGGGCACTGAAGACGCAGTACGCGACGGCGGAGGGCGCCGGCGACCACACCGGCGACCCTGGCGGCGCGGCGTTCGCGCCGGTGAGCACCAGCACGTACTGGCTGGACGCGGTCGACGTGCTCGGCGCGCAGGCGCGGGGGACGGTCGTGGCCCTCGGCGACTCCATCACCGACGGCGCGGGCGCCGACCTCGACGCGGACAACCGCTGGCCGGACGTGCTGGCCGACCGGCTGAACGCGCTGGCGCCGGACGACCCGCGGCGGCGCGCCGTGGTCAACGCGGGGATCGGCGGCAACACGCTGAACTCCGTCGAGAACCCCCAGGTCGGCGTCAACGGCCTGGCCCGGCTGGACCGCGACGTGCTGACCCAGACCGGCGTGACCGACGTCGTCGTGTTTCATGGGACCAACGACATCTACGTCGGCGAGTCCGCGGCGGACGTCATCGCGTCGCTGGAGACCGCGGCCCAGCGCATCCACGACGCGGGTGCGCGGGCCGTCGTCGCCACCCTCATCCCGCGTGGCAACGGCGTGGGCTGGACACCCGACCGGGAGGAGCGACGGCTCGCGGTGAACGCGTGGATCCGCTCGAACACCGTGTTCGACGCGGTGATCGACTTCGACGTCGTCGTCGACGACCCCGCCGCTCCCGGCCACATCCGGGCGGACTACGACGCCGACGGCACCCATCCCAACGCGGCCGGGTACGCGGCGATGGCCGGCGCCATCGACCTCGACCTCTTCGCCGCGACGAGCACGCAGCAGACAGGAGCCCTTCGATGAGATCCCTGACGAGCGGGAGAACAGCGGTCCGAGCCGGTGTGCTCGTCGTCGCCGCGGCGCTGACGGCGAGCGCGTGCGGTGGTGACGGCGACGGCGGCGAGAGCGACGGCCAGGTGACCATCACCATCGCCGGACCCAACCAGTGGACCACCGACCCGGACACCTTCGGCCCGGCCTGGGAGGACCTCGTCGCCCGGTTCGAGGAGGAGGAGCCCGGCATCAACGTCGAGACGAACGTGCTGCCGGCCGACTTCGGCGACACCCTCTCCACCCAGCTGGCCGCCGGCACCGCGCCGGAGCTGATCTTCCGCAGCGTCTCGCACACGGCCGACCAGGTCGTGGCGCTGGACGACTACCTGCAGCAGCCCAACCCGTACGTGGAGGGCAACGAGCGCTGGATCGACCTGTTCAACCAGGACTATTTCGGCCCCGACGCGGTCAGCGCCCGCAACGCGGCCGGCAACTACGAGTTCATCCCGTTCAACCTGGTGATCCTCGGCCTGTACTACAACGCCGACGCGCTGGCCGACGCCGGGCTGGACGGCCCGCCGGAGACCTTCGGCGACCTGATCTCCGCCTGCGGCGACCTCCGCGACGCCGGGTACGACCCGTTCGCCATCGCCTCCGGATTCCTCTACCAGGGCTGGACGGTGCAGAACGTCAGCTCGATGCTGATGGCGCACTACGCGGACGAGTGGAACCAGTACGGCCCGGACAACGAGCCCGGCACGTCGGCCACCGTCTCGATCAAGAGCATGGCCAGGGCGATCCTGACCGGCGAGCTCGATCCGACCACCATCCCGGAGGTCGGCGAGACGCTGCAGCTGACCAAGGAGTTCTACGACGAGTGCGCCACGCCGAACTGGTCCGGCATCACCACCGGCGGCGGCTTCGACGACCTGCTGTCCGGCCAGGCCGCGATGGCGTACGCGTCGAACTTCTACGCCCCGCTCTTCGACGACGTCGAGTTCGAGTGGGGAGCCATGCCGTTCCCGGACGTGACCGAGCAGGACTCGCCGCTCAGCACCGGCGAGCCCGCGCGGCACGGCGCGAACACCGAGGGCACCAGCTACATGATCCCGTCGACGACGACCGGCGAGGAGCTGGAGGCGGCCGTCAAGTTCCTCCAGTTCGTGACCAGCCCCGAGGGCGGCCAGCCGTGGCTGGACGGGTCCGGCGGCATCCCGTCGCTGGAGGGCGCGACCCCCGCACCCGGGCTGGAGCCGCTGATGACCGGCGTCTGGGCCGAGCCGCTGCCCGTGCAGTCGTTGTCGTCGCTGGTGCCCAAGGCGAAGTTCTGGACGCCGATCTACGACGGCTACCTGCTGGAGTCCACCTCGCTGGAGGACACCCTGGCCGGGCTGCGCGAGGACTGGATCCAGTGGGCGAACGAGCAGGTCGAGGACGGCGGCTGGACCGACGACTGGACGCAGGGCTGACGTGAGGCGGTGGGCGGGCCGGGCCGACTTGTGTTCGGCGGGGGTGACACCTGCGCCAACAGTTGGCGCTGGTGTCACCCAGCAGCAACAGAGCTTCCCGCTCCACCTCCACGGCGTCGACGGCACCGACGTCCGGCCGGACCGCACGGTCCGGCGGCGGCTGTCCGCGTATCACGGGCCTGGATGAGACGGAGGACACGATGACAGGTACGGCTGGCGCGCCGCTCACCCCTCCGCCGGTGCGGGAGCCTCGGACCGAGCAACGGCGCGGTGTGCCCTGGTTCGCCTACGTGGCGCTCGTGCCGCTGCTGGTCGTGCTGGTGCTGTTCCAGTACTACCCGGCGGTGAGCGGCATCGCGCGCTCGTTCTGGGACTGGAACCCGGGCCAGGTGTCGACGTTCGTCGGACTGGACAACTACGCGACGATGCTCGACGACGCGATCTGGTGGCGCTCGTTCCGCAACCTCGGCTACATCTTCGTGTTCGGCGTGGTGGCGTGGGTGATCCCGCTGGTCGCGGCGGAGCTGCTGATCACCCTGCGCGGCGAGCGGGAGCAGTTCGTGTTCCGCACGCTGCTGATCGTGCCGATGGCGTTCCCCGGCGTGGTGACGGCCCTGGTGTGGTCGTTCATGTACCACCCGAACAACGGGGTGATCAACCGGGCGCTGTCCGCGGTCGGGTTGGGCGGGTGGGC
Organism: Jiangella muralis; assembly: GCF_001270745.1. Taxonomy (GTDB): domain Bacteria; phylum Actinomycetota; class Actinomycetes; order Jiangellales; family Jiangellaceae; genus Jiangella; species Jiangella muralis. The sequence goes on from NZ_KQ434755.1 coordinate 338,331, forward strand.
GCAGAACTGGGTGGGCGACCCGTCGTTCGCGCTGTGGTCGCTGCTGTTCGTGGGCTTCCCGTTCATCGCCGGGCTGCCGTTCCTGATCTTCTACTCGACGCTGCGCAACGTGCCGCGGGAGATCTTCGAGGCCGCGGCGCTGGACGGGGTGGGGCGGATCCGCCGGTTCTGGGCGGTGGACCTGCCGCTGATGGCCCGTCAGGTGCGGCTGCTGTTCTTCCTGGCGGTGATCGGGACGCTGCAGTACGGGTTCATGGCCTACATCGTCACCGCGGGCGGGCCCGACGACGCCACGATGGTGCCGGTCCTGCGGATGATCAACGTCGCCTTCCAGGGCCAGGACTGGGGCTACGCGGCGACGCTGTCGACGACGTTGTTCCTGGTGACGCTGCTGCTGAGTGCGGTGGTCATGTTCGCGCGCCGCTCCGAGCCGTCCACGAACGTGAAGGGCCTGTAGATGAGCACAGTCGTCGAGACCAGGGCCGAGACCGTCACGGCGCCGCCGCCCGCGCGGCGGCGCCGGCGGCGCGGCCGGCAGTGGGGGATCAAGGCCACGCTGAGCGTGCTGGTGGCGGTGAGCCTGTTCCCGTACCTGTTCATGCTGAGCACGTCGCTCAAGGACAACCTGCAGTTCGCCGACAGCTACTGGGCGCCGGTGCTGCCGCTGCACTGGGAGAACTACGCCACCGCCTGGCGGCAGATCCAGCCGTACATGGTGGCGTCGATCGTGGTGGCCGCGGTGTCGATCGTCGCGATCGTGCTGCTGTCGCTGCTGGCCGGGTTCGTGCTGGCGCGGTACCGGTTCCCGGGCCGGGGCTTCTTCTTCACCGCGATCGCGGTGCTGATGATGGTGCCCAGCATCTCCAGCCTGATCCCGCTGTTCGTGATGATGCGCGACTTCGACCTGCTCAACACCTACCCGGTGCTGATCATCCCGCACGTGGCCGGCGGGGTGGTGCTCGGGACGATCCTGATGAAGACCTTCATCGAGGGCATCCCGCAGGAGCTGTTCGACGCCGCGCGGGTGGACGGCGCCGGCGCGCCCCGGCTGTTCCTCTCCATCGCGCTCCCGCTGTCGATGCCGGTCATCGGCACCGTCGGGCTGATCACCATCAACGGGGTGTGGAACGACTTCTTCTGGCCGCTGCTCACGATCACCGAGAACGAGCTGCGGACGGTGTCGGTCGGGCTGCTGTTCTTCCAGGGCCAGGCCGGCACCGACTACGGGCCGATGTTCGCCGGCTACCTGCTCGCCAGCCTCCCGCTGCTGCTGCTGTTCACGTTCCTGTCCAAGTACTTCCTCGCCGGCGTCCAGGGCGGACTGCCCGGCTCGCACTGACCGAGAGGCACCGATGAGCAACGCTGTCGTCACCGAGTTGATCGGGCGGAGTCACCGGCTGGGGTCGGATCCGCGGAACACGAATTATGCGGGTGGGAACACGTCGGCGAAGGGTGCCGGGGTGGATCCGGTGACCGGTGGTGAGGTGGAGTTGTTGTGGGTGAAGGGGTCCGGTGGTGACCTCGGCACCCTGACCGGGCCGGGGTTGGCGGTACTGCGGTTGGATCGGCTGCGCGCGCTGGTGGACGTGTACCCGGGGGTGGAGCGGGAGGACGACATGGTCGCCGCGTTCGACTACTGCCTGCACGGCAAGGGCGGCGCCGCACCGTCGATCGACACCGCGATGCACGGTCTGGTGGACGCGGCGCATGTGGATCATCTGCACCCGGATTCGGGGATCGCGTTGGCGACGGCGGCCGATGGTGCGGCGTTGACGAAGGAGTGTTTCGGCGACCGGGTGGTGTGGGTGGGGTGGCGGCGCCCGGGGTTCCAGCTGGGTCTGGACATCGCCGCGATCAAGGCCGCGAACCCGGACGCGATCGGCTGCGTGCTGGGCGGGCACGGGATCACCGCCTGGGGCGCCACCTCCGGCGAGTGCGAACAGAATTCGTTGTGGATGATCCGCACCGCCGAAGACTTCCTGGCCACCCGCGGCCGGGCGGACCCGTTCGGCCCGGTCGTCGACGGCTACGCGGCGCTGCCCGAGACCGAGCGGCGGGCGCGGGCGGCCGCGCTCGCACCGGTGATCCGTGGCCTGGTGTCGACGGACCGGCCGCAGGTCGGGCACTTCACCGACACCGACACCGTGCTGGATTTCCTGGCCCGGGAGAAGCACCCCGACCTGGCCGGGCGGGGGACGTCGTGCCCGGATCATTTC
>NZ_KQ434755.1:340838-381785 GCF_001270745.1 Jiangella muralis
AGACCTCCCCACCACCACCCCGGTCGAGGAGGCGATCGTCCGGTTGCGCGAGTTGCACGCGACCTACCGGGACGAGTACGCCGCCTACTACCAGCGCCACGCCACGCCCGACAGTCCGGCGATGCGGGGCGCGGACCCGGCGATCGTGCTGATCCCCGGCGTGGGCATGTTCTCCTACGGCCGCGACAAGCAGACGGCGCGGGTGGCCGGCGAGTTCTACCTCAACGCGATCAACGTGATGCGCGGCGCCGAAGCCGTCTCCACCTACCAGCCGATCCCCGAGAGCGAGAAGTTCCGGATCGAGTACTGGGCCCTCGAAGAAGCCAAACTGGCCCGGATGCCGGCACCGAAACCACTCGCCACCCGGGTCGCGTTCGTCACCGGCGCCGGGTCCGGGATCGGCAAGGCGATCGCGCAGCGCCTCGCAGCCGCGGGCGCCTGCGTCATCGTGGCCGACCTCAACACCGAGAACGCCGTCTCGGTCGCCGAAGGGATCGGCAACCCCGACGTGGCGGTGCCGGTCACGGTGGACGTCACCAGCGAGGAACAGATCACCGCCGCGTTCGAACAGGCCGTGCTGGCGTTCGGCGGGGTCGACCTGGTCGTCAACAACGCCGGCCTGTCCATCTCCAAACCGCTGCTGGACACCACAGCGGCGGATTGGGACCTGCAGCACGACGTGATGGCCCGCGGCTCCTTCCTCGTGTCCCGCGAAGCCGCCCGCATCATGACCACCCAGCGCATGGGCGGGGACATCGTGTACATCGCGTCCAAGAACGGCGTCTACGCCGGGCCGAACAACATCGCCTATGGCGCCACCAAAGCCGACCAGGCCCACCAGGTCCGCCTCCTCGCCGCCGAACTCGGTGAGCACGGCATCCGCGTCAACGGCATCAACCCCGACGGCGTCGTCCACGGCTCCGGCATCTTCGCCACCGGCTGGGGCGCCCAACGCGCCGCCGTCTACGGTGTGCCGGAAGACCAGCTCGGCGCGTTCTACGCCCAACGCACCCTCCTCAAACGCGAAGTCCTCCCCGAACACGTCGCCAACGCCGTCCACGCCCTCACCGCCGGCGACCTCTCCCACACCACCGGCCTGCACATCCCCGTCGACGCCGGCGTCGCCGCCGCCTTCCTCCGATGAACGGCGACCGCATCGTCGCCGTCCGCACCTACCTCGACGAGGAGCGGCCGCCGCCGCAGCAGGAGGTGCCCAGCGACCCGCCGGTGCACTGGCTCCAGGGCAAGGTCGCCAACCCGATGACGAAGTACGCGGAGTTCCGGAACAACCGGTCGGCCGCGATCGGGCCGCTGGCGAACGAGCGCGTCCTCGTCGAGGTCGAGAGCGCCGACGGCAACGTCGGCTACGCCACCACGTCCGGCGGCCTGCCGACGGCGGCCATCGTCGAGCACCACCTCGCGTACCTGGTGGTGGGGGAGCACGCGTCCGCGCACAGCCGCATCTGGGACCGGATGTTCAACAGCACCCTGCTCTACGGCCGCAAGGGCCTCGTGCTGCACGCGATCTCCGCCGTGGACATCGCGATCTGGGACCTGCACGGCCGGATCACCGGGCTGCCGGTGCACGCCCTGCTCGGCGGCAAGATCCGCGACGCGGTCCGCGTCTACGCCACCGGCCCGGAGCCGTCCACCGCCCGCGACCTCGGCTTCGCCGGCGCCAAGCTGCCGCTGACCTACGCGCCGTGCGAGGGCGAGGCCGGGTTCCGGGCCAACGTCGAGATCGCCGCGCAGGCGCGTGCGGCGCTGCCCGCCGACTTCCCGATCATGTACGACTGCTGGATGTCACTCGACGTCGACTACGCCGCCCGGCTGGCGCACGCGGTGGCCGAGCTCGGCGTCGCGTGGATCGAGGAGCCGCTGCCGCCGGACGACTACGCCGGGCTGCGCCGGCTGCGCGACCGGATGCCGCCGGCGATGCGGCTCGCGACCGGCGAGCACGAGTACACCGCCAAGGGCTTCCGGCTGCTCTGCGAGGCCGGCGTCGACGTCGTCCAGCCGGACCCGGCCTGGTGCGGTGGCCTGACCGAGCTGCTGCAGATCTCGGCGGTCGCCCAGGCCTTCGGCGTCACGGTGATCCCGCACGTCGGCGGGATGCCGGCGTACCACTACGTCGCCACCAGGCCGGACGGCGACCTCGCCGAGTTCCCGGTGCTGTCCCACGACGGCGGCACCGTGACCGGCCAGCACGCACCGTTGTTCTCCGGCGAGGTGCTGCCGGTCGACGGCTGGATCACGCCGAACGACGAGCCCGGGTTCGGGCTCACCCTCGACGCTGCTGCGCCGTTGCGGCGAGCCCTGCCCGCACCCGGATGATCGACCACGCGAGCAGCGCACCGGCCACCGCGCCGATGGTGTTCATCTCCCAGTCCGTCGTGTCGCAGGCCCGGCCGATGGCGGGGACCAGCGCCTGAACCGTCTCGATCAGCAGCGAGCCGGCCGACGCCGCCGCGGCGACCAGCACCGGCCGCCGGGTCAGCAGGGTGGCGAGGAACGCGACGGGCAGCAGCAGGGCGATGTTCGCCAGCGTCTCGACGCCGCCCAGCGAGGGCCAGGCGAACTGGACGGTACAGGTCCGCTCGGGTTGCGCGCCGCCCGGCGACAGCGTCAGCAGCAGCGCCGCGAGCACCGCCGCCGCGGCCAGCCAGCGGGTGACCCGCCGGCCGCGGTCGCCGCTGCGGAGCAGGACGGCGCCCAGCAGCAGGCAGCCGGCCAGCAGGAGGACGAAGACGATCGGCACCGCCCACGCGTGCTCCACCAGGAACGTCGAGATCACGCTGCGGAGTATGCCCGACGCCACCCAGCGGACTCCGCCGTTCGTGACATCGGACGTCGGACTCTGTCGGTGCCCGCCCGTAGGGTGGGCACCCTCCCTAGAGGGGCGGGTCATGCCTACCCGCAACGCAACGCGACGCTTGCGCAACGCCGTCGTTGGACGCGCGCCGCTTCCGCACCTCGTCGCCGGGCCTCGGTCAGCTGTTCGGCGACGTGCCCCGCTCCCCGCGCCATGATCATCAACCTTCTGTGCTGCTATCACGACGCAAAAGGTTGATGAAATCCGCCGGCGGCCGGCGGTGGGCCTCAGCGGGCGGTGAGGCTGCCGTCGGCGAGGTGGCCGGCGACCGAACGGGGCAGCAGGTAGGCGGGGCCGCCGCCGGGCTGCTCGTGCCAGGGCACGGTGTTCCCGGTGAGGACGCGCAGCTCCCGCTCGACGCGGTAGTGGTGCGGCCCCTTCTGCTCGCGCTCCGGGCGCAGCGACATGGCGCTGAACGCCGTCCCGGCCGCGAACGTCAGGTTGCCGCTGTCGGCGCCGTAGCGGACCAGCTCCCGCCCGGGCATCAGCACCGCGATGCGCTTCTCGGCGAGCAGGGTCAGCGGCGGCTCGCCGGGCAGCGGCTGGACCGGCCAGTCGTTCAGAGCCGCGGCCGTGTTCCGGTCCTTGGCCCCGCCGCGCAGCCGCGACGGGATGAGCGTCAGATGGCCGAGCAGGTACGCGCCGGCGTCCCAGAGCTGGGTGAACCGCTTCGGGTCGCGGGCCCGGCCGCGCTCGTAGAACGCGACCTGCCACTCGTCGCCGGCCCGTTCGAGGCAGGCGGCGCCCTCCTCGGCGTCGAGCAGCCGGTAGGCGAGCGGCAGCACGCCCGCCTCGCCCAGCTGCCGCTCGATGATCTCGAGGACGCGGCGGTCGCGGTCGGAGAGCGCCGGCGCGGGCGGCGCCGACGGCGGCTCGCCGGTGAGCGCGAGGTAGGCGGCGGCCCGGGTCTCCTGATCGACCGGTGGCACCGCGAACCCGTTGCGGCGGACGTGCTCGACGAGGTCGGGCTCGGGCGAGATGGCGTGCTTGGTGAAGGTGTGCGGGACCGACGCGGTCCAGAGCCAGACGCCGTCGGTGTGGTGGCCGGCCGGCACGTCCCGCGCGCCGCCGGGGTCGAACGGGTCCGGCTCGAAGCCGCGCCCGGCGACGATCACCGGCGCCTGCTCGAGGTAGTCCAACAGCGGCTGCCGCTCCTCGTCGCTGACCGCCGGCCGCTCGGCCACGGGGCGGCCGATCTCGTCGCGGTAGTCGAAGAGGCGGGCCCGCCGGAACCGGCCCGCGACCTCGGCCGCCTGGCGTGCGGCCGGCAGCGCGGCCGTCATCCAGTCCGGGACGCGATCGGCCGTGCGCGGGAACCGCTCCAGCTCGTCGAGCACGTCCCAGCGCGACGGCGCCCGGTGCCAGCGGGGCTCGTCGCGATAGTCGATGGACAGCCGGATCGGGTACTCGACGACGGTGCTGGCCGCCGTCCACGTGCCGGCGCCGTCCGCGTACATGCCTGCACGCAGGCGCCGGTAGAACGGCGCGACCTCGGCCGGGGGCTGCCACTCCCGCAGCTGCCCGTCGATGCCGAGGACGTGGCCGATCACCTCCTCGTGCGAGCCGGCCGCGTTGTACATGACCCGGATCTGGTCGCGGTCGGCCGGCGCCCGCTGCACCAGCAGGTCGGCGATCGCGCGGTGCAGTTCGCGCTGCTCCTCGACGGCGGTGCGCCCAGAGCCGGCCGGGACCGGCGGATTGTAGTGGTAGAAGACCTGGAACGCGCTCGGCGGGTCCATCGTGTACCGGGCCGCGCGCCAGACGCCGCGTTGCTCGTCACGCATCACCTCGCGCAGCTCCGCGAACGCCGTGGCGAGCTGCTCGGGCGGCGCGACCGGCGCGTCGGAGCCGTCGGCCATGATCACGGTGAGGCCGACGTCCTGCATGCCGTCACCGACGGTGGCGATGAGGTCCAGTCGGCGCCACCCGGGCGGCGCCGCGGCCAGCAACGTGCCGCCGATCTGCTGCAGCAGCTCGTCGTAGCGCTGCTGCCGGGCTGGGTCGGACATGGGTGGTCTCCCGGTGTCGTCAGGCGAGAGTGGTCCAGGGCACGCGGTGCCGCAGGTCGGTCATCAGGTCCGCGAGCGCCATCGCGCCCTCCGGTGTGAGCGGACCCGGCAGCACCGCCATCAGCTCGGCCGGCTCGAACACGACGATCGCGGCGGCGGCGCGGGGGTCGGCGGCCAGCCAGGTGGTCAGCGGCGGGCGCAGCACGAGCCGGGCGAAGTCCGGTGCTCCGGTGCTCACGTGGAAGACGTCGTCGAACCGCGGGTCGCCCACCTCGACATCGCGCCGGAACGCCGTCGCCCACGACAGTCGTCGCGGTGCCAGGCGCAGCTCCGGGCCGGGCACCGGGCGCGGCACCAGCAGCACCGTGTACTCAGGTGTCCGGGTCGACACCTCGAACGTCTCCGCGTGCTGCCGCGGCGGCGGGCGGCGCACCTGGAACGCCTGGAACGGCACGTCGCGCATGGTCCCGTCGAGGTGGAAATCCACGTAGACCAGCGGGTCGCCGATGATGTCGTTGATGCTCGGCGCCCGGGCCGGCAGGTTCGGTTCGGTCCGGCCGAACCGCATGCCGTTGACGGCGGCGAAGTCGGCCATGACGGCCGCCGTGGCCGCCAGCCGCCGCCGCTTGCGCAGCCGGATCGGGACCAGGATCGCCAGCGCGATCAGGAACGCGACGAGCACCAGCAGCAGCGCGACCGCCCCACCGGTGCTCATCGGCCCGCCGCCGAGGGCATCGCGACGGCGGCGGGCTGCAGGACGAGCACCCGGTCACTCTAGGGTGCGTGCGCCTCCTGGTAGGCGCGGCGCGCCTCGGGTGAACTGTGGTGGTGGGTCAGCTCGTGCGCCTCGGGCGGCGTGACGCCGTCGTAGGCGGGGTGGACGTGCACGCTGACGTCGTTGAGGTGCGGGATGGTGTGCAGCAGCTCGTGGTGCGCCTCCTCGGCCAGCTGGTGCCCGTCGGCGACGGTGAGCGTGGCGTCGACGCCGAGCGTGACCTGCGCCTCGAGGCGGTGGCCGCTCCAGCGGGCGCGGATCGCGTCGACGTACTGGACGCCGGGGACGCGGGCGGCGACCCGGTGGATGTCGTCGACCAGGCCGGGCTCGACGCCGTCCATGAGGCGGCGGATGACCGACTTGCACGACTCGACCAGGATCCACAGGATCGCGACCGCGATGAGCAGCCCGATGATCGCGTCGGCCTGGCGGAAGCCGAGCCAGACGCCGACGACGCCGAGCACGACGGCGATGGAGGTGAAGCCGTCGGCGCGGGCGTGGTTGCCCTCGGCGATGAGGGCGGCCGAGCCGATCTTGCGGCCGATGCGGATGCGGTAGATCGCCACCAGCTCGTTGCCGAGCGCGCCGACGATGCCCGCGGCGAACACCCAGCCGAGGTTCGTCAGCTCGCGCGGGTTCACCAGCGCGTCGACGGACTCCCAGATGATCAGGGCGGCGGACAGCGCGATGACGGCGGCGATGAGCAGCCCGACCAGGTCCTCGGCGCGGCGGTAGCCGAACGGGTACCGCTTGGTGGGGGCGCGCCGGCCCAGCCGGAACGCGATCACCAGCGGGATGGTGGTGACGAGGTGGCCGAGGTTGTGCAGGGTGTCGGCGAGCAGCGCGATCGACCCGCTGATGGCGACGATGACGATCTGCAAGACAGCGGTGGCGCCCATGCCGCCGAGACCGATCCAGGCGGCGCGGATGCCCTCGCTGCTGGCCTCCTCGGCGGTCTGGATGGCCTCGGTGTGGTCGTGCGCGTGCGGCTTGAACAGGTGGGTGACGCGGTCGCGCAGGCGGACCCCGTCGTGCCCGTGGCCATGTCCGTGCCCGTGACCGTGCGCATGTCCGTGGCCGTGCTCGTCGTTCATCTCTGCGGCGCTCCCCACGAGTGGACGCTGTGATACATCACAGCGAACGCTATCTGAAACATCACAGTCCCGGAAGATGCTGAGCCGAACCAGCTTCACTTGGTCCGAAACTCCGGCACGTGAACCGAGTTCGATCGATGTGAGAACGCTGTCGTGTCCGCGACAGTGATGCCGCGTCGTTTCCGCAGCGATCTCACATCGATCCCCGCATCGTTTGGCCGCGACGACTGTGCGCCCGCCTCGGCGCGCCACTGGGTGGGATCACTGTGCGTGCCGGGTGGCGTTGCTGTTGCCAGGGGAACAGTGATCCACCCCACCCGGCGCAGCGGATCCACACGGTGGCGTTGGGGATCGCGTACGGTTCGCCGTTTTGCGGCGGTTCGCCGCTTTGTGGCAGGGGGACGGCCAACGTGCGGACCACGGCGGACGCGGCAGACCCGGCACACGGCCGGCCAGCCAACGAGAAGCGCGGGGCGGTCAGGCGTCGGCCGGGGCGAGGCGGGTGGCGAGTACGAGCGCCGCGTGCGCGCCGAGCCGCCCGGTGCCCGTCGACCAGGAGCTGCCGACGAGGTCGCGGATCTTGTCCATGCGGTAGTAGAGCGTGGTCCGGTGGATGTGCAGTGCGGCGACGGTGGCAGCGGCGTCGCCGCCGGAGTCGAGGTAGGTGAGCAGGGTGGTGGCGAGCAGCCGGTGCTCCGGGCGCAGCAGCGGCGCCAGCGGTGGGTGCAGCTCGCGCGCGGTCGCCGGGGTCCACGGCAGCCCGAAGAGGAGCTGCCAGGCGCCCAGCTCGGTCCAGCAGGCGAACCCGTCGAACTCGCCGACCCGCTGGGCGACGTCGGCGGCGTAGGCGGCGCGGCCGAACGACGGGCCCGGCGGCTCGCCCGGCAGCTGGTCGGCGAGGCCGACGGCGAGGGCGGGCTCGGCCGCGCGGGCGGTGCTCCAGAACCGTTCGCGCCAGGCGGCCGACGGCGGGCGCGGGCCGGCCCGGCTGACCACGGCGAGGTACCCGCCGACCGGAGCCACCAGCGCCGGCCCGATCAGCTGGCGCAGCGCGACGGACCGGGTGACGGCGTGCCGGGCGGCCTCGGCGGTGTCGCCGTCGCCGTCGCGGAACCGGATCGCCGCGATGCGCAGCGACGCGCCGGGGCCGAGGCGGTCCGGCCCGGTCACCGCGGCGAGGGCGGCGTCGCGCCGGGCGCGGTCGTCGCCGAACAGGCCGGCCAGCAGCGGGGTGTCCTGCGCCTGCAGGTCGTCCAGCTGGGCGGCGTTGTGGCGCAGCAACTCGGTGATGGCGCGGGCGCCCTTGGTGGCCATGGTCAGCTCGGACGGCGTGACCGGCGGGTCGGCGTCGATCAGCCAGAGGAAGCCGTAGAGGTCGGAGCCGTCGCGCAGCGGCACCGCGATGCGCGGCAGCGTGCGCAGCTCGGCGCTGTCGGGGATGTGGACGGGGTCGACGGCGTGGTCGATGCCGAACGTGCGCACGTGCGCGACGATGGCGGCGTCGGCCCGGCGGGCGAGGACGCTGTCGATGCGGGGCGGGTCGATGGCGCCGTAGTGCGCGCTGGCCGCCAGCAGCTGGATGGCGACGTCGTCGACCGCCACCGACCGCTGCAGCTCGGTGGCGAGGTCGTCGACGAGCTGTTGTAGCTCATCGAGCATGCGTGCCTCGCGGACTCGACATCTGTCGAGTCTAAGGCCGGGAGATTGCGACGTTCGGGTGCGGACCGGACGGATTCCGGCCCCCTAGGTTGTCCGGCACGACAGTCCGGCAGCGACGCCGGCGACCGACGGGAGACGCCGATGGCGAACCGGTACCGGGTGATCGTGGTGGGATGCGGCGCGATCGGCGCCGCCACCGCCTACTGGCTGAGCCGGCGTCTCGGCGGCGAGGTCCTGGTGCTGGAGCAGTTCGACCTCGGCCACTCGCGCGGCGCGTCGGAGGACCACTCGCGGGTCATCCGGCACACCTACACCCGCACCGCCTACACGACGCTCACCCCGGCGGCGTACCAGAGCTGGAACATCGTCGAGCAGGCGACCGGCCTGCGGCTGGTGCAGCGGACCGGCGGGCTGATCCTGGCGTCGTCGCAGGCCCCGTCCATCTCGTTCGTCGACGACACCGTCGCCGCGATGGCCGCGACGAACCTCCCGTACGAGGAGGTGGGCGCCGCCGACGTCATGCGGCGCTGGCCGCAGTGGCGGCTGGAGCCGCACCATCGCGGCGTGCTGGACCCGGAGGCCGGGGTGCTCGACATCCGCCAGGCCACGGCGGCGCACGTCGCGCTCAGCCGCGACAACGGCGTGACGATCGTCCCGAACGCGCCGGTGACGGGGCTGACGGAGACGGCGGGCGGCGTCGAGGTCGCGGTCGCCGACGGCCGCCGCTTCACCGCCGACCGGCTGGTGCTGGCCGGCGGCGCCTGGAACCCGGCGCTGCTGGAGCTGCTGGGCACCCGGCTGCCGATCACGCTCACCGAGGAGCAGGTGACGTACTTCGCGACCCCCAAGGTGCGCGAGTTCACCCCGGACCGCTTCCCGGTGTTCGGCTTCATCGACGACGACAGCCGGCTCTACTACGGGCTGCCGGTGTACGGCGAGGTGGCGGTGAAGGCCGGGCTGGACGGCGTCGGGCCGGAGGTCACCAGCGAGACGCGGACGTACCGGGCCGATCCGGGGCGGGTCGACGAGGTCCGCCGGTTCCTCGGCCGGCACCTGCCGGCCGCCGTCGGGCCGGAGCTGTACTCGCGGGTCTGCTGCTACGACTTCCCGCCGGACCGCGACTTCATCGCCGACTTCGTCCCCGGCCACGACCGCGTGCTGGTCTGCGCCGGCGCCGGTCACGCGGGCAAGTTCGCCGGGCTGCTCGGCCGGGTGCTCACCGAGCTGGCGCTCGACGGCGTCAGCCGGTTCCCGGTCGAGGCCTTCCGGGCCGACCGACCGGCCCTCTACTCTTCGGCCCCAATGCAGGTCAGCCGCTCCAACTCGATGTGAGAGCCGGATGAAGGCGAGGGACCGATGAGCGTGACGCGAAGAAGACGGCGGCGACTGGGCCGGGTGCCGCGCCGGATCCTGCACATGCTGGTGACGCTGTGGGCGGCGAGCCTGCTGGTGTGGTCGCTGCTCGCGCTGGCGCCCGGCGACCCGGCCCGGCGGGTGCTGAACGGGCGCGGCGTCGTGGACCCGACCGACGGGCAGCTCGCGGCCGAACGGCTCGCCCTCGGCCTGGACCGGCCCGCCTGGGAGCGGTACCTGGACTGGCTCGGCGGCGCGGCGCGCGGCGACTTCGGCCAGTCCTGGCGGACCGGGCGGCCGATCAGCGACGAGCTGGCCGTCTACCTCCCCGCGACGATCAACCTCACCCTCGCGGCGCTGGTGATCGCGCTGGCAGTCGCGCTGCCGCTGGGCCTGCTCGGCGCCGCGACGGCGGGCCGCTGGCCGGACGCCGTCATCCGGGTCGTGACGCTGGTGATGGTGTCGACGCCGGCGTTCGTCATCGGCGTCGTGCTGCTCTACGTCGTGGTGCTGCGCTGGGGCGCCGGCAACGTCGTCGCGGACGGCACCTGGTCGAACGCGTGGCTGCCGGCGATCACGCTGGCGGCCTGGCCGGCGGCGTCCTGGGCACGGATCCTGCGGGCCGGCCTGCTGGAGTCGATGTCGGCCACCTACCTGCACGTGTCCGAGGCGCGCGGCGCCGGGCGGCTGCGGCTGCTCGTGACGCACGCGCTGCCCAACGCGTCGGTGCCGTTCCTCGCGGTGTTCGGGGTCAGCGTCGGCTGGCTGCTGGCCGGCGCGCCGGTGGTCGAGACGGTGTTCACCTGGCCGGGCATCGGCCGCTACACCGTCGAGTCGATCATCGCCCGGGACGTGCCCGTCGTGCAGGCGTTCACGATGCTGGCCGTGCTGCTGTTCGTGCTGAGCAGCCTGGCCGTCGACCTCCTCTCGACGACGATCGACCCACGGCTGCGCGAGCGCGGCCGGCCGGCCGGATCGATGGCGGGGGAGGCAGCGCGATGACCGCGGCACCCGTCCTCGTCGCCCGCTCCGCCCGGGCCGGCAGCCAGCCGGTCGGCGTCTGGGCCAGCCTGCTGCGGCACCCGTCCGGGCGGGCCGGGCTGGCCATCGCGGCGCTGCTGGCGCTGGTCGCCCTCGTGGGCCCATGGCTCACCGCCGACCCGAACCAGACCAGCTACGACACCCAGCTCGCCCCGCCCAGCGCGGAACACCTGCTCGGCACCGACCAGGCCGGGCGCGACCAGCTGGCCCGCGTCGTGGCCGGTGCGCAGGCGACGCTCGGCGCGGCGCTCACGGTGTTCGTGCTGGTCGGCGTGATCGGCGTGGTGGTCGGGATGGTGGCCGCGCTGGCCGGCGGCTGGGTCGACAGCGTCATCTCCCGCATCGTCGACCTGCTGCTCGGCATGCCGTCGCTGGTGCTGGCGCTGGCGATCGTCGGCACCCTCGGGCCGAGCCTGCGCAACGTCATCATCGCGCTCACCGTCAGCGGCTGGGCGTACCTGGCCCGGCTGGCCCGCAGCCACGCCCTCGGCGCGCACGACCGGCCGGACGTCATCGCCGCGCGGATGGCCGGCGTCGGCCGGGTCCGGATCGCCGTCGGGCACGTGCTGCCGGGCGTGACCGTGCAGGTCGCGATCGCGGCGACGATGGAGCTCAGCGCGATCATCCTCGGGCTGTCGGCGCTGTCGTTCCTCGGCCTCGGGGTGCAGCCGCCGACCGCCGAATGGGGCCAGATGCTGGCCGAGAGCCGCTTCGCGCTCACCCAGATGCCGACGCTCGCGCTCGGCCCCGGCCTCGCCGTGATGCTCGCTGTCGGCGCGGCCGTGCTGATCAGCGAGGCGTTGCGCGATGTCGTCGACCCGGCTTGGAGGCGCGGATGAACGAGACCAACGGCGTGGTGACGGCGCCCGTGCTGTCCGTCGACGGGCTGGACGTCACCTACGCGAACGGCGCCCGCGCCGTCCGGGAGCTGAGCCTGGCCCTCGGCGACGGCGAGTGCCTGGCGCTGGTGGGGGAGTCCGGTTGCGGCAAGACCACCGTCGCCCGGGCGCTGCTCGGCCTGCTGCCGCGGCGCACCCGGGTGGCCGGGTCGGTGCGCATCCGCGGCACCGAGGTCGTCGGCGCCTCGAGCCGGCGGCTGCGGCGGCTGCGCGGCACCGACGTCGCCTACGTCGCCCAGGACCCGTACGCCGCCTGCGACCCGCTGCGCACCGTCGCCCACCACGTCGAGGAGGGCTGGCGGGCGAAGGGGCAGCGGCCGCCGGACGGGCAGGTGACGGCGCGGCTGGCCGAGCTGGGCATCGAGGACGCGCAGCACCGGTCCCGGCTGCGCCCGCACCAGTGGTCCGGCGGCATGCTGCAGCGCGCCACGATCGCCGGCGCGACGGTGCACGGCCCAGCGCTCACCGTCGCCGACGAGGCCACCAGCGCGCTCGACGCCGACCTCAGCGACGGCGTGCTGGCCGCGCTGCGGGCCGCGTCGAACGCGCTGCTGCTGGTCAGCCACGACCTCGCGCTGGTCGCGAAGCACGCGGACCGCATCGCCGTCATGTACCACGGACGGGTCGTCGAGACCGGCCGCACCGGCGACGTCATCGGCGCGCCGCGGCACCCGTACACGCGGGCGCTGCTGCTGGCCGCCCCGCGGCCGGGCGCCGGCCTGCCGCGCGAGCTGCCCGGCACGCCACCGTCGCTGGCCGACAGCCTGCCCGGCTGCTCGTTCGCGCCGCGCTGCGCCCACTCCGGCGACCAGTGCCGGGAACTGCTGCCACTGCTCGCCGACGGGGTCGCCTGCCACGCGGTGGAGCGGTCATGACGGGCCCGGTCGTCGAGGGCAGCGGGCTCTCGGTCACCTACGGCCAGCGCGGCCACGTCCACCACGCCGTCATAGACCTGACCGTGGCGGTGCATCCGGGCGAGATCGTCGGCATCACCGGGGCGTCGGGCTGCGGGAAGTCGACGACGCTGCGGCTGCTGGCCGGGCTCGAGCAGCCGCACGCGGGCACCGTCCGGCTCGGCGGCGCCGACGTCTGGGCCGGCGGCCGCACGCCGCGGCCGCCGCGACCCGGCTACGTGATGCCGGTCTTCCAGGATCCCGTGGCGAGCCTCGACCGGCGCTGGCCGATCTGGCGCTCCGTCACCGAGCCGCTCACCGTCGGGCGGCCGCGGATGTCCAAGCAGGAACGCATGGCCGCCGCGCGGGAGCACCTCGCCCGGCTGAGTCTCGACCACCTCGACGTGCGCTGCCTGCCGACGCAGTTGTCCGGCGGGCAGTGCCAGCGGGTGGCCATCGCCCGTGCCCTCGTCGCCGGCCCGGCGCTCGTCGTCGCCGACGAGCCCACCGCCAGCCTCGACGTCACCACCGCGGCCGGCGTCACCCGGGTGCTCCGGGAGGCCGCGGACCAGGGCACGGCGCTCGTGATCGTGAGTCACGACCAGGACCGCCTGAGCGTCCTGGCCGACCGGATCCTGCGGATGAACCGCGGCCGCGTCGTCGCCGAAGAGGTGCTGCGGCCGCTCGTCCACGCACGAAGGGGCACCGATGAGTAGACGAGTTGGACGGCGGGCGCTGGCGGCAGTCGCGGCCCTCGCCGTGACGGTCGTGGCCGGCTGCGCCGTCGAAGGACAGGCCGCCGATCCGGCCGGCGAGACCGACCGGCCGCTGCGGATCGCCACGACCTGGGCGATCGGGTCGCTGGACCCGATCACCGAGGCGTACTGGGCGCCCGAGTTCGGCTACGGCGAGCTGCTGATGCGCCCGACCGCCGACGGCGTCGTCGAGCCGTGGCTGCTGGAGTCGGCGGAGTCGGTCACGCCCACCGAGTGGGAGCTGGTGCTGCGCGACGGCGTGACGTTCCAGAACGGCAGCCCGTGCGACGCCGACGCCGTCGCCGCCGCGATGAACCACCAGCTGGCGAACAACCCGGTGCTGCCGCCGATCCTGCCCGGCGCGACGGCCGCGGCCACCGGGCCGGACACCGTCGTGCTGACGACGTCGACGCCGGTGTCGTTCCTGCCCGCGCTGCTGGCGCAGGAGGACATGTTCCCGATCTACGACGTGGCCGCGTACGAGTCGGCGGCGGGCGATCCGGAGGCGCTGGTCGGGCTGGGCATCCACACCGGGCCGTACCGGGTGACCGAGCTGACGTCGTCCGGCATGGTGCTGGAGCGCTACGACGACTACTGGCAGGGCGAGCCCGCGCTGCCGGGCGTCGAGGTGTCGTTCATCTCCGACGCGCAGGCGCGGGTGCTGGCCGTGCAGTCGGGCGAGGTGGACGTGGCGCTCTACCCGGCTACGGAGTCGGCCGGCACGCTGGAGAACTCGTCCGCCGCGCACTTCGTCACCGGCGACGGCACGCTCGGCCCGCGGCTGATCCTCAACGTGCAGCGCAGCCCGATGGACGAGCCGGCCGTGCGGCAGGCGCTGAGCGCGGCGATCGACTACGAGGCGATGGCGAAGGACGTCATGAACGGCTTCCACGACGTCGCCGAGGGCATGTACCCCATGCAGTTGCCATACGCCGTGGCGAACCAGGCGTACGACCCGGACCGGGCCGCCCAGCTGCTGGACCAGGCCGGCTGGGTGCGCGGCTCGGACGGGATGCGGGCCCGCGACGGCGTGCCGCTGCAGCTGACGCTCTACACCTACCGCGCCGACCCGGACCTGCCGGCGATCGCCGTCGCGCTGCGCTCGCAGCTGGAGGAGTCGGGCATCGGCATCCAGATCGAGGAGCTGGACGACATCTCCTCCATCTACGACGGCGACACCGGCTGGCACATCGCGCTGTTCCGCACCGGCTACTACGGCACCAGCGGCGCGGTCGTCGGGGTGATCCACGACTACCTCACCTCCGACGGCTCGCGGAACGCCGGCGGCATCGCCGACCCGGAGCTGGACGGGCTCGCCGACCAGCTGTCGCTGGCGTTCGAGGAGGAGGAGCAGTACGACCTGCTCGGGCAGATCCAGGACATCGTCATGGCCCGGCAGGTCTACTCGATCGTCGTCTCGGTGAAGCGCGCGTCGGCGGTGGTCTCCGACACCTGGCGGGACTACGAGCCGTCGGCCGTCTACCTGCACCTGGACTGGAGGACGCAACCATGACCGTCACCGACGCCGGACTGGACCGCGCGATCGGCACCGTCCTGGACGACTGCTTCGCCGTCCGGCCGGACGAGCACGTGCTGGTGGTCGGCGACCCGGCCACCCGCGACCTGGCCGAGGCGCTCTGGCAGGGCAGCCGGTCGCGCGGCGCCGAGGCCGTGCTGCTGCTGATCGAGGAGCGCCTCGACGGCGAGCCGGCCCGGCCGGTCGCGGGCGCGATGGCCGCGGCGGACGTCTTCATCGTCGCGACCCGGCAGTCGCTGTCGCACATGAACGCCCGCAAGGAGGCGACGGCGCGGGGCGCGCGCGGAGCGACGCTGCCCGGCGTGACCGCGGCGATGCTGACCCGGGCGATGGCGGTCGACCTGCCGGCGCTGCGGGCCCGCGGCATCGCCGCCGCGGAGCTGTTCACGCAGGCCGGCACGGCCCACCTGACCTGCCCGAACGGAACCGACATGTGGTTCCGGATCGGCGGGCGGCAGGGCATCGCCGACGACGGCGACCTGACCGCGCCGCAGGCGTTCGGAAACCTGCCGTGCGGCGAGGCGGCGATCTCCCCGGAGACGGGGCACGGCCGGATCGCCGCCAGCAGCGTGACGCCGGCCGGCATCCTGCCCGAGCCGATGCTGCTCACCGTCGAGGACGGGCAGCTCACCGACGCGACCGGCCCGCACGGCGGCGCGTTCCTGGAGCTGCTGCGCTCGCACGGGCGGCTCGGCACCAACCTGGCCGAGCTGGGCGTCGGCACCAACGACGGCGCCGCCTTCACCGGCAACGTCCTGGAGGACGAGAAGGTGCTGGGCACCGCGCACGTGGCGTTCGGCGCGAGCGACGCGTTCGGCGGCTCGGTCTACGTGCCGATCCACCGCGACGTCGTCATCGTCGACCCGACCCTGGACGTCGACGGTGTCCGCGTCCTCGACGCCGGCCGCTGGCTGCTCGACGCCGCCCCGACGAGCGCTGGAGGCGCCCGATGACCGACGACCTCGTCTGCCCGCGGTGCGCCGCGCCCGGCGCCGGCTACCGCGGCTGCCCGCACTGCGCCGGCGACGGCCGCTACGTCAACCTCGTCCCGCCGCTGGCCGACCTCGCCGGCCGCGACCTGCGCGCGTTCCGCGGCGGACCGTGGGGCTGGGCGGACACGCTGCCGCTGTCCGGCGTCGCCGCGCCGGTCACGCTGGGGGAGGGGAACACGCCGTGCTTCCCGCTGGACCCGTCCGGCCGGATCTGGCTGAAGAACGAGGGCGCGAACCCGACGTGGTCGCACAAGGACCGCGCGATGAGCGCCGCGACCACCAAGGCGGCCGAGTCCGGCGCCGCCACCGTGGTCGCGCCGTCCAGCGGCAACGCCGGGCTGGCGGCCGCCGCCTACGCGGCGCGGGCCGGGCTGCGCGCCGTCGTCCCGACCTACGGGCCGCTGCCGCCGGCCTTCCAGGCGCTGCTGGAGCACCTGGGCGCGATCCTCATCGCCGCCGACGGCTTCGAGGGCCGCTCCGCGATGACCAGGATCGGCATCGACGAGCTGGGCTGGTACCCGGTGACCTTCACCGACCCGCGGGTCGGCGGCAACCCGTACGGCAACGCCGGCTACAAGAGCCTCGCGTACGAGCTGGCCCGCGACCTCGGCGACGACCTCGCCGCCGTCGTCGTGCCGACCAGCCGCGCCGACCTCATGTCCGGCATCGCCCGCGGCTTCGAGGAGCTGGCCGCGGCCGGGCTGATCGCGCGGAGGCCGGCCATGGTCGCGGCCGAGGCGAGCACCGGCGCCGCGTTCAGCGCCGCGCTCGCCCTCGATGACCCGGCGGAGCAGGACCTCGTCACCGTCGAGCGACAGGAGTCGGCGGCGTTCTCGATCGGCAGCGACAGCGCGCACTGGCAGGGGCTGTGGGCGCTGCGCACCTCCGGCGGCTGGGCCGTCGCCGTCGACGAGCCCGTCTACCTGGCCGAACAGGCCCGCCTCGGCCGCGAGACCGGCCTGGCCGTCGAGGCAGCGGCAGCCGTCGCGGTCGCGGCGGCGCGCGAGGTGGCGCAGCGGGCCGACGGCGTCGTCGTCGCCGTCTCGACCTCGATCGCGGTGAAGGACCCGGCCGTCATGGCCGCGCCCCGTTCCGCGCCGGTCCAGCTGCCCGCGGACGCCCGCGCGCTCGCCGCCCACGTCGACCAGGCCGTGCCGCGATGAGGATCCAGCGCCGCGGCGAGCAGGCGATCACGGCGCCGCAGGTGCACGACGGGCCGGGCGAGCTGACCATCGACCGCTACTTCGCCGGCGTCTCCCGGCTGCCGGTCTCGGTGCACGTCTGGGAGTTCCCGCCCGGGGCCGGTGAGGGCCCGCACACGCACGACGATGACGACGCGCTCGCCGAGCTGTATCTGGTCGTCCGCGGGAGCGTGCGGGTCACCGCCGGCGACGAGACCGCCGAGCTGCACGAGGGCGACGCCCTCTATGCCGCGCCGGGCGAGCCGCACGGCGTGCTCAACCACACCGACCGGCCGGCGACGCTGGTGCTGGTGTGGGGGCCGCCCGCGGTCACAGGCCCAGGTTCGCCGACCCGGTGACGGAGGCCGGCGAGAAGCCGGTGATCAGCGCCTCGATGACGCGGCGCCGGCTCTGCTCGATCTGCTCGGCGCTGAGCTGGCGGGCCCGCTCGGCGTCGCCGGCGACGATCGCGTCGTACAGCTCGAGGTGCTCGTGCACCTGCTCGCTGCTGGTGTCCTCGACCGTCAGGCTGAGGAAGAACAGCCGCTGCATCTCCTCCAGCAGCGTGCGGATCGACCGGGCCAGCCGGTGGTTGCCCGCGGCCTCGGCCAGCCGGACGTGGAACTCGCGGTTGTCGACGATGAACCGCTCGTAGCTCTCCGGGTCGGTGTGGTCGTACTCGGCGTGGGCGAGGTAGTGCATCGCCGTGATGGCCGGCCGCGGCGCCCGCCTGGCGGCCAGCTCGCAGGCCGCGGGCTCGAGCAGCAGCCGCAGCTCGAACACCTCGTTCACGTCGGTGATCTTCAGGTCGGTGACCCGGTAGCCCTTGCGCGGCCTGACCTCGACGAAGCCGTCCTGCACCAGCCGGCCGAGCGCGCCGCGCACCGGCGTGCGGCCGACCCCGAACTTGGCGGCCAGCAGCGCCTCACGCAGTTCGGTGCCGGGAGCCAGCGCGCAGGTGAGGATGGCCCGCTTCAGGCGCTCGTACGCCAGGTCCGTGGCGGTGGCCCCGGCCGTCCCCTCGGTTGTGTGTGTCAACCGCGTTACCTCTCCTCGCGGCTCTTGCCACGGTGATGCATCACTCGTATGTTACCTGACACATCACAATCGGAAGGGGCCAGAAATGCGCATCCACCCGAGGCTGACGACCCGCGATCTTCCACCCGTTGCTGCTCTTCGGCGCAAGGCTACTTGATGGCCGCCTCGGCGCCCGCCGGCGCCGAGCTGCTGGCCATCCGCGATCTGCGGGTCACCTTCCGCGCCGCCGGACGCGACGTCCACGCCGTCCGCGGCGCCGACCTCTCCGTCGCGGAGGGCGAGACGCTCGCCGTCGTCGGTGAGTCGGGCTCGGGCAAGAGCGTCACGATGATGGCGGCCCTCGGGCTGCTGCCGGAGAACGCGGAGGTGTCGGGGTCCATCCGGCTGCGCGGCCGCGAGCTGCTGGCGATGGACGAGCGCGCGCTGCGGTCCGTGCGCGGCGCCGAGATCGGCGTGATCTTCCAGGACCCGATGTCGTCGCTGAACCCCGTCCACACCGTCAGCCGGCAGATCGCCGAGGCGATCCGCGCCCACGCCGACGTCTCCCGCGGCGCGGCGCACGCGCGGTCGGTCGAGCTGCTCGGCGAGGTCGGCATCCCCGACCCCCGGACCCGCGCCGACGACTATCCGCACCAGTTCTCCGGCGGGATGCGCCAGCGGGTCATGATCGCGATGGCGCTCGCCTGCGGCCCCCGCGTGCTGGTCGCCGACGAGCCCACGACCGCCCTCGACGTCACCGTTCAAGCCCAGATCGTCGACCTCGTCGACCGGATCCGCCGCGACCGCGGCATGGCGGTCATCTGGATCAGCCACGACCTCGGCGTCGTCGCCCAGCTCGCCGACCGCGTCACCGTCATGTACGCCGGCCGGGTGGTCGAGCAGGGCCCGTGCGCCGACCTCTTCGACGCCGCCGTCCACCCCTACACCGCCGGCCTGCTGCGCGCGATGCCGCGGCTGGACGCCCCTGCGGGGTCGCCGCTGGAGGTGATTCCGGGCAGCCTGCCCGACCCGGAGACCCAGCCCGAGGGCTGCGTGTTCGCCCCGCGCTGCGACCACGCCCACGACCCGTGCGCCGCCGCCCGCCCGGCCCTGCTGCCGCTCGCGGCGGGCGGCGGCCACGCGGTGGCCTGCCACCGCTCCGGCGAGCTGAGCGCCGTGGTAGGCAGACCCCTCCCGGCCCGGGTGGGGCCCACCCTACGGGCGGGCACCGACAACGTCCGTTCGCACGACGCGCCCGCGGCCGCACCGCCCGCGGCCGCACCGCCCGCCGCCGCGCCCGCACCCGCCGCGGCCACACCTCCGGTCGTCGTCGCGCTGGAGGAGCTGCGGGTGCACTACCGGGGCCGCGGTTCGTGGCGGCGGGCCGCCGCACCCGTGCGCGCCGTCGACGGCGTCACCCTCGACCTCGAGCACGGACGGACGCTCGGGCTGGTCGGCGAGAGCGGGTCGGGCAAGTCGACGCTGGCGCGTGCGCTGCTGGGGCTCGAGCAGCCCAGCGGCGGCACGGTCGCGTTCGGCGGCCGCGTGCTGGACTCGATGAGCGCGGCCGGGCTGCGCGACCTGCGCCGCACCGCGCAGATGGTGTTCCAGGACCCGGCGGCGTCGATGAACCCGGCGCTGCGGGTCGAGGACGTCGTCGGGGAGCCGCTGCGGATCAACCGCCGCGGCAGCGCCGCCGAGCAGCGGGCCCGCGCCGCCGAGCTGCTGGAGGTCGTCGAGCTGCCGCGTGAACTGGGCCGCCGCTACCCGCACCAGCTCAGCGGCGGGCAGCGGCAGCGGGTCGCGATCGCCCGCGGGCTGGCGCTGGACCCGCAGGTCCTCGTCTGCGATGAGCCGGTGTCCGCGCTCGACGTGTCCGTGCAGGCGCAGATCATCACGCTGCTGTCGCGGCTGCAGGCCGAACTGGGGCTGTCGCTCCTCGTGATCTCGCACGACCTGGCCGTCATCCGGACCATCGCGCACCGGGTGGCCGTCATGTACCTCGGCCGCATCGTCGAACTGGGCGGCCGCGACGACGTCTTCGGCCGGCCGCGGCATCCGTACACGCGCGGCCTGCTCGACGCCGTCCCCGTCCCCGATCCGCACCGGCGGTCCCGGCCGGCACCGCTGGCCGGCGACCCCCCGAGCCCGGTGGCGCCCCCGCCGGGCTGCCGGTTCCACGAACGCTGTGCGTTCGCCCGGCCCGGGCTCTGCGACACCACTCCGCCACCCCTGGAGGAGCAGCGCCCCGGCCACTGGACGGCCTGCCATCTCGCCGACGAGATCGCCGCGTCGTCCGCCCCCGATCCGGCCCATGCGGCGACGGGTTGACCTGCCGCCGACGCCACCGAACGCCCTCCGGAGGTCCACATGTTCCACCGTCGTATCAGCAGAGCCGGGGCACCCGTCGCCGCGCTCGTCGCCGTCCTGGCGCTCGGAGCCTGCGGGTCCGGCGACGGCGGCGGCGGTGGCGGTGGCGCCGAGGACGCCGGGCCGGCCGGCGGCGCCTCCACCGCCGAGTCGCTGCGCATCGGGATCATGTCCGAGGAGGGCAACCTGACGCCGCACACGTACGCGACCGGTTTCCCGGGGCTGAACCTCACGATGCTCAGCTACGACTCGCTCATGCAGGTCGACGAGAACGGCCAGCCGCAGCCGTGGCTGGCGGAGACGGTGGAGGGCTCGGCGGACGGCCTCACCTACACCCTGAGCCTGGCCGACGGCGTCAGCTGGCACGACGGCGAGCCGCTCACCGCCGAGGACGTCGTGTTCAGCGTCGACTACTACAAGGCCGGCCCGCCCGGGCGGTTCGCCACCGCGATGGGCAATGTCACCCAGGCCGTGGCGCAGGACGAGTCCACCGTCGTCCTCACGCTCGCCACGCCGGACCCGTCGTTCGAGATCCGCGTCCTCGCGGACGTGCCGGTCCTGGCGGAGCACATCTGGTCCGGCATCGCCGACCCCGACGTCGCGCCGTTCGACGAGTCCACGAACGTCGGCTCCGGGCCGTACCGGCTGGTGGAGTCCGATCCCGGCGTCAGCTACTCGTTCGAGGCGAACCCGGAGTACTTCCGCGGCGAGCCGAAGGTGGACGAGCTGGTCGTCGTCCAGTTCGCCGACGAGGCCGGCGCCACCGCGGCGCTGCGGTCGGGGGAGATCGACACGATGATGCGGTCGATCTCGCCGGAGCAGATCGACGTGCTGCGCGGCACCGGCACGCTGGATGTCGTCGAGGCGCCCGAGTACACGACGACGCTGCTGGTGTTCAACACCGCCGTGGCGCCGTTCGACCAGGCGGAGTTCCGCCGCGCCGTCGGGCTCGCCGTCGACCGGCAGCGGCTGGTCGACGACGTGTTCCTCGGCGCCGCCGTGGTCGGCAACGCCGGCTGGGTACACCCGGATTCGCCCTGGTACGACGAGTCCGTCGAGACCGTCCACGACCCGGAGCAGGCGGCCGGGCTGCTCGACGACCTCGGGCTGACCGACTCCGACTCCGACGGCATCCGCGAGCTGGACGGCGCGCCGCTCTCGTTCGAGCTGCTGGTCGCGTCGAACAACGCGCTGCGGATGCGGCTGGCCGAGCTGATCGGCGAGCAGCTCGGCGAGGTCGGCATCGGCGTCGAGGTCAGCTCGGTCGAGATGCAGACGCTGGACGACGCGGTCTGGCCCGGCTACGACGTCACCCAGGGCCGCAACTACGACCTGGCCATGTGGGGCTGGTCGGCGGCCAGCCAGGCCGACATCGGCCAGATGGCGTCGCTGGTGGCCACCGACCCGGCGCTCGGCAACCTCAACGTCACCGGCTACTCCGACCCGGAGACCGACGCGCTCGCCGCGCAGCTCGACACCGAGCTGGACCCGGCCGCCCGCGAAGGGGTCGCCGACCAGCTGCAGCAGCGGATCGCCGAGGAGGCCCCGTTCGTGTCGCTGCTGCATCCCAACGGCGCCTACGGCTACAACCCGTCGGTCTTCGGCGACTGGGTGTCGATCACGGGCACCGGCCCGATGACGAAGCTGTCCTTCATCCCCGACGACGGCCAGCCCTGACGATGCGCGCCCGGCACCTGGGCCGAGGGCGGGCCTCCCAAGTCCGTGGCCTACCGAGCGACGACCAGGCGGCGCCTCGCGGCGTTCTCGTCAGTCGCCATAGGCACCGCTATGTCTCCTTCCTCGGCCTTGCGAGGCATCCACCTGGACGCCGCTCGCCACGGCCGAGACTTGGGAGACCCGCCCTAGCCCGCCTCGGCCAGTACGCCGTCGTGCTGGTCGTCGCGGTCTCGCTGAACTTCGCCCTGCCGCGGCTGATGCCGGGCTCACCGCTCGCGCTCATCGCCGGCGTCGAGGTGGGTGAGATGACGGCGGAGGAGCGGGCCGCCGTCACCGCCGACGCCGGCCTGGACCGGCCGCTGGTCGTCCAGTACCTGAGCTACTGGAAGAGCATCCTCACGCTGGACTTCGGCTACTCGTTCCGGCAGGGCACGCCGATCGAGGAGCTGGTGCTGGACCGGGTGCCGTGGACGCTGCTGCTGACGCTCACCGCGCTGGTGGTGTCGGGGGTCATCGGGATCGCGCTGGGGGCGTTCGCGGCCTGGCGGCGCGGCGGCAAATGGGACGTGTCGTCGCTGGCCGTGATGATCGCGCTGGAGTCGACGCCGCAGTTCTGGCTCGGCATGCTGTTCATCGCGCTGTTCTCGGTGTCGCTGGGCTGGCTGCCGTCGTTCGGCGCCACGACGGCCGGCGCGGACCTCACCGGCCTCGCCTGGCTCGCCGACGTCGCCGAGCACGCCGTCCTGCCGGTGCTGACGCTGTCGATCCTCAGCATCCCCGCCGTCTACCTGTCGATGCGCTACTCGACGCTGTCGGTGCTCGGCGAGGACTACATCCGCACCGCGCAGGCCAAGGGGCTGCGGCCGCGCACCGTCATGCTGCACCACGTGGTGCGGACGGCGCTGCTGCCGGTGACGACGGTGCTGGCGCTGCGGCTGGGCTGGGCGTTCGGCGGCACCGTCGTCATCGAGACGGTGTTCTCCTATCCGGGGCTGGGGCGGCTGATGTACGACGCCGTCTCCGCCCGCGACTACCCGGTCATGCAGGCGACCTTCCTGGTCTTCACGATCGCGGTGCTGCTGGCCAACCTGCTCGCCGACTCGCTCTATCCCCGTCTGGACCCGAGGGTGCGCGTATGACGACCACCGTGAGCACCGAACCGGCGCCCGGCCCGGCCGGTCCCGCCCCCGTCGTGCGGCGCGGACGGCGGCTGCGCGACCACACGACCGCGCTCGGCGCCGTCGGCGGCGTCATCGTGCTGGCACTGGTCACCGTCGCCGTGCTGGCGCCGGTGCTGGCGCCGTACGACCCGGCCGAACGCGCGGGGACGCCGTTCTCGCCGCCGTCGCCTGACCACCTGCTCGGCACCAACGACGTCGGGCAGGACCTGCTCAGCGAGATGATCTACGGCACCCGGGTGTCGCTGACCGTCGGCATCGTGGCCGCCGCGGCCGCGATGCTGATCGGCACCGTCGTCGGGCTGATCGGCGGCTACTTCCCGCGACTGGGCGCCGTCGCCATGCGCGGTGTCGACGTCGTGCTGATCCTGCCGTTCCTGCCGCTGCTCATCGTGCTGGCCGCCTACCTGGGGCGCAGCATCGTCAACACCGTCATCATCATCGCGATCCTCATCTGGGCGCCGACCGCCCGGGTGATCCGCTCGCAGGTGCTGTCGCTGGCCGGCCGCGACTACATCGTCGCGGCCCGCTCGATGGGCGCCGGCCACGCCTACGTCCTCTGGCGGCACGTGCTGCCGAAGACCATGCTGCTGGCCATCGGCGAGTTCGTCGCCGCCGCCAGCGGCGCGATCCTGCTGGAGTCGTCGCTGAGCTTCCTCGGCCTCGGCGACCCGCTGCAGGAGAGCTGGGGCTCCACCCTCTACTGGGCGCAGGCGCGCGGCGCGTTCCTCACCCCGGCGTGGAAGTGGTGGGTGCTGCCGCCCGGCCTGCTGATCATGCTCTCCGCCCTCGGATTCGCCCTGCTCGGCTACGCCCTCGAGCAGCGCATCAACCCACGCCTGCGCCGATCGTGACGGCGCCGGCACCGACAGAAGGGACCCGCCCATGACGAACGTCCTCATGCTCGCGAGCTACGGCCTGGAGATCGTCGAGTGCGGCGGCGCCATCGCCAAGGCGGTGGCCGCCGGCGAGACCGTCAACGCCGCCGTCCTCATGTGCCGTGAGGAGAGCAAGCCCCAGGTGTCGCGCGCCGCGGACATCCTGGGGGTCAGCGGCGGAGTGGACTTCCTCGACGTGTCCTTCGGCGAGGTGGACCTCGCCGCCGCGACCAAGCTGAAGGTGGTGGAGTTGATCCGCCGCACCAAGCCGGACGTCATCATCATGCAGGACCCGCAGCACGCGCAGCACGACCTCGACCCCGACCGCCGCGTCATCGCGATCCTGTTCGCCGAGGCCATGGCAGTCGCGGGTCGCGACTGGCGGGTCGAGGAGGCCGGCGGCCACGACCCGCACCCGATCCCGACCATCTACTACATGACGCCCGAGCACCCCAACTGCGTCGTCGAGATCGGCGACGTGCTGGACAAGAAGCTCAAGGCGCTGCAGGAACTGTCGTCGCAGAACACCTTCAGCGCGCAGCACTGGCTGGAGCACACCACGCCGGAGATCCTGCGCTCGGTGATCCCCGCCTGGACCGACGGCGAGCTGGAGACGCTCGGCGCGGAGGGGCAGCGGGCGTTCTTCACCGCGCTGGCGCTCACGAACGGCTTGGCCTCGCACTCCGGCGCCGTCCTCGGCGAGCCGTACCGGCGCGAGGGCACCTTCGTCATGGACCGCCTGACGCGCTGACGATCGCGGCCGAGAGGAGGCGACCGACGTCGCCGAGGAGGTGGTGGCCGCCGCTGACGATGGGGCGGCCACCGGCGATGACGGTGTCGACGTCGGCGGCGGTGGCGGCGAAGAGGACCTGCCCGGGGTCGGCGCCGGCGGTGCGGGGGGAGTCGAGGCGGACGGCGACGAGGTCGGCGTGGGCGCCGGGCGCCAGCCGGCCCGCGTCCGGCCAGCCGAGGCTCGCGTGCGCCGTCGCCGCGGCGAGCAGGTCCGCGGGGGAGAAGTGGCCGCGCCGCAGCGTCCGCAGCCGCTCGTGCGTCTCCAGCGCGCGGGCCTCCTCGAACAGGTCGATGACGGCGTGCTGGTCGGTGCCGAGCGACAGCGGCGCACCGGCGTCGAGCAGCGCCCGGGCCGGCCCGACGCCGTCGGCGAGGTCGCGCTCGGTGGTCGGGCAGAGGCACGCGGTGGTCCGCCGGGAACCGAGCAGTGCGATGTCGCCGGGCGTCAGGTGGGTCGCGTGGACGGCGGTGGTGTGCGGCCCGAGCGCGCCGTGCTCGTCCAGCAGCTGCGTCGGCGTGCGGCCGTATGCGGCCAGGGCCGCCGAGTTCTCCGCCGGCTGCTCGGAGAGGTGGACGTGCAGCGGGCGGCCGGCCGCGGCGGCGACGACGGTGCCGATCGCCTCGGCGGGCACGGCCCGGACGGAGTGGACGGCGGCGCCGACGCGCGTGGTCGCGTCGTCGCGCAGCAGGCCGAACCGCTGGGCCCAGCCGTCGGCGTCGCCATCGCCGAAGCGCAGCTGCACGCCGTCCAGCGGCTGTCCGATGCCGCCGGTCAGGTAGCAGGTGTCCAGCAGCGTGAGCCGGAGACCGGCGTCGCGCGCCGCCTGCCGCAGCGCCGCGCCCATCGCGTTCGGGTCGGCGTACGGGGTGCCGCCGGGGCCGTGGTGCAGGTAGTGGAACTCGCCGACGGCGGTGACGCCGGTCAGCGCCATCTCGGCGTACGTCGCCCGCGCCAGCTCGTAGTACGTGCCCGGGGTGAGCCGGCCGGCCAGCGCGTACATCGCCTCGCGCCAGGTCCAGAACGAGCCGTGCCCGTCGTGCGTCCGGCCGCGCAGCGCCCGGTGGAACGCGTGCGAGTGGGCGTTCGCGAACCCGGGCAGCACGACGCCCGGCAGCCGGACGTCGCCGTCCTGGGCCGCCGCACCGGCCGCGACCGTGACGATCACCCCGCCGTCCACCGAGATCCGCACGTCGGAGGCGAGGCCGCCGGGCAGCCAGGCGTGCGCGGCCCAGTACGCCGTCACCGGGTCAGCTCCGCCAGCACGTCGGCCAGTGCGGTCACGCCCGCATGGCAGTCGGCCCGCTCGGCGAACTCGGCCGGCGAGTGCGAGATGCCGGTCGGGTTGCGGACGAACAGCATCGCCGTGGGGACGCCGGCCGCGCTGAGGATGCCGGCGTCGTGCCCGGCGCCGGTCGGCAGCAGCGGTGCGCCGCCGAGCAGGCCGCTGAGCCGGGCCGCCAGCGCGGGGTCGAACACGGTGGCCGCGGTCCACGACTCCTGCCGCGGCGCGAACCGGTCCAGGTCGGCGAGCACGGCGGCGACGGCGTCCGGGTCGGCGCCGCGGCAGTCCAGCCAGGCCCGCACCTCGGACGGGATCGCGTTGACGCCGTTGGGGTCGACCTCGATCTTGCCGACGGTCGCCAGCACCCCGCGCGCGGCGGCCGCCGCGCGGGCGGCCGTGACGAGGGCGGCGAGGTCGAGCATCGGGTCGCGGCGGTCGTCCAGCGGGGTGGTGCCGGCGTGGTTGGCCTCGCCCGCCAGCGTGACCCGCCAGCGTCCGTGCGGCCAGATCTCGGTGGCGACGCCGACCGGCGCGGTGAGCGCCCGGCCCTGCTCGACGTGCAGTTCGACGAACGTGCCGACGCGGCCCAGCGCCGCGGGGTCGGCGGCCGGCTCGCGCAGGCCCTGCCGGCCCAGCGCCCGGGCGAGGCTGACGCCGTCGGCGTCGGTGAGGGCGAGCGCGCGGTCCGCCGCCAGCGCGCCGGTGAGCAGCCGCGACCCCGCGCAGGCGACGCCGAACCGGGCGCCCTCCTCGTCGCCGAAGTTGACGACGCCGATCGGCCGCGACGGGACGTGCCCACGCGAGCGGAGCAGGTCGACGGCGGCGAACGCGGACACCACACCGAGCGGGCCGTCGAACGCGCCGCCGTTGGGGACGGAGTCCAGGTGCGACCCGGCGACGACGCCCGGCGCCGCGGCAGACGGCTCGCCCCACCACGCCCACTGGTTCCCGGCCCGGTCGGCGACGGCGGACAGCCCGCGACGGGCCGCCTCGGCGGCGAACCACTCGCGCAGCGTCGCGTCGGCGTCGGTCCACGCGAACCGCCGGTAGCCGCCGCGCGGGTCCCGTCCGACCGGCTCCAGGTCGGCCCACATCGAGTCGAAGGGCGCCGTCATCCGTCGGAGTCCTCACGCATGGGGACGCGGACGTCGCGCCCGGCGGCGACCTCGGCGGCGCGGTCGTACCCGGCGTCGACGTGGCGGATGACGCCCATCGCGGGGTCGTTGGACAGCACCCGGGCGATCTTCTCGCCGGCCAGCGCGGTGCCGTCGGCGACGGTGACCTGCCCGGCGTGGATGGACCGGCCCATGCCGACGCCGCCGCCGTGGTGGATGGACACCCAGGTGGCCCCGGACGCGGTGTTGACCAGCGCGTTCAGGAGTGGCCAGTCGGCGATCGCGTCGGAGCCGTCGGCCATCGCCTCGGTCTCGCGGTACGGCGACGCGACGGAGCCGGCGTCGAGGTGGTCGCGGCCGATGACGACCGGCGCGGACAGCTCGCCGGACGCGACCATGTCGTTGAACCGCAGCCCGGCGCGGTCGCGCTCGCCGTAGCCGAGCCAGCAGATCCGCGCCGGCAGCCCCTGGAAGTGCACCTTCTCGCCGGCCAGCCGGATCCACCGGGCCAGCGGCTCGTTGTCCGGGAACAGCTCCAGGATCGCGCGGTCGGTGGCGGCGATGTCAGCGGGGTCGCCGGACAACGCGGCCCACCGGAACGGGCCCTTGCCCTCGCAGAACAGCGGCCGGATATAGGCGGGCACGAATCCCGGGAAGGCGAAGGCGCGGTCGTACCCGGCCAGCTGTGCCTCGCCGCGGATCGAGTTGCCGTAGTCGAACACCTCCGCGCCGGCGTCGAGGAACCCGACCATCGCCTGAACGTGGGCGGCCATCGACTCGCGCGCCCGGGTGGTGAACCCGGCCGGGTCCTTGGTCCGCTCGACCGCCCAGTCCTCGAACGCGACGCCGAGCGGCAGGTAGGCGAGCGGGTCGTGCGCCGACGTCTGGTCGGTGACGATGTCGATCTCGGCGCCGTGGCGCAGCAGCCCCGGTACGACCTCGGCGGCGTTGCCGAGCACCCCGATCGACAGCGCCCGGCGGCTGCGGCGCGCGTCGTCGGCCAGCCGCAGCGCGTCGTCGACCGAGGCCGCCTGGACGTCGAGGTAGCCGTGCTCGATGCGCCGCGTGATGCGCGACGGGTCGCACTCGATCACGATCGCCACGCCGCCGTTCATGGTGACGGCCAGCGGCTGCGCGCCACCCATGCCGCCGAGCCCCGCGGTCAGCGTGACCGTTCCGGCGAGCGAGCCGCCGAACCGCTTCTCCGCGACCGCGGCGAACGTCTCGTAGGTGCCCTGCAGGATGCCCTGGGTGCCGATGTAGATCCAGGAGCCGGCGGTCATCTGCCCGTACATCGTCAGCCCGAGCGCCTCGAGCCGGCGGAACTCCTCCCAGGTGGCCCAGTCGCCGACCAGGTTGGAGTTGGCGATCAGCACCCGCGGCGCCCACTCGTGCGTGCGCAGCACCCCGACCGGCCGGCCGGACTGCACGAGCATCGTCTCGTCGCCGCGCAGCGTGGTGAGGGTGCGCACCAGCGCGTCGAACGACGGCCAGTCGCGGGCGGCCTTGCCGGTGCCGCCGTAGACGACCAGCTCGTCGGGGTGCTCGGCCACCTCCGGGTCGAGGTTGTTCTGCAGCATCCGCAGCGCGGCCTCCTGCGGCCAGCCCTGAGCGGTCAGCCGGGTGCCGCGCGGGGCGCGGACGGGTCGGGGTCCGGACATTCTGGGTTCCTCTCTCAGTGCAGCTCGCCGGTGGCCGCCTGCGCGGCGGCGACGATCCGGCCGGTCGTGACGAGGTCGTGGACGGCGGCGATCTCCGGTGCGAGGTGACGGTCCGGTCCGGGCCCGGCGACGTGCTGGCGGATGAGGTCGCGGACGGCGCCGGTGCCGGCCGCCGGGGCCAGCGGCGCGCGCAGGTCCAGTGCGCGGGCCGCCGTCAGCAGCTCCACCGCGAGGACGCGGCCGACGCCGTCGACGGACCGGCGCAACTTGCGGGCCGCGGCCCAGCCCATCGAGACGTGGTCCTCCTGCATGGCGCTGGACGGGATCGAGTCGACCGACGCGGGGACGGCCAGCCGCTTCAGCTCCGACACGATGCCGGCCTGGGTGTACTGGGCGATCATGTGCCCGGAGTCGACGCCGGGGTCGTGGGCGAGGAACGGCGGCAGCCCGGCGTTGCGCGACACGTCGAGGAAGCGGTCGGTGCGCCGCTCGCTGATCGATGCGAGGTCGGCCGCCGCGATGGCGAGGAAGTCCAGCACGTACGCGACCGGCGCGCCGTGGAAGTTGCCGTTGGACTCCACCCGCCCGTCCGGGGTGACGACGGGGTTGTCGATCGCCGCGGCCAGCTCCCGCCCGGCGACCAGCGCCGCATGGTCCGCGGTGTCGCGGGCGGCGCCGTGCACCTGCGGCGAGCAGCGCAACGAGTAGGCGTCCTGGACGCGGGTGCAGTCGGGCCCGCGGTGGCTGGCCACCACCTCCGACCCGGCCAGCAGCGCCCGCAGGTTCGCCGCCGACGCGCGCTGGCCCGGGTGCGGGCGCAGCGCCTGCAGGTCGTCGGCGAACACCCGGTCGGTGCCGAGCAGCGCCTCGACGCTCATCGCGGCGGCGACGTCGGCCACCTGCAGCAGGCCGCGCAGGTCGTGCAGCGCCAGCACCAGCATGCCGAGCATGCCGTCGGTGCCGTTGATCAGCGCCAGCCCCTCCTTCTCGGCCAGCACGACCGGCTCGATCCCGGCCGCCGCCAGCGCGTCGGCCGCGTCGACCAGCGCGCCGGACGCGTCGCGCACCGGGCCCTCGCCCATCAGCGCCAGCGCGCAGTGCGCCAGCGGCGCGAGGTCGCCGGAGCAGCCGAGGCTGCCGTACTCGTGCACGACCGGTGTGATGCCGGCGTCCAGCAGCCGCGCGTACGCCGCCGCCGTCGCCGGACGGACCCCCGTGCGGCCGGTGGCCAGCGTCGACAGCCGCAGCAGCATCAGCGCGCGGACGACCTCCCGCTCGGCCTCCGGGCCGGACCCGGCCGCGTGGCTGCGGATCAGGCCGCGCTGCAACGCGGCCCGCTTGTCCGCCGGGATGTGCTTCGTGGCCAGCGCGCCGAACCCGGTCGACACCCCGTAGTAGGGCAGGTCCGCGGCCGCCAGCTGGTCGATGACCTCGCGGCTGCGCGCCACCGCCGCCCGCGCGTCGTCGCCCAGCACGACGCCCGCGCCGTCGCGGGCCACCGCCACGACGTCGTCGAAGGACACCGGGCCGGTGCCGACCACGACGGTCCGGCCGGGGGAGGAGAGCTCGATCACCATGAGGACATCTCAGCGCCCCCGGCACCCCCTCGCAGCACCGACGGAGCTATTTGTGTCTCGGATCTGAGACGATGGGGCCATGCCCAACGCGCCGGCCGCCGCGCACGCGCTGGCGATCCTGACCTGTCTGGCCCGGCACGCCGAGCCGATGCCGGCGGCGGCCATCGCCCGCGAGCTGGGCCTACCCCGGTCCAGCGTCTACCACCTGCTCGCCGTCCTGCGCGCCGACGGCTTCGTCGCCCACCTCGGCGAGGAGCGGCGCTACGGCCTGGGCGTGGCGGCGTTCGAGCTGGGGTCGGCGTACGGCCGGCAGGCGCCGTTGCAGCGGATGGCGCGGACGTCGCTGGCCCGCCTCGTCGACGAGACGACGCACAACGCGCACCTCGCCGTGCTGCACGGGCGCGACGTGCTCTACGTCATCGAGGATCGCGCCGCCGGGCGTCCGCCGCTGGTCACCGACGTGGGGGTCCGGCTGCCCGGCCAGCTGACGGCCAGCGGGCTGGCCATGCTCGCGGCGCTGCCGGCGTCGCAGGTGCGGGCGCTGTTCCCGTCGCGCGACGCGTTCGTCCGCCGTCACGACACCGGCATCACGTCGGCGCGGGAGCTGCGCGCCGCCCTGGCCGAGGTCCGCTGCCGCGGGTACGCGACCGAGGAGGGCACCGTGACGCCGGGGTTCGCCTCGGTCGCCGACGCGGTGCGCGACCACAACGGCCACCCCGTCGCCGCGGTCGCCGTCACCTTCCCCTCCGCCCGCGTCGACGAGCCCGAGCGGGAGCGGCTCGCGGCGGCCACCGTCCGCACCGCCGCCGAGCTCTCCGCCCGGCTCGGCCACCGCCCGGCCTAGGCGGTCCACACCATACCCGTGTAGGGTATGGCGAACCGATATCGCCCAGCGAGAGGAACAGCCCATGAGCACTTCCACGTTCACTGTTGTCGGCATGACCTGCGGCTGCTGCGCCAACAAGGTGCGCGACGAGCTCGTGAAGCTCGACGGTGTGGGAGCGGTGGACGTGGACGTCGAGTCCGGCGCCGTCGGCGTCACCAGCGACGCCCCGGTCGCCGCCGACCAGGTCAAGGCCGCCGTCGAGACCGCCGGCTACCAGCTCGCCGACGCCTGACGAGCGGCCCGCCGCCCCGGCCGTCAGTGCTGCCCGTCGGCGGCCAGATCGAACGACTTCGGGATCAGCAGGTAGGTGACGGCCGCGGCGGCGAGCATGACGCTGCCGCCGACGAGGGAGGTCTGGCCGAGCGAGTCGACGAAGGCGGCCGTCGCGGCGGTGGCGAGGTCGTCGAAGCCGGTCTGCCGGGCCACCTCGAGCGCGCCGACCAGTGACTCGTCCGCCGCGGCGCCCAGCTCGCCGGGCAGGCCGGCCGCGGTGAACGCGCCGATGCCGAGGTGCTCGCGGTAGAGGGCGGCGGCGACGCTGCCGAGGACGGCGATGCCGAGGACGCTGCCGAGGTCGTACATCGCCTCCTCGATGGCGGCGGCGTTGCCCGCCTTCTCCTCCGGCGTGCTGCCCATGATGATCGCCGAGCCGACGGCGAGCGACCCGATGCCGGCGCCGACCAGCGCCAGCGGCACGATCAGCTCCGGGTAACTCAGCGGGCTGCCGAGCGCGTAGAGCAGCAGCAGGCCGACGCCCGCGGCCGCCAGCCCGGCCGCGAGCACCGTCCGGGCCCCGATCCGGAACGCCAGGGCGGGCGCGAACGGCGCGAACACGAACGAGCCGATCGCCATCGGCAGCAGCGCCAGCCCGGCGACCAGCGGCGAGTAGCCGGCGACGACCTGCAGCCACTGCGCGACCAGCAGCAGCATCGCGCCCATCGCGAACATCGAGGCCAGCGCCGCGATGGTGCCGGCCCGGAACGGCCGGCTGCGGAACAGGCGGACGTCCAGCAGCGGGTCGGGACGGCTGAGGCAGCGGCGCACGAACCACGTCATCAGCGCGGCCGCGGCGAGCACCGCCGCCCACGACGCCACGTCTCCCCAGCCCTCCTTGGCCAGTTGCTTGATCCCCCACACCAGCAGCGACATGCCGGCGATCGACAGCACGGTCGCGACGGCGTCCCAGCGCGGCGGCCGCGGGTCGCGCGCCTCGGGCAGCAGCACGGCACCGGCGACGACGGCGACGAGCACGAACGGGACGTTGATGAGGAACGCCGAGTGCCAGCTGAACACCTCCAGCAGGGCGCCGCCGACGACCGGCCCGATGATGGCGCCGAGGCCGGAGACGATCGACCAGACGGCCAGCGCCTTCGCCCGCTCCTTCGGGTCCTGGAAGATGCTGCGGATCATCGAGAGCGTCGTCGGCATGATCATCGCGCCGGCCGCGCCGAGCAGCGCCCGCAGCGCGATCACGAACGCCGGGCTGTCGGCGAACAGCACCAGCACCGACACCACGCCGAAGAGCGTGAAGCCGGTCAGCAGCAGCCGCTTGCGTCCCCACCGGTCGCCGAGGGCGCTCATCGGGATCAGCAGCCCGGCGAGGATCAGCGAGTAGACGTCGACGATCCACAGCTGCTCGGACGCGCTGGGCGCGAGGTCCTGGACCAGCTCGGGCAGCGCCATGATGAGGATCGTCATGTCCATCATGACCACGAGCAGGCTTCCGGCCAGCACGATCAGCGCCGCCCAGCGCTGCCTGGACGTCATGGTGGGGGCGGTCAGGGTGGGCACTAGGCGTCCTTCGTCTGCGTCAGGCGGGTGAGGATGGCGAGCAGGTCGCCGACGTCGGGCGGGCTGCCGCGCAACATGGCGTGGATGCACGCGCCGTCGGCGTAGGCGCCGATCGCGCGGGCCGTGAGCGGGTCGGTGTAGGGCGCCAGGATCTCCTGGAGGCCCTCGGGCCAGCGGGTGGCGATCGAGCGCAGCCGCGGGTTGTCCATGCTGGCGACGTAGAACGCGGTGTCGGCGCGGACCCGCTCGGGGTCGGTCAGGTACTCGTGGAACAGGCCGGCGAGGGTGCCCACCCAGTCGTCGGACGCGGCGAGGTCGCGGCCGATCGCGGACAGGTCCTCGTCGGTCCGCTGGCCCAGCCACTCCAGTGCGGCCGCCTTCAGCTCCTCCAGCGAGGCGAAGTAGTGGGTGGTCGAGCCGAGCGGCACCGCCGCCTGTGCCGCCACCTTCCGGTGGGTGAGGTCGTTGATGCCGTTCTCGACGATCAGCTCGGCGGCGGCTTCGACGATCGCCTGCCGGCGGCCGACCGGGTCACGGGTCGCCCGTGTCGTTCCGTCCATAGTGGACAAGTGTACATGTACGTCAGTACACGTACATCAGTACACGTCGACGACCGCCTTGACGAAGCCGGCCGGCTTGGACCGCAGCGCCTCGAACGCCGCGTCGGCCTGGTCGAGGCGGAACCGGTGGGTGATCAGCCGGCCCGGGTCGAGCCGGCCGGCGGCGACCAGCTCCAGCGCCGCTGCGGTGCTCGCCCGCAGCAGCGCGCGGTCGCGGACGTGCGCGTTGACGACGTCCAGCGCCTTCCAGTTCCAGCTGCGCAGGTCGACCTCGCGCACGGACTGGTGGTAGCCGAGGATGGACAGCGCGCCGTGCGGCCGGACCAGCCGCCCGGCGAGGTCCAGCCCGGCTTGCGTCCCGGACGCCTCGACGACGACGTCGAAGCCGTGCCGCGCGGGCGAGTCCTCGCCGGAGAACGCCGACGGGGGCAGGTCCGACGGGTCGTGCGCGGCGTCGGCGCCGTTCGCCAGCGCCGTCCGCCGGGCGTCGTCACGCGGGTCGACGGCGACCAGCCGGGCTACCCCGGTGGTGCGCAGCAGCTGCGTCATGACCAGGCCCATGAAGCCGAGCCCGATGACGGCGACGTGCGCGCCCAGCGGGACCGGCGTGCGGCGCAGCCCTTCGGCGACGCAGCCCAGCGGCTCGGGCAGCGCGACCGCCGGGTCGACACCGTCCGGTAGCACGACGACGTCGTCGAGCTCGGCGAGGGCGTGCTCGGCGAACGACGGCGCGATGCGGCCGCCGACCAGCGTGCCGAGCGCGATCGTCACGCCCGGCCCGGTGGCGACGACCTCGCCGGTCGGCTCGTGCCCCAGCCGGTGCGGGCCGTCCGGCGCGGCCGCCGCCCAGGTGGGCAGGTCGCTGGCGCACACGCCGTTCGCGACAACCCGCAGCACCAGCTGGCCGGGTCCGGGTTCGGGCAGCTCGGCGGTGACGAGCTCGCCGCGGCCGGGCGCGACGAGTTGGTAGGCACGGGTTCTCATTTGGTCGCTCCAGCGGTGAGGCCGTTGACGAACTGGCGGTTGAACAGCAGGTACACGATGACGACGGGCAGCGAGGCGATGGTGGTGCCCGCGGCCAGGACGGCGGTGTCGGTGGTGAACCGGCCCTGGAAGAAGGTGAGCCCGATCGGCAGCGTGCGGACGTCGTCGGTCTGCAGGAAGAACAGCGGGACGACCAGCTCGTTCCACGAGGTCATGAACTGGAAGACGACGATCGCGCCGAGCGCCGGGACGGCCAGCGGCCGCACGATCGACCACATCAGCCGCAGGTCCCCGGCGCCGTCGATGCGGCCGGCCTCGATCATCTCGCGCGGCAGCGCCCGCAGGTTGGCCCGGAGCAGGAAGATCGCGAACGGCAGCCCGAGCGTCGCCTCGATCAGGATCGCCCCGGCCAGCGTGTTCACCAGCCCGAGCGAACGCAGCTGGTAGAAGAGCGGGATCACGATCGACCAGATCGGGATCATCAGGCCGAGCAGGAACAGCAGGAACGTCGCGTCGGCCCAGCGCAGGTCCAGCAGCGCCAGCGCGTAGGCGGCGGGGAACGCCAGCACGACGACCAGCGCCACCGTCCCGGCCGCGACGACGGTGCTGTTGATCAGGTAGTCGGAGAACCGGCCGGCGTTCCAGGCGGTGACGTAGTTGGCGAACCGCAGCGGCCACTCCAGCCCGAACGGGTCGGCGGCGGTCGCGGTGGACGTGCGCAGCGACTGCAGCCAGATCCACAGCAGCGGGACGACGGAGACCAGGGTCATGACGACGAGCGCGGTGTGTGCGCTCATCCGTTGCAGCGTGTGGTTCACGGGCGCTCCCGCTCCCGGACGCGGAGGAACATCACGGTGATGATCAGGATGATGACGGTGAGGACGACGGCGGCGGCCGCGGCGTAGCCGACCCGGTGGGTGACGAACGCCAGCGCGTAGATGTAGTACGCGACCACCTCGGTGGAGTGGCCGGGACCGCCGTTCGTCATCACGTAGACCAGGTCGAAGGTCTTGAGCGTGTTGATGAACGACACGACGAGCAGCAGCGTGATGTGGTTGCGCAGGGCCGGGACGGTCACGTGCCGGAACCGCTGCCGGGCGTTGGCGCCGTCCAGCGCCGCCGCCTCGTACAGGTGCGGGTCGATGTTCTGCAGCCCGCCGAGCAGGATCACCATCGCGAACCCGTAGTAGGTCCAGTTGGCGGTGGCGATGACGGCGCCCATCGCGGTGCCCGACTCGGACAGCCAGCCGCGGGTCAGCGAGTCCAGGCCGGCGTGCTCCAGCGCGACGTTCAGCAGCCCGGTCTCCGGCCGGTAGATCTGGTCCCACGCGATGCCGACGATGACCAGCGCCATCGTCGCCGGGACGAACAGCAGCGTGCGGTACAGCGTCCGGCCGCGGATCCAGCTGGCCGAGAGGATCGCCGCGAGCAGCAGCCCGAGGCCCTGCGCCAGCCAGCTGCCGGCCACCCAGACCAGGTTGTTGCCGAGCGAGCCGAAGAACCGCTCGTCGCCGATGAGGCGGCGGTAGTTGTCCAGGCCGGTCCACGTGGGTGAGGCGGTGAGGCCGTTCCAGTCGGTCAGGCTGAGCCAGACGGTCTGCCCGATCGGCCACAGCAGGAACGCCGCGTAGAGGGCGAGCGCGGGCAGCACCAGCCAGTAGCCGCGCAGCGAGCGGCGGCGGCCGCCCGGCCGGCGCGGCGGCGCCGGCGCGCGAGTGCGAGTGACGGCGACCACCGGGGCGGCGGTGCTGGTCACGGCGTCGTGCTCCGGGCCTCGGCGAGTGCGTCGTCGAGCGAGCCGGTGAACGCGGCGACGTCGAGGTCGCCGCCGAGGTAGGACTGGCCGCCGCCGTTCCACGCGTCGGTGACCAGCGGGCTGGAGCTGAACGCCGTCCAGCGGCCGATCCCGCCGCCCGCATTCGCCGCCTGGACCACCTCGAGGTTCTGCCGCAGCAGCGCCGGGACGTCCGCGCCGGCGCCGTCGTAGCCGGTGGTCGGCAGCACGCCGGCCTCCAGCCAGGCCCGCTCGGCCTCGTCGGAGAAGTGCACGAAGTCGATCCAGTCCGCCGCGATGTCGGCGACCGGCGACGACGCCGAGATCGCCCAGGACCCGCCGGCGCCGCCCGCGGCCTGCTGCTCCAGCGCCGGGTCGATCATCGGGAACGGCACGAACCGCACGCTGGAGTCGGGTCCGAGGGTGGCGATGAGGTCGGGCGTGACGCCGGTGCCCTCGATCAGCATGCCGGCCCGGCCGGTCATGAACGCCTTCACCGAGTCGTCGAAACTGACCCCGTTGAAGTCGGGCGTGACGAAGCCGCCGGCCACCCAGCCGCGGGCGGCCTCGAAGGCGGCCTGGACCGCCGGCGCCGAGTAGACGCCGTCGCCGCCGAGCGACTCGACCGCGACGATCTCGTCGACCGGCACCGACGCGTGCACGGCCGCCGCGACGAGATGCGACGACGGCCACTGGTCCTTGTTGCCGAAGGCGATCGGGACGACGCCGGCATCGCGCAGCGTCTCGGCCGCGGCCAGGAACGACGGGTAGTCGACCGGCGCCGGCGCGCCGTGCTCGGCGAACAGCGCCTCGTCGTAGAACAGGCCGATCGCCTCGCTGGAGCGCGGCACCGCGTAGAACGTGTCGTCGAAGGTGGCCCGTTCGACGACCGACTCCGGCAGCGCGTCGAGCCAGCCGTACTGCTCGGCGTACTCGGCCAGCGGGTGCACCAGGCCGTTCGTCGCCAGTACGCCGAGGGTGCTCTCGGACGCGTCGTAGTCGAACACGTCCGGCGCCGACCCCGACGCCAGCGTGGTCGGCAGCGTCTTCTGCAGGTCGTCGTAGCTGAGGTACTGGATGTCGACGCTCACCTCGGGGTGCTCGCGTTCCCAGGCGGCGCTGATCGATTCGAGCACCGGCTGCAGCGCCGGGGTGTCGCCGAACTGGCTGACGACGGTGAGCGTGGCCTCGTCGCCGAGGGCGAGGCTCTCGCCGTCGCCGTCCTCCTGTGCGCCGCCGACGCAGGCGGTCACGGTGAGGGCGACGAGGAGCGGCACCGTCCGGAGCGGGATGTCTCTGGGCATCGTTGCCTCCAGGGTCAGGGGGTGAGCAGCGGCCGGGCGGCTTCGTCGACGAGAGCGACGTGCCGGGCGGCGTCCGCGAACGTGGGGAGAGGCGCGGCGGGGCGGCCGCTGGCGTAGCCGAGCAGCGGCCGGTAGAACGCGTCGAAGAGGGCGACGACCCGGGCCTCGGCGTCGACCGGCGTGCGCCAGAACCGGCTCACGCGGTGCGGGTCGGCGTGCCCGTCCAGGCGCAGCCGCCGCGCGTCCGCCGTCCGGACCAGCTCGAGCGTCTCAAGGTCGCCGAGCTGCCAGCTGGCGGTGCCCTCGTCGCCGTCGATCTCGACCGCGATCGTGTTGAGGTGGCCGGGCGACACCTGCGACGTGGTCAGCGCGACGACGGCGCCGCCGTCGAGCCGGGCCCGCGCCACCGCGACGTCGTCGGTGCCGGGCCGGAGCGCGTCGCGGCGCGGCGTGTGGAAGTCGGCGGCGATGGAGGTGACCGGCCGGCCGGTGAGCACCTCGATGAGGTCCAGCGCGTGGCTGCCGATGTCGGCCAGCACCCGCGACGAGCCGGACCGGGCCGGGTCGTTGCGCCACGACCCGGCGGCGCCGAGCTGCCAGTTCTGCAGGTAGCTGGCGCGGACGGAGTGGACGTGGCCGAGCAGGCCGGAGCGGACCAGCCCGGCCAGCCGGACCGCCAGCGGCGAGTAGCGGTAGTGGTAGCAGACGGTGGACGCGGCGGGCGCGGAGGCGGCCAGGCCGGCCAGCTCCGCGGCGTCGGCCGCGGTCGTGGCCAGCGGCTTCTCGCAGACCACGTGCAGGCCGGCGGCGAACGCGGCGCGCACCGCCGGGGCGTGCCGGTCGTTGGGCGTGCAGACGTGCAGGACGTCGGCGATCCCGGCGTCGATCAGCGCGCGCTCGGAGCCGAACGCGGCCGGGACGCCGAGGCGGCTCGCGACCCGTCGCGCCGACTCCTCGGTGGACCCACTCACCGCGACCACCTCGACGCCGTCGAGCCGGCGCAGCGCGGCGACGTGCGCGGCCCCGACGCCGGACGCGCCGGCGACGCCGACGCGGATCACTCGGCCGCCGCCCGGGCTCCGGCGGCGCCGAGCCGGGCGAGCGTGTCGCCGAGCCCCGCGGCCGACGTCAGCTCGTCGACCGTCATGACCGCGGCGCCCAGGATCGCGCCGTCGTCGCCCAGCGACGACGGGACGATGCGCAGGTCGCGCGTGGCCAGCGCCAGCGACCTGCCGTAGACGGTTTCGCGGATGCGGGCCAGGAACGCGCCGCCGCCGCTCGCGACGCCGCCGGTCACGACGACGACGGCCGGGTTGAAGAAGTCGACGAGCACGGACAGCACGGTGCCGATGTCCTCGGCCGCGTCGGCGAGGATCCGCCGGCAGTCGGCGTCGCCGAGCTGCGCCAGCTCGGCCACCAGCTGCGCCGTCACCGAGCGGCCGGCGTTCGCCGCGGCCTGCAGGGCCGGGCTCTGGCCGCTGATCGCCAGCAGCTCGGCCCGGGCCGCGATGTCGTCGCCGCCGGCGGTGGTGACGAGGCTGCCGGCGCAGCCCTGCGCGCCGCGGTGCAGCCGCCGGTCGGAGATGAGACCGGCGCCGACCCAGGAGCCGATCTTGACCACCAGCGAGTCGGCGACCTCCGCGCCGGCGCCGCGGTGCTGCTCGGCCAGCGCCATCAGGTTGACCTCGTTGTCCGCCCACGCCGGCACCCCGAAGCGGACCGCCAGGCGGTCGCGGACCGGCTGGTCGTGCCAGTCGGGGTGGACCGGCGGATGGACGGTGCGGCCGGTGGCGAACTCGACCGGCCCCGCGATGCCGACCCCGATGCCGCAGAGCGTGAGCGGCGCGGCCGCGTCGTCCCTGGCCTGCTGGAGCTGCCGCTCGATCAGCCGCTCCAGCTCGGCGAGGACCCGTTCCGGCCCTTCGTGCATGGACAGCGGCAGCTTCTCGTCGGCCAGGATGCGGCCGGGCAGCGTGACGACGGCGGCGCGGACGTGCGTCATCGCGATCTCCGCCGCGACCACCACGAGATCGGACCGGAACCGCACCCGCGTCGCCCGCCGTCCGCCGGTGCTGCCGAACTCGCCGGCCTCCTCCAGCAGCCCCGCGTCGACGAGGGCGCGGACCCGCTCGGAGACGATCGCCTTGCTCAGGCCGGTGCCGGCGCCGATCTCGGTCCGGGACGCGCCGTCGGCCGCGGCCCGGACGACGCCGGCCACGGCGGCCGCGCTGGCGATCGCCCCGCCCGTGCCGGCGACCGCGCCGCTCGCGCCGCCGTCGCGCCCTCGTGCTGCCGCATCGTTCATGGCACACCTTCGTCTGGTAGCAAGTGGAGTTCGATCGTAAAGCGATCGAAGTAGTTCCGCAAGCTACCCCATGAGGTGTGCGCGGTTCAGGCCCTCCCGGGGCCGGTTACTGCTGCGCGTCGGGCGCGGCGGCCAAGGCGGCGTCGACGTCGAGGTCGACGACGGCGTCGATGACCTGCTGCAGCGCGGCGGCCGGCAGCGCGCCGGGCTGGGAGAAGACCAGGTGGCCCTGCTTGAAGGCCATCAGCGTCGGGATGGAGGTGATCTGCGCCCACTCGGAGAGGTGGCGCTCGGCCTCGGTGTCGACCTTGCCGAAGACGATCTCCGGGTGCTGCTCGGCGGCCTGCTCGTAGACGGGCGCGAACATGCGGCACGGTCCACACCAGGCGGCCCAGAAGTCGACCAGCACGATGTCGTTCTCCTCCACGGTCTGCGCGAAGGTCTGGCTGGTCAGTGTGGTGGTGGTCATGTCAGGTGAACACCGGATGAGGTGCGTTCGTTCCCGGCGGAGGTGGCGCCAGGAGGCTCGCCGCCGCCCCGGCCGGCCCCGGCCCAGGGGTGCGGATCGTCGCACCTTCCGTCGGACCGGGTGACGCAAGCGTCAACTGTTGGCGCCTGCGTCACCTGGCTGGAACGGTCGCCGTCGGCCCACCGGGGCGGCTGAGGAGCCCAGTTGATCTTGGAGTTTTCGCGGTATCTACCGGGGCGGCGTCCAGCGGTGTAAGCAACGGTTCA
>NZ_KQ434756.1:0-274905 GCF_001270745.1 Jiangella muralis
GCATCACACGCCACACACCACCCCGGCAGACGTGAAACCCCGAGGCTAGGGCGTGTCTCCCAAATCCGTGGCCTACTGCGCGGCGTCCAGGCGGCGCCTCGCTGCGTTCTCGTCAGTCGCCATAGAACCCCGCTATGACTCCTTCCTCGGCCTTGCGAGGCATCCACCTGAACGCCGCTCGCTACGGCCGAGACTTGGGAGACACCCCCTAGCGCCGAGCCGTCCCCGCAACGCGAAGGCCCCGCCGAACGAGTCGGCGGGGCC
The DNA here is from genome assembly GCF_001270745.1 of Jiangella muralis. Classification (GTDB taxonomy): domain Bacteria; phylum Actinomycetota; class Actinomycetes; order Jiangellales; family Jiangellaceae; genus Jiangella; species Jiangella muralis. The sequence continues at coordinate 265 of NZ_KQ434756.1, forward strand.
TGGTGCGCTGCGGCCGGGGGACGTCAGCCGGCCCACTCGATCAGCGGCTGGTGCCGCTCGGGGTCGCGCAGCTCGGCCAGCGCCAGCTTCTCCAGCTGCCGCACCCGCTCCTTCGTCAGGCCGACGCGCTGGGCGACCTCCTGCAGGGTGTGCTGCTCGCCGTCCTCCAGGCCGAAGCGCATCGAGACGATCAGCGCCTCGCGCGGGGCCAGCGTGTTGACGAGGTCGCGCACCTGCTCGCCGAGCGCCCGGAACTCGATGACGTCAGTGGCCTGCGGCGTCTCGGTGTCCTCGATGAGGTCGCCGAGGCTCGCGCTGCCCTCGTCGCCCACCGGGGTGTCGAGGCTGACGGTGTCGCGCCGGATGCGGCGCAGCTCGATGATCCGCGCCGGCGTGAGGTCGATCTCCTCGGCCAGCTCGTCGGGCGTGGGGTCGCGGCCGAGCTCGACGGTGAGCTTGCGCTCGGCCCTACCCAGCTTGGACAGCGTCTCGAGGACGTGTACCGGCAACCGGATGGTGCGGGCCCGCTCGGCCTTGCCACGCTCGATGGCCTGCCGGATCCACCACATCGCGTAGGTGGAGAACTTGAACCCCTTCGCGTAGTCGAACTTCTCGACCGCGCGGATCAGCCCCAGGTTCCCCTCCTGCACGATGTCGAGGAACGGCAGCCCGCTGTTGCGGTAGTACTTGCGCGCCGCGGACACGACCAGCCGCAGGTTCGCGCGGATCATGTGGTCCCTGGCCTGCTCGCCGTCGCGCACCAGCGCCGCCAGCTGGTCGCGGCGCCGGCCGGGCTTCGTGGTCTCCAGCAGCGTCGCCGCGTACACGCCGGCCTCGATGCGGCGCGCCAGCTCGACCTCCTCGGCCGCCGACAGCAGCGGCGTCGTGCCGATCTGCTTGAGGTACTGGCCGACGAGGTCGTAGTCCTCGTCGCGTCCCCGGTCCGGGGAGCGCACCTGCTCCTGCACCATCGTCATTCGTTCGTCTCCCTCACTCGTCTCGCTGTCGTCGCGGCGGCCCATGGCACGCCCAGGCCGCGCGCGCACGGCGCGAACCGTCGGTGGTATGCGTTGGTGGGTTGCTCTGCGGGAACCCGCGGATCTTTCGATCCGGTTCCCGAAGCCCCGGGCCGATGCCGGCCTACCGAGGACTTCCAGCTAGGGGAACGTCCCGATAGCACCGGGTATTCCGGCGTTCGCGCTTGTCGGCGGGGTGCTCCCCGGCGACGATGGAACGGATGAGCGACGACGATGGTTCCGGCGGGCGGTTCGTCGTCCAGGAGCACCATGCCCGCCGGCTGCACTGGGACCTGCGGCTCGAGCACGACGGCGTGCTGGCGTCGTGGGCGCTGCCCCGCGGCTTCCCCCGCACGCCGGACGAGAACCGGCTCGCCGTCCGCACCGACGACCACCCGCTGGAATTCCTCGACTTCGACGGCGAGATCCCGGCCGGCCAGTACGGCGGCGGCGCCCTCACGATCTGGGACCACGGCACCTTCGAGGCGGAGAAGTTCCGCGATGACAAGGTCGTGGCGACGCTGCACGGCGAGAAGGTCCGGGGCCGGTTCGCGCTGTTCCGCACCCGCGGCGACGACTGGATGATCCACCGCATGGACGGACCTGCCGACGACGGTGAGCCGCTGCCGCCGACGCTGTTGCCGATGGCCGCCACGCTGTCGACGCTGCCGCCCGACCAGGACGCCTGGGGCTTCGAGATCAAGTGGGACGGCGTGCGCGCGCTCGCGTTCGGCGAGCCCGGCCGGCTCCGCCTCGTCGGGCGCAACGGGCGCGAGTTCACCCGCCAGTACCCCGAGCTGCGGCCGCTGACGAACGCCGTCGGCGCGCATCGGCTGGTGCTCGACGGCGAGATCGTCGCGTTCGGCGACGACGGCCGGCCCAGCCTCCAGCGCATCCAGCCGCGCATCCACCTGGCCTCCGACGCGGACATCCGGCACCAGGCGCAGGCCGTGCCGGTCGTCTACGTGATCTTCGACCTGCTCCACCTGGACGGCCGGTCGTTGCTGGACGCGCCGTACGAGGAGCGACGGCGCGAGCTGGCGGCGCTCGGGCTGGCCGGGCCGCACTGGCAGGTGCCCGACTACCAGCGCGGCGACGGCGACGTCCTGCTCGACGCCACCCGGCGGCAGGGGCTGGAAGGGGTCGTCGCGAAGCGCCTGAACAGCCGGTACCAGCCGGGCCGGCGCAGCCGCGACTGGCTGAAGATCAAGAACGTGCGCCGGCAGGAGGTCGTCATCGGCGGCTGGATCGCGGGGCAGGGACGGCTGGCCGGGTCGCTCGGCGCGCTGCTGGCCGGCTACTACGACGACGAGGGCGCGTTGCGGTTCGCCGGCAAGGTGGGCACCGGCTTCGACGACGCCACCCGCGGCCGCCTGCTCCGGCGGCTGGAGGGTCTGCGCACGGACGAGAGCCCGTTCACCGGCCGCCAGCCGCAGCGCGACGCCGTCTTCGTCCGGCCCGAACTGGTCGCCGAGGTCGAGTTCGCCGAGTGGACCGGCGCCGGCACGCTGCGCCACCCGTCGTTCGAAGGGCTGCGCGAGGACAAGCCGGCCCGCGACGTCGTTCGCGAGGAACCGGTGCCGCCGCCGGCCTGACCTGGGAGACACACCCCGGCGGTGCGGACCGCGGGAATGCCCGTCGCGCCCACGGGTACTGGTGCGGGATGCCGCGGCCACCGTGGTCGCGGCGGAGGGAGGTACCCATGAGTACCGAGCTCATCGTGGCGCTGATCATCATCGTGGTGCTCATCGCCGTCGCCGCGTGGCTGCTGTCGCGCCGTCGCGCCCACAGCGCCGCGGCCCGCCGCGAGGCGGCCGTCCAGGAGCGGCAGGAGGCCGACGCCGCCGAGCGGGCCGCCGAACGGCACCGCGCCGAGGCCGACGAACGAGCGGCGCAGGCCCGGCACGCCCGGGCAGCTGCCGCGGAGCAGGAGGCCGAGGCGGAACGGCTGAAGGCCACCGCCGGCGAGGAGGCCGCGGCGGCCGCCGAACGGCGTCGCACGGCCGACACCCTGCACCCCGACGCCCCGGATCCCGCGACGCCGCGGGACGGCGGTCCGGATCCGGACCGGCCCCATCCCGACGGCCACGACGTCATCGCGGACGACAGCGACCGCCGGCCGGGCTGGTAGTGCGGTCAGCTGGAGCGGCGCTTCCCCCGTCGCCGCCGCTCCAGCTGCCGCCGCTCCTCGGTGTCCAGCCCGCCCCACACGCCGTACTGCTCGTCCCGCTCCATCGCCTCGGCGAGGCAACGGTCCCGGACCGGGCAGGTCCCGCAGATCCGTTTCGCTCGGGTCTCCTGAGCGCGTCTGCGGCTGGGCGACACCCCCTCGGGGACGCAGAACAGGTCCGCGTCCCACTCCCGGCACAGCCCGTACTCCCACCACGACGCCGAGTCGACCCGCGCACCAGGCTCGTCCGGACTCGGCACCACCACATCGCTGCGTCGCCCGGCCTCCGTCCTCCGGACGATGCGCATCACCCCGACAGTCATCACCCCCGGTTACCCACGGGTTCCAGCGGCAAACCGGCTGAACGGCCCCGGTTCAGGGCTCGTCGGGCAGCCGCCCCGTGGCGATGACCCGTTCGGCGACGACGCGCAGCTTGACGTTGCTGTTGCGGGAGTAACGGCGCAGGACGGCGAACGCGCGGTCGGCGTCGAGGCCGTACCGCTCCATGAGGATGCCCTGGGCCAGCCCGATGAGGTGCCGGGCGCCGATGGCCTGGCGCAGGCCGTCCTCCTCGCGCGCCGACGCGAGCGCGACGGACGCGTGCCGGGCGAAGATCTCCGCGACGTCGGTGTCGTCGTCGTCGAACATGCCCGGCCGGTGGCCGTAGAGGTTGAGCGTGCCGAGCGTGGTGTTGCCGGTGCGCAGGCACACCGACAGCACGCTGCGCAGGCCGAGGTCGGCGGCCTGCGGACCCCACGAAGGCCAGCGCGGCTCGGCGGCGGTGTCCTCGATCAGGATGGACGTCCGGGTGTCGATGGCCGCCCGGCTCGGGCCTTCGCCGAGGGAGGTCTGCAGTTCGTCGGCCTTGCCGACCCGCGGGTCGGTGGCGACGGTCGTCTCGATGCGCCCGCCGCCGTGCAGCAACATCAGGCCGGCGTCGTCGCAGACGGTGGCCTGCTGTGCGTACTCCACGACCCGCTCGAGCGTCTGCTCGACATCGGGTTCATCGTGCAGCGCGAGCGCCATGTCGGCGAAGTCGCCCGCATCAGGTTCGGTCACCCACGTCCTCCGCCACGTAGAGCCCTATCGGGCCACCATCCTCCCCGAGCGGGTCGGCTGTGTCGATCCTCCCCCATGGGGTACGCACCGGAACATGGTGGGCGATGGTGAGGTGCAGCCGCACGCGGTGGTCACGGGTGGGGCCGGATTCCTCGGCTCGCATCTGTGCGACGCGCTGCTGGCGACCGGACACCGCATCACCTGCATCGACAACTTCGAGACCGGCCGGGCGGCGAACGTCCGGCACCTGGACGACGAACCGGCCTTCGCGCTGCTGCGGCGGGACCTCAACGACGAGCTGGACGGCGCTCTGACCGGTCCGGTCGACGTCGTCTTCCACCTGGCGGCGCCGGCCGCGCCCAGCGACTACCTGCTCGACCCGGTCGCGACGATGCGCAGCGCCAGCTCGGGCACGCTGAACGCGCTCGACCTCGCCCGTACCCGGTCGGCCCGATTCGTCCTGGTGTCGACGTCGGAGGTGTACGGGCCGGTCGGCGAGCTGCCCAGCCGCGAGGACCGCGTCGGTCAGGTCGACCCCGCCGACGGCTACGGCGCCTACTACGAGTCGCGCCGGTTCGCCGAGGCGCTGACGGTGGCGTACCGGACGACGTACGCGTTGCGGACGGCGATCGCGCGGATCTTCAACACCTACGGGCCGCGGATGCGCCTGGACGACGGCCGGGTGCTGTCGCGGCTCATCCGGCAGGCGCTGGCCGGGGCGCCGCTGACGGTGCCCGGCACCGGCACCCAGACCCGTTCGCTGTGCTACGTCGACGACGCGGTCGCCGGGCTGCTGGCGCTGGCCGGCGGCAGCTACCCGGGCCCGGTGAACATCGGCAGCCCGGAGGCGGTGCCGGTATACGCGATCGCTCAGGAGGTCGCGGAGGTCACCGGCCCGGACGCCGAGATCGTCTTCGTCGAGCCGCCGGCCACCGACAGCCAGGCCCGCCGTCCCGACATCACGCTGGCCGGGCAGTTGCTGGACTGGCGGCCGCAGACCTCCGTGCACGACGGCCTGGCCGCCACGCTGGCATGGTTCCGGCGCCGCCGAGCGGTCCGGCCATGATCATCAACCTTGTGGGCTGTCATAGCAGCTCAAAAGGTTGATGATCATGGTGGACGTCATCCTGTGCTGCCCTTGGACCGCATGCTGGTGGCCAGCAGCACACCGGCGGCGGCCAGGCCGATCTGGACGATGACCTCGATCCAGTCGACGCCGCTGGTGTCGCGCAGCGGGCCGACGATGGCGGTGCCGATGAGCGCAGCGACGATGCCGATGACGACGGTCAGCCAGATGGGGATGGCCTGCTTCCCCGGGATGACGAGCCGGCCCAGCGCGCCGATGACCGCTCCGACGACGATGGCCGAGATGATGCCGCTGACCTCCACGGGCCCTCCCCGAACTGGATGGTGTGCCGGTTCCGATCTTGCCCGATGGCGTACCCCGATGGAAGGAGCCGCGGCGCGGGCCGGCGCTACCGAGTAACGGGAGCGATGATCTCGTCGGCCAGCCAGTGCGCGACGCCGTCGGGCAGCGGCGGCCGCACGCTGAGGACGATGTGCCCGAACCCCGCCTCGATCAGCTCCTCGACCGTCGCGCGAGCGGCCGCGGCCTGGTCGTAGTCGACGATCAGCTGGACGGAGCGGACGATCGTCGCCGGGTCGCGCCCGATCTCCGCGCAATGCCGGTCCAGCAGCGCCGACCGCTCCCGCAGCAGCGCGAGGTCGAAGTGCGGCGGCCCGGGCACGTTCCACACGTCGGCGTGCTCCGCGACGACCCGCAGCGACCGCGGCCCGTAGGCGCCGATCAGCAGCGGCGGCCCTGGCCGCTGCACCGGCTTGGGCTCGCAGACGGCGCCGCGCAGCGTGTAGTGGTCGCCGTCGAAGTCGAACGGGTCGTCGTTCCACAGCCGGCGGATGATCGTGCACGCCTCCGCCAGCGCTGCCCGGCCCGCGGCGGGCGGCACCAGCGGCAGCCCGTACGCGGCGTGCTCGCGGGCGGCGAACTCCTGGCCCGCGCCGTGTGCGTCGGTCGCGCCGACGCCGAGCCCGAGGTTCAGGCGGCCGCCGGAGACGATGTCGACCGTCGCCGCCATCTTCGCCAGCAGCGCCGGCGACCGGAATCGGTTGCTGGTGACCAGGTGCCCGAGCCGGATCCGCGACGTCTGAGCGGCGAGCGCGGCGAGCAGCGTCCAGCCCTCGTGCCCCGGCGTCGTCGGCGGGCCGATGATCGGCACCAGGTGGTCCAACAGCCAGGCGTCCGCGAGCAGTGGGACCTCGTCGGCCTCGCGCCACACCCGCACGATGTCGGCGTAGTCCACGTTCACCTGGGTGGTCTTGATCCCGAAGCTGACACCGTTCATGGCGATCTCCTTTCGTCAGTCATGCTGATCGTCAGTGTAGCTGACGATCAGTCAAGTGGCAGAATCGAGGCATGGCCACCGACGACGACTCCGGCTCGCCGCCACCCGCCTTCCGGCTGCACTACCTGCTCAAGCGGGCCCACCTGCACCTGGCCACGCTGGTCGGGCAGGCACTGGAGCCGTACGGCGTCGACCCGCGCGAACTGGCGGCACTGGTGCTGCTGACCCGGGGCGACGCGCTGTCGCAGCAGGACCTGGCCCGCCAGCTGCAGGTGGACCGGACGACGATGGTCGCGATGGTCGACCGCATGGAGGCGCTCGAGCTCGTGCGCCGGCGCCCGGATCCGGCCGATCGCCGGAAGAACCTGGTCGAGCCGACCGACCACGGCCGGCGTATCGGGGCCGACGCGACCCGGGCCGTCGACTCGGCCGAGCAGCGGTTCCTCGCCGCCGCGCCGGAGCTGAGCGGGCCGGCGTTCCGCGACCTGCTCTGGACGCTGGGGCGCGACTTTCGCCACTGATCGGGCCAGTTTCTCAATTCACCGGCTCTTGGACCTTCCCTTCGGCCCATGATGATCAGTACGATCGCTGGGCAACCGCTTTCCAGCGTCGGAGGGTGATTCGTGTGTCTCCCGAACCCACCCGCCGCACTGTGCTGGGGGCCGCCGGCGCCGGGGCCCTCTGGCTGGCCGCGGGCGTGCCGGCGCCCGCGGCCGGCGCTCCACCCGCACCCGGCGCCGCGCCGGGCACAGCCGTGGTCGGGCCGGGGCAGCACCCCGGGCTGCGCTACTGGTACCCCGTCCCCCGCGACCCGGGCGTGGTGCGCACCGACGTCTGCGTCTACGGCGGCACGTCGGCCGGGGTGACGGCGGCGGTGCGGGCCGCGCAGGCCGGCCGCAGCGTCGCCTTCGTCGTGTTCGGACGGCACCTGGGCGGCCTCAGCTCGGCCGGGCTGGGCGCGACGGACACCGGGCGGATCGAGTCGATCGGCGGGCTGAGCCGCGAGTTCTACCGCCGCCTCGGCGCGCACTACGGCCGCCCGGAGTCGTTCACGTTCGAGCCGCACGTCGCCGAGCAGACCTTCGACGCGTGGGTCGAGGAGGCGGGCGTCGAGGTCTACCGCGACCACCGGCTCGACGACGTCCGGCTGGTGGGCGGGCGCATCCACTCGCTGCGCGCCGAGAACGGGAAGGTCTTCGTCGCGCAGGCGTTCATCGACGCCAGCTACGAGGGCGACCTCATGGCGGCGGCCGGCGTCGGCTACACCGTGGGCCGGGAGGCGAACGCGACCTACGGCGAGACGCTGAACGGCGTCCAGATCCGCTCCGGCCACCAGTTCCAGCGCCAGATCGACCCGTACGTCGTCCCGGGCGACCCGGCCAGCGGACTGCTCCAGGGCATCGCACCCGACCCGCCCGGCACGACCGGCCAGGGCGACGACCGCATCCAGGCGTTCAACTTCCGCGTCTGCCTGACCCGGGCGGCCGACCGGCGCCCGTTCCCGCAGCCGCCGAACTACGACCCGAGCCGGTATGAGCTGCTGCTGCGCTACCTCCAGGCCGGCGTGTGGGACGCGATGCGGCTGAACACCCCGATGCCGAACGGCAAGACCGACCTGAACAACCACGGCGCGGTCAGCACCGACAACATCGGCCGCAACTACGCCTGGCCGGACGGCGACCACGCGACCCGCGAGGCGATCTTCCAGGATCACGTGACCTACCAGCAGGGGCTGCTCTGGTTCCTGGCCAACGACCCGCGGGTGCCGGACGCGGTCCGGGCCGAGGTCAACGGGTGGGGACTGACGAACGACGAGTTCACCGGCACCGGCGGCTGGTCGCACGAGCTGTACATCCGCGAGGCGCGCCGGATGGTCGCCGACTACGTCATCACCGAGCACGACTGCCGGTGGACGGTGGCCGCGCCGGACCCGATCGCGCTGGCGTCGTACACGATGGACTCGCACAACTGCGCTCGCGTCGTGGTCGGCGGATTCGCCCGCAACGAGGGCGACGTGCAGGTGCCGCCGGCCGGTCCGTACGGCATCTCCTACCGCGCCATCGTCCCGGCCCGCGGTGAGTGCGCGAACCTGCTGGTGACGTGCGCGATCTCGGCGTCGCACATCGCGTTCGGGTCGGCCCGGATGGAGCCGGTGTTCATGGCGACGGGGCACGCGGCGGCGGTCGCGGCCGACCTCGCGCTGACGGCCGGCGTCGCGGTGCAGGACGTGCCCTACCCGGCGCTGCGGCAGCGGCTGCGCGCAGAGGGGATGGTGCTGACGTGGCCGCCGAACGCCGGCGTGCTCGCGTTCGACGCGCCGGACGAGCTGCGGCCGGGCGCCGCCGACGACGTCACCGTCACGTTCGTCAACGAGGAGCCGGCGACGGTGACCGGGGTACGGCTCGCGCTGGCCGCGCCGGCCGGCTGGACGGTGACGCCGTCGACGCCGGTGGAGGTCGGCGCGGTGCAGCCGGGCGCGGAGTTCGCCGCGACGTGGCGGGTGACGGCGACGGCTCCGGCCGAGCCGGTCGGGCAGGGCACGCTGGAGGCGTCCGTCACGTACGCCGGCGCTAGCCACCAGGCGCGGCACGCCGTCGCCGTCGCCGAACCCGTCCAGGCGCCGCTGCAGACGGCGGCGTCGACGCGGGCGCACTTCGGGCAGCGGGGCGCGCGGCTGGCGATCCTGGGCAACGGCGTCGACCTCTGGACCGGTGTCGACCACTACGGCGCGATCTTCCACGACGGCGCGGCCGGCCCCACGACGACGGCGACCGTCACCGTCGTCTCGCAGGAGGCCACCGACCCGAACGCGCGCGCCGGACTGGTGTTCCGCAACGACCTGCGCGGCGCCGGGACGTCGGCGGGCTACGTCGCGCTGGTGGTGAAGCCGGAGAACGGGCTGCTGCTGCTCTGGGACGCCGACGGCAGCGGGACGGTGGAGTCGGTGCTGCGCGCCCCGATGACGCCGTCGCCGTACCCCGTCCACCTGCGGCTGGCCCGGACGCAGGCCCGGTTCGACGGCTCGTACAGCCTGGACGGCGTGACGTGGCAGCCGGTCGGCTCGATCGACCTCCCGTCCGCCGCCGCCACCCAGGACGTCGGCGTGCTGTCCTGCGCGCACGTGCAGGACAGGCTCGGCCTGGCGGTGTTCGAGAACCTCGTGGTCAATTCCTGAAGGTCGCGACGACGGGCGCGTGGTCGGAGTCCTCGGCCGCCGCGCGCCGCCGCGGGTCGTCGGTGACCGACGCCAGCCCGCGGTCGATCAGACTGTCGACGGTCTCGGTGCGCCCCAGCAGCTCGTGCGAGACGAGGATGTGGTCGATCAGCTCGCCGCGGCCGCGGTAGACGCGGCTGTAGCGGCGCGCCTCCGGGATCAGCGGCGCGGTGTTCCACAGCCGCCACGGGTCGCCCTGGTCCGGCTGCGTCTCGCCGGGCGTGCCGATCTCCGAGCCCCCGGGGCCGAGCAGGATCTGCGTGGTGGCAGCGCCGGGCTCGTCGTTGAGGTCGCCGCACACCACCAGCGCGCGGTCCCGGCCAGCGCCGTCGAGCAGGGTGTTCGCCCACTCGCGGACGGTGGCCGCCTCGGCCGCGCGGCGGTACAGCGCGAACGCGCCGTAACGGGCCCGCTCCCCCTCGTCGCGCGGGCCGAACCGGCCACCCGGGTAGCTGAGCAGCTTGGACTTGAGATGACAGGTGACGACGTCGACGGTGTCGCCGGCGGCCGTGCGGACCCGGACCCGCAGCGCGCCGCGGCCCATCTCCTCCGACAGCGCGCCGCCGTCGGACGCGCGCACCGGCCCGACGCCGTCGGCGTACGCGACGAGGTCCTCGGTCTCCTCGACCGGCAGCCGCGAGATCGCCGCGACCCGGATGCCGCGGCTGTCGGGATGCTCGGACACGCGCGTCGTCCAGTCGCCGTCGAGCCGCTCGACGAGGTCGTCCAGCGCGGCCGGCTCGCCGATCTCCTGCACCGCGAGCACGTCCGGCGCCATGCGGCCGACGGTGCCGGCCAGCGCGTCGAGCTTCGCCTCGTACGTCGCCTGGTCCGGTGGCCGGCCGTCGCCCTGGCCCGGCCGGAACAGGTTCTCCAGATTCCATGTGCCGATGACGGTCACGGCCCGACGGTACCGTGCCTATGCTCGGCAGGGTCAGGTCCCGGACCGAGCCGTGGGAGCAGCGATGCAGGAAGACGACATCAGGGCCAGGATCAACGCGCTGGTCGAGGACGAGCACGCGCTGCGGCAGCGGCTGCAGACCGGCGAGATCTCGACCGACGAGGAACACTCCCGGCTGAGCCAGCTCGAGGAGCAGCTCGACCAGTGCTGGGACCTGCTGCGCCAGCGCCGCGCCCGGGTCGAGGCGGGACAGAACCCCGACGAGGCCGCCGCTCGGCCCGTCGACGAGGTGGAGCGGTACCTGCAGTAGGACACTGGTCGCATGAACCTCGACGACGCGGCGGACGAGCTGTACGCCCTCCCGCCCGACGAGTTCGTCGAAGCCCGCAACGCGCTCGCCAAACGGCTCAAGAGCGAGGGCGCCGGCGACGTCGCGGCCCGGGTCAAAGCACTGCGCAAACCGACGGTCGCGGCCTGGCTGACCAACCAGCTGGTCCGGCAGCACGGCGACGACGTCCGTGCCCTCGCCGACCTCGGCGAACGCATGCGCCAGGCGATGTCCGCCATGGACGGCGCCGCGCTGCGTGAGCTGACCGCGGAACGGAAGACGCAGGTCGACGGCCTGCTCAAGGCGGCCCGCAAGGTGGCCACGGCCGCCGGGCAGAAGGCCGGCCCCGACCTCATCGAGGCCGTCGCCGCGTCGCTCGACGCCGCCATCGCCGACCCCCGCGCCGCCGACGTGCTGCGGGCGGCGCGGCTGTCGCACGGCCTGGAGCACGTCGGGTTCGGCGCGGTCGAGGACGACGGCGAGGCGGCCGACGTCATCTCGCTGTCCGACGCCCGGGTCGCCCGCGGCCAGCGGCTGGAGACGACCCGACGGCCGCGCGCGACGCCCGCGGCCGAGGCGGAAGAACCGGAGCCCGAGCCCGCCGCCGAGGAGCCGGCCGCGGAGCCGGCGAGCGACCACGCGCGGGCCGAACACGAGCTGGAGCAGGCCGAGGCCGCCGTCGACGCCGCCGAGGAGCAGGTCGACGACGCCGAGGCCGCGCTGGACGACCAGCGGCGGCGGCTGGGGCGGGCGCAGGAGGCGGTCGAGCGGCTGACCGAGGAGCTGGCCGCCGCCCGCCGCGAGCTGGAGCAGGCCCGCGACGACATCGGCGCCGCCGAGGACGACGTCGAGGCCGCGCGCCGCGCGTCCGAGGCGGCCCGCCGGCGCCGCCGCGAGGCGAAGCAGCAGCTCAGCCGGCTGCCTTGATGGCCAACGGGCAGACCCCGCGGTCGCGGCGGCTGGCCTCGCCGATCCGCGAGTTCATCGCGACGCAGAGCTCCGGCGCCGTGGTGCTGCTGGCGGCCACCGTCGCGGCGCTGGTGTGGGCGAACTCGCCGTGGCCGGACAGCTACGACGAGTTCTGGCACACCGAGCTGGCGATCCGGCTCGGCGACGCGGAGCTGTCGCTGGACATCCGGGAATGGGTGAACGACGGCCTGATGGCGCTGTTCTTCTTCGTCGTCGGGCTGGAGATCCGGCGCGAGTTCGACATGGGCGAGCTGCGCGAGCGCAGCCGGGTCGCGACGCCGGTGCTGGCGGCGCTCGGCGGGATGATCATCCCGGCGCTGCTCTACCTGGCCGTCAACGCCGGCGACTCCGCCGTGCACGGCTGGGCGATTGTGATGGGGACGGACACCGCGTTCGCGCTCGGTGTGCTGGCGCTGGCCGGCAAGCGGGCGTCGCCGCGGACCCGGACGTTCGTGCTGACCGCCGTGATCGTCGACGACGTCGTGGCGCTGACCATCATCGCCATCGCGTACTCCGAGGACGTCTCGCTCGCGGCGCTGGGCGTCGCCGTCACGCTGTTCGGCGTCGTGCTGGTGCTCAAGCACAGCGGCGTGCGGCACGGCGTCCCGTACTTCATCGTCGGCTCCGGCATCTGGCTGGCCACGCTGATCTCCGGGGTGCACGCGACGCTGGCCGGCATCGCGCTCGGCCTGATCGCGTCCGCCTTCCCGCCGTCGCGCGAGGACCTGGAGCGGGTCGGCGCGGTGTGGCGGCTGTTCCGCGAGCAGCCGGTGCCGGAGTACGCGCGGACCGCCAGCCGCACCCTCACGACCGCGATCTCGCCGAACGAGCGGCTGCAGCACCTGTTCCACCCGTGGGTCAACTACCTGATCGTGCCGCTGTTCGCGCTGGCGAACGCCGGCCTGGTGATCAACGGCGACGTGCTGCGCGAGGCGGCGACGTCGCCGATCACGCTGGGCATCGTGCTCGGGCTGGTGGTCGGCAAGCCGATCGGCATCGTCGGCGTGACGTGGCTGGCCAGCCGGTTCGGGTTCCCGCTGACGGTGCCGTGGCCGCAGCTGATCGGCGCCGGGACCGTCGGCGGCGTCGGCTTCACCGTCTCGCTGCTGATCGCCGGCATCGCGTTCGAGGGCCACCAGCTCGACGACGCCAAGCTCGGCATCCTCGCCGCGTCGCTTATCGCGACGGTGCTCTCGCTGCTGGTGTTCCGGCTGATCGCCCGGTTGCCGGGGCGGGCCCGGACGGCCGGGGAGGACCGGCTGGCCGCCCCGATCGTCGACCTCGCCGACCCGGTGGACCCCGAGGTCGACCACATCCGCGGCCCCGCGGACGGCCGCGTCACGCTGGTCGAGTACGGCGACTTCGAGTGCCCGTACTGCGGCCGGGCCGAGCCGGCGCTGCGCGAGCTGACCCACGCCTTCGGCGACGACCTGACGTTCGTGTTCCGGCATCTGCCGCTCACCGACGTGCACGAGCACGCCCAGCTGGCCGCCGAGGCGGCCGAGGCGGCGGGCAAGCAGGGCCGGTTCTGGGAGCTGCACGACCTGCTGCTCACCCACCAGGACGCGCTCACCTACCCCGACCTGCTGCGCCACGCCGAGGACCTCGGCCTGGACGTCGACCGGTTCGCCCGCGACCTGTCGTCCCGGCACTTCGCCCTGCGCGTCACCCGCGACGTCGAGAGCGCCGAGCAGAGCGGCGTCGCCGGCACCCCCACGTTCTTCGTCAACGGGCAACGCCACCACGGCCGGTACGACCTGGAGTCGCTGCGCGCGGCGATCACGCGTGAGCTGGGCGCGAACCGTTCCCAACCTCGCGATCCGGGTCCATGATCGGTGCACGCGCACATCCGAGGGGGGATCGCCCGTGTCCACTGATCGTCGTCCCGTCGTCTTCGTCCACGGCCTGTGGCTGCACGCCGACTCGTGGAGCCCATGGGTGGAGCTGTTCCGTGAGTCCGGCTACGACGCCCAGGCGCCCGGCTGGCCCGGCGACGGCGCGTCCGCCGAGGAGACCCGCGACCACCCGGAGCGGGTCGCCGGCGTCGGCATCGACGCCGTCGTCGGCCACTACGCCGAGCTGATCCGCGCGCTGCCCACGCCGCCGGTCCTCGTCGGCCACTCGTTCGGCGGGCTGATCGTGCAGCGGCTGCTCGGCGAGAACCTCGGCGCGGCGGCCGTCGCGCTCGACCCGGCGCCGATCAAGGGGGTCGTGTACCTGCCACCGTCGTCGCTACGGGTCGCCTCGATCGCGCTGCGCAACCCGGCCAACCGGGGCCGCGCGGTCGCGCTGGACCGTGCCCAGTTCCGCTACGGCTTCGGCAACGCCCTCACCGAGCACGAGTCCGACGAGCTGTTCGCCCGCTGGGCGATCCCGTCGCCCGGCCGGCCGCTGTTCGAGACCGCCGTCGCCAACCTCAACCCGTCCTCGCCGGCCCGGGTCGCCACCGGCAACGCCGGCCGCGGGCCGCTGCTGCTCACGCTCGGCGGCAAGGACCACACCGTCGCGCCGGCGATCGTCCGCACGACGGCGCGGCTCTACCGCAGGTCACCGGCGGTGACGGAACTCCGGGAGTACCCGGACCGCGGGCACAGTCTCGGCATCGACGGCGGCTGGCGGACCATCGCCGACGACGTTCTCGCCTGGCTGAAAGCGCGCGGCCTCTGACGCCGTACGCTGGGGAGACCGACCGCTCGGCACCAGATGGAGGGGCACGTGCCACGACAGGGACCTGTGTTGCTGACCGTCGAGGACGATCCGGCCGTGAGCCGGGCCATCGCCCGCGACCTGCGGCGCCGCTACGGCGCCGACCACCGGGTCGTACGGTCGGAGACCGGGGCCGGGGCGCTCGAGGTGCTGCGCGAGCTGACGCTGCGGGGCGAGGCCACCGCGCTGCTGCTGGCCGACTACCGCATGCCCGGCATGAACGGCATCGACTTCCTCGAACAGGCCATGGACGTCGTGCCGCAGGCGAAGCGGGTGCTGCTGACGGCGTACGCCGACACCCAGGCGGCCATCCGCGCCGTCAACGACATCGACCTCGACCACTACCTGGTCAAGCCGTGGGACCCGCCCGAGGAGCACCTGTACCCCGTCCTCGACGAGCTGCTGGAGGTGTGGGCGCGCGACAGCCGGCCCGGCTTCGAGGGCGTCACGCTGCTCGGGCACCAGTGGGCGGCCGAGACCCAGGACCTCAAGGAGTTCCTGACCAGCAACCAGGTGCCCTACCGGCACCTGCGCGGGCCCGACGCCGCCGCGCTACAGGAGACCGCGAACCTCCCCGACGACGCCCTGCCGGCGGTCATCATGCCCGACGGCGTGGTGCTGACCTGCCCGCCGCTGCGCGACGTCGCCGAGCGGCTGGGCCTGGCCACGACCGCGGGCAGCCCGCTCTACGACCTCGTCGTGGTCGGCAGCGGTCCGGCCGGGCTCGGCGCCGCGGTCTACGGCGCCAGCGAGGGCCTGCGCACGCTGCTGGTCGACCGCGCCGGCGTCGGCGGGCAGGCCGCCCGCAGCAGCCTGATCGAGAACTACCTCGGCTTCCCGCAGGGCGTCTCCGGCGCCGAGCTGGCCCAGCGGGCCCGCGACCAAGCCGTCCGCTTCGACGTCGAGATGCTCACCGCGGCCGCCGCCGTCGACGTCGTCGCGCAGGGCGAGGGCCGGGTCGTGCGCTTCGACGACGGCCACGAGGTCACCGCGCACGCCGTCGTCATCGCCACCGGTGTCTGGTGGTCGCAACTGCCGGCCCGCGGCGCCGACGAGTACGCCGGCCGCGGCATCTACTACGGCGCGTCCGCCCACGAGGCGCCCGGCTGCAAGGGCGAGGACGTCTACATCGTCGGCGCCGCCAACTCCGCCGGCCAGGCCGCGCTGCACTTCGCCCAGTACGCCAGCCGCGTCGTCATGCTGGTCCGCGGGCCGGACCTGCGGCTGCGGATGTCCGAGTACCTCGTCGGGCGCATCGAGAACGATCCGCGCATCGAGGTGCGCACGTGCACCGAGGTCACCGCCGCCGAGGGCGACCACCGGCTGGAGCGCATCGTCGTCACCGACACCCGCGACGGCGGCACCCAGACGCTGCCGGCCACGCGGCTGTTCGTGTTCATCGGCGCCGAGCCGCCCACGTCGTGGCTGGGCGCGGAATTCGTCCGCGACGACCGCGGCTTCCTCCTGACGGGGCCGGCGCTGCTCGACGACGACGGACGGCCGCCGCGCGACTGGCCGCTGGCCCGCACCCCGTACCACCTGGAGTCCAGCGTCCCGGGCGTGTTCGTCGCCGGCGACGTCCGCGCCGAGTCCGTCAAGCGCGTGGCGTCCGCCGTCGGCGAGGGCGCCATGGCGGTCACGCTGGTGCACCGCTACCTGGAGGCGACGTGACCATGGGCACGCCCATCGACGTCGAGGAGCTGCGCACGCTGTTCCTCTTCGAAGGCATGACCCCGGAGCAGCTGGCCGAGGTCACCGCGAGCAGCGAGGTCCGCACCTACCCGGCCGGCAGCACGGTCTACCGGGCCGGCGAACCGTCCGACGCGCTGTGGGTGCTGCTCGACGGCACGCTGCGGCTGCTCCGGCACGCCGACGGCGACGAGGTCGTCGTCAACGAGACCGACTACCGGGGCGCCTACGCGGGCGCCGTCCGCGCCTTCGCCACCTCCGCGGCCGCCTCCTACGAGACGTCGCTGCACGCCGTCACCGACTGCCGGTTCCTGCGCTACGACGCCGGCGCCTTCGCCGCGTTCGTGCACCAGTGGTTCCCGATGGCGGTGCACCTGTTCGACGGGCTGTACCTCGGCATCCGCACCACCGAGGCGACGGTGCGCCAGCGCGAGCACCTCGCCCAGCTGGGCACGCTGTCGGCGAACCTCGCGCACGAGCTGAACAACCCCGCCGCGGCCACCGTCCGGGCCGCCGGGCAGCTGCGTGACCGCGTCGCGCACATGCGGCAGAAGCTCGGCATGATCGCGGCCGGCCCGGTCGATCCGGAGATGATCACCGGGCTGATGGCCATCCAGGAGCGCGCCGTCGAGATCGCCGCGAAGAAGCGCGACCCGCTCACCCCGCTGCAGGAGAGCGACCTCGAGGACGAGATGGTCGACCACCTCGAGGATCTCGGCTTCGACCACGCCGTCGACGTCGCGCCGGTGTTCGTCGCCGCCGGCCTCGACACCACCTTCATCGACGACGTCGCCGCCGAGGTGGGCGACTCCCTGCCGTCCGCGCTGGCCTGGCTCGGCTACACGCTCGAGACCGAAGCGCTGATGGACGAGATCGAGGACGCGTCGAACCGCATCTCCACCCTGGTCGCGTCGGTGAAGCAGTACGCCCACCTCGACCAAGCCGCCCACCAGGAGGTCGACCTCCACCCGGGCCTCGACAGCACGCTCGTCATGCTGGGGCACAAGCTCGGCGAGATCGAGGTGCGCCGCGACTACGACACCACCCTGCCGCCGGTGCCCGCGTTCGCCGCCGAGCTCAACCAGGTGTGGACCAACCTCATCGACAACGCCGTCGACGCGATGAAGGGACACGGCACGCTCACCCTCAGCACCCGCCTCGACGGCGACCACGCCGTCGTCGAGGTCGCCGACACCGGGCACGGCGTGCCCGAGGAGGTGCGGGGCCGGCTGTTCGAGCCGTTCGTCACCACCAAGCCGATGGGTGAGGGCAGCGGGCTGGGGCTCGACAACGCGAAGCGGATCATCGAGAAGCGGCACCGCGGCACGCTGAGCTACACCACCGGACCCGGCGGGACGACGTTCAGCACCCGGCTCCCGCTGTCGCCCGCCTGACGGGCGGTGGCCCAGAAACAGAAGACCCGACGCCAGAGGCGCCGGGTGGTATGCATTCAGACTACCACGGCGCCGGTTTGACGATCCGATCCGTGACGACCGCGGGCAACTGGTGTGCTCGCAGGTCAGCCGGCTCAAGGCGGTACCACCAATGGTTGCCGGCACCGTCACTCGGCAACCCCGCCAGCTTGCCGGCGCGGACACCCTTGGTCGGGTTGACCAGCCCCACGGGCACTCGGGCGCGCGCGATTCGCACGGGATAGGCGAGATCACTGTCGTTGCTGATGACGATGGCCGCGTCGACGACATCCGTGAGCACGTCGATCAGCAGATGTGACGCGACGTTGACATCCGACCCCTTCTCCTCGCGCCGCGCGATCGACGCCATGAACGTCGCACCTGGCACGTCGGCTCCTGCGGCGTCCTGAACCATGATCGGCCAGCTCGGCTCGACAAGGACCGGCTTGCCGTTGCGCCCCTTCACGGCGAGTGGCGCTGTCGCGACCCTCGCCACGTAGGTGCCGTAGCTGATCCTGGTCGCGGAACCCGTATGTGCCAGTGCCCGGAGATACACATCCTGTTCGCGCTGTCCGACCGGATTAGATGCGCCGCTGATACGCGCCGTGCAGTAGGTGACATTGTCAACGACAGCGCCCACCCACTGTGCGCGCAACGCGATCAGATGCTCCGCCAGCGCCCGCAGATCCAGCCATCGCCAACCAGGGGTTGATCGCCCGCAGAGTCCCCGAGCACCGTAATAGAGGTTGTAGCCGTCCACATAGACACCGACTCGCACGCGAGCGAGGTTAGTGCGAATCGTCGGCTCGCGCAGTTGGCGGCGGACAAAGCGGACACGGGCCGACCTGAGTCACCCGTGCCGGCTGGGCCGGTAGACGAGCTCCTGGGTGCGGCCGTCGAGGGTCCGGCTCTCGATCAGCTCGAGGTCGAAGTCGGCCGCGCCCCGGAAGATCGGGGCCGCTCCCGTCTGCCCGGTGATCACCGGGAAGAGCGTCACCTGGACGCGGTCGACCAGCCCGGCGGCCAGCAGCGCCCGGTTCATCGACAGGCTGCCGTGGGAGCGCAGCGGCACCGCCGACTCCTCCTTGAGCCGGGCGACGACGTCGACGGCGTCGCCGCTCGCGATGGTCGCGTCCGGCCAGTCGAGCGGTCCCCGCAGCGTCGTCGACACCACCGTCGCCGGCAGGTTCAGCATCCGGGTCACCCACGGGTCGCGGACCTCGGACTCCTCGGTGCTCGCGGCCAGCATCGCCGCGAACGCGCGGTAGGTGGTGGCGCCGAACACCATGCGCTGCTCCTCGCCGTAGAGCGCGAGGCGGTGCTCGAGCAGTTCCGGGCCCTGCTTGCCCCAGTAGCCGCCCCAGTCGCCGGTCGCGGCGCCGAAGCCGTCGAGGCTGGTGAAGACGTCGTAGGTGTAGGTCGCGGTCATGATGACTCCTCGGTTCGATGGTCGCTCACCTCTGCAACGAACGGCGCGGCCCCGTTTCGACACCCGAAGGACGGGGCGCTGCAGTTTCTCGGGCTGCCGGTCATCGCCGGGTGGACGTGGCTGGCGGTGCTGTTCGTGGCCGCTTAGGTTGGGTGCCGTGACGACGCTGACCGCCGCCAGCCTGCTCGCTCGCATCGCGGCGGCGGACGGCGCGTTGCCCCGGCCGACGACCGTCGACGGCGTCGTGGCGGGCGACCCGCACACCGTCGTCGCGGGGGTCGCGGTCACGACGCTGGCCACACTCGACGTGCTGGACCGGGCCGCGAAGGCCGGCGCCAACGTCGTCATCACCCACGAGGCGCCGTTCTACGACCACCTCGGCGCCGCGAACGACGACCTCGCGGCCGAACAGGACCCCGTCTACCTCGCCAAACGCGCCTTCATCGACGCGCGCGGGCTGGTGGTCTGCCACTACCACGACGGCTGGCACCGGCGCCGTCCCGACGGCGTCGACGAGGGTGTCGCGCGGGCCCTGGGCTGGACGCTCGACCCGGAGCCGGCCGCCGCGGGCGTCGCGCTCTGCACCGTCGCGCCGACGACGCTCGGAGCGCTCGCGGCCCACGTCGCGACGGCGCTCGGGGCGCGGGCGGCGCGGTTCGTCGGCGACCCGGAGCTGCCGGTCACCCGGGTCGGCCTCGACCTCGGCAACCGCGGCTTCGCCCGCAACCGCTCACTGCTGCGCCGCGACGACGTCGACGCCGTCGTCGTCGGCGAGGCGCACGAGTGGGAGACCGGGTCGTACGCCACCGACGCGGCGTGGCTGGCCGGGCGCGGCGGTTCGCCCGCGGGGCTGGTCGTCGCCGGGCACGTGCCGTCCGAGCAGGCCGGCCTGCGGTTCTTCGCCGACTGGCTGGCCGCGCTGGTCCCGGAGCTGCCGGTGCGCTTCGTCGAGACGCCCGACGCCTACACCGCGGCCAGCAGCCCGGCCGGGACGTAGCCCGCGTCGCCCAGCTCGGCCCACAGCGCGGCCGGGATCTCGTGCCCGGCCGCCGCGACGTTCGCGGCCACCTCGGCGCCGGACCGGCAGCCCACCAGCACCGTCCCGACCGCCGGGTGCAGCAGCGGGAACTGCACGGCGGCCGCGGTCAGCGGCACGTCGTACCGCGCGCAGAGCTCCTGGCAGCGCAGCGCCCGCGCCAGCACGTCCACGCCGACCGGCCGGTAGTCGTACATCGTCGACGCCGACGGCTCGGCCAGCAGGCCGGTGTTGAAGACGCCGCCCACGACCACCTGAGTCGCGGTGTCCGCGCAGGCCGGCAGCAGCGTCGTCAGCGCCCGATGGTCGAGCAGGGTGAACCGGCCGGCGATCAGCACGACGTCGGGGTCGAACTCGCGGACCAGCGCGGCCAGCGGATCGGCGTGGTTCATCCCGAACCCGATGGCCCGCACCACGCCCTCGTCGCGCAGCCGCCGCAGCGCCGGGAAGGCCGTGCGCCGGACCTCGTCGGCGGCGTCGTCCGGGTCGTGGATGAACGCGATGTCGACGTGGTCGCGCCCGAGCCGCGCCAGGCTGGACTCCAGCGACGCGCGGATGCCGCGCTCGGTCCAGTCCGGCTCGACGGCGTCACCGTCGCGCAGCAGCCAGCCGACCTTCGTCGACACGACCGCGTCGGCGCCGGTCGCGCGCAGACCGCGGGCCAGCCGCGTCTCGGCCAGCCCGTGCCCGTAGCGCGGAGCGGTGTCGAAGTAGCCGACGCCCAGCTCGGCCGCGACCCGTACCGCGTCCAGCGCGTCGGCCTCGGCGACCGGCGTGAACAGCCCGCCGAACGCCGCCGTCCCGATGCCCAGGCGCGGCAGCGCGACCGTCATGCGCCCGCCACCAGCGTCGGCGTCGTCGCCCGCAGCGTCAGGGCCAGCGTGAGCCTGGCCTGCGCGCGTGGCTCCAGCCGCACCGTCACCCGCGGCCCGCCGACGTCCTCGGCCGGGCCGTCGTCGAGCGCGATGGTGCGGATGCGGTGCTCGGCGAACGAGCCGCCCTGCACGACCAGCGTCCGCGGCCGGTCGCCGGTGTTGACCAGCTCGGCGACGGTGCGGTCCGGGTCGATCGACGACACCAGCGCGGCGACGTCGTCGGGCAGGCCGGGCCGGACGCCGTCGCCGTGGAACCAGCGCAGGTGCAGGTGCGCCGGCGAGCCGTTGTAGAGCACCTGCGGCGTGCCGGTGGTGAGCTGCAGCAGGATCTCGGTGACGACCGGGTTGCGGTGCTGCCAGAGGTGGATGTCCAGCGCCGACGGCCCGGCCGCCGGATCGGTGTCGTCGCGGGCGATGTCGTCGAGCCGCTGCTCGCTGGTGGCCAGCGCGCTGCGCAGGGCCCGCTCCGGATAGTCGGGGTTGCGGCCGGCGAGGTACTCGAACCACGGCTCCTCGTGGCCGTTCTCCTCCTTGGTCCGCTGGTCGTGGACGGCGGTCCAGTCCCAGGAGGCGCCGGCCCGCAGTGCGTCGACGCGGCGCCGGTCCTCGTCGGCGCGGCCGAAGTGCCACAGCCAGATCGCGTACTGCGTCGGCGGCAGGTTCCAGTCGAACCAGCCGGCGTCGCCGCGGCGGTGCGGCACCATCAGCGTCGGCCGGTCGCCCAGCCCGGCGAGGTGCGTCGTCCACCGCGAGGTGACGGAGGGGACGTCGTCCGGGCGGCGCTGCTCGGCCTGTTCGAGCGCGACGTCAAACGGGTTGCGGGCGAGGTCGAGGAAGGCGTCGTCGCCGGTGACGAACGCCGCGTTCGTGCCCGCGACCACCGCCGCGCAGGCCATCGACTGCAGCCCGTGCGGCCAGGACCAGCCGTAGTGGCCGCCGTACCACCGTCCGCCCAGGTACTCGCCGACCTGTCCGCTCAGCCCCGCGTTGTCGGGGACGACCGGGCCGCCGGCCCAGCGGTCGCGCCAGGCGCCGACGTACTCGGCCACCCAGTCGGCGTAGCGCTGCTCGCCGGTGAGCAGCCAGGCGTGCACGGCCAGGCTGGTGGAGAGGACGTTCGCGAAGGTGTCGCCGCGGCCCATGCGATCCCACATCTCCCGGCCGTAGGCGCGCGCCTTCGCGGGGTCGGCCACCAGCTCGTCGAAGGAGTCGTAGCCGAGCCAGTCCAGCGGCAGCCCGTACGGCCGCAGCGGCAGGCTCCACGGGAACGCCACCTCATGGTCGCCGAACCCCCAGCGCGGCCCGCCCGCCCCGTTGTGCGGCGCGCGGATGATCCGGTGCTCGGGGTCGTAGTTCGGGCCGCCCGGCAGGTAGAGGTCCGCGAACCGTCGTGCGCTGCCCTGGGCCACCCCGGGTCGCGCCAGGCAGCGCGCGTAGAAGAACAACAGGCTCTCGCCCTGGTGGAACCAGTCGTAGCCGCGCTCGTAGCCGTCGACCAGCATGCCCATCTCGGTCAGCTGCGCGGTGACGCCGTCCCAGTGCCGCTCGGACGCCGCCAGCAGGTCGTCGCTGCCGCCGAGCAGGTACAGCATCGGCCAGTTGAAGAACGCCTCGTAGAAGTCGTCCACGCCGTCGCGGTCGTCGGAGCCCTCGCCGAGGGTGTCCGCGAAGACCAACCGGCCGTCGGCGGCGGTGTAGCGGTCGGCGAACGTCCGCCACGCCTTGTCCTGCTGGGCGAACAGCGACCGCTGCAGCCGGGCCCACTCCGGGACCTCGGCCGGCCGGCGGGACGACACGAGCACGGCACACCTCACAAGCTTTGTGGGCGATTATCTTTGATCGATAACCGATTGCGTCATACTGTGGTCCGGTGCTCACCCCTGTCAAGACGGACATCGTGGACGCCCACGTGCACGTGTGGGACCCCGCGCACGGCTTCCCGTGGATCCGTCTCGGTTCGCCGCACCACCGCGCCTTCACGCTCGCCGACCTGGAGGCGGCCGGCGCCCCGGACGTCGCCGGGGCCGTGCTTGTCGAGGCGTCCCGCGGCGACGCGGGCGAGACGGCGGCGCTGCGGGACGCGGCCCGGCGCCGTCCGGACCTCATCGCCGGCTACGTCGACAACCTGCACTGCTACGCCGGCCGGACGCCCCGTCAGTTCGCCGCGCTGCTGCGCCGCTGGGGCCGCACCGGTCCCGCCGGCCTCCGGGCCGGCGGCTCGACCTGGGCCGACGTCCCGGCGGGGGCGCGGGCGCTGCTCCCCGTCCTCGCCGATCACGGGGTCGCGCTGGAGCTGAACCTGCACGCCGGCGCCGTCCGCACGGCTGCCGACCTGGCCGAGCGGCACCCTGGCCTGGTGGTCGTCCTCGACCATCTGGGCAACCCGCCGAACGTCGCTCGCGCCGACCCCGGCGACTGGCTCACCGACCTGGCCGAGCTGAACGGCCGGCCGAACGTCGTCGTGAAGATCTCGGGGCTGCTGACGCAACAGCGGGGCGCGCCGACGGCCGACGTCGACGCGTTGGTGGCGGCGGCGCTGGACGCGGCCGGGCCGGACCGGTGCATGATCGGCTCGGACTGGCCGATCTGCCTGCCCGCCGCCTCCCGCGCGGACTCGCTCGCGGCGGCCACGCGGGCGCTCGATCACCTCCCCGCCGACGCCAGGACGATGGTGCGGCGCGGAACGGCCCTGCGGGTGTACGGAAGTGGCACGATGGACGGAGCTCACTCGTGATGATCGATGGGGACGGCATGACAGTGCGTGGTACCACCCAGCCCGAGGGCGGCTTCGCCTCGTCCCTCGCCGGCAAGGACCGCCTGCGCCCGGCGCTGCTGTCCGACCAGGTGTACGACCTGCTACGCGCCGCACTCATCGACGGCGACCTGCAGCCGGGCGAGCGCGTCGTCGAGTCCGAGATCGCGCGGCGGCTCGGCGTGAGCCAGGCGCCGGTCCGCGAGGCGGTCAAGCGGCTGGCCCGCGAGGGCGTTCTCGAGCACATCCCGCGGCGCGGCAACTTCGTCGCCGAGGTGTCCGAGCGCGACGTCGAGCACGCCCGCCAGGTGCGCGAGCCGCTGGAACGGCTGGCCGGCGAACTGGCCGCCACCGCCATCACGGCCGCCGAGCTGTCCCGCCTCGACGACCTCGTGCGCGAGATGCACGACGCCGTCGCCCGCGGCGACCTCGGCCGGTTCCGCGACGCCGACATCACCTTCCACGCCACCGTCGGCGAGGCCGCCGGCAACCCGTTCCTCGCCCGCATGTGGGGCGTCCTCGAGCCCAGCCTGCGCACGCTGCGCGCCATCGCCGACCCGCTGTTCGACGGCGACTGGCAGGCCATGGCCGACGAACACGGCCGGCTGGTCGCGCTGCTGCGCGAAGGCGACCCGCAAGCGGCCGGCCAGGCCTTCGCCGAACACGCCGCCGGCCGCGGCCCGGTCCCCGACCGCCGCTCCACCCGCGCGAAGCGCCCCCCGCCCGCTGGTCCTGCGTCACGTCCTGGTTCCAAGTCGCGTTCCTAGGCAAGAAACGGCCGAATTGCGCTACTGGGAACCAGGACGCGACGCAGGACCAGGAAGCGGGCGTGCCCACACTCCCCCCGTCCCCCTGATAACTGCCCGCACTTGGCCGCGCACGCGCGGGTCAAGTCCAAGCCCCCAACCCCTGCGAACGCCGACCCAGAGGGCGCGGACTTGAGGCGCGCGTGCGCGGCCAAGACCATGGGCAGCAGGGGGACGGCCCACGTGCGGACAACGGCCAACGCGGCGGGCACACCGGTCAACAGGCGTCAGTGGGCGGCCGCCAGCGGCGCCCACTCGTCCAGCGTCCCCAGCAGCTCGGACTCGGGCCCGGCCGGCAGCAGCAGGAGGCACCGGTCGATGCCGCCGGCGGCGAGCCCGTCGAGCAGCCGCTTGTCCGGCGGCGGGTTGAACACCGTGACCGGGATCGGTCCGCGGCCGGCGTCGGCGGCCCGCCGGCGTAGCGCCGCGACCCGCCGACTGAGTTCGTCGACGTCGGCCAGTCCGTCGCACTGGGGGAACCAGCCGTCGCCGAACGCGAGCACCCGGTCCTCGACCCCGGGGCCGTTGCCGCCGACGAGGACGGGCGGGTGCGGGCGCTGCGACGGCTTGGGCCACGACCACACGGGATCGAAGTCGACGTAATGGCCGTGGAACTCGGCCTCGTCGGTGGTCCAGATGCGGCGCATCGCCTGCACCCGCTCGGCCAGCAGCGCCATCCGGGTGCGTGGATCGGTGCCGTGGTTGGCCAGCTCCATGCGGTTCCAACCGGCGCCGACGCCGAAGATGAACCGGCCGCCGGACAGCCGGTCGAGGC
Organism: Jiangella muralis; assembly: GCF_001270745.1. Classification (GTDB taxonomy): domain Bacteria; phylum Actinomycetota; class Actinomycetes; order Jiangellales; family Jiangellaceae; genus Jiangella; species Jiangella muralis. Next base: position 25,765 of record NZ_KQ434756.1, read on the forward strand.
AGGCGACCTCCTTGGCCGTCACGATCGGGTCGCGCTGGGTCACCAGGCACACGCCGGTGCCGAGGGTGAGCGTGCGGGTCACCGCGGCGACCGCGGACAGCGCGACGAACGGGTCGTAGGTCTCGGCGTAGCTCCGGGTCGGGCTACCGTCGGCCCGCCGGCTCTGCACGGGAATGTGGGTGTGTTCCGGGTAGAACAGTGACTCGAAGCCGCGGTCCTCGACGGCGCGGCCGAGGGCGGGCGGCTCGATGCCGTAGCTGCCGGAGAAGGTGGTGATCCCGATGTCCACGCCGCCAACGTACCGCCCTGACCCGCGGCCCGGGCCGGGCGCGAACGCCCGGCCCGGCTGCGGACCCCCGGCTCACTCCAGGGGCGTCCAGTGCGCGACGACGGACAGCGGGCCGTACACCCGCGTCGCGGTCGTCACCGGCACGCCGGCCGGCGTGAACCAGCCGTCGAACCCGTACCCGTCCCGCTTCGGCAGCGGCAGCACCCGCAGCGCCGTCCCGGCCTTGACGGTGCGCGACCCGACGGGGCCGCCGCCGGCGGCGTCGAACGCGACCTGGTGCACGGCATCCACCCGGAGCCGGACCGACACCGAGACGGTGGTCGTGGCGCTCTCGTAGGCGATGGTCAGCGGCAGCGACGAGGTCGCCGTCGCGCTGTCGAACCCGCTCACCATTTCCGCCGTCACCGGGACGACGGTGGTGGTGCCGTCGCTCCACGTCGCCTCGACCGCGAGCCCGTCGACGTTCAGCTCCTCGCCGACGCGGTACTGGGTCTGGTACCCGGTGCCCTCGATCGGCGCGATGCCGGTGACGACGGCCGAGCCCTCCGACGGCCGCAGCCGGATCGCGTTGTCGCCGCCCGCGTAGTGGTACACGTTGAGGTAACCATCGGCGCCGATCGGGTTGGCCGCGTCGCGGTCCAGCCCGCTCCACACCGTCGTGCCGTCCACCCGCAGCACCAGCCGGGTGCCGCCGTCGACGGTCACGGCGCCGAACTCGAGGTCGTGCTCCTGGCCGGCCTTGATCGACGTGTTCGGGATGACGTCGATCATCGTCTGGCCGGGCTTCCAGCTCTGGAACTCGATCTGGTCCTCCTTGACGACGACCAGGTAGCCCTTGTTGGCGTTGACCCAGGTCGGGTCGCCGGCCCGGTCGGAGCGGACGGCGAACCCGTACCAGCCGCCGGCGAACTCGCCGATCGACGCGGTGAAGTGGAGCAGGCCGCTGCCGAATCGCTCGGCCTGGTAGCCGTACACGCCGTTGGCGGACATCCGGACGGTGCCCTCGTCGAAGTCGACGGCGTCGGAGACCGGCCAGTTCGCGGCGTCGGACAGCTGCCCGCCGAGGTCGATCACCGGGTGCTCGGCCGCGCCGACGGTGACGGCGACGGTCGCGGTCAGCTCCGGGTTGGCCCGCGACGTCGCGGTGATCGTCGCGCTGCCGGGCGCCACGCCGCGCACCGTTCCGTCGGCGTCGACCGTCGCCACCGACGGCGCGGACGAGGCCCAGTCGACCCGCCGGTTGGTGGCGTCGGGCGGGCTGACGGACGCGGTGACGGCGCGGCTCTCGCCGGGCTCCAGCGTGAGCTGCGCGGGGCTCACCTCGATGCCGGTGACGTCGGTCGGCACCAGCGAGACGGTGACGTCGTCGACGTCGATGTGTGCCGCGCCCGCGACGTAGAACCCGAGCGTGCCGGACGGGCTGTGCCCCGGGTTCTCGCCCTCGACCACCGTCGCGCCGTCGACGACGACCGAGACGGACGGCCCGCGGGCCACCACGCGCACGGCGTAGACGGTGTTCGGCTGGAGGCCGCCGCCCGCGGGCAGCACCGTCTCGGCCAGCGTCTGCCACTGCGCGTTGTAGAGGGTCCAGGTCGCGCCGCCGGCGGCGTGCCGGTAGCGGATGAAGCCGCTGCCGTTGGCGCCGTTGCGGTCGTACGTGATCAGCTCGGCGCCCTCCGGCAGTTCGGCCGGCGTCTTGAGCCGGTAGTCGAGCACGTAGTCGGAGAACGCGCGGTCCAGCTGGCCGTTCGCGCCGTTCAGGATCCGGTACCAATGGTTGCCGGTGTCGTCGGCGACGATCGGGCGGTTGCCGTCGACCGGCCAGCCGTTGCCGCCGGACTCGAAGTCGGTCGCGTGCAGCACGCCATCGCCGTCGGCCACGGTGACGACCGCCTCGTCCCGGATCGCCGGGTCGGCCACCGACGCCACGGACACCACCGTCTCACCCGGCGCCAGCGCGGTGATCTCACCGGAAGCCGACACCGTCGCGACCGCCGGATCGCTGCTCGCGTACGTCACCTCCTGCGAGGTCGCGTTCCACGGCACCGGCTCGGCCCGGAACGGCACGGTCGCGCCCAGCTCGACGGTGAAGGTGTCGCCCGGCAGGTACAGCCCGGCCAGCGGGACGGTCTGCGGGCCGTGCGGCAGGCCGACGACGCCCTGCGGGCCGATCTCCTCGAACGCCACCGGCGCGAAGCCCGGGATGCGGTCGTACGCGACGGCGTCGGCGGTCAGCCGGAAGTCCCCGGCCTCCCAGTCGACGAAGCCCGGGTTCTGGTCGGCCACCCAGTTGTCGGCGTAGTTCATCAGGTTCTCGACGTCGCGGGCGCCGTGCTGGTTGACGTCCGGCGAGCGCTCCATGGTCGGGTTCCAGACCAGGTTCTTCGCGAAGAAGTTGTGCTCCGGGTAGTAGTGGTTCTCGTCCCAGAAGCGCAGCAGCTCGGGGTACTTCTCGCCGTACGGCGTGCCGATGAAGTCGTTGTTCTCGGCGAACAGCTTCTCCCAGGCCGGCCGGTAGTCGGTGTCGACCTTGTTGCCCGGCTGGTCGCCCATCCACATCTCGTAGTTGTCGTACGGGACGAAGGTGTCGACGAAGATGTTGTTCTCGGCGGTGATGTGGTCGCCGGAGCCGCTCTTGATGGCGTCGTTGCCCATCCGGTAGAAGACGTTCTCGCTGATGGTGAGGCCCATCGTGAGGTTGTCCGGATAGACGCCCTCCACGCCGTGCCGGCCGATGCCGGTGTCGTGGAAGTAGTTGCGCCGGATGACGGTGCCGCGCTCGTGCGGCGTCGCGCCGGCGTTCATGTAGATGGCGCCGAGGTCCTGGAACTGTTTGCAGATGTCGTAGATCTCGTTGTACTCGATCAGGTGGTCGTTGCCGTGCACGATGATGCCCGGATGCGGGGCGTCGTTGATCTCGTTGTTGCGGGCCACGTTCCCGACGCCGTCGAACATCACGCCCGGGTTGTACGCCTTGTGGTAGTAGGCGAAGTCGTGGATGTGCGAGTTCTCGACCCGGTTGTTGCCCGGCTCCAGCGTGTCCTCGTTGCCGCCGTTGAGCACCACGCCGACGCCGCCGACGTGCCGCAGCTCCGACGAGACCACGGCGTGGTCGCGGCCGTCCCAGCCGCTGGGGATGCCGTCGTAGACGTAGCGGCCGGGCGAGTTGATGTAGACGCCGCCGTCGGTGAAGTTCTGGATGTCGCTGCGGGCGAAGGTGACGTTGCTGCCGCCGAGGACGGTGGCCGCGGTGGCCCGGCCGTACTCCATGACCAGCTCGTCGAAGGTGATGTAGGACGCGTTCTCGGTCCGGACCATCGGCTCCTTCAGCATGGTGACGGTGACGTCGCCGCTGCGGGTGCGGAACGCGGCGTTCGGCACCAGGTACAGCACGCCGGTCGCGCGGTCGATGTAGTACTCACCGGGCGCGTCCAGCTCCTCCAGCAGGTTCTCGGCGAAGTGGAAGTCGGGGTACCACGACTTCATCAGGCCGGACATCTCGCCGTAGCGCAGCGTGATGGTCTTCGCCTGAGGGTCGATCGACTCGATCCTGTTGTACGACCACTCCCAGCTGTAGCCGAAGATGCCGTCCAGCCAGACGTCCTCGGCCTGCGTCCAGTACTGCGGCCGGTCGTAGGTGTAGCTGAACGTGCCGCCGCGCTCCTGCAGGTCGGGGTCGTCGACGGTGGGGCCCGGGTCGACGATCTCGTTCATCTGGACGGTGCCCTCGTTCGGCCAGCGGGCCAGCGTCATGCCCTGGCCGCCGACGTACAGCTCCATCGGCGGCACCTTCGAGACGTCGTTCGCCTTCCAGTAGCCGTGCCGGCTGGTCTCGCCGTAGTCGGTGATGCCGAGCGCCGCGAGGTCGACCTGGAGGACGTCGTCGCGGGCGGACTCGTCGATGATGCGGCCGAGCACGGTGTCGTCGGTGACCGCGGCGAAGCCGTCGTGGTCGAGCTGCCGGCCGCCGCTGAGCCGGACCGTCTCGCCGGGGAACGAGCGGTAGACGATCGGCGCCTCGGCGGTGCCGGAGTCCTGCTCCCCCAGGCGGAACGACGACGTCCGCTCGTAGGTCCCCTCACGCAGGTAGACGGTGACGCCGCCGGCCGGCAGGCCGCCGTCGGCCTTGAGCGCGCGGATCGCGTCGCGGGCGCCTTCGAGGGTGGCCAGCGGGGCGGACTCGGAGCCGTTCTGGGCGTCGTCGCCGTCGGTGGCGACGTACAGGACGGCGCCCGGCTCGGCCGCCGCGGGCTCGGCCTGAGCGGCCGGTTGCAGGCCGGCGACCAGCAGGCACGCCAGCACGACGATGGGCATGAGGCGTTTCATAAGGCGGTTCCTTTCTGGGTTCGGTGCAGGAACGGGCGACCGGGGTCACCCCTTGAGCGCGCCGACCGTGAGGCCGCTGATGATGTGCCGTTGCATGTAGATGAAGAAGATGATCACCGGCGCGATGGCCAGCAGCAGGTTCGGGAAGACCTTGGTGAGGTCGGTGGAGTACTGGCTGACGCCGGCGTAGATCGCGGTGGTGACCGTGTAGTTGCCGGAGCCGGGGGTGAGCAGCACCTGCGGGCTGATGAAGTCGTTCCAGATGCCGATCGAGTTGAGGATCAGCACGGTGACGACGGCGGGCCGGGTGAGCGGGAAGATGATCTGCCAGTACGTGCGCAGCCGGCCGGCGCCGTCGATCGCGGCGGCGTGGTCGATGTCGCGCGGGATCGTGCGGATGAAGCCGACGAACAGGAAGATGCTCACCGGCAGCGTCATCGCCACGTCGTGCAGGATCAGCCCGGTCACGGTGTTGCCGAGGCCGATCGAGCGCAACACGTAGATCAGCGGCACGATCAGCGCCGCCGACGGGATGAACGTCCCGGCCAGGAAGTACAGCAGCAGGAGCTGCGTCCGCCGCTTCAGGCTGCGGGCGATGACGTAGGCGGCCGGCCCGGCGAACGCGATGCACAGGATGTCGACGCAGACCACCAGGAAGAAGGTGAAGCCGTAGCTGCGCAGCACGTTGTACTGCGGGCTGCTGACCGCCGCCTCCAGGTACTCCAGCGTCAGCCCGCCGAACGGGATCGCGAACGGGTTGCCCTGGATGTCCTGCTGCGACTTGAAGCTGTTCACCAGCAGCAGGTACGCCGGGATCGTCATGACGACGAACAGCACCGCGAGCAGCACCACCCGGGTGACGGGCGGCCGCCGGCGCGCGGCCGGGGCGAGGTCCGTGGAGAGTGCCATTGTCGCTCCTAGTTCGCCGCGGCCTGGTCCTGCCGGTTCCGAAGCGCGGCCACCAGCACGGACAGGACAGCGGACACCACCATCAGGGCCACCGCCTGCGCGGTCGCGAAGCCGACGTCGGTACTGGCGAACGACCGGCTGAGGATGACGTACGCGATGGTCTCGGTGGACCCGGCCGGCCCGCCGTCGGTGAGGCTGACGACGATGTCGTAGACCTTGATCAGCCCGACCAGGTTGAGCACCATCGCGACCGTCACCACGGGCGAGATCATCGGGATGACGATCCGGCGGTTGATCTGCCGCCGGGACGCGCCGTCGATCTGCGCGGCCTCGATGAGCTCGTGCGGCACCGTCTGCAGCGCCGCGACGAACAGCACGACGTTGAACCCGAAGCCGGCCCACACGATGACGCCGACCAGCGTGATGACCGCCAGCGTCTCGTCGAACAGGAACCCGACCGGCCCGACGCCGAACCGCTCCAGCGTGGTGTTGATCGCGCCGTTGGTGCCGAGGATCGCGCTCCACAGGAAGCCGAGGATCAGCGCGCTGATGACGTGCGGGTAGTAGGCCAGCGCGCGGAAGAACGAGTTCGTCCGCGACCGCTCCTTCAGCTGCAGCGCGTACGCCAGGCCGAGGCCGAGCATGCCGACCGAGCCGAACGCCGCCACCACGAACGTGACCAGCCAGGCCCGGCTGATGCCCGGGTCCTCGAACAGCCGCAGGTAGTTCTCGGTGCCGATGAAGGTGGCGTCGGAGAAGCCGTTCCAGTCGGTCAGGCTCAGGTACAGGGCGACGACGACCGGGACGATCGTCATCACCGTGTACACGAGGACGGCCGGGGCCAGCATGCCGAGGCTGAGCGCGCCGCCACGCCAGCGGCGACGGCGCACGGCGGCGGCCGTGCCGGGGTGGCCGGGAGCCGGCGCGGGCGGGTCGTCCGTCCGCGCCGGGCTCACCTTCAGCGCTGCGAGTCCCACCACGAGTCCAGGTTGGCGGCGACGTCACCGGCCGAGGAGCCGGTGAACAGGGACTGGACCTGCGTGTTCAGCTCCTCCGCGTAACCGTGCACCGGCTGCCGCTCGCCCTGCTTGACGATCACCATCGGGCTCGCGTCGAGGACCGCCTGGACGCCCTCGCCGAGGCTGGACACGTCGTAGCTGAAGCCCTTGCGCAGGTTGCCGTCGGCGGCGAGCTGGATCTCGATCGCTTCGTCGTCGGTGACCAGCCACTCGACGAGGTCGATCGCCTCCTCCTTCGCGTCGGAGGCCTCGACGACGGTGTACGGCTGGGCCATGTTGCCGAACTGGCCGGGCGGGTAGGTGCCGTCGGCCGGGACGGGGAAGACTCCGATCTGGTCGCTCAGCCCGGCCTCGTCGGCGGCGGGCACGAAGTACGAGCCCATGATGTACATCGCCGAGTCGCCCGCGAGGAACGCGGCCTGCCCGTCCGGATACTCCAGGCCGAGCGCGCTCTGGGTGAGGAAGCCTTCCTTCAGCCACGACTCGTACAGCTCGAAGTAGCGCAGGTAGCCGCTGTCGGCGAAGGACGTCTCACCGTTCTTGCGCTCGATCACCCAGTCCGGTTCCTCGGTGAGGACGCCGGCGTCGGCCAGCATGGTGAACTGCGCGCCGGTGACCCACTGGCCGGCCGACTGCAGCGGCTGGTAACCGGCCGCCTGGAGCTTGCGCATCGCGTCCTCGAACTGCGCGATGGTCTGCAGCTGGGTGGCGTCGACGCCGGCCTCCTCGAAGGCGGCCTTGTTGTAGAACACCAGCGACTGGATCTGCTCGCCGACGCCGACGACGTAGTGCCCGCCGTCGATCGCGTAGTCGTCGTACAGCGGAGTGTCGGGGGCCCAGTCCTCGTCGGACAGGTCGACGAACAGCTCCGCCGTCTCCGGGTTCGGGATGACGTGCTGGGCGATGTCCGGCGGATCGCCCGCGGCGAGGTCCTGCTGCAGCTTGGCCTCCGCCTCGATGGTCCCGGTCAGCTCCAGCTCGACCGTGATGCCGGGGTTCTCCGCCTCGTACTTGTCGAACAGCTCGTTCCAGAACTGCTCGGTGAGGTTGGGGGTGATGTTGACGATCATCCGCAGCGTGGTGTCGCCGCCCTCGCCGCCCGCGACGTCGTCGTCACCGCCACCGCACGCCGACGCCGTCAGCACCGCTCCGGCCAGCACTCCGGCCGTCAGGAATCGCCGCCTGGTGTTCATGGTCATCTCTCCGCTCGCTCCGTTGCGTGGGTGGGTGATCTACCGGCCGTTGCTGCTGCCCTGGTGGGCGACGTACTCGTCCAGGCCCCGTCCGGTCAGCGGGTAGTAGTCGGACAGCCGTCCGCCGGCATCGAGCCGCCGGCGGGCGAACTCCTCCTTGTCCTGGTGGGCGAGCGCGTCGTCGGCGATCGCCTGGGCGTGCGACGGCGGCACCACCACGGCGCCGTCGTCGTCGGCGATCACCAGATCGCCGGGCCGCACCAGCGCCCCGCCGACCGCGACCGGCACGTTGTACGCGTACGGGAACAACTCGGTCTGGGACGCATAATGCGGGGTGATGCCGGTGCACCAGACCGGCACCCCGAGCGCGCGCACCCGGCCGGCGTCGCGGATACGCCCGTCGACGACGATGCCGGCGCCGCCGCGCAGCTTGAAGTACCGCACGAGCATGTCGCCGAGGCAGCCGGTGCGCTGGGCCGCCTGCGCCGACACCACCAGCACGTCGCCGGGGCGGATCGATTCCAGCACCGCCCACAGCGCCGACCGCCGCTCCGCGTCCTCCTGCCCCTGACCGGAGAACACGTCCTCGCGCTGCGGCATGAACTGCAGCGTGACGGCGGCGCCGGTGACGCGGGTCTCGGCGTCGCGGTGCAGTGGGGCCGGCCCGTCGATGAACGTCCGGGTGACGCCCTGGTGGTGCAGCTTGGCGCAGGCGGTGGCCGCGCTCACCCCGGACAGAGCCTCGACCAGGTCGCGCGGCGGCCGCCCGGGCGGGTCGGAGAGCAAGGGGGTGTGGCCGGTCGGATAACCGTCCCGCTCGGTGTTCATCCGGCGTCCTCTCGGAGTATGATCGCGATCACTTATCGTCTATCGATTGAGCGATAGGAAACCGTCGTCCCTGCCGTCGTGTCAAGACCCCGGCCGCGAGACGATGGTCGGCCGGCTACTGAACGGAGTGAGGAACCGATGGCGACGACGGCACCCGCGGCCACCGGCCGGGACTGGTTCACGCAGGCCAGGTTCGGGATGTTCGTGCACTTCGGGCTGTACTCACTGGCCGCCCGGCACGAGTGGGTGATGTCGCGGGAACGGACGCCGCTCGAGGACTACGAGCGCTACGCGGAGGTGTTCGATCCGGACCTGTTCGACGCCCGGGCGATCGCCCGCGCCGCTCGGGCGGCGGGCATGGGGTACGTCGTGCTGACCAGCAAGCACCACGAGGGCTTCGCGCTGTGGGACTCCGCCGTCAGCGACTACACGTCGGCCGCGGCGTGCGGGCGCGACCTCGTCGCGGAGTTCGCCGACGCCGTCCGCGCCGAGGGTCTGCGGGTCGGGCTGTACCACTCCCTCATCGACTGGCACCACCCGGACTTCACCGTCGACTATCTGCACCCTCGCCGCGACGACGCCCCGGGCCCGGCCCGGGACATGAGCCGGTATCGCGCCTACCTGCACGCCCAGGTGCGCGAACTGCTCACCGGCTACGGCCGCGTCGACTACCTGTTCTTCGACTACACCTACGCCGAGGACCGCGACGGGTGGCGCGGCAAGTACCCGGACGACTGGGCCGCGGACGAGCTGCTGGCCATGGCCCGCGAGCTGCAGCCGGGCATCGTCGTGAACGACCGGCTGGGCATCCCGGGCGACCTCGTCACGCCGGAGCAGTACCAGCCGGCCGAGCCGATGCGCGGGCCGGACGGGTCGCCGATCGTGTGGGAGGCCTGCCAGACGCTGAACGGGAGCTGGGGCTACGACCGCGACAACACCCGGGTCAAGACGCCGGACCTGCTGGTGCGCATGCTGGTCGACACCGTCGCGAAGGGCGGCAACCTGCTGCTCAACATCGGGCCGGACGGGCGGGGCGCGATCCCGGCGCGCGACGCGTCGACGCTGGCGGCGCTCGCGGAGTGGATGCGGCTGCACGGGCGGTCGGTGGTGGGCGCCGGACCGGCCGACCCGTCCATCGCCTCGGCGGTCGCGCCGGGCCTGCCGCCCGGCGCCGTCCTCACGCAGCGCGGCGACCGGCTGTACGTCCACCTGTTCGCCTGGCCGTTCGAGCACGTGCACCTGCGCGGGATGGCCGACCGGGTCCGCTACGCGCAGCTGCTGAACGACGGGTCGGAGCTGGCGACGATCCGGCTGGCGCCCGGCCAGCAGGCCTGGAACACGACGCCGGGCGGGCAGCCGCCGGGCACGCTGACGCTGCGGCTACCCACGGTCCGCCCGGACGTCGAGGTACCGGTGGTGGAGCTGTTCCTCTAACTCAGAGCGGCGGTCACTCGGACGCGGCGGTCTGGGTGAGAGGAAGATCAACGTGATCATCAACCGGTAGCGACGTCATGGTGTCGCCACCGGTTGATGATCATGGTCGGACCGGACTCACCACGGTGCCGTCGGCCAGGCGTAGCCGCAGCGAGCCGACGGCGGTGGCGGCCAGCTCGCCGGCGCGGTCGCCGTCCGGGTCGACGGCGAGCACGTGGCCGACGCGGTCGTTGTTGTCGCGCGGCCGCCGCACCGGTCCGGGCACGTCCAGCTGCCAGCGGACGATCGCCGGGTTCTGGTCCAGCGCGTCGCGGCCCTCGACGCCGGTGACGATGCCGTCGACCGGCGCCAGCACGAACGCGACCGCCGCCGTGCCGCGCGGGACCACGTCCAACTGCGGCGTGTGGCCGAGGGCGAGGTCGACCAGCAGCGCCAGCGGGTGCACCCCGGTCACCGTGCGGACGAGGTCGAACACGTAGCCGCCGCCCTGGCGCGGGTTGATCTCGACGATCCGCGGCCCCGACGGTGTCAGGCGCAGCTCGGTGTGGCCCAGGCCGTGGCTGACGCCGAGGGCGGCGAGCGCGGCCCGGACGTGCTCGGTCACCTCGGCGACGACGGCGGGCGGCAGTGGGGCCGGGAACACGTGCCCGGCCTCGACGAACGTCGGCGTGACGCTCTTGCCGGTGATGCCGAGCACCGTCGTCCGCCCGGCGGCCGTGACCGTCTCGACGCTGACCTCGGGGCCCTGCAGGACCTCCTCGAGCAGCAGCCGGCGCGCCAGCGGCTGGTCACGGGTGTTCCGCTCGACGCCGGTGACCTCGTGCAACGCGTCCTTCAGCGCCGCCTCGCCGTCGACGAGGTGCACCGACGTGCCGGAGTTGAGGTCGACCGGCTTCGCGACCAGCGGGAAGCCCACCTTCGCCGCGGCGGCCAGCGCGTCCTCCCACGTCGCGGCGACCGCGAACCGTGGTCCGGGCAGCCCGGCCCGAGCGAGCACCGCCCGGACCGCATCCTTGCGCACGGCCCGGCGCACGATGTCCGGCGACGCCCCGGCCAGCCCGAGCATCTTCGCCAGCTCGGCGACCGCGTCGAGGTAGTAGTCGCAGGTCGTGAGCACGCCGTCGATGCGCCGACGGCAGACGATGCCGATGACGGCGCCGGTCATCGCGGCCCGGTCGTTGGTGTCGACGACGATCACCTCGTCGGCGTCGCGCAGCACCGGGTGCCGCTCGCCGTCGACGTCCGGGTAGAGGCCGGGGTCGCTGGTGAACAGGAGGTAGTCGTGGCCCAGCTCGCGCAGCAGCGGCGGCAGCGCGAGCCCCGTCGACTGCACCCAGCTCTCCACCATGAGCAGCGTCGCCACGTCAGCCTCCGGCCCGGGCCAGGATCGCCGAGTTGATGACGTCGTTCACCGGGTGCACCTCCGTCAGCGGCTCGAACCCGTCGAGCGCGGTCCGGTCGATCGGCGGGTAGAGCAGCGTGCGCAGGCCGCGGGCGCTGCGGGCGAGCAGGACGGCGCCGGGGCGCATCGTGGCGGCCAGGTGCCGCAGGACCCGCCGCTTCGCCTCGAACGTGTCGCCGACCAGCGCGGCCAGCACCACCACGTCGTAGCCGGACAGGTCCGCCGCCAGCACGTCCGCCTCGTGGAAGCCCAGCTCGCCGTACCCGAGCGCGGCGGACACCTCGGCGCCGGCCTGCAGCGCCACCGGGTCGTGGTCGAAGTTGTCGACCGCGACGTCCAGCTCGCCGGCCAGGTACAGCGAGCTCAGCGGCAGCGGCCCGGACCCCACGAACGCGAGCGACCGCACGCGGCGCGGCAGCGCGGACGCCAGAATGCCGATCTCCATGCGGCTGAGCTGGCGGTAGTTGCCGAAGTACGGGAACCGCGCCAGCTCCTCCCGCGGCGGCCGCCCGGCGACGATCCGGTTCGCCCAGGCGTGCTCCAGCTGCCCCTCGCCGCGGGCGCAGAGGGCGCGCAGGCGGGGCGCCAGCCGCTGGATCTCGACGTCGTTCAGGACCGCCGGCACCGTCTCGGCCGGTGCGGTGAGCACCAGCCGCACCAGCCGCCCGAACAGCCCGTCGACCTCCGGCCCCGGCCGGAGATCGTCGCGCGCGGCCAGCTCCCGGTACACGTCACCCACCGACGCGGCGACGTCCTCCGCGGTCGGGCTGCGATGGTCGGTCAGGTCGGATTGACCGAATATGTTGCTAGTGAGACTCATGTTCATCGCGGCTGATCATGGCACAGCGGACGGCGGCGGCGCTGCCGAAACCGCGAAGATCGAGTCGACTGACGAGAACGATCAGGTGACGGAACCGCCCAGCATTCGCACGTGTGTCACCTGATCATCTCCACGATGCGGACACAAAACGATCAGGTGACGAACGCGCGGCGAATCCGGGCGATACGTCACCTGATCATCGGCAGCAGCAGCGGTGCCGCCGCGGACCCGGGAGACACACCCTCACCCCTGTTCGGTGGGGACCAGGATCAGCTCGGCCACGTTGAGCCGCGGCGGGACGGCGACGGCGTAGGTGATGGCGTCGGCGATGTCGGCCGGGGTGGGCGTGGCCATCGACGTCCGCCACTGGTCCAGCGCCGCCTTCGTCGAGCCGTGCAGCATGCCGTCGCCCAGCTCGGTCGGGACGACTCCGGGCTCGATGGTCTTGACGCGGACGCCGCGCGGCCCCAGTTCGGCGCGCAGGTTCCGGGTGAGGTGCGCGACGGCGGCCTTGGTGGCGTCGTAGACGCCGTAGTGCGGGAAGACCTGGTGCCCGCCGATCGACCCGACGTGCACCAGGTCGGCCCGGTTCCGGCGGCCGCGGCGGCGATCAGGTCGTCGATGAACGCCCGGCCGGTGTGCAGCAGGCCGCTGAGGTTGGTGGCGATCATCCGGTCCCACTCGTCCGGGTCGGCGGACTCGAACGGCGCGCCGAGCATGACGCCGGCGTTCGCCACGACGAGGTCGGCCGGCCCGAGCCCGGACCGGACGGCGCCGGCGGCGGCCTCGACCGCGGCGCGGTCGGTGACGTCGACGGGCACGGCCAGCCCGCCGATCTCGGCGGCGATCGCGTCGAGGCGGTCCTTGCGCCGGCCGAGGACGGCGACGGCGGCGCCGGCCGCGGCGAACGCGCGGGCGGTGGCCTCGCCGAGCCCGCTGGTGGCGCCGGTGACGACCGCGATGCGGCCGGTCAGGGTTGCTTCGGTGAACGTGGTCATGCGCCCAGCGTGCGGCGGCGGCCGGAGCCCGGCCAGCTCCCGCGACGACCAGGAGACGGGACCCTGGGAGTCGCACGGCCACCCACGGTGCGCACTCCCCGCCTACCCTCGAAGGGTGACGGACAACCGGCTCGGCGAGTACCTGCGGGCGCGGCGCGAGCTGACCCAGCCCGCCGACGTCGGGCTGCCCGACGGCGTCGGCCGCCGGCGGGTGCCGGGGCTGCGCCGCGAGGAGGTCGCGATGCTGGCCGGGGTCAGCGCCGACTACTACGTGCGGCTCGAACAGGGCCGCGACAAGCACCCGTCCGAGCAGGTCATCGAGGCGCTGGCCGGGGTGCTCGGGCTCGACGGCGACGGCGTCGCGCACGTGCGCGAGCTGGCCCGGCCGGCGCGCCGACGCCGACGGGCGCCGAGCCGGCCGGAACGCGTGAGCGACGGCATCCAGTCGCTGCTGGACGGCTGGACCCACACGCCCGCGCTGGTGCTCGGCCGCCGCCTCGACGTGCTCGCCGTCAACGCGCTCGGCGCCAGCATCGCCTCGTGCTCCGTGCCCGGGGTGAACCAGGTGCGTGAGGTGTTCCTGAACCCCGACGCGTGCGAGCTGTACCCCGATTGGGACGTCGTGGCGGCCGAGGCGACGGCCAGCCTGCGCGCGGCCGCCGGCGCGGACCTCGACGACCCCGCGCTCACCGACCTCGTCGGCGAGCTGTCGCTGAAGAGCGCCGAGTTCCGCCGGCTGTGGGCGCGGCACGACGTCCGGCCCAAGACGTCGGGTAGCAAACGGTTCCGGCACCCGCTGGTCGGCGAGCTGACGCTGCGGTACGAGTCGCTGGCGGTGAACGGCGCGCCCGGCCAGCTCATCGTCGCCTACCACGCGGCGCCGGGCAGCCCGTCCGAGCAGGCAATCGCGCTGCTCAGCAGCACGATCACCCGGCCGGCGGCCGGAAAACCCGCTGCGGACGAGCGTTCTCGCGTGTGACGATCGGGTCATGCTCCCGACCTGGATGCTCGACGAGACCGCCCACGCCGGCCCGGAACACCTCGACCCCGGCTTCGTCGCCGGGTTCGACCGCAAGCAGGGCTACCCCGACCCCGCGTCCGACATCGAGCTACTGGCCGGGCGCGGGGTCCGATCCGTGGTCGATCTGGGCGCGGGCACCGGCCAGTTCGCCGTCCCGGCGGCCGCGGCGTTCGACCGCGTGGTGGCCGTCGACGTGTCGCCGGCGATGCTGGCGCACCTCGGCGAGCGGGCGCGGGCCGCCGGGGTCACCGTCGAGCTGGTGCAGGCCGGGTTCCTCAGCTACTCCCATGCGGGCGAGCCCGCTGACGCCGTCTACACCCGGCACGCGCTGCACCAGCTGCCCGACTTCTGGAAGGTGGTGGCGCTGCACCGCATCGCCGGCCTGCTCCGCCCGGGCGGCGTGCTGCGGCTGCGCGACCTCGTCTACGACTTCCCGTCCGCCACCACCGAGCAGGTCATGGACGGCTGGGTGGCCGGCGGCGTCGACGACCCGTCGGCGGGCTATACCGGCGCGGACTATGCGGAGCACGTCCGCACCGAGCACAGCACGTTCCGCTGGCTGCTCGAGCCCATGCTCGACCACGCCGGCTTCGACCTCGCCGACGTCGAGTACGACGACGCCGGCCTGTTCGGCGCCTACACCTGCGTGCTGCGTTAGCCGCGGCCGTGGGCGAGCAGGATCCGCGCCGCCCACACCGTCTGGTAGCCGCGCCACTCCAGCGCGCCGGCCGCCGACGACGAGTCGAAGTCGACGATCCAGCCGCCGTCGTCCTGCTGCAGCGCCGCCAGCCGGTCGAGGTCACGCTCGACGGCGGCCGGGTCGAGCAGCGCGCGCAGCGGGCGGCCGGGCTCGGGCGACAGGTCGAGCAGGTGCATGGCCTCGCCCTCGATGCCGCCCTCGACCGGGATGCCGCCGTCCGACGGCACCAGCGCGCCCAGCCGCTCCAGCTGGGCGGCCGCCTCGGGCCGGGTCTCGTGGACGGCGTCGAGGAAGACCAGCGAGAACATCAGCTCGTGGGCGTGCGGCCGCTCGGTGGCGGCGATGGTGCGCAGGCAGAAGTCGGTGATCCGCTCCAGCCACGGGTGCCCGGCGACGACGGGGTCCAGCCGGGCCGCGCGGTGCGCCTGGCCGGCGACGGCGGAGCTGATCTGCAGCGACGACGTCGTGGGGTCGGCGCCGATCCACCAGTGCGACGTGCCGGCCGGGATGGTGACGGGCAGCGCGAACGGCAGCCCGCCGTCATGCAGCGTCACCGACGTCAGCCAGTCGCACAGCGGCCCGGCGAGCCCGGCGTCGCCCGGCCCGGTCTCGGCCAGCACCTCGAACGCGTGCAACGCGGCGGGCGGCTGGCTCTCCGGCGAACGCAGGTCGGGTTCGAGGCCCCAGCCGAAGCCGCCGTCGGGGTTGCGGTACGCGGCCAGCGCGGCCAGCGTCGCCGTACGGTCGCCGGTACCGGTCAGCAGCGCGAACCGGAGCCGGTCCAGCTGACGGGCGTGACCGGCGAGGAACGCGGCGGCGGCGGTGAGGTCCATACCGCCATGCTCCCGCGTCTGTCGACCTCGGTCTTGAAGGTTTCGGACGCCGCACGCCGACATTGTCGGTGGGGCACGGCATGCTGGTCTCCTGCCAGGTGGAACGAGGAGGTTCCCCATGGACCACGCCATCCAGGCCGAAGGGCTCGTCAAGCGCTTCGGCGAGACCACGGCTCTCGACGGCGTCGGCCTCAGCGTGCGGGCCGGCACCGTGCTCGGGTTGCTCGGCCCCAACGGCGCCGGCAAGACCACGGCGGTGCGCATCTTCGCCACGCTGCTCCGGCCCGACGACGGCCACGCGTCGGTCGGCGGCTACGACGTCGTCCGGCAGGCGCACCAGGCCCGCCAGTTGATCGGCCTCACCGGACAATTCGCGGCAGTCGACGAGATGCTCACCGGCACCGAGAACCTGCTGCTCATCGGCCGGCTGCTGGGCATGCCGCGGCCGGCGGCGAAGCAGCGCGCGCACGAGCTGCTGAACGACTTCGACCTCGCCGACGCCGCCGACCGCGCGGCCAAGACGTACTCCGGCGGCATGCGGCGCCGGCTCGACCTTGCCGCCAGCCTCGTCGGCCGGCCGTCCATCCTGTTCCTCGACGAGCCCACCACCGGACTCGACCCCCGCGCCCGCACGGAGTTGTGGACGCTCATCCGCCGCCTGGTCGCCGGCGGCGTCACCGTGCTGCTCACCACCCAGTACCTCGACGAAGCCGACACCTTGGCCGACGAGATCACCGTCATCGACCACGGCCGGGTCATCGCCGCGGGCACGCCCGACGAGCTGAAGGCGAAGACCGGCTCGCAGACCCTGGTCGTCCGGCCCGAGGACGACACCCAGCTGCCGGTCGTCACGGCCGTCGTCGCCGAGCTGACCAAGGCCGTCCCCGAGGTCGACGGCCCGCGCGTCACCGCGCCGGTCACCGACCCCGCCGTGCTGCCGGCCGTCGTCCGGCGGCTCGACGACGCCGGGGTGCTGGTCACGGAGCTGACGCTGCGCGGCGCCAGCCTCAACGAGGTGTTCCTCTCCCTCACCGGGCGGCCGGTCGAGGACGAGCCCGAGACCGAAGGGAGGCCGGCATGACCACCGTCACCGCGGCCCGGCCCGCACCGGCCGAGCTGAGTCCACGCGTGGGCGTCGGCGAAGGCGTCCGGCAGACCATGACACTGGCCTGGCGCACCATCGTGCAGGTGCGGCACAACCCATGGGAGCTGGGCGACTACAGCATCCAGCCCATCATGTTCGTGCTGCTGTTCACCTACGTGTTCGGCGGCGCCATCGCCGGGTCGACCAGCGAGTACCTCACGTTCGCGCTGCCCGGCATCATCGTCATGAACATGCTGTTCATCACCATGTATGTCGGCACCGGGCTCAACACCGATCTCACCAAGGGCGTCTTCGACCGGCTGCGGTCGCTGCCCATCGCCCGGTGGGCGCCGATGGCCGGGCGCATCCTCGCCGACCAGGTCAAGCAGGCGTGGTCGATCTTCCTGCTGCTGGCCATCGGCATGGTCCTCGGCTTCCGCATCGGCACCGGCGTCTGGTCGCTGCTGGCGGCGGTGGGGCTCCTGCTGCTGTTCGCGCTGGCGTTCTCGTGGGTGTCGGTGCTGGTCGGCGTGCTGGCGAAGGATCCCGAGAAGGTGCAGCTGTTCGGCTTCACCGCGCTGTTCCCGGTGACGTTCGTCAGCAACGTGTTCGCACCCACCAGCACCATGCCGGGCTGGCTGCAGCCGATCGTCGAGAACAACCCCGTCACCATCCTGTCCGACGCCTGCCGGGCGCTCATGGTCGGCGACGACACCATCGGCACCGAATGGCACGTGGCGTCCGCGACCACCCCCGTGGTGCAGTCGCTGATCTGGGCGGCCGCCATCGCCGCGGTGTTCGCGCCGCTTTCCGTCTGGGCGCTGCGCCGCCGCGTCTGACGTGGGCCGTCACGGCGTCAGCGGCCGTGACAGACGCGTGTCAGGTCGGTGTCAGAGGAGGCGCCGACCGTGGAGGCATGACAAAGGCGATTGAGGTTTCGGGCCTGCGCAAGGCCTTCGGGGACAAGATCGTGCTCGACGGCATCGACCTCGACGTCGAGGCCGGCACGGTCTTCTCCCTGCTCGGCCCCAACGGGGCGGGCAAGACGACGACGGTCAACGTCCTGACCACCCTCCTGCGCGCCGACGGCGGGACGGTCCGCGTCGCCGGACACGACGTCGCGGCCGAGCCCAAGCCGGTGCGGCGAGCGATCGGCGTCACCGGGCAGTTCGCCGCGGTCGACGAGCTGCTGACCGGCGAGGAGAACCTCCAGCTGATGGTGGATCTCAGCCCGGTCGACGCCAAGGACGGCAAGCGGATCGTCGCGGAGCTGCTGGAGCGCTTCGACCTGGTGGAGTCGGCGCAGCAGCCGGCCTCCACCTACTCCGGCGGCATGCGGCGCAAGCTCGACCTGGCGATGACGCTGGTCGGCAGCCCGCGGATCATCTTCCTCGACGAGCCGACGACGGGCCTGGACCCACGCAGCCGCCGGACGATGTGGTCGATCGTCCGCGACCTGGTGGCCGACGGCGTCACCATCTTCCTCACCACCCAGTACCTCGACGAGGCCGACAAGCTCGCCTACCGGGTCGCGGTGCTCGACCAGGGCCGCATCGTGGCCCAGGGCACCCCTGACGAGCTCAAGCGCCGGCTCCCCGGCACCCACGTCCAGCTCCGCTTCACCACGGCCGAGGAACTCGACGCCGCCGCACGGATCCTCCCGGACGCCACCCGCGACGACGAGTCGCTGACCCTGCGGGTGCCCAGCGACGGCGGCACGGCCTCGCTGCGCGCGCTGCTGGACCGGCTCGACGAGTACTCGCTCAGCGCCGAGGAGTTCTCCGTCCACACCCCCGACCTCGACGACGTCTTCCTGGCCCTGACGGGCCACGGCACGGAGGTGCCCACGACATGACTGCCCACGCGATGGTGATGCTGCGCCGCGACTTCAAGCACCTCACCAGGAACCCGACCTCGGTGTTCAACGCCGTCCTGATGCCGATCGTGCTCATGCTGATGTTCGTGTACATGCTCGGCGACGCGTTCAGCGTCGGCGTCGACTACGTCGACTACGCGACACCGGGCCTGATGCTGATGGCCGTCTGCTACGGGCTCGGCGGCACCGCGACGGCGGTGAACGCCGACATGACGAAGGGCGTCATCAACCGGTTCAAGGTCATGGACGTCTCCCGCGGCGCGGTGCTGACCGGCCACGTCGTCACCAGCGTGCTGACGAACCTGATCGCGATCGCCGCCCTCGTCGGGGTGGCCTTCCTGCTCGGCTTCGACGCGTCGGCGAGCGCGCTCGACTGGCTCGGCGTCGTCGGCATGATCGTGCTGCTGGCCACCGCGGCCGGCTGGTTCACCGTCGCGCTGGGGCTGGCGGCGAAGTCGCCGGAGACGGCGGGTATGGCCGCGGTGCCGCTGGTCATGCTGCCGTTCTTCAGCAGCGCGATCGTGCCGGCCGACAAGATGGGCCCGGGCCTGCGCGAGTTCGCGGAGTACCAGCCGTTCACGCCGATCATCGAGACGCTGCGCGGGCTGCTGGCCGGCGGGCCGTCGGCCGGCGACGTGATCCCGGCCATCGCCTGGTGCATCGGCATCGCCGTGGTCGGCTACGTGTGGGCCCGGTCGACGTTCAGCAAGCGAGCGTGACCTCGGCCAGCTCCCGCCAGTCCGCCCGCATCCCCTCCTGAGCCGCCTCGGCGTACCGCGCGTCGCCGAGGCGGCTCCGCGCCTCGTTCTCGATCCGGACGACGTCCGGGTGCGGCCCGTTCGGCAGCCCGCGCGCGACGGCGCTCGCCGCCAGCAGCCGGGCTGCCTGGTCGTACTGCTCGCGGCGCACGGCCAGGTCCGCGACCCCGACCAGCACCCCCGCGACAACCAGCGCGTGCCCCGCCTCGGCCGCCGACGCGCAGGCCGCCGCGCGGTACTCGCGGGCGGCGTCGACATCGGCGGCGAGATAGCCCAGCAGGTTCTGGATCGGCGCGCGGATGTACGGCAGCTCCGCCTCCTCGCCCAGCACGGCCCGCAGCACGTCGATCTGCCGGTACGCGTCCTCGGCGTCGCCGCGCCAGCGGGCCAGCTCCGCCTTCGACAGGGCCAGCGCGGCCAGCGTGCCCGGCCAGGTCACGCCGTCGGCGCGGCGTTGCGCCTCGGCGATGGCGGCGGCGCTGGACTCCTCGTCGCCCAGCTGCCAGTACAGCTCGGCCTGGCGGGCCCGCATCCGGATGACGTCGTCGACGGCGCCCACTTCGGCGACTGCCGCGACGGCCTCGTCGTAGTACGCGCACGCGCGGGCCAACTCGCCGCGCGCGGCGATGAGATCGGCCAGCTCGGTGAGCGCGAAGGAGATCCCGAAGCGTTCGCCGATGGCGCGGAACTCGGCGAGCGCGGTCTCGAGGTACCCCTCGGCGTCGCGCCCGCCCTGGCCGCTCACGACGCGCATCTTGCCCAACTGCAGCCGGGCCAGCGCCCGGGCCCAGGGATCGTCGTCGTCGAGCACCGGCTCGAACGCGGTCAGCGCCGCCTCCGGCCCCTGCAGCAGTCGTTCCGTCGCACCGACGAGGCCCATGGCCGGGTGGCCGCCCCGGACGTGCCGGCTCGCCTCGTAGGCCCGGTGGATCCACTCCGCGGCCTGGTGCTCGTCGCCCGGTCCGGTCGACAAGAACAGCACGATGATGGCGTACACCGTGGCCCGGATCGGGTCGGTCACCCCGCCGGGCAGCTCCGTCGCCGCGGTGATCAGTTCCAAGCCCTCGGTCTTGTGCCCGGCCAGCCACCAGTACCACCCGGCGCCGGCCGCGAGCCGCATGGCCGCCCGCGCGTCGCCGACCGCGAGCGCGTCGCGCATCGCCGCGCCGAGGTTGTCGTGCTCGGCCTCCAGGATGGCCAGCCACTCCACCTGGTCGGCGCGGCGCAGTCGCGGCTCGGCGGTCTCGGCCAGCTCGGTGAAGTGGTCGAGGTGCGCCCGGCGCGTGCGGCCGGTCTCGCCCGCCTCCGCGAGCCGCTGCTCGGCGTACTCCTTGATGGTGCCGAGCAGGCGGTAGCGCTCGCCCTCGGCGACCACCAGCGACTTCTCCGTCAGAGCGGTGAGCAGGTCGAGCACCTGCCCCGCCGCCACGTCGCCGTCCGCGCAGACCCGCTCGGCCGCGTCGAGACCGGCGCCGCCGGCGAACACCGACAGCCGCCGCAGCACCGCCCGTTCGGGCTCGGTGAGCAGCTCCCAGCTCCAGTCGACCATCGCGCGCAGGGTGCGGTGCCGCGGCAGCGCGGTCCGGCTGCCGCCGGTGAGCAGGCGGAACCGGTCGTCCAGCCGGTGCGCCAGCTGGTCGAGGGACATCGTGCGCAGCCGGGCCGCGGCCAGCTCGATCGCCAGCGGCATGCCGTCCAGCGCCCGGCAGACCCGGGCCAGCGTGGCCAGGGTGGGTGCGTCGGCGACGAGGCCGGTGCGCACCGCCCGGGCCCGTTCCAGCAGCAGCCGGACGGCCGGCGACGCCTCGATCGCGCCGGCTTCGGCGCCGTCGGCCGGGACGACCAGCGGCGCGACCGGCCACAGCATCTCGCCGGTGATGCCCAGCGGCTCGCGGCTGGTCGCCAGGATCCGCACCCGCCGGCATTCACCGAGCACACGGTGTGCGAACGTCGCCGCGGACTCGATGACGTGCTCGCAGTTGTCCAGGACCAGCAGCATCGCCCGCTCGCGCAGCGCCGCGACGACCCGGTCGGCCGGCTCGGCGTCCGGTGCGTCGCCGAGCAGCGAGTCGCGCAGCCGGAGCGCGGCCAACGTCGCTTGAGCAACGTCCCCGTCGGGACCGATGGCGGCCAGCTCGACCAGCCAGACGCCGTCCGGCAGGTCGTCGAGCAGCAGGCGCCCGGTCTCGGTGGCCAGCCGGGTCTTCCCCGAGCCGCCCGGCCCGATCAGGGTGGTGAGCCGGTGCTCGGCGACGAGGGCGCGGACGGCGGCGATGTCGGCGTCCTTGCCGATGTAGCTGGTCAGCTCGGCCCGCAGATTGGTCTTCCGGTCGTCGTCGCGCCGGCCCACCTCACCGCGCAGCACCGCGACGTGCAGGGCGGACAGCTCCGGCGCGGGGTCGACGCCGAGCGCGTCGGCCAGGGCCTCGCGGGTGCGCTCGAACACCAGCAGCGCCTCGGAGTTGCGCCCGGCCGCGACCAGCGCCCGCATCAGCGCGCCGGCCAGCCGCTCGCGCAGCGGATGCGCGGCGACGACGTCGGTCAGTTCGGGGACCAGGCCGGCGCCGTGGCCGAGGCCGATCTCGGCGTCGAACAACTCCTCCATGGCCGACAGCCGCAGCCCTTCGAGCCTGGTGGCGGCCGCGTCGAGCGCCGCGCTGTCGTGCAGGCCGACGTCCTGCAGGGCGGCGCCGCGCCACAGCCCGAGCGCCTCGCGCAGCAGCTGGACCCGCAGGACGTCCTCGGCGGCGCGGGCCCGCCCGACGAGGCGTTCGAACCGGACGGCGTCGACGGCGTCGGGGTCGGCCCGCAGGCGGTAGCCGTCCGGGTGCCCCTCGATGGCGCCGTCGGGCAGCACCTTGCGCAGCCGCGAGACCAGCCGGTGCAGGGCGTTCGTGGCGTCGGCGGGCGGGTCGGCGGCCCAGATCCAGTCCAGCAGCGTCGCCTTCGGGACCACGTGACCGGCCTCCAGCGCGAGCGCGATCAGCAGGCCGCGCAACCGGGCGCCCGCGACCTCGGCCACCCGGCCGTCGTCGGTACGGAGCTCGAACGAGCCGAGCGTGGCGACCTGCACGCGCCGATTTTGCCACGCACGATCCGCGCGGCCGCCGGGACGGACGTCATGCAAGGGTAAAGGCCATGCCCGGACCACGCCGAGGAGCCGCACCATGGGCCTGACCGCGA
This sequence comes from Jiangella muralis, assembly GCF_001270745.1. Classification (GTDB taxonomy): domain Bacteria; phylum Actinomycetota; class Actinomycetes; order Jiangellales; family Jiangellaceae; genus Jiangella; species Jiangella muralis. The sequence continues at coordinate 48,438 of NZ_KQ434756.1, forward strand.
CGATCATCGCGACGACCCTCGCCGTCCTCGTGGGGGTGGCGACTCTCGTGGCGTGGGGTATCGCGGAGGTGTCCTGGCGCGAGCTGCGCAAGCCACCGCAACCCCACGATTCCGCGTCCCACTTCAGGATCCGGGCCGACGTGTGGCGCCGTTCTCCCAGCTCGGTGCAGTGGTGGCTGAGCGGTGGCCGCTACAGCGAGCCCCGCACGGTGGACGGCGTCGCGGTCGGCGAGGTGCTCGCCGTGCTCGACGGCACCTGGGACAGCGATGGCGGCGACATCGAGGCACGGCTCCGGGTGGCCCTGCCCGACGGGCGGGAGGTCAGCGTCGACACACCGGTGCACCGCGAGCGCACGGTGCAGGCCGGGACGTTCCTGCCGGTCCGGCCCTCCTCCGGGCGGGGCGACGACTGGTCGCCCGCCGTCGAGCTCGACGAAACCGGCTTGCGGACGTTGTTGGCGCGGCACCGGAGCGAACTCGGCCTGCTGGATCCCGAGACGGCCCGCGACCTGCTGGACGCCCGGCCGGCCGAAGTCCCGCTGACCTCGATCCGTCCGACCGGACGCGTTCGGCACGGGCACGTCGAGGTCGAGGTGACAGCCGACCGCGGGGAACCCGGACCCGCCCGCGGTTTCCTGCGACCGCAGGAGATCGCGACGATGCGCGCCACCGGCACGGCGCTCGTGTGCGAGACCCGGGAAGGGCGGCGGGCGCTGTGGCCCGCGTGGTACTGACATGAGCCAGGCCCCACCCGACCAGTTCATGCTGGACGTCCGCGCCCGGGCGGTGCGCCGCGTCCGGCTCCGGCGCCGGCTCGCCCTGGCCGCCGTCATACCCACGATCGCGGGCACCGCGTGGGGCATGGCGCAGGCGCCGGACCAGCGGCTATGGATCCTGGTGACCGGCCTCGCCGTGCTGCTGGGCCTGGGTCTCGCCCGCATCGGCTGGGAGCCCGACCCGCCGCGACCACGCCCCGACACCGGTCTCGAGGGCGCGGTGGTGGTGGGGATCGAGCCCACGACCTGGGGCAAGGCAGACGGCGACGGCCGCACCCACTGGGTGCGGGTGATCGGCCGCCCGCTCGGGTCGGGCACCGAGCACCTCGTCCACGGTCCCTACACCTTCGACGCCGAGGTCGGCTGCACCATCCGGCCCGGGATGCTCTTCGGCTTCCGCCGGCATCCGACGATGCGGCACCTGGTGTGGATCGAGCCACGCCACAGCCCGGACACCCTCGGCGCGCTGCGGCGTGACGCCACCTCGCCGGAGGCGCGGCCCGAGCCGGCCGTCGTCGAGTCGGTCGGCGTCGCCGATACTCCGGACGGCGACTGGTGGCCGACGACGGTCACCGTCCGCGCCGAACAGGACGGCCGCCTGCTGCGCGAGACGCTGCCCCGGCTACCCGAAGAGCTCGCCGCGTTCGAGGCCGGGCAGGTGGTGTCGATCCTGCGGACCCGCGCGCTCGGTGAGTGCGCCATCGTGCCCGTCACCATGCCGCCGCGATTCGACTTGCGGACCGGCTGACGGCTCGCGACCACCGTGGCGGGTTTCTGCCATGACGTCCATAGGCCACGACCGAGCCCTCGTCCGCGGCGGCCGCGCGCCCCTAGGCTCCGAGAATCCGCGCCGCTTTCGGCGCCTCTGCCCGGGAGGTCCCATGCGCCGGTCTCGTCCCCTGCTCGCCGTCTGCGCCGCCGTGCTGCTGGTCGCGGCCGCCGCACCGGGCGCCGCTGACCCGGCAGCGCCGGCCCCGCTCCCCCAGCCGGCGGCCGACGGCGTCACGGTCACCCTCGTGACCGGTCACCGGCTGCGGGTCGACACCATGGCCGACGGCCGGCACGCGGTCACCGCGCTGCCCGCGCCGGGCGCCGTCCGCGGCAACCTCAAGGTGGTCGAGCGGCCGGAGGGCCTCTACGCGATCCCGGCCGAGGCCGAGCCGTACCTCGCCGCCGGGTCGCTGGACCGCGAGCTGTTCAACGTCACCGGGCTGATCGAGCAGGGCTACACCGGCGACGCGCTGCCGCTGATCGTGACGCACACCGGAGGCGCCGCCGCGCGGGTCGCCGCCCCGCCCGCGCCCGAGCACGCCGTCGTCACCGCCACCCTGGAGAGCGTGGGCGCGGTCGCCGTCTCCGCGCCGGCCGCCGAGCTGGCCGCGTTCTGGAGCGACGTCGCCACGGACCTGCCCGGCACCGAGGCCACCCGCCGGGCGGCGCCGTCGATCGAGAAGATCTGGCTGGACGCGAAGGTGCGGCCGACGCTGGCCGAGAGCGTGCCGCAGGTCGGCGCGCCCGCCGCCTGGGCGGCCGGGTACGACGGCACCGGCGTCACCGTCGCCGTGCTCGACACCGGCTACGACCCCGCCCACCCGGACCTCGCCGGTCAGGTCACTGGCGCGGCGGACTTCTCCGGCAGCACCGTCCAGGACGACAACGGCCACGGCACGCACGTCGCGGCCACCGTCGCGGGGACCGGCGCGGGGTCGGACGGCGCGCGCGTCGGCGTGGCGCCCGGCGCCGACCTGCTGATCGGCAAGGTCATCGGCGCCGACGGCAGTGGCCAGAACTCGTGGCTGATCGAGGGCATGGAGTGGGCCGTCGCGCAGGGCGCCGACGTCGTCAGCATGAGCCTGTCCAGCGAGGTCACCGACGGCACCGACCCGCTCAGCCAGGCGGTGAACGAGCTGACGGCGGCCAGCGGGACGCTGTTCGTGGCCGCGGCCGGCAACGAAGGGCCCGGCGAGACCAGCGTCCGGGCGCCGGGCGTGGCCGACGCGGCGCTGAGCGTCGGCGCCGTCGACAAGTCCGACGTGCTGGCCTCGTTCTCCAGCCGCGGCCCGCGGCTCGGCGACCACGCGATCAAGCCGGAGATCACCGCGCCGGGCGTGGGGATCGTCGCGGCGCGGGCGGCCGGTACGTCGCTCGGCGACCCCGTCGACGACCTCTACACCAGCCTGAACGGCACCTCGATGGCGACGCCGCACGTGTCCGGCGCGGCCGCGCTGCTGCTGCAGCGGCACCCGGACTGGGCGGCGGACCAGCTGAAGGGGGCGCTCGTGCAGTCGGCGCAGGAGCTGGACGAGTACACGGTCTACGAGCAGGGCGCCGGCCGCCTCGACGCCGCGCGCGCCGTCACTCAGACCACGTTCGCCGACACCGCTGCCCTCAGTTTCGGCGGCTACGACTGGCCGCACGACGGCACCGACCCGGTGGTCACGCACGCCGTCACGTACACCAACGACGGCGCCGAGCCCGTGATCCTGGTCCTCGACGCGACGCTGACCGGCGCGACCGGCACGCCCGCGCCGTCCGGCATGCTGACGCTGAGCGCTCCGTCGCTGACGGTGCCGGCCGGCGGCAGCGCCAGCGTCGACGTCACCCTCGACCCGAACCTCGGCGACCCGGACGTCTACGGCGGCCGCGTCACCGCCCGCTCGGCCGACGGCGGCGTCGTCGCGCACACCGTCCTCGGCGTGACGAAGGACCCCGAGACGATCGAGGTGACCATCGAGGGCATCGACCACGAGGGCGCACCGGCCATCGGGGGCAGCTCGGCCGAGCTGTGGAACCTCGACACCGACTGGTCGGGCACCGGTTTCTTCGGCCGCAAGGGCGGCGGCAGCGGGCCGGCCGTGTTCCGGGTGCCGCCGGGCACGTACAGCCTGTTCGGCGTGTTGTTCACCCCGGACGAGTCCGGAGAGCAGGCGCGCGAGGTGGCGATCGTCGGCGACACCGAACTGGAGCTGACCGAGGACACCCACCTCGTGCTGGACGGGCGCACCGCCACGCGGGTCGCCGTCGACACCCCGCAGCCGACCGAGCACCAGGGCCTCACGCTCGGCTGGTATCGCAGCTCCGAGCAGCACATGTTCAACCTCAAGTACATGCTCGACCAGTACATCGACGTCGCGTACGCCGCACCGACCGAGCCGGTGCAGCGGGGCACGTTCGAGTTCTCCAGCCTGTGGGAGCTGTTCGCGCCCGAGTTGACGCTGCGGGCCGGCGACCGCGAGCTGGCGCACGAGTACGCCGTCGGCTCGCCCCGGGTCGACGGCCGGCACCGCTACCCGGTGGTCGACGCCGGCACCGGCACGCCCGCCGAGCTGGCCGGGCGCGACCTCACCGGCGCGGCCGCGCTGGTCCGCCGCTCCGACGAGATCGACCTCGACGCGCAGGTGGCCGCGGTGACGGCGGCCGGGGCGGAGGCGGTCATCGTCCACCACGACCGGCCCGGCTGGCTGCTGCTGTCCGTCGCCGAGGGCACGACGATCCCGGTGGTGACGATCTCGCAGGCCGACGGCGCGGCGCTGCTGGACGCGGCGCCGGTCGTCCAGTTCGACGGCGTCGCCGTCAGCCCGTACCTGTACGACCTCATGCAGTCCTGGCCGGGCGCCATCCCGTCCGACGTTTCGGAGCGGGTGCGCCGGAGCGACCTCGCCGAGCTGGACAGCACGTACGTCGCGACCGGCCCGGAGCACCTGGGCAACGACGCGCGGCACGCGTTCCGTCCGTACGACAACTTCTCCATCCGCGCCCCGCGCGAGGTGCCGCTGCCGTCGCACCGCGACGAGTGGGTCACGCCCGGCGACACCCGCTGGCAGCAGTTCGTGTGGGCGCAGCGGCTGCTGGTCGCGGGCATGATCGAGGGCTTGCGCACGTACGAGGCGGGCGAGTCGGACCCGCGGTCGTGGTTCGGCCCGGTGGTCCGGCCCGGCGTGCCGCTCGACACCGATCACTACGGCCAGTACGGCATGCCCGGGTTCCGCGAGGGCGACGAGCTCACCGTCCTCGTCCGTTCGTTCCTCGACGGCAGCGACCGCAACGGCGACGAGACACCCTTCGACACCACGGCCGCACGGCTCTACCGTGACGGCTCGCTCGTCGCCGAACGCGACGCGGTGTACGGCGGCTGGCCCGCGTCGCCCTCGCCGGCGTCGTACCGGCTCGAACTGGACGTCGACCGCGACGCGCCCTGGTGGGAGCGGTCGACGTCGACGCGAACGGCGTGGACGTTCACGTCCGAGCGACCGGCCGCGGGCGCGCGGGAGCCGCTGCCGTTGTTGCAGGTCGACTACGACGTGGACGTCGACCAGTGGGGCACGGTCAGCTCCCGCGGCCGCACCCGCGTCTCGCTGACGGTGCACCGGCAGGCCGACGCCGACCCGGTCACCGGCGGCGGCCTGCGTCTCTCCGCGTCCTACGACGACGGCGCCACCTGGCAGCCCGCCCGCGTCACCCGTCGCGGCGCGGTGGACACGGCGCTGCTCGACCCGCGGCGCGGCGCCGACGCCGTCGCCCTGCGGGTCGAGGCCTGGGACGGCGACGGGAACCGGATCGAGCAGACGGTGCTGCGCGCCTACGGCCTGCGCTGACGCGGCTATGACGGCGACGGTTCGATGATGCGGTAGCCCACGCCGGGCGTGGTGGTGATCACCGGGGGTGCGCCGAGTTTGCGGCGGAGCCGGCTGATCGTGACGGCGACGGTGTTGGTGAAGGGGTCGGCGTGTTCGTCCCAGACCTGTTCGAGGAGGTCTTCGGCGCTGAGGTAGGCGGGAACGGCGCGCAGCAGCGCTTCGAGCAGGGCGAACTCCTTGACGGACAGCTCCAGGTGACGGCCGTCGCGGGTGACCGTACGGCGCACAGGGTCGAGCTCGATGCCCACGGCGCACAGGGTGCGGGCGCGAGCAGACGACTGGCGGCGGGCGAGGGCGCGGATGCGCAGGACCAGCTCGGGGAAGTGGAAGGGCTTGGTCAGGTAGTCGTCGGCTCCGAGCGTCAGGCCGCTGACGCGCTCGCTGGGGGAACCGGCCGCGGTGAGCATGAGGATCATGGCCCGGGCGTCGCTCTCGGCGATCAGCCGGCAGAGGACGTCGCCGTGGATGCCGGGCAGGTCACGGTCGAGGACGACGACGTTGTAGGAGTTCAGGTCGAGCTTGGCCGCGGCTTCGAGGCCGTCGTAGGCCAGGTCGACCGCCATGCCGTTGTCGCGGAGGCCTTCGGCGATGACCGAGGCGAGGGCGCGGGCGTCTTCGACCACCAGGACCCTCATGCCCGGGCTCCTGCCGGTGTCTCGGCCGACGGCAGCGTGATGGTGACTGCGAGCCCGCCTCGAGGCCGGGCCCGCAGGTCGAGGCGGCCTTGGTGCGTGGACGCGATGGCCGCGACGATCGAGAGCCCGAGACCGGAGCCGGTGTCCGAGCCGGTGCGCTCGCCACCGAGTCTTCGGAACGGCTGGGACAGCGCCGCGACCTGCTCCTGAGCGAGCACCTCGCCACCGGTCTCCACCGCGAGGACGACGGACGCGTCGTGGGTGGTGGTCTCGACCCGGATCCAGCCACCGGCCTGGTTGTGAACGATCGCGTTGTCGATCACGTTGTCGACCATGCGGGACAGCAGTGTCTGGTTGCCCTGCGTCCAGGCGCCGTCCTGGAGATCGCGGTCGTCGACGGTGAGGTGCTTGTCGGCGATGTCGGCCGCTCGGGTGCGCAGGGCGGCAGCGGTCACGCGGCCGAGCGAGACCGGCACGGAGTCGGCCGACCCGCCCACCTGGGCGTGAGCGAGCGTGAGGAGGGCTTCCAGCAGCCGATCGACCAGGTCGAGTTCGGTACGGACCCGGTCGGCCAGCGCGACGGTCTGCGCCGGCGCGGGCTCCGGCTTGGCCACGGCGACGTCCAGGGAGGCGCGCATCGTCGCCAGTGGAGTACGCAGTTCGTGGGAGGCGTTGGCCACGAACCGGCGCTGCGCCGTGAACGAGCTCTCCAGGCGGTCGAGCAGGCCGTCGATGGTGTCGGCGAGGTCGGTGACCTCGTCCGCGGGGCCGGCCAGCGCGAGCCGTTCGTGCAGGTTGTCCGCCGTGATCCGCTGCGTCGCCGCGGTGATCGTCCGCAGCGGGCGCAGCACCCGGCCCGCGACGAGGTGGCCCAGCACGATCGACACGACCGTCATGACCGCGAGCGCGATCGCCGAGCCGGTCAGCAGCTGGTGTGACTGGTCGGCCTGGACCTGCGCGAGCTGAGCCTCCAGGTCACCGATGCGCAACTGCGCCTGCGCGAGGGCGGATCGCTGCGACGCGGGGTCGTCGAGCGGCTCCGTCCGGCTGACGTCGTCGAGGCTCAGCAGGTAGGCGATGGCCAGCAGCGCGGCCCCGGACAGGAGGAACAGCGCACCGTACAGGGCGGTATAGCGCAGCCGTACGGTGCTGCCCCGCAGCGCCACGGCCCGTGCCTTCCTCATCCCCTGCCCTTTCGTTGCGTGCCCGGCGCTCTCAGGATCTCGCGTCCGGCCTAACACCGCCATGACAGGTCGCGTTCGGCTCGCGTTATCGCCGGCTGCCTACAACTGACCCATGCAAGCCACCATTGAAGTCAACGACCTGCACAAACGCTTCGGCTCGACCGTCGCGCTCGACGGGATGACCTTCACCGTGCGACCGGGACGGGTCACCGGCTTCGTCGGCCCGAACGGTGCGGGCAAGTCAACCACGATGCGGGTGATTCTCGGCCTCGACGCCGCGGCGTCCGGCAGCGCGCTGGTGGGTGGGCGGCCATACCGGACGCTGCGCTTCCCGTACCGCCACGTCGGTGCGCTGCTGGACGCGGCGGCGCTGCAACCGAGCCGCAGCGCCCGTCACCACCTGCTGTGGCAGGCACATTCCCAGGGCCTCGGCGCACGCCGGGTCGACGAGGTGATCGACCTGGTCGGGCTGCGGCAGGCCGCCCGGCGCAAGGCCGGTGGCTACTCGCTGGGCATGCGCCAGCGTCTCGGGGTCGCCGCGGCCCTGCTCGGCGACCCGCCGGTGCTCATGCTCGACGAGCCGTTCAACGGCCTCGACCCGGAGGGCATCGTGTGGATCCGCGGCCTGCTGCGGTCACTGGCCGCCGAGGGCCGGGCCATCCTGGTGTCCAGCCACCTGATGAGCGAACTCCAGGACGTCGCCGGTCACATCGTGGTGGTGGGCCGGGGCCGGGTCGTCGCGGACACCAGCATGGCCGACCTGATCGGGCAGCACGCGACGCTGGAGGACGCCTACCTGGAGCTGACCCGGGATGCGGTCGAGTTCCGCGGGGCGTCGTGATGAGGCCGCGGTTCGTCCACCTCCTGCGTGCGGAGTGGACCAAACTCCGGACCGTCCGCGGCTGGACCATCGCCATGCTCGCCGCGGGCCTGGTCACCGTGGCGCTCGGGCTGCTGATCGCGTCGGGCGACCGGGCCTCGTGTGGCGACGGCGCGAGCGAGGAAGCCTGCCCCGCCGCGCCGGTGGGACCGGGCGGCGAGGCGGTGCAGGACCGCTTCTACTTCGTCCACCAGCCACTGACCGGAGACGGCACGATCACCGTCCGGCTCACCTCCCTGACCGGGATCATCACCTATCCACCGCCCGGCCACGACGAGATCGTCGACGACGTCGTGCCGTGGGCGAAGGCCGGCATCATGATCAAGGACGGCGCCGAGCCGGGCTCGGCCTATGCGGCCGTGATGATGACCGGCGATCACGGCGCACGGATGCAGCACGACTTCACCCACGACACCGCCGGTCTCCCCGGCGGCGCGTCGAACACGTCCCCGCGGTGGTTGCGGCTGACCCGCTCCGGCGACACGCTCACCGGCGAGGAGTCGGCCGACGGCGTCCGATGGACCGGCATCGGCACGATCCGCCTGAAGGGCCTGCCGGACGAGGTCCAGGTGGGCCTGTTCGTCGCCTCCCCGTGCGACCTGACGGTGAACTCGAGCCTTGGCGGGAGCAGCGAGGAGTGCCGCTTCACCCAGGCCACGGCCGTCTTCGACCGGGTCGACGTGCAGGGCTCCACTCCCCTCGGCACGTGGAGCGGCATCGAGGTGGCCGACGACGACGGACAGACCGACTGGGAGAAGGACCACCGCCCGAACGGACTCGTCAGGTCCGGCGACACGTTCACCGTGTCCGGAGCCGGCGACATCGCGCCCCTCGGCGACAGCGGCGCGGCTCCCATCGAGCGCACGCTCACCGGGACCTTCGCCGGGCTGATCATCGTGATCGTCGTGGCGGCCATGTTCGTCACCACCGAGTATCGCCGGGGCCTGATCCGGTACACCCTGCTCGCCAGTCCGCGGCGGGGCCGGGCGCTGGCGGCGAAGGCAGCGGTCATCGGCGTGGTCACCTTCGTCGTCGGGCTCGCCGCCACCGCCGTCACGCTCCCCCTCGGCACCCGGATCCTGCGCGCGAACGGCATCAACATCCTGCCGGTGTCCCAGCTCACCGAACTGCGGGTCGTCGTCGGCACCGCGGCGCTGCTCGCCGTCGCCGCCGTGTCCGCTCTCGCCCTGGGCATCCTGTTCCGGCGCAGCATCGCCGCCGTCACCGTCGGCGTCGCGGTGGTGGTCCTGCCCTACTTCCTCGCGGTCGGCGCCGTCCTCCCCGAGAGCGCGGCGGCCTGGCTGATGCGGGTCACTCCCGCCGCCGGCTTCGCGATCCAGCAGAGCATCCCGGCCTACCCCCAGGTGATCGGCCACTACGCGCCCTCGACCGGCTACTATCCGCTCGCACCCTGGCTCGGATTCGCGGTGTTGTGCGGCTACGCCGCAGTCGTCCTCGGCCTGGCCGCCCTCCGACTACGTCGCAGCGACGCATGAGGTGCGAACTGCACGCCGAGTGGACGAAACTCCGCACGTCCCCGGCCACCGGCTGGCTGCTGCTCGCCGTCGTCGCGGTGACGGTGGTGTTGAGCACGGCCACCGCCGCCCTCGTCACGTGCCCGTCATCGGGGTGCGGTCACGACGCCACCAGGATCAGCCTGACCGGCGTACAGGTCAGTCAGGCTCTGGTCGCCGTGCTGGCGGCGCTGACGATCAGCAGTGAGCACACGACCGGCATGATCCGGACCAGCATCACCGCCATGCCGCGCCGGGTCCGGATCCTGGCCGCCAAGGCGATCGTCCTCACCGGCCCAACGCTGGCCGCGGGCGCCATCGGCGTCGTCGGGGCGGTCGTGGCCGCGGGACGCCTCCTGCCCGGCAACGGCTTCACGTCCGCGCATGGCTACGGCCCGCTGTCGCTGGCCGATGGATCGACGCTTCGAGCGGTCGCCGGCTCCGTCCTCTACCTCGTGCTGATCGCGCTGCTCAGCCTCGGCATCGCCACCGCGGTACGGGACGCCGCGACCGCCATCGGGGTCGTGCTCAGCCTGCTCTACCTCGTCCCGATCATCGCCCTGCTGATCTCCGACCCGCAGTGGCAGCGGCTGCTGCGTCAGATCTCGCCCACGAACGCCGGCCTCACCATCCAGGTGACCACCGACGTCTCCAGCCTGCCCATCAGCCCTTGGGCAGGCATGGGCGTCCTCGCCGGATGGACCGCTGCCGCGCTCCTCGGCGGCAACCTCATGCTGCGGCGCCGAGACGCGTAGCGACGTCAGCCCGGAGCGCCGTCACGGCCGCCGGCCGCCGGGCCGTAGCCGTCCAGCCAGCCGTGCTGGGCGGCATGCCAGCCCAGTTGCAGCCGCGTCGACACCTGGGCGCGGTCGAGCAGCGTGCTGATCCGCCGGTGCACGGTCCGGATGCTCAGCCCCAGCTGGCCGGCGATCGCCTTGTCCGTCAGCCCGGCCAGCAGCAGCGACACCAGCTGCGCGTCGGCAGGTGCGAGCCGCGGCGGGCGGCCGGACGCGCGCGCCGTCAGCGCGGACAGGTCGAACGCGCGGTCCCACAGCGACTCGAACAGCGCGATCAGCGCCGCCAGCAGCCCGCTGCGGTGCACGACCATGAACGTCGGCTCGGTCTCCGGGTCGTCCGGCGTCAGCGGCACGAACGCCTCCGACCCGTCGATCAGCGCGAACTTCACCGGCAGCTCGTCGACGACGCGGGCCTGCTCACCGGCGGCGACGTAGCGGGCGACGGCCGCGCTGCCGCCGTCGGTCTCCAGCACCGACCGTTCGTAGACGGCGCGCGCGGTGACGCCGCGGGCGAGCAGGTCCAGCTCGCTGTCGTTGGCCTCGTGCGGTATCGCGAACGGCGGCTTGACCAGCACCAGCACCTCCCGCTCGGCCCGCCGCTGCAGCTGCTGGAAGCGCTGCGCGACGGCCGGCCGCCCGACGACGACCTCGACCAGCTCGGCCGCCTCGCGGGGCCGGCGGCTGGCGCGGTAGCGGCGCAGCAACTCGTCGACCGCCCGCCGGGTCTCCTGCAACTCGGCCTGCCGCTGCAGGATCAGCGGCTCGATCGCGATGTCCGGCGGCGTCGCCAGGAACCGCGGCGTGCGGTCGGCGGTGCGGCTCATCAGCCCCTTCGCCTCCAGCGACGCGAGCACCGCCGTGGTCTCGTCGAACGACAGCCCGAGCCGGGTGGCGATGGCCGCCGCGGTGTCGGCGGGCGAGTCGACGAGGGCGCCGTACACCTGCTCCTCGACGGCGGTGACGCCCGCGGCTTCCAGCATCCGGCCACGGTAGCCGCTGCGATCAGGCCGGGAACAGCTCCGGGAGCAGCCGATGCGCGTCCGTACGGGCCGGCGCGACGGCGTCGTCCGGGGCCGATGACGCGGGCCAGCGCAGCGTCGTGCCGATGTCGGCCCAGCCGCCGACCGTGGCGAGGAACTTGTCCAGCGCCGGGTTGGACAGCCCGGCGGCCTGCAGCGGGGCGATGTGGCGGCGGAAGAACTCGGCGAGGCGCGCCTCGAGGTCGAGCGCGTCCTCCGGGTCCGTCGTCATCATGCGGTACCAGGCGACGGCGCCGCGCGGCGACATCGCGGCCACGTTGGAGTAGCTGCCGTGCGCGCCGCGGGCGAGGCCCGTCGCCAGCAGGTGACCGGGCACGAAGATGGAGAGGTCGCCGGCCAGCTCGGCCATCGCGGCATACCAGTCGTCGTCGCCGCCGGCCATCTTCACGCCGATCAGCGACGGCGTCGCCGCGGCCGCGCGGGCCAGCAGCGCCGGCCCGACCCGCGTCTTCGCGTGCGGCGGGTTGTAGAGCACCAGCGGCACCGACCCGGCGGCCTCGGCCGCGCCCGCGAGGAACCGCACCACCTCGTCGTCGTTCAGCGGCACCCAGTCGGGCAGGATGACCTGGACGGCGCCCGGCTCCAGCGCGGCCGCCCGGCGCACCCGTCCCAGCATGACGGGCGTTGCCGGGTGCGAGCCGCCCAGCTGGAACGGCAGCCCGGCCGCCTCGCACCGCGTCGCCAGCACCTCGTTGACGCGGTCGAACTCGGCCTCGTCGATGGCATGGAACTCCCCCGCGGTGCCGTGGGCGTAGACGCCGTCGACGCCGCTGGCGGCCAGCGTGTCTACCTGCGCGGCCAGCCGGCCCCAATCAATGTCACCGCCGATGTCACCGCCGATGTCACCGCCGATGTCACCGCCGATCGCGCCGTCGCTGAGCGGCAGCAGCACCGTCCCCCACACGCCCCTGACATCGACGGCCCGTAGCGCCTTCATGGCGACGACCCTAGATGAACGGGTCCACTTGATCGACGCAGCTTGGGTGGGCCGATCGCCGCGGGTGCCTTGGCACTGCTGACCAGCCCGGTCAACTCGGTCAGCCCGGGCTTCTCGTTGGCTGGCCGGACCCGTTCGCCGTGGTCCGTGCCGTTGGCCGTCCCCCTGGCGCCCATTTTCTCAGCCGCAGCTATCAGAGGGACGGGGAAAGACTGGGCACACCTCGATGCCCGCCGCCGTCTTCGATGGCGAGAAACGTCCGAACGGCCCCTCGAACACGACTCCCGCCGTCGAAGACGGCTCCGGGAGTCGAGGACGACCAAACGGCGCACCGGCACGAACGGCCTCGGACTCACTCGTCGAGACGGCCATGATGGGCGCATGCGCATCGTCGTCGTCGGCGGGACCGGTCATGTCGGCAGCTACCTGATCCCGCGGCTGGTCGCCGCCGGCCACCAGGTCGTCAACCTCAGCCGCGGCACCCGGCGGCCGTACACCGAGCATCCGGCGTGGGCGCAGGTCGAGCAGCTGACCGTCGACCGCGAGGCGGAGGACCGCGCCGGGACGTTCGCCGGCCGGCTCGCGGACCTCACGCCGGACGTCGTCGTCGACCTGGTCTGCTTCACCGAGGAGTCGGCCCGCCAGCTGGTTGACGGCCTGCGCGGACGGGTGGCGCACCTGGTGCACTGCGGATCCATCTGGATGCACGGGCCGAGCCTCGCCCTCCCGCTGCGCGAGGACAGCCTGACCGTGCCGTTCGGCGAGTACGGCGTGCAGAAGGCGGCCATCGCCCGGCTGCTGCTGGACGAGACCGCGCGCGGCGGGCTGGTGACGACGTCACTGCACCCGGGGCACATCAGCGGGCCGGGCTGGCACCCGATCAACCCGCTGGGCAACCTCGACCCGACGGTGTGGACGGCGCTCGCGTCCGGCGCGCCGCTGGCCGTCCCCGGCATCGGGGCCGAACTGCTGCACCACGTCCACGCCGACGACGTCGCGCAGGGCTTCCAGCTGGCGATCGAACGGCGCGACGCCGCGGCCGGCCAGGCGTTCCACGTCACGGCGCCGTCGGCGCTGACCGTCCGCGGGTTCGCCGGCTACGCGGCGTCCTGGTTCGGCCGCGAACCGGCGCTGGAGTTCGTCGGCTGGGACGAGTTCCGCGCCGGCACCACGCCCGAGTACGCCGGGCAGAGCTGGGACCACCTGTCGCGCAGCCAGTTCGCCTCGATCGACAAGGCCCGCCGGGCACTCGGCTACGCCCCGCGGTACGCGCCGGAGGAGGCGGTCCGCGGGGCGGTCGAGTGGCTGGCGGGCCACGGCGAGCTCGACGTCGAGCTCAGCGCCGGATGAGGTAGGTCGCGAACAGCACCACCGACGCCGTCGAGCTGACCAGCCGGACGTGGTTCCAGGCGGTCCAGCGGGACAGGTAGCGCTCCCAGACCTCGGCCCCGGCGGCGCTGCCCGGGTCGACGGCGGCGAGTTGGTCGTTGAGCGGGACGTTGAACGCCATCGTCACGACGAACGTGCCGACGAGGATGACGAGCGCCGCGGCCAGCAGCAGCCCGGACGCCGGCCGGTCCAGCCGGAGGAACGTCGCGATCGTCAGGCCGAGCGAGAACAGCGCCGTCCCGCCGAAGGCCAGCCCGAACAGCGGGTTGAGGATGACGACGTTGATCTCCTGCATCGCGGCGACCGCCTCGGGAACCGGGCGGTTCGCCAGTGCGGGCATCAGCGCGACGGAGCAGAAGAACCACATCCCGGCCATGAGGGCGCTGCCGGTGATCGCGACGACGGTGGCGGTGGTCTCGAGGCGGTCCGACATGGCCGGGTCTCCTTTGCGGTCTCGGTGTGTCAGGCGTTCCACACGCCGCGGGCGGCGGCGTCGCGGGCGTAGTCGGTGAAGTCCTTCGGCGCGCGGCCCAGGGCCCGCTGGACCCCGTCGCTCAGGTGCGAGTTGCGGCCGTCGAGGACCTCACCGAACAGGTAGCCGATCAGCCAGGCGACCTCGGCCGGCAGGTCCGCGTCCGCCAGGGCGGCGGTGTAGGCCTCGTGCGGGACGGGGATGAAGGGGATCTCGCGCCCGGTGGCCTTCGCGATCTCGGTGACGGCCTCGGCGAACGTCAGCAGCCGCGGCCCGGTCAGCTCGTACACCTCGCCGACGTGGCCGTCCTCCGTCAGCGCCGCCACCGCGACGTCGGCGATGTCGTCGGCGTCGACGAACGGCTCCGGCACGTCGCCGGCCGGCAGCGCGACCTCACCGGCGAGGATCGGGTCGAGCAGGTAGCCCTCGTCGAAGTTCTGGTTGAACCAGGAGCAGCGGACGATCGTCCACTCCAGCCCGGACGCCTGCACGACCCGCTCGGTGGCCTCCGCCTCCTCCTCGCCGCGGCCGGACAGCAGCACCAGCCGCTGGACGCCGGCGTCGCGGGCGGCCTCGCTCAGTGCCTTGACCAGGTCGGCCGATCCGGGGATGGCGATGTCGGGGTAGTAGGCGATGTAGACGCGGTCGATCCCGGCGAGCGCGGCCGGCCAGGTCGAGCGGTCGGTCCAGTCGAACGGGATCTCGGCCGACCGCGACCCGACGCGGATGTCGGCGCCGCGGGCCGTCATGCGCTCGATGATCCGGGCGCCGGTCTTGCCGGTGCCGCCGAGGACGAGGGTGGTGGCGTTCATGGTGTGCTCCCGGTGTCGTTGGTGCTTGCTTGTCGTCCAGTGAAGCAGCACCGATCCGGCGGATCTATGACTGTGTAGCCGCCGTTCATGCTCGATCGTCCAGTAGCCCTGGATGTGCGGGCATGCGCAGGTGGATACTCGTGTCATGACGACGACGCCGGACCACTGGGCGCCCACCGACCCGCTCGGTGAGGCACTGCACCAGATGCGCATGAACGGCGCGTTCTACTGCCGTTCCGAGTTGACCGCCCCGTGGGGCATGACGATGCCGGCGATGCCGGGCCACATCTGGTTCCACATCGTGACGTCGGGACCGGCGTGGCTGCAGACCGAGGCCGCGGCGCCGCGGCCGCTGCTCCCAGGCGAGCTGGCGCTGGTCCCGCACGGGCGCGGGCACCTGATCCTCGGCGCGCCCGGCGCGCCGGCGCCGAACGTCATGGACCTCGAGCGTGCGGCCGCCACCGATCGGTACGAGCTGATCCGCCATGGCGGCGGCGGCGACCCGACGACCTTGATCTGCGGCGCCGTCCGGTTCGACCACCCGGCCGCGCGCAAGCTCGTCGAGGCGCTGCCCGAGACCATCCACGTCGAGGTCGGCGGGTCGCCGCAGCAGGAGTGGATGCACAGCACGCTGCGGCTGATGGCGGCCGAGGCGCAGCACCTGCGGCCTGGCGGCGAGGAGGTGATCACCCGGCTCGGCGACATCCTGGTGATCCAGGCGATCCGGGCCTGGCTCGAGACCGACCCGGCCGCCCGCACCGGCTGGCTCGGCGCCCTGCACGACGAGCAGATCGGCCGGGCGATCTCACTGATCCACAAGCAGCCCGACCGCGACTGGTCGGTGGCCAGCCTCGCGGCCGAGCTGGCGATGTCGCGGTCGGCCTTCGCCGACCGGTTCACCAAGGTGGTCGGCGAACCGGTCATGCAGTACCTGACGACATGGCGGATGAACCTCGCGCTGGACGCGCTGCGGTCCGAGCAGGCGACGGCCGCCCAGCTGGCGCGGCGGCTCGGCTACCGCTCCGAGGCCGCCTTCGCTCGCGCCTTCAAACGTGTCGTCGGCCTCCCGCCCGGCGCCGCCAAGCGCGGCGGCTTGCCCGTCGCCCCCAGCCCGACGACACCCGGCCATGAGGTTGGTCAGGTAGCCGCTGGGTGAGTGACGTCCACCGGCCGTTCGAGCGTCGCCCTCCAGGGACCAGGTCACGGAAGCATCACGATGTATCCAAGGCCTTGGATACAGGACACCTGATCCCTATCTTGTATCCAACATCAAATGCGTGCGGGTGCGGCGAGAGGGCAGCGATGACCGAGGCACAGCCGGAGTACGCAGGTGTTCCCGCCGCTCTCGCACGGCTGGCCACCCAGGTGTCGAGTGGTCGCCCGCTCGTCGGCACGATGGTCTACGAAGCACTGCGCGAGGCGATCGTCCTGGGCGTCTTCACGCCTGGCGAGCCGCTGCGCCAGGAGGCTCTCGCCGACGCGCTCGGCGTCTCGCGGGTGCCGGTGCGGTCGGCGTTGTTCCAGCTGGCGGCCGACGGCCTGGTCGAGCTGAACGACCGCAAGGGCGCCGTCGTCCGCACGCATTCCGCCGCTCAGGTGCGGGAGATCTACGGCATCCGGATGGTGCTCGAAGTGCACGCCCTGCGACTGTCGATGCGCACCATGACGCCAGCGCGCATCGAGCTGCTGCGGGCGCTCAGCGACGTCGCCGAGTCGAAGCGCTCGTCCGAGGTCGACGCGCGGCAGGCGTACTACGCCGAGTTGTTCGACGTCACGAACAATCCCGAGCTGGTCCGGCTGCTGGAGGAGCTCCGGCTCGAGCTGGGCCGGTACATCTTCGGCTGGCGACGCCAGCACCCGCACCGCAGCGCCCACAACGAGGTGCTCGACGCCATGGCGGCCGGTGACGAGGACGCCGCGGTGGCCGCCGTGGAGGCGAACCTGCGGCACGTGCGAGACGGCATCGTCGCGATGATCGAGAAGGAGGAGAGTGCGGCCGCGGCAGCCGCGCTGGGCTCCCCCACGCTGCGGGAACGCCTCTTGGCCGCGGGATCGACGGTGCCGGCCGAACGACCGTGACGCGCACGGCCATCCTGCGGGGCACCACAAGGAAAGGGCACCTCGATGACGCATGCTCTGCTCGACCTTCGCGACGTCTGCGTGCGCTTCCCCGGAAGCGGCACCAACGTCCTGCAGGACATCAACCTGACCATCGACGACGGAGAGTTCGTCACCGTCGTCGGCCCGAGCGGTAGTGGCAAGACCACTCTCCTGCGGGTGATCCACGGCCTGCTTCCGGCCGCCGCCGGCACCGTGATCGCGAGCGGTCGCGAGGTCCGCAGGCCCACCCGGGAGCGCGGCTTCGTCTTCCAGTCCGACTCCCTGCTGCCGTGGCGTTCCGTACAGGACAACGTCGGCTACCCGCTCGAGCTCCAGGGCGTGCGCCGTGCCGCGGCGCGGCGACGGGCGGCGCCGCTGCTCGCGATGACCGGCCTCGCCGACGCGGCGGAGAAGTACCCGGCCCAGCTCTCCGGCGGTATGCGCCAGCGCGTCAACGTGGCCCGGGCGCTGGCGTCGGATCCCGAGATCCTCATGATGGACGAGCCGTTCGCGGCCCTCGACGCCCAGACGCGGGAGGTCCTGCAGGCGGAGTTGCTCTCCATCTGGCAGCAGCGACGCAAGACCGTCGTCTTCGTCACCCATCAGCTCGACGAAGCCGTGTACCTGGCCGACAAGGTGGTGGTTCTCTCCGCCAATCCCGGCCAGGTGCGCGAGATCGTCCCCGTCCACTTGCCGCGTCCGCGGAGCCTGGACGTGAAGCACACGCTCGAGTTCACGCAGATCGTCGACTCGATCTGGCAACTCATCAAGGACGAGGTGCTGCTCGGCCAGCGCGTCCACGACGCATGAGCCGGCCCTCCCCACGACCGCCCTTCGGAAGGACATCATGAAGCGCATCTCTGCCCGCCGCCGGTGGGCGGCACCGGCGCTCGCCGCCGCCGTTCTCCTGACCACCGCCTGCGGCGACGACAGCACCAGCGCGGGCGACACCGCCACCAGCGAGGACAAGGGCTCGCTCACGATCGCCTTCTCCAACGCGGTCCCGCAGGTGGAGAAGGTGCCGACGATCCTCGCCGCCGAGCAGCTCGAGGAGGAGGGCTACGAGGTCGAGCTGGTCTGGCTCCAGTCGTCCGAGGATCCGGTGCAGGCCGTGGTCCGTGGCGACGCCCAGATCGGCACGGCGAACACCAGCACGATCTTCGGCGCGACGGCGCAAGGCGCCCCGGTCAAGGCGATCGCGGCGCAGAACAAGCCGGCGTACGCGATGGTGGTCCCCGTCGGCGTGACCTCGCCGGAAGGTCTCGACGGGCTGAAGGTCGGCATCCACGCGCAGGTGTCGTCGACGGCGCTCTATACGAACCTCCTGCTCAAGGACCATCCGGAGGTGAAGCCGAACACGCTGGTCGTCCCCGGCTCGGCCAACCGCATCCAGGCCCTGATCGCCGGCGAGCTGGACGCCTCGGTGGTGCAGCTGTCCGACCTCCAGGTGCTGGAGGAGAAGGCGCCTGGCAAGTTCCACGTGCTGCTCGACTATGCGGCCGAGATGGGCGACATCATCGACAGCGCGATCTTCACCAGCGACAGCTTCCTTGACGAGAACCCCGAAGCGGTTCAGGACTTCCTCGACGCGCTGCTGACGCAACAGCAGCGGATCAAGGACGACCCGCAGGTGCTCGTCGACGGCATCGTCGCGAACGTCCCGGACGTGACCGAGGAGCAGGCGAAGGGGTTCGCCGACACGTACCTGAGCTCGAACGTCTGGCCCGAGGACGGCAACTTCACCGACGACAGCATCGCCACGACGCTCGACGCCATCAAGCAGTACGGCGGCCTCGACGGCGAGCCGACCGCAGACCTCTGCTGCACCAGCGAACCGCTGAACGAGGTTCTGGGCCAGTGACGGCTGACCCCTCCGTTCAGGCGGCGGGCGTCGCTTCGGCCCGGGCGGTGGTCCCGGGCCGGAGCAGTCCCGCGCCCGGAGCCGCCAGCCGGCGGAAGCGGAAAGCCGCCGTGTGGGGCGTCCGGCTGGCGTTCGTCGCGGCTGTGCTCGGGGTATGGCAGTGGCTCGGCATCCGGGACGGCGGGATCTTCATCGCCACGTTCACCGACACCGCGGCCGCGCTGCTCGACCTCGCCGGCAACGGGTCGCTGTGGCCCGCCGTGTGGGCGAGCAATCAGTCGTTGCTACTGGGCTTCCCGCTGGCGACCGTGCTCGGTCTTGCCGTCGGCTTCCTGCTGGGCCGTCACCGCACGGTGGACCGCGCCACCGGCTACTGGCTCGACATCGCCTTGGTGATCCCGATGGTCGCCATGGTCCCGGTCATCATCGTCGCACTGGGCCTGACCCTCAGCGCGCGCGTGGTCGTGGTGTTCCTGTTCACCTTCCCAGTGGTCGCGCTCAACGCGCGCGCGGCGGTGCGCGTGCCGTTGGCGCAGCTGGAGGAGATGGCCCGCTCCTTCGAGGCGTCGCCGGCTCAGGTGTGGCGGACGGTCATCCTCCCCGGCGCGGCGGCGCCGCTGTTCACCGGGACGCGGATCGCGCTGTCGCGGGCGATCTCGGGGATGATCGTCATCGAGCTCACGCTGATCCCCGCCGGACTGGGCGGAGCGATCATCAACTACACGTCGCAGTTCTCCGCGGCCAACCTCTACGCGATGACGCTCGCCGTCGTGCTGGAAGGGCTCGTCCTGGTCGGCCTGGCGACCTGGGCCGAGCGGGCCGTGATCCGCCGGCTCAAGGGGGTGTCGCGTGGCCAGTCCTGACCTCGTTCCCGGCTCCGGCGGAACGAACACCGTGGCCAGGTGGGGTGCTCTGGCGTCCCCGGTCCTCGTCTTCGTGGCCGCGCTGTGCGCCTGGCAACTCGTCGCCGTCACGGCCCGGCCCGGATGGCTGCCGCCGCTCGAGGCGGTGTGGGGCGAGCTGCGGGAACTCCTCGCCGACGGCTCGGTCGCCGAGGCCGGCGTGTCGACGCTGCGCACCCTGGCGATCGGGCTGGCGGTCACCATGCTGCTCGCTGCCGTCCTCGCCGCCGCGCTCGGGCTGAACGACCTCATCGACGAGGCGCTCACGACGGTGCTCGGCGGGCTCATGGCGGTCCCGAGCGTCGCTCTCATCCCGATCTTCATCTTCGTCTGGGGACTCAGCGAGACCTCGGTCGTCGTGACGGTCGTGTCGTTCGCGCTGCTGCCGCTGACGCTGCAGTGGGCCACCGCGTTGCGCGAGGTGCCCCGTCATCTCGTCGAGATGTCGCAGAGCTTCGAGGCGAACCGGCTCCAGCTCGCCCGGTGGGTGTACCTGCCCTCGGTGGCGCCGCTGCTCCTGACCGGCCTGCGGGTGGCCGTCGTCCAGGCAATCAAGGGCGTGATCAGCGCGGAAGTGATCATCGGCACGATCGGCATCGGCCGCCTGCTCACCCTCGAGTCCTCCACCTTCGACATCGCCGGCGTCTGGGCGGTCATCGTCCTGATCATCGTCGCCTCGCTGGTGTCCTACGCCGTGCTGACCTGGCTGGAGACCCGGGCGAGCCGCTGGGCGGACTGAACGGCGGCTCGGCACCCGGAACCCGGATCACGGAGCCTGATCGCTCCTGCTCGAACACGGAGGGCAACACACATGCAGTCGGATCGGCAGCGGTGGGACGTCGGCGGCCTCGCCACGTGCGTGTACGACACCGGCCCGGCCGAAGGGCGGCCGACGATCGTCATGGTGCACGGCGGCGACCCGCGCTCACTCGCCAGCGCCTTGGACTGGAGCTCCATCTGGTCCGCGGAGACGCTGGGTGCCCGGCTGGTCGCCTACGACAAGCCGGGGCAGGGCCGCTCGTACGCACCGGACCTCCCCGACCGGGCGATGGGCGCGGCCGGACTCTGCGACCACCTCGATGCCGTCGTGGATCGCGTCGGTCCGGGTCCGGTCGTGCTGATGGGCCATTCGCGCGGAGCGCTGCCCGTGGCCGAGGTGGCACTGCGCCGCCCGGACCGCATCGCCGGTCTCGTCCTGGTGTCGTCGAACACCCTGGCTCCGCCGTCACCGGAGACGCCCGCGGACTTCTACCCCAACGCGTACGCGAATCCGCCGGCGCGGCCCACGATCGAGTTCGTGCGGCGGGAGCCCGAGCTGAACTCCCACCTCACCGGACACGTCGACGAGCTGGTCCCCGGCCGCCTCGCCGCCGCGTCCGAGAACGGCTGGTGGTCCGACCTCGACCGTCGTACACGGGTCTACGACACGATCGTGAAGCAGGAGCTGGAAAACCTGCGGACGCGGGTGCTCGCCGAGATCGAGCGGCGCGGTTTCGACCTGCCGGTCCTGCAGATCTGGGGACAGAACGACGTCTCGGCGCCGGTGTCGCTCGCCCACGCCCTGTTCCGGACCATCGCCGCCCGGACAGCGGACTGCGCTTCGGTGGTGGTCAACCGCACGGCGCACTACGTCTATCGGGAGCACCCGAGCCGGTTCCTCGCCGTGCTGCGGACGTTCGTCCAGGAGTTGACGCCACGGGTCAGGGCGTGAGCACCCGGTAGCGCAGCACCGTCCCGGTGGCCTCGACGAGCTCGAGGTCGACGCGTTCGCGGCCGGGCCCGCCGTAGAGCCGGACGCCGTCACCGAGGAGCAGCGGCGCGACGTGCACCAGCAGCTCGTCGACCAGCCCGGCCTCCACACACTGGAGGACGACGTCGGCGCCGAGGACCAGCAGGTCACCGTCGCCGGCGGCGGCGCGGGCGGTCGCCACGGCGGCGTGGATGTCGCCGGACAGGAACGTCGGCGACCCGGCCGGCAGCGGCTCGGCCGGCGGGTGCGTCGTCAGCACGAACTCCGGGCCGGACCACGCGCCCTCGAACGCCTCGCCGCTGCCCTTGCCGACGTCGCGTTGCCCGACGTCGTAGGTGTGCCGGCCGCTGAGGATGGCGCCGACCCGCGGCACGACATCGGACGAGGACTCCGGCGGCGCCGGCTGCTCGAACACCCAGTCCATGTCGTGCTCCGGCCCGGCGATGAAACCGTCGACCGACATCGTCACGTGCCACAACACCCTGCTCATGGCCCGAACCTATCGGGCCATGAGCAGGGCCGGGCCGCGGGACTCAGCCGGCGTCCTGCTGGCGGTACGAGTACAGGTCACCGCCGTCGAGGTGGAAGCGCAACGACACCGTGCGGCCCGCGAGATCCGGCCAGACCCCCACCCGCCAGCGGGCCAGGTGATCGACGCGGTCGCCGCTGATCGGCCGGGTCTGGTCGACGCCGAACCCGGGGATCGGCACGCCGTTCTCGTCCAGGACCTCCACCCGCAGCGAACCGCGCTTGTCCAGCGCGGCGTTGAGCCGCAGTTCGTCGCCGGTCGCCACGAACGGCGTCGTCGTCGCGGTGCCCGGCCGGTCGCCCCCGTTGACCAGGGAGGCGAACCCGTCGCGACGCCACCGCGCCAGCCCAACGGCGGCCTGCCGGTCGGTGGTGCCGTGCCAGCCGTTCCACGCACCGTAGTAGAGCAGCAGCTCGTCGCCGGACTCGATCAGCGCGCTGGACGTGAAGACCATGCCGTAGTCCCACGATCCCGGCACCCCGCGCGGGATCACCGGGCGGCGGTCGTCGCGCTGCCAGTCGCGCAGGTCGTCGCTGAAGGCCAGCTGGACGTCGATCGGCCCGTCGCCGGCGGTGCCCGCCTCACCCGCCCCGGCGTAGGAGTACATCCACGGGAAGCCCACGTAGCGACCCTCGTACGGCACCACCGGCATGCCGTAGACCTGCGCGTTCTCCAGCCCGTTGCCGACCGCCTGCTGCTGGTCGCGCTCGTCGGCCTCGAAGATCAGCTCCGGCTCGGTCCAGGTCTCGAAGTCGCTGCTCGTCGACAGGAACACCGCCCGCCGCCCGTCGGTGTGCGGCTGCTTCCACGTCACCGTGTACAGACCGGTGTTCGGGTCGTGGAACATGTTCGCGACGTCCGCGCCGGCGTCGACCGGGTTGCAGTCGCACGCCGTCCACCGCAGCCCGTCGGGCGAGAAGTAGACGGTGTAGCCGCGTTCGGGGCCGTACTCGAACGCGAGCATCTTGTAGCGGCGATCCGGGTCGGGGTCGTCGGCGTCCTTGATCACCGTCGGGCTGTGCATGGTGCCGACGATGTTGTTGGCCGTCGAGCCGTCGTACTCGACCAGCCCGAGCGACGGCTTCGTCCAGGTCCGGCCGTCGGGCGAGGTCGCGTAGAGGGTGAAGTACTCGCCGATCTCGCGGTTGTACGCGTGGTACCAGAGCTTGTGGACGCCCTCGTCGACGACGGCGGTGCCGTACACGTAGACGTTGTCCGACTCCCAGGGCTCGGTGGGCGTGATGAGCGGCTGCTCCGTCGTCTCGGCCTCGTGCACGACCCGGCCCACCTGGTCCAGCGACGCGACGCGGTCGAGGTCGTGGAAGAGCTGCACCTGCGTGCCGATGTCCGGGTCGGGCGGCGCGTAGCCGGGATCGAGCGCGGCGTCGTCGGCGAGGCTCACGCCGGTCGTCGTGGACGACCCGTACAGCAGCAGCGTGGCGGACACCGTGCCGTTCGGCGCCGTGGCCGACACCGTCGTCTGGGTCCAGTCGGCCGCGGGGGCGGGTGCGACGTGGCGCTCGGCGATGCGGTTGCCGTTGGCGCCC
The DNA here is from genome assembly GCF_001270745.1 of Jiangella muralis. Classification (GTDB taxonomy): domain Bacteria; phylum Actinomycetota; class Actinomycetes; order Jiangellales; family Jiangellaceae; genus Jiangella; species Jiangella muralis. The sequence goes on from NZ_KQ434756.1 coordinate 72,200, forward strand.
CAGAACTCGAGGTAGAACCAGGCGGCGGCGCCGCTCACGCTGCGGTACCAGACCGACCCGGTGACGGTGGCGCCCGGCCGGGTCGTCACCGGCGTGCTGCGCAGCGCGATCGCCTCGCCACTGGGATTGGTGATCTCCACGGCCCGCTCGCCGGTCCGGGCGGTGCCGACGACGGCGAGCGTCTGGGCGCGGGCCTCGTCGAGGATCCACTGGGCCGGACGGTCGCCGTCCAGCTCCTCGAACGACGGATTGGGCAGCGCCGCGACGGGGTCCGGCGCGACGTTCTGGGCGGCGGCCTGCTGCGCCGCGGCGGGTGCGAGGAACGGCAGGATCAGGACGAGGGTGGCGACCACGGGCCGCCAGCGGAGTGCTCGGAGCGACATCGAACCTCCTCGGTGGGGTGCCCGCCATGCAACAGAGAACGACATTCCATGTCAATGCGCCCGTCACCCTCTGAACCGCTCATACTGGGCAGCATCGCCTGGAAGATCTTTCCAGGCTTGTGGACGGACGGCGGGCGCGCTGGCCCGGTGGCAGGCTGACCCCATGGCCTACGACGAAGGGCTGGCCGCCCGCATCCGCGACATCCTCGCCAACCGCCTCGACGTCGCCGAGAAGCGGATGTTCGGCGGCCTCGCGTTCCTGGTCAACGGCAACCTCGCCTGCGGCGTCCACCACGACGACCTCATGGTCCGGCTGCCCGCCGACGAGCACGAGGCGGCGCTCGGCGAGCCCGGTGCGAAGCCGTTCGACCTGACCGGCCGCCCGATGAAGGGCTGGCTGGTGGTCGACGCCGTCGCGCTGGCCGAGGACGACGACCTGCGCCGCTGGGTCGGCCGCGGCCTCGACTTCGCCGGCGAGCTGCCGCCGAAGCCGCCGAAATAGCCGTCACCACACCGGTTCCGGCCGCCCCTCCCCGATGCCGCGCAGCCGGTCCCGGTGCGCGACGACCCGGCGCAGGATCTCGCCGAGCACGTCCGGGAACCGGGGGTCGCGCAGGAACTTCGTGTGCACGAACACCGCCCGCTCGACGACTCGCGCCGACTGCTCGTAGGGCAGGTCCAGCCCGGCCGCCCACTGCCGCCACGCCGGGTCCAGGTGCGTCGGTGTGAAGCCGGCCTCGGCCCACACGCCCTCCGCGGCCAGCGTCACGCGCAGGTCCTTCGGCGTCAGCCCGAGCGACGACTCCAGCGCCTCGGTGCAGGACAGGTACAGCGCGAAGAACGGCGGATACTCGGCGTCCGGCGGCGGGTTCCACAGCACCGGCTCGGGGAACAGGCGGGGATCGGCGACGAGCGAGCGGATCAGGCGGCGGTTCTCGCGCATCACCAGCCGTGCGTGCAGCGCCCGCAGCCACTGCACCAGCAGCAGCGCCGCCGGTTGCTCGCCCATGCGCTGGTTGCCGGCCATCATGGGTCCGACTTCGGCGTACGGGATCGGGTCCAGCCGGCCGGGCCCGGTGCCGCAGTCGGTGTCGGCGCGCAGCAGCGCCGCCAGCTCGGGGTCGTCGGTCAGCGTCAACCCGCCCTCGCAGGACGGTGCCGCCTTGCCGCCGCCCTGCCCGGACAGCGACGCCGTCGGCGCGCCCGCGCCGTCGTACCGGGCCGCGCCGCCCAGCGCGTTGTCATGGTGGACGACGACGTCGTGCTCGCGGCCCAGGGCGGCGAACCGGTCGATCGCGCCGAAGTTGCCGTACATCGTCGCGGGCACGACGGCCAGCACGCGCTCGGCGTGCGAGGCGAGGTACGACGCCACCACGTCCTCGTCCATCGTCGCGTCCAGCTTGGCCGGGACCGGCACCAGCCGCGGTGCCCGTCCCAGCTGCGCCGCCACCCCGAGCGTCACGCCGTGGTGCGCGGACGCGTGCGTGAGGTCGGCGACCAGCACCTGGTCACGCCCCTCCGCCCACGACGAGCCCCGGGCGAACAGCTGCGCCCGCAACCCGCTCGCGATCGCCAGCGTCCCGTTGGGCTGGCCGACGCCGTAGCGGTACCCGGTGGTGTCGGCGACGACCTGCTCGAGCACCGCCCGCCACTTCGCCGGGTGGTTCGCGTAGCCGACCCACTGCCCGCCGTCGGTGATCTCGGCGAGGATCGCCGACTCGACGCCGCCCACCTCCGGCCAGGCCGGGTCGGTCGCCGCGGTGATGACGGGGTCGCCGCCCAGCACGGCGGGCAGCGCGACGGCGGTCATCGGCCGGCCGCCGGCGTGAGGAGGTCGTGCCCGGGCGCGTACCGCTCCAGCGCGTCCGGATCCAGCCGCAGCCCCAGCCCCGGCGCCGACGGCACCGGCAGCAGGCCGTCGGCGTCCAGCGCGAAGCCGCCCGCGGCCAGCTCGTCGATGTAGGCCGACCCGGTCTTGTACTCCACCAGCTCGGTGCCGGGCAGCGCCGCCGCCAGGTGCAGGTCGGCGGCCAGCCCGACGGCGGTGTTCCAGCCGTGCGGGATGAACGCGACCCCGAACTCGCCGGCCAGCCAGGCCACCCGGCGCGACTCCGACAGCCCGCCGCCCTTGGTGGTGTCGGGCTGGACGATGTCGAACGCGCCCGCGGTGAGGAAGCGGTGGAAGTCCTGCCGCCGGGTCAGCACCTCGCCGCCGGAGATCGGGACGCGGGAACGCTCCCGCAGCGCGACGAACCCGTCGACGTCGTCCGGGCGCAGCGCCTCCTCGAACCACGCGACGTCGTAGCCGGCCAGCATGTCCGTCGTCCGCACCGCCCAGGACAGCCCGCGCGACCAGAACGCGTCCGACCCGCCGGCGTCGACGGCCAGCAGCGCGTCCGGCCCGACGGTCTCGCGGGCGGCCCGCACGATCTCCTCGTCGACCGCGTCGCTCGCCCGGCCGAACGAGCCCCAGCCGATCTTGAACGCGGTGAATCCGAGCGCCGCCAGCCGGGCGAGGTCGTCCTTCAGCACCGGCGGGTCGTCCATCAGCACCGACGCGTAGGGCCGGACCCGCTCGCGGTACCGCCCGCCGAGCAGCGTGCTCACCGGCAGCCCGGCGACCTGGCCGAGGATGTCCCACAGCGCGATGTCGATGCCGCTGATGGCGTGCGTGACGGCGCCGCCCCGGCCCAGCCAGAACGTGTGCTCGTGCAGGATCTGGCTGACGCGGTCCGGCTCGCGCGGGTCGGCGCCGACGGCGAGCGGGCGCAGCTGGTCCAGCGCCGCCCGGACCAGCGCCTCGCTGGAGAACACGCTGCCGATGCCGACGACGCCCTGGTCGGTGTGCACGGCGACCAGCGTGTGGACGTTGTCGCCGGGGTTCAGCTCACGTGCCCAGCCGCCCTTCGGGGTCGCGCCGCGCAGCCCGGCCGCCTTGATGTCAGTGATCCGCATGGTCCCTCTCCACGTCGATGACGACCGCCTCGTCGGCGGCCAGGCCGAGCTCCCCCGCCGCCACCCGCCGCGGCGTCGCGCCGGTCGTCGACACCAGCACCCGCCCGTCGGCGGACACCGGCACCGTCACGGGCCGGTCGGTCAGGTTGAGCAGGACGAGCTTCCGGTCGCTGCCCGCGGCGCGGGTGTAGGCGAGCACCGACTCGGTGCCGCCGGCGAACGCGATCGACCCGCGCCGCAGCGCCGGTGACGCGTGCCGCAGCCGGGTCAGCGCCCGGTACAGCCGCAGCATCGACGCCGGGTCGCGCAGCTGCGCGTCCACGTTCAGCCCGGCGACGTCGTGCGACACCGGCAGCCACAGGTCCTCCTCGGCAGCGGAGGAGAAGCCGCCGTTGCCGCCGCCGGTCCACGGCATCGGGGTGCGTGACGGGTCCCGGCTGACGCCGCCGTGGGTGCGGGCGAAGTAGTCGCGCTGCCGCTCGACCGGCACCGGCTGGTCGGTCAGGCCGAGCTCGTCGGCGTAGAGCAGGCACGGGGTGGCGGCCAGTGTGAGCAGCAGGACGGCGGCGACTCGCGCCTGCGGCCCGCCGAGCCGGGTGGCCAGCCGGGTGCGGTCGTGGTTGCCCAGCGCGACGATCGGCCAGGCGCCGTCCGGCAGCGCCGCGTACAGCCCGTCCAGCTCCGAGCGCAGCAGGTCGGCCCGCCAGTGCGTCTCCAGCAGCCGGAACGGGAACGGCAGGTGCATGCCCGCGGCGTAGTACTCGGCCCAGTCCGCCCATGGCATCGCCTCGATCTCCGCGATGGTGACGCGGCCCGCGTACTCATCGGCGACGGCGCGGATCTCGGCCAGCGCGGCGAACGTGTCCGGGTGCCGCCGGTCGTGCACGTGCAGCTGGCTGCCGAAGTCGGGATGCTGCAGGTCGAACTCGTTGTGGTGGCCGCCGGGCGCCTCGGGGTTGTCGCGGAACTCGGGGTCCTTCATCAGCATGTGCGCGACGTCGATCCGCACGCCGTCCGCGCCCCGGTCCAGCCAGAACCGCAGCACGTCCAGCAGCGCCTTGCGGACCTCGGGGTTCCGCCAGTTCAGGTCCGGCTGCTCGACGAGGTGCGAGTGCAGGTAGTACTGCCCGGTCGCCGCGTCGTACTCCCACACCGACCCGCCGGCCTCGCTGGTCCAGTTGTTCGGCTGGTCACGCCAGACATACCAGTCCCGCTTCGGGTCGTCCCGCGACGAGCGCGACGCGACGAACCACGGGTGCTGGTCGGACGTGTGGTTCGGGATGTAGTCGACGATGACCCGGATGCCCCGCTCGTGGGCGGCGGCGAGCAACCGGTCGAACGTCGCCAGCGTCCCGAACACCGGCTCGACGTCGAGGTAGTCGGCCACGTCGAAGCCCTGGTCGAGCAGCGGCGACCGGTAGAACGGCCCGGTCCAGACGGCGTCGACGCCGAGGTCGCGCAGGTAGTCCAGGCCCTCGATCAGACCCTCCAGGTCGCCGATCCCGTCGCCGGACCCGTCGCGGAAGCTGGGCAGGTGGCACTCGTAGACGACGGCGCCGCGCCACCACTGCGGGTCGGCTCCGAGCCGCCCGGCCGCCCGCACCCCGGCCGCCACGAGGTCGTCCTCGATGTCCAGCCGGAACGGCAGGTGACAGGCGATGAGCGGCACCTCGTACGCGGGGTACGGGTCGGCCGGCGGCTCGTACGCGTCGTGCGTCGGCGCGTAGCCCAGCCAGCCGTTGGTCGTCGACAGCACCAGGCAGTGCTCGCCCAGTGCCTCGCGCAACCGCCGCTTGATGCCGTGGAAGACCTCGACGTTGTAGCCGAGCAGCGTCAGCGGGCCCAGCCGCAGCGCGTGCACCCAGAGCGGACGGCGCACGTCGCGGCCGTCCTCCAGCGCGGCCACGGTCCGCCGCAGCGACAGGTACGCGACGTCGTCGCCGTCGTCGCGGCGTCTGCGCAGCTCGTCGAGGTCGTACGGCGCGAGCTCGTACGGGATCTCCTGTTTGACGACGGCGACGGCGTCGCCCGTCAGCGGGGCGGCCGAGGCCAGCCCGGCGGTGACGGCGTCGGCGAACCGGCCGGCGAACAGCTCCAGCGCGATCATCGACTCGTCCGCCGGGCCGTGCGCGTACAGCGGGTTGAGGTCGCCGAGCGCGCCCTGCAGGAACACCCCGGTCGCGCCGGGGTGCGCCGCCTCGACCAGCCGCAGCGCCTCGCCCGGGAAGTCGCCGTGCACCGCCGACGTCGACTCACAGCAGATCACCGGATGGCACGAGTACGACGCGACGAACCCGGCCAGCGCGCCGTCGTGGTCGACCCGCAGCACGTGCACGCCCTCGTCGAGCAGCGACGGGTCCGGCTCGGTCCAGCTGCCGTCCAGCGCCCGCGCGTTCGTCAGGCCGCGCCGGGGCAGCATCCGGTTGTGCGCGAACCCGTCCAGCGGGACGACGGCGTGCCGCACCGTCGCCGGGGCCAGCGCGGCGACCGCGTCGGCGCAGGCCGCCGCGATCAGCGCGGGCAGCCGCGCGACGTACAACTCGTCCGGCGCGCCCCAGCCGACGTTCTCGACGGTGCCCGGGCCGGAGTGGTTGTGGGTGGCGTGGACGACGATCTCGTCCGGCCGCCAGCCGGTCGCGTCCGCCACCCGCGCCACGACCTCGTCGACGATGGACGCCGACACGCCCAGCAGGTCGCAGCTCACCAGCACCCAGCGGCCGCCGTCCGCACCGGCCACCGCGACGGCCCGCGCGTACAGCGGCGCGTGCACCGACGTGGCCCGGCGGCGCAGGAACGGGCCGAAGCCGGCCAGTTCGACGCCCAGCGGCGGGGTGAGGTCCGTCCGGCCGAAGCCGATCCGCAACGTCATGGGTCAGGTCATCCTTTCGAGACACCGGCCAGCAGGCCGCGGACGAAGTGCCGTTGCAGCGCGACGAACACGGCCATCGGCACCAGCACGGAGAGCACGGCGGCGGACGTGAGGATCTCCCAGCCGTCGCCACGCGAGGCGACCAGCCCCGACACCGCGACGGTCATCGGCGCGACGTCGCGGAAGCCGCCGAGGAAGATCAGCGCGACCAGCAGGTCGTTCCACGTCCACACGAAGTCGAAGATGGCCAGCGCCGCGAGCGCCGGCCGGGCCACCGGCAGCACGATGGAGAAGAAGACCTGGCTGCGGCTGGCGCCGTCCATCTCGGCCGCCTCGAACAGCTCGCGCGGGATCGCGGCGAAGAAGTTGTGCAGCAGGTACACCGCGAACGGCAGCCCGAAGCCGAGGTGCACCAGCCAGATGCCGAGGAAGCTGCCGGTGAGGTCCAGCGTGTTGAACACCCGCAGCAGCGGCACCAGCGTGATCTGGATCGGCACGATGATCAGCGCGACGATCGTCAGCAGCACCGCGCTGCGCAGCCGGAACCGCATCCCGGCCAGCGCGTACGCCGCGGCCGCCCCGATCGCCACCGTCAGCACCGTCGCCGGAACCACCACCGCGAGGCTGTTGAACAGGCTCAGCGCCATGCCGTCGCGGTCCAGCACCCGCTGGTAGTTCTCCAGCGTGTAGTCGCCGGGCAGCGCGAACGACTCCCACCACCCCGACGACAGCACCGCCCACGACGGCCGGAACGCGCTGACCACCAGCCCGAGCAGCGGGACCGCCCAGATCAGCGCGACGCCGATCAGCACGACGTGCACGGGAATCCGCCGTAGCGCCGCCGCCATCACGCGGCCCCGGTCTCGCGGCGGAACTGCCGCACGTTGACGATCATGATCGGCACGACGGTGAGCATGAGGATCGTCGCGACGGCGCCGGCCAGTCCGTTGTCCTTGGCCGTGAACAGCGCCCGGTACATGACCGTCGACAGCACGTCGGTGCCGTAGTTGCCGTTGGTCATCACGTAGACGATGTCGAACGCCTTCAGCGCGGTCACCGTCATCGTCGTCGCCACGACCACCACCGTCGGCACCAGGAACGGCAGCGTGACGTGCCGGAACGCCGCCCACTCGGACGCGCCGTCCAGCCGGGCCGCCTCCAGCAGCTCCCCCGGCACCGAGCGCAGCGCGGCGTCGAAGATCACCATCGCGAACCCGGCCTGCGTCCACAGCGTCGCGCCGATCAGCGCGTAGTTGTTCGTCGCGGTGTCGACGATCCACGCGACCGGCTCGCCGCCCAGCGCCGTCACGACGGCGTTCAGGGTGGCGGTCTGCGCCGCGCCGGGCGGCTGGTAGTCGTACATGAAGCTCCAGATCACCCCGGCCGCGACGGCCGAGATCGCGATCGGCAGGAACAGCGCGGCCTTGACCAGCGCGCTGTACCGGACCCGCTCGGCCAGGACGGCGATGGCGAGGCCGACCAGTACGGCGAGCGTCGGCAGCAACACCACCCAGAGCACGGTGTTGCGCAGCGCGATGCGGGTGACCTCGTCGGACAGCGTCTGCGCGTAGTTCGCGAGGCCCGCGAAGCCGCCGCCGTCGTCGACGAAGCTCCACCCGACGGTGACGACGGCCGGGAACGCCAGCGCCAGCAGCACCATCGCGACCGCCGGCCCGGCGAACAGCCACGGCGCCAGCCGCCGGTACCCGCCGCGTGGCAGCGCCGCCAGCGCGCGGTCGCCGAGGCGCAGGTAGGCCCAGCCGCCGACGAGGATCACGGCCGTCGCCGCCAGCGTGAGGACGATGCGATCGGCGATCATCCCCGGGCGTCCTCGATGCCCTGCAGGATCGCGTCCAGGTCGCCCGGGTTCTGGGCGAACGCCAGCCCGGACTGCCAGAACGCGTCCACCTCCGACTGCGGCATCAGCGAGTTGCCCAGCGGGTACGTCGCCTCGGCCGAGGTCAGCACCTCGTGGGCGCGGCGCAGGAACGGGTCCTCGTAGGCGTCGGCGGCGACCGTCACGTTCGGCGAGAGCCAGCGGCCGGTCGCGGCGATCAGCGTCCCGGCCTCGGTGGAGGCGAGGTAGCGGGTCAGCGCGGCGGCCTGCGGCGAGTCGGTGATCTGGCCGAGGATCTCGCCGGAGAAGGAGGAGATGCCCGGATGCTCCGGGCTGAAGTCCGGCGCGGGGAAGAAGTCCAGGTCCTCGCCCGGCTCCAGGTCGGGGAACGCGTCGGCGATGATGCCGCCCATGAAGGTCGCCTGCTGGAGCAGATAGCAGCCCGGCTCCGGCGCGAACATCGGGTTGGCCGCCTGGGAGAAGTCGGTGCTGAGCACGGTCGTCGTCCCGCCGTAGACCATGCCGTCGGCGATCATCTCGCCGTACGTCTCATAGGCCGCCTTGACCTGCGGCGATGTCCACGGCTCGGTGCCCTCGCGCCAGGCTCGGTGGAACTCCGGACCGGCCTGGCGGAGCAGGATCTCGTCGATGAAGTCGGCGGCCGGCCAGCCGCTGGCGGCGCCGCTCTCCAGGCCGACGCACCACGGCGCCTCGCCCTCGCTCGCCTTTTCGGCGGCCCAGGCCTGCAGCTCGTCCCAGCTGGCCGGGTCGGTGGGGCCGTCGTAGCGCTGCGGGTCGTACCAGATCAGCCCGCCCAGGTTGATGGTGTTGTACAGGCCGAACAGCTCACCGCCGGCGGTCCCGGTCTCGAGCATGCTGGCCGGGTAGTTCGCGGTGAGCACCGCGTCGTCGACCACGGTCCGGAGGTCGACGAGCGCTCCCTGCTCGGCCAGTGCCGCCATCTCGCCGATGGCCGGTGTGGCGACGACGTCGGGCGGGTTGCCGCCGTCGATGCGGGTCTGCAGGACGGCGGCGAAGTCGCGGGTGCCCTCGTAGCGCACCTCGATGCCGGTGGCGTCCTCGAACGGCGCGACGACGCTGAGGAACGCGTCGAGCTCCTCGCCGCCCAGCACGCCGAGCATCGTCACGCTGCCGCCGAGTTCCTCACCGCCGGCGGCCGCGAGCGCGGCCTCCTCGGCGGCGGCGAGCGCGGCGTCGTCGGCCGCCGATTCCTCCGGGCGGGCGGACTCGCTGCTGCTGCACGCGGCCAGCGCGGTGGCGACGGCACCCGCCGCGACCAGCGCGGCCGCACGGTGACGCAGGTTCATGGTCGGCTCCTCGGTTCGTCGGGATGACCGGTGGATTTCGTAGAGCGGGACCGTAGCAGGGTCGACGGCCGATTGTCGACAGTCGCTCATATGCACTAGGATCATCGCCATGCACGCCATCGATGGTCGGAGGGCCTTATGAGTGGGCTGGGCTTGCGACGGGTCCCGAGCCTGTCGCGGCGCGAGCACGTCGCCGAGATCCTGCGCGAGGCGATCACCAGCGGCCGGCTCAAGCCCGGCGACCGGCTGGTCGAGCTCGACCTCGCCGCCGAACTGGGCACCAGCAGGGCGCCCGTCCGCGAGGCACTGCGCCAGCTCGAGCAGGAAGGGCTGATCGCGTCCTACCCGTACCGCGGCAGCGAAGTGCTCGGCGTCTCGCAGGACGAGGTCGAGCAGGTGCTGGTGCCGATCCGCATCACGCTGGAACGGTTCGCGTTCGGCAAGGCGCTGGAGAAGCTGACCGACGCCGACCTCGACGCCTTGCAGGGACTGGTCGACGACATGCTGGTGGCGGCCGGGGCCGGCGAGGCGGAGCGGCTGGCCGACCTCGACATCCGGTTCCACGAGCTGGTCATCACCCGGTCCGAGCAACGCCACTGCCTGCAGATGTGGAAGACCATCCAGCCGCGGGTGCGCGCGTACTTCCGCCGCGACGCGCCGGCGCACGCCGACCCCGCCGACGTCGCCCGGCAGCACCAGGAGCTGCTCGACGTCCTGCGCGCCGGCGACCTCGACGTCGTGCTGGACGCCGTCGAGCGGCACATCCACATCCACCTGACGCCTCCCGGGGCGGGCGACGATGTGGGCTGAGACGGTCGCCGTCACCGGGGCCGGGTCCGGCATCGGGCGGGCGGTGCTGCTGGCCGCGGCCGCGCGGGGTGCGCGGGTGGCGGCGCTGGACGTCGACGGCGCTGCCGCGTCGTCGGTGGTCGCGGCGGCGCTGTCGGCCGGGGCGGCGGGGGCGGTGGCCGTGGAGTGCGACGTGTCGTCGGAGTCGTCCGTGGCCGCGGCGTTCTCCGTGGTGGCGGACGCGGTCGGCGACCCGGGCGCGGTCTTCGCCAACGCGGGCATCGAGACCAACGCGCCACTGCACTCGTTCGACGCGTCGTCGTGGGAGCGCGTCGTCGCCGTCAACCTGGTCGGCGTGTTCCTGACCTGCCGCGAGGCGCTGCGCCGGCTGGTCGAGGCCGGCCGCGGCGGCTCGGTCGTCTGCACGTCGTCGCCGGCCGCGTTCGTCGGACACTCCGGCGGCGGCAACAGCGCCTACGCCGCGTCGAAGGGCGGCGTGTCGGCGTTCGTCCGGTCGGCGGCGCTGGACTACGCGCCGCACGGCATCCGCGTCAACGCCGTCGTGCCCGGAGCGACCGACACCGCGATGCTGACGACCGGCGGGGCGGACCTCGACCGCATCCGCGCGGCGGCCGCGACCCAGGTGCCGCTCGGGCGGCTGGGCCGGCCGGACGAGGTGGCCGCGGCGGTGCTGTGGCTGCTGTCCGGCGAGTCGTCGTACGTGACCGGGTCGCACCTGGTCTGCGACGGCGGCCTGATGGCGAAGAGCGCCAACGACTTCTGAGGAGGACTCCGTGGTGTCGTCGATCGGTTCGACGGTGTGGGTGGTCGCCGACGGGTACATCCCGCCGGGCAGCAGCGGCGACGACCCCGCGCTGGCCAGTCACGAGAGTGTCTGCATCCTCAACACCGGCCCGGCCGACGCGACCGTCGAGCTGTGGGTGTACTTCGCCGATCGCGAGCCGGTCGGGCCGCACGTCCTGCCCGTCCCGGCTCGGCGGGCGTTCCACCAGCAGCTCGGCCCGCTCGGCGTGCCGGCCGGCGTCGACTACAGCGTCGTGCTGGAGAGCGACGTGCCGGTCGTGGTGCAGCACACCCGGCTGGACTCGCGGCAGGCGGCGAACGCGCTGATGTCGACCATCGCGTACCCGGCGCGATGAGCACGACGCGACGGAGTGTGCTGACCGGGCCGCGGACGTCCGCGCTGCACGAGGTCGAGCTGGCCGAGCCGGGGTACGGCGAGGTGCTGCTGCGGATGCTGGTCAGCGGCGTGTGCGCCAGCGAGGTGGCGGAGTGGACGGCGGGGCCGGTCGCCGACGTCCGCGACCTCGTCGTCGTGCCGCCCGGCGTGGAGCCCGGCGAGGCGCTCGGCGAGCCGCTCGGCTGCGTCGTCGAGGCGCTGCGCCGGACCCGGCTGGACACCGGCGACCGGGTCGCCGTCGTCGGGACCGGGTTCATGGGGCTGGTGCTGCTGCAGCTGCTGCGGCACGCGGGAACGCGTCAGGTGGTGGCGATCGACCCGCGGCCGGACGCGCGCGAGCAGGCCCTGATCCACGGCGCCGACGCGGCGCTGGCGCCAGGCGAGGCCTCCGGCCCGCCCTCCGACGACGCCTTCGACGTGGTAGTCGAGGGGTCCGGCACGGCGGCGGGCCTGGACCTCGCGACGCGGCTGGTGCGCCCGCACGGCGTGCTGTCGATCATGGGCTACCACCAGGGCCCCCGCACCGTCGACCTGCACGCGTGGAACTGGAAGGCCATCGACGTCGTCAACGCCCACGTCCGCGACCGCGCCCGCCTGCGTGACAGCGTCCGGCGCGGCATCGACCTCGTGGCGTCCGGCCGCATCGACGTCGGCGCGCTGGTCACGCACCGGTTCGGGCTGGCCGAGGTGGACGCCGCCTTCGCCGCCCTCGTCGGCAAGGAGCCCGGCTTCGTCAAGGCCGCCATCACCTGGTGACCACGCGGGCCGGGACTTCCTTTCGGGCGTGGTGACACCACGGCCAACTGTTGGCGCTGGTGTCAACACACCACGAGCACTCACCCCCCGGCGGCGGGCGGGGGCGCTGGGCGGGCGGGGAACGGCTGGCCGAGGATCGCCGACGTGAGGGCCTCGACGGGCTCGACCGGCGAGCGCGGGTTCGACAGCAGCGTGAAGTCGATGTCGCCCAGCTCGGGCAGCCCCACCGACGCCGGCAACGCCTGCAGGTCGGCCGGGACGAGGCTGCTCGGAAACACCGCGACGCCGATGCCGGCGCGGGCCGCGGCCAGGACGCCGTTCACCTCCAGTGTCTTGCAGGTGATCTTCCAGCTGCGCCCCGACTCCGCGAGCACCCGCAGCGCCGTCACCCGGCTGACCGAGGGCGCGGTGTAGGTGATCAGCGGGATCGGCTCGTCCGGGCGGACCTGGGTGCCGGGCAGCCCGATCCAGACCAGCCGGTCGCGGCGGACCACCCGGCCGACGGTCTCGTCGGGGAACTCCTTGATGAAGACGAGGTCGAGCTGGTTGGCCTCCAGCCGGCGCATCAGGGTGCGCGTCTGGGTGACCGTCAGCTCCAGGTTGATCCGCGGGTGCAGCTGCCGGAACGCCCGCAGGACGGCGGGCAGCTGGGCCAGCGCGAGGTCGTCGGCCGCGCCGAAGCGGAGCCGGCCGCGCATCGCCGTCCCGGTGAAGTAGCTGGCCGCCTCGTCGTGGGCGGCGAGGATCGAGCGGGCGAAGCCGGCCATCGCCTCGCCGTTGTCGGTGAGCGTGACGACCCGGGTGTCGCGCAGCAGCAGCTGCCGCCCGGCCGCCTCCTCCAGCCGCCGCACGTGCTGGCTGACGCTCGGCTGGCTGATGCCCAGCTGCTGCGCCGCCTGAGTGAAGTTCAGCGTCGACGCCACGGCCAGGAATGTCCGCAGATGTACCGGGTCGAACATGGGCTACCTCGCAGTCATTGAGATTGCTGATGACATTTATAGCCCTTATTCGTTCGAAGAATCAGAGTTCAGCACCTAACGTTGAACACGGTCCTGCCACTGTGGCGGGACCGCCGCACGTCCACCATCCGCACCATCACAAGGAACATCACCGTGAGACCGGCGCCCGCCGTCCTGCACCCGTCCTCACCAGCCCACTCAGATACCCGGCCGCACTGGCGCGACACCTTCGCGTCGCTGCGAGTCCGCAACTACCGCCTCTACGTCATCTCCCAGGTCCTGACCAACACGTGCGGCTGGATGCAGCGTGTCGCGCAGGACTGGCTCATGCTCAGCCTGACCGGCAACGTCACGTGGGTCGGGCTCACCGTCACCCTGCAGCTCGCCCCGATGCTGGTGTTCGGGCTGTTCGGCGGCGTCGTCGCCGACCGGTTCGACAAGCGCAAGCTGCTGATGATCACGCAGTCGCTGTTCGCGCTGTCGGCACTCGTGCTCGGCACGCTGACGCTGACCGGCGCGATCGAGCCGTGGCACATCCTGGCCAGCGCGGCCTTCCTCGGCGTGGCCACGGTCGTCGACAACCCGGCCCGGCAGGCGTTCGTCCCGGAGGTCGCGGGGCACCAGCACCTGCGCAACGCCATCAGCATCAACTCGACGGTGTTCCAGCTCGGCGCGCTGGTCGGCCCGGCACTGGCCGCGCTCGGCATCGCGCTGGTCGGCCAGGGCTGGTCGTTCGTCGTCAACGCGATGGCCGGCATCACCGCCGTCGCGCTGCTGGTCGCGATGCGCGCGTCGGAGCTGTCCGCGGCGCCCGCCATCGCCCGCAGCCGCGGGCAACTGCGCGAAGGGCTGCGCTACGTCGGCGACAAGCCGGTGATCCTATGGTCGGTCGTCATGGTCGGCTTCGTCGCGATCACCGGCATCAACCTCGCCACCGTCCTCGCCGCCTACGCCGACGACGTGTTCGACATCGGCTCGGCCGGCTACGGCCTGCTCAACTCGTGCCTCGCAGCCGGCGCGGTGGCGGGTGCGCTCGCCTCGACCCGGCGACGGAGCCTGCGGCTGCGCACCCTCGTCTACACCGCCGGCGTGCTCGGCCTGCTGCAGATGCTGGCCGGGACCATCGCCTGGCTGCCGCTGTTCTGCGTCGTGCTGGTCGGCGTCGGCGCGGCGTCGCTGCTGTACCTGACCGGCGGCAACACGATGGTCCAGACGGCGGTCGCGGGGACGATGCGCGGCCGGGTCATGGCGCTCTACATCCTCGTGCTGTTCGGCGCGCAGGCCGGGTCCGGCGCGCTGATCGGCTGGATCGCGCACGAGTACGGCGCGCACGTCGCCATGATCGCGTGCGGCGCCGGGCCGCTGCTGGGCGCGCTCGTCGTCGGCGCGGTGCTGGCCCGGAAGAGCCGGCTGACCACGCGGCTCATCCTGCGCGACCGGCCGGGGCGTGGCCTGCTGTACGTCGTCCCGCGCGACGCGGTGCCGCCGGCGGCGGTGTCGCTGACGCCGGGCCTGCTCAGCCGGGGCCTGCGCGGCCGGTCCCGGCCGACGCACCCGGCCGAGCGACGGCGACGGCGGCAGCCCGGCGCGGTGCCGGGCCGGGCGGCGCGCCCGCATCCGCACACCGGCCGCTCGTCGACCCGGCCCGGCCGGCCGCGCTGACACGATGACGACAGGGCCGGCTACTCGCAGCCGACCCCGTCGTCGTCCGCGTCGAGGCCGTAGATGTCCTCGCCCACGACGGTGACCTGCCCGGTGTAGGACGGCCCGTTGCCGCTGCCGCCGGCGCAGTCGACGTCGGAGTCGATCGGCACGCAGCCCGAGTAGTTCGGATCGCAGCCCTCCGGTTCCGGTTCGGGTTCCGGTTCCGGCTCGGGTTCCGGCTCGTCCTCGGGTTCGGGAGGTCGCGGCGGTTCGTACGTCCCGATCGACGTCACCTCGTCGACCGGCGCCGTCGTGACCTCGTCGCCGGTCAGCTCCCGGCCGGTCTCGACGCCGTCGGTGAGCGTGATCTCGTAGGTGAGCGTCCGCACGCCCACCACCCCGGCGGTCGTGACGGCGGACGTGCCGAGGTCCATCGTGGCGTCCTCGACGGTGGCCCGCTCGAACGGGATCTCCTCCGTCTGCGTCACCGTCTCGGCCGTCACCACCGGCGTCGGGCTCGCCGACGGCGTCGCGGTCGCCGTGGCCGGCGCGGCCGCGAACGGCGCCGCCCGCGCCCCGTCGTCGCCGGACCCGCACGCGGCCACCGTCAACGCGAGCGGAACAAGAACGAAAACGCCCGTACGCAGGCGCGATGCAACGTCACCCATGGCCCCCCGGCCCCCTGCACATGATCGAGAAGCCGCGAGGCTACTCCCGCCGGGCAACGCCGTCAACAGTCAGGACGCCGGGCCGGTGTGACCCTCTGACACCGGCCCGGCAGACTCGGTCAGCGGCCGACCGCCCGCTCCAGTTGCTTCTTCGTCATCGTCGACCGGCCCTTGATGCCCTTCTCCCTGGCCTCGTTGTAGAGCTGGGCCTTCGTCCGCCCGCCCGCGCCCTTGCCGGAGCGCAGCCCGCCACGGCGGCCGGACGAGATGTCCTCGGTGGACGAGCGGCTCTTCTGACGGGACTCGCCGGATCGCGCACGCTCCTTGTTGACGGTGCGCGCAGCGATCTCCTCGGCGCGGTCCTCGCCGTAGTCGCGTTCCTCCAGCCCTTCCTTGATGTGCTCGTACTGCCGTTCGCGTTTGTCACTCCACTGTCTCGGCATCCGGATCACCTCCGTGCTCGGCCCGTACCCCGGCCGGGCCGAACCCATCCGCCGTCGTTTGCCACCCGGCCGGCCGGGTAGGGGTCGAGGATGCGACTTGACCCACTCACCCGCATCCTCGACCATCCCGGACCCTTCGCCAGCGCCCTGCTCGACGTCAGCCGGACGACGGAGCACGCGCGGCAACGGCTGGAGCTGCGCGGCCGGGCCGCCCGGACGGAGCTGGCGGCGTCCGGAGCGCCGGACGACGTCGCGGAGGAGGTGGTCGAGCGGCTGCTGGAGCCGACCGGGACGCCGGGCGAGACGGCGCGGTACGTGGTGGCGGGGCGCGACGGCGTGGTGGTCGACCAGACGTTGCCGGGGTGGGCCGGGCACGAGGTGCTGACGTGGGGCCCGCTGCCCGACGCGACGGCGTGGCTGGCCTACCGGGAGACGGCCGTGCCGGTGCTGGTGGTCCTGGCCGACCAGTCCGGGGCCGACCTCGTCCACAGCGCCGCCTGGGGGCGCGAGCCGGCCGTCGTGCACGCCGTCGACGGCGGCCTCGACAGCATGGTGGACGGCGGACCGGCGCGGCCGGACCAGCAGGGCCGGACCGACGAGCTGTGGCGGTTCAACGCACGGGCGGTCGTGGCCGAGCTGGAGCGGCTGGCCGGATCCGAACCGCCGCTGATCGTGCTCGCCGGCGACCCGCGCGCCCGTCACGACGTCCGCGCGGGCCTGCCACCGCACGTCGCCGAGCAGGTGGTCGAGGTCGAGCGCGGCAGCCGCGCCGACGGCCCCGCGAACGAGGCGTTCGTGGCCGAGATCGACGCCGCGGTGCAGCGGACGGTGGACGAGCGAGGGCGGCGCGCCGCGGCCCGGCTGGAGGAGCACCTCGGCCGCCAGTACGCCGTCGCCGTCGGGCTGGCCGAGGTGCTGGACATGGCCGTCCAGGCCGGCGTCGACACGGTCGTCCTCGACGAGCAGCGAGCGGCCGGACGCACGGTGCGCCCGGCCGACCATCCGTACCTGCCGCTGCCCGACGGCGTGCTCGCGGCGCCCGCGGTCCGGTCCGACCTGCTGGTACTCGCCGCCGCCGCGGCCACCGGGGCCGGGGCCGTCCTGACCGCGCCGCCGCTGCTGCCCGACGACGGCGTCGCCGCACTGCTGCGCTGGGACCGCCCGCACCCCTGAGCGGCGTGCGGGTATGGTCGAGCGTCATGCAGGCTCCGGAGACGGCCGGCGCCACGCCTTCCGCGAGAGAGCGCATCCTGGCGACCAGCTACCGGCTGTTCGCCCGCCGAGGCGTGCTCGGCGTCGGCGTCGACGAGGTCATCGAACGCTCCCATGTCGCCAAGGCCACCTTCTACAAGCATTTCCCGTCCAAGAACGACCTCGTGCTGGCCTACCTCGACCGCCGGGAACACGAGTGGACGATCGGCCTGGTCGAGGCCGGGTCAGAGCGGCGCGGCGACACCGCCGAGGAGCGCCTGCTCGCGATCTTCGACGTGTTCGACGAGTGGTTCCGCGGTGACGACTTCGACGGCATCGCGTTCATCACCGTGCTGCTGGAGATGGGCCGGTCGCACCCGCTGGGGCAGGCCAGCATCCAGCACCTGGCCAACCTGCGCGCGATCGTGAGCCGCCGCGCCGCCGAGGCCGGGCTGCGCGACCCGGACGAGTTCGCGCGGTCGTGGCAGATCCTCATGAAGGGCTCGATCATCGCCGCGCTCGAGGGCGACATCGACGCCGGGCGCCGGGCGAGGTCGATGGCCGCCACCCTGATCGAGCAGCATCGCTGACCCGCGGCCGGAACAGGTACGGTCTGGACTCCGCCCCGGCGATCAAGGGCCAGCAGCCCTGACAACCTCCAGGTCAGCCGGGGTGTGCGGCCGCCGCGGGCGCGACCGGACCCCGCGGCGGCGGCGGGTGGATCCAGTAGCGTGTGCACCGGCGATCGGCCGCCTGCGCCGGCTGCCGCCGGGAGCGCCGCTTGACCACACCAGCCGAGGTGACGTCGCGACTGGCCGAGGCCGTCGCCGGCGCCGGTTCCGGTGCTCCGCTGGCGGACCGGCTCGGCGAGACCTGCCGGTCGCTCCTCGGCGCCGACGGTGTCGCCCTCGTGCTCGCCTACACGCAGCCGCAGCGGCTGGCCGTCTGCGTCACCGACGAGGTCATCGGCCGGGTCGAGAACCTGCAGGACGTTCTCGGCGAGGGCCCCGGCGTCGACGCGTACCGGTCCGGCTGCGCGGTCGTCGGCCGCATCGGCGACGCCGACGCGGAGGTCGCGTGGCCGCTGTTCGCCGAGGCGGCGCTGCGCGAGGCCGGCCCGCTCACCGTCGTCGCGGTCCCGGTCCCGGCCGGCGCGGAGGTCCTCGGCGTGCTGACGGCGTATCGGGCCGGCCCCGGCCATCCGGCGCCGGAGGACGACCTGACGGCGCACCTGGCCGCGGCCGTCGGCGTGACGCTGCTGCGCGACGTCGACTTCGGCCGCGACCTCGAGCTGGACCTCGCCGGCCCGGGCGGCGCGCCCACCGGGGTCTGGGCCGCCCGCGCCGAGGTGCACCAGGCCACCGGGTTCCTGGTCGCGCGGCTCGGCTTGTCACCCGACGACGCGCTGGCGCTGCTGCGCGCCCGCGCCTACGCCGCCGGCCTCACGCTGGGTGAGGTCGCGCACCAGGTGCTGGTCCGCGCCGTCGACCTCGCGCCGGACGGCAACGGCAGCCGCCCGCCGACGTGCTGATCGGGGACGCCACTCCGCTCCCGGGAAGGGGGGCTTCGCGGGGAGCGGAGTGCCGATTCCCCCGTGGACGGATGTGCCGGCCGGCCCTGCACCTCCCACCCGTCACTAGAGAGGAGGCACCGGCGGGCCGGATCAGCACGCGGCGATCGCAGAAATCTTTCCGGGTCACGCCTGCCCGCCGCCGTCGTCGTCGATGCCGGCGACGACGATGCCGGTCAGCTCGGTGCGCGAGCGGATGCCGAGCTTGCGAAAGATGCGACCCAAGTGCGCCTCGACGGTGCGGACGGAGACGAACAGTTCGGCCGCGATCTCCCGGTTGCGCCGTCCGCTGGCGACCAGCGTGGCGATGCGCTGCTCGGCGTCGGTGAGGTCGGCCAGCCGGGTCGTCGGCGGCACCGGCCCGCCGGACGCGCCCAGCTCCTGGCCGGCTCGTCCGGCCAGGGCGATGGCGCCGCTCTCCTGGGCCAGTACGACGGTGCGCTGCAGCCACGACCGCGCGTCGGTGCGGCGGCCGAGCCGGCGCAACCGCTCGCCGAAGCAGAGCAGCGTGCGGGCCTGCTCGACCGGCGAGACGGTGTCGGTGGCGGTCTCGACCGCCTCGCGGAACAGCGTCAGCGCCTCCTCCCCCTCGCTGGCCAGCGCCCGGCAGCGGGCGACGGTGTGCCGCGCCCACGCCGTCGGGACCCGGCCGGCCCGCAGCTCGAACTCGGCCAGCGCCACCCGGGCCCGGCCCAGCTCGCCGCTGCGCACGCACGCCTCGATGTAGTCGGGCTCGACCGCGAGGATGGACGGGTCGGCGTGCTCCAGCGCGTGCCGCCGGGCGTGGTCGAGCACCGACATCGCCTCGTCGAACCGGCCGAGCAGCAGCAGGAACGCCCCGGTCTCGGCCTGCATGACGGCGGTCGCCCACGAGTCGCCGTGCCGCCGCGAGCCGTCGATCGACTGCCGGCGACGGTCCCAAGCGGCCTCGTCCTCGCCCAGGTAGGCGTTGACGCGGACCATGTACGCCGGCACCAGCGCGCGGTGGGCGCTGTCGGCGTCGACGCGGTCCCAGGCGGCCGCCGCCTCGGCGGCCTCGCGCAACCGGCCGGCCCGCGACTCCAGCTGGACCAGCCCGGCCAGCGCCGCCCGCAGCAGCAGCGGCGAGTCGCCGAACTGCCCGCTGGTGACGGCGCGCAGCAGCCGCCGCGCCTGCCCGTACTGCTCGGCCCGCACCAGCACCGTCGCGTGCAGCAGGTTCGTCTCGGCCTCGCCGAACAGGTCCGCCGCGCCGCCGCTGTCGGACTCCACCAGCGCGACCGCGCGGTCCAGCTCGCCGCTGACCGACGCCAGCAGCGCGGCCGTGCGCAGGTGCGCGGCCCGGGTGGTGGCGTCGAAGTCGTCGACGAACCGCTCGGCCAGCGCGAGGAACCGGGCCGCCTCGGCCTGCTCCATGCGCCCGGCCAGCCCGTGCGCGGCGGCGAGGTCGAGCGCGGCCGCGCGGGTCGGGTCGATCGGCGCGACCTCCTCGACGTGCCGGCTGACCAGGCCGGTGGCCACCTCGCCGTCGAGCAGGTTGCGGGCGCGCACCTCCAGCAGCGCGAAGTCGGCCCGCTGCGCGGGCGTGGTGTCGAGCCGGAACCGCTCGCGGGCGATGTGCACCGCCTCGTCCAGCCGCCCGGCGAGGACGGCGAACCGGCCGGCCTGCAGCAGCCGCCCGATCCGCTCGCCCGGCTTGGACGTCAGCCGGACCGCCTCGCGGGCGAACGCCAGCGACCGTTCCACCTCGCCGCGGACCAGCGATTCGGCGGCCACCCGCTCCAGCCGTGTCGCCAGCTCGTCGTCGTGGTCGTGCCGGGTCTGGGCCAGGTGCCAGAGCTGGCGGCCCGGGTCGGAGTCGGCGTACGCGGCGGCCAGCGCCTGGTGGGCGGCGTCGCGCTCGGCCATGGTGGCGGCCTGCCAGATGATCGACCGGACGGCCGGGCGCTGCAGCGTGAAGGTGCCGTCGGACCGGTTCAGGTGCTCGGCGAACAGCCAGGCGACGTGCGGCGCGTCCGGCGAGCCGAGCGCGTTCAGCACCGGGGCCAGCCGGTGGTCCTCGCTGCCGGTCGCCACCAGCAGCGCGAACCGCTGGTCGTCGTCGAGCGCGCCGAGCTCGGGCAGCTGCTGCGCCTGCAGCACCGGCGAGTGCGGCAGGTGCCGGTCCAGCTCGACCTGGCCGAGCAGCTGCACGTCCGGCACCCGGCCGACGACGTCGAGCAGCGCTCGTGGGTTGCCGCCGACGCGGGCGGCGATGCGCGCGGCGACGCTGTGCAGGGTGTGTGATCCAGCCGCCCGGCGGACCAGCTCGGTCGCGTCAGTGGCCGGCAGCTCGCCGAGCCGGATCAGCGGCAGCCCCAGCAACGGCGGCACCCGCTCGACGGTGTCGGCGACCACCAGGAACACCAGCGGCGACGCGCCGACCCGGCGGGCGACGAAGCCCAGCACCTCCAGCGACTGGGGGTCGAGCCGGTGCGCGTCGTCGATGACGATGACCAGCGGCCGCCGGACCCGGCTGACCAGCGGCTGCACCTGGACGGCCAGCTCGTACGCCGACGCGGTCTGCTCCAGCCGCGTGGTGAGGTCGTCGACCAGCCGGGCCGCCTGGCGCTGCTGCTCGGGCTCCAGCGAGCCCACGACGGCGGACAGCACGAGATGCAGGCCCGAGAACGGCCAGCCGCGCTCGGAGTCGGCGGCCACCACCGCCGACACCGTCACCTCGTCCAGGCCGGCCAGCCGCCCGGCGCGCGCGTCGTCGGACACGGTGCGCACCAGCGCGCTCTTGCCCACGCCGTCGGCGCCCTCCACGACGACCGCGCCCCCCTCGCCGGCCGTCAATCTCAGCAGGACTTCCCGGATCCTGGTCTGTTCGTTGTCGCGACCGATCAACCGGTCGTGTTCGTCCTTCTCCACCCAATCCCCTCACCCTGCGACCAACCCCATCGCCGGGCCCCCCAACGCGATCTTCACCCCCAAGCATCGCGGTCCGGCACCTCCCATGACGGCAGTTGCCGACACTGCTGACGGGTGAGACGGGGTGGAACGTGGGGTGAAGGAGGGGGTGAGACTAAGATCGTCTTCGGGTGGAGGCCAGGGGAGGCTGTGCGATGCAGGGTGCCGATCGCGACCGCCGACGAGCGGGTCCGCGCCCCGTCCTGTCCAGACCCCGCCTCAGCGAGCCGCTGGCCAGGCGTGACGCCGCACCCATCGTCGTCGTCCAGGGCCCGCCGGGGCTGGGCAAGTCGCTGCTGCTCGACGACGTCGCCCGCCGGCTCGGCGCCGGGCGGGTGGCGCGGGTCGATCCTGACGCCGGCGACCTCGGTGCGGTCGTCGGCGACATCCTGGCCCATGCGGTGACCGGCGACGCGTCCGACCCGCCGACGATCCTGCTCGACGACGCCGCCGATCCCGACGGCGACGGCGTGCGCGCCGCGCTCCGGGCGGTGCGCGACCACGACACCCGGCTGCTGCTGAGCACCCGGACCCTGCCCCGGTGGGTCACCGCCGACCGCCTGCTCGACGGCACCATCCACCTCGTCGGCCTGCCCGACCTGCTGTTCGACGGCGCCGAGGTGCAGCAGCTGGCCACTCGGTTCCGGGTCGCCCTGAGCGCCGACGACATCGCCGAGCTGGACCAGGCGACGGACGGCTGGCCGGCGCTGGTGGTCGCGTGGCTGCGCACGCGGCGGCCGGACGCCACGCTGTCCGAGCGGACGCTGCACGACCTCATCGACCGCTTCGTCCGCATCGAGGTGCTCGGCGACCTCCCGCCGGCCGACCGCACGCTGCTGACCGACGCCGCCGCGGTGCCCCGGTTCGACGCGACCGTGCTGGCGCTGCTGCTGGCGGACCGCGCGACGCCGGACGACCCGGCCACGCTGATCGACCGCTGGGCCACGGCCGGGCGGCTGGTGCCCGCGTCCGACGAGGGCCACTGGCGGCTGCCGCTGCCGGTGCGCCGCTGCCTGCTGGCGCAGCTGGACCTCGAGCGGCCCGGGCGGCGCACGGACCTCGTCACGCGGGCCGTCCGCCTGCTGGTCGCCCGCGGCCGGACCACCGACGCGCTGCCGCTGGTGGTCGACTCCGCGCTGGACAAGGCGACCGCCGGCAGCGTGGTGCGGGCCAGCTGGGAGCCGGCCGTCGCGCGCGGCCAGTTCGACGACCTGCTGCCGGCCGTGAACACGCTGCCCGACGACGTCGTGGCCGCCGACCCCGTGCTGTTGCTGCTGGCCGCCATCTCCGCGGTCGCGCCGCCGCCCGACCTCGAGGCGTTCGCCCGCCGGGTCGCGCAGGCCGACCGGCTGGTCGACCAGCACACGCTCAGCGGCACGCTGCTGACCATCCGCTGCTTCCAGATGGTGCTGGCCCGGGCCCGCGGCGACGCCGCTGCCTCCGTCACCGTCGAGCGCAGGGGGCGCACGCTGATCGACGCCGCCGGCGACGAGCAGTTGCGCGAACACCTCGACCGCGTCGTCTACTTCGACTGGCAGACCGGCGCCAACCGGCTCGCGACCGGCGACCTCGAGGCCGCCGAGACCATCCTCGGCCACGCCACCACGCAGGCCCGGCACCACGGCATCGCCTGGCACGAGGCCAACAGCGAGGCGCTGCGCTCGTACACCTCGCTGCTGCGCGGCGATCTCGCCGGCTCGGCCCGGCAGTCGCGGACGGCGTCCGAGATCGCCCGGCGGCACGGCTGGGCCGACAACCAGTTCACCGACCACGTGCACCTCACCCGCGGCACGCTCGACCTCGAGCACGGCCGCACCGCCGGGGTGGCCGAGCGGCTGCACCGCGCCCAGCGCCGGGTCGACCGCGACATCGTGCCGCCGGCCGGACGGCTCGCGCTCGCGTGGTCGGTGCTCGCGCTGCTGACCGGCGACCGCACCGCCGCCGGGCACGCCGACCTGCTCACCGGCGACGACTACGCCACCAACCGGCTGCCCCTGAACCGGCTGCTGGCCACCATCGCCCGCTCCTATGCCCTGCTCGCCCGCGACGACCCGAAGGCCGCGTCCGACGTGCTCGAGCCCGTGGTCGCGCCGCCCCGGCACGCCGCGCTGCTCGCCGTCCCGCGGGCCCGTGCCCTGCTGGCCGCCGACGACCCACTGGCGGCCGGCCGCGAGCTGGCCGCGCTGGGCGACCTCGGCGCCGTCCCGCTGACCGTCCGCGCCGACGTCCACGCCCTGCACGTCGAGTGCGCCCTGCAACGCGGCGTCCACGCCGACGGCGACCAGCTGTTCGCGCTGATCGAGCGGACCGGCGCCCGGCGGCCGCTGCTGCTGCCGCCGTTGCTGCGGACGGCGATCGTGGGCGGCGAGTTGCCGCTGCCGTCGTCCGGGCCGCTG
The DNA here is from genome assembly GCF_001270745.1 of Jiangella muralis. Classification (GTDB taxonomy): domain Bacteria; phylum Actinomycetota; class Actinomycetes; order Jiangellales; family Jiangellaceae; genus Jiangella; species Jiangella muralis. Next base: position 96,120 of record NZ_KQ434756.1, read on the forward strand.
AGCACGCTGGCGGTCGAACTGGCGGCGCTGCACCGCGCCAACACCGAGGGCGCGCCGGCGCTGTCCGAGCGCGAGACCGAGGTGCTGCTGTCGCTGGACGGGCCCGACACCCTCAGCGAGATCGCGAAGTCGATGTACATCTCCGGCAACACGCTGAAGACGACGGCTCGCTCGCTCTACCGCAAGCTCGGCGCGGCCGACCGCTACGAGGCCGTCACCGTGGCCCGGGCGCTGGCGATCCTGCCGCCCGCCCCCTGACCCGGTTTGTGGTGGTTCGTCGCTTCATCGTGAATCCCCCTAGCAAGATCTGCGGGGAGTGCCGACGCGCCGGGGACCCCGCTGCCACCAGGTTCTTCGTCATGACCGATGCGTGGGATCACCAGGAGTTCGCGATCCTGCTGGACCGGGCCCACGACGGCGACGACGACGCCTTCGGGATCCTCTACGAGAAGACCGCGCCGATGGCGCACCGAGCGGCCCAGCACATCGTCCGTGACCGGCACGCGGCGGACGACCTGGTCCAGGAGACGTTCTGCCTCGTGCTGAACGCCGTCCGGGCCGGGCGCGGGCCGCGGTCGTCGTTCCCCGGCTACGTGCTGTCGACGGTGAAACGGCTGGCCTACCGGCACTCCAGCGCCCGCGGCCGTATCGTCGCCGTCCAGGACCCGGCGGCGTGGGACGCGCTGCTCGGCCGGCCCGGCGACGGCTCCGGCGACGGGCCGGGCGACGGGTCTTGCAACGGGCCCGGCAACGGGCCCGGCGACGGGTCCGGCGACGTGAGCCGGGCGGCGACGGCGCTGGCCAGCCTGCCCGCCCGCTGGCGCCACGTCCTCTGGCTCGTCGACGTCGAGCGCTACTCGCCGTCCGAGCTGGGTTCGCGGCTCTCGATGACCCCCAACGCCGTCTCCAGCCTGGCGACGCGGGCCCGCAAGGCGCTGCGGGCCGCCTACCACGCCGCCCCCATCGTCGACGCCTGACCGCACGCCGCCCGGCCACGCCGCCGGGCATCACCACAGGTCAAGGACCCGTCCAGGACGCTGGTGCTCTGCCGTCAGATCTGACCGCAGACCTCCATCGCGCGATCGCGCTCTGCCACCACATCCGACCGCAGAGCACCAGGCGGCGTGCACACCCGGGTCGAACGCGCGAAAGGCCCGAGCGCCGCCGCCTGACCGCACACCACCCCAGCGACGCCGCTTCGCCACCTGATCCACCCCTGGAAAACGATCAGGTGACCAAACCGCGCCCACGAACAGCGCAACGTCACCTGATCAACTCCAGCATGCGGACACGAAACGATCAGGTGACGAAGCGGCCACCAGAAGCGGCCGCTAGGTCACCCGATCGTTTCCGACGAGCGGGACCGACCGCCACCCCGGCCGGCCCCGCTCGCTCCCCCGTCAGCCGATCAGGCCCCCCGTCCCTGAGCGGCGACGCGTGACCACCAACGCCGTGCCACCGGCGATGATGAGCAGGCCACCCGCGAGCAGCAGCAGCGCGGACGTGCCACTACCGGTGTCAGCGAGGTCGTCGCCACCGTCGCCACCACCGTCGCTACCGCCGTCGCCACCACCGTTGCCGTCGTCATCGCCACCCGGAGGCGGCGTGCCCGGCGTCTCCGGCGGCGTCGGCGGGTCGAGCGGGGCGCAGGCGTCCGCGTCCAGCTCGTGACCGTTGTGGTCGACGAGGCCGAGGTTGAGCAGGCCGCCCGTGTCGCCGGAGCCCGGGTCGTCCGGGCACGACACCGACTCGGCGGTCGCGGTGGCCGGGTCGACCGTGACCGCGACGGTCACCTCGTAGGTGTGCGTCGTGTCGACGTCGATGGTGACGTCGCCGGTGATGGCGTTCTCCGGCGCGTCGGGCTCCTCGCCCTGGCCGGTGAACGTGTCCAGCACCGGGATGTCGCCCGGGTCGGTGTTGGCCGCCGTGACGTCGACGACGTCGATGCCGGTGCCGAACTGGAACTGGTCGCTCAGCACGTAGTCCCCGGCCGCGGCGCCGTCGTTGTGCACCTCCAGCTCGTAGGTGATGGTGTACGCGTTCGTGCCGGTCGACGTGGGCCCGGACGCGATGGTCTTGTCCAGGTGAATCGACGGCAGGTCGGCGCAGTCGGTGTCGGTGATCTCGTCGCCGCCCTCGGTGGTGAGGGTGGCGCCGTTGTTCAGACCGCCGTTCTCCCAGTTGTCGCCCGGCTCACCCGCGCACGCCGCCGCGGTGTTGCCGTCGTCGTCCACCTCGAAGTTCGGGGGGACGTCGGCGACGACGGTGATGGTGTAGACGTGCGGCGCGTAGCCGTCGTCGTTCATGCCCGGCAGCAGCACGTCCTCGGCGATGAGGGTGTCCTCGAGACCGTCCCAGTCCTCGTTCACGTCCACACCCTCGGGGTAGTCCGTGATCTCGGCGTAGTCGACCTCGACGGTGTCGCCGAACAGCAGCTCGTCCTCGAGGTCGTACGTGGTCTCGCCCGGCAGCAGGTTGTTCACCGTCAGCGTGTAGACGACCTGCCACTGGCCGTCGTCCACCGGCTCGGCGGACACCAGCTCCTTGTCGAGGTCCGGCTCACCGAGCGAGAGGCAGGCCTCGTCGTCGTCGGTGAGGTCGTTGTGCTCGATGCCGGTGCTGTTGGCCAGCCCGCCGTTCTCGCCGGAGTCCGGCTCGGGGCAGGTCATCGACTCGTCGGTGAGCGTCTCCTCGTCCAGCGAGAAGACCACCTGCACCTGGTAGGTGTGCACCCCGCCGGCGGCGAGCGGCACGTCCTCGGCGATGACGTTGACGGGGTCGCCGTCCGCGCCCTGGCCGGTCCAGGTGTCCAGCGCGGTGACGCCCTCGGGCGTCGTGATCACGTCGGAGGACTCGACGACGATCCCCTCGCCGTAGCGGAGCTGGTCGCTGATGGTGTAGTCACCGTCGCCCGCGCCCGTGTTCGACGCCACCAGGTCGTAGGTGATGGTCCACGTGCCGTCGCCGTTGGCGGTCGGCCCGTCGCTGATCGTCTTCTCGATGTCGATCGACGGCAGCGGCGCGCAGGCCTGGTCGTCCTCGGTCAGGCCCGCCTCGTCGGTCAGCGACGACGTGTTGTTGAACGCCGTGTCCGCCGTCGGGTCGCCGCCCTCGCCCGGGCACGCCGTCGGGTCCTCGCCGCCCTCACCGGGCACGAGCTGCAGCGGCGCTTCCGCGATCACCGTCAGCTCGTAGTGGTGCGGCGCGTACCCGTCGTCGTCGGTGCCCAGGAGCGGCACCTGCTCGGCGACGACCAGCTGGTCCTGCCCGTTCCACGGCGGGTCGAACAGCGTGGCCTCGGCGGGCGACACGGTGACGTCGGCGGAGACGATGGTGACCTGGTCGGAGAAGTGCAGCTCGTCCGACAGGTCGTACCACGTCGCCTGGACGCCCTTGTTCGTCACGTCGATGCCGTAGACGATCTCCCACTGGCCGTTGCCGATCGGCGTGGCCGAGATGAGCGTCTTGTCGTGGGTCGGCTGGCCGACCTCACGGCACTCGGTGTCGGTGTCCGGGTAGCCGTTGAACGACGAGTTCGCGTCGTTGTACAGCCCCGTGCCCTCTTCACCCTCGCCGCCGGCCAGCGTGCAGTCCGACGGGTCGGGCTGGGCGGGCGGGTTCGGCAGGTCGACGGTGAACTGGACGGTGACGGTGTACTCGTGCGCCTCCAGCGCCCCGATCGGCTCGTCCTCGACGATCAGCAGGTCGCTGACGCCGTCGTACTCCGGCCGGGTGGTGATGGTGCCCGGGACGGTGTTCGCGGCGACCACCGAGCCGTCGACGATCTCGATGCCGGCGCCGAAGCGCAGCGCGTCCTCGAGGTCGTAGTCGGTCGGCACCTCGGACTCGTTGGTGACGGTGAGGCCGTAGGTGATCTCCCAGACGCCGGGCTGGTTCTCCCGGTCCACGACGTGCGGCTCGGTGACGACGGTCTTGTCGAGCGTGACGATCGGCAGGTCGCCGCACTCGTCGTCGGTGAGGTCCTCGTGGTTGGTCGGGTCCAGCGTGGCGTGGTTGAACAGCCCCGTCGTCGCGTCGCCGGCCTGCTGGCCGTCGGTGCAGGCCAGGTTCTCCGGCACCGCCGTCACCTCACCGGTGTCGGGGTCGGTGGTGAGCCGGATGGTGACCTCGAGCGTGTAGACGTGCTCGGTGCCGTTCTCGACGGTCGACTGCGGCGCGATCGGCACCTCGCCGGTCACGACGTTGAGGTCGGTCGTGCCGTCCCAGTTCGGGTTCAGCAGGCCGTCGGCCTCCGGCGGACCGGACACCACCTCGGTGTCGACCACCTCGACGCCGTCGCCGTAGCCGGTGAGGTCGTCGGTGAGCAGATACGCCCCCGGGATCATCCCGGTGTTCTCGGCGACCAGCTCGTAGACGACCGTCCACGTGCCGTCGTCGTCCGGGTTCTCCGTGGGTCCGGACACCGTGCGCTTGTCGAACTCGTAGTCGATGTTCGAGTAGCCGAAGTCGATCGTGTGGTCGTTCTCGCCCGGACCGCCGGTGGTGATGGCGGCGTACGGGAAGTCGCCGTCGTCGGTGGTCTCCACGAGGCCGTCCGAGTCGTTCCGGTTCGCGTCGACGGAGTTCGGGTCACCGGTGTCGGGCACCGTCGGATACCAGTTCTCCAGCGGCCCGCCGGCTTCGTAGTCCGCCGGGTTGTCGACGCCCACGACGTAGTCGGTGTGCGTCTTCAGCTGGTAGTCCTGGTCGTTGGACGAGAAGTAGTACTCGCCCTTCGCGTCGGTCGTCGTGGTGGAGACGAGCGTGCGGTTGCCGTCCTCGTCCACCTCGTACAGGTTGACAGTGGCGCCCTCGACCGGAGCCTCGTCCGGGTCCTGGATGCCGTCGTTGTCGTTGTCGTACCAGACGTAGTTGCCGATCTCGATCGGCGCGGCCGACGCCATCGCCGTCAGCTCACCGAGGCCGTTGCCCTTGACCGTCGCGCCGGGCGGCACGTTGGTCCCGGTGATGATCGCCGCACCGCGCGGCTCGACCAGCCCGCCGTTGTCCTGGAAGTACCGGCGGGTGCCGACCTGGAAGCCGCCCTCGGCCGTGTGCAGGCCGGTCTCGAGAATGCCGTCCTCACGGCTGGGAACGACGAGCGTCGCGCCGAGGTGCTCCGCCCCGTTCACCCAGGTGTCCATGAAGAACTTGCCCGGCTGGCCGTTGGGGCCGTTGAGCGTCACCTGCGTGTTCGCGCCCGGCTGGCCATTGACCTGGCCGTTCTGCTCGATGCTCCAGGTGCCGTCGCCATTCGAGCCCGCCTTCAGCAGCTCACCGCCGAGCGAGCGGGGAACGACGAGGAAGTCGTTGTCCGGTGCGAGGTTGGTGTAGGCGCCGAAGAGGTCGCCGCCCAGGTCGCGGATGCCCACGACCAGATCGCCGTGCAGGTAGCGCGCGTCGGCGACGATCGGCACGGCGGAGTACATCACGTTGCCCTGCAGGAACTGCAGCCAGTCGGCGGAGTTGGTGGTCCACGGCTGGTAGTTGGCGCTGAAGAGGCCGGCGAACAGGCCGCGGTTGTAGTCGAGCGGGAAATCCAGCACCAGGGTGAGGTCCGTCGGATCGGCCGGGTCGAACGAGTACACGTAGGCGTGCAGGTCGGCGCGGCTGCCGGTGGACTCGGCCGTGTCCGTCACGGTCAGGTACATCTCGTTGGTCTCGGGGTTGGCGGAGATGCCGTGCGGGCGCAGGTCGCTGCCGTCCGGGAAGTACGAGTCCAGCTCGTGCTCGGTCACGTCGAGCACCTGGGTGCCGTCGCGACTGATGCCGATCTCGACCAGAGACCGGTTGTGGAGGTTCACCGCGAACAGCGACTCCTGGTCGTTGGAGATCTCCATCGCGCCGAGGCCCTCGCGCCCGACCCGGTCCCAGGCCTGGGTGTCGCGCCCCCAGTCGTAGGCGGGGTTGTCGAGCGCCATGATCGGCCGCAGGCCGTTCGGGTCACCGACCGCCGCGCCAGGGTCCGAGTCGCTGCCGACGTCGATCCCGTAGTCGGTCAGGTCCAGAAAGACGTCGCCGGTGGCGGTGGGCGAGGCCGGCGTGCCGTCGTCCGGCGTGATCTTGTAGATCGCGCCGATGCCGCCCGGGCCGATACCGGTGTGTCGCCGGACGTACGCCGAGGCGAACACCGAGCCCATGACGCCAGGCTCCTCGGCCCGCTGGTAGGCCGTGCCGTAGGTCGTGCCGATCTGGCCGAACGGCACCTGCATGGTGGTCGGCACCGCCGTCGTGGTGTTCGGGCTCATCGCCTCGTACTCGTGCGCCGCGCCGCCGAATTCGGCGGAGAAGGCGCCGTCGTGGCCGCCGAACCGGAACGCGGGCAGGAACACGAACGGGTTGTTCTCGACGAACGTGCCCGGGGTCTGGAAGGAGAAGTCGACCGAGGTCGCCGGGACGGCGTCGACGAACTGGACGGTGGTGCCGTTGCTCGAGCCGGCCGCGCGGCCGACGACGGAGTCGCGCCACTCCTCCCACTCCGGCGTGTCCGGCACGTTCGCCTCGACCCGCCACGGACCGGCGTCGCTGGTCACCGGCAGCGAGTAGGTGCCGTCGGCCGCGGTGGTCACCGGGCCGGCGACGTTGCCGGCGGCGTCGTAGGCGTAGACCTCGATGCCCTCCAGCAGGCCGGACGCCTCGAACGTGTCGTACATGCCGTCAGAGTCGTAGTCCTGCCAGATGGTGCCGGTGATCGGATCGCCGACGGCGGCCTGCGCCGGCAGGGTGGACGCACCGGCGGCACCGAGCACGGATGCGACGAGGCCCAGGGCGACGAGTCCTCCCCCCACCGCGCGGGCCCGTCGTGGGCGGGGTTGGGGTGGTCGGCCGTGGCCGCGTTCCTGGAGCGCTCTCACAGGGGTCCTCCGTCGCTGTCGTACAACTGCGGTTGCACCTCGGCGCCGCACCACCCGGGGCCCGGATAGACGACGGCGCTGACCATGAAGAGTCGGCCGGCATGGCGATCAGCACGCGATGTGACGCACATCACGTTTCGAAGCGGAACTCCCCGGCTCGAGTGTCCGAATTGCCAGGTGAGCGAGCCGTGGCCATGCCTACACTCGGGCGCATGACCCCTCCGACCGGACCGCGCACGCGGCGGCTGGCGCACGCCACGGCCCTCGCCGCCGTCGCCGTCCTCGCGCTCAGCGGGTGCTCCGGCGACGCCGAACCGGACGCCGCGGCCGGCGCGTCCGAGTCGGGTGACGGGCCGCGGCCGCTCACCGGTGACGAGGCGCAGCGGCTGTCGATGATGCGGTACACGAACTACACCGACGGCGTCCGGGCGGTCCGCTTCGAGGTGGTCGACAACGGCCGCACCCTCACCGTCGACGGCTGGGCCGACTTCGCCCAGCACGTCGGCTACGCCCAGGTCGGCGAGGCCGGCGCCGACCCGGAGCTGGTGGCGTGGACGCTGTCCGGGTTCACCTCGCACGCGCCGGTCGGGCCGGCCGATCCGGACGGCGGCGGGCCGCCGCTGCCGCCGCCCGACGACGCCGCGTGGACGTCGTCGGCGCTGGCGCCGGAGCAGTCCCGGCTGCACGCGGTGCTGGCGCTGGTCTTCCAGGCCGCCAGCGACCGGCCCGACAACCCGTTGCTGTTGCAGCAGACCGACGCACGCTGGCTGCGCTCCGACGAGGTCGGGGGCGTTGCCGTCGACGTCGTCGCCGGGCCGACCGCCGACCGCGCTTACGACCCTGCCACCGCCACCGGCGCGGCCGACGGCAGCGAGGCGACGGTGCGGTACTGGGTGGACGAGCAGGGCCGGCTGCTGCGGCTGGAGACCCGGCTGGGCGGCGCGGGCGACTGGACCACCGTCGACTTCGCCGACGCGCCCGGCGTCGACGTCGCCGGCGCCTTCCTCACGACGACGGCGAGCGGCTGATGACCGAGCAGAACACCGACCCGACGACCCCGCCGAGTGGCCGCACCCGGCGCCGTGACCTGCTGCGCGGCCTGGCCGCCGCCGGTGCCGCCGCAGGCTTCGCGGGCGCCGCCGGACTGGCCGCCGGACGTGCGACCGCCGACGACGAGCGGCGGGCGGCGGCCACGACCGAGGCGCCCGCCGCTCCCGTGGGCGGGCGGCCGGACGCCGTCGACGCCGCCGGGCCGCACCAGGCCGGCATCGCCCGTCCGGGGACGCCGCAGCCGCACGGCCTGCTGCTGGTCCTCGACCTCGTCGCGACGCCGGCACCCACGGCGCCGTACCGCGACGCCGTCCGGGCCCTGTGCGCACGGCTGGGCACCGCGATCCTCGACCTCACCGGCGAGCGGGCGGCCGAGGCCGGGCTGCTGGACGGGCCCGGCGACCTCACGGCGACGATCGGGCTCGGGCCGCGGGTCGTCGCCGCGTTCGGGGCCGATCTCCCGGGCGCGCAGCCGCTGCCCGCGTTCGCCGCGGACTCCTCCGTGCCGCCCGAACGGACCGGCGGCGACCTGCTGATCGCCGTCTACGCGAGCGACCCCAACGACGTCCACCGAGGCGCGTCCTGGCTGGCCGAGCGGGCCGACCCCGACGCCGTCCCGCGGTGGTCGCAGCGCGGTTTCCGGGCGCCCGGCACCGGCACGATCGCGCGCAATCCGCTCGGCTTCCACGACGGCGTGATCGTGCCGCAGAACGCCGACGAGCAGGACGAACACGTCTGGATCGCGGACGGCCCGCTGGCCGGCGGCAGCATCTGCGTCGTGCGCCGGCTGCGGCTGGACGCCGCCCGGTTCACGGCCGAGCCGGTCGAGCGTCAGGAGGCCGTCATCGGCCGGCACCGCAACGACGGCTCCCCGCTGTCCGGCGGCGGCCCCACCGGCGAGGTCGACCTGCTCGCCAAGACCGCCGACGGCCTGTACGTCACGCCCGCGCGGTCACACGTGCGGGCGGCGCACCCGTCCGTCACCGGCAGCGCCCTGATGCTGCGCCGCGGCTACGCCTTCGACGACGGCGCCGCCGACGCCGGCCTGCTGTTCGTCTGCTTCCAGCGCGACCTGCGCACCTTCGTCCAGACCCAGTTCCGGCTCGACGAGGTCGACGACCTGGGCGGCTACGTGACGCCGACCGGCAGCGCGACCTTCCTCATCCTCCCCGGCTTCGACGCCGACCACCCGCTCGGCGTCACCCTGCCCTGACGGGGTCCTCGATGGGGCGGCCGAAGTCGACCGCGTCGAGGACGGCCTGCGGGGCGCGGTCGAGGATCTCCGCGTCCGGCCGGGCGCCGAGCGCGTCGTTCACCGTCGAGAACGCGATGCGCAGCGCGCAGAAGACCGTGATCGCGAAGATCTCGCCGTCGGTCCAGCCGGCCTCGCGCAGCGACTGGACGTCGCGCTGGGCGGTGCCGTTCGGGTCGCGGACGACCTTGCGGGCCCACGCCGCCATCGCGCGTTCCTTCGCGGTCAGGCCGTCGTCGCGGCCGGTGAGGACGGCGGCCGCGGTGTCCGGGTCCGCCTCGCCGGCCAGCCGGGAGCCCCACACCAGCGAGCAGAGCGAGTCGCCGAGCGAGGACGCGGTCGCGCCGACCAGGATGCCGCGCTGCCTGAACGTCATCGCGTTGCTCTCCCACACGTGCGTGATCAGGTCGAACAGCCGCTCGTGCGCCTCCGGCCCGTACGCCCACAGCCGCGACGCGTTCATGACGTAGCCGTCCTCAGCGAGGTCGTGCTGGTAGAGCTGCTGCGCCGCGGGCGAGTCGGGCGCGTCGGCCAGGAAGTGCGTCATCGGGTCACCTTCGGTCGGTCGGGATCGTCGATCAGGACGGTCAGGACGGGGTTGTCGACGTCGGCGGCGAGGACCCGGGCGGTCGCCAGCGCGCCGCCGTCGCCGAGGCGGTGCCGGTGCAGCTGCGCGCGGACCACCAGCTCGCGCATGCCGTCCCGCGCGGCCAGCGTCCCGAGCGACGTGACCAGCGGACGGGCGAGGTCGTCGTCGCCGCGCTCGAGGGCGGCGTCGATCGCGGTGTCGAGCACGTGGCCCTGCATCCAGTGGTAGCGGTCGGTGGTCCGGTTGCAGCGGACGGTCGCCTCGGTCAGCCACTCCGCCGCCGCCAGCCGGTCGCCGCGGCCGGCGCTGACGAGGCCGAGCCCGCGCGCCGCGAACCCCTCCCAGCACGGGTCGCCGACCTGGCAGCCGAGCACCCACGACTGCTCGAACGCGTCGGCGGCCGCGGCGACTTCGCCGTTGCGCAGGTGCACCTCGGCGCGCAGCGCCTGCGGCCACGGCAGGAACGCCAGCCAGCGCTGCTCGTGCACGATCCGCAGCGAGCGGTCCGCGGCGACGGCGGCCTGGTGCCGCTCGTCGCGCAGCAGGTGCGCACGCGCCAGGATCGACAGCGACCACGCCTCCTGCCGGTCGTCACCGGCGGTGCGGGCCCGCTCGATCGAGTCGTTCAGGTAGGTGAACGACGCCGGGTAGTCGCCCTCGTCGGACGCGTTCTGCCCGCGGACGCCGAGGATCGCGGCCAGCTCGGCGTCGGTCTCGGCCAGCTCCTGGGCGCGCGAGAGCCAGCCCCGGGCGGCGGCGCGGCGACCGGCCTGCACCTCGACGTAGCCCAGCTCGCGGTTCGCGGTGACGGCGGTCGCCCGGTCACCGGCCGCGGCGGCGGACCGCAACGCCTCGTGCAGGACGAGCGCGCCCTCCTCGTCGCGGCCGCGGACGGCGTGCACGAGGGCGCCACCGAGCGCCGTCAGCGTCCGGGCCTGCAGCCGCGGGTCCCGGCAGCGGGCCGCCTCGGCGACGGCGCGGCGCAGGCTCTGGATGCCCGGGTCGACGGCGCCCGCGACGATCGCCGCGCGGCCCGCGTCGAGCTGACTCAGCGCTGCCGCGCGGCCGCTCAGCGCCGGTGTCCGGGGCGAGTCCGACGCGGCCGACGCGGCCTCCGTCAGCGCCACCGACGCCTCGACGCCCAGCTCGCGCATGAGCACGTCCCGCCCGGCCGCGACCTGCAACTGCGCCGCCGTCCGGTCCCCGGCCATGGCGAGGCTGCGGACCAGCAGCTCGTGGTTGCCCTCCTCGAGCGGGTTCAGCTCGACCGCCCGTGCCGCGTACGGGACGGCGTCCGCGGCCCGGCCACCGGCCAGCAGCGCGACTGCCGTCTGCCGCAGCCGCGACTCGACCAGCGCCGACACCCGGTGCCGCTCGACCGCCAGCCACGACTCCGCCTCCGGGCAGGACGCGACGTGGACGCCTTCGAGCAGCTCGTGGCCGGCGCCCAGCAGCGGCGCCGGATCGCCCAGCTCGTCGGACAGTAGCCGGACGTCGACGGCGTCGTCGGGCAGGCCGCCGAGCGCGATGGGGTCGCCGGTGAGCACGTCGGACCGGCCGAGCGCCCGGCGCAGTTCCGCGAGCGTCCAGCGCAGCGCGCCGAGCGGATCCTCGGCGTCGGCGAAGAACAGTTCGGCCAGCCGCTGCCGGCTCGGCGGCCGGTCCGCGAGCAGCACGTAAGCGAGCAGCACCCATGCCTTCCGGCCCCGGGGCGCGCGCACCGGCCGGCCGTCGCGCTCGATGGCCGGTGGCCCCAGGAGCCGGATCGTCCCCATGCGATTCCCCCCGCTGGGTCGATTGTGACCACGAAAGGCGGGCCATGGAACAGTTGGCGGCCGATTTTCGGGTGAAGTCGCGTGTGACGGGCAATTGCCCGGGAGTGGCCGAGTGGGGCATCCTGCACGGACGCACTTTCGACGGCGTTGCGCGAAAGGGGGACGGCGAGATGGCAGAGACTCTGGTCGGCGAGCGGGTCGTGTTGCTGGACCCGGCCGGCGCCGCCGTGGGCACGGCGCTCAAGAGCGAGGTCCACCACGCGGCGACGCCGCTGCACCTGGCCTTCTCCTGCTATGTGTTCGACGCCGGGGGATCGCTGCTGGTGACGAAGCGGGCCGCCAGCAAGGCGACCTGGCCGGACGTGTGGACGAACTCGTTCTGCGGCCATCCCGCCCCGGACGAGGACATGGCGACGGCGCTGGCCCGGCGGGCGGTGGACGAGCTGACCATCCGGCTGGGCGACCTGCGACCCGTCCTGCCCCGGTTCCGCTACCGCGCGGTCATGCCGAACGGCGTCGTCGAGAACGAGGTCTGCCCGGTCTACGCCGCGACGACGGCCGACCCGCCCGAACCGCACGATTCCGAGGTCAGCGCCCTGGAATGGGTGCCCTGGTCGATGTTCCGCGACGACGTCCTGGCCGGCCGCCGCGAGGTGTCGCCCTGGTGCGCCTGGCAGGTCGCCGAACTGGCCGCCCTGCCGGACGATCCGCTCGCCTGGCCCGCCGGCGACTGGAGCGAGTTGCCGCCGGCCGCGCTGGGCCCGGCAGCCTAGCGTCGCTGATTGAGTCCGCTGCCCGGCAGCGGTGCGGGAGGCTGGTGCCGCACGGAGTGTTGACGAGGACGCCACAAGTTGGCACTGGCGTCAACACTCCTCAACCGTCGCTCCCCTCGGCGGCGGGTCTACCGCCGCGCGCGCCGAAGCGCTAGAATGATCACGTACGGCACGCCTTCCGGCTCGGCACCACCGAACCGGGAGGCTTTCGGCGTTTCTGGGCCCTTTGCGCGCACCCAGGGCAGAATGCCCCGATGGTGCCGAACCCGCCGACCCGCCTGACGCGCATGTCCGACAAGGCGATCCACGACCTCGCCGCGCTGCACGACCTGCTCGCCGACGTGCTGCTGGGGCACGTGTCGGTGGTGGTCGACGGCTACCCGGTGGCGTTCCCGACGGCCGTGGCCCGCGACGGCGACCGGCTGCTGGTGCACGGGTCCACCGGCTCGTCGTGGCTGCGGGCGCTCAGCACCGGCGCGGCCGCGTCGGTCAGCGTCACCGCCATGGACGCCGTCGTGGTGGCGCGGTCGGGGTTCGAGTCGTCCTTCCACTACCGCAGCGCGGTGTTGTTCGGCCGCTTCACCACCCTCGACGGTGACGACGAGGAGCGGGCTCTGGACGTGCTGGTCGACCGCATCCTGCCGGGCCGCTCCGCCGAGCTGCGCCGCCCGACGAAGCGGGAACTGGCGGCCACGCTGATCCTCGCGCTGCCGATCGCCGACTGGTCGCTGAAGGTGTCCGAGCGCTGGCCCGAGGACCTCCCCGAGGACGTCGACGGGCCGGCCTGGGCGGGGGTCGTGCCGCTGCGGCGCGGCTACGACGACCCCGTCCCGGCGCCCGACCTGCGCGACGGCGTCGCCGTGCCGGCGTCGGTGCGGGCCATCACCCGACGGTGAGCCTGACGACGACCGGCGGCGTCGAGTAGGGCGTCGACTCGTCGACGCGCAGGCTGGCCAGGTACTCGCCGGCCGCGAGCCGGCGCCCGTCCAGCAGCACCCGCACCGTCCGGCTCTGCCCGGGCTTCAACTCGCCCACCGGGCTGACGACCCGCAGCCACGGCAGGTCCGCCGACGGCGCGCAGTCGGTGTACCCGGGCAGCCGCTCGACCGCGAGGTCGCCGTAGTAGAGGCCGTCAGACCCGCCGACCTTGACGAATCCGCAGGCGCCGGCGGTCCGGTACAGCGCGTACCCGGAGGCGGGCAGCCGGCTCCAGGTGTCGGTGCCGGGGTCGTAGGCGTGCGTCTCGTTGGTGATGACGGAGGAACGCTCGGCCGACCCGCCGGACACGATCAGCCGCCCGTCGACGACGGCGTACGCCGCGGCCCACTGGTCCAGCGGCAGGTCCGCCACCGGCGACCAGCTGTCCGTTGACGGCGTATAGACGTAGGACGACAGGCCGTCGCTGCCCGGCCCGATGCCGCCCGCGCAGTACACCTTCCCGTCGATGCCGCCGCAGGAGGTCCAGGCGGTGTTCTGCGGGTAGTCGGCCAGCCGGGTCCACTCGTCGGCGACCGGGTCGTAGCGGAGCACGTCGGTGTTGCCGCAGCCCTCGGCCGCGCAGCCGCCGACGACGTACAGCTGCCCGTCCAGCACCGCCGTGCCCGAGGCCGCCCAGGGCGACGGGTTCGGCGCGCCCTCGGACCACGTGTCGGTGGCCGGGTCGTAGATCGACGTGGCGGCGACCGGCTGCAGGTCGTCACCCCAGCCGCCGCTGAGGACGAACCGGCCGCCGAGGAAGGCGCCGGCCGGCTTCTGCCGCCCGATCGGAAGCGGGGCGAGCGCCGTCCAGCTCCCGGCCGTCTCGTCGTACGCGTACGCGGTGCGCAGCGGCGGGCCGTCGCCCAGCGAGCCGCCGAACGAGTACAGCCGTCCGTCCAGCACCCCGGCGACGCTGTCCTTGACCCGGGTCGGGTACGGGGCGAGGTCCGCCCAGGGCGCCGCGTCCAGCACCGGCGCACGCGCGGCGTCCAGGGCGGGCCGCTCGCCACCGGGCAGCGGGCTCACCTCGGCGGGCACCCGCCGGACGGAGTCAACAGCGGCGACGGTGTCAGCCGACGGTGCTGACGCGGACGCGAAGCCGGTGCCGTCGCGCTCCTCCAGCCGGAAGCTCGCGGGGCGGTCGCCGGTGTTGGTGACGGTGAAGGTCGCGGTCACGACGCCCGCCCGGCCGGCGGTCGCCTCGACGACGGCGGGCGTGGCCTCCAGGCGACCGGCGCCGAGCGCGACGTCGTGCCGGGTGACCGCACCCGCCGCGACCCGCACTCCCACCGTCGACGGCGTCAACTCACCCGCCGTCGTGGTGATGGAGCGCCGTCCCGCGGCGGCGAAGAGCCAGTAGCGCCCGTCCTCGGCCGTCGTGGCGGCCGCCGCACCGGCGTTGACCTCGGCGCCTGCGACCGGCTCGTCGGTGTGCGTACTCGTCACGCCGCCGACGACCAGCCCGCCGGGCGCCGCCTCGCAGCCGCTGTCGCCGAGGTAGACGTCGTCGACCTGCCACCACCAGGTGTGGTCGCCACCCACGTAGTGGAACCGGACCAGCACGCCGGCGCGCCCCGCCGCGGCCGGCACCGGCACCCGCACGACGGCTGGCCCTCGCAGGTCGGCCCGCTGCCGGTAGACGTTCTGCCAGCTCGTCCCGCCGTCGATCGACACGTCGACGTCGGCCCGCTCGAACCAGTAGTGCTGCAGGTCCGTGCGGAACTCCAGTACCGGCCGGTCCACCCCGGTGAGGTCGACGGCGGGCGTGACGAGCGAGGCGTCCTGCTTGCCGTCCTCGCCGTAGGCGTCGCTGTCGAGGACGGCGAACCCGTCGCTGCCGCCGGTGCGGTTGCCGTGGCCGCCGGGGTCGTCGAAGGTCCAGCCCTGGCCGGTGCCGGCGTGGTCGACCAGGCTCCAGCCAGCCGGCGTCTCCGGGTCGTCGAACGACTCGTGCAGCCCGCCGGAGCCGCGGCGGTAGCCGGGCGCCGTGCAGGTGTCCGGGTCCACGGCGACCGCGACGTCCGCCGTCGTCGCCGCGGTCAGGTCGAGCGTCGTGGTCGACGGCACGTAGCCCGGGTAGCGCGGCGTCACGGTCAGCGTCGCCGCGCCGACCGGCACCTGCAGCTCGTACGCGCCGGTGACCGGGTCGGTGACGGTCGTCAGGGGTGTCCCGTCGACGTCGACCCGCGCGTCGAGCGGCCAGCCGGCGCCGGACCCGTCCGTCACGACGCCACTGACGGTGACCCGCTCCAACGGTGTCAGCGCGAGGTCCTGAACCGTCGTGGCATCGGCCGTGACGGCGACGCCGTCCAGCCGCACCGGCGCGTAGCCGAACACCGAGACCGTCACGTCGTAGCTGCCGGCCGACAGGCTGAGCCGGAACGCGCCGCTCGCGTCGGTGGCCGTGCCGCGCGACGCCGGCCCGGTGACGGACAGCTCCGCGCCCTCGATCGGCGCGCCGGTGGCGGCGTCGGTGACGGTGCCGCTCAGCGTCCCGACATCGCCGGTGGGCGCCGACGCGATGGCGGCGAGCGCGTCCAGCCGGCCCTCGCCGTACACGTTGTTGTCGTCGGCGGTCCCGCCGCAGCTGGTGTCGTCGGTGTCCCGCGCGCCGTCGTCGAGCAGCCGCCGGGTCGCGTCGACGTCGCCGACGAGCGACGGCGCCGCCGACCACAGCAGCGCCACCGTGCCGGCGGCGTGCGGCGCCGCCATCGACGTCCCGCTGTAGATCGCGTAACCGCCGCCGGGGACGCTGGAGCGCACCGCGGTGCCCGGCGCGGAGATGTCCGGCTTGGTGTCGCCGCCGGTGCCGGGACCGCGGCTGGAGTCGAACGAGATGCGGTCGTTGACGTTGTGGTTGCCGACGGCGTAGACCTCGGCGTACTCGCCCGGCGAGCCGGCGGTGCCGCAGGCCGGGCCGGTGTTGCCGTTGGAGAATACCGGGAAGATCCCGGCCGCCCGCCAGGCCCGGACGATGTCGCGGAACCAGTCGTCGCCGGCCGGGCCGCTCCACGAGTTGTTGACGATGTCGGGGCGGCGCGCGGAGTCCGGGTTCCGGCCGTCGAGGTCGGTCGGCTGCAGCACCCACTGCGCCGCCGAGGTCAGGCCGAACTCGCTGCAGCCGTCGAACTCGCAGCCCTTCGCCGAGATCCAGGTGGCGCCCGGCGCGACGCCGATGCGGTTGCCGGCGCCGTCGTCGCCCACCATGGTGCCGATGGTGTGGCTGCCGTGGCCGACGTTGTCGCACGGCACGGTGGACGGGTCGCCGCAGACCGCCGACGGGTCCCACCAGTTGTACGCGTGGTCGAACGTGCCGTCATGGCGGTTGCCGCGATACGACCCGGCCAGCGCCGGATGATCGAACTGGGCGCCGGAGTCGATGCTCGCGACCACGATGCCCTCGCCCCTGACGCCGTCCTGCTCCCAGACCTGGTCGGCGCGGATGTTCGCCACGCCCCACTCGACGCCGGTGGCGGCCGCCGTCGCGGCCGGGGCGCTCTCGACCGGCTGCTCCAGCGCGACGGTGTCCGGCTCGCGCACGGCGGTGACGGCGCCGTCCGCCGCCGCGAGCGTGGCCAGCTGCTCCGACGCGCCCTCGACGATGATCGTGTTGGTGATCCAGAACGACTCGTACTGCAGCCCGCGCGCCTCGAGATCGGCGACGACGTCGGCCTGGCTGGTCCGCGCCGCGTCTCGCAGGGCGGCGGCCACGGCCTCGCCGCGCGCCGTCCAGTCGGGGACGGCGGCGGCCGCGGCGAGCTCCGCGGCCAGGTCGTCGGGCTGGGCGAACTCGATGACCAGGTCACTCGCGCCCTCGGCCAGGGTGTCGCGCAACTCCGGCTCGATCTTCGCCGCGGCTGCCGAGGGCGCGGCCTCCGGGGCGCCGTCGGCGGCGGGGACCAGGGCGAGCAGCAGCGCGGCCGCGGCGGACGCCGTCGTGAACCATCGAACCCGCTCGTGAGTGCGCACGTCAGCCTCTCCCAACGCCCCGGCTCAGGGGGCGCCGGGGGCGCGTTCACGCTGCCAGCCGCGGTGGGCAGCCGTCTATACTCGGCGCTGGCCCGCAGCGGACAACGTCCGGTTTAGGTCATTCGATGGGAAAGGCGTGACTCGACCCCAGCCCCGGCCACTCGGTTCGCTCGGCATCTCCGAGCTGGACGAACGCGTCTATCGCGCGCTGCTGGTGCGGCCCGGCGGCTCGCTGGCGGAGCTCGCGGTGCTGACGCCCCGGCGCGCCGACCTGACCGCGTCGCTGCGCCGGCTGCAGGACCTCGGCTTCGTCCGGCCGGTCGGCGCCCGGCCGCGCCGCTACGCGCCGGTGACGCCGGAGACCGCGATCGAGAGCCTGGTGCACCAGCGCCAGCAGGAGCTCCTGGGTGCGCTGGCGATGACCACCGAGCTCAGCGCGGAGTACCGCATCGGCCGCGACGACGACCCCGGCGCGCTGGTCGAGATCCTCACCGGCGCGACCGCGGTGGCGCAGCGGTTCGAGGAGCTGCAGAGCTCGTGCACCAGTGAACTGCTGCTGTTCGACCGCCCGCCGTACGCCGCCCCGCCGGACAACCCGCAGCAGCAGTCGGTGCTCGCCCGCAACGTCACCTCGCGCACCGTGTACGCGCCGGAGTCGCTGCTGCGGGACGACGCGGCGGCGTACGTGCGCGCGCTCGGCGACGCCGGCGAGGACGCCCGGGTGCTGCCCGGCCTGCCGCTCAAGCTCGCCGTCTTCGACCGCCGGGTGGCGCTGATCCCGCTGACGCTGGACTCCGACATCCCGCAGAGCGCCGTCATCCGCCGGTCCACGCTGCTGGACGCCATGGTGATGCTGTTCGAGTTCTTCTGGGAGCGGGCGCTGCCGCTGACCGTCACCGCCCCGGCGTCGCCGGCCGGCCCGGACCTCTCCGCCGACGACCGTCGACTGCTGTCGTTGCTGGTCAGCGGCGCGAAGGATGAGGCGATCGCGCGCGACCTCGAGGTCGGCGTCCGCACCGTGCGGCGGCGGATGCAGCGACTGCTGCACCTGCTCGACGCCGAGACCCGGTTCCAGGCCGGCATGCAGGCCGCCCGACGCGGCTGGGTCTGACCGGCGGACTAGGGTCTGCCACGTTCGCCGTGGTCCGCACGTTGGCCGTGGTCCGCAGGTTGGCCGTCCCCCTGGCGCCCATTTTCTTAGCCGCGTGACCGCGCCTCAAGCGGACCCGATGGCGCTTCGCGCGTTGGGTGACCGCTTGACCCGCGGCCCCGCGGCCAAGAACGGGCACCTATCAGGGGGACGGGGAAAGACTGGGCACACCTCGATGCCCGGAGCCGTCCTCGATGGCGAGAAACGTCCGAAAGGCTCCTCGAACACGGGCAGCAGGGGGACGGCCCACCGCCGCAAAACGGCGAACCGTTACACGATCCCCACCTCACCGTGTGGATTCGCTGCACCGGGTGGGGCGGATCACTGTTCCCCTGACAACAGCAACGCCACCCAGCAAACACAGTAATCCCACCCAATGGCGCACCAGAGGGCGCACAGTCGCCACGCCCAACGATGCCGAGATCGACGTGAGATCGCTGCGGAAACGACGCGGCATCACTGTCGCTGACACGACAGTGTTCTCCCATCGATCACGCAGCCGTCCCACACCGTTGCGCCGGGCCGGCGAGGCGCCGCCACCGGCTTCAAACTCGGCTCAAGTGTCGGAGTCTCGGCGACCAAGCGAAAAGCTAGGACTCCCGCAGCTGACGGGTGTACGCGGACAGGTCGTGGACGAACTCGTGCACCATCGGGTGCAGGGTCCGGCCGCGGACCCAGTTGATCGCGAGGTCGAACGCCAGCGGCCGGCCGTCGGCGTCGCAGAGCGGCCGGGTCAGCAGGTCGCTGCTGCGGCGGCCGATGGCGTCGCTGAGCACGCCGATGCCGACGCCGGCCGCTACGAGCGCCGCGATGGTCTCGCCGGCACTGCACTCGAAGATCACCTCGGGCTGCACGCCGGCCATCTGGCAGGCCGAGCGCAGCAGCTTGGCGGAGCGGAACTGCTCGCCGGTGAGGAGCACCGGCTCGCGGTGCAGCTCGTTGACCCGCAGCGGCCCGGGCTCGTGCAGCCGGTGTCCGCTCGGGATCAACGCTTTGACCTCCACCCGGGTGATCGGCAGGCTGTCGACCTCGCGCGGCACCGGCGGCGAGGCGATGGCGGCGTCGCACTCGTGGTCCATCAGCCGCTGCCGGGTCCGGATCGGGGTGTCCTCGATCAGCCGGACCCGGGTCGAGCGGTGCTGCGGGATCCAGTCGGCCAGGAAGTCGGTGAGATAGGTGCTGACGGCGGTGGGCGTGCAGGCCACGACGATGGTGTGCGACCACGCGCCGCTGGTGACGGCGCGCGCCTCCTCGACCGTCGCGAGCACCCGGCGGGCGGCGGACAGCAGCGCGTCACCCTGGGTCGTCACCTTGACGCCGTGCCGGCTGCGCTCCAGGAGCAGCACACCCAGCTCCTGCTCGAGCCGGGCGATGCGCCGGGTCAGCGACGGTTGCGAGACGTACAGCGCCTCGGCCGCGCGCCGGAATCCGTTGTGCTCGACCACGGCGATGTACGCCGTGAGGTCCTCCAGCTCCATGCCTCATCCTCGGGCCCGCAAGTCACACGATCGCGTCCGGGTATCCGTGCGGACGTACCGCCTCACGGTAGCGCTCGTTCAGCTCCGGCCATGACGTCTCGTGGATGTACACGGCCTCGGTGAAGTGCCACAGCAGGTACGGATGGGCTCCGAGCGCGTAGAGGGCCCCGTAGTCGCGGGCCGCGAACGCCGCCCGTTCCGCCTCGGTGAGCACCCGGTCGTCGGGCCGCTGGTCCGGCCCGGGCGCGCCGTCCAGCCAGGACGCGACGAACGCGGCGGGGTCGGCGACGTAGGCGCGGACGGCGTCGTCGCTCATCTCCACCGCGCGCATGAACTTGTTCATCATGTACGCGCTCATGGCTCGGTCCAGAGGAAGAAGGGGCTGGGGGCGAACCGCGACGGCGTCGCCTCGGCCAGGTCGGCGGGCCGGCCGTCGACGGCGGCGAGCGCGGCCAGCACGTTGACGTACTGGTAGGTCATGTTGCCGGCGCAGGTGACCCGCTCGTAGGTCGCCCCGGCCACGGCCGCCGCCAAGTCGCCGTCGCGCATCCAGCCGACCGCCTCGGCGTCGAACTCCGGGTCCGACGACGCGCCGCCGAGGAACTGCCGCGGCCCGCCGATCTCCGTCGCCATGTGCCCGGACGTGAGCAGCGCGACCCGTGCGCCGGAGTCCCAGCGGGCGATGCCGTCGCGCACCTGCTCGCCCAACGCGACGTAGCGGTCTGCCCCCGGCAAGGGCGGCAGCACGCCGTTGACGTGGATCGGCACGATCGGCACGTCGAACTCGGGGGTCAGGTAGAGCAGCGGCAGCACGAAGCTGTGGTCCAGCCGCCACTCGTGGCTGACGGCGAAGTCGATCGGCCCGGTCAGCAGCTCGCGCCCGGCGATCGCCTCGGCCAGCGCCCGGTGGCCGCGGACCTCCCGGTACGGCAGCCCGAACGTGCGCACCTCGTTCTCGAACGTCCCGTGATAGTCGTCGGCCAGCCCGATCACGAACGCCGGGTTGTTGTCGGAGTAGAACTGCCGGATGTGGTCGGTTCCGATCACCACGATGACGTCGACGGCCGCGGCCTCCAGCGCGGCCCGGATGCGGGCGAAGTTGGCCGCGACGCCGCGCAGGTCGTCCGGCGGCGGGTCGGTCAGCACCCGCCACAGCAGCGGGTTGTGCGGCGTCGCCGCGGTCAGCACCAGCTCGGCCATCCTCACTCCTCCGAGCCGGCGAGGCCGAACAGCCGCAACGCGTTGTCGCGCAGGATCTTCCGCCGCGACGTGTCCTTCCAGCCCAGTTCGTCGAACTCGGCCAGCCAGCGGTCCGCCGTCAGGACCGGCCAGTCGGTGCCGAACAGCACCCGGTCGCTGATCACCGAGTCGGCGTACCGCACGACCTCCGGCGGCAGGTACTTCGGTCCCCAGCCGGACAGGTCCAGGTAGACGTTGGACTTGTGCCAGACCATGGCGATGTTCTCCAGGTGCCACGGCCACGCCGGGTGCGCGGAGATGATCCGCAGCTCGGGGAACTCGGCCGCGACGTCGTCGACGTACGGGATCGGCCGGGCGTTCTCCAGCCGGTGGCCGCCGCCGCCCGGCGTTCCGGCGCCGGCGCCGGGGAAGCCGCCGTGGAACATCACGACCAGCCCCAGCTCGGCGCAGGTCTCCCAGATCGGGAAGAACCGCCGGTCGTTGGGGAGGAACCGCTGCCGCGACGGGTTCAGCTCGCCGACGCCGACGATGCCGTACTCGGCGTGGCAGCGCCGGATCTCCGCGACCGCCGCCGCGCCCTTCCACGGGTCGATCCCGGCGAAGGCGAGGAAGACGTCGGGGTGGTCGGCCTGCGCCTTGCCGAGCAGGTCGTTCGGCGCGCCGCGGATGCCGGACGTGGTCTCGGAGTCGGAGTTGACGATCACCGCCATCATCTTCCGCGACCGGTACTGGTCGGCCTGCTCGGCGAAGGAGACGACCGGGCGTTGCTGGCCGAAGTGCATGGCCATCTGCGCCCGCCGCTGCCCCATCGCGGCGAGGAACTCCTCGGTCTGCGGGTGCGTGTGGACGTCGATCGCGACGAGGTCGCGGGGCACCGTCACGACGCCACCGCCTCGTCCGCCGCCAGCGGCGGCGCGGGCCGGTAGTCCGGCGCGCCGCTGCGGTGGAAGACGGTGGACAGCCGCGGCTGCAGCACCTCGCGGCCGTCCGGCTCGGCCACCGGCTCGGTCAGCGCGAGGTGCGCCACCTGCGGGTCGGCCAGCAACTCGTCGACGCCGTTGAGCGCGGAGTGCGGGATGTCGGCGGCGGCCAGCCGGCGCAGCCACTGCTCCCGCGGCCGGGCGGCGGTGATCTCCTTGAGGACGGCGTCCAGGACGTCGTAGTGCCGCACCCGGTTCTCGCGGCTGGCGAAGCGCGGGTCGTGCGCGAGGTCCGGCCGCTCCAGCACGTCCAGCAGCCCCGTCCAGAACTTCTCCGGCACCGACAGGTGCACGACGAACGCGCCACCGTCGGAGCCGACGCAGGCGAACGCCTGGGCCCGTCGCGGCCGGCTGTCCGGCCGGGAGACCTCGCCGGTGCGCAGGTACGTCGACACCGGCTCGGTGAGGAAGTCGACGACGGAGCCGAGCATGGACACCTCCACGTGCTCGCCGCGCCCGGTCCGCTGCCGGGCGTGCAGCGCGGCGAGGACGGCCTGCGCGGCGGACATCCCGGACAGCAGGTCGGAGAACGCCGGGCCGAGCGGGCGCATCGTCCCGTCCGGCACGATCTGGCTGTACATGCCGCTGAGCGCGGAGATGACGGTGTCGTACGCGGGCCGGCCGGCGTACGGGCCGTCCGGGCCGAACCCGGTGATCGAGCAGACGATCAGCCGCGGGTTGACCCGCTCCAACTCGGGGTAGCCGACGCCGAGGCGGGCGGTGACGCCGGGCCGGAAGTTCTCGATCAGGACGTCCGCCGTCGTCACCAGGCGGGTCAGCTCGTCCCGCCCGGCGTCTGTCTTGAGGTCCAGCACGACGCCGGACTTGTTGCGGTTGTACGCGGCGAACTGCGGGCTGGTGACGGCGTCGCCGCCCTCCCACCGTCGCATCGGGTCACCGCTGGGCGACTCCACCTTCAGCACGTCCGCGCCGAGGTCGGCCAGCAGCTTGCCGGCGAACGGCCCGGAGATGTACTGGGCCAGCTCGATCACGCGCAGGCCGGCCAACGGGCCGGTCATCGGGTCGTCATCTCCTCGTGCTCCTTGCTGAGCTCATCGGGGCGGTCGTCGTACGTGGTGGTGCCGTTGTGGGTGATCAGCAGGTACACGGGGACGGCCGCACGCACCAGCGACGTGACCGGGCAGCGGCGCGCGGCCTCCCGGACGACGGCGATGACGGCGTCCGGCGGCGCGGGGCTGCGCAGCCGCACGTCGAGGACGAACCACTGCGGGTGCGCCGGGACGTCGTCGACCAGGTGTTCGCCGCGCATGTCCAGCAGCGTGCGCACGTCGATCTGCAGCTCGTGCAGGGCCGCGTCGTGCAGGGCGGCCACCTTCGCGCACCAGACCTGCAGGCAGAACGCCAGCCCGCTGAGCAGGTAGCGCATCGGGCTGGGCGCCGAGCCGAGCCCGGCCCGGGCCGGCGACTCGTCGCAGCGGAACTCGTACGGCTGGTCGTACTGCATGAACCGGGCGACGGCGCGCACGTCCTGTTCCAGCCGGGTGGACACCCAGGGGCGCATGCGCGCCGCACCCGGCTCGCGGGACAGCCGCTCGCGGGTCGACAGCACGACGTCGCGCAGGTAGGGCGCGTTGGTCAGCTCATCGGACACGGATCACGACCTTCCCGCGGCGGCCGCGATCGCCCAGGGCCGCCCAGGCGGCGTGGATCTCGGCCAGCGGGTACTCGGCGGCGATCTCGGGGACGACGACACCGGCGGCGACCAGCTCCAGGGCCCGGACGACGTCGTCGTAGCCGGCCGACGCCGCACCGACGACCGAGTGCCGCCGCTGGTAGAACGTCCGCGGGTCGAGCCGCAGCTGCCCGGCCGACGACGCGGCGCAGAGCACCAGCCGGCCGCGCCAGGCCAGGCAGCGGGCCGCCGCCGTCAGCACGTCGGCCCGGCCGGTGCCGTCGACGATGACGTCGGCGCCGTCCGGCGCGCGCGCCGCCACCAGCTCCGGCAGGTCGTCCGGCTCGGCGTAGCGCAGCGGCTCGGCGCCCGCGGTCGTCACGTCCGCCGACGTCGACGCGGCCAGCACGCGCGCCCCGGCGTGCCGGGCCAGCTGCACGGCGGCCGCGCCGACGGCGCCGGTCGCGCCGGTGACCAGGACCGTCGCGTCCGCCTCGATCCCGCCGGCCGCCTCGATGGCGTGCAGCGCGATGGGGACGCTGTGCACCGCCGCGGTGGCGATCGCGTAGTCGATCCCGCCGATCGGGATCGCGGCGCGCGACGGCACCGCGACGAACTGTGCCGCGCCGCCGTCCCGGTGCCCGCCGACGACCCGCTGAGCGGTGCAGTCGGCGTCCTCGCCGGCCCGGCAGTACCGGCAGGTCCCGCAGGTGAGGTTCGGTTTGACGACGACCCGCTCACCGCGCCGGTCGCCGGGCACGTCCCAGCCCTGTTCGACGATCTCGCCGGCCGGGTCGATGCCGGGGACCAGCGGCAGCCTGGCCGCCGCACCCGGACCCCGTCCGTTCATGACGTGCAGGTCGAGGTGGTTCGCGCCGACCGTCTGCACCGCGATCAGCACCTCACCGGCGGCCGGGCGCGGCACCGGCAGCGGCCCGACGACGACACCGTCGGCCCCGCCCGGCGCGACCACCGCCGCGCCGGTCATCACCGCTGGTCCTTCGCGGCGTCGCGGGCGTCGGCCTCGAGCACGTCCCAGAGGTGGTTACGCAGCTCGACGTAGCGCGAGTCGCCCTGGGCGGCCCGTTCGGACCGCGGCCGGGGCAGGTCGACGTCGAGGATCTCCGCCACCGTGCCGGGATGGCGGCTGAACACCGCCACCCGGTCACCGAGCAGGATCGCCTCCTCGATGCTGTGCGTGATGAACATGACCGTCTTGCCGGTCGTCGCGATGATCCGCTCCAGCTCGCCGCGCATGACCTCGCGGGTGAGCGCGTCGACCGCGCCGAGCGGCTCGTCCATCAGCAGGATGCGCGGCTCGGCGACCAGCGCCCGGGCGAGGCCGACCCGCTGCTGCATGCCGCCGGACAGCTCGCGCGGGTAGGCGGTCTCGAAGCCGGTCAGCCCGACCAGCTCGATGGCGTCCTTCACCTGCCGGTCGGCGTCGCGGCCGCGCAGCTTCGTCTGCATCTCCATGCCGAACCGGACGTTCGCCTCGACCGTCCGCCACGGCATCAGCGCGTAGTCCTGGAAGACGACCGCACGGTCCGGCCCGGGGCCGGTGACCGGCGCGCCGTCGACCGTGACCGTGCCCTCCGTCGCGGGCACGATGCCGGCGACGGTGTTCATCATCGTGGTCTTGCCGCAGCCGCTGGGCCCGAGCACCGTGAGCACCTCGCCGGGGAACACGTCGAGGTTCACGTCCTCGATCGCGACCACCTGCTTGCCCTTCCGGCTCGCGCCGTAGCGCACCGACAGGCCGCGGACGCTGATGAGCGGCCGTCGGTCCTGCGGGCGGCGCCCCGGCGGCTGGCCGGCCTCGGTGGCGAGCGAGATGCCCATGCGGTGTCTCCCGTCGAGCGTGCGATCAAGTCGGTCGGCGAAGCGTTTCGTCGAGCGTAGGAAAAAGCGGGAACGGGCGGAAGAGAAAGGTACCCTGCGAAATCCGCATCGCGTGATACCGGAATGGTGAGAACGCGGGGCTCGACTCAGGCGGCGCAATCAATATGGTGATCCGAATACTGACCGGCCCGATCCCCGGTGGGCCTCGGCGGCACCTTCAGGAACGGAGATGTGAAATGCGCAGATCACTGGCGCTCTCAGTCGCCTTGATCACGGGCACGGCCATGATCACGCTCGCGGCCTGCACCGACGTACCGTCGACGGCCGGGGATGACGGCCCCGTGGAGGCGGCCGACCTCGGTGACGGCGAGCCGGGAGCCGCCGAGGACACCGAGATCACGGTCGCGATCCCCTTTCCGGACATCACCATGTACTCCCAGTACGTCGTGGGCACGGAGTTGGGCTTCTACGAGGACGAAGGTCTTTCCGTGGAAGTGATCACCGCCGACAACGTCAATGCCGCGGTGTCGAGCGGAAGCGCCGACATCGGCGTGGAAAGCGCCGGTGCGGTGATCGAGGCGGTGCGCGCGGGAGTCGGCGTCATGCCGCTGGCCGGGCACTTCTGCCGGCAGAACTTCGACTTCGCCGTGCAGCCCGGCGTCACCTCCGTCGACCAGCTGGCCGGCACCGACGTCGTCCTCGCCGGCACCACCGGCGACCCGGCGGAGTTCCAGCGCCAGCGGGTGCTGAAGGAGGAGGGCTGGGACCTCGACGGCGTCGACGTCGACATCGTCTACCCGGGCCCCGACTCCGCCACCTGGCGCGAGTTCTTCGTCACCGACCGCGTCTCGCTGATCCCGTTCTACGGCGACGACCGGCCCGCGCTGGACGAGTACGGCGCGAACATCGTCATCGAGGCGCTGCGGCCGTGGGCCAACGACCTCCACGTCGTCGGCAAGGGCTGGCTGGAGGACAACCCGAACAGCGCCGTCCGGTTCCTGCGCGCCACCATGAAGTCGCTGGAGCACATCGTCGCGCCCGGCGTCGGCGAGGTCCCGGAGAACAAGGACGAGATCCTCGACATCTACGCGGCCAACGACTTCGAGGTCGACGAGCTGCGGGCGCAGGACCACCCGTGGATCCTCGACGGGCACCTGGCCTGCCCGAACCTGTATTTCGACGAGGAGGCGTGGGACACCACCATCGAGACGCAGGAGCTGGACCCGCTGCCGTTCGACGAGCACGTCGACCTGTCCTACCTGCACAAGGCGCAGGAGCTGCTCGACCTGGACGCCGCGATGCCGTCGGAGGAGCTGGTCTACCCGTGACGACCGTCACGACGGCTTCCAGCCGGGCCGCGGGGCCGAGCCTCGCGGCCCGGCTGGCCGCCCTGGATCCATGGCAGAAGGCGCTGATCGTCCTCGGCGAGGTGCTGGTCGTCCTGGCGCTGTGGCAGCTGCTGGTCGGGTCGTGGCGGGTGATCAACCCGATCTTCCTGCCGCCGCCGCTGAGCATCCTGGAGGGATTCGACGAGCTGCTGGCGTCCGGGCAACTGGGCGAGCACGTGCTGACGTCGATCCGGTCCTGGCTGACCGGGTTCGGGCTGGCGACGCTGATCGGGGTGCCGCTCGGGCTGCTGATGGGCTCGTCGCTCGCCGTCGACCGCGTCGTCGGGCCGATGGCCTGGACGATCTACGCGACGCCGATGCTCGCGTACCAGCCGCTGGCGCTGGCATGGTTCGGGTTCGGCACCGGGCCGGTGGTGTTCCTGGTGGTCATGGGCGCGCTGTTCCCGATCCTGCTGAACGTGTCGGCCGGGATGCGCACCACCAGCCCGTCGCTGGTCAACGCCGCCCGGGTATACGGCGGCCGCCGCCTTCAGCTGTACCGGAAGGTGTTCCTGCCGTCGACGGTGGCGTTCCTCATCGCCGGGATGCGGCAGGGCGCGGTGATGGCGACGATCGCGCTGATGGTCGCGGAACTGGCCGGCACGTCCACGGGCATGGGCGCGCTGATCGTCCGGACGGCGAACAGCTACCAGACCGACCAGTCGTTCGCCGCCATCGCGATGGTCGTCCTCTGGAGCGTCGGCATGACCCAGTTGATCGGCGGCGTCGGGCGCTGGGTGGCGCCCTGGACGAAGGGGGCACGATGAGCCGTCGCGGCTCCGATGCGAAGTACGTCCTGCTGCTCGCGGGGACGGTCGCGGCACTGCTGGTGTTCTGGCAGCTCGCCGTCACCCGCCTCGGGCTGGTCGAGGAGGCGTTCCTGCCGCCGCCGACAGACGTGGGCGCGGCGTTCGTCGACCTGCTCGGCGACCCGGAGTTCTGGGACGCGTTCGTGTTCAGCCTGCAGAACCTGTTCGCCGGGCTGGCGCTGGCGATCGTCGTCGGGCTGGTCGTGGGGCTGACGGTCGGCTGGTTCCCCGTCCTGCACTTCACCGTGGCGCCGTTCCTCTGGCTGCTCTACTCGACGCCGAAGGTGGCGCTGGCGCCGTTGTTCATCCTGGCCCTGGGCCTGGGCAGCGCGTCGAAGATCGCCCTGGCGTTCCTGCTGGCGGTGTTCCCGATCCTGCTCAACACCATGGAAGGGGTCGAGACCGTGAACGGCTCACTGATCCGGGCCGGCCGCGTCTTCGGGTTCCGCGGGCCGGCGCTCGGGCTGAAGATCGTGCTGCCGGCGACGCTGCCGTTCAGCCTGGCCGGCATCCAGCGCGGCTCGGCGCTCGCCTTCACCGGCGTCGTGCTGGGCGAGTTCCTCGGCGGGGCCGGCGGGCTGGGGCACCGGCTGGAGCAGGTCGCGTTCGACTTCCGGATGGCCGAGGCGCTGGCGATCGTGCTGGTCATGGTGATCGTGGCGAACGGGCTGCTGCTGACGATCTCGGCCGCCCGGCGCAAGTGGGCGCCGTGGTACGAGGCCGGCGTCAGGTCGGTCGGCTGATGACCGGGGTCGTGCGGCGCGAAGTCGTGACGCCGCCGGACGTGTACGCGCCGACGTGGCAGTTCAGCCAGGCGGTGAAGGTGACCGGCGGCAGCACTGTCTACGTCAGCGGGATCATGGGCTTCCGGGCCGATGGCACCATGCCCGACGACATCGTCGAGCAGGCCGACCTCGTCTTCGCCAACCTGCGCGCCGTGCTCGTCGCGGCCGGCGGCACCCTCGACGACGTCGTCAAGGTCACCGTCTATGTCGGCGAGGACTACCAGGCCCACCGCGACGAGCTGCGCGAGGTGCGGTCGCGCTACTTCACCGGGACGTACCCGGCCAGCACGCTGGTGCGTGTGGCCGGGTTCGCCGACCCCCGGTACCGCATCGAGGTCGAAGCCGTCGCGGTGCTGTGAGGCGACGGCCACCGGCCTACGGCGCGATGTTCTGGTTGAGGTGGAACACGTTGTCCGGGTCGTAGACGCGCTTCACCGCCTGGAGCCGCTCGTAGTTGCCGCCGTAGTTGGCGGCGACCCGGTCCTGATCGTCGGCCGCCATGAAGTTGACGTAGCCGCCCTCCTCCGAGAACGGCGCCGTGGCCGCGTAGTAGTCGCGCACCCAGCCGATGTTGGCCTCGTTCTGCACCGGGTCCGGCCACATCCCCGCGATCACCGTCGCGAACGTGGCGTCGCGGTGGCCGAACGCGGTCGCGTCCGGCGCGACCCGGTGGACGGCGCCGTTGATCGGGTAGATGTGCATCGTCGAGTTGACGACGGGCACCTTCGGCCCGTGCTCCAGATGCGCCGCGATCACCTCGTCACTGAGTGAGCGGACGAAGTTCGCCTTCCAGTAGTGCTGCAACCCGGGCGGCACCAGGCCGTCGAACGCGCTGTTCAGGGCCGGATACGGCATCGGGCCGACGTGCTCGGCGACCACGGGGGCCACGTCGCGCAGCTCCTTGAGCATCGCCTCGCCCTCGTCCAGCGGCCCGGCCCAGCAGGACACGAAGGCCAGGAACGGCTCCCCGTGCCGGTCCTCCGGGATGAACGGCAGCGGCGGCGCGATCTGGTACGCCGGGAAGCCGCCGAACTGCTCGGGCGCGTCCTGGATGAAGTCGCGGTAGAACCGCAGCACGTCGGCGGCGTCGTCGAGCGAGAAGAACATCGGCCCGCCGTAGATGTCCTTCACCGGGTGCAGCTGGAACTCCAGCGACGTCACGACGCCGAAGTTGCCGCCGCCGCCACGCAGCGCCCAGAACAGGTCGGCGTTCTCGTCCTCGCTGGCCACCAGGATGCGGCCGTCGGCGGTGACGACGTCGGCGGAGACCAGGTTGTCGCAGGACAACCCGAAGCCGCGGGCGAGGTAGCCGATGCCGCCGCCCAGCGTCAGCCCGCCGACCCCCGTCGTCGAGATGATCCCGCCGGTCGTGGCCAGCCCGTACGGATACGTCGCGGCGTTGAAGTCGCCCCAGGTCGCGCCGCCTTCCGCGCGCGCGGTCCGGGCCGCCGGGTCGACCCGGACCGCGCGCATGGCGCCGAGGTCGATGACGACGCCGTCGTCGACGGTGCCGAAGCCGGGCACGCTGTGCGAGCCGCCGCGGACGGCGATCTCCCGGTCGTTGGCGCGGGCGTACCGGACGGCGGTGGCGACGTCGCCGGTGTTGGCGGCCCGCACGACGACCCGCGGCCGCCGGTCGATCATCGCGTTGTACACGCGCCGGGCCTGGTCGTAGCCGTCGTCTCCGGACGCGTACACGGCGCCGCGGACCTGCTCGCGCAACTGGTCGAGCGTGAATTCGGACATGGTGCTCCCCCCTCGGGTGTCAGCCGATCCCCACAGTTCTCCCACCGCGCCGTGTGACGCCGCGTGTGACCTGCCCGAACTGTTGCCAGCCGGGTCCACGGGGAGTACGACTGGACGATGGGGACGGTCGAGGACTGGGTGAGCGCACCGGCACGGATCGCCGATCCCGGCGAGGGCGTCTCGGTCGACGAGCTGCGGCTCGCCGCCCGCAACCACGGCCTGCCGCTGGAGGCGTTGCGCTACGACGTCACCCCGGCCGGCCTGCACTATCTGCTGACGCACTACGACATCCCGGCCGTGGACCCGGCCGCCTGGCGGCTGACGGTGTCCGGCGCACTCACCCGGCCGCTCTCGCTGAGTCTGGACGACCTGCGCGCACGGCCGCGGGTGACCCACCGCGTCACGCTGGAGTGCGCCGGCAACGGGCGGGCCCGGCTGAGCCCGCGGCCGGTCAGCCAGCCGTGGCTGGACGAAGCGGTCGGCACCGCGGAGTGGACGGGCACACCGCTGGCGGCCGTGCTCGCCGAGGCGGGCGTGGCCGCGTCCGCCGTCGACGTCGCGTTCACCGGCGCCGACAGCGGCCTCGAACGCGGGGTCGAGCAGACGTACCGGCGCGGGCTGCCGCTGGCCGAGGCGCTGCGCGACGACGTCCTGCTGGCCGACGAGATGAACGGCGCTCCGCTGCCGCCGCAGCACGGCGCGCCCGTGCGCCTGATCGTCCCCGGCTGGTACGGCATGGCGCACGTGAAATGGCTGGTCGGCGTCGAGGTGCTGGAGTCGGCGTTCGACGGCTACCAGAACGTCACGTCGTACCGCGTCAAGCAGGCGGCCGACGACCCCGGCGAGCCGGTGACCCGCATCCTGCCGAAGGCGCTGATCCAGCCGCCCGGCGTGCCCGACTTCCAGAGCCGCGTCCGCGTCGTCGACTCAGGCGTCGTCGAGCTGACCGGGCGGGCGTGGTCGGGCTGGGCGCCGGTCGAGTCCGTCGAGGTGAGCACCGACGACGGCGGCAACTGGCGGCCGGCCGAGCTGGGCCCGCAACCCGCGCCGTACGCGTGGCGGTCCTGGCGGTTCGCGTGGACTGCCCACCCCGGACGGCACGAGCTGCGCGCCCGCGCCCGCGACGCCGCCGGCCACGAGCAGCCCGTCGACCAGGCCTGGAACCGTCAGGGCATGGCCAACAACCACGCGCAGCAGGTCACCGTCGTCGTCCGCTGAGGACACTCGCCCGCCCGACCTTGTCGGTATCGGCCGCTACGGTTCGACGTCTCTGTGGGGACGCACCCCTGCGCCCCCGTGGCTATGACCACGAGGAGGGGACATGAACGCTCTCGCGATCGAGGCCGAAGGCCTGGTCAAGCAGTATCGCGGCCGGGCCGGCACCGTCGACGCCGTCCGCGGCGTCGACCTCAGCGTCACCGCGGGCGAGGTCTTCGGGTTCCTGGGGCCCAACGGCGCCGGCAAGTCGACCACCGTCCGCATGCTCACCACGCTGCTCACCATCACGGCGGGCACCGCCCGCGTCGCCGGCATCGACGTCACGGCCGACCCCGACGCCGTCCGCCGGCGCATCGGCGTCGCGCTGCAGGAGGCCGGGCTGGACCCACGGCAGACCGGGCGCGAGCTGATCGAGCTGCAGGCGCGGCTGTTCGGCAGCACCGCGGCCGAGGCAGCGGCCCGGGCGGAGGAACTGCTCGAGCTGGTCGAGCTGACCGAGGCCGCCGACCGGCGCATCAAGGGCTACTCCGGCGGCATGAAACGCCGCCTCGACCTCGCGTCGGCGCTGGTGCACCGGCCCGAGGTGCTGTTCCTCGACGAGCCCACCACCGGCCTCGACCCCGCCAGCCGGCTCGGCGTCTGGGACGAGGTGCGGCGCATCAACCAGCGCGGCACCACGGTGTTCCTCACCACCCAGTACCTGGAGGAGGCCGACCAGCTCTGCCACCGGCTGGCGATCATCGACGACGGCCGCATCGTCCGCTCCGGCACGCCGGCATCGTTGAAGGCGGAGCTGCGGTCGCGGCTCGGACTGACGTCCGACCCCACCCTGGACGAGGTGTTCCTCGACGCCACCGGCCGCACCCGCGAACGCGTGGCCGGCGACGTGCAGGAGGTGACGGCATGAGCGCGCTCGTCCAGACCGAACTGCTCGGCCGCCGGGCCATCCGCGAGTCGCTGCGCACGCCCGAGGCGCTCGCGCCGACGCTGTTCATCCCGGTGTTCTTCCTGGTCGTCAACTTCGGCCAAGCCGGGCGGATCTTCCCGTCCGACTCCACCCCGTTCCTGTACGGGCAGACGTACGCGGCGTTCCAGCTGCCCAGTTCGCTGCTGCTGGCCGCCTCGTTCGGATCGGCCGCGCTGTACCTCGTCGAGGACATCGAGGGCGGCTACTTCGACAAGCTGCGGGCGGCGCCGGTGTCGCGTGCCGCGCTGGTGCTCGGCCGGCTGATCGCCGAGGGCGCGAAGACCGCCCTGCTCACGGTCGCGCTGGTCGTCATCGCACTGCCGTTCGGCGTGACGATCGCCAGCGGGCCGGCCGGCTTGGTGCTGCTGGTCGTGCTGACGTCGCTGTGGGGCATGGTGTTCGCCGGATTCATGCAGCTCATCGCGTTGAAGACGCGTAGTGCGGCGGCCACGAACTCGGGCGGGCTGGTGTTCTTCCCGCTGCTGTTCCTGACCCCGAACTTCGTGCCGCGCGAGCTGCTGACCCGGCCGATGGAGATCGCGGCGACGTTCAACCCCGTCACGTACGTCATGGAGGCGTTGCGGTCGTTGATCCTGCAGGACCTGCAGTGGGACGTGCTGGCGCGCGGGTTCGGGGTGGTGGCGGCGTTCGGCGCGCTGATGGTGTATCTCAACCTCCGGCTGGTGCGCCGGTACGACTGAGCCGACCTATTGACAACATGTTCCCAAAATGACAACATGTTGCCTATGACACCGACAGCGCACATCGCCCTGTACGACACGCTCGCCGACTCCGAGATCGGGCACCTGCTCGTGGAGCTGCGCACCGGCCGGTTCACCGGCACGCCGTGGAACGTCGTCACCGTCGCTGAGACGGCCGACCCGATCACCACCATGGGCGGGATGCGTATCGTCCCGGACCTGCTGCTCGCCGACCTCTCGCCCGAGGAGAGCGACCTGCTGGTACTGGCCGGCGCGGAGATGTGGGACACCAGCGGCGGCCAGGCGTGGACGGACGCCGCCCGGCGATTCCTCGACGCGCGGGTGCCGGTCGCCGCCATCTGCGGCGCGACGGCCGGTCTCGCGCGGGCGGGGCTGCTGGACGACCGCGACCACACCAGCGCGGCACTGGACTACGTGACCATGCAGCCCGGCTACGGCGGCCGCGACCACTACATCGACGCGCGCGCTGTCGTCGGTGGCGACGTCGTCACCGCCGGGCCGGACTCGCCGGTGCAGTTCGCCCGGGCCACGCTGAGCCGGCTGGGCCTCGCGTCGGAGGAGACGCTGCAGGCGTACGAG
Source organism: Jiangella muralis (assembly GCF_001270745.1). Classification (GTDB taxonomy): domain Bacteria; phylum Actinomycetota; class Actinomycetes; order Jiangellales; family Jiangellaceae; genus Jiangella; species Jiangella muralis. Next base: position 129,857 of record NZ_KQ434756.1, read on the forward strand.
GGCGTGTTCCACGCCGCCGACCCGAGCGCGTACCCGGTGCTCATGCAGGCACAATGAGCCGAATGACGACGACGGAGGTCCCGCCGCGCGCGGAGTGGCCGGAGCCGGGGCCGGCCACTCCGGCCGGCGAGGTGCTCACCGACCTCGCCCTGACGACGTTCCGGCTCAACGCCCGGCTGATGGAGGCCGCGCAGGACATGGCGGCCGCCGGCGACATCACCGCCGCGTGGTGGCAGGTGCTCGGCGGCGTCCTCGACCAGCCGCGCACGCACGCCGACATCGGCCGGCTCGTGGGGATGTCGCGGCAGGGTGTGCGCCGGGTGGCCGACCTGCTGGTCGAGCAGGGGCTGGCGGAGTACCGCGACAACCCCGCGCACCGCCGCGCCAAGCTGCTGGCCTGCACTGAGGCGGGCTACTGGGCGATCCGGCGCATCTCGCTGGTGCAGCACCCGTGGGCCGAGCACATCGGCTCACAGCTCGACCTCGGCGACCTCACCCGCGCACTGGACACCATGCAAGCGTTGGTCGCCGTTCTCGAGGCCGACCGCCCGGCCGGCGGCTGATGCCGTCAGGGCTGGACGCGCAGCACCGCGGCCAGCAGGGCGAGCACGATCGCCGCCGACGCGGCCCACTGGACGTGCAGCAGCGTCCCGCGCAGGTCGCGCGCGAACGCCGGCGTCAGAACGTCGGCGAACCGCCGCCGATCCGACCGGAACCGCCCCCGTCTCGGCGTCGCCATGTCGCGACCTCCCCTTCTCCCCCCGCGGGCACTCCCTCGTCGGGTAGGAGACCGCCGGTCGCGGGATCAGCACGCGAGCGGCGATGTGAGCTGCGTCACAGCAGGCGGGTCATGAAGACGCTGAGCGGGTCTGGACCGTAGCCGGCGAACGGCGCACAGTGCTCGAATCCGAACTTCTCGTAGAGCCGCCGGGCCGGCCGGAAGAACTCGTCCGACCCGGTCTCGAGGCTGAGCCGCCGGTATCCCATCGCCCGCGCCTCGCCGACGATGTGGCCGAGCAGCAGCGACGCGATGCCGCTGCGCTGGCGGGCGGGCGCCGTGCGCATCGACTTCAGCTCGGCGTGCCGATCGTCCAGCCGCGTGATCGCCCCGCACCCGACGATGACCCCGGCGTCGTCGCGGACCACCCAGAACGTGACCCCCGGCCGGCGCAGGCCGTCGAGGTCGAGGGCGTGCTTGCTCTCCGGCGGCGTGATGGACCGCAATTCCCGGACGTGGTCTTCCAGGAACGCCGCGATCTCCGCCCCCGCCAGGTCGTCGACGGCGATGCGCATGGTGGCGACCGTAGAACGCTCGTGTCATCCGAATGTTTCAGAACAGGACCTGGCTCTGACGCGCGTCCTGGGTGTCGGGTGCGCGAAACCGCCGAATTCGGCCCGAGAACGCACCTCAGACCCAGGACGCGCCCCACGCCGACCACGTCGTCACGGGGTGACGGCGCGACGGTGGATGTCGCGGAGGATGCGGGCGACGGCGAGGCGATGCGCGCCCGACGTGACGACGAGCAGGCGGTAGATGCGGCCGTGCGGGCCGGGGAACGCGGCTTCGGTGCGCGCGCTCACCGTCGTCCCGCCCGGGGCCGCGGCCAGCGTGAACGTCAGCGCATAGCGGGAGAACCGGTGCCGCCCGGCCAGCCGCACCAGCCGCTCCGGCTCCACCGCGGCCACCGCGAACCCCGGCACCGTCGCGCCCGGCTCTAGCGGCGCCCCGGACGGCCGCCGCGGCGAGGTCCCGAGGAGCCACGCGAGCACGCCCGCCCCGCGCATGCCGCCCATGTGTGCGCCGAGCGCCACCCAGACGTCGGACGGCGAGGCGGGGACCAGCAACTGGCGCTCGTCGACGAACGGGAGGACGGTCATCGCGGCGGGATGGCGGCGACGACGGCGGAGGCCCAGAGGCGGTAGCCGGTCGCGGACGGGTGGAAGCGGTCGGCGCTGAAGAAGTCCATCGGGGGCAGCCCGTCCGAGACGACCGTCGTCCAGGCCACCTGCGGCCGCGCCGCGCACACGTCCCGCGCCACCGCGTCGAAGGCGGCCGCCCGCTCGCCGAGGTAGCGCCGCAGCGTCCGCGGCAACCCCGGGAACAGCCCGAACGGCGGCACCCCCGCGACCACCACCCGGGCCGACCGCGCGGCGAGGCCGTCGACGATCGCGGCGAGGTCGGCACCCCAGTCGGCCGGGGGCCGCCGGGTGAGCACGTCGTTCGCGCCGGCCAGCAGCACGGCGACGTCGTACGAGCCGGTCAGGCGGGGCAGCAGCCGGTGCCGGACCCGCCGCGCGGTCGCGCCGAACTGCGCCGCCACCTCCCAGTCGACGGGCCGCCCGGTCGACGCGGCGAGCAGCCCCGCCAGCGCACCGGCGAACCCGTCGTCGTGCGAGTCGACGCCGGACCCGGCCGCGGTCGACTCGCCGAGCACCGCCACCCGCAGCGGCGCGCCGTCGCCGCCGCCGATCGTGCCGGCCACGCGGTCGTCGACCGGCTCGGCCAGCGTGAACGTCGAGCGCACCCAGAGCCCCTGCATCGCGACGAGGGGCAACAGCAGCCGGTTCACGAGGCCGCCCCGGGAAGCAGGGTGCCGACGGCGGCCCGGGTGCCGTCGCCGAGATCGACGCCGATGGCCTGCAGCAGCACCACCAGCGCACCGTCGGCCAGGAACCGGGCGAGGTCGTCGGCGCCGGCGCCGGTCAGCGCGGCCGACTCGCCGAGGAGGACGGTGATGACGCCGCGGCAGCGCGCCGCCACCACCTCGTCGCGCCGGGCGATCGCGGATGCCTGCAGCCACAGCCCGCCGGTGACGCCGCCGGAGAGCAGCTCGCGAAAGCCCGCACCCATCGCCGTCATCGGGTCGCCGGGCCGGTCGGCCGCGGCCGCGCGGAACGCCGTCCGCACCCGCGCCTCCACCTCGTCGACGCAGGCCAGCAGCAGTCCCTGCTTGCTGCCGAAGAGGCGGAAGACGTACGGCTGCGACACCCCGATCTCGTCCGCGACGCGTTGCAGCGCGGCCGTGGTCAGGCCGTCGTCGGCGATCACCCGCATCGCGGCGGCGACGGCGTCGGCTCGCCGCTGGGACGCGGTACTACGCGCTTCTGCCATGCCTCGCAGCATGACAGAAGTAAGTACTTACTTACAAGATCTGACCTAGACTTCTCGGCGATCCCTGGGAGGACGGATGAATGGCGACGGCCGTCCGGTCGAGATCGTGGGGCTGCTGGTCTCGCCGGTGCACGCGTACGAGGGCCGGCCACAGGACGGGCCGCGACACGATCCGGCGCCGGCCACCCGGCCGGACGTCACGGTGCGCGCTGGGCTCGGACTGGTCGGCGACCGCTACTTCGGCCGACCGGCGCACCGCAACGCCGCGGTCACATTGATCGACGCGGCCGCGCTGGACGAACTCGCCGCGTCGCTCGGGCTGAACCATCCGCTCGATCCGCTGCTGACCAGGCGAAACATCGTGCTTCGCGGCTTCCGTGTCGACGACCTCACGGCGCGACGGCCGGAACCGGGCGCGGTGTTCACGCTCGACTCCGGCGCGGGACCGATCCGGTTCCAGGCTCACCGGGCGGCGAACCCATGCGCCTGGATGGACGTCGCGCTGGCGCCGGGTGCGTTCCGCGGGCTCCGCGGCCGCGGCGGCGTCCGCTGCACACCCCTCGACGACGGCGCGCTTCAGCTAGGGCCGGCAACCCTCACCGTCCAACCGGCACCCCGCTGAGCCTAGCCGCGTCAGCCCAGGCCGAGCCGCTGCCAGGTCTGCTTGCCGGGGATGCCGTCGGCGTCGGTTCCCTTCCAGCCCTGGTCCTCCTGGAACGCCTTGACGGCGGCCTGGTCGGTGGCCGACCAGGTGCGACTGGGGCCCTCCTTGTAGAGGTCGCGGTATTTCTTGCTCCGCAGCACCAATGCCGAGCCGACCAGGAGCACATAGTCGTTGACCTTGCCCGCCCCGAACACCTCGGGACCGGGATACGGAACCACCTCGACCACAACAGCTTCGGACATGTCCCCTCCAGCGTGATCGGCCACGATCGTGGACCACAGCGTAGGGACTGCGACAGCCGGTTCGCAGCATCTTCGCTCCACGACACATGGCCACACTGCTCGTGACCTCCAGTCATGACGTCCTTGCTGCGGCCGTCACCAGATCGAGGCCCAGAAGTGATCAAAAATGATGATCACGATGACTCCCAGAATCGTGACAAGGCGGGAATAATGGCTATGTAGTGCAGGGGGACGATCGAAGATGCAGAACAGCGGCGTGCGGTGGAGCACCCCGCACCAGCAATCGGCTCGGCTGCTCGTCGTGACAGCCGTGGCAGCTTCGAGCGCCACCCTGGCCCAGTACTGGACCGGCATCCCCTGGGGGCTGCTGCTGGCTCTGTGCGCCGTCGCGGGCTTCGGCATGCCGTTGGTGTGGTGGCTGCGGCAGCGAGCGGCGAGTTGGGACCAGCGCGAGCACGCCGTCGAGTCGACCATCCGCTCGGCCCTCGGCGCCGGCTCACTGCCACGGACGGGCGACTCCACACTCCAGCTGTTCGGTGTACATCGCGCCCCGCTGCACATGACCTACCTGACGAGGACCGCGCATGCGGAGATCGTGACGACGCTGCAGACGGGCGAGCCGACGCTGCTCCTGGGGCACGCCATGGCGGGCAAGTCGCGGCTGGGTGCGGAGGTCGTCCGGCAGCACTACCCGGAGCTGCCCCTGGTCGTCCCGGCGCCGCCGCGTGGGCTGGCGCAGCTCTTCGGCGCGGGCGGGAGCCCCATGCGCACGGTGATCTGGCTCGACGACCTCGAGCGTTACCTGGGCGACGACCTGTTCCGGGTCGAGTGGCTCGATCGCGCGATCCACGCGGAGAACATCGTGGTGGCGACCATGCGGTCCGGGCCGTACGAGCAGTTCCTGCCGCATGGGGACGTCCAGCGCTCCCAGTGGGAACTCCTCGAACGGTTCCGGCCCGTGTGGCTGCACGCGAACCCTGACGAACGCAGGCGACTGGCCGGGATGATCGACGACCCGCGCATGCGGGCCGGCGTGCTGCGCTACGGCCTCGCCGAGTACCTCGGGGGTGCGGCGCTGGCGATCGAACGGCTGCACGCCGGCGAGTCCGAGCACCCCCTCGGCGCGGCCATGGTGCGCGCCGCCGCCGACTGGCGGCGCATGGGCCTCGACGGCGTCCCGGAGCCGGTCCTGGGCCGGCTGGCCCGCCGATACCTGCCGGAACCCGGCCGCCGCACCGGCGCGGACCGCACGGCCCGCGCGATCGAATGGGCCAGTGAGCTGATCGATCACACCGTCGCGCTGCTGGAACCGACGGCAGGCGGCTGGCGTGCCTTCGATCCGGTGGTCGACCACATCGCGGCAGAGGGCCGACCGGTCCCGGACTCGGCATGGGACGCCGCTCTGCGGTCGGCCGGCGACCGGCTGATCGCCGTCTGTCATGCCGCGGCCGCGGTGCACCACCGGCAGGACATCGCGGAACGGGCCTGGCGCAGGGCGCTCCAACGCCACGGCGACACCGCCATCCTGACCGCCAGACTGCTGCGCGACCTGCAGGGTTCCGCCCCCGACGCCTCGTGGTGGACCGACCCGCCGTCGCTCCCCGACTGGCTCCAGCCGTGACGCGACGCTGACCCGGCGGCGGCGTGCGGCACCGGAACCTCGCGAGGGAGGCTTGTCCGCGCGACTCTTCCCAGCTACCGTGGCACGACGTTTCATGTCGATCCGCCGGACTTGTCAGGGAGTGGACGCATGCCACGCACCGCCGTCGTCGCCGCCATCGCCGCACTGGGACTCGCCGCCGGGCTGGGGGTGAGCACGACGGCCGCCGCGTCCGGTGAGGTCCGCACGTTCGACGCCGAGCCGCTCGGCGCCGCACCGGCCGGCTACGCCACGCAGGGCGACATCACCGTCGCCGAGGCGCCGTTCGGGCCACCCGGGAACCGCGCGGTGCACCTGGCCGACTACACGGCGACCCTCCAGTCCCGCCTGCAGATTCCCGCTCCCGCGGCCGCTGCCAGGCGGTTCGAGTTCGACCTCGCGATGCACACGACGCGGCAGGCGGTGTTCCTCGCCGTGCACGCCGACGGCGACAACCCGGCGCTCGGCGCGTACCGGTTCATGATCACCCCGGTGTACGCGTACGGCGGCAGCAGCACCGCGCAGGTCCTGGTCTACGACGGACGGCAGTACCTGCGCCTGGCGACCGTCCCGATGCTCACGGCGCGCGACCACCCGAGCCGCGTCCGCATCGACGCGAGCGGCGACGCGGCCGTGCTGACGGTGAACGGAATGTCGTTCCGTACCACGGTGCGGGCATCCGGCGGTACCGCGATCACCGGGCTCGAGCTGGCGTCCAGCGGCGCCGCCGGCGTCGGCTCCGACGCGTACCTGGACGACGTCGCGCTGAGCGAGCTGGACCCGGCCGGCCCCGCACTCGCCGAGGGGCTGCCCGTCACCGGCGTCCTCCCGTCCTACGTCGCCGAGAAACACCCGGCGTCCACCGTGGTCGCGACGATCGACGCTCCGGACCTGCGGGCGGGGCAGGTCCGGGCCAGCGTGGTCGTCGACGGCGTCGACCGGCCGTTCCCGGGCCGCGTGCACGGCGAGCCCGGCCGGCTGGTCGTCAGCGCCGCGATCGACGGCGCCGACATCGGCCTGCACCCGGTCACCGTCACCGTCACCGACCTGCGCACCGGCGTCGCCCGGTCGACCCAGCAGCGCATCCAGGCGTACTCGCCGATCCCCGCCGAGGTCGTCGCGCAGGAGCCGGCCGGCGCCGCCGAGCCGCGCTTCCCCGACGCCGTCCGGCTGGCCGACGGCACGATCGTGCTCGCCTACCACCACGCCGACGCGCACACGAAGGCCGACGGCGTCGTCCGCATGGTCCGCTCCACCGACGGCGGCGGCACCTGGACCGACCCCGTCACCGTCGCGGCCACCGCCGGCGCCGACAACCGCGACCCGAAGCTCAGCGTGCTGCGCGACGGCACCGTGCTGCTGACGGTGTTCCGTACCGACTGGTCGACCAGCCCGGAGAGCAACCTCGGCACGTTCGTCTACCGTTCGGCCGACGGCGGGCTGACGTTCCCCGAGGTCACGCAGGTCGAGAGCACGCAGCCGGGCGCCTGGCAGCACGGCCCCGCCGTCGAACTGCCGAACGGCGACATCCTGCAACCGCTGTACGGGTATGGCGCGCGGGTCGCCCGCAGCACCGACGGCGGCCGCTCGTTCCCCGCGGTGAACGAGCGCACCGTCGTCGAGGACGACGAACGGTTCTCCAACGGCGAGCCGAACATCGTCCGGCTGCCCAGTGGGGAGCTGGTCATGCAGATCCGGCGGCACGACAACCTGCTGGCGATCGAGAGCGAGTCGACCCTCGTCCGTTCCTTCGATGACGGCCACACCTGGACCGGCCCGGAGCCGACCGGCCTGCCCGCGTCGTCGGCGCACCTACTGGTCACCGACGACGGCTCGGTGCTGATGACGTACGGGAACTACGCCCAGGCCGGGCGGCCGACGTACGGCGTGCTGATCGACGACCCGTCCGGGCCGTGGACGGGGCAGCGGCCGCTGGCGCTGTACAACTCCGGCTGGGAGGACCAGGCCAACCCCACCACCGTCCAGCTCGACGACGGTTCCTTCCTCACCTTCGGCTTCGACGTCGCCAACCGGACGGTGGTCTCCTTCCGCACCACCGCCGCCGACTACGACTGAGCACGTCCGGCACGGATGGTCAGACCCTGGGTCGCCGTCGCCGGCGAGGTGGGGTGCGTTTCGCCGGTGTTGACGCAGGCGCCAACTGTTGGCGCTGATGTCTACTCCCTCGCGACGTCATCGGCGTCCGCGTCTTGTGCGGCGCGGTCAGGTCAGCCGGTGGGGAGAGCTGCTGTGCCAGCCCGCGGGCGTACCCGCTGACCTCGTCGTCCGTCGCCGAGCAGCAGCGCGACCTGGCAGCACTGGATGACGTTGGCCGGCGCTGCCGGTCGTCGTGGCCGGCATGGTGACGAGGACGCCACATGGTGACGCTGGTGTCACCCTGCCCGAGACAGTCGTCACCGTGAGGGCTTGATCGTCCACATGGTGGACGGTGAACATCTCAGCAGGTAACCATTTGGCATTGCACTCGTCACAATTCCGCTGCTCCGGACGTGTCCGGTTGGCCGACGATCGCCGCCTTGGGCTAGCGTCACCAGCGACCGAACCAGACCAGACGCGGTTGGGGTTGTCGGCCGACGGTGCGGGCTCAGGCCCCGCGGTGCCGCTTTCGTCCCCGCTCGCGTCGCTCGTCGCGTGGCTCACCGGCCGCCTTGAACCATGGGCGCGGAAAGCGCGCCCGGTGGAGAAACCGGTGCGTCGCGTGGCAGACGAACGAAGGGGAGGGCGTGACCGCCGTACGCGCGGAAGGACTGTTCAAGGTCTTCGGCCGAGGCGCCGACGACGCCGTTCAGCGGCTCAGGGACGGCGCGAGCCGTGCCGACGTCGTCGCGCAGGGGGCGACCCCAGCGGTGATCGACGCGAGCTTCGAAGTGCAGCCGGGCGAGATCTTCGTCGTGATGGGGCTGTCCGGATCGGGCAAGTCCACGCTGATCAGAATGCTCAACGGCCTGTGGGAGCCCACGGCCGGCCACGTCTATGTCGACGGCGTCGACATCTCCGGCATCGACGCGGGCGAGCTGCGCCGGGTGCGGCAGCAGAAGATCAGCATGGTCTTCCAGCACTTCGCGCTGCTCCCGCACCGGACCGTCGCCGAAAACGCGGCATACGCGCTGGACATCCAGGGCGTGCCGAAGGACGAGCGGCGCGCCAAGGCCGCCGAGGCGCTGGAGCTGGTCGGGCTGCGCGGGTGGGAGGACCGCTACCCGGCGCAGCTGTCCGGCGGCATGAAGCAGCGGGTCGGGCTGGCCCGCGCGCTCACCGCCGGTAGCGACATCATGCTGATGGACGAGGCGTTCTCCGCCCTCGACCCGCTGATCCGGCGCGAGATGCAGGACCAGTTGCTGGAGCTGCAGGCCAGCCTCGGCAAGACGGTGGTGTTCATCACGCACGACCTCAACGAGGCCATGCGGCTGGGCGATCGCATCGCGGTCATGCGCGACGGCCGGATCGTGCAGGTCGGGACGGCGGAGGAGGTGCTGCGTGACCCCGCGAACGACTACGTCGCGCAGTTCGTCGCCGACGTCGACCGCACCCGGGTGCTGACGGCGTCCAGCGTCATGGTGCCGGCCCAGCTGGAGGTCAACGCGTCGGCCGGGCCTCGCGTCGCGCTGCACGGCATGCGCGACAAGCAGCTCAGCGCGGCGTTCGTCGTCACCCGGGACCGCAAGCTGCGCGGCGTCGTCCGTGACGACGACGTCGTGGCGGCCGTCAACCGGGGCGACACCACGCTCGAGCAGATCGTCGACTCCGGCGTCGCCTCCGTGCACGCCGACACGGTGCTGGCCGAGCTGTTCGCGCCGTCCGCCGAGTCGGTGCTGCCGCTGGCGGTCGTGGGCGACGACGACCGGCTGCTGGGCGTCATCCCGCGGGTGACGCTGCTGACCGCCATGGCCAGCCTGGCCGAGGCCCAGCCGGACCTGGAGGTGGCCCGATGAGCGACTCCTTCGACCCGCTGGACCCCCGGCTGAGGGTCGGCACCTGGGTCTCCGACGCGTTCGACTGGTTCACCGACACCCTCCAGCCGGTGCTCGACTTCGTCGACACCGTGCTCGACGGCGCCTACAGCGGCGTCGCCGACGCGCTGAGCGCGCCGCCGTTCCTGGTGATGGTCGCGCTGTTCGCCGCGCTCGGCTGGGCGGTGCGGTCGTGGAAGTTCGCCGTCTTCACCGTGCTCGGGTTCTACCTGATCGCGGCGATGGACAAGTGGGACGCCGCCATGCAGACGCTCGCGCTGGTGCTGGTGGCCGCGTTCATCGGGACGGTCATCGCGGTGCCGCTGGGCATCTGGGCGGCCCGTTCTCCGACGGTGAGCAACCTGCTGCGGCCGGTCCTCGACTTCATGCAGACGATGCCGGCGATGGTCTACCTGATCCCGACGCTGGGCGCGTTCGGCATCGGCGTCGTCCCCGGCATGATCTCGACCATCGTGTTCGCGATGCCGCCCGGTGTCCGGTTCACCGAGCTGGCCATCCGGCAGGTCGACACCGAGGTCGTCGAGGCCGGGCAGGCGTTCGGGTCGTCGCCGATGCGCATCCTGCGGCAGATCCAGTTGCCGCTCGCACTGCCGACGATCATGGCCGGGATCAACCAGGTGATCATGCTGTCGCTGTCGATGGTGGTCCTCGCGGCCATGGTCGGCGCGGCCGGGCTGGGCCTGGACGTCGTGGCCGGTCTGCAGTCCCTGAACGTGGCTCGCGGCGTGGAGGCCGGTCTGGCCGTCGTCGTGCTCGCCATCTATCTGGACCGTGTGGTGTCGGCGCTGGCCGACCGCGCTCCAGTCGTCCGGGCGTCGAGAGTGCGCGCCTGAACGTCGCTTCACGAGTAGGTCCTCGAACCCAGAGTGCCTGGTAGTCGAAATCAAGAGGAGAATCATGCGCAAGTCCACCCTCACGCTCGTGGCCGGCCTGGCCGCGAGCGGTCTGGTCCTCGCCGGTTGCGGCGACGACGACAACGGCGGCGGGTCCGCCGACAACGGCGGCTCCGGTGACGGCGGCGGCGCCGACGTGCAGACCATCGGCGACGTCGACAGCGCCAGCTGCGACCCTGCCGAGGGCGACGCCGAGATCCCCGACGCCGAGGGCACCGGGGACGACGCGACGACGCTGACCATCGGCGTCTTCACCGGCTGGGACGAGAACTACGTCGTCGCCGAGCTGACCAAGGTCGCCCTGGAGGAGCAGGGCTACACGGTCGAGTTCGAGGAGCTCGAGGCGGGCCCGGCCTACACCGGCGTCGCCGACGGCGACATCGACATCGTCATGGACGCCTGGCTGCCGAACACCCACGCCAGCTACGTCGAGCAGTTCGGCGACGACCTCGAGGACACCGGCTGCTGGTTCGACGAGGGCTTCCTGACGATCGCCGTCAACGCCGACTCGCCGGCGCAGTCGCTGGCGGACCTGGCCGGCGAGGCCGACGCCTACGGCAGCCGGCTGGTCGGCATCGAGCCCGGCGCCGGGCTGACCACCACCACGCAGAACGAGGTCATCCCGACCTACGGCCTGGAGGACTGGGAGTTCCCGACCTCCTCGTCGCCGGCCATGCTGGCCGAGCTGGACAGCGCGATGGCCGCGGGCGAGGACATCGCCGTCACGCTGTGGCACCCGCACTGGGCCTACGCGGCGTACGACATCCGCGACCTGGAGGACCCGGAGGGCTCGCTCGGCGACGCGGAGCGGCTGTACAGCCTCGGCCGGCCGGGCTTCCACGAGGAATTCCCGAACGCCGCGCAGCTGATCCGCAACCTCTACCTCTCCAACGAGCAGCTGCTGGAGATCGAGGACCTCATGGTCGTGCAGAACAACCGTGAGGACAACGCGGGCGCCGTGGCGCAGTGGCTGGAGGCGAACCCGGACTTCGTCGCGAACTGGCGGGCCGGCACGCTGACCTGACCTGATCCGACGCCGTCCTGGCGGGGCCGCGGTCGCCGCGGCCCCGCCAGTGGCGTCTCAGGAGCTGGTGCCGACCGGACGGGGTTCCGGTTCGGCCACGGCGACCGGCGACGGCGGGACGCGCAGCAGCCGCGCCGCCCAGACCGGCAGGTACCAGTTCCACTTCCCGAACAGCGACACCAGCGCCGGCGTCAGCAGCGACCGGATGATGGTCGCGTCCAGCAGGATGCCGAAGCCGAGCCCCGTCGCCATGACCTTGAGGTCGGTGGCCGGGCTCGCCGCCAGCGCCGCGAACGCCAGGAACAGGATCAGCGCCGCGCTGGTGACCAGCCGCCCCGTCCGCCCGATGCCCTGGACGATCGCCAGGTCGGTGTTGCCGGTGGCGTCGTACTCCTCCCGGATCCGGGCCAGGATGAACACCTCGTAGTCCATCGACAGCCCGTAGAGGAACGCGAAGATCAGCAGCGGCACCCAGAACGTGATCGCGCCGGTCTCCGGTATCCCGAACACCGCGTCCGAACCCCAGCCGTACTGCCAGAACAGCACCACCAGCCCGTACGCCGCGCCGAGCGAGAGCAGGTTGAGCAGCACCGCCTTCAGCGGCAGCAGCAGCGACCGGAACGCCCGCACCAGCAGCACGTAGGTGAGCAACGCGATCAGCGCGAGCATCAGCGGGAAGTTGCCGTAGACGGCGTCGATGAAGTCCGACTGCATCGCGCCGACGCCGGACACGCCGACCACGCCGTCGAGGTCGCCGGCCCGTTCGACCACCCGGTCGACGACGTCGACGCTGGTGGAGTCGACGGTCTCCTGGTCCGGGATGAGCACGACGACGGATTCGCCGTCGCGGCTGCTCGCGGCGTCCGTTGACACCAGCGCCCGGTCGATGCCGTCGATCCCGGCCAGGTCGCCGGCCACCGCGTCGGCGTCGTCCGTGGATACCAGCACCTCGATCGGCGTGAGCGTCCCGCGTGGAACACCGCCGTCGGTGAGCCGGTGCAGGTCCTCGTACGCGGCGCCGTTCTGCGCCAGCGACTCCGTCGACGCGAGCCCGATCTTGAGCCCGGAGAACGCCCCGACCAGGGCGAGGAGGACGGCGAGCGAGGCGGCGGCCGCCACCCAGCGGGCCCGGACGACGCGCGTCGCCCAGCCGGTCCAGGCGCGGCTGGCCGTGTTCTCGCGCCGCACCCGCGGCCAGTCCACCCGCGGGCCGATGCCGCCCAGCAGCGCGGGCGTCAGGCTGAGCGTCGCCGCGACGCTGGCCAGCGGGATCAGCGCACCGCCGATGCCGACGCTGCGCATGAACGGCACCGGCAGCACCAGCAGCGAGATCAGGCCGATGGCCACCGTCCCGCCGCTGACCAGCACGGCCCGGCCGGCCGTGCCCATCGCCACCACGACGGCGTCGTGGTTGTCGCGGCCGTGGTGCCGCTCCTCCCGCCAGCGGGTCACCAGCAGCAGCGAGTAGTCGATAGCCACCCCCAGCCCGATCAGCGCGATCAGGAACGTCACCAACGCCGAGAAGTCGCCGAGGTAGGTCAGCCCGAGCAGCAGCACGAACGTCGCCATGATCGACCCGGCCGCCACGATCAGCGGCAGGAACGCCAGCAGCGAGGCGAACACGAACGCCAGCACCGCCAGCGCGCCGACCGAACCCGCCACCACCTCGGCCAGGACGCCCCAGCCCTCCTCCTCCGAACCGGCCGCGAGCGCGTCGTAGCCGGTGACGCCGACGGTCGTGCCCGGCGGCGCCGCCTCCTCCAGGGCGTCGCGGATGCGATCGGTCGGCAGCGACGTCGCCGTCTCGTCCCACCGCCAGAACAGCAGCGCGTACGCCGTGCTCCCGTCGTCGGTCACGAACGCGTCGTCGCCGGTGTTGCCGGCGTGCAGCAGCCGCAGGTCCGGCAGCGCCCGCCCCGCGGCGTCGAACGCCGCCGCGTCCCCCAGCTCGGCCTCCTCGCCGTCCGGGTGGGTGAACGACACCAGGTACGGCGCCTGGTTGCCGCCGTTGCCGAATCGCTCGTCGATCCGTTCCGCGGTCTCCGCGCCCGGCTCACCGGGCAGCGAATAATCGGTCGTCAGCCGTTCGTTGGCCGGGCCGGCCGCCATCGCGCCCGCCACCACGACCAGTAGCCAGAACGCCATGACCCACCGGCGATGTGCCAGGACGAACTCAGCCCATCGACGCATTGTTCAGCACTTCCTTCCAGATCCGGGGTGTCACACCTGCCGCCTTTCATTCGTCAGCGCACTGACGGACCGCGACGAAGGAATGTGACCGATGAGCGACGATTGGCTGGCACGACAGTTCGAGGACCACCGCACCCACCTGCGGGCCGTGGCCTACCGGATGCTCGGCTCGACCAGCGAGGCCGACGACGCCGTCCAGGAGTCGTGGCTGCGGGTCGCCCGGGCCGGCACCGCGGGCGTCGACAACCTGGGCGGCTGGCTGACGACCGTGGTGGCCCGGGTCAGCCTGGACATGCTGCGGTCCCGGACGGCGCGGCGCGAGCAGCCGCTGCCGCCGGAGCCGGCCGTGGCGGTGAACGGCGCCGACCCGGAGCACGAGGCGCTGCTGGCCGACACGGTCGGGCCGGCGCTGCTGGTGGTGCTGGACACGCTGGCGCCGGCCGAGCGGCTCGCGTTCGTGCTGCACGACCTGTTCGCCGTCCCGTTCGACGACATCGCGCCGCTGGTCGGCCGGTCACCGGTAGCGACGCGACAGCTGGCCAGCCGGGCCCGGCGGCGGGTGCAGGGCGCGGGGACCCGGGCACCCGGCACGGACGACGTCAGGCGGCAGCGTGCCGTCGTGGACGCCTTCACGGCGGCGTCGCGACAGGGCGACTTCGAGGCGCTGCTGGCGGTCCTGGACCCGGAGGTCGTGATGCGGGCCGACGAGGTCGCCGTCGAGCTGTCCCTCGCCGCCCGGTCCCGCGGCGCGGCGCCGCTGGGCAGCGTGATGCGTGGCCGGCAGGCGGTCGCCGACGTGTTCCTGCGCCGGGCCGGGAACACCCGGCGGGCGCTGATCGACGGCGCGCCCGGCCTGGTGTGGTGGTCCTGCGGCGAGGTCCGCGGCGCCTTCCCGTTCACCGTCGCCGGCGGCCGGGTGGTCGAGATCGAGATCGTCATGGACCCGGACCGGATCGGCGCGTTCGACATCGAGTTGCTCCCGGACTGACGGCCCGCGCGAGGAGCCGGCCGACGCCACGCCAGGCCAGTCGGCCGGGCGTCAGGCGTCGTCGAAGCCGGAGGCGTGCAGGAACGCGCCGGCGTGCCGGGTCAGCTGCGGGTGGTCGAGCAGGCGGAGCGCACCGTCGGCGCCGTCGCCGTCCGGCGCGACGATGTGCGCGCCGGGGAGGCGAGCCAGGACCGCTCGGCGGAACGGGTCCGCGAGCAGGCTGCCGGTCCGGAACAGGCCACCGCCCCAGGAGAAGCGCGGCTCCAGCCCGGTGGCGGCCGCGACGGCCGACTCGGCGAGGCGTTCCCCGGCGCGGCGCCAGATGCTGCCCGCGACCGCGTCTCCGTCCCGCGCGGCATCGGCCACGGCCGGGGCGAACGCCGCCAGTTCGAACGACGGCGACTCGCCGTTGTACACGCGGCTCAGCAGGCCCGCCGGATCGCCGTACCGCGTCGCCACCGCGGCGGCGAGCGGCGCCGAGCCGCCGGCGCGGCCGTCGAGGTGACGAAGGGCCGCGACGAGGCCACGGCGGCCGATCCAGGCGCCGCCGCCCTCGTCGCCGAGCAGGTGCCCCCAGCCGTCGGTGCGGTTCCAGACCTGCCCGAGATCGGTGCCGAGTGCGATGACGCCGGTCCCGGCCGCCACGACCACGCCGGGACGGCCGCCGAGGGCGCCCAGATGCGTCGTGAGCGCGTCGCCGGCCACCATCACCTGGTGGGCGCCGAGCCGGTCCCGCAACTCCGCGGCCATCGCCGCGGGGTCGTCGAGCAGCCCGGGAAGGCCGGTCGTCCCGACGCAGACGGCGTCGAGCTGGGGCGGGTGCGCCACGTCGGCCGCCCGGGTCACGGCGTCGACGGCCGCCGCGACGACGGTGGCGCCGTCGATGGTGGCGCGGCGATGCGTCGGCCGCGTCACCTGCACCCGGCGGCGTCCCGCGGCGAGTTCGACGACCGCCCGGACGCCGCTGCCTCCGACGTCCACCCCGGCCCGAATCCTCACGCGCGACCCTCGAACCGCGCGACGGCGGCGCGCACCGAGCCGGTCTCGGACAGCGCCGCACGCGCCTGCTCGGTGGCGGCGCCGGAGAGCAGGGTGACGAGCGCGACCTCGATGTCGCCGCCGGCATCGCGCAGCGCCGCCCGCGCGGTCGCCTCGTCGCGGCCGGTCGCCGCACGGACGACCGCGACCACGCGCTCGCGGAGCTTCTCGTTGGTCACGGACATGCCGATCATCAGGTTCGAGTACGTGCGGCCGCGGCGCACCATGAGGGCGGTCGAGAACGCGTTCAGCGCGACCTTGGTCGCCGTGCCGGCCTTCAGCCGGGTCGATCCGGTGAGCGCCTCCGGGCCGGTGTCCAGCACGATGACGTGATCGGCCTCGATCGCGGGGTTCGGGGAGCAGCTCATGAGGACGGTCGACGCGCCACGCCGGCGCGCCACGCCGAGCGCCGCGGCGACGTACCGCGTCGCCCCGGAGGCGGTGATCCCCAGGACGAGGTCGGCGTCGGTCACCTCCCGGAGGTCTTCGGCGCCGAGATCCCCGGAGTCCTCGAAGTCGAGCGCGGAGTCGACGAGGGCCGCCGAGCCGCCCGGGAAATGGGCGGTCACGAGCGAGCGGTCCACGCCGAAGGTCGGGGTGAGCTCGGTCGCGTCGAGGACGGCCAACCGGCCCGAGGCTCCGGCGCCGACGTAGTGCAGCCGCCCGCCGGCGGCGAGCCGGGCGTCGGCCAGTTCCACCGCCCCGGCGATGGCGGGCAGCGCCGCGCGCACCGCCCCGATGGCGGCGGCGTCCTCGTCGACGATGCGCGCCAGCGCCTCCGGCGTGGGCAGCGTGTCGAGGTCGAGCGTCGCGGGGTTGCGTGCCTCGGTCGGTCGGGTGGTCATGGGAGGGGGTCCTCTCGGCCGGGGGCACGACGATGTCGGTGAAGGCGTGGATGGCCCGCCGGCTGCTGGCGGCGAGCCGGTCGAGCGGGACGGCGGGCGCTTCGACGCCGCTGTCGACGAACCGGCGGTGCAGGTCGTCCAGGTCGCGGTCGAGCTGCGCCGCGGCGCGGGGCCGGTCGGTGCCGGCGAGGTCGGCGGCCGCCGCCCAGGCCACGAGCCGCCTGCTGTGGTGACCGCCCACCAGCCCGCGCCACAGGCGTGCGGAGTAGTCCTCCAGCGTGGTCCCCGGCGCCTCGTTCCAGCTGGTGACCAGCCGCCGCGCGGACCGGACCAGCTCGACCGGGTCGACGCCGTCAGCCGCAGCTCGAGCGGCGGCGGCCTCCCAGGCGTCGAGCCGGGACTCCGCGCGAGTCGCGAACAGCTCGTCGAACCCGTCGAGTTCCGCGGTCAGCCGCTCGACGAGGGCAGGCCGCCGGGCCGGGTCGGGCTGTTCGGCGATGCGCAGGACGAGTTCGTCGGCGACCCGCGAGCAGGCGGCCTGCGCGAGTTCCACCAGGTCGAGACCGAGCGGACCGGAAGCGAGCGCGGGATCGTCGTCGAGCACGTCGACCAGCAGCCGCCACGACCGGGCGAACAGGTCCGGGTCGAACCAGCGCTGGGACTCGACGTCGCGACGCAGGGCGGCGGGCTCGTCGACCCAGGCGAGGGTCGGACGCCGCACGAGCACACCGTGGAAGTCCTCCGGGAAGATCGGCCGGCCACGTGCGTCGTAGATGGTGGCGAGCAGCCCGGACCAGGCGTCCTCCAGCCGGTCGTCGCGGCGGCCGTAGCGGTCGGCGGCGAAGCGGCGGACCCAGGCGTCGAGGTCAGGCGTATCGCCCCAGGCGAGGTCGGCGAGGAGCTCGAAGAACACGCCGTTGTGGTGGATCGACTCCATCGTCAAGCCGAGGCCGGCGGGTGGACGGGGCGAGGCGAGCGCGGCCTCGAACTGGTCCCGGGCCCGGGGCAGGTCGGCGACCGCGTCGCTGCGCCCGCCGAAGTTGAGCAGCCCGCACCACTGCCAGGTCCGGCCGGAGAAGCCGTCCTGCCGCGGCCAGACCGGCGAGTGCTCGGCCCAGAGGTCGAGGACGAGCAGGGCGTCATGGGGCACGGCATCGAGGAAGGCCCGCACCCGCTCACGGGTCCAGTAGTCCGCCTGGTACGCGAACGGCCAGGCCTGCAGGACCCAGACGGCGTCCGGCTCGGCGGCGCGGAAGCCGCGCACCAACTGCCCCGCTACGCGGGTGGGGAAGTCGTCGTCCTCGTCGGCCGGCGGGGTCTCGATGAACGGGTCGGACGCGATGTGGGTGACGGCGCCGAACCGCTCCTGCTGGACCCGCACCACCTCGGCGGCGAGCCGGGCGAACCGTGGGTCGTCGGGGTCGAGGAACCAGGTGGTGTTGTCCTGCCACTGACGCGGCCGCGTCGCGTCCGGAGCGAGACTGTGCGGCACGTGCCCGGTGAAGCCGGGGAACACCGGCGTCATGCCCAGCGAGCGCATCCGCTCGATGATCCGCCGCCCGAGCCGAGCGCGCCGCTCGAGGTCGTCGGCGGTGAGCTGGACCCGGTG
Organism: Jiangella muralis; assembly: GCF_001270745.1. Taxonomy (GTDB): domain Bacteria; phylum Actinomycetota; class Actinomycetes; order Jiangellales; family Jiangellaceae; genus Jiangella; species Jiangella muralis. The sequence goes on from NZ_KQ434756.1 coordinate 148,093, forward strand.
GCCGTCGCGGCAGCCCATGTACTGGAACGGCAGGTAGAGCGGTTCGCCGAGGAAGCTCAGGATGGTCTCGTCGTCGCAGCCGAAGCGGCGGTAGACGTCGGCCAGCACGGCCTCGTGGCCGGCCAGCGCCAGCGGCATGGTGACGCCGTGCAGCGCCATCCAGTCGATCTCGCGCTCCCAGTCCGGCCACGACCAGTGCGCCGTGGAGTAGCTGAACGTGCAGAAGTTCAGCATGTACTGGTCGCGGACACGGGCGCGGACGGTGCGCTCGGGTGCCTCGGCGACCGGCGTGACGGCCAGGGGCGTCCGGGTGGGCCAGTGGACGGCGGTCCCGTGCTGCTGGCGCAGGTGATCGTGCAGGCCGGCGCACGCGCTGACCGGGTCGCTCGCCGTCAGCTCCAGGCGGCCGTCGCGCACGCAGTGCCGGAACCCGCGGCCGAGGCCGGGATCCCAGTGGATCGCCAGCCGGCCGGCGAACCCGGCGCCCGCGACCCGCTCGGCGAGCTCGCGGACGGCGGCTTCGTGGGCACCGTTCATCACGCCTCCAAATATTTACGTACGGCCCGCAACTATATGCTACGGTGACGCGCACTGACACAGGGAGGCACCGGTGACGACGCACACCGTCGCGGTCGACACGCAGATCATGCGGGGCATCAACGCTGCCGCGGTGCTCACCGTCCTCCGCGCTGCGAGCCCGCTCGGCGTCTCGACCATCGCGAAGCGCACCGGTCTCTCCCGCCAGGCGGTCACCCGTGCCATCGCCGGTCTCGAGCAGCTCGGCCTGGCCGAATTCCGCGCCCCGGACCCGCATGCGACGAAGGCCGGACGACCCGCCCAGTCGGTCGTGTTCCGCGGCGACGCGGCCGTCGTCGTCGGCGTGGCCATCGCCCCTGACGTCGTCACCGTCGCGACAGCCGACCTCGCCGGCGAGATCCTGGACCGGCGCGACCTGCCGGTGACCGAGCCGTCGTCCGTGCGCGAGCAGGTCTGCGCCGGCATCCGCACCGCGCTCGACGAGCTGTCGATCCCGCGCGAACGGGTCTGGGCGGCCTGCGTCGCCGTCCCCGGCATCGTCGACGTCGGCACCGGCACCGTGCGGCTGAGCTCGAGCATGGCGCACCTGCATGGCGACGGCCTGCGGTCCGCGGTCGCGGGGCTCCTCGACTGCCCGGTCTACGTCGACAACGACGTCAAGCTGGCCACCGAGGGCGAGCAGTGGCGCGGCACGCCGCACGAGACGTCGTCGCTGGTCCTCGTCGAATGGGGGGAACGCGTCGGCGCCGGCCTCATGCTCAACGGCACCCTGTACCGCGGCGCGTCCAACGACTCCGGCGACATCGGTTTCCTCCGCCTTGACCCCGCGTCGCGGCCCGGCGACGCCGACCGCTCCGACGTCCTCGGCCCGTTCGAGCGGACGGTCGGAGGTGCGGCGCTGGCCCGGCTGGCGATGGACGCGGCCGGCCGGCACGACGACCACGAGTGGCTCGCCGCGCTCGCGGCCGCGCCCGCCGACGCCCGGCTGGACCTGGTGATCGAGGCCGTGCGAGCCGGCCGGGCCCCCGCGCTCGAGGCCATGCGGACCGTGGCCGCGCGGTTCGCCCGCGGGATCGCCGCGATCCGCGCGCTGCTCGACCCCGAACTGGTGATCATCGGCGGCCCGATGGCCCGCTGCGGGGACGAGCTGCTCGTCACGCTCCGGGCCGAACTGGAGGGCGAGACCCTCAACCAGCCGGCCATCGAGCTCTCGACGCTCGGCGGCGACGCCGTCGTCCAGGGGGCGCTCCATCACGCCCTCGCCGTCGTCGAGGCGCAGCGGTTCGCCCCGGGCGCGCTCTCCGAGTGAGCCCCGCCCCACCCACTGTCCTGCGTCACAGCAACGAGAGGAGCAGCACATGCTCACCACACGGAGATCCGCGGCGCTGTTCGCGGCCGGAGCGGCGGCACTCGCCCTGACGTCGTGCGGTAGCGATGCGACCGACACGCCGGGTGGCACCGCCCCGACCGAGGTCTCCACCGAGATCACCTCCGACCCGGTGACGCTCACGCTCGCCTACACCGACGACCCGCCGACGCAGGCGCTCGTCGACGGCTTCACCGCGCTGCACCCGAACGTCACCATCGAGACCCAGCAGACGCCCTTCAGCGACTACGTCAAGTCGGTCCAGCTCGCGATGTCGTCGGAGTCGCCGCCCGACATCGCGCAGTACAACCCCGGCGCGATGCGGTCGCTCGTCCCGGCCGGGCTGATCCTCGACCTGTCCGCGTGGAGCGACGCCTACGGGTGGGACGCGAGCTTCCCGGCGTCCAGCCTGGAGGTGCTGACCTCCGACGACGAGGCGAAGCAGTACGGCGAGGGCGGCCTCTACGCTGTGCCCGGCGCGCTGTCCGTGCTCGGCGTCTACTACAACAAGGACCTCGTCACGGCCGCCGGCGTCGACGGCGCACCGGCGACCCTGGACGAGTTCGAGGACGACCTCGCCGCGGTGGCCGCGAGCGGCGTCGACCCGCTGACCGTCCCGTCCCTCGAGGTCGGCGGCGTGCACCTGTGGGGAGCGCTGCTGAACCGCCTCGGCGACGTCCAGGACTACAAGGACTGGGTGTACGGCGTCGACGGCTCCACCATCCAGACGCCGGCGGCCGAGGAGGCCACCGACATCATGGTCGACTGGATCGCCAAGGGCTACATCCCCGAGTCGTCGAACGCGGTCGGCTACGCCGACGCGATCGGTGAGTTCACCGCCGGGGAGGCCGCCTACCACGTCACGGGCAACTGGGCCGCCGCCGCGATCGAGGCCGAGCTGGGCGACAACGTGGGCTTCTTCCCCATGCCGAGGCCGACGGCGGACGCACCGATGGTCGCCTCCGGCGCGAGCGTCGCGTACTCCATCTCGGCGAAGTCCGAGCACCCCGACGTCGCGGCCGCGTTCCTCGACTACCTCGGCTCCGCCGAAGCCGCGCCGGTGCAGTTCGAGAGCGGGTTCATGCCCGTCAACGTCGACGCGACCGTGGAGGCCACCGGGCTGAAGGCCGACATCGCGACCGCGTTCTCGCAGGTGGTGGCGGTCGACGGCATCGTGCCGTTCCCCGACTTCGCGGCCCCGGCCATGCTCGACCAGCTGGTCTCCGGCATCCAGGGCCTCATCAGCAAGCAGTCGACGACCGACCAGTACCTGGAGGGCCTGCAGAACGTCTGGTCCTCCTACCATGGCTGATCCCCGCACCACCGTCGTCGCCCGCAGCTCCCCGCCCGCCGCGGGGCTGCGGCGCGGCGGGGCGCCGTCCCGGCCCGGACGACGCCGCTGGTCCGGGTGGCTCTACATCCTGCCCGCGGCCGCGGTCTACCTGGCCTTCGCGATCTGGCCGACCATCGCGGCGGCGCGGCTGTCCTTCTTCGAGTGGAACGGCATCCTGCCGCCGCGCTGGGTCGGCCTGGACAACTACCGGGAGATCTTCGACACGCCGGCCCTGTATGGCGCGGTCGGTCACAGTCTCGTCCTGGTGGTCTTCTTCTCCGTGATCCCCGTGGCGTTCGGGCTGTTCCTCACCGCGATGCTGAGCGGGCGGGTCCGCCGGGGCATGGCGTTCTTCCGCGTGGTCTTCTTCCTCCCCCAGGTGCTGCCGCTCGTGGCGGTGGGCATCACCTGGCGGTGGCTGTACAGCGACGACGGCGTCGTCAACGAGGCGCTCACCGCCGTCGGGCTCGGCGGCATCACCCGTGCCTGGCTCGGTGACTACGGCGTGGCCCTGTTCGCGCTCGGGCTGATCGGCACCTGGGTGATGAGCGGGCTGTGCATGATGCTCTTCCTGAGCGGCGTCCAGAAGATCGATCCGTCGCTCTACGAGGCCGCCGTGCTCGACGGCGCCGGCGCCGTCCGTCAGTTCTTCGCGGTCACGCTGCCCGGCCTGCGCGGCGAGGTCTCCATCGCGGCCGTGATCACCACGATCGCCGCGCTCGCCAGCTTCGACCTCGTGTACGTGACGACGAACGGCGGGCCGGCGAACCAGACCACCGTGCCGGGCCTGCTCGTCTACCGCCTCGCCTTCACCCAGGGCGACATCGGCGGAGCGAGCGCCCTCGCCGTCGTGCTCGCCGTCACCGTGATCGGCCTCGTGACCGTCATCCGCTGGCTCACCAAGGAGAGATCGTGAGAGTCAGACCAGTCGGGGTCGGGCTGCGTTACGGCGTGCTGTTCGCCCTCGCCGCCCTGGTGCTGGTGCCGTTCGTCGGCATCATCCTGGCCTCGGTCCATCCGCCGGACCAGCAGGTGTCGGGGCTGAGCCTGCCCGACCGCATCTCGTGGGAGAACTTCTCCGTCGCGTGGAACCAGGCGCACTTCGGCAGCCTGGTGAGGTCCAGCCTCATCATCGCGGCCGGCGTCGTGCCCGCCGCCGTCATCCTCGCCACCCTCGCCGGCTACGGGCTCACCGTGCTGCGCGCGCCCGGCAGCCGCCCCGTGACCGGGGCGTTCGTGCTCGGCCTCACCATCCCGGTCGAGCTCGTCGTCGTCTCGCTCTACTTCAACCTGCGCGACGTCGGGTTGTCGAACTCCTACCTCGCGATCATCATGGCCGAGATCGCCCTGTTCCTGCCGTTCGGCGTGTACTGGATGTCGGCGCACTTCGCCCAGGTCCCGATCGAGCTCGTCGAGGCCAGCCGGATCGACGGCGCGCGCGACCTGATCGTGCTGCTGCGGGTGCTGCTGCCGATCTCCTGGCCGGCCATCACGACCCTCACGGTGCTCATCTTCATGTGGTCCTGGAATCAGTTCCTGCTGGTCCTCGTGCTCATGCAGGACCCCGAGAAGCGCACCGCACCAGCGGGCCTCGGCTACTTCGTCGGGCAGTACTCCACCAACATCCCGCTGCTCTCCGCCGCCAGCCTGATCGTCATCCTCCCGATCGTCGCGGTCTACCTGGCGTTCCAGCGCAACTTCGTCAGCGGGCTGACCCAGGGAGCGGTCAAGTAGGCCCTAGATGTACCCGGCCAGGAGGTTGGTCACAGGTAGCCGCTGGGTGAGCGTCAGCCACCGCCACGGATGCTGCGACGATGACGTCCACCATGATCATCCACCTTTTGAGCTGCTCTGACAGCCCAAAAGTTGGATGATCATGGCCGGCCGATCGACACGTCTGCCACCAATGTGATGGCCGGGTACACCTAGACCGTGCGGACTGACGAGCACTGGCAGGCGACGAGGAGGCATTCCGCGGCCTCGGCATCGTCTCGCAGCAGAGTCTCGCCGACGCCGACGCCGACGCCGACCCCGGCCCCTTCCGTGGCAGGCTGGGTGGCCGGCGCCGCGTGCCCGCGGGGCCACACCACCACGGCCGTCACCATGCCGATAACGGCGAGTGCGCCGAGGATCGCCCATGCGAGGGTGAAGCCGGAACTGGTGCCGATCCACCCGGCGATCGGATAGGTGACCAGCCACGCCAGGTGTGAGAGGGAGAACTGGGCGGCGAAGGCCCCGGGAAGCTGGCTGCCGTCGACGGAGGATCGGATCACGCGTCCGGTCGGGGTGACGATCAGGGCCATGCCGCCTCCGATGAGCCCCCAGATGGGCGCGGTGACGCCCCATGCGGCGACCCCGGTGGCGGCCATCGCGACCGCCGCGCCCACCCCCGTGAGCAGCACCCCGGCGCCGGTCATCATGACGGTGCGGTCGGCGACGCGGTCGAGCACGCGCGGCAGGAGAAGCGCGACCACGAGCGTGCCACCACCAGAGGCGGCGAGCATCCAGGAGACGTCGGCCTGCGTGCCGCCGAGTTCGTCGCGGACGTAGTTGACGGTATTGACCACCACGATCGACCCGGCGGCGGCAACCACCAGGTTCAGCGCCATGACGCCCCGCAGCCGCGGTGTCGTGGCGAAGGTCGTGATGCCCGAGGTGACGCGATCCCAGAGGCGCGTGCGGCCGCTGGGCCTCGCGTTCGGGATGCGGGTGGAGAGCACCAACAACGCGGAGACGACGAACCCGATCGACGTGCCGACGAACAGCCAGTCGAAGGTCATGAAGGTGAGCGCCACCGCTGCGAGCACCGGGCTGAGCAGGCTCTCCATCGTGTAGGCGACCTGTGAGGCCGACAGGGCGCGGGTGAAGTCGGATTCCTCGGTCACGATGTCGGGGATGACCGCCTGGAACGTGGGCGTGAACGCCGCTGAGGTGGCTTGCAGGACGCCGATGAGGACGTAGATGTGCCACACCTCGGTGACGAACGGGAGTGCGAGCACGACGCCGGCGCGGATGACGTCGAGCAACGTCAGGAACGCCCGTCGCGGCAGACGGTCGGCGTAGGCGCCGACCACGGGCGCCACCAGCACGTACATGACCATCTTGATCGTCAGCGCGGTGCCGAGGACCGCCCCGGCGCTGGAACCTGCCAGGTCGTAGGCGAGCAGCCCGAGCGCGACAGTGGCCAGCCCGGTGCCGAACAGCGCGATCACCTGGGCGCTGAACAGGTGCCGGTAGTCGCGGATGGCGAAGAGGCGCATGAGGGTCTCCCCCTGGTCTCGGGTGTCTCCACCACCACAGAAACCATACCCCCAGGGGGTATGTCAAATCGTGAGCCTCGACGACGGAGGGACGCGTGCGAGTCGGCGGTGCCGGACGGGCGAGTCGGGCGTTCCTCGGAGGTGAGGCCTGCGACGAGGTGGGATGCGCTGGTGAGCAGGCTACGGCGGTGGTGGGCCCCCAGGGGATCGAACCCTGAACCCGCGGATCAGCGAGCGAGCCCTCTCGTCATCTCGCCTCTACTTGCTCTCGCCGCTCTGGCCAGCAGTGTTCGCTATCATGGTCCTATGAGTGTTCCGGCGTTCAGCGATCCAGCCGTCGAGGTGGCTGCGTCGCCCGTTGACGCCGAGCGGGAGAACGACGAGTGGTGGGCGTGGTGGTCCACGCTGCCCACCGTCGAGCGTTCCCGTTCGGTGGTTGACGTTCTCGCCGACACCCGCGACGACGACTGATGGCCCGTCGCTACGTGCTCGATGCCTCGGCCGGCATCGCGATCCTCAACCACACGTCGTCGGGCGTTGCTCTCGCCGCGTTCCGGTTTCGGCCCGGTGCCGAGACCTGGACCGTCGAGCACTTCCACGTCGAGGTTGCCAAGGTGATCCGTCGCGATGTGCTCCGTGGGGATCTGACCGACACCCAGGCCGGCCAGCTCGTCACTGGACTCGTCCGCTGGCCACTCAACGTCGCACGGGTCGCTCCGCTGATCTCCGACGCTTGGACGATGCGGCACACCATCACCATCCACGATGGCCTGTACGTGGCGCTCGCCCGGCACATCGGCGCAACCCTCGTCACCGCTGATCGGAAGCTCGCCAAGGCTCCCGGCATGGACGTACCCGTCATCGCGCCGAGCTGAGCGCTTCGGCAGGTAGGCGGAAGCTCGGCGACAAATTTCTACGCCGAGGTCACGAAGCGATTTTCGTAGGCACTCGGCCACGAGTGGTGCGGGCAATCAGCGAACACGCTGCAAACGGGTCTGTCGAAGTCGAGCATGAGCAAACTGGACGCCAGACAGGAGTTTCGCGAGCTGGTCGTTGGCGGTCGCGGTCATTCGGTGTTCTCGCGGCCGACGGTGGTCCAGATGCTGTCGAACCAGCGGCGGGGTTGGACGACGTACTGGGAGCCCATGGATGGCCTCCTTACCGCCGAGGTCGAGGATCGCGGTGGGCTCGTCGCCGGGCTGACCTGGTGCTCGTAGACGGGGTAGGGCCGAAGAACACCTGGGCGTCGTTGATGATGTAGAGCTTGAACATCGACAGCCGCGGACCTGCTCGATGACGCTCTACAGACGACGGTGGTGGAAAACCATGGGTAAAGCATGGCCTCTGCTGCTGGTCGCGCTGGGTCTAGTCGCTGACCTGCTGTTTAGTGGGCCCCCAGGGGATCGAACCCTGAACCCGCGGATTAAAAGTCCGCTGCTCTGCCAATTGAGCTAGAGGCCCCGCGGACAGGCTACCCAGTCCCGTCGCCACCGGCCGAACCGGCAGCGGCGCCGAGGCCGGCCGACTATCCGGGGGCGCTGACAGAACGCTGACGGTTCCTGGCCGAAAACGTGCGGACTCTGTCAGTGGGCGGGGGTTGAATGGGTCTTCCATGCCGGACGGGCACACCTTCCGATCCGGCGTGGTCACCTCGAAGGAGAACCGCCTCATGACCACCCTCGACGTCTCCGCACTTCGCACCCGCTTCACCGGCCAGGTCGTCGCTCCCGGCGACGACGGCTACGACGGCGCGCGTGCGCTCTTCTACGGCGGCCACGACCCCCGGCCCGTCGTCGTCATCCGCCCAGCCGATGCCGGCGAGGTGGCCGCCGTCATCACGCTCGCCCGCGAGACCGGCCTCGAACTCTCCGTCCGCTGCGGCGGGCACAGCCCCGTCGGCCACAGCGTCGTCGACGGCGGCATCGTCCTCGACCTCACCCACCTGCGCGCCATCGCCATCGACGTCGAGGAGCGCACGGTGTGGGCGCAGGCCGGCCTCACGGCGGGCGACGTCACCCGGGCGGTCGCCGAGCACGGGCTGGCCGTCGGCTTCGGCGACACCGGCACCGTCGGCATCGGTGGCATCACCACCGGCGGCGGGGTCGGCTTCCTGTCCCGCAAGCACGGCATGACCATCGACAACGTGCTCGCCGCCGAGGTCGTCACCGCCGACGGCCAGATCCTGCAGGTCGACGGCGCCAACCACCCCGACCTCTTCTGGGCCATCCGGGGCGGCGGCGGCAACTTCGGCGTCGTCACCCGGTTCAAGTACCGGCTGCAGGAGGTGCCCGGCGTCGTGGGCGGCATGATCCTGCTCCCGGCCACGCCCGAGGTCATCCACGGTTTCCTCCGCGAGGCGGCCGCGGCGCCCGAAGAGCTGTCCGTCATCGTCAACGTCATGCCGGCGCCGCCGATGCCGTTCATCCCGGCCGACCAGCACGGAAACATGGTGGTCATGGGCCTGGTCTGCTACGCGGGCCCGGCCGAGGAGGGCGAGAAGGCGCTGGCGCCCATCCGGGCGCTGGCCGAGCCCATCGCCGACCTTGTCCGGCCCATCACCTACGCCGAGATGTTCATGGAAGAGGGCGACGACGAGTACCACCCCACCGCCACCGCCCGCACCATGTTCGCCGACGAGCTCGACCTCGGCCGCGTCACCCAAGTCCTCGAGCGGCTGCGCACGGCGCCGGCGCCCATGCGGGTCGCGCAGTTCCGGCCGCTCGGCGGCGCCATCGACCGCGTCCCCGCCGACGCCACGGCGTACGCGCACCGCGGCCGGGCGTTCATGGTCAACGTCGCCTCGTTCCTCGACGGCCCCGACACCAAGGCCGAGCGGGAGCAGTGGGTCCTCGACACCGCCGCCGTCGCCGAGAACGGCGGCACCGGCGCCTACGTCAACTTCCTCACCGAAGACGGCGAGACGCGGGCGCGGGAGGCCTACCCGGGCGGCACCTGGGAGCGGCTCACTCAGGTGAAGCGGCAGTACGACCCCGCCAACCTGTTCCGCCGCAACGTCAACATCCCGCCCGCGGGCTGAGTCGCACGGACGGGGTGGCCGGGCGCGGGTTCGCGCGACCGGCCACCCCGGTGCCCTGACCGCCCGGTCAGCGGGCGAGGTTCAGTTCGGCGAGCATCGACGCCCCCGACGACGCGGTGATGACGATCTTGACGTGCCGGGCCGTGCTGCGATCGATCTCGGCCCAGGCGATCTCCCCGGCCACGGAGACGTGCCCGGTGCGCACGTCGACGGGGTCGCCCCAGTCGACCCCGTCAGCCGAAAGGTAGACCGACGCGGTCTCGGCGTAGCCGGGCTTGAGGTTCAGCCCGATCCACGAGATCCGCTGCGGCTCGGCGAAGCTGAGGGTGAAGTGGCGCGGCGCCTCAGGGGTGGCGACGGGGCCGAGCGAGGAGTACCAGTACTCGGCCACGCCGTCGACCGCTCCGCCGGGCTGGGCGGTCGGGTGGTTCTGGTGGCTGCTGGTGAGGTCGGTCGTGAAGGTGGCCTCACCGGCGGCGACCATGGCGGGAAGGTCCAGGACGGCTTCCGCCGGGGGTGCCTCGGGCTCCGGCGGCTGGACGTCGACGTAGTCGCTGAGGGAGCTGAACGTCCCGACCACGGCGTGGAGGTTGGTGTCGTAGCTGACCGTCAGGAACCGGCCGCCCCGCACGACCGCGGTGCTCGGGTCGCCCTGGTCCACGTTCTGCTGCGACATGTACAGCAGGACGGGGCTGGTGTCGGTCCAGGCCTGGTCGCGGCGGCGGAGCCGGCCCACGATCGGCTCGTTCGAGCCGTAGTCCCGCCCGCCGTAGGTGAGCAGCACCTTGCCGCCCGGCAGCGTCATCAGGTCCGGTGCCTGCATGCTCCACGGCACCTTGCTCGCGACGCTCCAGGTGCGGCCGCCGTCGAAGGAGTCGCTGACGTACCCCGGACGGATCACCGCGGTCACGTGTCCGCCGGGGAGGACCGCCAGCTCGGTCTCGGACAGCGCGACGCCCGGCTCCGCGGGCAGCATGACCTCGTTCTCCAGCGGCCAGGTCCGCCCGCCGTCGGTGCTGCGCACGACGCTGGCGCGGCCGAGGGTGGCGTCCGGGCGCGTGCCGTAGAGGGGGATCAGCAGGTCGCCGTCGTCCAGTTCGACGACCTCACCGGACTCGGCCGCCCAGCCCAGGTGGTACGCGCCGCTGCGCGGGCCGCACCCGCAGCTCATCGACGACTCCACCAACGCCGGCTCGGACCACGTCTGCCCGCCGTCCTCGGAGCGCACCACGTAGGTGCCTCGAAGCGTCGCGGCCGCGTCGGGATATCCGGTCCAGTCGGTCTGGAACCAGGTGATCACGATGGTCCCATCGCGCAGCTGGGTGATCTGTGCGTCGCGGTCGTCGACCGGCGTGTCGATCACCACCCGCGGCTCGGACCACGTCGCGCCGCCGTCCGTGCTCTCCGTCCACCGCACCTCCCCGTCGTGATCGCCTCCGGGGATGCCGGCGGAGTGCTCGTTGTTCCAGTAGTAGACCGTGACCAGCCGGCCGTCGTCGAGGTGCACGATCTCCGGGAAGAACGGCTTCTGGTCGCCCTCCTGCGTCGCGATGAGCACGTCGGGCTGCGTCGGGTCGTCCGGGCCGGCGCCGGCGGGCGCCCCGGCCAGGCCGCTGACGACGAGGGCCGTACCGGCGGTCAGGGCGCCCAGCATGGCCCTGCGGGGGCTTCGGGAAGGTCTGGTCATGACTGCTCCTTTCGATGCGCGTGGCCGTGCGGCACTGCCGTTCGAGAGAGCTGCTGACGCAATGACGGAACTCAACCTGGCATAGAGTTCCATGTCAATGGTCAGACGGAGCCAGTGGACGCCAGCCACCGGTCGGCACTGACATGGAACATGATTCTGCGCCGCTTCGCGAGGCGACGACCCGGCCCGCGCTGGACGCGGACGGACGCCCAGCCGGGCAGGCCGTCGTGCCGTGACGCCGTCAGAGAGTGACGCGGTCTCTGGTGCGGCGACGCCAGTCGCGGGCGTACGGGCTGAGCTCGTCGTCCCGGTGGACGTCGGTGGCGACAACCGCCGGCGCGCCGCCGGCCGGGCAGCCGGCCGCCCAGCCGCCGCGCGGGCCGATGACCCCGGCGTGCGGGCCCGACGGGTCGGCGGGGACGGCGAGGCTGATCCAGTAGCTGTTCGCCGCCGCGTAGCCGCGGGCCTCGGTGGTGACGGTCTCGCGGCCGGGCACGCCGCCGGTCTCGTACGACACCAGGACGCCGTCGACGTCGAGGCGCTCGTACTCGGTGAACAGCTCCGGGAAGTGCACGTCCATCCCGAGCGCGAGCCCGAACCGGTACCCGTCGACGTCGATGGTGCAGGGTCCGGCGCCGGGCGCGTACAGGTAGCTCAGCTTGGTGTTCGACAGGGTCCGCTCGTCGTACCGGGCCACCACCGCACCCTCGTCGGAGACGACGTAGAGGCTGTTGTGCGGACGGGACGGCGCCGGGCGGCGATGTGGCGCGGCGAGCACCGTCCAGATCGCCAGCTCCCCCGCCAGCCGGACGACCTGGTCGAGCTCATCGTCCAGCACCGTCCACGCGGCGCGGGTCCAGTCGGCCGGCCCCACCTCGTCCGGGCCCAGTTCGGACAGGACGAACTTGTCCGGGAAGCAGATCGCGCCCTCGGTGAAGTGCACCAGCCGCGCACCGGCCGCGGCCGCGTCCGTCATCAGCCGGCGCACCTCGGCGCCACTCGCGCGCAAGCCGTCGGCGTCGGTGGGGTCGGTCCGGACGGTCGACTGCGCGACGGCGATCGGCAGCGGCGTCTCCCTCGGCGGCTCGTCGGCGGACGGCGCCGGGCGGACGTTGCGGAGCGCGGCCGTGTAGGACTCGCCGGTCTTGGCGGCGCGGGCACGGACCCGTCGTTTGAGGTTTCGGTCTGTCGTCATCGCTGGCCTCCCACGCACTCGCACGTGATCCCCCAGCAATCCCGTCCGAGGCGGTAGACCAGGACGAGCGGCTCGAGATCAGGAGTCCCTTTGCCTTCAGGAGCGAGACCGGGCTGGGGCCGGCCGGCGAAGGTGAGGCGGGAGCCACGCCAGGCTCACAGCCTTCCGCACCGCTTCGGGCCGCGTCAACACCACGCGCCGGATGTCAGCCCGCCCCGTGCGCCGCGACCCAGGCGTCATACTCGGCGTCGTCGTCGGGGGTGCGGTCGATCAACGCGATCAGCTGCGCCCGCGCCGCCGTCAGCTGCTCGATCGCCGACGTCAGACGGTCGCGCTCGGACTCCAGCGGCGACAGCATCGACCGGCAGCCGGGCATCAGCCCGTCGCCGGTGTCGACCATGCACGGCAGCAGGTCGGCGATCAGGTGGCTCGGCAGCCCGGCCGCGAGCAGCGACCGCACGTGCCGCACCGCGGCGACATCGGACGGGGCGTAGTCGCGGTAGCCGCTGGGCAGCCGGGCCGGTCGGAGCAGGTTCTGCTCCTCGTAGTAGCGCAGCGCGCGCTCCGTCACGCCGGTTCGCCTGGCCAGTTCGCCGATCCGCATCGCGCCCTCCGTGCTCGCCCACCGCCGACTTGACCCTCACGTCGGCGTGAAGGTTTAGCGTACCCGCCATGACGACATCCGCGCAGGTCACCGTCCTCGGGCTCGGCAAGATGGGGCAGACCCTCGCCCGCGCCTTCCTCGCCCACGGCCACCCGACGACGGTCTGGAACCGCTCGCCGGAGAAGGGCGACGCGCTGGTGGCGGCGGGCGCGACCCGGGCCGCCAGCGTCGCCGACGCGGTCGCGGGCGCCGACCTCGTCGTGGTCTGTGTGGTCGACTACGCGGCCGCGCGACAGCTGCTCGAGCCGGCCGCCACCGCGCTGCGCGGGCGCACCGTCGTGAACCTCACCGCCGACACGCCGGACGCCGCGCGCTCCCTGGCCGCCTGGGCCGCCGATCACGGCGTCAACTATCTCGACGGGTCGATCATGACACCGACGATCACCATCGACACGCCGGACGCGGTGCTGATCTACAGCGGCCCGCACGACCTCTACCGGAGGCACGCGGCGACACTGGCCGCGCTCGGCGGGACGCAGCACCACCTCGGCGCCGACCCAGGCCGCGCGGCCGCCTTCGACGTCGCACTGCTGGACTTCTTCTGGACGGCGTTCGCCGGCATGATGCACGCGTTCGCGCTGGCCAAGGCCGAGGGCATCGACGGCGCCGACCTCGTGCCGCTGGCCGAAGGGCTCGCCGCCCTGCTGAAGGACTCGGTCGCCGAGCACGGCGAGCGGCTGGACGCGGGCCGCTACGACGCCGACGTCGCGACGCTGGCGACGATCGCCGCCGGGCTGGAGCACGTCGTCGCGGCGTCGGAGCGGCGCGGCCTCGATACCAGCGTCCAGCACGCCGCGCTCGCGCAGCTGCACCGGGCCATCGACGCCGGGCACGGGGACGACGACGGGTCAGTGGTCAGCGCCGTCCTGCTCGCCGAGCGTGAGGAGGCCGGCAGCAGGGCCTGACCAGCGGCATGTTTGCGCCATTGGCGCCTACCGGCCACGCCTAGTCCTTCCGCCCCGGGCAGCGGCGGTGCCAGATTGACCGGACCGGACATCCGGCCCATCTGGTACCGCCCACGTCTCGCCCTGCCCCGCCGAGAGAGGACGACGCGATGCCCCCCACCGCGCCCGTGCCCCGATCCCGCCGACGACGACCGGCCGTCTGGTCCGCCACCGCGCTGACCGTCGCGCTGGCCGCCACCGCCGGCGCCACCGCCCCAGCGACATCGGCACCCGGCACCGCGACCACCCCGGCCGCCCCAGCTGCCCCGGCCACCGCGGCGACGGACGACCCGACCAGCGCCGGGACCACCACCCGGGTCACGCTGGTCACCGGCGACATCGTCGACGTGACCACCACGGGCGGGAAGACGTCCGTCGCGGTCGCCGCGGCGGACCGCGGCGCGGTCGAGGCGTACGAACTGGACGGCGACACGTACGTCGTCCCGGCCCGGGTCGCGCCGCAGGTCCGCGCCGGCACCGTCGACGACCAGCTGTTCAACGTGACGCGGCTGATCGAGAGCGGGTACGCCGACGACGCGACCACCGAGCTGCCGGTCATCGTCACCTACGACGGCGCCGCCGCCCGGTCCGCGTCCACCGTCGCCGCCAGCGCCGAGAACCTGCCGGCCAGCGACGCCACGCTGCCGCTGCCCAGCATCGACGGTGTCGCCGTCGAGGTCGCCAAGGCCGACGCCGGCACGTTCTGGGACGCCGTCCAGGCCGACGGCTCCGTCGGCGGCGTCTGGCTGGACGGCTCCGTGGCCGCGACCCTCGACGTCAGCGTGCCGATGGTCGGCGCGCCGGCGGCCTGGGAGCAGGGGTTCGACGGCACCGGCAGCACGGTCGCCGTCCTCGACACCGGCATCGACCCGGCCCACCCGGACGTCGCCGGTCAAATTGCCGTTCAACAGGACTTCACCGGTGGGAACAACCCGGTCGACGGGCACGGCCACGGCACCCACGTCGCGGCGACGGTCGCCGGCACCGGCGCGAGTTCGGGCGGCACCCGCCAAGGCGTCGCGCCCGGCGCCGATCTGATGATCGGCAAGGTCCTCGACGACGGCGGCAGCGGCCAGGACTCCTGGGTGATCGCCGGCATGGAGTGGGCCGCGCGCAACGGCGCCGACGTCGTCAGCATGAGCCTCGGCGGATGGCCCACTGACGGCACCGACCCGCTCAGCCTGGCCGTGAACGAGCTGACCGCGGAGACCGGCGCGCTGTTCGTCATCGCCGGCGGCAACTACGGGCCCAGCGCCTACTCGCTGACCAGCCCGGGCGCCGCCGACGCCGCGCTCACCGTCGGCAACGTCACGAAGACCGACGACCTGGCGTCGTCGTCCGGCCGCGGCCCGCGGGTCGGCGATCACGCCGTCAAGCCCGACCTCACCGCGCCCGGCACGAACATCGTCGCCGCCCGCGCCGCCGGCACCGCGATGGGCACGCCGGTCGACAACCTCTACACCAGCGCGTCCGGCACCTCGATGGCCACGCCGCACGTCGCCGGAGCCGCCGCGATCGTCCGTCAGCAGCACCCTGACTGGACGCCCGAGCAGGTCAAGGCGGCCCTGGTGTCGACCGCGATCCCGCGCGACGGGCTCACCGTCTACCAGCAGGGCGGCGGCCGCCTCGACGTCGCGACCGCCGTCGCGCAGGGCGTGTATGCCGGCCCGGCGCCGCTGAACTTCGGCTACCTGCCCTACCCGCAGACCGGGCTGGAGCCGATCGTCCGCACCGTCACGTTCAGCAACGTCACGGCGGCGCCGGTCACGCTGGAGCTCACCGCGGCCGCCACCGCCGGCAGCACGCCCGCGCCGGCCGGCATGCTCACGCTCGGCGCGCCGTCGGTCACCGTCCCCGCCAACGGCACCGCCACCGTCGACGTCACGCTCGACCCGTCGCTCGGCGCGGCCGGCCTGTACAGCGGCTTCGTCACCGGGACCGGCCCGGACGGGGTGAGCGTCGTGCTGCCGCTCGGGTTGAACAAGGAGCCGGAGGTCTACGAGCTGACGGTCACCGTCTTGGACCGCGAGGGCAACCCCAACCGCGGCGCGACCGTCCAGATCGGCAACGTCGACGACTCCTCGAAGCACGTATCGTTCCCGAACCTGGACGCGCGCGGCCAGGCGACCGTCCGCGTCCCACCGGGCACGTACAGCGCGCTGAGCATCTTGAGCGAGCTGGACGGCGAGCGGTACACGTACACGTTCGCCGGCGACCCGCAGATCGAGGTCGGGCCGGGCGGCGCGAGCGTCGTGCTGGACGCCCGCACCGCGGTCCCGGTGACCGCCGACGTCGGCCGCACCGTCGAGGGCGTGTCGGCGAAGCTGGAGTTCTGGCGCTTCCCGCTGGCCGGCGAGGCGATGAGCTACCGCTACCTGCTCGGCGAGCCGTTCACCGACGTGTACGCGACGCCGACCGAGGACGTCACCGAGGGCGGGTTCCACCTCGTCACGCAGTTCTCACTGGCCGAGCCGGACCTCATCGTCGACGGCTCCGGGCTGGACGCGTTCGAGCCGGAGTACTTCATCTACGCGCCGAAGCTGCCGGACGGCCGGTTCCGCCACGACGTCGTCGACGCCGGCGCCGCCACGCCGGCCGAGCTGGCCGCCGTCGACCTCGACGGGAAGATCGCGCTGGTCGAGGCGACGGGCGGGCAGTGGAGCGAGCAGATCCGGGCGGTCGCGGCGGCCGGCGCCGAGGTGGCGTTCCTCTACAGCCGGAACGGTTACCCGTTCTCCGGCGCGGTCGAGCGCGGGCTGCCGATCCCGGCGGCCGCACTGGACCTCAGCGAGGCCGAGACGCTGCTGGCCCGCGGCGGCGGCGCCGTCACCGTCCACTCGACGCCGGTCAGCGAGTTCCTCTACGACCTGCGCTTCGACGAGGACGGCGGGGTGGGGACCGACCTCGCACACGTCGTCGACACCGACGACCTCGCCACGGTCACGAGCACGTACCACGCGGACGCGCCGGAGCGCACCGTCTCGGACGTCAACCCGTCGTTCGCGCCCTGGCAGAACAACTCGTTCGACTCCTACCGCTACTTCCGGGCGCCGCTGGAGCGGACGGAGTACGTGCTGACCTCGCCGGACATGCTGTGGTTCAAGCAGCTCTCCGGCTACGAGACGGACGAGGTGGCGCTGGCCCGGCACGCCCGCGACCGGCTGCGGACGCTCGAGCCTGGCGACGAGCTGGAGGACAGCTGGTTCGGCGGGCCGTTCGTGCCGACGCCGCGGCGCGAGGTGCTCGAGCAGGAGCGGATGGCGATCCCGTGCCCGGCCTGCCGCGACGCCGACGAGCTGTTCTTCTGGATCGAGGACCTCGCCGACTCCGGCGACGGCCACTACGGCGCCTGGGACACCCGCTGGGAGAACTCGGCGACCCGCCTGTACCGCGACGACGAGCTGGTGGTGAGCCGGCGGACCGGGCGCGGGGTGCTGGCGGCGGTCCCGGCGGACTCGGAGTACCGGCTGGAGATCGACGCGTGGTCGGACGCCCCGTGGAGCTTCGGGACGCGGTCGTCGACGGCCTGGACGTTCCGGTCCGCGGCGCCGGCATCCGGCGTCGGCGACCTGCCCGTGCAGTACGCGTGCACCGACCGCGGGCACCGGAACTGCGCCTTCCTGCCGCTGCTGTTCGCGTCGTACGACGTGCCGCTCGACGAGCTGAACCGGGCGCCGTCCGGGCGGACGTTCACCTTCGACCTCACCGTGGGCGGGCAGGTCGGCGCACCGGAGCCGCCGGTCCGGCGGGTGCGGGTCGAGGTGTCGTACGACGACGGCGCCACCTGGCGGCCCGCGGTGGTGCGGCCGGACGACGACGGGGAGTACTCCGTCACCGTCCGGCACCCGAAGGACGCCGAGCACGTCTCGCTGCGGATCGACGCCCAGGGCGACGGCACCCGGCTGGAGCAGGAGGTGATCCGGACCTACCCGCTGGACTGATCCGCTTGCCGCATCGGTCTGGACGTCCTGAGCTGCACCGTGATACACCTTGTATCGTGAGTGAATCGACGGTGTCTCAGGACGTCCTGGCCGCGGCCAAGCGGCTGGCCGAGCGGCAGCAGCTGGGCGGCGCCTCGATGGCCGACATCGCCAAGGAGGCCGGCATCACCCGCGTCACGCTGTACCGGCGCGGCGAGACGCGGACGGCGATCCTGGTCGCGCTGCGCGACGAGCTGGCCCGCGAGGAGCGCGAGCGGCTGCTCCCCGTCCTCACCGGCCCCGGCGACGCGCGCGCCCGGCTGACCGCGGCGTTCGAGGTCTTCTGCGCGGTCACCGACGAACGGGCCGACCTGATGGCCGGGCTCGACGACCCGACGCTGAACGCGATCTACCACGATCCCGGCGACGAGTCGCTCACCCGCACCGAGTTCACCGCACCGATCGTCCGGCTGCTGCGCGACGGCGCGCTGGACGGCTCGCTGCGGCCGTCCGCCGATCCGGACGAGACCGCAACGATCCTCTACGTCCAGGTCTGCGAGACGTACCGCCACCTGCGCCGCGAACACCGCTGGTCGGCGAAGCGCGCCACGGACGCCGTCATCGACCTCACGCTCCACGGGCTACTGCCGTGACCGCCCTACTGGAACGGGTGATCCCCGGGCCGGACGTCGACCGCGGCAAGGTCGCCCGGCTCACCGTCGCGCACGCCGGCGCCGACCTGTTCCAGGCCGCCGTGCCCGCGCTGATCCCGTTCTTCGTCGCCGAACGCGGCATGACCTACGCCGACGCCGGGCTGCTGGTGCTGGCCGGCAGCCTCGCGTCGTCGGTCATGCAGCCGCTGGCCGGCGTCGTCGGCGACCGCGTCCGGGCCGCGTGGCTGCAGCCGCTCGGGCTCGCCCTGACCGGCGGCGGGCTGCTGGCCGCGACAATGCTCGACTCGTTCGCCGCCATCGCCGTCGCGCTGCTGCTCGGCGGTCTCGGCGTCGCGATCTTCCACCCCGAGGCGTTCCGCGCGACCCGCGCCGCGGCCGCCGCCAGCCCCGGCGCCGCGCTGGGCGTGTTCGCGCTCGGCGGCAACATCGGCTTCGCGCTCGGCCCGTCGCTGGTCGTCCCGCTGGGCGTGGCGTACGGGATCGAGGCGGCCGGCGCGGTCGCCGTCATCCCGCTGGCCGGCGCGCTGCTGCTGGGCCGCGGTGTGCCGTCCGACCTCGCGGCTTCGGCCGACGACGCGACCGTGGCCGGTCCGGCGCCGAGCGACTGGCGCACGTTCGGGTTCGCGACGCTCGGCGCGACGGCAGCCGCGGGCGTGCTGTTCGGGCTGATGGCGTTCGCGCCGGTCTGGTTCGACGAGACGCTCGGCACCGGCGTCGGCCTGGGCAGCGCCGCCGTCACCGGCATGCTGCTGGCCGGCGCCGTCGGAACGTACGCGGCCGGCACCCTCGGCGACCGGCACGGGCGACGGCCGGTCGTGCTGGTGTCGGTGCTGGCGCTGGTCCCGCTGTCGGCGGTGCTGCCGCTGACCGGGCCGCTGCTGGCCGTCGTGCTGCTGATCGTGATCGGGCTGGTGATCGAGGGGATCTTCTACCCGCTGGTCATCGTCGCCCAGGACGGCCTGCCGCGGCACGCCGGGCTGGCGGCGGGGATGGCGCTCGGGCTCAGCGTCGGCGTCGCGGCCGGCACCACCAGCCTGCTCGGCGTGCTCGTCGACGCGAACGGGCCGGTCGCCGCGCTCTGGGGCTGCGCCGTCATGGCCGTCGTCGCGTTGGCCGCCGGAGCGCTGGCCGTCCGCCGCCCTCCTCCCTCGCCCTCCCTCCCATGATCATCAACCTTTTGCGTTGTGATAGCAGCGCAAAAGGTTGATGATCATGGGGCGCCGCGGCGGGTCCAGGCCAGCAGGTCGTCGACCGGCCAGGTGTTGACGATCCTCTCCAGCGGCACGCCGCAGGCGGCCGCGCGTTCGCACCCGTACGGCTGCCAGTCCAGCTGGCCGGGCGCGTGCGCGTCAGTGTCGAGCGCGAACGAACAGCCGGCCTCGACGGCCAGCCGGAGCAGCCGCTTCGGTGGGTCCAGCCGCTCCGGCCGCGAGTTGATCTCGACGGCGACGCCGAACCGTGCGCAGGCGGCGAACACGATCTCCGCATCGAACGTCGACTCGGGCCGGGTGCCGCGCCCGCCCGTGATGAGCCGGCCGGTGCAGTGCCCGAGGATGTCCGTGTGCGGGTTGGCGATCGCCGTCACCATGCGCTCGGTCAGCTCGTCCGACGCCATGCGCAGCTTCGAGTGCACGCTCGCCACGACGACGTCGAGCCGCCCCAGCAGCTCGTCGGACTGGTCCAGCGAGCCGTCCTCGTTGATGTCGACCTCGATGCCGGTGAGGACGCGAATCCCTTCGCCCTTGTCGTTCAACTCGGCGACGACGTCGAGCTGTTGCCGCAACCGCTCCGGCGACAACCCGTTCGCGACCGTCAGCCGCGGCGAGTGGTCCGTCAGCGCCACGTACTCATGCCCCAGCCCGGCGGCGGCCCGGACCATCTCCGGGATCGGGCTGCCGCCGTCCGACCAGTCCGAATGCAGGTGCAGGTCGCCGCGCAGCGCCGCCCTGATCTCCGCACCGCCCTCCGCGACCGGCCGGCCGCCGGTCGCCTCCAGGCGGCGCAGGTACACCGGGACCTCACCGGCCAGCGCCTCGCTGATGACCGTCGCGGTCACCTTGCCGATGCCGGGCAGCTCGGTCAGCGTGCCCGCCTCCACCCGATCCACCAACTCCGCCAGCCCGACCTCGTCGACGGTGGCCGCGGCGGTCCGGAAGGCGCGCACCCGGTAGACGGGCTCGCGGGCCCGCTCCAGCAGGAACGCGATGCGCCGCATCAGGTCGCCCGGGGTGGGATCGGCAGTCACGGACTCAGTCTCGCAGGGGCCGGTTCTGTCGCGGGTGATCAGTACGGTGCCGGCCTGAACACGGCGGCGACGGCCTCGGCGAGGCGCCTGGCCGTGGAGCCGTCGGGTTCGCCGTGGTCGGGGTTGAACTCGGTGAGCACCAGGCCGGCACACCCGGGGTGGCGCACCATGACCGTCACCGCGCTCATCACCTGGGCCAGCGTGAGACCGCGGTACTGCGGCACGTCGGCGGCCGGGAGGTCCATGAAGTTGACGACGTCGACGTCCAAGTGAACGACGAACCGGCTGGTCACGGACGTGAGCGCGGCCAGCGCCAAGCCGGCAGTCGCGGCGGGGTCGGGCGCGACCGACGCCGCCGGGAACCGCCAGCTGGGGACCCGCCCATGCACGTCCTCTTCGTCGTCGGCGTACCCGAAGAAGCAGATCTGGTCGGCGGTGAGCAGCGGGCGGCGCGGGCCGAAGCCGCTCAGCGCGGGCGCGGTGCCGGGGAGGTCGAGCAGGTGCGCGACGCCCATGCCGTCGGCGATCGGTTCGTGCGGATGGTCGGCCGGCGACTGGAGATCCTGCCCGCCGTCGACGTACACCAGGCCGACGTCCTGCCCGGCGGTGGCGAACGCGCTGACGACGGCGATGGTCAGCGTGCACTCGCCCCCGACGACGACCGGTGTCTCGCCTGTCTCGATGACGGCGGTGACGGCCGCGCGGGCGTCCTCGAGCACCTCCACCACGGCGTCGAGGTTGTTCGGCCTGCCGTCCGCCGGGTTCGCGGCCCAGCGCCGGACGGGGCGGTCGCCGTGATCGTGCACCTCGTGGCCGGTCTGCCGGAGCTGCTCGACCAGCCCGGCGGCCCGCAGCACCGCCGGCGCCTGCTCCTGACCTGGCCAGTGTGCCGCCACACTCGACGGCACACCGACCAACCCCAGCGTCGTCATCGCATCAGTCCCGCCCCTGCCACGTGCAGATGCAGATCTCGTTCCCCTCGGCGTCGGCCAGCACCCAGAACGCCGGCGCCCGTCCGTCGTTCACCAGCCGTCCGCCGGCGTCGAGCGCCGCCGCGAGCCGTCGATGTGCCTCGTCGTGCGGGACGCTGATGTCGAAGTGGATGCGGTTGCGCTGCGGCCGCGGCGCGTCCATCTGCTGGAACCAGAACGCCGGCCCTTGGCCGAGCGGGTCGACCAGCGCGTCCGCCGGACCGTCCAGCCCGGGCTCGTCGCCGTAGGCGAGCACCGCCTTCCAGAACGGCCGGATCGCCTGGATGTCCACCGCGTCGATGGCGAGCTCCAGCGACTGCTCCGACCGCGGCCGCCCACCGACCGCTGGGTCGGCGTCGTGCCCGGCCGCCCGCAGCGCCGTCGTGATGCGCGCCGCCGCGTCGACGTCCACGCTGGTCACGTTCGCCAGCGCGGCGTCCTGCAGGCTGAGCAGCGCGCGTCCCGGCCGCAGGTCGGCCCGCAGGTGAGCGTCGGCCGCCGGACCCGCCGCGCGCACCGCCGTCGCCGCTACGTCGACCGCCTCGGCCGGCGACCCCACCGCGACGCCGGTGTGGAAGCGCGCCAGGAGGTACCGCCAGCCCAGGTGCTCGACGGCGGCCGACGCCTCCGGTCGCCGCAGCGGCCTCGCGGTGTCGTCCATCCGGCCATGCTCGCACGCGGGTCCGACAAGGTGGCGGGTTTCAGCCCTGGACCCCTGCGACGTCGTCGGCCGGGCCGCGGACGGCGGCGGCGAGGTCGGTCCGGAGGGCGAACGGCACGAACACCGCCAGTACGGCCACCGCGAGTACCGTCGCCGCCAAGAACGCCGTCCGCAGCCCCCACACCTCCGCGATGACGCCGGCCAGGGCCGCACTCGCCGGGATGACGCCCCAGCTGATCATCCGCGACGCGGAGTAGATGCGGCCGAGCAGCTCCGGCGGCGACAGGTTCTGCCGGATCGTCGCCGCGAGGATGCGCCAGATGCTCGACCCCGCTCCCGCGACGACGACACCGGCCGCGACCGCCCAGATGCCGGCGTCGAACGCCACCGGCGCCACGAACAGCACCGTCCCGACGGCGTCGGCGATCATCAGGCGGGTGGTGCCGACCCAGCGACGCAGCGGCTCCACCAGCACCGACGCGATCAGCCCGCCGACCGCCATGCCGGTCAACAGCAGCCCGTACTGCGCGGCCGTCAGCCCCAGCGGACCCGGCTCGACGGCGTAGACGACGAGCAGCGAGACCGCTACCGCCCAGACGACGTTCATCGCGGCCGTGAAGAGCGTCAACGTCCGCACGATCGGCTGGCGCCAGAGGAACCGGAACCCGGCGACCAGCTCGCTCCCGCGCCGACGGCCGGCCGCCGGGTCGCTGGTAGCGGGCGCCGGCTGGGCGTGGCGCAGCGTCATCATGAGCACCCCGCCGACGGCGAGGACGTAGAGTGCCGCGCTGGCGCCGGTCGCCAGGGCCAGCGTCGCCCCCGCGAGCAGGCCGGCGAGCGGCGGCCCGGCCAGCTGGTTCGTCACGTTGATGGTCGCCTCGATGCGCGCGTTCGCCCGGCCGCGGCCGACCGGCTCGACGACGAGTGGAATGGTCGAGGTCAGGGCGGTGTCGACCAGCGTCTCGGCGACGCCGAGCAGAGCCGCCGCGACGAGGATCAGCGGCAGCGACAGCGCATCGGCCAGGAACGCGGCCGTGACCCCGCCCAGCACCAGCCCGCGCAGCGCGTTCACGGTGCCGAGCAGCGCCCGCCGGTCCACGCGGTCCACGATCAAGCCGGCGTGCAGCCCGAACACCGGCCACGCCAGGGTGAGCGCCGCCGTCACCGCCGCGACGCCGCCCGCCGACGCGCCGACGGCAATGGCCAGCAGCGGCAGCACGAACAGCGCCATGCCGTCGCCGAGGTTGGCCGCGCCGGTCCCGAACCACAGCCCGTTGAACGATCGGCCGAGCGACACCGGCAGCACGCGCATCGGCTTCTCACCCTTCATTGGCGTTTCACTGGTTGCAGTTCTGTCACATGGCTTCTCACCTGTCAACGCCCAATGAACGGTGAGATATTCTGTTCACATGACCGAGGTCGAACTGGTCGGCAACGCACTCTGCCTCGACTTCGCCAACTCCACCAACTGGCGGCCGGTCGCCCAGCGTGACTGGCTGGCATCGCCGGCAGGGGCCGTGACCTGGGCGCGCGCCGTTGGGCACCCCGTCGACGACGATCCGAGCCTGCGGTTCACGCTCCCGGTCGCCCGAGACCTGCGCGAGGCCGTGTTCCGCGTGTTCCAGCCGCTGGCGCACGGCGAGCGCCCCTCGCCCGACGACCTCGACATCGTCCACGCGGCGTACGCCGAAGGGGTCGCGCGCGGCCGGTTCGTCGACGACGGCGCGACGTTCCGGCTGTCGTGGACGGATCCGCAGACGCTGCGGGTGCTGCTCTGGGACGTGGCGGCGTCCGCCGTCGGGCTGCTCACGCAGGGACCCCTGCATCGCCTGGGCGAATGCGCTTCGTGTCCCTGGCTGTTTCTCGACACCAGCAAGAACGGCCGGCGCCGGTGGTGCAGCATGGCCACCTGCGGCAGCCGCGACAAGGCCCGCCGCTACCACGCCGCGCACGGCCCCGGCGGTGAGGCCGAGCGGCCATGAGGCGGGAGGGCGGCGGCGTCCGCGGATCCGGCCCGGGGCCGACTGGGAAGGTCGAGTGTGCGTGGTCATGGGCCGGCGCTCGCACGCCGGCCCATGACCGCGGAGGGTCGAAAGCTGCTGACCTACGGCGTCACGGGCGCGCCTGGTGGAACTCGCGGCGGCACTCCTTGAGGTCGACGGTGACGGTCTCGCCGAGGTCGACGTTGACGGGGACGGTCTGGAGGACGGTGCCGTCGGGGCGTTCGCAGGTCAGGATCCACGGCTCTTCGTAGAACCCGGTCTGGAATCCGTGGATCCCGTCCTCCTGGTACGCCGGGATCGGCCGGTACGACGGGTTCACGGCCCACTCGAACTTGCCGTTCCGCCCGAGCGTGAGGTCCGACGTCAGCGTGGTCGTGAACGACGACGGCCGGGTGGCTCCGTCCGGCTGGGCGTAGGGGCTGGTGTACATGTCGAACGCCTTGGTGATGCGCAGCACGGCGCCCTTCGGCCCCTTGCCGTCGATGACGGCGTACTGGTCGGGGTCGGCGGCGGTCTCGAGCATCGTCAGCATCGCCTCACGGTGCTCGTCGTACACGTCGAGCACCTGCGTCCCATACGTCCGCGCGACGCCGGCGTCTGGGCAGGTCTCGGAGGTCAGCGCGAGCCCGCGGGTGGCGTAGTAGGCCCAGTCGATCGCCTCGCCGGTCGTCTCGTAGTCCTCCGCCGACGGCAGCGCCTTGTATCCCGGGCCGTAGATCGACGCGACCTCGGACGCGAGCGCGTGCAGCCGGTCGACGTCCTGGGCGGGGCCGGCGGCGAGCTGCAGCGGCGGGTACAGGACGACTTGGATGCAGGTGTGCTGGGTGTTGAACACGACCGCCTGCCGGGTCGACAGCAGCCACTCGATGTTCCGCGCCTCCGGCTCCGACCACGCCGCGGCGCCACCGGTGGAGATGGGCAGCCAGCCCAGTCCGTAGTTGCGGTTCATGTCGACGTTGGTGTCGGTCTGGCGGCGCCCGCGCACGAACCCGTCGACGTTGACGATCGGCACGACGACGACGCGGGCGCGGTCGAGCAGCCGGGTGACCTCGCGGTCGCCGGCGGCGGCACGCTGGACGAGGTCGATGGCGAACTCCATGGTCAGCTCGCCGCTCGGGAACTCGTTGCCGTGGTGCATGCCGACGTCCACGAAGGTCGGTTTGCCGTCGTCGGCGTTGACGTTGGTGCTGATCTCGACGCCGCGGACGGTGCGCCCGGACGTCGTCGGGAAGGGCAGCGTGATCGGTTTGACGAGGTCGGGGTGGTCGGCGACCAGTTCGGCCAGGTCGGCCTCGTAGTCGGCCAGCGTCCGGTAGGCGGTGTTGCCGCTGGGCAGGTCGGCGGCCGTGGTGGACGGCGCCGACTGCGACGCCGCGCCTACAGCTGTGGGGACGGCGAGCGCGGGGACGGCCAGGACGGCGGCCGCGGCCAGCATGACAGTGCGACGACTCGAACGGGAGTGACCGGTACGTCTCATGAACACGTTCCTCTCCGCAGAACCGACAGGGGCAGAAACCAGTCAAGATCGACTGGTTCGCACTGAGGTTATCGTTTCGTGACGTTTCGCACGAGGTATGGCATGTTACGTTGCGGGGCCGCTCGGCAACGCGCCGCGGGCCGGCTTGAGTCCGGGCCCGGCGCTACCGTCCGTGCATGTCCGAGCCCGAGGCGCCGACCCCGCCAGCCGAGCGGAATCCCTACGCCGCGCCCACCCCCGGGCCGCCGTCGTACGACGAGCACCGCGCCACCGCCGCACGCGAGCCGATGCGGTACGCCTACGCCGGCCCGCATGACGGCCCGCCGAGCCCATGGCCGGTCACGCCGCCACCGGAACGCGTGCCGGGCACGAGCGGCATGGCCGCCGCGGCACTGGTGTTCGGCATCATCGGCGGCATCCCGCTGGCGATCATCTTCGGCGTCATCGCCCTCGGCCGGACGGCGAACGGCCGCCAGCAGGGCCGCGGGCTGGCCATCGCGGGCCTGATCTGCGCCGGCGTCTGGCTGGCGGGCCTCGCGACGGCCGGCGTCTACGCCGCGGTCAGCGAGCCGGACCGCGACGACGCCGGCCAGATCACCGAGGAGGGCTCGCTGTCGGCCTTCGACGTCGAGATCGGCGACTGCGTCAACGGCGTACGCGACATCGAGGTCGACAGTTACGTCACGTCGCTGCCGGCCGTCCCGTGCACCGAACCGCACGAGGGCGAGGTGTACGCACGGTTCGACCTCACCGGCGACGCCCACCCCGGCGCCGACGGCGTCCTTGCCCAGGCCGACCAGCGTTGCGCCGACGCGCTGTACACGTACTCGACGCACGCCTACGACGACCCGAACGTCGGCCTCTTCTACCTCTACCCCGACGAGCGCGCCTGGCCGCGGGACCGCTCGGTGGTCTGCATCGCCGTCGCCATCGAGGGGACGCTCACCGGCAGCCTCGCGGAGCGGACGGGCACCTGACAGAGCGGCTTGCGATCTGAGTTAGGTTAGGCAAACCTAGTTGACTCCAGATCATTCTCTGTGAAAGGACCGCGCCCGTGGTGTACCACGAGGGTGTCAGGCTCGCCGAACCGCCAGCAAGCGGAACCGCTGAAACCGCCGATGAACTGCTGGAACGCCAGCGTCGCCGAGAATCCTCCGCTCGCTCCTATCCGCGCCGGCTGCCCATCGCCCTGGAAGCGGGACACGGGTCCACCGTCCGCGACCGCCACGGCCGCGAGTACCTCGACTGCCTTGCCGGCGCCGGCGCGCTGGCCCTCGGGCACCACCACCCGGTCGTCGTCCAAGCGCTGCGGGACGTGCTCGACGACCACGCGCCACTGAGCACGCTGGACCTGCCGACGCCGGTCCGGGACCGGTTCGTCGAGCAGCTGTTCGCCGTCCTGCCGGAGCAGCTGCGCGACGGGCGCGTCCTGTTCTGCGGCCCGACCGGCGCCGACGCCGTCGAGGCCGCCGTCAAACTGGCCCGCACCGCCACCGGCCGCTCCGGCCTGGTCGCGTTCGGCGGCGCCTACCACGGCATGACGCAGGGCACGCTCGCGCTCTCCGGCCGCAAGGCGGTGAAGGAGCCGCTGGGCACGCTCCTCCCCGACGTCCACCACCTGCCGTTCCCGACGGCGTTCCGCTCGCCCTTCGGCCTCGAGGACGGCGCCGCGATGGCCGGCCGGCTGGTCGAATGGGCGCTGACGGACGACCTCAGCGGCATCGCGACACCGGCCGCCGTCATCGCCGAGCCGGTCCAGGGCGAGGGCGGCGTGCACCCCATGCCCGCGACGTTCGCCGCCACCGTCCGGCGCGCCACCCGGGCGACCGGCACCGTCCTCATCGCCGACGAGGTGCAGACGGGCCTCGGCCGCACCGGCGACCTGTGGGCGAGCGAGGCCGTCGGACTGGACCCGGACGTCCTGGTGCTGTCGAAGGCGATCGGCGGCGGCCTGCCGCTGGCGGTCATCGTCCACCGCGGCGAGCTGGACGGCTGGCAGCCGGGCGCGCACGCGGGCACGTTCCGTGGCCAGACGCTGGCGCTGGCGGCGGGCGCGGCGACGATCCGCGAAGTGGTCCGCGCCGGGCTGGCGCAGCGGGCCCGCGAGGCCGGGCGCCGCCTGACCGAAGGGCTGCTCACGGTCGCCGCGGACGATCCGCGGGTCGGGCACGTGCGCGGCCGCGGCCTGATGGCCGGCGCCGAGTTGGTCGACCCGGGGGTGGCCGACGCCGACGGGGTCCCGGTGCCGGACGGCTGGCTGGCCGGTCGCGTCCAGCGGGCCATGCTGGACCGGGGCGTGATCGTCGAGGTCGGCGGCAGCCACGACGCCGTGGTCCGGTTCCTGCCACCGCTGGTCATCACCGACGAGGAGATCGACCGGGTGATCGACGCGTTCGGCGCGGCGCTGCGGGCCGTCCACGCGGACGACGGGGCCGAGCGGTGACCGCGCCGTTGTTCCTCGACGGCAGCCCGGCGGCGCACGAGGCGCTGCGCGACGCCGTCGCCGAGGTGCTCGCCGTCCTGGCCGCGACGGACGAGCGCGCGCCGTTCCCGTCCGCCGGCCCAGCGCAGCTCCGGGAGATCGCGGCGGCGATCGAGCCGTTGCCGGACGACGCCGAGCCGCTCGGCGAGGTGCTCGCGGACGTCGGCCGGACGGTGCTCGCGCACGGCGCGCGCGTCACCGACCCGTGGTGCGCCGCCCACCTGCACCCGCCGACGCTGCTGACGGCGGGCGCGGCCGAGCTGGCGATCGCCGCGACGAACCAGTCGATGGACTCCTACGACCAGGCGCCGATGGCGACGTACGTAGAGGACCGGCTGGTCGCCCGGCTGAACGCGCTGATCGGGCTGCCGGCAGCCGGGTCCGGCGTGCTGACCTCCGGCGGGACGGCGTCCAACCTGCTCGGGCTGCTGCTCGCCCGCGACCACGCCGCCGGCGGGGCGAACGTCAACGGGCTGCCGGCCGGCGCCGCCCGCTGGCGCATCCTCGCGTCGGCCGGGGCGCACGTCAGCGTCCGGCAGGCCGCCGCCGTGCTGGGGCTGGGCCGGGACGCCGTCGTCGCCGTCAGCACCGACGACGACGGCCGCATGGACGTCGCCGCCCTGGACCGGACGCTGGACCAGCTGGCGCAGACCGGCGGCATCCCGATCGCGATCGTCGGGACCGCCGGCACCACCGACACCGGCGCCGTCGACCCGCTGACCGCCCTGGCCGACCGCGCGGCCGCCCACGGCGCCTGGTTCCACGTCGACGCGGCCGTCGGGTCGGCGCTGGTGCTCAGCGACCGGCTGCGGCCGCTGGTAGCCGGGCTGGAGCGGGCCGACTCCATCACCGCCGACCTGCACAAGCTCTGGTGGCAGCCGATCGGGGCGAGCGCGCTGCTGGTCCGCGACGCGTTGTCCTTCGGGAGTGTCCGCGAGCCGGCCGACTACCTCAACCGCACCGAGGACGACGACGTGCTCAACCTGGTCGACCGGTCGCTGGACACGTCGCGCCGGTTCGACGCGCTGAAGATCCTGGTCTCGCTGCGAGCGACCGGGCGACGGCGATTGGCCGGGCTGGTCGAGCACCTGGTCGACCTCGCGGCGAAGGCCGGCGAGGCGGTCCGGCGCACGCCCGGCCTCGAGCTGGTCGCGCCGCCGCAGACGGTGACCGTGCTGTTCCGCTGCCGGCCTGATGGGGTCGACGAGTCGCTGCTGGACCGGCTGAACGTCGAGGTGCAGCGGCGGCTGCTGGCGTCCGGCCGGGCGGTCGTGGGCCGGACCCGTTACCGTGGCGCCGTCGCCCTGAAGCTCACCTTCACCAACCCGCTGACCAGCCACGACGATGTCGCCGCGCTGCTCGCTGCGGTCGCCGCCGAGGCGTCGGCCGGCGTGGGGGTGGCGGCATGACCGGCCTGCTCGAGACCGCCGCGCCGACGCCCACCCAGGCCGCCGACGACGCGACGGCGCACGCGCTGCTGGCCTGCTGGCTGCGGGAGGTGCCGGGCTGGACGCTCGAGCCTGCTGACGGCGTTCGGGGTGGGCCTACCCCTCCCGGCCGGGTGGGCCACCTACTTTACGGGCAGGCACCGACAGACTCCGTGACGACCGGCAACGCCGCAGGTACGGGCGCCGCCGCGGTCACGGGCAACGGCACTGGAACCGGCACCGGTGCCGGCGGACCCCGCATCGTCGTGCCGCTGCCGCGCTGGAACGCCCGCCTGCTGGTCGGCGTCCGGCGGGTGTCGGCGACGTACCGGCACCAATTCGAGCTGCCCGCGCTGCTCCAGCTCGGCGCCGGCGAGCCGCGCCCCGTCGGGCTCGCGCAACTGGCCGTCCTGCTCGCCGACACCTTGCCCGGCACCGGACTGCGCACCGAGCCGCTGCTCGCCCGGGTCCTCGACAGCGCCGCCGCGGTCGCCGGCTACCTCGGCGGCCGGGCGGACGAGATCGACCGGCTGTGGTCGGCCGAGCCGCTGCCGTTCGCCGCGACCGAGCAGGCGCTGCTGCTCGGCCACCTCGTCCACCCGACCCCGAAGAGCCGCGGCGAGCTCGGCGCCGTCGAGCGGCAGCGGTTCTCCCCGGAGACCGGCGGCCGGTTCGCGCTGCGCTGGCTGGCCGTCCACCACGACCTCGTCCGGCACGGCAGCGCTCTCGACACGCCGGCGCCGGAGCTGGCGGCGGCGCTGCTGCGCGACGATCCCACCGTCGACCACGCCGCCCTGCGAGCGACCCGCGACGCCGTCGGCGGCCACCGCGTCCTGCTGCCGGCGCACCCGTACGAGGCCGACCGGCTGGCCGCCGACCCGCTGACGGCGGACCTGTTCGACACCGGGGCCGTCGTCGACCTCGGCGCCTGGGGCGCGCCGTTCCTGCCCACGACGTCGGTGCGCACGGTGTACCGGGCCGACGCGGCATGGCAGCTGAAGTTCAGCCTGCACGTGCGCGTGACGAACTCCATGCGCGTGACGCTGCCGAAGGAGCTGGACCGCGCGGTCGAGTCGGCGGCGCTGGCGCGCACCGTCATCGGCGAACGCACCAAGCAGGCCGCGCCGCACTTCGTCCTCGTCCAGGACCCCGCCTACCTGACGCTGGCCCGCGACGGCGCGGTGCTGGACGGGTTCTCGGTGCTGCTGCGGGAGAACCGCTGGGACCACCAAGGGCCGTCCGACGTCAGCGCGCTCACCACCCTCTGCCAGGACCACCCGTACGGCGGCAGCAGCCGGCTGGCCGCGATCGTCGCGGCCATCAGCCGCCGCGAGCACCGGGCCGAGCACGCCGTCGCCCGCGAGTGGTTCGGCCGGTTCTGCGACGTGGTCGTGCGGTCGTTGGTCCGGCTGTACCTCGACGTCGGGCTGTGCTTCGAGGCGCACCAGCAGAACACGCTGGTCGAGCTGGCGGACGGCTGGCCGGTGCGCGGCGTGTACCGCGACAGCCAGGGCTACTTCCACCGTGCCGCCGCGCACGACGACCTCGTCGCCGTCATGCCCGGGCTGGGCGAGGTGACCGAGTCGATCTTCCCGGAGGATCTCGCCGACGAGCGGCTGGTCTACTACCTGTTCGTCAACCTCACGCTCGGCGTCGTCAACGCGCTCGGCCCATGCGTCGACGAGACCGTGCTGCTGGGCGACCTGCGCCGGGTGCTGACGGAGGAACGCTCGCGCGGCGGGCGGTACCCGGCGACGCTGCTCGACCGGCTGCTCGACGACGACCGCTGGCCGTGCAAGGCGAACCTGCTGACCCGCGCGCACGACCTCGACGAGCTGGTCGGCGACATCTCGACCCAGTCGGTGTACGTGACGCTGCCGAACCCGCTGCTGGGGGTGCGCGCATGACGTGGTCCGTCACGCTGCCGGGCGCGACGACGGAGTTGACGTTCGCGCCGGTCCGGGCGTCCGGCGACACCGAGCTGATCCACGACTGGATGAACCGGCCGCACGTCGTGCCGTGGTGGCAGCTGGGCGTGTCGGCGCCGGAGATCCACGCGTACCTGGCCGGGCTGACGCACCTGCGCCCGTGGCTGGTGTCGGCCGACGGGGTCCCGTTCGGCTACGTCGAGACCTACGTGGTGACGGCGGACGCCTTGGCCGCGTACTACCCGGCCCGCGCCGACGACCAGGGCTTCCACCTGCTGGTCGGGCCGCTGTCGATGCTCGGCAGCGGCGTGCCGCGGCTGATGGGACGGGCCGTGCTGGCCTGGCTGCTGAACCGCGGGCCGCGCGCCGTCTGCGAGCCGGACGTGCGCAACGGGCGCATGCTGGCCTACTGCGACCGGCTCGGCCTGACGTCGCTGGGCGAGGTCGACCTGCCGGAGAAGCGGGCCGCCGTACTGGCCTGCGAGCGGACGGCGTTCGACGCGCGCTGGCCGGGCGACCGCGCCGCCGTGGGGGTGCTCACATGACCGACCACGACGTCATCGGGGTCGGGCTGGGGCCGTTCAACCTCGGCCTCGCGGCCCTGCTCGACCCGGTCGGCGAGGTCGACGCGGTGTTCTTCGAGGCGGCGCCACGGTTCGCCTGGCACCCCGGCCTCATGCTGCCCGGCACCACGCTGCAGGTGCCGTTCCTGGCCGACCTCGTCACGCTGGCCGACCCCACCAGCCGCTGGTCCTTCCTCAACTACCTGCACGAGCGCGGCCGGCTGTACCGGTTCTACTTCTACGAGCGGTTCCACGTGCCGCGGGCCGAGTACGACGCGTACGCCCGCTGGGTCGCCGGGTCGCTGCCGTCGTGCCGGTTCGGGACCCGGGTGACGACTGTCGAGCCGGACGGCGGCGGCTGGCGGGTCACCACGCAGGCCGCCGACGGCGCCGTCGAGCAGCACACGGCCCGCTCCGTCGTGTTCGGCGTCGGCACCCGGCCGGCCGTCCCCGCCGTCGCCCGCGACGTGCTGGGCGCGGACGTCTTCCACACCGAGGACTACCTGACGTACCGGGAGAAGGCCGTCACCGCGTCCGCCGTCACCGTCGTCGGGTCCGGGCAGAGCGCCGGAGAGGTGGTCGCCGACCTGCTCGAGGCCGGGCTGCCCGGCGGGCTGACGGTCGACTGGTTCACGCGGTCGCGCGGATTCCTGCCGATGGAGTACTCCAAGCTCGGGCTGGAGCACTTCACGCCCGAGTACACGGCCTACTTCCACGGCCTGCCCGCGGAGCGCCGCGACGAGCTCCGGGCCGGGCAGGACCTGCTCTACAAGGGCCTGTCGGCCGAGACCAGCGAGCGCATCTACGACCTGCTGTACGAGGCGACGGTCGAGCGCGCCGACCCGCCGGTGGTGTACGCGGGCGGCTGCGAGCTGCGGTCGATCGAGCCCTCGCCGCTGCCCGGACGGCGCTGGCGGCTCAGCTGGCACCACCGCGACCAGGACCGCGCGTTCACCCGCGACACCGACGTCGTCGTGCTGGGGACGGGGCACGAGCCGGCGCCGCTGCCGGTGCCGTCCGGTCTGCTGGCCGCCGACCGGCTCGGGCGGCCGGAGGTCGCGCTGGACTATCGGCTCCGGCTGGCCTCCGGCGCGCCGTCGACGTTGTTCGCTCAGAACGCCGAGCTGCACACGCACGGCGTCGGCGCACCCGACCTCGGGCTCGGCGCGCACCGCAACACCGTCATCGTCAACGCGCTCGCCGGACGCGAGGTCTACCCCGTCCGCGACCGCACCGTCTACCAGCGCTTCGGCGTCCCCGAGGAGGCCCACCCATGACCGCGTTCGGCCTGGAGCAGTGGGAGCGGGCGAACCGCGAGCTGATCGCGAAGCTGCTCACCGAGTTCGGCTACGAGGAGATCCTGACGCTGTCCGGCACGGTGTCAGTGCAGCTGCCGGGCGGGACGCTGACCGGACGGGCGACGCGGCGGGCGCTGGGCTGGTGGCGGATGGATCCGTCGTCGCTGGCGGTCGAGGGCGGCGGGCCGCTACCCGACGCCACCGCCGTGTTCACCGCGGTCCTGACGGCAGCGGGCGCCGACCCGTCCACCGTCGCAGGCGCGGTGTCGGAGCTGTCGTCGACGCTGCTCACGGACGCGCGGCAGCGGTCGACGGCGCGCCCGGCGGCCGAGCTCGTCGACCTCGAACCGGTGCTGGCCGAGGCCGAGCTGACCGGGCATCCGTGGATCGTCGCGAACAAGGGCCGGGTCGGGTTCGGCGCCGGCGACCTCGCCGCGTACCCGCCGGAGGCCCGCGCCGACGTGCGGCTGCTGTGGCTGGCCGCGTCGCCGGACGTCGCCGACGCCGTCGGGCCGGACCATCACGCGGTGGTGCGCGAGCAGGTCGGCTCCGAGGCGTTCGAAGGGCTGCGAGCGCGGGCCCAGCTGGGTGGGCTGGACCCGTCGACCTGCGTGTTCGTGCCGGTGCACCCGTGGCAGTGGGAGCACCGCATCCTGCCGCTGCACGCGCCGCAACTGGCCCGCGGCGAGCTGGTGTTCCTCGGCGAAGGGCCGGCGCGGTACCGGCCGCAGCTGGCCATCCGCACCATGACCGACCTCGACGACCCGGCGCGGCGCTACCTCAAGCTGCCGCTGTCGATCCTCAACACGTCGGTCTACCGCGGGCTGCCGCGCGAGCGGACGCTGGCCGCGCCCGCACTGACGTCCTGGCTGTCCTCGGTGGTCGACGGCGACCCGTTCCTGCGCGAGACCGGGCTGATCCTGCTCGGCGAGGTGGCCGGCGCGAGCGTCGCGCACCCGGTGTACGCGGACCTGCCCGGCGTTCCGTACCAGTACACCGAGCTGCTCGGCGCGATCTGGCGCGAGCCGGTCCAGCCGTACCTGCGGCCCGGCGAGCAGGCCGTCTCGCTGGCGGCGCTGCTGCACGTCGACCCGTCCGGCGGGACCTTCGCCGGCACGCTGGTCGAGCGGAGCGGCCTGACGGCGGCGGAGTGGGTCGAGCGGCTGCACGCGGCCGTCCTGCCGCCGCTGCTGCACGTGCTGTACAAATACGGCGCGATGTTCTCACCGCACGGGCAGAACTGCATGATCGTCCACCGTGACGGCGTGCCGACGCGGCTGGTCGTCAAGGACTTCGTCGACGACCTCGCGATCTGCTCCGAGTCGATCCCGGAGCACGCCGGGATGCCGCCGTCCGTACGAGCGGCGCTGGCGGATGTCGTCCTGGACGGCAAGACGCTGCGGAAGTACCTGCAGAACGGGCTGCTGATCTGCGTGTACCGGTACCTGGCGGAGATCTGCGCCGACCGTCTGGACGTGCCCGAGGCCGCGTTCTGGGGATCGGCCCGCTCGGTGCTGGCGGCCTACCAGGAGCGGTTCCGCGGCGAGCTGGCCGACCGGTTCACACTGTTCGACCTCGAGTCGCCGACGTTCCCGAAGCTGTGCCTCAACCGGCTGCGCCTGTTCGAGCGCGGTTACGCCGACGACCCCGAACGCCCGGTGATCTCCGCGGTCGGCACCGTCCCCAACCCGCTCTCCCCCTCGTTCACCCCGCAGTGACGGGCGGTGGTGCGCGTAGTCGTATCGTGTGCGGGCCGGGCACACACATTTCGAGAGGATCGACCTCATGTGGATTGCCGGCCTGATCTTGCTCGGCGTTGCCGGGTTCTGCGGATTTCTCGTCCACAAGGCACGCAGGCGGCAGCACCGGATGATCACGACCGAGACGTTCACCGCCCAGGAACTGCGCACACTCCAGGCAGCAGCGGCCGAGGCGGCGGGGCCGGGCGTGTTCCGGCAGAGCTGCGAGCTGGCAGGCATCGCCCAGCCGAGCCCGTCTGGCGCGATGAAGTCCGAGATCTCCGCCACGGAATGCGTCTGGCACAAGCACGTCGTCACGCGCAAGTTCTGGGAGACCGAACGCAAGCGCGACTCCAACGGCAACTACCGCAACCGCCGGGTCGAGAAGAAGGAACAGGTGGCCGACCAGGAGTCAGAGCAGCCGTTCCTCGTGACCGACGAGACCGGCAGCGTTCTCGTGCATCCCGGCCGAGCGGTCGAGGGCGTCGAGAAGACCGTCGACCGGTTCGAGCCGCATGACGAGGAGGAGGAGCGGACGGAGCTGTCGATCGGCTCGTTCAGCCTGTCGTTGCCGAAGACCCAGCGCGAAGGCACCATCGGCTATCAGTACGAGGAGTGGGTGCTCGAGCCCGGGCGGAAGCTCTACGTTCTCGGCGAGGTCAGCGACGCCTCCGGAGAGCTCGCGATCGAGGCCCCGACGCTCGTCTCGACCAAGGACGAGGAGACGCTGCTACAGGAGACTCGATCGAAGCAACGTCTCCTCCTGATCGGCGCCGCCGTCGCCGCCGTCGCCGGTTGTGTCCTCATTGTGGTCGGCGTCGTCCGCTGACGACGCTCTAGTGCAGCTCGTCGCGGCGCCAGAGACCGGCCGCGTGTTCGAGCTCTTCCGCCATGCGCAGGTTGCCCCGCGCCAGCCTCGTCTGCCGCTGCCCCTCCTCGTGCGCCATGTCGTCGGCGGAATGGGCCCGGCCGGCGGCGACGACCCGGCAGAACGCGGCCGCCCGTTCCAGCGCGACCGCGAAGTCGCCGGTGAACGCGCTGGTCAGCACCGCGTCGCCGAGGGCGGCGACCTCGGCGGGGCCGGGCGGGTGCGCGACGCCGGCGACCGCCGTCGACACCTCGGCGACCCGCTCGCCGACGGCGAAGACGCGGGCCGCCTCGGTGCCGTTGCGGTGCACCCAGCTGCGCAGCAGGTAGAGCGACCAGAGCGTGCCGGGCAGGGTGTCGGCGCCGGAGCCGCGCCACAGTTCGGCCATCTCGTCGAGGCCGAGGCGGTCGGCGAGGTCCAGCAGCCGCGGCGCGGCGCCGGGTTCGGACCGGGCGGCCTGCAGGACGGCGGCGGCCGTCGCGTGCGCGGCGGCGGTGAGGTCGGCGGGGTCGGGGTCGCCGATCAGTTCGGGCATGTCGGGGCGCAGTTGGGGGCGCCGGTGGCTGCCTTCGGTCACGTCTGCATTGTCCCTTGTCGTCGGTTCAGGCCTCGAACGTGCCGCCGGGAGCCACCACACGCAGCTCCGTCTCCTCCGGCGCGAGCTTCTCGTACAGGTTGTAGAAGAAGCCTGGCACGGCCAGCAGCGCCTCGTGGATCGGGATCGCGACGTTCGGCGTCAGCGCCCGCAGGTAGTCGGCCGACTCGCTCAACTTGAGCCACGGCGCCGCGGTGGGAAGGCCGAGGATCTCGACGTCGACGTCGGGGATCGTGAAGGAATCGCCGGGATGCAGGAACCGGCCGCCGACCAGGTAGGCGACGTTCGGGATGACCGGCACGTCGGGATGGATCACCGCGTGCTGGCCGCCGAACACGTCGACGCTGGTGCCGACGTGCAGCCGCTCGCCCGGCTGGACGCCGGTGGCGGCGATGCCCGACTCGCCCAGGATGGCCGCGCTGGCGGCGTCGGTGTACAGCGTGGCGTCGGGGTTGGCCGCGAGCAGCGCGGGCAGCCGGTCGACGTCGAGGTGGTCGGCGTGCTGGTGGGTGACCAGCACCGCCGTCAGACCCGTCAGCGACTCGAAGCCGTGCGAGAAGCCGCCGGGGTCGATGAGGATGCGGGCGTCGCCGTCGTCGACGAGGACGCAGGAGTGCTCGAACTTCGTCAGCCTCATGATCTCGAGGCTAACGCCGTTCCGGCGGTTCCGCGCGCCCGCCGCCCGGCTGCCAGAGCACGTCGCCCGCCTCGCGGTTCGCGTACCGCGACAGGATGAACAGCAGGTCCGAGAGCCGGTTGAGGTACTTCGCGGTGAGCGGGTTGACGCCGTCGATGTCGCCGGTGCCGTACTGCTCGACCGCCGCCCACGCCGACCGCTCGGCGCGTCGCACCACGGTCGTCGCGACGTGCAGCTGGGCGGCCGCGACGCTGCCGCCGGGCAGGATGAACGACGTCAGCTTCGGGACCTCGGCGTTGTAGCGGTCGCAGTCGGCCTCCAGCTCGTCGATCCAGGCCGGCTGCACCCGCAGCGGCGGATACTCGTACTCGGCCTTCAGCGGCACGCAGAGGTCGGCGCCGACGTCGAAGAGGTCGTTCTGCACCCGCTGCAGGACGGCGAGCACGTCCGGGCCGAGATCGCCGCCCCCGCTGCCGGACCGCTCCAGCGCCACCACCACGCCGATGGCCGCGTTGGCCTCGTTGGCGTCGGCGTAGGCGACGAGTCGCGGGTCGGTCTTGCGGGTGCGGCTGAAGTCGCCCAACCCGGTGCTGCCGTCGTCGCCGGTGCGAGTGTAGATCTTCGTCAGCCTCACCATGTCCCCACACTACGGTCCCGAGGTGGGATGCTCGGCAGGATGTCGTCGACGCTGCTGCCGGTCGGGCCGGGCCTGGGCGTGGCGATGGGGGTCCTGGTACTGGCCGCCGTCGTCGTGAGCGCCGTCGCGCGGCTCGGGTACGACCGCGCGATCGTGACGGCGGCGCTGCGGGCGGTGGTCCAGCTCGCGGCCGTCGCACTGGTGCTCGCCGCCATCGTCAGGGTGGCGCCGCTGACGGCCGCGTTCCTGCTGCTGATGCTGGCGACGGCGACCGTGACCGCCGGGCGGCGGATGACCCGGCACCGGTCATGGACGTGGGCGGTCGTCCCCGTCGCCGCCGGCCCGCTGCTCGTCGTGACGACGCTGCTGGCGGTGGGCGTGCTGCCGGCGACGCCGCTGGCCGTCATCGCCGTCGCCGGGATCCTGATCGGCGGGGCCATGACGGCGGCCGGGCTGGCCGGGCGGCGAGCCCTGGACGAGCTGACCACGCGACGCGGCGAGGTGGAAGCCGCGCTGTCGGTCGGGCTGCTGCCACGCGACGCCGCGTTGGAGATCGCCCGGACGCAGGCGGCGACCGCGCTGATCCCGGCGCTCGACCAGACCCGCACCGTCGGCCTCGTGGTGCTGCCGGGCGCGTTCGTCGGCATGCTCATCGGCGGCGCCTCCCCGATCCAGGCCGGCGCCGTGCAGCTGTTCGTGCTGATCGGGCTGCTGGCAGTCGAGACGGCGGCGGTCGCGCTCACCATCGAGCTGATCGCCCGCGGCGTGATCGTCCGGCCCCAGAACGACAACCGCTCAGAGGATGACCCCTGAGCTGTGGTCACGCATGGGCGGGGCGGTACCGCTGACACAATGCCGGCATGTCGCGTGCGCGCGTTCTGGACACCATGGAGACCGATCGCCTCATCCTTCGGCCTAGCAGCGTGGGGGATGCCGCGATCTATCGTCAGCTGTGGACCGAGCGGGATGTGCGGGTGCCGCCGCATCGGCAGATAGATCCCGAGGGCCGACCGACCGTGGAAGACATCGCCACGCAGATACGTGCGGCGCGCGAGGAGTCGAGGCCGGGGATTCTGACGGTGGAACGGAAGGACACGGCCGACGTCATCGGGTATTGCGGGCTGATCCCGCATGGGAACGGATCGCCCGACGAGCCTGAGTTGGCCTACGAGTTGCTGCGTGCGGCGCACGGTTGCGGTTACGCCACTGAGGCGGGCCAGGCCGTCGTCGCATGGGCGAGCGAGGTGGGCTACCGGCGGCTCTGGGCAGGGGTCTGGAACTGGAATGTCGCGTCGCGACGGGTCCTGGAGAAGCTCGGGTTCCGGGAAACGGGCCGGGTGGAGCCCGTCTCTGTTCACGGCCACAGCCTGCTGACCGTGCGACAGTTTTGACCGCGAGCTCGTGCCGGGAGCCTCCGCCACTGCCTTTTCGCTGCCTCGGCCCGTGACGTGACCGGCCCCGGACATGAAAACAGCTCAGAGGATGACCTCTGAGCTGCGGGTTTTCTGGCGGTCCTGACGGGACTTGAACCCGCGACCTCCGCCTTGACAGGGCGGCGAGCACTCCGAACTGCTCCACAGGACCTTGCGTTTGCACTGCCTTACCCGGCGCCCCGTCGGAACGGGTACCGCATCCCCAACGGGATTCGAACCCGCGTTGCCGCCTTGAAAGGGCGGAGTCCTAGGCCGCTAGACGATGGGGACCAGATCTGACGACATGGCCCACTGGCTCGTCGCCGTTCGGGACGTTGAAAGCATAGGGTGGGCGCGCTCAGTTCTCCAAATCGGGAGCTGGGGACGGGTCTTCCGGGCCCTGGGCTGCGCCGTCGTCCTCGTCGGCCTGGTGGCGGTCGATCTCGGCGCTGGTCCGGCCGAGGCCGCCGAGGGTGAGGTCGTCCCATGCGACCAGCTCTTTCGTCTCCGGATTGAAGTAGAGCACCGACAGGGCGACCGGAGTGGGATCTTCGTCACGTAGGCCGCGCAGTCCGGCGCCGCCGGTGGAGCCCTGGACCATGACGCGAGTGCCGTCGTCAAGGACGTAGGTGTCGCGTTTGTGGGCGTGCCCGGACAGCACCAGCGGGGCGATGCCGTCGAACAGCTCGGCGTTGCTGGGGTCGTGGTAGACGATGACGTCCGGCGGCGGGTCGACGTCGGCGGCTTCGTCGGCGAACTCTTCGCTGCCCTCGCGCAGCACCTCGTCGGGGACGCCGCGGACGGACTTGTCCGGCGTGAACCGGGGGTCGGGCGCGCCGAGGAACCGCAGCCCGGCCACCTCGACCGGCTCGCCGTTCAGGACGACGGCGTTGGGGGCGGCGGCGACGGCGGCCGCGGTGGCGACGGAGTCGTGGTTGCCCTTGACGAACACGTAGGGCCGGCCGAGGTCGGCGATGGGGCGCACGTAGGAGTTCTCCAGCGGCGTGCCCTGGTCGACGATGTCCCCGCTGTCGACGATGGCGTCGACGGAGTACTGGTCGGCGACGGCTCCGATGATGTCCCACGCCGCCGGGTTGAGGTGCAGATCGGACACGTGCAGCACCCGGATGGTGTCGTCGTTGGGCTGGAACGTCTGCAGGTTGAGCGTGGTGTCGTAGACGGCGGCGACGTTGGCGACGAACCCGGCGAGTTGGTCGGCGTAGGCGTCGAAGTTGTTCGCGATGTCCTCGGCGTTGCCGATCAATTGCGGCGCGGCCGCCAGCGGGCCGGTGTACGCGGGCTCGCGGACGGCGTCGGAGTTGTACGTCAGCGCGACCATCCCGTAGCTGCCGAGCACCGCGCCGGCCGCCACGCCGGCCGCCAGCATCGTCCGCCGCACGGACCGCAGCACCAGCGCCGCCGCCAGCGTGCCGCCGATGACGGCCGTGACGGCGGCCCGGATCGCGGCGTCGACGAGGACGTCCTCGATGCCGGCGGCGATCTCGTCGTCGAGGGTGGACAGCGTGTACGGGTCGTCGACGTAGCCGTTGAGGCCGTCGAGGTCGACCTGCCGCACGGAGATGTCCAGCGTGACCGGCCCCGAGTGGGTGTCGAGGACGACGGCGCCGACGGGGTCGAGATGGATGACGGACTCGCCGGTCAGCGTCGGCCGGAACGCGACGTCGATGGCCAGCGGCCCGACGTAGGTCTGCGTGGTGCCGGCGATGACCAGCGCCACCCAGGCGCCGGCGAGCGCCAGCACGGCCGGGCTGAGCAGCGTGAACGTGCGGCGCAGCCACGACGGCCAGGTCGCCGGGCGCGTGTAGTCGCGCCACGCCCGGCGCGGCGCCGGTTCGCCCGGCGGGCTCGTCTCCGTCACCACGTCCACGCCTCGTTGGTAACACATTTCCGCCCCCGCGAACGGCGCGCACCGCTCCGGCAGGCGAGACTGGTCCCGTGCTGGAGCTGACCGAGGCGGAGTTCGAACGGCTGGTATCCGAGGCGATCGACGAGATTCCGCCGGAACTGGCCCAGATGATGGACAACGTGGTGATCCTCATCGAGGACGAGGCACCGGACGACATCCCCGACGTGCTGGGACTGTACGAGGGGACGCCGCTGACCGAGCGCGGCGAGTGGTACACCGGCGTGCTGCCCGACACCATCAGGCTGTTCCGGCTGCCGATCCTGCGCATCTGCGACACCCCCGACGACGCGGTCGAAGAGGTGCTGATCACGGTCGTGCACGAGGTGGCGCATCATTTCGGTATCGACGACGAGCGGCTGCACGAGCTCGGCTGGTCGTGACGGAAGAGGGATGGTTCGGGCGCCGGGCCGGGAACGCCTCTCGGCGCAACGGCCGCTCGTAGCGGCTATAAATGGGACCCGGGGTTACCACGGCCCGCCGCCCAGCGAGAGCCCCGAAAGGCTGTCGCCAGTACCTGAAACTACCCGATGTCCGTGGTTGTTCCCAGCGTTGTGGCGTGGGAAGGATCACCTTGACGGCGCGCGGGCGGGCGGTTCGTCACGCTTGCCGGGCACTTCCCGAGTCGTCCGGGTTGCGTCGAGCGTCGTCATCGCCCGCTCGAGCCTCATGACGCGCCGCACGTCGTTGACGGGCACGCGTCGGCGACCAGCCGGTCGTGTACGAGTGACGGAGATCGTGGAACCGCCGCCCACCCGCGCCCGGCGAGCACCTCCCAGAGGGCGGCGACCTCAGTCTCGACGGATCTCACCGCTAGCACGGCGACGTTGAGACCCACCACGCTCTGCGGCATTCCGCCCAGAGTGACCTGAGGCGCCGCCCGCGGTGGCGGGATCTGGTTTGTTCTATTGCAGTCGCGGCCGACGCAGGCATAAGGTCGAGCCAACCGGCGTGGGCAATTTGGCACACAAGCCAGGAGACACAGATGACGGTTCGATCGAAGCTCTCCCGCGCTGAGGTCGAGGCGATGCTATCAGACGAACAGCGCGAGAAGCTCGCGTCGCTCCATATCTTGAGCTACATCCTTGCTCAATCCGTCATCACGGCCGATTACAAGCCTTCAGACGACCTGCGGAACGCGATCCGCCCGTCCCCCTACGGGCAGTGGCTTCTCCAGCAAAGCAAGAAATATGACTTTGAAGTTCGCGAGGCGCGACTCGCGTGCCTTTTGGAGCTTTTCCACTTGGACGTTCTCGTCGACATCGAAACGACGGACGTTCAGTTGTTAGCTACGGCGATTACAAAGGAGATTCGCACAGGTCGATTGACGTTCGCGATGCCGTTCGGCCCTGCCTTGTACCGAAGGGCGGCCGACCTCTTCCCCGACGAACGTAGATCGCTAAACTCGGTCGACACCCAACGACTCTTAGACGGGCAGCCGACTGGAGTGTTTCACTTCGGGAACTGGCTTGGCGGCCCATGGGGTCTGTATCTACATTCGGCATCTCGCCGGATCCGGCCAACCCATTTTGTGCCGCTCCAACACTGCCATGATGTTTCGTGCTGGGCGGTTCACCGAGTCATGCTTAGCTCGGACTCATCGGCCGAGATCATCAAAGCCCGTGCGGACATCAGAAAGGCACTGGAGTCAGAGGGTGAGGAAGCCTCAGAGTTTGCTGTTGTCATCTCTGATGCCCTCCGAAACCCAGTCGAGGAGTTCGATCCCGACAGTCTCGGAGCGATCGGATACCTGATCGGCGATGCGCTCGGCGATGCCGAACTGCGCGTACTCCTTGAGTACCTGCTCGACGGCCACGACGCAGCGAATATACGCCGCCAGGTCGAAGCTCTCACCAGTCTAAGAGGGAAGGCAACCCTCATCACCGAAGCGCGAAACCGCCCTGAGTTGCTCCAAATGATCCTACTGGCGTCAGATGAGCAGATCGCGACCGCTCTGGATCACCTTCTCTTCGACAAGAGCGACCAGAACCAACTTACGATCCCGACACATGAGGTCCGCAGGAGTGTGTTGACTCGCGCGACCTCGTCGGCGTTCGGCAGCCGACCGGAACTGTCGCGCTTCGGAGTCCGGACGATCTCGCGCGCGGCTCCCGCACCCCTGAAGCTCCGTCGTCTGATCGATTCCATCTACGGACCATCTCTCACCGGATCCGAGTCTTCCGCTGAGCTTGACTGGCAGCTTCGCTCGATCCCAAGCGCTTCGACGGACGCAAGCTTGACCGAGTACCTGCGGAAGACACCACCGGAGATCGCACTCCAACGCTTGGTGCTAAACACACGGGAGAACGTCAAACGGGGAGCAGCCTCTCTGTCCTTGAACATCGAAGACGGCGTGAACGATCTCGAACTCGTGCAGCGGATGTTGTGGAAACTAGGTTTTGACGTCATTGACGCGGACGAATTGCACGAAGACTTCTGGCGACATAGCGATCGCCTGCGAAAGGCTGCAGAGTCCGCGAGTGTGAGCACATCCGTTGGCGAGGAAGAGATCAGCGAGATCTCAACGAGCTACTTTCGCGCTCTGGAAAAGTTGCTGGCGGACACTCTTGTCTTCTGCGTTTGGGCGTTCACGACAGACCATGTCCGCGACCAGGATCCCTACCTTTATGTCGACAATAATGTGGCCCTTGACCGAACCACGAGAGAGCTCGGCGCTGGCCTTGCCGTACGGAGAGACATTTACGATGCGAAGCTCAGTATCGAGAAGTGGACGCTTCAGCCATTATTCAGGGGATTCGAGGTTCTGTCCGACGTTCTTGGAGGCCTTGAAGCTCGCGCGCTCGAGCTAGAACGACCCGCCAATTCTGTGCCTGATTTCGCCAATGAAGCCACCGTTCAGCGATTCCCTT
The DNA here is from genome assembly GCF_001270745.1 of Jiangella muralis. Taxonomy (GTDB): domain Bacteria; phylum Actinomycetota; class Actinomycetes; order Jiangellales; family Jiangellaceae; genus Jiangella; species Jiangella muralis. The sequence goes on from NZ_KQ434756.1 coordinate 192,447, forward strand.
TCAGGCACACTTCACCTTTTCTGGATCTCACTGCTGCGAGTCGAGAATTGATCCATTCGACCTTGCAACGCGCGACGGGAGGACTCCTAGAATCAAACGCCACGGAGGTGCGGAACGGCCTGTTGCACTATCGACGCTCCAACGTTGATCTAAAGAATCTCGTCGGCTCCCTCGAGGCAGTCGAGAGCGTGATTCGAAATCTTGAATCGCAGGGCCTCGTGCGGATCGTTTACAGGCGGCAACGCGTAGAGACCGACCGCTGGGGCCGCTCTCTCCATACACTCGCCGATGCCACTGGAAGCGAGCGAGCCATCAGTCGACCTTCGGCCTACGCGTGGGTCAACCTTCCAAGGCTAGACGAGCCTCAATACCTGATGACCATCGCGCAGTTCGATCAATTCGGTGAGTATCTGCGCTTCCTTCCCGGATCCGACTCGGATTACCGCGAGCTATGGACCGGCGTTCCCCAGCGGAGGCAGCGGTCAGTCACCGGGAGAACTCCGAGCGACTCCGACGGGGCCGTTCCACTTCAGGCGTGAACGAAGGGATCTCCGGAACCGAGGCCCTCTGGCGTGGGGGCGTTCCCCAGAATTGGCTCTAACTCGACCTATCCCTTCGGGCCGTCACACCAGGCCAGTGCGTCATTTCGCCGCGTGTGGCCAGGTACAGCGGAAGGCCTGGCACTCAAGTGCGTCGGCCTCAGTTTGACGCGTTCTCCTCAAGCGGACCGGGTAGCTCTGTCGAGCGGTCGCGGCCCGCTGGTCTGGCGCCTCCGGTCGGTCTCCGATGGTTGCAGTCGGCTCCGGCCGGTGTGACGGATGGAGGCGTTACCAGGCCCGGACGCTGGTCACATCGGGCCCCGGCGTTGCCGGCTGGTCCTCCGAAAGCTCGGGCCACCACCTGCTCCGGCTCTGGTAATACTCCGATGCCTCTGGCGTCTCGTTGAACTCCAGCAAGCCGCCGACCCTCTGTGTCAGGACATCGCGAACCTCGGCGGGGGTTGCGAAGAAGAACTCGCGACGTTCGTTGGCGAAGTTCACCCTCCGGTCAGCGAAGGCCCTGTGCAGCTCGTTCTCGAGGGTGACCGCGTCGTCGGAGAAGAACAGCGCGTGGGTGTCGTACAAGAACGGAACAGATGCGTCGCCGAGCTCGCGGACGCGGTCGCGAGGCTCAAGGCGCCGCGTCATCCCAATTTTGACGATGTTCGGACCCAGGGCACCGAGGTTGCTGATGACATATATGTATCCGGCACGGATGTTCGCGGTCCGGTAGTCGTTGGCCTCGATGGCCTGCTCTATCTCGGCCAGCCGGACAGCAAGGTCATCGACCGCGTCGAGGTCACCATTCGCGCGAAGCTGCTCGAGTGCAGACTCATAGTGGGCCCTCTCCTTCTCCAACCGCTCGCGTTCGGCGGCGAGCTCCTGCGCGGCCTTGCGCTGCTCACGCAGCAGCTCGCGCTCTTCGCGCGCCCGTTCCTTCTCCTCCTGAACTTTCATTTGATAGTCCGCGGTGAGCTCAAGTTCCTCGACTCGGAGCTGGTGGTAGTCCGGATTGACGCGCATCTCCATGATGACACCGAGCTTCTCGATAGCCTTCATCGCGTTCTCCAGCCGCTTCTTCGCGGTCGAGATGTTCCCCGACCGCAGCGACCGGACGCAGTTGTCCGCCTCGGCGTTGTAGGCACGCAGCATCAACTTGGATAGATCACCGACCATCTTGCGGCCCTTCGCGAGCGACCCGTCGAAGGTAAACAGGTCAGCCGCGAGTACGGCCTCGCCCACTTTCACGATCTCGTCGATACGAGCGTTGATGTCTGCGAGACGGCCCTTATACGCAGCCGCGTCCTCAAGTGGATGGTGGTACCGGTAGATGCCGACGTCCTGAAGGACGCGCTGGTCGTTCAGCTCGACCAGGTCGCCACCAGACTGAATGGCAGCAAGGGCGGCCTCGAGGTCTGCGATGCGGTGCAGCAGCGCTGACGTGTCCACCGGCGCAGATACGGGAGCGGAAGAAGCGGCGACCGGCGGCGTGGGAGGATTCGGAGGTTCGGACGGCAGCATGGGGACTGCATGCTGGACCGGTACCTCGCTCAAGGGCGGCGCCAAGTCCGGGGATTCAGCGGAGACCTCGGTCGATGCAGCAAGGTCATGGTCGGGGAGCCACAGCTCCCAGCCCTCCGGCATCGGCGGCCACGCCGGGTCAGGCTTCCAACCCGGCGGCGGCACCCACCCGGCCGGCGGATGGGGCCATCCCGGTGGCGGATTGAACCGCATCATTTGCTCCGCTGCCGCACGCCGCGACTGGTGTCAGTTGGGGTCAGGTCGAATGGCGACTTCGAGACTGCCGCGCCCAGGTGCTCCAAGGTCGCGGCTGGCACGACGCTGCTCAGATCGAAGGAGTTGAAAGTCTCCCGGTCAGCAGCGACCACTACCAGCGGCACGAATTCGGGCTGACCGGTCGCCGGGGCGACACGGTTCACGCCGACCGTGAGGGCGACGGAGTGAATCTTCCCTGCCCGGTCCGCCTCGAACACCTCATGCAGACTGCGGAGCGCAACCTGGTGCACCGCAGACGCATAACGATCCTTCTGAGCCTTCACTGGAAGCTGCGTCGCGACGATCTCGTCCTTGGCCCTCACGTACCGGCATTCCTTCACGGTCGGAAGGGAGGTCGGCTCCGGAATACTCGCTGAGAGCATCAGCTCTCGGGTGGCGAGGTCGAAACTGTGGTCATGCTCGACCGGGAACACGTCCGGGTACACCGAGTTCGACAGCACGATGCCGACGTACTCCTCAATGGCGTAGTCCACATCGAACGCAAGGTCGTTGATGAACTTCGTCAGTTCCTCGTTCTTCTGCGCGGCTTCGGTCTCACGCTCAGCGCATTCGGCCTTGTACGCCTTCTCGGCCTCGGCGACCTTCGCTAGGCGACCGGCATTGCTCTTCTCGTGTGCCGCGACGAGGGCAACGTGGTCGGCATGCTTCTTTGTGTTGCTCTCGCGCCAGTGCCGCACCTGTCCGTCGTGGTCGGCCTTGGCCTTGGCGACGTCCTCCGCGTGGCGCTTCTTACCGCCGAACACGCCTGACAGACCCTTGGGCGCCGGAGGCTCCTCGTACATCGGCTGCGGCGGGTACACGAGCTCCGGAACCGGCGGCAAAGGGGTTCCAAGCGAACCGGGGTCGAACGGCGGATGCTCGACGGTGACCTTCAGCGACTCCAGATCGACAAAGTCATCGAAGTCGAGGGTCCAGGCGAGCAGCGTATCGATGTCATCGTAGGAGGACGCCAGATCCTTATTCAGCGCGTCGACCTCAGCAGTGCGCGCCTCAACGTGTAGACGGGCAGATTCCCTCTCTGCGGCCTTCCGCTGAGCCTCAGATGCGCGAGTGGCCGCTGCTCGCGCCCGCTCCGCCGCCCTCTGGGCTCGCTCGACTTCACGCACGGCAGCATTGTGAGCCCGCACCGCGGCGGCCTCCTGCTGCCGGCGCCGCTTCTCCGCCTGCTGCGCCTGGTAGTTCAACTCTGCGAAAAACCCACGCTTGGCCATGACCGCGCCCCCCTCTGACGCCCGGATTCGGAACGCATAGAACCGTAGACCGAGTGGTCGACACATGGAAGGGAGAACCCCCCGATCGCGGCCTACGATCCTCGGATACGTCATTTCGCCGCGACTCGGGCATGGCTGCAGGTGCGGCTTAGCGTCGGGGCAGGTGCCTCGCCTCGTGTGCGGCGATCCGTGGCGAGGCTTGGTCTCACTCGCCAGGTGCATGCCATGACCGCTACGACGCTTCTCCCGTTCCAGCCCGACACGATGACACCGGCCCGGCGGGCCGCCGTCTCCTACCTGGCCCGCTACACGGGGCACACCCACACCCTCTACGCCTACCAGCTGCGCCGCTGGTTCGCGTGGTGTGAGACCAACGGTCTGGACCCGCTGGTAGGCATCGAGCGCGCTCATGTCGAGCTCTACATCCGACATCTCGGTGATTCAGGGCTGGTGGCCTCCTCGGTCAACACCTCCATGCACGCAGTACGCGGGTTCTTCAGGTTCGCCCACATCGACGGCCTGATCGTGGCCGACCCTGCGGTCTACGCCCGGCTGCCGAAGATCCACCGCGACGAGTCCCGCACCCAAGGGCTGGACCGGCTCGAGCTGATCCGGTTCCTCCAGATCGCTCCCACCATCAGCGTTCACCATGGCGCGCTCGCCTACCTGCTGGGCATCAACGCCCTACGCGCCTCCGAGGCAGCGGCGGTGCGCATCGAGGACTACGCCGAGACCCTGCGCGGACACCGGGTGTTGCACTTGGTCGGTAAGGGCAACAAGCCCGCCACCATGCCGCTCACCGTGCCGGTGCTCCGGGTGTTGGAGGCCTGCCGCGGCGAACGCACCGGAGGGCGCTTGGTGCTGCGCCCGATGACCGGCAAGCCGATCGACAGACGCGACGCCTACCGGATGGTCGCGCGCATCGCGAAGACCGCCGCGATACCGCGCCATATCAGCCCGCACTCGCTGCGACACGCCGCGATCACCAACGCCCTCGACGCCGGCGTCCCGCTGCGCGACGCCCAGATCCTGGCCCGCCACGCCGATCCACGCACCACTGAGCATTACGACCGAGCCCGCGGCAACCTCGACCGTCACGGCGTCCACTTCCTCACCGCCTACGTCGCCGGCGTCTAGCCCAACACCGCGTCCCATGCGCCCAGGTTGACGCGCGCCAACCGTGGTATGGGCTGTGTTTAGTCAGATCGACGGTCGGCGGCGCGACCCTTCGCACCGCCCACGACAGCCTCCGAACGGCCGCGAGAGGGACCCTTGATCAAAAAGCCAGAACTAGGCAGGAGCCAGCGCAATCACTCGCGTCGCACTGCTCACCGGCGTGCTTGGCAAGCAATCGGGGCGATCCGCGGATGCGGAGCGACCTCGCCCGGCTCGCGCGCTACGTCGGTAGATCTCCAAGGATCTTGCGCACTTTCACCAACAGATTGTCGTCGTCGCTGAGAAGCACTCGGACTGCCTTTTCGTAGAGATCCAGATTCTTGAAGCCAAGAGCGTGAGCGACGGCCGTACGAAGGCCGCTATCGCGCACTGAGTACCCACGCACGATTGCCTCGTAGTCCTTTGAAGCGACTAGGCCGGCGAGCTTCTGATGCTCAGTCGGGTACGGAGACGCGAGACTGATCGGAAGATCCACTCCGCCGCTGATCATGTCCTCACCGGTTGGCATGCTGGCCAGTACCTGACTGCGCAGAATCTTCACGGCATTCACCGAGGCTAGGTGCTGCACCGTGCTTGCCTTGAGCGTTTCGATCGCCTTGTCTGAAACGGTCGCCTTCAGTGCTGCCGCATCCTCCCCCAAGGTTGCCGCCTGACGCTCCGCCACGGCGTCCACGACGCATGACAGATAGTAGAGGTTTTCGACCTCATCGACAGGCAAGACCAAGATCTTCTTGGCTGCGAGCGCACTGATCTCTTCTGGCGAACGAGCATCTCCATCGAGAATGCCCCGACCGTCGACCCAGTGGTAGGCATCGACCTCGTTCAACCCAGTTGTTGCTCGCTTGACCTCTTCGGAGCCGCCGCATGGGACGACAGTCCAGTCAGGAAATATCAGTCGATACATGGGAAAATCAAGGCTGGATGCCTCGCCCTCCACGAACAGCAACTGGCTACGACCTCCCAAAATGGCCTGACGAACCGAGTCGGGAATCTCACTGGCCTCTGAGTCAATCTCTAGAGTCCAACCGGTGGCCCTGCCGTCGTGCCATGAAACGGCGCTCACAAAGCAGACGGTTGTGCCGGAGGGCTCCAGTTTGCCGATGAGGTCTAGATCGTGCGTCAGCAATACGAACGCGCAATCGTCTCGCTCACGCATCAGGGAGGCGACGAAGTCGGACGAGATCGCACGATGTAGATGGCGCTCCGGCTCATCTACGATCTGGACACTATCAGGAGGAGACAACAACACCTCCGCCGCAAGGAGGAAGGCTCCTTTCTCGCCATCCGACATCTCCGAGATCGGATAGGCGACCCCTGTCTCACGAACAGCCTCGAACTCGCCCAGGTGGGTCACTCGAAAACCAATGTCCAGATTGGCTGAAGCGAAGACCCGCGCGACTGTAGTCAGCATCGACTCTTCGACCGACGATGTCTCTTGGCCAGCGTCGACGAGTTCAGCAATCCGAGCGTTCCGCCCGTTGACCCTTCCGAGAAGGTCGTAAAGGATCTTTGACGAGCGCTCAGAGTCGCCGTTGACCTGGACTCTGGACCTAGGATCGGAGTCCCACGACGCAAAGGCTGGCAACATCTGCGCACGCTGGCTAGCGGTCATCTCCGTGCCGGCTGATTGCATCCAAACCCGGCGATGCGCAAGTACCCGCGTGACCGGAGCTTGTGAGCCACCACGGTTGATGCTTAGCCAATGGCTGAGCGCCGACTTGCCAGATCCGTTCGGTCCGACAACTACAACTGCCCGTCCGGGGTACGCCGGCAGTTCTACCGATCCGTCTCCGAGCAGGTTGGGCACACTCCACTGGAGTATGGACTCTGTAGCGTCCCGCGGCGTTTCGGTCACTGCACGTCCTGACTCGTTCGCGGCGATGTCTGTTCCCGGCATCGTGATTGCCCGTTGGACATTAGTGCCCCGAGCGGAACCGCGTCACTCCGCCGCATGTCGGCCGTCGGCGTTCGCACGGGACCGGCGCAGGTATCGCCTTGACCGCAGTCAGTCACCTTCGACAACTTCTTCACAGCTCAACGATGACCACACGGACACCCGGTGTCTCGCCCGGCCGGGCGACTCGCTTGGAAGCTACGATGCGCTCCACGCTTTCGTCGGCCTGCGGGCGGGTTGACGAACCAGTTGGCTGTGTCAGCCTGCCAGATCGAGGGCGATGGTGATCTCGGTCTGGTAGTCCTTCGCCGAGACGTGCGCGTGCCAGTCGGGCCCGCCCTCGGTCAACATCTGGTTCAGCGCGTCTCGCAACTCCACCGCTTCATGGCGGGTCAACCACAAGTAGACGGCAGGTAGTCGCTGGCCTGGCTCTCCCTCGATACGCATGGGTCCCATGGTGCAACGGGTCAACTCGCAGACGAAGCTGTGCGGCTACACGAGACCCGCGGTCGTGTTGACAGCGGACCTCCAGTCGCCTTACCTAGCGGGCTTCATGAGGCGCTCATCTGCCGCGATGGACATGGTTGAGAGGCGAGCGCCGGCTGGCGGCACCTTTGCATTACCGCTCAGCGGCTGTGACCTGTTCTTCGCATGCGTGCCGTACGTCGTGGCGGAGCGCTTCTTCGGTGCGTCCCCACCCGCCGGCCCACTCGTCGATCAGGCCGTATGTGCGGCCCAGTGGCAGTTCGTACAACGCGGTCGCGAAACCGCCAGCGGCCACGAGGTGGTCAACCAGGGCAGCAACCTTGCGCTCGTTCAACGCACCGGCGAGGCAGCGACGGGCAAGGTAGTTAAACGTCCGATTGACGGCGGCAACGGGATTCGCCGGTATCGGTACACCCATCTCGTCCAGCGCAAGCGGTAGCAGGTCCTTGATCCTGTATGGATCGTCGCCGTGCTCACCCGCCAACTCGCGCAGCCCGTCACCGTCGTAACCTTGCACGAGCCACTCCGCTGCCCACCGCGGGATGCGCTTGAGCGGCACACGCTCCAACGCGTAGAACGCTGCAACGTCCTCGGGCGCTGGTGGTTCGTCATCGGCCGGCATCTGTCCCTGAACGACGAGGTGAGGCCACTGCGCCCCGCACGCCTCGTCCAGGGACGCCGCCCGGCGTTCCCAGTACAGATCAACCGTTGTGAACAAGTCGTCAAGCGACGGTGACCAGAAGCCGCTGTGGCAGTTCTCGCACTCTGCGAACACCCGCAGGGAGTCGATCCGAACCATCATGGCCAACTCGGCACTGGAGCAAATGGGACATACGCTCTCGCTGATCACGGCCACGACAACATGATGCATGCCAGGGCGTCGCGTCGCGTCGGCAGCTGCTCGTCTTGCAGCCCGACGTACTCATCTGCCACGCATCGCGCACTCATATCCGCGTCTTATCGCCGCGATAGACGAGGTGTTGAGGGCCAGGATCTCGGCCGCGAAGAGCGAGATCGCGGGCATCACGCTGCGATCCGAAGATTGACGCGCCCAACGGTGTCGAGCGTTGGGTGACGCGAGTATCAAGCGCCGTGCACGCGTCAGCCGATCTTCTCCATGACGTCGTCGAGCGCGGGGCGCCCGGCGTCGCACGGCTCACCGGGAGTCGCCGCGGTGTCGGTGTCTTCCACCATGACGTCGACCTTCGTCTGGTCGTCGACGGTGAACGAGTACAGGCAGGTCATCTTGGAGTCGTAGCCGACCTGGACCGGGTGCTCGTTGATGTCCTCGGCGTCTTGGCTGTACTCGTCGATCGCGCCCAGGCTGTAGGCGAAGTCGACCGCGACACTGATCGACCGGTCCAGGCTGTCCCACACGCAGGCCGACACGCCAGCCCGGTCCCTCGGCGCACCGTCGGCCGGGGTCAGGTCGGACGCCCAGCCAACCTCCGAGGGCGGGTCGAGCGAGCGAGAAACCTACGGGAGGGTGATGTCGAGAATCTGGAGGCGGCTCCGTCCCTGGGTCACAACCACCGAACTGAAGGATGGCAGCGATGACACACATACAACGTTTCGACCACGTCGGCATCACCGTCGCGGACATGACGTCGGTGACGAAGTTCTTCGTCGGGCTGGGGTTCGAGGTCGAGGGCACCGGATCCGTGCAGGGCGAGTTCGTGGAGACCGTCTGCGGCATCCCGGGCGCGCGCTGTGAGATCGCGATGCTGCGGCTGCCCGCCGGCGGAACCCGGCTGGAGCTGTCGAGCTTCGTCACGCCCGACCACGTGCCTGGATCGCCCGCGGCGATGGCCAACGAGCTGGGGCTGCGCAACGTGTCGTTCGAGGTCGGCGACCTCCAGGCGGCCGTCGACGCTGTGGCGGCGGACGGGTATGGGCTGGTGGCTGGCATCGGTGAGTACGAGGGCACCGTCCGTATGGCCTACGTCCGCGGACCCGAGGGCATCGTCGTGTCCCTGTTCGAGCAGCTCAGCTGACCGTCGGGAAGGCGAGCGGCGCCCGCTCCACTTCCCGACGGACCTGGGGCCAGCGCGTCGTCACCACCTTCGCGCGCGTGTAGAACGCCACCCCCTCGGGGCCGTGGATGTGATGGTCGCCGAAGAGGGACTGCTTCCAGCCGCCGAAGGAATGGAAGGCCATCGGGACCGGGACGGGCACGTTCACGCCGATCATGCCGACCTCCACGCGACGCTCGAACTCGCGCGCCACGTGGCCGGACGAGGTGAAGACGGCGGTGCCGTTGCCGTACGGGTTGGCGTTGATCAGCTCGATCGCCGCGTCGAGCGTCGGGACCCGGAGGACGGTGAGGACCGGGCCGAAGATCTCGTCCCGATAGGCGTCCATCGAGGGCGAGACGTGGTCGAGGAGAGTCGGGCCGATGAAGAAGCCGTCCTCGTGGCCGGCGACGACGAGGTCGCGTCCATCGACGACGACGGTGGCGCCGTCCTTGGCGCCCCGCTCGACGGCGCCGGCGATGCGGTCGCGGGCGGCGGCCGTGACGACCGGCCCCATCTCGACGCCGTCCGCACCACCGGGGCCGACGGCGATGCGCAGCGTCCGCTCCCGGATCCGCTCGACGAGGTCATCGGCGACAGAGCCGACCGCCACGACCGCCGAGATCGCCATGCACCGCTGGCCGGCGGACCCGTACCCGGCGGCGACGATGTGGTCGGCGGCGAACTCGAGGTCCGCGTCGGGCATGACGACGGCGTGGTTCTTCGCGCCGCCGAGTGCCTGCACCCGCTTCCCGGCCCGCGACGCGGCGGCATGGACGTAGCGGGCGATCGGGGTCGAGCCCACGAACGACACCGCGTCGACACCCGGATGCGACAGGAGAGCGTCCACCGCCACCTTGTCGCCGTGCACCACGTTGAAGACGCCGTCGGGCAGGCCGGCCCGCTGGTAGAGGCGCGCGACCAGGTCGGACGCGCCGGGCACGCGCTCGGACGGCTTGAGCACGAAGGCGTTGCCGCAGGCGATCGCGAGCGGATGCATCCACAGCGGCACCATCACCGGGAAGTTGAACGGGGTGATGCCGGCGACGACGCCGAGCGGCTGGCGGAACGAATGGGAATCGACGCCGCGGGAGACCTGGTCGCTGAACGCGCCCTTGAGCAGCTGCGGGATCCCGCAGGCGAACTCCACCACCTCGCGGCCGCGCACGACCTCCCCGCGCGCGTCGTCGAGGGTCTTGCCGTGTTCGGAGGAGATGACGACGGCGAGCTCGTCCTCGTGCCGGACCAGCAGCTCCCGGAACGCGAACATGATCCGGGAGCGGGCCGTCACCGACGTCTGCGCCCACGAGCCCGCCGCCGCGCGGGCCACCCGGACCGCGGCGTCGACGTCAGCGGCCGTCCCCAGCCGCACCAGTCGCCGGACCGCCCCGAGAGCAGGATCGAACACGTCCCCCAGCCGGGTGCCGGACCCGGGCACGGACGTCCCGCCGATCCAGTGGTCGTACGTCACCGCGATCAGCCTCCGACCAGGGCGCGGACCGCGTCGGTCAGGACCCGCAGATGCAGGTCGACGTCGTCGTCGGTGGTCGCCGGGCACATCAGCGCCATGTTGTGGAACGGCGTCAGCATGATGCCGCGGTTGAGCAGGTAGAGGTGCAGATAGTCCTCCAGCTCCACGTCGGTCGACCCGTACGACTCGGTGCCGTTGCGCGGCCCCGGCGACATGAACCGGTACTCCGACCGGGCGCCCAGCTGGGTCACCACCCACGGCAGCGCGAACTCGTCGATCAACCCCTGCACCCCCGCGGTGTAGCGCGCCGACAGCGCGATCATCCGCCCGTACGCCTCCTCGGTCAGCGCCGATTCCAGCGTCGCCCGGGCCGCCGCGAGCGACAGCGCGTTGCCGGCCAGCGTCCCGCCGACGCCGCCGGTGTCGACGAGGTCGAGGTCGTCGCGGGCCAGCAGGTTCTCCGCGAACGCGGCGGACAGGCCGAACGCGCCGATCGGGACGCCGCCGGCGATGGCCTTGCCGATGGTGAGGATGTCCGGCTCCAGCTGCCACGCCCGGGTGCAGCCGCCCGGCCCGGCCGAGACGGTGTGCGTCTCGTCGTTGATCAGCAGCGTGCCGGACGCCCGGGTCAGCTCCCGGACGGCGGCGAGGTACCCCGGCTCCGGCAGCACGATGCCCATGTTGGTCATCGCCGGCTCCATCAGGACGGCCGCGACGTCGCCGGCGGCCAGCTCGCGCTCCAGCGCGGGCACGTCGTTGAACTCGACCACGCGGCTGGTGAGCGTGACATCGAAGGGGGCGCCGACGTTGCCCGGCCGCGGCTGCGGCCCGTCCGCGCCGGTGACGATGAACGACTCGTCGACGCTGCCGTGGTAGCTGAAGCTCATCACGAGCACCCGAGGCCGCCCGGTGACGGCGCGGGCCAGCCGCAGCGCCCAGCGGTTCGCGTCGGTCGCGGTGAGCGCGAAGCTCCATTGCGTCAGGCCGAACCGGCGGGTCAGCTCGTCGGCGACGGCGGCGGCGTCCTCGGTCGGCATCATCGTGGTCGCGCCGCCCTGCTCGCCGAACCGCGCGGCCACCGCCGCGACCGTCGCCGGCGGCGAGTGTCCCGCCATCGCGCCGGTGTCGCCCAGGCAGAAGTCCACCAACTCGTGGCCGTCGACGTCCCAGAGCCGGGCGCCGCGCGCGCGGTCGAGGTAGAGCGGGAACCCGGCCGCCGTCTTGGCCATCCAGGTCATCGGCACCCCGGTGAGCAGGTGCCGGCCGCGGCCGTGCGCCTGCCGCGACCGCGGGTTGCGCTCGGCGAAGCTCGCGCGCTCGGCGGCCAGCAACCGGTCCAGCCGGACGCGGTCGACGGTCCGAAGGGTGTCGGTCATGACTGCGCTCCGATCGTGACGCCGGCCCGCAGCCGGGCGGTGCGTTCCGGGTCCACGTCGCCGGCGTCGTCGACCTCGACCCGGTAGACGGCCAGGGCGCGGTCCCGGCTGATCCAGCCCTCGCGGACGTCGCGGGCGACACGGTGCGGATCGCGGGATACCGGATCGCCGTAGCCGCCCCCGCCGCTGGTCCGGGCGACGAGCCGCTCCCCCTCCTGGATGGTCACCGGCCCGCAGATGTCCAGCGCCACGAGCTCGCCGTCGCGGTCCCGCTTGAACTGGGCCGACGGCGCGCCGGGCTGCCCGCCGCCGGCGCCCATCATCGGGTTGATCGAGCCGTCGTTGGCGTAGACGGCCTCCAGGTGGGTCCCGACCGGCCCGTACTCGACGTGCAGCGACGGCGCGCCGCGGAACCGCCCGGCGCCCTCGGTGTCGGGGTCGATGTGCCGGCGATGGATGACGATCGGCTGCTTCAGCTCGTCGATCTCGACGCTGTCCAGCAGCAACGTCCCGCCGCTGCCGAGGTCGCTCATGGTCAGCCAGCCGTCGGCGGCCGGGGCACCGGCGCCGCCGTTGGGGCCGGTGAAGATCTGGTTGACGAACGGCCCGTGCTGGTCGCGCCGGTCGATCCCGGACACGACCGCCTCCGACGGCGACATCCCGCTGCCCACTTCGGCCATGCCGAGCCCGTCGCCGATCTCGGCCATGGCCCGCTGGACGGCGTTGCCGACCCGGTTGGAGAGGTTCGTCGTCGCAACCGAGCAGCTGGCCGGGTGCCGCGGGATCCCGACGACGCAGTTCTCCCGCAGCAGCACCCGGACCCGCCGGAAGCTGCCCTGGTTGTGCGGCACGGTGTGGTCGATGCTGTTGAAGATGCCGATCAGCGCGGCCGTCCGCGACGTCGCCTCGCTGAGGTTGAGCCCGGACGGCACGCAGTCGGGGTTGTCGCGCAGGTCGACCTCGATCGTGCCCTCGTCCGGCCGCACCGCCACCGACACCGACACCGGGATGCCGTCAGGCACGCCGGGGAACGGGTCGTGCACGGTCGTGGTGGTCGCGGTCCCGGCCGGCAGCTGCCGGATCGCGGCCTCCATGCGCAGCTCGCCGTAGTCCAGCCAGCCGGCGGCGAACTCGTCCAGCGTGTCCCAGCCGACCTCGTCGGCCAGCCGCAGTAGCGCCCGCTCGCCGATCCGGGCGCTGCCGAGGATGGCCAGGTAGTCGCCGCGCCACTGATCCGGGACGCGGATGCGCATCTCGCACATGCGCAGGATGTCCTCGCAGTCCGCGTAGTCGCGCTGGGCCCGGACCACCGGGAAGATCAGCGCGCCCTCCTCGTACACGTCGCGGGCGCTGGCGAGGTAGGTGGTCGGCACCGAGTTGCCGCAGTCGGCCTGGTGCGCCTTGGCCAGCACGGTGAACCGGTGCCGGCCGTCGTGGTCGACGACGGGGATCAGCACGGAGTGGTCGGCGGCGTGGGTGTTCCCGTGGTACGGCGAGTTGTGCAGGAACGCGTCGCCGGCCCGCACCTGCGGGTAGAACTCGAGCATCGACCTGGCCTGCAGGTCCGGGCCGCCCATCACGTGGATCGGCGGGCTCTGCCCGGTCATCAGCACGCTGCCGTCGGCGGCGAGGATGCAGCAGGAGAAGTCGCGGGCGGTGTTGAGCACGCCGGAGCGGCCGGAGCGGGCCAGGGTGTTGGACATCCGGCGCACGATGGCCTCGAAGCGGTGACTCAGCACCGCCAGCCGGGCTCCGTCGCGGATCGCGGTCATGGTCATGTCAGGCCACCTCGATCAGGGTCGGCTGCAGCCGGCCGGGCTCGCGCACCGGCCGGATGACGAGCGAGCCCGACGGTGCGAGCTCGCAGACGCTGGGGTCCGGGACGACGACGGTCGTGAACGGCGACTCGATCAGCACCGGCCCCTGGATCGGCTCGCCGGCGGTCACCGACGAGAGGGCGCGGACGGGGAGCTCGACGAGGCCGCGGCCGGGGACGTAGGCCCGGCGGGTCGCCGGCACCGCCGAGTCACCGAGCCGGGCCCGGAGCGCGGTGTCGCGCCGCAGCGGCACGGTGACCCGCGCTCCCCAGCTGACCGCCTCGACCGGCGAACCGGGATCGGTCACGCCGAGGATCTCCTCGTGCGTGGCGTGGAAGTCGGCGGCGAAGTCGTGCACGTCCTGATCGGACAAGAACGACCGGACCCGCAGCGGCACCTCCAGCTCCCAGATCTGCTGCGGGTAGCGGGCCTCGGCGAACAGCGTGACGGACGGCTCCGACGCGCCCGGCCCGACGTGCGCGACGAACTCCCGGCACTGCCGCTGCAGCCCGGCCAGGGCGGCGTTGACGCGGTCCGGGTCGAACGAGGTGGTCAGCGTCGGCAGGGTGACGTTGTACACGGCGGTGAGGTCGGACATCAGCGCGCCGGCCGCCGCCAGCGCCGCCCCGACGGCGGGCACCACCAGCTGCGCGCAGCCCAGGCGCTTGGCCACGGCGACGGCGTTGAGCCCGGCCGCGCCGCCACCGCCGACGAGCACCGCACCGGCCGGGTCGATGCCCTGCTGCAGCGTGATCTCCTCGATCGCCCGCACCATCTGCTCGGTGGTGAGGTCGAGGACAGCGTGCGCGGCGGCTACCGGGTCCAGCCCGAGCGGCACCGCGACGTCGGCGGTCACCGCGGCCAGCGCAGCATCGGTGTCCAGCCGCAGCGCGCCGCCGGAGAACACGTCCGGGTCGAGGTAGCCCAGCACCAGCGCGGCGTCGGTGACGGTCGCGCGCCGGCCGCCGCGGCCGTAGCTGGCCGGGCCGGGCACCGACCCGGCGCTCTGCGGCCCGATGTGCAGCAGCCCGCCCGGGTCGACCCAGGCAATACTGCCGCCGCCGGCGCCGACGCTCTTCACGTCGATCGACGGCAGCCCGGTGAGGTGCCCGGTGCCCTCGTCGCCGACCCAGGCCGACCGGGTGGACGGGATCTCGCCGCGGCGCACCAGCGTGACGTCGTACGTGGTGCCGCCGGCGTCGGCGACGATCACGTCGTCGGCGCCGAGGTCGGACCGCGCGTAGGCGCGGCCCGCGACCGGCGCCATCGACGGGCCGGAGTTGAGGGTGAGGATCGGCGCGGCCGCGGCATCGGCCACGTCGACCACCCCGCCCATCGACGTCACCATGAGGATCCGCCCGGTCAGCCCGGCCTCGCGCAGCTTCGTGGTCAGCGCGCCGATGTAGGTGGCCATCAGCGGCTTGAGCGACGCGTCGATGGCCGTCGACGAGGCCCGCCGGTACTCCCGCAGCGACGGGTTCAGCGTGTGCGACAGCGAGTACGGCACGCCGGGCAGCGCCTCGTCGAGGACGGCGCCGACGGCCAGCTCGTGTGCGGCGTTCACCGTCGACCAGAGCAGGCACACGGCCACCGCCTCGACCTCCAGAGCGGCCAGCCGCGCGCACAGCGCCCGCACCGCGTCGAGGTCGACCGGCTCCAGGACCTCGCCGGTGGACAGGATGCGCCCGGGCACCTCGAAGGTCAGTGACCGCGGCACGTACGGCTCGGGGAAGGGGACAGTGAAGTCGAACGGGTCCCGGCGGCCGCCCTCGCGCAGCAGCAGCACGTCCGGGTGGCCACGGGTGGTGAGGAAGGCGGTGCGGGCGGCGTTGCCGGTCAGCACCGCGTTCAGTCCGCGCGTCGTGGCGTGGACGAACGTGCCCACCCGGGCGACGAACTCGGTCAGCGACTGCCCGTCGGCGGCGGCCGCAACGGACAGCACGTCGAGGATGCCCCGCACCGGGTCGTCCGGGACCGTCGGCGACTTGTACAGCCGCAGCCGGTCGGCCTCCTCGACGACGAGATCGGTGAACGTCCCGCCGATGTCGACCGACACCCGCAGCTCCCGCTCAGAAGCCATAGCTGGACACCTTCTCCTGCTCCGCCGCCGAGACCTCCGGGGTCAGCGGCACCGCCAGCTCCATCGCCGCGCGCAGGTCGGCGAGGAACAGCGGGGTCTGGCCCTCGTTGTGCGGCATCGGCACCACGACGATGCCGACGGGCGCCGGGACCTGGCGGGCGGCGAACATCCAGCCACGGCCGCGGATCTCCTCGACCACCGGCCGCAGGTCCAGCGTCGGCGAGTGGATCAGGCAGATGTTGATCCGCGAGCCCGGGTAGACGGCGAGGCCGGGGATCTCCAGCACGCCCGCGATCAGCTCGTCGCGCAGCGCCATCGACTTCAGCGACACCGCCGTGTAGCCGGCCTCGCCGAGCAGCGTGGCCATCGTCCAGGCGCCGGCGATCGGGCCGGTGCCGCGGGTCCCGGACATCGTCCCGTTCGGCGGGCAGATCTCCTTCGCCGCGGCCAGCAGCTCCGCGTCGCGGAAGAACAGCGACCCGGCCGGCGGCGGCGCCATGCCGTTCTTGTGCAGGTCGGCGCTGATCGAGCAGACGCCGGGGACGCGGAAGTCCCACGGCTCGATGGCGGGGTCGTACCCGGACCGCTCCAGGAACGGCAGGATGTAGCCGCCGAAGGCCGCGTCGACGTGGAAGTAGAGGCCGCGCCGCTGGGCGATCTCGCCGATCGCCTCGATCGGGTCGATGCTGCCGTACGCCCAGGTGCCGGCGGTCGCGATCAGGGCGATGGTGTCCGGGCGGATGGCCGCCTCGATCGCCTCGGGGTCGACGTGGTGCAGCCCGCCGGCCGGCGCCGGGACGGCGATCGCGTCCAGGTCGAACATCCGGCACAGCTTGTACAGCGAGTAGTGCCCGTTGTCCGGGAAGACGACGCTGCCGCCGCGGCGCCCGGACAGCTGCTTCGCGGTCAGGATCGCGCACATGTTGGACTCGGAGCCGCCGGAGCTGATGAAGCCGGCGGCGTCGGGCGCGCCGAGCAGCCCGCCCATCCAGCCGACGATGTCGGCCTCCATCTCGCGGGCGCCGCCGCCGGTGATCCAGGTCTCGCCATGCAGGAACCGGGCGTAGGCGCCCACCGAGAGCTCTCTGATCTCGTCGCCCCACGGCAGTTCGGGGGCGGAGACGAGATGCGGGCCCTCGTCGAACAGGTTGCGGGGCATCTCCGGGAACCGGGACACCCGCTCCAGCCGGGCCAGCCGGGCGTCGAGGTCGGCGGCGGTGAGGCCGCCCGGGAACGCGGTCACTGCGCCACCACCCCGCCGTCGACGAGCAGGCTGACGCCGGTCACGTAGCCGGACGCCGCCGACGCCAGGTACACCACGGCCGGGCTGATGTCGCCGACCTCGCCGATGCGCCCGGCCGGCGTCATCGCGAGGATCTCCTTCTCCACCGCCGGCGTGATGAGCTCGCTGTTCATCGGCGTGTGGACGTTGCCCGGCGCCACCGCGTTGACCCGCACCCCGGCCGGCGCCAGCTCCGTCGCCAGCGCCTTGACCAGCAGCTCGATGGCGCCCTTGGACAGGCAGTAGGCCGAGTCGTTCGGCGAGCCGACGTGCCCGGACATCGACGAGACGAAGACGATCGACCCGCCCGGCCCGAGGTGCGGGCTCACGGACCGGGTGAGCCGGTACGGCGCGCGCACGTTCGTGGACCAGTGGTCGTCGAGGATGTCGTCGCCGGTCTCGGCCAGCGACGCCTGGGCGTAGATCCCGGCGGAGTGGACGAGGACGTCGATCCGGCCGAAGGCGGCCAGCGCCTGCGCCACGACCGCGTCCGGCGCGTCGTCCTGGCAGAGGTCGACGGCGACGGTGGCGGTCTGCGCGCCGGTGGCGGCCACCGCCTCGGCCGCCGCGGCCAGCCGGTCCGGAGACCGGCCGACCAGCACGACGGCGCTGCCGGCCGCTCCGAGGGCGCGGGCGATCTCGGCGCCGATGCCCGAGCTGGCGCCGGTCACGACGGAGACTCTCCCGGTCAACCCGAAGGGGTTTTCGGACGTCATGAGCTCCCTTTCACGAAGCTGTGGGGGTGGACGAGGACAACTGGTCCGATCGCTGGATGGCCCGTTCGTCGGTGCCGAGGTACGACGCGATGACGGCGGGGTCGTGCCGGATCCGCTCCGGCGTCCCCTCGGCGATCACCCGGCCGGCTTCGAGGCAGTACACCCGGTCGGAGATCGCCATGATCAACGGCATGTCGTGCTCGATGACCAGCAGCGACGCGCCCAGCTCGCGCTGGATCCGGACGATGAGCGGCCCGAACGCCTCGGTCTCGCGCTGCGCGACGCCGCCGGTGGGCTCATCGAGCATGAGCACCTTCGCGTCCGCCGCGATCAGGCAGCCGAGCTCGACGATCCGGCGGGTCCCGGTCGAGAGGTTCGCGGTGAACTCGTCGGCGAAGTGGCCGAGCCCGAGCAGGTCGATCACGTCGTCGGCGGCGGCCCGCTTGCGCCGTTCGGCGGCCGGCGCGGGCGGCAGCCCGGTGATCGAGGGCAGCAGCAGCGTGCGCGACCGCGCCTCCAGGGCGACCATGACGGTCTCGCGCACCGTGAGGTCGGGGTACAACCGGGCCGCCTGGAAGCCGCGGCCGAGGCCACGACGGTGCCGGCGGTAGGCCGGCAGGCCGTTGACGTCGGCGCCGAGCAGCTCGATCGTCCCGGTCGACGGCACCAGGCCGCTGACGGCGTTCATCAGCGTCGACTTGCCGGCGCCGTTGGTGCCGATCAGGCCGACCAGCTCGCCGGGCCGGACCTCCAGGTCCACCCCGTCGACGGCGCGGTTGCCGCCGAAGCGCACGCTCAGGCCGGTGAGCCGCAGCCACGGCGCCGCGGTCTCGTCCGGCGCGTCCGCGCGAGGTCGCGGGGTCGCCGTCGCCGGGCGGGTGGGCACCGGCTCCGGTTCCGTGCGTGCGCCGATCGCGCCGAGGACGAGACCCCGGACGCCGTAGACGACCTGCATCAGCCCGCCGGGGAAGTACATGAGCAGGATGAGCAGACCGATGCCGCTGGTCAGCAGGCGCACCTCGTCGAGGTCCCCGAACAGCGCCGGCAGCCCGCGGACGAACAGCGCGCCGAGGATCGGGCCGGCCACCGAGCCGACCCCGCCGATGATCGTCGCCGAGATCAGCAGCAGCGACACGTCGGGGGTGAAGGTGCTGCCGGGCACCACCTCGACCCGCAACGTGATGAACAGGCAGCCGGCCAGCGCCGCCATCGCGCCGGACAGGCCGAACGCGATCAGCTTCATCCGGACCGGCGACACGGTCGCGGCCGCGGCCATGTCCTCGTTGTTGCTGACGGCGATCATGGCGCGGCCGATGCCGCCACGCCGGATCAGGCACAGGACCGCCACCATGAGGCCGAGGACCAGCAGGCAGAGGAAGTAGAACGTGCGGCGGTCGGAGAAGTCGAGGCCGCCCAGCTCCGGCGGCTCCATGTAGGGCGTGGTCGTCGACCACGGCGAGCCGGTGAACCAGGCCTGGCGGAAGATCCAGGTCGAGGCGGCGACGGCGAACGCCAGCGTGACGACGGCCAGGAACGGGCCGCGCATGCGCGCCGCGGACAGCCCGACCAGCAGCGCCGCGGCGCCGCCGACGAGGGTGGCCACCAGCAGCGCCGTCCACCAGGACAGCTGCAGCCCCCACCCGGGCAGGAACGGCAGTTCGGTGCCGTGCGTCACCATGACCATGACGCCGGACCCGAGGCCGACGAAGGCGAACTGGCCGAGGGTGAACTGGCCGGCCCAGCCGGTCAGCATCGACAGCGGGAGCGCCATCATCGCGAACACCAGCACGTCGGTCCACACGAACTGCTGGCTCTGCCGGGTGAACACCAGCGGGATGACGGCCAGCAGCGCGAACAGCACGACGAAGCCCATCGTGTTCAGGTGCCGCACGTACCAGAGCCGCCGCAGCCGCTCCGGCACCGCCGCCACCCGGGCGCCGAGCGACAGCGCCGCCTCACCCCGTCGGCCGCGGACCCAGAACAGCAGCAGGACGATCGTCGCGGCGAAGATCCACAGGTCGACGACGGACCGGTTCGCCTGGTCGACGTTGCCGCGCAGCACGCTCTCGCCGACGCCGACGATCAGGCCGCCGACGAGCGTCATCGGCAGCGAGCTCATCCGGGCGATCAGCGCGACCAGCAGCGCCCGCACCAGCAGGCCGGGGCCCACCGCGGCGGCGCCGGACCCGATGATGGTGCCCGGGGTGATGCCCTGGATGGGCGCGATCATGATCGCGGTGACGGCGGCGAAGGCGGCCGCCAGCGTCCACACGATCGACGACGTCGTCTTCACGCTGAGGCCGAACACGCGGGCGGTGTCGGGGTTCGCGGCGGTCGCCCGGACCATCAGCCCCCACTTGGACCTGGTCATGAACAGGGCCAGCGCGAGAATCGTCACCGGCGCCACGATGACCACGAGCACGTCCCGGGCGACGATCAGGATCGAGTCGGTGAGCTGCCAGGACAGCTCGAACGGCAGCGGGAACGCCTGCTCCGAGCCGCTCTTGGGCAGCGACATCCTTGCCACCATCAGCACCTGCGCGACGCCGATGGTGGCGATCAGCACCACCAGCCGCGACGCGGTGAACAGCCGCCTGATCACCGAGAGTTCGACGACCAGACCGACGATCGCGGTCGCCGCGATGGCCAGGGCGAAGGCCACCCAGTACGGCACGCCGAGACCCGCGCTGAGGTAGCAGAACACGGCCACGCCGAACGCGCCCATCTCGCCCTGGGCGAGGTTCAGCACGCCGGTCGCGCGGTACACGAGCACGAAGCCGGCGGCCAGGATCGCGTAGACCAGCCCGACGATCACGCCGTTGACGAGCAGCTGTGCGGAGACGTCGATCATCACGACCCCCGCGTCTCGCCGAGGAACACGGCTCTGACGAGGTCGTCGCGGCCGGCCAGCTCGGCGGCGGAGCCCTCGAACATGATCCGGCCCTTCTCCATGAAGACCGCCCGATCGGCGAAGGCGAGCGCGAGGTTGAGCGACTGCTCGACGATGATCATCGTCGTGCCCTCGCGCTTGAGCTCCTCGACGACGGCGAGCAGCTCCTGCACCACGACCGGCGCCAGTCCGAGCGAGAGCTCGTCGATGATCAGCAGCTCCGGCTCGTGCACCAGCGTCATCGCCAGCGCGACCATCTGCTGCTGGCCGCCGGACAGGTCACAGGCGCGGCGCTGCCGGGTGTCGGCCAGCGCCGGGAACCGGCCGAGGGCGCGGTCGATCCGGTCCTTGGCCTCCGCCGGCGACAGGTCGGTGGTGAGCAGGGCGGTCCGCAGGTTCTCCGTCACCGTCAGCTCGGGGAAGACGCCCGCGCCGCCGCGCAGCTGCACGACCCCGGCGCGGAAGCGCAACTCCGCCTCGGCGTAGGTGAGCGAACGCCCGTTGAGCCGGACGACGCCGCGGTCGGGGATGCCCAGGCCGCTGATGACCCGCAGCAGGCTCGACTTGCCGGCGCCGTTGGTGCCCAGCAGCGCCAGCACCTCGCCGCGCGCCACCTCCAGGTCGATGCCGAACAGCACCTGCACCGTGCCGTAGCTGAAGTCCAGGTTGCGCACCTGCAGCACCGGGGTGTGCCGCGGGTCGGCGGCGATCCGGCGCCGCTCCTCCTGTTCCTCCAGCAGTTCCTCGACCGCCCGCGAGATGTCCTGACGCAGGTAGCGGGCGCCGCGGTGGAACAGGTAGCCGCCGGCGATCGTGGACACCGGCACCGCGATGGTCAGCGCGAGCCGCTGGCCGTGCGCGTCGGAGATGGCGCCCACCACCAGCGCGCCGAGGAAGCCGCCCATCAGGAACGTGAAGATCGGCACGATCGCGAACGCCTGGGCCCGCAGCCGGTACGGCGCGACGGAGGCCACCAGCGGGTTGATCGCCACCAGCGCCATGCCGGTGAACGCGGTCGCCAGCGCGTAGCAGACCAGCAGCAACGCCGGCTGCTGCAGCCGCAGCGCGACCAGCGTCAGCACGCCGTAGGCCACGATGGCGTAGCCCGCCACCCGCATCGTGCGGGCCGGGTCGACCCGGTACGTCCGGTCGAACCGCCGGCCGGCGATCAGCATGGCGACGATCGACGGGAGCTGGCAGAGCGACAGGATCCAGCCGCGGGTGAAGGCGTCGTACCCGTACTCGTCCCGCAGCAGCAACGTCAGCTGCAGCGGGACGGTGATGAGGGCCAGCCCGAGCGCGCCGATGCCGAGGCACATGAAGTAGAAGGTCTTGATCTTCTTCATCCGCGCGAACGCCGTCCCGATGGTGATCGGCAGCTCGCCGCCGCGATCACCCTGGTCCAGCACCTCGCCGGTGATCGTCTCCTGCTCGTACCGCCCGCGCACCGGCTCGCGGAGGAACACCAGCGCCGCGACCGCCAGGACCGCGACCGGAACGGCCAGGGCGAGGTACGCCCACCGCCAGCCCTCCGCGCCGCCGGCCACGGTGGCGATGCTCCCGGCGGTGAACGGCCCGAGCGCCAGGCCCAGCGGCGTCGCCATCGCGTGCAGCGAGAAGATCCGCCCGCGGCCCTCCAGCGGATACCCGTCGGAGATGAGCGAGCCGAACACCGGCGTGGAGTAGGCCGCCGCGAGCCCGATGCCCGAGTAGGCGAGGAACAGCTGGAACGTGTTGCCCGCCAGCGCCGCCGCGACCAGGCAGATCGCCGCGCCCGCGGCGGAGCCGGCCACGACGTACTTGCGCGGCACCCGGTCGGCCAGCCACGCCATCGGCACCGCGCCGAGCACCAGCGCGATGCCGCCGAAGCTGGCCAGCGCCATCAGCCCGGTGTCGGACAGCCCGAAGTAGGCGCGGATGTCCGGCGCGAGCACGTTCGTGGTCTCGCGGCTCAGCTGCTCGATCACCACGAGCAGCACGGCCAGCGTCACGATCGCCCAGCCGCCGCGGCGCAGCGTCTCCCGCAGCGACAGCTCCGCGGCGCCGACCGCCGGCAGCAGCTCGTCGGGCAGCACCAGCGGCTCGGACCGCTGGTCCTGCGCCTCCTGCCGCCGGGACTCCTCCGCCAGGACCGTCGCGGTCAGCGTCGCGGTCAGCGGCCCCTCCGGCTCCGTCGGCTCAGTCATCGGCCGGCAGCGGGAGGAAGTCGGTCTCGGGGACGATGCACTGCGGGGCGTCGCTGCCGAACTCCGCCGGGCAGGGATGGTGGAACCGCTCGATCACGATCGCGTCGGGACCGGTCGGCTTGCCCGGCCCGAAGCTCGCCGGCAGCGACTCGCCGTGGTCGAAGTCGCCGAAGCCGGCCAGCACGGCCGCGACGTCCTGCCGGGTCGGGTTCTCCCCCGCGGCCTCGATCGCCCGGGCGAACAGCCGGACCCCCGAACAGCTGGAGGCCACGTTGCTGGCCCGCAGGTTGTCCGCGTCGTCGAGCAGGTCGTACGGCGCGTCGATCACGTCGCTGTACTCGGCATAGACGCGGTTGCACATCTCGACGAACGGGTCCGGGACGAAGTCGTCGAGGCGGTGCTCGCCGGCCCGGCTGCCCGAGACGATCGTGGCACCGTTGTAGAGCGCGGCCGCGGCCTCGCCGGCGAACTGGACGATCTTGCCGGTGACCAGCTCGCTGTCCTGGGCCTGGAAGCTGGTGTTCACGAACTCGACGTCGCCGGGCTGGAAGCCCTGCGTGACCATCTCGCCCAGGTACGTGGGCATGGTGATGGTGTCGAGCAGCGGGAACACCACCTCGACGCCGTCCGCGCGCATCCCCTGCACCGACTCGATCAGGCCGTCGGTGCAGTTGCCGGCGTCGCAGCCGATCGCGTCGACGCGGGCGACGTCCAGTCCGAGCCGCTCCAGCTCGGCGACCAGCCCTTCCTGCACGACCTGCGGGTTGGGCTCGGTGTCGGTGTAGACGACGCCGATCGGACGGCCCTCGAGCTCGTCGGCCAGCTCCCGGGCGGCGTAGCCGAGGATGTCGGCCGGCGAGTGGTTGACCGAGTAGAGCATGCCGTCGGCGGCGTCGAAGTCCTGGGCGCTGAGGTCGTACGTCGTCACGTAGATGACGTCGTTGGGTCCGGTGAGGCACCCGGCCAGCGGGTTCCCGACCCCGGTGAAGGAGAAGGCGCCGAGGGCGTGCTGGTCCTTCGCGATCAGCGTGCACGCCTGCTGGGCCTCGACCTGCGGATCGGTGGCGCCGAACCCGGGCACCGCGAGCTCGACGGTGTTCAGCTCGATCAGGCGCCCGTTGATGCCGCCGCACTCCTCGTTGACGATGCGCACGAACGTCTCGACCTGGTCGGCGGTGTCGCCGACGTCCTCGGCGAAGCCGACCTCCACGAGGTCCTCCAGCCGCAGCCGGACGTTCGTCAGGACCACCGAGTCGGCTGTGACGCCCGGCTCGACCTCCTCCGGCTGGTGGCTGGCGGTGTCCGCGGTGCAGAACGTCTCAGTGCCGGTGAACCGGCTGTCGAACGACTCGGCGACGCCCGGCGCCGACGAGGACGGTGCGGCGGCGGGGTCGTCGTCGGTGCTGCGGACGACGCCCGAACAGCCGCCGGCCACGATCAGACAACCAAGGGCGAGCGCGCAGGCTCGTAATCCGTCAGGACGCATGAGGGACTCTCCGTAGATGAGGGCGCCCGCTACAGGCGGTCGGCCAGCCAGTCGAAGAGGTGCTCGGCAGCAGTGGCGGTGGCGCCGTTCTGGCAGTGCAGTTGGGCGGTCGACTCGGTGCCGAAGAGCATCAGCTCCTTGGGGCACTCGAGCGCCTCATAGAGCTGCTCGGCCTGGCCGGTGGAGAAGCGCTCGTCGACGCCGTCCATCACGAGCGTCTCGCACTCGATCAGCTTGGCGACGTCGGTGAGGTCGCAGGCCTCGAACTCCTTCATCAACTCGTACGGCGTGTCGACGCCGTGCTTCCAGCACGAGTCGCGCAGGAACCAGCCGGCCGTCGACGACTGGGCGGCGATGGTCGCGGCGGCGGCGTTGAAGACCTCCGGGCCGTCGGCGTAGGCCTCGATCAGCGACGGCGGCAGGCCCGCGCTGATGCTGGCCCACCAGCTGAGTACGCCGGGGTCGGCGATGCACAGCTTCAGCCGCTTCTCGAACGCGGCCGCTCGCGGCGCCAGGTAGCCGCCGAAGCTCAGGCCCATCAGCGCCAGCCGGTCCGCGTCGACGCCGTCCAGACCGACCGCGACGTCGACGATCGGCGTCACGACGTTCTCCCAGTCCGGCCGGAACGGCAGTCCGTTCAGCCGCAGCGCCAGCCCTTGGCCGGGACACTGGACGGCCAGGCAGTGGATGCCGCGGCGGATCGCGCCGTCGTAGACCCACCGGGTGTCCTCGGGCCAGGCGTCGCGGCCCTGGAAGAAGATCAGCAGCGGCGCCGACGGGCCGGCGACCGGGCTGCGGTAGAGGTAGGACGGCAGGAACGAGCCCTCGTACGGGATGGCGAGGTACTCGCCCGGGTAGCCGCTGAGCTCCAGATAGCGGTCGTAGTGCCGGTAGCTGCGCTGCGCGTATTCGGCCATCCGCGGGTCGTCGGGCGGGCCGAAGTGCATGAGCGCGGCGCGCCAGTAGGTCGCCGCGCGCAGGTGGCAGTCGGCCGCCGTGACGGTGCGGCCGGCGGCCTCGGCGGACTCGGCGCGGTCCTGCAGGGCCCGCGCCATCGGCGTCCAGGCCTGGATCCAGCTCTCCTCGTCATCGACGACGATGGAGCGGGCCACCTCCAGGCATTCGCCGAGGTCGGACATGCCGAAGAACATCATGCCGAGCTGGTGCTTGAACTGGTCGTCCATCACCTCGTCGGCGATGAACTGGTGCGAGGTCCAGTGCTGCCCGGGGAAGAGCGGGTTGACGGAGGGTACGGCGGCGGTCATCGGGCGCTCCTAGCTCGTCGGGGTGTCGACGGTGTCGGTCGCCGGTGCTTCAGGCGGCGACGCCGAGTGGCGGGATACGGCCGGCCCACGGGCGGGCCTGCTCGAGTTGCGCGGCGAGGCGGAACAACATCCCCTCGTCGCCGTAGGGCCCCACGAAGTGCGCGCCGATCGGCACACCGTCGTCGGTCCAGTACAGCGGCACGGTCATGGCCGGCTGGCCGCTGACGTTGATGAGCGAGGTGAAGGCCACGAACCCGGCCGACGCGCGCATGCCGCGGGCGGGGTCGTCGGCGGTCGACGCGAAGGTGCCCAGCGGCGGCGGCGTGCTGCCCGTGGTCGGGGTGAGCCACAGGTCGTACGGCGCCTGGAACGCCGCCAGCTCGTCGCACAGCGTCTGCAGCTCGGCCAGCGCGTCCATGAAGTCGCTGACGGAGGTGGTCGTGGACCGGCCGCGCTGGATCAGCTCCCAGGTGGCCGGCTCGAACAGCTCCTCGACGGCCGGCTTGCCCGTCGAGCGTTCCAGCCGGGCGATGTCCCAGGCCAGCCCGCCGGCCGACACGGCGGCGAACGGGCCGGACAGGCCGCCGACGTCGAGGGTCGGCACACCCTCCTCGACGATGTGCCCCAGGCTCTCGCACAGCGCGGCGGCGTCATCGACGGCGGCCAGCGTGTCGTCGTCCAGCGGCGTGCCCAGCGGCGAGCGGCGGCTGACGACGATGCGCAGCCGGCCCGGGTCGCGGGACACCTCCTCGAGGTACGGCCGCTCCGGCCGCGGCGCGATGAACGGATCGCCGGGCGCCGGCCCGGCCGTGGCGTCCAGCAGCGCCGCGGAGTCGCGCACCGACAGCGTGATCGAGTTCTCGCTGAGGAACGCCATGCGCATGGAGACGCCGAGGTGCCGGCGCGCGGACGCGATGCGCAGCCGCGTCGGCTTCATGCCGAAGACGCCGCAGCACGACGCGGGGATCCGGATGGACCCGCCGCTGTCGCTGGCGTTGGCCATCGGCACCATGCGGGTCGCGACCGCGGCCGCCGCGCCGCCGCTGGACCCGCCGGCCGTCAACGCGGGGTTCCACGGGTTGCGGGTCGGGCCGAACGCCTCCGGCTCGGTGGTCGGCTGCAGGCCGAACTCCGGCAGGTTGGTCTTGCCGGAGCAGACCAGCCCGGCCGCCCGGTACCTGCGGGTGAGCGGCCCGTCCTCGGCGGAGATGTTGTCGAGCAGGTAGCGGCTGCCCGACGTCAGCCGGGTGCCGGCGTACCCGACGGCGCCGCCGTCCTTGAGCAGGAACGGCACCCCCGTGAACGGGCCGTCCGGCAGTCCTGCCTCGATCTGTGCCGCAGCCTCGTCGTACATCGTGGTGATGACGGCGTTGACCTGCGGGTTGACCTGCTCGATCCGCTTGATCGCCGCGTCGAGCAGTTCGTGTGGGGTCACCTCGCCGGAACGGACCAGTTCGGCCTGTCCGACGGCGTCCAGCGTGGGGATGTCAGTCATGGTTCGGCTTCAACGGCTCGGACACGTCAGTCTCCTGTCGGTACCGGCATCTCGAACGAGCCATCAGTATGGCGCTCAGATCAGAGCGTGACAAGCTTTTTGGCGGCTAGATCTTGGCTGACGATTCATTAGATTGATTCCGCAACGTTTCATGAGCGTTTTGATCGGTCCATCGCGGCAGCGCGTGTGTTCATATCGGTAGCTGAGCTACCTTTCTGCGAGCGCATTGTTCGGTTGCGCGGGCCGATTTCGTGCGATTGGATTGCCCCTGCAGAACGTCCACTCAAGGAGGCCGTCGTGGTCAACGGATCGCGTCCGCAGCAGGTCGAGCTCGACGAGATCGACAAGGCGATCATCCGCGTCCTCCAGGTCGACGGACGCGTCGCGTACTCCAAGCTGGGCCCCCAGGTGGGCCTGTCCCGCGCGGCCGCCCGGCAACGCGTCCAGCGCCTGATCGACAGCGGCGCCATCGAGGTCGTCGCCGTCTCCGAGCCGCTCAAGATGGGCTTCGACGTCCAGGCCATGATCGGCATCAACGTCGACGGCGACCTCCAGGAGGTCGCGTCGGCACTGGCGGCGGTCGAGGAGGTCGTCTACGTGGTGCTGTCGGCCGGGCGCTACGACATCCTCATCGAGGTCCTCGGCCGCGACCCGGGCGAGCTGCTGCGCATCCTCAACGACGTCATCCGGCGCACCCCCGGCGTGCGCAGCACCGAGCTGTTCACCTACCTGAAGATCGAGAAGGTCACGTACTCGTGGGGGGCGGTGTGACCGGTGCGTGACAGTGCGGCGCCGGGTGCGGCTCGACGTCCAGCGCGGGGTTGCGGTCGAAGAACCCCGACGGCTTGAGCCAGAACGAGATGGTGTCCACCGGCATCACCGGCCAGTCCTCGGGGCGCGGAATGTGGTGGATGCCGAACACATACCACAGCACGACGTCGGTGCGGTCGGTCGAACGTCGCGCCGACACCCACTCCGGCATGCCCATGCCGGGACCGCCCTGGTTGACGAACTCGCCGGCCGGCCAGCGCTGGTCCGGGTCGTTCGGGGTGACCCAGACGGTGTGGCCGACCACCTCGGCCCGCTGGAACACCGGCGACGCGGGGTCGAAGAACGACGGGATCGCCGCGCCCGGCACCAGCTTGTAGCCGACCGGCGTGCCGTGCGCGTTGAGCGCGGCCGGGTTGACCACCGACCACGCGCGCTGGGTCTCCCACGCGTAGTCGTCCGGCCCTTCGACGACGAATGGCGCCTTCACCTGCCGGACGCCCAGGCCGTACGGGTTCGCCGGGCCGATCGGGTCGGTCACCGTCTCCGAGCGGACCACCGTGTTGTCCGTCCCGTCGACGTCGAGGTCCAGCCGGGCGACGACGAAGTGCTGATGGATCGGCGCGTAGGTGCGGGTGTCGACGAGCGTCCCGTGCGGATGGGCGGCGCCCTCGGGGACGTGCGACACCACCATGATCCCGGTGGCGCGCACCTCGCACTCGATGCTGCCGTCCTCGTAGAACCGCCAGTACGTCAGGTACTCGTAGTTGGCGACGGTGACGTGGAAGGACACCACGAACCGCCGCTGCCGCCGTACCTCCGCGGCGCCGTCATGGTCGACGTGCTTCCAGCCGACGGCGGAGTCCTCCTCGTGCAGGCAGATCGCGTTCGGGATCGCGTACGGCCGGCCCGCGGAGTCGTGCATCACCGCGTCGAGGTAGCGGATCTCGCCCAGGCAGTCGCAGCCCAGTTTCAGTGACTGGGTCAGGAAGCCCAGGCCCCATTCGCCGATGTCGAAGGCGGTGCGGCGGTAGTGGTCGACGCCGGGGTCGCGGTACGGGACCATCATCTCGGCGAACGAGAGCTTGTGCGCGATGGGCCGCTCCCGGCCGGCGTCGCGGTAGCCGACCTGGTGCAGCGTCAGGCCCTCGCGGTGGTTGAACCCGACCCGTAGCCGCCAGTTCTGCCAGCTGACCTCGTGCCCGTCGACGCTGAATCCGGGGCCGCCGGGCTGGCTCACCTCCAGCGGCGCGCGCGGCGGGCGATGCCCGCGCAACGCCTCCGGCAGCAGGTGCGGGCGGTACTCGCCCATGATCTCGGGCCGCGGCACGGCGTAGGTGTCCTCGATCTCCAGCAGCTCCATCGCGCCGACGTCCACGACGAAGTGCAGCCCGTTGACGGGGCCCGCGTACGGGTTGCCGCCGGCCACCCGCCGCACCCACACGTCCGACCAGCCCAGCCGGCGCCCGGCGTACGCGTCGGGCACCAGCGCGCCGCCGTACGTCCACGTGTCGATGAAGACCATCGACAGGTCGGTGATGCCGCGACCGGCCAGCGCCGCCACCACGTCGGGGTGCTGGCGCAGCATGGCGTCGCACTCTTCCCACTCGTCGATGGTGAAGTTCGGCTGCACGCCGGGCACCGGCTCGAACGACTCCACGGCCGCGGCGGCGAGGTCCACGCGAGCGCGGTACGTCGAGCCGTCGAGGCGCTGGAAGCAGACCACCTCGGCCCGCCGGGGCGGCACCGGCCCGCCGTCCGCGTACGCCGCGAGGTCCGGCTTGGCCGGTTCGACGGCCTCGATCGAGGCGTACCGCCAGCCCGCGCCGACACCGTGCGCCGACGTCAGCAGCTCCCGGACGAGGTCGATCTCTTCCGCCGTCAGTGGGTCCAGCGGGTGCACGGTCACAGTGTGTCAGCCCAGCGACGCCATGACGTGCTTGATGCGGGTGTAGTCCTCCAGGCCGTAGACCGACAGGTCCTTGCCGTGGCCGGAGGACTTGAACCCGCCGTGCGGCATCTCCGCGACCAGCGGGATGTGAGTGTTGATCCAGACGCAGCCGAAGTCCAGCTCGGCCGAGACCCGCAACGCGACCTGCACGTTCGCCGTCCACACCGAGGAGGCCAGGCCGTACTCGACGCCGTTGGCCAGCGCGACGGCCTCGTCCTCGGTGCCGAACGTCTGCACCGTGATGACCGGGCCGAAGATCTCGTGCTGGGTGAGCCAGTCGTCCTGGCGCAGGCCGGCGATGACGGTCGGCTCGACGTAGAAGCCGGTGCTGCCCTGGCGGGCCCCGCCGGTGGTCACGGTGGCGTGGTCGGGCGTGCGGCCGATCGCGTCGAGGACGCGGTCGAGCTGGTGGGCGTTGTTCACCGGCGGGATCCAGGCGTCCTCGTCGCCGGCCGGCGCGCCGTACGTGGTCCGCGCCTGCGCCGCCTGTTCGGTCAGCGCCGCGGTGAAGTCGGCGGCGACGGACTCGTGCACGAGCACGCGGGTGGCGGCGGTGCAGTCCTGGCCGGCGTTGAAGTAGCCGGCCTCGGCGATGGTCGCGGCGGCGGCCGCCAGGTCGGCGTCGGGGAAGACGATGACCGGCGCCTTGCCGCCCAGCTCCAGGTGCGTGCGCTGCAGCCGCTCACCGGCGCCGGCCGCCACCGCGCGCCCGGCCGCGACCGAGCCGGTGATCGAGACCATCTGCGCCGCCGGGTGGGCGACGACGGCCGCGCCGGTGCTCCGGTCACCTGCGACGACGTTCAGCACGCCCGGCGGCAGGTGCCGCGCGGCCAGCTCGGCCAGCAGCACCGTCGTCACCGGCGTGGTGTCGCTCGGCTTGAGCACCACCGTGTTGCCGGCCGCGATGGCGGGCGCGAACTTCCAGACCGCCATCATCATCGGGTAGTTCCACGGCGTCACCTGGCCGATCACGCCGATCGGCTCGCGGCGGACCCACGAGGTGTGGCCCGCCAGGTACTCCCCCGCGGACCGGCCCTCCAGCACCCGGGCCGCACCGGCGAAGAAGCGGAGCTGGTCGACCATCGGCGGGATCTCCTCCGCCGCGGTGAGGTGCGCCGGCTTGCCGGTGTCGCGGCCCTCGGCCGCCACCAGCACGTCGGCGTGCCGCTCCACCTCGTCGGCGAGACCGAGCAACGCCTTCTGCCGATCGGCCGGCGTGCTGCGCCGCCACCCGGTGAACGCCTTCGCCGCCGCGCCGTAGGCGGCGGCGACGTCGGCCTCGCCGGACAGCGGCGCGTCGCCGTAGGTCTCCCCGGTGGACGGATCGACCAGGGGCATCGTCGCGCCCGACGCGGCCGGCGCCGACTCGCCGCCGACGAAGTTCTGGACCGTGGTCATGCGCCGCTCCATCCGATGCTGAAGTACTGGGTCTCGGTGAACTCCTCCAGGCCCTGCCGGGCGCCCTCCCGGCCGAGCCCGCTCTGCTTCACGCCCCCGAACGGCGCCGCCGGGTCGGAGACCAGCCCGCGGCCGACGCCGACCATGCCCGCGTCGACAGCCTCGGCGAGGCGCAGCGCCCGCCGCAGGTCACCGGCGTAGACGTATGCGGCCAGACCGTACTCGCTGCCGTTCACCATGCCCAGCAGCTCGTCCTCGTGTCGCCAGGTCACGATCGGGGCGACCGGCCCGAAGATCTCCTCGGTGACGACCGGCGAGTCCGGCGGCACGTCGCACAGCACGACCGGGGCGACGAAGTGCCCGGTCAGCCCCGCGGGCACGGCGGCGCGATGGGTCACTGTCGCCCCGCCGGCGACGGCCGCGTCGACCAGCGCCCGGACGTCCTCGACGGCGGTCGCCGAGATGAGCGGGCCGACCTGCGCGCCGGACGCGGCCGGTCCGACGGTCAGTTGTTCGACGGCCGCGCCGAGCTTCGCGACGAACGCGTCGGCCACGTCCGCGTGGACGTAGAACCGGTTGGCGGCCGTGCAGGCCTGCCCGCCGTTGCGGAACTTCGCCACCATCGCGCCGGCGACCGCCTCCTCGAGGTCGGCGTCCTCGGTGACGATGAACGGGGCGTTCCCGCCCAGCTCCATCGACGAGTTCACCACCCGGTCCGCGGCCTGCTTGAGCAGCGCCCGCCCGACCTCGGTCGAGCCGGTGAAGGAGATCTTGCGGACCCGCTGGTCGGCCAGCCACGCGGCGACGACGCCGCGGGAGTCCGTGGTCGGGACCACGTTCACCACGCCGTCGGGGACGCCGGCCGCGGCCAGGATGCGGGCGACGGCGAGCGCCGTCAGCGGGGTCTGCGACGCGGGCTTGAGCACGACCGTGCAGCCGGCCGCGAGCGCGGGGGCGATCTTGCGGGTGGCCATCGCCGCGGGGAAGTTCCACGGCGTCACCAGGGCGGCGACGCCCACCGGGCGGTGCGTCACGACGATGCGGGTGTCGCCGGCCGGCGACTCGCCGTAGCTGCCCGACGTCCGGGCCGTCTCCTCGGAGAACCAGCGGAAGAACTCCGCGGCGTAGGCGACCTCGCCGGCCGCGTCCGCCAGCGACTTGCCGTTCTCGGCCGCGATCAGCGCGGCCAGCCGGTCCGCGTCGGCGATCATCAGCTCGTAGGCGCGGCGCAGCGTCTCCGCCCGCTGCCGGGGCGCCGTGCGCCGCCACCCCGCGGCCGCTTCGCTCGCGGCGGTGACCGCGTCGTGGGCGTCCTGCCGCGACCCGTCGCTGACGTGGGCCAGCACGGCGCCGGTCGCGGGATCGTCGACGGTGAACGTGGCCGCGGCCGCGCGCCAGCGGCCGCCGATGAGCATCGCCTCGGGCGCGTCGATGGTCGTCACGGCTGGCCTCCCAGCGCCTCGGCGAGCACGTCCAGTCCGTCGTGCAGCAGGTCGTCGCCGATCACCAGCGGCGGCAGCAATCGCAGCACGTTGCCGTAGGTCCCGCAGGTCAGCACGATGACGCCGCGGGCATGGCAGTCGGCGGCCACGGCCCGGGCCAGCGCCGCGTCCGGCGCGCCGTCGGGGCCGACCAGCTCGACCGCCATCATCGCGCCGCGCCCCCGGACGTCGCCGATGCGCGGGTCGGTGGCGGCCAGGTCCTCCAGCCGGTCGCGGAGCACGTCCCCCACCTTCTGCGCGCGCTCGATCAGCCCGTCGGCCTCGATCGTGGCGATGGTGGCGAGCGCGGCGGCGCAGGCCAGCGGGTTGCCGCCGTAGGTGCCGCCCAGGCCGCCGGCCTTCGGCGCGGCCATGATCTCCGCGCGCCCGGTCACCGCGGACAGCGGCAGCCCGTCGGCGACGCCCTTCGCCGTCACGACGAGGTCCGGGACGACGTCCTCGTGCTCGCACGCGTACATGGCGCCGGTGCGGGCGAGGCCGGACTGCACCTCGTCGGCGACGAAGACCACGCCGTTCGCGGTACACCAGGCGGCCAGCGCGGCGAGGAAGCCCGGCGCCGGGACGATGAACCCGCCCTCGCCCTGGATCGGCTCGATGACGACGGCGGCCAGGTTCTCGGCCCGGACCTGGGTCTCGATGACGTCGATCGCCCGCCGCGCGGCCACGGCGCCGTCGCTGATGCCGTCGCGGAACGGGTAGGACAGCGGCGCGCGGTAGACCTCGGGCGCGAACGGGCCGAAGCCGTTCTTGTACGGCGCCGACTTGGCCGTCATCGCCATGGTGAGGTTGGTGCGGCCGTGGTAGGCGTGGTCGAACACGACGACGGCCTGTTTGCCGGTGTAGGTACGGGCGATCTTGACGGCGTTCTCGACCGCCTCCGCGCCGGAGTTGAACAGCACGGTGCGCTTCTCGTGCTCGCCCGGCGTCAGGCGGTTCAGGGCCTCGGCGACCTGCACGTACGCCTCGTACGGCGTCACCATGAAGCACGTGTGGGTGAACGCGGCGGCCTGGGCGGCGACGGCCTCGACCACCCGCGGCGCGCTGACGCCGACCGTCGTCACCGCGATGCCCGAGCCGAGGTCGATGAGCTGGTTGTCGTCGGCGTCGCGCACGATGCCTCCGGAGGCTTCGACGGCGAAGACCGGCATGGTCGTGGCCACGCCGGGCGCGACCGCCCGGGCCTTGCGGGTCATCAGCTCGACGGATCGCGGGCCGGGGATGGCCGTCACGACCTTCCGGATCTGGGTCAGCGGCATGAGCCCATCGTGAGGTCCACCACTTCATGCCGTCCAATACCCGATAGCATGACGACCTATGCCTGTTGAGCATGTCTGTGGGGTGCGATGGAACTCCGGGTGCTGCGCTACTTCGTCGCCACCGCCGACGTCGGCACCGCCAGCGGCGCGGCGGCGGAGCTGCACCTGACCCAGCCGGCGCTCTCGCGGCAGCTGCGCCAGCTCGAACACGAGCTGGGCGCCGACCTGTTCGCCCGGGTCCGGGGCCGGCTGGTGCTCAGCGCGGCGGGCCGCGAGTTCCTGCCGATCGCGCGCGACCTCCTCGTGCGGGCCGAGCACGCCAAGCAGGCGGCCGCCGAACTCGCCGCCGGCCGGCTCGGCCACATCGCGCTGGCCGCGCCGACCACCACGCTGACCGACGTGCTGGCGCCGTTCCTCGCCACCCTCCGCGACGACGACCCCGTCCCGACCGTCCTCGAATCCAGCCCGGTCGACGCCTATGCGGCCCTCGACCGCGGCGTCGACCTCGTCATCGTCACCGAACGGCCGCACCGCGAGCTGGCCCGCACGGCGATCGCCGTCCTGCCGGTGTTCGCCTACGTCCGCGCCGACCACACCTGGTCGGGCCGGCCGGACGTCGCCCTCGACGACCTCGTGACGATGCCGGTCGTCGTGCTGCCGCCGCACCTCAAGACGCGGCAGATCCTCGACGGCGCACT
Organism: Jiangella muralis; assembly: GCF_001270745.1. Taxonomy (GTDB): domain Bacteria; phylum Actinomycetota; class Actinomycetes; order Jiangellales; family Jiangellaceae; genus Jiangella; species Jiangella muralis. The sequence goes on from NZ_KQ434756.1 coordinate 227,199, forward strand.
GCACCAGGCCGGGCTCGCCCTGGAGACGGCCGTCGAGACGTCCAACGCCCAGGTCGCCCAGGCACTCGCCGCCGCCGGCCGCGGCGCCGCCGTCGTCACCGACGACCCCCGGTTCGGCCTGCACCCGCTGGAGATCCTCCATAACGGCGCCGCGTTGCGCATCCACCTCTGGGCCGCCTGGCGGCCCAGCCACCACGCCTCCGCCACCCTCGCGTCGTTCGCCGCCCGGCTGCGCCGGTTCTGCGCCGAACGCTACGGCCCGCAGGTGCTGCCACCCACCTGACCGGAACGTGCGCGCCGGGCGGCGCCGTAGCCATGGCGCTCTTTGTGCGGCCATGGCAGCAGAAAGAGCGCCATCACCGCTGAGATCGGTAGCGGCGCTGCCGGCAGGCGGGCGAGCAGTACCGCCGGGCCGTTTCGTCACGCACTTCGTCACGGGCGGCCGGCTCGCCACAGCCGCCGACGCGCCGGACCTGTGGGCCTCCGTCGTCGGCGACGGGTGACATCGTGGGTCCATGACAATCGAGGCGCTGGGATTCGCGCCGTCGGCCCGCGTCCTGATCGTCAACTGCGACGACCTCGGCCTGCACCCGGCCGTCAACGCGGCAGTCGTCGACGCCGTCGAAAACGGGATCGCCGGCTCGGCCAGCCTCATGGTGCCGCCGCCGGGCGCCGCCGACGCGATGCGGCTGCTCCGGGACCGGCCGTGGCTGGCGTTCGGTGTGCACCTCACCCTGATCCGCGACGCCGACGACTTCGACTGGGGGCCGGTCGCGGCGCGGGAGCAGGTGCCGTCGCTGCTCGATCCGGCCACCGGCGAGCTGTACGCCGACACCCCGGCCGGCCGCGACCGGCTGCTCGCCCGGGCCCGCATCGAGGACGTCGAGCGGGAGCTGCGCGCCCAGCTGGACACCGTGCTACGGGCCGGGCTCGCGCCGACCCACCTGGACTGGCACTGCCTCGCCGACGGCGGCCGCGCGGACGTCTTCGAGCTCGGCCTGGCGCTCGCCGCGGAACACGGCCTCGCCGCCCGCGTCTGGCTCGACGATGGACGGGCTGCGGCGCGCGCCCGCGGCCTGCCCGTCATCGACCACCCGTTCGTCGACAGCTTCGCCCTCGACCTCGACGACAAGCCGGCGACGTACGAGCGGCTGCTGCGCGACCTGCCCGCCGGCCTCAGCGAATGGGCCGTCCACCCGGGGCTCGCGACCCCGGAATGGCGGACGATCGAGCCCAGCGGCTGGCGGGTGCGCGCCACCGACCACGCGTTCCTCACGTCGGCCCGCGCCGGCGCCGTCCTCGCCGACGAGGGCATCACCGTCATCGACTACCGGCCGCTCCAGCTGACGAGAACGATCAGGTGACGGAACCGCCCGGCATTCGCGCGTTGCGTCACCTGATCATCTCCACGATGCGGACACAAAACGATCAGGTGACAAAGCCGCGACGAACCTGGGCGATACGTCACCTGATCGTCGGCAGCTACGGACCCGGCGCACGTCGGCCAGCCAACGAGCGGACTCACTCAGCTAGGACGTGAACGTGTAGGCGATCCGGCCGGCGCGGCCGTGCGGAACCCGGAGGACGTGCAGCCGGCGGGAGGCGTCCAGGAAGTAGGTCCGCGCCGACGGCGTGAGGGTGGCGTCGGACGCGGCGCCCCAGTCGACCGTCAGGGTGACGTCGCCGCGGGTGATCGCCAGCGAGGTGGCCGACGCGGCGGCCGGAGCGCCGAAGGCCACCTCGGCGCCGGTCGACCACCGCACGTCGTCGTCGGGCCGGAGGACGAGCGGGATCTGCTCGGACGCGTCCTGGCTGGTCGTGATCTCCCGGACCAGCCCGGCGTCGGTGAACAGCGCCGCGACGGTCACGTTGCCGCCCGTCGTCGACCAGCGCAGGCCGAGGTCGCCGCGGACCGCCGAGACCCCGCCCGGCGCGACGACCGGGCCGGCGCCGACCGGCCCGTCGTGATACGTCGGCGTCAGGTTCGACGCGCCGTCGGTGCCACCGTTCGCGAGCACCGTCGCCCAGCATTCGGCGTTGGAGTTCTGCCCGCCGTGGACGAAGGTGCCGGCCTCCGGGTGCCAGAGCAGCCCGAGCCCCGCCCGCACGACGCCGTTGGGCCGGGTGCCGAGGAACGCCTGCAGGTAGTACGAGGGGCGCCGGAGGAACAGGTAGTGCTGGTCGTGCGGGTCGGCGCGCAGTTCGGTGAACCGGCTGAACCGCACGGCGGGCAGCCCGGCGATCGCGACGTCGCGCTGCCGCCGGGTCGCGTACGCCTCGCCGTACGGGATGTTCGCGGGGATCCGCGGGTTCGTGTCGCCCGGCGCCAGAGCGGCTACCGGCGACGGGTCCGCCGCCCACGCCGCCCGCTGCGCGTCCCGCTCCTCCCGGGCGGGGTAGAAGACCCGCAGGTCGGGCACGGAGCGGGAGAACACCGAGCCGAGGTCGCGCTGCTGCCGGTCCGGCGTCACCGGGTCGAGGAAGTACATGGGGGTGCGCGCGGCGCCGGAGGCGAACGAGACCAGCCCGGCGCCGTCCGGCTCGGGGACGACGGTGTAGCTGAGCCACTCCGCGAGCCGGCGCACCATGGGCAGGAACACCGGCCGGCCGATCTCGGTGTGGAGCTCGTGCAGCTCGGTGAGCGTGACATTGAGGTTGTAGGCGATGTCCATGCCGCGCGGCTCGTAGAGGAACCCGGCCGGGCTCTGCGCGTGCGCGGCGAAGAAGGCGATGCGATCGTCGAGCAGCCGGCGCAGTCCGGCGTCCGGGTCGAGGCTCAGCGCCTTGGCCGCGCCGGCCAGCCCGGCGGCGGGCTGGTTCGCGAACTCGACCATGCCGTCCTGCCAGACGCCGGTGTTGGCGGGGTCGAGGAACCACGTCATGGCCCGGCGCAGCGCGGCGCTGATCTCGGCGCCGCGCTCCGGCAGGACGCGCACGGCGCGCAGCTCGTGCAGCGTCTTGCTCAGGTACCCGAGCGCGAACGCCGTGGCCGCCCGCGACCGCTCGTCCGGCGAGTACTCCGGCCAGGAGCCGTCGTCGTGCTGCAGCCGCAGGTAGTAGCCGATGGCCGCGTCCAGGCGGGCGAGCAGGACGGGGTCGTGACGGTACGGGTTCCACGGCCGGTCGGCGCCGTGGAACCAGGCGAGCGTGGCGACGTGCTCCATGATCCGCGCGTTGAACGGCTCGACCGGGGTGCGCCACCAGCCGCCGGCCATGAACCCGCGCAGGTCGCCGTCGGAGTCGTCGATGTCGTTGACCATGTCGGCCAGCGTGACCAGGTACGGCGCGTACCGCTGTTCGGCCGCCGCGAACGCCGTCCGCGCGGGCGCGTCGGCGGGAAGCGGCGCGAGCCGGGCCAGCGGGCCGCCACCGGTCATCGCGACGGGGTCCGCGTACGCCGGCCGTGTGAGGGCCAGCCCGCCCACCAGCCCGGCTACCCCGCCGATGAGCACCGTCCGCCGGTTCGGACGTGCGCCTGCGTCTGCCATGGTGCCTCCGTATCCGCCGCGACCGCGGCCGGGTCGGGGGTCCGTCAGCCTTTGATGCCGCTGGCGAAGCCCTTGATGATGTACTTCTGGAGCAGGAAGTAGATGACGAGGATCGGCACGATCGCGATCCCCATTCCGGCGAAGATCACCTGCCACTGGCTGGCGAACTCCCCGCGGAAGGCGAAGATCGCCACCGGCAGCGTCTGCTGCGGGCTGCCGCCGACGTAGAGCAGCGGGGTCAGGAAGTCGTTCCAGATGTTGATGGCCGACAGGATCACGACGGTGCCCGTCACCGGGCGCAGCAGCGGGAAGACGATGCGCCGGAACACCGCCAGCGACCCCGCGCCGTCGACGCGCGCCGCCTCCTCGTAGTCGCGGGGCAGGGCGCGCAGGAACCCGGCGTAGAGGAACACGGCCAGCGGCAGCTGGTGCCCGATCTCGAAGATGATCAGCGACGTGTAGGTCTGCAGCAGGTTCAGGTCGCGCATCAGCTGGTACAGCGGCACCATGCCGAGTTGCAGCGGGATCATCAGGCCCAGCAGGAACAGCAGGTACGTCCCGTAGCTCAACCGGGTCGCGCGCCGGGCCAGCACGTACGCCGCCAGCGATCCGCACGTCACCAGCAGCACCACCGACAGGCTGGTCACCACGACGGAGTTGACCATCGCCGTGCCGAGGTCGCCGCGCTGCCAGGCCTCGGTGAAGTTGGCCAGCGCCGGGTTGGACGGCAGCGCCAGCGGCGAGCGGGCCAGCTCGGCCGGCGTCTTGAGCGCCACGGTGAGGAAGACGTAGAACGGGAACAGGAAGATCGCGGCGACGGCGAGCATGCCCAGCTCGGCGCCCACCCGCGGGAGGGTCCACCGCCGCCGGGTCGACGGGCGCACCGCCACCGCGCTCACCGCTGCACCTCGAACCGGCGCAGGGCCCGCAGCTGGAGCAGTGCGAACGCGAAGACGATCATCGTCAGGACCAGCGCGATGGCCGTGGAGTAGCCGTACCGCCCCGACACGAACGCCTCCTTGTACATGACGACGGACAGCGTCTCGGTGGCGTAGCCGGGGCCGCCGCCGGTCATGACGTAGACCTGGTCGAACAGCTTGAGGCTGCCGATGAGCGTCAGTGACAGCGCGATCGTGGTGGCCGGCACCAGCAGCGGGAGCGTCACGTGCCGCAGCCGCTGCCAGCGCCCGGCGCCGTCCATCGTGGCGGCCTCGTGCAGCTCGGGCGGCACGCCCTCGAGCCCGGCGAGGTAGATGACCATCGTGAGGCCGGCGTTCTGCCAGATGATGACGGCGATGACGCTGGCCAGCGCGACGGAGGGATCGCCGAGCCAGTTCTGCGTCAGCCCGCCCAGCCCGACGGCGCCGAGGGCGTCGTTGAGCGGGCCGGCCGGGGTCAGGATGTACTGCCAGAGGAACCCGATGATCACCGGCGGCAGCAGCGCCGGGGCGAAGAACATGGTCCGCAGCAGGTTCCGGCTGGCCAGCGCCGAGTGCAGCGCCAGCGCGAGCGCCAGGCCCACCAGCGTCTGCACGATCGTGGTCGAGACCGCGATGACGACGGTGTTCCGCAGTGCGGAGCGGGCGGCCGGTGCGGAGAACAGCTCGGTGAAGTTGTCCAGTCCGACGAAGCCCGGCGCCTCCCGCCGTCCGGCCCAGTCGGTGAACGCGTACCCGGCGCCCTGCAAGGTCGGCCACAGCACCACGAACGCGTAGAAGAGCAGCGCCGGCACCAGCAGCAGGTACGGCACACTCGCCCGTCGGGACCGGCGGCGACCGACCTGCTGCCCGCCGTCGACCGACGGCGGGCTGGCGGTCAGGGTCACGACTGGCCCTTGGCGTACTCGGCGTCCAGCTGGCCGAGCAGCGCGGTGGTGTCGAGGGCGCCGTCGAGCCACTCCTGGCCCGACTGCAGCATGGTCTGCTGGACGTCGCCGTTGGGCCACAGGTAGTTGGCGTAGCCGACGGAGCGCCCGTCCGCGAGCAGCGGCGCGATCGGCGCCAGCACGTCGCTGTCCAGCTCGACGTCGGTGGCCAGGCCGGGCAGCACGCCCATCTCGTTCGCGTAGGCCGCGACGTTCTCCGGCTCGGCGAGGAAGTCGAGGAAGCCCAGCGCCGCCTCGGGGTCGGCGGCCGCGTTGACGGCCAGGAAGTCCGGCGCCACGGGCACCATCGTCGCCTCCGGGTCGTCGTTGCCCGGCAGCGCGAAGACGCCGAACGCGTCGGCGCCGCCCTCGGAGTAGCCGTGCAGCTGCGGCAGGCCGGCGGAGACCATCAGCACCATCGCCGCGTCACCGGTCGCGACCGACTGCATCCCCTGGTCAGCGGGGATGCCCAGCATGCCGTCGGAGAAGTAGCCGGCGTCGCGCAGCTCGGCGATGCGGGCGAACACCTCGCCCCACTCCGGGTTCTCGGCGAACGTCGTCTCCCCCGCGGCCAGCTGCGCGTCGATGTCCGGGTTCTCGGCGTAGACCAGCGTCCCGGCCAGCGCGTAGACCCAGAACTGGAAGAAGATGCCGCCCTGGAACGGCGCCGCGATCGGCGTGACGCCGGCCGCGTCCAGCGCCGCGCAGGCGTCGACGAACTCCTGCCAGGTGGTCGGCACCTCGATACCGGCGTCCTCGAACACCTGCCGGTTGTAGGCCATCACGATGGCGTTGCGGCTCACCGGGAAGGCCAGCACCTGGCCGTCGACCTCGGCGAGGGCGCGGGTGTCGTCGCCCAGCTCGTCCGTCCACGCCGCGTCGGACAGGTCCGTCAACTCACCCTCACGGCCCAGCACCCCGGCCGCGACCGGGCTGGAGTTCCCCGGCGACACCCTGATCAGGTCCGCCGCCGTCCCGGACGTCAGCTGGACCCGTAGCTGCTGGTTCAGCTCGTCGGTGGTGGCCGAGGAGATGTCGACGGTGCCGCCGGTCTCCTCCTCGTAGGCCTCGATCAGCGGCGCGAGGCCGGTGTTCTGCTCGGTGTTGACGTACGCCGTGAGGCTGCCACCCGACCCGCCGTCCTCGGTCGAGTCGTCGCCGGAGTTGACGAACCCGCAGGCGCCGAGCGCGACGACGAGGGCGGTGCCGAGCGTGGCGCGCTGGATCAGGGCCCGAGCGGGACGGGACCGAGCGGCGTCGATGGTCATGAGGTCTCCTTGATGGGCAGGGGTGGCACGACGACGTCGCCGGGCAGGATCGCACCGTGGGCGCGCAGGTCGCCGCGGATCAGGTCGAGCGGCAGGTCCAGGACGTCGCCGCCGCGGTCCACGGCGCGCGCCGCCATGACCCCGGCGGACTGGCCCATGGCCATGGACGACGCCTGCACCCGGTACGCGGACGACGCCTCCTGGTCGCCGCTGATGGCGCGACCGGCGACGACCAGCCGGGACGATCCGCGGGGGATCATCGCCGCGCGTGGGATGGTGGGCAGGGTGCCGTAGGCGAGCGGCCTGATGTCGATGCCGTCGCCGTCCGGCCGGTGCACGTCGATCGGATAGAAGCTGTAGCTGAGCGCGTCGGGCCACGCGCGGCCGCCGGCGTAGTCGTCCAGCGTGATGGTGGCGTGGCCGTCGATGGTCCAGCTCTCGCGGATGCCGGTCTCGATCGCCCACGACTCGATGACGACCCGCTCCAGGCCCGGCTGCCGCAGCAGGAACCGCAGGATCCGCAGCAGGGTACGGCGCCCGGCGACCTCGGCCGCCGTCTTGTCGCGGCTGGTGCCGCCCTGCACGCCGGTGACGTGGATGGCGTTCTCGCCGCGGACCCGCAGGAACTTCGCGACGGGGTTGTGCGCGAGGTCGGCGGGCAGCAGGTCACCACTGCGCACCGCGTCGTCGTGCGCGGCCTGCACGGCGTCGACGTCGATGGCGGCGAGGTCGTAGCCACCGAGCCGGACCATGATGGTGCCCGGCTGGCGGCGCGGACGGGTCGAGCGGGGCAGCCCGGCGAGCGCGACGACGTCGGCGTCACCGGTGCAGTCGACGACCGCGCCGGCCCGGATCCGGTGCAGCCCGTCCTTGGTCGCGAGGGTCAGCCGCCACTCGGCGCCGTCCCACGCGGCCTCGGCCACGATGGCGTGCAGCAGCAGCTCCGCCCCCGAGCCGACCACCGTGTCGTCGAGCACGGCCGCCAGCACCGCCGGCGAGACCCGGACCTGCAGCCGATGGTGCGGCTGCTCCCACTGGGTGAAGTCGGGCAGCCGCAGGCCGGCCTCGCGGACCGAGCGCGTGACCGCCTCCCAGCCGATGCCGGCGATCACCTGCCGGCCCCACGCGTGGAACAGGCCCGGCAGCGACACCCCCGCCACCGTCGTCGTGCCGCCGAGCGCGCCGTTCTTCTCGACCAGCAGCGTGCGGGCGCCGAGCCGGGCCGCCTGCGTCGCCGCCGGCCCGCCCGCCGTCCCGCCGCCCGCGACGACGACGTCGTAGTAGGGCGTCACGCGCTCACCCGGCCCGGGTCGGCGCCGAGCATCAGCGACAGCTCGGCGGCGGCATCCACGACGTCGTCGCGCAGCGAGGCCGCGTGGGCGTCGGTGTGCCGGACGGACGGGTACCCGACGCAGACCGCCGCGATGGTGCGTCCGGTGTGATCGCGCACCGGCGCCGCGACGCCGTAGACGCCCGGCGCCTCCTCCTCGAGGTTGGTCGCGAACCCGTGCGTGGCGACGTCGTCCATGGCGTCCATCAGCCCGGCTTCGTCCGGCGGGTTGTCGTCGCGCCAAGGCGCCGAGCGCAGCATGGTCAGACGGTCCGGCCGCGGCTGCCCGGCGAACAGCACCTTGCCGGCCGCGGTGCGGTAGGGCGGGGTCGCCGAGGCGTCGACGAACCGGGCCGTCGTCGGGTCGATGGTGAGCAGCTGCGGGCCGACCAGCACGGCGATGTCGACCCGGCGGTAGCCGTGGAACACCGCCAGGTGCACCGTCTCCTGGGTGCGCTCCCAGAGCGTCCGCAGCACCGGCGCGGCCGCGGCGGACAGGTCGGTCTGCAGGACGAACCGGCGGTTGAGCTCGAAGAACCGCGAGCCCAGCAGGTAGTGCCGGCTGGTCGCGTGCTGGGCGACCAGCCCATGCGCCACCAGCGACGCCAGCAGCGTCCGCGCGGTCGACGCCGGCAACCCCACCTGCTGGGCGAGGTCGCCCAGGCCGATGCCGTGCGAGCCGACGCCGGCGACGACGTCGAGCAGGCCCACCGTGCGGTCGATCGCCTGGATGGCGGTCCGCGGCTCCGGGCGTGGGGCGGCCTTCGGTCGCGCGACGTCGTCGTCAGTCATGTCGTTCCGTTTCCGGCCGCGCCATCCGGCCGCTCGATTCGTTCGGCAATGTCGAAGCACGTTCGACATTGCGGCGAGCGTAGGACGCGCGTTGAATCGTGTCAATGACCCAGTTCCGGGACAGCGCTTGCGCACGGCGGGCGGATCGGCGGAGGGTGTGGGGATCCGATCCGGCGAGGGAACGAGGTGCCGATGCTCCGATTCCGCCCGGCCGCGACGTCCGACCGCGGCCTGGTGCGCGACAACAACGAGGACTCCGGCTACGCCAGCGCCGGGCTGCTGCTGGTCGCCGACGGCGTGGGCGGCAACGCGGCGGGCGAGGTCGCGTCGGCCAGCGTCGCGCACGTCATCGCATCGTTCGTACTCGGGTCGCGGGAGCGGCAGGACCCGGTCGCGTTGCTCAGCGACGCCGTCGGGTTCGCGTTCGCGCATCTCAGCGACGGCGTGCGGCGTGACCCCGCCCGCGCCGGCATGGCGACGACGCTGACGGCGCTGCTCGCGGACGGCGACGGGTTCACCCTCGCGCACGTCGGCGACTCCCGCGGCTACCTGCTGCGCGGGCCGGTTCTGCAGCAGCTCACCCGCGACGACACCCTCGTGCAGGAACTGGTCGACGAGGGCCGCATCACGCGCCAGGACATCCCGACGCACCCGTACCGCTCGGTCGTCGTCCGGTCGGTCACCGCCGGGACGACGCCGGACGTGACCATCGCCCGGGTCGCCCTCGTGCCCGGTGACCGCGTCCTGCTGTGCAGCGACGGCCTCACCGACTTCGTCCCCGAGCACGTCATCGGCGACCTGCTCGACGTCGGCACGCCGACCGTCGCGGCGCAGCGGCTGGTCGACGCCGCGCTGGCGGCCGGCGGCCGCGACAACGTCACCTGCATCGTCGGCGACGTCGACGAGGGCAACCCGCACGTCCGCAACGGCCACCTCGTCGGCGCGCACCGGAACCCGGTGAACCTCATCGACCCGGCGGCCGCGCTGGCGCAGAGCCTCGCCCGCGCCGCCACCGTCGGCTGACCCGACCCGGGCCGGTCGGCCGCGGGGCGACCGGCCCCCGGGTTGACCGGCCCCGCACCCCGTCGCGGGCACGGCCGGCCGCTGGCTGCGGCCGGCCAGAGACCGTCAGGCCGGGTCGGGCACCCGCTCGTGATCGCCGTCGGGCCCGGGCAGGACGACGCGGAGGTCGCCGTCGGGGCCACTGCCGGGACCGCCGTCGCGGTCGCCGCCGGGGTCGCCGCCCGGCTCGTCGCGCAGCGGGTGGGCCAGCTCGTCGGCCGGGAGCTTCGCCCAGATGATCGCCACGACGGCCACCAGCGCCGGCACCACGCCCGCGATGACGAACGTCGCCCGCAACCCGATGACCTGGGAGATCGGGCCCGCCAGTGCCATGGACACCGGCATGAGCGAGATGGACACGAAGAAGTCGAGGCTGGCGACCCGGCCGAGCAGCGCCGGCGGCACCCGTCGCTGCAGCAGCGTCCCCCAGATGACCATGGGCGCGGAGAACATGGCCCCGAGCAGGAACGCCGACCCGATGACCACCCAGACCGACCCGGCGAACCCGATGATGATCATCGGCAGGCAGCCGACGCCCCAGAGCAGGTTCATCCAGGTGAGGTAGCGGCGCGGCATGCGCATGGACGCCATGATCAGCGAGCCGACCGCGCCGCCGATGCCGAACGCGCCCAGCACCCATGCGTGGTCGCCGGGGCCACCGCCGAGGCGGTCTTTGATGATGAACGGCGTCAGCACCTCGAGCGGGCCCATGAGCACCAGGATCATCATGCTGGCGAACAGCAGCGTCGCCAGCAGCCACGGCGTGCGCCACATGTACGCGAGCCCCTCGCGCATGTCGGCGAGCGCGGTGCGGACGGGGTGCGCGACGGCCTCGGCCGGCAGCTCGCGGCGGACCGCCGTCTTCGGGACCGTCGTCAGCGCCAGCAGGCCCAGCGCCGCCGCGCCGGCCGCGACCAGCACGGCCGACCCGGGGTTGGCCATGCCCACGACGGCGCCGGCGACGGCCGGTCCGAGCGCCTGGCCGATGGTGGGCCGGACCATGCCCTCGAACCCGTTGACCGCCATGAGGTCGGACTCGGGCACCAGCGCCGGCAGCCACGCGGAGTAGGCCGGGTAGTAGAACGCCATGCCGACGCCGGTGACGAACGCGACCACGGCCAGGTGCCACAGCCGCGTGACGTCGGTGAGCGAGAGCAGCGCCACCAGCGACATGCCGCCCAGTTCGATGCCGGCGACGCACATCAGGATGGTCTTCTGCGGCACGCGGTCGGCGACGACGCCGGCCAGCAGCGCCGGCAGCAGCACGCCGAGGGCCGACGCCGTGGAGACGACCGAGAGCTGGGCCGGCCCGCCGCCGAGGCGGATGACCTCCCACACCTGCGCGACGATCCAGACACCCGAGGCGAACGTCGACAGCACCAGGGCCACCGCCAGGCGGCGGTAGGCCGGGGTGCGGAACGGCGTCAGCGCGCGCGGCAGTTGCCGGCCGGTGGCGACGGGTGGTGTGTCAGTCATCGTGGGTCCTCCGCGAATGATTGTGCCGATACCGACTGACAAAGTCGCTCGAATTCATCGCCGCGGGCCGGGCTCAGGCGGCGTCGGGGTCCATCCAGACCAGCTCCCAGTGGTGACCGTCCGGGTCGAGGAAGCTGCGGCCGTACATGAAGCCCTCGTCGAACGGGTCCTTGGCCTTCTCGCCGCCGGCCGCCAGCGCCTTCTCGGCCAGCTCGTCGACCTCCTCGCGAGAGTCGACGTTGACCGCGAGGATCGCCTGGGTGCCGGACGTCGAGACGCCGTTCACCACCGACTCGGCGAAGAAGCTCTCGGTCAGGGCCATGACGTAGATCGTGTCGGTGACGGCGACGCAGGCGGCCTGCTCGTTGGAGAACTCCTCCACGAGGGTGAAGCCGATCGCCGTGTAGAAGTCAGCGGCGCGGGAGACGTCCTGGGTGCGCACGTTGACGAAGAGCTTGCGGGACATGCTGCCCACCTTCCTGATCTGTGTCCGCCGGTCAACTGTTTCCGGCTGAGGACAACAGTGTCCTACCGATACTGTTTCCGCAAGACTCTATTTTGATACAGTTCTCGCCAACGGAAGCGAGGGCACATGGTGATGGACGAGGACACGGCCGCCGATGGCACGATCCAGCTGCTCTGGGGGCTGCGAGAGGGACCGACGCGAGGGCCGAAGCCGGTGCTCAGCCTCGAGCGCATCGCTCAGGCGGCGGTCGATCTCGCCGACGCCGAAGGGCTCGGGGCGGTCTCCATGCAACGCGTCGCCGCCGACCTCGACTTCACCAAGATGTCGCTCTACCGCTACGTCACCGGCAAGGACGAGCTGGTCGCGGCCATGATCGACCTCGCCGTCGGCACGCCGCCCACGCTCGCCGACCTGCCCGGGCCGAGCTGGCGGCCGCGCATCGAGGCGTGGGTGCGGCTGCTCGCGCAGACGTGGGAGGCGCACCCCTGGCTGCCCTGGGTCACCATGGGCGACCGCGTCATGGGCCCCCACGAGACCGGCTGGACGGAGCTGTCGGCGGCCGCGCTCGCCGAGACCGGGCTGACCGTCCCGGAGCGCATGAGCCTCGCCCGCATGCTCGGCGGCCACGTCCGCACCACCATGTCCGTGTTGACCGCCGGCACCCAGCCGTGGGTCAACCGGCGCCAGGCGGCGCTGCTGCGCGAGCACGCCGATCGCTACCCGACGCTGTGCGCCATGCTCGACAGCGAGGGGGCGCCACCGGACAACGGCCGCGACTTCGGCCTGCGCCTCATCCTCGACGGCGTCGAGCGCCTCGTCGCCGATCGGGCCGGCTGACCCCCGGCCGGCCAGGGTGGCGATTCCCGTGCTCAGCCGTGACACTAGAGGCGTGAATGTCGACGACGACGTCGCCGCCGTCGAGCGTGCACTCGACCGCCTGCGCGCCCGCGGCCACCGCATCACCGGCGCCCGGCACGCGGTCATCGAGGCGCTGGCGACCGTCGACGGCCATCCGAGCGCCGAGCAGCTGTCCGGGCAGGTCCGCGAGCTGCACCCGACGGTGCACCGCGCCACCGTCTACCGCACGCTCGAGACGCTGGCCACGCTCGGCGTCGTCACACAGGTGCACGTCGGCGGCGGCGCCACCACCTACCATCTGGGCGCCGACGCCACCGGGCACGACGACCACCTGCACGCGAGCTGCCGGGTCTGCGGCCGCATCATCGACCTCCCGAGCGACCTGCTCGACCCGATCGAACGGCGGCTGGCCGACGAGAACGACTTCCAGCTCGACCCGCCGCACATCGCGTTGTCCGGCACCTGCCGGCGCTGCCAGTAGTCAGGCGTCCAGCCGCAGCGTCGCACGGACCGGCCAGTGGTCCGACGGCAGCCGGCCGCCCGGCCGCTCCTGCACGACCTCGGCGTCCTCGAACGTCCAGTGCGGGCTGGCCAGGATGTGGTCGATGCGCCGTCCGTCCGTCGCGCCGGTGAAGTGGTGCATCGTCCCGCCGGTCAGGGGCGCGGGCCGGAGCCCGGCGTCCAGCAGCGGCTGCAGAGCTTGGTCGCGGGGCCCGGCGTTGAAGTCGCCCATGACGACGACGGGGACGTCAGGGTCCAGCCAGCCGGCCAGCTGCCGGGTCGACGCGACCCGGTTGGCGGTGTGCCGTTCGTCGAGGTGGGTGTTGACGACGGTGAACTCGCGGGCGGTGCGCTGGTCGCGGCAGCGCAGCAGGGTCGCGATGCGCGGGAACGACGCGTCCGGCAGCGCCGTCGCGGGCACGTCGGGGGTGTCGCCGTACCAGCGGGTGCGGTGGTCGAGGACGCGGATGAACCCGCCGCTGACGGCGACCGGGCTGTGCTCGCCGGACCGGCCGCCGCCACGGCCCTGTGTGAACCACTGCAGGCCGGGCAGCCGCCGGGCGAGGTACGCGCGCTGGAACTCGTAGACCTCCTGCAGGCCCAGCACGTCCGCGCCCAGCCCGCCGATGGCCGCGGCCGTGGCGCCGCGCCGGAACCACCACGAGTTCCACCCGTCGAGGGCACGGCCGTTGCGGATGTTGAACGTCGCGACACGCAGCTGCAGACCCGGCTCCACGGCGGCAGCGTAGCGGTCACGTGCGGACGGCGCCGGTCCGCCGCAGCAGCCCGGCGAACCGGACGGCGTCGCGCACGGCCGCGCCGCCGGGGTCGTTGTTGAAGTAGACGAAGACGTCCTCGCCGCCGGGCCACGTCCTGGCCAGCCGGTCCGCCCAGCCGCGCAGCGCCTGCCCGCCGTACGCCGGCCATGGCCGCGCCGCGCCCTCGTGCATCCGCAGGTAGCCCCAGCAGGCCGTCCGCCACAGCGGCGTGACCGGCCGGCCCCGCCGGTCGGCCCAGCACAACGCCGCGCCGTGCCGCTCCAGCAGTGCCCGGACCTCGTCGGACCACCACGACTCGTGTCGCGGCTCGACCGCCACCCGCACGCCGCGCGGGAACCCCGTCAGGCAGCGGTCCAACCGGTCCGGCTCGGCGGGCACGTTCGGCGGCAGCTGCAGCAGGACCGGCCCGAGCCGGTCGCCCAGTCCCGAGGCGACGTCGAGGAGCCGGCGCACCGGCTCCTCCGGGTCGCGCAGCCGCCGGATGTGCGTCAGGTACCGGCTCGCCTTCACCGCCATGACGAAGCCGGCGGGCAACCGCTCGCGCCACGACTCGAACGTCTCGCGCCGCGGCAGCCGGTAGAACGCGCCGTTGTTCTCGACCGTCGCGAACTCCTCGGCGTACCGCTCCAGCCAGCGCCGTTGGGCCAGCCCGGGCGGATACAGCACGCCGCGCCAGGAGTCGTACTGCCAGCCCGACGTCCCCACGCGCACCACCATGGCCGGTTCCGTGCCCATTCGCGGCCGGTTCGAACGCGCGGCGTCGTCTGCGCCTTCAATAGGCTCGAGTGTTCCTATCAAGAGTTGAGCGTGCCCCATCTGCGAACGAGGTCGGTGCTGACATGGACTGGAGCGAGCCCGCCGCGGCGGTGATGTCTCACGGCACCGCTGCCGTGATCCGCGCACGAGGTCAACAGTTGGCCGCTACCAGCGGAGCACGTCTCACTATTCGGCTCAGCGGCGCGGTGACGGGAGACTGGGTACACCTGGCCGCGTACCGTCGCCGGGTTAGTCGTGCGCCGATGCGCACCTCGGTCGTCATGATCATCCACGTTTTGGGCTGCTATCACGTCACGAAACGTGGATGATCATGGTCCCCGCCGCCCGAGCTCCCGACTGAACCTTCCGGCGCGACCCGCTCACCGGCTACCGCAACAGGACTCAGCCAACTGGCCGACACCAGCGCCGCCATCCGCCATTGGACGGGAACTGGGTCGGCTGGTTCAAGGTCGAGCAGCCGCAACGGATGGCGGCCGCAGGCGAGCCGATCGTCGGCGAGTGGGGCTCTCGCGTCAGCGCGGGCGGCTCGGCGGCACCACGCACGCACGGGCGGGGCGACCGCCCGGTCACCCGCGCCGTCGCCCCGCCCCGCCCCTCCCGCGGTCACGTCACACGGCGACTGCCTGCACCGCGGGCATCCTGATCGCCTTCCGGGCCGCGCCGAGGCAGGACGCCAGCGTGAGCACGGCGGCGGTCGAGACGATGCCGACGTAGATGCCGATGGTGGCGTCCGGCAGCAGGTCGCCGGTGCGCGCCAGGCTGTACGGGAACACCGTCACGATGGAGCCGATCGAGCCGAACAGCACGCCGGCCGCCGCGAGCACCATGCCCTCCATACCGACCATGCCGAGCACCTGGGGCGGGGTGGAGCCGACCAGCCGCTGCTGGCCGAACTCGCGGCGCCGGTACGTGGTGGCCGCGACCAGCGTGTTGATCACCAGGATCGCCGCGAACACCGACAGCATGCCGACCACGACGAGGTTCAGCGTCTCGATCGCCTGCGCCTCGTCCGGCGGGATCGACGTGCCGACCGCCGGCGGCGCCGAGTTCTCGATGCTCTGCATGTACAGCGTGCCGGTGGCGATGCCGGTGAACAGGATGATCGGCATCAGCGCGCCGGCCATGTGCTGCGTCCGGCGGCGGACGTTCTCGACGGCGAGGTAGCCGCTGGTGCCGCCGAGCAGCCGCATGGGGCCGGCCAGCACCGCCGTCACGGCCCGCACCAGCACCGGCGCGAACAGCGCCAGCCCGATGGAGAACCAGATGGACGCCTGACCGGCGGTCTGCATCGCGTCGATGCCCTTGTCCTCGAAGAGCGCGACGGTGAGGACCGCGCAGTTCAGACCGATGGCGAGGAACGCGATGGCGGCGATCGTGCGCTTGCGGGTCATCCGCGTCTGCTCGATCGTCACCGCCGTCATGGCCTCCTTCGCCCGCATGCGGGTCGACCGGCGAGCGGTGATGACCGCGCCGCCGACCGCGGCCAGGAAGGTCACGCCGACGCCGATGGACAGCGCCGCTGAGCCGAAGCCGTACGAGATCCCCTCAGCCACCTGACCGGTGTTCTGCAGCGTGTCCAGCAGCAGCCGGCCGGCGGCCAGCGCCGGCAGGATCGCCAGCGCCGCCGCCACGACGGCCACGACCGCGGCCTCGCCGACGATCATCCGGCCGACCTGGAAGGGCGTCGCGCCGATGCTCTTCAGCAGCGCCATCTCCGACGCCCGCTGGCGCACCGACAGCGTCATGGTCGAGATCACCGCGAACAGCACGATGATCAGGCCCCAGCCGCCGACGACCAGCGCCATCGTGAACAGCGTCTCCTCGCTGACGGCGTCGACGCCGGGGCCGGCGGCGGTGTCGAGCAGGGCGGCGAACGACATGACGACGACCGCGCCGAGGAACATCGACAGGAAGCTCGCGACGAACCCGCCGGTGCGGTGCCGCAGCGAGCGGACGGCCAGCCCGAACACGTCACTCACCCACAGCCGCGCGCAGGTCGGCCGCGTCGCCGAGGTGGGTCATCCGCTCGGCGACCGCCTCGGCCGTCGGACGGTCCAGCGAGCCGGCGATGCGGCCGTCGGCCAGGAAGATCACCGAGTCCGCGTACGCCGCGGCGACCGGGTCGTGCGTCACCATGACGACCGTCTGGCCGAACTCGCGCACCGCCTCGGCCAGCAGCGTCAGCACCGTGCGGGCGCTGCGGCTGTCGAGGGCGCCGGTGGGCTCGTCGGCGAAGATCGCGCTGGGGTTCGTGACCAGCGCGCGGGCGATGGCGACCCGCTGCTGCTGGCCGCCGGACAGCTCGGCCGGACGGTGGTTGATCCGCTC
Organism: Jiangella muralis; assembly: GCF_001270745.1. Lineage (GTDB taxonomy): Bacteria > Actinomycetota > Actinomycetes > Jiangellales > Jiangellaceae > Jiangella > Jiangella muralis. The sequence goes on from NZ_KQ434756.1 coordinate 244,188, forward strand.
GCCCAGTCCGACCCGCTCCAGGATCGCCACCGCCCGCTTGCGGTCGGCCCGCTTGCCGGCCAGCCGCAGCGGCAGCGTCACGTTCTGCAGGACGGTGAGCGTCGGGAGCAGGTTGAACTGCTGGAAGATGAAGCCGATGCGCTGCCGGCGGAACTTCGTCAGCGCGGTCTCGCTGCCGCCGGTCAACTCGGAGCCGTCGATGAACACCCGGCCGTCGGTGGGCTGGTCGAGCCCGGCGGCGCACTGCAGGAACGTGCTCTTGCCCGACCCGGACGGGCCCATGATCGCGGTGAACGTGCCGGCGGCCAGGCTGACGGACACGTCGTCCAGCGCCCGGACCGGGTTGTCGCCGGTGCCGTAGGTCTTGCTGACCTGCACCAGCCGCAGTGCCTCCGCGGCCCTCGTGATGTCATGCCCAGCCATGTCTCTCTCCGTTCTCGGGAGGCGCTCGACTGCGCCTACTGACAATCTTGGAATCCGCCCTGGCCGGGCACGATGGAGTTGACTCCCCAGTCGGGGTGGGGCTAACCCCCCGTCTTGACCTGCTCGGTACAGTGACGACGTGCCAGGTTTCGGACGCGGTCGAGCGCGCTTCGCGCGCGGCCTGGTCATGTCCGCGGCCTGCCTGCTGCTGCCGACGCTGGCCCACGCGGCCGCCGGCGGCGACGTCACGACCCAGCCCGGCTTCGTCGCGGTCGCGCTGCTGCTGTGCGTCGCGTGCGTGGCGCTGGCCGACCGGCGCCGCTCGGTGGTCGAGATCGCGGCGCTGCTGGTGCTCACCCAGCCGGTGCTGCACGTCCTGCTGACGCTCGACGGCCACCACGACGGCGCGTCGTCCGTCGTCCCGTCGGGCGGCATGGCGCTGGCGCACGTGCTGTCCGCCGTCGTGCTGACGTTCTTGCTGGCCGGCGCCGAGAACGTAGCGTGGTCGCTGGCCTCGTTGTCCGCGACGGTGCTGCTCACGCGGGTGCGCGAGCTGCTCGCGTCGCCCGTCCTCGCGGTCGCGCGAGTGTGGCCGACCGGCGGCGAGGTCGTCGCGGCCGCGCCGCGCAGCGTCCGGCTGGTCCGGTCGACGCCGTGGAGAGGCCCGCCGGCGCTGCCGGTTCTGGGCTGATCGACCACGGGGGACGCGGTGCCGCATGGGCGCCGCGGGGCTTCCGTGCATCTCCACGACTGAGACAAAGGACGCATTTCATGATCACACGTACCCTCGCCCGGGCGGCGCTCGCCGCCGGTGGGGCCGTCACGCTGGGGGTGGTGCTCGCGGCAGGTGCGGCGGCGCACGTCACCATCCGGCCGGACGTCGACACCGCCGGCTCCTACGCCAAGGTCACCGTCCGGGTGCCGAACGAGTCGGACACCGCCGGCACCATTCAGGTGCGGCTGGACCTCCCGGCCGACACCCCGATCCCGTCGGTGCGTGTGCAGCCACACGCCGGCTGGACCGCCGAACTGACCACCACGCAGTTCCCGGAGCCGGTGCAGGTCGGCGACCGGACGCTCGAGGAGGCGGTCACGGCCGTCACCTGGACCGCCGATCCCGGCGTGCGCATCGGCCCGGGCGAGTTCGACGAGTTCGCCATCTCCGTCGGCCCGCTCCCCGAGGCCGGCACCTACTTCCTCCCCGCCACCCAGACCTACGACGACGGCGAGGTCGTCGCGTGGGCCGAGGAGACGGTCGAGGGCCAGGAGGAGCCGGAGCGCCCGGCGCCGTCGCTGGAGATCGTCGAGGCGACCGGCGACGACGGCCACGGCGGCGCGCCGGCGGCCGAGAACGTGTCCGACGAGGGCGGCGCCGAGGACTCGTCCGCCACCGCCGCGTCCGGCGACGGCACCGACGACCTCGCCCGAGGGGTCGGCATCGGCGGCATCGTCGTCGGGGCGACCGGCCTGGGCATCGGCGCTGCGGCCCTGCGGCGGCGTCGTGCGTAGCATCCGCCGCCTGATCGGGGTCGCGGCGCTGGCCGCGGCCCCGGTCGCCGGGCTCTCCCTCTACGCCGCGCCCGCCGCCGTCGCGCACGACCAGCTGGTCGCCAGCACGCCGGAGGACGGCGACACCGTCAGCACGCCGCTCACTGCGATCGAGCTGGTCTACAGCAACTCCATCTCGGCCGAGTTCACGCAGGTCGCGGTCACCGGCGCCGACGGCACCGAGTACCAGGACGGCGACCCCGACGTCGTCGGCGACACCGTGACGCAGGCCGTCCGCCAGCTGCCGGACGGCGCGTACACGATCGCGTGGCGCGTGGTCTCGTCCGACGGCCACCCGATCGACGGCGTCATCGAGTTCACCGTCACCGGGGCCGGGCCGGCCGATCCGGCGTCGACTCCCGCGGAGACGCCGTCGGAGCCTCCCTCGGCGTCCGCGTCGACGCCGGCCGAGCAGCCGTCCGACGACGCCACGCCGGCCGCCGGCTCGTCGTCCTCCGACGACGACGGCGGACTGGGCTCGACGGCGACCGTTCTCCTGATCGCCGGCGGCGCGCTGGTCGTCGCCGTCCTCGCGTTCGTGGCGGCCGGTGGCCGGCGGCGCGGCGCCCCGGAGGACACTGACAGCTGATGAACACCACGACTCCGGCCGCCGACGTCGTCCCGCCCACCCGCCAATGGGGGGTGGCGGCGGCCGGCGTCGCCCTGGTCACGCTGGTCGTCGCGCTCGTGCTCGGCGGCGGCGACGCCACGTCCGGCATCCCCGGCCTGGGCGACCCCGGCGAGGTCACCAAGTGGGGGCTGCCGATCGCCCGGGCCATGCTCGACGGCGCCGGCGCGGTCACCATCGGGCTGCTCGGCCTGGCGGTCGTGCTGTCGACCCGCAAGGGCCAGCTCGGCGGCGAGGCGCTGCACGCACTGCGGGCGGCGTCGCTGTCGGCGCTCGTGCTGGCCGTCGCCGCCGCCGTCGTCCACCTGCTGACGCTGTCCGACCTGGTCGGGCGGCCGCTCCCGGACGCACTGGCCGGCGACTCGTTCGTCTCCTACACGTCGACGGTCGAGCAGGGCCGGGCATACGCGGCGATGGTCGTGCTGGCGCTGGCGATCATCCCGGCTGCCCGGCTGACGCTGGGGCACGGCGGCGCGATCGCGCTGCTCTGCCTCGGCATCGCGACGCTCGTCCCGATCAGCCTGATCGGGCACTCGTCGTCCGGCGACTACCACCACTCGGCGCGGGTGTCGCTGCTCGTGCACCTCGTCGGGATGGCGCTGTGGGTCGGCGGGCTGGTCGCGCTGTCGTGGTACGCGGGACGGCGGGGGAAGGAGCTGCCACGCGCGGCCCGCGCCTTCTCCGCCGTCGCGCTGGGCTGCTTCGTCATGGTGGCGGCGAGCGGCGTGCTGAACGCCTGGGTGCGGCTGGAATCGCTGGCCGAGGTGTTCACGTCCGCGTACGGGCTGATCCTGTTCGGGAAGGTGCTCGCGCTGATCGCGCTGGGCTGGCTCGGCTGGCGGCACCGCGGCCACACCCTGCCGCAGCTCGAGTCCGGCCGTCCGGGCGCGTTCCGCCGGCTCGCCGTCGGCGAGGTCATCATCATGGCCGTGGCGCTGGGTCTGGCCGTCGCGCTCAGCCGCACGGAGCCGCCCGGCCCCGAGATCCCCGAGGTGCGCACCGTCGTCCGCACGCTCATCGGTTTCCAGGTCCCGCCCGAGATCAGTCCGCGCCGGCTGCTGACCGAGTACTACCCCGACGCGATGTTCGCGCTCGGCATCCTCGCCGCCCTCCTGCTCTACCTCGGCGGCGTGTGGCGCCTGCACCGTCGCGGCGACAAGTGGCCCGTCGGGCGAACCCTCGCCTGGCTGACCGGCCTCGCCACCGTCGCCGTCGTCGGGCTGAGCGGGCTGCAGACCTACGGCATGGTCATGCTGTCGGTGCACATGGTGCAGCACATGATCCTCATGATGGTGAGCCCCATCCTGCTGGTCCTCGGCGGCCCCGTCACGCTGGCCCTGCGCGCGCTCAAGCCGGCCCGGCGGGGCCAGTTCGGCCCCCGCGAGGCCATCACCGCCGCCGTCAACAGCCCGGTCGCCCAGGTGCTGACGCACCCGCTGGTCGCGCTCGCGCTGTTCGTGTCCGGCTCGTTCACCGTCTACTTCACCGGCCTGTTCGAGACGGCGATGCGCTCGCACACCGGCCACATGCTGATGAGCGCCCACTTCCTCGTGGTCGGGTACCTGTTCTACGAGATGCTCATCGGCATCGACCCGCTGCCCAAGCGCCCGCCCTTCCCCGCCCGCGTCGTCCTGCAGCTGCTGGCCATGTCCTTCCACGCCGTGTTCGGCCTCGCCCTCATGGAATCGTCCCGCCTCATCGCCGGCGACTACTACCGTGAGATCGCTACCGAGATGCCCTGGCTGCCGGCGCCATTGGACGACCAGATCCTCGCCGGGCAGATCACGTGGGGCTTCGGCGAGCTGCCCGGCCTGATCGTCATCGGCGCCCTGTTCGTCCAGTGGTACCGCTCCGACGAACGCGAAGCGCGCCGCTTCGACCGCCGCGAAGGCGAGGACGAGGCCGAGCGCGCGGCCTACAACGCCTACCTCGCCCAACTCGACGAGCGGTCAAAGCGCGAGCAGGCCTGACCCCGGCGGGCACGATTTCGCCCGCGCGTCAGCGTCGGCTAAACTCGTCCCGCCAACGCAAGGACAGGTAGCTCAGTTGGAAGAGCGTCCGCCTGAAAAGCGGAAGGTCGGCGGATCGAACCCGCCCCTGTCCACCCCTTCACCAGCACGTTCCTTGGTCGCTGGTACATCGCCCGGCGTCGCGAGTTTCATGATCATGTTCACTGGCGGTCGCTGACCCGCCGCGAGCGGACATGATCATGGCGGGCGGACGAGGGATGACCCCGCGCCCACCGGCCGGGAGGGACCGACGGGCGCGAGGCCAGCTCAGGGCCGCTGCTCAGCCGGTCACCGAGCGGTGCAGCTCCTCGCCACCGTTCTCGTCGGCGCAGAAGCGACAAAGCGCACATCGCGCGAGACCATACCGCACCCGAGCGGCACCGAAACCGGCTCGGCGGAAGAACGGCCGCCCGGTGCGCAAGGACGGACGCGTCGATCCGCTCGTCCGTCGGCGGGTTGACTTCGAGTGCGCTCGAAACCGTAGCGTCGAGAGATGCGCTATCGACCCCTCGGCGGCACCGGCATCCACGTCAGCCCCTACTGCCTCGGCACCATGATGTTCGGCGCGGCCGGCAACCCCGACCACGACGACAGTGCCCGCATCATCCACGCCGCGCTGGACCGTGGGATCAACTTCGTCGACACGGCGGACATGTACTCGGCCGGTGAGTCCGAGGAGATCGTGGGGAAGGCGCTGCAGGGCCGCCGCGACGACGTCGTGCTGGCGACGAAGGTGCACTTTCCTTTGGGTGACAGGCCGTTGACCGAAGGACCGAACCGGGGCGGCAACTCGCGCCGCTGGATCATCACCGCCGTCGAGGATAGCCTGCGCCGGCTGCAGACCGACTGGATCGACGTCTACCAGGTGCACCGGCCCGACCCCACCACGGACATCGAGGAGACGTTGTCGGCGCTGACCGACCTCGTCCACCAGGGCAAGATCCGCGCGTTCGGCCACTCCACGTTCCCGGCCGAGGAGATCGTCGAGGCGCAGTACGTGTCCGAGCGGCGCGGGCTGCTGCGCTTCCGCACCGAGCAGCCGCCGTACTCGCTACTCGCCCGCGGCATCGAGACGTCGGTGCTGCCGACCTGCCGGCGTTACGGCCTGGGCGTCCTGACGTGGAGCCCGCTCGCCTCCGGTTTCCTCTCCGGCCAGCAGCGCAAGGGCAGCCCGGTCGACCTGACGAAGGGACGGGCACGGCTGACGCCCGGGCGATTCGACCCGGCGCTGCCGGTGAACGCGGCCAAGCTAGAGCTGGTCGAGCGCCTCGTCGAGGTGGCCGACGACGCGGGGTGCACGTTGCCGCAGCTGGCCATCGCGTTCACCCTGGCGCACCCGGCGGTCACGTCGACGATCATCGGGCCGCGCACGATGGAGCAGCTGGAGTCGTTGCTCGACGGCGCCGAGGTCACCCTTGACGACGCGACGCTGGACCGTATCGACGCGATCGTGCCGCCCGGCAGCAACGCCTACCACCCGGACGGCGCGTGGACGCCGGTCTCGCTGTCCGACCCGGCGCACCGGCGTCGTCCATTCAGTGACCGCGGCGCCGTCGGATAAATGTGTCAGGGCGACGACATCAGTGCGGCGCATGCGTCACAAAGCACCGGCCGGACAATTGAGCCTTGAAGCATTCGTGGCCGCCGAAAGGCCCCGCACATTCTGGCCGAATGGCCGATAAGAAAGAAGGTGTGCGAAAAAAGAAAGCGACCGTCGAAAGTAGCGGACACGGGCGGCCGGTTGCCCACCGCCCGTGTCGACGCCTGGCGGCTTGTGCGATGCGACAGTGCAGCCATACCCCACCCGGGGCTGACTCCGTCACACTCGCGACGCCGACCCGATCTCGCGTGATCCTGCACCACAGGTCACACGACTTCTAGTTACGCGTTCCCGCGCAGCCCCCGCCGCAGGCCTGGCCCGCCGCCTACGGGCCCAGCCTTGACTTCCCCGTTACCGCCCCCGCTCAGCAAGGTCGAGCGTATGGTGGGACGATTCTCACCCCTTAGAGCTCGCCGACCTCGACGCGCTCCACTGCGGACCCTTGCCCGTTGAGCAGCGCACGCACCTCGGACTCGCGGTACCGCCGGTGGCCACCGAGCGTCCGGATCGACGTGAGCTTGCCGGCCTTGGCCCACCGGGTCACCGTCTTCGGATCCACCCGGAACATGGCCGCCACCTCGGCAGGAGTGAGGAGGGGCTCGGCGTCTTGTGTCCTGGTCGCCATCGTCACCTCCTTAGATCCCATAGCGGGAGGTTTCCCGCCACACCGGATATTCCACCTTGCCGACCCCCTGGAACGACACCGCCCGTACGGCTCGACTCAAGCCAGCCATTCGGATGATGTCCACCCAGGGTGTCTCTAGCCTACGTAAGGTTCACGTAAGCCGCGAACCGACCCAACTCGTGCGGGGCCGGCCTACCCGGCATCGGAGATCGTCCGCGTGCCGGCACCACCCACCTCCGCTTCTCGCGCCGTTCGTCCACCCTTGACTGCGAGACACAGCAGTGCCCCACATGCCACGGCGGCGACCGGAACGATCAGCGTCGGCTTCATTGCATCAACATAGCCCTGTATGAACACATCGTGGGCCATTTCGGCGATCTTTCCCGCGACTTCTTGAGAAACTCCCGGTGGCAGTGCCATGTCAATTCCATCTTGTGCGCCGCTGACCTGCAGACCTCCCTCTGCGGCCCCGGCGAAGCCGTCGATGAATGGTTGCCGCGCGTCGGGTGGCAAAGCCGTTGCGGCCGCAACCGCCTCGGAATGCAGACGGCTCGAGAGCAGCCCTTGCAGGACCGCCCCGATGACCGCGCTGCCCACCACCTGACCCAGCTGACGGTTCGTGTTCAGCACCCCGGACGCCGCGCCGGCCACCCGTCCGGACACGTCGCGCATCGCCACGGTGTTCATGGGGGCGAAAACGCACCCCAGCCCCAGCCCCGCAACCAGCAGCGACGGCAGGAAGTGCCACCACTGCGCGGAGTCGGTGGCCACCATGGCGAAGGACAGCACGCCGCCGCCATAGAGCAAGAGGCCCGTGATCAGGATGTACTTGCCGCCGACGCGGTCGGTGAACCGGCCGGCGAACGGCGCCACGAACATCGCGACGACGGACATCGGCGCGAGCGTCAGCCCGGCCTCCAGCGCGGTGTGGCCGAGCACCGTCTGCAGGTAGATGGTGATCGGCAGGAACGTTCCCACCATCCCGATCGCGACCAGCCCCGCCACGCCGTTCATCACCGAGTAGTTGCGGTCGCGGAACAGGCCGAACGGGATCAGCGGCTCGCGGTCCTGACGCATCGCCTGCAGCACGAGGAACACGGCCAGCAGGACGGCGCCCACCACCAGCAGCGCGGGGATCGACACGAACTCCCACACCTGCCCCCACCCGAACCGCTCACCCTCGACCAGCCCGAACGTCAGGCAGACCAGCGCCACGCTGGCCAGCGCCACGCCCGGCAGGTCGAGCGAGTGCCGCTCGCGACGGGGCGACTCCGGGATGATCGACCACGCCATGGCCAGCACGACGACGCCCACCGGCACGTTGACGAAGAAGATCCACCGCCAGTCGAACACCGTCACCAGCAGCCCGCCCAGCGTCGGCCCGGCGACGGTGGCGACACCGGCCACCGCGCCCCAGATGCCGAACGCCGTGCCGCGTTTCTCCGGCGGGAACGTCATGATGAGCAGCGCGGACGTCTGCGGCATGAGGATCGCCGCGCCGATGCCCTGCACGACACGGCAGGCGATCAGCATGGCCGGCCCCTGCGACAGCCCGCAGGCCAGCGAGGCCAGCGTGAAGACCGAGACGCCGAGGATGAACATCATCCGCTGGCCGCGCAGGTCGCCGAGGCGGCCGGCCGTGATGACCAGCACCGCCAGCATGATCACGTAGGCGTTGATCACCCAGAGGATCTCGTCCAGCGACGCGCCGAGCTCGGTCATCATGCTCGGGATGGCGATGTTGACGATCGTCACGTCGAGCAGCGTCATGAAGAAGCCGAGACACAACGTGAGCAGGATCGCCCACGGGTTCCCGTGCCATCGCCTCACCGTGCTGCCTCCTCGGTACCGCCGGTCGTCCTAGAGTGAGCTTGACACCAGCCCGCACACCCCGCGGGCTCTGACGTGAAAGGGTCACCACCATGACCAAGGCGTCGCCGCTGGTGTTCGGTCGACACACCGGACACGAGCAAGTCGTTTTCTGCCACGATGCCGGAAGCGGCCTACGAGCCATCATCGCGCTCCACTCCACCGCCCTCGGACCCGCCCTGGGCGGTACCCGGTTCTATCCGTATGAATCCGAGGACGCCGCACTCGAGGACGTCCTGCATCTCTCCCGTGGCATGACCTACAAGAACGCCCTCGCCGGCCTCGACCACGGCGGCGGCAAGGCGGTCATCATCGGCGACCCGGAGCTGGACAAGTCCGAGACGCAGCTGCGCGCCTACGGCCGGTTCGTCCAGTCCCTCGGCGGCCGCTACATCACCGCCTGCGACGTCGGCACCTATGTCGCCGACATGGACGTCGTGGCCCGCGAGAGCCGGTGGGTCACCGGCCGCTCGCCGGCCGAGGGCGGCGCCGGCGACTCCAGCGTGCTCACCGCGTTCGGCGTGTTCCAGGGCATGCGCGCGGTCGCCGAGCGGTTGTGGGGCGGCACCAGCCTGGCCGGACGGCGGGTCGGCATCGCCGGCGTCGGCAAGGTCGGCTCCAAGCTGACCGGCCTGCTGCTCGACGAGGGCGCCTCGGTCGTCGTCACCGACGTGTCCGAGCATGCGCTCGACCAGCTGCGCGCCGCACACCCGCAGGTCGACGTCGTCGACGACGCCACCGCGCTGCTGGGCGCCGGCATCGACGTGTACGCGCCGTGCGCGCTGGGCGGCGCCCTCGACGACGACACCATGACGTTGCTCACCGAGGGCAAGGTGGCCGCCGTCTGCGGCGGCGCCAACAACCAGCTCGCCCACGCCGGCATCGAGAAGAGCCTCGACGACGCCGGCGTCCTGTACGCGCCCGACTACGTCGTGAACTCCGGCGGCGTCATCCAGGTCGCCGATGAGCTGCACGTATTCTCGTTCGACCGGGCCAAGACGAAGGCCACGAAGATCTTCGACACCACCCGCGCGATCTTCCAGCTGGCCGCCGACGACGGTGTGCCCCCGGCCGTCGCCGCCGACCGCCTGGCCGAGCGCCGAATCGCCGCCGTCAGCCGATTGCGTGATGTCTACCTGGGCCGATGACGCACGGGGCCCGCTTGTTGGTACCGGATGAGGCGGAACAGCCTCCGACCCTGTACCGTTGACCCTACGAGTAGATGTCATTCGAACGGAAACGAGGGCGTCCAGTGAGCTGGTCGCCCCGGTTTGTGCGAGGGGGTCGACCCTATGGGGCGCGGCCGGGCCAAGGCCAAGCAGACAAAGGTCGCCCGTCGGTTGAAGTACCAGCAGCTGGACACCGACTTCGGCGCTTTGCAGCGTGAGTTGGGCACCGACGGCAATGACGATAGTCACACGGACCTCGACGAGGAGAACGACGGCGAGGAGTACGACGAGTACTCGCGCTACCTCGACGACGATGACGACGAACCCCGTCGTCACGCGGGTTGACCGGGTCCGATAGCGCAACGTTTCGTCCGGGCGGTCTGCCGGCCTCGGGTCGCCGGGGCCAGCAGACCGCCTGAGCCGTTCGATCAGCCGCGATAGGCGCCGTGCAGCGTCGCCGATCCGTCGCCACCGACCACCTCGCCGGCGATCCACGCCGTCACCCCACGGTCCGTGAGCAGCCGCACCGCCGCGTCGGCCGCGTCCGCCGCCACGACGGCCACCATGCCGACACCCATGTTGAGGGTCTTCTCCAGCTCCGGCTCCGCCACCTCGCCGACGGCGCCGACCAGCCCGAACACCGGCTGCGGCGCCCACGTCGCGCGGTCCAGCCGGGCCGTCACGGTGCCGGGCAGCACGCGGGCCAGGTTGGCGGCCAGCCCGCCGCCGGTGACGTGCGACATCGCGTGCACCTCGACGGCGGCCGCGAGCGCCAGGCAGTCCTGCGCGTAGATGCGGGTCGGCTCGAGCAGTTCCTCGCCCAGTGTGCGGCCCAGTTCGGGCACGTCCCGGTCCAGCGCCCAGCCGGCCCGCTCGAGCAGGACGTGCCGCACCAGCGAGTAGCCGTTGGAGTGCAGCCCCGACGACGCCATCGCGACGACGACGTCACCGGCGCGCACCCGCTCCGCGCCGAGCAGGGCGTCGGCCTCCACGACGCCCGTGACGGCGCCCGCGACGTCGTACTCGTCCGGGCCCAGCAGGCCGGGGTGTTCGGCCGTCTCGCCGCCGCTGAGCGCGCAGCCCGCCGTGACGCAGGCCTGCGCGATGCCCTTGACGATGGCGGCGGTGCGCTCCGGGACCACGCGGCCGCAGGCGATGTAGTCGGTCATGAACAGCGGCTCGGCGCCGCACACGACGATGTCGTCGACGACCATGCCGACGAGGTCGAAGCCGATGGTGTCGTGGACGTCCATCCGCTGCGCCACCGCGACCTTGGTGCCGACGCCGTCGGTGCTGGTGGCCAGCAGCGGCCGCCGGTACGCCTTGAGCGCGCTGGCGTCGAACAGCCCGGCGAAGCCGCCGAGACCGCCGACGACCTCGGGGCGGCGGGTCTTGGCGACCCACTCCTTCATCAGCTCGACGGCGCGGTCGCCGGCCTCGATGTCGACCCCGGCACTGGCATAGGTGGCGCCCGAGGGCGCATTCTCACTGCTCGACACGGACAGAAGCGTATCCGGTAGGCTGGGGTCCAGTGTCCGGGCCGTGAGCCGGCCCGGCCCGACAGGAGAGGAGGTCGCGATGTACCGCCATGGTTTCCGCGCCGCCCTCCACGGTGAGGGCGGCTGACTCTCCGAAGGAGAGACATGCACCTCAGCATCACCCGTCCCAACACGCCCGAACAGGCGCTCGCGCTGCTGCGCGGCGCCCGGTCCGAGCTGGGCACCTACATTGCCGATCTCGTCGTCACCGACGACCACCTCACCACCGCGTTCGCGGCCCGCAAGCGGCGGCCCGAGTGGGTCTGGACGGCCCACCGCGATGGCCGCACCGTCGGCCGGCTGGCCGCCTGGGGCGCACCGGCCAACGACCACCCCTGGATCGTCGACCTGTTCGAGCTCGGCGCCGAGCCGGACCGCGTCGAGACCATGACGGAGCTGCTCCGGCAGGCGGTCGCGGACCTGCGCGCGGACGGGCTCGAGCAGGTCGAGCTGAACCTGCACCCGCCGGCCGGCTGGCGCGACGATCCGCCGCCGGCGCTGACCGACCTGCTGGCCGCGGCGAAGGCGGCCAGGTTCGAGATCCTGGTGACCCGGCGCCGGTTCCGCTGGACGCCGGACGCCGGTGTCCCGTCCGTCGGTGACCGGCTGCGGTTCGAGCCGGTCAGCGGGCCGGACGACCCCGTGCTGGCCGACGCGTACCGGCGCACGTTCGAGGGCAGCCTCGACGCGCACACGCAGCGGTCGCTGCGCACCCGCGACGCGGCCGAGCTGGCCGCCGAGGAACTGGCCGACATGGTGAACTACGCCGGCCCGGTCGACGGCTGGCGGGTCGCGTACGACGTCGACGGCGCGCTGGCCGGGCTCGTCACCGGCGACCCCGGCACGAAGGTGTTCACCGGCTACGTCGGCGTCGTGCCGGAGCAGCGTGGCCACGGGTACGCCCGCGAGCTGCTGGCGTGGATGACGCGCTGGCAGGCCGAGCAGGGTGCGGAGAAGGTCGTCGGCGAGACGGACGACGCGAACGTCCCCATGGCGAACGCGTTCGAAGCCGTCGGGTTCGTCCAGGAGAGCGCCCGGATCGACCTCGTGTCAGGCTGACGTCACTGGCGATGGCTGGCGGTCTGCTGGCGCTATGGCACCACCAGACCGCCAGCCATCCCGCGTCAGGTGGTGCCCTCGTTGCCGTAGACGGTCACGTGGACGTGGTCGTAGTGGTTCGCGGTCGCGTCGCCGCGGTCCTCCATCCAGCGCCAGCCGTCCGAGGACCGCTCGACGGTCCAGATGCGCTGCTGCCAGATGACCTCGCTGACGCCCAGCTCGCGGTAGTTCTCGCGGACGTAGGCCGCGATGTCGTCGCCGACGGAGCTGCTGATCATGATGTCCAGGGCGCGGCCGCTGCCGTGCTCGCCGCCGTCGCCGGAGCGCAGGCCGCCGTACGACGACACCTGCGGGAACAGCGCGCAGACGGCCCGGTGCACGCGGATGGCGTCCTGGGTGAGGCCGTCCTCCACGCCGGAGCCGGACTCGCACTCGGCGGCGGAGATGCCACCGGACGGCTCCTCGGCGGGCGGCTCGTCGGCCAGGTACTCGGTGGCCACCCAGAACGGGTCGCCGTCGAGCAGGATCTGCGACCAGGTGCCCTCGGTGGCGCCGGTGATGTCGACCTCGACACCGGACCCGAGCACGGTCACGACCTCGGCGTCGAGGTCGGGGCTGGTGCGCACGTTCAGGCCGGCCGTCACGAACAGCTGCCCGGCCACCGTCGGCTCCGGGGTGGGAGTCGGCGTCGGTGTCGGGGTCGGCGTGGGGGTCGGCGTCGGGGTGGGAGTCGGCGTCGGTGTCGGGGTCGGCGTGGCGGTGGGCGTCGGGGCTGCGTTCGGCGTCACCGACGGCAGCTCCGGACGGTCCTCGCCGCGGCTCGTGGACTCCTCGCGCTCCGGCATGTCCATCGACGCGGTGGCGTTGTCGCCGACGGCGGCGTCGTCGGGCCACAGCGTGACTCCGGCGACGGCGGCACCGGCCAGCACCACCGGCGCGGCCAGCAGGGCGACGCGACGCCGGGTGAGGGCGGGCAGGCGGGTGAGCACCGGCAGCTTGGCCCGTCTACGACGAGACCGACCGTGACGCGGCTGCGACACTACTTCTCCCCCATCCTCAGCTCGATACCATTTCGTGACCGAGGAGCAGGCAACCACATTTCGGGCGTTTTGTCACAACCCCGCCTCACGGACGCCGCAGTGCATCGGCGGCTCCACCGGCGCTGAGCAGGGAGTTCAGGCCGTCGGCGGGATCGCCGAGTGACGCGGCTCGCGCCAGGCCGTCGCGGTCGGGGGTCTCGCAGCCGGGGATGGGGTCCTGCTCCAGGAGGTCCTTCCCGGCGCGGGCCGGCGGCTCGATCGGGTAGACGCCGTCGAAGCAGGCGCGGCAGAGGTCGTTCTTCGGCACCGTCGATGCCTCGATCAGCGCGTCCAGCGACACGTAGCCGAGCGAGTCGGCGCCGATGGACCGGCAGATCTCGTCGGTGGACAGGCCGGTGGCGATCAGTTCGGCCCGGGACGCGAAGTCGATGCCGTAGAAGCACGGCCAGCTGACCGGCGGGCTGGAGATGCGCACGTGCACCTCGGCGGCGCCGGCCTCGCGCAGCATGCGCACCAGCGCCCGCTGGGTGTTGCCGCGCACGATGGAGTCGTCGACGACGACCAGCCGCTTGCCGGCCACGATCTCGCGCAACGGGTTCAGCTTGAGCCGGATGCCCAGCTGGCGCAGCGTCTGCGACGGCTGGATGAAGGTGCGGCCGACGTAGGCGTTCTTGACCAGCCCCATGCCGTACGGGATGCCGGAGGCCTCGGCGTAGCCGACGGCGGCCGGGGTGCCGGACTCGGGCACCGGGATGACGAGGTCGGCGTCGGCCGGGTGCTCACCGGCCAGCCGCCGGCCCACCTCGACGCGGGTCTCGTGCACCGAACGGCCGGAGATGTGGGTGTCGGGCCGGGCGAGGTAGACGAACTCGAACAGGCAGCCCTTCGGCGCCGCCGCGGCGAAGCGGTGCGAACGCAGGCCGTCGGCGTCGATGGCCACCAGCTCGCCGGGCTCGACCTCGCGGATGAACGAGGCGCCGACGATGTCGAGCGCGGCGGTCTCGCTGGCCACCACCCAGCCGCGCTCCAGCCGGCCCAGGACGAGCGGACGGACGCCCTGCGGGTCGCGCGCGGCGTAGAGGGTGTCTTCGTCGGAGAACACCAGCGAGAACGCGCCGCGCGCCTGCGCCAGCACCTCGCCTGCGCTCTCTTCGAGCGTGCGGTCGGCGTACGAGCCCATCAGCGCGGTGATCAGCGCGGTGTCGGTGGTGTTGCCGTAACGCAGCTCGCCGCTGGCGGCGCCCACCCGCTCGTGCACGAGCTCGAGCAGCTCGGCGGTGTTGGTGAGGTTGCCGTTGTGGGCGAGCGCGACGGTGCCGGCCGGCGTGGCGCCGAGGGTCGGCTGCGCGTTCTGCCAGTGGCTGCCGCCGGTGGTGGAGTAGCGGGTGTGCCCGACGGCGACGTGGCCAACCAGGGTGTTCAGCGTGGACTCGTCGAAGACCTGGCTGACCAGGCCCATGTCCTTGTAGACGAGGATCTGCTCGCCGTTGCCGACGGCGATGCCGGCCGACTCCTGGCCCCGGTGCTGCAGCGCGTACAGCGCGAAGTAGGTGAGCTTGGCGACCTCTTCGTCGGGTGCCCACACCCCGAAGATGCCGCAGGCGTCCTGCGGACCCTTCTCCTGTGGGTTGATGTCGTGCGTGAGTCGTCCATCGCCCCGGGCCACGGCACCCAGTGTACGGAGCGGGACCGGGATTGCGAGCCGAGGGAAGAACACCGGGGCGCAAGGTGGTTGCCTAAGGACATGAGCCCCACGACGGTATTGATCACCGGCGCGACCGATGGCCTGGGCCGATGGCTCGCACTGCGGCTGGCGACGTCGGGCGTCGGCGTCGTCCTGCACGGGCGAAACCCGGCGCGTCTGGACGACACCGCCCGCGAGATCCGGGCCGAGGGCGGACGCGAGCCGCTCGGCGTCGTGCGGGCCGACCTCGCCGACCTCGGCCAGGTCGACCGGCTGGCCGACGAGGTGCTCGGCCGCTTTGCCGGCCTGGACGTGCTGGTCAACAACGCGGCGGTCGGGTTCGGCGAGCCGGGCGGCGGGCGCGAACTGAGCCCTGACGGCGTCGAGCTGCGGTTCGCGGTCAACTACCTGGCCGGCTACCACCTGACCCGCCGGCTGCTGCCGGCGCTGGTCGCGGCGGCGCCCGCGCGCATCGTCAACGTCGCCTCGATCGGCCAGGCCCCGATCGACTTCGACGACCCCATGCTCGACCACGGCTACGACGGTTACCGCGCGTACCGGCAGAGCAAGCTCGCGCAGATCATGTTCACCCTCGACCTCGCCGACGAACTGCGCGGCACCGGCGTCACGGCGAACACGCTGCACCCGGCCACGCTGATGGCGACGTCGATGGTGCGCGAGGCCGAGTTGACGCCGCTGAGCACGCTGCACGACGGCGGCGAGGCGACGCTGCGGCTGGTCGCCGACCCGGAGCTGGCCGACGTCAGCGGCGTCTACTTCGACCAGACCATGGCGACGGCGCCGCACGCGCAGGCGCTCGACCCGGACGCCCGGCGGCGGCTGCGCGAGCTGTCCGACCTGCTGGTCGCGCAGGCGCTGACCCAGCGCAACTGACTGGCGCCGCGCCATGACCACGGAACGACGCGCGTGACGAAACTGCCGCGGCAGCGGGCCGGTGTGTCGTCTGCGCGGCGCCGCTCACCCAGCCGGCCCGCGGCCGGCCCCGTCGGTACTGCTCGCCCGCCTGCCGGCAGCGCCGCTACCGCACTCAGCGGTGATGGCGCTCTTTCTGCTCCCATGGCCGCACCAAGAGTCAGCCGCCGACGTCGGCGTGCGCGGCCACCTGCCCGACCATCCACTCGACGGCGGGCGCGACGGCGCCGTTCGCTGTGAGCAGGCCCGGCGGGTCGCCGACGTACCGCTCGGACAGCAGCCCGCGCGACTCCAGCCGGTCGACCAGCGCCGCCTTCACCGCAGCACGGTCCAAGCGGGGCGGTACAGGGAACGCGAGCACATCCAGCGGGTCGCGCGCGACATCGGGATAGCGCGCCAGCAGCCGGCCGACGTCGGGGTCGCTGTCGTGCAGGTGCAGCCAGGTGCGCACCACCGGCGGCACGCCCGTGCTGCCGACGTAGACGACCGGGCGGTCGGCGCCCGCCCGCAGCCACACGTAGACCCAGGAGCCGACGCCGACCAGATCGCCGTCGCGCACCTGCAGCAGGATGGCCTCGTTCTCCATGGCCGCAGTCTGACAGCGGGGGCGCCCGTCGTTCAGTTCGAACGACGGTTTTCCGAATCTTGTGACAGTTGCACGAGCGTGCGGACAGTGGCCAGATTTCGCGACGTCGCCACGCCGAGCGCCGGCCGGCTCAGCGCGGCGGCCAGCTTGCTGCGTCCGGCGCCGCCGGGAACGTGCAGGTACAGCGTCGTGCCGACGAGGCGGAACTCGTCGGCGCCGGAGTCGACCCGTCCGGCGGCCGCGTACCGCTCCGCGTCGGGCTGCGTGCGCAGGAAGCTCAGCAGCAGCCGGTTGGGCTCGGCGCCGGGGAACGGGTTGGCGTCGACGGCGGCCACCAGCTCGTCGTGGGTGCGGACGAGGACGGCGATGTCGAGGCCCAGCCGGTCCCGGATGGCGCCCTCGATGGCCGCCTCCAGCTCGTCGCGTTCGGCGCCGGGCGTACCGCTGGCGAAGACGACGTTGCCGCTGTTGATGTAGGTGGCGACGTCGGTGTGGCCGAGCCCCGCGACGAGCGCGTGCAGCTCGGCCATCACCACCTTGTTCCGGCCTCCGACGTTGATGCCCCGGAGCAGCGCGACGTGCCGCGACACCGGCTCGGCCCTACCGCGGCAGCCGGGCCAGCCGGTCGAGCAGCAGCGTCTCGGCCAGGCAGCCCTTGGCGAACATCGCGAGGTCGAGGCTCTCGTTCAGGCCGTGCGGGCCGCTGAGGGGGTCGCCCATGCCGGTGACCAGGACGGTGGCGTCGGGGAAGGTCTGCTCGAACTCGGCGATGAACGGGATGGAGCCACCCATGCCGGTGCGCACCGACGTGACGCCGAACGCCTCGGTGAGCGCCGCCTCGGCCGCCTCGACGACCGGCCCCTCCGTCGGCAGGGCGCAGCCGCCGCCGACCATGCCCTCGGTGATCTCGATCTGGACGCCGAACTCGACGTGCTCGCGCAGGTGCGCCTCCAGCGCGTCGAGCGCGGCCCGCGGGTCCTGGTCGGGTGCGATGCGGACGCTGACCTTGGCGCGCGCCTCGTGCACCAGGATGTTCGCGGCGTCGGCGACCGCCGGCGCATCGATGGCCAGCACCGACGCGGTGGGCCGGGTCCAGAGCCGGTCGAGCAGCGAGCCGCTGCCCATCAACTGGACGCCGTCGAGGACACCGGCGTCGGCGCGGAAGCGCTGCTCGGGGTAGTCGACGTCGGCCGCGTCGGTGGTGAGCAGCCCGGCGATGGCGACGTCGCCCTTGTCGTCGTGCAGCGTGGCCAGCAGCCGGGTCAGCGCGGTGAGCGCGTCGATGACCGGGCCGCCGAACGCGCCGGAGTGCACCGACTTCTCCAGCACCCGCAGCGTGACCAGGCAGTCGACGCCGCCGCGCAGGCTGGTGGTGAGTGCGGGGACCTCGGCGGTCCAGTTGGCGGAGTCGGCGACCACGATGACGTCGGCGGACAGGCGGTCGCGGTGGGCCTCGAGAAACGGCGTGAACGTGGGCGAGCCGATCTCCTCCTCGCCCTCGACGAACAGCACGACACCGACCGGCGGGGGGGCGGCGAACGCGCGCAGCGCCGCGATGTGGGTGGCGACGCCGGCCTTGTCGTCGGAGACGCCGCGGCCGAAGAGCCGGCCGTCGTGCTCGACCGGCTCGAACGGGTCGCTGGTCCAGCCGTCGCGGGGGCCCGTGGGCTGCACGTCGTGGTGGGCGTACAGCAGGACGGTGGGCGCGCCCTCCGGTGCCGGCCAGCTGGCGATGACGGCGGGTCGCCCACCGGCCGCGCTGACGACGTCGGCCTGCGCGGCTCCGGCGCCGCGGGCCAGCTCGGCCACGGCCTCGGCGCTGGCGAGGACGTCGCCGGCCCGGGCCGGGTCGGCGCTGACGCTGGGGATGCGCACCAGCCGCTCGAGGTCGGCGCGCACGGACGGGAGGACGGCCTCGACGGCGGCACGGAGATCGGTCATGCCACACACCCTAGGTGCCGTCACCGACAGGCCGGGGCCGCCCTCCCAGACGGAAGGACGGCCCCGGTCGTGCGCGTGCGTCAGAGCTGGTCGCGCAGCTCCTCGGCGGCCGCGACGAGCGCGGCGCGGGCGTCCGCGTCGCTCACCCGCTCGGCCACCGCGACGAACCGGTCCAGCGACGTGCCGGCGGCCCCGGTCAGGCCGCGGCCGGCCAGCCGCTCGGCGGTCGCCAGGTGCGCGAGCAACTGGGCCGCCAGCGACCGGTTGACGACGCCGTCCTCGGCGTAGTCCTCCACCACCGAGCGGACACCGTCGAACGTGACCGGCGTCTGGACGCCGACCAGGATCGGGTCGTGGTCGCTGGCCCGGTAGACGGCGCCCGGCTGGAACAGCTCGCTGGCGAAGTAGTTGAACCGCGAGTACTCGAACAGCACCGACTCCACCGAGTTGATGTTCCACACGTCGGCGCCGGTGACCAGCCCCGCGTCGGTGACCGACGGGCTGGCCAGCACGTGGTCCAGCGAGCCGACCCTGCCGTCGAACACGTAGGTGTGCTCGCCGGCGAACTCGTTGTTGAGGTCGGTGTAACCGGCGTCGTACAGCGCCCGCATCGGGTTCTCACCGCTGTAGGAGTTGAAGTCGCCGAGCAGGAACGCGTCGTCCGTCCCCGTCGCCGCGGCCCGCTCGCCGGCGAACGCCACCAGGGCCGCTGCCTGCGCCGTCCGGTCGGCGTCGAAGCAGCCCTCCGGCAGGTCGCCGCAGTCGCCGCCCTTGGACTTGAAGTGGTTGACGATCGCGTTGAACTCGTAGCCGGTGCCGAGCGCCCGGAACTCCTGCGCCAGCGGCTCGCGGGCGTTGTGGAAGGCCGGGTCGTCGATGAGGATCACCGACTCGCCGACCGGCTCGACCACGGCCGTCCGGTAGATGAACGCGGTGCGGATGACGTCCTCGTCGCTCGGCAGTGCGGCCGGCGACGGCACGAACGCCCAGGTGTCCGCGCCGGCGTCGGCGTTGAGCGCGTCGACCAGCGTGGCCAGCGCGACGTCACGGTCCTGGCCGAACACGGCCGAGTTCTCGATCTCCTGCAGCGAGACGACGTCGGCGCCGAGACCGTTGATGGCCGCGACGATCTTCGCCTCCTGCCGCTCCAGGTTCGTCTCGTCCCAGGCGCCGCGGGCGTCGCAGCCGCCGGAGACGGTGATCGGGGTGCCGGCGCGGTCGGTGAACGCCTGGCAGCCGGGCACGTCGACGCCCAGGGTGGTGAAGTAGTTCAGCACGTTGAACGCGGAGATCTTCAGGTCGCCGCCGACCTCCTGCGGGGCGGCGTTCGCCTCGCGGGTGTTGCCGGTGCCGAAGCTCACCACGTCCGGCGCCGGGCCGTTCACCGGCGACGTGGGCTGGAAGTTCCACTGGAACCGGAAGTCGAAGATCACGTCGTCCTGGAACGCGACCCCGGCCCCGGTGCGGGCCGGGTCCGCGTTCGTGAGGTACGGCACCTGGCTGCTGGTCGCCGTCCGGTTGGACTGGCCGTCGTCGAGCGTGACGGCGCGGGCGGCGTTGTCGGCGGCCGCCTCGTCGAACTCGGGCGTCCCGGGGGCGGCGATCTCGGTTTCCTGCACCAGCGGGCCGCCGAAGCCCAGGCCGATCGAGCCGAACGCGGTGCTGCCGAAGCCGCCCAGCTGGAACGTGTCGGAGACGACGTAGCCGTCGGCCGGGCGGACCAGCATGCCCTCGTAGACCTCGCGGCCGGCGTCCGTCGTGGGCAGCGTGAACGGCACCGGCTTGACCGCCTCGGCCGGCTCGGTGAGCGTCTCCAGCCCGTCGGCGGCCAGCTCGATCTCGGTCAGCCCGAAGTACTCGGTGACCTCGCCGGTGACCCGAACGTGGTCGCCGATCTCGACCTGGCCCGCGGTCGACGGCGAGAAGACGAACACCGCGTCGGACGCCGTCCGCGCCGCGTCGCCGCCGCTGCCCGGCGTCTGGACGTAGTAGCCGCCGAACCCGCCGCTCGGGTACGTGGCCGTGACGACGCCGCTGGTGACGACGGTCGTTCCGGCCAGCGGGGAGGCGGCGCCGGTGCCCTGGATCTGCGCGATCGTGGCCGGCTCCGGGTCCGGATCCGGGTCGCCGCCGCCGCTGTTGAGCGCGCCGAACGTGTGCGCCAGCGGCCCGGTCCAGGCGCCCTGGACCTGCTGCAGCGACTGGCCGACCGGCGTCGAGCTGGCCTCGGACACGCCGATGTCGACGGCGGCCATGCCGTTCGCCGGGCCGCCGACCGCCGTCATGCCGCCCTCGTAGGAGAGGAACTCCGCGACGCTGCCGTCCGGCCGGACCAGCGCGATGCCGTCGGGCGAGCCGTTCTGGATGCCGTCGGTGGGGTACGTCGCGACGACCACCCCGGCCGCCGGGACGGCGCCGCTGAGCGTGCGGGTGTTGTACGGCGCGCCGCCGTTGCCGTTGTAGAGGACGAGCTGCCAGCCGGAGAGGTCGGCGCCCGGGTCGGCCTGGATCTCGATCGCCTCACCGGTGTCGGCGCCGGCGTTGTCGTAGTGGAGCTCGCTGATGAACGGGTCGCCTTCGGCCGCGCCGGCCGGGAGGAGGGGCACCGCGGCCAGGCTCGCGCCGGCCAGGCCGGCCGCGGCGACCGCCGCGAGCCAGCGGAGAGGGCGTCGGGTCGAGTGCATCGATCGCACCTTTCGGGTCGAGGGATCGGACCTCGGATGACGTGGCGCCCCGCCGGGGTGTGCGGGGCGCCACGATCGGTGTGGCTCGGCCGGTGCGGCCGTCAGGCCTCGGGGTCGCCGGAGCCGGTGCCGGCGCTCTTGCGCCGCGAGAGGGCGAACAGGCCGCCACCCAGCGCGAGCACCACGACGCCGCCGATGACCCACCAGAGCACGCCGGACGAACCGGTGTCGGGCAGTTCCTCGCCGTTCTCGGTGCCGTCCTCGGTGCCGTTCTCGTCGGCGCCGTTGTCGGTGCCGTTCTCATCGCCGTTCTCGGCGCCGTTCTCGTCGCCGTTCTCGTCACCGTCATCGGTGCCGGGGTCGTCGCCGAAGTCGACCGTCACGGGCAGGGTGACCGTCGTACCGGTCTCGGCCAGCTCGACCACGAGGGTCGTCTCGGCCGCCTCCTTGGCGGAGTCGGCCGTGATCGCCGGGACCGTGACGCGAACCTGCGCCCGGCCGACCTCGTCGGTGGTGTCGACGATGGCCGGGTCGACGTCGACCTTGCCCACTTCCTGGCCGGCCAGCGTCACCGTCGCCGTCGCGTCGACCGGCTCGCCGTTGCTGAACAGCAGCGACGACAGGTCGACGGCGATCTCGTCGCCGGTCTCGTAGACGGCCTCGGGGTCGGACACCCAGCTGACGCCGACGGCCCGCTGGGCGAGGTCCGGCGAGGCCGGCGAGTTCTCGCCCAGGTAGGACACCATCGCCTGCAGGTCGACCTGGCCGGTGTCGGTCGGGTTGCTGCCCTGCGCCAGGGTGGCGAAGTTGTCGCCGCCGGAGGCCAGGAACGAGTTGACGACGACGCGGTACTCCCCGTCGGGCTCGACCGGGTTGCCGACCAACGACATCGACGTGATGCGCTCGCCCGGCGCCGCGGCCGGGTCGTAGGTGTAGGTGAGCTCCCGCGAGACGCCCAGCTTGAGGAACGGACGCGACGCGCCCGCGGGCTGCCACTGCTCCTCCAGCACCTGGGCGATCTGCTCGCCCGTGAGCGTCGTGGTGACGAGCGTGTTGGCGAACGGCTGGACCAGCGCCGCCTCCTGGTAGGTGACGTTGCCGTCCGGGTCGTTCTCGCCGGTGCTCGCGAACTCCATGTCCGCGCGCAGGCCGCCCGGGTTCATGAACGCGATCTGCGCGTCGAGGTCGGTCACGCGGGCCGCGGCCAGCTGGACGTCGGCGACGAAGTTGCCGAGCGTCGACTCGCCGCCGCGGTTCTCCGGCGCCTCGTCCTCACCCTCGGGCGTGTTCTGGACGGCGCGGTTGAAGTCGGCGGTGATGTCGCCGAGCGGCTGCGCGCCCAGTTCCGCCGCCGCGTCCTCAGCCGCCGCGACGTCCTCGGCGATCGCCTGGTCCGCCGGGAACAGCGGGCTCCACGAGCCGTCCTCGTTCTGCTCGGTCAGCGGGATGATGTCGGAGCTGACAGCCATGACCGCGCCCGCGTCGGTGTCGTAGGTGAAGCTGAGCTTGTTGAGGTTGTAGCCGTACTGGCCGGCGCTCACGACCGGGCGGGTGGTGACCTCACGGTCGGCCCACTCCGGCACCTCGATCGCGTGGTTGTACGCGAGGTGGGTGTGGCCGGAGACGATGGCGTCGACGTCGGCGCTCACGCCGGTGACGATCGCGCCGAAGTCGCTGGCCGGGTCGGTGGCGGACTCGACGGACGTCGTGGCCGCGCCCTCGTGGACGAGCAGCACGACGATGTCGGCGCCGCCGGCCTTCAGCTCGGCCGCGGAGGCGTTCGTCGCCTCGACGATGTCGCCGACCTCGAGCGCCTCGATGCCGCTCGGGCTGACCAGCTCGGGCAGGTGCTCGGTGACCGCGCCGACGAAGCCGACGGTGACGCCGTCGAACGTCTCGGTCCAGGTCGGCGCGATCTCGTTGGCCGTCTCGCAGCCGGTGGCGGCGCCGTCGGCGACCGTCACGTTGGCGCCGATGTACTCCCATCCCGCGCGCGGGATGACGCGGTCGATGAGGTCGCAGTAGCCCTGGTCGAACTCGTGGTTGCCGACGGCACTGACGTCCAGCCCGGCGTCGCTCAACGCGTCGATGGTCGGGTTGTCCTGCTGGATGAACGAGGTGAACGTCGACGCGCCGATGAGGTCGCCCGCGGCGGCGAAGACGGTGTTCGGGCCGCTCACCTCGGCGACGGCGCCCGCGAGCACTGCGGCGCCCGCGGCCTGTCCGTCGGCGCTGATGCGGCCGTGGAAGTCGTTGATGCCGAGAACGTCGATCTGGACCTCGGCAGCCTGGGCGGGGACGGCGGTGAGCCCGACCCCCGCCAGCCCCAGAGCGGCAGCAGCACCAAGGGCACGGTGGAAACGCCTGTTCAGGCGCATATTTCTACCCCCTACATGGCAGTTTGACGGCGGTGACGCTATCTCCGCAGGGTGAACGGAGGGCATACACCACGGCACAGGCTGGTCGTGACCCCGGCCACCCGTCAACAGGTCCGGCCTTCGAGATGTATTCGTGACAAGCTGTCGGTCGGCTCCGTTATGGTCGGGGTCGTGACGACGTCCCCGATCCTCGCCCGCACGCTGGCCGCCGCGGCCGCCGTCGCGGTGCTCGCCGCGTGTTCGTCCGGCGGCGACGAGCCGGCCGGTCTCGACGACACCCCCACGGCGGCGCCGACGGACCAGCCGTCCGGCGATCCCCCCGCGGGCGGCGACGCCGAGGCCGCCGTCGTCGACGCGTACGAGCGGTACTGGGACGCCCGCATCCAGTCGGTCAACGGCCCCGACGACAGCCCCGCCGCGTTCGCCGGCGTCGCCACCGAGTCGACCATCGCGCTGCACCAGCAGACCGCGCGCACGTACGAGCAGGAGGGCATCGTCTTCTCCGGCGAGCCGCGTGTGTACGACACCACGGTTTCGATCGACGGCGAGACGGGCACCGTCACCTCGTGCGTCGACGACAGCGCGTGGGTGGGGTCACAGAACGGCGAGCCGCTGCCCGCCAACCCGGACAAGCCGACGGTGTATCCCGTGCAGTTCCAGGTGCTGTTCCTCGACGACTCATGGCTGATCGGCGACCCGATCGAAGTGGAGGGCGACGTCTCATGCTGACCCGCCGGCTCACCGGCCTGCTGCTGGCGGCCGTCACCGTGGTGGGGACCATGGTGATCACCGCCGTACAAGTGACCCCCGCGGCCGCCGACGACTGCATGCAGCACGTCGAGACCAGTCCCGGTGTCTGGGAGTACATCAACACCTGCACCGGCGACGACGGTGGTGAAGAAGAGGACGACGGCGATGGCGGCGGCGACGGCAACACCGAGCCCGAGTGCTATCTCGGCCGCGAAGAGCAGTTCAACTACGACTGGTCCTTCTGCGACGGCGAGCTGAGCTGCTACGTCTTCAGCCCGCCGCCGTCGGCGCCCGAGGAGGAGGACTGGCCGGAGAAGCCGGCCGACGCGCCCGAGGACGCGGTCTACGCCAACCAGGCCTGCTTCACGCAGCCCCCCGAGGAGGCCCTCGTCAGCAACGAGTACCTCTGGCTCGACCCACCCGAGGACGTCATCAACTGGGAGCAGGAGGCCATCCAGGCCTTCGGCGCGCTGGTGGCGCCCGACTTCGACCTCGCCTTCAACCCGCCGCAGCGCGCGTACGTCACGCTCGACACCTGGTACTGGGCCGAGGGCGCCACCGACGGCGAGATCACCGGCACGTCGGCGGCCGGGCTGGTCGCCATCGCGACGCCGGAACGGCTCGAAGTGCAGCCCGGCGACGGCTCGGCGATGCTGACCTGCCCGTTCACGGTCGCCCAGAGCGACGCCTGCAGCTACGTCTACCCCAAGGCGTCGGTCGACGGCACCGCGACGGTCGACGGACAGCCGGCGTACGAGGGTCAGGCGCGGCTGGTCTACACGGTGCGGTTCGAGTTCAACGGCACGGTCATGGACATCCCCGGCGTACCGGCCGTGTTCGAGACGCCGTGGCAGGCGACCCCCATCCCGGTAGCCGAGATCCAGGCCATCGTCGAGGACTGACCAACGGCCGGTTCCGACCAGCAGGACGTGCCGGCCGGCGTAGACGGGTGAGAGCGCCCGCAGGCTCCAGCGGTCGGCGCGGAGTCGGGCGGCGACCGCGCCGAAGTCGAATCCGGCGATCGAGGCGACGACGCGGATAGCCGGTCGCGTCGGAGCCGAGCACCGCGTCGAGCACCGCCACGGTGTCGGCGAGCGTGTTCGCCCACGACCACGCGCCGGGCATGCCCCAGCACCCGCGCTAGTGGAACACGAGCACGCCGAATCCGGCCCGGCGCAGCGCCTGCGCGATGTCGCCGCTGCGTTCCCATCCCGGGAACCCGTGCAGCAGCGCGACAGCCACCCGCCGGTTCGACATTTGTCGAGGCTGCGGGCGGCAGATCTCAACGTAGTGAAGCGGACGGCGGCATCACCTAGGGCTTAGCGTCTGCGGGCAACCAATGGGAGGATCTCCATGGAAGCACTCGGGCTGCCGGGTGTGGCCGAGATACGACGTGCCGCCGACCGGCTGGCCGGAGTCGCCGACCACACCCCGATGCTCCGCCTCGCCAGTGCCCCCGATTCGTCCATCGCCATCAAGGCCGAGTGCCTGCAGCCCACCGGCTCGTTCAAGGTCCGGGGGGCGGGCAACCTCCTGTCCCACCTGCCGGGCGATCGGCCGCCGTTCGTCTACACCGCGAGCGCGGGCAACATGGCACTCGCGATGGCCTGGCATGCCGAGCGCCTCGGCATTCGAGCGGTCGCCATCGTTCCCGAGACCGCGCCGGCGGCCAAGACCGCCCGGATCGCCGACCTGGGGGCAGAGGTCGTCTCGGTTCCGTTCGACGCGTGGTGGCAGGCGATGGTGGACGGCGGGTCCGCCGCGTTCGCCGACGGACTGTTCGTCCACCCCTTCTGCGATCCGGCGGTGATCGCCGGCAACGCGGTGATCGGCCTGGAGATCGCCGCTCAGGAGCCCGGCGTCGACGCCGTTGTCGTCCCCTTCGGCGGTGGCGGCCTGGTGCTGGGGGTGTACCTGGGTCTGCGGGCCGCCGGGTGCACGGCTCCGGTGTACGCAGCCGAGGTCGAGACGGCCGCGCCCTTCGCCCTCGCACGGGCGGCTGGTCACCCCGTGGAGCCGGACCGCGCTCGCAGCTTCGTCGACGGCATCGGCGGCCGCGCCGTGTTCGCCCAGATCTGGCCACATGCCGAGCAGAACCTGGCCGGTTCGGTCGTCGTCAGCATCGCCGAGACCGCGGCTGCTCTGCGGCTCGTTGCCCGGGAGACCAAGCTGCTGGTGGAAGGCGCGGCAGCGGCAGCGGTCGCCGCCGCGAGGAAGCTCCAGGACACCCACGCCCGGATCGTCGTCGTCGGCTCGGGCGGCAACATCGACCACGACGTCGTCGCTCGAATCCTGACGGGCGCCGACGCGTAACAGGAGGAACACCACCATGAGCCCAGTGACAGCCATCCAGACCGCCGCAACGGTCGGGCCCTACTCACCCGCCACCGTCGCCACTGGACGCTTCGTCTTCATCTCCGGCCAGGGCGCGATCCGGAACGGCGCCTACCACCCCGGCACCATCGAGGACGAGACGCGGATGACGCTGGAGAACATCGCCGATCTCCTCGAGCAGGCCGGCACCGACCGGAACTCGGTGACACATTGCCGGATCTTCCTCAGCGACATCGACGACTTCGCCGCCGTCAACGAGATCTACGCGTCCTTCTTCAGTACCCCCTACCCCGCGCGCACCACGGTGCAGGCAGGCGCCCTCCCCCTGGGTGTCAAGGTGGAGATCGAGTGCATCGCCGTGGTCGCCGAAACGTGACCCCCGCTATCGAGGACGGACACCGGCGAACGGGCTAGCGCGCCGACGAGTCGCGGACGATCAGTTCCGGCTCGAACACGACCTGCCGATGCTCGTGCTCGGCCTCCGTGGTCTCCGCGAGCAGCAGCTCAGCCGCCGTCCGGCCGAGTTGTTGCCGGGGCTGGCGCACCGACGACAACGGGACGGCCGCGGCGGCGGCGAAGTCGATGTCGTCGTAGCCGACGATCGCGACGTCGTGCGGCACCCGTAGCCCGGCGTGGGTCAGCGCCTGCAGCACGCCGAGCGCCACCAGGTCGTTGGCGCAGAACACCGCCGACGGCAGCGCGTCGCGGCCCGCGGCGGCCAGCCGGTCGCCGGCCGCGCGTCCGGCCGCCACGTTGAGCCCCGTCGTTGTCAGGACGGTCAGCTCGACGTCGTCGTGCGCCGCCACGACCGCGGACGCACCCTCGTACCGTTCCTGCACCTGCTGCAGCGTCAGCGGCCCGCCGACGAACTGGATGGTGCGGTGGCCGGTCTCGATCAGGTGGGTCGCGGCGAGCCGTCCGCCGAGCACGTCATCGACGGCGACGGAGCACTCCAGCGCGGGGTCGCCGCGCCGGTCGAACAGCACGACCGGGATGCCGCGGTCGCGCAGCGCGGCGATGCGGCCGTCGGTGTCGATCGGGTTGATCAGCACGCCCTGCACCCGCATCTCGGCGAGCAGGTCGAGGTGGGATGCCTCCTTGAGCGGGTCCTCGTCGGTGTTGCAGAGGATGACGGCGAGCCCGTGCTGGTTCGCGGTGTCCTCGACGCCGCGGGCGACGTCGGTGAAGAACGGGTTCGCGACGTCCAGCACGACGAGGCCGAGGGTGCGGCTGCGGCCGACCCGCAGCTGCCGGGCGGAGTCGTTGCGGACGAAGCCCAGCTCGGCGATGGCGGCGTGGACCCGCTCGCGGGTCGGCTCGGCGACCAGCTCCGGCCGGTTGAGGACGTTCGACACCGTGCCCACCGACACGCCGGCCCGCAGCGCCACCTCGCGGATGTTCGGGGCTCCAGCCATCGCCGCAGCTTACCGGCTGGCCAGCGGCCCGAAGGGGCGTCCCACTCGGTTGACGCACCGACGCCGGATCACGTAGCTTGGCGGAAGCACTGAATCGGTTCAAAGACGGCCGCTGGAGGCAGCAGATGAGAACCCACGACGAGGTCAGGTCGGCCGTCCGCGGCCTGGGGGTCGAGACCGCCTCCTGGGCGTTCGCCAACTCCGGCACCCGGTTCAAGGTGTTCGGCCAGCCGGGCGTGCCGCGCGACCCGTTCGAGAAGATCGCCGACGCCGCGCAGGTGCACCGCTACACCGGCTCGGCGCCGCGGGTGTCCCTGCACATCCCGTGGGACCTCGTCGACGACTTCGGCGAGCTGGCCGCGCACGCCCACGACCTCGGCGTCGAGATCGGCGCCATCAACAGCAACGTCTTCCAGGACGACGACTACAAGCTCGGCTCGCTGGCCAACCCCGACCCCGGCGTCCGCGCCAAGGCCGTCGACCACCACCTGCGCTGCATCGACGTCCTGCGCGCCACCGGCTCGACGGACCTGAAGATCTGGCTCGCCGACGGCCTCAACTACCCCGGCCAGGACTCCCTGCGCGACCGGCAGGAACGGCTGGCCGAGTCCCTGGCCACCATCTACGCCGCCCTCGACGACGACCACCGCATCCTGCTCGAATACAAGTTCTTCGAGCCGGCGTTCTATGCCACCGACATCCCCGACTGGGGCACGTCGTTGACGCACTGCCTCGCGCTCGGCGACCGCGCGACCGTCGTGCTCGACACCGGCCACCACGCGCCCGGCACGAACATCGAGTTCATCGTGATGATGCTGCTGCGGGCCGGGCGGCTCGGGGCGTTCGACTTCAACTCCCGGTTCTACGCCGACGACGACCTCATGGTCGGCGCCGCCGACCCGTTCCAGCTGTTCCGCATCCTGCACGAGATCGTCGCGCAGGACGCGCACCGGCCCGAGTCGCACGTCAACTTCATGCTCGACCAGTGCCACAACATCGAGCCGAAGATCCCGGCGGTCATCCGCTCGGTGCTCAACGTCCAGGAGGCGCTGGCCAAGGCGCTGC
Organism: Jiangella muralis; assembly: GCF_001270745.1. GTDB lineage: Bacteria > Actinomycetota > Actinomycetes > Jiangellales > Jiangellaceae > Jiangella > Jiangella muralis. Next base: position 273,466 of record NZ_KQ434756.1, read on the forward strand.
TGGTCGACGCCGACGCGCTGGCCAAGGCGCAGGCCGACGGCGACGTGCTCGGCGCCAACGCGGTGCTGATGGACGCCTACAACACCGACGTCCGCCCGCTCCTCGCCACGCTCCGCGAAGAGCAGGGCCTCGACCCCGACCCCATCGCCGCCTACCAGCGCTCCGGCTACTTCGCGTCGATCAGCGCCGAGCGGGTCGGCGGTGCCCAGGCCGGCTGGGGAGCCTGACGATGCCGCGGTACTGCTTCGTGTCGCAGGTCCGCCCCGACCAGCTCGACGAGTACCGACGCCGGCACGCGGCGGTCTGGCCGGAGCTGCTGGAGACACTGCGCGACGCCGGCTGGCGCCACTACTCGATCTTCGTCGGCGACGACGGCCTGCTGGTCGGCTACGCCGAGGTCGACGATCTCGACGCGGCTCAGGCCGCCGTCCAGGCCACCGACGTCAACCGCCGCTGGCAGGACGAGATGGCGCGGCTGTTCGCCCACGGCGCCCGTCCGGACGAGAACTGGCAGTACCTCGACGAAGCCTTCAACCTCGACGACCAACTGGCCGCCGCCGCCCGAGAAGAGGACCGATGAACCACCCTGTCGTCACCGAGTTGATCGGGCGGAGTCACCGGCTGGGGTCGGATCCGCGGAACACGAATTATGCCGGTGGGAACACGTCGGCGAAGGGTGCCGGGGTGGATCCGGTGACCGGTGGTGAGGTCGAGCTGTTGTGGGTGAAGGGGTCCGGTGGTGACCTCGGCACCCTGACCGGGCCGGGGTTGGCGGTGCTCAGGCTGGATCGGCTGCGGGCGGTGGTGGACGTGTATCCGGGGGTGGAGCGGGAGGACGACATGGTCGCCGCGTTCGACTACTGCCTGCACGGCAAGGGCGGCGCCGCCCCGTCGATCGACACCGCGATGCACGGTCTGGTGGACGCGGCGCATGTGGATCATCTGCACCCGGATTCGGGGATCGCGTTGGCGACGGCGGCCGATGGGGAGGCGTTGACGAAGGAGTGTTTCGGCGACCGGGTGGTGTGGGTGGGGTGGCGGCGCCCGGGGTTCCAGTTGGGCCTCGACATCGCCGCGATCAAGCAGGCGAACCCGGACGCGATCGGCTGCGTGCTGGGCGGGCACGGGATCACCGCGTGGGGCGCCACCTCCGGCGAGTGCGAACAGAATTCGTTGTGGATGATCCGCACCGCCGAAGACTTCCTGGCCACCCGCGGGAAGCCGGACCCGTTCGGCCCGGTCGTCGACGGGTACGCGGCGCTGCCCGAGACCGAACGCAGGGCGCGGGCGGCCGCGCTCGCGCCGCTGATCCGTGGCCTGGTGTCGACGGACCGGCCGCAGGTCGGGCACTTCACCGACACCGACACCGTGCTGGACTTCCTGGCCCGGGAGAAGCACCCCGACCTGGCCGGGCGGGGGACGTCGTGCCCGGATCATTTC
>NZ_KQ434756.1:275147-325279 GCF_001270745.1 Jiangella muralis
TCCTGCGCACCAAGGTCCGGCCGCTGGTCCTCGACCTCCCCACCACCACCCCCGTCGATGAGGTGGTGGAGCGGTTGCGGGTCCTGCACGCGACCTACCGCGACGAGTACGCCGCCTACTACCAGCGCCACGCCACGCCCGACAGTCCGGCGATGCGGGGCGCGGACCCGGCGATCGTGCTGATCCCCGGCGTCGGCATGTTCTCCTACGGCCGCGACAAGCAGACCGCGCGGGTGGCCGGCGAGTTCTACCTCAACGCGATCAACGTGATGCGCGGCGCCGAAGCCGTCTCCACCTACACCCCGATCCCCGAGTCGGAGAAGTTCCGGATCGAGTACTGGGCCCTCGAAGAAGCCAAACTGGCCCGGATGCCGGCACCGAAACCACTCGCCACCCGGGTCGCGTTCGTCACCGGCGCCGGGTCCGGGATCGGGAAGGCCATCGCGCAGCGCCTCGCAGCCGCGGGCGCCTGCGTCATCGTGGCCGACCTCAACGGTGACACCGCCGCCGAGGTGGCGGCCGGGATCGGGGGCAGCGATGTGGCGGTGCCGGTCACCGTGGACGTCACCAGCGAGGAACAGATCACCGCCGCGTTCCAGGACGCGGTGCTGGCGTTCGGTGGGGTCGACCTCGTGGTCAACAACGCCGGCCTGTCCATCTCCAAACCCCTCCTCGACACCACCGCCGCGGATTGGGACCTGCAGCACGACGTGATGGCCCGCGGCTCCTTCCTCGTCTCGCGTGAGGCGGCCCGCATCATGACCACCCAGGGCATGGGTGGGGACATCGTGTACATCGCGTCCAAGAACGGTGTCTACGCCGGGCCGAACAACATCGCCTACGGCGCCACCAAAGCCGACCAAGCCCACCAGGTCCGCCTCCTCGCCGCCGAGTTGGGTGAGCACGGCATCCGCGTCAACGGCATCAACCCCGACGGCGTCGTCCACGGCTCCGGCATCTTCGCCACCGGCTGGGGCGCCCAACGCGCCGCCGTCTACGGTGTGCCGGAAGACCAGTTGGGTGCGTTCTACGCCCAACGCACCCTCCTCAAACGCGAAGTCCTCCCCGAACACGTCGCCAACGCCGTCCACGCCCTCACCGCCGGCGACCTCTCCCACACCACCGGCCTGCACATCCCCGTCGACGCCGGCGTCGCGGCAGCGTTCCTGCGATGACCACCGTCGCCGCCGTCGACCTGGGAGCGTCCAGCGGCCGGGTCATGCTGGCGCGGGTGAGCGCGCAGCGGCTGGACCTCACCGAGGTGCACCGCTTCGGCAACGTCCCGGTGCGGCTGCCCAGCGGGCTGCACTGGGACGTGCTGCGGCTGTACCGCGACGTGCTGGACGGGCTCGGGCAGGCGGCCCGGGCGACGACCGGCGGCGAGGTGCTGAGCAGCGTCGGCATCGACTCGTGGGCGGTCGACTACGGCCTGCTGGACGGGTCCGGCGCGCTGCTCGGCAACCCGTTTCACTACCGCGACGGTCGGACATCCGGCGCCGCCGCGGAGGTGCACGCCGAGTTGGGCGAGCGCGAGCTGTACGACGTCACCGGGCTGCAGTTCCTGCCGTTCAACACGATCTTCCAGCTGGCCGTCGACCCCGCCGCGGCGACGGCCGCGCACGCGCTGCTCGTCCCCGACCTGCTGACGTACTGGCTGACCGGCGTGCGCGGCACCGAGGTGACCAACGCGTCGACGACCGGGCTGCTGGACGTCCGGTCCGGTGCGTGGGCGGCGCCGCTGTTCGACGCGCTCGGGCTGCGGCGCGACCTGTTCCCGCCGCTGCGCCGGCCCGGCGACGTCGTCGGGCCGCTGCTGCCGGAGGTGCTCGACGACACCGGGCTGGACCCGTCCGCCGTCGTCACCGCCGTCGGATCGCACGACACCGCGTCCGCCGTCGTCGGGGTCCCGGCCGCGGACGAACGGTTCGCCTACATCTCCTGCGGCACGTGGTCGCTGGTCGGCGTCGAGTTGGACGCGCCGGTGCTGACCGAGGCCGGCCGCGCCGCCAATTTCACCAACGAGGGCGGCGTCGACGGCACTGTTCGCTACCTGCGCAACGTCATGGGGCTGTGGCTGCTCAGCGAGTCGATCGCGACGTGGAACCGCGCCGGGCCACCCGCCGACCTGCCGGCGCTACTCGCGGCCGCCGCCGACGTGCCCTCCGGCGGCCCGGTCTTCGACCCCGACGGCCCGGTCTTCCTGCCCCCGGGTGACCAGCCCGCCCGCATCGCCGACGTGCTGCGCGCGGCCGGGTCGCGGATACCGGAGACCCGTCCGGAGCTGGTCCGCTGCATCCTCGACAGCCTCGCCGCCGCCTACGCCCGCACCGTCCACCAGGCCGCCGAGCTGTCCGGCCGCGCCGTCGACGTCGTCCACCTGGTCGGCGGCGGCGCCCGCAACGAGCTGCTGTGCCGGCTGACGGCCGACGCCTGCGGCCTGCCGGTGCTGGCCGGCCCGGTCGAGGCGACGGCGCTGGGCAACGTGCTGGTGCAGGCCCGCGCCCACGACGCCGTCGACGGTGACCGGTGGGCGCTGCGCGATCTGCTGCGAGCCACCCAGGCGGTGCGCAGCTACGAGCCGGCCGCCGGTTAGGATTCGGCGGGTGATCCGGCCCAGCACCGCCACCGACCTCGCCCGTCTCGTCGCCGAAGAGCAGGCCGGCAGCCGGCTGCCCTCCGTCGCCGCCGGCATCGTGCGCGACGGCGAGCTCGTCTGGTCCGCCGCGCGCGGCAGCATCGACGGGCGCGAAGGCGGCCGCGACGCCGATGAGCACACCCAGTACCGCATGGGCTCGATCACCAAGACGTTCGTCGCGGTGGCCGTCATGCGGCTGCGCGACGAGGGCCGGCTCGACCTCACCGACCCGCTCGACAAGCACCTCCCGGACACCACGATCGGCGACGTCACCATCGCCCAGCTGCTGTCGCACGGCGCCGGCGTGCAGGCCGAGACCGACGGGCCGTGGTGGGAGCGGACCGCGGGCGGGCCATGGCGGTCGCTGTCGAGCCAGCTGGGCCGGCGGCACCCGGCCGGGGAGCGGTTCCACTACACCAACGTCGGGTTCGGCGTGCTCGGCGAGCTGGTCGGCCGGCTGCACGGGCGGTCGTGGTCGAAGGTGATCGCCGAGGAGCTGCTCGAGCCGCTCGGCATGGACCGCACGACGTCGCGGCCGGTGGCGCCGCACGCGCACGGCCTCGCCGTCCACCCGTTCGCCGATGTCGTCCTGGCCGAGCCCGAGCACGACGGCGGCGCGATGGCGCCGGCCGGGCAGCTGTGGACGACGGTGCGCGACCTCGCCCGGTGGGCCGCGTTCCTCGGCGGCCGCACCGACGGCCTGCTGTCGGCCGGCACGCTGGCGGAGATGTGCCGCCCGCTGGTCGTGGTCGACGTGCCCGGCGCGCCGTGGACGGACGCGCACGGCCTCGGCGTCCAGCTCTGGAACGACGACGGGCGCCGGTTCACCGGCCACGGCGGCTCGATGCCCGGCTTCCTCGCCGAGGTGCGGGTCGACGTCGAGACCGGCGACGGCGTCGTCGTGCTCACCAACACCACGACCGGCCTGTCCCGCGACTTCGGGTCCGGGCTGCTCGACACGTTCGCCGCGGCCGAGCCGCGCACACCGCCGGTCTGGCGCGTCGGCGCGGTGCCGCCGGAGCTGTTCGAGCTGGTCGGCCACTGGTACTGGGGCCCGAGGACGTTCGAGCTGCGGGCCACCGACGACGGCTGGCTGCGGCTCGGTCCGGCCAACGGCGGCGGCCGGACGTCACGCTTCCGCCCCGACGGCGACGGCGGCTGGGTCGGCCTCGACGGCTACTACGCCGGCGAGCCGCTGCGCGTCGTCCGGCACCCCGACGGGTCCGTCCGGCACCTCGACCTCGCCTCGTTCGTGTTCACCCGCACGCCGTACGACCCCAGCGCCGACGTCCCCGGCGGCGTCGACACCGCCGGCTGGCACTGACCGCGTCGTCGCTGGTTGGATCGAGCCCGTGGCGGGAACGGTGACCCACGTGACCTGCGGGTCCAATCGATTCATCGCTGCGACGCGTATATGAGGATGTGAGGGTGTCGGACGAGGCCCTGCTCGCCGGGATGGCCGCCGGCGACGCGGATGCGATGGCCGCGTTCGTCCGACGCCACCAAGGCCGCGTCTACGGCCTGGCGTTGTCGGTCGTGGGCGTGCCCGCGGTCGCGGAGGAGGTGGCACAGGAGGCGTTCGTCCGGGCGTGGCGGCACGCCGGCAACTACGACGCCCGCCGGGCGCAGGCGTCGACGTGGCTGCTGACCATCACCCGCAACGTCGCCATCGACGTCCTGCGGGTGCGCCGGGACGTGGTGGTCGAACCGGCCGTGGTGGCGGAGATGCTGATCTCCACCACCAACGACAGCGACCGGGTCGCCGACAGCGACCGCATCACCACCGCACTGCGGGCGCTGCCCCGCGAGCAGGCCACGGCCGTCCTGCTGTCCGTACATTTCGGCCTGACCGCGCGGGAGATCGGCGAGCACCAGCAGATCCCGCTCGGCACGGCCAAGACACGCATCCGGACCGGGCTGGCCCGGCTGCGCGCGATGCTCGAGGTGAGTCATGGTTGATCCGACGAGGTGCGGCGAGGTCGCCGACGCCCTGGCCGAGGTGGCCACCGGCGCCGCCAGCGGCCCGGACCGCGCGCGCGTGCTCGCGCACCTGGCCGACTGCCCCGACTGCCGCCGCGAGCTGGAGGAACTGACCCGGGTCGCCGACGAAGTGCTGCTGGTCGCGCCGGAACACGACCCGCCGGCCGGGTTCGAGGGCGCCGTCCTGGCCCGTATCGCGGCGCTGACGGCGGACGAGCCGGAGGCGCCCCGCGCGGCCGAGCACCCGTCTGAGCCGGACGAACCGGCCGACCTCCCACCTGCGGCCGAGCCGCCCGACGCCGTCGTGACCCCGCTGCGGCCGAACCGCTGGCGGCGGGTGCTGCCGTACGCCGCCGCGGCGGTGATCGCCGGGCTGGGCGGCGCGGGCGTCGTCTGGCAGGCGACGTCCGACGACCGCGACCTCGCCGCCGGGTACCGCGAGACCCTCGACGTGGCGAACGGCCGCTACTTCCACGCGGCGCCACTCCTCGACGACGCCGGCACGCAGGTCGGGCACGTGTTCCTCTACCAGGGCGAGCCGTCGTGGGTGTTCACCGTGCTCGGCGACACCGCGGCGCCCGGCACGTACGAGGTGTCGGTCGTCACCGAGGACGGCGCCCAGACGATCGCCGACTACGAGGTCGGCTCGGCCGGCGGCGGGGCCGGCGGCACCGTCGACACGAACATCTACGAGATCGAGCGGGTCGACCTCATCGGCTCCGACGGCGTCACGTACACGGCCGAGCTCTCGTCCTAGAACAACGGGAGGTACGCCGACAGGTCGGCGCGCTGGCCGCTGGCGAGAACGGCGCCCGCGGCGAGTTCGTCGGCCCAGGTGACGCGCCCGCCGGCCAGCCGGAGCCAGAGGGCCGGCGTGAGGTCGACGGTGTTCGGCGGCGTGCCGCGGGTGTGCCGCGGCCCCTCGATGCACTGAACGGCGGCGAACGGCGCGACCCGCACCTCGACGCTGCGGCCCGGCGCGCGGTCGGCCAGGACATCGAGGAGGGTGCGGACGGCGAGCCGGGTGGTGTCGCGGGGGATGGCGGGCGGGGCCGCGCCGGGTGCGGAGCGGGCGAGGTCGTCGGCGTGGACGGCGATCTCGATGACGCGGGTCAGCAGGTAGTCGCCCTGCCGGACCGGGATCCGCCGCGTCGTCAGCACGACGTCGTCGAGCCCGCGCGCCTCGACGGTGGCCGCCGCCGCGGCGAACCGCTCGTCGACGGCGGCGAGGACGCGGCCCTTGTCGTGCCCGGCCGCGCGCGCGATGGCCAGCGTCAGCTCGGACAGGCCGGCGGCCGCCGCCGCGTACGTCGTCAGGTACTCGCTCAGGCTGTGCGCCGCCACCCCGCGCGGGGCCGCCGCCGTCGCCGTCACGGAGTCGGCCACCAGCGCGAGGTGCGCCGCGAGGTCGGCGACGGTCCAGCCGGGCAGCACGCTCGGCCCGGTCCAGTGCTCCGGCGGCAGCTCGCCCAGCCAGCCGCGCAGCGCGTCGTGACCGCTCCGGTAGGCCGCCCACGCCGTCTCCGGGTCCATCCGTTTCACCACCCCGGCAGGCTACCCGTCGGGTCCGTCAGGGACGTGCGGCACGTGCCGGCCGCGGGTGTGTGAGCCCAACGAAGCGGATGGCGGCATCGGCCGCCGCTGGGTGACTGACGTCGACCATGATCATCAACCTTTTGGGCTGCTCTGACAGCCAAAAAATGTGGATGATCATGGCCGGCCGTTCGACACGTCTGGTATCAACCTGCTGGCCGAGTCCGGCCAGGGTGCGTCAGCGTGATCCCCAGTTCCACGCCGGCCGGTCGAATCGGTCCTGCCCGTCGATGAACGTCTCTCCGGTGTCCTTGACCAGCTCGACCCTGGTCGCGGCCGCGCCCAGGTGGTCGACCAGCAGCGGCGAGTGGGTGATGACGACGAGCTGGGTGCTCCCGCGCGCTTCGACGATCAGCTCGGCCAGCGCCGGCAGCAGTTGCGGGTGCAGGCTGGCCTCCGGCTCGTCCAGCACCATGAGCGCCGGCGGACGGGGCGCCAGCAGGGCCGCGGCCCACAGCAGGAAGCGCAGGGTGCCGTCGGACAGCTCGGCGCCGGCCAGTGGCCGCAGCAGGCCGTGCTGCCGGAACGCAAGGTCCAGCCGATCGCCGAGCTGAGCGATCTCCAGCCGCGACCCGGGGAACGCGCGGTCGACGGCGGCGTCGAGCGCCTCGACCGCGCCGACCTCGCGGATGGTCTGCAGCGCGGCGGCGAGGTCGGCGCCGTCGTCGGACAGGACCGGCGTGCGGGTGCCGACGCGGGTCTGCCGGGCCGGCGCGTCGGCGTCGGTGCGGAAGTGGTCGTAGAAGCGCCAGCTGCGCACCTGCTCGCGGACGGTCAGCAGCTCGGGCGCCCGGATCGGGTCGGCGACCTCGCTGAGCATGCTCTCGAAGGTGCGCAGCCCTTGGGCCAGGTGCTCCCAGTCGCCGCCGGCGCGCACCCGCACCAGCTCGTTGCGGCGGTCGGCCAGCCAGGTGCCCGGCCGCAGCACCGGCCCGCTCCAGATCGCCTCGCGCTTGATCTCCGGATCGAGCTGGAAGAACGACGGCGCCGGCCCGCCGCCCGGCCGGGGCAGGCCGAGGTCGATGAGGTACCCGAAGTCGTCGCCGGCGAAGCCCATGCGGACGTTGACCGGACCCGTCCGGCGGGTGCCCTGGACCGGCCGCTCCCCCGACCGCATCTCCCGGCTGATCTTCTCCGGGCCGGCCCAGGTGACCGACGGCATGCCGCCCTCCCGCGCCAGCGACGCGATGACGTCGCCCCGGGCGCAGTCGGCGAGCAGCCGCAGCGCCCGGTACAGGCTCGACTTGCCCGTGCCGTTGGCGCCGATGACGACGTCGAGGCCGGTCAGCGGCAAGACGACGTCGCGGAGCGACCGGTAGTTCGCGATGGCGACGGTCCGCAGCATCCGCTGCGCCTACCCGTCCTCGCGCCAGGGGTCGGCGACGAGCTCGGAGATGACGTGCGTGTCGATCAGCTGACTCACCGGCTGCTCTCTCGCATCGCCTCGTCGCGCGACGGGAGCTCGAGCTCGCCGCCTAGCTCACGCAGCGGGGAAGTGGCGAAGAAGTCCGCCAGTGAACCGCGATGGGGGTTGCGCCGCTCCCACTGCTCGACGGAGACGACGACCGCGACGGCACGGCCGCGACGGCTGATGGTCTGCGGGCCGTCGCGCTCGACGGCGGCCAGCAAGTCGCCGAGCCGCGCCTTCGCCTCGACGACGCTCCAGGTGCGTCCCGGCGTCATGCCATCACCTCAGCGACCACACTAGACACGCAGGTCACACAGCGCCACTCGTCGGCACCCGCAGGGCGTCGAGCAGGGCGAGCAGTGCGGCGACGGTGTCGTCGAGGTCGCGCGGGTCGTCGGAGCGGGCCAGCCAGAGGGCCGCCTCGTTCATCGCGCCGGACAGCAGGTGCGTCAGCGGCCCGACCGGCTGCGGCGCGATGACGCCGTCGTCGATGACGGCCTCCAGGGCCTCGCGCAGGTGCCGCCCGGACGACGCGTCGTCGAGCGCGCGCCACTCGTCCCAGCCCAGCACCGCCGGCCCGTCGATGAGCAGGATGCGCTGCACCTCGGGGTCGGCACTGGCCCGCAGGAACGCCTCGCAGCCGGCGGTGAGCTGCCGCCACGAGCCGGTCTCGGCCTCCGCCGCGGTGACGACGCGGTCGGCGACCTGCGCCTGGACCTGCTCGACGACGGCGCGGAACAGCGCGGACTTGCCGGAGAAGTGGTGGTAGAGCGCGCCCTTGGTGAGGCCGAGCGCGTCGACGAGAGCGGCCAGGCTCACCGCGGCGTAGCCGTCGCGGGCGAACTGCCGCCGGGCCTCGGTGAGCAGCGCGTGCACCGTGGCCTGCCGCTGCTCGGACTTGGTCGGGGACACCGCACCTCCAGTTGACATACCAGCGGTATGCATCCTACCGTGTCAGACACATACCAACGGTAGGTATCTGAGGAGGAGACATGACCATCACCGGCTTCTACCCGGTCCTCTGCAGCACCGACGTCGCCGCCACGCGCGACTTCTTCGTCAAGCACCTCGGCTTCACGCTCGTCTTCGACTCGGGCTGGTACGTGAGCCTGCGCCACCCCGCCGCCGCGCACATCGAGCTGGCGTTCGTCGACCACCGGCATCCGACCATCCCCGACGGCTTCCGCCGGGCGGCCCGCGGCCTGCTGCTCAACGTCGAGGTCCCGGACGTCGACGACTGGTACGCGCGCCTGGTGGAGGCCGGGCTGCCGATCCGGCTGGAGCTGCGCGACGAGCCGTTCGGCCAGCGCCACTTCATCGCCGAGGCGCCCGACGGCGTGCTGGTCGACGTCATCACGGAGATCGAACCGACCGCGGAGTACGCCAGCCAGTACGTGTCTTGACAGAATGGTCGGGAATCGCCGACCATTCTGGAATGGCCGACCAGTCCGCCACTCCCGACTATGAACTCGCCGACGAGCTCGAGCTCAACGACCCCGCGCAGTACCGGGCACTGTTCGACGAGACCCGGATGAAGATCGCCAACCTGTTGCTGGAACGGGCCGCGACGACAACCGAGCTGGCCGCCGCGCTGGACAAGCCGAAGGGCACGGTCGGCCACCACCTGAAGGTCCTGGAGTACGCGGGCCTGGTGCACGTGGTCCGCACCAAACTGGTGCGCGCCATCGAGGCCCGCTACTACGGCCGCACCGCCCGCGTGTTCCTGTACCACGACTGGGACCGCGCCTCGTTCGAGGGCATCGGGCTGGAGCCCAAAGGGGTGCTCACGGAGACCGTCGCGGAGATCTCCCAGCTCCCCGCGGAGCTGCAGGACCTCCCCATGACGACGAACGCCCGGTACGCCCGGATCCCGGTGGAGCGGGCGGAGGAGTGGCGGCAACGGCTGTTCGAGCTGCTGAACGAGTTCGCCCGCCAGCCACGCGGCGGCGAGGTGACGTACGGTCTGCTCGTCGGGATCTTCCCGACGCAGCGCGGGCACCTGCCAGACCCCGAGGACGGTGCCGCGTGACCACGGTCGACACACCCACGAAGGCCGGGCTGGGCCGCAACTACTGGAAGCTGTGGAGCGCGTCGGTCGTCTCGAACTTCGGCGACGGGCTCTCGGCGGTCGCGATCCCGTGGCTGGCCACCGCCGTCACCCGCGACCCACTGCAGATCGCGCTCGTCACGCTGGCCACCCGGCTGCCGTGGCTGCTGTTCTCGCTGCCGGCCGGCGTCATCACCGACCGCCTCGACCGCCGCAAGGTGGTCGCCGCCATGGACGTGCTGCGGTTCGCCGTCATGGGTGCGTTCGCGATCGTGGTACTGGCCTGGCAGGCCGACCTGCCGACGCCGGACCAGATCGCCGACGGCACGGCCGCACCGCCCGGCAACGCCACCCTGCTGCTCGTCCTGCTGTACCTCATGGCGTTCCTGCTCGGCACCGCCGAGGTGCTGCGCGACAACACCGCCCAGACGCTGCTGCCGTCCATCGTCGCGAAGGATCGCCTGGAGAAGGCGAACGGCCGCATGTGGGGCGCCGAGGTCGTGGTCAACAACTTCGTCGGGCCGCCGCTGGCCGGCCTGCTGCTGGGCCTGGCGTTCGCGCTGCCGTTCTTCATCAACGCCGGCACGTTCGCCATCGCGGCCGGGCTGGTGTTCATGCTGGCCGGGCAGTTCGCCCCGAAGGGCAAGGTCACCAGCGGCCGCATCAACTGGAAGGCCGAGATCGGCGAGGGGGTGCGCTGGCTGTGGAACCACCACCTGCTGCGCTCGCTGGCGTTCCTGCTCGGCGCGGCCAACGGCCTGAGCGCCGCCGCGATGGCCATCTACGTGCTCGTCGCTCAGGAGATCCTCGGCCTGGACGCCACCGGGTTCGGCCTCCTGCTGTCCGGGACGGCGCTCGGCGCGGTGCTCGGTTCGCTGGTCGCACACCGCATCAGCGCCCGCATCGGCCCGGGCACCTCGCTGTTCGTGTCGCTGATCGTGCTGGGCGGCTGCCTCGGCGCCATCGGGCTGCTGTCGTCGCCGTTCGCCGTCTACCCGGTGTTCGTGGTCGAGGGCTTCTTCATCGTGCTGTGGAACGTCATCACGGTGTCGATGCGGCAGAGCATCATCCCCGACCACCTGCTCGGCCGGGTCAACTCGGTGTACCGGTTCTTCGGCTGGGGCGCCATCTCGCTCGGGACGCTGCTCGGCGGCGTGCTGGTGACCGCCGGCGACACCTGGCTGAGCCGCGAGTGGTCACTGCGGCTGCCGTTCCTGGTCGCCGCGGCCGCGCACGTCGTGATGGTGCTCTACGCGCTGCCGCGGCTCACCAACGCCCGCATCGCCGCGGCGAAGGCTCAGGCGTCGAACGCCGAGGACAGCGTCGACTCGTGAGCCGTGCGCAGGTCGTCGACCGGCACGCTGAACTGCCCCTGCAGGTCGAGCACGCCGCCGTCGTCGACCACGCCGATGCGCTGGTGCGCAAACCGCCGCGCCGAGCACATGTCGGTGAACCGGACCTCCTCCGACCGCGGCACCGCGACGATCGCCCGGGCCTGCGACTCGGAGAACAGGAACACGAACGGGTCGAGGCCGTCGGGCACCCACACCCGCGCGCCGACGCCGTGCCGCAGCACCGACTCGACCAGCGCGACCGCCAGCCCGCCGTCGGAGAGGTCGTGCGCGGCGTCGATCAGCCCGTCGCGGGAGGCGTTGACGAGGATCTCGGCCAGCTCGCGCTCGGCGGCGAGGTCGACCGACGGCGGCCGCCCGCCCAGGTGCCCGTGCTCGGCCCACGCCCACTCGGAGCCGCCGAACTCGTCGCGGGTCTCGCCGAGCAGGTAGATCACCTGGCCCGGCTCGCGGAAGCCCTGCGGGGTGCGCCGGGCGACGTCGTCGAGGACGCCCAGCACCCCGACGATCGCCGTCGGCAGGATGGCGGCGTCGCCGGTCTGGTTGTACAGCGACACGTTGCCGCCGGTGACCGGGGTGCCGAGCGCCTGGCAGCCGTCGGCCAGGCCGCGGATGGCCTCGGCGAACTGCCACATGACGGCGGGGTCCTCGGGCGAGCCGAAGTTGAGGCCGTCGGTGACGGCGAGCGGCGTGGCGCCGGTGGTGGCGACGTTGCGGTACGCCTCGGCCAGCGCCAGCTGCGCGCCGGTGTACGGGTCGAGCTTGGCGTAGCGGCCGTTGCCGTCGGTGGCGATGGCCACGCCCAGCCCGGTCGACTCGTCGATGCGCAGCACGCCCGCGTCCTCGGGCTGGGCGAGGACGGTGTTGCCGAGCACGTAGCGGTCGTACTGGTCGGTGATCCATGCCTTCGACGCGAGGTTCGGCGACGCCAGCAGCCGCAGCAGGGTGCCGCGCAGCTCGTCGCCGGTGCCCGGCCGCGGCAGCTCGCCCGGGCCATCCGCCTGTAGCGAGTCCTGCCAGTCCGGCCGCGCGTACGGCCGCTCATAGACCGGGCCGTCGTGCGCGACGGTGCGGGGGTCGACGTCGGCGATGGTCTCGCCGTGCCAGTCGATGATCAGCCGGCCGGTGCCGGTGACCTCGCCGATGACGGCGGTCTCGACGTCCCACCTCGTGGTGATGGCGAGGAACGCGTCGAGATTCTCGGGCGTGACGATGCCCATCATGCGTTCCTGCGACTCCGACATCATGATCTCGCCGGGGGTCAGGCTGGGGTCGCGCAGCAGCACCTTCTCCAGCTGCACATACATGCCGCCGTCGCCGTTGCTGGCCAGCTCGGACGTCGCGCAGGAGATGCCGGCCGCGCCGAGGTCCTGGATGGCCTCGACGACCTGCGCCTCGAACAGCTCGAGGCAGCACTCGATGAGCACCTTCTCCATGAACGGGTCGCCGACCTGGACGGCCGGGCGCTTCGACGGTTTGCTGTCGTCGAACGACTCCGACGCGAGGATCGATGCGCCGCCGATGCCGTCGCCGCCGGTACGGGCCCCGAACAGCACCACCTTGTTGCCGACGCCGGTGGCGTTGGCGAGGTGGATGTCCTCGTGCTTCATGACGCCGACGCACAGCGCGTTGACCAGTGGGTTCGCCGCGTAGGACGGGTCGAAGACCACCTCGCCGCCGATGTTGGGCAGGCCCAGGCAGTTGCCGTAGCCGCCAACTCCGGCCACCACGCCCGGCAGCACCCGGTGGGTGTCGTCGGCGTCGAGCGGGCCGAACCGCAGCGAGTCCATGACGGCGACCGGCCGGGCGCCCATGGCGAGGATGTCGCGGACGATGCCGCCGACGCCCGTCGCCGCGCCCTGGTACGGCTCGACGTAGGACGGGTGGTTGTGCGACTCGATCTTGAAGGTGACCGCGTAGCCGTGGCCGATGTCGACGACGCCGGCGTTCTGGCCGATGCCGACCAGCAGCGCGTCGCTCTGCGGCGCCTTCTCGCCGAACTGGCGCAGGTGCACCTTGGAGCTCTTGTACGAGCAGTGCTCGGACCACATGACGCTGTACATGGCCAGCTCGGCGTTGGTGGGCCGGCGGCCGAGGATGTCGCGGATGCGCTGGTACTCGTCCTGCTTGAGCCCCAGCTCGCCCCAGGGCTGCGGCTGGTCCGGGGTCTTCGCGGCCAGCTCGACGGTGTCGATCACGAACGGACCAGTCCTTCCAGAACGGACGTGAAGAAGCCGAGGCCGTCGGTGGTCGGCCCGGTGAGCGCCTCGACCGCGTGCTCGGGGTGCGGCATCAGCCCGACGACGTTGCCGCGGGCGTTGGTGACGCCGGCGATGTCGCGGTAGGAGCCGTTGGGGTTGTCGCCGGCGTAGCGGACGACGACCCGGCCCTCGCCCTCGAGCTCGTCGAGCGTGCGCTCGTCGGCGACATAGCCGCCCTCGCCGTTCTTCAGCGGGATGACGATCTCCTGGCCGGCCGCGTAGCCGGACGTCCACGCCGTGGCCGTGCTCTCGACCCGCAGCGGCTGGTCGCGGCAGACGAACTTGCGGTGGTCGTTGCGGATCAGCGCGCCCGGCAGCAGGTGCGACTCGCACAGCACCTGGAAACCGTTGCAGATGCCCAGCACCGGCAGTCCGCCGCGTGCGGCGTCGACCAGCGGCTCCATGACCGGGGCGAACCGCGCGATGGCGCCGCAGCGCAGGTAGTCGCCATAGGAGAAGCCGCCCGGCAGCACCACGGCGTCGACGCCGTGGAGGTCGGCGTCGCCGTGCCAGAGCGAGACCGCCTCACCACCGGCGACCCGGACCGCCCGGGCGGCGTCGCGGTCGTCGAGGGAGCCGGGGAACGTGACGACGCCGACGCGCATCAGACGCCGGCCTCCACGTGGACGGTGAAGTCCTCGATGACGGGGTTCGCGAGCAGCGTCGCGGCGGCGCGCTCGATCTCGGCGATGGCCTCGGGCGTCGCCTCACCGTCGAGCTCGATCTCGAACCGCTTGCCCTGGCGGACGGAGGCGATCCCGTCGAAGCCGAGCCGGCCGAACGCACCCTGCACGGCTTTGCCCTGCGGGTCGAGAATCTCGGACTTGAGCATGACGTCGACAACGACGCGGGCCACGGGCACGCTCCTCGCGCGGCGGAGAACTGGGGGCGCCTCCAGGATACCCAGTCGGCCCGCGGAAGGGTGTGGCTCCCGGGTCTCGGCCGCAGCGAGCGCCGTCCAGCTGGATGCCGCGCAAGGTGTGAGGAAGGACGACTGACGAGAACGATCAGGTGACGGAAGCGCCCGGCATTCGCGCGTTGCGTCACCTGATCATCTCCACGATGCGGACACAAAACGATCAGGTGACGAAGACGCGGCCAATCTGAGCGATACGTCACCTGATCATCGGCAGCAGCAGCGCCGCCCGGACGCCGCGCACCGACACACCTCGGGCCGGGACGGCTCGGCGGCGGTTCGGTCCGCACCCTGCCCCGACCGAACCACCGCCGTCCGCACCCAACCCATAGCCGGCTGCGGCCGGCCGCCATCCACCTCAGTCCGGGACCACCAGCCGGAAGCCGACGCCGCGCACGGACACCACGCGCAGTTCGTCGACCACCAGCGCCAGCCGCCGCCGAAGCCGCTTCACCGCCGACACGACGGGGTCGGCGTCGCCCAGGTAGCGGGTCTTCCAGATCCGCGCCATCAGTTCCTCGAAGGTCCAGACCCGGCCGGCCTCCGTCGCGAGCGTCGCCAGCAGGTCGAACTCGCGGGCGCTCAGCGCGATGTCGACGTCGCTCCAGGTGACCTGGCGGGACACCAGGTCGACGCGGAGACAGCCGCGTTCGATGACGCGGTACTCGAGGTCCTCCATGCCGGCCGGGCTGTCGGGTATGCCCGTGTCGCCGACCAGCAGCCGGCGTGCCGCCTCGGAGTCCGGCGCGATCATCACGATGGCCCGCCGGTCGATCGCCTGGGCGATCGCGGTCGAGTCCTCCAGAGTCGTGCCGACACAGATGACAAATGGCGTGATCGCTTCAATGTATGGCGCTGCGGACACCATGCACCAACTCCCTGCAAATCGCCCCACCGATTGCTTGGCAGCATGACAGGTTTCACGACGGTTTGGTATGTCTCGCGGAATATTTCCGGTTAAATCCCGGGCATCCAGGAGTCAATCCCTGTGACATCGCCCGTCAACGGCCTCGATCTTGCCCTCGATCCGACCTTGTCGCCGGTAGCCGGACGTCGCGAGGATAGCGGCACCGCATTTCGGACACGTGTGACACGGTGCCCGGCCACCTCCCTCCGCCGTGTCGCGCCCACACAGGAGGTCCACCGTGCAGCTTCCAGCCCACCCAGTAGGAGGCCGACCGCGAGGTCCCGACGCGACGGCGAGTCCCACCAGGGAAAGACGAGCAGGTCGGCGATATCTCGCCGCAGTACTCTCGGTCTTCGCCTTGGTGTCGACGGTCCTGGCCGCCACACCGGCGCAGGCCGGATTCGACCGTCCGGCCGAGCCCGTGTCGAAGATCGAACCAGGCGTGTTCGACCCCGACGCCGTCAAGGACAGCGCCGACTTCTGGATCCGGTTCGGCTCGTCCGCGCGGACGACGTCCGCGTCGGCCATCGAGGACTGGACCGAACGTGGTCAGTTCGTGGTCGACCAGCTCAAGGCGACCGCCGACCAGTCGCAGGCCGCCGCCCGCAAGCTCCTCGACGAGCGCGGCGTCGGCTACGAGGCGCACTGGATCACCAACGCGATCCTGGTCGAGGACGGCAGCCGCGCCCTCGCCGAGCAGCTCGCCGCGCTCGACGGCGTCGAGCAGATCCGGGCGCCGCGCACCTACGACCAGCCCGAGCCGGTCGACGAGAAGGCGTCCGGCGGCATGGGCACGTCCGCCGTCGAGTGGGGCATCGCCAACATCAACGCCGACGACGTCTGGTCGCAGTACGGCGTCCGCGGCGAGGGCATCGTCGTCGCCAACATCGACAGCGGCGTCGACTACGACCACCCGGCGCTGGTCGAGCACTACCGCGGCAACAACGGCGGCAGCTTCGACCACAACTACAACTGGTTCGACGCCACCGGCAGCAGCGACACCCCGTTCGAGGGCGCCGGCAACTCGCACGGCACCCACACGATGGGCACGATGGTCGGCGACGACGGCAGCGGCAACCAGATCGGCGTGGCGCCCGGCGCGACGTGGATCGCGGCGAACGGCTGCAACACCTGCTCCGACGCCGACCTCATCGAGTCCGGCGAGTGGATGCTCGCGCCGACCGACCTGAACGGCCAGAACCCGGACGTGTCGCAGCGGCCGCACATCGTCAACAACTCGTGGGGGTCGAGGTTCCCGTCCAACGACCCGTTCATGGAGGACATCCTCATCGAGTGGGCGAACGCCGGCATCTTCGGTGTCTGGGCCAACGGCAACAGCGGCGATGCCTGCTCGAGCAGCGGCTCGCCCGGCAGCCGGACGATCAACTACTCCGTCGGCGCGTACGACTCGAACAACGCCATCGCCGACTTCTCCGGCCGCGGCCCCGGCCAGGACGGCGAGATCAAGCCGAGCATCTCCGCGCCCGGCGTGGCCGTGCGCTCGTCGATCGACGGCGGCGGCTACAACCTGCTGTCCGGCACGTCGATGGCCGCGCCGCACACGGCCGGCACCATCGCGCTGCTGTGGTCGGCCGCCCCGGCGCTGGTCGGTGACGTCGAGGGCACCCGCGCGCTGCTCGACCAGAGCGCCGTCGACGTCGAGGACCTCAGCTGCGGCGGCACCGCCGACGACAACAACGTCTGGGGCGAGGGCCGGCTCGACGCGCTCGCGCTGATCGACGCCGCGCCGACCGGCGAGACCGGCACGCTCACCGGCACCGTCACGGCGGCCGGCGCCCCGGTCGAGGGCGCCACCGTCGCCGTCGCCGGGCCGATGGAGCGGCAGACCACCACCGGCGCCGACGGCACCTACACGCTCACGCTCACCGCCGGCGACTACGACGTGACGGTGTCCGCGTTCGGCTACCAGACCGCGACGTCCACCGCCGCCATCACGGCCGACACCGCGACGACGCTCGACGTCGCGCTGGAGCCGGCCAGCAGCCACCCCGTCACCGGCACCGTCACCGACGCCCACTCCGGCGACCCGGTCGCCGGCGCCACCGTCAGGATCGACGGCGCGCCCGTCGACCCGGTCACGACCGGCGCCGACGGCACCTACGCGTTCGCGGCGGTCCCGGCCGGCTCGTACGAGCTGACCGCGGACGGCGGCAAGTGCGCCGATCCGCTCACGCAGGCGCTGACGGTCAGCGGGCCGTCGACGCTGGACTTCGCGCTGCCGAAGCGGGCCGACGGCTACGGCTACTTCTGCAGCACCGGCCCGTCGGCGTACGTCGAGGGCACCGACCCGGTGGCCCTGACCGGGGACGAGCAGACGGCGTCGGTCGCGCTGCCGTTCGACTTCCCGTTCTACGGCGAGAACTACGACACCGCGTACCTGTCCTCGAACGGGCACGTGAACTTCCTCGCGCCCGTCACCAACTACACGAACACGGCGCTGCCGAACGCGGCCGCGCCCAACGCCACGCTGGCGCCGTTCTGGGACGACCTCAACATCCAGGCCGGCGGCGGGGTCTACACCGGCACCGTCGACGGCGGGTTCGTCATCGAGTACCGCAACGTGTCGTTCTTCAACGTCGCGGACGTGCGGATCGACTTCAGCGTGACGCTGTACGAGGACGGCACCGTCACCTTCGCCTACCGCAACCTCGACCCGGCCCAGGCGCGCGAACTCGGCACCAGCGCGACCGTCGGCATCGAGAACGCGACCGGCACCGACGCCCTGCAGTACTCGTTCAACGAGGCCGCGTTGTCCGACGACACGGCCATCACGTTCGAGCTGCCGCCGAACGGGTCCGTCACCGGCACCGTCACCGACGCCAACGACGGCCTGCCGATCGAGGGCGCCACCGTGGCCGCCGTCGCACCCGACGGCACCGTCGTCCGGGAGGCGAGCACGGACGCGAACGGCGACTACGCCATGCAGCTGTTCTTCGGCGCCTACACGGTGCAGGCGAGCAGCGACGGGTACGACGGCGGCTCCGAGGACGTGCTGATCAACCAGGACGGCGAGGTCAACACCGTCGACTACGCGCTGCGCACCGGCGTCGCCGTCGTCGAGGCCGACGAGCTGTCCTGGACGATCACCGAGGGGCAGACCCGCTCCGGCGAGGTGACCATCACCAACACCGGCTCCGCGGACCTGGCCTGGGAGGCCACCGAGGTCGACCGCGGCACCGGCCGGCAGTCGCCCCCGACGCCGGCGCTGATGGGCAGCTCGGAGGCCGACCCGAACGCCACCAACGCGCTCGGCACGTACTCCAAGGAGCAGCTGGCCGACCTCGCGGCGCAGGACATGGCTCCGGCCGCGCCCGGCGACGTGGTGGCCGAGTGGCCGGCCACCGGGATCTCCGTCGCCTGGGGCGTCGGCTTCGACGGCGACGTCTGGGTGTCCGACCCCGACACCATCACCAACCACCAGTTCTCCACGTCCGGTGCGGCGGGCTCCGTGTTCCCGGGCAACTGGGGCGGCGCCTGGAACGGCGACATGGCGCTGGACTCCAGCACCGGCGCGATGTGCCAGGTCAACGTCGGCGGCGACAACGCGATCCACTGCTTCGACACCGCCGACGGCACCGAGCAGTACGTGATCTCGGGCACCCCGTGGACGACCAACTTCTCGCAGCGCGGCCTCGCCTACAACCCCGTCGACGACGTCTTCTACATCGGCGGCTGGAACGAGGGCATCATCTACACCGTCGCGGGCCAGTCCCACGCGGACCCGGGTGCCACCCTCGCCCAGTGCTCGACCGAGGACGCGTCCATCGCCGGCCTCGCCTACAACCCGACGGCCGACGTGCTGTGGATGGTCAACAGCTCGCTGACCACGTACATCTACCAGATCGACCCGTCGGACTGCGCCACGATCTCGGCGATCGAGTTCCCGGAGCAGGGCGAGGGTCCGGGCGCCGGCCTGGAGATGAACACCACCGGTGAGCTGTGGGCGACCAGCCAGCTGACCAACACGGCGTACCTCATCGACACCGGCGTGCCGAACGCCAGCGACGTGTCCTGGCTGTCGGAGGACCCGGCCGCGGGGACCCTGGCGCCGGGCGAGTCGGTGACCGTCACCGTCACGGCCGACAGCACCGGCCTCGCGGCGAATCGCTACGAGGCGACGCTGATGATCGCGACGAACGCCGGGCGGGTGCCGAGCCACCAGGTTCCGGTCTCGCTGCTGGTGCCCGCCTACCAGGTGGGCGTCAACGCCGGCGGCGCCGCCTACACCGACGGCGACCTGGACATGTGGCAGGCGGACCGGAAGTTCACCGCCGGCTCCTGGGGCTGGGTCGGCCAGCGCGTCGAGGTCTCGTCGACGAATCGCGCGATCGGCGGCACCGATGACGACACGATGTTCCAGAGCCGGCGGTCCGGCATCTTCGGCTACCGGTTCGACAACGTGCCCGCCGGGACGTACGAGGTGGAGCTCGGGTTCGCCGAGTTCCAGGCGAACAT
This sequence comes from Jiangella muralis, assembly GCF_001270745.1. GTDB lineage: Bacteria > Actinomycetota > Actinomycetes > Jiangellales > Jiangellaceae > Jiangella > Jiangella muralis. The sequence goes on from NZ_KQ434756.1 coordinate 294,723, forward strand.
GATGCCCGGACGCCGCGTCTTCGACGTCAGCGTCAACGGCGCCTACGTGCTGGTCAACCACGACGTGGCCGCCGAGGTCCGCGGGCTGTGGGCGGACCAGCACACCGTCACCGTCGAGCACCAGGGCGGTCCGCTGAACATCCAGTTCCACGACCGCTTCGGCTACCAGCTGCCGATCGTCAACGCCCTGCGCGTGACCGACCGGCCCGACCTGTAGGAGGTTCGTCCGCCCATGATCATCGGCGATTCCTGGCGTCCTGACGCCAGGAATCGCCGATGATCGGCGTGTCCACTGCGCTAGAGGATGGGCGACGGGGTGTAGGCGGCCGCGACGGGATGGGCGGCGGCGATCTCGTCGACCCGGGCCACGACGGCGCCGACCTGGGCCCGCGCCGCGCCGGTGAACTCCAGCGGCGACCGCACCAGGGAGTCCAGGTGCGCGCGGTCCAGGCCCAGCCGCGCGTCCCCCGCCAGCCGGTCGAACAGGTCGTTCCGCGCCGCACCCTGCTCGCGCATGGCCAGTGCCACCGCGACGGCGTGCTCCTTGATGGCCTCGTGCGCCGTCTCGCGCCCGACGCCGGCCTTGACGGCGGCCATCAGCACGGAGGTCGTGGCGAGGAAGGGCAGGTAGCGGTCGAGCTCGCGGGCGATGACCGCGGGGTAGGCGCCGAACTCGTCGAGGACGGTGAGGAACGTCTCGAACAGGCCGTCGAGCGCGAAGAACGCGTCGGGCAGCGCGACCCGGCGCACGACCGAGCAGAACACGTCGCCCTCGTTCCACTGCGCGCCGGCCAGCTCGGCCGCCATCGACGCGTAGCCGCGGAGGACGACGGCGAGGCCGTTGACGCGCTCGCAGGAGCGGGTGTTCATCTTGTGCGGCATGGCGCTGGAGCCGACCTGCCCGGCCTTGAACCCCTCGGTGACCAGCTCCTGCCCGGCCATCAGCCGGACGGTGGTGGCCAGCGACGACGGCCCGGCGGCCACCTGGACCAGCGCCGACACGACGTCGTGGTCGAGCGAGCGCGGGTAGACCTGGCCGACGCTGGTGAACACCCGCTCGAACCCGAGGTGCCCGGCGATGCGCCGCTCCAGCTCCGCGAGCCGGGCATCGTCGCCGCCCAGGAGGTCGAGCATGTCCTGCGCCGTGCCGACCGGGCCCTTGATGCCGCGCAGCGGGTACCGCGCGATCAGCTCCTCGACCCGCTCGAACGCCACGACGAGTTCGTCGGCGGCCGAGGCGAACCGCTTGCCCAGCGTCGTCGCCTGGGCGGGGACGTTGTGACTGCGGCCGGCCATGACGGTGTCGGCGTGCTCGGCGGCGCGCGCGGCCAGCCGGACGAGGACGGCGACCATGCGGTCGCGGACGTGCTCGAGCGACAGGCGGATCTGCAGCTGCTCGACGTTCTCGGTGAGATCGCGGCTGGTCATGCCCTTGTGGACGTGCTCGTGGCCGGCCAGCGCGTTGAACTCTTCGATGCGCGCCTTGACGTCGTGCCGGGTGACCCGCTCGCGGGCGGCGATGGAATCGAGGTCGACGTCCTCGAGCACCGCCTGGTACGCCTCGACCACGCCGTCGGGGACGTCGACGCCGAGGTCACGCTGCGCCTGCAGCACGGCCAGCCAGAGCCGCCGCTCGAGGACGATCTTGTTCTGCTGCGACCACAACCGGGTCAGTTCCGGCGAGGCGTAGCGGGCGGCGAGGACGTCGAGGATCGCGGGCTTGTCGGGCACGACTCCATTCTCCCGCACGACGCCGCGCCGGTCGGCACCACCCGTTTGGAGATCGCCCGTTCGGGCACCACAAGGTCTGGAATGAGAAGAAGGAGGCACCATGGAGTTCCTGCTCTGGATCCTGGCCGTCATCCTCGTGATCGGGGGCATCATCTCGCTGGTCCGCGGCCAGTTGTTGTGGGGCATCGTGCTGATCGTCGTCGGCCTGCTGGTCGGACCCGGCGGGGTGAGCGTCTTCACCTGAGCCGCGGCACCTCGGCGAGAAACTCGCGCAGGACCGCCCGGATCCGCTTCGGCGGCATCCGGGCGGTCACGAACATCACCTGGGTGGCCGGCCCGTCGACGAAGACGTGCGGGTACTCCGCCCACGTCGCCACCCGCGGGTCGACATCCACCGGCTCGCCCTCGAACCCGGCCAGCGCGAACACCGCCTCGACGTAGAGGCGGCGCTGCTGCGCCTACGTGCTGCACACCGAGTTCCAGTTGGTCGGCTAGCATCCTAGCCATGGCCGACAAGGTGCAGTTCAACGTCTACCTGCCGCCGGACGTCGTCCGCGCCACGAAGCACCGCAGCATCGACGAGGAGCTGAGCCTGTCGGCGTTCGTCGAGAAGGTGTTGCGGGAGTACCTCGCCACCGCGGAGCAGGAGGACCCCCGATGACGCTCACCGTCCGCCCGGTCCGGCGCACGCCGCACGCCGACGCGTGGGTCCGGGTCGTCGAGGCGCTCGGCGGCGTCGTCACCGGCCGCGACGGCGACCGCGTCGACCTCGCGCTCGGGCACGGCCGGGTCGCGGTGGTCCGCGCCGACGAGTCCGGCGCCGAGCTGGGCTTCGAGGCGCCGGACCTGTTCGCCGTCGCCGCGGAATGCGAGCGCAACGGCCTGGCGACGGTGTCGGCCGGCGGCCGGCTGGAGGTCACCGGGCCCGACGGCCTGCGGGCGCACGTCGACGAGCGCTCGGAGGCCGCACCGCAGCCCGGCGCCGACCCCGCACTGTCGGCGCTGCCGCTCTGGTACTCGCCGGACGTGGCGGGCGCGGCCGGCGTGCTGGACCGCCTCGGCCTGACGGTGCGCATCGCCTCGCACGTCGGCGACTGGGTCGACTTCGTCGCGCCCGGCGGCGGGCTGGTGGCGGCGCACGGCGCCGACCGGCCGTCCGTGCAGCTCTCGTTCGAGTACGACGGCGACGTCCGCGCGCTGGCCGCCCGGCTGACCGCCCGCGGCCTCGCCGCGTCCGTCGTCGACGAGAACTACGGGCTCACCGTCCGGGTGCCCGACCCCGACGGCACGGGCGACATCTGGGTGAACCAGGTCCAGACCGACCTGCACGGATACCGTCGCGCCGGCTCGTAATCCGTCGCGGCCGGAATGTCGGGACGGCGCCGCGGGGTTGTCCCTGTGTATCCCCGACCCGAACCGAGGCACGCATGTCCCGACCGATTCGCATCGGTGTCCAGATCCAGCCGCAGCACGCCGACTACCGGGAGATCCGCCGCGCCGCCGCCGAGGCCGAGGACGCCGGCGTCGACATCGTCTTCAACTGGGACCACTTCTTCCCGCTGCGCGGCGAGCCCGACGGCAAGCACTTCGAGTGCTGGACCATGCTCGGCGCGTGGGCCGAGCAGACGTCACGGGTGGAGATCGGCGCACTGGTGAGCAGCGTCGGCTACCGCAACCCGGAGCTGCTGGCCGACATGGCCCGCACCGTCGACCACATCAGCGACGGCCGCCTCATCCTCGGCATCGGCGGCGGCTGGTTCCAGCGCGACTACGACGAGTACGGCTACGAGTTCGGCACCGCGGGCACCCGGCTGGACGACCTCGGCCAGGCGCTGCCGCGCATCAAGGACCGCTGGTCGAAGCTGAACCCGGCCCCGTCCCGCGACATCCCGATCCTCATCGGCGGTGGCGGCGAGAAGAAGACGCTGCGCCACGTCGCCGAGCACGGCACCATCTGGCACGCCTTCGGCGACGCCACCGTGCTGCGGCACAAGAGCGAGGTGCTGGACAACTGGTGCGCCACGGTCGGCCGCGACCCGGGCGAGATCGAGCGCTCGACGGCGGTCAGCGGACGGCCCGGCGCGGCCGCCGAGGCGCTCGTCGAACTGGGCATCAGCCTGTTCACCATCAGCGCGTCCGGCCCGCTCTACGACCTCGGCTCGATCAGCGCATGGGTGGAGTGGCGCGACCGCCACAACGCCGCCTGAGCCCGGGGCGGGACTCAGCGCCCGATGATCAGGCTCATCGCCTCGGCGCGGGTGGTGGCGTCGCGCAGCTGGCCGCGGACGGCGCTGGTGACCGTCTTGGCGCCCGGCTTGCGAACGCCGCGCATCGTCATGCACAGGTGCTCGGCCTCGACGACGACGATGACGCCAGCCGGCTTGAGCAACTCGACCAGGGAATTCGCCACCTGCGACGTGAGCCGTTCCTGCACCTGTGGGCGCTTGGCGTAGACATCGACCAACCGCGCCAGCTTGGACAGCCCGGCGATGCGGCCGGTCGGCCCGGGGATGTAGCCGACGTGGGCGAAGCCGTAGAACGGGACGAGGTGGTGCTCGCACATCGAGGCCAGCTCGATGTCCTTGACCAGCACCATCTCCTCGTGGCCCAGCTCGAACGTGGTGGTGAGGACGTCGGCGGGATCCTGGTGCAGGCCGCCGAACATCTCCTGGTACGCCCGCGCGACCCGCGAGGGGGTCTCGAGCAGCCCGTCGCGATCGGGGTCTTCGCCGATCGCGACCAGCAGCTCACGCACGGCCGCCTCCACCCGGGCGTGATCGAACTGCCCGGGTGGCTGCGTCGGCACCGGTTCGGCGTTCACTCCGTCAGCCCTCGACCGGGCCTTCGGGCTTCGGCATCGGCGGCAGCACCGGGATGGGCTCGGGCGCGACGGTGATGGCGGCCGGCTCCTCGGCGTGGTGGCCGTTGGTCGAGACCTTGATCGGGAACGCGACCGGGCCGCGCTCGGACGGCTTGCGCGTGGCCGAACCGGTCCACGCGGGTCGCCGCCCGTGCTTGCGGATCGGTGCGAAGACCTCGGCGACCTCTTCCTTGTTCAAGGTCTCGCGCTCGAGCAGCGCGATGACCAGGTGATCGAGGACCTCGCGGTTCTCGACCAGGATGTCGAAGGCCTCCTGGTGCGCGGTCTCGATGAGCTTGCGCACTTCTTCGTCGACGATGCCGGCAACGGTCTCGGAGTAGTCGCGCTCGTGGCCCATGTCGCGGCCGAGGAACGGCTCGGACCGGTCGGAGCCGAACTTGATGGCGCCGAGCCGCTCCGTCATGCCGTACTGGGTGACCATGCGCCGCGCCAGCGTCGTGGCCTTGTCGATGTCGTTGGCCGCACCCGTGGTGGGGTCGTGGAAGACCATCTCCTCCGCGGCCCGGCCGCCCATCATGTAGGCGAGCTGGTCGAGCATCTCGTTGCGCGTGGTGGAGTACCTGTCCTCGTCGGGCAGCACCATGGTGTAGCCGAGGGCGCCGCCACGCGGGAGGATCGTCACCTTGTGCACCGGGTCGGTGTGATGCAGCGCGGCCGCCACCAGAGCGTGCCCGCCCTCGTGGTAGGCGGTGATGCGCTTCTCGTCGTCCTTCATGATGCGCGAGCTCTTCTGCGGGCCCGCCACCACGCGGTCGATGGCCTCGTCCAGCGCCTGCGGCGTGATCTGCTTCTCGTTGCGACGCGCGGTCAGCAGCGCCGCCTCGTTCAGCACGTTGGCGAGGTCGGCGCCGGTGAAGCCCGGCGTGCGGCGCGCCACCGCGCGGAGGTCGGCGTCCTCGGTCAACGGCTTGCCCCGCGCGTGCACGCCCAGGATCTTCTCGCGGCCCTCGAGGTCGGGCGGCTCGACCGCGATCTGCCGGTCGAAACGGCCCGGGCGCAGCAGCGCGGGGTCGAGGATGTCGGGCCGGTTGGTCGCCGCGATCAGGATGACGTTGGTCTTGACGTCGAAGCCGTCCATCTCGACCAGCAGCTGGTTCAGCGTCTGCTCGCGCTCGTCGTGCCCGCCACCCATGCCGGCGCCACGGTGCCGCCCGACCGCGTCGATCTCGTCGACGAACACGATGGCCGGCGCGTTCTCCTTGGCCTCCTTGAACAGGTCACGGACCCGGGAGGCGCCGACGCCGACGAACATCTCGACGAAGTCGGAACCGGAGATGGAGTAGAACGGCACGCCCGCCTCGCCGGCGACCGCACGGGCCAGCAGCGTCTTGCCGGTACCGGGCGAGCCATACAGCAACACGCCCTTCGGGATCTTCGCGCCGACGGCCTGGAACTTGCCGGGCTCTTGCAGGAACTCCTTGATCTCGTGGAGCTCCTCGATGGCCTCGTTGGCGCCGGCGACGTCGGCGAACGTCGTCTTCGGCGCGTCCTTGCTGGCCAGCTTGGCGCGCGACTTGCCGAACTGCATGACGCGGCCGCCGCCGCCCTGCATCTGCGTCATGAAGAAGAAGATCAGCGCACCGAGGATCAGGAACGGCAGCAGCGTGCCGAGGATGCCCCACAGGATGCTCGGCTGCGGCACCTCGACGTTGTAGGACTCGAGCTTGGTGCCGCCCTCGTCGTGCAGCTCCTGCAGGGACTCCTGCAGCTGCAGGCCCTGGCCCTCGACGTACTGGGCGACGATCTTGGTGTCGTCGGAGTCGGCCAGCGTGAGCTCGATCTCCTGAGTCTCACCACCGGTGATCTTCGCGGACTTGACGTTGCCGGCCTCGATCTCGGAGACGATGCGAGCGGTGTCGACCTTCTCCGCGCCGCCGGCACGGTCGAGCACACTGCTCAGCACGACGGCGGCGAGCACGAAGACGAGCAACCAGATGAGTGGTCGCGTGAATCGCTTGGCGTTCATGATGCGAGACCTGCCGGCCTCGTACCTCCTGTGATCGGCTGCCTTCTGCACACGCCGCGAACGCCCGGCATGTCCACCAAAGGTGTCGGATCGTCCGACGATACCTTGCGCGGGCCTGCTCGACCATTCCGGCAGGTCGGTTACACGTTGAGAACGTCGCAGGTGAGCACCCGTGTTCCCGGGATGCCGGACAACTGCGTCACATCAGCTGTAGACGTGCGGCGCCAGCGTACCGACGACCCGCAGGTTGCGGTACCGCTCGGCGTAGTCGAGGCCGTAGCCGACGACGAACGCGTTGGGGATGTCGTAGCCGACATACCTGACGTCGACGGCGGTCTTCGCGGCCTCGGGTTTGCGCAGCAGCGTGCACACCTCGACCGACGCCGGACCGCGCGAGCGCAGGTTCGACACCAGCCACGACAGCGTCAGCCCGGTGTCGATGATGTCCTCGACGACGAGCACGTGGCGGTCGGTGATGTCGGTGTCGAGATCCTTGACGATGCGGACGACGCCGCTGGACCTCGTGCCCGACCCGTAGGACGAGATGGCCATCCAGTCCTGCTCGACGTGCCGCGACAGGTGCCGGCTGAGGTCGGCCATGACCATGACCGCGCCCTTGAGCACGCCGACGAGCAGGAGATCCTTGCCGTCGTAGTCACGCTCGATGGCGGCCGCCAACTCCGCCAGTTTGCCCTGGATCTCCTCCTCGGTGAGGAGGATCTTCTCGAGATCTCCGTCGACGTGTTCTGGATCCACCTCCGCAGCCTTTCACACGTCGCCCCGGCGGGCGCGGGGTGTGCGGGATGCTGCCGTGATCACGGTTGCTCGACGAAGTACAGGCGGCCGTCGCGGCGGGTGGCGCGCAGGCCGCCGGGGAGGTCGATGCCCGCCTGCCCGCGCCACGCCGTGACGAGCGCGTCGACGGCGGCGACGTGGGCGGCGGCGAGGTCGGTGGGCGGACTGCCGGCGGTGATCGCGGCCAGGCGCAGCACCCGCCAGCGGACGGCCTGCGGCAGCGCCGCCAGATCGACCACGGTCAGGGTGCCGACGGCGGCGGCTTGCGCGTCCAGCGCGTCCGCGTCGGCGCGGGCGAGACCGGCGGTGCGGGCCAGCGCCTCGGCGACACCCGGGCCGAGCTCGGCCTCGAGGACCGGCAGCACGCGGTGCCGGACCCGCGCCCGCGCATAGGCGGCGTCCTCGTTGTGGGGGTCGTCCCACGGCGTCAGTCCGGGCGGCAACGCAGCCCGCACCACGGCGCGGCGCAGCCCGAGCAGCGGCCGCCGCAGCAGGCCGGTGCGGGCGGCCATGCCCGACAGCGACCGCAGCCCCGATCCACGCGCCAGTCCCAGCAGCACCGTCTCGGCCTGGTCGTCCAGCGTGTGCCCTAGCAGCACCGCGGCCGCACCCACACGAGCGGCCGACGCCGTCAGGGCCGCGTACCGGGCCGCCCGCGCGTTGCCCTCGGGACCGTCCGGCCCGCGCGATGCGTCGAGGTGGACGGTGACGACGGGGTCCAGCCCCATGCCGCACAGCAGCGCCGCCGTCGACCGGGCCCGAGACGCCGACCCGGGCTGCAGCCCATGGTCGACGCAGACGGCGCCGGCCCGCAGCCCGGCGCGCGCAGCCACCCAGGCCGTCGACGCCGCCAGCGACAGCGAGTCGGCCCCGCCGGAGCAGGCCACCAGCACCGTCGAGCCGGCGGGCAGATCCGCGAGCGCCGTGCGCACGGCCCGCCGGACGTCGAGGTGCGGGTGCCCCATGGGTGCAGGATCAGCCGAGCGCCGGCTGGCCGTGCACCCGGCGCACCCAGGCGACGGGATCGGCGATCTCGTCCTTGGTCGGCAGCGTGGCCGGCGACTCCCAGATGCGGTTGAATCCCGGCATGCCGACGCGGCCGACGACGGCGTTGACGAACGCGGCGCCGTCGCGGTACTGACGCATCTTGGCGTCGAGGCCGAGCAGCCGGCGGATGGTGCGGTCGAGCCCGACCGACGAGTAGCGGCGGCGCTGGAACCGGCGCCGGATGGTCTCGACCGACGGGATGACGTCGGGCCCGACGCCGTCCATGACGACGTCGGCGTGCCCCTCGAGCAGCGACATGAACGCCGTGACGCGGTCGAGGACGGCCTTCTGCGCCGGCGTCTGCACGAGGTCGAGGACGGAGCCGCCGCCGTCGCCGGACCGGGCGGTCTCGCCGAGGGCCCGGACGGCGTCGCGGGCGCGGGTGAGAAAGGCGCCGGGGTCGACGTCGGTGGCCTCGACGAACGCCTCGATCTCGCCGGCGAGGTGGTCGCGCAGCCACGGGACCGCGGTGAACTGCACGCGGTGGGTCTCTTCGTGCAGCGTGACCCAGAGCCGGAAGTCGTGCGGGTCGACGCCCAGTTCGCGCTCGACGTGGACGATGTTCGGCGCGACCAGCAGCAGCCGGCCCTGCGCGCCGTCGTCGGGTCCGCCCAGCCTTCCGGCCCAGAACGGGTCGAACTGGCCGAGCACCTTGCTGGCCAGGAACGCCAGCAGCGCGCCGGTCTGCAGCCCGGTGACCTTCGGGCCGACCCGCTGGAACGGGGTGCGCTCGCGGTCCTTCTGCAGCTTGCGCTGCAGCGGCGCGATGATGGTGCGCATGCTCTGGGCGTTGGCCCGGGCCCAGTTGCCGCGGTCGACGACCACCAGCGGCGCGTAGCCGAGCGAGGCGTCGAGGCCGGTGAAGCCCTTGACGTGTGCCTCGGCCTCGGCGGCGAGCCGGCGCAGCTCCGCGACGGCCTCGCGGGCCTCGGAGTCGGTGACCGCCGGTCCGGGACCGGCCAGTCGTTGCGCCGTCGCGACCGCGAGGTCCCAGTCGACCATGTCGGGAGCAGCGTCAGCGGTCGTCATACGACCACGCTACGTCACCGATCGCCGGGCTGCGTCAGGCACAGCCACAGCCGGCCAGCGCGGCCGCGACGTCGTCGAGGGCGGCCCTCGCCTCCGTCGTGTTGCCGACGTCGTCGGCGAGCACCGCGAACGCGTACGGGACGCCGTCGGCGGCCACCACGACACCGGCCAGGGCGCTGACACCGGTGAGGGTGCCGGTCTTCGCGCGGACCAGTCCGGCCGCGGCGGAGTCGTCGAAGCGGTCGGCGAGCGTGCCGGTGAACGCGGCGACCGGCAGCCCGGTGACGACGGCGCGCAACTCCGGGTGGTCCGGCCCGGCGGCCAGGGCCAGCGTCTGCGTGATCAGCGTGGCCGGGACGGCGCTGCCGCGGGCCAGCCCGCTGCCGTCGAGCAGCGTCGCGCCGGACGCGTCCAGGCCGAGGTCCGCGAGCGTCGCGACGACGGCCGGACCAGCCGCCTCGGACGTTCCGGCCGCGCCGGACGCGAGCGCGACGTGCCGGGCCAGCACCTCGGCGCCGTCGTTGTCGCTGCTGGTGAGGATGTCCTCGACGACGGTCGCGAGCGGCGCGGACGCGACGGCGGCCAGCTCGGCGCCGTCGGCGGGCGCGGCGGCCTCGGCCGGGTCGCCGTCGACCGCGATGCCGTGGTCGGCGAGCAGGCCGGCGAACTCCTCGGCCGCGTCGAGCGGCGGGTCGGACGGCCGGTCCATGATGTCGGCGGCCAGCGCCGTCGTCGGTGACACGACGCTGGGGATGTAGCCGGGGCTCCAGTCGGGGTCCGCGGCCGGACCGCTGAACAGCGACGCGTCGTACGACAGCGTCACCGCCGACACCCCGGCGTCGGTCAGCGCCTGCGCCGTCGCCGCGGCGAGTTCGGCCAGCCGGGTGCCGGCGCCGTCGTCCTCAGCCGTGAGCGTGGGGTCGCCGCCGCCGACCAGCGTGACGGCGGACGGGTCCGGCCCGCTGACGACGCGGGTGGTGAACCGGTGGTCCGGACCGAGCGCGTGCAGCGCGGCGGCGCCGGTGAGGATCTTCAGCGTGCTGGCCGGTGTGTGCGGATCGGCGCCGGCGGTCTCGTAGGACGGCGTGCCGGTGACGAGGTCGACGACGCTGACCCCGACCCGCCCGCCCAGCCCGGCCGCGCCGAGCGTGGGCGCGAGCACGTCACCGACGGCCGGTTCACCGGTCGCGCCGGCGTCGGCCGGACCGGCCAGCACACCCGGCGCGGGCGACCACGCCGGAGCGGGCGCCGCCGCCGGGTGGAGCAGCGACGTCTCGGCCGCCGCGTCGTCGTCGATCCAGGGCAGGCCGGTGGTGCGGTCGAGCACGACGCCGGCGCCGGCGGCCAGCACGACCACGCAGCCCGTCGCAATCGCGACCCGCCCCCACATCGTCGCCCCCTCACCTGTTGACACGGCGGGAATCACCGTACGGGACACTGGACCCGACCAGCACATCGGGACGCTTTGAGGTAGGGACCTACAGGTGGAGTTCGACGTCACCATCGAGATACCGGCCGGGAGCCGCAACAAGTACGAAATGGACCACGAGACCGGCCGCATCAGACTCGACCGCCGGCTCTTCACGTCGACGCGCTATCCCCACGACTACGGGTTCATCGACGACACCCTGGGCCTCGACGGCGACCCGCTCGACGCCCTGGTGATCCTCGAGGAGCCGACATTTCCGGGGTGCCTCATCCGCTGCCGCGCCGTCGGCATGTTCCGGATGAAGGACGAGGCCGGCGGCGACGACAAGGTGCTCTGCGTACCGGCCGGCGACCCGCGGAAGGTCACCATCCAGGACATCGGCGACGTCCCCGAGTTCGACCGGCTGGAGATCCAGCACTTCTTCGAGATCTACAAGGACCTCGAGCCGGGCAAGTCGGTCGAGGGCGCCACGTGGGTCGACCGCGTCGCCGCCGAGGACGAGATCCAGGCCTCCCGCCAGCGGCTGATCGACTCGGGCGGCACGCACTGACCTTCTAGACGCGGCCGTAGAACGACGGGTCGACCCAGTAGAAGACGTTCTGGACCTCGACGTTCTTGCCCGGCCGCGGCGCGTGGATCATCTGGCCGCCACCGATGTACAGGCCCACGTGGTACACGCCGGAGGCCTGGCCGTTGTCGGACCAGAAGATCAGGTCGCCGGGGCGCAGGTCGGAGTACGAGACGCGGTCGACCGCCTGCGCCTGGGCGACGCTCCAGTGCGGCAGGCCGACGCCGCCGGCCTCCCAGGCCCGCATGGTGAGGCCGGAGCAGTCGAAGCTGTTCGGGCCGTCGGCGCCCCACTCGTACGGCTTGCCGACCTGGGCGTACGCGTAGTCGACGGCGGCCGCGGCACCGTTGGCCGGCGGGTCCGGCTGCTCGGGCTCTTCGGGCTCCTGGGTCGGCTCCGGGGTCGGTTCGACGGTGGGCCGCGGCGGCACCGGCGGTTCCGGCGGCGTCGTCGGCTGCGGCGGGCTCGGCTCCGTCGTCGGCTGCGGCGGGGTGGTCGGCTGCGTGCTCGGCTCGACCGGCACGGTCGGGTCGTCCGGCGGGCCGACCGACGGCTCGGTGGTCGGCTCCGGCGGGGCGGTCGGCTGCTGTTCCGCCAGCTCCTGCTCGGCCTGCTCCTGTTCGGCGGCGAGCGCGTCCTGACGCTGCTGCTCCAGTGCGACGGTGGTGCCGCGGGCCGCGGCGAGCTGGGTGACGGCCGCGCCGCGCTGCTCCTCGACGGCGGCGACGGCCTGCTCCTGCCCGGCGACGGCGGCCTCGGCGGCGGCTCGCGCGGTGTCGGCCTGCTCGGCCGCCGCGGACCGCTCCGCCAGCGCCGTCGCCGCCAGTGCCGCCGCGTCGTCGGCCTCCTGCCGGGCGTCGCGGGCCCGTTGCGCGATGGTGGCCTGCGAGCGGGTGACGGCGCGCAGGGCGCCCATGCCTTCGTAGAGCGCCTGCCCGTCCTCGGCGCCGAGCACCATGCCGACGCCGGCCAGCTGGCCGCCCTGGCTGTACGTCGCCGCGGCCATGCGGCCCAGCTCGACGCGGGCCCGCTCGGCCTCGGCCGCGCGCTGTTCCGCCGCCACGCGCGCCGTCGCCTCTGCCTCGGTGGCCTGCTCGAGCAGCACCCGGGCGCCGTTGTACGCCTCGATCGCCTTGGCCGCCGCGATGTACAGGGCGTCGACCTGCGCCGTCAGATCGGCCAGCCGTGCCTCCAGCGCCGCCACGCCGCCGGCGGCGGCCGCCTCGGCGTCGCGAGCGTCCTGCAGCTCGGACTCGGTGGGAACGGCCGGGTCGGCGTGCGCCGGCCCGACCACGCCGGCGGCCAGCGCGGTGGCCAACACCCCTGCCACGAACCGATTCCGCACTGACAACCTCCCCCGTACCTGGCGTCCCACGAAGCACAGTAGCCAAGAAAGTCACGGGAGAGAACAGGAACCACAAGAATTTCAGGAGTCACACGGCGTGTCGCCTTGACCAACTACATCCGTGTAATTCCAGTCCCCGCACCCTCCACCAAGTTGATCTTGGACCAACGGCGGTATCAATCGGGCATATCGCCCCGTGAGAGGTGCATTACTCCAAGATCAACTTCGGATGGGCGGCGCGGCGCGGCGAGCGGGCGACCAGTCGGGGCGGGGCGGCCAGTCGGGCGGTGCGGCAGGGCGGGCGGTGCGGCGGGCGTCAGTCGGTGGCGGGCGCCTCGTCCGTCCGGGGCGCCTGCACGCGCCGGAGCAGCGGCGACAGCACCAGCACGCTGCGGGTGCGGGCGACGAACGGCTCGGCGGAGATCTCCGTCAGGACGCGCTCGAAGTGCTGCATGCTCCCGGCGAAGACGTGCAGCATGGCGTCGGCGTCGCCGGTGACCATGAACGCCTCGACGACCTCCGGGTAGGCCTGGACGCGGCGGGCGATCTGCTCGCCGGTCGTGCGCGGGTTGCAGAACAGTTCGACGTACGCCTCGGTGCTCCAGCCGATCTCGGCCGGCTCGACCCTGACGGTGAACCCGGTGACGACGCCGCGGGCGCGCAACCGGTCGACGCGACGCTTGACGGCGGGCGCGGACAGGCTGACCTTCTGGCCGATGGCGCCGTAGCTGGCCCGGCCGTCGGCCATGAGGACCCGGATGATCCGCTCGTCCAGCGTGTCGAGTGTCATGGGTGGATCGTCCCCTTCCGCGCCGTCGCACGCAACGAATCGCCGATCGTTCGAGAACGGACGCAACGTTTCGCCCGCATGCGGCAATGAAACGATCTCGATCGCTACCGCCGCCGCGCTCTACCTTGGCGCTGTGACCGTGAACGACGCCACCGAGCTGACCCGGCTACCTCGACCCGGCCACCGCGTCGCGACCACCCGCGACTACGTGATGTGCCGGCCGGAGCATTTCGCCGTCCACTACTCGATCAATGTGTGGATGGATCCATCCCAGCCGGTCAACGTTGATCGTGCGTTGACCCAATGGGACGACCTGCGTGCGACGTACCAGCGGCTCGGGCACCGGGTGCACCAGCTCGACCCGCGGCCCGGCCTGCCGGACATGGTGTTCGCGGCGAACGGCGCGTTCGTGGTCGGCGACCGCGCGCTCGGCGCCCGGTTCCGCGAGCTGGTCCGGGCCGACGAGGCGCCCGCGCACCGGTCCTGGCTCGAGGGCGTCGGCATCGGCGTGACCGAGCCGGTCGCCGTCAACGAGGGCGAGGGCGACTTCGCGTGGGCCGGCGGGCGGATCCTGGCCGGCGCCGGGTTCCGCTCCGACCCTGCCGCGCACGCCGAGCTGGCCGCCGTCTTCGGCGTTCCCGTCGTGCCGCTGGAGCTGGTCGACCCGCGCTTCTACCACCTCGACACCGCGCTCGCCGTCCTCGACGCGACGACGATCGCGTACTACCCGCCAGCGTTCGCGCCGGCCAGCCAGGAGCTGCTGGCCGGGCTGTTCCCGGAGGCGATCGTCGCCACCGAGGCCGATGCGCTCGTGCTCGGGCTCAACGCCGTCAGCGACGGCCGGCACGTCGTCCTGGCCGCCCAGGCCGAGACGCTCGCCGACGCCGTCGCCCGGGCCGGGTTCGAGCCGGTTCCCGTCGACGTCTCCGAGTTGTTGAGGTCCGGTGGCGGCGTCAAGTGCGCCACTCTGGAACTGCACGCCCCCACCATCGCCGAGGAGCTCTCATGACGATCGCTGACCGCGAGGTCGCCAACGGCGGCGAGTTGCGCAAGGACAAGGGGGATCAGACGATGCAGGCCACCCGCACCCAGGACGCGATCGCCCTCGTCGAGAGCAGCACCGCGCACAACTACCACCCGCTCCCCGTCGTCGTCACCGAGGCCGAGGGCGCGTGGGTCACCGACGTCGAGGGCCGCCGCTACCTCGACTTCCTCGCCGCGTACTCCGCGGTGAACTTCGGCCACCGGCACCCGGAGATCGTCGCGGCCGTCAAGGCGCAGCTCGATCGCGTCACGCTGACCAGCCGCGCGTTCCACCACGATGTGCTCGGCCCGTTCGCCCGCGAGCTGGCCGACCTCGCCGGCAAGGAACTCGTGCTGCCGATGAACACCGGCGCCGAGGCGGTCGAGACCGGCCTCAAGGTGGCCCGCAAGTGGGGCTACGAGGTCAAGGGCGTGCCGGCGGACCAGGCGACGATCATCGTCGCGGAGGGCAACTTCCACGGCCGCACCATCAGCGTCGTCAGCTTCTCCACCGACCCGGTCGCGCGCACCCACTTCGGCCCGTTCACGCCCGGATTCCGGGTGGTCCCGTACGGCGACGCGGCGGCGATGGCGGCCGCGATCGACGACACGACGGTGGCGGTGCTGGTCGAACCGGTGCAGGGCGAGGCCGGCGTCGTCGTGCCGCCGCCCGGGTACCTGGCGGACGTGCGGCGGCTGTGCGACGAGCGGCAGGTGCTGTTCATCGCCGACGAGATCCAGTCCGGCCTCGGCCGCACCGGCACCACGTTCGCCTGCGAGCACGAGGGCGTCGTTCCCGACCTCTACCTGCTCGGCAAGGCGCTCGGCGGCGGCGTCGTCCCGGTGTCCGCGGTCGTCGGCAACCGCGACGTCCTCGGCGTCATCCACCCCGGCGAGCACGGCAGCACGTTCGGCGGCAACCCGCTGGCCTGCGCGGCCGGGCGCGCCGTCGTCGCGATGCTGACGACCGGCGAGTGGCAGCGGGCCGCCGTCGAGCTGGGCGCGCACCTGCACGCGCGGCTCGGCGAGCTGATCGGGCGCGGGGTGGTCGAGGTGCGCGGGCGCGGGCTGTGGGCCGGCGTCGACATCAACCCTGAGCTGATGAGCGGCCGCGAGGCGTGCGAGGCGCTGTTGGCCGAGGGCGTCCTCGTCAAGGACACGCACGGCTCGACCATCCGGTTCGCGCCGCCGCTCGTGGTGACGCGCGACGAGATCGACCTCGCGGTCGACGCGCTCGGCCGGGTGCTGGCGGCGCGCGGGGCGTGACGTGCGCCACGTCGCGACCGAGGACACCTGCCGGACACCTGACAGGCGTACGGTGACCCGGTGCCGAAGAAGCCCGACGACGAGGTCACCGTTCTCCGCGTCAACCCCGCCGTCTGGGCGCAAGCCTTGAAGGCCGCTGACGGCGACGCCCGACGCATCGAGATCCGCGGCGAGTTCGACGTCGTCGTGCACAACGAGCCACTGCCACCCGGTGAGCGGGTGAACCGCACGCCGTGAACCGCCGGCTGCTGCTCGCGATCTCCGCCCTCGTCGTCATCGTGGCGGCAGTCGCGGTCGTCGTGGTGACCCGCGACGACGGCGACACCACCGACACCGCGGACGGTGCGGCCGACCTCGCCGCCGTGCTCAGCGACGAGCAGCGGGAGCTGCTCGACCGCGCGGTCCCCGGTCCCGACTGCCCGGACCAGCCGATCGCCGCGCCCGGCGACGACACGCTGGTCGCCCTGGACGTGCTGCGCGTCGACGAGGACGACTGCCTCGTCGCGACCACCGAGTACGTCGCGACCGGCGAGGTCGATCGGCGGCGGGCCGAGCTGCTGGAGGAGCCGGGCGTCGTCGCCGCCGGCGTGGTCCGCGAGGTCGCCGTCGACGCGGAGGACGACCGCCGCCACGACCAGTGGGCGCTGGACCGGCTCGGCGCCGAGAAGGGGTCGCCCGAGCTGCCCTGGCCGGACGGCGACGGCGCCGTGCTGGCGATCCTCGACACCGGCATCGACGAGACGCACCCGGACCTCGGCGACGCCGTCGTCGAACGCCGCCACTACCCAGGTGAGGGCGCTCACGACCCGGACGGCCACGGCACGCACGTCGCGGGCATCGCGTCCGCCCGTCGCGACAACGGCGGCATCGTCGGGGTCGCGCCGCGGGTGAGCGTCCTCGACGTGCCAGTGCGCCTGAAGGATACCAACGACGTCGGTCCGAGCTGGCCGACCGGACTGGTCTGGGCCGTCAACCACGGCGCCGACGCGGTCAACATGTCCTTCGGCGGGCCGATTCCGGAGTCGCCCGACGTCGAGGAGCTCCAGGACCTGGACGTCGAGGCGGCGGCGGTGTACTTCGCCGTCAGCAGCGACGTGGTCGTGGTCTCGTCCGGCGGCAACTGCGGCCCGTCGCCGCTCACCGACTGCGACGAGCACAACCAACTGCAGACTCCGGCCGCCCTGCCGGACGTGATCGCCGTCGGCGCGGTCCAGGAGGACTTCGACCTCGCCGGGTACTCCACGCGCAACGAGTACATCGACATGGTCGCGCCGGGCGGCGGTGACCTGCGCAACGCCGTCCTGTCCACCTACCCCGGCGGCGGGTACAAGGCGATTCAGGGCACGTCCCAGGCCGCGCCGCACGTCGCCGCCGCGGCCGCGTTGATCCGGGCAGCCGCGCCGGAAGCGCCCGGCGGCGGGATCGCGCACGCGTTGGTCGACACCGCCGACCTCGACCCGCTGGACGAGGAGGACCGGCTAGGACTCGGCGTGGGCCACGGCTTCCTGGACATCACCGGCGCGCTGGAGCAGGTCCTGGACAGCGAGCCGCCCTCGACGCCGTCGGCCGACCCGTCCGAGGCCACACAGGCCGTGTTCGTGCAGGACGACGTCGTGTTCGCGTTCGACGGCGGCAGCGTCCAGCGGGTCCGCGAGCTCGACCCGGGCGTGCGGCTGCGTTGGGTGGACTGGTCGTCGGACCGGTCGACGCTGTTCGGCGCCGACGACGGTGAGCTGTTCTCGTGGACCGGCGCGGACGAGACCCTGGTCGAGATGCCATGCGGCTGGTGCTCGGACGACGGCGTCACCCCCGCCTATCTCGAGGACGCCACCGTCGACGGCGAGGCCGGTGACTTCGTGGTCGGCATGGACTACTCCGGGGTCCTCACCTGGTACGACGCCGCGACCCTGGACGAGGTCACGACGACGACGCCGACGTTCCCCGCCGACGCGGTCGGGTCGAAGACGCTGCTCGGGACGGTCGGCGGACAGCTGCTCGTGCACGAGTCGGGTGGTGCGCAGGCGTCCGAGCGGATCTGGCTGCTGGACCCGGCATCCGGCAGCGCCGAGTTGTCGCACGACGTCATGGGCTCGCGGCAGGCGCCGATCGCCGTCACGGCCGACGGCGGGCAGGTGGCCGTCGTCACCGGCTATGGGGCGTGCGGCGCCGAGGTCACCGTCCTCGACGGCGCCGGTCTGACGGAGGTCGCCACCGCGACGGTGCCGGACGGGCTGATCGTCGAGAACGTGTTCTTCAACGGTGCGTCGCTCTTCGCGACCATGGAGGAGGCCGCGAGCGACTGCTCCGCCCTCCAGCCCAGCGGCCTGTGGCGACTCGACGCCGGCCAGTGGCAGGAGGTCGACCCCGGCCCCGTCGGCGCCAGGCCGCTGGAAGGCGTCGACGAGACCTGGCTGGTCGCCGGCGCCGACGGTCAGGGCGTGTTCGCCCCGCCGCTGGCCGGCAACGGGCTGGACGGCCAGCTGGGCGCCATCACCGCCGGACCGTGGGCGACGCCGACCCGCACCGAGGTGCCCTGGCCCACGAGGTAGCGCTGTCACAGGAGCGGGCCGGCGGCGACCTTCGGTGGTGTGAGCGGGCCGGGCCAGAGCGTGCTGCGTCAGGCGGTGGAGTCGTTGCTGCGGGCCTGCGCCGACGCCGAACGCGACCTCCATGAGGTGAGCGCCCGCGTTGCCCAGTCCGCCCGGCGACCGTCCGAGACCGCCCGCGCCGCACGGCACCCACTCGCCCGGCGCGCCGCCGACGACGTGGCGGGGCATGCCGCCGCCGTGCCCGCCGAGCTGACGGCGCTGGCCACCGCCACCCGCATGGCGATCGCCACCGAAGTGCACGCCCTGCTCGACCTCCTCGCCGTCGGCCACCACCACCTGGACCCGCTGCCGCCGCTCGACACCGCCCGGCTCCGCGTCGCCGGAGATCCCGCCTTCCTCTCGGCCTTCTCCGACGGTTTCGCCCGCTCCTACGTCGCCACCGTCCTCGGCGACCAGTCCCGTGGTCGCGCCACCTCCAAGGCCGCCGCCGCCGCCCATCCGCACACCGAGCAGGCCGACATCGACGCGGCCCGCGACCGCATCGTGGCGGCGGTCGCGCCGGAACATCGCGACCTCGTGCGGACGTGGCTCTCCCACCCCGACTGCCATGCGGTCCAGGTCCACGGTCCCCAGGTCGGCGACCGCGACCTCGAACTCCGCGCCGGCTGGACCCGCCCACCCGACCACGGCACCGACGGCGCCGACTCCTGGCGCGTCCGCGACGACGGCAAGGTCGTGTCGCGACACCGGGCCGGCACGGAGGCGAGCCGATTCACCTCGCCCGAGTCGTTCGCGCGCCCGCTCGACGCATTCTTGACCCACGCCGACCGGTACCCGGGCGGCCTCGGCGGACTGTTCGCCGACCACGCCGACGACGGCGCCGTTGCGTTCTTCCTGCCTGCGGACACCGCGGGTCTACGCCCGGCCGACGCGTCCGGCTTCCGAGGTACTGGGACGGACACCGACGAGTCCGCCCGAGACTGGGTCCGGGTGCGAGCCGATGCCATGCGCAGGGAAGGTGAATGTGCGCCGCCGGTCCGGACCCTGGCGTTCGACCCGCTCGTCGATGGCACCGACCCGGGTGTCCGGCTGGTCTTCCGAGAGCGACCGAACGGCTGGACCTTGACCACGTACTATCCGACTTCAGCACCCGGACCCGACAACGTACGCCTGGAGAACCCCGCGTGATCCCACGGACCAAGGACTTCGCCAGGTACATCGGGACCTGGTTCGACACCACCGACTCCGCCGACATGTACGTCGAGGCCTGTGAGCGTGCCCCCCAGCGGCTCGCTGAGGACGCCGACGGCAGCTTCCGGGCCATCCGTGACGAGCTCGCCGTGCACGTCCGCGACTCGTCGTACCCGCCGCTGCCGAACTCGTCCCAGTGGGCGACCGACGAGTGGTTGCGCGATCTCTGGTACGACGTCTTCGGCCCCGAGGCGCCTCCCGGCGACCCGTATCCCGTTCCGGCCGGGGACTGGGGAACGACCCGTCTGACCACGTACATGCTGCACGCGGTCGACGAGGACGAGGAGGGTAGCAGCGCCGGTGCGGCGGCGTGGCTGGCCGCCCGCGCGCTGACCGCCCGGGGCGTGTACGACGCCATCTCCGCCGAAACCGTGCGCCGCCCCGAGCCAGACGGCTACGCCGACCGTCTCCGCCGCCTCGCCGACGCCGGGCTCCGCGAGCAGCAGCCATGATCATCAACCTTCTGTGCTGCTATCACGACACAGAAGGTTGATGATCATGGGGTGACGGCGACCGCGGCGCGGTAGCGGTCGGCGATCAGCCGGGCCACCAGGGGGTGCGGCCCGATCGGCGGGGCGACGATGTCGGCGCCGGAGGTGGTGAGGCGCTGCTGGAAGAGGCCGGGCGCGAGCAGGTAGGACGCCACGCCGACGGTCGGGTGGCCGGCGCCGCGGAGGGACGTGACCGCGTCGGGCACCGACGGCGAGGCGGTCGTCACGAAGGCCGGCAGGACCGGACGGGACAGCGCCGACGACAGCAGCGACGCCGCGACGGAGACCTCGGCCAGCGCCGACGGGTCGGACGAGCCGGCGGCGGCCAGGACCACGGCGTCGGGCAGCTCAACGGAAGCCGACCGCAGCCGATCCTCCACCGCCGCGACGATCGCCGGGTCCGGGCCGAGCGCCGGCGTGACGACCGCGCGCCCACCGTCCGCCGCCACGGCAGAGGGCACGTCCACCCGCACGTGATACCCCGACGCCAGGAACATCGGCACGACGACCGCGCGCGACCCGGCGGGCACGGACGCCAGCACGTCAGCCAGCGTCGGCCCGATCACGTCCACGTAGGCCACCTGCACGTCGACTCCGGGCAGCAGCTCGCGGACCCGATCGAGCAGCGCGGCCAGCACGACGGGGCCTTCGGGGGCGCGGGTCCCGTGCGCCACGGCGATGAGAGTCACAGGACAAGTCTGCGCGATGTTCGTACCGTCAGATCATGACGTCCGACCCGAGCGCCCAGGGCCCGTTCCGGCAGCGCGCCCGCCGCGTGGTCCGCCCGCAGGGCCCGCCGACGCAGCCGCTGGCGATCCGCGGCCTGCAGAGCCGGTTGACGGCGGACGAGGAACGGCAGGTCCTGGACCTGATCCTGCGCACCGGCGACGCCATGATGGCGACGGGCGCGCCGGTGGCGGACGTGACGGCGGCGCTGCTGCGGCTCGCGGCCGGGTTCGGGGTGACGCGGCTGCAGGTCGATATCACGTTCATCTCGATCATCGCGTCCATCGACCGCGACGACGACCCGATCACGAAGGTCCGCGTCATCAACCTGCGCAACTCCGACTACAGCCGGCTGGCGGAGCTGTTCGACCTCGTCGACGAGGTGCATCGCGGCGGGGTCACCCTCGACGACGCGCAGCGGAAGCTGGACGACATCCTGGCGGCGCCGCATCCCTACCGGCGCTGGATCGTGACGCTGGCGCTGGGCCTGATGGCCTCGGGGGTGGCGCTGCTGCTCAACGGTGGCTGGCTGGTGGCGCTGGTCGCGGCGGCCACCACCATCGTCATCGACCGGACCCTGCGTGCGCTGCGCCGCTGGGGTCTGCCGTACCTGTTCCAGCAGGTCATCGGCGCCGGGCTGGCGACGGTGGTCGGGTTGGCGGCGTTGTGGGCGACGGACCGGTTCGGCTGGTCGCCGACGCTGCTGCCGCCGTCGCTGATCGTGGCGTCCGGGATCGTCGTGCTGCTGGCCGGGCTGTCACTGGTCGGCTCGGCCGAGGACGCCATCGCCGGCTACCCGCTGACGGCGGCCGCGCGGACATACGAGGTGGTGCTGCACACCATCGGGCTGGTGGTCGGCATCGGCGTCATGCTCGATCTCGGCCAGCGCGCCGGCATCCCGCTGACGATCCTCGAGCCGGGCACGCTGAACCTCCCGACCACGATCCAGATCCTCAGCGGCGGCCTCATCGCCGGCGCCTGGAGCCTCGCGTCGTACACGCGGGCGCGCACGATCCCGGTCGTGGTCGGCGTCGGCATGGTGGCGGCCGCGGTGCTGCTGCTGGGCCGTCAGGTGCTGGAGATCGGCCCGGCCGGCTCGTCCTTCCTCGCGGCGCTGGTGGTGGGCCTCATCGCCGGCGGACTGAGCGAGCCGCTGAAGACGCCGAACCTGGTCATCTCGGTGTGCGGCATCACGCCGCTGCTGCCGGGCCTGGCGATCTACAACGCGATGTTCCGCATGGTCGAGGGCGACGACGTCGTCGGCGGGACGGGACAGCTGATCGCCGCGTTCGGCATCGCGCTGGCGCTGGCCGCGGGCGTCACGCTGGGCGAGTTCCTCGCCACGCCGCTGCGCTCGGAGATGGACCGCTGGCAGCGCCGGGTCGCCCGCCGTGCCCGCGGCACCCGCAGCTGACCGGACGCAGGCGGCGGGCGGCCGTGAGCCGTCCCTGGAATCGGGGTGGTGCGCGCGGCCGGTTTCGGCCTAGGTTGGGGCGATGGAGGACGACGAGAGTCGATCCGAGGCGGCCGGCCGGGCGGCCGCCATCGTCGGTGCTGGTCCGGCCGGGCTGTACGCCCTCGCGGCGCTGGTCAAGGGCGAACTGTTCGACCGCATCGACGTGTTCGAGGCCGTGCCCGCGCCGTACGGCCTGGTCCGCTACGGCGTCGCGCCGGACCATCCGAAGACCCGCAACATCTCCCGGGTGCTGGCCCGCGGCTTCGAGCACACCCGGGTGCGGTTCCTCGGCAACGTGAGCGTGGGCCGCGACGTCACCGTCGACGAGCTGCGCGCCGGCTACGACGCCGTCGTGGTGTCCACCGGCATGCTCGGCGACCGCCGGCTGGGCATCCCGGGCGAGGACCTCCCCGGCTCGTACGGCGCGTCCGAGCTGGTCGCCTGGTACACCGGCCATCCGGAGGCGGGCGCCGTCGAACTGCCGGCGAACCTCACCACCGCGACGGTCATCGGCGCCGGCAACGTCGCCCTCGACATCGCCCGCATCCTCGCCAAGGACGCCGCCACGCTGCGCACCACCTCGATGCCGCGCCACGTCGTCGACGCGCTGGCCGCGAGCACCGTCACCGACGTCCACCTGGTCGCCCGGCGCGGGCCGGCGCAGGCCAAGTTCACCTCGCCGGAGCTGCACGAGCTGGGCGCCCTCGACGCCGTCGACCTCGTCGTCGACCCCGCCGACCTCGTGCTCGGCCCGGCCGACGAAGAGGCCGTGGCCCACGACCGCCACGCCAAGGTCACCGTCGACGTCTGCCGCGAGTGGTCCGAGCGGCCGGCCACCGGCGCGCCGCGCCGCATCCACCTGCACTACTGGCGCCGGCCGGCGCGCATCCTCGGCGACACCGCGGTCACCGGCATCGAGCTGGAGCCCACCCGGACCGGCGACGCTGCGCCGCTCACGCTGCCGACGCAGCTGGTCGTGCGGGCCATCGGCTACCACGGCACGCCGATCCCCGGGCTGCCGTTCGACGAGCGCAGCGGCACCGTCCCGTCGCAGGACGGACGGGTGCTCGACGACGGCGCGACGCTCGCCGGGGTCTACGTGACCGGCTGGCTGCGCCGCGGCCCCACCGGCGTCATCGCGACCAACCGCGGCGACGCCAACGAGGTCGCCGAGTCGGTGCTGGCCGACCTCGGCACCCTGCCGGACCGGCCGTCCGACCCCGACGGCGTCGACAAGCTGCTGGCCGAGCGCGGCGTCAGGGTTGTGACGTGGGCCGACTGGCTACGGCTCGAGGCACACGAGAAGGCGACCGGCGACGCCGCGGGCGGTGACCCGATCGTGGTGCACGACCTCGCCACCGCCCTCGCGGTCATCGACGCCGCCGGCTGATCCCGCCGACGGCCAGCGCCCCCGCTCCCACCAGCACGACCGCAGCCTGGCCGGACCGGGCGCCCGGCGCCGGCGTGCCGCTCTCGGTGCCGCCCGAGTCGGTTCCGCTCTCGGTGCCGCCCGCGTCGGTACCGGTGTCGGTGCCGCCGGTGTCGGTTCCGCCGTCGGTGCCCGGCGGCGGCTCCTCGGTCGGAGGCGGCGGCTCCTCGGTCGGAGGCGGCGGCTCCTCGGTCGGCGGCGGCTCCTCGGTCGGCGGCGGTTCCTCGGTCGGCGGCGGTTCCTCGGTCGGCGGCTGACCGCCCTCGTTGCCGTTCTGGTTGCCGTTGTCGTTGTCGTCCTCGTCGTCGTCCGGACGGTTGGGACGGTTGTTGCTCGGCCGGTCCTCGTCGTCGTTGCCGTTGTCCTCGCGGATGTTCGCGGCGTCGGGGAAGTCTTCCTCGGGCAGCCCCTCCAGCGCGCCCTCCATGAACGCCGTCCACGTGCGGCCCGGGTAGGCGCCACCGCTGAAGTGCGACATGCCGCCGACGCCGTCGAGCGACTCGGTGCCATCGCCGCGGAAGTACACGACCGACGCGGCCAGCTGCGGCGTGTAGCCGGCGAACCAGGCCGTCTTGTCGTCGTGGGTACCGGTCTTCGCCGCGACCGGGCGGTCGAGATCGCGTGCGACCTCGGCCGTGCCGGTACGGGCGGTCTCGGCGAGCGCGTAGGTGACGTCGTGGGTGACGTCCTCCTCGTACACCCGCTCCCCGGCCGGTTGCAGCTCGTGGGTGACCGCGCCGTCGCGGTCGACGATCTGCTGGATGGTGGTCGTGTTCGAGTGCAGGCCCTGGGACGCGAGCGTGGCGTAGGAGTTGGCCATGTTCAGCGCCGAGACGCCGCCGATGCCGATGGCGACCCGCGGGTTGAGGTTCGCGGACAACTGCTCGTCGTCGGGGAACCCGGCCCGGACCAGGGAGTCGGCCACCTTCTCGGCCCCGATCTCCATCGCGACGTCGACGAACGCGGTGTTGACGGAGTTCTCCATCGCGCGTTCCAGGCTGACGTTGCGGCCGTAGTCCTCGTTGCCCTGGTTGTTCACCGGCGGGCCCAGCTCGGGCGGGTCGAACGGCGAGTTGCCCCAGAACGTGCTGCGCAGCGAGTAGCCGTTCTCCAGCGCCGCGGCCAGCACGAACGGCTTCACCGTGGAGCCGGCCTGCGGGACGGCGTCGACGGCGTCGTTGTAGCTCTGCTCTACGGCGTCGGGCCCGCCGTACACCGCCACGACGGCGCCGTCGCCGGGCCGCACCGCCGCGAGGCCGATGCGCACGCCGTCGGCGTCCTCGGTGGGCCGCTCGTCCTGGATGGCCTGGATGGCCGCCGACTGCGCCTGCGTGTTGAACGTCGACGTGACCCGCAGGCCGCCGGTCTCGATCTCCTGCTCGTCGTAGCCCATCGCGACCAGCTCGTTGCGGACCATCATCAGCAGGTAGCCGTTGGGCCCGCCGTACCGGTTGACCTGCTGTTCGGGCAGGATCTCCGGCGCGACCGTGGCGTCGGCCGTGGCTTGGTCGACGGCGCCGGTCGTGACCATGCCGTCGAGCACGTACTGGAACCGCTGCGCGAACCGCTCCGCGTTCTCGGGGCCGAGCGTGGGGTCGTAGCGCGTCGGCGAGCGCAGGATCGCGGCCAGCGCGGCGCTCTGCGCGAGGTCGAGGTCGGCGACGTCGACACCGAAGTAGGACCGCGACGCGGTCTGCACGCCGTAGGTGGCGCGGCCGAACCAGATGGTGTTGAGGTAGTCGCCCAGGATCTGGTCCTTGTCGACGTCCTGGTCGATCTTCACCGAGATGACCAGCTCGCGCAGCTTCCGGGTGTAGGAGCGGTCCTGGGTGAGGTAGTAGTTCTTGACGTACTGCTGGGTGATCGTGGAGCCGCCGCCGGCGCTGGACGAGCCGGTCAGCGCGTCCCAGCCGGCCCGGGCCATGCCGGTGATCGAGAACCCGGAGTTCTCGTAGAAGCTGCGGTCCTCGGCGGCCACGACGGCCTGCTGGAGGGTCTCGGGGATCTCCTCGATGCCGACGATCTCACGGTTCTCGGCGCTGAACCGGCCCAGCTCGGTCTGGCTGTCGTCCCAGTAGACGATGGTCGACTCGGACGTGGAGAAGTCGTTCGGCTCGGGCACGTCGATCATCGCGAACGCGATGCCGATGGCCCCCGCGAACAGCAGGAACATGCCGAGCACGGTGAAGCCGAACACTTTCCAGTTGAAGATGCGGCGCCAGCCGGTCCGCTTCTGGCGGCCGGCTCGATAACGCGGACCACCCCGTTCGGGGTGGTCGGTGGTGTCGGCGGATTCGGCGTTCTCGGGTTCGGGTTCCCTGCTCATGACGTCTTCGATGGTACGTTGCGCGGTCTGGTCGCTCGGGCCACTGAGAAGACGGCCGGGACCGCCGTGGAGTTCCGGGCGGCCGGGCGACGCCGGTCACACCGTCGCCGCTGCGGCCCGCCCGGGGACGGGCACGGCGCAGCGACGTTCTCCGCCACCCCCGCGAGCGGAGACCACGTCTCGCCGCGCCCTGCCCGCCGACCCGGTATACCCGGTTCGTACCGGAATTGAAACCGAGGCCGGGGTCACATCACTGCGCGTGACCGTGCGCCCTCGCACCGAGTCGGCGCAGCGCCTCGGCGACGACGTCGTCCGCCTCGCCGCCGGCCGCGACCCGCACGCCGTCCTCGTCCCGGCCCAGCGGCTCCAGCGTGTCGAGCTGCGACTGCAGCAGGCTCGGCGGCATGAAGTGGCCCTTTCGCGCCCTCATGCGGACGGCGAGCCGCTCCGGGTCGACGTCGAGCTGGACGAACACGACCCCGCCGGACGCCTCGCGGAGCACGTCGCGGTACACCCGGCGCAGTGCCGAACAGGTGACGACGGCGGCGCGGCCCTGCCGACTTTCGCTCGTCAGCCAGTCACGCACAGTGGCGAGCCACGGCGCGCGGTCTTCGTCGGTGAGCGGCGTGCCGGCCGCCATCTTGGCGACGTTGGCCGCCGGGTGCAGGTCGTCGGCCTCGGCGAACGGCCGGCCGAGCGCGCCGGCGAGCCGGGTCGCGACGGTCGTCTTGCCGGAGCCGGACACGCCCATGACGACGATGTGGGGCGGAAGGGTCACGCGGACCAGCGTGGCATGGCCTGGCCGACAACGGAGGCGGCGTCCAGACTGGGGGCATGACCGACTCCGCGCCGGTGCGCGAACTCCGCCTCGTCGTCACCGTCCCCGACCACGACGCCGCCGTCCACTTCTACCGCGACGTGCTGGGCCTGCCCGAGCTGGCCGACTTCTCCTCCCCCGACGGCCGGGTCGTCCTGCTGGGCGCCGGCCGGGCCACGATCGAGATCGTCGACCACGACCAGGCCGAGTTCATCGACCGCGTCGAGGTCGGCGAACGGGTGGCCGGGCCGATCCGCGTCGCCCTGGAGGTCGACGACTCGGCGGCCACCACTCGACGCCTCGCCGACGCCGGCGCGACGGTCCTCGCCGAGCCGACGCGCACCCCCTGGGACTCCCTCAACGCCCGCCTCGACGCCCCCGGCGGCCTGCAACTCACCCTCTTCACCGAACTCGGCGACTGACGCCACTTCAATAGCCACGGTTGCGTTCCAGCGCACGGTTCGTCGGCGAGCGGACGTTGTCGGCGCCCGCCCGTAGGGTGGGAAGCCCTCCCAGCCGGGCGGGGACCGAACCCGGCCGAACGCACACGTCGCCACCGTGTCCCACCTGTCGCCGGGGCGAGGCAAACGTCGCCCAGCCCCTGTCAGTCGTCCGTCGCGCCCTTCGAACGGGCGTAGTGGCGGCGCGCCTTCGCACGGTTGCCGCAGATCTCCATCGAGTGCCACTTCCGGGCGTTGGCCCGGCTGTGGTCGACGAGGAAGTGCTGGCAGTCGTGCGCGGCGCAGGGGCGGATGCGCGACCCGTCCGGGCCCTGTAGCGCGGCCCACTCCTCGATGGCCCGCACCCCCACCGACCGGCCGGCGGGGACGTCGTCCTGCCAGCGGAGGCCGTCGGGGGTGAGCCGGGCGCGTCGCCGCATGACCTCGACCCACGGCGCCAGCGCCTCCAGCGGCGCCTCGCCCCGGATGACCGCGGCCAGGACGGACCGCACCTCGCGGGCGTCGGCGATCTCGGCGCGCGTGCCCTGAGCACCTCGCGACCGCAGCCACTCGCGGGCCGCGGCGTCGGAGCCCAGCTCGTCGTGCGGACCGTCGGGATAGACGATCCGCGAGTTCACCAGGTCCAGCAGCAACTCCGCCATGCCGCCATCCTAACCCCATCAACGTTCTTGACAGGTTGGAATAACCATGATTCGATCGATCTTGTAACCCCCACAAGCGCCCGAGCCAGTTAGAAGGAGTCCACGCCAATGCCGTACATCACCGTCGGAACCGAGAACTCGGCGAACGTCGACCTGTACTACGAGGACCACGGCACCGGGCAGCCGGTCGTGCTGATCCACGGCTACCCGCTCGACGGGCACTCGTGGGAGAAGCAGTCGGCCGCCCTGCTGGACGCCGGCTACCGCGTCATCAGCTACGACCGCCGCGGCTTCGGCCGATCCAGCCAGCCGACCACCGGGTACGACTACGACACCTTCGCCGCCGACCTCAAGACCGTCCTCGACACCCTCGACCTGCGCGACGTCGTGCTCGTCGGGTTCTCGATGGGCACCGGCGAGGTGGGCCGCTACCTGGGCACGTATGGCAGCGAGCGGGTCGCCAAGGCCGCCTTCCTCGCGTCGCTCGAGCCGTTCCTGCTGCAGACCGACGACAACCCGACCGGCGTGCCGGCGGACGTGTTCGCCGGCATCGAGCAGGCGGCGAAGTCCGACCGCTACGCCTGGTTCGACCAGTTCTACAGCGACTTCTACAACCTCGACGAGAACCTCGGCAGCCGCATCGGCGAGGCCGCCGTCCGGGCCAGCTGGAACGTCGCCGCCGGAGCGTCCTGGTACGCCTCCTTCGCCGTGGTGCAGAGCTGGCTGACCGACTTCCGGGCGGACATCGAGAAGGTCGACGTCCCGGCGCTGATCCTGCACGGGACGGCCGACCGGATCCTGCCGATCGACGCGACCGCCCGCGAGTTCGCCAAGCGGCTCCCGGACGCCGACTACGTCGAGATCGAGGGCGCGCCGCACGGCCTGCTCTGGACCCACGCCGACGAGGTCTCCGAGGCGCTGCTGGGCTTCCTGCGCAAGTAGCCAGCCGGCCGGACGAGGGGCGGCGGGGCCACGGCCCGGCCGCCCCTCGGCGCGTCCGGGCTTCGTAGGGTCGGGACATGAGGCGTGCGTGGGTCGCGGGTGTCCTGGGCGCCGTCCTGCTCTGGGGCGAGTACGAGCACTGGCGGGCGTCGTACCGCCGCCTCGGCGACGCGCCGACAGCGGGAGGCAGCGAGGCCGTCGTCGTCCTCGGGTACCGCGACGCGGGACCGCGGGCGAACGCGATGAACCGCTGGCGGGTCCGGGCCGGGCTGCGGTCGCGGCGGCCCGGCCTCGGCCCGTCCCGCCTGGTCGTCTGCGGCGGCAGCACCGCCGGGCCGGTCCCCGAGGCGACGCTGATGGCGCGGTACGCGCGGGCCGGGCGCGGCTACGACGGCGACCTGCGGCTCGAGCCGGACAGCCGCACCACCTGGGAGAACATCCGCAACGTCGCTCCGCTGCTGGCCGATGCCGACCGCATCAAGATCGTGTCGCACCCGCTGCACGCCGAGAAGGGCCGCGCCTACCTCCACCGCGCCCACCCGGAGCTGGCCCGCCGCCTGGTCCGCGGCGCGGACTACCGGTTCGGCGAGTGGATCCTGCTCAAGCCCGCACTGGCCGTGTACGGACGGCGCCGGTTGCGCCGCCTCGACCGCGGCGCGCGATGAGTTCCCGCCTCCGCCGCGGTCTACCCCGTCAGACCGACA
The DNA here is from genome assembly GCF_001270745.1 of Jiangella muralis. Taxonomy (GTDB): domain Bacteria; phylum Actinomycetota; class Actinomycetes; order Jiangellales; family Jiangellaceae; genus Jiangella; species Jiangella muralis. The sequence continues at coordinate 324,386 of NZ_KQ434756.1, forward strand.
CAGGAGGCACGGGCGTGAGCGCACGGGTGCTGATGGACGGGATCGCGTTCGGCGAGTCGCCGCGCTGGCACGACGGCCGGCTGTGGTTCTCCGACTGGGGCGCCCACCAGGTCATCGCGGTCGACGACGATGGGCGGCACGAGGTGGTGGCGACGGTCGAGTCGTTCCCGATGTGCATCGACTTCCTGCCCGACGGCCGGCTGCTGGTGGTCGACTCCGCACGCCGCCTGCTGCTGCGCCGCGAGCCGGACGGATCGCTGGTCCCGCACGCGGACCTCGGCGGGTTCTCCGAGCACCCGTGGAACGACATCGTGGTGACGGCGGGCGGCGACGCGTACGTCAACGGCATCGGGTTCGACTTCCCGGGCGGCGAGTTCGCGCCCGGCCTCGTCGTCCGGGTCACGCCGGACGGCCGGGTCGACCACGTCGCCGGTGACCTCGCGTTCCCGAACGGCATGGCCGTCACCGCCGACGGCGGCACGCTGATCGTCGCGGAGTCGTACGCGAACCGGCTCACCGCGTTCCCGATCGAGGCCGGCGGCAGGCTCGGCGAGCGGCGGGTCTGGGCCGACACTCCCGGCGACCACCCCGACGGCATCTGCGTCGACGCCGAGGGCGCGGTCTGGTACGCCGACGTCGGCAACCAGCACTGCGTCCGGGTCCGCGAGGGCGGCGAGGTGCTGGCCACCGTCGACTTCGGCCGCGGCGCGTTCGCCTGCGCCCTCAGTCGCGGCGCCGACCCGCACCTCTACGTCGTCGGGCAGGACTTCACCGACCCGCCGTCACCCGAGCCCACCGGCCGGCTGGTCGCCTACCCGGCGCCCGCACCGGGCGCCGGCCGCCCCTGAGCCCACCCGGACCGGGCCGCGACCAGACCGGCTCCCCCCCCCGGGG
>NZ_KQ434756.1:325289-330568 GCF_001270745.1 Jiangella muralis
CAGACCGGCTCGTCGCCGAGGAGCCGGTGCGCCTCGGCGGACGTCGTGCCGTAGGTCATGGCGCTCTTCGTGCGGCTCTGGCAGCAGAAAGAGCGCCATGACCGGCGAGGTACGCCTGGCCCACCCATTTACCGCTCGAACCCGAGGTGGACGTGGTCGCGGTGCAGGTCGTCGGCGAAGTGGTTCCCGCCGGGGCCGTCCGGGTCGACCGGGCCGCCGATCTCGTCGCTGCCGGTCGCCCGCACCGCCGCCAGGAAGTCGAGCAGGAACGGCTCGTCCTTCGCCATCGACACCACCGGGCGGCCGTCGACCGCCCAGATGTCGACCGCGCGGCCGCGGGTGTGGTTGCTGGTGCGGTCGGTGCCGAAGACGTTCTCCGGATGACCGGCCCGGAACACCGAGACCGCCAGCCGGTACGTCCCCGCCAGCTCCAGCAGCGCCGCGACCACCCGTGCGTCGACGACACCGGCGGCGAGGTCGGCGACGGCGGCCTCCGGGAGCTGGACGCGACCGGCCAGCTCGGCGGCCGGGCCGGTCAGCGCCGCGGCCGCGTCCGGGGCCGGCGCGACGGGGCGCAGCTCGGTGACCGCCCACGCGCCGCCGGAGCGCCGCAGCCGTACGTCCGCCGTCACCACCCGCTCTCGCAGCGTCGCGCCGTCGGCCCAGGTCTGCCGGACCACCGCCATGATGCTCGCGGTGTCGCGCTCCAGCCCGCCGTACTGCGGGTAGACGAGCTGCGCGACGGCGGGCGCGGCGGGCGGCAGCAGCGGGCCCGCGGCCGCGGCGAGCGTGGGGTCGGCGCCCGCGGCGGTCAGCCGGCCGGCCGCGGGGGTGACGGCGACGCCGTCGGGCACGGTGCCGAGTGCCTCCAGCACCCGCGCCGCCGCCACCTTGACCTCCGGCGAGATCTCCGCGGCGCCCGGCTGCCAGGGCACGAACGCCGGCAGGTCGGGCACCACCGGCCGCTCCGTCTGCTTGCGGACCGGCCGCGGCAGCGAACGCACGGCGCGCGGCGGCGACGACTCGTCCGCCCCGCAGGCCGTCGCGACGACCGCGGCCGCCGCGACGAGGAAGCCGCGGCGCCCGACGCTGCGACCGGTCATCGCGCTAGAGGTGGCACGACCCGCGGGTCGATCCGGTACGTGTGCACCTCGTCGCCGTCGCGGTCGACGTGATCGCCGACGCGCCGCCAGCCGGCCCGCTCGTAGAACCCGGCCGCCCCACGGGTGCCCGCCTTCGTCACCAGCTCGACCCGGCCGACGCCGGCCGCCCCGACGATCGAGAGGAACGCGTCGGTCAGTTCGGTGCCGATCGCGCGGCCCCGGTGCTCCGGCGCGACGACGATCGCCTCGAGCACGGCGATCACGCCGAAGCCCGCCTCCGGCACGGCGCCCGGCCCGGCCACCCGGGCCGTCGCCGCACCCCGTCCGAGCAGCCGCTGCGCGTACCGCGGCCCGCGCGACCGGACGAACCCGGCGGCCAGCACCGGCCGCGTGAGCAGCGCCCGCAGTCCGGCCAGCGCCAGCTCACGCCGGCGGTGGCCGATGATCCAGGCGACGTTGGCCGGCCGGTCGGTGCTGCCGAGCGTGAACCCCACGACCTCGCCGCCACGCACCGCGACCAGCACGACGCCGTACGGGGAATCCAGGTGGGCGCGGTGCCAGCGCCGGACGAACCCGTCGCCGAGCCGCGGGAACAGGCCGTGCGGCAGCTCCGCCACGTGCAGCGACGCCGTGCGGCGCAGGTCGTCGACGGCGGCGGCCCGGACCTCGATCTCGCGCTCAGTGCTCATCATCAGCCTCTCTGCGACCAGCCCTGCGTCCCGGCGCTCTTGTCTTGGTAGACGTGCCAGCCGGCGGCCGCGTTGTCGCCAGGCGTGGATTTTCGGTTCCATGGTTCGGCGCGAATCTCAGAGGAACCTCAGAGCACCCGTGCGAGCATCGAGAGATGACAGGCGCCCAGGACCGCGCGTTGTTGCTGGTCGAGGACGACGCCAAGCTGGCGGCGCTGCTGGACCGGCTGTTCACCGGCGAGGGCTACGCGGTCGACGTCGCCCACGACGGCCAGGCCGGGCTGCACCGCGCGCTGACCAGCCAGTACGCCGTCATGGTCATCGACCGAGGGCTGCCCGCCATCGAGGGCGTCGACCTCGTCCGCAAGCTGCGCGCCCACGGCGTCGCGTCACCGATCCTGGTCCTGACCGCCCGCGGCACCACCGAGGACCGCGTCGAGGGCCTCGACGCCGGCGCCGAGGACTACGTCGTCAAGCCGTTCGAGATCGACGAGTTGCTGGCCCGGCTGCGCGCGCTGCTGCGCCGGCACGCGGACACGTCGACGCGGCTCGACCTCGGCGAGCGGTACCTCGACGTCACCGCGCGGCGGGTGCTCGGCGGGACCGGGCCGATCGAGCTGTCCGGTCGCGAGAACGAGCTGCTGCAGCTGTTCGCCGCCCATCCGGCGCAGGTGTTCACCCGCGACGAGCTGCGCCGGCTGGTGTTCCAGGACGCCGACAGCCCCGGCGCCGTCGACACCTACGTCTACTACCTGCGCCGCAAGCTCGGCCGCGACGTCATCCGCACCGTCCACGGTCTCGGCTACCGCATGGGGTCGGCGTGAGCCGGCGTCGCGGCGGCGCCGAGCACCGCCTGCCGTCCGCACCGGCCGACCGGCGGCTGCTGCGCCGGGCGTCGATCGTCGTCGCCGTGCAGACGGCCATCGCGGTCGCGCTGGTCATCGGCGTGCTCGTCGCACTGGTCTATTCGATCAGCGGGCAGGAGCGGGTCTCCGCCACCGCGTACAAGCTGGAGGCAAAGGTCACGGAGCACGCGGCGCCCGGGGAGACGATCGTCGACGGCGCACCGGAGGGCTGCACGGAGGACGAGGTCCGGGCCGCCGTCGACGAGCTGGCACCCGGGACCCAGCGGTTCGAGGTGTGCGACACCCCGTTCCTCGCCCACATCGAGGGGAGCGGCGACGACCGGGTCGCCGCCGCGACCAACTTCACCGAGCAGCAGGAGGAGACCGAGCGGCTGGCCCGGCTGTCGATCCTGGTCGGTGCCGTCGGCGTGCTGGCGGCGGCCGGGCTGGGCTGGCTGGTGGCGCGGCGCGCCGTCCGCCCGCTCGGTGACGCGCTGACGTCGCAGCGCCGGTTCGTCGCCGAGGCCAGCCATGAGCTGCGCACCCCGCTGGCGATCCTGCACACCCGCGCCCAGCTGCTGCAACGCCGCCCCGGCGGCGACGACGACCAGCGGCAGGAGATCGACCAGCTGGTCGACGACGCCCGCGTGCTCAACGACATCGTCAACGACCTGCTGCTGTCGGCGGAGATGCAGTTCCGTCCCGAGTCACGGCAACCGGTCGACCTCGCCCGGGTCGCGACGGAGGTCAAGGACTCGTTCTCCGCCACCGCCGACGAAGCCGGCGTCGACCTCGTCGTCGACAGCGACCCGGCCGAGTCGCACGTCATCACCGGCGTGCCGAGCGCCCTGCGCCGCGCCGTCGCCGCCCTCGTCGACAACTCGATGGACCACGTGGCCCGCGGCGGCACCGTCACGCTCGGGCTGTCCGGGTCCGGCGGCACCGTCCGCATCAGCGTCATCGACGACGGCGACGGCCTCGACCCCGAGCTGGCCGCCCAGCTCACGCAGCGGTTCCGCCGCGGCTCCGGTGGCAACGGGCACCATCCGCGGCTCGGTCTCGGGCTGGCGCTGGTCGACGAGATCGTGCACGCCCACGACGGCACCCTCGCGATCGACGGCCGCCCCGGCGACGGCGCCACCGTCACCCTCACCTTCCCCGCTGCGCCATGAGCCCGTCGCGCCGGATGCGCACCATGCGTGGAAATCGTCCGCCCTCGCCCGGTAGGTTGCGCTTGGCTGCGGAACCAGGATCTCGATGGAGCCGTTATCGCAGCAGCGACGTCACAGCTGTGACGCCTCGGCCGGGCACGGCCGCGATCACCAGAAGGGTGCCCCTTTGATGACCACGGCCACAGAAACACCGGCCCTCCGCGGATCCGCCCGCGAGCGGCACGTCAGCGCGTACGCCGAGCTGTCCAAACTCGTCCAGGCGGCCGGCCTGCTCAAACGCCGGTACGCCTACTACTGGACCCTCATGCTCGGCACCGTCGCCGCGTTCGCCGCCATCTGGGTCGGCTTCGCGCTGCTGGGCGACTCCTGGTACCAGCTGTTGCTGGCCGCCGCCCTCGCCGTCGTCCTGGCCCAGTTCGGCTTCATCGGCCACGAGGGCTCGCACCGGCAGATCTTCGCCTCGCACCGCTGGAACGAGTGGACCGGCCGCGTCATCTCGGGCCTGTTCACCGGGCTGAGCTACAGCTGGTGGATGCGCAAGCACACCCGCCACCACCTCAACCCGAACAAGGAGGGCGCCGATCCCGACATCGGCCCGGGTGTGCTGGCGTTCTCGCCGGTCGCCTACCACCAGCGCGGCCCGGTCGGGCGCTGGTTCGCGAACCGGCAGGGCTGGTTCTTCTTCCCGCTGCTGCTGCTCGAAGGCATCGCCCTGCACGTCCACAGCATCCAGAACATCCTGCGGCGCGAACGCCTCGAGCACCGCTGGGTCGAGATCCTCTTCATCACCGTCCGCCTCGGCGGGTACCTGGCGGCGCTGTTCATCGTGCTGCCGCCGGGCAAGGCCATCGCGTTCTTCGGCGTCCAGATGGGCCTGTTCGGCCTGCTCCTCGGCGGCGCCTTCGCCCCGAACCACAAGGGCATGCCGATCGTCCCCGCGTCGATGAAGATCGACTTCCTGCGCCGCCAGGTGCTGATGTCGCGCAACATCAAGGGCGGCCCCGTCATCGACCTCGCCATGGGCGGCCTCAACTACCAGGTCGAGCACCACCTGTTCCCGAGCATGCCCCGCCCCAACCTGCGCCGGGTGCAGCCGATCGTGCGCGAATTCTGTGAGCGCCACGGGGTCACCTACACCGAGACGTCGCTAGCCGGCTCCTACAAGATCGTCGTCCAGTACCTCAACGACGTCGGCCTGAAAGCCCGCGACCCGTTCGAGTGTCCCCTCACGGCGCAGTACCGGACCTAGGGCTTGTCTCCCAAGTCCATGGCCTACTGCGCGACGCCCAGGCGGCGCCTCGCTGCGTTCTCGTCAGTCGTCATAGAACCCCGCTATGACTCCCTCCTCGGCCTTGCGAGGCATCCACCTGGACGCCGCTCGCTACGGCCGAGACTTGGGAGACACGCCCTAGCCTCGATGTTTCGTCTGGCCTGCGTGGCCGGGGATCGGTCACGGTGTGTTGGTGGCTC
>NZ_KQ434757.1:0-203381 GCF_001270745.1 Jiangella muralis
CCGAGCCACCAACACACCGTGACCGATCCCCGGCCACGCAGGCCAGACGAAACATCGAGGCTAAGCTCGGTCACCATGACGGTGACGGTGCGGTTCCGGTTCCGCGGTCCCACGACGTCGGGCAACGGCGGGTACGTGGCCGGCCTGCTGGCGGGCCGCCTCGGCGACGGTCCGGCGACCGTCACGCTGCGGACGCCGCCACCGCTGGAGACCCCGCTGACGGTGCGGTCCTCGTCATCGGATGCCCTGGAGCTGGTCGACGGGTCCACCCTGGTCGCCGTCGTCGCCGCGGCCCCTGACGACCTCGCCGCCGTCCCGCCCGTCCCCGTCGAGGACGTCGCGGAGATCTCGGCGCGGTACCCGGGCTTCACCGCTCACCCGTTCCCCGAGTGCTTCGTCTGCGGCCCGGACCGTTCGCCCGGTGACGGGCTCGGGTTGTTTCCCGGCCGCGTCGGCGACGGACGCACCGCCTGCCTCTGGTCCGTCGGCCCCGACGTCGCCGGTGCCCCCGAGTTCGTCTGGGCCGCTCTCGACTGTCCCGGCGGCTGGTCGGCGCCCATCGAGGGCCGCCCGATGCTGCTCGGCCGCATCACCGCCGCCGTCTCGGCTCTCCCGGAGCCCGGCGAGTCGTGCCTGGTGATGGGTGCGCTCGTCGGCACCGAGGGACGCAAGACCTGGACCGACTCCACCCTCTACGGCGCCGGCGGCCGGGTGCTCGGCCGGGCCCGTTCCACCTGGATCGCGATCACCTGACTCACCCCGTTTTGTTCCCGCGTTCACCCCGCGGAAAAGGCGTTGCCGCGGGGCCGGGTGGGCGCATAACGTGGTGAGCACACGGAGAGGAGGTGGTCCAGTAGATGAATAGCTATCGGACTTGTGAGGTGGCTGCTCGCTAGCAGCCCTGCTCGTCGCAGGACTTGGGGGTGACCCCCCGTGTTCGCCGGCTTGGTTGCTGGCAAATACCCGAGCAGTCACCCGACCCGTGGGCTCCCGGCGCTGGTCCGTCCGGGCCACGTTCCCCGACCGTGTGTCGTGGCGGCGTGGAAGCAGCCCACGGGTCGTCCCATGTCTGGGGACGTTCTCTCGTTGCCCGCGCGGGACGCCCGGCCCCACGTGGATGACGCCGGCGATCGCCGGCACGCTCCGTGAGCATCCACGATCCGACCACCTCTAGGGGGTTGGAACGTGGATGATCACGGCATACGGCAAACCCCGCGTTCACGGGGCGAGCCGCTCCACCACCCAGGCGTCGTCCGCACCGCCGCCACCCCGCCGGTACCGCAGCCGATCGTGCAGTCGTGCGACCCCGCCCTGCCAGAACTCCACGGTGTCCGGCACCACCCGGTAGCCGCTCCAGAAGTCCGGCAGCGGCACCTCGTCGGGGTACCGCTCGCCCACCGCCGCGGCCGACGCCTCGATGTCGTCGCGCGTGCCGATGACGGTGGACTGGTGGCTGGCCCACGCGCCGATCTGGGATTCCCGCGGCCGGGTCAGCCAGTACGCCAGCGTCGCGTCGCGGGACACCGTCGAGGCGACGCCGCAGACGAGGACCTGGCGTTCCATGGCGATCCACGGGAAGCACAGCGACACCTGCGGGTTGGCCGCGATCTCCGTCGCCTTGCGGGAGCCGGTGTTGGTGAAGAAGACGAACGCGCCGTCGTCGATGCCCTTGAGCAGCACGGTTCGGCTGCTGGGCCGGCCGTCGGCGCCGGCGGTGCCGAGGACCATGGCGTTGGGCTCGGCCAGGCCCTTGGTGACGGCGTCGTGCAGCCAGGCGCGGAACTCGTCGAACGGGTCGGGCGCGAGGTCGCGTTCGATCAGCCGCCCGGACGTGTACCGGCGGCGCATGCGCGGCAGTCCTTCCTCCACGCCCTCCACTCTGTCACCCCGGCCAGACAGAACGCCGCCCACCACAGGGACGTGGCGGATGCCACTGTGGGAAACCGCACATTCACATTGTCGCAACTTGTGGAGAGCCACCAGTTGCGGGGCATGATGGTCGTGGGGGCCCGCGAGCGCACCACGAATGGAGATGTCAATGACCGAGGTCAAGCATGGCCTTGAGGGTGTCGTAGCGTTCGAGACCCAGATCGCCGAGCCAGACAAGGAAGGCGGTGCGCTCCGCTACCGCGGGGTCGACATCGACGACCTGGTCGGCCGGGTGCCGTTCGGCAACGTGTGGGGCCTGCTGGTCGACGGGGCGTTCGATCCCGGCCTGCCGCCGGCCGAGTCGCTGGAGCTGCCGATCCGCACCGGCGACGTCCGCGTCGACGTCCAGAGCGCGCTCGCCACGCTGGCCCCGCTGTGGGGCTTCCAGCCACTGCTCGACACCAGTGACGACGACGCCCGCCATCAGCTGGCGCGCAGCGCGTCCACCGCGCTGTCGTTCGTCGCCCAGTCGGCGCGGCACTCCGCCGGGCTGGCGCCGGTGCCCGACGACGTCGTGGCGCGGGGCGGCAGCATCGTCGAGCAGTTCATGGTGCGCTGGCGCGGCGAGCCCGACCCCCGGCACACCGCCGCCGTCGACGCGTACCTGACGTCGGCCGCCGAGCACGGCATGAACGCGTCGACGTTCACCGGGCGGGTGGTCGCGTCCACGGGCGCCGACGTCGCCGCGTCGCTGTCCGCGGCCGTCGGCGCGATGAGCGGCCCGCTGCACGGCGGTGCACCGTCGCGGGTGCTGGCGATGATCGAGGAGATCGAGCACACCGGCGACCCCGTCGGCTACGTCAAGGGCATCCTCGACCGCGGCGAGCGGCTCATGGGCTTCGGTCACCGCGTCTACCGCGCCGAGGACCCGCGCGCCCGCACGCTGCGCCGCGTCGCCCGCGAGCTGGGCGCGCCCCGCTACGAGGTCGCCGAGGCGTTCGAGAAGGCCGCGCTGTCCGAGCTGCACGAGCGCAAGCCCGACCGCGTCCTCGCCACCAACGTGGAGTTCTGGGCCGCCATCGTGCTCGACTTCGCCGAGGTCCCGGCGAACATGTTCACGTCGATGTTCACCTGTGCCCGCACGGCCGGCTGGTGCGCGCACATCCTCGAGCAGAAGAAGACCGGCCGGCTGGTGCGTCCGTCGGCCATGTACACCGGCCCGGGCGCCCGCACCCCCGACGCCGTCCCCGGGTGGAGCCCCGCCTGGGCCGCCTGACCCACCCACGTACGCCGCCACGCGCCGGTCCGTGTCACCTGACGGACCGGCGCTCGCATGCCCGGGACCATGCGGCACAATGGCCTACCTGACAGTGTCGTCACACTTCCGTAACCCACCGGACACCCCGACACGGAGCGCAGCCATGACCGACACTGTGCAGATCCCCGACGACCTCAAGCCCGCCGACGGCCGGTTCGGCGCGGGCCCGAGCAAGGTCCGCCCCGAGGCGCTGGCCGCCCTCGCCGCCCAGGGCGGCGCCGTCCTCGGCACCTCGCACCGGCAGGCGCCGGTGAAGAACCTGGTCCACCGCGTCCGCGAGGGCGTCGCCGCGCTGCTGGGCCTGCCCGAGGGCTACCAGGTCGTGCTCGGCAACGGCGGCACCACGGCGTTCTGGGACGCGGCCGCGTTCGGCCTGGTCCGGCGGAAGGCGCAGCACCTGTCCTTCGGCGAGTTCTCGTCGAAGTTCGGCACCGTCACGAAGACCGCGCCGTGGCTCGACGAGCCGAGCATCGTCAAGGCCGACCCGGGCTCGCTGCCCGTGCCCGTGGCCGAGGACGGCGTCGACGTCTACGCGTGGCCGCACAACGAGACCTCCACCGGCGTCATGGCGCCCATCCGCCGGGTCGACGGCGCCGCTGACGACGCGCTGGTGCTCATCGACGCCACCAGCGGCGCGGGCGGCCTGCCGGTCGACCCTGCCCAGGCCGACGTCTACTACTTCGCGCCGCAGAAGAACTTCGGCTCCGACGGCGGGCTCTGGATCGCGGCGTTCTCGCCGGCCGCGCTGGCCCGGGTCGAGGAGATCGCCGCGACCGACCGGTACGTCCCGGCGTTCCTCGACCTCCCGACCGCGGTCGACAACTCGGCCAAGGACCAGACGTACAACACCCCGGCCGTCGCCACGCTGTTCCTGCTGGCCGAGCAGCTCGACTGGCTCAACGGCAACGGCGGCCTCGAGTTCGCCGTCGGCCGCACCACGGCGTCGTCGGGCCACCTGTACAGCTGGGCCGACAAGACCCCGTACACCACGCCGTACGTCAGCGACCCCGGCGCGCGCTCGCTGGTGGTCGGCACCATCGACTTCGACGACAGCGTCGACGCCGCGGCGGTGGCGAAGGTGCTGCGGGCCAACGGCATCGTCGACGTCGAGCCGTACCGCAAGCTGGGCCGCAACCAGCTGCGCGTCGCGATGTTCCCGGCGGTCGACCCCGCCGACGTCGAGGCGCTGACCGCGTGCATCGATTTCGTCGTCGAGAAGCTGGGCGCGTAGGTCACCGGAAGCTGTCAATAACAACGCCCGGCCGCGATTAGTGTCAGCGGCCGGGCGCGTTGTTGGTTCCACTTACTGTAGGAACCCATTCCCCCGTCGTGTTCCTGCCACAACCATAGAGGTCAGCGGCGACTATGGGGATCATCCGTTCGGTCCCTCTGCCGGTCGGCCACGCGGTCAGCATTCTACGGCGGTAGAACGTCGATTCGCGCTGGCAGGAGGCTCGTCCGCAACGCTTTTGCAACGTCAGATCAATTAGTCACGGGATTGGTCACGGAATGGTGAATTCGCCGTGACGACCAGCGGTTCGGAGCCCGGCGAGCGACGCGTAGGCTGAGCGCGACGACCCCGCGAAGGAGGCGAGACGGTGCGCCCGAAGACCACCCGGCAACTGGTGACCGCGGTCCTGGTCCTCATGGTGCTCGTCGTCGCGGTGGCGACCCTGTTCTGACGGCGTCAGCGGCGGCCGGTCAGCGCGAGGCGGGCCAGCGGCTCGTACCGCGGGCCGTGCCCGGGCCCGCCGGGCCGTGACCGGAACAGCGTCACGGCGTCGGCGTCCCACCACGGTCCCGTGTACGACGCGAGCCGCGCGACGTACGGCAGCAGGTCGGCGTCGTCGCGGGCGCGGGCGCGGGCGCGGGCGAGCGTGACGTGCGGCCGGAACCGCTGCCGGTCGTCCGTCCCGACGCCGGTCCGGCGGCCGGCCGCGCTCGCCGACCCCGCCAGCGCACGCAGGGCGGCCCCGTCGCCGTCGATACCGGCCCAGAGCACCGACCGGCCGAACCGGCCGGCGCCGGCAATGCGCGCCCGCGTCGCCGGGCGCCGTCGTGCCACCCGCGACAGCCGCTCGGTCAGCTCGTCCACCCGGTCCGCGCCGACCTCGCCGTAGAACGCCAGCGTCAGGTGCCAGCCGGCCGGGTCGGACCAGCGCAGCACGTCGTCGCGCATCCCGTCGACGACGGCGGCCAGCTGCGCCACCGCGTCCGGCGACGGCTCGACCGCGGCGAACAGCCTCACCCGCCAACAATTGCATGGCGCCGGGCCGGCGAGCGCTGGAACCATGGCGGAGCATGACGAGTTCGCTGCTGACGGAGGTGGCCGCGGCGGTGGCCGACGGCATCGCCGTCGCCGACCCCGCGCTGACCGGCACCGACCCGCTGGTCCGGCCGAGCGAGCGCGCCGACTTCCAGTCCGGCGCCGCCCTGGCGCTGGCCCGGCGCGCCGGCCGGCCGCCGGCCGAGCTGGCGGACCGGGTGGCCGCGGCGGTGCGCACGGAGCTCCTCGACGAGGTACGGGTGTCCGGGCCGGGGTTCCTGGAGCTGACGGTGGCGGCGCCGGTGGTGTGGCGGCGGGTCGCGGCCCGGCGGGCGCGGGCCGACCTCGGCGTGCCACGCGGCGAGACCGGCCAGCGCGTCATCATCGACTACTCCGCGCCCAACATCGCGAAGGAGCTGCACGTCGGGCACCTGCGCTCGACCATCATCGGCGACTGCCTCGCCCGGGTGCTCACGCGGCTCGGCGCCCACGTCGTCCGGCAGAACCACCTGGGCGACTGGGGCACGCAGTTCGGCATGCTCATCCAGTACCTCGACGAGGTGCCCGAGGCGGTCTGGCGGCACGGCGACCTGGCCGGCGAGTCGTCCGTGTCGGCGCTGGACCGGCTCTACCGGGCGGCGCGGGAACGGTTCGACGCCGACGCCGGGTTCGCCGAGCGGTCCCGGTCGCGGGTCGTCGCGCTGCAGTCCGGCGACCCCGCGACGATCGCCGTATGGCGGGACATCGTGGCGGAGTCCGAGGCCGCGTTCCGGGCGCTCTACGACCGGCTCGACGTGCTGCTGACCCGGGCCGACTCCGCCGGCGAGTCGTTCTACAACGACCGGCTGGCCGGCGTGGTGGAGGAGCTGACGCGGTCCGGCGTCGCTGTCGAGAGCGACGGTGCGGTGGTCGTCCTGTCCGCGGCGGAGACCGGCCCGGACGGCGCGCCCGTGCCGCTGATCCTGCGCAAGAGCGACGGCGGCTACGGCTACGACACCACCGACCTCGCGACGCTGCGGTACCGGGTGCGCGAGCTGCGCGCCGGCCGCGTCCTCTACGTCGTCGACGCCCGGCAGGCGCTGCACTTCCGCCTGGTCGTCGAGGCCGCGCGGCGGGCCGGCTGGCTGCCCGGCGACGTCGAGGTCGTCCACGTCTCGTTCGGCACCGTGCTCGGTCCGGACGGGCGGCCGTTCCGGACCCGGGCCGGCGACACCGTCACGCTCGGCAGCCTGCTGGACGCCGCCGTCGAGCGCGCCCGGGCCGTCGTCGCCGCGAAGAACCCCTCGCTCGGCCCCGCCGCGGCCGACCGCGTCGCCGAGCTGACCGGCATCGGCGCGGTCAAGTACGCCGAGCTGTCGACGTCACGGACCAAGGACTACACCTTCGACGTCGACCGCATGGTCTCGTTCGCCGGCAACACCGGCGGGTACCTGCAGTACGCGCATGCCCGCATCGCCGCGATCCTGCGCCGCGCCGAGGGCGAACCGGACCCCGTCGTCGAACCGGCAGCCGACCTGCACCCGGCCGAGCGGGCGCTCGGGCTGGCGCTCGACGCGTTCGGCGACACGCTCGCCGACGTCGCCAGGACGCTGGAGCCGCACCGGCTGTGCACGTACCTCTACGACACCGCGCGGGCGTTCACCGACTTCTACGAGGCCTGCCCGGTGCTGACGGCGCCAGAGCCACGGCGCGGCAACCGGCTCGCGCTGTGCCGGCTGACGGCGGCGACGTTGCGCGAGGGCCTGGCGCTGCTGGGCATCGCGGCGCCCGAGCGGATGTGAGCGTCAGGCCACCCGCACCGGGGTCGGCTCATCGGCGGGCGTCAGCGCCGGCGCTGACGTCGGCGTCGGCGGGGTGGTGACGACGACCAGTCCGGGCCGTGGCCGCAGCCGCGTCCGCACCACGACACCACTCCGCGGGGCCAGCACGACCAGCGCGGCGACGGCGAACGCCGCCGTCAGGATGCCGCCGCCGAGCAGCGACCAGCGGGCGCCGAACGCGCCGGCCACGAAGCCGATGACCGGGGCGCCGAACGGGGTGCCGCCCATGAAGATCATCATGTAGAGCGACATGACCCGGCCGCGGACGTACTGCGGCACCGTCGTCTGCACGTACGCGTTGGCCGCCGTCATCACCGTCATCGCGATGATGCCGAGCGGTATCAGCGAGATCGCGAACAGCGCGTAGGTCGGCATCAGCCCGGCGGCCACCTCGAGCACGCCGAACACCACGGCGCCGCCGACGATCAGCCGCCGTCGCGGCACCTTCCGCCGGGCCGCGACCAGCGCGCCGGACAGCGTGCCGATGGCCATGATCGAGCCGAGCAGGCCGTACTCGCTGGGGCCCTTGTCGTAGACGTCGGTGGCCATCAGCGCCATGGTCATCTGGAAGTTCATGCCGAAGGTGCCGAGGCCGAACATGATCGCGACGACCATCAGCAGGTCCGGCCGCGACCCCAGGTACGTCACGCCCTCGCGCAGCTGCGCCATGGTGCCCGCCCGCTCGGGGTCGTGCTTCGGCCGGCCGCCGGCGCCGCGCAGCAGCGCCAGCGCCAGGATCGGCGAGATGAACGACGCACCGTTCAGCACGAACACCCAGCCGGTGCCGATGAGACCGATGAGGAGGCCGGCGACGCCCGGGCCGATCAGCCGCGCCGCGTTGAACGACGCGCTGTTCAGCGCGACCGCGTTGGTGAGATCGTCGCGGCCGACCAGCTCGGACACGAACGCCTGACGGGCCGGGTTGTCCAGCGCGGTGCCGACGCCGAGCAGGAAGGCGAGCACGTACACGTGCCAGATCTGGGCCACCCCGGTGAGCGTCAGCACACCGAGCGTCAGCCCGACCACGCCCAGGAAGGAGTTCGTGAGCATGAGCAGGCGGCGCTTGTCGAACCGGTCGGCGAGCAGCCCGCCGAACGGCGCCACGAGCAGGAACGGCAGGAACTGCAGGCCCGTCGTGATGCCGACCGCCTGCGCGCCGCCGCCGAGCACGACCAGCACCAGCCAGTCCTGCGCGATGCGCTGCATCCAGGTGCCGACGTTGGACAGGAACATCCCCGACCAGTACAGCCGGTAGTTGCGGTGCCGGAGGGAATGGAACGTAGGGCTCACAGGCCGGCCAGCTTCTCGAGCACGGGTAGCGCCGCGCGCAGCCGCTCGCGCTCGTCCGGCGAGAGATCACGCAGCTTGTGCGTCAGCCAGGCGTCGCGGCGCTTGCGGTCCGCGGCGGTGCGTGCCTTGCCGGCCTCGGTGATGCGGACGTTGATGACGCGGCGGTCGTCGAGGTCGGGCTCGCGGACGGCGAGGCCGAGCTCCTCGAGGCCGGACACGATGCGCGTCATGGACGGCGGGCGGATGCGCTCGCACGCGGCCAGCTCGCCCACCGGCAGCGGACCCTTGCGCTCCAGGATGCCCAGCGCGGACAGCTGGTTCAGCGTCAGGGAGTCGTCTTCGCGCTGGTTGCGGATGCGGCGGTTCAGCCGTCCGACGGCGATACGGAGGGAGCTGGCCAGGCCGGCCTGGGTACGCGGCTGCGCCGGGCCCGAGCGCGCCGGCTGGCTCTGGGGCGCGGTGTTCTGGGAAATCTTCGCGGCTGGCACTTTGCTTAGTCTAACTCATTACCTTTGCTAAGGGCCAGTCGCGTCCTGGTGATTTGGTGCTGGCGTGGTTGGTCCCGGTTCCGGTGGGTTTGCGCCGGTCACCGGCCGGACCATGGGGCCGGGTCATGGTGCAGGCGCGGGTGACCAGAGCGCCAACAGTTGGCGGTCTTGTCACCCCACGCCACCGCAACCACCGGCCCCACGCCGCCGCCGGGCGTCGGTGGGTGACGCCTGCGGGTGGTGCCGGCGCGTCAGGCGGTGTCGGAGCGGCGGGCGCGGCGACCGCGGTAGCGGCTGCCGCCCTCGGTGTCGTCGGATTCGGCGGCCGGCTCGTCCTCCACGGCGGGGCGGCCGCCGAACGTGGTGTCGAGCAGCGGCTCGTCGTCGTCCAGCGGAGACGGGACCGGGCGCGTCGGCGCGTCGCCGAACAGTTCGGACGCCGAGCTGCGGCGAGGCGGCGGAGCCGGAGGGTGATCGGACGGGGCCTCGGCGGCGCTCGGCCGCGGCGGCGTGGCCGGACGAGCCGGCGGCGGCACCGGACGCTCCCCGGTCGTCGGCCGGGACGGCGCAACCGGACGCTCCCCGGTGGCCGGGCCGGGGCGCGACGCCGCGGCGGGTCGTTCCGGCGTTGCCGGGCCCGGACGCTGACCGGTCGGCGGACCGGAGCGGGACGGCGCGACGGGCTGCTCACCCGTGCCAGGACCCGACCGCTGCCCAGGCGCCGGCCGCTCCCCCGTCGGCGCGACGGGACGCTCGCCGGTACCCGGACCAGGACGCTGACCCGTCGGCGGACCAGAACGGGACGGCGCGACGGGCTGCTCACCCGTGCCAGGACCCGACCGCTGCCCAGGCGCCGGCCGCTCCCCCGTCGGCGCGACGGGACGCTCGCCGGTCCAGCTCGGCCGGCCGTGAGCCGTGGTGTCCTGGCGTCCGCCGCGCGGATCGGGACGGGCGCCCGGCCGCGTGGGCGGCAGGTCGACGCGGGTGGCGTCGGGACGGACCGGCGGGAGGTTGCCGCCGGTGTCGATCGGCCGTGTGGCGGAGTCGGGCGCGCTCTGCGGCCGGCTCGCGAACGGCCCACCGGCCGTCGGGCCACCGCCCATCGGCGCGGCGTCAGAAGGCCGGGCGTCAGGGGCTCGGGGGTCAGGCGCCAAGGGCTCGTCGCCGTCGCGGGCGATGACCTCGCCGCGCGTCAGCACCTCACCGCCGGCAGCGGCGCCGGCAGCATGGTCACCGTCGGCAGCAGCCTCGGCCGCCGCCTCCTCACGCTCGAACTCGAGCGCGTCACGCCGCTTGCGGGTGTACTCCAGGCCCAGCAGCCCGAGGCCGACGCCGGCGAGGCAGGTCCAGACCCACCAGCTGCGGCCCTCCTCCTGGAGGGTGTCCATGCGCAGCGCGAGCAGGACGAACGCGACCGCCCAGAGGACGGTGACGACCGCGACCGTGCGGACTCCGTCGAGGTCGAGCGGCTGAACCTGATCGGGCTCGGCCGCCTCGACCTCGACCTCGGGCTCCCCCGGGGATCGCCGCCGACGCTTCGCCATATGTCCCAGGCTAGCCCGGCCGCATCCGTCGCGGCGAGCCGATCCGCAGCCCGCCGTATTCATCCCGCAACGATCTTCTGGCATCCTCACGCCCGTGAGCGACATCGAGACGACGACCGAGCCCACCGCGGTGCACCGCTATTTCAAGATCGCGGAGCGTGGATCGACGATCGGCCGCGAGGTTCGCGGCGGCGTGGTCACGTTCTTCACGATGGCCTACATCATCGTGCTGAATCCGCTGATCATCGGCACAGTGGCCGACGTCGACGGCAACTTCCTCGGCGGCGGCGACGCGCCCGACCTCGCGGCCGTCGCGGCGACGACGGCGCTGGTGGCGGGCGTCCTGACGATCGCCATGGGTGTGGTCGCGAACTTCCCGCTGGCACTGGCCGCGGGCCTCGGCCTGAACGCGTTCGTCGCGTTCGGGCTGGCGTCGCAGATGACGTGGGCCGACGCCATGGGCCTGGTGGTGATGGAAGGCCTGGTGATCCTGGTCCTCGTGCTGACGGGGTTCCGGCAGGCCGTGTTCAGCGCGGTCCCGCGGCAGTTGAAGACCGCGATCAGCGTCGGCATCGGCCTGTTCATCGCGCTGGTCGGCTTCGTGAACGCGGGGTTCGTGCGGTCGACGGGGACTCCGTCGCCGCCGATCGGGATGGGCGACGGCGGTTCGCTGACGACCTGGCCGGTGGCGGTGTTCTGCGCCGGGCTGATCGCGGTGATCGTGCTGTACTCGCTGAAGCTGCGCGGCGCGATCCTGTGGACGATCATCGGCACGACGGTGCTGGCGGTCATCGTCGAGAGCATCGCCGACCTCGGCACGTCCGCCGAGAACCCCGGCGGCTGGAACCTCAACGCGCCGCAGTGGCCCGACCAGATCGTCGACCTGCCCGACTTCTCGCTGCTCGGGAACTTCAGCCTGCTCGGCTCGTGGGAGTCCGTCGGCGTGGTGAGCGTGCTGCTGTTCGTGTTCACGCTGATGCTGGCCGACTTCTTCGACACGATGGGGACGATGGTCGCGGTCGGCGCCGAGGGCCAGCTGCTGGACGAGAACGGCAACCCGCCGAAGACGACGCAGATCCTGCTGGTCGACTCCGTGGCCGCGGCGGCCGGCGGCGCGGCGTCGGTGTCGAGCAACACGTCCTACATCGAGTCCGCGTCGGGCGTCGGCGAGGGCGCCCGCACCGGCCTGGCCAGCGTCGTGACGGGCGTGTGCTTCCTGCTCGCGACGTTCCTGGCGCCGGTCGTGGCGATGGTGCCGAACGAGGCCGCCGCACCGGCGCTGGTGCTGGTCGGGTTCCTGATGATGGGCCAGGTCCGCGAGATCGCCTGGGACGACCTCGAGATCGCGATCCCGGCGTTCCTGACGCTGGCGCTGATGCCGTTCACGTACTCGATCAGCACCGGCATCGGCGCCGGGTTCCTGTCGTACGTGATCATCAAGCTGGCCAAGGGCAAGGCGCGCGAGCTGCACCCGCTGCTGTGGATCATCGCGGCGCTGTTCGTGGTCTTCTTCGCGATCACGCCGATCGAGGACCTGCTCGGCGTGCGCTGACCCGACCCTGTCGGTGCCGGCTGATACAACGCTGGCATGACCGAGATCGTGCTGTTCCACTCCGTCCTCGGGCTCCGGCCCGGGGTGCTGCAGGCCGCCGAGCGGTGGCGTGCGGCCGGTCACGTCGTCCATGTGCCCGACCTCTACGGCGGCGCGGTCTTCGACGGCTACGACGAGGCGTTCGAGTTCCTGCAGAAGTACGGCGGCCAGGACGAACTGCTGCGACGCACCGACGCGGCGGTCGACGGCGTCCGGCCCGACGTCGTCTACGCGGGCTACTCCAACGGCGTCATCTCCGTGGTGCACCTGGTCACGTCCCGGCCGGGGGCGCGCGGCGCGCTGGCGTTCCACGGCTCGGTGCCGGTCCGGGTGGTCGGCGCCGAGCTGTGGCCGTCCGCCGTGCCGGTCCAGGTGCACGAGGCCGAGCTCGACCCGTTCCGCGAAGACGACGCCAACCGCGAGTTCGCCGAGACCGCCGCCGCGTCCGGCGCCGAGTACCACTACTTCGGCTATCCGGGGGTCGCGGCGCACCTGTTCGCCGATCCGTCGCTGACCGGCGAGTACGACGCCGACGCGGCCGGCCTGATGCACGGCCGTGCGCTGGAGTTCATCGCGGCATGTGAAGATCGGGGGCGCTGACCCACCCCCGAACCGGCGAGGAGCACGCATGCGGCTGACTCTCCCGGCGGCCGCACTGCTGATGGTCGCCGCGACGACGCTCGGCCCGGCGGCCGCTGGCGCTACCGCCGACACCGCGACGGCGACGGCCGCCCGCGCCGGCGCAACGGCACCCGGCTCGACGACGCTCGGCCCGGCGGTTACTGGGGCTGCGGCCCAAGCCGCGACGACGCGCGCTGCGGTGGCGCCGCGGGCCGAGGAGCCGGCGCCCAGCGACGTCCCGGGCGAGGTCGCCATGGCGTGGGCGTCCGCGCCGGTGTACGTCGACGAGACGCAGTCGGGCATCGTGCCGGCGACCGAGGCTGAGCGGCTGACCGACCGCGTCGACGGCCGCTCGCCGGCCGTGTACATCGCCGTCCTCCCGGCCACGGCGCTGTCCGATATGCCCGGCGACGACGACGCCGCGCGGGCCGCGGCGTTCATCGACGCCGTCGCCGCCGAGGGCGGGCCCGACGGCATCTACCTCGTGGTGTTCGGCGGGGCGGGCACGTACGGGGCCGCCATCTCGGTCGACGCGCCGGTGGGAGAGGCGGTCGAGACCGCGATCGGGCGGCATACCCGGTCGCAGCAGGTCGCGATCCTCGACGACGCGTTGACGGAGTTGGGCGTGTCCGGCGCGCCCGAGGACTCCGGCGGCGCCGGCTGGGTGCTGCCGCTGGTCATCGCGCTGGTCGTGCTGGCGGCGGCGGCCGGCGCGGCGTTCTGGTGGCACCGCCGCCGCGCCGGCGACGGCACCGAGGGCCAGGCGCTCTACCGGCCGTCGTTCGACGTGCTCGACGACGAGGCCGACTCCCTCGACGACCGGCAGGAGCTGGCCCGCGAGGACGTCACCCGGTTCGGCGAAGAGCTCGACGCCGCCGACATCCACGTCGCCGACCCCACAGTCGCCGCCGACGTGCAGGCCGCCATGGACGCCTACGCCGCGGCGGGCGCCGCCGTCGACGGCGCGCCTGACGACCACGTGCTGCGCGCGGTCCGGGCGACGGTCGAGTACGGTCGGTGGCGCCTGGCGTGCGCGCAGGCGCGGCTGGCTGGCCGTCCGCTGCCCGCGCGACGGGCCGACTGCTTCTTCGACCAGCGCCATGGAGTGTCCGTGACGGACTGGATGTACGCGCCGCCCGGCGGGCGTTCTCGCGAGGTCCCGGTCTGCGCCGGCTGCCGCGACCGCCTGACCGGGTCGGCCCGATGAAGCCCGCGCTGCGCGGCGCGGCCGCGCTCGCGTTGACCACCGCCGGCCTGTGGGTGGCGACACTGCCCGCGACGGCCGACGAGGCCGACGTCGATCGCTACCTCGACGAGGTCGCCGTCGAGCTGGCCGAGCCGGGCGTGTGGGTCGACCCCGACGCCGCCGACGCCATCGGCACGGCCGAAGCGGCGGACCTCGACGAGGCGGCCGCGGCGGCCCCGGCCGGCCTGCGCATCGCCGTCGTCCCGGCGTGGCGGCTCGACCCCGAGGGCCAGGACCGCCTCGTCGGCCGCGAGTTGCTCTACGAGGGCGAGGAGCTGGCGTCACAGCTGTACGACCGGGTCGGCGTCGACGGCGTCTACCTCGTCATGTCGGTGGCCGACAGCTCCTACGACGGCCGCGGCCTCTGGGGCGTGCAGCACAGCGAGGAGGGCCCCACGTACCACGTCGAGGACGCCATCGACCAGGCGGTCGACTGCTGCGCCCCCGAGTACGGCCCGATGATCGACCGCTTCATCGACCGCGCCTCCGACGTCGACCACCCGCTCTACGTCGATCTCGCGCCGTGGGCCGGCGGCGCGGCCGGCATCGCCGGCGTCTGGTGGGGCGGGACGACGCTCAGCGCCCGGCGCCGCCGCCAGGCCGACGAGCGGGGCCACCTCGACGTCGTCCGGCCGCTGCTGACCGAAGAGGTCATCGAGCTGTCCGACCGCGTGTCCGACCTGCCGACGACGTCCGACATCGAACAGGCGAAGCTGACGAAGGAGATCCTCGACACCGTCGAGAAGGCCCGGCACCGGCTCGACCAGGCGGCCACCGACGACGACGTCCAGGCGGTGACGTCGCTGCTGGGCACCGCGCGCTACCGCATCGCCTGCCTCACGGCGCTGCAGCAGGGCCGGCCGGCCCCGGAACCGACGCCGCCGTGCTTCTTCGACCCGCGGCACGGCCCCAGCACCCAGAACCGGGAGTGGACGCCCGAGCACGGCGTGAGCCGCGACGTGCCGCTCTGCGACCAGTGCGTCGTCCGGTTCGATGCCGGCGAGGCGCCGCAGGCCCGGCAGGCCGGCCGCGACAGCTACTGGGAGGGCGGCGAGGACCTCGTCGCCTACATCGAGGGCTACTGGAACGGCACCGCCGGCAGCTGGCGCTTCCCGCACAACGACCACTCGGTGGCGCGCGGCAGGCTGTGGAGCCGCTGGGAGTCACGGCGGCCCCGCGCCCGGCTGGCGAGCTACGGCCGGTCACTGGGCAAGGCCGCCAACAGCGCCATGAGCTCGTCCGGCGACGGCTCCTCGGGCTCGGGCGGCTGGGGCGGCGGGTCCGGCGGACGCAGCCGGCGGCGCAGCTTCGGCGGCGGCTCGAGCCGGCGCTCGTCCCGCCGATCCGGCGGCGGCCGCCGCTTCTGACCCGCGCGGGCGACCGGCAGAGCGACCTCCGAGCTCAGGAGAACGCGTCGTCGGCGAGCAGGGCGGGCACCGCCTCCGGGTCGGCCAGCGCCTCGGCCAGCAGCCAGCGTTTCGCCCACTGCCCGGTCGTCCAGGCCAGCCCACGGGCCAGGCCGTCGAGCGTCGCGGCGTGGACGGTGTCGCCGACGGGCCACCAGTCGACCGAGGCCCCACCGACCCGCAGGTCGTCGTGCTCCACATAGCTCGACGGCGCCGAGCCGAGCACCGCGGCGGCCACGTCCGGGACCGGCTGGCGGCGGCCGCCGCCGCCCACCGACGCGGGGTGCGCCTCGGCCGCGAGGTCGACGTCGAGGAGGTCGGCCAGGGCGGCCGGCCCGGACACCAGGCCGGGCAGGCCGAGCTGCAGCCAGTGCGGGCCGTCGCCGACGACGACCGACGCGGCGGGCACGACGCGGGTGCCGACGCCGTCCGGGACGCGGATCCGGTCCGGCGGTTCCACCCCGGCCGGGTCGTGCGCCGCCAGCGCCGCGTACACCCGCGCCAGCGTCGCCGCCGGCAGCTCCAGGCCGTCCTCGGCCAGCCGGTCGAGGACGGCGTCCGGGTCGAGGTCGGCGGGCGAGCGCGCCAGCCCGACGGCGGCCGCGAACGCGTCGTCCACCGGCACGTCGGCCACCGGCAGCAGGGCCCGCACCACGGCGTCGGCGCCGGGCACCGCCAGCCCGCCCAGCGGCCGGCCGCCGATGCGGGCATGCCGCCGCAGCCACCACGCGCTGTACGACGGCGCCTCCCGCTGCGCGCCGTCGGCCAGCGTCAGCCGCACCGGCGACACGACGGCGGCGCGGGCGTCGTCATCGGCGGCCAGCCACTCCAGCACCCGCGGCCAGGCGTCGTCGCGGACGAGGTCGAGGTCGGTGACGGCGGCGAACTCGCCGGTCAGCGGCGGCACCGGCTGGAGCGGCAGGCCGGCGAGAACGTCGTCGACCCAGCCGTCCTCGTCGTCGAGGTCGTGCCAGGTGTCCGGCTCCAGCGTGACGTCGGCGTCGCGGACGACGGCGAACCCGTCGCGCACGCCGGCCGCCCGCAGCACCGCCGGGCCGAACCGGCGCACCAGGTCCGGTGCGACGGTGAACTCGGCCGGATCCGCGTCCAGCACCGCCAGCAGCGGCGACCCGGGCAGCAGCAGCTCGCGCGCCGGCACCGCGGCGCCGGTGGCGTCGGCCAGCGGCAGGCCGGCCAGCCACGGCTCGTCGGCGACGTCGAGGCCGGACTCCGCGAGCAGCCCGAGCACCGCCGTGGTGATCGGCGCGGGATCGTCGTCGCTCTCGGCGAGGTCGGCGACGGCGCCTTGGACCAGGGCGTCGCGCAGCACCGCGGCGGCCGTGGCGTCGACGGCGCCGAGCCGGTAGAGCAGCGGGTGGACGGCGTCGGGCGCGACCACGCGCAGGTCGAACGGCGCCAGCAGCTCCGGGCGCACCTCGCCGGGCACCAGCAGCCCCCGTGGCCCGCGGACCAGCCGTCCGTCGGCCAGCGGCACCGGCAGCGCGCCCAGCGACTCGTGGTCGGACCCGTCCAGCGCGTCGTACACCGCCCGCCATGCGGCCGGCGCCAGCCGCTCTCCGGCCAGCTCGTCGACGACGTCGGCCAGCGGCGTCACGGTCGCGCCGAGCCCGGCCAGCGGCTCCGGACGCCACCAGTCGCGCGCGGGCAGCCCGCGGACGACGCCGCCCAGCGCCGCCGGGTCGCCGGTGCGGCTCAGTCCGTCGACCAGCGTCACCTCGACCGGACGCAGCAGCTCACCGCCCGCGCCGGGCACGAACGACGTCGACGCCAGCGCCGTCCGGACCGCCCGGTGCAGCACGGCGTCGACCGCCTCCAGGCCCAGCGGCCCCGGCACCAGCGCCAGCACGGCCGCTCCCGGCGCCGCGGGCCCGAACGAGGCGACCAGCCGCGCATACACCTCGCCCGTCTGCTCCGCGAGGTGGTCCAGCAGCGGACCCGGGACCACGCGGCGCCGGGACGAGTCCAGCGGCAGCCCGGCGATCACCAGCGCCGGCAGGTCCGTGCGGTCGTCGGTCGGGGTCGGCGCGTGCACCACACCCGGCAGCGACGACGGCAGCGCAGCCGGCGCGCGCACGCCGGCGTCGTCGGACGACACCGGCACGGCGACCGTCACCGTCCACCCCGGCCGCGTGCGCTCCTCGAACGGCCGGTCCGCCACCAGGTCGTCCGGCGCGACGCCGGAGCGGGTCGCCAGCCGCCACGTGCGTTCGCCGATGCGCCGCTCGGCCAGCCCGTCCGCCAGCGTCGACAGCGCGCCCGCGGTCAGCGCGCGCACGTCGCCGTCGACGTCCACGACCAGGTCGCCCAGCCACGGCAGCGCCAGCAGCAGCGCGTCGTCGATCTCGCCGAGCTGCCGGCGCACCAGCCGGACCGCGTCGTCGTCGCGCAGCGGCAGCTCGACCGCCGTGTCGTAGCCGTCCGGCACGGCGCCGTCCGCCGGGAACGGCAGCCGCAGCACCGGCACCGACTCGCCGCGCCGGGCCAGCTCGGCGGCCAGCCCCGGCACCGACCCGGCCGCTTCCAGCGCCGAGGCCCGCGACCACCGCACGCCGCCGGACGCCGTCAGCACCCGCGGCTCGTCGGTGACCGCCAGCACGGCGGCGAACCCGACCCCGAACCGGCCGACGGTGTCGCCGTCGCGCTTGGAGGACGCGCGCAGCGTCGACAGCCCCTCGACCCCCGCGGCGTCCAGCGCCGCGCCGGTGTTGGCGGCCACCAGCGTGGACCCGGTCAGCCGCAGCAGCAGCCGTCCGGGAACGCCCGCCCGAGCGGCGGCGTCGGCGGCGTTCTGCGCCAGCTCGACGACCACGCGGTCGCGGTAGGAGCCGCGGGCCAGCTCGTCCTCGGCGTTGGCGTCCTCGCGGAACCGGGCCGGCGACGCGGACCAGGCGGAGAGCACCCGCGAGCGCAGCGCCGCGGTGTCGAAGACATCCACGGGCTGGACCTTATGGCGCGTCGAGCTCCAGGGGAACCAGCTCGTAGCTCAGGGTGTCGACGACCGGCTCGGCGGCGTCCTCGGACGGAGCCGGCAGCCGGACGTCGGAGTGCCCGCCGCAGCCGTGCGCGTGCGAGACGACCTTGCCGTCGAAGGGGGTGCGTTCGTTGGTGCACACGCCGTACGCGTGGCCCAGGGTGCCGGTCAGCAGCACCGAGAAGCCGCAGCTGCCGCAGCGTCCGGGCGCCGCCTTCGCGATGTCGGTGTGCGGGCCGGTGTCGCCCTCGAACCAGCGCTGCGCGGAGTCGTCGCGGCCCTCGCGCGAGAGCACCCACTCGTGGCCGAGGCCCAGCTCCTGGACCACCTCGAGGACGTCCTGCTCCTCGGCGATGGCGTAGCCGGGCTCGAGGCGGTAGTCGTCGTCGGTGACCGGCAGGAGGTCGCCGGGGCCGAGGTCGTCGGGCTTGACCCGCTCGTCCCACGGCACCCACGCCGGGGCCAGGACGGCGTCGGCGCCGGGCAGCAGCACGCATTCACTGACCGTGACCAGCTTGGACCGCGACGCGCGGGTGACGGTGACGGCCCACCGCCAGCCGACGTATCCGGCCAGCTCACAGGCGAAGTAGTGGGTGACGACCCGTTCGCCTTCGGCGTCGTGGCCGAGGTGTGCGCCGACGGCGTCATCGCTGCCGACGGCGACGGCGGCGGCCCGTGCGTCCTCGACGGCCTTGACGAGGACGGAGTCGGCCTTGACGGAGCGGGTGCGCGGCGCGGCGGGGGTCACGAGACTGATTGTCGCAAACTCGCGCCATGATCGACACATCGCGCCCGATCCGGGGACATCGTCCGGCCCTGTCGGTCCGATGCGGTTGGATGGGTGTGTGGCTGAAACGGATCCGCTGGCCGGCCCGCCCGGGGAGGGCGGGGGCCGCGGCGCGCGCGGCGACGGAGGCTCCTACGAGTCGCCGTTCGCCCGCGGCGGGCAGCCCCGATCCGGGCCGTCGGACAACGGGTCGTCCGGCACCGGGTCGCCCGACGACGGCCACGCCGCCGGCAACGGCCGCCCGGGGCCCGGCCACGACGACCGCACCCGGTCACTGCCGCCGCCCCCGCCGGAACCGCCCAGCGCGAGCGAGCGCATGCGCCGCGCCGCCGGCGCCACCGGCCGGGCGGCGAAGTCCGCCGCCACCGGCACCTCCCGCGCGGCCCGGTTCAGCGCCAACCGGCTGCACCGCGCCGCCGAGGCGAAGGGCGCCGGGCAGACCGGCCTGTCCCGGCTGATCGAGCTCAACGCCGCCAGCGCCTTCGCCGACGCGCTGGTCACGGTCGCGCTGGCCGGCACGCTGTTCTTCTCCGTCTCCACCACCGAGGCGCGCGGCAACGTCGCCCTGTACCTGCTGCTCACCATGGCGCCGTTCGCGGTCGTCGCGCCGGTGCTCGGCCCGTTCCTCGACCGCTTCAGCCACGGCCGCCGCTGGGCCATCGGGTTCACCGCGGCCGGCCGCGGCTTCCTCGCCTGGGTGGCGGCCGACGCCGTCATCGGCGGCGGGGTGTGGCTCTATCCGGCGGCGCTGGGCGTGCTGGTCGGGCAGAAGGCGTACGCCGTCGCTCGGGCGGCCGCGGTACCTCGGGTGTTGCCGGAGGGCTGGACGCTGGTGGCGGCGAACTCACGGCTGCAACTGGCCGCGACGTTCGGCACGCTGCTCGGCGCACCGATAGGCATCGGGCTGGCGCAGATCGGCGACGACTGGCCGCTCCGGGCGGCGTTCTTCGCCTACGTCGGCACCACGGTGCTGGCGATCCTGCTGCCGAAGAAGGTCGACCTCTCGATCGGCGAGGAACCGGCGTCGCTCACCGAGGGCGACGGCCACGAGTCCACCGCCGCCGGCAAGCCGCGCAAGTTCCGGGTCGGGCCGGCGGTCGTGCGCGCGCTGCGGGCCAACGCGACACTGCGCTGGCTGTCCGGCTTCATGACCATGTTCATGGCGTTCGTCCTGCGCGAGGCGCCGGTGGCCGGGCTCGACGACCTCGTCCTGCTCGGCATCGTCGCGTCTGCCGCCTGGGTGGGCAGCACCCTCGGCTCGTCCGTCGGCGCGCTCGTGCAGGCCCGAAGTCCCGACCGCACCGTCATGGCGCTGGTCGCGTTCGGCGCGGCGAGCACGCTGGTCACGGCCCTGTTCTGGAACCTGCTGACGGTCATCCTGGTCGGGCTCGCGGCCGGGTTCGCCCAGCAGCTGGGCCGGCTGTCGCTGGACGCCATCGTGCAGCGCGACGTGCCGGAGAAGAACCGGTCCAACGCGTTCGCGCGGTCCGAGACGCTGCTGCAGCTGGGCTGGGTGGTCGGCGGCGGCGTGGGCATCGTGCTGCCGCTGATCCCGTGGCTGGGCATGACGGTCGCGACCATCGTGCTGGCTGGCGGGCTGGTGTTCGCGCTGCGGGTCCGCGCGCCCGCGCGCACACCGTCACCGCCGGCCCCGCCGCCGCAGCGGCCCGAGGAGTGACCGGCGCCTCGGGGTGTGTCGCCCGTAGCGAGCGCCGCCCAGGTGGATGCCGCGCAAGGTGCGAGGAAGGACCACTGCCGAGAACGATCAGGTGACGGAACCGCCCGGCGTTCGCGCGTTTGTGTCACCTGATCATCTCCACGATGCGGACACAAAACGATCAGGTGACGAACGCGCGGCGAACCTGAGCGATACGTCACCTGATCGTCGGCAGCTGGCGCGGACACACACGCAGCGAGGCGCCGCCCGGACACCGCGCAGTAGGCCACGGACCCGAGGAGTAGCCCCTAAAGCTCGAGGTCGTCGGCCACGGCGCGCAGCACGGTGGCGACTTGGCGCGCCGTGCGCTGGTCGGGGTGCCGGCTGCGCCGGTAGGTGTTGGACAAGCCGTCGAGCAGCTTGATGAGGTCCTCGACGATGGTGACCATGTCGTCGGGCTTCTTGCGGGTCGCCGCCGACACCGACGGCAGCGGGTCGAGGACGCGCACCGACAGTGCCTGCTCACCCCGGCGGCCCTCGGCCACACCGAACTCCACCCGCTGCCCCGGCTTCAAGGCGGTCACGCCGGCGGGCAGGGCGGACGAGTGCACGAAGACGTCGCCGCCGTCGTCCTTGGAGAGGAAGCCGAAGCCCTTCTCGGTGTCGAAAAACTTGACCTTGCCCGTTGGCACGGCTGACCTCTTCGTGTCGGGGGACCGGACCTCTCAAGACTAAGGCCGACGGAGGCCCGCGGGCCTCTCCAGGGGTCGATCAAATCCGATCGCGTACCGTCATCGCCCATGGATGGTTTGCCGCGGTGACGGTGCACACGGGACTGCCCGTCGTGCGCGCGGTCCGCTACGTCGAGCCGCTGCGCGAGGGCGGGTCGCTGCCCGGGCTGGTCGAGGGTGACGACCTCGGCACCTACGTGGTCAAGTTCCGCGGCGCCGGGCAGGGCCCGAAGACGCTGGTCGCGGAGATCGTGGTGGGCGAGCTGGCGCGGCGGCTGGGCATCCGGGTGCCCGACCTCGTGCTCGTCGACCTCGACGAGGCGATCGCGCGGCGCGAACCCGACCCGGAGATCCAGGCGCTGCTGCTGGCCAGCGTCGGTGTGAACCTCGGCATGGACTTCCTGCCCCGCTCGCTCGGCTACGACGGGCACGGGAAGCAGGCGAGCGCCGACGACGCGGCGAAGGTGCTGTGGCTCGACGCGCTCACCGTCAACGTCGACCGGAGCTGGCGCAACCCGAACCTGCTGACGTGGCACGGGCAGTTGTGGGCGATCGACCACGGCGCGGCGCTGCTGTTCCAGCACACCTGGCCCGGGGCGCCGGCGTTCGCGGTGCGGCCATACCCGATCGACGACCACGTGCTGGCGTTCGCGGCCGACCGGCTGCCGTCCGTCGACGCCGAGCTGGCGCCGCGGGTGACGCCGTCGCTGCTGGCGGAGATCCTGGCGCTGGTCCCGGACGACTGGCTGCCCGAGGTCCCCGGGCTGGACGGCGCCGAGCCGGACGCCGTCCGCGCGGTCTACGCCGAGCACCTCGCGGCCCGCGCCGCGGCGTCGCCGGACTGGCTGCCGGTGGGTGGCGCATGATCGCGTTCGAGTACGCCGTCCTGCGGGTGGTCCCCCGCGTCGAGCGAGCCGAGTTCGTCAACGCCGGCGTCATCGTCTACAGCCAGAAGGCCGGCTACCTGGCCGCCGCGGCGCACGTCGACGCGGACCGGCTGCGGGCGCTGGACCCGGAGGCCGACGTCGAGGCGATCGTGGCGGCGGTCGAGGCGTATGCGGCCACCTGCACCGATCCCGCGGCGGCGGGCCCGGTCGGCGCCACGGCGATCGGCGAGCGGTTCCGCTGGCTGACGGCGCCGCGCAGCACGATCGTCCAGCCGGGGCCGGTGCACGCCGGGCTCACCGACGACCCGGCGGCTGAGCTGGACCGGCTGCTGGCCCGCCTCGTGCTCTGAGGCCGGGCGGCACGTCGGGTCCGCCGTCAGGCGTTCGGCTCGGGCTGCAGCTGGGAACGGAGCGCGGCGACATCCGCCTGGTCGGCGCCGAACCCGACTCCCGCGATCTTCTTCCCGCTCGGCACATGCCGCAACACCTTGCCGTCGATCGTCAGATCGGCCGGCGACGATACCGTGAAACGCCTGATCGTCATGCCGAGCGGGTTGCACAACCGCACCTCGCCGGAGTCGACCCGCAGCATCGGATTGACCAGCTGGAGGATGCCCAACAGGGTCAGGACGACTCCGGTGAACATGCCGATCGACTGCGAACCGAGAAGGGAGACGGCCAGCAGCAGGACGCCCACGATGAGCGCGGCGATTGGCAACGGCCGGGCGTAGCGGACAGTCATCGATCTCATGCGCCCGCAGTGTACGGCTGGAGAGTTCGTCGTTCAGGCCGGGGCGCCGACGTAGTCGTCGAGCCAGTACGGGAAATCGAGCAGGTCGGAGAAGACGGCGTCGGCGCCCGCCTCACGCAGCGCGAGCGCGTCGTGCCCGCCGGTCGTCACGCCGATGGCGTAGGCGCCGGCCGTCCGCGCCCCGACCATGTCGCCGGGATGGTCGCCCACGTACACGTCCGCGCCGCGTTCGCGCAGCGCGACGCCCTTGGACTCGGCGTACCGCTCGCCGACGACGTCGTCGACCGGCAGGCCGACGTGCGCGAGGACCGCGCGGACGGCAGACTCGATCTTGGCGCTGACGACCAGCACGGTGCCGTGGTGCCCGTGGATGGCGTCGACGGCCTCGGCGGCGCCGGGCAGCGGCTTGGTGCCGGGGATGCCCAGCGTCGGGTACAGCTCGCGATAGATGACGCGCGCCTCGTCGACGCGGTCGGCGGGGACGAACGCGCGCAGCGTGGTGTCGAGCGGCAGGCCGATCATCGGCAACAGCTCGCGCGGCTCGATGACGACGCCGACCCGGCGGAACGCCTCGGTCATCGAGACGGTGATGCCCTCCGCGGAATCGACGAGAGTGAGATCGAGGTCGAAACCGATGGTGAGAGGCACGGTGATCACCCTACGCGGTCGTCGACCGTCGATGTGTGACGCCAGTCACGCACCGCCGAGGGCGAGGAACGACCACGCCGTGGCCCGGTCCCGGGCGCCCGCCGCCGCCCGGCGCGCCGCCAGCAGCGCCGCGCCGAGATCGTCGCCGGTGCGCAGCCGCTCGTGCACCACCAGGCTGAGGTCGACGCTGGCGGCATCGCTCACCGGAACGACGGTGGCCAGCAGCCCGGCCGTGCCCAGCGCCGACAACGACGTCGTCAACCCCAGCAGCTCGTCGGCGCCGGTGGGCGAGCCGACGCCGGACTCGCACGCCGTCAGCAGCAGGCGGTACGGCGGCGACTGCAGCCGCTCGAGGTCGAACACCGTCAGCGGGCCGTCGGCCAGCTCCAGCGACGAGAACATCGGGTTGTCGCCGCGGTAGCGGCCGTGCGCGCCGATGTGCGCCAGCCACGACCCGTCCAACGCGGCCAGCGCGGCATCGGCGGTGGCGTCGCCGCCGGTCAGCACGGTCGCGTCAGCATAGACGCCGGCCAGCACGCCGACCTCCGCGCCCGACGAGGCGAGGTCGGCGCCGGCGATCAGCGCGACTCGTCTCTGCTCGGGTGGCGCGCTGGTCCGGGCTCGCAGCCAGGCCGTCGCCGACGGCGCCACCGTCACGTCCCGGTCCCGCAGCGCCGGCAGGGCGCCCCACGGCACCGACTGCATCATCGACGGCGGCACCAGCACCACCGGCCCGTCCCCCAGCTCGCGGACCGCCGGGCCGAGCATCGTCTCCTGCAGCCGGGCCAGGCCGGGCTCGGCGGCCGCCAGCAGGACGCCCGCGACGGCGTCGGCGGCCACCGCGGCGCCACGCAGCGCGAACTTGGCGTACTCGACCTCGTCCAGCGCGGCGCCGGAATCGCCCGCGACCACGTGCTTCAGCCGGCCCTCGCGCGCGACGACGGCGTGGAACCGGCCGCCGCGCAGCCCGACGATGCTGACCAGCGTGCGGTCCCCGAGCGCGTCGAGCAGCTCGCCGACGTCGAGCCGGCGGCGGGCGGTCGGCGGCCCGGCCGGCGGCCCGGTGGTCGCGGCGTCCCGGCCGTGCACGTGCCGTCGGATGCGCTCCTCGATGCGCCGCCGCTCCGCCTCGTCGGCGTGGCTGCCGATGAGGCTGCCGACGGCGCGCAGCCGGCCCAGCTCGGCGGCCAGCTCGGCGTCGTGGCGGGCCTCCGGCCAGGGCAGCGAGTGCAGCGTGCCGCGCCAGCGCTCCGTCCACCGCAGCAGCTCCCGCGCCGTCCCGTCGACCGCCACCCGCCGCGTCGCGAGCGCCGCGAGGTCGCTGCCGTGCACCGTCGCGCGGGCCCGCAGCTCCGTCGCGCCGAGGGACAGCGCGTGTGTGTCGAGGACGTCCAGGCCGCGGCCGCAGGCGCGCAGCATCGCCCGGCGGTCGCCGGCGGACTCGGCCAGCAACGCCTGCGCGTACCAGCCGGTGGCCCGGCGCAGCGCCGACCCCCGCCCGCGGCGTCCGGCCGCCGCCGTCCGCAGCGCCTCCTCCGCCAGCTCCGGCAGCCCCGTCGCCGACGCCAGCCGGCCCGCCAGCACCAGCGCGTCGAGACGTTCGGAGGCGTAGCGGTCGGTCAGCTCGGCCGCCAGCGCGGCCGCCGCCCGGGCGTGCCGCTTCGTGACGGCGCCGGCCTCGGCCTGCGCCCGCAGCAGCACCACCCGCGCATGCCGCTCCGCGTCGTCGTGCCCCTGCCGGCGGCTCGACCTTGCGGCCTTTCGCGCCAGGTCGGCCGCGCGACCGGGGTTGCCCGCCGCGAGATGCACGATGGCGGCCGCGATGAACCCGTCGGACCTGCGCAGCGCGGAGTCACGGGCGCCGTCCAGCACCGCCACCAGCTCGTCCGCCGTCGTGGCCGCGTCCTCGGTCAGCCCGGCCGCCAACTGCACGACGGCGAGGTCGCGCACCACCTCCGGCGGCACGACGCCCAGTTCCTCGTACCTGCGACGCGCGTCGTAGAGCAGGCGCAGCGCCCGCGGCAGGTCGCCCATCCGGTGCGCGCAGTCGCCCCGGTTCTGCACGATGATCGTGGCCTGGTACCGCTCGCCGGTGGACTCGATCAACTCCTGCGCACGGGCGAACTCACGGTCGGCCTCGGCGAACCGGCCGAGTCCCAGGAGCGCACCGGCAAGATTGCTGCGTGCTCGCGCTTCCCACGCCGGGTCGTCATGACGTTCCAGAACCCCGGCCGCCTCATGGCTGTCGCGGTGCGCGCCGTCGAGGTCCTGGAAGAAGAAGCAGACCGCCGCCCGGCGCACCAGGACCCGGGCCCGCTCGGCCGGCTCGGCACCGTCGAGGGCGCTATCGAAGGCCGCGAACGCCGGCCGCCGCCGTCCGGCCAGTGCGAGGACCGTGCCGAGGCTGGCCTCCAGGTCGGTGACCCGGGCGCCGAGCCCGTGCTCGCGCCCCACGCGGATGCCACGGCGTACCGAGCGGAGGGCACGACCCACCTCGCCACGCTCCCGCTGGACGATGCCGAGCGCCTGCAACGCGTAGGTCTGGTCCAGCGGCGTCGCCGCGCCGGACAGCACGGCGCGAGCCATCCGGACGGCCTCGTCGGGACTCGACATCGCCAGCCCGGGCAACTGATCCGCAGCTACCGGCGCCGACGTGCTTCCCGAGGTCACGCCCTGATGCTAGACATGTAGTCGTTTGCCCGAATCACGGCTGGGGGAATCCGATGCAACCAGATCGCGAACGGCTACACCAGGAGTTCGAGCGACTGCGTGAGAACAGCGCTCGGCGCACCAAGGAACGGGGGTTCGAACTCGCCGCTCGCTGGAACCGGGACGAGACGGCCATCGAGTATCTGTATCGCCAGGGCCAGCTGATCTGCGACGAACGCGACCTCGACACCGTGCTCGAGGCGTTCGACCAGCTGCGGATCGACCGCCCCGAGGTGACGGAGGGCCCGGTCGGGCTGGCCGTCCTGCACGTCCCGGACGCCGACGCGGCCGAGATCGCCGCCAAGCTGGCCGACATCCTCGGCGACGAGCGCATCGTCGCACCCAACCACGTGCTCGACGCTCAGGTGCACATGTCGATGTGCCCGGCCACCGAGCCGGTGCCGTCCTACGGCCCGATCCCGGTGCTGGGCGAGCCGGTCGGCCCCGGCCGCCCGAAGGTCGCCGTCGTCGACACCGGGTACCTGCCCGTCGTCGCCAAGGACTCGGGCTTCGGCCGGTTCTCGGCGGTGAAGAAGTACGAGATCGACGACGACGTCTACGTGCCGGGCACGGACGAGATCCGGCCGTACGGGGGTCACGGCACGGCGACGACGGCCCGGCTGCTGGCGGTGTCCGGCGCCGACGCGGTCGAGGTCGAGGTCCGCGACTGCCTGATCGGCGGCGCGGTCGACGAACTGGCGATCGTCGAGGACCTGGAGAAGGTCATCAAGGGCGGCGCCGACATCGTCAGCGTCCAGGCCGGCCTCTATGCCCGGCAGGGCAACACGCCCAAGTCGTTCGACCTGCTCTACCGGCGCGTCGTGAGCAAGCACCCGGACACCGTCATCGTCGCCCCGGCGGGCAACCACGGCACCGACGTCCCGTTCTGGCCGGCGGCGTACAGCTGGGTGACGGCGGTCGGCGCGCTGACCACCGGCGGCGACTACCGGGCGCCGTGGAGCAACTTCGGCTACTGGGTCGACGCCTACACGCCGGGCGAAAGCACCGTCGTCCCCTACCCGAACGGCCGGTACGGCTACATCGACGAGACCTCAGCCCGGTTCAGCAACGGGCACTCGGTCTGGTCCGGTACGTCGTTCGCGGCGCCGGTCGTGGCCGGGCTGATCGCCCGCCGGATGATCGAGCGCGAGGTGTCCGCGCCGGTCGCACGGCATATCGTCCTGCAGGAGGCGGCCATCGGCGCGCTGCCGCACACGGGCCCGCGTCTCATCGTCTGAGTCGCCCGCGGTCGTGGTGGCGGGGTGCCCGGACCCCGTTCCCCGCCACCCTGACCGCAGGCCAGCTCCGGTCTCCGAAAACTCCGACACTCGAACCGAGTTTTGAAGCCGGTGGCGGCGCCTCGCCGGCCCCGGCGCGACGGTGCGGGATCACGGCCGCGACGACTGTGCGACCACCCCGGCGCGCCACTGGGTGGGATCACTGTGCTTGCTGGGTGGCGTAGCTGTTGCCAGGGGAACAGTGATCCACCCCACTCGACGCAGCGATCTCACACAGTGGCGTGGGGGATCGCGTAACGGTTCGCCGTCGTGCGGCGGTTGGCCGTTTTGCGGTAGTGGGCCGTCCCCCTGCTGCCCATTGTCTTGGCCGCAGTTATCAGGGGGACGGGGGAAGTGCGGGCAGAGCCCGCCCCGGGCGTGCGGTGCGCCGTTCGTCTGGCTGGCTGGCTGGCGTTCGCTGTTCCTGCCGGTGCACCGTTTGGTCGTCCTCGACTCCCGGAGCCGTCTTCGATGGCGGGAGCCGTCTTCGATGGCGGGAGTCGTGTTCGAGGGGCCTTTCGGACGTTTCTCGCCATCGAGGACGGCTCCGGTCATCGAGGTGTGCCCAGACTGCCCCCGTCCCCCTGATAGGTGCCCGTTCTTGGCCGCGGGACCGCGGGTCAAGCGGACGCCCAACGCGCGAAGCGCCCCATCTGGGTCCGCTTGAGGCGCGGTCACGCGGCTGAGAAAATGGGCGCCAGGGGGACGGCCAACGCGGCAGACCCCCCGGCGAACGGCCGGCCACCCAGGCTGCGTAGCCACGATCAATCGGACTCGCTCTTCTAGACGGCCTGCCGCCGCTCGGCGCGGTACGCCGGAAGGTAGAACACCGTCGCCGCGGCGAGGATCACGCCACCCAGGACCATGGCCGTCGCCAGCGACGTCGACTCGCCGACCACGGTCAGCGCGATCAGGCCGAGTGCGGCCGCGGGCTGGAACACCATCGAGCTGATCGACACGATCGTGACCCGGTGCTCCTCGGTGACTTCGCGGTGCACCAGCGTCATGTGCATCGGGCTCGAGGCGCCCTGGATGACGTAGCAGGCGATGAACGCCACCACCACGCCGGCCGCGCCGAGCGACAACCCCATCGCCGCGACGAAGACGCCCTGGGCGACCCGCGTGACGGCGGCCGTTGCGGTGACGCCGATCCGCTGCGCCAGGTGGGGCGCCAACGCCGCACCGGCAGCCGAGGCGAACCAGGCGGCGGCCGCCGCGGGACCCATGATCGCGCCGGCCCGTTCGGCGTCGTCGACCACCTCGGCCAGCCGGACCGGCGTTAGCGACTCGTACGCCGTCGCCCCGAATCCCCAGGCCACTTCGATCAGGATCAGCCCCTGCAGGACGACCGAGCCGCGCACCACCCGCAGGCTCCCGCTGATGACGCCTGGCGCCTCGCGCACCGCCGCTGTCACGGCCGGCCAGCCCGATCGCGGCCGCACCTCGACCAGCAGACTCATGGTGGCGACGACCGCGACGGCCCGCAGCACCGCCGCGAACAGCACCGGCACCGCCAGCGCCTCGACCGACGACAGCGGGTCGAGCGCGACCAGGCCACCGGCCAGCAACGCGCCCGCGCCGACGGCGATGCCGGTGACGGTGCCGCCGCGGGACAGGCCGATCGAGATGTCGGTGTCAGGATCGCGGGCCTGGACCGTGTCGACGTACCAGGCCTCCAGTGGGCCACTGTCCAGCGCCCGGTACAGGCCCTGCACACCGAACGCCAGCGCGAACACCGCGAACGAGTCGGCGACGAAGATCAGCCCGCAGCCGGCCAGGCTGACCAGCCCGGATGCCACCATCACCGGGCGGCGTCCGAGTGCGTCCGAGACACCGCCGGTGGGCAACTCCAGCAGGAACACCACGAGGCCCTGGGCCGCGGCGGCGAGCCCGAGCTCGGAGAGAGTGAGCCCACGCTCCAGCGGCAGCAGCGTCAGGACCGGGAGCAGCATGCCGGACGGCAGCCAGCGCAGGGCGAGCAGGATGAGGTACCGCGTCCGGGCCTGGCGGGCGTCGAGCTGCGTCATGGCCATGCATCATGGCGCACCCGAACGGTGGGACGGGGGGTTGGGCGCCGGTCGGCCCGGCCGGTAATGTCGCGCATGTGACGGTCGAACGACGCAAGCCCCTCGAGGTTCCCGTAGATCCCGACATCACCGCGGAGCTGAAGGCGGCCGACATCGAGGCGCGGGTCGAAGCCGCCGAGAGAAGCGCCGAGCTCCTGGAGCGTCTGCGCAAGCTCTGATTCGCAGCTAGCCAGATGCACGCCGTACCGTAGAGCGGATGACCGGGAACGACTCGGCTCCGCGCAGTCTTGCCGACGACCTGCGCGCCCGCGCCGACGACGAGCTGGCGGCGCTGCTGCGTGCCCGGCCGGACCTGCTGGTGCCGGTTCCCGCCGACGTCTCGCAGCTGGCCTCGCGGGCGACCACCCGGGCGTCGGCCGTGCGGGCGCTGGACCGGCTGGACCGGTTCACCCTCCAGGTCGTCGACGCACTGATGATCTTACCCGCACCGGCGAGCGTCGGCGGCCTGCGCGCCGCCCTGGGCGCCGACGTCGACGAGGCGTTGACGGCCTTGCGGACGCAGGCGCTGGTGTGGGGCCCCGACGACGACCTGCGGCTGCCGCGCATCGTGTACGAGATCGTCGGGCCGCATCCGGCCGGGCTCGGGCCGCCCGCCCGGCAGGCGCTGCTCGCGCTGTCGCCGTCGCGGCTGGCGGCGATCATGGACGGCCTCGGGCTCAGCCCGGCCGGCACGCACGCGGCCGACGTCGACGCCGTCGCGGCGGCGCTCACCGACCCAGCTGCGTTGACGGCACTGCTGGACGACCTCACCGACGACGCGCGCTCGGCACTCGCGGCGCTCACTCCGGGCCCGCCGACCGGCCGCATCGACGACGCGCTGCGCGAGGTGCACCGGGCGACGGCACGGACGCCGATCGACCTGCTGCTCGCGGCCGGGCTGCTGGTGCCGGTCGACGGCACGACGGTGGTGCTGCCGCGGGAGGTGGCGCTGCATCTGCGCGGCGGCCGCGTCCACACCGACCTCCAGCTCGCGCCGCCGACGCCGACGGTCACCGAGCGCACCCCTGACATCGTCGACCGGACGGCGGGCGCGGGTGCGTTCGACCTCACCCGGAAGGTCGAGCTGCTGCTCGACACCTGGGCGGCCGATCCGCCGCCGGTCCTGCGCACCGGCGGACTGGGCGTGCGCGACCTGCGCCGGCTGCCGGACCTGCTCGACACCGACGAGGCCGGCGCCGCGCTGATCGCGGAGGTCGCGTACGCCGCCGGGCTGGTCTCCGTCGGCGACGACCACGACGAGGTGTGGCTGCCCACACCGGAGTTCGACGCGTGGCGCCGCGACGAGCCGCCCCGCCGCTGGGCCGTGCTCGTCCAGGGCTGGCTCACCACCAGCCGGGTCGCCGGGCTGGCCGGCAGCCGCGACGAGAAGGACCGCCCGATCCCGCCGCTCGGCCGCGACCTCGAACGGCCCGCCGCGCCCGAGGTGCGCCGGCTCGCGCTGGCGGAGCTGGCCGCGCTGCCGGCCGGCTGGGCGCCCGACCTCGTCGGCGTGCTCGCGGCGCTGCAGTGGCGGCGCCCGCGCCGGGCCGGCCGCTTCCGCGACGACCTCGTCCGCTGGACGTTGCGCGAGGCCGAGCAGCTCGGGCTCACCGGCATGGGTGCGTTCGCGTCGTTCGCCCGGCCGTTCCTGGAGGGACGCGCCGCCGAGCGGGTCGTCGCGGCCGCGGCCGACGCCGTGCGGCCCAGCCTGCCGCAGCCGCTGGACCACGTGCTGCTGCAGGCCGACCTGACGGCCATCGCGCCGGGCCCGCTGCGGGCCGACCTCGAGCGCGAGCTGAACCTGCTGTCCGACGTCGAGAGCCGCGGCGGCGCGTCGGTGCACCGGTTCACGGCCGGCTCGCTGCGCCGGGCGCTCGACGCCGGCCGCACCGCCGCCGACGTGCACGCGTTCCTGGCGACCATCTCGCGCACCCCGGTGCCGCAGCCGCTCACGTACCTCGTCGACGACGTCGCGCGGACGCACGGGCAGCTGCGGGTCGGCGCGGCGTCGGCGTTCGTGCGCTGCGACGACGAAGCCACGCTGGCCGCCATCGTGGCCGACCCACGCTCGTCCAGCCTGGGGCTGCGCCGGCTCGCGCCGACCGTCCTGGCCTCCTCGATCGCGGCGAACACGCTGGTCGAGCGGTTGCGGCAGCTCGGGTTCAGCCCGGTGCCGGAGGCCGCCGACGGGTCCATCGTCATCGGCCGCACGGAGCCACGACGGGCGTCGGCCCGGTTCGCGTCGCGTTCGGCGCTCACCGAGATCGCCGCGCCCGAGGAGACGCTGCTCGGCGCCGCCGTCCGGGCGCTGCGGGCCGGTGACCGGTCCCGCGCGGAGCGTCCGGCCAACGGCACGCCCGGGCGGCTCGGCCGCACGACGGCCGCCACGACCTTGGCCGACCTGCGCGAGGCGCTGGGGACCGGCACGACGGTCTGGATCGGCTACGTCGACCAGCACGGCGCCACCACCGAGCGCCTGGTCGACCCCGCCCGCATCGACGGCGGCTGGCTGTCGGCGTTCGACCACCGCAGCGGCGAGGTCCGCTCGTTCGCCGTCCACCGCATCAGCGGCGTCGCACCTGTCGACGCCGCCTGACGCGGCCGGCTGTTCCGGGGGTCAGATCCAGCCTCGGTGCGCGGCCTCGACGACGAGCCCGATGCGCGTCGTCGTGCCCAGCCGCTCCTGCAGCTCGGTGATGCGCCGCTGGACCGTGCGGCGCCCGACGCCGAGCTGACGGCCGATCGCGTCGTCCTTGATGCCCGACGCCACCAGGCCCACCAGCAGGTGCTCGTCTGGCCCGAGGATGTCGTCGACCCCGTCGGGACGGTCCAGGTTCACCGTCGCCGCCGAGTTCCACAGCGTCTCGAACAGCGCGCACAGCGCATCCAGCAGGGACGACGCGTGCACGACCAGCGCGCCGGTGCTCTCGCGGACCCGCAGCGGCATCATCGCCACCTCGCGGTCGGCGATGGCGAGTTTCATCGGCAGCTCGGCCATGCACCGGGCGTCCTCGCCGGCGGTCAGCAGCTCCGTCAGCGCCCGCATCTTCGCCGGCTGCTCCAGCGCCTGCCGATCGTAGAGCCCGCGGTAACGCACGCCCTGCGCCAGCATGCGCAGCTCGACGTCGATGTTGCCCTCGATGGACCCGACGTACGGCGGCTTGTCGAAGACGAGGACCTCTGAGCGCGCCGACAACTGCAGCTGCTCGAACCGCTGCACTATGGCCGCCGGCTCGGTGACCAGCTGCAACGCGTCGGCCGCGGACGAGACCAGCATGCTCTCGCGGTAGCGGTGCTGCAACTCGTGCACCTCGGCGCGGACGGACTGCAGCTCCTGCTGACGGTGCAGGAGCAGCGGCTCGAACGCCACCTCGGGCGGCACCGCGGTGAACCGGGCCGGCCGAGTGGTGGTGCGCCCGGCGAGCCCGGCGGCCTCCAGCGACTGGACGGCGAGCAGCACGTCGCGCTCGTCCGCGCCGAGCCGGCCGGCGAGGTCGGCGCCGCTGGCCGGGCCGAGGTCGAGCAGGGCGCGATAGACCGACTCCTCGGCCTCGCTCAGGCCGATGGCCGACAGCCGCCGGCGGCCCGCGGCACCGTCGCTCTGCATTGTCATAGCTGTGACGTGACTCTAATACGTCACACGTGAAGTGGCGCCCTCGGCGATGACTCCCAGTACGTTCACCCGAAATACGTCGGTAAAGCCCCCTTGTGTCGCTCATGCCAACACCGCCGTGGCGTGCGCAAGCGGCTCGTGACCGAGGAGACCACGTGAGGCACGACTCCCCCCATCGCCGGTCGCTTGCGACCGCCCTGGCGCTCCTGTCCCTGACAGCGCTGACGGCGGCCCCGTCGGCCGCAGCACCCACGCGGACCGCCGCGCCACCGTCCCCCGAACAGTCCGAGGCGAAGGTCGACAGCACGCTGTCCCGGCAGCTCGACGACGGCGCCACGGCCGACTTCCTGGTGTCGTTCGAGCAGCGCGCCGACCTGGCCGCAGCAGCCGGCGCCGACGACTGGGCCGATCGCGGCGCCGCCGTCGTCGAGGCCCTTCAGCAGACCGCCGACCGTAGCCAGCGCGCCGTCCGCCGCCAACTCGACGCCGCCGGCGTCGAGTACCGGGCGTTCCACGCGTCGAACGCGATCTACGTGTTCGACGGGACAGCGGAGCTGGCCACCCGGCTGGCGGGCCGCACGGAGATCGCCGAGATCGAGCCGGCCCGAACCTACGCACTGCCGGAGCCGCGCCGCGACGTCGCCCCGCTGACCGCCACCGCGGTCGAATGGGGTGTCGCCGACATCCGTGCCGACGCCGTGTGGTCCGACTTCGGCACGAAGGGCGAGAACATCGTCGTCGCCAGCATCGACACCGGGGTCGAGTTCGACCACCCGGCACTGGTCGGCCAGTATCGCGGCAACAACGGCGACGGCACGTTCGACCACGACTACAACTGGTACGACCCCGCGCGAATCTGTACGGGCAGCACGCGGCAGCCGTGCGACAACAACGGCCACGGCACCCATGTCACCGGCACCATGACCGGCACCGGCGAGGGCGCGCAGATCGGCGTCGCGCCGGGCGCGCGCTGGATCGCGGCGAAGGGCTGCGAGAGCGACGGCTGCACGGACTTCGCGCTCCTGGCCAGCGGCGAGTGGATGCTGGCCCCCACCGACGCCGACGGCGAGAACCCGCGCCCGGACCTGCGCCCGCACATCGTCAACAACTCCTGGGGCGGCAGCACGGCTGCCCGCTGGTACGACGACCTGGTCGACGCGTGGGTCGCGGCTGGCATCTTTCCCGCGTTCGCCAACGGCAACTCGGGCCCGGCCTGCGGATCGGCGGGGAACCCGGGCAACGGCGCAGGCACGTACAGCGCCGGCATGTACGACGCGAATCACGTGATCGATCCGCAGTCCAGCCGTGGCCCGGGCTACGAGGGTGAGACCAAGCCCGACATAGCCGCCCCCGGAGTCCTCATCCGTTCCTCGCTGCCCGGCGGCACGTACGCGAGCTGGAGCGGCACGTCGATGGCGACGCCACACGTGTCCGGCGCGGTGGCGCTGCTGTGGTCAGCGTCGCCGGCGGTGGCCGGCGACATCGACGCCACCCGCGCGCTGCTGGACGAGAAGGCGGTCGACACCGCCGACACCAGCTGCGGCGGCACCGCCGAGAACAACAACGTGTTCGGCGAAGGCCGGCTGGACGTCTACGCGGCGGTCGAGGCGGCGCCGCGCGGTGACACCGGCGTGTTGCGCGGCACGGTCTCCGACGCCACCGGAGCACCGCTCGG
This sequence comes from Jiangella muralis, assembly GCF_001270745.1. GTDB lineage: Bacteria > Actinomycetota > Actinomycetes > Jiangellales > Jiangellaceae > Jiangella > Jiangella muralis. Next base: position 35,253 of record NZ_KQ434757.1, read on the forward strand.
CGGAGCCACCGTCGTCGTGACCGGACCGTCGAACCGGCGACTCAGCACGACACCGGACGGCACGTGGTCGATACAGCTTCCGGTCGGGGACTACGAGGTCACCGCGCAGCTGTTCGGATACGACGACGCCACCGATGCCGCGACCGTGCGCGTCGCCGAGACGACGACCCTGGACCTGGGCCTGGCCAAGCGGCCGACGACCACCCTCAGCGGCACCGTCACCGAGGGCTCGGACCACGGCTGGCCGCTCTACGCCACGATCAGCGTCGACGGCGTGCCCGACGGCGTCTACTACACGAACCCCGTCGACGGCAGCTACGCCATCGAGTTGCCCGTCGGCGACGCCTACGAGGTCATCGTCGAGGGCCTCCAGCCGGGGCTGACCCCGTCCACGGCCGACGTCGAACTGACCGGCGCCACCCGCCACGACGTCGCGCTGACCGCCGACGTGTACGCCTGCGAAGCACCCGGCTACGAGGAGCGCGATCGCGTCGGCGCGTACACCGAGACCTTCGATCCCAGTACAGCGCCGCCGGGCTGGAGTGTCGTCGACCACGTCGGCAACGGCCAGGTCTGGCAGTTCCCGCACGACGACCGCAACCGCACCGGTGGCGACGGCAACTTCGCCTCCGTCTTCAGCGCGCGCTACGGACCCGACGGCCGCCAGGACACCGACCTCGTCTCGCCGGTCATCGATCTGACCGGTGTGGACGTCCCGGCGCTGTGGTTCAGGACGGACTACTCGTCCGACGCGAACATCGGTGTCGACCTGTCCATCGACGGCGGCGAGACGTGGACGAACGCCTGGGAGCACAGCGGCGCCGCTGGGATCGACGCCGAGGAGCTGCAGGTACCGATCCCGGCGGCGGCCGGGGAACCGGACGTCCGGGTCCGGTTCACCTTCGCCTCGGCCTTCAGCGGCTGGTGGCAGGTCGACGACGTCATGCTCGGCCAGCACATCTGTGCCACCGTCGACGGCGGGCTGCTGACCGGACACGTGGTCGACGCCAACACCGAGACGCCGATCGTCGGAGCGACGGTGACCAGCGACGCCGACCCCACGCTCACCGTCACCACCGTCGCCACACCGGAGGACCCGAGCCTGCGCGACGGCTTCTTCTGGACGTTCGTCCCCGACCCGGGCGTGCAGGCGTTCTCCGGCACCCGGACCCGCTACACCGACGCGACCGTCACGGTCGACGTCGCCGCGGACGCCACCACCCCGGCCGAGTTCGCGTTGCCGGCCGGCCGGCTGGACATCCGCGAGGAGCGCGTCGACGGCGCCGTCGTACTCGGCGGCACGGCGACCACGACGGTCACCGTCGCCAACGACGGCAGCGCCCCGGCCACGCTCGACCTCACCGAGCGGCCTGGCGTCAGCACCCCGGCGTCGGCGGGCGCGGGAGCGCCGGTCCACCGTGTGCCCGGCACGTTCAGTGCCGGTCCCGACGCCACCGGCGATGAAGCTGCCGGCACCGCGGCGGCCGGCGAGCCGATCGCACCGTGGGCCCTGTCGAAGGACTACCCCCTCGGGGTGTACGACAACGCGGTCGACGTCCGCGGCGGACGGGTCTACTCGTTCGGCGGATCCACCGGAGCCGGCGCCACGGACGACGCCTATGTGCTCGGCGCTGACCACGTGTGGGAGCCCATCGCGCCGCTCCCGCGGGCCCGGCAGCGGCCGATGGGCGGGTTCCTCGACGGCCGGTTCTACGCCGCCGGCGGCTGGGGCGGCACCGGCTCCCCACGCGCCGACGTCGACGTGTACGACCCGCGCTCGAACACCTGGTCGCCGGGTCCGGCGATGCCCCATGCGATCCCCAGCGCCGGGGCGGCCGTCCTCGACGACATGCTCTACGTCGTCGGCGGCTGCATCGGTGACTGCGGTGAGACCGAGGTACTGCGGCTGAACGCCGCCGCCGGCCGATGGGAGACGGTGGCCGACTACCCCGAGCCGACGGCCATGGTGGCCTGCGGCGCCATCGAGCACAAGCTCTACTGTGCCGGCGGAGCGGCCGGCGAGTCCCCGGACGACATCGCGTCGACCTACGTCTACGACCCGGTCGCCGACACCTGGACGCGGTTGGCCGACATGCCGATGGGCCTGTGGGGAGCCGCCTACACCGCCGCCGACGGCAAGCTCCTCGTCTCCGGCGGGGTCACCGACGGCGACAGCGTGATCACCAACGAGGGATTCGCCTACGACCCGGGCAGCGACACGTGGTCGTCCATTCCCAATGCGCCCACGCCGCTCTACCGGGCCGGCAGCGCCTGCGGTTTCCAGACGGTCGGCGGCCACACCGGTCGTGGTGTCACCGCGTCGTCAGCGGTGCTCCCCGGCTACGCCAACTGCGGTTCCCGCGACGCGGTCGGCTGGCTGTCCGCCGACCCGCCTGCTCTGACGCTCGACCCGGGCGAATCCGCCGACGTGACGCTGACGTTCGACGCGTCGGCACTGGACCAGCCGGGCGTGGTCTCGGCGGCACTGATCCTGCGCGACGACACCCCGTACGATGCCGCCGCGATCGCCGTCGGGCTGACGGTATCGGCGCCGGACGGCTGGGGCCGGCTGGCTGGGACCGTCACCGGCCAGGCCTGCGACGGGACCACCGCGCCGCTGCCGGGCGCCGTGGTCCAGCTCGACGGCACGACCCAGTCACGAACCCTGGTGACCGGGCCGGACGGCGGGTACGCGACCTGGTTCGACCGGTCCGTCAACCCGCTCTCCGTCATCGTCGTCCGCAGTGGCTGGCAACCGCAGAGTGCTGAGGTCCGGATCCGCGCGGGCCGGGACACCGTCCGTGACTTCACCCTCCGCCAGACCGGATGCGGCCGATGACCGCCCGGCGTGACCGACAGGGAGCACCGATGAACCGACGTCGAGTCAGCACGGCGGCGCTCGCCGTCCTGACCGCGGGTGGACTGCTGACGACCGGTCTGGGCGCGGCGGCGCCGGCGGCCGGCGCGGACACCGTCAGGGTGAGCGGAACGATCCGCGACGGGTCCGGGCAGGGCTGGCCGCTGTGGGCCGACGTGACGGTGGACGGCGTGAGCGCGGCGACCGACCCGGTGACGGGTGCGTTCTCGCTCACGCTTCCGCCGGGCTCGCACACGGCGGCCGTAACCAGCAGGTACCCGGGGTATCCCGCGACGACGGTGGAGCTGTCGGGCGAGAGCCAGGAGATCGCGCTGGAGATCCAGCCAGTGCACTGCTTCGCACCGGGCTACGAACTGCGCTCCGGCGGCGTCGCCGCGAACTTCGACGCCGGGCTGCCGGCCGGCTGGACGGTCACCGACGAGATCGGTGACGGCGAGACCTGGAGGTTCGACAACCCCGGCAAGAAGGAGAACCTCACCGGCGGCCACGGGACCTTCGCGATGGTGGACGGTGACTTCTACGGCAACGTCTCCGTCCAGGACACGTCCCTGATGACACCGGTGATGGAGCTCACGGACGTGGCCGAGCCGGCCATCGGCTTCGGCCACCACTTCGAGTCGCCGGCCGCCATCGCCGACGTCGACCTGTCGCTCGACGCCGGCTCGACCTGGGAGACCGTCTGGCATCGCACCGAGCCGGTGGACGGGCCGGCGACCGAACTCATCCCGATCCCGCAGGCTGCCGGGCAGCCCGAGGTGCAGGTGCGCTTCCGCTACTCAGAGGACTACACCGCCGCCAACGGCTGGCAGCTCGACGACGTCTTCGTCGGTGACCGCGGCTGTGAGCCGGTCGGCGGCGGCCTGCTCACCGGTCACGTGACCGACGACAACACCGGCGAGGCGGTGCCGCTGGCCGGGGTGGTGACCGCGGGCGGCGCGGCCACGGCCAGTACCGACGGCGACGGCTTCTATTGGATGTTCGTGCCCGGCCCGGGCGAGCACGAGGTGACGGCGAGCCGGCTGCAGTATCAGGACGGCACGGCGACGTCGCGGGTATCCGCCGGGACGACGGCGACGGCCGACCTCGTCCTGGGCGCCGGCGCTCTGACGACCAGCGTGTCGGCCATCGACAGGGCGACGGACCTGGGCACGGCCGCGAGCGCCACCGTCACCGTCACCAATAACGGCACGGCGCCGACGGCGGTGTCGTTCGCCGAACGTCCGGTGTCGTTCGAGCCGCGCACGGAGGGCTACCCGCGCACGACGGGGTCGAGCTCGGCCGCGGTGGCGGCGGTACCCGGCGCACCGGTCTGGCAGGCCCTGCCCGACTACCCGATCGACATCGTCGAGAACGTCGCCGGCCGGCACGACGGCAGGCTCTATTCCGTCGGCGGCACGTCCGGCTTCGATCGCGCGACCACGCGGGGGTTCGTGTACGACCCGGCGGCCGGCGCGTGGTCGCCGCTGCCGGCCATGCCGAACGGCCGGGCCATGCCGGCGGGTGAGTTCGTCGACGGCCGGTTCTACGTCACCGGCGGCCTCGTCCCCGGCATGTACGAGAGCGGCATCGCGGCGGGCACGGATGTCTACGATCCGGCCACCGAGACGTGGACCACCGAGCCGGGCGCGCCGATTCCGGTCGCCGGAGCCGGCAGCTTCGTCCTGGACGGCAAGCTCTACGTGGTGGGCGGCTGCCTCAGCGGCGAGGACGAGGACTGCGGCACCGACGCCGTCTTCCGCTACGACCCCGCCACTCAGGTGTGGGACCAGGTCGCCGACTATCCGGAGCCGATCGCCGAGCCGATGTGCGGGGCGATCGAGGCGAAAGGGTACTGCGCGGGCGGGTTCCTGATCCGCATCCCGACCAAGACGTCGGCGTACTCGTACGACCCGAAGATGGACACCTGGACCACGATCGCGCCGCTGCCGCTCGATCTCGCCGCCGCGGGGCACACCGTTGCCGACGGCAGGCTCCTGATCTCCGGCGGCGTCAACGGCGGCCGCTACCACGACTCCGTCACCGCGGGCTTCGCCTACGATCCAGTGACCGGCGCGTGGAGCGATCTGCCGGCCACCACGAACAGCCTGGCCCGCGGCGGCAGCACCTGCGGTTTCACGAGGATCGGTGGCGGCGACGGCGGATTCGCCGAACGGCCCTTCGTCGAGACGCTGCCCGGCTACACCGACTGTGGCAGCGACCGCGACGCCTCCTGGCTGTCGGTCCAGGCGCCGACGACGACACTGGCGCCGGGCGAGAGCATGGAGGTGTCGGTATCCCTTGAGGGAGGCGACGGCGACGGTCCGGGCTCGTACGCCGGCGACGTGCTGATCCGCGGCGACGACACGCCGTACGACCAGCGCGAGGTCCGGCTGGCGTTCGACACCGTGGCGCCGCGGTCGTGGGGCGCGGTGGCGGGGACGCTGTCCGGCCGTGCCTGCGACGGTTCGGTGCGGCCGCTCGCACGGACGGAGGTCTGGATCGAGGGCCGCGACGAGTCACACACCCTGCGCACCGACGCCGCCGGCCGGTACGTGCTGTGGCTGCCCGTGCGGCAGAACCCGCTGCGTGTCATCGCCGGCGACGACACCTGGATCCCACGGTCGGTGCCGGCCCGGGTGGCACCCGGCAAGGTGACCGAGCTCGATCTCACGCTGGGCCACATCGCCTGTCCCTGAGCGACGTCCCCGCGACGGTGGCGGGGTGGGCGGGACCGGCATCCCGCACACCCCGCCACCGATCCGAGGGGACGGTCAGCCGTCCAGCCAGGGGTCCTCGGGCCGTTCCCGGTCGAAGGTGGGCCGCGGGTCCTCCCAGTAGCCGCGGGTGAAGTCGGGGACCTTGACCGACTGGATGCGCCCCCGCTTCATGGACTCGTGGCTGAGCGGGATCACCGAGCACCAGGCGGCCGAGTCGTAGACGTCGATGTCGGGGGTCATGCCGAGGCGCATGAGCTGCACGAGGCGGAAGATCGCGATGAAGTCGCCGCCGCCGTGGCCGCCGTACTGGTCGGCGAGGTCCTCGAGGGCCGGCCAGAGCCAGTGGTCGTGCTCGGCCATGATCGCGTTGTAGGCGCTGCCGGTGCGCCACGAGTGGTTGTTGTGGCCGAGCGACTCGAGGTAGATGCGCCCGTTGTCCAGCTCGACGACGCCGCCGCTGCCGGTGAGGGTGGTCTCGCGGCTGTACGGGTGCGGTGAGTTGACGTCGTGCTCGACCCGGATCATCAGGCCGTTCGCCGTCTTGATCAGCGCGGTGTGGCGGTCGCCGGAGATGTACTCGTCGTCCTCCCACGAGGAGTGGTCGGGGCCGACGCGGGGGTCGTTCTCGCGGAACAGGGCGAGGTTCATCGGCGGGGACGCGACCGCGACCAGTTCGGCGAAGCGGTCGCCGCGGTTGATGCCCATGGCGGCCGAGACCGGGCCGAGGCCGTGCATCGGGTAGTGCAGCGCGTTCATCCGGGTCTGCCAGTGCCGCCGCCAGTACTCCGGGTAGTACGCGCCGCCGAAGAAGTACGGCCAGCGAAGGTCGTGCACGTACCCGCCGGACGCGTGCTGCAGCTGGCCGAACAGGCCGGCCTGCGCCATGTTGAACATCCGCAGCTCGGGCCGGAAGTAGTTGACGTTCTCCAGCAGCATGCAGTGCTTGCCGGTGCGCTCCGACGTGCGCACGAGGTCCCAGATCTCGTCCAGGTGCGGCGAGATCGGCAGCTCGACGGCGACGTGCTTGCCGTGCTCCATGGCCGCCTTGGCCTGCGGGTAGTGCCACTCCCACGGGGTCGCGATGTAGACGAGGTCGATGTCGTCGCGCTTGACGAGGTTGAGGAAGTCCTCCTCGCCGTTGGAGTAGCCGACCGGCTCGACGTCCTGGAAGCCCTGGCCCATGATGCGCCCGACGGTGCGGGCGACGCGTTCGGGCCGGATGTCGCAGACGGCGCTGACGGTCGAGACGGCGCCCCAGCGGACGTCCTGGCCGCCGCCGCGTTCGCCGAGCCCGATCAGGCCCACGCGGACCTGCTCGAAGCCCTCGAACGGCACGTCGGCCATGGACCGCTCGCGCCCCTTGACGCGCGGCGGCTCGCGGCGGGTGTCCTCGGCTGCGTCGTCGGAGGCGGCTGCGGTCCCGGCGGCGGCGGCTCCACTGAGCCCGGCGGCCGCGCCCAGGGCGGCACCGGTCCTGATGACGTCGCGGCGGGAGGGTCGGTACCTGTGCGGAAGGGCCACGCGAATCACTCCTCTGATCGAAACTGCACTTTTCAATCGAGTAACGAGCATTATCGAGCAGAGCCGGAACCGCCCGCAAGGGGTGAAACCGGCTCGATCCGGAACCCGTCGAACTCGGCGAGTCCGGTGGCGCCGCTGACCACGTTCACGGCGCTCATGAACACCCCCGCGTCGACGGCGGCAGCGGCGGGCAGCGCCGCGGAGCCGACCTCCGTCCACGTGACGCCGTCGGCGCTGCACTCACCGGCGAACGTCGAGCCGCGTCGGGTCAGGCGCAGGTGCACGGGCGCGGTGAACGACGGCGCCTGGCGCGTCGAGTCCAGCCGGCCGTCCCCGTTCGCGTCCCACGAGAAGACGCAGCCGTTGCCGGGCGTGACGGCGATGTTGGCGTACCCGGCCGACCCCTGGACGGCGAGGTCGTCGCGGACGATCAGGCCGGCCCGGGCCCACGGCCAGGTCGGGTCCTGCGCGACGACGGTGGTGCTGATGGAGCCGCCGTCGGCCAGCGCGCCGTCCCGGTAGACGGCGCCGAACTCGTTCGTGCCGCCCCACAGGTCACCGCCTCCGCCGACGATCGCGAACCGGTCGTCGCGCTGCCCGAAGATCGCGTCGTTGAACGACACCGACGCGTACGGCGGCTCGACCGTGTCGTCCGTCAGCAGCCGCACCGACGACCCGCCGGCCGGCATCCCGGCGGCCGTCACGCGCACCGGCAGCCGGACCACCAGCTCGTCCGGCGGCGCCGTCAGCGCGACGTCGACCTGCAGCGTCGCCGACCCGCCGGGCGGCAGCGACGGGACGGGCCCGGCCGGGGTCGCGGTCAGCCCGTCCGGCGTCTCGACCTCGACGGCGACGCCGGTCGCGGTGGCGAACTCGTTCGGGTTGGTGACGGTGACGCTCACCCGCACGGGCTCCTCCACCGTCACCACCGGCTGGGACGCCGACGACGACGCGGTCAGCGCGAGCGGATGCGACGTCAGGTGCTCCAGCACCCGGCCGGTCACCTCGTGCACGTCTCCCGACGGCGTCACCGGCAGCGGGTCGGTGCGCGCGGCCCACTCGGCGCCGATCTCGTACCAGTCGATCGGCTCCGGCGCGGTCCCCGAGACCAGCGCCGCCTCCAGCGAGGAGAAGTACGCCCGCCACCGAGGCGCGTAGTACGTCGACACCAGCCCGGACCACTCGCGATTGGCGTAGTCGGTCAACCCGGCCAACGCACCGTTCCGCGTCCCCCAGACCGTCAGCAGCGTCCGCGCGTCGTGCTCCAGCCGGTCCGCCTCGGCCGCGTCGGCGCCCCACGACCGCGCGTCGGCCAGCCAGCGGCCGAGCAGCCAGTCGGGGTTGGTGGCGGCGACCTCGTCGACCAGCTCCAGCAGCGTCATCCACTCGTCGGCCAGCACCCGGAAACCGGCGAGGTCGCCGGCCTCGTAGGCGGAGCGCAGCAGTGGCAGCAGCAGCCGGCTCCGGTTCGCCAGCGCCTGCCGCGCGACGTCGGCGAGGTCGTACGTGTACGCCGACGACGACCGCAGCTCAGGCGGCACGTCCAGCAGCGCCGGCAGCGCGGCCGCGAACGCCGCCGCGTCGTAGCGCAGGGTGCTGGGCGACCACTCGGCGGCGCGGTCGGCGGTGAGGCTGGGCTCGGCGCCGAACAGCCCGTCCTGCGCCTCGGACCAGGTGCCCGACGGCATCGCGTACGCCGTGCGGCCGAGCGCCTGCCACGCCGCCCGCGCCGCCGGCGACGCCCCGCCGTAGCGCCGGTCGGCCCAGTCCGCGAACCACGCGTCGAGGTCCACCGGCTCATCGCGCCAGGCCAGCGACGTCAGCAGGTCGAGGGCGGCGGGGTTGTTCGCGCCCGCCTCGGGCAGCACGGCGATGCCGTCGAGCGCGCTCCCGGCACGGTCGCGCCAGGCGAAGAACCGCTCGTTCCAGACACCGGCGTTGGCGCCCATCGTGGTGTGCCCGCCGAAGTTCCAGATCGACCCGAACGCGTACGGCGTGCCCTGCCACGACGCGTCGCGGTCCAGCCCGTCGTAGCGGTCGGCCAGCCCGTCGACGATCAGCATCTTCGACCGGTCGACGGCGGCCAGCGTCTCGGGCCGCGGGTTGTTCTGCCAGCCGAGGATCGCCCAGATCGCGCCCGGCTGCGCCGCCTGCAACGCGTCCTCGACCGCGACGCTGGCGGCGGCCACGTCGACGTCGCCGGCGATCCCGCCCTCGTGCAGCAGGTCCATCTTGTACATCGCGGAGTCGCCGAACCGGGCCCGTGAGCTGCGGTAGAACTCCGCCGCGACGCGCGGGAAATGCGCGCCGGTGGGGTCCAGCCAGCCGGGCCGCTCGAACCCGACCCAGTCGCCCTGCGGCACCACGTTCGCGCCGGGATTGCGCGCGGCGAAACCGGCCGGCACCGTCCCGAAGTAGCCCGGCAGCACCGGCGTCATGCCCAGCTCGCGCAGCCGGTCGGCGATCCGCCGGCCCAGCTCGGCCCGCTCCTCGATCAGCGTCGCCGACACCGGGCCCGGGAAGCAGCACATGTTCTGCAGCAGCCACCACGGCTGGTGCGCCGGCGGCGGGATCCAGCCGCGCACCTCGTCGGCGGTGTAGCCGAAGCGCTGGAACGTGTCGTAGTAGACCGCCTCCGCGCCGACCGGCACGAACACCTCGTTGACGCCGTGCAGCGCGAGCACGTCGATCAGCCGTTCCCAGTCGGCCCAGTCGCGGTACGACCCGGTGTAGCCGTCGTCGGTGTCGTTGAGCGCGAACCGGTGCGTGACGGTCGCCGGGCGGACGATCTCGGCGTCGGGCAGCGGCAGCCGGGCGGGCAGGTCCAGCTGCTCGCCGGTCCACGAGACGTTCGCGTCGGCGATCTCGCCGAGGTAGGCGTTCAGGCCGGTCAGCAGCACGGCCGGGCTGGTGCCGCCGATCTCGACGCGGCCGTTCCGGGCGCTGACGCGGTAGTGGTCGGCGCCGTCCGGGCCGGGTTGCTCGGCGACGAACCGGATCCGGCGGGCGTGGTCGGGCAGCAGTCGCCGGGCCGCCTCGACGGCCGGGCGCACGCTCCAGTCGGCGGCCTCGTACGTGGCGGGCTCCGCGCCCGACGATGGCGCGGCCGCGGCCGGGAACGCCGCGACGATCACGGCGAGGACGATCAGGATGCGCGCTGGTCGGGGGGCCATAGCTCTCCTGGCGATCGATTATGATCGAATTGACCGGAGAATAGCCAGATTCACGCACTATGCCAAGAGTCGTCCGGTCATCACCCGGCCCGCAGCACCCCCAGCAGCCGAGCCGTCTCGGCGGCCAGCGCGGCCCGTCCGGCGGCGACGTAGCGGCGCGGGTCGACCAGCTCCGGGTCGTCGGACAGCCGGTCCCGGACCGCCCCGGTGAACACCGCGTTGAGGTGGGTGGAGATGTTCACCTTCGTCATCCCCGCCTCGACCGCCCTGGTCAGCTCGGCGTCGGGCACGCCGGACGAGCCGTGCAGCACCAGCGGGACGGGGACCGCGGCGCGCAACTTCGCGATCAGCTCGTGGTCGACGACGGCGTCGCGGGTGCGCATGGCGTGCGAGGTGCCGACGGCGACGGCGAGGGCGTCGACGCCGGTCGCGGCGGCGAACGCGGCCGCCTCGGCGGGGTCGGTGCGCGCGCCGGGCGCGTGCACGCCGTCCTTGCCGCCCACCTCGCCCAGCTCGGCCTCGACGGCGACGCCGCGGGCGTGACAGTGCTCGACGACGGCGCGCGTGGCGGCGACGTTGTCGTCGTACGGCAGCTTCGACGCGTCGAACATGACGCTGCCGACGCCGAGCCGGACCGCCTCGTACACCAGCTCGGGGTCCTCGGCGTGGTCCAGGTGCACGACGACGGGGACCGCGGCCGCCTCGGCGACGGCCAGCGTCGCGGCGGCGATCGGGGCGAGTGCCCCGTGGTAGCGCACGCAGTTCTCGCTGATCTGCAGCACGACGGGCGCGCCGGCCCGCTCGGCGCCGGCGACCAGCCCTTCGGCGTGCTCGAGCAGGATCACGTTGAAGGCGCCGACGCCACCGGCACGGGCGGCGGACTCGGCGAGCAGGGTGGTCATCGGGGTCTGCGTCATGCGACTCGCTCCGCGTCCAGGGTGGGCAGGAATCGTGCGTAGGCGGCGAGGTCGACCTCACCGGCGGCCGCTTCGAGCACCGCCGCCGCTCCCAGCGCCGCGGCGTCGACGAGGACGTCCGGCCAGGGCGAGCCCGTGACCAGGCCACGGACCAGCGCGGCGACGGTGGCGTCGCCGGCGCCGGTCGGGTTGCCCGCGACGCCGGGGACGGCCGCGACCCGCCAGGCCGCGCCGTCGCCCGTCAGGCCGAGCAGGCCGTCGGCGCCCTGCGAGACGACCACGTGACCGGCGCCGAGCGCGAGCAGCCGCCGGGCGGCGTCGGCCGGATCGAGCCCGGGGACGGCGGCGGCCAGTTCCTCGGCGTTCGGTTTGAGCAGCGCCGGGCCGGCCCCGGCCGCGGACAGCAGGGCCGGCCCGGAAGTGTCGGCGACGGCGGGGACGCCGGCGGCGCGGGCGGCCGCGATCAGCCGCGGCAGCAGGTCGTCCGGCGCACCGGCGGGCAGGCTGCCGGACACCACCAGCGCGTCCGCCCCGCGCACCTCCTCGGTCACGGCCGCGACGACGGACGCCCACTCCGGGACGGACACCGGGCGGCCGGGCTCGTTGAACGCGGTGGCCGCGCCGGAGTCGTCGACGACGGTGACGGTGCGGCGGGTCGCGGCGGCGACGGGAACCGCCCGCGCCGCGAGACCGCCCTCGGCCAGCGCGTCGGCCAGCCAGCGTCCGCCCGGCCCGCCCAGCGGCGCGACCACGACCGTGTCGACGCCGAGTGCCCGCAGCACGCGGGCGACGTTGACGCCCTTGCCACCGGGCCGTTCCAGCACGTCGGCGACCCGGTGACTGGCGCCGGTCTCGACCACCGGCACCCGGTACGTCACGTCGACCGCCGGGTTCGGCGTGACACAGACGACCCGGGTCACGCGACCAGCTCCCGCGCCAGCAGCCCCGCCCCGACGCAGCCGGCCCGATCGCCCAGTTCGGCGGCGACGATGCGGGGCGGACGCTGGAAGGTCAGCCGCGCGGCCAGCCGGCCGGCCAGCGGCCGGAGGACGAGGTCGGCCGACTCTCCCAGCCCGCCGCCGATCGCCACCACCGACGGCGCCAGCAGGCCGGTGAGCATCGACAACCCGTACGCCAGCGCGTCCAACGCGTCGTCCCAGACGGCGACCGCGGCCGGATCGCCGCGGCGGACCAGGTCGGCGACGTCGCGGCTGCCGGCGACCGCGGTGCCGGTGACGGCGGCGTAGCGGCGGGCGACGGCGGCGGCGGACGCGACGGCCTCGAGGCAACCACGCCCGCCGCACGCGCACGGCAGGTCGTGTCCCACGGACACGTGGCCGATCTCGCCCGCGTAGCCGTCGGCGGCGAAGACCCGGCCGTCGAGGATCAGCGCCGCCGCGATGCCCGTCCCGACCGGCAGGAACACGCCGTTGTCCGCCCCGCGCAGCGCGCCGGCCCGGTGCTCGGCCAACCCGCCCGCCCGCACGTCGTGTCCGACCGCGACCGGACAGCCCAGCCGCTTCGCCAGCACGTCGCGCAGCGGCACGTCCGCCCAGCCGAGGTTCTCGGAGTGCACCGCGACCCCCGCGGCGTCGTCGACGATGCCCGGCACGACCACCCCGACGGCAGCCGGCCGCGCGCCGTCGCCGAGCCGCCGCACGATCGCCTCGACGGCGTCCAGCACCGGCGCGCCGTCGGACCCGGCCGCCGGAGTGGCGGTGCGGTCCACGTCGCTCAGCCGGCCGGAGGCGCCGAGCAGGCCGGCCTTGATGGAGGTGCCGCCGACGTCGACGGCCACCACCGGCCCGGCCCCGGAACCCGTCACCTCAGCCGCCGGGCAGGACGACGGAGCGGGTGAGGTGCCGCGGCCGGTCGGCGTCGAGACCGCGCGCCTCGGCCAGCGCGACCGCCAGCCGCTGCGCCACCACCAGCTGCGCCAGCGGATCCAGCTCGCTGGTGACGAACGTCGCGCCGGTCGCCGCGACGTCGTCGGCCAGCCCGTCCGGCGGCGGCCCGAACGACCACACCAGCCGCCCCGGCTGGGCGATCGCGATGGGGCCGTGGCGGTAGTCCATGGCGGGGTACGCCTCGGCCCAGAACTGCGCCGACTCGCGCAGCTTCAGCGCCGCCTCGTGCGCCAGCCCGACCGTCCAGCCGCGCCCGACGAACGTCGCCTGTTCGGCGCCGACGAGGTGGTCGAGCGGCTCGGCCAGCGCCTTCTCGGCGTCGGCGGCCACCGGCCCGAGGTCGTCGCCGAGGTGCGCGCGCAGCAGCGCCAGCGTGCTGGTGGCGAACCGGGTCTGCACGACCGCACGCTCGTCGGCGAAGTCGAGCACGATGCTGTGGCCGGCCACCTCGACCACCGGCGAACCGGCGGTGGCGGTCAGCGCGACGGTGCGCGGCGCGCCCGGCCGGGCGGCGACCGTCGCCAGCAGGTCGAGCACCTCGGTCGTCGTGCCGGACCGGGTGATGGCGACGACGGTGTCGTAGCCGCGGCCGGTCGGCGCCTCGGACGCGGCGAACGCGTCGGTCTCACCCAGCCCGGCCCGCTCGCGCAGCGCCGCGTAGGCCATGGCCACGAACCACGACGTGCCGCAGCCCACGACGGCGACCCGCTCGCCCGGCGCCGGGAGCGCTCGCCCGGCGTCTTCGAGCAGGCCCGCGGCGCGGATCCAGCACGCCGGTTGACTGGCGATCTCCGCCCTGACGTGTTCGCTCATCGATGTGTGTCCCCTCTCGTACGGCCCGAACCGCTGCATCATATCGATCGAATCGCCCACTAATCGAGCAGACTCAGTCGCGCCCCGTCACATACGATCAAGGTTGCGGTCCAGTCACGACCTGTTGACACCGTTTGTCGTGCCCGCCACGATGGGTACCCGCATCGACAGATTGTGCGCGAAACGTGCATGAAACGCATACAAACAATCATCGCAGCGAGCGGACCCGGAGGGCGGACATGAGACGACTGGTGTCCTTGACGGCAGCGACGGTGGCGGCGGGCCTCGTGCTCACGGCATGCGGGTTCGGTGGTGACGACGACGACGGCGGCGGCGGGTCCGCGAGCGGCGGCTCGACCACGCTCGACCTGCTGGTCCCGCAGTACAGCGACGGCACCACGGCGCTGTGGGACGAGATCATCGCCTCGTTCGAGGAGGCGAACCCCGACATCACCGTGAACCTCGAGGTGCAGTCGTGGGACAACATCAACGACGTCATCCGCACCAAGGTGCAGGCCGGCGAGGCGCCCGACATCCTGAACATCGACGCGTTCAGCGGCTTCGCGAAGGACGACCTGCTGTACCCGGCCGACGACGTCGTCTCCGAGGACACCTTCGGTGACTTCCAGGAGTCGTTCGTCGAGAACGCCACGCTCGACGGCACCGTCTACGGCCTGCCGATGATCGCGTCGGCGCGGGCGCTGTTCTACAACGAGGACGTGCTCGCCCAGGCCGGCATCACCGAGCCGCCGGCCACCTGGGACGACCTCCTGGCCGCCGGCACCGCCATCGCCGGGCTGGGCACCGGTGTGTTCGGCTACGGCATGCCGCTGGGCAGCGAGGAGGCGCAGGCCGAGACGTCGATCTGGACCTTCGGCGGCGGCGGCACGTGGACCGACGGCGACGCCATCACCGTCGACACCCCGGAGAACCTCGCGGCCGTCGAGTTCATGAAGCAGCTGATCGACGCCGGCGCCACCCAGCCCGACCCGGGCGCCACCGACCGCACCCCGATGCTGGACGTGTTCATTCAGGGCAGCATCGCGATGGCCGTCGGCCTGCCGCCGACCATCGGGCAGATCGAGGAGCGCAACCCGGCGCTCAACTACGGCATCGCGCCGGTGCCCACGCAGGACGGCTCGCCGGTGACGCTCGGCGTCGCGGACCACCTGATGGCGTTCCGCAACGACGATGACAAGCAGGAGGCCATCACGGCCTTCCTCGATCACTTCTTCAGCACCGATGTGTACCTGAGCTTCGTCGACACCGAGGGCTTCCTGCCCACCACGAAGTCCGGCGCCGAGGGCACCGCCAACGCGGAGCGGTTCGCCGACTTCCTCGCGCTGCTGCCCGACGCGCAGTTCTACCCGAGCACCAACGAGGCGTGGGCGGCCACGCAGGGCGCGCTGCAGAGCCTGGTCGGCCAGATCCAGACCCAGGACGCCGCCTCCGTGCTGCAGCAGATCCAGGCCAGCGCCGACAACGCATGACGACCACCGCGACCCGTCCCGCGAGCCGGTCCTCCGACCGGCCGCGGGGCGGCCGCTCCCGCTGGGCCGCGACGGCCCGCGCCCTTCCGTGGCTCGGGCCGACGCTGCTGCTCGTCGCCGGCGTGGTGTTCTTCCCGGCCGGCTACATGGCGTGGACGTCGTTTCGCGACCTGAGCCAGTTCGGCATCGACAACGGACCGGCCGGGCTGGACAACTACGCCCGGCTGCTGGAGTTCACCGCGCTGCCGCGGGTGCTGCTGAACACCGTCGTCTGGGTGGTCGGCGTGGTCGTGGTGACGGTGCTGCTGTCGCTGGCGCTGGCGCAGTTCCTGGACAAGGCGTTCCCGGGACGGCGGTTCGTCCGGCTCACCATCATCGTGCCGTGGGCGGCCAGCGTCGTCATGACGACGACCGTCGTCTACTACGGGCTGGACCCGTTCTACGGCATCATCAACGCGTTCCTGGTCGACGTCGGGCTGCTGGACCAGCCGTACGGGTTCACCCGCAATGCGGTGCCGGCGTTCCTGACGGCGATGGGCATCGCGGTGTTCGTGTCGCTGCCGTTCACCACCTACACGCTGCTGGCCGGGTTGCAGACGATCCCGACGGACGTGCGCGAGGCCGCGCAGATGGACGGCGCCGGGCCGTGGGCGACCTACCGGCGGATCATCCTGCCGCTGCTGCGTCCCGCGCTCGCCGTCGCCACCATCATCAACATCATCAACGTGTTCAACTCGCTGCCGATCCTGGCGGTGATCACCGGCTCGATCCCCGGCTACAACGCCGACACCACGACCACGCTGATCTTCAAGTTCATCCGGGCGGACCGGCAGATCGACACCGCCAGCGCGCTGAGCATCGTCAACTTCCTCATCGTGCTCGCGGTCATCCTCGTGTACCTGAAGGTCGTCAAGCCGATGCGGGAGGACTGACCCGTGGCCGCCGCCGTCCGCACCCGAGCCGCCCGAGGCGCGCGAGGCGCCCGGAGCCCGCGCCGGCCGCTCATGGCCGTCGCCGGCGCCCTCATCGCGCTGGTCTTCGTCCTGCCGTACCTGATCATGCTGATCGGGTCGTTCAAGTCACGGTCGGAGATCCTGCGGGTCCCGCCGACCTATCTGCCCGAGGAATGGCTGCCGTCGAACTACGTCGACATGTGGTCGACGCCCGAGACGCCGCTGCCGTACAACCTCGTCTCGACCATCGTCATCTCGGTCTGCGCGACGCTGGTGGTGCTGGTCGTGGCCGCGCCGGCCGCGTACTACACGGCGCGGCACCGGTTCCCCGGCCGGCTGGTGTTCCTGCTGCTCGTGCTGGTGACGCAGATGCTGCAGCCGACGGTGCTGGCCACCGGGCTGTTCCGGCAGTTCGTCACGCTCGGCATCAACGACACGTGGCTGGCGATGATCCTGGTCAACAGCGCGTTCAACCTGTCGTTCGCGGTCTGGATCATGCACAGCTTCTTCGCCGCCATCCCGCGCGAGCTGGACGAGGCGGCCGCGCTCGACGGTGCGTCGCGGCTGCAGATCCTGCGCCGGGTGACGATGCCGCTGGTCTGGCCCGGCGTGGTCACCGCGATCATCTTCACGTTCGTCGCCTGCTGGAACGAGTTCGCCGCCAGCCTCGTCATCCTGACGACCGCGGAGAACCAGCCGCTGTCCGTCGCGTTGACCAAGTTCGTCGGGCAGTACGAGTCGGCCTGGCAGTATGTGTTCGGGGTATCGATCGTCGGTATCGTGCCAGTGGTCGTGCTGTTCGCGCTGATCGAGAAGAGACTGGTGGCGGGGTTGACCGCCGGGGCGGTCAAGTGAGGGGGACACCGTCGTGACCGACCAGCCGGCCGGGGAAGCCGGCACCGACCTGGACGGGCAGGCGCCCGACCGCGCCCGGCGCTGGCGGCAGATGCTCGACCTGCTGGCCGAGCGCGGCCGGCTCAGCGTCACCGAGACCGCGGCAGCGTTGTCGGTGTCCGAGGCGACCGTCCGCCGCGACTTCACCGAGCTGGCCCGCCAGCAGCTGGTCACCCGCACCCACGGCGGCGTGCTGGCCACGGCGGTCGCCTACGACCTCCCGGCCCGCTACCGCGCGTCGTCCGGCAGCGACCCGAAGGAGCGCATCGCCGCGCTCGCCGCCGACCTCGTCGAACCCGGCATGGTGGTCGGGTTCAACGGCGGCACCACGACGTCCGCGACGGCGCGCCGGCTGGCCGCCCGCATCGAGCACGGCCCGCACTCCGGCGAGCACGCGCTGACCGTCGTCACCAACGCGCTGAACATCGCCACCGAGATGGTGCTGCGACCGCACATCCGCACCGTCTCGCTCGGCGGGGTGGCCCGGCCGCAGTCCTACGAGATGACCGGCCCGCTGGCCACGCTGGTCCTCAACGAGTTGTGGCTGGACGTGCTCATCCTCGGCATCGACGGGCTGACGGCGGCCGGCGGGGCGTCCTGCCGGCACGTCGGCGAGGCCGGCATCAACGCGCTCATGGTGCAGCGGGCCAGCCGGGTGGTCGTCGCCGGCACCGGCGAGAAGGTCGGCCACCGCGCGTTCGCCCGCATCTGCGACGTCGACCAGGTCGACGTGCTGGTCACCGACCCCAGCGCACCCGAGGACGAACTCGCCGCCCTGCGTAGCGCGGGCGTCGAGGTGCACCTCGTCTGACGGCCCGCTCGCGCGTCAGCAGACGTCGTCGACGTCCACGGCGCCGTCGGCGTCGCTCGGGGTCTCGGTCGCGCCCGGCGTCTCGCCCTCGGCCGGCGGCTCCTCCTCGGCCGGCGGCTCCTCCTCGCCGGTGGGCGCGTCCGTCGGTTGCTCGGTGGGCGGCGGCTCCTCCTCGCCGGTCGGCGGCGCCGTCGGCTGCTCCTCGGCGGGCGGCGGTGTCGCGGCCGGGTCGAGCGACGCCTGGACGTACTCGCGGATGACGTCGTAGTCGGGGTCGTGGTACTCGATGATGTCGTTGGTGAACGGCAGGCTGCGCAGGCCGCCGGAGTCCTGCACCTTCAGCGCCAGCTGGGCGAAATCGGACAGCCGCCCTTCGGTGATGTCGGTGGACATGGTGTTCTCGGCCGCCGACGCGAGCTGCTGGTAGCGGCGCAGCAGCGTCGTCGGGTTGGCCTGCTCGGTGATGGCGCCGATGACGCAGCGCTGCCGGCGCATGCGCTCGTAGTCGTCGGAGACCGGTCCGGGGCCGCAGCGGGCCCGCGCGAACCACAGCGCCTGGTAGCCGTCGAGGTGCTGGTCCTTGCCCGGCTCGATCCAGCCGGACGGCTCGGTGCAGCGGCCGAACTGCTCCTTGGTCCCGATCGGGATGCGGTACGGGACGTCGATGTCGATGCCGCCGAACGCGTCGACCAGGTATTGGAAGCCGCGCAGGTTGACCATGACGTAGTAGTGGATGTCCAGCCCGAGCGCCTCGCCGACGATGAGCTTGGCCGCCTCGGCGCCTGGGTCGGCGACGCCCTCGAAGAACTCCGGGAACTCGTACGGCACGAACCGGTACACCGCGGAGAGCCAGTAGTAGGCGTCCTCCTCGGGCCCCATGTAGCCGTCGGGGTAGGCCTCGGCCAGCGGGGTGTCCGGCGGCATCGGCAGGTTGAGCAGGTTGCGCGGCAACGAGAACAGTGCGGTGTCGCCGGTCTCGGTGTTGATGCTGGCGACCATGACGGTGTCGGTGCGGGTGTCGTCGCGGCCCGGTCCGCTGTCGGAGCCGAGGATGAGCACGTTGACCCGCTGCTGGCCGGCCCACGGGTCCTCGTCCGAGCTGTCCGGGCGGGTGAGGCTGTGGGAGTCGTCGTCGGCGAAGACGTTGCCGATGAGTCCGCGCTGGGTGTAGGCGTACCGGCTGCCGAGGCTGAGCGGTGCGACGACCAGCGACGCGACCACCACGACGACCAGTGCCGACAGCAGCCGCTGCGGCGCCTTCAGCCCGCGCGGCTGCAGCAGGTACAGGCTGACCAGGGCGGTGAGCAGCCAGACGACGGCGACGGCGGCGAGCGCGCCGGTGATGAGGTTCAGCCTGTCGGTGTCGGTGCCGTCGTCGACCAGGCCGCTGATGCCGCTGCGGACGACGTAGACCGCCGCGCCCGCGGCCAGCAGGAGGAACAGCGTCAGGACCGTCCAGCCCAGCTTCTTCCGCCCGGCCGCGATGAGCCCGGCGCCCGGAACGAGCGTGCCGACGCCGACCTGGCGCAGGAAACGGCGGAACTCGGCCGGGCTGACGTTGGTACGTCGCCCCCGAGCCCGCCGGCCGACCGTCTCGTCGCTGCTCATCGATGCCGCCGCCACACGCGTGCCCCTGCGCGGGCTGCCTCCTTACCGGATCGGGACGTGCTGCCGATGGGTCGCCGGACATTGTGCCTCACGTGTCGAACTCCCACCGCGCCACCCGCGTTCCCGGCGTGCCCGGCCTGTCCCGATTCACAGCTTGTGGGTCATGAGGACGGAGTCGCGGTCGTCGCCCGGCGCGACCCGGATCGCGCCGGGGATCCGGCCCACCTCGGAGAAGCCGCACGACTCGTAGAACCGGCCCAGTCCCATGCCGTCGCGGTAGCTGAGATGGAGGAAGTCCAGCCCGTCGGCGCGGGCGAGGTCGGTCAGCCCGTCCAGTAACGCCCGCCCGGCGCCGCCCGGGTTCGAGACGTCGACCCAGCAGGTCAGTAGCCAGGCGGCCAACTCGTCACCGATCTCGGTGACCCGCTCGACCATTTCACTCACGGACCGACCGTACGGGACAATGGGGCGGTGAACGACGGACCCCTCATCGTCCAGAGTGACAAGACCCTGCTCCTCGAGGTCGAGCACGACCTCGCCGACGACTGCCGCCGCGCCATCGCGCCGTTCGCCGAACTGGAGCGGGCACCCGAACACGTGCACACCTATCGGCTGACCCCGCTCGGCCTGTGGAACGCCCGGGCCGCCGGTCACGACGCCGAGCAGGTCGTCGACACCCTGCTCCAGTACTCTCGCTACCCCGTCCCGCACGCCCTGCTGGTCGACGTCGCCGAGACGATGGCCCGGTACGGGCGGCTGCGGCTGGAGAGTCACCCCGTCCACGGGCTGGTGCTGGTCAGCACCGACCGCGCGGTGCTCGAAGAGGTGCTGCGGTCCAAGCGGGTCGCCCCGCTCGTGGCCGCCCGGCTCGACCCCGACACCGTCGCCGTGCACCCGTCCGAGCGCGGCAACCTCAAGCAGGCGCTGGTCAAGCTGGGCTGGCCGGCCGAAGACACCGCCGGCTACGTCGACGGCGAGGCGCACCCCATCGAGCTGGCCGAGGACGGCTGGACGCTGCGGCCTTACCAGCGCGAGGCCGCCGACGGCTTCTGGCACGGCGGCTCCGGCGTCGTCGTGCTGCCCTGCGGTGCCGGCAAGACGCTGGTCGGCGCGGCCGCCATGGCCCGGGCCGGCGCCACCACGCTGATCCTGGTGACGAACACCGTCGCGGCCCGGCAGTGGCGCGACGAGCTGATCAAGCGCACCTCGCTCACCGAGGACGAGATCGGCGAGTACTCCGGCGCCAAGAAGGAGGTCCGCCCGGTCACCATCGCCACCTACCAGGTGCTGACCACCCGGCGGAAGGGCGTCTACCCGCACATCGAGCTGCTCGACGCCCGCGACTGGGGCCTCATCGTGTACGACGAGGTGCACCTGCTGCCGGCGCCGATCTTCCGCATGACGGCCAACCTGCAGGCCCGCCGCCGGCTCGGCCTGACGGCCACGCTGGTGCGCGAGGACGGCCGCGAGGACGAGGTGTTCACGCTGATCGGCCCGAAGCGCTACGACGCGCCGTGGAAGGAGATCGAGAACCAGGGCTGGATCGCCCCCGCCGACTGCATCGAGGTCCGCGTCACCCTGTCCGACGGCGAACGGCTCGCCTACGCCACCGCCGAGCCCGACGAGCGCTACCGGCTGGCGTCGTGCACCGACGCCAAGACCCGCGTCGTCGAGGGCCTGGTGAAGCGGCACGCCGGCGAGCCCACGCTGGTCATCGGCCAGTACCTCGAGCAGCTCGACGAGATCGGCGAACGCCTCGACGCCCCCGTCGTCAAGGGCGAGACCACGGTGCGCGAGCGGCAGCGGCTGTTCGACGCGTTCCGCACCGGCGAACTGCGCACGCTGGTGGTCAGCAAGGTGGCGAACTTCTCCATCGACCTGCCCGAGGCCAGCATCGCCATCCAGGTGTCCGGCACGTTCGGCTCGCGGCAGGAGGAGGCGCAGCGGCTCGGCCGCATCCTGCGCCCCAAGGCCGACGGCCGCACCGCCCGCTTCTACTCCGTCATCGTCCGCGACACCGTCGACCAGGACTACGCCCAGCACCGCCAGCGCTTCCTCGCCGAGCAGGGCTACGCCTACCAGATCGCCGACGCCGAGGACCTCCTCCGCGAGGGCTGACGGCGCAGAACCCGGCGAAATCCACTGGACACCGCCGCGGCGAGCCGACTAAGGTCCGATGCCCTTCGCGACCGGACCGGACCCCCGGGCCGTCGGAAAGCCCCATTTCCGCCGAGCCCTGGGAGGCCACCCGTGTCCGTCGACCCCACGCTGCAGTCCGAGCGCGACCATCTGCGTCGCTCCCGTGCCGATCTCCAGGCGATGCTCGAGCACACGTTGTCGCTGACGGCGCAGAGCGCGGACCACGTCTCGACCGAGTACCTGAAGGCCTCGCTGTACCGGCGGGCCAAGGCACTCGAGGACGACCCGTCGCTGCCGCTGTTCTTCGGCCGCATCGACCGGACCGCGGACGACGGCGACGACACCTTCCACATCGGGCGCCGGCACGTCATGGACGGCAACGGCGACCCGATGGTGGTCGACTGGCGGGCGGACGTGTCGCGGGCGTTCTACCGGGCCACCCGGGCCGACCCGCACGGCGTCACGCTGCGCCGCCGCTACGGGTTCGCCGGCGGCGACCTCACGTCGTACGAGGACGAGCACCTGCTCGACCCGGGCGAGGCCGACGTCACCAGCCGCATCCTCACCGAGGAGATCGAGCGGCCGCGCGTCGGGCCGATGCGCGACATCGTCGCCACCATCCAGCCCGAGCAGGACGAGGTGGTGCGGGCGAGCCTGGACCGGACGGTGTGCGTGCAGGGCGCGCCGGGCACCGGGAAGACCGCCGTCGGGCTGCACCGCGCGGCGTTCCTGCTGCACACCTACCGCGAGCGGCTGGCCCGCACCGGCGTGCTGGTGATCGGCCCGAACCAGGCGTTCCTGCACTACATCGCCCAGGTGCTGCCGACGCTCGGTGAGGTCGACGTCCGCCAGCTCACCGTCGCCGGGCTGGTCGAGACCGTCCCGGTCCGTGGCGCCGACGACCCGGAGACGGCGACGCTCAAGGGCGACGCCCGCATGGCCGAGGTGCTGCGCAACGCCATCTGGTCGCATCTCGGCGAACCCGGCGAGACGCTCTACGTCAGCCGCGGCACCCGGCGCTGGCGAGTGCCGGTGCACGAGATCGCCGACGCGATCCGGACGCTGCGCGAGCGCGGCGACGGCTACACGACGGCCCGCGCGCTGCTCGGCCAGCGGCTGGCGCACCGCGTCCTGCTGCGCATGGAGGCGGCCGGCGAGATCACCGACGACCGCGTCCAGAACACGGTCGCCCGGTCCCGGCCGGTGAAGGCGTACGTCGACGAGGTGTGGCCGGCGCTGGACCCGGTGAAGCTGGTCATGCGGCTGCTCAGCGACCCGGGCCTGCTGGCGACGGCGGCCGCGGGCGTCCTGGGCGCCGACGAGCAGCAGCGGCTGCTGTGGCGCAAGCCGGCCCGCGGACCGAAGACCGCGCCGTGGTCGCACGCCGACGCCGTCCTCGTCGACGAGGCGGCCGCGGCGCTGGAGCGGGTTCCCAGCGTCGGGCACGTCGTGCTGGACGAGGCGCAGGACCTCTCCCCCATGGAACTGCGCGCCGTCGGCCGCCGCGCCGCCACCGGCTCGCTCACCATCCTCGGCGACATCGCCCAGGGCACCACCCCGTGGGCGACGCCGTCCTGGCCGGAGGCACTGCGCCACCTGGCCCAGGACGACGCGCACCTGGAGATCCTGCGCAAGGGCTACCGCGTCCCGGCGTCGGTGGTCGAGTTCGCCGGGCAACTGCTGCCGGTCATCGCGCCGGGCGTCGCGCCGCCGGAACCGGTCCGGTCGAACCCGGGCCGCCTCGACGTGACCCGCACCGGCGGTGACCTCGATTCGGCCATCGTCGACGCCGCGCGGGACGTCGCCGCCCGCGAGGGGTCGCTCGGCATCATCGTCGCCGACGACACCGTCGACGCGGCCGCGGCCGCCCTCGACGCCGCCGGCCTGGCCGCCGGCCGGCTGGCCGACGACGCCCGGATCACGCTGGTCCCGGCCACGCTGGCCAAGGGTCTGGAGTACGACCACGTGATCGTCGCCGAGCCGGCCGCCATCGTCGCCGCTGAGCCGGCCGGGCTGCGCCGTCTCTACGTCGTCCTCACTCGCGCGGTGTCGTCGCTCACCGTCGTGCACCGCGAGCCGCTACCCGAACCGCTGACTCACCAGTAGCGATACGATGGCGATGCCCGCCAAGGGCTACATTCTGTGTATTGTCTGCACGGCGTATGGGGTTATCAGCACCCCCGGAGAACATCGCTCGACCGAGCGGCGGCACCTGCCTGGGGAGGGCGCATGGCATCTGACTTCGACCTGGCACAGGCCGGACGCGGTGCCTCGGGAAACCGCCGGTGAGCGCCGACACGGCCAGCGGAGGAACCTCGATCTTGCACGGCGCACACGTTCTCCTCACCGGCGCGACCGGGTTCGTCGGACAGGCTCTGCTGGAGAAGCTGCTGTCCAGCTATCCGGACACCAGGGTCAGCCTGATCGTCCGGCCGCGCGGCGCGCTCAGCGCGCAGGACCGCATCGACCGGCTGTTCCGCAAACCCGTCTTCGGCACCTGGCGCACGGCCGTCGGTGAGGACGAGGCCGAGCGGCAGTACCGCGCGCGGGTCACCGTCCTCGAAGGCGACCTCGGCGCCCTGCCGCCGCTGCCCGGTGACGTCGACGTCGTCATCCACTCGGCCTCGACGGTCTCGTTCGACCTGCCGATCGACGAGGCCTTCACCTCCAACGTCTCCGGGCCCGAGTCGCTGTACCGCGCGCTGCTCGCCGGCGGCACCGACCCGCACGTCGTCCACGTCTCGACCGGTTACGTCGCCGGGCTACGCAAGGGCATCGCCGAGGAGCGCAGCCTCGAGCACGAGGTCGACCGCGTCGCCGAGCTCGCCTACGCGCAGTCCGCCCGGCCCGACGTCGAGCGGATGTCCCGCAACCCGCGGCTGCTGCAGCGGCTGCTCACGCAGGCGCAGGCCGAGCACGGCCGGGCCGGCGCGCGGGTCGTCACCGACACCGCCGAGCAGGCCCGCCAGGAGTGGGTCCGGAACGAGCTCGTCGAGGCCGGCCGCACCCGGGCGCAGAGCCTGGGCTGGCCCGACGTCTACACGTTCACCAAGGCGCTGGGCGAGCGGGTCGCCGAGGACCTCTGGGCCGGCGCCGGCCACCGGCTCACCGTCGTCCGGCCGACCATCATCGAGTCGTCGCTCAAGCACCCGTTCCCGGGCTGGATCGACGGCTTCAAGGTCGCCGACCCGCTGATCGCGGCCTACGGACGCGGCCTGCTGCCGGAGTTCCCGGCGCTGGCCGACACCGTGCTCGACGTCATCCCGGTCGACTTCGTCGTCAACGCCGCGCTGGCCGCGGCCGCGTCGCCGCCACCGCCGGGCGAGGCGCAGTACTTCCAGGTCAGCTCCGGCATCACCAACCCGCTGCCGTTCGGGCGGCTGCTGCGGCTGGTGCACGAGTACTTCGAGGCCAACCCGCTCCAGGACGCCAAGGGCCTGGTCGCCGTCCCGTCGTGGTCGTTCCCGCACCGCGGCGTGGTCGAGCGGGCGCTGCGCCGCCGCGAGCGGGTCGTCGACCTCGCCGACAAGGCCGTCGACCGGCTGCCGCCGAGCGAGCGGTCGCGCAAGTGGATCTCCACCATCTACCGCGCCCGCCGCGACCTCGACACCCTGCGCAAGTTCACCTCGCTGTACCAGCCGTACACCGAGACCGAGGTCATCTTCGACGACGCCCGGCTGCGCGAGCTGCACGCGGCGCTGCCCGACGACCGCAAGGCCGAGCACGGCTTCGACGTCACCGAGATCGACTGGGCGCACTACCTGCAGAAGATCCACATCCCGGGCGTGCCGGGCCTGACCCGGGGCAGCGGCAGTGACAGCACGGGTTCCGGCACGGCTCCGCTGGAGCTGCCGCGACGCACCGACGTCGTCGCCGTCTTCGACCTGCAGAAGACGGTCGCCGCGGCCACGCTGGTCGAGCACTACATGTGGATCGAGCTGGCCGCCAAGCCGCTGTCGCGGTGGCCGGTCGTGCTGAGCAACCTGGTCGCGCTGGGCCCGCGTTATCTCCAGGCCGAGCGGCGCGACCGCGGCGACTTCATCCGCACCTTCATGCGCCGCTACGAGGGCGTCAACGAGAACGAGCTGCGCAAGGTCATCGCCGACGAGGTGACGGTGTCGCTGCACCGCGGCCTGTTCGAGCAGGCGCTCGAGCGCATCAAGGCGCACCGCGCGGCCGGGCACCGCACCATCCTGCTGACCGGCGAGATCGACGTGTTCGTCGAGCCGCTGGCGCCGCTGTTCGACGTCATGGTGGCCGGCAAGATGGAGTCCGACGAGTCCGGCCGCTGGACCGGGCACCTGGCCACGCCGCCACTGGTCGGCGAGGCCCGGGCGTCCTGGCTGCGCCGGTACGCGCGGTCCGAAGGGCTCGACCTCGCCGGCTCCTACGCCTACGGCGACAGCTACGCCGACCGCTCCTGGCTGGAGGTCGTCGGCCACCCGAACGCCGTCAACCCCGACGCCAGCCTGTACCGGTTCGCCAAGTCCAAGCGCTGGCCGGTACACACCTGGACCACCACCGCCGAGGGCCGACTGTCCCCGGTCGTGCGCAGCGTGCGGGGAGCTCGACGGGCATGACCGGGCCGCTGCTCACCGGCCGGGCCCTGATCACCGGCGGGACGTCCGGCATCGGCCTCGCGTTCGCCCGGGCCCTGGCGGCGCGCGGCTGCGATCTCGTCCTGGTGGCCCGAGACGAGGACCGCCTGAAGAGCACCGCCGACGAGCTGTGCCAGCGGTTCGGCGTCGACGTCGAGGTGCTGACGGCCGACCTCGCCGACCGCGCGCAGGTCGACACCGTCGTGGCCCGGCTCACCGACACCGGCGCCCCGGTCGAGGTGTTCGTCAACAACGCCGGGAAGGGCGTCCACTCGCGCCTCGCCACCGACGACACCAGCGAGCACGAGCACGCGATCGACCTCATGATCACCGCGGTCGTCGTGCTCGGCGCGGCGGCCGCCCGCACCATGCGCGACCGCGGCCACGGCGTCATCGTCAACGTGTCGTCGGTCGCCGGTTTCAACCCGCAGGGCGGCTACTCGGCGATCAAGTCGTTCGTCCGCACCTACTCCGAGAGCCTGTCGCTGGAGCTGGCCGGCACGGGTGTGCAGGTCACGGCGCTGCTGCCGGGCTGGGTGCGCACCGAGTTCCACGAGCGGGCCGGCATCCGGACCAGCTCGATCCCGTCGTCGCTGTGGCTCGACGCCGACCGCGTGGTGGCCGATTGCCTGGCCGATGTCGAGAAGAGGCGGGTCCGTTCGGTACCGTCAGCACGGTTCAAGGTCCTGGCCTTGCTGGCCGAGCACGCCCCTCGGGCGGCGGTGCGCAAGGTCACGGCACGACTGCTGAGCGGACGACGATGAGCGAACAGGCGAGCACGAAGAGGTACCACGCGGCCTGGCACCGCTGGGCCCGGTTCGTCGCGCAGCGGATGCTCCTGCGGCCCGTCCTGCACCTGACGACGAAGGTGTCGGTGCGCGGGGCGGAGCACCTCGACGACCTCGACCCCCCGTTCATCGTCGTGGCCAACCACAGCAGCCACCTCGACGCGCCACTGCTGGTGACCGAGCTGCCGCGGCGCTACACCCGCACGATGGCCGTCAACGCCGCCGCCGACTACTTCTACCGCTGGTGGTGGATGAAGGCCACGACGTCGGTGTTCTTCAACACCTACCCGGTGAGCCGCACCAACGCCGACATGGGCAAGGGCCGTGGCCTGGCCAACCGGCTGCTGAGCGAGGACGTCCCCGTCGTCGTGTTTCCGGAGGGCACCCGGCGCAACACCGAGAGCGGCGTCAAGAGGTTCAAGCCGGGCGCGGCCGCGCTGAGCATCGCGCAGGGCGTGCCGTGCGTGCCGGTGGCGATCATCGGCACCTCCGAGGCCATGCCGGTCGGGCACTTCTGGCCGAAGCCGGGCCGGCCGCCGGTGACGGTGGTCATCGGCGCACCGATCCATCCGGAGCCGGGGGAACGCACCCGCGATCTGACCGAGCGGCTCGAGGCGAAGGTGGCGGCGATGGTCGCGACCGGCGACCCCGACGCCGAAGGAAAACCGCTGCGCGACGCCGCCTCGCCGGAGCACCCGGCGGAGCAGGCGAGCGACCACGCCCAGAAGGAGGAGGCGTCGTGACCGGTGTCAAGCACCAGAAGTGGTGGGGCTGGGGAGTCGAGGGCATCAGCTTCACCCATGAGGACAAGCCGAAGATGGCTCCGTTCGTCATGGAGAAGGTCGGCATCGACCTCGACCGGCCCGGCACGCCGCCGCCGGCGTTCGAGGACCTCGAGGTGCCGGCCTCCCAGCTGAGCGACGACCTCGGCGGGAAGCTGCGCGACGCCCTGGGCGAACAGTACGTCGACACCGGCGACCTCAACCGGGTCGTGCACACCTACGGCAAGGGGCTGGTCGACCTCATCCGGGTCCGCGCCGGCGACCTTCCCCGTGTCCCGGACGTCGTGGTCTACCCGGCCGACGAGGACCAGGTGCGCCTGGTGGTCGACGCGGTGGTCGCGGCCGACGGCGTCCTCATCCCGTTCGGCGGCGGTTCCAACATCTCCGGCTCGCTGACCCCGCAGGAGGCCGAGCAGCGCGTCGTCGTCTCGCTCGACCTCGGCCGGCTGAGCCGGGTGCTGGAGGTCGACGAGGCAGCGGGGCTGGCCCGCATCCAGGCAGGCGCGCTCGGCCCGGACCTCGAGGAGCAGCTCAACGCCCGCGGCTGGACGATGGGCCACCAGCCCGACAGCTTCAAGCACTCGACGCTCGGCGGCTGGGTCGCGACCCGCAGCTCGGGCATGCAGTCGGACAAGTACGGCGACATCGCCGACCTCACCCGCGGCCTGCGGGTCGTGCTGCCGGGCAAGGTCATCGTGCTGCGGCCGCTGCCGAGCACGTCGTCCGGCCCGAGCGTGCGCGAGATGATCCTCGGCTCCGAGGGCCGCCTGGGCGTCATCACCGAGGCCTGGGTCAACGTGCACCGGCTGCCGGAGAACCGCGAGATCATCGCGTACCTCTTCCCGACCTGGGCGGCCGGCGTCGCGGCGATGCACGAGATCTCCGAGTCCGACGCGGCGCCGACGGTCACCCGCGTCTCCGACGCCAACGAGACCGCGTTCTCGCTGGCCATGCAGAAGCCGTCGAAAGGGCTGGCCGCGAAGGCCGGGCCGATCCTGTTCAACGTGCTGGAGCGGCGCGGCTGGGACCTCTCCGCGGCGTGCCTGTCCTACATCGGGTACGAGGGCACGGAGTCGCACCTGAAGTACGAGAAGGGCCTCGTCGGCAAGATCGTGAAGAAGCACGGCGGGATCAAGCTGGGCAAGGGCCCGGGCTCGCTGTACGACCAGAAGAAGTTCGACACCCCCTACATCCGCGACTTCCTGCTCGACATCGGCGCGCTCGGCGACGTGTCCGAGACCGCGGCACCGTGGTCGAAGCTGATGAACCTGTACGCCAACACCATCCGGGCGGCCAACGACGCCTACGCCGAGCTGGGCGTCAAGGGCTTCGCGATGTGCCACCTGTCGCACAGCTACCACTCCGGCGCGTGCCTCTACTTCACCTTCGCGTTCCCGCCCAGCACCGACGTGCCGGCCGAGCAGATCGAGCAGTACTGGGTGGTGAAGAAGGCCATCCAGCAGTCGTTTATCGACAACGACGCGACCATCTCGCACCACCACGGCGTCGGCACCGACCACGCGCACTGGCTGGAGGACGACATCTCCCCGGCCGGAACCGACGTCATGGCCGGGCTGCTGCAGGCGGTCGACCCCGGCCGCAACCTCAACCCTGGGACGCTGCTGCCAGCCCATCGGGAGTGGTGACCGGCGCCGCCGGGCGCTGGGTGCGCAGCCGGACGACGGCCAGCAGCACCGCGAGCGCCGCGGCGGTGACCGTGACGGCGAACGCGGGCCGGTGCCCGCCGAGGTCGGCCAGCCGGCCGGCGATGCCGGACCCGATGGCGTAGCCGATGCCGGTGGCGCCGGCCAGCAGCGTCATCGCGGCGCCGACGCGGGCGGGCGGCACCGTCCGCTCGGCGGCGGCGAACACGCTGATCATGTACGGCGCGACGGCCAGGCCGAGCACCAGGATCACCGGGATCAGCGCCGTCAGCGAGCCGGCCAGCAGCAGCGGCGCCGACAGCACGACCAGCCCGATCGCGAACACCAGGATGCGCCGGTCGTAGCCGAACCGGGCCGGCAGCGCGGCGGTCGCCAGCCCGGCCAACACGCTGCCCACGCCGAGCAGGGAGTGCACCAGGCCGGCCATCCCGGGCGTGCCCGCGGCCGTGGCCAGTGCCGTCGTGCCGGTCTGGGTGGCGCCGAAGATCACGCCGATGAGCAGTTGGGCCAGGCACAGGGTCAGGAACGCGGCGGTGACGAACGCCTCGCCGTGCGCGGCCGCCGACGCCAGCAGCGCATGCGTCAGCCGGGCGGTCGAGTGCAGCGCGAACCACGAGCCGAACACGACCAGCAGCGCGGCCGCGGCCAGCAGCGCGCCGCTCGGGCTCAGCGCCACAGCGCCGAGGCCGACGAGCGCCGGGCCGAGCACGAACGACGCCTCGTCGGCGGCGCCCTCGTAGGAGAACGCGGCGTCGACCAGCCGTGGCTGCGCGGACCCGGTGCGGTGCGTGATGGGCCGCCAGCGCACCCGGGCCAGCGGGCCGACCTGCGGCATGGTGAACCCGGCGACGGCGGCCGCGCCGACCATGACCGGGATGCTCGCGCCGGACTGGACGGCCGCTACCAGCGCGGCGAGCGCGACGCCCGCCGTCAGCGACTGGGCCAGCACGACCGGCCGCTGCCCGACGCGGTCGGCGATGCCGCCGGCCAGCGGGGCGCCGACGGCGTTGGCGACGGCCAGCGCGCCGGCGGCCAGGCCACCGGCGGCGTACCGGCCGGTGGCGTCGGACACCAGCAGCAGCGTGCCGAGCTGGCTCATGGCCAGCGGCAGCCGGCCGAGGAAGGCGACGACGACGTACCCGAGACCGGCCAGCGAGAGCAGCCGTCGGTACGAGGCGAGAGGGGACACAGGGACTCCGGAGATACGCTTCTGCGGCGCGCCTCCCCACCACCAGGTCGCGCACGGAACCCTGTGCTGCGGACATTCTACAACGAGAATGGGCACATGGACGATCTCGAACGGCGCTGGGCCGCGCTGGCCGGCGACTCCCCCGCGGCGGCTGAGGCCGGGGCCGGCCTACTGGCCCGCTGGGGCGAGGGACACCGTCACTACCACGCGACCGGTCACCTGGCCGCCGTCCTGGCCACGGTCGACGAGCTGGCCGGCGCCGCGACCGACCCCGACGCCGTCCGGTTCGCCGCCTGGTTCCACGACGCCGTCTACGACGGCCGCCCGGGCGACGACGAAGCGGCCAGCGCGCGACTGGCCCGCGAGGTGCTGACGCCGCTCGGCCGGCCGGCGGCACAGGTCGACGAGGTCGAGCGGCTGGTGCTGCTCACCGCCGGCCACGACCCCGCGCCCGGCGACGGCAACGGCGCGGTGCTCTGCGACGCCGACCTCGCGGTGCTGGCGGGGACGCCGTCCGACTACGCGGCCTACGCGTCCGCCGTCCGGGCCGACTACGCGCACGTGTCCGACGCCGACTTCGCCGCCGGCCGGGCCGCCGTGCTGGCCGGCCTGCTGGATCGTCCGGCGCTGTTCCACACCCACGACGGCCGCCGCCGCTGGGAGGCCCCGGCCCGGCACAACCTCCACACCGAGCTCGTCCTGCTCCGCGCTTCGGCCCCGTGACGTCATCGCCACGAGCCGGCCGGCTGCCCGTGGCGCGGATGGTCGCACCCCTCATCGGACCAGGTGACACCAACGCCAACAGTTGGCGCCCACGTCACCCGCCCCGAAACGGTCGACGTCGGCCAACGCCGCCGCCGCCGGGGCACGCGGGCAGGCAGGCGTCCGCCGGGTCAGGGCCGCCGGCGCTGCTTGCGGCGGCGCAGTCCGGCCGCGGTCAGCCGGAAGACGAGGTCACGGCTGCGCACCGGCACGGCGCCGGCGTCGACGGCGCGCTGGTAGTCGGCGGCCAGCAGGTCGTAGTGGTCGCCGTCGAAGCCGCGGGCGGGCAGCCCCAGCCGGGCGGCGAACGCGTGCAGTTCGTCGAACGACTCGTCCGACGCGAGGTGCGACCACAGCCGGCCGTGGCCGGACCAGGCCGGCGGGTCGACCAGGATGGTCACAGGGCGGCCGCCACGGCGTCGTCGACCAGGACGCGCCACGACCGCACCAGCGCGGCGTCGATGTAGGCCTTCCACGAGCCGCCCGGACGGACCCGGCTGCCCACATGGAACTGGCGGACGCCGGCCCGGGCCAGCCACGGCACGTGGTCGGGCTCCAGGCCGCCACCGGCCATGATGACCCGCGCCGCCGTCGGCGAGCCGGTCGCGCGCGTGCACAGCTCGTCCAGGCCGGAGCCGACACCGCGCGCGGAGCCGGCGGTCAGGACGGCGTCGAGGCCGGCCAGCCCGGGCACGACCCCCCACGCGTCGTCGAGGTCGAGGCAGTGGTCGATGGCGCGGTGGAACGTCCACGGCCGCCCGTCCAGCGCGTCGGCCAGCGCCAGCGTCGCCTCGACGTCGATCTCGGCGTTGAGGCCGAGGAAGCCGAGCACGAAGCCGTCGGCGCCGGCGTTCGCCAGCTGGTGGGCGGCGATGCGCAGCCGGGCCAGCTCCGAGCCGCTGGTGGAGAAGCCGTCGTTGGATCGCAGCATGACCCGCAGCGGCAGGTCGCACGCGCGTTTGAGATCGCGGACGGTGTCGAGGGACGGGGTGAGCCCGTCGGCGTCCATGTCGGCGACGACCTCGAGGCGGTCGGCGCCGCCCTCGACGGCGCCGGGCACGTCACCGGGACCCAGGGCAATGACCTCCAGCAGCGGACGCACGTGGATCAGTGTGCCATCGAGATGGCACCATCGGTGCCGTGGTCGACGAGGTGTTGCTTGCGGCGCGGGCGGTGGTCCTGCGCGATCTCGTGGCGCGCGGACTCGACGTCGCCGCCGCGGTCGACGTGCTGGATGCCGCCGTCAGCGAACGCCGCTGGTGGGTCGAGCAGTGGCCGGACGGCGCGGCGTTCGTGGCCGGTCAGCTGGCGCAGGACGTGCAGGACCGGCTGCTCGACGCCGGGGTGGGCCGCTGGCCGTCATGTGAGCCGTGTGCGGAGCCGGAGCCGCACGAACTGCGGATCGAGCCCGAACTCGGGCCCGATCCGCAGTGGGTGTGTGAGAAGACCGGCCGCCCGCTGGCGCCGCTCGGCGCGCTGTAGGCCGGTCGCGCCGGTCAGGCCGCCCGCACGTCCTCAGGCTGGACGTCTTCGGCGGGGACCCAGCGCTGCTCCGTCCGCGATCGGCCGGAGATGTCGGCCACCGTCACCCAGCGCGCCACGAGCGTGGCGGGCTGGACCCGTGTCGTCGGCACCTTGTCCGCTCCTTTCGGCCACCCATGAGTCGGGTGTTGTTCACCTTCTGTTCACCTAGCGTACCAGGCCCGTTTCCTGAAACTCGGCGAGGCTTCATTTTGGCCCTCAGTGCCATTATTCTGTGCAGAACGGCACGCGAGGTGCCGACCGGCGAGGTCAGAGGTGACGATGTTCGGCAGGAGCAAGTGGTTCGAGACCGTGGCAGAGGCCGAGCGGCGGGCCCGCCGCCAGCTGCCGTCGTCGGTGTACGGGGCGCTGGTGGCCGGGTCCGAGAAGGGGCTGACGCTGCGCGACAACCTCGCCGCGTTCACCGAGCTCGGGTTCGCGCCGCATGTCGCCGCGACGTCCGGCGAGCGCGACCTCTCCACGCACGTCATGGGCCAGGACATCGCCCTGCCGGTGATCCTCTCGCCGACCGGCGTCCAGGCCGTCCACCCCGACGGCGAGGTCGCCGTCGCCCGGGCTGGCGCCAACCGCGGCACCGCCATGGGGCTCAGCTCGTTCGCCAGCCGCTCCATCGAGGACGTCGTCGCGGCCAACCCCAAGGCGTTCTTCCAGATCTACTGGCTGGGCAGCCGGGACGAGATGGTGCGCATCCTCGACCGCGCCCGCCGGGCCGGTGCCGCCGGCCTCATCCTCACCCTCGACTGGTCGTTCAGCCACGGACGCGACTGGGGCAGCCCGAGCATCCCGGATCGGCTGGACCTCAAGACGATGGCGCGGTTCGCGCCGCAGGTGCTGCCGCACCCGAGCTGGCTACTGCGCTACCTGCGGGCCGGGACGCTGCCCGACCTCACCACCCCCAACCTCGAAGGCGCCGACGGCGTCGCGCCCACCTTCTTCGGCGCCTACGGCCAGTGGATGCAGACGCCGCCCGCCACCTGGGACGACGTCGCCTGGCTGCGGTCGCAGTGGGACGGCCCGTTCATGCTCAAGGGCGTCATGCGGGTCGACGACGCCAAGCGCGCCGTCGATGCCGGGGTCAGCGCCATCTCGGTCTCCAACCACGGCGGCAACAACCTCGACGGCACCCCGGCCGCCGTCCGCTCGCTCCGCTCCGTCGTCGACGCGGTCGGCTCCGAGGTCGACATCGTCCAGGACGGCGGCATCCGGCGCGGCAGCGACGTCGTGAAGTCGCTCGCGCTGGGCGCCAAGGCCGTCATGATCGGCCGCGCCTACCTCTGGGGCCTCGCCGCCAACGGCCAGGCCGGCGTCGAGAACGTCCTCGACATCCTCAGCGGCGGCATCGACTCCGCCCTGCGCGGCCTCGGCAAGGCGTCGGTCCGCGACCTGACCCCCGACGACCTCGTCATCCCGCCGGGCTTCCACCGGACGTTCGGGGCGTAGCCGGGAGCAGCGGGCGGGCCGTACGGGCGCGGACGGCGCCGCGCCAGACGCCGGTGCCGTAGGCGAGGTCGTCGGCGATGCTGGCGAGGGTCCAGCGGACCGGATCGAGCGACGGGCGCAGGCGCAGCCAGTCGCGCAGGGCCGGGGCGGCGACCAGGGCCGCCAGCGTCGCCAACCGGCGGGGGCGGCCCGCGGTCAGCGCGACCGCGGCCGGCAGCGCCAGCTGGGTGACGGCGCGGCCGGCGCCGGTCAGCGTCGCCGCGGTGGCCTCGGCGATCATCGGCGCGGCGAGCGACGGCGGGAGGCCGTCGGCGCGCAACTTCGACGCGAGCCGGGCGGCCGCGACGACACCGGCGGCCGTCGCCGGCAGCGGGCGCCGGGCGAGCAGCAGCGCCGCCACCGCGGCCGGCCAGGGTGAGAGCACCAGCGGGGCGAGGCGGTCCGGGTGCCGCCGTGCCAGCGGACCCGCCGACGTCCCGTACAGGTGACGGCGACGCAGCCAGGCTGGCCACGTCGCCGGCTCGGCGTGCGCGACGGTGACCGACGGGTCGTAGCGGACCACCCCACCCGCCGCGATCAGCCGCCACACCGCGTCGACGTCCTCGCCGTAGCGCAACGCCTCGTCGAACCGGTCCAGCGCCGTCCGCCGGACCACCAGCGCCGCCGTCGGCACGTAGGACACCCGGCCGCCGGGCCGCACGAGCGCCTCGTCCGGCCCGAGATCCAGCGGCGACCGGGCCGCCGCGAACGCGCCGAGCGTCCGGCCAGCGCCGGCCGCGAGCACCGGCACGATCCGCGGCGCCACGGCCACGACGGCGGGGTCGGCGAAGTGGCCGGCCAGCCGGTCCAGCCAGCCCGGCGACGGCACGCAGTCGCTGTCGACGAACGCCACCAGCTCCGCCATGGAGTCGGCCAGCGCCGCGAGACCGGTGTTGCGGGCGGCGGCCGGTCCGCCGCAGACCGGCCGCTGGAGCAGCCGGGCGCCGTGCCGCGCCACGACGGCAGCCACCGCCGCCGGGTCCACGGAACCGTCGTCGACCACGACGACGTCGGCACCGGCCAGCGCGGCCAGACACCGGGACAGCGACTCGGCGCGGTCGCGGACCGGCACGATCACCGTCACGTCGGCATCGCCGCGTACCGGCGGCCGCGGATGCGCCACCCCCGCGTCGACCAGGCGCCGGGCCAGCCGGCCGGTCCGTTCGTCCGTCACGTACCCGTCGGCCCGCAGCCGCCGGAACGCCGCGACGCCGGCCGGCGACAGCTTCAGCGCCCGCCGCGGCGATCCGCCGAGCAGCACCCGGCCGCCGTCGAGGACACGCGTCTGCCGGTCCAGCACCACCCCGAACCCGGCCGGCACCGCACGGCTCACGAGGCGGCCACCCAGGCGGCGACGGCGGTGCCGAGGTCGGCGGCCAGGCCGGCGAAGATCTCCCGGCCCGCCTCGGCCGACGCGCCGGCCGGGTCGCCGAGCACGCCGTTCGGGCTGACCGCCCGCACCCCGCCGGAGCGCAGCGCCGGCATGAGCTCGGCCAGCGGCTGCACCGCCCCGGCCGCGGCCTCGGCCAGCGCCACCCGCTCGGCGGACAGGTACAGCTGCAGCGACGTCTCGACGAACCCGGCGTGCGCGTCGCCGTCCCAGCGCGGGAACCATGCCAGCACGTCGCGCGACTCCGCCGTCAGCGTGGCCAGCGCCGCCCGGACGGCGGCCAGGTTGCCGCCGTGCCCGGACACCACCAGCAGCCGCGGGAACGTCGCCGACGCCGACCGGCCCAGCTCGACCAGCACGTGCGTCAGCGCCTCCGTGCCGATGGACACCGTGCCGGGGAAGTCCTGGTGCTCGCCACTGGCACCGTAGGGCAGCATCGGCGCCACCACGACGTCCGGCCGCGCGGCCGCCAGCGCCGTACACAGCGCCACCGCCACGTCGGTGTCGGTCGAGAGCGGCAGGTGCGGCCCGTGCTGCTCGGTCGACCCCAGCGGCAGCGCCAGCACCGACTCACCCGGGACCACAGGCCACCGCAGCTCCCCCAAGATCACGCAAACACCTCTCCGAGTGCCGGTGCGACCTCACGATAGCCGCCGATCCGGAACAGCCGCCCGCGGCCGAGCCGGGCGAGGTCGCGGCCGAGGTCGGCGTCGTGCTCGCCGGACGTGTCCAGCAGTACGTCCAGCCGGGGCAGCCGGGCGGCGAACGGACGCGGATCCGGGCCGGCGTTGTGCACGCAGTCCGACAGCAGCAGCGCCCGGGCGTCCCGCGCCGGCACCCGGGCCAGCTCGCGCGCGGCCACCTGCAGCGGGAACGCGACGTTGGTGAGCCCCTTGACCTGGATCCGCAGCAGCGTGTCCAGCAGCCGCCGCGGCGACACCCGCTCACCCAGGTGCGCCAGCACGGCGGCGTCGGACCAGAACGCGATCGCGGCGACGTCGTCGGCGGACAGTTCCGCGGCCAGCGCGCCCAAGGCGGCCGCGGCCGTCCGCACCCGCTCGCCACGCATCGACCCGGACACGTCCACCAGCAGCGCGACCGCCCGCCGCGCCCGCACCCGCTCGCGCACGATCACGTCGCCGTCCTCGGGGACCGGGTGCTCGACCAGTTGCTCCAGGGTCCGGTCGAGGTCGATGTCGTCGGAGCCGCCGCGGTACCGGACGCTGGCCAGCTCGCCGGCGCCGCGCCGCGCGGTCACGTCGCGACGCGGCCGCGGCACCGCCAGCCGGGCGGCGATCTGCCGGGCCCGGCGCAGCACCTCGGGATCGGGATCGGCGTCGTCCGGGACGGCCGCGAGCAGCGTCGCCGCCTCGTCCGTCGTGCCGGGCGCGCCCGAGCCCGGCGGCACCCGCCGCGGTCCCGGCGGCCGGAGCCCGCCCGGCGCCACCGGGCTCCCGCCGCCGGACGCCGACACGTCATGCAGGACGGGGTCGTCGTCGAGCTGCTTCGGCCGCCGCCGCAACGGCCGCAGCCCGTTCGGCGAGGGGGACGAGGCCCGCCGCCGCACCGGCGACGACGCCTCGACCGTCCTTCAACCAGGGGCCGCGGCGGCCGGTTGCAGGACGAAGTGGTCCTCCCAGATCGTGCGCAGCACCCGCTCGGGCGTCGTCTCGACGGTCTCGTCGAGGAAGATCCGCCCGGACAGCGCCACGACCATCGCGTCGAACACGACGTCCGGGTAGCCCGGGTCCGACGCCGACGCCACCTCGGCCAGGCCGAGCAGCTGCCCGGCCACCAGCGTGAGGTCGATCGCGCCGCGGACGCTGCTGCCCTGGCGCAGGTCCTCGTGCGTGCGGGTGGCCCGGGTGACGGCGACGGCGTCGGCGGCCAGCCGCTCGTACAGCAGCGGGTCGACACCGGCCAGCGGCGCCCGCAGCGCGACGATGCCGCGCTCGGCCGCGTCGTCCTGGTAGCCGACCGCCAGCCGGCACAGCCGGTCGTGCACGCTGGTCGAGAGCCGGGTGGTGCCGACGTTGTCGAACGGGTTCATCGACGCGACCACCCGGAACGTCGGCAGCGCCGCCACGCGGCCCACCCGCGGCACCGCGATCTCACGCTCCGCCATCGCGGTGAGCAGCGTGTTCAGCGTGTCCTCGGGGGCCCGGTTGAACTCCTCGACGTACAGGAAGCCGCCGCCGCGCATGGCCTCCAGCAGCGGCCCGTCGACGAAGTTCTCCGGGCTGTAGTCCTCGCGCAGCACCCGGGCCGGGTTGTGGTGGCCGACCAGCTTCGCCGGCGTGAGGTCGGCGTTGCCCTCGACGAACACCAGCGGGATGCCCCACTCGGCGGTGATCGCCCGCAGCAGCGTGCTCTTGCTGGTGCCGGGCGGGCCCTCCAACAGCAGGTCCCGCCCGGCGGCCACGGCGGCCAGGACGAGGTCCAGTTCCCGGCCGCGGCCCACCAGGTGCCGCCGGACCCGGTCGCGGACCTCCGTCAGCCCCGTCATGCGACCTCCTACTTGACGACGGCGCCGGCGTCGACCGGCAGCGCCACCCCGGTGATGTAGCGGGCCTCGTCCGACGCCAGGAACAGCAGCGCGTTGCTGATGTCCACCGGCTCGACCCACGGGATCGGCAGCGCGTTCATCGCCTGCGACGCCGGTACGAAGTCATCGCGGGTCGGGTTCTCCAGGTCCGGCCGGAACAGCCGGTAGGTGCCCTCGTTCTGGATCATCATCGTGTCGACCTGCGTCGGGTGGATGCTGTTGACGCGGATCGAGTGCGGCGCCAGCTCCAGCGCCAGCGTCCGCATCAGCCCGACCACGCCGTGCTTGGCCGACACGTAGTGGGCGATGTTCTGGTACGCCTGCAGCCCGGCGGCGGAGCTGGTCAGCACGATCGACCCGCCGTCGCCCTGCTCGACCAGCCGCGGGATCGCCACCTTGGTGGTGTGCCAGACCCCGGTGAGGTTGATGTCGATCATGTCGCGCCAGAGTTCCTCGGTCAGCTCGTGCGTCGGGTGCGGCTGGGTGCCGATGCCGGCGTTCGCGCTG
The DNA here is from genome assembly GCF_001270745.1 of Jiangella muralis. Taxonomy (GTDB): domain Bacteria; phylum Actinomycetota; class Actinomycetes; order Jiangellales; family Jiangellaceae; genus Jiangella; species Jiangella muralis. The sequence goes on from NZ_KQ434757.1 coordinate 74,299, forward strand.
ACGATGTCCAGCCGGCCCAGCTGGGCGACGCCGTCGTCGACGGCCGCCTGGAGCGCGGCGAGGTCGCGCACGTCCGTCTTGGACGCGACGATGCGCCGGTCCAGCGCCTCGACCTCCTTCACCGTCTCGGCGAGGTCCTCCTCCGTGGCCGCCGGATAGGGCAGGCCCGGCACCTCGTCGCAGATGTCGACGGCGATGATGTCGGCGCCCTCCTGCGCCAGCCGCACCGCGTGGCTGCGGCCCTGACCGCGCGCCGCGCCGGTGATGAACGCGACCTTGCCCTCGACCCGTCCGGCCATGGTCAGCGCCTCACTTCTTGTTTGTGAAGCCGGCGTCGACGGGCAGCGTCACGCCGGTGACGTAGCGGGCGTCGTCGGAGACCAGCCACAGGATCGCGTTGGAGATGTCGACGGCCTCGAGCATCGGCACCGGCAGCGCGTTCGCCATCGCGTTGGACAGGCTCGGGTCCTGCGCCAGGAACTCCTGCATGACGTCGTTGACGACCATCGGCGTGTTGACGCCGGTCGGGTGGACGGTGTTGACCCGGATCGAGTGCTCGGCCAGCACGTTCGCGTACGAGCGCATCAGGCCGACGACGCCGTGCTTCGACGCGGTGTAGCCGAGGCCGCCGGGCTGGCTGCCGCCGATGCCGTTGATGCCGGCCGTCGAGCTGGTCAGCACGATCGCGCCGCCGCCGCGCTCGATCAGCGCCTGCTTGGCCACCTCGACGGTGTTGTAGACGCCGGTGAGGTTGACCGCCACGACGTCGTCCCACTCGTTCGGCAGCACGGTGACGCCCATCGGCGCGATGCCGGCGTTGGCCAGCACGATGTCCACGCCGCCGAGCTCCGCGACACCGGCGTCGAACGCGGCCTGCAGCCCGTCGCGGTCGCGGACGTCGGCCTCGGCGGCGACGATGCGCCGGTCCAGCGCCTCGACCTCCCGGACCGTCTCGGCCAAGTCCTCCGGCGTCGACATGGGGTAGGCGACCGAGTCGATCTGCTTGCAGATGTCGACCGCGACGATGTCGGCGCCCTCCTGCGCCAGCCGCACCGCGTGGCTGCGGCCCTGGCCGCGGGCCGCACCGGTGATGAACGCGACCTTGCCCTCGAGCTTGCCCATATCGCGAACCTCCTCAGTACTGGGTGTTGCCGGCGTCGACGGTCATGGTGAGCGCGGTGATGTAGCGGGCCTCGTCGGAGGCCAGGAACAGCACGGCGTTGCTGATGTCGACCGGCTGGGTGATCTCGACCGGCAGGCTGTTGGTGAACATGCCGGCCAGGCGCGGGTGCTGCTCCAGCCACGCGCCCATCTGGGCCATCCCGTCGCCCGCACCCATCGGCGTGTCGACGCCGGTGGGGTGGACGCTGTTGACCCTGATGTGGTGTTCGGCCAGTTCATGCGCGAACGCCCGCATGAGGCCGACGACGCCGTGCTTGGCGGCGACGTAGGGGGTGAGGAACGGCAGCCCCTTGAGGCCGGCCGCGGAGCTGGTGAGGACGATCGACCCGCCGCCGGCGGCGACCAGGTGCGGCGCGGCCAGCTGGACGGTGTTCCAGACGCCGGTGAGGTTGATGTCGAGGGTGTCGCGGAAGACCTCCGGCGTCACCTCGTCCCACGGCGCCAAGATGCAGATGCCGGCGTTGGCCACGACGACGTCCAGGCGGCCCAACTCGGCGACGCCCTCGTCGATCGCCGCCTTCACCGCGTCGCGGTCGCGGACGTCGGCCTGACGGGCGACGATGCGGCGGTCCAGCGCCTCGACGTCCTTGACGGTCTGTTCCAGGTCCTCCGGTGTGGCCGCCGGGTACCCGATGCCGGGTACCGGACCACAGAGGTCGATCGCGATGACGTCGGCGCCCTCCTGCGCCAGCCGGACCGCGTGGCTGCGGCCCTGACCGCGCGCCGCACCGGTGATGAACGCGACCTTGCCTTCGACACGCCCCATTGCGCGCCTCCTTCGGGTGTCAGGTGCTGGTCGGCACCTCGCTGAGATCCAGGCCCGCGAGCGGGCTCTCTTCGCACGCGCTGACCGGCGGCCGCTCGGGACGCCGGAGCGCGATGGTGACGGGGACCGGTCCGTGCCCGCGACGGGAACGGCTCGCGGGCGCGGTCCGGTGCGAGTGGTCGGCGGCCGGCTTCGGCGGACGGACGTCGCCGCGGGCCAGCAGCGCGTCGGCGCCGTAGCCCTGCACGCACTCCGGGTCCGGGCCGTCCAGCGGCAGGCCGGTGAAGAACTTCGCCGCCATGCAGCCGCCGCGGCAGGAGTCGAAGTGCTGACACTTCGTGCAGGCGCCGCCGGTCTGCGGGCTGCGCAGGTCGGTGAACAGGTCGGACTCGCGCCAGATCCGGGTGAAGCCGCCCTCGGTGCGGACGTTGCCGGCCAGGAACGTGTCGTGGATGGCGAACGGGCAGGCGTAGACGTCGCCGACCGGGTCGATCAGGCAGACGACGCGACCGGCGCCGCACAGGTTCAGCCCCGGCAGCGACTCTCCGTAGGCGGACAGGTGGAAGAACGAGTCGCCGGTGAGCACGTTGTCGCCGTGGTCGAGCAGCCAGTCGTACAGCTCGCGCTGCTGCTGAGCCGTCGGGTGCAGCTCGTCCCAGACGTCGGCGCCGCGGCCGGACGGACGCAGCCGGGTGAGCCGCAGCTGCGCGCCGTACCGGTCGGCGATGGCCTTGAAGTCGTCCAGCTGGCCGGCGTTCTGCCGCGTGACGACCACCGAGATCTTGAACCCGGTGAACCCGGCGGCGGCCAGGTTCTCCATAGCCCGGACGGCGGTGGCGTACGAGCCCGGCCCGCGGACGAAGTCGTTGACGTCGGCGGTCGCGCCGTCGAGGGAGATCTGCACGTCGACGTAGTCGCTGGCGGCCAGCCGGGCAGCGACCTCGGGGCTGATCTTGACGCCGTTGGTGGAGAACTTCACGCCGACGCGGTGCTCAGTCGCGTAGTCGACCAGTTCCCAGAAGTCCGGCCGCACGGTCGGCTCGCCGCCGCCGATGTTCACGTAGAACACCTGCATCCGCTCGAGCTCGTCGATGACCGCCTTGCACTCCTCGGTCGTCAGCTCGCGCGGGTCGCGCCGGCCCGAACTGGAGAGGCAGTGCACGCAGGACAGGTTGCAGGCGTAGGTGAGCTCCCAGGTGAGGCAGATGGGTGCGTCGAGTCCGTACTCGAACAGCTCGACCAGCTTCGTCTGGGTGGTCATGGGGTCCTCTCGACGACCATCTGGGACTGCACCAGGACACCGAGCGCCTTCTCGTACTTGGGCAGCTCGGCGCCACCGATGCCGGCCGCCGTACAGGCGGCGCGCGCGGTCGGCTCGGCCGCGAGTGACCGCACGACGGCCAGCAGCGTGCGGTCCTTGAGGAAGGAGAGCCGGCGGGTGCCGAAGTGGTACAGCAGCGCTCCGAACGGCTCGGGCCGCACCGCGACCTGCGGATGCAGGTCGAAGGCGCGGTCCAGGTCGATGGCGGGCACGGCGGCGCTCAGTACACGCCGCACATGCCGTCGATGGAGACCTCTTCCACCAGAGAGTCGTCCTCGACCAGATCATCCGGCACGGTCGCTGCTGTCTGATCCGTCTGCGTCATGAAATGCTCCTGCAGGTCGAGTTCCGGCGATATGGTTCGGATACTAATGACACCGAGTGCCGAATGGAAGGGGGTGACCCGACATTGCCCACCGACGACGGTTCCACTGCTGGTGAGAGCGGTGCGCACCGGCTCGGACGGCGTCCGTCCACTACTCAGGCGGAGCTCAGCCACGTCGCGCTGACGCTGTTCGCCGAGCGCGGCTTCGACGACACCACCGTCGACGACATCGCGGCGGCGGCCGGCATCGGGCGGCGCACGTTCTTCCGCTACTTCGCCTCGAAGAACGACCTCCCGTGGGGCGACTTCGAGGCCCAGCTGGACGGCATGCGCCGGCACCTGGACGGCCTGCCCGACGACCTCCCGCTGATGGACGCGGTCTGCCGGGCCGTCATCGAGTTCAACCGCGTCCCGGCCGAGGAGGTGCCGTGGCACCGGCAGCGCATGCGGCTGCTGCTGGGCGTCCCGGCGCTGCTGGCGCACTCGACGCTGAAGTTCCAGGCCTGGCGCGACGTCGTGGCCGAGTACGCCGCCCGGCGGCTCGGCGTACCGGCGGACAGCCTGGAGCCGCAGGCGCTGGCGTGGACGATGCTCGGCATCGCGCTGTCGGCGTACGAGCAGTGGTTGCTGCGCGAGGACGCCGACCTCACCGAGCTGCTGGAGTCCGCGCTGCGGATGCTGGGCGAGCGGTTCTCGACGTGACCCTGCCCGGCGGGTTCGGGGTCGCGCTGGACCCCGGCGCCTGGCTGGACGGCGACGTGCTGTTCGGCGGGACGCCGTTCCGAGTGGTGACGCTGACGCCGCGGCAGCGGGCGACCATCGACGGCTGGCTGGCCGGCGGCCGGGTGGGCGACGACGGCGGGCTGGCGCGGGCGCTGGTCGCGGCCGGGCTGGCGCTGCCGGTGCCGCCCCCGATCGACGCCGGCCGGTGGCCGCGGGTGAGCGTCGTCGTCCCGGTGCGCGACCGGCCGCGGCAGCTGGACCGGCTGCTGACGGCGTTGACGGCGCTGTCCGCACAAGAGCCGGTGCACGAGGTGATCGTGGCCGACGACGCGTCCGCCGACGCCGCCGCGCACGCCGCGGTCGCCGCGTCCGGTGGGGCGCGGCTGGTCCGGCTGGACGAGCGGCACCGGGCGCCGGGCGCGCGCAACGCCGGGGCGGCCGTCGCGACCGGGGACGTGCTGGCGTTCGTCGACTCCGACTGCGTCCCGGAGCCGGGCTGGCTGACGACGCTGCTGCCGCACTTCGCCGACCCCGAGGTGGCCGCCGCCGCGCCCCGGGTGGTGGCGCTGGAGACCGGCCGCCACGGCTGGCTGGACCGCTACGAGCAGCACCGGGCACCGTACGACCGCGGCGCGCTGCCGGGACCGGTCGCGCCGGGCGGGCGCATCCCGTTCGTGCCGACGGCGACGGTGCTGGTGCGGGCCGCGGACTTCCCCGGGTTCGACACCACCCTGCGCGGCGGCGAGGACGTCGACCTCGTCTGGCGGCTGACGGCGGCCGGGCGCGCCGTGCGGTACGAGCCGGCCGCCCGGGTGGCGCACGAGCACCTGACCACGCCGCGGGCGTTCCTCGGCCGCCGCGCCTACTACGGGCGGACCGCTGCCCCACTGGCCCGGCGGCACCCCGGCGCCGCGCGGCCGCTGGCGATGTCGCCGTGGACCGCGGCGGCGTGGGCGGCGGTGGCGCTGCGGCGGCCGGTCGCCGCGGCCGGCATCACGGCGACGGCGTGCGCGCTGCTGGCCGCCGAACTGCGCGGCGTGGTGCCCGATCCGGTGCGGACGGCGGTCCGGCTGGCCGGCGGCGGGACGCTGCGCGCCGGCGAGGCCGTCGCGGACGCCGTCGTGCGGACGTGGTGGCCGGGCGCGGTCGCCGCCGGTGTGCTCGTCCCCCGGCTGCGCCCCGCCCTGGCCGCGGCCGCCGTCGTCCCGGCGATCCTGGAGTGGCGGCGGCAGCGCCCGGACCTCGACCCGGTTCGCTGGCTGCTCACCCGGCGCCTCGACGACGCCGCGTACGGCTGGGGCGTGTGGTCCGGCGCGCTGGCCACCGGCGAGCCCGACCCGCTCCGCCCCGATCTCGGCTGGCGGCTGCGGGTCGAGTCCGCCGACGACCTCGTGGCCGCGGTCAGCGCCGGCCGGCGAAGAACTCCCTGACGTCGGCGGCGAGCAGGTCCGGCGCCTCCAGCGCGGCGAAATGGCCGCCGCGGTCGTACTCCGTCCAGCGCACGACCGTGCCCATCGGGTCGACGAGGTGCCGCACGGAGGTGTCGGCGGCGAAGACCGCGACGGCCCCCGGCGGCAACACGGGCGCCTCCTGCGGCTGGTCGCCCGCGCTGGCCATGAACTGCCGGAACGCCTGCATGCCCTCGTAGACGACGTGCGCCGCCGTCGCTCCCGTCCCGGTGAACCAGTAGATGCTGACGTTGGTGAGCAGCCGGTCCCGGCCGACGGCGTCCTCGGGCAGCTCGGCGGCCGGGTCGGTCCACTCGCGGAACTTCTCCGCGATCCACGCCAGCTGGCCGACCGGCGAGTCGGCCAGCGCGTAGGCCAGCGTCTGCGGCCGGGTGGCCTGCAGGGCGAGGTAGCCGATGCCGTCCTCGCGGAACGTGTTGAACCGCTGCGCCCGCGCCTGCTCGGCGCCGGACAGCCCGTCGAGCTCGACCGGCGGCCCGAACGGATACGGCGCCGGCCCGTTGACGTGCGTGCCGATGACCCGGTCCGGGTGCAGCATCGCCAGCATCCCGACCACGCCGGCGCCGACGTCGCCGCCCTGCGCCGCGAACCGGTCGTAGCCGAGCCGCGTCATCAGCTCGGCGACCGCGCCGGCCACCCGGAACAGGTTGCCCCAGCCCGGCCCGGACAGCGGCGAGAACCCGAACCCGGGCAGCGACGGGACCACCAGGTGGAACTCGTCGGTGAGCAGCGGGATCAGGTCCAGGAACTCGACGACGGAGCTGGGCCAGCCGTGCACCAGCAGCAGCGGCGTCGCGTCCGGGTTCGCCGACCGGACGTGCAGGAAGTGCAGGTCCTGCCCGTCGACGGTGGTGACGAACTGCGGGTGCGCGTTCAGTTCGGCCTCGCGGGCGCGCCAGTCGAACCCGTCGCGCCAGTACGCCGTCAGCTCCCGCAGGTACGGCAGCGGGACGCCGCGCTCCCAGCCGGTGCCGGCCACCTCGACCGGCCAGCGGGTGCGGGCCAGCCGGTCGCGCAGGCCGGCGAGGTCGGCGTCGGAGATGTCGATACGGAACGGCCGGATGTCGGTCATGACGGGTCTCCTTCAGCGGGCGAGGTCGGCGAAGAACTCCCTGACGTCGGCGGCGAGCAGGTCCGGCGCCTCCAGCGCGGCGAAGTGGCCGCCGCGGCCGAACTCGGTCCAGCGCACGATCGTGTCCGTGGCCTCGGCGAACCGGCGGATCGCGATGTCCGTGGTGAAGTTCGCGACGGCGGTCGGGACGGTGGACCGCTCTCGCGGCGCCCAGCCGGCCGCGTCGTGGAACCGCTCGTAGTAAGTATGCGCGGTCGAGCTGGCGGTGTTGGTGAACCAGTAGATGCTGACGTTGGCGAGCAGCAGGTCGCGGTCGACGGCGTCCTCGGGCAGCTCGCCGGCCGGGTCGGTCCAGTCCTTGAACTTCTCGACGATCCAGGCCAGCTGCGCCGTGGGCGAGTCGGTCAGCCCGTACGACACCGTCTGCGGCCGGGTGCCCTGCAACGTCAGGTAGCCGCCCAGCTCCTGCTGGAAGTTCTGGAACAGCTCCATCCGCCGCTGCTCCGACTCCGTCAGCCCGTCCAGGTCGCCGGAGGGGAACGTCACGAACGCGTTGACGTGCACGCCGACGACGCGGTCCGGCGCGACCCGGCCGATCTCCGGGCCGATGAACCCGCTGACGTCGCCGCCCTGGACGCCGTAGCGGTCGTAGCCGAGCCGCTCCATCAGCGCGGCCAGCGTCGCGGCGGACCGGCCGTCGGTCCAGCCGGTCTCGGTGACCGGGCCGGAGAAGCCGTAGCCGGGCAGCGACGGGATGACGAGATGGAACTCGTCGGTGAGCAGCGGGATCAGGTCCAGGAACTCGAGGAACGAGCCCGGCCAGCCGTGCAGGAGCAGCAGCGGCAGCGCGTCCGCGTGCTCCGACCGGAGGTGCAGGAAGTGCACGGTCGTGCCGTCGAGGTCCGTGCTGAACTGCGGGAAGGCGTTGAGCGCCTTCTCCTGCGCGCGCCAGTCGAACCCGTCGCGCCAGTACGCGGCCAGCTCCTTCAGGTAGCCGGACGGGACGCCGCGCTCCCAGCCGGTGCCGGCGACCTCCACCGGCCAGCGGGTGCCGGCCAGCCGATCGCGCAGGTCGGCGAGATCGGCGTCGGAGATGTCGATGCGGAAGGGGCGGATCTCGGTGGAGTTCGTCATGCCCCTACGGTCTCGGCAATTGCGGCCAGTTACGGGCCGCGATTGCTGCCAGAATCGAGGAATGGTGGAAACCTCGGCCCGGCTGCTGAAGCTGCTGTCATTGCTGCAACTGCGCCGCGAGTGGGCCAGCGCCGACCTCGCCGACCGGCTCGGCGTCGCCGTGCGCACCGTCCGCCGCGACGTCGACCGGCTGCGCACGCTGGGCTATCCGGTCGACGCCACGCCCGGCGTGTCCGGCGGCTACCGGCTCGGCTCCGGCGCGGCCATGCCGCCGCTGCTGCTCGACGACGAGGAGGCGGTAGCGGTCGCGGTCGGGCTGCGGACGGCCGCCGGCGGCTCCGTCACCGGCATCGAGGAGACGTCGGTGCGGGCGCTGGCGAAGTTGGAGCAGGTGCTTCCGACGCGGCTGCGGCACCGGGTGACGGCGCTGTCGGCGGCGACCGTGCCGCTGCCGGTGGCCGGGCCGTCGGTGGACTCGGACGTGCTGACGGCCATCGCGGCCACCGTCCGCGACCACGAGCGGCTCCGCTTCGACTACGTCGGCCACGACGGCGGCTCGTCACGGCGCGAGGTCGAGCCGCACCGGCTGGTCAACCGCGGCCGCCGCTGGTACCTCGTCGCCTGGGACGTCGGCCGGTCCGACTGGCGCACCTTCCGCGTCGACCGGATGACGCCGACGATCCCGACCGGTCCGCGGTTCGCACCGCGCCCCGACCCCGGCGGCGACGTCGCCGACTTCGTCAACCGCGGCCTGGACCTCGCGCTGTGGCGGTACCGCGCGACGCTGCGGCTGCACGCGCCGGCCGACGCCGTCGCCAGCAGGCTGCCGGCGACGATCACCGTCGAGCCGGAGAGCGAGCAGACCTGCGTCATCCACACCGGCGCCGACAGCTACGAGATGATCGCCGTCTACACCGCCATGCTCGACGTCGACTTCGACGTGCTCGACCCGCCGGAGTTCGCCGACCACCTGCGCCGCCAGGCCGCCCGCTACGTCCGCGCCGCGGACTCGGCCCCTGCCCCTGCCCCTGCCCCTGCCCCTGCCCCTGCCCCATGATCATGTTCATGGGTGGAGTCGTGGCACGGACCGATTGACGGCTGGCCAGGCTCGGCTGGAGACTCAAAGCGTGCCAACGACCGCGTCCGAGCCGAGTGAGGATCGAGCCGCCTTCTGGACAGCTGTGCAGGCGTCCATGGGCACGCCCGCAGCGCGCGAAGTGCTGAGGATGGACGAACGGCGGCTCGCGGCCACCCTCCCGGACGGGTTGGAACAGGAGGACTGGCCCGAGCTCCAGAACCCGTGACGCTGGGCTGAAATGCGGACGAGGGCGGCACCCCGGCTGGGGTACCGCCCTCGTACGGTGATGCTGGTCGTGCTAGGGAACGGCCGGACTCAGAAGTCCATGCCGCCCATGCCACCGCTGGGGTCGGCGGGAGCGGCCGGGGTCTTCTCCGGCTTGTCCGCGACGACGGCCTCGGTGGTGAGGAACAGACCGGCGATGGACGCGGCGTTCTGCAGCGCCGACCGGGTCACCTTGACCGGGTCGTTGATGCCCTCGGCCAGCATGTCCACGTACTCACCGGTGGCGGCGTTCAGGCCCTGACCAGCCGGCAGGCTGCGCACCTTCTCCGCCACGACCCCGCCCTCGAGACCGGCGTTGATCGCGATCTGCTTCAGCGGCGCCTCGACGGCCACCTTGACGATGTTGGCACCGGTGGCCTCGTCGCCCTCGAGCTCGAGCTTCTCGAACGCGGCCGCACCGGCCTGGATGAGCGCCACGCCGCCACCGGCGACGATGCCCTCCTCGACGGCCGCCTTCGCGTTGCGAACGGCGTCCTCGATGCGGTGCTTGCGCTCCTTCAGCTCGACCTCGGTCGCCGCGCCCGCCTTGATGACGGCCACGCCGCCGGCCAGCTTGGCCAGCCGCTCCTGCAGCTTCTCGCGGTCGTAGTCGGAGTCGGAGTTCTCGATCTCCGCCCGGATCTGCGACACGCGGCCGGCGATCTGCTCGGCGTCGCCCGCACCCTCGACGATCGTGGTCTCGTCCTTGGTGACGACGACCTTACGGGCCTGCCCGAGCAGGTCGAGGGTCGCGTTCTCCAGCTTGAGGCCGACGGTCTCGCTGATGACCTGGCCACCGGTGAGGATGGCGATGTCCTGCAGCATGGCCTTGCGGCGGTCGCCGAAGCCCGGCGCCTTGACGGCGGTGGACTTGAAGGTGCCACGGATCTTGTTGACCACCAGCGTGGCCAGAGCCTCGCCCTCGAGGTCCTCGGCGATGATCAGCAGCGGCTTGCCGCCCTGCATGACCTTCTCGAGCAGCGGCAGCAGGTCCTTGACGCTGGAGATCTTCGACTCGACCAGCAGCACGTAGGCGTCCTCGAGGGTCGCCTCCTGACGCTCCGGGTCGGTGACGAAGTAGCCCGAGATGTAGCCCTTGTCGAAGCGCATGCCCTCGGTGAGCTCGAGCTCCAGCCCGAAGGTGTTGCTCTCCTCGACGGTGATGACGCCTTCCTTGCCGACCTTGTCCATCGCCTCGGCGATGAGCTCGCCGATCTGCGAGTCGCCGGCCGAGATCGACGCGGTGGCGGCGATCTGCTCCTTGGTCTCGACCTCACGCGCCGTCGACAGCAGCTGCTCCGAGATGGCCTCGACGGCCCGCTCGATGCCCCGCTTCAGCGCGATCGGGTTCGCACCCGCCGCCACGTTGCGCAGGCCCTCACGGACCATCGCCTGGGCCAGCACGGTCGCCGTCGTCGTGCCGTCACCGGCGACGTCGTCGGTCTTCTTCGCGACCTCCTTGACGAGCTCGGCCCCGATCTTCTCCCACGGGTCCTCGAGCTCGATCTCCTTGGCGATCGACACACCGTCGTTGGTGATCGTGGGGGCGCCCCACTTCTTCTCCAGCACGACGTTACGGCCCTTCGGGCCAAGAGTGACCCTGACGGCGTCGGCAAGAGTGTTCATGCCACGCTCGAGGCCACGCCGCGCCTCTTCGTCAAAGGCAATGATCTTTGGCATGGGTTCCTGGTCCTCCCATAGCGGGTGGAAATCCGGCTCGACGCCCGCGACGGACGGCCGCCGGCTCCCGGCTCCTGTCACCGGGCTCCCACGGCCTCGCCGATCCGAAGTGCTGTCACTCTCACCTCGAGAGTGCTAACAACGTGTTTAGCACTCTGCCATGGAGAGTGCAAGCGCTGCCCTATACCCCGTATACTCCCGGGCTGTGAGTTCCGAACCGGCCGTCCGGCGCATCTCCCGGCGTGGCTTGGCCTGGCGACTCGGCGTCACCGGCGTGGCCCTGGTGATCCTGACCATGGGCCAGCTCCAGGACACCAACGACTACTTCCCGCTCGGCTCGCTGTCGCAATACGCCACGCCGCGCGACCTCGACGGCACCGTCCGCTCCGTCTACATGATGGCCGACACCGAGAGCGGCGAGCGGGTGCGGGTGCCGCTCAACCCGCAGGGCGTCGGCGTCGGCCGGGCCGACATCGAGTCCCAGCTGAACCGCATCGTCGACGATCCGTCGCTGCTGCAGGCCATCGCGAACTCCTGGTCCGAGCTGCACCCCGACGCCGACCCGTACGTCGCGCTCTACGTCATGCGCAGCACGTACCAGCTGGAGGACGGCATCCAGCAGGGCGAGCCGGAGATCGAGCAACTGACGTCGTGGGAGGTGGAGCGGTGAGCCGCGCACTCGACGCCGGGCGCGCCGTCGTCGGCTGGTGGACCCGGCCGGTCCCGCTGGCCCGGGTGGCCGTGCTGCGGGTCGCGATCTACCTGTTCGTGCTCTACGACATCTTCCGGCTCACCAACGACGTCATCCCGATGGCGCACGCGCCGGAGCTGTACTACCCGATGTGGGTCGGCCGGGTGCTGCCGCTGCCGGAGCCGTCGGTGCCGCTGGCGCAGACGCTGCAGATCGTCATCGTCGTCGGCTGCCTGGTCGCCGCGACCGGGTTCCTGCCCCGCGTCGCCGGCTGGATCGTCGCCATCGCGTACTTGCAGTGGATGGTGTTCAGCCAGGGCTACGGCTACGTCTCGCACGACCACCTGGCGCTGATGGTGGCGGTCGTCGTGCTGCCGACCATCGGCCGGGCCAAGTTCACCGACACCGACTCCAGCGAGTCGGCCGGCTGGGCGTTCCGCTGCATCCAGGTGTCGGTCATCGCGACCTACTTCGCGTCGGCCGTCGTCAAGTGGGTGCGCAGCGGCTCGCCGGCCACGTGGGCCAACGGCGCGGTCTTCATCTGGGCGATCATGCGGCGCGGCTCCGACCTCGTGCGCTGGACCACCGACTATCCGTGGCTGCTGATCGTCGCCCAGTGGGGCCTGATCATCATCGAGTTCCTGTCGCCCGTGGTGCTGTGGCTCAAGGGCAAGGCGCTGTACCTGGCGGTCGTCACGTTCGCCGGCTTCCACCTGATGACCTACCTGGCCCTCGGCATCCACTTCCTGCCGACGGTCATCTGCTGGCTGGCGTTCCTGCCGCTGGAGCGGCTGGTGCCGGTGGCGCAGCGGCTCAAGGCGCGAGTGACGGCACCCGGCCGATCCCGAACCGCGCGACCATGATCATCAACCTTTTGGGTTGCCCTGGCGACCAGGAAGGTTGATGATCATGGAACTGGCGCCCTGGCCTCGTCGCTCAGGGGGCGAGTGACGGCACCTGGCCGATCCCGAACCGCGCCTTGAGCGCCCGCTTGGCGGCGTTGAGGCCGCTCATGCCGTGCACCGCCGGGCCGGGCGGCGTCGACCCGGAGCAGAGGTAGACGCCTGGGACGGGGGTGGCGTACGGGTTCCAGGCCAGCGTGGGCCGGGAGAAGAGCTGCCAGAACGTCATGGCGCCGGCGGCGATGTCACCGTCGCGGTAGTTGGCGTTGTGGTCGGCCATCTTCGCCGCCGGGATGGTGTGCCGCTCGACGACGACGTCGCCGAAGCCGGGCGCGAACCGTTCGATCTGCGCCTGCACGACGTCGCCGACGTCGACGGTGGAGCCGGCCGGCACGTGGGTGTACGACCAGAACGGCCGCAGCCCGCCCACCTCTCGGGAGGGGTCGAACAGCGCCGGGTCGGAGGCGAGGATCATCGGCCGCTCGGCGTGCCGGCCGGCCTTGACGTCGGCCTCGGCCAGCGACATCTCCGCCAGCGTGCCGCCGACGTGGATGGTGCCGGCCCGGCGGACCTCCGGATGCGCCCACGGCACCGGGCCGGAGAGCACGAAGTCGACCTTGGCGGCCGCGTTGCCGGCCTTGAACCGGTCGATGGCGCGACGGTAGCGGGCCGGCAACTGCTCGCCGAGGATGCTGGCGAGGGTCCACGGGTTGGTGTCGAACAGGTACGCGCGCGCCTTCGGCAGCTGCGCCATCGAGGTGACCTCGACGCCACGCTGGACGCTGCCGCCGTGCGCCTCGAGGTCGGCCACCAGCGCGTCGATGATGGACTGGCTGCCGCCGACCGGCAGCGGCCAGCCCGGCGAGTGCGCCAGCGCGCCCAGCGAGAGCGCCGTGCCGGCCGCGGTGAGCGTGGGGATGGGTGTGATGGCGTGCGCCGCGACGCCCATCAGCAGCGCCGGCGCGATCTCGTCGGACCAGCGCAGCTTGCCCAGTCCGGTGCCCTGCTCGAGCATCGACAGTGCGAACTGGGCCGCCGTCAGCAGGTCGGGCGGCAGGCTGCGGCGGTCGGAGAGGGCCAGGTCGACGACGGCCGGCGCGTGCCGCACCAGCGGGCGCATGAGCCGCCGCCAGGCCCGGCCGTCGGGGCCCAGGCCCTCGACGGTGCGGTCGAGGTCGCGGTAGGCGATGCCCGCGCGCCCACCGTCGAGCGGCTGCGCGTAGGAGACCTCGGGGTAGTTCAGCTGGACGCCGCGCGCGACGAGGTCGAAGGCGCGGAAGAACGGCGACGCGGCGGCCATGGGGTGCACCGCCGAGCAGATGTCGTGGACGATGCCCGGCGCCAGGCCGAGATCGAGAGTGCGCGCGCCGCCGCCGACGGTGCGCTGCGCCTCGTAGACCCGGACCTCGAGACCGGCCCGGGCGAGCACCACCGCCGCCGCCAGCCCATTCGGGCCGGACCCGACGACGACGGCGTCGCACTGTTCGGACGCCTGCACGCCGTCATCCTACGACGGCGCTGACTCCGGCGTGGCGGGCGGTGTCATCCGGTCCTCGTACATCAGCCGGCCGCTCGGCGCGACCTGCACGGAGGCGTCGCGAAGCAGCAGATCGCGCAGTTCGTCGGCGCTCATCGCGTTGAGCTCGGCGACGTACTCGAGCTGGTCGCCCAGCGCGTCGACGGCGTCCTGGCCGCTCATCGCCTGCGGCAGCACGTCGCCTTGGGCCTGTGCGGCGGAGCCGTCGCCGGACGTCGGGGTGTCGGCCGGCGGCTGGGCGGACGGCACTGCGACGGAGCCGTCGTCGTCGCCGGAATCGCGGGTCAGCCAGACCGCGAGCACCACGGCCAGCGCCACCACGACGACGGCGGCCCCCACGGCGAACACGGTGCGGCGGCGTTGCTGCTGAGCGGTGTCAGACACGTCGGTTCCTCCTTCCTGAGTCTGACGCACGGGACGCGGCCGCGGTTTCGTGTGGGCGGCCCGGAACACGGACGGGGCCCGGGACCACGTGGTCCCGGGCCCCGTCGCAGGGGTTACTGACGTCAGCCGGTCACGCTCCGCCGGGTGCGCGCGTACAGCGCACCACCCAGGCCGAGCAGCAGCAGGCCGGCGGTCAGGACGAGCGGGTTCATCGACGCGCCGGTGTCGGGCAGGTCGTCGCCGTCCTCCGTGCCGCCGTCGCCGCCGTCCTCGGCGCCGTTGTCGCCGCCGTCCTCGGAGCCCTCGTCGTCACCCGCGACGTCGACGGTGAACGACACCGGCTCGGTCTGCGCCGAGGTGACGCCGTTGATCGTCTGGACCGCGGTGACGGTGCACTCACCGTTGGGGAGGTTCTGCTCGGGCGTGAACGTCCACGCGCCCTCGCCGTCGACCTCGGCCGTGCCGGCCCAGGTCTCCTCGCCGCAGGTGATGCTCAGCTCGACGGACGCGCCCGCCAGGCCCTCGCCGCTGAACGCCGGCGTGGCCGTGGTGGCGGTGTCGCCGTCGACCGGCCGCACGATGGTCGGCGGGTCGACCGCGACCACGAGCGTCACCGACGCGGTCTCCGGCACCTTGATGGTGCCGACCGTCTGCTGAGCCGTGATCGTCGACTCGCCGTAGGGCAGGTCGGCGGTCAGGACGATGCTCCAGGTGCCCTCGTCATCGGTGCTGCCCTCGCCGACGACCTCGTCGCCGACCGTGAGCGTCACCGTCGAGCCGGGCTCGGCCGAGCCGGTGATCTCCACCGGCGACGGCTGGACCTCCTCGCCGTCCTCCGGCGAGATGATCGTGATCGGCGCGGCCTCGAACGCGGCGGCCGTACCGGTCACCGAGTAGTTGCCCAGGCTGCCGTACTCGGCGTAGCCGGACCCGTTGCTCGGCGTGTTCGCCGCCGGGTCGCCCTGGCCCGCGCCGGTGACCCGCACGTAGTACAGGCCGGTCTCCAGCTCGGTCTCGATCTGAGCGTTGAGGCCGGAGGCCGTGCGGTCGGTGGGCGAGCTGCCGAGGTCGGTGGCCGTCTCGGGGTTGGCCTCGGCGACGAGGTCACCCGCGGAGTCGATCAGCTCGAGGTTGATGTCCAGGTTCGCGCCGACGCTGGCGCCCTCGGCCGAGATGGTGACCGGGCCACCACCGGTGACGAGCGAGAACACGTCGCGCTCACCGGACTGCGAGATGACGCCCGCCTCGGTGAACTCGCCGGAGCCGTTGTCGAGCGCGGTGGCGTCGTCGAGCACGTCAGCGTGGTCGTCGGCCGCGTACGCGGCCCGGCCGGCGTAGTAGAACTCCAGCGTCAGCTCCTCGCCGTACGGGGAGCACGGGTTGGCCTCATCCGGGCCCGGCTTGAACGCGAGGTCACCGGGCTGCGGGTTGTTCGGGTCCGCGGCGTCGGTGCAGAAGATGTCGTTCCACATGACGTCGCCGTCGAACGCCGCGAACGTCTGCAGCGTGGTGTCGGCGGTGATCTCGGCGAGGTCGTCCTGGGTGTTCGTGGCGCCGGCGTAGTCACCGGGCGACCACTGCGACAGCGGCGTCGACCACGGCGCGCCCATGATCGGGCCCCACAGCGAGGCGGGCTCGGCCAGGGTGTCACCGTAGTACTCGTCGCCGCCGATGCCGTCGTGCGCCAGGTTCAGCGTGTGACCGACCTCATGCGACACGATGTTGCCGACGTCGGGGGCGTTGCTGTCCCGCGCGATGGGCGCGAAGATCATGGCCGGCGACAGGAACTCGTTGCCGAACCCGCCCACCCAGGCCCGCCCGCTGGCCTGGTCGGCCGGAGCGATGTCCGTGGTGTCGGTGATGACGGCCGTCATGCCGTACTCGCCGTCGTCGTCGGACGTCTTGTAAAGCGCGTCGGCGCCCGGGTCAGTGGTGGTGACGTTGACGTCGAAGGGCGCGTAGTCCTCCGCCACCCGCGCCCACACCTGGTACACGTAGTCGGCGTCGGAGGCGGCCGCGTTGGCGGACAGCTCGAACACGTCCTCCTCGTACGACCGGTTCCACTCGGTGTTCTGCACCGTCGCGCCGTCGAAGTCGAGGTAGACGGTGAACGCCGCGCCCGGCTTCGAGCCGCCCGCGGGGTCACCCGGGACGTCGGCCGCAGGGGCCAGCTCGTCGGCGTGTCCGTCGGGAGCGTCGAAGCGGTCGGTGTACGACAGCGTGCCGCTGTCGCCCACCATGGCCTGTCCGGACTCGACCAGTTCCCGCACGGTGTCGAGGGCAAGCTCGGCTCGGTCGGCCGCGACCTCGAGAGAGCGCGCCACGACCTCGTCGGACTTGAGATCGACCAGGTCAGTCAGGTCATCAGAGGCGTTTGCCGGCACGGCGCCGGCGAACGCGAGTGCGCCCGTCCCGGTCACCGCCACCGCGGCCAGCAGCCGCCGTGTCATTGTGCGTTTCATTGGTTCATATCTCCTGAAGATTCAACGATTCTCAGGGCACATGCTCGCGGTACGTTAGCAGACCTGATTTTCCGATTCGACCCCTCTCGTCGTGATCAGCTCACGAGCACCGCGGGTCGGCGGTTAGGCTCTTGGGCATGCATCGCAAGGCGGACCGGGGGCGCCGCAAAGCCTCCCGCCGGAACACTCCGCAGCCGGCGCCCAAGCGCAACGTCGCCGCCCTCATAGCGGGCGGCGTCGGCGAGTTCATGCTCACCGCGGGCGCCGTCGTGCTGTTGTTCGTGGTCTACACGCTGTGGGGCACCGGCATCCAGACCGCCAACGCTCAGGACGACCTGCGCGACCAACTCGGGCTCGACTCCGGCGTGGTCGAGAAGGAGCCGATCCCACTCGACCAGCTCGAGGTCGGCGACGCCTACGGCATCATCCGCATCCCCCGCTTCGGCGACGACTGGGAGTGGGTCATCATCCAGGGCACCGAGGACTCCGACCTCAAGAACGGGCCCGGCCACTACCTCACGAGCGTCGACCCCGGCGAGGTCGGGAACTTCTCCATCGCCGCGCACCGTTCGGGACACGGCGAACCGTTCGCCCAGTTCCCCGAGTTGCAGGTCGGCGACATCATCGAGGTCGAGACCGCCACCGGCACGTACCTCTACGAACTGGACAGCGCGCCGAACGGCGACCCCGACGGCAACAAGATCGGCATCAGGGACAGCTGGGTGGTCGACCCCGTGCCGGGCGAAACCAAGGACACCGAGGCGACCGAGCGGCGCATCACGCTCACCACGTGCTGGCCGCGGTGGGGCTCGTCACACCGTATGTATGCGACCGGCATCCTGATCGGCGGAGAGGAAGTCTAGACAGATGTACGCCTGGATCTGGCGGCACCTGCCGGGACCGTGGCCCCTTCGGCTGCTCATCTACCTGGTCCTCATCGCCGCGCTCGTCTACGCGCTGTTCATTTGGATCTTCCCCTGGGCAGAGGACGTGTTCAACATCAGCGAGGTCACCGTCGGCTGACGGCGACCTCGCGGGCGGGTCGTCGACGGCGTCAGCCGCCGGCGACCGCCGGGATGACCGACACCTTGGCGCCCGCAGGCGTCGGCGTCTGCAGGCCGTCGGAGAAGCGCACGTCGTCCTCGTTCACGTAGACGTTGACGAAGCGGCGGATCTGGCCGGTGTCGTCGAGGACGCGTGCGCCGATGCCGGGATAGGCGACGTCGAGCGCACCCAGCACGTCGGCCAGGGTGGCGCCGTCGGCCACCTCGACGGTGACGTCGGACTCGCCCTTCGTGTACGTGCGCAGGATGGTCGGGACGCGTACGGCGACGCTCATGTTCAGCCTCCGTTGACGAGGCCGTGGAACGCCTCGGTAGTGGGTGCGATGGTGCCGGCGGGGCCGACCACGGACGAGACGGCGTCGAGCGTCTTGAGCCCGTCGCCGGTGTTGAAGATGACGGTCTCGGCGTCGGGGTCGAGCTGCCCCGCGCGCAGCAGCTTGGCCAGGACGGCGACGGTGACGCCGCCGGCGGTCTCGGCGAAGATGCCCTCGGTGCGGGCCAGCAGCCGGATGCCGTCGACCACCTCGTCGTCGCTGACGTCCTCGACGGCGCCGCCCGTGCGCCGCGCGACGTCGAGCACGTAGGGCCCGTCGGCGGGGTTGCCGATGGCCAGCGACTTCGCGATGGTGTCGGGCCGCACCGGCTTGACGATGTCGTGGCCCGCCTTGAACGCCGTCGCCACCGGGGAGCAGCCCGTGGCCTGCGCACCGAAGATGGCCGGCGCGTCGCCCTCGACCAGGCCGAGCTGGACCAGCTCGCGGAACGCCTTGTCGACCTTCGTCAACTGGGAGCCGCTGGCCACCGGGATGACGACCTGCTTCGGCAGCCGCCAGCCCAGTTGCTCGGTGGTCTCGTAGCCGAGCGTCTTGGAGCCCTCGGCGTAGTACGGCCGCACGTTGACGTTCACGAACGCCCAGTCGTCGTGCTCGCCGGCCAGCTCGGAGGCGAGCCGGTTGACGTCGTCGTAGTTGCCCTCGACGGCGACCAGCGTGGTGCCGTAGACGGCGCTCGTCACGATCTTCGGCAGCTCGAGGTTGCTCGGGATGAACACGTAGCTGGTGATGCCGGCCCGCGCCGCCGCCGCGGCCACCGCGTTCGCGAGATTGCCCGTCGACGGGCAGGCCAGGACCTTGAAGCCCAGCTCGCGCGCGGCCGCCAGTGCGACCGCCACCACGCGGTCCTTGAACGAGTGCGTGGGGTTGGCGGCGTCGTTCTTGATCCAGAGGCGCTTCAGGCCCAGCTCACGGGCCAGGTTGTCGGCGCGGATCAGCGGGGTGAAGCCCGGGTCGGTGTTGGGGATCTCGGTGACGGTCTCGGGGACCGGGAGGAGGTCGCGGTAGCGCCAGATGGAGCGGGGGCCGCTCTCGATGCGCTCGCGGGTGATCGAGCCGAAGTCATAGGCCACTTCCAGCGGCCCGAAACACTCCATGCAGGCGTAATAGGGGCCCAGCTCGACGGTGGTGCCGCACTCACGACATGAGAGATGCGTGGCGCGCCCCAGGGAGGTGGTTCCGGTGACGGTCATGCTGCTGCGGATCCCTTCTCATCTCTCCCGCCCTGCTGGCGGGCCGGAATTGGCACCGTCGTCGCGCTGATCGACGCGGACGGTTGCCGGAGCTTCGACGGGCCGGTCCCTCGGCTCCTCTGGATGAGGACAATTGGTTGTCACCATACGTGTCAGTTTTGGATCCAGGCAGCTGGCATCCACGATGTGAGACGGTTTTGTATCGCATCGTGGATGCTTGTCATGCCTCGGCGGGGAGCCCGGCCCGCCCGGACGAGGTACTCACGGATGGCGATCCGTGCCTCCTCCTCGGGCGACCGGCCCGTCCGAGCCGCGAGGCGGCGCAGCAGCTCGGTCTCCTCTTCGGTGAACGTGATCGAGAACTCCACGGCTCCATGCTGGCAGGGGGAGGTCGGAGTCTCCAGCCGATGTCAGTCGAGGGCGGCGAGCTCGCGCAGTAGCGCCTGCACCCCGGGAGGGCCGAGGACGACGACGTCGGCCGCGTCGCGCAGCTCGGCCGACGCCTCCTCGGCGTCCGAGCACACCACCAGCCCGACGAGGTCCGTCGAGGCCGCGAGGTCGCGCACCGCCGCGACCGCGGGCAGGTCGCCGAGGTCGTCGCCGGCGTAGAGGACGGCGGTGGCGCCGGTCTCGGCGACCAGCGACCGGATCGCCACGCCCTTGTCGACGCCCACCGGGCGCAGCTCCAGCACGAACCGTCCGGGCGTCACCTGCAGCCCCGCCTCGGCGGCGACAGCGTCGGCGTGCGGACGCAGCTCGGCCAGCGCCGCCGCGGGGTCGGGCGCGGACCGGGTGTGCAGCGCGACGGAGTGGTGCTTGTCCTCGACGGTGACGCCGGGCCGGGCGGCGGCCAGCTCGGCCACCCGCCGCCGGGCGAGGTCGACGCCGTCGTCGCTGGCGGGCGTGGTCAGGGCGCCGGCGGACCAGCGTTGCAGGCCGTAGTGTCCGAGCACCACCAAGCCGGGCACGTCGGCGAGTCCGCCCAGCCGGACGGCGTCGGCGGCGGGCCGGCCGGTCACCACGGCGACCTGGGCGACCCGGGCGGCGACGGCGGTCAGGACGCCGGCGGTGCCGGGCAGCGCGACCGCCCGCGCCGGGTCGGGCACGATCGGCGACAGGACGCCGTCGAAGTCGAGCGCGACGAGGGTTCGGTCCAGCCGGCCGGACAACCGCCGCAGCTCGGCCGTCACTGCGAGTCGACCTCGTCGAGGTAGTCGTCGACCAGCACGATGACCAGCCGGGTGTCGTTGAACGGCTCGACGGTCGGCATGACGCGCCCGATCTCCGGGAACTGCGCCACCAGCGCGTCGGCCGCCTCCTCCATGCCCTCGGGCACGTAGACCGTGGTCTCCGGGACCTCGCCGGTGAATCCGCTCATCGCGGCGACCTCCCAGCCGCCCTCCTGGAATCGCTCGCTGGCCCGTTCCTCGAGCCCGTCCTCGCTGGTCTGGTTCAGCACGCCGAGCGGCTCCATGACCTCGGGGTCGGCGGTGACCGGCCCGGTCGGCTCTTCCGGCGGCGGCTCGGTGGCCGGGGGCTCGGTGGCCGGCGGTTCCGTGGGCGGCGGCTCGGTGGCCGGCGGTTCCTCGACGGTCTCGCCCGCCGCGGCATCGTCGTCGGCGGAGTTGTCGCCGGTGTCGTCGCCGAAGTACCAGAGCAGCGCCAGCACGACCGCCACGGTGCCGGCGAGCGCGACGAGCGACGGCCAGAGCCGCTGGAGTCGGTCACTCATCGTCACAGGATCAGGAGCGTACGCCACGTGGTGCGACGGATGCCACGTACCAGGGTGTGTCTCCGCCTCTGGCTTCCTTGATCAAGATCAGCGACACTGTCGTATGGACTCACGCGGACGCTCATGCCTCCGCAGCGAGCGGGCGTCCCGACTGCGTGCGCAGCCGCCGCGAGCGCTGCCGCCGCAACCGGCGCACCAGCAGGGGGTCGTGCGCCAGCGCCTCGGGGCGATCGATCAACGCGTTCAGCACCTGGTAGTAGCGCGTGGCAGACATTCCCAACTCGCTGCGCACGGCTTGTTCCTTGGCGCCTGGGTACTTCCACCAGCGGTGCTCGAAGTCGAGGATCTCGCGCTCGTGGATGTCCATAGCAGCCATCGTAGGCAAGGGCTGTGACAACCATGCATCACAACTCGGGTTACCGTTGTCGGCACGAGGAGGCCCCATTTGTCCACGACTGGAACGAGTAGTTTCGTCGTAGTCGCCAATCGGCTGCCGGTCGATCGGGTGACGGCTGCCGATGGCACGACCACTTGGCGCAGGAGCCCCGGAGGACTGGTCACCGCGTTGGCGCCGGTGATGCGCGCCTACGACGGCGCGTGGGTGGGCTGGACCGGATCGCCCGACGACGCGCCGCCGCCGTTCTCGACCGACGACATGGACCTCGTGCCCGTCCCGCTGTCGGCCGAGGAGATCGCGCTCTACTACGAGGGGTTCTCCAACGCCACGCTGTGGCCGCTGTACCACGACGTCATCGTCCAGCCCGAGTACCACCGCGAGTGGTGGGACGCCTACCGCGCCGTCAACCAGCGCTTCGCCCGCGCCGCGGCCGAGGTGGCCGCCGAGAACGCTGTCGTGTTCATCCAGGACTACCAGCTGCAGCTGGTGCCGCAGCTGCTGCGCGAGCTGCGACCCGACCTCAAGATCGGCTTCTTCCTGCACATCCCGTTCCCGCCGACCGAGCTGTTCGCCCAGCTGCCGTGGCGGCGGCAGATCCTCGAAGGGCTGCTCGGCGCCGACCTCGTCGGGTTCCAGCGGGCCGGCGCGGCCAGCAACTTCGAGGCGCTGGCCGAGAACTTCGCGTCGGCGACCCTGGTCGACGAGACGCTGGTGCTCGACCACGGCCGCGAGGTGCTCGCCCGCTCGTTCCCCATCTCGATCGAGGTGGAAGAGGTGGCCAAGCTGGCCGACGATCCCGACGTGCAGCAGCGGGCCGCGACCGTCCGCGAGGAGGTCGGCTCGCCGAAGTACATCCTGCTCGGCGTCGACCGCCTCGACTACACGAAGGGCATCGGGCACCGGCTCAAGGCGTTCGGCGAACTGCTCGCGCAGGGCGACATCACCCCCGAAGAGGCGGTGCTGGTGCAGGTGGCCACGCCCAGCCGCGAGCGGGTCGAGGCCTACCAGACACTGCGCGACGACGTCGAGCTTGCAGTGGGGCGCATCAACGGCGACTACGGCCGCATCGGTCATCCCGCGGTGCACTACCTGCACTCGTCCTACGACCGCCCCGAGTTGGTCTCACTGCTGCTGGCCGCCGACGTCATGGTGGTGACGCCGCTGCGCGATGGCATGAACCTGGTCGCCAAGGAGTACGTCAGCGCCCGGTCCGACCTGCGCGGCGCCCTGGTGCTGTCGGAGTTCGCGGGCGCCGCCGACGAGATGGGCGACGGCGCGTTCCTGGTCAACCCGCACGACATCGACGGCCTCAAGCGGACCATGCTGGCCGCCATGCGCCTCGCCCCCGACGAGGCCGAGCAGCGGATGAAGCTGCTGCGCGACCACGTCCTCAGTCACGACATCGGCCGCTGGGCCACCGAGATCCTCACCGCGCTGCGGGCGATCTGACCCCGGCGTCAGCGCCGGTCGCCGCCCGGGTCCGGGTCGACCTCGCGGTAGGCCAGCCAGGCCTGCGTGTCCGCGGCGTCGACCGGCTCGGCAACGGACGCCGATTCGGCCAGCGCGGCCAGCCGCCGCTCCGCGGCCTCGACGTTGCGCAGCTCCAGCTGGGCGACGGCCATGAGATCACGCAGGCCCTCGGCGCCGAAGCGATCACGCACGTTCATCACCGCGGTGGTCACCATGGGGTCGACTTCGGGAGTCTGGGGCTGCAGTCGAGGGTCCATCGAGATCACTCCTGGGAACGTTGACTGAGAGTCGGGACGTACCGTAACCCGGACCGGGCCCGCAATGGGCGGCACCCCTGGCCCGGAGTGTCATCGGCGGGCCGCCGTGACAGGATCGCGCGGCATCGACGATGATGAGGTCTGCACAGGCCAGAGTGACACGGGGGTGACGTCGGGCCTGCCCGGAGTTCACAACGTTACGGTGGTCGATTGCTCCCACGACGGTTCGCCCTCGTCCGCCACGTCGACTACACCGGTGTGTCCGGGGTCGGGGTGGTGGCCTACGGCGTGGTGTTCTCCGACGGCCACGTGGCGCTGCGCTGGGCGTCGGCGCACCCCGCGACCAGCCTGTGGGGCTCGATGGACGACCTCGTCGCCGTCCACGGCCACGGTGAGGCCACCAGCATCGAGTGGCTCGACCCCGCCACCGACCCGTTCGCCCAGCCCGTCGCGTCCCGGGGCGCCGGACGGCGGGCGCGGCGGGTGCAGCCCAGCGCCGTCCTCCCGGAGCCCGTGATCGAGCCGGACGTCACCCGCGAGACGCGGCCGATCGAGTACGAGCCCGGCCCCGAGCCGTCCGCGCCGTCGCCGCCGGACCCGGAGCCCGAGCCGACGGTCCCCGAGACGGTCGCCCCGCCGCCCGAGCGGGCGGCCCCCGCGCCAGCGGCCCCGGCGCCCGAGTCGCCCGCCGTCCGCCCGGAGCCGGGCCGCCCCGCCGGCGTCCGCCCCGACCTGCTGGGCCTCGGCCTCCCCCACCCCGAGCCACTGCGGCCCATGACGCCGCCCGTCCAGCCGGAGCCGGTCGCCCCGGCGACCCCGTCCACGCCGGTCACCCCCGCCGACGCCGCACCGCCGCCACCGCCGCCGGCTGACGCCGCCAGCGCCAACGGCGTCCGGCCCGGGCACCTGCGGTTACCGGCCCAGCGGGGGGCCGGTCGGCACCGCCGCAGCACACCTCCGACACAATCGAGAGCGACCCTCCACATCGAGAGCGACGGATCATGACCGACGGCGCGGACCGCGACGACACCACCCGCCGCTGGCCGCGCAGCGTCTACGAGGCCGGCAGCGAGCCCGACCCCCGGTTCACGTTCGCCAACGAACGGACCTTCCTGGCCTGGATCCGCACGGCCCTGGCGCTGCTGGCCGCCGGCATCGCGCTGGAGGCGCTGGAGATCCCCGACCGCACCGCGCTGCGGCTGGTGCTGGTGGTGGCGCTGTCGGTGCTCGGCGCCACCTGCAGCGTCATGGCGTTCTTCCGGTGGGCCCGGGCGGAACGGGCGCTGCGGGAGTCGCGGCCGCTGCCGTCGCCCGCGCTGGCGCCGGTGCTCGCGTTCGGGCTGGCCGTGGCGGCCCTCGTCATCGTCGTCGTGCTGGTCGTGCCCTGACGATGGCCGAGCGGACCTACGACCACGGCGCGCAGAACGAGCGGACCGCGCTGGCGTGGACCCGCACGGCGCTCGCGCTGCTGGTCGGCGTCGTCCTCGCCACCCGGCTGGCGGCCGAGCCGCTCGGCCCGGCCGCGGTGGTGTTCGGGCTGGTGGTGGCCCCGGTCGCGGTGGCCGTCCTGCTGCTGGCGCGGCGCCGCTACCGGCGCTCGCACGAGGCGCTGCACGCCGACCGCGCCCTGCCCGACGGCAAGCTGCCGGGGCTGGTCGCGCTGGTCACGTTGCTGCTGGCGGCCCTGGAGATCGCCTACGCGCTCGGCTAACGACCACGGCAGTCAGACCAGGATCACCTGGAGCCCGGCCACGCCGTCGGGGAAGCCTTGGTCCTGGGTCACGATCGGCCATCCGTGAGCGATCGCCGTCGCGGCGATCCATGAGGCGTTCACGCCCATCTTGCCGCCTTGGCTCTTGAGCCGCTGTCGCAGCAACGCCCAGGCCGCTACTACCTGGTCGTCGATGGCGATCGGCTCGAACCGCTGAGCCGCGTTGAGTGTGTCGAGACGGCGCGATCTGGTCTCGTCGTCAGGCGCCATGAGCACGCCCCACCGCAACTCGCCGATGGTCACGGCGCTCACGGCGCCCTCGAGCGGGACGCCTCGTGAATCGATCGGACGGCCGGACTCACGCGCAATGAAGATCGAGGTGTCGAGCAGCCCGACTGTCACGTCTGCCACGGGTCGTCCAGATCATCCGTCGTCTCGGGCATGGCCGTATCGAGTTGGCGGCCGAGCGCGTTGTCGGCCTGCGGCAGCGTGGCAAGCAATTCCCTGACGGGCAGGGTGCGGGGCCGGAGCTGGCGGGGAATCAGGAGAGCCACCGGCCGCTCGTTGACCGTGACCTCGAGCGTCTCCCCGGCCTCGACCCGCCGCAAGACCTCACTGACATGGTTGCGGAGGTCGCGGACCGGAATTCTTGCGGGCTCACCCATATGACGACCGTAGCACAATTGCTACGGACGGTATGAGCCGATGGCGGCGCGGACGTGGCCGCCGGCGGCCGCGAGCCGGCGGCGGGCCTCGCCGGCGTCGACGCCGGCCAGCAGCATGACCGTCGCCGTCTTGGTCTGGTCGCCGCTGGCGGCCAGCGCGGCGGCCACCGCGTCCTCCGGCTCGCCGGTGGCCTCCTGGACGATCCGCTGGGCGCGGCGGCGCAGCTTGTCGTTCGTGGCCCGCACGTCGATCATGAGGTCGCCGTGGGTGTGCCCGAGCTGCACCATGACCAGCGTGGAGATGGTGTTGAGCACCAGCTTGGCGGCGGTGCCGGCCTTCAGCCGGGTCGAACCGGCGACGACCTCCGGGCCGGTGAGCGCCTCGACGGCGACATCGCAGGCGGCGGCGATCGGCGACCCGGCGTTGTTGACGACGGCGACGGTGTAGGCGCCGGCGGCGTGGGCGGCGGCCAGCGCGCCGAGCACGTACGGCGTGCGTCCCGACGCGCTCACCGCCACGATGACGTCGTCCGGCCCGGCGCCCAAGGCCTCCAGGTCGGAGCGGCCGCCGTCGTGGTCGTCCTCGTCGTGCTCGGCGGCCGAGCGCACGGCGTCGAACCCGCCGGCCATGACGGCGACCACCTGCCGCTCGTCGACGCCGAACGTGGGGCGGCACTCGGCCACGTCGAGGACGGCGAGCCGGCCGGGGGTGCCGGCGCCGACCTCGATCAGCCGGCCGCCGCGGCGCAGCCGGGCCACCGTCGCGTCGATCGCCGCGACCAGCTGGTCGCGGGTCGCGGCGACGGCGTCGACCGCCACCCGGTCCTGCTCGGCCATCAGGTCGACCTGTTCGCGGGTACCGCGCAGATCGAGACCGGCCGCGGCCGGCAACCGGCCCTCGGTCGCCAGCCGGTCCAACTCGGAGTTCGTCACTCGGCCGTCCTCGCCGGTCTGCGGGCCGGCTGCAACTCGACACGGAATTGATAGCGGTCGCCACGGTAGACGGAGCGGACGAACTCGACCACTCGGCCCCCGGTGTCGCGGGAGATCCGCTCGAACAGGAACGCCGGCGAGTGCAGCGGCACACCGAGCAGCTCGGACTCGAACTCGTCGGTGACCGTCGCCTCGATGGTCTGCACGCCGCCGGACAGCTCCAGCCCGTACACGTCGTGCAGCAGCTCGTAGAACGAGCCGTCGGCGAGCATCATGCCGTCCAGCCCGGGTGCGATGCCGCGCGGCACATGCAGCGTCTCGACCGCCATCGGCGCGGCGTCGGCCAGCCGCAGCCGCGTCACCCGGACGACGCTCTCGCCCGGCGAGATCTCCAGCCGCCGGCCCAGCGGCGCCCCGGCCAGCACGTCGTCGACGGCCAGGGTCCGGCTGGACGGGACGGAGCCGCGCTGGCGCATGTCCTCGGAGAACGACGTGACGGCCAGGCCCTGCGCGATCTTCGGCCCGGCGACGAACGTCCCGGCGCCCTGCCGGCGGACGAGGCGGCCCTCGCGGACCAGTTCCTCGACGGCGCGCCGCAGCGTCATGCGCGAGACGCCGAACCTCGGCGCCAGCGCACGCTCGGCCGGCAGCGCGTCGCCGACGTTCAACTCCGCGACCAGATCCAGGATCTCGTCGCGGATCGAGTGGTATTTCGCCACGTCCGCACCCCCTGTAGACGTATCGGGCAAAGTCTTCCAGACTTGGGGCCCATATTGGTCTAGTCCAACGAGGAGGACCAGCGTGAGCCGACGTCGTCGCACGCTTCCCGTCATCGTGGCACTCGTCCTGGCCGCCGTCGCCGCACCCTCGGCCGCGGCCGATCCGGCGCCGGAGCAGGAGCAGGAGCAGTGGCGCGGCTACTGGGTCGACGCCTTCAACGAGGGCATCTACACCCCCGCACAGGTCGAGGAGCTGGTCGGCGACGCGCTGGAGGTCAACGCGAACGCCCTGATCGTCCAGGTGGCCCGCCGCTACGACTGCTTCTGCAACCGCGCGGACTACCCACGCACCGACGCCGCCATCGCGCCGGCGCCCTACGACCCGCTGGACGAGGTGATCGAGCAGGCGCACGCGGCCGGGCTCGAGGTGCACGCGTGGGTCAACTTCGGCACGCTGTGGAACTCCGCGACGCCGCCGCGCTCCCCCGACCACGTGTTCAACACGAACGGCCCGAGCGCCACCGGCCCCGACCGCTGGCTGAACAAGCGGGTCGACGGTGCCGAGCGGGTCGGCAACAACAGCTTCCTCGACCCCGCCAACCCGGCCGCCCGCGACTACGTCGTCGGCGCGATCCAGAGCATCGTCCGCGAGTACGACGTCGACGGCATCAACCTCGACTACATCCGCTACCCGGACCACAACTCGACCACCACGCACAGCGACTGGGGCTACAGCGAGACGTCGATCGCGCGGTTCCAGGCCGCCACCGGCCGCACCGATGTGCCGGCGCCGTCGGACACCGAGTTCACCGAGTGGCGGCGCGAGCAGATCACCAGCATCGTGCGCCGCATCTACCTCGGCATCTTCGAGATCGACCCGACGGTGCGGCTGAGCAACGACGGCATCACCTACGGCTTCGGCCCGCAGAGCGTCGGCGGCTGGGAGAAGACCCGCACGTACGCCGAGGTCCTGCAGGACTGGCGGGGCTGGCTGGACGAGGGGATCATCGACACCGTCGTCGCGATGAACTACAAGCGCGAGTGGATGCCCGACCAAGCGCAGATGTTCGCCGAGTGGAACGAGGTGCTGGCCGACTGGCAGGGCGACCGCCAGACGGTGTCCGGCCCGGCGCTGTACCTCAACGAGGTCGACGACAGCGTCCAGCAGGTCCGTGACCTGCTCACCCCCACCGCCGCCGGCAACACCGTCGCAGGCTGGAGCGGCTACTCCTACGCCAACGCGTCGCTGACGGCTGCCGCCGGGACACCCGCGGTGAAGGACACCGAACGCGCCGCGCTGGCCGCCGCGCTCACCACCGGCCCGGACGCCCCCTTCGCCGACGACGCCGCCGTCCCGTCCATGTCGTGGAAGGAGGACCCGACGACGGGGAACGTGGCCGGCACGCTGCGGCTGCGCACCGGCGCCGCCCTCGACGGCGTCACGGTCACCCTCGAGCCGGTGGCCGGCAGCGGCGAGACCCGGACGCAGGTCAGCGACGGCTCGGGCTGGTTCGGCTTCGTCGACGTGCCGCCCGGCGTGTACCTGGCCCGCTACGACCTGCCCGACCGGGTGACCGGCGCGCCGGTCAGCGTGGTGCGGGTGCGGGCCGGCGAGCTGGCCGGCACGCGAACACCGCCGTTCATCCCGCTGCCCTAGCCTCAATGAGGGGGTGCGCGGTTGGCCGCTTGGCGCTAGTTGGCCGGGGCGAGATAGTTCGCCGCTTTGCGGCAGTGGGCCGTCCCCCTGCTGCCCATTTTCTCAGCCGCGGCACCGCGCCTCAAGCGGAGCCCAACGACGCGCTTCGCGCGAGCGAAGCACCGCTTGACCCGCGGCACCGCGGCCAAGAACGGGCAGCTATCAGGGGGACGGGGGAAGTGTGGCGACGGTCCGCCGGG
Source organism: Jiangella muralis (assembly GCF_001270745.1). Taxonomy (GTDB): domain Bacteria; phylum Actinomycetota; class Actinomycetes; order Jiangellales; family Jiangellaceae; genus Jiangella; species Jiangella muralis. The sequence continues at coordinate 103,658 of NZ_KQ434757.1, forward strand.
GCGGGTCCTGGTCTGGGGTGACGTCGTGGTCTGTGGTCGCGCTCAATGGCGGTTTCGGGGCTGGTGGCGTGACTGGGGACCAGGACGTGACGGCAGACCTGGGTGTGAGGTGCGTCCTGGGTGTGAGGCGCGCTTTCGGGCTCCAAATGGGTGTTCGGCGCGCGTGAGACCCAGGACGCACCTCACACCCAGGAAGCTGACGCCGCAGAGCCGGGCGAACGGCACACATGGTCCGGGCTGTGCCCAGACTCCCCCCGTCCCCCTGATAAGTGCCCGTTCTTGGCCGGGAGTGCGCGGGTCAAGCGGACACCCGTCGCGCGAAGCGCCCCATGGGTCCGCTAGAGGCGCGTGCTCCCGGCTAAGAAAATGGGCACCAGGGGGACGGCCAACCTGCGGACCACGGCCAACGTGCGGACCACGGCGCACGGCAGCAAAGCGGCGCACGGCCGAGTCAACCGAGCGGCCGCGAGCCCCGGGCGGCGCACCCTATGCTCGGGCCATGAGCAGCTTCGGCGCGATCGGCGCTCGGCTCTACGCCTGGTTCAACCGCCACCCTGAGTCCAACCGGGCGGTGGTCGACCTCGCGGAGTTGCGTGCCGGCGAGCCGGTCCTGGAGGTTGGTTGCGGGCCGGGCGTCGCGCTCGAGCTGGCCGCCCGCATCGCCGGCGCCGAGCAGGTCGCCGCCGTCGAGCCGTCCGAGACGTTCGTGGCGATGGCCCGCAAGCGGGTGCCCGGGGCGGACGTCCGGGTGGCCGGCGCCGAGGACGTCCCGTTCGCCGACGGTTCATTCGCGGTCATCTACACGCTCGCCTCCATGCACCACTGGGACGACCGCGACGCCGGCCTGGCCACGCTGTGCGCGAAGTTGCGCCCGGGCGGACGGCTGGTGCTGGCCGAGCGGCTGCTCGACAAGCCCGGCCACGGCATCACGCGGGCGCAGATCGGCGACGTCACCGCCCGGCTGACGGCGCTCGGGCAGACCGGCCTGCGCACCGAGCAGCGGCGGGTCGGCCGCAAGACCCTGGTCGCCGTCATCTCGGAGCGACCCCTCGCGGCTTGACATGGAACGCCGTTGCACGTGAGGTCGGTGCATGACGCCGGAATGGCCGGTCCTGCGCCGGTACGACGCCGACCACTCGCTGCGCATCGCTTTGCCGCTCGGCGGCATCGGCACCGGGACGGTGTCGCTCGGCGGCCGCGGTGACCTGCGCGACTGGGAGATCCGCAACCAGCCGGCCAAGGGTTTCGCGCCCCGCGACAGCTTCTTCGCCGTCCGCGCGGGTGACGCCGTCCGGGCGCTGGAAGGGCCGATCGACCCGGTCCTGTACGAGGGCTGGGAGGGTGCGGCGGTCCCGAACCACTCACTGCCCCGGTTCGCCCGGTCGGAGTTCCTGGCCGCGTACCCGCTCGGGCAGGTGCTGCTCGACGACCCCGACGTCCCCGTGACGGTGCGGCTGCAGGCGTTCAACCCGCTGGTCCCGGCCGACGTCGAGGCTAGCTCGCTGCCGGTCGCGGTGTTGCGCTACGCCGTCACGAACACCAGCGACGAGGCGCAGGAGATCACCGTCGCCGGCAGCGTCCGCAACCCCGGCGACGCCCCGCGCAACGAGCGCCGCGCCGACGGCGTGCTGCTCCGATCCGGCGGCGATGAGGACGACCAGCGCTGGGGGTCGATCGCCCTCGCCGTCCTCGACGAGGGCGACGTCACGGTGCGCACGACGTGGGCCGGGTCCAACTGGGGCGGCCCGCTGCTGGACTTCTGGGACGACCTCGCCGCCGACGGGCGGCTGGACGAGCGGCCCGCGGACGGCGAGCCGGTCGCCTCCATCGCCGCCCTGCGCCACGTCCAGCCCGGCGAGACGCACGCGTTCACGTTCCTGCTCACCTGGCACTTCCCGAATCGGCTGGACTGGCGCGGCGAGACCGTCATCGGCAACCACTACACGCAGGCGTACGGCGACGCCTGGGACGCCGTCACCGCGATCACCCCGCGACTCGCCGACCTGGAGGAGCGCACCGTCGCTTTCGTCGACGCCCTGACCGGCAGCGACCTGCCGGAGCCGCTCGTCGAGGCCGCGCTCGGCAACGTCAGCACGCTGCGCTCGCCGACCTGCTTCCGCACCCCGGACGGCCGGTTCTACGGCTGGGAGGGCTGCCACGACGACAGCGGCAGTTGCTACGGCAACTGCACCCACGTGTGGAACTACGAGCACACGACGCCGTACCTGTTCGGTGAGCTGGCCCGGTCGATGCGCGAGCTGGAGTTCCGGCACGCCACTGGCGCAGACGGGCACATGAGCTTCCGGCTGGAGCTGCCGCTGGACCGGTCCCGCGAGCACGGCGTCGCCGCGGCCGACGGGCAGATGGGCTGCCTGGTGAAGCTGCACCGCGAGTGGCGGCTCAGCGGCGACGATGACCTGCTGCGCTCGCTCTGGCCGGCCGCCCGCCGGGCGCTGGAGTTCGCCTGGATCCCCGGCGGCTGGGACGCCGACCGCGACGGCGTCATGGAGGGCTCCCAGCACAACACCATGGACGTCGAGTACTTCGGGCCGAACCCGCAGGTCGGGACGTGGTACCTGGCCGCGCTGCGGGCGGCGGAGGAGATGGCCCGGCGCCTCGGCGACGACGAGTTCGCCGCCACCTGCGCCGACCTGTTCGCCCGCGGCAGCGCCTGGCTCGACGACCACCTGTTCAACGGCGAGTACTACCGGCACGAGATCCGCCCGCCGGGCAGCGAGGACGCCATCGCGCCGGGGCTACGGCTGCCCGGCATCGGCGCCCGCGATCTCACCGAGCCGGAGCTGCAGATCGGCGACGGCTGCCTCACCGACCAGCTGGTCGGTCAGCACGCCGCCCGGCTCACCGGCCTCGGCGACCTGCTCGACGCCGGCCACGTGACGACGACACTGCGCAGCATCCTGCGGCACAACGACCGCACCGCGCCCGGCGCGCCGTTCAACCCCAAGCGCAGCTACGCGCTGGCCGGCGAGCCTGGACTGCTGGTGGCGTCCTACCCGCACGGCAACCGCCCGGAGCGGCCGTTCCCGTACTTCGCCGAGGTGTGGACCGGGCTGGAGTACACCGCGGCGATCGGGCTGCTGCAGGCCGGTCTGATCGACGACGGCGTTCGGGTCGTCGAGGCGGTCCGCAGCCGCTTCGACGGCCGCCGCCGCAACCCGTTCGACGAGGCCGAGTGCGGCCACCACTACGTGCGCGCCATGGCCGCCTGGGGCACCATCCCCGCGCTGACCGGATTCGGGTACGACGGCGTCAGCGGCACCCTCCGCTTCGCGGCCGCGGACCTCGCCGCCGGCCCCGTCACCTGGTTCTGGGCCACCGGCGACGCGTGGGGCACGGTCACCCAGACAGCGTCCGGCGACGGCGTGCGCGTGAGCGTGTCGGTGGGCGGCGGCCGGTTGCGTCTCGACACGCTCACGATCGACGGGCTCGGCGCCACGGCGTCGTCCGGCCGCGTAGTCTCGACAGGTGCGACCGTCGATGCAACCTTGGGCGGTCATGAGCTGTCATAACCAGAGTGAGCACCCGTGTCGAGATCGACCTGCTCGGCCCGATGCGCCTGCGGGCGGACGGGCGGATCCTCGACGTCACCACGGGCCGGCTGCGCGCGCTGATCGCCGTCCTGGCGCTGTCGGCCGGCCGCACCGTCACCGTGGCCCAGCTGATCGAGGCGCTGTGGGCCGAGCAGTTGCCGGCCAGCCCGCGGCGCAGCGTCCAGACCTACGTCACCCGGCTGCGCACGCTGCTCGGCGCTGACCTCATCGGCACCAGCGCCACCGGCTACGTGCTGCACGTCGACCCCGATGCCGTCGACGTGCTCCGGTTCCAGCGGCTGCTCGAGCGCGCCGACGGCAGCGCCGACCCGCTACGGCAGCGGGCACACCTTACCGAGGCGCTGGCGCTGTGGCGCGGGCGCCCGTTCGACGACGTCGACTCGGCCTGGCTGGCCGACATCGAGGGCCCGCGGCTGGCCGAGCGGTACCTCGGCGCGCAGGAGCGGCGCATCGCCCTCGACCTCGAGTTGGGCCACCCGGCCGACCTCGTCCCGGAGCTGCGCGAGCTGACCGCCGCCCACCCGCTGCGCGAGCCGGCGTGGGCACTGCTGCTGGAGACGCTGGAACGATCCGGGCGGCGGGCCGAGGCGCTGGTGCAGTACGAGCGGATGCGGGCCCGGCTCTCCACCAACCTCGGCGTCGAGCCCGGCCCGCGGCTGCAGGCGGTGTACGCGCGGCTGCTCGCGCCCACCCCGGTGCGGCGGACGGCTCCCGTCGTACGCCGGGTGCCCCGCCAACTACCGGCCGACGTGCCCGACTTCGTCGGCCGGCACGACGCGCTGGCGCTGCTGGATCACGCGGCCGCCACCGCGCCCGTCGCGACCGTGTCGGGCACCGCCGGGGTCGGCAAGACCACCCTGGCCGTGCACTGGGCGCACACCGCCTCCGACCGGTTCCCCGACGGCCAGCTCTACGTCAACCTGCGCGGCTTCGACCCCGACCGGCCGCCGGTCGACCCCACCGACGCGATCCGCGGCTTCCTCGACGCGCTGCGGGTTCCGCACGAGCTGATCCCGGCCGGCGCCGACGGCCAGGCCGCGCTCTACCGCAGCGTGCTGGCCGGGCGCCGGCTGCTGGTGCTGCTCGACAACGCCCGCGACGCCCGTCAGGCCCGCCCGCTGCTGCCCGGCTCGGCCGGCTGCCTGACGCTCGTGACCAGCCGCGACCAGCTGACCGGCCTGACGGCCACGACCGGCGCGCGCACCATCACGCTGGACCTCCCGCCGGTGGCCGACGCGCGCGAGCTGCTGATGCGGCGCATCGGCGTCCGCGCCGCGGCCGCGCCCCACGTCGTCGACGAACTGGTCGCGCTGTGCGCCCGGCTGCCGCTGGCGCTCGCCGTCGCCGCCGCCCGGGTGGCGGAGCAGCCCGAGTCGCTGGCGTACCGCGTGGCGGAACTGCGGGCGGCCAGCGGCGGGCTGGAGGCGTTCGCCGCCGACGACGCCACCATCGACCTGCGCTCGGTGTTCTCGTGGTCCTACGACGGCCTGAGCGGCCCGGCCGCCCGGCTGTTCCGGCTGGCCGGCTCCGCGCCCGGCCCCGACATCGGCGTCGCCGCCGCGGCCGCGCTCGCCGGGCTCGACGCCGACGCCGTCCGCCCGCTGCTGGACGAGCTGACCCGCGCCCACCTGCTGACCGAGCACCGCCCGGGCCGGTACGGCGCGCACGACCTGCTCCGCGCCTACGCCACGGAGCTGGCCGAGGCCGCGCCGACCGAGCCCGCGCTGGCGCTGGGCCGGCTGCTCGACCACTACCTCGCCACCGCGCTGGCGGCCAGCCGGCCGCTGCGCTCGGACCGCGAGACGTACGAGCCGGTCCCGCCGTCGACGGCAGGTCCCGAGGTGGCCGAACGCATCGTCGGCGCCGACGCCGCACGCGCCTGGTTCGCCGCCGAGCGGCGGACGCTGCTGGCCGCCGTCGACGCCGCGACCGACCGCGGCTACGCCGTCCAAGCGTGGCAGCTGGCGTGGGCACTCACCATCGACCTCGACTGGCGCGGACGATGGCGCGACATCGCCCGGGTGAACAGCTCGGCCCTGCTGGCCGTGCGCCGCCTCGACGACACCGAGCCGACGGCGCACCTGCACCGGCTGCTCGGCCGCGCCTACGGCTACCTCGACCGCTACGACGACGCCGAGGCGCACCTGCAGCGCGCGCTGCGGCTCTATGCCGAGCGCGACGACCTCGTCGGGCAGGCGCGAGCACTGCGGTCGCTGGGGGTGGTGAAGGAGCGCACCGGCCGGCACCACGAGTCGCTCGACCACGACCTCGCCGCGCTGGCGCTGTTCCGGCGCATCGGGCAGCCGGCCGGGCTGGCGGGCGCGCTGAACGCCGTCGGGTGGGGGCAGGCGATGCTCGGCAACTACCAGCGGACGCTGGAGTTCGCCGGCCAGGCGCTGGAGATCCTGCGCGGGCTGGACGACCGTCTCGCCGAAGCGGCGACGCTGGACACCCTCGGCTTCGCGCACCACCAGCTCGGCGCCTACGACAGCGCCGTCGACTGCTTCGAGCGCGCGCTGGACCTGCTACGCGAGCTCGACGGCCTTTACTACGAAGTGGTCACACTACGGAAGCTCGCGGACAGCCACGAAGCGGCCGGCGACACCGCCGCCGCGGCGCAGGTCCGGCAACTGGCCGTCGCCGCCCTGGACGAACTGGGCGAACGCGGCACCGAACGGCTGCGGGCGGAACTGACCGCGTCGGTCACTGCTGAGCGGGACGAGCCTCCGGGTCGGCCGGGGCGGCAGCCGGCGTCTCGGTAGCGGGCTCTGCCGGGGCCGGCTGCGCGGCGCTGGCCTGCGCCGTCGAGGCCTGCGGCTGCTGCGCCGGTGCAGGGTTGACGATGACCGCGCTGGACGCCTCGCTGTCGGCCGGCTTGGACATCTCGCTCTTGAAGATCTTCAGCGACTGCCCGATGCCGCGAGCCATCTCCGGCATCCGCTTCGCGCCGAAGAGCAGGAAGATGACGATGAGGCCGATGATCAGCTCAGGCGTACCGATGCTAGGCATAAGTTCACTTCTTCCCTGACAGGTACCGGTCCTCGCCATCGTACGCCTCCGGCCCAGGAGGTATGGTTGGCGCGGTTCGGGGGAAGCCGCATCAGGAGGTCACGCCATGTCGGGTCGCCGCTCCGGTGACCACGCGGGCCACCGCGTGCTCCGGAAGCTGTGGGCGCTCCCGGCCATCCTGCTCTCCGGCGCCCTCATGCTGGTCTCGTCCGGGCCGCCGGCCGCCGCCGCACCATCCGGCCACCAGCGCGGCTCGTCCGTCACCACGGCGCCCGGCGAGCACGGATCCTCCGCGCCGTCCGTCGGCGCCATCGACGACCTCGCCGACCTCGCGGTCGTCGCGACCGTCGTCACCGTGAAGCTCGGCTACGCGCCGCCCGCCTCCGCGGGCACCGTCGTCGGGCCGCTCGACCTGTTCCCGCTGGAGGCCGCGTCCACGCCGGCCGACCGCGTCCCGGCCGACACCGGCTGGACGCCCACCGACCCGCAGCGCGGGCCGCCCGCGTCCCGGCAGTAGACGTCCCCTCAGAACATCGCCCGACGGCGGGCCCATGCCCGCGCGCCGGACACGTCCCTTGGAGACCTGCCCGTGGAACGCACGTCCGCGCTCTACCTCGCGATCGCCGCCATCGCGATCATCCTGCCCAGCTACGCGCTGGTGCGCCGGCGCGCCCAGAAGCGCGGCACGCCCACCGACGGCGGGCGGTTCCTGCGCGCCATCACGGCCGCGGTGGTCCTCGTCGGCGCCGGTTTCATCACGCTCACCTCCAGCCCGAACCTCGGCCTCGACCTCGAGGGCGGCGCACAGATCGTCCTCGAGACCCAGGACACCGACACCGTCGAGGCCAACGCCGAGTCCACCGACCGCGCCCTCGAGGTGCTCCGCCGCCGCGTCGACGCGCTCGGCGTCTCGGAGCCGTCGCTCAGCCGGTCCGGCGACCGCCGCATCATCGTCGAGCTGCCCGGCGTCTCCGATCCGCGGGAGGCCGCCGACGCGCTCGGCCGGACCGCCCAGCTGACGGTGCACCCCGTCCTGGGCTACGACACCTCCGGCCAGGTCCCGGCCGAGACCCCGCCGGCCACGCCGCCCGCGGAGACCCCGCCCGCCACGCCACCGGCCACCGAGGGCTCCGTCGGCGGCGCCATCGAACCCGAATCCCAGGCCGGCGACACCGGCACCGACGTCGTCGCCGGCTCGACGCCCGCGCCGTCCGAGACCCCCGCCCCCGGCGAGACGCCGGCCCCCGAGTCCGGTGACCAGCTGGTGCTGCCGGACGAGTCCGGCCAGCCGCTGATCCTCGCGCCCACCGCGATGACCGGTGAGGAGATCAACGGCGCCGACGCCATCTACGACGTGCAGCGCGGCGGCTGGCTCGTCACGCTCGACTTCAGCGGCAGCGGCGGCGACACGTGGGCGCAGCTCACCAGCGACGCCGCCTGCCAGCCTGACGGCGACCCGACCCGCCGCATCGCGATCGTCCTCGACGAGACCGTCATCTCCTCGCCGAACGTCACGACCAGCGTCCAGTGCGGCGTCGGCATCCGCGGCGGCCAGACGGAGATCACCGGTGACTTCGACGAGGAGGAGGCCAAGGATCTCGCCGCGCTCGTCGAGGGCGGCGCGCTCCCCGTGGACGTCACCACCGTCGAGCAGCGGGTCGTCGGCCCGACCCTCGGTGACGAGGCCATCCAGGCCAGCGCCTGGGCGGCAATCATCGGCATGGCGATCACCGCGATCTTCATCGGAATCGCCTACCGCCTGGTCGGCCTCATGGCCATCATCGCGCTGCTCGGTTACGCCCTCATCTCCTACGCCGCGCTGAGCGCGTTGGGCGCCACGCTGACACTGCCGGGCCTGGCCGGTTTCGTCCTGGCCATCGGCATGGCGGTCGACGCGAACGTGCTGATCTTCGAGAGAGCCCGCGAGGACTACGTCGACGGGAAGACGAAGAGCCTGCGCGGCGCCGTCCAGAGCGGCTTCAAGAACGCGCTCTCGGCCATCGCCGACTCCAACGTCACCACGCTGCTGGCCGCCGGACTGTTGTTCTTCCTCGCGTCCGGCCCGGTCCGCGGCTTCGGCGTCACGCTGACCATCGGTGTGCTCGCCTCGCTGTTGTCGGCGCTGGTGCTCAGCCGGGTGCTGGTCGAGTGGCTGGTCGACCGGCGCTGGGTGAACCGTCACCCCGACGCCAGCGGCCTGGCGCACCACGGCCGGATCCGGCTGTGGCTGCGGCGGCGCAACCCGCAGCTCATGGCGCGGCCGCTGCGGTGGATCCTCATCTCCAGCGTCGCGGTCGTGCTGGCCCTCGGCGGCATCTTCCTCCGCGGCCTGGAGTACGGCATCGAGTTCACCGGTGGCCGCCTCATCGAGGTGTCGCCCACCGAGACCATCGACGTCGACGACGCCCGCACCGCGGTCGCCGACGCCGGGTTCCCGACGGCTATCGTCCAGGAGTCCGGCGACGACGACATCACCGTCCGGGCCAGCGACATGTCCGACGACGACGCGGCCGCCGTCATCGCCGCGCTCGACGAGGCCGGCGGCGGCGCCGAACTCATCCGCGACGAGCTGATCGGACCCAGCCTCGGCGACGAACTGCAGCGCAACGCGCTCATCGCGCTGGGAGTGGCGCTCGTGGCGCAGCTGGCGTACCTCGCCATCCGGTTCCGCTGGACGTTCGGCACCGGCGCCGTCCTGGCCCTGTTCCAGAACGTCGTGATCACCGTCGGCATCTTCGCCTGGATCGGCAAACCGCTGGACGGCATGTTCCTCGCCGCCCTGCTGACGATCATCGGTTACAGCGTCAACGACACCGTCGTCGTGTTCGACCGCGTCCGCGAGACATGGACCCGCAAGGACGGCGAGAGGTTCCGCGACGTAGCCAACACGGCCATCCTCAACACCCTGCCACGGTCGGTGAACACCGGTGCCAGCACCCTGTTCATCCTCATCGCGCTGCTCGTCCTCGGCGGCGACTCGCTGTCCGACTTCGCGCTCGCGCTGGTCCTGGGCATCCTGGTCGGCACGTACTCATCGAACTTCACAGCGGTGCCGCTGACGATCCTGCTCGAGGACAAGAAGCCGGCCCCGCCGCCGGCGCCGAAGAAGTCCGACAAGCGCAGCCGCGAAGACCCCAACTACGGCGCCGTCGTCTGACGCCCGCGTCGGTCGACGCAGTGGAGGGGATGGTGCCCGCTCGGGTACCGTTTCCCCTCTGCCCGAATAGCTCAGCTGGTCAGAGCAACCGCCTTGTAAGCGGTAGGTCGTCGGTTCGAATCCGACTTCGGGCTCCACCTGCATAAACGTCCGTACCACCGTGGGGACAACGCTCGACGACCGCATAACCTCGGGTCACCCAGGGGTGCGGCCCGCCTCCGTGCCGGTCGTGGCGCCGTCAGTGCCACCCGCAGGCGCCCAGCAGCCCCCTACCCGGTAGCTGGGTGCCAGGACGGGGCCAGGGACTTGGGTGTCAATGATTTCTTGACACTCGCGCCGCCCCCGGCCGGGCACTCAGAGAGATGGCACAGCGAGCGGCCCCGGCCGGGCGGCATGTGTCCGGTGCTCGCTGTACGCTCCGGCGGACATGGACCTCGTCGCGCTCGTCATCGCCATCGTGGCCGTCGGCATCAGCGCCCTGTCTGCCTGGTACACCCATCGCGAGGCGGTTGCGGCCGAGGACGCCCTCGGCATCGAGCAGAAGCGGGAGCTGGAACGCGCGCGCCCGCCGGTCAGTGCGCGGTTCGAGGATTGGCTGAAGGTGCCGCTGGTGGCCCGGTTCAGCCTGGAGAATCGGGGCACAACGGCCGTCGACAGCGTCGTCGTGAAGGTCCTGACCGGCGACAGCAAGCTGGTGGGGTTCGCCCGCGACGAGACGCATATTCGGCGGCGAGAGCACGATTTCGGCCGTCTCGGTCCCGGTGAGACCGCGCGAGCCGAGTTCGTCGTCATCGACAGCGCGACGCTGGACGAGCCCAAGGTCAAGTTCCTCGCCACCTACAAGACGGATGCCGACGAGTGGGACGAGCTGCTCGACGTGGACCTTCCGCGCCAAGGTCCATGGGCCGCGTGGGCCTAGCCTGACGGCGCTGGAGGAGTACCGCGCGGGTCGACCCGGCGTCGCCCGAAGGGTGGTCTGAGCAGCACGAATAACCGTTGTGTCCGGAGGCGACGCTATGGTCCGCCGTCCATCGTGATCGAACTGGGGGCAGCCGTGAGTGACGTTCGACGGGTCCGGGATCAGGCGGCGTTCGACTACCTCATCGCGCGGATCGACGAGACCGACGACCACGATGCAACCAAGCGGCAGAGCCGGGCGCAGACGCGGACGCTCTGGATCGCGCAGGACCGAACGGACTCATCGGGCGACCTCGCGCGGCGGAGCGTCCGGGCGGCGCTCGCGTTACACGAGGGGCGCGAGGACTTCAATCCGGAGTGGATAGCCTGATGACGCCCACAGCCTGCCTGCGCAGCGTGGAGCCCGGGCCGAACGTCGCCGACTGGATCACCGCGCTCAGCACGACCGTCGCTGTGATCGCGGCCATCGTCGCGGGCGCGATCGCAGGCAAGGCATACCAGCTCGAACACCGAGCCAACAGCCAGCGAGACGCCGACCGCCGAGCGGAGCAAGCCTCGCGCGTCGCAGCCTGGGTCGAACGGCGGCCGAGCGCAATGCTCGTGAGGGAGGGAGCGGCCGGACCTGGGGACTTCTGCGTGCTGGTGAATACATCGGCGCTGCCTGTCTACGACGTGCTGCTCATCTACCGCCTCTTGGGCGGACCAGGCGAGATCAACGCCGGAACTGCACACGAGAAGGTGCTGTCACCTAGTACCGAGGAGAGGGTCTTCCTGATCCCGAACGAGGTGCTCCGGGAGTGGAATCGGCACCAAGACACGCACCCAACGATGCGGGTCGATATCCGCTTCACCGACAGCGCGAGCCGCCGATGGTGGAGAGGCCACGACGGCGTCCTGGCGGACAAGGGTCCATGGAAGCAGCGCCCGCCGGAGTCCGCGAAGGAGACCTACGACGACCCGGCTGGGGACGCGCAACACTAGGCGAGTCCGACACGGACGCATGTCAGCAAGGGATCAGCTACGAGGGGCGGACCAGGAATGCCAGGCACGAAGGCAAGGGATCAAACTGACGTCGGCCAGAGCCTCGCGGTGGGTTGCCTCGCGCTGGGAGTCACCGCCGTGACCTCGGGGAGACAGGCGCTTGAGTTCGCGTTCCGCGCGGCGTGGCGGGACTGGGCGTATGCGCGCGACTACCGGTTTGTTCGCGCGGACTTCACTCGTAACGACATCCTGACGATCCTTCACGACAGCGCGGGCCGCCGGGGGGCTCTCCTCGCGGCTTGGGAATGTAAGCGGTGGGCAACGCCGTACCTCTTTGAGGGCTCGACGTTGGCCGACGCCGAGGATCTGACGCCACGCTGGACCGGTGTGCCGTGGTCGGCATGGATCGATCTAGCCCAGGCGTTCACGGCCGAGTTCAGCGATGACGAGATCGTGCGGCCATCGGTGACCGGATAACTTCGCCGCGACGCTCGTCGCTGAGCAGCATTTCCGCTGGTGAGGACACCGCTCGGAGCCGGACACCTTGTAAGGGGTAGGTCGTCGGTTCGAATCCGACTTCGGGCTCTCGAGAATCTTTCGGGCTCTCGAGAATCTACAGTTTCACGGAGGTTTCAGGTTCGACCAACAAAGAATCGGTCCGGCCAAGGAAGTTCTGGGCTAATCGATGCGCCGATCACCTGGAGACGGGGTGGGGAGGCCACGGCGCACCATGAACTCGACCGGGCCGTTCATCCCAGTCGGCGTGAGCACGGTCTCCGGGTGGTCTCGGGGCCATACGCGGAAGACCTCGTCGACGAAACCCTGACCGACATCTTCAACGCCGGTGAAGTCGAGTTCCACCTCCCGGAATCGCTCCAGCCCTCTCATCAGTCGTTTCGCTTCGGATCTGCTGATGAACCGCACGCCGATGCCGAACAGGTGCACCACAGTCTTCGTCCGGTCGAAACGATAATCGTCATCGGTGTAGTACGCGTGGAACACCTCGCTCAAGGTCCTCGTGCCAGCCGGGTCGATCTCCCAGCGGACTCGGGTCCCATGGGTGATCTCGCTCCCACCGACCGCTTGGTCGTCGCGCAGGTTGTCCACGGTCCACCGAAGGCCGCCCGACTCCAAGGTGAAGACATCGACCGCCTTGGAGGTGAAGAAGATCCCCTCACCCGTATGCCGCGACGGGTCGGTAGTCGTCTTGCCCTTGACCAACTCTCCGAGTGCGTCATACAGATCCTCGAGGCCGAGTCGTTCCTGAACATGAGGCAGCGCACCCGCACCCCAGTCGCGGGTCTCGAAGCGGACCTCGAACGCGCCCGACCAGAGGCCGATGGCGACCTCATCGGCTCCTGAGTGATCGATGGCGTTGTTCAGCATCTCGGTGAACGCATAGTTCGCAATGGTCGTAGCATCCTGCGACATCTTCGGCAGGCGATCGACCACGTACTCACGCCACACCTGGTCCTCTTCCAAACCAGCCAGTGGCAGCGTTGCGAACCAGTCCGGACGTTCCCAGCGCGGAACGACGATGTCCTCGGAGGAGGCGCGGCGCGCTAGTGCGCTTCGCACCTGCCCTGGGTCGAACACCCGATGACCGCCTGGTGAACGTTCCGACGGGATGACGCCGGCATCGGCCAACTGGCGTAACCTAGCGGGCGATATCCCCAGCTCTCGCGCGATGTCGCCCACTCTGACGAGTCGACCCATACGAAGAATCTACATCATCAGTGAGGTTCTTTGGAGCCCGCCCCTCAAGAACTTCACGAGCTACGGAGATTCTCAGCGAGAGTCGGGCTCACGAAACGCGATCGGGGAGCACGCCCATCGGCTGGTAGCCGAGGTCGCAGTACAGCCGCAGGGCGGCCTCGTTCGCGTGGTGCGCGTCGAGCTGGAGGCGTGCGGCGTCGAGGTCGACGACCTCGACAACGACACCGCCTGGATCGGCCTCCGGGTCATCGCTCCCGACCGGCCGTTCTGACCCGGCCGTATTTCGCCCCGGCCCGGCTTACCCGCCGAGATCGCGCCGGATGGTCTCTTCAAGGGCCTCGCACTTCTTGGTGATCTCTTCTGCGACGTCACCGAGGGCAACTCGCTGGGAGATGGCCGTGGAATCGTCAACGGCACCGTCGTCGCGGAGGCGCTGGTGGTATGTCGCAGTCTGATCCAGCATGCGGTTGAAGCGGTGGATCACCGTCATGAGTCCGCGAAGCTCTTCGTAGACCTGCTTGCCGGCGACCGTTCGCACCTGACTGATGAGTCGGTCCAGCTCCTCATCCTCGGTCTCCGTCAGGTCCGCCAGCGGAGGGCAGCCCACGTCGTGGCGTTGCCCGCGAGTCGCGCCGTGGCCCGGAGAAGGTCGGCGTAGGCCACCAGTTGGTGTCCCATCAGCGCCTCCTGGCGGGCACTCTTGCGGCGCATCCGCTCGGCGAGTACCGGCGCGATCAACGTGCCGGCGATGCCAGCGATGGCCACCCAAGCCGTCGCATTCATAACCCACTCCTCGCGCTCGCGGCGTCGTGCAGCAGGACACTACTTCTGACTGGCCCGCAACCTCGCGATGTACTCGTGCACGGCCTCCAGAGGCACCCTGGTCTTGGGCGACTTCGAGCCCGGTTGAGCCGCGTTGACCGCCTCCAACACACCATTGGCGATCAGGCGATAGACGTGGTCAGCGCTCACGCCAAGGAGCCGACCAGCCTCAGCTGGCTTCAGCAGGAGCGGCAGCGCTGCGTCCAGCGTCGAGTCAATTCTCTCCCTCATGGCGGCAGACGATAGCTAGACCGCCTGACCGCACGTTCTGCCAGGGGTGTAGTGGCACTCGTACTGCGAGGCACGATGCCATTACAGCAGGGGACGTGGACAGCTCGCGAGGGTTCGAATTCGGTCACCGCGTAACTCTTGGCTCGACACTCTTGCATTTCCCTGCATTTCAGCAGGTGAGCGCGGCGTTCAGAGCTGAGTGCCTCGTACGCGGTAGGTCATCGGCTCGAATCCGACCTCGGGCTCCCTACAGCATCGCCCTACTCAGCAGCACGCCCATCGGCTGGTAGCCGACGTCGCGGTACCGCCGCAGGGCGGCCTCGTTCGCATGCTGGGCGGCGCTGGAGAGGTAGATGCGGGCCAGCGCGTCCGCGTCGGAAGGGAGACGGACCTCTGCGATGACCACCGTCACACCGTCGATGCGGCCCGATCCTCTGGTTCGGGCGCCTCCCGGCCGATCGGCGGGACGTGGCGCAGCGTCGTCGCGACCAGCACCGCGATGCCGGCCACCACGACCGCACTGACCGTCGTCACGGTGGTCAGGCCGGTGAGGAACGCCTCGCGGGCGGCGGCGAGGAGCGCGTCGGCGACGGGGGTGGGCAGGTCCGGCGCGACGGCGAAGGCGCCGGCGAAGCTGTCGCGGACGGTGTCGCCCGCTGCGCCCGTGACGCCGTCGGGGAGCCGCTCGTCGATCCGGCTGCTGTAGATGGCGGTGCCGATGCTGCCGCCCACCGCGATGCCCATCGCCGCGCCGAACTCGTTGCTGGTCTCCGAGACGGCGGACGCCGAGCCGACCCGCTCCGGCGGCGCCGAGCCGACGATGATGTCCGTCCCCAGCGTGCCCAGCGCGTTGACGCCGAGGCTGACCAGCACCCCGCCGGCGATCAGCAGCGTCAGCCCTGACCCCGGCTCCAGCAGGCTGATCAGCCCGAACCCGGCGACCGCGAGGACCAGCCCGGCGACGATCACGGTCGCGGGCCGGAACCGGCCGGCCAGCACCGGCGCCGCGAGCGCCGCCACGACGGTGGCGGCGCCGAGCGGCAGGAACCACAGGCCGGCCTCGGACGGCGACAGCCCTTCGACCAACTGGAGGTGCTGGGTGAAGTAGAAGCCGAACGAGTACATCACCGGCATGGTCAGCGTCAGCGCCACTGTCGCGGCGGTGAACCGGCGGCGGGCGAACAGCGTGAGATCGAGCAGCGGATCAGGCAGCCGGAGCTGACGGCGCACGAAGACCACCCCGAGCACGAGGCCGGCCGCGATCAGCGCCAGTGGCAGCGGCCCGACGCCGTCCCGCGCGGTCTCCTTGAGCCCATAGACGACGGAGAGGACGGCGACCAGCGACAGGGCGACGCTGGTGAGGTCGACGCGGCCGGGATCCGGGTCGCGCGCCTCGGGCAGCAGCGCCGGCCCGGCGAGCAGCAGGAGCACCATCACCGGCACCGCGAGCAGGAACACCGAGCCCCACCAGAAGTGCTCCAGCAGCACGCCGCCGATCGCCGGTCCGGTGACGCCGCCGACGGAGAAGGCGATCAGCCAGACGCCGATCGCCAGCGACCGCTGCCGTGGTTGGGCGAAAATGGTGCGCAGCAGCGACAGCGTCGACGGCATCAGCGTCGCCCCGGCGATGCCGAGCAGCGCCCGCGCGCCGATCAGCATCGCGGCACTGGTCGCGTACGCGGCGAGCACGGAGGCCGCGGCGAACCCCAGGGCGCCGATCAGCAACAGCCGCCGGCGGCCGATCCGGTCGCCGACCGTGCCCATCGTGATCAGCAGCCCGGCGACCATGAACCCGTAGACGTCGGTGATCCACAGCAGCTGCGTGCTGTCCGCACCCAGCTCGGCGCCCAGGTGCGGCAACGCCATATAGAGCACCGTCAGGTCCAGCCCGAGCATCAGCGTCGGGAGGACCAGCACCGCCAGCCCGAGCCACGCCCGCGCCCCGGCGCGTTCCGTTCCGCCGTCCATCCGGTCCGCCTCCCGCTCGATTATGTTTCGATACGGTACACAACGGAACGATACCCGTCGAGAGCATTCCGTTCCGGATCGCAATTACCATGGAGCCATGCCGGATCTCCGTGGCCGCTCCGCCCGCCCCGAGGGCGTCGGCCGTCCGCGCGACCCGTCCATCGACGCCGCGGTGCTCATGGCCACGCTTGCCGCGCTGTCCGAGCACGGCTACACCCACCTCAGCCTCGAGGACGTCGCACGGCGGGCCGGGACGACCAAGCCCGCGATCCGGCGGCGTTGGCCCGGGCGGCAGCAACTGGTGCTCGCCGCGCTCGGCAGCCGGCTGGACGCCGTCGACGGCCCGGACTCGGGCTGCACGCTGTGCGACCTGGACGAGTCGCTGAAGGTCTTCGTGGCCGCGTTCGAGCAGCTCCCGCCGGACGTGCTCGGCCCGCTGCTGGCCGACTGCGCGTCCGACGACGCCCTGCGCGAGGGGTTCATGACGACCTTGTTCGACCCGCCGCGGCGGGCGGTGGCGCGCACCCTGGACCGCGCCCGTGCCCGCGGTGACCTGCGTCCCGACGCCGACCTCGACCTCGTCCTCGACCTGCTCGGCGCGCTGGTCCACTACCGCGCCCTGTTCGGTCACGCCCACACCGGCGACCTCGAGCTGGAGCGGGCGGTCGAGACGCTGCTGCAAGGCGTCGCGGCGGACTACCCGGCGCTGCTGGAACACAGCGCATCGCTCAGCGGCGCCGCGTCGCTGCACGGGCTGCACACCTGGGCCGTGCGACGATCGGCGCCATGAGCCGAGAGCTGCGCACGATCTTCGACGAGGACGCGGCGCTCTACGCGCGGGTCCGGCCGGGCTACCCGGAGGCGGTCTTCACCGCACTCGGCGAGCTGGCCGGTCTGGGTCCGGCGGCGCGGGTGGTCGAGATCGGTCCCGGTACGGGGCAGGCGACGGTCGGCCTGGCGGCGACCGGCGCGCACGTCGTCGCCGTCGAGCTGGGCGCGAACCTGGCGGCGGCGCTGCGCTCGCGCACCGCCGGCCTGCCCGTCGAGGTGGTGGAGGCGGCGTTCGAGCGGTGGCCGGCGCCGCCCGCGTCGGCCGACCTCGTCACGTCGTTCACCGCCTGGCACTGGGTCGATCCCGCGGTGCGGGCCGAGCGGGTGGCGGCCGTGCTGCGCCCGGGCGGCGCGCTGGCCACGGTGGCGACGGAGCACGTGCTCGGCGGCACGGCCGACTTCTTCGCCTACGCGCAGGAGTGCTATGAGCGCTGGGACCCGGCGACGGAGCCCGGCCTGCGGCTGCGCGCGGCCGACACCATCGAGCCGTTCACCGACGAGATCGACGACTCGCCGCTGTTCCAGCCCGCGGTCCGGCGCCGCTTCCGCGCCGACGTCACGTACGACACCCAGGGCTACCTCGACCTGCTGTCGACGTACTCCGGCCACCGGGCGCTCCGCCCCGACCTGCGCCGCGGGCTGTTCGACGGCATCGGCGACCTGATCGAGCACCGCTACGGCGGCAGCGTCACCAAGGCCTACCTCTACGAACTGCGCGTCGCCCGCACGTGGCCGAACAGCCGCTGACCGGCGGCAATCTCACGCCCGGCGTCGTCCGGGTCGGCGACACGGTGCGCCGCCCGGCCGGGCCGCACTCCGCCTTCGTCGCGGCGCTGCTCACCCTGCTCGCCGACCGCGGCTTCGACGGCGCGCCCCGCTACCTCGGCACCGACGAGGGCGGTCGCGACGTGCTCAGCTACCTGGACGGCGACGTCCCCGCACGGTTCCGGACCTGGACCGACGCCCAGGTGCACGCGGCCGCGGCGCTGCTGCGCACCTTCCACGACGCCACCCGGGGCAGCCGGCTGGCCGGGCCGCACGCCGTCGTGTGCCACCACGACCCAGGCCCGAACAACGCCGTGTTCCGCGATTCGTCGGCGCGACGGTTGTCGGTGCCCGCCCGTAGGGTGGGATTCCCTCCCAGCCGGGCGGGGACCGTACCCGCCCAGCGACCGGTCGACGGCCTGCCGGTCGCGTTCATCGACTTCGACTTCGCCGCGCCGGGCGACCCGCTCGAAGACGTCGGCTACCTGGCGTGGACCTGGTGCGTCTCGTCCAAGCCGACGGCGCCTGAGCCAGCAGCGCAGGCCCGGCAGCTGAGCGTCGTCGCGGACGGCTACCGGCTCGACGATGGTCAGCGGGGCGGGCTGGTCGACGCGATGCTGGAGCGGCTGGAGCGCAACGCGCGCTGGTGGGCCGGCCGGCCCGAGGAGGCGGCATCGGCGCGGACGGCGTGGTCGTGGCGGGAGCACGCGTTCGTCCGCGCCCACCGCGACCGGTTCACGGCCGCCCTCGCCGACGGCGCCGGGCGGCGATGACGTCGCGCAGCGGCGGGACGACGACGCCGGCCTCGGCCATGCGGCGGCGGACCAGGCGGCGCGACCGCAGGATCCCGGCCAGCCCGATCGTCCACATCACGTACTGCACGCACATCGCCACCCGGAAGTCGCCCAGCTCGTACGCGGTCGCCGACGCGCCGCCGCTGCGTGCGTCCAGCACCAGACCGATGGCCAGGATGGTGAGCAGCGACGCCACGAACCCGCCCACGTTGACGATGCCGGTCGCGGTGCCGAGGCGGTTCGGCGGGTTGAATGTGCGGGCGAAGTCGAATCCGATCATCGAGCCGGGGCCGCTCAGCGCCATCGACAGCACCAGCAGCACCAGCAGCCAGCCCGGCGCCCGCCCGGGCAGCAGCAGGACGGCGGTCCAGGCGGCCGCGTTCGCGAACACGATCCCGAGCACCAGCCACGACCGCCGCAGCGGATGCCGCTGCACCATGACACCGATGACCGGACCGGCCACCACGCCGGCCAGCACCGTCAACGTCAGCAGCGCGCCGGCCCCCGCCTCGGAGACGCCCTCGCCGGAGACCAGGAACGGGAACCCCCACATCAGCGCGAACACGGTGCCGGAGAACTGGGTGGTGAAGTGCGTCCACAGCCCCAGCCGGGTGCCCGGATGCCGCCACGCCGTGACGAGGTCCGCGCCCAGGTGGCGCATGGAGCCGTCGGCCACCGGCTGCGCCCGCGCCGACGGGGTGTCGCGCAGCGCCGCGGCGGCCAGCACGCACACCAGCAGGCCGGTCGCGGCCGCCGAGCCGAACGCCGTGCTCCACCCGTAGGTGTGCAGGACGGCGACGAACGGCACCGCGGACAGTATCTGGCCTGCCTGCCCCACCAGGCCGGTGAGCTGCGTCATCACCGGGACCCGGCGGGGCGGGAACCAGGCCGCCACGATGCGCAGGACGCTCACGAAGGTCAGGGCGTCGCCCATGCCGACGAGCACCCGCCCGGCCGCGGCCATCGGCACCGACTCGGCCACGGCGAGCAGCGCCTGCCCCGCCGCCATCAGCAGCGCACCGGCGATGACCAGCCGGCGCCCGCCGATGCGGTCGAGCAGCATGCCGATCGGGATCTGCAGCCCCGCGTAGACCACCAGCTGTAGCACGACGAACGAGGCGAGCACGCTGGCCGACACGTCGAACCGGCCGGCCGCGTCGAGTCCCGCCACCCCGAACGTGGTGCGGTGCATGACCGCGACGATGTAGGCGGATACGCCGACGCACCAGATGGTCCAGGCACGGCGCGGAGTCGGCATCAGGGTTCCATTGTCCACCGCCGCCGGCCGGGACGGCCGCGAAGGACCCGGCACCCCAGGAGGGAGCACCGGGCCCTTCGTCTTCGGTCACGAGGGCATGTGACCATTCCGACTGCGGGTTTGATTTCAGGCGGTCCCCACAATCGGAAGTGGCGGCTCGAAAACCACCACGTCCGAGAATTGCGCGGCTGCTCACAACGCATGACGATCTCGCGCACAAGTTCCTGGGCAAAGGCTTCTAGACGGGCGAAAGACTTTCAGAGATCGACTTGTCGTGCATGTCGACGCGCCCGGACCTGGGAACACGCTGACCGGTTTGCCGGTAAACGTCAGGAAAGATCGGCCGATCGGTGGAGGGCCGAATGGGTCCTACGACGGTGTCGCCGGAATTGTCAGGTGGCGGCCGTGCGAATGTAGGACGAGAGGGAGTCGCGCTCGACCTCGAGTTCGGTGATGCGGATCTTCACGACGTCGCCGATGCTGACGATGCCGTCGAGCCCGCCCGCGTCGGAGACCACCGGCATGTGCCGGAACCGGCCCAGCGTCATGGCCGCGGCCAGCTCGTCGATGTGCTGGTGCGGCGCGCAGGTCTGGACGTCGGCGGTCATGATCGCCGAGACCGGCTCAGAGAGCACACTGGCGCCACGGGCGGCCAGCGCCCGGACGATGTCGCGCTCGGAGACGATGCCGCTGATCGTGTCACCGTCCGGCGACACCACGACGGCGCCGATGCGGTTCTCGGCCAGGACGGTGAGCAGAGTGCGGACGTCGGTGTCGGGGGGCACCGTCACGACGCCCTTGCCCTTGGACCGGATGATGTCGGAGATGCGCATCGGGGGCCTCCTCGCCGCTCGGAGTACTCCTGGTGCCATTGAACCGTACGGCGTTCGCGTCGATCCGGAAAGGTTTCGGAACAGTCGAGAGTGCTTTACCCCGAATTGTCCGCTCCAGTCGGGGCCGCACCGGTCGATCCGCGCACCACCAGCTCGGGCGTGAACAGCAGTTCCGCGCGGTCGGCGGGCCGTCCGGCGATCTGCTCGAGCAGCGCCTGGACGGCCGCGGCGGCCATCGCCGGGACCGCCTGCCGGACGGTGGTCAGCGGCGGGTCGGTGAACGGAATGAGCGGGGAGTCGTCGTACCCGATGACGGAGACGTCGCCGGGCACCGTGAGCCCGCGCTGCCGGACCGCCCGGACGGCGCCCAGGGCCATCAGATCCGACCCGCACACGATGGCGGTGCAGCCGGCGTCCAACAGCCGCGAGGCACAGGCCCGGCCGCCCTCGACGGTGAAGAAGGACGTCGCCACCAGGCCGTCCGGGTCCGGCGCGCCCGGGACCGCCCGCAGCGCCCGGGTGAACCCCTCGATCTTGCGGGCCGCCGGGACGAACCGGCGCGGCCCGATCGCCAGTCCGATGCGACGGTGCCCGAGCGACGCCAGGTGCTGCACGGCCAACTCGGCCGCGGCGACGTCGTCGGTGGACACGAACGGGACGTCCAGGCCGGGGACGAACCCGTTGACCAGCACGATCGGCAGCCCCAGCTCGCGCAGACGGTGGTAGCGGGCCGGTCCGGCGGTGCTGTCGGCATGCAATCCGGACACGAACAGGATGCCGGCGACGCCGCGGTCGACCAGCATCTCGACGTACTCGTCCTCGGTGACGCCGCCGGGCGTCTGGGTGCACAGCAGCGGGGTGTACTCGCGCTGCGCCAGAATCGTCTCGATGACCTGCACGAACGCCGGGAAGACGGGGTTCTCCAGCTCGGGCACGATGAGCCCGATGAGCCCGGCGCTGGTCGAGCGCAGCCGGCTCGGCCGCTCGTAGCCCAGGACGTCGAGCGCCGCCAGCACCGCCTGTCGGGTCTGCGCGGCCACGCCCGGCTTCGCGTTGAGCACCCGGCTGACCGTCGCCTCGCTGACCCCGGCATGCAGGGCGACGTCGCTGAGCCGCACCGTCATGGACGGACGGTACCGCGCGGCCCGTACCGGCCGGGGTCGGCGCGACGCCGGGCGTGACCTACCTCACGCCCGGGTGACGGATCGAGGGCCGACCTATAGTGTCTCGTATCACCCGCAACCTGGCAGTCGCTCGCGGGACAACTTCATACCCGTCCACTTCACAACGGATCGTCCGGCACGTACCTGCCGGTGAAGGGAATCAACGATGGCTACGGTCACGTTCGACAAGGCCACCCGCATCTACCCGGGGACCGACAAGCCGGCAGTCGACGCTCTCGAGCTCGCCATCGAGGACGGGGAGTTCCTCGTGCTCGTCGGCCCCTCCGGCTGCGGCAAGTCCACCAGCCTCCGCATGCTGGCCGGCCTCGAAGAGGTCGACGGCGGCGCCATCCGCATCGGCGAGCGCGACGTCACGCACATGCCGCCCAAGGACCGCGACATCGCGATGGTGTTCCAGAACTACGCGCTGTACCCGCACATGTCGGTGGCCGACAACATGGGCTTCGCGCTGAAGATCGCCGGCACGCCGAAGGACGAGATCCGCCGCCGCGTGGGCGACGCCGCCAAGCTGCTCGACCTCTCCGAGTACCTCGACCGCAAGCCGAAGGCGCTCTCCGGTGGTCAGCGCCAGCGTGTCGCCATGGGCCGGGCCATCGTCCGCGAGCCGCAGGTGTTCCTCATGGACGAGCCGCTGTCGAACCTCGACGCCAAGCTGCGCGTGTCCACCCGCACCCAGATCGCCTCGCTGCAGCGCCGTCTGGGCATCACCACGGTCTACGTCACGCACGACCAGGTCGAGGCCATGACCATGGGCGACCGCGTCGCGGTGCTCAACGCGGGCCTGCTCCAGCAGGTCGACAGCCCGCTGGGCCTCTACGACAAGCCGTCCAACGTGTTCGTCGCCGGGTTCATCGGCTCGCCGGCCATGAACATCGCGACCTTCGACGTCAAGGACGGCCGCGCCACCCTCGGCAACGCCGACGTCGCCGTCCCGGCGTCCATCTCCGCGAAGGTGGCGGCGGAAGGCTCCGACACCGTCGTCCTGGGCTTCCGGCCCGAGTCGCTGACCCCGGCGTCGGCCGAGGAGGCGGGCGGCATCCCGGTGCTCGTCGACGTCGTCGAGGAGCTCGGCTCCGACGCCTACGTCTACGGCCGCCCGGCCGGCCCGGCCGCCGAGGAGCAGGCCGACCGCCTGCGCAGCGACCAGATCATCGCGCGGGTCGAGCCGCGCAACGCGCCGCAGAAGGGCGAGAAGATCAACTTCACCGTCCGTCAGGGCAGCGAGCACTTCTTCTCGGTCAAGACCGGCGAGCGGCTGGAGCCCTGACCCACCGCTGACCACCAGCTGAACGCCGCGGCGAGGATCCGGCGGCTCCGTACGGGACAATGGTTCCATGGAGCTTCGGATCCTCGCCGCACCGCGCGAGCAGCAGGCGCTCCTCGACCTGCCCTGGGACATGCCGCTGGAACAGTGGCCCGAGTGGTACCTGGTCGCGCTCCCCCGCGGCATCTCGCGCCACGTCGTCCGGTTCACCCGGCTCGGCCGCAACGTCTACGCGCTGAAAGAGATCGTCAAGCCGTACGCCGACCGCGAGTACCAGATGCTGCGCGACCTCGCCCGGCTCGGCGTCCCCGCGGTCCAGGCGGTCGGCGTCGTCAGCGGCCGCGAGGCCCCCGACGGCGAGTCGCTCGACTCCGTCCTCGTCACCCGGCACCTGCAGTTCTCGCTGCCGTACCGCGCGCTGTTCGCCCGCATGATGCGCCGCGACACCGTCGACCGCCTCATCGACGCGCTGGTCGTGCTGATCGCCCGGCTGCACCTCACCGGCTTCTACTGGGGCGACTGCTCGCTCTCGAACACGCTGTTCCGCCGCGACGCCGGCGCGTTCGCCGCCTACCTCGTCGACGCCGAGACCGGTGAGCTGCACAACGGGCTCAGCGACGGACAGCGGGCGCACGACCTCGACACCGCCCGCACGAACATCGCCGGCGAGATGATGGACCTCCTCGCCGCCGGCCAGCTGGACGAGAGCGTCGACCCCATCGCCGTCAGCGACCAGGTGGTCGAGCGGTACACGGCGCTGTGGACCGAGCTGACCGAGTGGGAGGCGTTCGACGTCAACGAGCGGTGGCGCATCGCCCGCCGGGTCGACCGCCTCAACGAGCTGGGCTTCGACGTCGACGAGCTCGACATCGTCACCGACATCGGCGGCCGCACCATCCGCGTCCAGCCGAAGGTCGTCGACCCCGGCCACCACTCGCGCCGGCTGCTGCGCCTCACCGGCATCGACTCGCAGGAGAACCAGGCCCGCCGGCTGCTCAACGACCTCGACACCTACGCCGCCGTCACCGAGCAGCAGGGCGAGGACGAGGAGATCGTCGCCAACGCGTGGGTGCTGGACAGTTACGAGCCGGTGCTGCGGGCCATCCCGCGCGAGCTGCGCGGCAAGCTGGAGGGCCCGGAGATCTTCCACGAGGTGCTCGAGCACCGCTGGTATCTCTCCGAGAACCTCGGCCGCGACGTCGGGCTCGAGGAGGCCGCGCGCGACTACGCCGACACCGTCCTGCGGCACAAGCCGGACGAGCTGGCCATCCTGGGCGGCACCAGCGCCGAGGCCGACACCACCCAGCCGTTCCGCATCACGTGGAGCGACCTCCAGTAACCCGACCTGTTATGGTGCTCCGCGCGGGCACATGACATTTGGGAACTGGATGAGGCACCACACCATACGAACCCGCAGTCTCTTCGCGGCCGCGGCCATCGGCGTCGCCCTCGTGCTCGCCGCGGCGGGCCCGGCGAGCGCTCAGGACGAACCGCTCACCACCGAGAACCCCCGACCCAACTCCGCGCCGCTGACCGGCGGCGACGCGGCCTATGAATACGCACCGACGATCATCGCCGAGAACGGCGTGTACCGCATGTGGTACTGCGCGCAGCACCCACAGGGCGCCGTGCCCGGCGACGACATCCTGTATGCGGAGTCGCCGAACCTCGACGGCCCGTTCACCGCGCCGGGCGGCGGCGAACCGCTGATCGTCTTCGAGGGGCGCGGCGACGGCAGCTTCGACGGGCAGCACACCTGCGACCCGTCCGTCGTCAAGGTCGACGGCACCTACTACATGTACTACGGCGCGGCCGTGAACGACGGCGCCACCACCATCGGCGTCGCCCGCAGCTCCGACGGCCTCAGCTGGGAGCGCATGACCGACCAGCCGATCATCGCGCCGGCGAACCAGCAGGACACCGGCAACACCTACGGCGCCGGCCAGCCCAGTGCGGTCTACCTCGACGGGCAGTTCTACCTGATCTTCACCGACACCACCGGCGCCGGCGCGCTGCCCACCAACGGCGCGGGCCAGTTCGCCTGGCGCTCGGCCGACCCGACGTTCGCCTCCGGCACCGAGGTGTTCACGGCCGAGGGCTGGCAGTCCGGTACGCCGGAGAACAACCGCAGCTTCTCCGTGGCGAACGCGTTCTCGGCGGACTGGCAGTACTCCGACGAGCTCGAGTCGTTCGTCATCGCCCACAACAACGACGCCGGCCGCACCACGCTGACGTTCCTCGGCACCGAGAACCTCGCCGAGCACCCGTGGGCGCCGGTGAACATCGAGGGCCCATGGGTCGAGGGCCCGGGCATCGTGTCGAAGCCCGACAAGCACGCCGTCGACGACAATGGCGGCGAGTGCGGCCGGGTGCCGTTCGACGTCATGCACGCGAGCCGGGCCGACGGCGTCCCGCCGCAGGACCTCGTGCACAAGGGCATCGACGTCGTGGCGCCGATCGAGTGCGAGACGCCCACCCCGACCCCGACCGAGGACCCGACGGACGACCCGACCGACGATCCCACGGACGACCCGACCGAGGACCCCACCGAGGATCCGACGGACGAGCCCACCGAGGATCCGACGGACGAGCCGTCCGAGAGCCCGACCCCGACGCAGGAGCCGACCGAGGAGCCGACGCCGTCGCCGTCGCCCACCTCTGACGACGACCTGCCCGACACCGGCGCCGGCAGCACCGGCGTGCTGGTGACGTTGGGCGTGGCCCTGGTGGCCGGCGCGGCGCTGCTGTACCGGTACCGCCGCGGCACGGTCGCGTAACGCAGCACGGAAGACGACGAGGGGTGGACGGCCGCGTGGCCGTCCACCCCTCGTCGTGTGTACTCAGACGCGGTAGGGCGCGTCGCCGCGGACGACGTCGGTGACCTCCTCGTTCACCGGCCGGATCTCGACCACGCCGCCGACGCCGCACGGGATGCGCGCAGCGATGGCCGCCGCCTCCTCGGGCGTCTCGCAGTCGACCAGGTAGTAGCCGGCCAGTAGTTCCTTGGCCTCGAGGAACGGGCCGTCGGTGATGGCGGGCGCGCCGCCACGGGCGCCCGCGCGCACCGTCAGCACGCCGGAGCCGTCGCCGAGCGCGGCCGAGCTGAGCACCGTCCCCGACTCGTTGAGCTCCTTGAACAGGGTGACGTGCCCCTGCAGCCGGGCCTCCGCCTCGGGGTCGGGGCCCGCGCCCGCGTTGTTGTAGATGAGCATCAGGTACTTCACGGGGTTCACCCTCTCACGACTCCCATGTGATGCAGGTCACATTTGTCGATGTCGAAATCCGTCCCGCGACCGCGACGTACCGGATGACAGCGCGATCGAAGGACCTGAGAGAGGGATTACCGTGACGACCATCGACACATCGGCTCCCGTGGAGCGAGCCGGCAAGCGCGAGTGGATCGGCCTGGCCGTACTGGCCCTGCCCACCCTGCTGCTCGCACTCGACATGAGCGTTCTCCACCTGGCGGTGCCGCACCTGGCCGCCGACCTGAAGCCGAGCAGCACCCAGCTGCTGTGGATCACCGACATCTACGGCTTCATGGTGGCCGGCTTCCTCATCACCATGGGCACCCTCGGCGACCGGATCGGCCGCCGGAAGCTGCTGATGATCGGTGCCGTCGCGTTCGCCGCGGCTTCGGCGCTGGCCGCCTTCTCGACGAGCGCGGAGATGCTGATCGCGACCCGGACGGTGCTGGGCATCGCCGGCGCGACGCTGATGCCGTCGACACTCGGCCTGATCAGCAACATGTTCAAGGACCCGAGGCAGCGCGGCGTCGCGATCTCGGTGTGGATGAGCTGCTTCATGGGCGGCATGGCGCTCGGCCCGGCCATCGGCGGGGTGCTGCTGGAGGCGTTCTGGTGGGGCGCGGTGTTCCTGCTCGGCGTTCCGGTGATGGTGCTGCTGCTGGCGACCGCCCCGATCCTGCTGCCCGAGCACCGCAACCCCGACGCCGGCCGGCTCGACCTCGCCAGCGTGGGCCTGTCGCTGGGCGCCATCCTGCCCGTCATCTACGGCCTCAAGGAGCTGGCGAAGGACGGCGTGAGCACTGAGTCGCTGGGCGCCGTGGTCCTCGGCCTGGTCGTGGGCGTCACGTTCGCCCGCCGGCAGCTGCGGCTGGACGACCCGCTGCTGGACCTGCGGCTGTTCAGGAACAAGCGGTTCAGCTCGGCGCTCGGCATCTTCTCCGTCGGCGGGTTCGCGATGGGCGGCATCTTCCTCTTCGTCGCCCAGTACCTGCAGCTGGTCGAGGGCCTGTCGGCGCTGGAAGCCGGGCTCTGGATGGTCCCGCCGGCTGTCGCCATGATCGCCGGCACCATGTACGGCCCCGCGCTGAGCCGGACGTTCGGCGCCGGCTGGGTGATCGGCGGCGGGATGGCGTTCTCCGCCGTCGGACTGCTCCTGATGACGCAGGTCGGCGCCGCCGGCGGCCTCGGTCTGATGATCGTCGGCATGATCATCGCCAACGTGGGCATGGGCCCGGGCGCCTCCCTGACGACGGACATCGTGATCGGCTCCGCCCCGCCGGAGAAGGCCGGCTCCGCGGCAGCGGTCTCCGAGACCAGCGCCGAGTTCGGCATCGCCCTCGGCATCGCGACGCTGGGCAGCCTGGGCACCGCGATCTACCGCTCCGACCTGACGGTCCCGGCCGGCACGCCCGGCGAGCTGGCCACCGCCGCCCAGGACTCGCTGCCCGGCGCCACCGTGGCCGCCGCGGAACTGCCCGCCGACGTGGCCGGCCCGCTCATCGAGGCCGCCCGCGAGGCGTTCATGACCGGTCTCACCACGGTCGCCAGCATCAGCGCCGCCGCCCTGCTCGTCTTCGCGGTCGTCGGTGTGACCCTGTTCCGCCGGTTCCAGCCGGCCGCCCACGCCCCCGAGCAGGCGACGGCGGACCTGACCGACGCCGAGCCGGAGCCCGTCGCGGCCTGACCTTCGAGCGCTGTCCCGGGAGCCGGGACCGGTCCACCAAGACCGGTCCCGGCTCTCGCGCGTTCAGCGCCGGGGAACGGCGGGGACCGGGCGGTCCGGCCCGGCCACGCGGGTGTCGAACCTGGTGCTGGCCAACGCCCGCTCGGCGATCATGATCAGGTCGTGCACCTCGCCGGCGATGTAGGCGGTCGCGCCGCGCTCGATCGCCTTGGTGCGCAGGATCCCCGCCTGACGTAGCTCCTCCAGCGCCGCCGTCGCGGCCGGGAACAAGACGTGAAGGATCCGCGTCAGCGTCGTCGCGGTCACCACCGGCGCCTCCGACAGCTGCCCGAGCAGACGCGCGACGGCTGAGTCCGCCCGCGGCGCTGCCCGCAGCCCGATCGAGCCGCGATACGCGGCCAGGCGCGCCTCCCATTCGGCCCGCAGCTCGTTGATCCGGTCGCGCAGGGAGGACGACTGCTCGACCGCGATCGCCGACGCGTGCAGATCCGCGAGGTCGTCACGGCGCCCAACCGCGACACCCGCATCGTCGGCGCCGCCGCCTACGAGTCCGGCGACAACAGCATCGTGCTGGTGCTGCGCAAACCCGCCCACGTGGACGTCACACTGCACCGGCTGGACCCGCTCTACCGGGTGCACGAGACCGACGTCTACACCGGCCCGCTCGATCGCGGCCGCCAGCGGCTGCCGCTCGGCCGCCGGGTCGGCCGGGGCGAGCGGTTCCTCGTCTTCGAGGCCGACCGCGAGACGACGGTGCATCCGCTCGGCTGAGCCGTCCTCGCCGGAACGGGGTGGGTCGCCGGCCGCGAGACGATCAGTCGCCGGCCGCGAAACGATCAGGTGACGCAACCCCCGGCGATCGTCGCGTGTACGTCACCTGATCGTTTTCGGTCCGCATGCTGAAGTTGATCAGGTGACGAAACGTGGCCGTCGCCAGGTCCTTCGTCACCTGATCGTTTACCTGAAGATGATCAGGTGACGAAGGGCGTCCAGGCGCGCGGCGACCGGACGAACAGGCCCAGCCACGCGTTGACGGCCGCGCTGGCCGCCGCACGACCGTCATGTCGTTGGCGACCAGGCGAGCCTGCTCGCTCACGCCCCGCACCGACTCAGACTGCCCCAGCTCGGCCAGCGCCACCTGCTGCGGCGACGACGCGATCCCCTCGATGCGGGAACTGGCGATCCCCGACAGGCCGTCCGCATCCGGTCCGTTCAGTGCACGGATGTAGCACCTAAGTTCAAGGTCACAAACTCAAATAGTCGTGCGAACGATGAAAGGCTAGTTACGACCGCTGGCGCAACGCCTCGTAGAGGACGACGGCGCCGGCGGCGGCCGCGTTGAGGGAACTGGCGCCACCGGTCATGGGGATGCGGGCGATGACGTCGCAGGCGTCGCGCCAGGCACGGCTCATGCCGGTGGTCTCGTTGCCGATCACGACGACGACGGCGCCGGCCAGCGGGGCGCCCACCAGCTCCACCGTGCCCGTCTCGTCGGTGCCGACGACCGTCGCGCCGGCGGAGGCGGCCCAGGTGAGCAGCGGCGCCGGCCCGGGCAGCCGCAGCACCGGGATGGTGAACACCGACCCGGTGCTGGCCCGCACCGACTGCGGGTCCCACGGGTCCGCCGCATGCCCCGTCACCACGACGGCGTGGGCGCCGAGCGCGTCCGCCGACCGCACCAGCGACCCGACGTTGCCGGGCGACGCGGGCCGGTCGAACACCACGATCAGCGGCGCGGCCACCTCGGGCAGCCGGGAGACGGAGTCGGAAGGACGGCGGACGACGGCGAGCAGCTCGGGCGCGCCGTCGGAGCGCTCACCCAGCTCGGCCAGCAGTGACGGCGCCACCCGCACGACCGGCGCGAGCCCGGACGCCATCAGGTCCGACGCCCAGGACGACGGGCGCGGCCGGCCGTCGAACAGCAGGGACACGAACGGCACCCCGGCCGCGGCGGCCAGCGTGATCGGCCGCACGCCCTGGACCAGCAGTTCGCCGCTGGCCTGCCGCTTGGACCGGTTGGTCAGCAACGCCTGCCACTGCTGGAAGGTGGCGTTGCGCCGCTCGACCATCCTCACCCGGGCGACCGCAGCTCACGCGAGATGACCAGCCGCTGGATCTGGTTGGTGCCCTCGAAGATCTGCATCACCTTGGCCTCGCGGAAGTATCGCTCGACCGGGTGGTCGCGGGTGTACCCGGCGCCGCCGAGCACCTGGACGGCGTCCGTCGTCACCTGCATCGCGTTGTCGGTGGCGACCAGTTTCGCCACGCTGGCCTGGTGCCGGAACGGCATCGACGCGTCGCGCCGGCGGGCGGCCACCACGTACAGCGCTCGGGCCGACTCGACCCCGGCCGCCATGTCGGCGAGCAGGAAGCCGAGGCCCTGGTGGTCGATGATCGGCTTGCCGAACTGCTCGCGTTCGCGCGCGTACTCGACGGCGGCCTGCAACGCGGCCTCGGCGAGACCGGTCGCGACGGCGGTGACGCCGAGCCGGCCGGAGTTCAACGCCTCGAGCGCGATGCCGAAGCCGTCGCCCTCGCGGCCGATGCGCCGCTCCACCGGCACCCGGACGCCGTCGAGGTTGACGATGGTGGTGGGCGACGCGGTCAGCCCCATCTTCCTCTCCGGCGCGCCGAAGGACAGCCCGGGGAGGTCGGCGGGCACCAGGAAGCACGAGATGCCGCGCGACCCGTCGTCGGAGGTGCGGGCGAACACGGTGTAGAAGTCGGCGATGCCGCCGTGCGTGATCCACGCCTTGGTGCCGGTCAGCACATACGCGTCGCCGTCGCGCACCGCCCGCGTGGTCAGCGCCGCGGCGTCGGACCCGGCCTGCGGCTCGGACAGGCAGTACGCGCCCAGCAGGTCGCCGCCGATGAGGTCGGGCAGCCAGCGTTTACGCTGCTCGACGGTGCCGTGCGTGGCCAGCGGCCAGCAGGACAGCGAGTGGACGCTGACGGTCAGGGCGACGGTGGCCCACCGCTCGGCCAGCTCCTCCAGGACCTGGAGGTACACCTCGTACGGCTGGGCGCCGCCGCCGTAGGCCTCCTCGTACGGCAGGCCGAGCAAGCCGATACGGCCCAGCGTGCGGACGAGGTCGCGCGGGTACTCGCCCGCCTCCTCCGCCGCGGCCGCGCGCGGGCGCAGCTCGCGCTCGGCAATATCGCGAACCAGGCCGATCAGGTCGACGGCCTCGGGCGTGGGCAGCATGCGCTCCACGGACACGTCCGGTTACCTCCGCGGGGTCGCGCCGTGACCGAGGATCGCCCGGACGACGGCGGTGATCGGCCGTAGCCTACCGCTACTCGGCGGCGGCCCTGGCGCGGGTGACCTCGTAGAGCGCGACCCCGGCCGCGACGCCCGCGTTGAGCGACTCGACGCTGTTCGCGATGGGGATGCGCACCACCAGGTCGCAGGTCTCGGTGACGATGCGCGACATGCCGGCGCCCTCGGACCCGACCACCAGGCACAGCGGCTGGTCGAGCGCGCGGGCGGCGGCGATGTCGGTGTCGCCGGCGCCGTCGAGCCCGATGACGAACAGCCCGGCCTCCTGGTAGGCGCGCAACGCCCGGGCCAGGTTGGTCGCCTTCGCGACCGGCAGCCGGGCGGCCGCGCCGGCCGAGGTCTTCCAGGCGCCGGCCGTCATGCCGGCGCTGCGCCGCTCGGGCACGACGACACCGTGGGCGCCGAACGCGGCGGCCGAGCGGACGACGGCGCCGAGATTGCGCGGGTCGGTGACGCCGTCGAGCGCGACGACGAGCGGCACCTCGCCGGCGTCGAACGCGGCGGAGACGAGGTCGGCGGGGTCGGCGTACTCGTACGGCGGCAGCGTCAGCACCAGCCCCTGGTGCACGGCGCCGGCGGTGATGCGGTCCAGTTCCGAGCGCGGCGACTCGAGCAGCGGCAGGCCACGCTCGGCGGCGATCTTCAGCACCTCGCGGACGCGGTCGTCGCTGTCGATGCGCTCGGCCACGTAGAGCGCCTTGACCGGCACCTCGGCCCGCAACGCCTCGACGACGGCGTTGCGCCCGGCGACGGTCTCGGCGGCGCCCGGCCGGCCGGTTCCGGCGCCGCGACGAGGCGCGCCGGACTTCTCGGCCGCCTTCCGCGCGGCGGCCGACTTGCGGGCGGCCGGGTGAGCGGTGCGTTCCTCGGCCTTCGGCGTCGGCCCCTTGCCCTTGAGCGCCTTGCGCCGCTGCCCGCCGGAGCCGACGACCATGCCCTTCTTCGTGCCGGTCTTGCGCATGGCGCCGCGGCGCTGGGAATTGCCTGCCATCAGTCGTTGCCTCCGAGGTCACCGGGCTCGTCGGCGAGTTGCCAGCGAGTGCCGTCGGGGTTGTCCTCGACGACGATGCCGGCCGCCTTGAGCCGGTCACGCAATGCGTCCGCGGCGGCGAAGTCGCGGTTCTCTCGAGCCTGCTGGCGCTGCTCGAGCACGGTGTGGACGAGGACGTCGACGGCGCCGCGCAGGCGGTCGCCGCCGCTGCCGATCGTCCCGAGCCCCAGCCACGGCTCGGCCAGCGGGTCGATGCCCAGCACGCCGAGCATGGCCCGCACCGACGCGAGGTTGGCCCGCAGCTCGACCCGCTCGCCGGACGTCAGCAGTGTGTTGCCCTCGCGGACGGCGTCGAACAGCACGGCCAGCGCCTGCGGCACGGAAAGGTCGTCGTCCATGGCCGCCCGGAACGCCGCGGGGACGTCGCCGGCCGGCTGGACGTCGGTGGTCACCTCGGTGGCGCGGACGACGTAGCCCTCGATGCGCCGGAACGCCGCGGCGGCCTCGGCCAGCGCCTCCTCGGAGAACTCGACGTGGCTGCGGTAGTGCGGCGCGGCGAGGTAGTAGCGCAGCTCGATCGGCCGGATGCGCTGCACGACATCGGCGACCAGCAGCGAGTTGCCGAGCGACTTGCTCATCTTCTCGCCGGCGGTGGTGACCCAGCCGTTGTGCATCCAGGTGCGGGCGAACGCGCGCCCGGCGGCGCGCGACTGGGCCAGCTCGTTCTCGTGGTGCGGGAAGCGCAGGTCGATGCCGCCGCCGTGGATGTCGAACTCGGCGCCGAGGTACTTGCCGGCCATCGCCGAGCACTCCAGGTGCCAGCCGGGGCGGCCGTGGCCGAACGGTGTCGCCCAGGACGCGGTTTCGGGCTCGCCGGGCTTGTGCCCCTTCCACAGCGCGAAGTCGCGGGGGTCGCGCTTGCCGCGCGGGTCGGCGTCGGCGGCCGCCTCCATCTCGTCGATCTTCTGGCCGGACAGCTCGCCGTACGACGGCCACGAGCGCACGTCGAAGTAGACGTCGCCGGAGCCGTCCTCGGCCGCGTAGGCGTGACCTCGCTCGATCAGCTCGTCCATCAGCTCGACCATCTCGGGGATATGCCCGGTGGCCCGTGGCTGATAGGTGGCCGGCAGGCAGCCGAGCACCTCGTAGGCGGCGTCGAGCGCGCGCTCGTTCTCGTACGCCCACGCCCACCACGGACGGCCCGCCTCGGCCGACTTGGTGAGGATCTTGTCGTCGATGTCGGTGACGTTGGCCACGATGGTGACCTCGTACCCGTTGTGCTCGAACCAGCGACGCAGCACGTCGAAGACGACTTCCTTGCGGATGTGCCCGATGTGCGGCGGCCCCTGCACGGTCAGCCCACAGTGGTAGATCCCGACCTGGCCCGGCGTGACCGGAACGAAGTCGTGGATCTCACTGCTGGCGGTGTCGTACAGGCGAAGACTCACCGGACAAGGGTAGCGGGGGCGGGCGTCGCCGTTCCCCGATCGCGGGCACGATGGGGAACAATGAACGGTGACCATGGTGACCGACGACGCACAGACCCGAGTGTCCACCCGGCGTGAGTGGCCGTGGTGGGCGCCGTCGGTGTCGGCCGGCCTGGTCAGCGCCGCCCTGCTGGGCCTGATGACCTGGCTGGTGCTGGAGCGCACGTGGTTCATCGGCTGGGACTGGGACTTCCACGTCTACGTCGACACGCGCCAGCCCGGCGGCCTCACGAAGACACTGCTCGACACCGTGGCGAGGTTCGGCGGGCAACGGCTCTACACGTTGCCGATCATCGCCGCGGTGGGCCTGTTCGTGGCCTACAAGCAGCGCAGCGTCCGGGTGCTGATCGCCATCGTGGCCGGGCTGGCGACGGTGCTGTTCATCGGGTACTGGATCAAGTTCGGGCTGGGCCGCACGCCGCCGGCCAGCGGCCAGGACGTCCTGCACGGCGTCGGGCAGGCGTTCCCGTCCGGGCACACCGCCAACGCCACCCTGACGTGGTTCCTGCTGGTCGTGGTGCTGTTCGGGGCCAACGGCCTGAAGCCCGACCCGGTCCGGTTCCGCCGCTACCTCTGGGTGGCCGGCACGCTGGTCGTGGTCACCGGGTTCCTCATGACCGCCCTCGACTACCACTGGGTCAGCGACATCCCCGGGGGCATGGCGCTGGGGCTGCTGGCCCTGATGATCTCGGTGACGGTGCTCAAGGCGCCGCCGCTGCGCCTTCCTCGGCGGGAGTGAGCCCGCGCGCCTCCAGCGCGGCCCACAGCCCGGGCGCTCCAGGTGCGTCCAGCCACGCGGCGTTCTGGCGCACCTCGGCCGGGCTGCGCATGCCGACGACGGCGGACCGTACCAGTGGGTGGCGCAACGGGAACTGCAGTGCGGCCTGCGGCAGGACGGCGTCGTGCTCGGCGCAGACGGTGGCGAGGTCGCGGGCACGGGCCAGCACGGCCGGCGGCACCGCGCCGTACTCGTACGTGCTGCCGGGGTCCGGGTCCGGCGCCGCGAGCAGGCCGGAGTTGTAGATGCCGGCGGCCACGACGACGGTCCCGGCAGCGGTGCAGGCGGGGAACAGCTCGGTCAGCGCGGGCTGTTCCAGCAGCGTGTAGCGGCCGGCCACCATGACGACGTCCAGCCCGCCGCCGCGGACCAGCCGGGCCAGCGCGGCCGCGTCCTTGGACCCGGCGCCGACGGCGGTGACGGCACCCTCGTCGCGCAGCTCGGCCAGCGCCGGGACCGCGGTGGCCATCGCCTCGTCCATGCGGTCCTCGGGGTCGTGCAGGTAGAGGACGTCGACGCGGTCCAGGCCGAGCCGGGTCAGGCTGTCGTCGAGGCTGCGCCGGATGCCGTCGCGGCTGAGGTCCCAGACCCGGCGGTGGGTGGCCGCGACGGCGAAGCTGCCCTCGTCGTCGGTGCCGCCGCGCTCGTCGGGGACCAGCAGCCGCCCGGCCTTCGTGGACACGACGTACTCGGCCCGCGGCCGGTGCGCCAGCGCGGCGCCCAGCCGCCGCTCGGAGACGCCGAGCCCGTAGTGCGGCGCGGTGTCGAAGTAGCGGACGCCGGCGTCCCAGGCGGCGTCGACGGTGGCGGCCGCGGTGTCCTCGTCGACGGCGGTGTAGAGGCCGGCGATCGGCGCGGCGCCGAACCCCAGCCGCGACAGCCTCAGCGCCATACGGCACCGTCCGGGAACCGGTGCGCCCGGATCGACGGCGCCAGCATCTCGGTGCCGGCGCCGGGCCGCGTCGGCGCCAGGTAGCGGCCGTTCTCGACCCGGACCGGGTCGGCGAAGTGCTCGTGCAGGTGGTCGACGTACTCGATGACGCGGTCCTGCAGGGTGCCGCTGACGGCGACGTAGTCGGCCATCGCAAGGTGCTGGACCGCCTCGCACAGGCCGACGCCGCCGGCGTGCGGGCAGACCGGGACGCCGAA
The DNA here is from genome assembly GCF_001270745.1 of Jiangella muralis. Lineage (GTDB taxonomy): Bacteria > Actinomycetota > Actinomycetes > Jiangellales > Jiangellaceae > Jiangella > Jiangella muralis. The sequence goes on from NZ_KQ434757.1 coordinate 139,578, forward strand.
CTTCGCGGCGAGCAGCAGGATCGCCAAGTTCTCGTTCACACCGGCGACCCGGGTGGCGTCGATCTGCACGATCTGCGTCCCACCGGCCTGCAACAGCTGCTTGAACATGACGCGGTTGGCGACGTGCTCGCCGGTGGCGACCCGGATCGGGGCGATGCGCTGCGCAATCGCGGCGTGGCCGAGGACGTCGTCGGGGCTGGTCGGCTCCTCGACCCACCAGGGGTCGAACGGCGCCAGCTCCTTCACCCAGCGGACCGCCTCGTCGACGTCCCAGCGCTGGTTCGCGTCGATGGCGATGCGGATGTCGGGGCCGCAGATCTCCCGGGCGATGGCCAGGCGGCGGATGTCGTCGTCGAGGTCGCCGCCGACCTTGAGCTTGATCTGGGTGAACCCGGCGGCCAGCGCCTCGCGGGTGAGCCGGGCCAGCTTGGCGTCGTCGTAGCCGAGCCAGCCCGGCGTGGTGGTGTACGCCGGGTAGCCCTCGGCCAGCAGCGTCGCCGCGCGCTCGGCCTTCCCCGCCTCGGCCGCCTGCAGCAGGTGCAGCGCCTCGGCCGGATCGAGCACGTCGGTGAGATAGCGGAAGTCGACGAGGTCGACCAGCCGCTCCGGCGAGAGATCGGACAGCAGCCGCCACAGCGGCGCCCCGGCCCGCTTGGCCGCGAGATCCCACAGCGCGTTCACCACCGCGCCGACGGCCATGTGCATGACGCCCTTCTCCGGGCCGAGCCAGCGCAGCTGCGAGTCGTGCACCAGCCGCCGCCAGGCGCCGCCGAGGTCGGACAGCAGCGCCTCGACGTCCGCGCCCACCAGCAGCGGAGCGAGCGCGTCGATCGCCGCGACCTGCACGTCGTTGCCCCGGCCGATGGTGAACACGAACCCGTGACCGTCCGGGCCGTCGTCGTCGGTGCGCAGGACGACGTACGCGGCGGAGTAGTCCGGGTCGGGGTTCATCGCGTCCGACCCGTCCAGCATCCGCGACGTCGGGAAACGTAGGTCGAACGTGTCGAGAGCGGTGATCTGACTCATGGCGGCCCTTCTGATCCATGGCGCGGGGACGCATAACATCCGATGTCTGCCCGGACAGTCTGCCACGACCGGGGGACGATGCTGTGGTCTGACCATGGTGACGTAGGATGTCTCGCGCGATCGAGCCTCGACGAAACAGGAGCGGACGATGGGTGAACTGGATGGCCTGACCGCGGTGGTCACCGGCGGCGCGTCGGGCATCGGGCTGGCGACGGCACAGCTGCTGGCCGCGTCCGGCGCGTCGGTCGGCGTGCTGGACCGCTCCGTCGACGTCGCACCGTCCGGCCTCTACGCCGTTCGGTGCGACGTCACCGACTCCGACGGCGTCACCGCCGCCGTCGACGCCGTCGCCGAGCGGTTCGGCGGCCTCGACATCGTCGTCAACAACGCCGGCGTCGGCGCCGCGGGCACCGTCGAGGACAACTCCGACGACGAGTGGCACCGCGTCTACGACGTCAACGTCGTCGGCATGGTCCGGGTCACCCGCGCCGCCCTCCCGCACCTGCGCAAGTCCCAGCACGCCGCCGTGGTCAACGTCTGCTCCATCGCCGCGACCGCCGGGCTCCCCCAGCGGGCCCTCTACTCCGCCACCAAGGGCGCCGTGCTGTCGCTCACCCAGGCCATGGCCGCCGACCACCTGCCCGACGGCATCCGCGTCAACGCCGTCAGCCCCGGCACCGCCGACACCCCGTGGGTCTCCCGGCTGCTCGACGCCGCCGCCGACCCCGCCGCCGAACGCGCCGCCCTCGAGGCCCGCCAGCCCACCGGCCGGCTCGTCCCGCCCGAGGACATCGCCGCCGCCATCGCCTACCTCGCCGGGCCGTCCGCCGGCTCCGTCACCGGCACCACCATCGCCGTCGACGGCGGCATGCAGGCCCTCCGACTACGCAAGTGAGCCGCGGCGCCCGGCCACGTGCCCGTAAACTGTCCGGCTGACACGCAGGGGTGATGGCCGAAGCGGAGGACGACGGGTGGAGTTCGGGGTTCTGGGGCCACTACGTGCCCTGGCCGACTCCGGCGCCGACGTCACTCCCGCGGCGGCGAAACAGAGCCTCCTGCTGGCCGTCCTGCTGTGTCACCGCGACGAACCGGTGCCGGCCGACCGGCTGGTCGACCTGCTGTGGGACGACGCGCCCGCGACGCGCACGAACCTGCAGGTGCACGTGCATCGACTGCGCCAGCGGCTCGGCGCCGGCCGCATCTCGTTCGGCCCGGCCGGGTACCGGCTGCAGGTCGGCGACGACGAGGCCGACGACGCGCGGTTCGAGCGCACGGCCGCTCGCGGGCACGCGCAGCTGTCGGCCGGCGACGCCGCGGCGGCGCACGACACGCTGACCGCGGCGCTCGACCTGTGGCGTGGCTCGCCGTATGCCGGCCACGAGGAAGCCGAGCCGGTGCGGCTGCAGATCGCGCGGCTCACCGAGCTGCGGCTGGTCGCACTGGCCGACCGGCTGCGGGCCGGCCTCGCGCTCGGCCGGGCCGCCCAGGTGGTGGGCGAGCTGGTGGCGCTGGTGTACGAGCATCCGCTCCGGGAGGAGCTGCGCGGGCTGCTCATGCTCGCCCTGCATCGGTCCGGGCGCACCGCGGAGGCGCTGGATGCCTACGCCGAGGGCCGGCGTCTGGCCGTCGACGAGCTCGGCATCGAGCCCGGCGCGGAGCTGCGCGAGCTGCACCAGTCGATCCTGTCCGACGACAGCGGCATCGCGGCGCCCCGCCCGGCCGAGCCGCGGCCGGCGCCGTCGGAGCTGCCCGCGGCCGAGGGGACCTTCGTCGGCCGCGAGACGGTGCGCCGCGAGCTGGTCGAGCGGCTGCGCGGCGGCGACCACGCGGTCGTGGCGATCAGCGGCCCGGGCGGGGTCGGCAAGTCGGCGCTGGCCCGGCAGGCGGCCAACACGGCGGCCGGCGCCTTCCCGGACGGCCAGCTCTACCTCAACCTGCAGGGGTCGACGCCAGGGGCCGAGCCGATCCCGCCGCGGGAGGCGCTGAGCCGGCTGCTGCGGTCGCTGCGCGTCCCCGACAACGACATCCCCATGACGACCGACGAGGCGGCCGCCGCGTTCCGCTCGGTCACGGCCGACCGCCGGCTGCTGATCGTGCTGGACAACGCGGCCGACGCCGCCCAGGTGCGGCCGCTGCTGCCCGGCCGCGCGTCCGGGTCGGCCGTCGTGGTGACCAGCCGGGCGGTGCTCGGCGCCCTGGACGTCGCCTGGCACCTGCGGCTGACCGCGCTGAGCGAGCGCGAGGCCGTCGCCCTGCTGGGCCGCCTGGCCGGCGCCGACCGCGTCACGACCGACCCGCGCGCCGCGGCCGAGATCGCCGCGATGTGCGACCGGCTGCCGCTCGCCCTGCGCATCGCCGGCGCCCGGCTGGTGGCCCGGCCGGACTGGTCGCTCGACGCGCTGCGCGACCGGCTGCGCGACAGCGCCGCTCGCCTGGACGAGCTCGAGCACGGCGACCTCGCGGTGCGAGCCAGCTGCGCCGTCGGGTTCCTCGCGCTGCCGAAGGAGGCCGCGCACACGTTCGTCGCACTCGGGATGCTGCATCTCGCCGACGCCACGCCGGCGGTCGTCGCGGCGCTGACCAGCCAGCCGGTGGCGGCCGCGACCCGCCAGCTGGACCGGCTGGTCGAGGCCGGGTTGCTCGACGCCGCCGGCGCGGACCGGTACGCGCTGCACGACCTGCTGCGGTTCTACGCCCGCGAACGCGCCACCGAGACGTCCACGCCGGCCGAGCGGCGGGCCGCCCGGCTGCGCGTCGTCCACCACCAGCTGGCGACCGCCCGAGCAGCCATGCACGTGGTGGCGCCGGGCCGGGACTGGCGGCAGCGGACCGGCATCCGCGACGAGGATGTGAGCGAGCCGCCCCTCGACTTCGCCGACGGCGAGGCGGCCGGCGCCTGGATCCGCGCCGAGGCGGCCGGCCTGGTGGCGTCGGTCCGGTACGCCGCGACGCTGCCCGGCGACGGCCCGCCCCTGGTGGGGGCCCTGTCCGCGGTGCTCGTCCAGCTCTTCCACAGCCAGTACCTGTGGCCGGAGCTCGCCACCGTCCCGGCCATCGCCCTGAGCGTCGCCGATCGTGCCGAGCTGCCAGAGCTGACGGCCGCGGCCCGGAACGACCTGGGGATGGCGGCGGCGATCCGGGGCCGGCCGGACGAGGCGATGGTGGACCTGCGGGCGGCGCTGCTGCTGTTCGACCAGCTCGCCGACACGACCGGCCAGGCGCTGGTGCTGGACTCGCTGGGAAACGCGTCGCGGCTGGCCGGCCGGTTCGGCGATGCCGTCGCCTACCACCACCGCGCACTGACGATCCTGCGTGCCCGCGGCGATCGGGGCGCCGTGGCCCGGACGCTGAACAACCTGGCCTGGTCGCAACACGTCCACGGTGACGAGGCGTTCGCCGCCTACCAGGAGGCCCTGCGCGCCTACACGGAGATCGGCGACGAGATCGGCGCCGCCGCCGTCCTGCTCAACGTCAGCCAGTTGCACCTCGACCAGGACCAGCCCGCCGACGCTCTGGCGGCGGCCGAACAGGCGGCCGCGGTCTTCCGGCGCCATGGCCACACGCGCCGGCACATCGTGGCCCGGTGGCGGCTCGGCTCCGCACGACACCAGCTCGGCGGCCTCGACGCCGCCCGCGCGGAGTGGCGGCAAGCGCTCGAACTGCTCCGCGACGGCGGCGCCCTGACCGACGCCGAGGTCACCGAGATCATGGCGGCGCCGGTCCCCGAGCCACCGTCGGTGCTGCGCGACACCTGAGCACGAGGGGCGGGCGTCACACGGCCGATCCCGGCCCGCGCACCGGCGGTACGTCGCGTCGCGCGACGTTGTCGGTGCCCGCCCGTAGGGTGGGATTCCCTCCCGGCCGGGCGGGGACCGTACCCGTCCCGCCGGACCGTCGGCCCGCCCGAGGCGCGGGGTGACCGTCGCCCGCCGGTTCGGCGCCGAGGCCGGGCATGCTCTGCGGGTGGCGTCAGCCGTGGCTACTGAAGCAGCAAGGCGGTGGCCACGGCGGCCAGGCCTTCGCCGCGGCCGGTGAGGCCGAGCCCGTCGGTGGTGGTGCCGCTGACGCTGACCGGCGCGCCGATCGCGTCGGACAGGACGGCTTGGGCCTCGTCGCGGCGGCTGCCCACGCGCGGACGGACGCCGATGACCTGGACCGACGCGTTGGCGATGGTGAACGACGCGGCCCGGACCAACCGCGCGGTCTCGCCCAGCAGCGCGACGCCGGAGGCGCCGGCCCACTCCGGGCGGTCGGTGCCGAAGACGGCGCCGAGGTCACCCAGGCCGGCGGCGGACAGCAGGGCGTCGCAGACGGCGTGCGCGGCGACGTCGCCGTCGGAGTGGCCGACCGGGCCGGCCGGCTCGTCCGGCCAGTGCAGCCCGGCCACCCAGCACGGACGGCCCGGCTCGATGCGGTGGACGTCGACGCCCAGCCCGACCCGGGTCACACCGCGGCCGCCCGCCGTGCGAGCACCGCCGAGGCGAGCAGCAGGTCCTGCGGCCGGGTCACCTTGAACGCGTCGGCGTGCCCCGCGACGACATGCACCGGCAGCCCGATGCGCTCGACCAGCGCGCCGTCGTCGGGCGCGTCGACGTCGCCGCGTTCGACGGCGGCCGCGTGCGCCCGCTCGAGGACGCCGCGGCCGAAGCCCTGCGGCGTCTGGACGGCGCGCAACACGGCGCGGTCGGGGGTCGCGGTGACCAGGCCGGCGGCGTCGACCGCCTTCAGGGTGTCGACCACCGGCAGGCCCGGGATGACGGCCTCGTGCCCCGCCATGACGTCGGCGGCGACGGCGTCGAACAGCTCGGACGGCGCCAGGCAGCGGGCGGCGTCGTGCACCAGCACCACCTCGGTGTCGTCAGGCAGCGCCGCCAGCCCGTTCGCGACCGACTGCTGCCGCGTCGACCCACCCGGGACGACGGCGGCCGCGCCGGCCAACGCGGGATCGCCCTCCATGCCGCCGGGCGCCACCACGACGACGTGCGTCACTCGCGCGGCGCCGGTGGCGGCCCGCAGTGCATGCCAGACCAGGGGACGTCCGCCGACCTCGACGAACGCCTTCGGGCGACCTTCGCCCAGTCGCTCACCACGACCGGCGGCGACCACGATGCACGCAACGCTCACGACGGGATCATGCCCCGTTCGACGCGCGCGTGTCAGCCTGCAAGGACCTCGTCGAGCAGTGTCTCGGCCTTGTCCTCGTTCGTGTTCTCGGCCAGCGCCAGTTCGGAGACGAGCACCTGACGGGCCTTGGCCAGCATGCGCTTCTCGCCCGCGGACAGCCCGCGGTCACGCTCGCGCCGCCAGAGATCGCGGACGACCTCGGCGACCTTGATGACGTCGCCGGACGCCAGCTTCTCGAGGTTCGCCTTGTACCGGCGCGACCAGTTGGTGGGCTCTTCGGTGTGCGGCAGGCGCAGCACCTCGAAGACGCGATCGAGCCCTTCCTGGTTGACGACGTCGCGTACGCCGACGAGGTCGACGTTGTCCGCCGGAACGCGGACGGTCAGGTCGCCTTGCGTGACCTTGAGGACGAGGTACTGGCGTTCCTCTCCTTTGATGACCCGGGACTCGATCGCCTCGATGAGCGCGGCCCCGTGATGGGGGTAGACAACCGTTTCGCCGACCTTGAAAGTCATGTGTTCCTGTCCCCTTTCCCCCACCGATGATAGCACGATTTTCACCGCCCGGATAAGCGTTTGTGCTGGTCAGCGCCAGTGATGGGGGTTGACAAAAGCCCATTCGGCGTGCTGCGGTCGCTCGTCATACGCGACCGGCAGCCGATCCGGAGTGTCCGTTTAGCCCCATTCCAAGGTCGTCGATCTTGCCGTCCCACCAGGTAGGAGCGGGTGCCGGTGACCAGCCGCCGGGACGGCGCCGGTACTGTGGTCCGCGGTCTGTCCAGTGTGAGCGCGCTTTCCGAGGAGCACGTGGTGAAGGTTGCTGTCCGGCGTCTGGTTCTCGTCGCCGCCCCTGTCCTGATGCTGGGCGCCGCCGGCTGCAGCATTCAGGAGCAGACCCAGCGGTGGTACTCGGCCGACAACGGCATCAACGCCGAGGCGGGCGACATCGGCCTGCGCAACGTCCAGGTCGTCTCCGACGGCGACGGCACGGCCACCGTCATCGCCACCCTGACCAACCGCGGCGACAACGACGACGAACTGGCCGAGGTCCTCATCGGCGACGTCCCCGCCGAGCTCGCCGACGGCCCGCTCGACCTCCCGGTCCGCGGCGTGGCCGACCTCGGCCCCGACGCCGACCGCGTCGACGGCTTCGACGTCGACACCGTCCCCGGCTACACCGTCTCCGTCGAGTTCCGGTTCGAGAACGCGCCGCGCACCACCGTCCAGGCGCTGGTCCGTCCCGCCGAGGGCGCCTACGCCGAGGCGCTGCCGGCCCAGCCGGCGCCGGACCAGGAGGAGCCGACGGACGCGCCGACCGGCGCACCGACGGAGACGCCCGCCGACGAACCGACGGAGCAGCCCACCGGCACCGCTACGCCGTAGGCCATGGACTCGGGAGACACACCCTAGGCCTCGAGCTTGTAGCCGAGGCCGCGCACCGTCAGCAGGTAGGTCGGCACTGCCGGGTCCGGCTCGATCTTCGCCCGCAGCCGCTTCACGTGTACGTCCAGCGTCTTGGTGTCGCCCACGTAGTCGGCACCCCAGATGCGGTCGATCAGCTGGGCCCGGGTGAGCACCCGGCCGGCGTTGCGCAGCAGCAGCTCGAGCAGCTCGAACTCCTTCAGCGGCAGCCGGACGGAGCTGCCGTTGACGGTGACCACGTGGCGGTCGACGTCCATGCGGACGGGGCCGGCGCCCAGGACCGCCTGGCTGGCCTCGGCCGGCTCGGTGCCGCGGCGCAGCACCGCCCGGATGCGCGCGACCAGCTCGCGGGAGGAGAACGGCTTGGTGACGTAGTCGTCGGCGCCCAGTTCGAGGCCGACGACCTTGTCGACCTCGGAGTCCTTGGCGGTCAGCATGATGACCGGAACGTTGGAGCGCTGCCGCAGTTGGCGGCACACCTCCGTACCGGACAGGCCCGGCAGCATGAGGTCGAGCAGGACCAGGTCGGCCCCACCCCGGTCGAACTCGTCGAGAGCGTCATCGCCGGTCACGGAGACGGCGACCTCGAAGCCCTCCTTCCGGAGCATGTACGACAGGGCGTCGCTGAACGAATCCTCATCCTCGACGACGAGCACGCGGGTCACGGCGTCTCCTTACCAACTGGCGTCTCGAACGCGGGCGGTTGCCCGGTTCGGTGCGGGTGCAGCGGCAGTCGCAGGGTGAAGGTGGACCCTGCTCCCTGCACGCTCCACACGCCTACCTCGCCGCCGTGGCTGGCGGCGATGTGCTTGACGATGGACAGTCCCAGGCCGGTGCCTCCGGTGGCCCGGGAACGGGCCGGATCGACGCGGTAGAACCGCTCGAAGATGCGGTCCAGCTCGCTCTCGGCGATGCCGAACCCCTGGTCGGTGACGCTGACCTCGACGAGGTCGTCCCGTCGGCGGACGCCGACCGCGACCCGGGTGTTGGGCGGGCTGTAGTTCACCGCGTTCTCGACCAGGTTGCCCAGCGCGATGACCAGCTGCCCGACGTTGCCCAGCACCTGCAGCCCCGGCGTCCCGCCGGCGGTGAGCCGGATCTTGTTCTTCTCGGCGTCGACCCGGCTCCGGTCGAGGGCCGCCTCGACGACGCTGTCGACGTCGACCAGCTGGGGCGACGCGACGGGATCGTCGTACTGCAGCCGGGACAGGTCGATGATCTCCTGCACCAGCCGGGTGAGCCGGGCGCCCTCACGCTGCATGCGCTCGGCGAAGCGCTGCACGGCCTCGGGGTCGTCCTTGGCGTCCTCGACCGCCTCGGCCAGCAGCAGCAGCGCGCCGACGGGCGTCTTCAGCTCGTGCGACACGTTGGCGACGAAGTCGCGGCGGACCTCGTCGACGCGGATCTCGTGAGTGCGGTCCTCGACCAGCGCCAGCAGCAGCTTGCTGTTGAGCGGCGCGACGCGCGCCGACACGTACAGCGTCTGGGTGGTGTCGCGTGAGCGCGGGATCTCCAGCTGGACCTCGCGGATCTGGCCGTCGCGGCGGACCCGCTCGGTCAGCTCGACCAGCTCGGGCACGGCCAGGCGGTCGTGCCGGACCAGCCCGAACGCGTACGCCGACGGGCTGGCCTTGACGACGTCGAGGGCGCTGTCGAGAACGATGGCGCTGGAGCGCAGCACCGACAGCACCTCGTCGACGCCCTCGGGGACACGGGAGGTCCGAGGCGGCTCCGGCGGGTGCTGCGCGCGCTCACTGGCCTTGAACGCCAAACCCGCCGCCAGGCCGACCGCTGCGCCGACACACGCGGCCAGCGCTCCGGCTGTCACAGCATCCACATCCACCGATGTTATGTGCCACAGCGGAGTTCATCTCCACTTCAAGACACTTCACGGCGCGGTTTCGGTCCCTTGTTCACCGAGACTTCGCGGCCCATTCACCTTGCCGCGCTGGACGTCCATCTCTTGCACCTAGGCTGATCAGACAGGAGCAACCTGCCTACCCACAGGATGACAGGGATGACGAAGCCAATGCGCGAGGCGTACCACGAGCAGCTCGACGAGGTCAACGGCCGGCTGATCGGGATGATCCGCAAGACCGGTGACCTGATGGGGCTGGCCACCAAGGCGCTGCTCGAGGCCGACCTCGACGCCGCCGAGCAGGCCATGGCGTCGGACTCCAGCATCAACCGCGACCAGCTCGAGATCGACGAACAGGTCCTGGAGCTGATGGCCACCCAGGGCCCGGTGGCGTCCGAGCTGCGCATCGTCACGTCCGCCCTGCGCAGCACGTCCGACGCCGAGCGCATGGGCGACCTCGCCGTCCACGTCGCCAAGGTCGCGCGCATGCGCTACCCCGAGCACGCCGTGCCCGACGAGCTGCGCGGCACCTTCGCCGCCATGGGCAAGGCCGCCTGCGAGATGTCCACCAAGGCCACCGAGGTGCTGCGCACCCGCGATCTCGACGCAGCCGCGGAGCTGGCGCAGGACGACAACGAGATGGACCACCTGCACCGGTCGCTGTTCCACGAGCTCCTCGACGACCAGTGGAGCCGCGGAGTGGAAGCCGCCATCGACATCGCGCTACTGGGCCGCTACTACGAACGGTTCGCCGACCACGCCGTGCACATCGCCACGAACGTGCGCTACCTGGTCACCGGCGAGATCGAGTGGGCCGACAGCACCGCCGGCCACTAAAACCCCACCGAAGCGACGCCGAGAACGGGACGCAAGCGGACCGGAGGAGGGTCCGGTGGATGCGGAGCCCGGCGTCAAGAGCGCACGCGGCATGCTTCACCGCCGCGAAGCGGAGCCGGGCGCAGCATCCACCGGACCCTCCGACCCCAACGCAACCAGCGGCGCGACCTAGGCCGTCAGCGCCTCACGCAACCACTGCTCGACCCCGGCGACGTGGACGGTCGCCCAGGAGCGGGCGACGTCGGGCTGGCGGGACCGGATGGCCTGGACGATGGCCCGGTGCTCGGCGAGCGTGCGGGCCACCGCCTCCTCCTGGGTCAGGCCGCGCCAGACCCGGGCCCGGTGCGTGGGCCCGGACAAGCTCTCGACCAGCGAGCACAGCACCGGGTTGCCGGAGCCCTCGGCGATCAGCCGGTGGAACTCGAGGTCGCTGGCGACCAGCTCCTCGACGCCGGTGTCCGGGTCCAGCGGGGCCATGACCTCCTCCAGCTTCGCGATGGCGTCGTCGCTCATCCGCACCGCCGCCATGGCCGCGGCGGCCGGTTCGATGACGCGGCGCACCTCCAGGAAGTGCAGCACGGTGTCGTCGCGGTGGAAGTCGACGACGAACGCCATCGCGTCGAGCAGCAGGTTGGGCGACAGGCTGGTGACGTAGGTGCCGTCGCCCTGCCGCACGTCGAGCACGTGGATCAGCGACAGCGCCCGCACCGCCTCGCGCAGGGAACTGCGCGACAGCCCCAGCCGCTCGGCGAGGTCGGCCTCGCGCGGCAGCCGGTCACCGGGGCTCAGTTCCCCGCTGACGATCATCTGCTTGATCTTCTCGATGGCGACGTCTGTCACTGCCATGCGACACGTTCCCCCTTGACACCCTGGTCGGACTATACGCGGCCGAACACCTGGCGAAAGGGCGCCACCAGGGCCTGCCTGGTGACGCCCTCGGACGGGGTGGGTGAGGGGCTCAGCGACCCTGGTTCCGGACCGCCTCGATGGCCGCCGCGGCGGCGTCGGGGTCGAGGTACTCGCCGCCCGCGGTGACCGGGCGCAGCGAGTCGTCCAGCTCGTACACCAGCGGCACGCCGGTGGGGATGTTCAGCCCGGCGATGGCGTCGTCGGAGATGCCGTCGAGGTGCTTGACCAGCGCGCGCAGCGAGTTGCCGTGTGCGACGACGGCGACCGTCTGGCCGCGGCGGAGGTCGGGCACGACGGCGTCGTACCAGTACGGCAGGAACCGCTCGAGCACGTCCTTCAGGCACTCGGTGGCGGGCAGCAGCTCGGGCGGGAGGTCGGCGTAGCGGGCGTCGCCGGTCTGGGCGAACTCGTCGCCCGGGTCGATCGGCGGCGGCGGGGTGTCGTACGAGCGGCGCCAGAGCATGAACTGCTCCTCGCCGAACTCGGCCAGCGTCTGCTTCTTGTCCTTGCCCTGCAGCGCGCCGTAGTGACGCTCGTTCAGCCGCCAGTGCCGGCGCACCGGGATCCAGTGCCGGTCGGCGACGTCGAGGGTGATGTTGGCGGTGCGGATGGCCCTGCGCAGCACGCTGGTGTGCAGGACGTCGGGCAGCACGCCGCGCGCTTTCAGCAGCTCGCCTCCGCGCCGGGCCTCGGCCTCGCCCTTCGCGGTGAGGTCGACGTCGACCCACCCGGTGAACAGGTTCTTCGCGTTCCACTCGCTCTCGCCGTGACGGAGCAGCACCAGGCGATAGGTCATGGCGGTCAGCTTACGGTGCGGGCCTCAGGTGCTCGAAGGCGGCCAGGTTGCGGGTCGACTCGCCGCGCGACAGCCGCCACGCCCATTCGCGCCGGATGGACGACGCGAATCCCAGCTCCAGGATGGTGTTGAAGGAGGAGTCGGCGGTGCCGAGCACGATGCCGAGCAGGCGGTCGACCTCGTCGGCGGTGACGGCGTGCAGCGGCAGCCGGCCGACGAGGTACACGTCGCCGGCGTGGTCGACGGCGAACGCGATGCCGGAGAGGCGGGCGTTGCGCTCGAGCAGCCAGCGGTAGACGCCCTCGTGGTTCTCGTCCGGCCGGCGGGCGACGAACGCGTTGACGACCAGGCTGTGGTCGCGGACGGCGAGGCTGCAGGACGTCTTCAGCTTGCGCTCGCCGGGCAGTTCGACGGCGAACTCGCCGGGCGCGGGTTCGTCCCACGGCTGCCCGGAGTCACGCAGGTAGGCGCGGACGACCGCGGCGGGACCGTCGTCGGTCGTCATGCCGTCATCACCTGCCGGTGCCGCGTCGCTCGGGCGTAGACCTCGAGCATACGGGCCGCGGTGGCGTCCCAGCCGAACTCCGCCGCGTGTGCGACGGCGCCGGCGCCGAGCCGGCGCAGGCGGTCCGGGTCGCCGATCAGCCCGGCGAACGCGTCGGCCCAGTCGGCCGGGTCGTGACCGTCGACCAGCAGGCCCGACCGGCCGTGCGCGACGGCGGTGCGCAGCCCACCCACCGCTGCCGCGACGACCGGCGTGCCACAGGCCTGCGACTCCAGCGCGACCAGCCCGAACGACTCGCTGTAGGAAGGGACGGCGGTGACGTCGGCGGCGCGGTACCAGTCCGCCAGCTCCCGCTGCCCGACCGGCGGCTCGAACCGCACCACGTCGGCGACGTCGAGCGTGCGGGCCAGCCGGGTCAGCGCGTGCGGCTCGGCCATACCCGACCCCGACGGCCCGCCCACCACGGCGACGACCAGCCGCTCGCGCAGCGCGGGGTCGCGGGCCAGCAGCAGCGACGCGGCCCGCACCAGCACGTCCGGCGCCTTGAGCGGCTGAATGCGCCCGGCGAACAGCAGCACGACGGCGTCGGCGGGCAGCCCCAGCCGGGCCCGGGCCGCGGCCGCCGGGCCGGGCGCGAACACGTCGAGGTCGACGCCCGGCGGGACCGTCGCCACCCGGCCGGGATCGGCGCCGTACAGGCCGACCAGCTGGGTGGCTTCGTCGTCGGTGCTGGCGACCAGCAGGTCGGCGTGCGCGACCACCTGCTCCTCGCCCAGTTCCCGCTCGCGCGGCTCCGGCCGCTCGCCCTCGGCCAGCGCCAGGTTCTTCACCTTGGACATGGTGTGCATCGAGTGCACCAGCGGTACGCCCCAGCGGCTGGTGGCCAGCCAGCCGACGTGACCGGACAGCCAGTAGTGCGAGTGGACGAGGTCGTACCAGCCCGGCGGGCGCCGCGCCTCGGCCCGCAGCACGCCGGACGTGAACGCGCACAGCTGTGCGGGCACCTCGGCGACCGGCAGCAGCTCGTACGGCCCGGCGGCGATGTGCCGGACCAGCACGCCCGGCGCGGTCTCGACCACCGGGGGCTGGCCGGACGACGTGGCCCGGGTGAACACCTCGACCTCGACGCCGAGCGCCGCCAGCCGCCGGGCCAGCTCGACGACGTACACGTTCATGCCGCCGGCGTTGCCGCCACCGGGCTGGTCGAGCGGTGAGGTGTGAACGCTTAGCATCATCACCCTGCGCGGTCCGCGCGTGCCCGACATCACAATCGGTGCAACCGCCTGCGGCGGTGGCCGATTCCCTGGCACAGTGCGCTCGATTGCTGCTGTTTTGGCTGGATAACCGCAAATCACCCGAGAAATCCCGGTCGCCGATACCGAGTCGTAATGGAGATTGCCGCCTCCATACGGCAACCTGGTCGCGGTTTGATGAGTCTTCAAGGGTGGGAGCGGCGTCGAGGGGACGCCGTCAAGAGGGGGAGGAACGATCGTGACGCGTGGCAGGAAGGCCGGCATGGGCGCGCTCATCGCCGTGCTCGCCGTCGCCGTGGTGTCGGCCGTGCTCATCGGCCTGAACCAGTTCGGACGCGACGAGCCGGCGTCGGCCAGCCCGCAGAGTTCGGGCCAGACCGCGACGCCACCGGCCGAGGAGCCATCGGACACCCCGACCCCGACGGCGACACCCACCCCGACGGTCACCCCGACGCCGACTCCCACCACCACGCCCACACCGGAGGCCCTGATGGTCGCCGGCGCCAGCGGCGACCAGGTGCGCGAGCTGCAGGCCCGGCTCAAGCAGCTGGAGTGGTACGCGCCCGACATCACCGGCGAGTTCGACGACGTCACCGCCACCGCGGTCTCCGGGTTCCAGGAGAAGCGCGAGCTGCCCGCCACCGGCTCCGTCGACCAGGCCACCTGGGACGCCCTGATCGGCATGACCGAGACGCCCACCGAGGACGAGCTGAACAACGTGCTCACCCCCGGCCCGACGATCCTCGGCCCCGGCGACACCGGCGACCAGGTGCGCGAGCTGCAGGCCCGGCTCGTGCAGATCGGCTGGTTCAGCGGCGACGTCACCGACACCTACGGCGACACCACCACGGCGTCGATCAAGGGCTTCCAGGACAAGCGCGGCTTCCCCGCCACCGGCGAGGTCGACCAGCGCACCTGGGACAAGATCGTCGAGATGACCCGCACCCCCACCGACGACGAACTGCACAACCGCGAGCCCGAGAACAACGGCGGCGACGCCGACGGCCTCGACCCGCGCTGCCTCACCGGCCGGGTGCTGTGCATCGACAAGTCGTCGAACTCGCTGCGCTGGGTCATCGACGGCGAGGTGCGGATGACCCTCGACGTCAGGTTCGGCACCGACGAGCTGCCCACCCGCGAAGGCGAGTTCCAGGTGAACTCCAAGTCGCGCGACCACGTGTCGTCGCTGTACGACACGCCGATGCCGTTCGCGATGTTCTTCAGCGGCGGCCAAGCGGTGCACTACTCGCCCGACTTCGCGGCCAACGGCTACAACGGCGGGTCGCACGGCTGCGTGAACGTCCGCGACCGCGACTCCATTGAGTCGCTGTTCGGCCAGGTCAACGTCGGCGACAAGGTCATCGTCTACTGGTCCTGACGCACCGTCAGCGCTCGCCCGGGCGGCGGTCGCCGCGGACCGCCCTCGGCCCCGGCCCGGCTGTGACCCTGGCGGACGGGACGTCGGCGAGCTGCCAGCTGTGCGGCGGGCTGGCGTCGTCGTGGCCGCGTGGCAGGGAGCAGGCGTCGACGGCGCGGCCGCCGTCCGGCGCAGGCCCCTCGACGACGCAGGGCAACGCCTCGGTGAGCATGACGTCGTCGGCGTACCAGAGCAGCCACCACCACGGCTGCGTCCTGACGGCGGCGTGGTCGCGAGGCTGACCGAGCCCGAGGTGCGGCAGCCGGTGGCCGGCGGCGTACTCGCACACGATCAGGTCGCCGGCGCGGGCGTCGGCCTCGCCAGGCCCGCCGGAGGCGCCGTGCCCGCGGTGGACGGCGAGCCGCTCGGCGTCGGTGCGGGACAACACGACGGAGGCGGCGCAGGGCGGCTGCAGGCCCGAGACCGGCGACACCGCGGCGGGCAGCGGCTCGACCTTGCACAGGTGCGCCGGGCCGCCGCCCAGCCCGACGTCGGTCTCGCTCCAGCGGGTGACCGGCCGGTAGCCCAGGCGCCGGACCAGTTCGTCCCAGCCGCGCGGACCCGGCACGGACGGACGGCCACGGACCGCGTCGATCAGGGTGCCGTCCGGTCGCCGGATCTGGATGACCGGCAACGGCCGGTCGGGCACCAGAGCCGGGATGTGGAAGGCGGCGTAGTGCAGGCGAGGCAGCATACGGATCGGTCTCCGATCCCCCCGGGGACGGGGGTCGTGAGTACATTGCAAATAGCCAAAAGGTCGCACGAAGCCCGGACAATTGCTATAGGGAGCCGTAGGACGCGGCCGGACGCACAGGGGTGCACGTCTGTGCGTCCTGGTGATAACCGCAGGTCGGGGAAGCTCTAGATTCTAGATCCGTGGAGAACTTCGATCCGGATCCCCAGGTGCGCGGCTATGTCTTCGTCCGGCTCGCGGACCACCTCCTCGCCGAGATCGCCGAGAGCCGGATCACGGTCGGCGCACGCCTGGCCAACGAGCGGGAGATGGCGCGGACCTACGGGGTGGGCATCGGCACGGTGCGCCGGTCGCTGGAGCTGCTGCGCGAGCGCGGCATCGTCGAGACGTACCCGAGCAAGGGCACCTTCGTCATCGCGACGACGCCCATCGACGACAGCGACGACGCCGGCGCGCGCCGGACTCGCTGACTGCTGACGGCGTCAGGCGCTGGCCGTCGCGAAGACGACCAGGTTGTCGACGTAGTGACCGGCGGACTCGTCGAACGTGTGGCAGGTGATCAGCCGCAGCTGGCGGTCCGGCACCGGGCCGTAGACCTCCTCGGCCGGGAAGTCGGCCTGTGGCACCGTGCGGCTGCCGTCCACCACGAACACCGCGACGACGCCGGAGCTGAGGTCCACCTCGATCCGGTCGCCGGGGCGCAGCCGCGACAGGCCGGCGAAGACGGCGGGACCGACCGGCGAGTCGACGTGCCCGGCGAGGACCGCCGGGCCGGGCGCGCCGGGGACCGGGCCGCCGGCGAACCAGCCCGCCGACTGCCAGTCCTCCGGCGCGGCCAGCCGCCCGTCGTCGCCACGGTGCAGGGTCTCCAGTGCGCTGTCGACGCCGATCGCCGGGATCCGCACCCGGACCGGCACGGTGTCGTCGACCGGGATCGGGCGCGGCCCGGCGGCCCCGGCCGACCCAGGGGCCTCGGCTGACGCGGCGACGTCCGGCGTCGCGGCCGCGGACCCGCGGCCCGCAGCCGGCGCCGTCCCGTCCGCACACCCGCCGAGCCCGGCGGCGACGACGGCCGCCACGACCAGGGCCGTCGCCGATCGCCTCATGACACCCGTCGGCGGCGCGCCAGCACCCCGGTGACGACGGCCAGCCCGGCCACCAGCGCCACCGCGCCGAGCGGCTCCGCCCAGCCCGCCGAGGTCTCGAGCCCGCGGCCGCCGGTCCGCACGCCGCCGGCCGGGGCCTCCGGCGTGCCGGTGCTGTCCACGACCCCGACGACGTTCAGCTCGCCGTCGACGTCGAGGACGAAGAGCGTGTTGACGCTGCCGGCGGCGAGGTCGACGTCGGTGCTGCCGGTGCCGGCGGCGCTGCTGAGGTCGAGGGTCCAGCGGCCGCCGGGCACCTCGCTGTAGCCGGTCGCCGTCCCGAAGGCGGCGTCGTCGGCCAGGACGGTGCCGGTGCTGGTCGTGACGGTGACCGCCGGCGACGAGACGGCCGCCGAGATCAGCCGCACGCGCGCCTGGCCCGCCGCCGGTGCCGTCAGGTCGTCGACGAGGATGCGGCCGGACAGGTCGGCGTTCAGGCCGACCGCCGCGACCGTGATCGCGACCCCGTCCTCGATCTCGACCGCCGCCGTGATCACCGGCTCGGAGTCCGCCGGCGCGCCGGCCGGGCGCATCGCCGCCGTGTAGGTCCCGGCGGGCAGCCGCGCGTAGCCGGACACGTCGCCGTAGCCGACGTCCTGCAGTTCCAGCACGGACTCGCCGTCGAGGCCGGTCAGGCTGACGTCGACCTCCGGGGTGTCCGGTGACAGGTGCGCCAGCCGGGCCCAGCCCGTCGCCGCCGGCTCTTCGCTCCCCTGGGCGCCGGTGGCGGTGCCGGCGGCCAGGGCGACGACTCCCACGGCCGTGGCCAGGGACCTGACGATGCGTTTCATGGGATCTCCTCGGGAGGTGGCGGGTCGGGGAGCAGGCCGCGCGGTGCGGTCAGCGAGTACGTGGCGATGACGGTGGTCCCGTCCGTGTCGACCTGCGACGGCGTGAACGGCGGCGGCTGCCCGAGCAGCCAGAGCGCCAGCCGGGCCGCCTCGTCCTCCGTCGGCAGGCCGGTGAGCACGAGCCGGCGGCGCACCCCGGCGTCCTCGCCCGGCAGCGCGGGCAGCGACACGGCCAGCTCGTGGGTGCCGGACAGCTTGCCGAGGACGATCACCAGCCGCGGATCGACCAGCCCGGCCGACGCGACGGCGCGCGCGGCGGCGTCGAAGGTCAGGGCGTCGTTGCGGAGCAGCTGGCCGGTCGCGTAGCCGACGGTGCGCCGGTCCCCGGCGGCGACCGTCTCGGCGACGTCCCGGCCGAGTGGGTGGATCGCCCGGATCTCCACCCGGCCGTCGCCGAGCCCGAACGACGCGACGACGGTCGACTCGGCCAGCGCGGACCGGACGTCGGGCCGGTCGGCGTCGTCGGTGCGCAGCGCCGCCGTCGACACGACGTAGTCGTAGTGGGTCCAGCCAGGCGGGCGCGGGTCGAGCGGCCCGCCCTCCGCGACGGCGTCGGCCGGGAAGCTGGTGAACGGCACCAGCCCGTCCGCCGCGAACCCGGACCGCAGCAGGTCCGCCCGCAGCGGGTGGTCGACCACCAGCCGGCCGTCACGCGGCACGTTCGCCGTCAGCCAGCGCTCGGCCTGGGCGACCGGCGCGACCGGGTCGTCGCGCAGCAGCGGACCCAGCTCGCCCGGCCAGGTCGCCGTCACCGCGACGATCAGCGCGGCCGCCGCGGTCGTCGTCATGATGGCCAGCGGCATCGCCTCCGGCCGGCCGCGCACCGCCAGCAGCCGGACGACCAGCCGATGCGCCGTCGCGGGCACCAGCAGCGCGGCCAGCGGGACCGCCGCGAGCGGCAGCGCGGCGGGCGCCGGTCCGCCCGGCACGACGGCTAGCAGCACCAGCGTGATCAGCGTGGCGGCCGGCGGACGCAGCGCCGGGAACAGCAGCGCGGCGCCCGCCGCCACCGGCCCGATCGCCACCAGCACCGGATCCAGCGTCCACCACCGTTCCGGCGCGGCGCCGCCGAGCTCACCCAGCGACGCGAGCACGTACCCGTAGGCGCCGGCGCCCGCCGCGGCGGCCACCCCGGCCACCGCGAGCCGCCACCGTCGCGCCGTCACCTGCTGCCACATCGTCCACACGACGAACGGCGCGACGACGACGAACGTTTCCTGCGTCAGTGCGGCCAGCAGCACCGCGACCCCAGCGGCCGGGAACGCCACCGGCCGCCCGCGCCGCGCCGTCGCCAGCACGAACGCGAGCAGCATCCACAGCACGGCGACGTTCTCGGCCAGCACCAGGCGGTGCAGGTGCAGCGCCAGCGGCGAGACGGCGAAGAGGACGACGGCGACCGCGGCGGCCGGCCGGGCCACCCCGAGCCGGCGGGCCAGCACCCACAGCAGGACGACGCCCAGCAGCAGGACGACCAGCATCGCCTCGCGGCCGGCGGCGACGGTGTGCTCCGCGCGGTCCAGCGCCCCGGTCGGTTCGATCCACGCCGCCAGCTGGGCGGCGCCGAAGTCGCCGGGGACGCCGGCCGCGATCCGGGCCATCGTGCGACCCTCGGCCTCGGTGAACGCGGGCGAGCGGGTCATCCCGGCGGCGTGCACGTAACCGGCCAGCGTCAGCAGCGGCGCCAGCCAGGCGAGGTCCGGACCGTGCCGCCGGAACCAGGCCCGCACCCGGCGCGGCCGCGGCGGCCTCGGCGGCACCGGGATCGGCAGCCGCAGGTCGTCGAGGTCCAGCGGCAACGCGGGCAGGGTCGACACGGTGTCGCGCAACGCCGACGCCTCCCCCCGAGGTGTCGCACAGACCTGCGCGCCGGCCCATGGCGCGGCAAACCACGCCATGATCGCCAGGCAGGTCAGGCTCGCGGTTCCTGACCAGAAAGTCTTCGGCCGGAGTGTATACCGGAATGTGACTATGTGAGGGGAATTGTCGCGATATTGCCTGGACAGGCAGCCGGTGTCGCGCGCCGCCGGTAGATCGTCGGGCCAGCACGCCGCGCGGGCCGTCAGCACACACGGCCGCCAGTAAATCCTGATCATCCACCTTCTGGGCTGTCATAGCAGCTCAAAAGGTGGATGATCATGGTGGACGTCTCGTCGACGATGGCGTTCGCCGTTTTGCCGCAGTGGGGCGGGGGAAGTGCGGGCCCAGGCCCGCCCGGGTGCACCGTTCGCCTGGCTGGCTGCCGTTGGCCGTTGCTGCCGGTGCACCGTTGGTGTCCTCGACTCCCGGAGCCGTCTTCGATAGCGGGAGTCGTGTTCGAGAGGCTGTTCGGACGTTTCTCGCTATCGAAGAAGGCTGTGGTCATCGACGTGGCAGTCGGCCCATCACCGCCGCGCAGGCCGTGAGTAGGTCGTCTGCCCATCAATGCGACGCGACCATGTCAGTGCCCGCCCGTAGGGTGGGGTCCCACCCCACAGGGGCGGGTCATGCCTACCTCACGCTGAACGACCGCGACGCCGTCCAACCGCGACCGGCTCCGTCCCATCCGCGACCGCGCCGCCCGACCGACCGCAGCGCCGCCCCAGCCGCGACGGCACCCGCGCCGGTCCACCCAGGGCGGCCCGGCCGATCAGGCCGTCGGCAGGTCGATCAGCATGACGGGGTCCGTGGTCGGCTGCGGCGACCCGCCGTCCGGCTCGACGGTGATGCCGAGTCGGTCGGCGCCGGCGAGGCCACGGGCGGTGAACGGGCCGACGTGGCCGTCGGGCGGGCTGCCGAGCACCCCGGCGGACACCACGCCGCCGTCGTCGTGCATCAGCCACAGCTGGTAGGTGTGGCCGGCCGGCGCCGGCGCCATGCCGTCGCCGATGAACACGGCGACGTCCAGCGACCGCGCCACCAGCACGGTGCCCTGGCCGTCCTCGGGCGAGCCGACCCGCACCATCTCCATGTCCTCGGCGCCGACCAGTTGCCGCAACTGCGCGCCGATCTGCTGCGACCGGTCGAGGTCGGACTGCACCTCGTTCAGCCGGATCCCGAGCACCACGATCGCCGCCACGGCCGCCGCTGCCAGGCCGGTCGCGACCCGCGGCCACCAGCGACGCACCGCCCGCCCGGCGGCCGGACCCGGCGGCAACCCGGCGGCTACCCCCGGCTGCCCCTCACCAGCGGATACCCGTGGCGGCAGCGGCCGCACCTCGGCGACCCGCGCGAGCACCTCGTCGCGCATCCGCGGCGGGGGCGTGACGGCGGCGGCGACGCCGAGCCGGGCGGCGGTCTCGCGCAGCTCGTCGACCTCGATGCGGCAGTCGGCGCACTGCTCCAGGTGCTCCTCGAACCGGCTCACCTCGTCCGGCGGCAGCGCATGCAGCGCGTACGGCGCGGCCAGCGTGTGGATGCCGGCGTCCACGGGCTCGTTCATCGCCCCACCCCCATGCAGTCGCGCAGCCGGGCCAGGCCGTCGCGGAGCCGCGTCTTGACCGTACCGAGGGGAGCATGCAGCAGTTGCGCGACCTCGCGATAGGTGTATCCGTCGTAGTAGGCCAGCGCGATCGACTCGCGCTGCAGGCCGGTCAGCGAGTCGAGGCAGCGGCGCACCTGTTCGCGCTCCACGTTCGCCTCCACCTCGTCGGCCACATGGTCGTACGGCCGCTCGTCGTCGCGCCGCGCGGCCCGTTCTTCGCGGTCGCTGCCGGCCTGTTCGCGGCGGACGCGGTCGACGGCGCGGCGGTGCGCGATGGTGAGGATCCAGCCGCGCGCGCTGCCCCGTTCGGACTGGTACCGCGACGCCGTCCGCCACACCTCGACCAGCACCTCCTGCGCGACCTCCTCGGCCAGCGCCCGGTTGCGGACCACCGTCGTCGCGATGCCCAGCACCGGACCGGCCATGCTGTCGTAGACCTGCTCGAAGGCGGCGTGGTCGCCGCGGGCGCAGTGGTCGAGCAGCCGGCCGAGCCGGTCCCCCGGCCCACCGGCCGGATCCGGCTCATCGGCCGGCACCGATCGCAACGTCACCATCGAGCGTCCTCCACCGTCATCGTCCACCTGACTGCCCCGTGTTCGCAGCCGCGCGGACGGTGGATTGGTCGCGGTCCGCACCAATCCGCGCACACGCACGACGTCCCGGGCGCGGCCGCGCGCCGATCGCCGTGGACAGCGGGTTCCTCGCGCACAACGAGCGAACCTATCGGCGGCTGACCCGGTTGTTCGGCGAACTGGGCATCGCGACCACCGAGACGGACTCACCAGCGCGGCTGTGCTCGGGCACGTGTTCAATCCGCTGACGGTGTTCTGGTGCCATGACGCGGACGGCGCGCCGTGGTGCGTCGTCGCGTCAGAGGTCGAGCAGCGGGTCCGGATAGTCCAGCGCCTTGCGATCGGCGTCGGGCAGCGCCCAGGGCGTGTGGACGGCCGCGCCGTCGAGGTGCGCGAGCTCCGGGACGTAGCGGCGCACGTAGGCGCCGTCCGGGTCGAACCGCTTCGCCTGGCGTAGCGGGTTGAGCACCCGGTTCGGCCGGGCGTCGTTGCCGGTGCCGGCCACCCACTGCCAGTTGCCCGCGTTGGTCGCGACGTCGCCGTCGACCAGCCAGCGGAAGAAGTGCGCGGCGCCCGCCCGCCAGTCGATCTTCAGGTTCCTCGTCAGGAACGACGCCGTGATCAGCCGGGCCCGGTTGTGCATCCAACCCTCGCGCAGCAACTGGCGCATCCCGGCGTCGACGATCGGCACGCCGGTGCGCCCGTCCTGCCAGGCCCGCAGCCCGTCGGCGTCGTCGCGCCATTCGACAGCGCGGCTTCGGTAGTCCTCGGTGCTGACGGACGGCACAGCGGCGGTGACCTGGTGGTGGAAGTCGCGCCAGGCCAGCTGCCGCACCTGCTCCGGCGCGTTCTCCTCGAGCCGGTTCGCCACCTCCAGCGGCGAGACGCAGCCGAAGTGCAGGTACGGGCTCAGCCGCGAGGTGTGGTCGCCGGCGAGGTCGTCGAGGTCCGGCTCGCCGTCACCGGCGCGCCTGACGGCCCGGTCGAGGACGGCGCGCCCGGCGGTCTCGCCGCCAACGGGCAGGTCGGGCGAGGTGACGCCGTCGGAGAGATCGTCGACGGCGGGCAGCCGGCCGATCCGGTCGAGATCCCCGCTGCTGATCCGGGCCGGGGCCGCCACCTGCTCGCGCCACGTCGCCGCGTCCCACGCCCGCCAGTACGGGGTGAAGACGCGGTAGTGGTCGCCGCCGGCCGGGATCAGCGCGCCGGGCGGCAGCACCGTCACGCCCGGGTAGGTCCGGAACCGCACGCCCTGCCCCGCGCACGCGTCGGCCAGCCGGCGCTCCCGGCGCTGCGCGTAGCCGCTGACGTCGGCGCTGCACACCAAGGCCGTCGCGCCGGTCTCCGCGACCGCGGCCATCGTCTCCTCGACCACGTCACCGCGGCGCAGCACCAGGTCGCCGCCTCGCTCCCGCAGCCGCTCACGCAGGTCGGCCAGCGCCTGCGCCAGGAACGCGGCCCGGTTCGGCGCGGCGTTCCGGCCGCTCAGGATCGAGTCGTCGAGCACGAACAGCGGCATCACCCGGTCGGCGTGCTCGGTGGCGGCGGCGAGTGCCGGGTGGTCGTGCACGCGCAGATCCCGGGTGAACAGCACCACCGCCGTCCGGCCGGGTTCCGCTGCACGCCCGGCGCGTTCGTCGGCCACGTCGCTCCTCCCGTCTGCGTCACAAGCTCCGTACCCCATGGCAGAACGCTCGCCGGCCGCCGGCCCCGCTGACGTGCGGGACCGGCGGCCGGGGCTCGTCCGTCACATCGGCGGCATCAGCACGCCGTCGATCAGGTAGACGGTCGCGTTGGCCGTCGTGACACCGCCGCAGACCACGTTCGCGTCGTTGACGGTCATCGCGTCCGGCGTGCCGGCGACGGTCACCGCACCGCCCTGCACCGTCGTCTGCTCGCCGATCACCTGGTCGGGCGTCAGCTGGCCGGGCACCACGTGGTACGTCAGCACCGTCGTCAGCAGGTCGGCGTCGGTCGACAGCGTCGACAGCGTCGCCGGGTCGACCGCCGCGAACGCGTCGTCGACCGGCGCGAAGACGGTGAACTCGCCACCGTTCAGCGTGTCGACCAAGTTGACCTGCGGGTTCAGCTCGCCGGACACGGCCGAGACCAGCGTGGTGAGGATCGGGTTGTTCGACGCGGCCACCGCGACCGGGTCGTCGGACATGCCCTCGACCGACCCCTCGCCGTCGGGCACCTGGGACGCGTAGTCGGCGCAGCCCGGGCCGACCGGACCGGCCATCGGCTCCTCCGTCATCTCGTCGGCCGGTTCGCTGGCCTCGTCGCTCGGCTCGTCGGCGGCGTCGTTCGAGGGCGCGGCGGAGCTGCCGCCCGCTGTCGAGTCGTCGCCGTCGTCGCCGCAGGCGGACAGCGTGAGGGTGAGGGCGGCGGCGGTCGCCAGCAGGACGGGGGCTCGCCTGGTCAGGAGCTTCATGATCGGGTTCCTCTCGGGTTCGTCTGATGGGTGTGGGTGGTGCCGGGGACTCAGGTCACGCGCACCACCACCGAATGCCAGCCGCTGGACCCGTCCGGGAACGGCGGCGCCTGCTCGTCGGTCTGCCGGTCGCCGGCGCCGTCGGTCGCGCGGACCCGCAGGGTGTGGTTGCCGGCCTCGGCGTCCCACTCCCAGAACCACTGTCGCCAGGTGTCGACGGAGGCCTCAGCGGCCAGCTCGGCGGCCTGCCAATCGCCGTCGTCGACCTGCACCTCGACCGACCGGATACCGCGGTGCTGCGCCCAGGCCACGCCCGCGACGACGGTGCGCCCGGCCGGCAGGTCCGCGAACGAGCGCGGCACATCGACGCGCGACGCGGTCTTGATCGGCGCCTCGGCCGCCCAGCCGCGGTCGGTCCAGTAGGCGGTGGCGCGGTCGAAGCGGGTCAGCTCCAGGTCAGTGACCCATTTCGTCGCCGAGACGTAGCCGTAGAGTCCGGGCACCACGAGCCGGGCCGGGAAGCCGTGCTCCACCGGCAGCGGCTCGCCGTTCATGCCGATGGCCAGCAGCGCGTCGCGCCCGTCTGTGACCACGTCCAGCGGCGTGCTGGCCGTGAACCCGTCGACGCTGGTCGAGAGCAGCATGTCGGCGTCACCGGCCGGGTTCGCCCGGGCCAGCAGGTCGGCCAGCGGGTAGCCCAGCCAGACGGCGTTGCCGGCGAGCTCACCGCCGACCTCGTTGGAGACGCAGGTCAGCGTGATCATGCGCTCCACCAGGTCCAGCCCGAGCACGTCGGTGAAGTCGAGCTCGATCTCCCGCCCCACCATCCCGTGGATCCGCAGCCGCCACTCCTCCGGCGTCACGCGCGGCAGGTCGAGCGCGGTGTCGACGCGGTAGAACTCGCGGTTCGAGGTCCGGAACGGCGGCTGCCCCTCGACGTCCAGCTCGGCAGCGGCCGGGACCGCGGGCGCCGGGTCGGCCGGCGGCGGCAGCCGCAGCGCGTCGCGGGCGTCGCGTACCTCGGCCAGCGTCTGCCCGAACCGCCGCCCGCCGAGGGCCGTGGCCACGGCCAGCCCCGCGACCGCCGCCGTCAGCAGCAGGACCTGACGGCGCGGCGGCCGCGCGACGGATGCGGACTCCCCCGAGATCCTCGGATCAGCATCCGCCGCGCGGGCTCGGAGCCGGCCCACCAGCAGGGTGAGCGCGGCGGCTCCGGCGACGGCGCCGGCGACGGTGGGCAGCGCCCAGGCCGCGGTGGCCGTCGGACGGTTCAGGGCCGCGGCGACGGCCACGGCGCCGAGAGCGGCCAGCACCGTCACGCCGGCCCACCGCCGCCACAGCTCCAGCAGCCCGCCCGCCACCGACACCAGCAGCAGCACCCCGGCCATGCCGGCCAGCAGGACCTGCTTGTCGTTCTCGCCGAACGTGCGGATGGCGAAGCTCTTCAACCACTCCGGCGTCAGGTCCACGAACGTGTTGCCGACCGCCAGGAACGGCGCCGCGGCCGGCTCCACCACGAGCGCCGCGACCAACTCCCCGACGCCCAGCGTCAGACCGCCCGCCGCGATACCGGCCAGGGCGGCCAGGCCTCGGGTGCGCCAACGGTGCGTCGTCGCGGTCATGCCCCGTGTTCGACGCGGTCCGGCCCCCGGATTGGTGCGGGTTCAGGAATCGGCTATTCGGCTGGTTGTCCACAGGGGCGGCCGGTTTCCGCGGTTGTCCACATTTCGCGATTCGGCGGTGGAACGCGGCGCCGCTGCCAGCAAGAGTGGCGGCATGCCGAACAACAGTGCGACGCTGAGCAGAACAGGAGAACCCAGATGGTGGTGGTCGACATGCCGGCGGTTGAGCTTCCGACCAGCCCTCGATGGTGGACGTTCGACGATCTCCTCGCGCTGCCCGAGTCGATCTGGCGGTTCGAGATCGTCGATGGTGCGCTCCTGATGACCCCACCAGCGGGCCTCTGGCACGAGGCGGTCGCCGTTCTCCTGCGCGATCTGATCAAGGACGCCGCCAGGCCCGACGTCGCGCTCGGTCCGGTTGCCATCGACATCGACCCGACGTTCCTCATCCCCGACCTCGTCCTGCTCCGCCACGAGGCCGTTCGGCGGGGCGGGTCCAAGGCGCGGGCATCCGATGTGCTCCTCGTGGTCGAGGTGGTGTCGCCGGGGTCGGTCTCGAACGACCGCATCCTCAAGCCCGCCAAGTACGCCGAGGCGGGCATCCCGCACTTCTGGCGGGTCGAGTTCCGGCCCGAGCTCAGCCTCACCGCGTATGCGCTGCCCGCCGGCGCGACCACCTACACCGAGGTGGGCACCTGGACGGCCGGCCAGACGGCGCCCATCCGGGCGCCGTTCGAGGTCGACATCGAGATCGCGGAGCTCGCTCCGGACCGTTGATCCGCCCGACCGGCCGGGCGTAGGCTTTTCGGCGACCCCCAGTCGGGGTGATCACAATCCGACCGCTGCTTCGGGAGCTCCCTGTGCCCAGCCGCACCGCGTCCGCGCGTCCCTCAGCCCAGACCGCCAAGCCGTCAACGCCGCCGCTGGCCGCCGCGTCAGCCGAACCCTCACAGCCACCCGGCACCTTCCGCCGGCTCGCTCCGTACCTCCTCCGCCACCGCGGCACCCTGATCATCTCGGTCGTCGTGGCCTTGGCCTGGGCGGTCACCGTCGCCGCCGTACCGGTCACGCAGGGCCGGGTCGTCGACGACGCGATCACTGACCGCAGTGCGCCGCTGCTGCCGATGATCCTGCTGCTCATCGGCCTGGCGGTGGCCCGCTTCTTCCTGTCCGGCTGGTGGCGGCACGTCGGTGGCGTCACCGCGTTCCGCATCCAGGACGACCTGCGCCGCGACGTGTACGACACGTTGCAGCGCCTCGACTTCACCGGCCACGCGCAGCTGCAGAGCGGCCAGCTGGTGTCGCGCATCAGCGGCGACCTGCGCTACGTGCACATGCTGCTCAGCTGGATCCCGCAAGTGGCGGCGACGCTGTTGTCGTCGCTGCTGGCGGTCGTCGTCATGTTCACGCTGTCGCCGCTGATCGCGGCGCTGGTGGTGGCCGTCATCGTGGTGGTGTTCGCGGTGACGAACCGGCAGCGCCGCCAGGTGTACGCGGCCGGCTGGGACGCCCAGGACCGGGAGGCGGAGATGACCTCCCGGGTCGAGGAGGCCGTCACCGGCGTCCGCGTGGTCCGCGCGTTCGGCCAGCAGCCGGCCGAGACCGAGCGGCTGCACGGCGCGCTGCTCGACATGTTCCGCGCCAGGGTCCGGGCGGTCCGGCTGCGAGCGCCGTTCATCGCCTCGCTGCAGGGCGCGCCGCTGTTCGGCCAGGTGCTGGTGCTGCTGGCCGGCGGCCTGCTGGTCATCCAGGGGCAGCTCACCATCGGCGTCTTCCTGGCCTGCACCGGTTACCTGGCCGAACTCATCGGCGCCGCCCGGGTGGCCGGCATGGTGCTCACCAACGCGCCGTTGTGCAAGGCGTCCACCGAGCGGGTCGGCGAACTGCTCGACCTGCGGGCCGAGATCACCGAGCCGCTGCGCCCGGTGCCCGCCGACGAGCGGGGCGGCGCGGTCTCCTTCCACCGGGTCCGCTTCGCCTACGCCGACGGCGACGGCCACCAGGTGCTGCGGCACTTCAGCCTCGAGGTGCGGCCGGGCGAGACGGTCGCGCTGGTGGGGCCGTCGGGCTGCGGGAAGTCGACGGCGCTGTCGATGCTGCCCCGCTTCTTCGACACCGACGCCGGCACGGTCACCGTCGACGGCATCGACGTGCGCCGGTGGTCGCTGCCCGAGCTGCGCCGCCGCATCGGCGTGGTGTTCGAGAACAGCTTCCTGTTCTCCGACACCATCGCCGCGAACATCGCGTACGGGAAGCCCGACGCGAGCATGGACGAGATCCGCACGGCCGCCCGGGCAGCCATGGCCGACGAGTTCGTCGACGCGCTGCCCGACGGCTACGACACCGTGGTCGGCGAGCAGGGCATCACGCTGTCCGGCGGGCAGCGGCAGCGGGTCGCGCTGGCGCGGGCGCTACTCGCCGAGCCCGACATCCTGCTGCTCGACGACGCCACCTCGTCGGTCGACGTGAACGTCGAGGAGCGCATCCACGCCAACCTCGAACCGTTCCTCGCCAGCCGGACCGTCCTGCTGGTCGCCTACCGCGAGTCCACGCTGCGGCTGGCCGACCGCGTCGTCCTGGTCGACGACGGCCGGGTGGTCGACGAGGGCGGGCACGCCGAGCTGCTGGAACGCAACGCGCTGTACCGCGACCTGTTCGGCGACGGACCCGGCAGCGACGAGCACGCCGACGATCTCATGTCGCACGCCCGGGCCGGGCGGTTCGAGGCCACGGCGTCGGCGTGGGAGTCGCGGCAGGACGCCACCGGCTCACTGCCCAGCCTGCACATGACCGTGCCACCGGCGGTCGCCGAACGCATCGCCGCGCTCCCGCCGCCCGCCGACCCACCGGGCGTGGACCTCGACCGCGAGAACTCCACTCGCGGCCCCTTGCGGCTGGCGTCGTTCCTGCGCCCGTACGTCGGTGGCCTGCTGGTGGGCCTCGCGCTGGTCGTCCTCGAGGCGGCCATCACGCTGGCCAACCCGATGCTGGTGCAGCGGGCGGTCGACGACGGGATGCGCGCCGGCTCCGAGTCGGTGCTGATGTGGGTGTGCCTCGGCGCGGCGGTGCTGGTCGGGCTGCTCTGGCTGGACCAACGCACCGGTTTCCTGTGGACGACGCGCAGTACCGAGCGGCTGCTGCTGGCGATGCGGGTGCGCATCTTCGGGCAGCTGCAACGGCTGGGCATCGACTTCTACGACCGCACGCAGGCCGGCCGGGTGATGACGCGGATGACCTCCGACGTCGACGCGATCGCCCAGCTGTTCCAGGTCGGGCTGATCAACGCCGTCGTCAGCGTCGCCACGTTCGCCGGCATGACGGTCGTGGTCGTCGCGCTCGACCCGATGCTGGCGCTGGTCGTGCTGGGGGTCGTGCCGTTCGCCGCCGCCGTCACCTGGTGGTACCGGCGGCGCGCCTCGGTCGCCTACGACGACGCCCGCGAGCTGCTGTCGACGATCAACGCCGACGTGCAGGAGAGCATGGCCGGCATCCGGGTGACGCACGCGTTCCGGCGCGAGGCCGTCAACCTGGAACGCTTCGCCGACCTCGGCCGCCAGTACGTCGCCGCCAGCCTGCGCGGGCTGTACGCCACCGCGGTGTACGTCGCCGCGATCGAGCTGCTCTCGGTGCTGGCCATCGCGGCCGTGCTCTGGGTGGGCGCGCAGCGCATCGAGGCCGGCACGCTGGCGCTCGGCACGCTGATCGCGTTCCTGCTGTACCTCGCCCAGGTGTTCGCGCCGATCCAGCAGTTGTCGTCGGTGTTCGACGTGTACCAGCGGGCCCGCACGGGGCTGGTCCGGGTGCGCGGGCTGCTGGCGCTGGATACGTCGACGCCGGTGCGGCCCGACGCCGTCCCCGTCGACGCGATCGCCGGTGACCTCCGGTTCGAGCAGGTCCGGCTGCGCTACGCCAGCGCCGCCACCGACGCCGTCCGCGACATCGACCTGCACGTGCCGGCCGGCCAGCGGGTCGCGTTCGTCGGGCGCACCGGCGCCGGCAAGTCGACGCTGTCGAAGTTGGTCGCCCGGTTCTACGACCCCACCGACGGCCGCGTGCTGGTCGACGGCCGGCCGCTCGACGACCTGGACGTCACCAGCTACCGGCGGCACCTGGGGTACGTGCCGCAGGAACCGTTCCTGTTCTCACGCACCATCCGCGACAACATCGCCTACGCACGGCCGGACGCCAGCGACGCCGAGGTCGAGGCGGCCGCCCGCGCCGTCGGGGCGCACGAGTTCGTCACCCGGCTGCCGGGCGGCTACCACCACGTGGTGGCCGAGCGGGGGCGGTCGCTGTCGGCCGGCCAGCGGCAACTGGTGTGCCTGGCCCGGGCGCTGCTCGGCGACCCGTCGATCCTCATCCTCGACGAGGCGACGTCGAACCTCGACCTCGCCAGCGAACGGAAGGTCAACCAGGCCATGCGCGTGGCGTCGGCCGGCCGCACCACCATCGTCGTCACGCACCGGCCACAGTCACTGCACTGGGTCGACCGCGTCGTCGAGGTGGCGGACGGCCGCATCGCCACCGACGAGCCGGCCCCGAGGTACGTGGAGCGGGTGTTGACCAGAGCGAGCTGAGCGGGCTGATCACCCGGCCGGCCGGGGTGGCCCGGCCGGCCGGGGAGTCTCAGCGCGCCATGTTGGACATGTTCGTGCCGCTGATGATCGCGTGCCGCAACGAACGGCCCGGGTCACCGGCGCCGCCGGGCGCGGAGTCGTCCTCGTAGTTGGGGTTGTGGTAGCCGCGCGGGCGGTGCCGGCGGAAGATCGCGTCGTAGTCGATGTCGCTGCGGGGGTCGCCGAACGGGATCATCCGGTAGCCCTCGCCGACGCCGACCGGCTGGTCGTCGCGGCGGTCGCCGTCCTTGGCGTGGTAGAGCGGGTAGCGCAGCGGCTGCGCGGCGATCTGGTCGATCGGGCTGAAGATGCTCTCGCGGCGCTGGCCGTCCCAGTCGTAGTACCAGCGGAACCGGTGCTGCGCCGAGTGTGCCCAGTAGATGTCGATCTCGCAGTAGCATTTCGTGCTCGGCGTGATGTCCAGGTAGTACTGCATCCGGCGGATGCCGGACTCGCCGCGCACCATTTGCGGCTGCGGCAGTGGGTCGCCGGTCACCCGGTCGACCGTCACCTGCACCATCGGGCCGTCCTGCAGGAAGCCGTAGGCGTCGGCGTGGTTGTGCGGGTAGATCGAGATCCGCCACTGCCGGCCGAGGTCGTTCAGGGCTTCCCACTTCTGCCCGGCGACGTCCCACGCCTCCTTCGCCCCGCTGCCGGTCGGGTCGCCGCCGGTGCCCATGTAGGGCATGCCCATGATCGAGGCGAACTCGAGTTCGATCTGGAAGCGGTCGTAGTCGTCGGCCGTCATGCCGCCGTTCGGGCCGCCCGGCCAGCTGTTCGGGATGAAGCCGTGGTTGCCGATGGCCTCCAGCCCGGCCTCGTCGAGGAAGCCGCGCAGCGTCCGCGCGTAGTCCAGGTACGCGGGGAAGTTCTGCCGCAGCAGCGTGCTGCCCTGGGTGAGCGGCGGAACGTTGCCGCCCTGGTTGTCGGCGTGCTGGCCGTACCCGGCGAACTCGACCTGCTTGAAGCCGGCGTTCGCCAGGAACTGGAACACCTCGCGGAAGCCGCCGGGCAGCGCGACCGTCGGGCCGAGGTCGTTCGGGTCGGCCGGGAAGTTCGGGCCGCCGAGCTGGCCCATGGTCGGGGCGGGGTTGTTCCAGATGCCGCGCCGCGCGGTCGCGTCGCGTTGGGTGTACAGGATGGTGCCGCGCTTGCCCGGGGGCAGCAGCGGATTGGGCACGTTGCGCACCAGCGGACCGGCCAACGCCGGCGTGGCCGGCACGATGGCTGCTGCCGCGAGCGTGCCGGCGCTGATCGTCAGCAGCCGGCGCCGGCTCAACCTGTGTTCCTGAGCCATGGTCGTCTCCTCGCTCCGTCGGAAGTGCGGGACCGTTGCTCGAGATGCTCACTCACCGGAGCTGGCTGCGGCCGAAACTTTCGACGAAATGCGTGGAAAGCCGCCCCGATGCTGGGGAAACAGTAGCGGCATCCCGCCGTAACTTCGACCCTTCTAGATCGTGATTGTCCGGTTTGCGCCATGGCGACGCCG
Organism: Jiangella muralis; assembly: GCF_001270745.1. Taxonomy (GTDB): domain Bacteria; phylum Actinomycetota; class Actinomycetes; order Jiangellales; family Jiangellaceae; genus Jiangella; species Jiangella muralis. Next base: position 171,607 of record NZ_KQ434757.1, read on the forward strand.
TGCCCGCCGATCGCTGTGCCAAAGTGAGGCATGCCGGTGCCCGCGCACGTCCGCCGTCAGTGCCAGGACCTCCTCGAGTCCGGCGAGGAGATCGGCTACCTGATCCCGGTCACCACGGTCTGGATCGGCAGCATGATGTCCGGTATCGACTGCTACATCGCGATCACCGACCGGCGCATCGCCGTCCTCACCGGTGGCCTGCTGCACCGCGGCCGGCCGACCGACGTGAACCTGCAGTACCCGCGCGCGACCCGGCTCGGGCCGGTCGAGTTCGTCCCGGCCCCGACGTTCCGACTCGGGTCGCGCTCCTACGAGATCGAGGCCGAGTACGTGGCGGAGGTGCACGCCGCCGACGCCGAGCTGGACGGCCTGCTGCCGGAGGACCCGTTCCCGGACGCCTGACGCCGCGCGCTCAGCCGACGCGCGAGGCCTTGTAGAAGCCCTGGATGTGCTCGGCGACGAGCGCGGCGGCGAGGTCGCCGTCACCGTCGGCGACGGCGGCGAGGACGGCGCGGTGCTGGGCGCGGAGCAGGGCGGCGACGGGGGCCCAGTCGGGCACGTGCGGCGCGGCCGCGATGACGTAGCCGTGAATGGCCTCGCGCAGCGACGCCATGATCGTCGACACCAGCACGTTGTCGGCGAGGCTGGCCAGTGCGACGTGGAACTCGGCGTCGAGGAGGTGGAACCGCTCGCGCGGGAGGTCCGGCTCGTCCATGGCGTCGAGCAGCTGCCGCGCCGCCGCGACCTGCGCCGGAGTGGCCCGTCCGGCCGCCTCGCGGACCGCCCACGACTCCAGGAGCACGCGGGTCTGGACGATGTCGCCCATCGGCAGGTGGCTGGTGGCGAGGTGCAGCCGCAGCGTGGCCGTCAGCGGCGAGCCGGGGTCGGCGACGATGACGGCGCCGGCGTCGGGGCCGGAGCCGACCGCGGTGCGGACGACGCCCATGGCCTCGAGGACGCGGATCGCCTCGCGGACCGACGGCCGGCTGACGCCGAGCTCGCCGGCCAGCGCCCGTTCGCCGGGCAGGCGGTCACCCAGCCGCAGCTTCCCCGCCGCCAGGTCGGCCTCCACCTGACGGAGCACCAGCTCGTGGGTCCTCATGCTCGGAACCCTACTGATACCTTGTGGTCTGACCACATGGCTGACGTCCACGGAGCCGCTCCATGACCGACCGACAACTCCCCCGCTGGTCCGAGCTCAGGCCGCTGCTGCGCACGAAGCGGCCCACGCTGAACCCGACCGACCGCCGGCTGGCGAACGCGCTGACCATCGCCGACCTGCGGCGCATCGCCCGCATGCGCACGCCGCGGTCGGTGTTCGACTACACCGACGGCGCGGCGGAGGCCGAGATCAGCCTGCGCCGGGCCCGGTCGCTGTTCGCGAACCTGGAGTTCCGGCCGTCCGTCCTGCATGACGTGTCCGAGGTCGACACCACCACGTCGATGCTGGGCCGGCCGGCCGCACAGCCGTTCGCGTTCGCCCCGACCGGCTTCACCCGGATGATGAACCACGAGGGCGAGAGCGCCGTGGCCCGGGTCGCCGAGCGCACCGGCATCCCGTACTCGCTGTCGACGATGGGCACGACGTCCATCGAGGACGTCGCCGCCGCGGCGCCGCGGGCGCGCAAATGGTTCCAGCTGTACGTGTGGAAGGACCGCTCGGCCGGCGAGGACCTGGTGAAGCGGGCCGCGAACGCCGGCTTCGACGCGCTGATGCTCACCGTCGACGTGCCGGTGGCGGGAGCCCGGCTGCGCGACGTGCGCAACGGGTTCACCATCCCGCCGACGCTGACGGCGAAGACGGTGCTCGACGCCGCCGCGCACCCGGCCTGGTGGATGAACATGCTGACGACGAAGCCTCTGCAGTTCGCGTCGCTGACGTCGTGGAAGGGCACCATCGCCGAACTGCTGGACATGCTGTTCGACCCGACGATGACCATCGACGACCTCGCCTGGCTGCGCTCGATCTGGTCCGGGCCGCTGATCGTCAAGGGCGTCCAGACCGTCGACGACGCGCAGCGGGTGGTCGACGCCGGGGCCGACGCGATCGTGCTGTCGAACCACGGCGGCCGCCAGCTGGACCGCGCGCCGGTGCCACTGCGGCTGCTGCCCGACGTGGCCGCGGCGGTCGGCGACCGCACCGAGATCTACCTCGACACCGGCATCACCAGCGGCGCGGACATCGTGGCGGCGAAGGCGCTGGGCGCCGACGCCTGCCTGGTCGGCCGCGCCTACCTGTACGGGCTGATGGCCGGCGGCGAGCGCGGCGTGGCCCGGGCCGCCGAGATCCTGACGACCGAGGTCCGGCGCACCATGCAGCTGCTCGGCGCCCGTACCGTGGACGAGCTGAACCCCAGCCACGTCCGGCTCCCCTGATCCGCACACTCTTCACGAGGAGACGACATGCAACTGATGCGCATCGGTGACCGGGGCGCTGAGCGTCCCGCCGTCCGCGCCGACGACGGCACGGTCTACGACCTGAGCGCGGTCACCGGCGACATCGACGGCGCGTTCCTGTCCGGCGACGGTGTCGCGCGGGCCCGCGCCGCACTCGCCGAGGGCGGGCTGCCGCAGCTGCCGGCGGGCGGGCGCGTCGGCGCCCCGATCGCGCGTCCCGGCAAGGTGGTCTGCATCGGGCTGAACTACCGCGACCACGCCGCCGAGACCGGCGCGGCGATCCCGCCGGAGCCGATCATCTTCATGAAGGCGCCGAACACCGTCATCGGCCCGAACGACACCGTGCTGGTCCCGCGCGGCAGCGTGAAGACCGACTGGGAGGTCGAACTGGGCGTCGTCATCGGCCAGCAGGCCCGCTACCTCGACTCCCCCGAGGACGCGCTGGGCGTCATCGCCGGCTACGTCATCTCCAACGACGTCTCGGAGCGGGAGTTCCAGCTCGAGCGCGGCGGCCAGTGGGACAAGGGCAAGTCGTGCGAGACGTTCAACCCGCTCGGCCCGTGGCTGGTGCCGGCCGACGAGGTCGACGACCCCGGCAAGCTGGGGCTGCGGCTGTGGGTGAACGGCGAGCAGCGGCAGGACGGCACCACTGCCGACCTGATCTTCGGCATCGCGCACGTCGTCTGGTACCTGAGCCAGTTCATGGTGCTCGAGCCGGGCGACCTGGTGAACACCGGCACCCCCGCCGGAGTGGCGATGGGCCTGCCCGGCCAGCCCTACCTGCGGGCCGGCGACGTCGTGGAGCTGGAGATCGACGGGCTCGGCCGGCAGCGCCAGGTCTTCGCCGACGCGTAGGTCACACCCGCTCCCGAGACACGCGAGGGGCCGGCCGCCTGAACCAGGCGCCGGCCCCTTCCCGCTTCACATCCTCCGTGCATCTCCGCGGTTGATGCGTTGACGACGTGTCGTCACCCGTGCGCGGACTCGTACTTCGCCAGGATGTCGGACGGGATACGGCCCCGGTCGGACACCTTCAGGCCCTGGTCGCGAGCCCATTCACGGATAGCCGTGGTGTCGGTGCGGCTGGCCCGCCCGCCGGTGGCGGCGGCTCGCCCGCGTCCCCGCCGTGCCGACGCCCGGCGGGCCGAGGCGACGTAGGGCGCCATGGCGTCGCGGAGCTTGCCGGCGTTCTTGGTCGACAGATCGATCTCGTACGTGGCTCCGTCCAAGGCGAAGCTCACGGTCTCGGTGGCTTCACCGCCATCGAGATCGTCGAGCAGAATCACCTGAACCTTTTGCGCCATCGTTGATCCTTCCTGCGGGGTTGAACTCGAAGATTAGGTATGCCGTCACTATTGTTACGCCTCAGTACACCGAATTTCAATTCGGCTGCCGCGAGTCGGCCTGGCCGATTTGTGGCGTGGTACCCATTCGACGAAGCATCCGCACGTTACCCAGAGTATTCGGCTTGACCCGGTCGAGGTCGAGGAACTCCGCAACACCTTCGTCCGCCGAGCGCAACAACTGTGCGTAGACGTCGGTGTCTACCGGGGTGCCTTGCACTCGCTCGAAACCGTGCCGCTCGAAGAAGTCGACCTCGAACGTGAGACAGAACACTCGTACGACCCCGAGTTCTTCGGCCACCCGAAGCAAGCGGGAGAGCAGTACGTGCCCGACACCGTGGCGACGCCATTCCGGCGCCACGGCGAGGGTGCGAACCTCCGCCAGATCCTCCCACATGACGTGCAACGCGCCACAGCCGATGACAGTGCCCACCGCGCTGCTCTCCGAAACCGTTTCGGCCACCCAGAACTCCTGGATGTCCTCGAATAGGGTCACGGTCTCTTTCGATAGCAGGATCCGCTGGGACGCGTAACCGTCGAGCAGTCCACGGATGTGCCGTACATCGGCGGTGCGGGCCCGCCGTACCCGATAGCGCTGTTCCGGCTCGTTATCGGCCGGCGCCGTCATTCCGGCTTCACCAGCGGGAACAGGATCGTCTCGCGAATGCCGGAGTCGGTGAGCAGGATCATCAGGCGGTCGATTCCCAGGCCCATGCCGCCGGTGGGCGGCATGCCGTATTCGAGCGAGCGCAGGAAGTCCTCGTCGAGCTGCATGGCCTCGGGATCGCCGGCCGCCGCCTTGAGCGACTGCGCGGTCAGCCGCTCGCGCTGCACCACGGGGTCGACCAGTTCGGAGTACGCGACGCCCATCTCGACCCCGCGGATGATGAGGTCCCACGCCTCGGCCAGCCGCGGGTCGTCGCGGTGCGGCCGGGCCAGCGGCCGGACCTCCTCCGGGTAGTCACGGACGAACGTGGGCGTCATGAACGTGTGCTCGGCCAGCTTCTCGAACAGCTCGAGCACGACCTCGCCGTGGCCCCACGACGGGTCCAGCCCGACCTCGTGCTTCTCGGCCAGCTCGCGCAGCCGCTCGACCGGAGTGTCGATGGTGACCTGCTCGCCGACGGCCCGCGAGACGGCCTCGTGCAGCGTGACGTGTTGCCAGGGCGCCTCGAGGTCGATCTCGCCGCCGCGGCCGTCGGGCACCACCGTCCGGCCGACGGCGCGAGCGGCGTCGACGACGATCTCGCGGGTGAGCGCGGCCTGCGTGTCGTAGTCGCCGTACGCCTCATAGGACTCGAGCATGGTGAACTCGGGGCTGTGCGTGGAATCGATACCCTCGTTTCGAAAAACGCGGCCGATCTCGTACACCTTGTCGACGCCGCCGACGATGGCGCGCTTGAGGTACAGCTCGATGGCGATACGCAAAGTCATCGGAATGTCGAACGCATTGAGGTGCGTCCGGAATGGACGCGCCGTCGCGCCGCCGTGGACGAGCTGCAGAACCGGCGTCTCGACCTCGATGTAGCCGAGCCGATGCAGCGTTTCGCGAACCGACCGGGTGACGACGGCGCGAGTTCGCACCATGTCACGGGCGTCCGGATTGACGATGAGGTCGACGTAACGCTGCCGGACCCGGGTTTCCTCATTCAAATCCTTGTGCGCCACCGGCAGCGGTCGCAGCGCCTTGGAAAGCATGGTCCAGCGCTCGGCCGACACCGACAGCTCACCGCGCTTACTGACGATGACCTCGCCCTCGACGCCCACGTGATCGCCGATGTCGACCAGGTGCTTCCAGGAGGCCAGGCTCTCCTCACCGACGCGATCGAGCGAGAGCATGACCTGCAGTTCGGCACCGTCGCCTTCACGCAGCCGGGCAAAACAGAGTTTGCCGGTGTTGCGCAGGAAGATCACCCGGCCCGCGACGGACGCGCGGTCGCCGGTTTCGGCGCCGGGGGGCAAGTCGGGATATGCCGCCCGCAGTGCCTCGAACGTGTGGCTGCGCGGGAATCCGAGACGATACGGCGGCTGCCCCGATGCGAGCAACTCCGCGCGCTTCTCGCGCCGGATGCGCAGTTGCTCGGGCAAATCCTGATCGTCGGTCGGCGGCTGTCCACTCATGAAGGACAAGCCTAGGCGGTACGCGTTCCCCGGCGTTCATGGGCAGGCGCGGAATGGTTGCCGCCGTTACCACGAACTGTCACCCTGGGTGTGGAGGTGAGGTCGATGAGCACAGTGGAGGTCGTCGACCGCGGAGGCCGCGAGGTCGTCGTGTTCCTGGCCGGCGAGGTCGGCACCGATCCCGACGACGCGTTCGGCCCGGCCATCGACAGGGTCGTCCAGTTGGAGCAGCTGAACGCGCTCGATCACGTGGTCGTCGACATGCACCTGGTCACCGGCATGAGCGACGCCGCCATCGAGTTCCTGCGCGAGCTGTCCACCCGCGGCAGGGCGTCGGGGTACGAGGTGTCGTTCGCCGCCGTCAGCGGGCCGGCACACCGGGCCATCGAAGCGAACGGCTGGACGTTCGCCGAGCACAGCCCTGACGTGCCGGCCGGCCGGCGCGACTACCGCTCGTAGAATCCCTGCCGCCAGCTCGGGTGCTCCGGCTTCCAGCCCAGCTCGCGCTCGGCCTTGGCGTTCGACGAGCCGCGCAGCGTGGTCGTGAACGCCACGCCGAAGTCGCCGATCATCGGCCGGGCCAGCCAGACCGGCAGCCGCCGTGGCGGCTTGGCACCGAACGCCGCGGCCAGCGTCGTGATGACCTCCGCGCACGGCGCGGGGTCGTCGTCGACGATGTTGTAGACGCCGGGCGCACCGCCCGCGATCGCCGCGAGGGTGGCCCGGGCCGCGTCGTCGATGTGCAGGACCGACCAGACGGCGGTGCCGCCACCGACGATCGGCAGCTGTCGCTTGCGCACCAGGTCGGCGAACTTCTCGCCGGTCAGGCCGGTGCCGCGGCCGTAGAAGTTGCCGAAGCGCAGCGCCAGCCCGTCGATGCCGGGTGTGCCGGTGGTGGCCTGCTCCACGTACTGGATACCGCGCAGGGTCTCGCGGCAGGCGGACTCCGGGTTCGGCTCGAACGGGTCGTCCTCGGTCTTCACCGGGCCGCCGCTGCGGGCGTTGGTCCAGCCGGTGTAGCTCTGGGCCACGAACCGGGTGACGCCGGCCGCCTGCGCCGCGGCCAGCAGGTGGTCGGTGCCCTCGGTGCGCAGCCGGTTGGTGACGGCGAAGTCGCGGTCGAACCGCTTCAGGTTGCCCGTCTGGTCGATCAGCGCGCTCTGCTGGTGCACGACGACGTCGGGCCGGGCCGCGCGGACCGCGGCCATGACGCCGTCTGCGTCCAGCCCGTCCATCACCACCCCCTCGGCGCCGGCGGCCCGCAACTCGGCCACCTTCGACTCGGACCGGGTGCTGCCGGTCACCTCGTGGCCGGCCTGCACCAGCAACGGGACCAACGACCGTCCGACGGCACCGGTCGCGCCGGCGAGGAAGACTCGCATGTCCTTCTCCTCTTCTCGTGTCCTGCCCCCTCCGACGACGACACCCGCCGTCCTGTGACAGGATTCGACCCGTGACCGATCTCGCGGTCGCCCACGACGACCTCCGGCCGCTGATGTTCTCAGTGGCTTACCGCATGCTGGGCAGCGTCAGCGAAGCCGAGGACGTCGTGCAGGAGGCGTTCCTGCGCATGCACCGCGCCGGCACCCACGCCGACAACCCCGAGGCGTACGCCACCACCGTCACCACCCGGCTGGCCATCGACGCGCTGCGCTCGGCCCGGCACCGGCGCGAGCAGTACGTCGGGCCGTGGCTGCCGGAGCCGCTGCTGGTCAGCGACGACGACCCGGCGCGGCGGGTCGAGCAGACCGAGTCGCTGTCGACGGCGTTCCTCGTCGTGCTGGAGACGCTGTCACCGGTCGAGCGGGCGGTGTTCCTGCTGCGCGAGGTGTTCGGCTACGGCTACGCCGAGATCGCCGCGATCGTGGAGCGCAGCGAGGCCAACTGCCGGCAGCTGATGACCCGCGCCCGCAAGCACGTCGAGGAGCGGCGGCCCCGGTTCGATGAGTCGCGGGAACACCGCGACGAGCTGGCCCGCACCTTCTTCGCCGCCCTGAACGACGGCGACGTCGCCGCGCTGGAGCGGCTGCTCGCCGAGGACGTCGAGTTCCAGGGCGACGGCGGCGGCAAGACCGCGGCGCTGCGCAAGCCGCTGGTCGGCGCGCTGCAGGTGGCCCGGTTCCTGGCCGGCCTGGGCCGCACCGGTGTCCAGATCGGGACGACGCTGGCGCCGGTGACGGTGAACGGCCAGCCCGGCTTCCGGGTGTCCGGGCCCGACGGCGCCGTGGTGGGCGTGCTGTCGCTGACCATCACCGACGGCCGCGTCGTGGGCCTGCACAACCAGATCAACCCCGACAAGCTGCAGCACCTGGGCGCCGTCGGCGACCTCAACGCGCTGCTGAGCGAGCGCGGTTCCTAGGGTGTCTCCCGGGTCTCGGCCGTAGCGAGCGCCGTCCAGGTGGATGCCCTCGCAAGGTGCGAGGAAGGACGACCGACGAGAACGATCAGGTGACGAAAGCCGCCCGGCATTCGCGCGTTGTGTCACCTGATCATCTCCACGATGCGGACACAAAACGATCAGGTGACGAAGCCGCGACGAACCTGAGCGATACGTCACCTGATCGTCGGCAGCTGGCGCCGACACACACAGCGACGCGCCGCCCGGACACCGCGCAGTAGGCCACCGTCCCGAGGAGCCACGCTCTAGGCGGGATGGTTGCGGTCGAAGACCAGCCGCAACCCCATCAGCGTCAGCCACGGCTCGTGGTACGTGATCGTCGCCGCCTCGTCCAGCACCAACGGCGCCAGCCCACCCGTCGCGATCACCGTGACACCGTCGAGTCCCACCCCCAGCTCCGTCGCCATGCGGGTCACGACGCCGTCGACCTGGGCGCTGAAGCCGTACAGTGCGCCGGACTGCAGCGCCTCGACCGTGTTCTTGGCGATGACCGACCGGGGCCGGACCAGCTCGACCCGCCGCAGTTGGGCCGCGGCGTTGCGCAGCGCCTCCAGCGACACGTCGATGCCGGGGGCGATCGCGCCGCCGATGTATTCACCGCGCGCCGAGACGACGTCGAACGTCGTGGCGGTGCCGAAGTCGACGATGATGCACGGGCGCCCGGTGCCGTACTTGTGCATGGCGGCGAGCGCGTTGACGATGCGGTCGGTGCCGACCTCACGCGGGTTGTCCATGAGGATCGGCACGCCGGTCTTGACGCCGGGCTCGACCAGCAGCGCCGGCACGTCGGCGAAGTAGCGCTCCGTCAGCCACCGCACCTGGCGCTGCACCACGGGGACGGTCGAGCAGATGGCGACGCCGTCGATCGGCTCGTCGGTCCCCGCGAACAGCCCGCGTAGCAGCGCCATGAACTCGTCGGTGGTGCGCGACGGCACGGTCGCCACCCGCCAGTGGTGCCGCACTTCGAGACCGTCCAGCAGCCCGATGACGGTCTCGGTGTTACCGACGTCGATGGCCAGCAGCATGGTCAGGAGGCCTCGACGAGGTCCAGGCCGAGGTCCAGCGCCCGGACCGAGTGCGTCAGCGCGCCGGTGGACAGGTAGTCGACGCCGGTGGCGGCGTACGCGCCGGCCTGCGCCAGCGTCAGACCGCCGCTGACCTCGAGCCGGGCCCGTCCGTCGACCACCTTCACGGCCTCGAGCACGTCGTCGACGCTGAAGTTGTCGAGCAGGACGAGGTCGGCGCCGGCCTCGACCGCCTCGCGGGCGCCGTCGACGTCGTCGACCTCGACCTCGACGGTGAGGTCGGGGTAGGCCCGCCGGACCGCCTGGAAGGCCGCCGTGATGCCACCGGCCGCGGCGATGTGGTTGTCCTTGATCAGCGCCGACTCGGACAGTGTCGACCGGTGGTTGACGCCGCCGCCGACCCGCACCGCGTACTTCTCCAGCGGGCGCAGCAGCGGCGTGGTCTTGCGGGTGTCGCGGACGGCGGCGGGGGTGCCGGCCAGCGCCTCGACCCAGGACCGGGTGGCGGTGGCGATGCCGGACAGCCGGCTGGCGAGGTTCAGTGCGGTCCGCTCGGCCAGCAGCAGCGGGCGGGCCCGGCCGTGCACCGTCAGCACCTTCGCGCCGGCCCGCAGCTCCGCGCCGTCGGCGGCGTGCCGCTCGATCTCGACACCGGAGTCGGTGGCGGCGAAGACCGCCTCGGCCACTGGGAGGCCGGCCAGCACGCCGGCCTCGCGGGCGCCGAGCACCGCGACCGCGAGCTGGTCGGCGGGCACCGTCGCCACTGTGGTGACGTCCGCGCCGCCGCCGAGGTCCTCCTCCAACGTGGCCCGGACGAGATCCTCGACGTATCGGGGGTCGAGACCCGCCTCGCTCAGCGCGAGTGTCACGGGCTCGGGCAAACTCATCGCTACTCCTTCATGGGCTCATATGTCGTCGTGAGCACACCGTCCGGGTCCACGACGCTGACCAGGTGGCCGCGCCAGCGGGGGTCGTCCCGGTCCGGGAAGTCCTCACGCCAATGACCGCCACGCGTCTCCTCCCGCATGGCGGCATGCCGACCGAGCGTAACGGCCACGGTGTGCAGATTGGTCGTCTCCCACGAATCCGGGGTCATTCGCTCACTGGCAGGGTCGCCGGTGAGGCTCGCCAGCCGGGCGGCGAGCGTCGTCAGTGTCGATTCCGAGCGGAGCACGCCGGCGCCGGCGGTCATGGCGGACTGGACGAACGGGCGGGCGTCGGCGGCGAGCAGGCCGACCGGGCCGGTGCGCTCGACCGGGTCGCCGGGATGGGCGTCGCCGAGCGACGACGCGAGATCCTCGGCGATGCGGTGTCCCCAGACCAGCCCCTCCAGCAGCGAGTTCGACGCGAGCCGGTTGGCGCCGTGGACACCGGTGCAGGACACCTCGCCGCACGCGTACAGGCCGGGCACGCTGGTGCGGCCACGGCGGTCGGTGCGCACGCCGCCGCTGGCGTAGTGCTGGGCCGGCGCGACCGGGACGAGGTCGGTGGCGGGGTCGATGCCGTAGGAGCGGCAGCGCGCGACGATGGTCGGGAACCGCTCCTCCAGGAACGTCCCGCCGAGGTGCCGGGCGTCGAGCCAGACGTGCTCCGCGCCGGTCTCGCCCATCGCGGTCATGACGCCCTTGGCGACGACGTCGCGCGGCGCCAGCTCGGCCAGCTCGTGCCGGCCATTCATGAACCGGCGGCCCTCCACGTCGCGCAGGACGGCGCCCTCGCCGCGGACCGCCTCGGAGATCAGCGGCTGCTGCCCCTTCGCGGAGCGGCCGAGCCACAGCACCGTCGGGTGGAACTGGACGAACTCGAGGTCGGCGATCTGCGCGCCGGCCCGCAGCGCCGCCGCCACGCCGTCGCCGGTGGAGACCGGCGGGTTGGTGGTGGACGCGTAGACCTGGCCGAGCCCGCCGGTGGCCAGCACGACCGCCCGGCCGAGCGCCGCGCCGACGCCGCTCTGCCGCCCGGCGCCGATGACGTGCAGGACGACCCCGCAGGCCCGGCCGGCGGCGTCGGTCAGGATGTCGGTGACCAGCGCGTGCTCGACCACCTCGATCTGCGGGTCCTCGCGGACCGCGGCCAGCGCCTCCAGTAGCGCGCGGGAGATCTCCTTGCCGGTCTGGTCGCCGCCGGAGTGCGCGATGCGGTCGCGGTGGTGGCCGCCCTCGCGGGTCAGCGCGATGTCGCCGTTGGGGGTGCGCTCGAACTGCGCACCCAGCTCGACCAGCTCGCGGACTCGCCGCGGGCCCTCGGTCACCAGCGTCCGGACGGCGTCCTCGTCGCACAGGCCGACGCCCGCCACGAGGGTGTCACGCAGGTGCTGCTCGGGGCTGTCCTCGGGATCGAGCGCCGCCGCGATGCCGCCCTGCGCCCACGCGGTGGCGCTGTCGGACAGTTGCGTCTTGGTCACCAGCAGGACGCGGCCGGCCTTGCGGGCCTCCAGCGCCGTGGTGAGCCCGGCGATGCCGCTGCCGACCACGACGACGTCGGCGGACGCCGTCCAGCCGGGGTCTTCTGTGCGCATGCGGCGGGGTATGCGAACTCCGGTCACGCGCCAAGAGCCTACGCCCCGGCCGTCAGGGCAGGTCGACGGCGATGTTGTCGATGAGCCGGGTGGTGCCGGCGCGAGCGGCGACGAGCAGGCGGGCCGGCCCGCTCATCGGGTCCGGTTCGAGGTCGGCGCCGCGCAGCTCCAGGTAGTCCAGCTCGACGCCGGTCAGCTCGGCCCGGGCGGCGGCGAGGACGGCGTCCGGCCCGCCCGCCGCGGCGGCCGCGCCCGCCTCCAACGCCCGTCCGAGCGCCGGCGCGGCGGCCCGCTCGTCGGCGGAGAGGTAGCGGTTGCGGCTGGACAGCGCCAGCCCGTCGCCCTCGCGGACCGTGGGCACGCCGACGATCTCGTACGGCAGGTCGAGGTCGGCCACCATGCGTCCGACCAGGACCAGCTGCTGGTAGTCCTTCTCTCCGAACAGCGCGTAGCTGGGCACGGTGAGGTTGAGCAGCTTCGCGACCACCGTCAGCACACCGGCGAAGTGGCCCGGCCGCACCGCGCCCTCCAACTCGGCGCCCAGCGGCCCAGGCTCGACCGTCACCTGCGGGTCGCCGAGCGGATACAGCTCCTCCGTGGCCGGCGCGAACACGACGTCGACGCCTTCCTCGGCGCAGACGGCGAGGTCGGCGCCGAACGGACGCGGGTAGCGCTCGAAGTCTTCACCCGGCCCGAACTGCAGCGGGTTCACGAAGACCGTCACCATCACAGCACCGCCGGCGCCGACCAGTTCCCGGGCGGCACGCATGAGGGCACGGTGGCCCGCATGCAGCGCGCCCATCGTCAGGACGACGGCGGACTCCTGCTCGCCGCGCGACAGCGCCTCGGCGAGGTCGTCTCGGGTACGGGCGACGATCGGATCGGTCACCCCGCCACGCTACCGGTCAGCGCGTGACGACCGTCTGCACCTCCGCGACCGGCAGGTCGAACGTCGCCGACGTGGTCTGCGGGTCGAGCGGGCCCTGCGGCGCGCCGTTGGCGAACCACTCGATGGTCCACTGGCTCTCCGCCAGCACCGACGAGACGCCGCCTGGCAGGTGGGCGCTGGACCGGGTGAACGTCAGCGCGCAGTCCGACGACGCGCCCGACGTCCAGGCGACACCGTGGCCGTCGCAGGAGACCGGCGCGGCGTTGGCGGCGGAGAAGTTCATCGAGCTCATCGTGGCCTCGACCGTGGCCTCGTTCTCGCCGGCCTCGGCGTGCACCTCGAGCGTGACGGGGCCGTCCTCCAGCCACATCCAGGTGGGCAGGTTGACGACGGTGGCGCCGTCGCCCTCGCGCCGCGGGTTCCAGCCGATCTGCGGGTCGGGCAGCGTCATCTCGTCGTAGGCGACCTGGACCAGGATCTCCGGCGGGATCGGCGGCACCGGGACCGGCTCGCCGGGCTCGACGTAGAGCGGCTCGAACTCGTTGTCGAACCAGTCGTTGGAGTAGTCGACGAAGTCGTCGATCGGGCCGTCGTAGTCGGCGCTCGAGCACATGCCGGACCACCAGCGGCCCTCGGTGTCGTCCTTATACTGCTCGTAGCCCGGATACGGCGGGACGATGTTGCCGTCGACGTCGCGGCCGCCGTTCCATTCGCCGCTCTGGACCATCTCGTAGAACTTCTTGCCGCTCCAGGTGGTGTTGAAGTACCGGCACGGCGGCAGCACGGTGACCGATTCGCCGGGGATCTCGTAGCCCTCGTCGCCGGAGGTGGTGCCGGAGCCCCACACGAGGATGGTGACGGCGCCGTCGCCGGAGTCGGCGTCGGAGCCGCCGTCCTCGTCGTCGCAGCTGCCGACGCCGCAGCGCGGCGCCGGGTCGGCCGCCGCCGGCGGGACCGCGGCCGCCGTGAGGCCGGCGGCGACGAGCAGGGCGGGCGCGGCGCCCAGGGCAACGCGCCGGATGGTCCGATATCGGTTCAGCATGATGCGTCCTCGTCGAGTGTGTTCTCGTTGACCTTCCAGCCGCTGCCGTCGTTGCCGAGAACGACGCGCATCGGGATGACCGGGTGTTCGTCGACGCCGTCGGGCGGGCGCTCCTCGCCGTCGTCGACGAGCAGGACCGCCGAGCCGTCGATGCAGCCGCCGAGGACGACCAGGTTGTCGGTGGCCTCCTCGACCACCGGGCTGATGACCATCTCGCCGCCGTACCGGATGCCGTTCTCCTCCTGGTACGCCAGGGAGTCCTCGACCGTCTGCACGACCGGCGCGACCGCGAGCCCGGGAAGCTGCTCGCTCAGCCGCACCTCACGCAGCGACCAGCGCCATTCGCGGGCGAACTCGACGTACGCCGCCAGCGCGGCCTCCTCGGGCGGGCCGGCCGCCGGTGGCGTGACGATGGTGACGCCCGCGTCGGGGAAGGCGTGCTCGGTCGGGCCGGCCGGTTCGTCCGTCGGCGTCCCCGTGGGGTCGGCCGACGGCTCGGCGGTGGGCGCCGTGGTGGTCGACTCGCCGAGCCCGGTGGGCTCCTCACCGCCGGAGTCGCCGCAGCCGGCCAGCGCCAGGACACCGGCGCAGACGGCAAGGAGGGTCGCGCGCAATGGACGCCGCGGACGTGCAGACACGCGCTCTCTCGCTCCTCGCGAACCCGGATACCGATGGCCGTGCTGTGCCCGGTCGCAAGGTAACACAAATCCCCGTGACAACGGAAAGCGGGCTGAGTAATGTCCTTCGACTGTGCGCCTGTTCGCGACGCTGGTCGTCCTCGGTTTCCGCCGCTGGTCGACGTACCGGCTGGCGACGGCGGCGGGGGCGTTCACGAACACCGTGTTCGGCCTGATCAAGGCATCCATCACGGTCGGCGCGATCGGTGCGGCGGGCGGGGAGCTGGCCGGCTACGACGCGCAGACGGGCGCCACCTACGCGTGGATCGTGCAGGCGCTGATCGCGCCGGTCAACGTGTTCAACTGGAACGAGCTGGCGCTGCGGATCCGCGACGGCGACGTCGCCATCGACCTGGCCCGCCCGATGGACCCGCAGTTCGCCTACCTCGCCGGGTTCCTCGGCCGCGCCATCCACCAGTTCATCCCGCGGGGCGCGCCGCCGCTGCTGGCCGGCGCGCTGATCACCGGGCTGGCGCTGCCGGCAACGCCGCTGCCGTACGCGCTCGGGCTGGTCAGCGTCGTGCTGGGCGTCTCGGTGTCGTTCTCGGTCTGGTGGCTGGCGAACCTGGCGGCGTTCTGGCTGATCGAGCTGCGCGGCGTGCTCACCCTGAACGTCGTGGCCATGGGCATCTTGTCCGGGCTGGTCATCCCGGTGCACTGGTTCCCGGACTGGCTGGCCACGGTGGCCGCGCTGACGCCCTACCCGTCGATGCTGCAGGCGCCGGTCGACGTCATCACGGCGCGGGCGGAGGGGACGGCGGCGCTCGGCGTGCTGGCCGTCCAGGCGGCCTGGTTGGCCGGCGTCCTGCTGCTCGGCCGGCTGGTGTTCGCCCGTGGCGCCCGGAAGCTGGTGGTGCAGGGTGGGTGAGCGGCTTCGCCCCTATCGGGTGCTGGTCGGGTCGCGGATGCGGTCGCAGACGACGTACCGGCGCTCGTTCGTGTCCGACCTCCTCGGCAGCGTCGCCATCGGGCTGATGGAGTTCGCCGAGGTCTACGTCGTGTTCGCCAACGTCGACGTGCTGGGCGACCTGGACTTCGCGGCCGCGGCGCTGGTCTTCGCGCTGGCCAACGTCGGCTTCAGCATGGCCGACCTGCTGGTCGGGCACGCCGACAACCTGCCGGTGTACCTGCGCGAGGGGACGCTGGACGCGTTCCTGCTGCGCCCGCTGCCGGTGCTGGCCCAGCTGATCACCAGCGACGTGTCACTGCGCCGGCTCGGCCGGGTCGCCGTCTCCGTCGTCATCCTCGCGGTCGCGTTGCCGCTCAACGACATCGAGTGGACGGCGGCCAAGGTCGCACTGATCGCGCTGACGCCGCTGACCGCGACCGCCGTCTTCGCCGGGCTGTTCGTCTGCGCGGCGGCGGTGCAGTTCTGGCTGGTCGAGGGGTCGGAGTTCACCAGTGCCTTCACCTACGGCGGCGCCTACGCGTCCGGCTACCCGGCCAGCATCTTCAGCCTGCCGATGCGGCTGCTGTTCACCTTCGTCGTGCCGGCCGCGTTCACCGCCTACCTGCCGGTGCTGGTGCTGCTCGACCTGCCCGGGCCGCCGGGCACACCGCACTGGCTGGGCTGGTGCGCCCCGCTCGCCGCCGTCGCCGTGTGGGCCGTCGCGCTGCTGGGCTGGCGGGCCGGCCTTCGCCACTACACCGGGACGGGATCATGACCGAGCCGATCATCCAGGTGCGCGACCTGCGCCGCGAGTTCGTCGTCCGCACCCCGGCCGGCCGGCTGCGCCGCACGCGCACCGTCGTCGCCGCCGTCGACGGGCTGAGCTTCGACCTCGCGGAGGGTGCGGCCGTCGGGTACATCGGCGCGAACGGCGCCGGGAAGTCGACCACCATCAAGATGCTCACCGGGATCCTGGTGCCGACGGCGGGGACGGTGCGCACCTGCGGGCTGGACCCCGTCCGCCAGCGACGCGAGCTGGCCCGGCAGATCGGCGTCGTATTCGGGCAGCGCAGCCAGCTCTGGTGGGACCTGCCGCTGGCCGAGTCGTTCCGGGCGCTGGCCGCGATCCACCGGCTGCCGGAGGCGTCCTGGCCGGTCCGCCGGGACGAACTGGTGGACCGGCTCGACCTCGGCGAGTTCCTGGCGACACCGGTGCGGCAGCTCTCGCTCGGCCAGCGGATCCGCGGCGAGATCGCGGCTGCGCTGCTGCACTCGCCGCGGCTGCTCATCCTGGACGAGCCCACCATCGGGCTGGACGTGCTGAGCAAGGAGCGGCTGCGCGTCTTCCTCGCCGAGCAACGTGCGCTGCACGGCACGACGCTGCTGCTCACGACGCACGACATGGACGACGTGCAGCGGCTCACCGACCGCGTGCTGGTGGTCGACCACGGCCGGCTGGTCTACGACGGGACGCTGCCCGGGCTGACGACGCAGGTCGGCGCGGAACGCGTCATGGTCGTGGACCTGGTCGAGCCGGTGCCGGACCTCGGGACCGTCGACGGCGCCCGCCGCGTCGCCGTCGAGTCCGACGGGCTGCGGCACCGGTTCGCGTTCACCCCGGAGCGGACGACGGCGGGCGCGATCCTGGAGGCGGTCGGGCGCCGCGGCCAGGTACGCGACCTCGCCATCGAGGAACCCGACATCGAGGACGTCGTACGCCGCCTCTACCTGGCCCAGATCAGGGGCGACGATCCCGCAGCAGCACCATGAGCAGCGCGCCGACCACCGAGAGCCCCGCGCCGACGCCCAGCATGACGTCGGTGGCCCGGGCGAGGTCCGGCCCGGCCGCGCCCACCACGGCGACCGCCACCGCGACGCCGACCGCGGCGCCGACGTAGCGGGCCGCGCTGTTGGCGCCGGAGCCCATCGCCGCGCTGCGCGCCGGGACCGAGTCGACCGCCAGCCGCGGCAGGATCCCGTTGACCAGCCCGCTGCCGACGCCGGCGACGATGAGGCCGGGCAGCACCCGCTGCCACGACCCGGCGGCGAGGAACCCGAGCAGCGCGACCGTGCCGACGGCGGACAGCGCCAGCCCGACGGAAACGATCGCCCAGCCGGGCCAGCGCCGGGCCAGCCGGTGCACCTCGAGCGCCACGACGAACGCGATGCCCGCCCACAGCGACGACAGCAGTGCGGTCGACATCGCCGACAGCCCGAGGCCCTGCTGCATCAGCGTCGGCAGGTAGCTGAAGAACCCGATGACGGCGACGCCGGTGGCCAGCGCGCCGACGGTCGCCGCCACGAAGTCGCGCCGGGCGAACAGGCGCAGGTCGAGCATCGGCTCGCGGCCACGCCACTCGGCCACGACGAACCCGCCCAGCAGCGCGACGGCGGCCACCGCGAACGCCACGGCCGACGCCGTCACACCGTCACGCACCTCGATCAATGCGGTGAACAGCGCCGCCAGGCCGAGCCCCAGCGTGGCGACGCCCAGACCGTCGAACCGCCGCCGCACCGGCGCGCGCGACTCGTCCAGCACGACCGCGCCGATGCCGGCGATGACCACGCCGAGCACCGCGAACACGACGTACGCCGTCCGCCAGCCGCCGGGTGCGGGGGTTGCGGCGACGATCGGCCCGACCGCGATGCCGGCGCTGACCGTCGCGCCCCAGAAGGTGGTGGCGCGCAGCCGCGCGTGGCCGTCCGGGTGGGCGTGCGCGATCAGGCCGAGGCTGCTCGCCAGTACCGCCGCGCTGGCCGCACCCTGGACCACGCGAGCGACGACGAACACCGTTGCCGTCGGGGCCAGCGCGCCGGCCACCATCGCGGCGGCCAGCACGCCCAGGCCGGTCACGAACACCCGCTTGCGGCCGTAGTCGTCGGCGACGCTGCCCGCGGCGAGGCTCAGCGCGGCCAGGCCGAGCGGCACGCCGTTGAGCGTCCATGTCACCGCCCCTTGGCCGAGGTCGAGGCTTGCCCCGATGTCGCGCAGCGTCGCCAGCGGGGCGGTGTAGTTCATCAGCACCAGCAGCGTCGCGGCGCTGGCCACGAGCAGGGTCACCCGCGGCGCCCGGCCGGTGCGGGTGGCCTGGATGGTGGCGGACGGCAGGGTCATGGCGGCGCGCTCCTGAGTTCGGTGAATGAACCTACGGCAGCCTACGCCCGTTGGTTCGATGAATGAACTCGGGGGTCGTAGACTAGTCCTATGGCGCTCGGAACCGACTACGACGGCCAGGACTGCTCGCTGGCCAGGGCGCTGGAGCTGGTCGGCGAGCGGTGGACCCCGCTGATCCTGCGCGACGCCTTCATCGGCGTGCGCCGCTACGGCGACTTCCTCGACCACCTCGACATCCCGCGCGCGGTCCTCGCCGCCCGGCTGCAGGCGCTGGTCGACGCCGGCGTCATGGCGAGGCAGCGCTACCAGGACGCCCCGCCGCGCGACGAGTACGTGCTCACCGCCATGGGCCGCGACCTGTGGCCGGCACTGCACCTGCTCAGCCAGTGGGGCGAGCGGCATCTCAGCGAGCAGGGGCCGCGACGCGTCTACACGCACCTGCCTTGCGGCTCGCAGCTGCAGAACGGCAGCTGCCCGGCCTGCGGCGCCGTCCGGCCCGAGGATGTCGAGGTGCGGCCCGGCCCGGGTGCCGCGCAGACCCGCACCGACGCGGTCAGCGTGGCGCTGCGCGAGCCGCACCGGCTGCTCGAGCCGCTGCGTACGCCCTGATTCAGAGCGCGGACGGCGGCTCGGCCAGCACGTCCAGCAGTGCCTCGGCGTCGCCGGCCTTGAGCCGCCCGGCGGCCAGTGCCCGCCCCGCCGTGCGGCGGGCCAGCGCGACGTAGGTGCTCACCGATTCCGGCCGGGCCGCGGTGATCTCGGCGAGGTGACTGGCGACGGTGCCGGCGTCGCCGCGCGAGACCGGGCCGGTCAGCGCGTCGTCACCCTGGCGCAGGCTGTTGTCGAGCGCCGCCGAGAGCAGCGGCGCCAGCACCTTGTCGGGCTCGGCCACACCGGCTGAGCGGAGCAGGTCCATCGCCTCGTTGACCAGCGTGACCAGGTGGTTCGCCCCGTGCGAGAGCGCCGCGTGGTACAGCGCGCGGTGCGCCTCGGCGACACGGACCGGATCGGCGCCCATCTCGACGACCAGCGCCTCGGCCACCGGCCACAGCGGCTCCGGCGCCGTGACGCCGAACGTCGCGCCGGACAGCCGCTGCAGGTCGACCGACGTGCCGGTGAAGGTCATCGCCGGGTGCAGCGCCAGCGGCAGCGCGCCGGCCTTCGTCGCCGGGTCCAGCACGCCGACGCCGTACCGGCCGCTGGTGTGCACGACCAGCTGGCCGGGCCGGACGGTGTTCGTCGCGGCCAGCCCTTCGACCAGCGCCGGCAGCGCGTCGTCGGGGACGGCGAGCAGCACCAGCCCGGCGCGCGCGAACACCTGCGGCACGTCGACCAGCGGCACGTCCGGCAGCAGCGCACCGGCCCGGGTGCGGCTGGTGAGCGAGACTCCGTAGCCCGCCACCACATGGTGCCCGGCCCGGGCCAGCGCCGCACCGAGCACCGCGCCTACCCGCCCGGTGCCCACGACGCCGACGTCGAGCCGCGCCGGCCGTTCCTCCGTCACGCGGTCAAGGCTAGATCACCCCCACCCCGCACCCCGAAGTTGATCTTGGAGATCGTGGGTCGCGAACCGGGCATTTCGCACCGCAATCGGCGACTTTCTCCAAGATCAACTTCGGGTTGGGGCTACTCGGAGGCGAGGGCCATGACGGGGGACGTCCGGGCCGCCCGCTGGCCGGGCGCGACCGAGGCCAGCACGCCGAGCAGGGTCGCGACGGCGGCGCTGATCGCCAGCTGCCCCCACGGCACGACGAACTCCAGCTCCTCGACGCTGGCGACGGCGGCCCAGGCGAACAGCGCGCCGGCCACCGACCCGACCACCGCCGCCACCGCGCCCATGAGTGCCGCCTCGACGCCGAGCATCACCCGGGTCTGCCGGCGGGTCAGGCCGAGCGCCCGCAGCAACCCGATCTCCCGGGTCCGCTCGTGCACCGACAGCGACAGCGTGTTCGCGATGCCGATGAACGCGATCACCAGCGCCAGCGCCAGGATCGCCAGCACCAGGTTCACGGCCTCGTTCAGGTTCTCCTCGAACTCGGCCCGGCGCTGGGCGAAGCTCTGCACGGACAGCTCGGGGTGCTCCACGGTCGCCGCGACGATCGCCGCCCGCGCGTCGTCGTCGTCCACACCGTCGGCCGCGTCGACGGCCAGCAGGTCGGCGCCGTCCTGGACCACCGACCCGGTCTCCGGCAGCTCCTCGATCGCTCGCACGACGTCGTCCGGGATCGGCTCGTCGGTGGCGGTGCGGACGGCGAAGTCGGCCGGAATCCGGCCGTCGACGACCGCGCCCACACTCTGCCGGGACGACTCCACGACGGTGAGGAAGCCGGCCACCGTCGTGACGCCGATCAGCAGCGCCGCCGTCGTGGCCGCCACCCGGCGGGGGTTGCGCACCGCGTTCGCCGTGGCCAGCTCGGCCGTCGACCGCGACCCGCCGGACAGCCGGGCGGCCACCGCGCCGATCGCGCGGACCAGCGGCGGCACCACCTTCGGGCCGAGGATCAACAGGCCGAGGAAGCAGACCGCCGCGCCGAACACGACCAGGATCAGCCCGGCCCCGCCGCCGGACGTCCCAGCGGCCGCGCCCACGACCAGCATCAGCGCGCCGGCCGCCAGCCCCAGCAGGCCGAGCGCGATCCGGGCCCGTCCCGTGGTGCGGCTGTCGGCGCCGTCCGGCACCGCCTGCAGCGCGGCCAGCGGCGCCACCCGGGTCGCCGCCCGGGCCGGCAGCAGCGCCGACCCGACGGTCATCAGCACGCCGATCGCGACCGACCACGCCACCGTCGCCCCGGTGACCGTCAGCACCAGCGACTCACCCAGCACCGAGCCCGCCACGAGCGCCGTCAGCGCTCCGGCCCCGACGCCGACGAGACTGCCCGCCAGCCCGATCGCGACCGACTCGGCCAGCACGCCGCGCAGCACCTGGCGCCGGGTCGCGCCCACGGTGCGTAGCAGCGCCAGCTCCCGGGTGCGCTGGGCGACCAGGATCCGGAACGTGTTCGCGATCACGAACGCCGCCACGATCAACGACACCGCGCCCAACATCAGCAGCGGGATCCGCAGCGCCTCGCGCTGCGACGACGAGTCCATCAGCTGCTGCGCCAGCTCGTCCCCGGTGACCACCTCGTGCCCGCCGGGCAACGCGGCACGGACGGCGGCCGCGTCGGCGCCGTCGTCCAGCCGCAGGTCCACCCGCGAGGCGCCGGGCGGGTCGGCGAACTCGCGGACGAGGTCCCAGCCCGCGGTGAGCTCGAGGTCGTCGATGCCGTCGGCGGACAGCTCGGCCAGGCCGGCGATCGGCAGCGTGACCAGGTCGGCCGTGCCCTCGGCGGCGACGGTGATCTCGTCGCCCCCGGCCAGCCCGAGCCGGTCGGCCGACCGCCGGTCCAGCAGCACGCCGCCGTCTGGCACCTCGGCGCCCAGCGGCGCGGCCAGTATCCGGGCGGTCGCGAACGGGTCGATCCGCCCGTCGGCGTCGACGGTGTGCACGCTCACCCCGCTCCGGGGCGCTGCCGCGGCCACCCCGTCGGCACCGGCGACGGCGGCGACGTCGTCCGGCGGCAGCGTCTCGCCGGACGGCGCCAGCACCGCGAGGTCCACCCCGTCGGCGTCGGCGGCCAGTTCTTGGCGGGTGCCCGCGTCCAGCGAGTCGGTGAGGATCAACGTCGCCGCGGTGAAGCCCACCGACAGCACGACCACCAGGCCGGTCAGCACCAGCCGCAGCAGGTGGGCACGCAGCCCTGCCAGCACGATCGATCGCATCGCTCAACCGCCCAGCCGGCGCAGGCCGTCGAGGACGGTGTCGGGCGTGGGGTCGGCGATCTCGCCGGCCACGTGACCGTCGGCGAGCATCACGACGCGGTCGGCCGACGACGCCGCGACCGGGTCGTGCGTCACCATGACGACGGTCCGGCCGAGCTCGCGCACACTGGTGCGCAGGATCGCCAGCACCTCGCCACCGGAGCGGGAGTCCAGGTTGCCGGTGGGCTCGTCGGCGAAGATCACCTCGGGCCGGTTGATCAGCGCCCGCGCGACGGCGACCCGCTGCTGCTGGCCACCGGACAGCTCGCTCGGCCGGTGCCGCAGCCGGTCGCCGATGTCGAGCACGTCGATGATCTCGGCGAACCAGCGCCGGTCCGGCCGCTTGCCGGCCAGCTTCAGTGGCAGCAGAACGTTGGCCTCCGCGTCCAACGTGGGCAGCAGGTTGAACGCCTGGAAGACGAACCCCAGGCGCTCGCGCCGCAGCAGCGTCAGCTCGGTGTCGTTCAGCGCGGTGAGGTCGGTGTCGCCGAGCAGCACCCGGCCCGACGTCGCGGTGTCCAGCCCGGCCAGGCAGTGCACGAGCGTCGACTTGCCCGAGCCGGACGGGCCCATGATCGCGGTGAACCGCCCGGCCGCGAACGCGACGTCGACGGCGTCGAGGGCACGGACGGCGGTGTCGCCGCTGCCGTGCAGCTTGGTCAGGCCGGCGGCGCGGACCGCCGGCGCGAGGACGGCGCCCGGGGCGCCGGAAGGAATCGAGGTATGCAGGCTCACGGTCCCAGCGTCGCGAGAACGGCGGCGCGAATCGTCGGACCTGCGAGTGGACCCGGCGTACGACGAAGGTCGTAGGGTCGGTTCTCGTGCCGACCCGTCCCGTCGAGACGCTGCCCAAGGTTCAGTCGCACCTGCACCTCACCGGGGCGATGCGCCCGGCCACCCTGGACGAGCTGGCCACGCGGCACGACATCGCGGTGCCGCCGCTGGCCGCGCTGACCGGCGGCCCGTACGAGTGGGCCATCTTCCAGGGCCGTTACGACGCCGCCCGGGCCGCGATCCGCACCCCCGGCGACGTCGCGCGGGTGGTCCACGAGGCGGCCGAGGACGACGCCGCCGGCGGCTGCGGGTGGTCCGAGCTGCAGGTCGACCCGACGTCGTACGCGCCGGCGCTGGGCGGGCTGGAGGCGGCGGTCGAGGCGGTCCTGACGGCGGCCGCGGCGGCGCCGCTGCCGATGGGCGTCATCGTCGCGTCCAGCTGGGCCCGCTCCGGCGAGCACGCGACGACGCTGGCCCGGCTGGCCGCCCGCTACGCCGGTGACGGCGTCGTCGGGTTCGGGCTGTCCAACGACGAGCGGCTGGGCCGGGTCGAGGACTTCGTCCCGGCGTTCCGCGTCGCCGCCGACGCCGGGCTGCTGCGCACGCCGCACGGCGGCTTCTTCACCGGGCCGTCCCACGTCCGCGACTGCGTGGAGCTGCTGGGCGCGTCCCGGGTCGGGCACGGCACCTCCGCCGCCGCCGACCCCGCCGTCCTGGAGTTGCTGGCCGAGCGCGGGGTGGCGCTGGAGCTGTGCCCGTCGTCGTACCCGCCGTTCGGGGTGCACGCGCCGGACGAGTTGCCGGTGCGGACGCTGCTCGCGGCCGGTGTCCCGGTGACGGTCGGCAGCGACGACCCGCTGCTGTTCGCCGTCGGGCTGGCCGGCCAGTACGCGCTGTGCCGTGACGCGCTCGGCCTGGCCGACGCCGAACTGGCCGCGCTGGCCAGCGCCTCGATCACGTGCTCGGCGGCGCCCGTCGGCCTGCGTCAGGCGATGCTGGCCGGGGTCGACGCCTGGCTCGCCGGCTAGGCCGGCGGCGGCCCGGACGTCGTGCCGACCCGCAGGTGGACCGGCAGGTTGGCGTCGGCCGGACGCCGCCCGGCCAGCAGCTCGGTGACCATGCGGCCGGTGATGCGGCCCTTCTCCGCCATCGGCTGCACCACCGTCGTCAGCACCCGCTCGCCCAGCCAGGGCGTGTCGATGCCGTCGTAGCCGACGACGGTGAGGTCGTCGGGCACCCGCAGCCCCAGCGCCTCGGCCGCCCGGATGACCCCGACGGCGAGCAGGTCGCTCTGTGCGACGATCGCGGTCGGCCGCTCCGGCGCCGAGAGCAGCAGCCGGCCGGCCCGCTCGCCCTCCTCGACGACATTGCTGGGCGCCTCGACGACCGGCACCCGCCCGAAGACGTCCTCGGTGGCGGTGAGCCGGGCCCGGCAGTCGGCGAACCCGCCGGCGGCCCGGCGGGCGTCGTCGACCGGGCCGCTGCGGCCGTCGAGTCGCAGCGGCAGCGCGGCGACGGCGACCCGCTGGTGCCCCAGCCCGGCGACGTGCTTGGCGAGGTCGAGCGCGCCGCCGTAGTCGTCGATGCGCAGCAGCGTCACCTCGGGGCGGTCCGGCCCGTCGATGGCGACCACCGGCACGCCGCGGCCGATGAAGAGATCCAGCAGCGGGTCGTCGTCGCGGCCGCACATGGCGAACACCACGGCGTCGACCGGCAGCCGCGACACCTGTTCCGGCGTCGGGCTGCCGTGCTGGGCGTCGCCGGAGAGCAGCAGCAGGCCGGTGCCGGACGGGCTGAGCGCCTCGGCGATGCCGTCGAGCAGCGCCACGGCGACCGGGTCGCGGAACGCGTACAGCAGCCGCTCGCCGACCACGGCGCCGACGATGCCGGACCGCCCGCGGCGCAGCGACCGGGCCAGCGGGTCGGGCCCGGCGTAGCCCAGCTCGCGGGCCGCGGTCAGCACCCGCTCGCGGGTGGACTGGGCCACGGGACCGGAGCCGCTGAACGCCAGCGACGCGGTGGACGGGGACACGCCGGCCCGCGCGGCCACCGCCGCCAGCGTCGCCCGGTGCTCGCCCACCTCAGCTCCCCTCGGAGGAATTCACGCTTGCATCAGATCCTTGTCCATAGGAGAATATCGAATCGATTCGATCGAATCGATTCGACCGCCGAAAATCCTGACGCGTTCTTGACCCCTGGGGATACTCCGTGAACCACTCCGCTCCGGCCCCGTCGCCCGACCTGGCCAGGGCCGTCCGCGCCCGCAACGCCGTCGCCACGGTGTTCGCCCTCAACGGGCTGGCCCTCGCGAGCTGGATGGCGCGCATCCCCGAGGTGCGCGACCTGCTCGGCCTGACCCCGGGCGAGATCGGCCGGGTCCTGCTGGCACTCGCCGTGGGCTCGCTCGTCGCGCTGCCCACGTCGGGGTTCGTCGTCGGCAAGATCGGCGCGGCCCGCACGGTCGCCGGCGGCTCGGTGCTGGTGGCGACCGGCCTGACGCTGGCCGGCATCGGCGCCGACACCGCCGGCGCCGTCGCCGTCACCGCGGCCGGGCTGGTGCTGTTCGGCTACGGCTCGGGATCCTGGGACGTCGCGATGAACGTCGAGGGCGCCGCCGTCGAGCGGCTGCTCGGGCGCACCATCATGCCGCGGTTCCACGCCGCGTTCAGCCTCGGCACGGTCACCGGGGCCGGCCTCAGCGCCGGCACCGCGGCCATCGGCGTCCCCGTCGTGGCGCACCTGGCCACCGTCAGCATCATCGCGATGACCGTCACCATCGTCGCCACCCGCAGCTTCCTGCCGCACGCCGCCGAGGTCCACGACGACGGCACGCCGGTCGAGAAGATCTCCGTCCTCACCGCCTGGCGCGAGCCGCGCACGCTGCTCATCGGCCTCATGGTGATGTGCGCCGCGCTGGTCGAGGGCATCGCCAACGACTGGCTGGCGCTCGGCCTCGTCGACGGCTACGAGGTCAGCAACACCGTCGGGGCCATCGGCTTCGCGATCTTCCTGTCCGCCATGACGGTCGGCCGCATGGCCGGCACCCAGCTGGTCGACCGGTTCGGCCGGCTGCCGATCCTGCGCGTCAGCGCCGTGCTGGCCACCGGCGGCGTGCTGCTCGTGGTGTTCGGCGGCTCGCTCTGGGTCGCGCTGATCGGCAGCATCGTCTGGGGCTTCGGCGCCGCGCTGGGCTTCCCGCTCGGCATGAGCGCGGGCGCCGACGACCCGCGGCGGGCGGCGGCGCGGGTCAGCGTCATCGCGTCGGTCGGCTACACCGCGTTCCTCGCCGGCCCGCCCATCCTCGGCTGGCTCGGCGACCACGAGGGCGTGCTGAACGCGCTGATGGCCGTGGCCGCCGCCGCGATCGTCCTCGGACTGGTCTCCCCCGCCGCCCGCGAGCAGCGCCCGGCCCGGGTCGAGGTCGGCGACTGAGCGCCGGCTACTCGACGAAGTCGGCGGCGGTCATGCCCTCGGGGTGGCCGGACGGCCACTGCACCAGCTCGATGCGGTAGCCGTCGGGGTCGGTCAGCCACGACGTGGACATGCCCTCGCCCATGTCGACCGGCGGCTCGGCCGCGAGGCCCTTCGCGGCGAGGTCAGCGACCGTCGCGGCCATGTCGTCGGTCTGGACGACGAGGTGGTTGACGGCGCCGGTGTCGGTGACCGGCCGTGCGGGGTCGTGCACCAGCTCGAGGCTGATGAACGGGTCGCCGGGCAGCTGGAGCATGGTCAGGCTGCCGAACGGCGTCTCGGGGACCCGGCCGGCCACGGTGTAGCCGACGGCCGTGTAGAAGGCGAGCGAGCGGTCGAGGTCGGTGACCCGGAGGCCGAGGTGCAGCATGCGCATGCGCAGACCCTACGACGCGCCGGGACGGACCAGCCCGGTCTCGTACGCCAACACCACCAGCTGGACGCGGTCGCGCAGGCCGACCTTGGCCAGCACCCGGCCGATGTGCGTCTTGACCGTCGCCTCGGTGACGAACAGGGTCGCCGCGATCTCGGCGTTCGAGCGGCCGCGGACCACCTCGCGGACGATCTCGTGCTCGCGCTGGGTCAGCTCGGCCCAGACGGCGTCGGGCGGCGTGGCGTCCTCGGGCAGGTGCCCGGCGAACCGTTCCAGCAGCCGCCTGGTGGTGCTCGGCGCGACGACGGCGTCGCCGGAGTGCACCGTGCGGACGGCGTCGAGCAGCGTCGGCGGCGGCACGTCCTTGAGCAGGAACCCGCTGGCGCCCGCCTTGATCGCGGCGAACGCGTACTCGTCGAGGTCGAACGTCGTCAACACGATGACCTTCGGCGCGTCCTCGCGCGAGCGCAGCCGGCGGGTGGCCTCGACGCCGTCGAGGACGGGCATGCGGACGTCCATCAGCACGACGTCGGCCGCGGTGACGGCGAGCGTGTGCAGCGCGGCGTCGCCGTCGCCGGCCTCGCCGACCACCTCGAGGTCCGGCTGGGAGTCGATCACCATCCGGAACCCGGCTCGGACCAACTGCTGGTCGTCCACCAGGAAGACCCTGACCGGCTGCACGCTCACTTCCCCTCGCCATAGGGCAGGTCGAGGTCGACCCGCCAGCCACCACCGGACGACGGTCCCGCCGTCACCGTGCCGCCGTACATCGTCATCCGCTCCCGCATGCCCGCCAGCCCTTGGCCGAGCCCGTCGCTCGGCGCGGCCGCGCCCCGGCCGTCGTCGCTGACCTGGGCGGTCAGCCGGTCGGTGGCGAACACCAGCGCCACCTTCGCACGGGCTACCGGGCCGGCGTGCTTGAGGGCGTTGGTCAGCGCCTCCTGGATGACCCGGTACACCGCCAGCGACGGCCCCGGCGGCAGTGGCCGCGGCGGGCCGGTGACGTCCAGCTCGACCGGCAGCCCGGCCTGGCGCACCGACGTGACCAGCTCGGGCAGCGTGCCCAGCCCCGGCTGCGGGCGGACCGAGCCGTCGTCCTCCGCCGTGCGGAGCACCCCGAGCAGCCGGCGCATCTCGGCCAGGGCGCCGCGGCCGGTGTCGCCGATGGTCTTGAGCGCGTCGAGCGCGGCCTGCGGGTCGTGGTCGCCGGCGTAGCGGCCGCCATCGGCCTGCACGACGATGACGGACAGGTTGTGCGCGACGACGTCGTGCATCTCGCGGGCGATGCGCGAGCGCTCCTCGGCGGCCGCGAGCTGGGCCCGCTGGTCGCGCTCACGCTCGGCCTGGTGCGCCCGCTCGACCAGCTCGGCGACGTACGCCTGCCGGGTGCGCCGCACGTCGCCCATCGCCCAGGCGCCGATGACCGTCGCGGACAGTCCGATGGCGCTGGCCACGAACGCCTCCGCGCTCTCCTGGACCGACGGGACGTAGCGCAGCGTGCCCAGCACGACGCCGAGGAACCCGGCCGCGAGCCCGGCCCGGCTGGCCCACCGCGGGCCGTAGGCGCTGACGGCGTACAGGCCGAGCAGCAAGGCGACGTCGTAGGGGGTCAGCTGCAGCCCGGTGGCCCACTGCACCAGCCCGGCGGCCACCAGCACGCCGAACGACTCGATCGGGCGCACCCGCCGGAACACCAGCGCGGCACACATGACCGTTCCGAGGACGAAGTGCGCCCAGGGCGGGTCGAACGCGGCCGCCGAGAACAGCACCAGCGTGACGAAGACGCCCAGCGCGATGACGGCGTCCGGCACCACGGGGTGCCGGCGCACCCATGCGTAGAACCGGTCCCTGCGCCTCACGGGGAGCAGGCTAACTCGCCGCGCTCGCCCGCGCTGTGTGGCGCAGCCAGAGCAGGCCGAGCACCGGCAGCACCAGCGGCACGAACCCGTAGCCGCGCCCGAACACCGACCACACGGTGTCGTCGGGGAAGTCGCCCGGATCGAACGCCGTGATGGCGCCCACCGTCAGCACTCCGATCAGTTCGACGGTGACGGCGGTCAGCGCGACCCGGCGGGCCGTCGCGCCGGGACGGGCCAGCGCCACCGTCGCGACGATGTACACCAGCGCGGCGAACGCCGACAGCAGGTACGCCACCGGCGCGTCGTCGAACTTCGTCGCGATCTGCACGGCGGCCCGGGCCGACGCCGCGAGCGCGAACACCGCGTAGACGGCGATCAGCAGCCGGCCGGGCCCGCTGGACCGCTGGGACGTCACGCTCACCCGGCGCCCGCGTCCCAGAGCTGCTGCAGGCGCACCACCAGCACCGGCACCACCAGCGCGGCCACCACCAGCACCGACGTGCCCCAGCGGGACTTCTCGGCGAGCGCCCAGAACAACCCGAGCGGAACGATGATCAGGTTCATCAGCAGGTAACCCACGAACGTCGCGGTCTCGTCCGGTGCGCCGTCGGCGATCATCAGCACGACCGCCACCACCGCCTGGACGAGGATCAGCAGCTCGACCACCCCGGCGCCGATGACGTACGGCTCGCGCGGCGGCTGGTTGCGCGCGACCGCCACCAGCGCCCACGCGGCGTAGGCCAGCGAGGCGACGATGACGGCCCAGTCGACGACGGCAACCATGGGTCAGCCCGTCACGGGAGCCGGGCCAGCTCGTCGGTGAGGTCGTCCAACCCCAGCGAGCCCATCGAGAGCGCGGCCATGTGCCACGCCTTGAGGTCGAAGTCCGCACCGCGTGCCGACCGAGCGGCGTCGCGGCCGGCCAGCCACGCCCGCTCGCCCAGCTTGTAGCCGATCGCCTGCCCCGGCATGCCCAGGTAGCGGACGATCTCGGAGTCGAGGAACGCGGCGTCGCGGCCATTGAAGGCGCCGAAGAACTCGCGGGCCAGTTCCGGCGTCCACACCTCGCCCGGGTGGAACGTCTCGCCGTTCGGGATGCGCAGCCGCAGGTGCATGCCGATGTCGATGATCACCCGGATCGCCCGCATGATCTGCGCATCGAGGTAGCCGAGCCGGATCGGCGGGTCGGTGAGATAGCCCAGCTCGTCCATCAACCGCTCGGCGTAGAGCGCCCAGCCCTCCGACATCGCGCTCACCGAGCCGAGGCTCACCTGATAGCGCGACAGCCTGCCCGCGACGTGCACCCACTGCGCCAGTTGCAGGTGGTGGCCCGGAACGCCCTCGTGGTACCAGGTGCTGACCAGGCCCCACACCGGGAACCGGGTCTCGCCCAGCGTCGGCAGCCAGGTGCGGCCCGGCCGGCTGAAGTCCAGCGACGGCCGGGTGTAGTACGGCGCGGCGGCGCTGCCCGGTGGCGCGATCATCGCCTCGACGTGCTTGATCGGCTCGGCGAGGTCGACGTGGGTGCCGTCGAGGTCGGCCATCGCGCGGTCCATCAGGCCCTGCAACCAGACCCGGACCTCCTCGACGCCCTCGATCGCTTCACCGTGCTCGTCGAGGTGGCGCATGACGGCCAGCGGTGTGTGGCCGGGCAGGACGGCGTCGGCGGCCTGCTTCATCTCGTCGGCGATGCGGTGGAACTCCGACCAGCCGTAGGCGTAGGCGTCCTCGAGGTCCAGGTCGGAGCCGGTCCAGTAGCGCGCGGAGGCGGCGTAGCGCTCGCGTCCCACCGCGTCGGGCGTGCCCTCGGCGCCCGCGCGGTAGCCGGCGAGGTGGTCACGCAGCTCGGCCAGGCCGGCACCGGCGACGGCAGCGGCGGCGGTCAGCTCGTCGCGCTGGGCATCGGGGCCGGTCGCCACGAACGACGTGTACCAGTCGTCCTCGAGCCAGGTGTCGAGTTGCTCGAGGACGGTGTCGACCTGACGCGGCGCGGCGTACAGGCCGCGGCGGGCGCCCTCGTCAAGCGACGCCTGGAAGCCGGCGACGGCCGCCGGGATGTTGCGCAGCCGCCGGCCGATGACCGCCCAGTCGTCGACGGTGGCGGACGGCATCATCAGGAACACCGACCGCATCGACTGCACCGGCGAGAACAGGTTGCTCAGCTCGCGCAGCCCCTCGCCGGAGTCGTGCAGCGCCAGCGACGCCGTCAGCCGCTCGCGCAGCAGCCGCGCCGCGCGTCGCTCCTCGACCGGCAGCCCGGCGTCGCCCGCGGCCCGCTCCGCGGCGTCCAACTCGGCCAGCGTGCCGCGCGCTGCGTCGGCCACGACATCGCGGCCGTCGGGCGAGTAGTCGGGCATCGCGTCGACGCCGGGCCGGATGCCGAGCGCGGTCCCGACCAGCGGGTTGAGGTCGGCGATGGTCTCGACGTAGCGGTCCGCGATCGTCCGGGGAGTGTCCTGGGTGTCGGCGTCGTCGTGAGGCACCGGCCCATCATGCCTCGCGGACCTCCGCGGCGTGCGGCAGCCCCGTGGGTCAGCCGGCTACGACGGTTGGTAGCCGACCGCGAGGTATGACGTCAGTCTCCGGTGTGGGCGGTGTCGCCGCGCATCTGGGCGGCCGCGCCGGGCACCGGCTCGGCAGGGTCGGCGCCGGTCGCGACGACGCGGTTGGCGGCGTCGACGTGCACCACCCGCGGCTGGAACCCGCGCGCCTCGGCGTCGTCGACCAGCCCGTAGCTGATCAGGATGACGAGGTCGCCGGGCTGCACGAGCCGGGCGGCGGCGCCGTTGATGCCGATGACGCCGGAGCCCCGCTGACCGGGGATGACGTACGTGGTGAGGCGGGCGCCGTTGGTGATGTCGACGATGTCGACCTGCTCACCGGGCAGCAGGTCGGCGGCGTCGAGGAGGTCTTCGTCGACGGTGACCGATCCCACGTAGTGCAGGTCGGCCTGCGTGACGGTGGCGCGGTGGATCTTGCCCTTCATCATGGTGCGGAACACGGGTTCACTCCTGGTCTCGCTCGCTCGATGCGGCCGGTGGGCCGTCACCGTCGGCGTGGCCGTCGGGTCGGGGGGCCGACTG